>CAVZQP010000006.1:0-37760 GCA_963777485.1 uncultured Acidimicrobiaceae bacterium | reverse complement strand
ATAGTGGCACCCCCACCCGGCGGTCGGGGACACCCATCCGTAGAGTGTTGAGGGCTGAACTTGGTGTGCGCACCGACATCGAAGTGGGCTGGTCCGCGGGCGTTCAGCCTTCCAAGACTGCGTCGAGAGCGGCCATTGCGGCTCCACGAGCGCCGGCCATGTCGAGCTCGGGCACGAGCACGAACTCAGCAACGGCTGCCGCCTCTTCGCGGAGGGTCGTGCTGTCGCGGACCTTTTGCAAGAACCACGTTTTGAATGCGTCCCCGGTCTCTACGACGCCACCACCGATGAAATAGGCGTCGGGATCCAAGAAGTTCGCTGCAATGGTAAAAAGGCGGCCCAATGCCTCAGCCTGTTGCTCGAATATTCGGGTGGCCATTGGGTCCCCGGCCTCCCCGTAAGACCGCACAGATCGAGCCGCCTCAGAAAGGGGTAGCGCCCCAAGCTCGTGGTTCGGATAGCGCGACAACCAGTACGGCAGAAGGTTGAGCTCGATTCCCGTCAGTGACGCGATGCTTTCGGCATCTCCTGAAAACCCACAGTTGCATCTTGGAATGAGCTGATCAGGCTCCAGGAATCCGGCCATCGGGATGTGCACGTGGCCAAGTTCACCCGCTGCACCCGTCGCCCCCTTGACGACACGACCGTGATGCACGATCCCACCGCCGAGTCCCGTACCGATGATGGCGGAGACCGACGAACACGAGCGGCCGTGCACACCGAAATGCAGGCGGTGAGCATAAAGGGCGGCCGCGTTCCCGTCGTTGTTGTAGACGACCGGGAGACTCAGCTTGCGCTCCAGTTGACCACGGAGGTCAAAATCGTTCCAGCTCGGATGTCCGAAGTTGGTTGAACCCCGTCGGAAGATCACACCTTCGGCGCTCGCGGGGCCCGGGCTATCGAGTCCGACGGCGCGCACCCGAGCGCGATCGATCCCGGTCAGAGCGAGGATCCGAGCCAACGACTCCTGCAGCGCATCGAGGGCGGCCTCGGTGCCCTCTTTGACCCGGCTCGGGGACTCCACCATCTGATGGACCAGGAACCGGCCCGAGTCCTCGAGAACAGTCGCGTTGTTGGACGTCGCCCCGTTGTCGATGCCTACAACGACGGATGCAGCGGACAACGTCACCAAGCTCCGATCTTACGGGTCGGAGTACGGATCCAACGTGGAGCCCAACGATGCAGTCTCGCTTCGCGTCGCTTCCGGGGCCTCCACCAGAACTGCGTGTCGATCCGATCGGCGAACTGGGCCACCCCATTCAACCGCGCTACCGTCCGACAACAACCGCCCGAGTGCCTGGACATGATTACCCCTGACGACCTGCGAGTTGAGCAAACTATCTACGTCGACGCGGTCCCCGAGGCCGTGTACGACCTCGTCTCCGACATCACCCACATGGGCGACATCAGCCCGACGTGCACCGGCGGACACTGGGACGTCGGCGCCGCCGGCACGGCCGGCGACTGGTTCACTGGCACCAACCACGTCGACGACCGCGAGTGGCAAACCCGCTCGCAGGTGGTCGTCGCCGACCGCGGCCGCGAGTTCTCCTTCGTCGTCGGCGGCGCCGAGGGTGGATGGGTCCGATGGGGCTACCTTCTCTGTCCTCGCGGCGGGAGGCACCGAGGTCACCGATACCTGGCAGGTGCTGCGGATCGTTCCGCACATGGGCGAGAGCGACGAGCAGCTCGCCGTGCTACGCAAACGGACGGCTGGGAATCTGCGGGCAACTCTCGACAGGCTGCGGACTGCACTCACGGACGCGCCTGGGTCGTAGTGTCCTGCGCACTCTCGGTCACGGATACGTCCCTCCCGACCGGCGACAGGGTCACCCTCACATTCGATAGTGAGCGACGGGTCGACTAGAGATCCTTAGGACTTCGACAGAGTCGGTACGGTTCGCATCGCGGCGGTAAGTCTTAGTTCCACACCGCCGCGTAGACGCAGAGGACAGCGAAGACGGAGACTCCGGCCCATACCAGCATCCAGCCTTTATTGCCTACCGTTTCCATCGTTCTGTCGTCCTTTCCAGGGGTGCCCAATCGCACGCTTGTGCGTGTATTCACAAGGTATCCTCGTCCGGCAGGTGCTTGCAAAAGTACGCGTCAAGGGGAAGTGACCTGGTGGTTTAGCCCGAGGCCCCTCAGCTGGGCCGGATCCGGTGTGCTGACGCAGTGACGGCGATGACCTGACCCGCCTGCACATATGCCGGCGGGTGCGAAGGATCGACCAACGCCAGCATGCGGAGTCTGAAGCCGCCACTAGCCGTCGACCCGGCGGCGAACGGGGCTACAAGTGGTCTAGGCGCCAAGGTCTCGTAGTCATTGCATTTCGTAGCGCCTCAGCCGATGCTGGCAATGCGGTACAGCGTTGGGTGCATCGGCCATCGCAGTCCGATAGCAGATTCTCGAAAGCCTTCACTTTGGATCGCCTCGGTGAACTCCTCGCCGCTTCGCCAGTGGGCAATGTTGACGAACTGGAAGTCGGCGCCAGGCGACGTCGCCTGGTGAAGGACCGTGTCAACATGCCCTGAAAGAGTCTGCAAATAGTCCCGCGTCTTCTCCCAGGCGGCGATGAACTCCTCTGCGTCGGAGTCCGGGACCTCGAAGATGTTGATCAGGACCACAGAATCAGCCACAGAAGCCTCCTCTTGTCGGAAATGACAGGGAGGCTAGTTGCGCCCCAAGGAGCATCAACATGGCGCCGGTCGGCTGCACGCCAGCTCGGCGAAGTGGGACAGTCTTGCGTCAGCGCTAGCCTCGGGGCACCGATAGGCAGCGGACGTCTCCCGGTGCTTTTGTCGGGACCGCAATGACGGGCAGGTGCATACACATTGTGGACTTGAGCGCGTCTTCACAATCAATGTGGCGCCCGCGCACCGGTTGCCTACGTCGTTCCGTCCTGAGTGTCACGGTGGCCGCGCTGGCACTCGTCACCACCGTGACCATGAGCATCCCAGCCGGGCCCGCCAATGCAACGACCGGAACAGCCGCTGGCGGGACATTTCAAGAGGCTCTGAACGCGTTCGTGGCTGGGAGCGACGGGGCGCCGGGGATCATCGCCGTCGTCAAGAGAGGTGCAACCCAGACCGTCTACCGCGCTGGCACGGCCCGGCTGGGCCAATCGGTGTCTATGGAAACCACTGACCACATCCGCCTCGCGAGTGTCGCCAAGGCGTACAGCGGCGCAGTGGCGCTCTCACTCGTGACCAACCATGTCCTCTCGCTGCGCGACACCATCGGCAAGCGGCTGCCATCCCTGCCTGGTGAATGGCATGAAGTCACGCTCGCCGAGCTTCTGCAACACACAAGTGGGATCCGGGACTTCAGCGGCACGACGGCGTTCCTCGACGAGCTCCTCAAGGATCCGCAGAACCCGCCCCCACCTGAGACCTTGCTCTCCTACGCCAAGCCCGATCTTCTGTTCACGCCGGGAAGCGACTACCACTACTCGAATTCAGACAACATCATTGTGGCGCTGATGGTCCAAGCCGCTACGGGGCAGAGCTATGAGAGCGAGCTGCAGTCGCATGTCTTCGGTCCGCTGGGACTGAGCCAGACGAGTCTGCCCCAGGGTTCGGCAATTCCCTCCCCGCTCATCTCGGGCTACGACCTCGATCCGCCCAAGACGCCGAGCGACGTGACGAACTTCTTCGCCGCCGGATGGAGCTGGGCCTCGGGAGGCGTGATCGCAACGCCCCAGGACCTGACTACGTTCATCCGTACCTACGTGCGCGGCGCGACCACGTCCACGGCCGTGCACAAGGAGCAATTCACCTTTCGCCAAGGTGATTCGGAGCCGCCCGGTCCGGGCACCAACAGCAGCGGCCTGGCCGTATTCCGCTACAAGACGAGTTGCGGCACCGTCTACGGCCACACCGGAAACACGCTTGGCTACACAAATTTTGCTGCGGCCACAGCCAATGGGTCGCGATCGGTGACCGTACAAATTAACGCCCAAATCACTCCGACGGTGAACAAGGCCGCGTGGCCCGAATTGCACCGACTCTATGAACTTGGAGTTTGCACCGCTCTCAGACACTAAGGATGCGCCACCCGATGTTGGCCGGATAGCTCCACACTGAGGTTCTCCAGGTAGCACCCGATGCGTCGAACGTCTCACCAATCCGGCGATCTGGGCCAGTTCAACTCGGAGCGATACCGGCCGGTTCTGTAGCCTCAGAACTCGCGTGCGGGAGAGGTTCGAGCTCGCGGAAAGCCAGACCTGAGCAACCCACTTGGCGCGACGAGGTGTCCCGCATCACGAACAGCAGCGGGTCCGCGAACCCATCGTGCGGATGCACGTTCATCATCCAAGAGCCGTGAGCCGACCTCGGCGATGGCTGTGAACGAACCCGGCTTGGGGTCATGTGCCGACGGCAAGGGCGAGGAGGGTATTGACGGCAGTTTCGAACGGACGGGGATTCTGCTGTACCTGGGCGAGTAGAAGTCCCCCTTGGAGCGTGGCGAGCAGAGTAGTGGCGAGGTCGTCCGGGTCGACGTCCGACGGGAGCCTCCCGTCGGCATGAAGAGATCTCAGCCCATCGCCGATTGCGGCTGCCCACTGATCGAACCCTGCCGCGATGAGCGTTCGAGCCTCGGGGTCGCTCTCGGCGAGTTGACCAACGAGCGAGCCAAGTTGGCAGCCCCCCTTTGCTTTGGTGCGCCTCGCTGCGGTGATCACCATGTTCCGCCAGGCTTCGACTCCGTTCGCGCTGCTGAGCGCGTGCCGCTGGCGATTGACGATGGACTCGGCCTGGTAGTCGATGACCGCCTGCACGAGTTCGACCTTGTCGGGAAAGTAGTGGTACATCTGAGAGCCGCTGACTTCCGCCGCCACCTTGACGTCTTCCAAGGTGGTGCCCGCCACCCCGCGCTCATGTATCAGGGCGGCAGCCTCCTCCACTATTCGTGCCCGGGTGCGTGCTCCCTTGGGGGTGAGCCTCGGCCGGTCACCCGTCTCGTCGACCATGCACCCAGATTAACAGGATTCTGAGTTTGACAACCCAGTTCCGAACTGTCAGAGTGAGTCGCACAACCCATTTTGGAGCGAGAGGACCACGCAGCGCATGACTGACCTAAAAGGCAAGACAGCTCTGGTGACGGGCTCGACGAGGGGATCGGCCAGGCGACTGCCATCGCCTTGGCCGCCCGCGGCGCTCACGTACTGGTAGTGGGGCGCGATGAACAACGGGCCAAAGACGTGGTCGCCGAGATCGAAGGCAACGGCGGCAGCGCATCGTTTGGGCTCACTACGTTGAGCGACCTCGAATCGGCCGACGACCTGGTCGAGTGGGCCACTGAGGCGGGCAACTTTCACGTCGACATCCTCATCAACAACGTTGGCGTCGCCTTGCTCGGACGAAGAAACGCAGCCACCGAAGCAGAGTTTGACGAGACCTTTGCAGTGAACGTCAAGGTTCCGTTCTTCCTCGTCGCGTCACTGGCGCCAGCCATGGCCGAACGCGGGTGGGGTTCGATCGTCAACGTCTCCACGATGGTCGCGAGCTTTGGACAGGCCGGCATGGCTCTGTATGGCGCCAGCCGAGCAGCCCTCGAACTGTTGACGAAAGCCTGGGCCGCCGAATACGGCCCGAGTGGTGTTCGGGTCAACGCCGTTGCCCCCGGCCCGACGCGCACCCGCATGATGGAAGCAGTCCCCGACGAGATGGTGAATCAGCTTGCAGCACTGGCACCGGCAGGTCGCGTAGCTCAGCCCGAGGAACTTGCTGAGGCGATCGTCTTCCTCGCCAGTGATGATGCCAGCTTCGTCCACGGCGTCACTCTTGCGGTCGACGGCGGCCGGGTCGCGACATAACTCCAGATCCCACCCGGTGCCCACGTGCTCGTCGATCCGCTACGGGTCTATAGCAACCCGGGAGAACCGGTAGGCGCAACCCGCCAAGAGCTGTCCTGCCTGACTAGGCCCACAGAAGCGAGAGGAAATACCAATGAGCACACTCCCAGAAAAGACCGTGCTGATCACGGGCGCCAACGCCGGGATCGGCAAGGAGGTGGCCCGGCAACTGGCGCTACGTCCCGAGATCGCCCGCATCTACCTGGCCTGCCGGAACCAAGATCGGGCGATTGCGGCAAAGGCCGAACTCGAAGCAGCGACCGGCCGGTGCATCTTCGACATCGTTCTCATGGACGTCGCCGATCTGGGTTCGGTGCGCGCCGGCCTTGCGGCCATCAACGGATCCGTCGACGCGCTGGTCATGAACGCTGGTGTCATTGGCCCGCAGACGTTGGAACTGACCGCTGACGGGGTCACCATCGTGTTCGCGACGAACGTCCTTGGCCACGTCGTCCTCCTCGAAGGGCTCCTGAAAGAAGATCGACTTGGCGAGGTTGCGGTCTTCGCCGGAAGTGAAGCAGTCAGGGGGGTCCCGAAGTTGCGGATGAAGGGGCCAACGTTCGTCTCACACTCCGCCGACGAATTCGCCACTGTCATCGACGGCAGCTATTTCGCCGGCAAAAAAGCTGACTTCAACCTCGCTTTCGGGCAGGCCAAGTACATCGGCGCCCTATGGATGGCCTACCTGGCCCGCCAACACCCCGACCGCCGCTTCATCACCGTGAGCCCCGGTAACACCACCGGCACCCAAGCAGCCAGCGACCTCCCATTGCCGATGCGTATAGCGGCCAAATACGTCATGCCCACCCTGGGTCTCTCCCACAAACTTGAGGTGGGCGCGAAGCGACTGGTCGACGGCGTCACCGACCCGACCCTGTCGAGCGGCGTGTTCTACGCCAGCGCGGCCAACACGCTCAAAGGTCCCATGGTCAACCAAGCAGACTTCCTCCCCAACCTGGCCAACCCGTCGTTTCAGGACCACGCCAACGAGGCCATCCACCGCTTCATCACCGAACATTGCTCTGAGCCTCGCCGATTGGAGTCCGATCGCTAAGAAGACCTCTCGCCTTCGTCATCCACAATGCTGAGCTCAGCGAGCCGAGCGTGAGTGAAGAGCCAGTGTCGTCGCTTGCCTGGACTACCCGGATACTCGTCTTCCGGCGATCTCGGACACCAGGAGGGTATCCCCAAGGTGTCGTACGGCCGCACCCCAGCCGGGTTCAGAGGCAGTGGATCTCCTATTACCTCAAACACAACATCTTGTGGGTCACTCTGCAAAAGGGACAGCCCTTCGAATTCGCAACCGGTTGTCTGACAAAGCGACTGTGAACTGACCGTCGGGCGACGTAGCGAGCAGAAGAGAGCGGAGATCCTGGACGAAGTCATCGAGCCGTTCGCGGAAAAGGTGAGGAGCGGTCGAGGAGGTGGAAAGGACCCACGCCACGATGTCATCCACCGAACGCGTGATGATCCGGTCGTCGGGCACGAGGACGATCTGTTCCGGCGAGAAGCCGGCACCCTGGAACACTTCATCTTCCCCGCTCGGGGAAGTGTCCCTGAAACTCTGTCCCGCCCGGCGATGCGGCCCGAGCCAGCGCCGGCGGAGCTCGTCGATGGCGGCCTCCGGCACCGATGGGTGTGGCCCACTCCTCGGTGCTTCGTCTGGTGGGCTCGTATGCCAGAGGTCAACCTGCACGACCGCGCCGCCCGGATCGAGCATGTCTCGAACTGCCGCAGCCACCCGGGGACGGTCCATCCAGTGGAAGGACTGTCCAAAGCTGATGACCCGGAACGAGCCGAGGGAGGCAGGAAGCTCCTCCGCCCGCATCAGTACCCACGCGGCATTGTCGATTCCCTCCTCGGTCGCAGCGCGCACCGCCTCGGCCACCATCCCGGGATCCGGGTCGAGGCCGACGACGCCGTCGAACAGGCGTGCGAACAGGAGTGCGACGATCCCGGGACCGCACCCGACGTCGAGGAGGCGACCCTTGCCGTCAAGACTGAGATGTGTGGCCAACGCCTCGGCCAGTTTCGGTGAGTAGGGCTTCCGACCCCGGCGGTAGTACGGCGCCGTGCCCTCGAAGACGGACCCGTCCCACGTCCAGTCCTCCCAGCGGTGCGAGGTGGGATCCTCCGCCACGTGCTCAGCGTGCCAGTGCGGAGCCGGTGGGCGTCAAGTCGGAGTTCTTCCGCCGAGCGCGCGGTGTAGGTCGCGGAACATGCACGCCTGGCTGCCATGGTGGCTGATCTCGTTGAGAAGCAACGCGACGATCTGGTAGGCGGGTGCCGGAGCTCCAGGGTTCCCAGAAGACCTCTTCGTCTGTCAGGTTCGTCCAGGCCCTGTGCAACGTGTACGTCTCCACGAACAACATCGTGTTCAGGAGGATGTCGCCTTGTGGACCGGCCACGTGCAGAGCTTAGAGTCAGGACCACGCGAAGTCACTGGGAGACCGGACTGCGGGACGGGGGCTCAGCTCGCTTGGCTCACCGTGCTCATGTTGTAGTCCGGGATGCGCAAGGGCGGCATGACCGTGCGGTTGAGGTACTCGCCGAACTCACGACCGAGCGAGCGCACCGGGGTGCCCACTTCGGTGGCGCGCACCAAAAGGTCGACGGGGCTCTCGTTGAAGCGGAAGTTGTTGGACGCCCCGACGACTCTGCCGTTCTCAATCACGTACACCCCGTCGCGGGTGAGTCCGGTCATCAGCAGCGTGGCCGGGTCAACCGCGCGGATGTACCACAGACAGGTCAGCAGCAGGCCGTTCTCCGTGCGCGCCACCATCTCATCGACGGAGCCGCCGTCGTGATCTCCGCAACGCAGGATCAGGTTGTCGATGTACGGCGCCATCGCGGCGCCCGACTTCGCGGCGCCGGCCCGGTGGTAGCGCAGGCGCGCCAGCACTCCGTCGGCGAGCCAGTCGGTGCGGGGACAGGGAAGCCCGTTGTCGAAGACGGACACCTCCGAGCTCGATGCACCCGCTGCCACAAAGGGCAGGCACTCGACGCCGTCTTCGTCGGGGTCGCTGTAGAGCGTGAAGGGCAGCGAGGTGATCATCTCGCCGAGCCGCGTACCGCCGCCCTCCTTGGAGAACACGGTCCGGCCGTCCTCAGTGTCCTGGCCGCCGAGCGCGTCGTAGTCGATCATCGCCATCATGTCGCCCACGCCCGAAGGAGGGAGGATCACCTCGTAGCGGCCGGCGTCCAGTGCGATCTGCTTCTTGGCCCAGTCGAGACGGCGCCAGATCTCTTGTTCCATAGACTCGAGCGAAGGATCGATACTCGGTACGCCCACCCAGGCCGAGCCGCTGCCGTCGGCAGTCCGCCCCACCAGGTTGACCGCCGCTGTGGGTTGGGCGTGCGAGAGGCGCAGGCCCGTGGAGCTGCCGAGGTACAAGGTGCCTACGTCGATCTCCGCGAAGCCGGCCAGGACGGCGTCCCGGGCGCGGGCGCGCGCGAAGGCACCGGAGAGCGACGAGAGCACCCCGTCGAGCGCCGAGGCGTCCGTCTCCTCCGGGTCCTGGTCGAAGCTGCGTCGGCCGCGCCCGCCTTCAGCGGCGTCGACGAGGGCGAAGGCATCCTCGGCCGGCGGGGACTCGCGGGCGTCGCCGAGAGCGTCAATGACCATCTCGGCGACGCCGTCGGATCCAACGACGCCGGCGCGGGTTGCAGTGGCGACGCCCCCGCCCTCGATGACGACGACGCTCACCTCGCGGGCGCGGTGGACGCCATTGGTCGTCGTCGTGTTGAGCGCAAAGCGCACGTCAGCATGACTCCCCTCGTGGACCAGGACGACGCAGCCGTCGGCCCCGGCCATCGACGCGGCATCGAGGCCGGCCTCGACCACCTCCTGGGCGGGGATCATGCGGGCGCTCCGGAAACGAGGCAGCAGTGGGATCGGATTGTCATGCTCAGCGTCCCGATTCGGCGCGCGCGTTGAGGATGTTCACCCCGCGCACGAGGACGGAGGGACAGCCGTGCGATACGGGCGCGACCTGGCCCGGCTGGCCCTTGCCGCAGTTGAACGCCCCGCCCAGCACCCAGGTCGAGGCGCCGCCGACGGCCTCCATGGCGCCCCAGAAGTCGGTTGTGGTCGCCTGGTAGGCCACGTCCTTGAGCTGCCCGGCCAACTTCCCCTTCTCGATCCGGTAGAAGCGCTGTCCGGTGAATTGGAAGTTGTAGCGCTGCATGTCGATGGACCAGCTCTTGTCACCCACGACGTAGATGCCGCGGTCGACGCCCGCGATGAGGTCCTCGGTGTTCGGGCCGGTCTCGCCCGAGTGGGCTAACGACACGTTGGCCATGCGCTGGATCGGGACGTGCATCGGTGAGTCGGCGAACGCACATCCGTTCGAGCGTCCAAAGCCCATGGCAGCGGCGATGGCGCGGTCGAGCTGATAGCCGACCAACATGCCGTCGCGCACGAGGTCGAAGGACTGGCCCTCGACGCCCTCGCCGTCGATGCGTACGGTGGCCAGGCCGTGCTCGACGGTGCGATCCCCGGTGACGTGCATAACCGGGGAGCCGTAGCGCAACGTGTTCAGCTTGTCGAAGGTGGCGAACGACGTGCCAGCGTAAGCCGCCTCGTAGCCGACGGCGCGGTCGAGCTCGGTGGCATGGCCGATCGACTCGTGGATCGTCAGCCATAGGTTGGAGGGGTCGACCACGAGGTCGTAGGTGCCGGCATCGACCGACGGCGCGGCCACCTTCTCGGCCAGCAGCTCGGGTATCCGGTCGATCTCGGCGTCCCAGTCCCAGTTCCCCTCAACGGCGGGGCCGGTCAGGTACTCCCAGCCGCGGCCGACAGGCGGTGCGATCGTTCGCATGGTCTCGAAGCCCGCGTCGGAGAGTGCCAGCGCCTCGAGCTGGCACTGGAGACGCACCCGTCTCTGGGTCGCGCGCGTCCCGTTGAGGTCGGCCAGATAGGTCTGCTCGGACACGGCGAGCAGCGACGCCGAGGTGTGTGCGACAACTTCCCGTTCGCCGAGGCGTCGGCTCCAATCGGCGAGGAGGGCCATCTTGTCGGCCATGGAGACGGTGGTGGGGTCGACGGCGAACGCGCTGGACCACTCGACGTCGCCGTGCGCGGGCTCCGGAGCCAGTTCGACGCGACCGCCGCCGGCGTGTCTGGTGACGCGCGCCATCTGGCGCGCTTGGCGCACGAGGCCGGCCGCCTCCTCCGGCCGCACGTCGACCGAGGCGGCAAAACCCACGGCGCCATCGTCCACGACGCGCACGCCCATGCCGAAGTCGGTGCCGTCCGCCGCTGTCTCGGGCTGGGCGTCGTGCAAACGAACCGTCTGGCTGCGGATGCGCTCGACGCGGATCTCCGCCGCCTGGCAGCCCGAGGCGGCGTCCAGCGCGGCATCCGCCAGCGCACCGAGCTCGTCGGCGGCGAGCGGGCTCACCGCTCGAGCGGCCCGTTGGTGGGCGGACCGGCGACCGGCCCTTGCGGTGGGGTCGGCTGGCGGGCGGGGAGGCCGGCCGCCAGATAGATGGAATCGATGAGCTCCATGGTGCGGATCGCGTCGGTCGCCGTCGTCGGGAACGACGTACCGTCCTCGACGGCCGCGACGAACGCCTCGAGTTGGAAGTCATAGGTCGCCTTGCGGCTAAAGCGTTCGCGGCGGGAGCCGAGCGTCGTCGTCACCTTCATGCGATGGCCGTACTGCGGGCTGAAAGGGTTGAAGACCGAGACCTTGCCGTTGTCACCGATCACGTCCACATGCATCCGAAGGATCGAGGAGGAGAACATCGAACATCCGATGTGGGCCCGGCCGCCGTCGGGCAGCGAGAAGTGCGCGTCCATGGCGCGGTCGACGCCCGGAGAGGAGAGCTTGGCCGAGGCGTTGATCACGCGGGGTCCAGGCGCGAGCAGCCGCAGCAGGCTGACGGGGTAACACCCCATGTCCATCGTCGCCCCGCCGGCGAGGGCCAGCTGGTAGCGGATGTCGCCCTTTTTCCAGAGGGGCGCCGAGAAAGCGACGTCGATGTCGGTGATGTTGCCGAGTTCGCCGGAGCGCACGATCTCGACGAGGCGCTTGGCCAGCGGGTGGTACTGGTAGTGGAACGCCTCCATGACGATCAAACCCGGGGTGCCGTTGGCCGCGGCCGCTACCGTCCGCGCCTCGTCCGCGTTGGCTGTGAAGGGCTTCTCGCACAGCACGTGCTTGCCGGCCTTCACCGCCTCGATCGTCCAGTAGCCATGCAGGCCGTTGGGGAGGGGGTTGTAGACGGCGTCGATGTCCGGGTCCTCGATCAGGCCGGCGTAGGAGTCCAGGACGCGGGGAATTTTGTGTTTGTTGGCGAAGGCCTCGGCCTTGGTGCGGTCCCTGGCGGCCACCGCCGTGACCACCACCCGACCCGTACGGCTGGCAGGCTTGACGAGAGCGGTAGGGGCGATCCGGGCCGCCCCGAGGATCCCTATCCTCAGCACGCGGCGCTCACCTGGGGTTCCGGGGGATCACCCCGGCCGAGCCTCGGTCCGGGCAGTGAAGAGCGAGCAACGGGAGCGTGTTCGAGGCAGGGCGGGGGGCGGAGAGTGAGGACAAGCGTGGACGGGCGTTCCTAGTAGGTGGAATGGAGGAAACCGGGGTGCCGGGGAGAGGGAACGCCCACGCATGAGCACGGACGCTAACGCACGCGGGGCACGGCCGAGTCTTGGGCACATCCCGGGGCTCGACGGCGTCCGCGCGCTCTCGGTGCTCGCAATCATCGCGTTCCATACCGGGCTCAACTCGGTGCCCGGTGGGTACTACGGCGTCGACGCCTTCTTCGTCCTCTCGGGCTTCCTGATCACCTCGCTCCTGGTGAAGGAGTGGGGCTCGAGCGGCTCGATCCGTCTCCGCCGCTTCTGGGCCGGCCGGGCCCGCCGCTTGCTCCCTGCCTTGTTCCTCTTGGTCACGGTCATGGGGATCGTGATGGCGTTCTTCCCGACGTTGCTCCAGGCGCCCCACATGTTGGGGTACGCCATCGCGACCGTCTTCTACGTGTCGAATTGGTACTCGACGCACACGAGCGCCACGTACTTCTCGCTGAGCTCGGGACAGTCGCCGCTGCTGCACACGTGGTCGCTCGCAATCGAGGAACAGTTCTATCTGATCTGGCCGCTCGTGGTGCTCGCCGTGTTGAAGTTGGGACGCGGGCGGCTGTACGCGTGGCGCTACGGCGGTGGGCACAGCGGGCATGTTGGACCCCGGCGGGCGAGGGGACGCCGGGCGCGCCCGCAGCGCTCCGTCGAGATCCTCGGGGGCGGCTCCATGGTGCTGACGCCGGCGCCGGCGCCCGCCACGGTCGACCCCGAGTGGGAGCGCCGCCGGCGGCTCCAGGTGCTCTTCGGCGTGGCGTGCTTCGGTTCCTTGGCGTCCGCCCTCGCAATGGTGATCTTCGCGCCCAACGGTTACACGACGCGGGCGTACTACGGCACGGACTGCCGGGCTCAGGCGTTGCTCGTCGGCGCCGCGATCTCCATCGGGCTGACGTTGTGGCGCGAAGGGAGCAACCGCCGGTGGTTCAAGACCTTCGCGGGCGTCGCCGGCATTCTCGGCGTGGCGGGCTCGGCGGTGCTGTGGACGACGGTGCAGGAGACCTCCGTCTTCGCGTTCAGCGGCGGCTTCCTCCTCGCCAGCCTGGCGGCCGGCGGGGTGGTGCTGGCGTGTGCGGTGGCGCCGCGCTCGATAGCGGTGCGCCTGTTGGAACTGCCGCCGCTGCCGCAGTGGGGCCGCATCTCCTACGGGATGTACCTGTGGTACTGGCCGGTGTTGCTGGTGATGACCGGGCAGCGCCTGCACTGGGGCGTCTATCCGCTGTTCCTTGCCCGCGTCGGTATCACGGTCGCCATCGCAGCGCTGAGCTACGACCTTGTCGAGATGCCCATCCGCCGCGGCGCGCTCAGGAATTGGCGCTCGTGGGTAGCGGCGCCGATCGGGGCCGCGGCCGCCATCTCCGCGATCTTCATCAGCACCTTGGTGCCGGTGGGTGCCACGGAGCTGGCGGGATCGCCGGTAACGATCCAGACGCTGGCGACATCCACGACCACGACGACCACGCAGCCAGTCGCACCAGGGCAGTCGACGTCGTCGACCGTCGCAACCACCACGACGACGACCACACCGCCGCAGACCTACTTGTCGCTCCCGTTGCCGCCATCGACGGGCAGGGCGGACAAGCCGGTCAAGGTGCTCATCGTCGGCGACTCCATCGCGGGCACGTTGGGGGTCGGGCTTGCCGACCTGGCCAACCGGAGTCATTACGAAGTGCAGTTCGCCAACGAAGGTGACCCGGGCTGCTCTGTCTCGATGCAGGCGCAGATCAAAGCGCTCTGGTACACGCTGCCACCCGGGGCGCCCTGCAGCAGCACCAACCCGGACGCGCTCTTCACCACATGGCGCAAGTGGGTCGACTCCTATAACCCCGACGTGGTGTTGTACGTGGCCCGCGGGGAGACGTTCGACCAGGAGATCGGCGGCAAGTGGCAGAACCTGGGCCAGACAGCCTTCGACAGCTACGTGACCAGCCGCTACCGCGAGGGGGTCGGCGTACTGGGGTCCCGTGGCGCCACGGTGGTGCTCATGACGTCGCCGTACTACGACAGCGGGGCTTCGTCCACGGGCGCCGCATGGCCCGAGGACGCGCCCAGCCGGGTCCAGATCGACAACTCGACCATCCGGACGGTGGCGTCGACGTCGACGACAGGGACGAGCACGGCCACGGACGGCCAGGTCTACGTCTTCGACCTCAACCAGGTCGTGGACCCGAGCGGCAAGTACTCGCCGACCATCGGGCCCTACAACATCCGCTGTAACGACGGGGTGCACTTCTCGCGATCCGGCGGCGAGTACGTCGGGTTGAAGCTGCTGCCCGACCTGCTAGCGCTCGGGCAGGCGCACGCCACGGGCTCCCCGGGTGGCGCGTGGCCGGGGACGATGCCACCATCGACCCCGTCATGGTTCCCGAGCCTGCCCTGCCAGTAGATCCCGCCCCCGGCGCAGCGCCGGGATGGCCGCTCGTGCGGCGGGCGACCGAGAGCGACGTCGACTCCATGGCGGCCCAGCTCGCCAAGACCTTTTGGGACGACCCGGTCACGAGCCACATCTTCCGGCACGAGGCCAAGCGCGACGCCGGCCTGCGCGCCTACTTCGCTACGCAGATGCGCGCCGACTACCTGCCCTTCGGCGGCTGTTATGTGGCTGAGGGCTATGCGGGTTCGGCCATCTGGGCTCCCGCCGGCAAACCGCTCCTCACCGGGGTGAGGGCCGTGCTGACGATGGTGCCCGTCCTGCCGTACGTCTGGAGCCGGCTGCCGACGACACTGCGGATCCTCAACAAGATGGAGTCAATGCACCCGCACGAGCCGCACTGGTATCTGGCCTCGCTCGGCACCGCGGTCGAACTGCAGGGGAAGGGGATCGGTGGCGCCTTGATGCGGCCCGTGCTCACGCATTGCGACGCGGCCGGGCTGCCGTGCTATCTCGAGTCCTCCAAGGAGCGCAACGTCCCCTTCTACCGGCGGCACGGATTCGAGGTCGTCCATGAGGTGCAGCTACCCGACGACGGCCCGTCCATCTGGACCATGTGGAGGGATCCGCAGCCGACCCAGTGACTTCGGTACTTTGGCATCCTTTCGTGCATGCGCGGGAACCTTGAAGGCAGTTGCAGGGAGAGGCCTTCGAGTCCCGCCCGGGCACTGCAGTTTGCTCCCAGGTGATGACCGCTGCGACTCAGGTCCTCCGCCACAGCAGCACACCTTGCGTCGGATGGGCCTGGCCGAGGGCACGCTCGAAGAGACGTGCGGCGCAGGACGCCCCACGCGTGCCTGGCACCACGACCACCGTCGATGCACCGATGGCGCGCAACTGCGCTCTGGTGGCTGCCGGAGCGAGCGCAGGAGAGTGGCCGGCAAAGCATGCGACCAGCGCGCTGTGCAGCGCGCTCGGCTGCGAGTCGAAGGTTGCACCCGTCGGCGTCGCGAAGACGGCGTACCCACCCGACATCCGGAACTGCATGTCCGCCATCGCTTGCCAGAGCATGGCGGATGAGCTCCGGGGACTGGACAACGGGTACACGACGGCCGTTGACCCGACCGGTAGGGAGCGGGCCCCGTCCGTGAACCACGCTGGCACCGATGCTGCGGCGGCCGGATACGGCCACGCCGGGATCAGGGGAATCACCACACAGACCACCAAGAGCAATGAAGCGGCAAACGCGCCCAGACGGTGGCTTCCGCGAGTACCGCCGGCCACGTGTGTATGCAGCGCGTCGAGGATCAGGGCGAGCAGCAGCGCCGCGAAGAGCCACACGTAAGCGAACCACCTCGACGGGATGGCGCCGTTCAAGAGAGGGAGGTGCGCCAGCACGGTGTAAGGGAGTGGAACGCCGGTCCGATGCCCGCCCAGCTGCAGGTCCGTGCCCATGGACAGCACCAGCGCAATGCCGGCCATAGCGGCGCAGTAGAGGACGAGAGGCCGCCGTCGGAGCTGTCTCACGCCGATGACCAGCACGAGGAGGAGGGGTACGCCCAGATAGGAGCCGTTCTCAATCGGGCCGGCCACCAAGAAGTCCCCAAGCGGCGTTCCCTTCGGAGCGAGCAGCTGATTGGACGTCGGCGCAAGCAGTCCCACCGGGTCCGTCGTCCTATCCGTTATCGCTTGCGTCGACTGCACCGGGCCATTGACGTGATGCGGTCCTTCGATGGCGGTCCAAGCGGCGAAGCCGACGCCAACCACGATCACGGCGAGCGCGCATGCACTCATCCGACCTATCCGTCGCACATCGAGATGGATGTGTCTCACGACCACGTAACCACACGCCACAATCGCTGCCACCAGTGTCATGATCACCAAGCTGGCGAATCCCTCTGTCGACACGTAGAACTGCGCGACAAAGCAGGTGCCGATGGCCACCCCCGTTCTCATAGGCGAGGTCGACGGGGTCCGCAGGAAGCGATCGAGGAACAGGATGATCAGCGGTGGTGCCGCCTGGAACAGCAGGAACAGATGCGCGTTCCCTACGGCCACCATGAACGGTGAGAACCCGTAGAGGAGGCCGCCCACGAACGCAGCGGGCCACCAACGGACGAACCGCCGTGCCATGAAGAAGAATGCCGTGGCGGACGAGAAGATGGCGGCGTCCAGCACGACGTTGAATGTGGCGATGGGACCGAACAGCAGCGTGACCGGTGCGAAGAGCAGTCCCACCAGCGGCATGGATGTGTTGTCCATGAGGTTCAGGCCCACCGGCGCGTTGAGCCAGTCGTTGACGAAAGGGTTGTGCCCGTGCAGGATCGCCCACGGCGTTTGCGCCAGGAACCAGACCTCTTCGCCCGGGTCGTTGTCACCCGACGTCTGCAACGTGTGCGCGATGCCGTGCGCCCAGGAACTGCCGTTCGCCAAGATCGCGAGTACCGCATACACCAAGCAGACGACGACCACTGGGAGCCACGCGCGATTCGCGTTCGGCGGGCGCCGCGTCTCGTTTTCCTCCGGCGCGCTGGAGTCCGGGCCCTCAGCCGGCGTCGACGTGCTCGCCACCGGGAGGTCGACGGTGTCCAGGTTGCTACCCGACAGCATGCTCACCGGGCGACGTCATTCGAGTTGCGGCTTCGGAGGGGAGTTTCGGTGGAGGCGCGGCCGTGAAAGGGGGTGGGACGAACCCTCACGAATGTTGCGTGCGAGGAGAGGTCACGAGGTGCACGGTCCGGGTTGCGGCTGGGCAGCAACACAACGCATCTATCGACCCGTTCCCGCCCACTCTTCACACTTGGCCGGGGTTGCAACTGGGGTTGATAGTGATGTCCGGCCGTGCCGTCTGCACGATTCGACGTCATCCACCAGGTGCAGCTACCCACGACGGCATGTCCATCTGGACCATGTGGAGGGATCCGCAGCCCGTCGGGTGAAGAGGGACGTTCGTCGCGTCGTGGAGGCGCGACGGGCTGATTGAGACGTGAGGCCGCGGACTCGACGAGAGACTCAGTCAAATCCCAGGTGGCTGTTCGTTTACCCAGCAGGCGACGCCGTCGATGGGGACCTCGCCGGTGCTCGTCTTCACCCGTTGTGAATCGCAAACCCTGTGGTACGTTCGATTTCATTGGCGCAACAAGACTTCAGTCTTGGATGGGAGTACTGACGATGCCGCTTAACCGTGGACACGTTCGTGTGAGGCGATTCCTCGCTCCGCTCTTGTTGTTCGGTGCGCCTCTGGCGTGGCTCGGCGCTGCGGCAACCCCCGCGGGCGCTCTCACGGTGATACCGGTGACGACGAACGCCGACAGCGGGGCCGGATCGCTGCGCGCGGCAATGACCACCGCGCTGACCACCGCCGACGACGTCGAGATCGACGTGGCGTCGGGGCTGGGCACCATCACGCTCGGGAGTGCCCTGCCGGCCTACAACGGAGGCGGCACGACGCACAACCTGACCGTGAAGGGTAACGGGGTGACCGTCGTCGGCTTCGCCGGATTCAACGTTTTCGACACGACGGGTGCCGGCGTCGGCGGGATGTCGTTCGATGACATCACGATCAGTGGCGGGGACTTCGGTATCAATGCCAACTTCGGCGCCACCGTCACGCTGACCAACTCGACCATCACCGGGCCAACGAACGACGGTATCGATACCGGCACCGGGGCGATCACGGTGACCAACTCGACGATCACCGGCACCGGGAATGACGCCGTCGACACCGGTTCAGGCAGCGTCAACGTCACCGGATCAGCCCTGACCAACCCCGCGAACGACGGGATTGACAACGGCGAAGCCGCGACGATCATCGTGTCCGACTCGACGATCGCCGGTGCTCAGAACAGCGGGATCGACTCGGGCAATAGCGCACACATCACCGTCACCAATTCCACGATCACCAACAGCTTCGACACTGCCATTGATAGCGGCAACGCCTCGCAATACAACCTGGCGTACGACACGATCACAGGGAACGGCGCCAGCTTCGGCCAGATCACCGGCGGGAACTCGCTCGTCCTCACGATGTTCGGCACGGTGCTTGCCGCCACCGGCGCCGGTGGCACCGACTGCGCTTTCGGTACCGGCGGCACGATCACCTCGCAGGGGTACAACAACGCGGACGACAGCTCCTGCTCGCTGACCCAGCCGACCGACAAGCAGAACGCGCCAAACCCCATGCTCGGCGCGCTGGGCGCAAACGGAGGGGTTGGCGAGACGATGGTGCCGCAGACCGGCAGCCCGCTCATCGACGCGATCCCGGCAGCCAGTTGCCAGACCGGGCTGGCCAGTGGCATCACCACTGACGAGCGTGGCATCACCAGGCCCCAGGGGCCCGGGTGCGACATCGGTGCAGTGGAGGTGGCGGTGAACGGCCCCAACCTCAACGGCTATCGCCTGGTGGCCAACGAGGGCGGCATCTTCGACTTCGGGCTCAACTTCAACGGCTCGTTGGCCAATAACAAGTTGAATGCCCCGATCGTCGGCATCGCCAACTCGCCGGGTGTCAACGGGTATCTGATGGCCGGGGGCGACGGCGGGGTGTTCGCCCTCGGCGGAGCGAACTTCTACGGCTCTTTGGGTGGCATGGCCATCCCCTCGCCCATCGCGGCCATCGCGGCGCCGCCGGCCGAGAACGGCTACTGGCTCTCGGCGCAGAACGGCAAGATCTACAACTTCGGTGCCGTGCCCGCCCTCCCGGCGCTGTCCTTGCCGTCGGGTGCGCACATCGTCGGCATGGCCTCGACCCAGGACGGCGGAGGCGCCTGGCTGACCGACAATCTCGGCGACGTCTACGCCGAAGGTGACGCCCACTACGTGGGCGGCCTGGGTGGGGTGCACCTCAACGCGCCGATCGTGGGCATCGCGGCCGCGGCGAGCGGCCAGGGCTATGTGCTCGCGGCCGCTGACGGCGGGGCGTTCAACTACGGGACCCAGGGCTTCTTCGGCTCGGTGCCCGGCTCGCTCGCCCCGGGGCAACACCTCGTCGCCCCGGTCGTGGGCATCGCCGTCACCCACTCGGGCAAGGGCTACTGGTTCGTGGGCGCCGACGGCGGCGTCTTCAACTACGGCGACGCCCCGTTCTTGGGCTCCATCTACACCGCCATCGGCAACCACCCCCTCAACGGGCCCATCGTTGGCATCCAGCACCTGGGGGCGGCGCTCGCCTAGCTCCAGGAGGGGGTGACCCCCGGTCCGGCCCCCGGGAGGCGGTCCGGCGGTCAGGTCGGGTGGATGCCCTCCGGCATGGAGAGCACGTCGTTCACCACCACGCCGAGCACGTCGATGACGGCGCGCACGGGCGCGGACGGCAGGCCGCGGCGGCGCTGCGCCACACCGACCCGACGGCGGGGGAGTCCGTCGACCGGGAGGACGGGGAAGCTGCCGCGCAGGTGGCCGGGCACCGCGGTGGCGGGGAGCACGGCCGGGCCGTAGCCGTCGAAGGCGAGCGAGGCGATCAGGCGGACGCCGTCGAGCTCCATGGCCGGGGTGAGCCGGACGCGCGCGGGCACGGTGGCGATGTCGATCTCGTTGCGCAGGGCGGTGCCTGGGGCGGGGAGGAGCAGCTCGAGCTCGGCCAGGCGCTCGAGCGGGATCGAGGCCTCGGCGCCGAGGGGGTGGCCGGGAGGGAGCACGAGCACGAGGTCCTCGTCGAAGAGCTGGGCCGCCATGATCTCGTCGCCGCTCAAGGGGAAGGTGACGACGGCGAGGTCGAGTTGCCCCGTGGCGACCTCCTGCTCGAGGGGGACGCTGGAGCCGTCGGTCACGTTGAGGTGGATGTGGGGGTGGCGCGCCCGCAGCTGGTCGAAGAGCTGGGGGACCAGCCAGCGCCCGGTGGTGCCGATCATGCCGAGGCGGACCGTGCCGACGACCTCGGCGCGCAGGGCGGTCACGTCGGCCACCATCGCTTCGAGTTCGTTGGTGACCCGGCGGGCCCGTTCGACGACGACCTCGCCCTCCTCGGTGAGGCGGCCCGAAGCCCGGTCGACGAGCACGACATCGAGCTCGTTCTCGAGGCGGGCCACGTGGGCCGAGACGTTGGACTGCACCGTGCCGATGGAGGCGGCGGCGGCGGAGAAGCTGCCGGTGTCGGCAATACCGAGAAGTGCTTGCAGGTGTTTCAGCTCCATCGGCCGCTCCCCTGATAAATGCTTGCCGGAGTTCTGTTACCCATCAGTATAAATGATGACAAGTATCTCTCACAACTGCTTGACTGATTGCCGATACCTCGGCAAAATGGAACCCAGACCACAGGGAATCGGATGCCCCCCCTCCTACCCTGGTGAGTCTCGAGAAGGGATCGCCCTCCCCCCCGGCGATCCCTTCTCACAATTCTGGGCCCGTTTCCGCCGCGCGTTCTTGCAGGTCGGGCCGGCGATCCGGCTGCGACGGAGTTGGGCCGGGCATCCCTTGGACACCCCTCACAGCCTGGGCTAACTGTTTTAGGCTGCGCATCGTGGCCAAGAGCGCCGTCTTCATCGACCTCGACCGCACCCTGCTGGCCCACGCTTCGGGCCAGGTCCTGAACAAGGCCCTGGTCGCCGAAGGTGTCCTGCCCGAGGGGCGGGGGCTGCCGGGGGACAAGATCCTCTACGCAATCAACGATCGCCTGGGGGAGAACCTCTTCGCCATGGGCCTGGTCCGGGCGGCCGCCCGGGTGGCTCGGGGCTGGAGCCAGGAGCAGGTCCAGGCGGCGGGCCGGCGGGCCGTCGCCGCCCTGAGCGAGCTCGTGGCCCCGTTCGCGCCCCAGCGCCTGGCCGAATTCCGCGGGGACGGGCACCGTCTGGTGCTGTCCACGACCACGCCGGTGGACATGATCGCCCCGTTCGCCGAGGCTTTCGGCTTCGACGATCTCATCGCGACGGCATACGAGGCCCGCGACGGCCGCTACACCGGGCGCCTGTACGAGGGCTTCGTGTGGGGCACGGGCAAGCTGCGCGCGGTGCACGAGTGGGCGGACGACCACGGCGTGGATCTCGCGGACTGCCACGCGTGCAGCGACAGCATCTTCGACGTGCCGCTCCTCTCCAGTGTCGGTACGGCACATGCCGTGAACCCGGACCCGTCGCTGTTCTTGGTGGCGGGCGCGCGGCGGTGGTCGGTGGAGCACTGGGACCGGCCACCGGGCGTACCGAGCGTGCTGGGGCTCGAGCCGTATCACATGCTGCGACCGTTCGTGCGTTCGTTGTCGTTTCCCTACGCGCGGTTCGACATCGCCGGCGTCGAGCACGTGCCCGCTCGGGGCCCGGTCCTGTTGGCGGCGAACCACCGCAGCTACTTCGACGTCGCCGCGTTGGCGTTGGTGGCGCGTGCGATCGGCCGGCCGGTGCGGTTCCTGGCCAAGAAGGAGGTCTTCGACGCGCCCGTCGTGGGGTTGATCGCCCGGGCCATCGGGGGCATCCCGGTCAACCGCGGCAGCGGGAGCGGCCAGCCCCTGCGCGAGGCCGAGGCCGCGTTGAAGGCGGGCGAGGTGGTGATCGTCCTGCCGCAGGGCACCATCCCGCGCGGCTACGACTTCTTCGACCCCGTGCTGCACGGCAAGACGGGGACGGCCCGGCTGGCGGCGTCGACGGGAGCGCCGGTGGTCCCGGTCGGGCTGTGGGGCACCGAGAAGGTGTGGGCGCGTGCGGCGCGCGTGCCCGACTTCACTCTCGTGCGGAACCCGCCCAAGGTGACGGTCCGGGTGGGCAAGCCGGTACCGCTATCGCTGACGGATGCTCACGCCGACACCGATGCGATCATGCAGGCGATCAGTGCGCTGCTCCCGGCCGAGTCGCGGGTGCGCCACGAGCCGACGCCCGAGGAACTGGCGCGCACCAAGCCACCTAAGTGAGGACCCGTCTCGCCAGCGCGACGACGCGTGCGGTCAACGCGGCGTCACGGCGGCTCGGGCGCGGACAGGGGACGGTGGCCGGCGGGCGTGCGGGGCTCAGGGTCGACCCGCGGCTGCTGGAACACCTGAGCGCGGGCCGGCAGGTCGCGCTGGTGTCGGGGACTAACGGCAAGACCACGACCACCCGCCTGCTGACGGTGGCGCTGGGCGCGACGGGCGACGCCGTGGTGAGCAACGAGACGGGTTCGAACATGCCGCCCGGCCATGTGGCTGCGCTGGTCGGCTCTTCTGCACCCCGAGCCGTGCTCGAGACCGACGAGGTGTGGCTGCCGAGGGTGCTGTCCGCGACGGGAGCGGCGGCCGTCGTGCTGCTGAACCTGTCACGGGACCAGCTCGACCGGACGAACGAGGTGCGCATGGTGGCCGGCCGCTGGCGCGCGGCTTTGGCTGCGGCGCCCCGGACGCACGTGATCGCGAACGCCGACGACCCGTTGGTGGCGTGGGGGGCGGGCGCCGCGTCCGACGTGCACTGGGTGGGGGCGGGCCTGCGCTGGCAGCACGACGCGGTGGGTTGTCCTTCCTGTGAGGGGCGAATCGAGTTCGGCGAGGGCGGCGCCTGGGCGTGCCGCGACTGCGGGTTCGCCCGGCCGGAGGTGGAGGCGGACCTAGTGGCCGGTGGCGGTGGGGCCGGTGTGCCGACGGCGGTGTGGGCGGACGGCCGGCGCCACGAGCTCCGGCTCGCCCTACCGGGGCGGTTCAACCAGGCGAACGCGCTGCTGGCCGCCGTGGCGGCCGAGGCGTGCGGGATCGACGCGTTGCTGGCGCTGGACGCGATGGCATCGGTGCAGGAAGTGGCCGGGCGCTTCACGGTGCGATCGTTCGGGGCCGCGCGGGCGCGGCTGATGCTGGCGAAGAATCCGGCCGGCTGGGACGAGCTGCTCGACCTCGTCGCGGGCTCGACGGCGCCGCTCGTGGTGAGCATCAACGCGCGGGTGGCCGATGGCGCGGACCCGAGCTGGCTGTGGGACGTGCCTTTCGAACGCCTGGCCGGCCGGACCGTGGTCGCGACTGGCGACCGTTACCGCGACCTGTCGGTGCGGCTGCAGTATGCCGAGGTGGCGCACACGACCGAGCCCTCGCCCGTTGGCGCGGTGGCTTCGGCAGCGAGTGGCGGACCCGACGTCCTCGTCGACGTCATCGGCAATTACACGGCCTTCGGCGATCTGCTCGGGGCGCCGGCGTGAGCCCGGCCGCGCTGCGGGTGGCAGTGCTGTTCCCCGACCTCCTCGGCACCTATGGCGACGGCGGCAACGGGCTGATCCTTGCCCGACGCGCTTCGTGGCGCGGGCGTGACGTGGAGCTGTTGCAGGCGGTGTCGGACGCGCCGGTGCCCGAGGCCGACATCTACTGCCTCGGCGGTGGGGAGGACGGTCCCCAGGTACGCGCGGCGCGCACGCTGATCGACGACGGGACGCTGGTGCGGCGGGTCGCGGGGGGTGCCGTGGTGCTGGCGGTGTGCGCCGGCTTCCAGGTGGTGGGGCGTTCGTTCCCCGGTGCCGGCGGCGAGGTGCACGAGGGCGTCGGGCTCCTCGACATCGAGACGGTGAAGGGCGCGGGGCCGAGGGCGGTGGGCGAGGTGGTGGCCGAGCCGGTCGGGCTGGAGGGTCTTGCGGAAGCTTCGGCGGTCCCGGCGCTCACCGGGTTCGAGAACCACGGCGGGGTCACGGCACTCGGTGAGGGCACGGCGCCGCTCGGCCGTGTCACCGCCGGCGTCGGCAACGGCGACGGGAGCGAAGGCGCG
This sequence comes from uncultured Acidimicrobiaceae bacterium, assembly GCA_963777485.1. Lineage (GTDB taxonomy): Bacteria > Actinomycetota > Acidimicrobiia > Acidimicrobiales > RAAP-2 > Bog-473. Next base: position 13,314 of record CAVZQP010000006.1, on the reverse strand, counting down.
TTGGCGGGCCGTGTCGTCGGGACGTATTTGCACGGGCCGGTACTGGCCCGCAACCCCGCATTGGCCGATGTCCTGTTGTCGTGGGCGCTCGGCGACGCGGCACTCGCCCCGCTCGACGACATGGCGGCAGAGAGCCTGCGCGAGGAGCGGCTCGGCGCGGCGCGCCGGCGGCGAGGGCTGCACCGGTTACGCCGATAAAGGCGTCGATGTAGGACAGTATGGATAAACGAGAGGAGCGGTATGCGGACCGTGCTGAACATCCTGTGGCTGGTGCTGTCGGGGCTGTGGCTGGCGATCGGCTATCTCCTCGTCGGGGTGCTGCTGTGCGTGCTGATCATCACCATCCCGTTCGGGATCGCCTGCTTCCGCCTGGCCGCCTTCGTGCTGTGGCCCTTCGGCCGGGCCGTCGTGCGCAGACCTGACGCCGGCGCACCATCGACGATCGCCAACGTGATCTGGTTTGTGCTGGCCGGGATCTGGATGGCCATCTCCCATGTGGTGCTCGGGATCATCCTCTGCGTCACGATCATCGGGATCCCGCTCGGCCTCGGGAACTTCAAGCTGGCTGCCGTGGCCCTGGCACCGCTGGGCAAGGAGATCGTGCGGGCCGACGATCCGCGCGCCCAGGCTGGGGCGATCGTCTTCTGAGATCCCGGCTCTTCAGGCGCCGACGCTCAAGGTGACCAGGTCCCGCGCCACCACAATGGTGCCGTCGAAGTGAGCACGCGCCCGATCTGACCATTCCTGTTCGGCCTCGGGCCGCGGCGCCGGCACCAGATGGGTGAGTACCAGGGTGCCGACACCGCCGCGTGCGGCGGATTTCGCCGCGTCCTCGACGGTCGAGTGGTAGTCGAACACGTCGTCGAGGCGGGGGACGTGCAACGGCTCGAGCAGGTCGCGGCGGATCACGGTATGGACCAGCATGTCTGCGCCGGCGCACAGCTCGTCGAGGCCGGGGCACGGCACGGTGTCGCCGGCGATCACGACGGAGGAGTCCCCGTCGTCCACCCGGTAACCGACGGTCGGGCGCACCGGCGCGTGGTCGGTAGGCGCGGCGGTGACCCGCACGGCGCCGTCGGTGAGCACGGTGTCGTGCTCGCACTCGGTGACCTCGGCCGAGGGCGGCCAGGTGAGGTCGTCGTGATGGGTGATGCGGTAGCGGATGTCGGGCTCGAGCATCGCCTCGGTTGCCTCCACCAGGGTGGCCGTGCCGCCGGGACCGAATACCGGCAACGGGTTCGGCGCGAGGGACATGATCCAGCGCGTCGTGACCACGTCGTTGAAGTCCGTGATGTGGTCGCTGTGCAGGTGCGTGAGGAACACGGCGCGGAGCGCCGCGGCGTTCGCACCGACCGCGGCCGCGCGCATCAGCACGGCGCGACCGCAGTCGAAGAGGAGGTCGCCCGCCGAGGTCCGCACGAGCGTGGACGCGCCGGCCCGCTCCGGATCGGGAAAGGGGACGCCACTGCCGAGGATGACTGTCTGCATGCGCGACGTGTTTAGCTCAGCCGGAACCGCGGCTCGAGGCGCCCGCGCACGCCGAGGTCGTCGATGACCAGCAGGGCGCCGTCAAGCCCGGTACCGTTCGGGTCGCCCTCGGCGACGCTCACGACGTAGAGCCGGTCCAGCCGGCGCCCACCGAAGGTCACGTCGGTCGGGTTGGACACCGGCACGCGCGACGGTGCGGTCGAGCCCTGCGGTCGTGAACCGGGCCAGTTGTGCGCCGCCCACGAGGGCGCACCAGAGACCTCCGTCGTCGTCGAGCGTGGCACCGTCGGGTGACCCATCGAGTCCGGAGACGTCGCCGAACACCGTGCGCGGTCCGACTGCGCCCTGCTGGGCGTCGTAGGGATAGGAGTAGTACTGGGCCGAGGTGTCGCCGATGATGAGGGTCATCGACCCGCCCAGCACCGCGACGGTCGGTCCGTTCGTGTTGGAGATGTCGGGGTCGAGCAGCCGCCACCCGTGGCGCGACGAGTAGCACCACGACGAACCCTCTGCTTTCTGGAGGTTGAGCGTGCCCGTGATCACGTTTCCCGAGAGGTCGGCGCAGGCGTCATTGGCGCGGCGCCCGAGGCCATCGGGATACCCGGCGAGCAACGAGCTCGTTCCGTTGTCGGGGTCGATTCGGTGGAGGCCGTCGTCGAGGCACGCCACGAGCGTTCCGTCGTCGGTGGGCACGATACCCGCCGGCATGGATGGGAGCGCGAGCGTGTGGAGCTCGTCGCTGTCGTCTTCGAGCCAGTGCAGCGTCTGTGCCGCGCAATCGACGAAGAAGAGGCGTTGCCTGCGGTCGTCCCATACGAGCGATTCGCCCCAGCCGAGGGCGAAGTCGCCGACCCGCTCGATGCGCATCGTTGCAACGTAGTGCTCGGAACGCCGATGGCGAGACGTAGGCCGCCAGATGACGGTTTCTCCTCGAAGTTGGACCATGCAAGACTCGAACTCGGGGCTTCGTGACCAAAGGGAGATCGGGGAGACGATGACATCCAAGTCTGATTTCACTGATGAGGAGTGGCGGTTGATCCTCGAGGCGCCTCCGAGCGCTGGAATGATCGTCGTGATGGCCCAACGAGGCGGTTCGTTCCGAGAGACGATCGCCATGGCCAAGGCCTATGCCGAGGCTCGCAAAGAGCACGGCAAGAGCCAGCTACTCGATGAGATCGTCGCGGCGAAGCCCGAGCGTGATCACGCGCATGTTCATTCCTTCGATGAGCTCAAGCAGCAGGGACTCCAGCACCTCGGAGACTCCGTCGCACTCCTTGCGAAGAAGGCCACGCCCGAAGAAGTCGAGGAGTACCGGCGGTTCATCGTGACTCTGTCGAACAAGGTCGCAGCAGCCCACCGCGAGCACGGTCAAGATGTGAGCGAGTCTGAGCAGTCGGCAATTCGAGAGATCACGGACGCCTTGAACGGCTGATGCGTCCTATGGGTGACGTCTCAGGGAGACACTCTCGCTGGGCGGCGCCTCCAGGTCGCTGACCGAGCCGGTTGGGGTGCCTGCTGCGTCCGATATTGGGGATCGTCTCTTGTTGCCAACCGGGACGCGTCCCCACCGTCGGTGCCGGCGGTCCCTCGGGGCAGCACCCGCTCGACCACCGCGGCGCCCGCAGCGATGATACCGAGCGAGAGCAGCACAGAACCCAGGGCATCGAACGGCGTATGCCAGTGAGCGCCGACGACGGCCACCGAGATCAGCAGGACCCAGGCGGCACCGAGCAGGAGCGTCACGCTCCGGGCCCATCTCCCGAGTAGCGGGTAGAAGGCCAGCCACATCGCGACCGCCGTTGCGCACACAGCGGTGACGTTGCCGGACGGGAAGGTGAGCAGGCCTTTGTACGTCTCGTGGACGAGCGGCTTGGCGACGTGCTCGCTCACCAGGAAGACGACCGCGGCGAACCCCGCGTACACCGCGACCCGCACGACAGACCGTCGCCACACACCGAAGGCGAACGCGACGAAAAGGACACCGATGATCGCCGGGGCGGCAAACAGGTCGGCGGCCTCGGCCCACGTGTCGACGGAACCCGGCGATCCCAGTGATCTGAGCAAGGGGCGTTCGAAGCCGTACACGCCGTGGCCTTGAGCCAGGTCCGCGGCCAGGAGTACGAACGAAAGCAGGCTCACCAGAGCAATGACTGCGAGAGTGCGACGCTGCACGCGCTCCAATCTACGCAGTCCTTTTGACGATGCGTCACCGCCTGGGAGCGGACCCGACACCGAGAACTGCCTTCGAGCGCCGGACATCACTGCGGCTCAACCGTCGACGGATGCCACGCGACATGTCGCCAGAACGAGGACCGGCCCGACCGGCGCCGCTCTGCACGGGCACTGCGGTCCGCCGATGAGGGTCAACCCGAATCCGTGGTCAGGCGCCCGGCGGGAGCTTGTCCAAGGCGTCGACCATGGCCTGGGTCGCCTCGGGGATGCGGGCGGGACAGTGGTACTGAGCCGCCAGGATCAGGGCGAGGTAGGCCTCGTACACGGTGAGGTTGCGCGCCTGAAGCGAGGCCACGATCTGTTCGAAGTGTTGCCGCTTCCCGAGATCCGTGCAGGCCGTCGTGGCCGCCGAGAGGAGGGTGGCCCGGCTGGCGGAGGCCGACACGCCCGCAAGGTGCATCACCTTGAGGTACGCAGCGTCGGGACTCTTCGGGAGTGAAGGGTCTGCGAAGTAGACCTCGGCCGCAGCAAGGGCAGCCGCGGGCTCCCGAGCCGCCACGTGCGGCAGGCCACCGGACGGAAACGCGATGAGGTCGACGTACAGGCGACGCTGTGCACTGTTGCCGGTCTGGCCCGGAGCAAGACCGTGATGGACCATCCACACGATGGAGCCGGTCTGGTAGAACTCCTCTCCCCCCGGTCCTTGGTCGCTCACGCCGTCGGCATGGGACGCCACCCACGAGTGATCGAGTGGTTTGGTGCAAGGACCGACCACCGAGGCGCAGCGGGCGATGCCGATGCCGTACGTCGGGTGGCCCCAGAGGCTGCCCGAATAGAAGAGCCAGAAATGGTCGTGGTCCTGGATCATCGTCGGCGCCTCGACGAGGTGGTCCTCCCAAGACTGTGTCGCCCCTATGAGCCGGTGCGGCGGCCCGACGGTCGCCAGCCCGTCGGACGACAGCTGCTGGGAGTAGATGTACGTCGGCTCGTCACAGCAGTCGCCGTCGCTCTTCCAGAGGAGCCACGGTGTCCCCGAGGAGTCCACGAACACCGCGGGGTCGATCGCGCCGCCCTCGTCGAGTGGGCAGATGAACGCCGACGTCGAGTTGTCGACGAACGGACCAGTGGGACTGCTCGCGGTGGCACGTGAGATGCACTCCGCGTTCGTCCATCCGTTCACCGTCTTCACGCAGCCGTGGGCGGGAGGTGTGCCGAGGCATCCGAGCGGCACGGTTGCGGGCGTCGAGTAGTAGAGCACGTACGTGCCGTTCGGTCGCGCCCATACGTCCGGACCCCATTGGTACCGCGGAACGGTCCAGGCCGGGGCCTTGGGCAACGCGTCGCCCAGGAACCGGCCGGCGAAACCGTTGCCTCGCGAAAGGGCGATGATCGGCACGTTGGCGCCGGCGTCGTACTTGGAGCGTTGGCTGCTCGACGCGTAGAGGTAGAGCGTGCTGGCGGCGGGGAGGGCCGCGGGGTCGGCGAAGTCCCCGTCGTAGATGGGTTCGTCGTGCGCGAGCCCCGAGAGGATGTTGAGCGGTACGCCGCCCTCCCGTGACGGGTTGCGCCCGATGGGACCCTTGGTCGCAGATCGACCCGCCGGTACATAGGCCTGCCCCGTCCGGACCGGTGACGGCTTGAGGACCCGGCCGATATGGGTTCCCGTGGTTGCGCTACCCGGTGCGGAGGCGGCTGCACCCTGGCCCCAGCCCGCGAAGACAGCGATCGAAAGCAAGGCCCAACCAGGCACCGACCGGGCGCGATTCGGCCACGATCGATGGACACCCATGTTGCAGAGCTTAAGGCGCCCCAGGGCCCGACACCGGGCGCGGTCGAGGTCGCAGAACGTCTCGGGCCGTGACGAACGACGGTGTCGTCCGGTGTGGCTCCGTTGCCGTTCAGTCCGGCCACTCCCGCCGCCGGTCCCGCGACGGCGGCTCGTCGAGTGCCCAGGAGCGGCGCCACGCCGAGGCTTCGGGGCCGCGATGCGCGGTGGCCGCATCCGGCGAGGGGTCGGCGGCGCTGACCGCGCGTCGGGCCCGCCACCAGTCCGAATGGACCTCACGCGCGAGCGTGGCGACCGAGGCCTCGATGCGATCTGAGAACCGCCGCGCGTTCTCGCCTTCGTCGGGCGTCATGGGCGCGCCGAACAATACGGCGATGGGGGAGCGGCGCAGGCGCCCGCCGCGGCGTGACTCGGTCCCCGAGCCGCCGAGTGCGATGGCCCCGGCCTCGCCGGTCTTCGCCAGCACGTGACGCGTCCCGTGCAGGTAGACGGGGACGACGGGACGGCCGGTGCGCTTGCCCAGATAGCCGGCACTCGCCGCGTGGAACGGCTGGGTCCAGCCGTCCGGCGACCGTCCACCTTCCGGGAAGATGACGAGGCTCCAACCGTCGGCGATCAGCTCCGCCGCGGTGTCGGACGACTTGCGGTTGACCCGGCTGCGCTCGATGGGGATGGCCGCCAGCGCGAACGACCACACCACCGACTTCCACGTCCGGTCGAAGAAGTAGTCCGAGGCCGCGGCCACCACCGTGCGGTGCCGGAACTCGACCGGGAGCGTCGTCAGGAGCAACGGCGTGTCGATGTGGCTGGCGTGGTTGGCGGCGAAGATCACCGGGCCGTCCAGGTGCTGCAGGTGTTCGAGCCCGCGGATGGTCGGCGGCGCCAGCAGGCGGGCCGCCGGGCGTGTGATGTTGTCGAGCACCATGGCCCGGGCCAGGCGCACGGGATACCGGCGCGACCACTCGTGGTCGTACTCCAGGCCGACCCGGCGCTCGGGGTCCGGACGCGGCACGGAGGCCGGCCACGGCGGCGCGGCGAGGGGGAAGCGGGCGGCGCGCACCCGGCCCGTCAACGAAGACAACGACGACGACACCGGCGAGCCCATCACTGCACGTCCGACATCAGGATGGGCGGGTTGTGCAGGTGCGTGAGCGTGGGGGAGGGGCCGACCACGTCGGTGGCCATCTCGAGCGCGTCGTCGAGCGAACTGGCGGGGGTGAAACCGAGACGCCGGACCGCCTTGGCGTCGCCCCCGACGACGATCACCCGCCCTACGTGTTGCAGGGCGTGCGCGCACCAGTACCACATGTAGAAGGGGTGGACGCCGTGGTAGGCGTGGCCGGTGCGGTAGAGGTGGATGTACCACGGGTCGGTCGCAAAGGACTCCTCGAACTCCTTGCTCATCCGCACCGGGTCGACCGTCTGCGTGAGCACCTGCTCGTAGAAGTCGATGTAGCTCGGGTGGTGCCCAGGATGGAACTCGGGCCGCGTCGGGTGGCGCATGATCACCACGCCGCCCTCGCGCACGAGCGGCTTGCCCCTGTACATGTTGAAGAAGTATCCGAGCCCGAGGCACGCCACCAGGATCGGGTTCATGATCGAGTTGACGTTGTAGGGGCAGATGAACGGCAGCCCCATGGTCAAGATGTCGGTTTGCCCCTCCACCGCGACGCCCTGCTGCGCCCAGACGTTGGCGGTCGTCAGCTCGTGGACGGCCTCGACCTCGCCGGCCTGCACCGACGTCAGCGCGTGGGGGGAGCGGATGGAGTGGAAGATCTGGCGGGCCAGGCGCGGCGGGGTCTTGTCCAACGCCTTCGACGACGCCGTGAACGTGGCCCGGTCGCGCAGCGACCACTCCCACTCCCGCTTCTGCAAGAACGCGAAGTTCGCCGGGAACGTGTCGTTGTTGAGCGTCGTCTCTATCTGGAAGACCTTGACCCCCGACTCGGCGATCAGGCGGCCCATCCGCCAATTCGACGAGTGCAGCTCGGAGCGGTGCTGGTCCATGAAGGACTTCGAGTGCCGCATGGTCTGGGGGTTGTGGTGGTGGCGGAGGCTGCGGTAGCTGGCGAGGCCGGTGGCGACGCTCTTGTGCCCGCCGTCCATGGCGACGAGGTTGATGTTCACGTAGACGAGGAGGTCGGAGGTGGCGGCGCGTTTGTTGATCTCGACCTCTTCGCCCTGGTCGGTCTCGCCGATGTAGAGCAGGTTGGACGGGTCCTCCGCGTCATGCTGGGTGAGCAGGCCGTGCGGCGCGAAGGCGTCGTAGACGCGGTCGCCCAGGGCGTGGCGCAGCTCCTCCTCTGTCATGCGGCGGTGCAGGGCGAGTGCAGCGATCAGCACGACGTCGTCCACCCCCGCCTCGGCCGCCATGTCGAGCACCGTCTCGATCACCATCTGGCGCACGTCGGGCGCCTCCATCTGCGGCAGCGGCAGAGAGACGTCGTCGAAGCAGATCGTCAGCTTCATGTCCGGTCGCAACAGCGCCGGCAGCGGGTCGCGGTCACCGGCGGGGTGGAGCAGGGCGTCGCGGATCGCGCGGTACGGGTCCTCGATCGGCTCGATCGGCTCGGGCGCGTAGATCACCCGGCTCCCCTCGGGCAGCGTCTCGAGCATGAAGCCCTCGCCGTTCCAGAACAGGGTCGGGGGCGCGGACTTGTCCACCTCGAGGACGAAGCCGGGTCGGCGGCTCATCGGGTCTGTCCTTTCCCTAGGTCGAACGCGATCTTGACGGCGCCCCGCCGGCCGGCGGCCCCCGCGTGGGCCACCGCCTCCTCGAAGCGCGTGAGCGGGTAGGTGGCGGACACGAGCCGGCCGGTGCCCAGCGCCTCCGCCAGCTCGAGCGCGAGGGAGAACGTCGACACGTCCCGTCCCAGAGCCGCGCCGCCGCGCTCGGTCCCGTAGGCGTAGGCACCGGCGAGTCGCACCTCGCGGTGCCACAGCGGCGCCAGGTCGACCGACACCTTGCCGGGCATGCCGACGAGGGCGACCGTCCCGCGCGGGCGCACGACGGCCAGCGACTGCGCGATCGACTCGGCGCTGCCCACGCAGTCGATGACGACGTCCGCTCCGCCCGACAGCGTGGCCGTCATGCCGGACGCGCCGCCGTAGGACAGCGAACGCGTGTGGCGCCGCACTGCACGCGGCAGCTGGTCGGGCGGCAGCGCCTCGGTGCAGCCGAGCTCGCGGGCGAGCCGCTGCTGGTGCGCGTACCGCGCCCCGACCAACAGCGCAGTGGGGGAGGGGCAGCGACCGGTGGTGGCGAGATGCGAGACGGCGGCTGTCACCAGCAGCCCCAGCGTCCCCGCGCCGAGCACCGCGACCACGTCGCCCTCTGCGATCGGCGCGCCGAGCACGGCGTGCACCGCGCAGGCCACCGGCTCGACGGTCACCGCGTCCTCGTCGCTCAACGCAGGCGGGACCCCGTAGAGCTGGCTCGAGTGCGCGACGAGCCCACTGGTCGACCACCCACCGCCGGTGTCGGCGCAGAACCCGGTCTGCAGGCCGGGGCGGATATGACCGAAGGCCAGGTAGCCGCAATTCCCGACCTGCCCCGCCCGGCACGCCGGACACGGGGGCTCGATGCCCCGGGCCGCGCACCCGAGGACGGGCTGCAGCACCACCCGGCTCCCGGCCGCCAGCGGCACCCCTTCGGCTCCGACCACCTCGTCGGTCACGACGCCGACCACCTCGTGGCCCGGGACGAACGGAAAGGAGACGATGTCCTCGAAGTAGCGCGAGCTGCGCCCGTCCAGCGTGGACAGGTCGGACCCGCAGATGCCCGACAGGATCGGATCGACGTGCACCCAGCCGTCGGCCGGCGCGTCGGGCGCGTCCTGTTCCACCAGCCGTAGCGGGCCGACGCCTGCCCCGCGGCCGGAACCGAACGACGACACCACGCGCGCCGCGGCGAAGCGCGGCAGCGAGCGCTCGAACAACAGCGTGTTCACAGGCCGATCACCTTCATCGCCCCATGACCGCCTTCGGCGCCTTCACGTCGAAGGGCCCCAACGGCAGCGGCCGGTGCGAGCCACCCTCGGCCTTCGTCCAGTGCTCCACGTGCCAGCCCCGCCGCCGCGCGATGGCGGACAGGCGGGACTCGGGGTTCACCGCGACCGGGAACCCGACGGCCTCGAGCATGGCCAGGTCCGACGTCGAGTCGGCGTACGCCACCGACTCCTCCAGCGACAGCGAGTGCTCCTCGGCGTAGTCCGCCAGCAGCAGCGCGCGCGCCTCGCCGATCGGGGGCAACGCCGTCAGCTGCCCGGTCAGCCGACCGTCGCGCTCGCCCATCTCCGCGCAGACGATGTCGTCGAACAGTGGCCGGATCGGCTCGATGACGAAGTCCAGCGCCCCGGTGATCAACAACGTCCGGTGCCCGACCGCACGATGCGCGCGCACCCGCGCGAAGCCGTCGGGGAACGACCGCGTCAGGAGTTGCCGGTGGAAGAGCTCCCAGGAGTCCTCACGCAAGCGCTCCACCGGCGCGTCCTCGAAGCGTCGGTAGAACGAGCTCAGGAAGTCGCCCCGGTCGCGCCGGTCGAGCGCGAGCAGCGCCGGGCCCTGGCGCGCGAGCTCAGCGACGAAGCGGGCCCGTCGGGCCGGGGGCAGGTGCCGGCTGGCCAGCCAGGCGTAGGTGTCGACGACGTTGGACGCCATGAGCGTGTGCTCGAGGTCGAAGACGGCCATGTGCCGGTCGGAGGACAGGATCGCCTTGCGCTGCCGGTCGGAGCGCTTCTCCACGACGGAGCGCCCCGGCTTGGTGCGCACCCGTGTGTGCTCGAGCACCGACGGCAGATGGATCTCGAGCACGTAGCGGTCCCAGTCGATGACGCCGGGATCGAAACCGAACCGCTCGTGGTCCTCGGCGTCACACGTGTCCCACAGCTCGAGCAGGTTGTCGACCCGGTAGCGCGCATCGGTCTCGGTATAGGCGCCGTACAGCTCGACGTAGCCCAGGGCGCGCTTGGCCATCGCGTGGCGGTCCTCGATTCGGGCGGCCAACTGCGCCTGCTTGCCTCGGATCGGCAAGGCAGTGATCAACTTCTCTGCGAACGTCATGAGCGCGTCGGCGCGGCGGAGCTGGCGCTGCACCCGCCCGCGTCCGGGGAACGACCACTCGGGCACGCTGATGGGCTGGCCCCGATCGTCGTAGAGCGGGTTGCGCTGGAAGAAGCCCGTCGCCTTCTCGACCAGTCGCCCGTAGCGCAGCGGGTTCCGCACGCCCGAAGCGACGTGGTACACCTTCGGCTTCCCGGTCACCGGTCCTCGTGCCGCGACCGCCAGGATGGCCGCCACCACCAAGTCCACCGGGATCACGTCGACGATGCCCTCAGGCACCCCGGGGAACTCGGCCAGCAGCCCACGGGCGTACGAGATGATGATCGGCTCGGCCATCCGGAAGCCCCGGATCCAGCCCGCTCGCGGCTCGGCGAGCGCCGACTCGATGATCGAAGGCCGCACGAACGTGATGGGGACCTTGCCCTCCCACTGCTCGATGAGGGCCTTCTCGCCCAGCGCCTTCGTGAACGGGTAGGCGTCAGGCCAGCCGAGCGACAGCGCACGCGCCGTGCCCGCCTTCACGAGCTCGTTGCTGACCCACTCCTCGCGCATCTTCTCGGCCCGCGATGCGATCAGGTGGTCGCCGGCGGCTCCGACTTCGCCCCGCGCCTTCTTCTTGAACTCCTTCAGGTTGTCCGACATGCGCGACTGGGTCTGGAGGTCGTCGCGCAGCCGCCGGCTGAATGTGACTTCGTCCTGCCAGCGCACGTCGAGGGAGAAAGGGTTCTCGCTGAGCAGCTCTTCCTTGGCCTCGCCCTGGTGCGTGCTCGCGACGTACGCAGTCGACACCGCGATGAGGTGGGCCTTCGAGCCGCAGTCGGCGGTCGCGGCCGCCACCCGTGACGGGCCGAGGAGGTTTATCTCGACGGCCTGGGTCAGGGGCGCGTCGAAGGACACAGTCGCCGCGGAGTGGACGACGACGTCGGCAGCCGCCAGCGACGCCCGCCCTTCGTCGTCGAGGCCGAGACCGTCCTGACCGACGTCACCCGCCACGGCGCGCACCCGGCGGGCCACCTCGTCGGCGAAGGCGTCACCGAGCTCGTCGCGCAGACGGTCGAAGCAGTCGTTCTTGATGACTTCCCGGGCCAGCCGTGCGCTGGCGTCGGCCCGGCGCCCCGGCCGGATGAGGACGGTGATCTCCGCCTCGGGCAGGCAACGCAGGATCCGCTCGACGAGGGCCGTGCCCAGGAACCCGGTCGCGCCCGTGATGAAGAAGCGCCTGCCGCGCAGCTCCCGCTCGATGGGCATCAGAATTGTCTACCACCGCTTGCCGAATCTGTCTACCATTTGGTAAGTGCCCAGCTCCTCCACCAGCGACCGCATCCTCGATGCCGCCCTGGCCTCGTTCGCCAGCCGCGGCTACGAGGCGACGTCCCTCGACGCGGTGGCCAAGGAACTCGAGCTCACCAAGCAGTCGATCCTCTACTGGTTCCCCTCCAAGGACGCCTTGCTCGAAGCCGTGATCGCCCGCAGCGCCAACGACCTTTCGTCGGCTCTGGAGACCGCGCTCCAGCGGGCGGGGGAGGGGTGGGACCGCGTCGAGGCGGTCGTGCGGTCGGTGTTCCGCCTGGCCGCTCGCCAGCCCGAGCTTTTGGGACTGCTCCGCGAGGTGGGGCGCCTCGGCCCTCCGGCGGCCACCCAGATGACGCTGGCCCTCGAGCCGCTGGTGCAACGCGCCTCGTCCTTTTTGGAAGCGGAGATGGCGGCGGGCTCGATGCGCCGATCCGATCCGCGCCTTCTGCTGCTCGCCATCTACTCCACCGTGATCGGAATGGTGACCGAAGTCGAGGTGCTGCGCGCGCTCGGCGAGGAGCCGTCGGCACGCTCGCTGGTCCGCCGGCGGGCCGACGTGCTCCAGCTGCTGCGCTCGGCGCTGCTCGTAGACCCCGGCCGCTGAGCCATCCGGCCCGCCGCGTCTACTGGGTGGGCTTCGGGATCTTCTTCCGGGCTGGCGCCTTCGGGGTGTAGCGCTTGCTCGCGGTCGGCGGTTTGCGCACACCCGGCTGTGACGACGACCCCTTGCTCTTCGTCGCGGTCTTCGATGTCGACGCGGCGGCTCCCTTGCCCCGTGGGCGGCTGGCAGCCTCCTGGCGGATGGCTTTCGCGTCGGTCGTTCCGTACCGGTTGATCCTCCACGCCCGCAGCATGAGCCAACCGCCGACGAGGATGAACACGAACCCGATCAGTCCGATGAAGAGCGTGAACGCGAAACCGATGAGGAAGAGGGCGAAGGAGACGAAGGTTCGCTTTCTCTTCCACAGGGTGATGAACCCGAGGATGCAGAGAACAATGATCACGCCCCCGAGCAACGCAGCGTCCGGCGCGACCGCAATTGTGTGCTTGCCAGCTTTCGTGACCTTGTCCGTTGCCAAGATGTACGAGGGAATAGCAATGCCGGCGATCGTGGCCAGCGTGAACGCTCCGAAAGCGAGCTTGACTTCCTGAGGATCGAGCGAACGCATGACCTCCTTGCGTCGCTCGGGAGGGATGCGGTCAGGCTCTCCGCCCTCACCCGCCTTCGGAGCAGGCGTGGGCCAGAAGATCTCCTTGACCCTCAGGGTCCACGGCGCCGGCATGCCGGTGTCCTCGTAGTCGTCAGAGTCGTCGTATTCGTCGTCGGTCGAGGCCATGTGCATCTCAGGGTACCGGCGCCATCTGAAACCCCCCAAAATGAGCCTCCGCCGCAGGCCGGTGGGCTCCCGCGGGCTACGGTTGGGGTCCGCATTTCCCCGGGGCGCTTAGCTCAGTTGGTTAGAGCGCAGCCTTCACACGGCTGAGGTCGGAGGTTCGAGTCCTCTAGCGCCCAC
>CAVZQP010000005.1:0-65248 GCA_963777485.1 uncultured Acidimicrobiaceae bacterium | reverse complement strand
GATCCGTGCAGGCCGTCGTGGCCGCCGAGAGGAGGGTGGCCCGGCTGGCGGAGGCCGACACGCCCGCAAGGTGCATCACCTTGAGGTACGCAGCGTCGGGACTCTTCGGGAGTGAAGGGTCTGCGAAGTAGACCTCGGCCGCAGCAAGGGCAGCCGCGGGCCTCCGAGCCGCCACGTGCGGCAGGCCACCGGACGGAAACGCGATGAGGTCGACGTACAGGCGACGCTGCCGGCACTGTTGCCGGTCTGGCCCGGAGCAAGACCGTGATGGACCATCCACACGATGGAGCCGGTCTGGTAGAACTCCTCTCCCCCCGGTCCTTGGTCGCTCACGCCGTCGGCATGGGACGCCACCCACGAGTGATCGAGTGGTTTGGTGCAAGGACCGACCACCGAGGCGCAGCGGGCGATGCCGATGCCGTACGTCGGGTGGCCCCAGAGGCTGCCCGAATAGAAGAGCCAGAAATGGTCGTGGTCCTGGATCATCGTCGGCGCCTCGACCAGGTGGTCCTCCCAAGACTGTGTCGCCCCTATGAGCCGGTGCGGCGGCCCGACGGTCGCCAGCCCGTCGGACGACAGCTGCCGGGAGTAGATGTACGTCGGCTCGTCACAGCAGTCGCCGTCGCTCTTCCAGAGGAGCCACGGTGTCCCCGAGGAGTCCACGAACACCGCGGGGTCGATCGCGCCGCCCTCGTCGAGTGGGCAGATGAACGCCGACGTCGAGTTGTCGACGAACGGACCAGTGGACTGCTCGCGGTGGCACGTGAGATGCACTCCGCGTTCGTTCATCCGTTCACCGTCTTCACGCAGCCGTGGGCGGGAGGTGTGCCGAGGCATCCGAGCGGCACGGTTGCGGGCGTCGAGTAGTAGAGCACGTACGTGCCGTTCGGTCGCGCCCATACGTCCGGACCCCATTGGTACCGCGGAACGGTCCAGGCCGGGGCCTTGGGCAACGCGTCGCCCAGGAACCGGCCGGCGAAACCGTTGCCTCGCGAAAGGGCGATGATCGGCACGTTGGCGCCGGCGTCGTACTTGGAGCGTTGGCTGCTCGACGCGTAGAGGTAGAGCGTGCTGGCGGCGGGGAGGGCCGCGGGGTCGGCGAAGTCCCCGTCGTAGATGGGTTCGTCGTGCGCGAGCCCCGAGAGGATGTTGAGCGGTACGCCGCCCTCCCGTGACGGGTTGCGCCCGATGGGACCCTTGGTCGCAGATCGACCCGCCGGTACATAGGCCTGCCCCGTCCGGACCGGTGACGGCTTGAGGACCCGGCCGATATGGGTTCCCGTGGTTGCGCTACCCGGTGCGGAGGCGGCTGCACCCTGGCCCCAGCCCGCGAAGACAGCGATCGAAAGCAAGGCCCAACCAGGCACCGACCGGGCGCGATTCGGCCACGATCGATGGACACCCATGTTGCAGAGCTTAAGGCGCCCCAGGGCCCGACACCGGGCGCGGTCGAGGTCGCAGAACGTCTCGGGCCGTGACGAACGACGGTGTCGTCCGGTGTGGCTCCGTTGCCGTTCAGTCCGGCCACTCCCGCCGCCGGTCCCGCGACGGCGGCTCGTCGAGTGCCCAGGAGCGGCGCCACGCCGAGGCTTCGGGGCCGCGATGCGCGGTGGCCGCACCGGCGAGGGGTCGGCGGCGCTGACCGCGCGTCGGGCCCGCCACCAGTCCGAATGGACCTCACGCGCGAGCGTGGCGACCGAGGCCTCGATGCGATCGGAGAAGCGCCGCGTGTTCTCGCCTTCGTCGGGCGTCATGGGCGCGCCGAACAATACGGCGATGGGGGAGCGGCGCAGGCGCCCGCCGCGGCGTGACTCGGTCCCCGAGCCGCCGAGTGCGATGGCCCCGGCCTCGCCGGTCTTCGCCAGCACGTGACGCGTCCCGTGCAGGTAGACGGGGACGACGGGACGGCCGGTGCGCTTGCCCAGATAGCCGGCACTGGCCGCGTGGAACGGCTGGGTCCAGCCGTCCGGCGACCGTCCACCTTCGGGGAAGATGACGAGGCTCCAACCGTCGTCGATCAGCTCCGCCGCGGTGTCGGACGACTTGCGGTTGACCCGGCTGCGCTCGATGGGGATGGCCGCCAACGCGAACGACCACACCACCGACTTCCACGTCCGGTCGAAGAAGTAGTCCGAGGCCGCGGCCACCACCGTGCGGTGCCGGAACTCGACCGGGAGCGTCGTCAGCAGCAACGGCGTGTCGATGTGGCTGGCGTGGTTGGCGGCGAAGATCACCGGGCCGTCCAGGTGCTGCAGGTGTTCGAGCCCGCGGATGGTCGGCGGCGCCAGCAGGCGGGCCGCCGGGCGTGTGATGTTGTCGAGCACCATGGCCCGGGCCAGGCGCACGGGATACCGGCGCGACCACTCGTGGTCGTACTCCAGGCCGACCCGGCGCTCGGGGTCCGGACGCGGCACGGAGGCCGGCCACGGCGGCGCGGCGAGGGGGAAGCGGGCGGCGCGCACCCGGCCCGTCAACGAAGACAACGACGACGACACCGGCGAGCCCATCACTGCACGTCCGACATCAGGATGGGCGGGTTGTGCAGGTGCGTGAGCGTGGGGGAGGGGCCGACCACGTCGGTCGCCATCTCGAGCGCGTCGTCGAGCGAACTGGCGGGGGTGAAGCCGAGACGCCGGACCGCCTTGGCGTCGCCCCCGACGACGATCACCCGCCCTACGTGTTGCAGGGCGTGCGCGCACCAGTACCACATGTAGAAGGGGTGGACGCCGTGGTAGGCGTGGCCGGTGCGGTAGAGGTGGATGTACCACGGGTCGGTCGCAAAGGACTCCTCGAACTCCTTGCTCATCCGCACCGGGTCGACCGTCTGCGTGAGCACCTGCTCGTAGAAGTCGATGTAGCTCGGGTGGTGCCCAGGATGGAACTCGGGCCGCGTCGGGTGGCGCATGATCACCACGCCGCCCTCGCGCACGAGCGGCTTGCCCCTGTACATGTTGAAGAAGTATCCGAGCCCGAGGCACGCCACCAGGATCGGGTTCATGATCGAGTTGACGTTGTAGGGGCAGATGAACGGCAGCCCCATGGTCAAGATGTCGGTTTGCCCCTCCACCGCGACGCCCTGCTGCGCCCAGACGTTGGCGGTCGTCAGCTCGTGGACGGCCTCGACCTCGCCGGCCTGCACCGACGTCAGCGCGTGGGGGGAGCGGATGGAGTGGAAGATCTGGCGGGCCAGGCGCGGCGGGGTCTTGTCCAACGCCTTCGACGACGCCGTGAACGTGGCCCGGTCGCGCAGCGACCACTCCCACTCCCGCTTCTGCAAGAACGCGAAGTTCGCCGGGAACGTGTCGTTGTTGAGCGTCGTCTCTATCTGGAAGACCTTGACCCCCGACTCGGCGATCAGGCGGCCCATCCGCCAATTCGACGAGTGCAGCTCGGAGCGGTGCTGGTCCATGAAGGACTTCGAGTGCCGCATGGTCTGGGGGTTGTGGTGGTGGCGGAGGCTGCGGTAGCTGGCGAGGCCGGTGGCGACGCTCTTGTGCCCGCCGTCCATGGCGACGAGGTTGATGTTCACGTAGACGAGGAGGTCGGAGGTGGCGGCGCGTTTGTTGATCTCGACCTCTTCGCCCTGGTCGGTCTCGCCGATGTAGAGCAGGTTGGACGGGTCCTCCGCGTCATGCTGGGTGAGCAGGCCGTGCGGCGCGAAGGCGTCGTAGACGCGGTCGCCCAGGGCGTGGCGCAGCTCCTCCTCTGTCATGCGGCGGTGCAGGGCGAGTGCAGCGATCAGCACGACGTCGTCCACCCCCGCCTCGGCCGCCATGTCGAGCACCGTCTCGATCACCATCTGGCGCACGTCGGGCGCCTCCATCTGCGGCAGCGGCAGAGAGACGTCGTCGAAGCAGATCGTCAGCTTCATGTCCGGTCGCAACAGCGCCGGCAGCGGGTCGCGGTCACCGGCGGGGTGGAGCAGGGCGTCGCGGATCGCGCGGTACGGGTCCTCGATCGGCTCGATCGGCTCGGGCGCGTAGATCACCCGGCTCCCCTCGGGCAGCGTCTCGAGCATGAAGCCCTCGCCGTTCCAGAACAGGGTCGGGGGCGCGGACTTGTCCACCTCGAGGACGAAGCCGGGTCGGCGGCTCATCGGGTCTGTCCTTTCCCTAGGTCGAACGCGATCTTGACGGCGCCCCGCCGGCCGGCGGCCCCCGCGTGGGCCACCGCCTCCTCGAAGCGCGTGAGCGGGTAGGTGGCGGACACGAGCCGGCCGGTGCCCAGCGCCTCCGCCAGCTCGAGCGCGAGGGAGAACGTCGACACGTCCCGTCCCAGAGCCGCGCCGCCGCGCTCGGTCCCGTAGGCGTAGGCACCGGCGAGTCGCACCTCGCGGTGCCACAGCGGCGCCAGGTCGACCGACACCTTGCCGGGCATGCCGACGAGGGCGACCGTCCCGCGCGGGCGCACGACGGCCAGCGACTGCGCGATCGACTCGGCGCTGCCCACGCAGTCGATGACGACGTCCGCTCCGCCCGACAGCGTGGCCGTCATGCCGGACGCGCCGCCGTAGGACAGCGAACGCGTGTGGCGCCGCACTGCACGCGGCAGCTGGTCGGGCGGCAGCGCCTCGGTGCAGCCGAGCTCGCGGGCGAGCCGCTGCTGGTGCGCGTACCGCGCCCCGACCAACAGCGCAGTGGGGGAGGGGCAGCGACCGGTGGTGGCGAGATGCGAGACGGCGGCTGTCACCAGCAGCCCCAGCGTCCCCGCGCCGAGCACCGCGACCACGTCGCCCTCTGCGATCGGCGCGCCGAGCACGGCGTGCACCGCGCAGGCCACCGGCTCGACGGTCACCGCGTCCTCGTCGCTCAACGCAGGCGGGACCCCGTAGAGCTGGCTCGAGTGCGCGACGAGCCCACTGGTCGACCACCCACCGCCGGTGTCGGCGCAGAACCCGGTCTGCAGGCCGGGGCGGATATGACCGAAGGCCAGGTAGCCGCAATTCCCGACCTGCCCCGCCCGGCACGCCGGACACGGGGGCTCGATGCCCCGGGCCGCGCACCCGAGGACGGGCTGCAGCACCACCCGGCTCCCGGCCGCCAGCGGCACCCCTTCGGCTCCGACCACCTCGTCGGTCACGACGCCGACCACCTCGTGGCCCGGGACGAACGGAAAGGAGACGATGTCCTCGAAGTAGCGCGAGCTGCGCCCGTCCAGCGTGGACAGGTCGGACCCGCAGATGCCCGACAGGATCGGATCGACGTGCACCCAGCCGTCGGCCGGCGCGTCGGGCGCGTCCTGTTCCACCAGCCGTAGCGGGCCGACGCCTGCCCCGCGGCCGGAACCGAACGACGACACCACGCGCGCCGCGGCGAAGCGCGGCAGCGAGCGCTCGAACAACAGCGTGTTCACAGGCCGATCACCTTCATCGCCCCATGACCGCCTTCGGCGCCTTCACGTCGAAGGGCCCCAACGGCAGCGGCCGGTGCGAGCCACCCTCGGCCTTCGTCCAGTGCTCCACGTGCCAGCCCCGCCGCCGCGCGATGGCGGACAGGCGGGACTCGGGGTTCACCGCGACCGGGAACCCGACGGCCTCGAGCATGGCCAGGTCCGACGTCGAGTCGGCGTACGCCACCGACTCCTCCAGCGACAGCGAGTGCTCCTCGGCGTAGTCCGCCAGCAGCAGCGCGCGCGCCTCGCCGATCGGGGGCAACGCCGTCAGCTGCCCGGTCAGCCGACCGTCGCGCTCGCCCATCTCCGCGCAGACGATGTCGTCGAACAGTGGCCGGATCGGCTCGATGACGAAGTCCAGCGCCCCGGTGATCAACAACGTCCGGTGCCCGACCGCACGATGTGCGCGCACCCGCGCGAAGCCGTCGGGGAACGACCGCGTCAGGAGTTGCCGGTGGAAGAGCTCCCAGGAGTCCTCACGCAAGCGCTCCACCGGCGCGTCCTCGAAGCGTCGGTAGAACGAGCTCAGGAAGTCGCCCCGGTCGCGCCGGTCGAGCGCGAGCAGCGCCGGGCCCTGGCGCGCGAGCTCAGCGACGAAGCGGGCCCGTCGGGCCGGGGGCAGGTGCCGGCTGGCCAGCCAGGCGTAGGTGTCGACGACGTTGGACGCCATGAGCGTGTGCTCGAGGTCGAAGACGGCCATGTGCCGGTCGGAGGACAGGATCGCCTTGCGCTGCCGGTCGGAGCGCTTCTCCACGACGGAGCGCCCCGGCTTGGTGCGCACCCGTGTGTGCTCGAGCACCGACGGCAGATGGATCTCGAGCACGTAGCGGTCCCAGTCGATGACGCCGGGATCGAAACCGAACCGCTCGTGGTCCTCGGCGTCACACGTGTCCCACAGCTCGAGCAGGTTGTCGACCCGGTAGCGCGCATCGGTCTCGGTATAGGCGCCGTACAGCTCGACGTAGCCCAGGGCGCGCTTGGCCATCGCGTGGCGGTCCTCGATTCGGGCGGCCAACTGCGCCTGCTTGCCTCGGATCGGCAAGGCAGTGATCAACTTCTCTGCGAACGTCATGAGCGCGTCGGCGCGGCGGAGCTGGCGCTGCACCCGCCCGCGTCCGGGGAACGACCACTCGGGCACGCTGATGGGCTGGCCCCGATCGTCGTAGAGCGGGTTGCGCTGGAAGAAGCCCGTCGCCTTCTCGACCAGTCGCCCGTAGCGCAGCGGGTTCCGCACGCCCGAAGCGACGTGGTACACCTTCGGCTTCCCGGTCACCGGTCCTCGTGCCGCGACCGCCAGGATGGCCGCCACCACCAAGTCCACCGGGATCACGTCGACGATGCCCTCAGGCACCCCGGGGAACTCGGCCAGCAGCCCACGGGCGTACGAGATGATGATCGGCTCGGCCATCCGGAAGCCCCGGATCCAGCCCGCTCGCGGCTCGGCGAGCGCCGACTCGATGATCGAAGGCCGCACGAACGTGATGGGGACCTTGCCCTCCCACTGCTCGATGAGGGCCTTCTCGCCCAGCGCCTTCGTGAACGGGTAGGCGTCAGGCCAGCCGAGCGACAGCGCACGCGCCGTGCCCGCCTTCACGAGCTCGTTGCTGACCCACTCCTCGCGCATCTTCTCGGCCCGCGATGCGATCAGGTGGTCGCCGGCGGCTCCGACTTCGCCCCGCGCCTTCTTCTTGAACTCCTTCAGGTTGTCCGACATGCGCGACTGGGTCTGGAGGTCGTCGCGCAGCCGCCGGCTGAATGTGACTTCGTCCTGCCAGCGCACGTCGAGGGAGAAAGGGTTCTCGCTGAGCAGCTCTTCCTTGGCCTCGCCCTGGTGCGTGCTCGCGACGTACGCAGTCGACACCGCGATGAGGTGGGCCTTCGAGCCGCAGTCGGCGGTCGCGGCCGCCACCCGTGACGGGCCGAGGAGGTTTATCTCGACGGCCTGGGTCAGGGGCGCGTCGAAGGACACAGTCGCCGCGGAGTGGACGACGACGTCGGCAGCCGCCAGCGACGCCCGCCCTTCGTCGTCGAGGCCGAGACCGTCCTGACCGACGTCACCCGCCACGGCGCGCACCCGGCGGGCCACCTCGTCGGCGAAGGCGTCACCGAGCTCGTCGCGCAGACGGTCGAAGCAGTCGTTCTTGATGACTTCCCGGGCCAGCCGTGCGCTGGCGTCGGCCCGGCGCCCCGGCCGGATGAGGACGGTGATCTCCGCCTCGGGCAGGCAACGCAGGATCCGCTCGACGAGGGCCGTGCCCAGGAACCCGGTCGCGCCCGTGATGAAGAAGCGCCTGCCGCGCAGCTCCCGCTCGATGGGCATCAGAATTGTCTACCACCGCTTGCCGAATCTGTCTACCATTTGGTAAGTGCCCAGCTCCTCCACCAGCGACCGCATCCTCGATGCCGCCCTGGCCTCGTTCGCCAGCCGCGGCTACGAGGCCACGTCCCTCGACGCGGTGGCCAAGGAACTCGAGCTCACCAAGCAGTCCATCCTCTACTGGTTCCCCTCCAAGGACGCCTTGCTCGAAGCCGTGATCGCCCGCAGCGCCAACGACCTTTCGTCGGCTCTGGAGACCGCGCTCCAGCGGGCGGGGGAGGGGTGGGACCGCGTCGAGGCGGTCGTGCGGTCGGTGTTCCGCCTGGCCGCTCGCCAGCCCGAGCTTTTGGGACTGCTCCGCGAGGTGGGGCGCCTCGGCCCTCCGGCGGCCACCCAGATGACGCTGGCCCTCGAGCCGCTGGTGCAACGCGCCTCGTCCTTTTTGGAAGCGGAGATGGCGGCGGGCTCGATGCGCCGATCCGATCCGCGCCTTCTGCTGCTCGCCATCTACTCCACCGTGATCGGAATGGTGACCGAAGTCGAGGTGCTGCGCGCGCTCGGCGAGGAGCCGTCGGCACGCTCGCTGGTCCGCCGGCGGGCCGACGTGCTCCAGCTGCTGCGCTCGGCGCTGCTCGTAGACCCCGGCCGCTGAGCCATCCGGCCCGCCGCGTCTACTGGGTGGGCTTCGGGATCTTCTTCCGGGCTGGCGCCTTCGGGGTGTAGCGCTTGCTCGCGGTCGGCGGTTTGCGCACACCCGGCTGTGACGACGACCCCTTGCTCTTCGTCGCGGTCTTCGATGTCGACGCGGCGGCTCCCTTGCCCCGTGGGCGGCTGGCAGCCTCCTGGCGGATGGCTTTCGCGTCGGTCGTTCCGTACCGGTTGATCCTCCACGCCCGCAGCATGAGCCAACCGCCGACGAGGATGAACACGAACCCGATCAGTCCGATGAAGAGCGTGAACGCGAAACCGATGAGGAAGAGGGCGAAGGAGACGAAGGTTCGCTTTCTCTTCCACAGGGTGATGAACCCGAGGATGCAGAGAACAATGATCACGCCCCCGAGCAACGCAGCGTCCGGCGCGACCGCAATTGTGTGCTTGCCAGCTTTCGTGACCTTGTCCGTTGCCAAGATGTACGAGGGAATAGCAATGCCGGCGATCGTGGCCAGCGTGAACGCTCCGAAAGCGAGCTTGACTTCCTGAGGATCGAGCGAACGCATGACCTCCTTGCGTCGCTCGGGAGGGATGCGGTCAGGCTCTCCGCCCTCACCCGCCTTCGGAGCAGGCGTGGGCCAGAAGATCTCCTTGACCCTCAGGGTCCACGGCGCCGGCATGCCGATGTCCTCGTAGTCGTCAGAGTCGTCGTATTCGTCGTCGTTCGAGGCCATGTGCATCTCAGGGTACCGGCGCCATCTGAAACCCCCCAAAATGAGCCTCCGCCGCAGGCCGGTGGGCTCCCGCGGGCTACGGTTGGGGTCCGCATTTCCCCAGGGCGCTTAGCTCAGTTGGTTAGAGCGCAGCCTTCACACGGCTGAGGTCGGAGGTTCGAGTCCTCTAGCGCCCACGCAGGTCAGACCATAGAAATGCATTGAACAAGACGGCGATTTCAAAATCGTGTCCGTTCTGTGCCCGTCGGAAGGGCGGGTGGATCGGTGGGTGAACGGGACCGATGGTTCACACTTGGCGGCATCCTCGTCACCCGGCGCCGCCTTGGCGACGTTTGCCAATCTCGCCCCAGAGCTGTCGGTTGGATCATCGCCGGAGCTGCCCTTGTGCTCTTGAATCTCCCCTTCCAGGGCCTTGATTGCGGGTCGATCTCTGCCAGGGCCGGGGCGGAACGTATATCGAGAAGTATCTGGTGAACAGGGATCTCGTAGCCGATCCTCGTTTTTGAGTAATCAACCCACGCGTCGTCGACGCAGGGCCGCACCTCTTTGGCCATGTAATTATCGACAGCGCTCCGGTACTCGACGCTCGCCAGCGGCCCGTGACAGGGCGGCGTCAGGGCACCGGTACGTTGCAAGGCACGGACACCACGGTCTTACCTACTGTCGTCGTGGTCGTGCAGACCGAGCCCGGGACGGTCACCGTTGGGACCGTTGATGGGACGGTGGGCGGCGTGACGGTGGGCAGCGTGACGGTTGGCACGGTCGGGAGCGTGGGCACCGTGAGGTTCGATGGCGGGCTTCCGCCGGAGCCGCTCGTGGCGCTCGAACCACCCGAACGCGCACCCGGCGCAGCTCCTGTGGACGAGTGCTGAGACGTCCCCGTAGAGGCAGTGCCGTGTGTTGACGCGGACCCGGCCGGTGCCTTCGTGTCCGCCGCTGGGGTGCTTGCTCCGGTCTTGGTTGTCACGACCGGGTGTGAAGCGGGAGCAGAGTGAGATGGGACAGTCAATGCGTACGCGCCGACAACGGCGCCACTCAGGGCCAGGGTTGCTCCCGCGGCGGTCCCGGCGACGCGCACGCGCGTACGTGCCCAGGCTGGTCGGAGCCGCGGCGCCCGCTCCATTACCTCGATGAGCGTCGTGCGCACGTCCGCGGCGAACTGAGACCAGGTGAAGGTTGTGGCGTGTTCTCTGGCTGCGGTAATCGCTTCAAGCGTTGTTCGACGAGCCGCCGTCACGGCTCGCGCGAGTGCCGAAGCCCCCTGGCCGTCGATGACGGTGGCGTGGCCGGCGGCAACCTCCAGAAGCGCGGGCTCGGGAGTGATGACGAGCGGAATTCCGAGACGCATCGCTTCGACGGCTGGCAGTCCGAATCCTTCGAAGTCGGACGGGAACACCACCAGGCTCGACGACGCGAACTCTTCTTGGAAGGACTCTTTGGGGAGCCAAGGTTGCACGGTGGCAATGCCACTCAGTCCGAGCGTCTCGATCCGCTCCTCAACCCTGGCCCGATCCGAGTCCGGCACCCCCACCACCTGCAGTGCGAGGACCTCCTCGTGCCCAGTCCGTTCCGTCAACTCCTTCCAAGCCAGAAGCGCGAGGTCAACGTTCTTGTTGGGGAAGTGACCGAAAGCAATGGCGTATGCCCGGTCTTTCGGCCGGACCGGCCAGGTGTCGACATGATCCGCTCCGAGGTGGGCCACTCTTACTGGCAAATTGGCGAGACGCGGATGGAATGAGAGGAGGTCGTGGCGCGTGCGATCCGAAATGCAAGCCGCGCCCTTGGCCTGTCGGAACCCTATGGCATAGCTGATCCGGCGCAGTAAGCGCGCCTTGCGGCTGAATTGCTCAGGTAAGACGCGGTAGCGGAAGTCCCACACGATGACTGCTTTCGGGCACCGGAGGGGTGTGACGGTCGTCGCCGGGATCAGCCCGAGAAGCACATCTGCCGCGAGTGAACGGCACAACCGCGGCAGTAGAAACGACTGTGCCCGGAGGCGACTCAAAAACGGAAGACGGCCGAAGCGCACTTCGTGGACGATGACGGAGTCCGGTGCTTCGAGAACGGTACCGGCGCGCACCACGAGATGCACCTCGTCGTTAACCGCAAGGTCGCCCCAGCCCTCTAAGAGGTGCTCAGCGACGATGCTTAGGCTGTTCTCGCCGCGAATGGACAGGCCATCGATGACTACTCGCACGATCGACCGCGCCCAGGGGCGCCAAGAAGCGATCGCGGCCCGCCAGGTGTCCGCTCCACGCCTGAGGAGTATAGGGAACCTGATCTTTTGGCAGCACATCGCGCAGTAAACGCAGGCCCAATTATCGGCCGTGCGTTCACCCAACTGGGAAGGAACGGCGTGCAAACGTTCGTTCGGGATGTGCTTACAATCACATCGCTCTGTTCCGTCAATGCTTGGCTGCTCACGTCCGTAGTTGACGAGATTCGTCGTGAGTAGGTTCCGCGTAAGTCAGAATTTCGGAGACGCAAGACCGCCGTTCATCCTGTCCTCCGGTTTCGCTGGACTCGCGTCGATCAAACCCGTTGTGCGTCTCTCCGTCCGCTTGGGCGCGAAAGGTCGCAAACCGATGAAGTCGAAGAGGGTCCAGGTCACTCCCGACGTTCGCAGGTCGGGATCTGCCCGGATCGCCGTCACACGGCTGAGGTCGGAAGTTCGAGTCCTCTCGCGCCCACTCGTTGCTCGAAGTGTCCGTCACCGGCGCCACCGTTCACTGGGGCTTGCCAAAATGCCACATCTGCGGGGTCGAGGTGCTGAGCGCGTCGGGCGGCGTGGTGTAGGCCTCGACCAGCCAGTGTTGACCGTGGGCGGGCGACCAGGTGAACTCCGGAGGTTCGAGAGTGACGGTTTCCGTTTCCCCCGACCCGAGGACCAGCGGGCTCTTGCGGTGTGCCGGTGTCCAGAACCCCGACGGGTGCGAACTGTCGAGGACCACCATGAACCGCGGGATGACGCTCTGCCCGCTCGAGTTGTGCACGGTGACGGTGACGGCATCGAGGCGCAGCGTCGCCTGTGACGTGTGGACGCCGTCGACGTAGACGTCGAGTGGGGCCGAAGTGAAGGCCAGGGCGCAGACCGCGGCCGAGGCGAGTGCCGGGATGCCGACGGCCGCACGGACCGCCCACCGCCGGGCCGGATTCCGGGTGTCCAGCCGTGCGGTGGCTGTCGCGTCGTCGACGGCTTCGACCCGGCGCACGGTCACCACGGCCACCAAGGCCGCCGGAAACAAGTCGACGAGGTAGCTCGAGAAGCTGCGGGCCGGCACCAGGAGCACGATCGGGAGGACCAAGAGCCACACGACTTTCATGGCCGGATACCAGACGACAAAAGCGGCAAGCAGAGTCAGATACGCCAACGCGGCGGCCACGGACAGGAGCGGCATCACCACACCGCCGGTCAGTCCATGGATGGCGAGGGTCACCAAACCCTGGCCATCGGCCACCAGCGGTTTCATGAACGGCAGCAGCACGCCGTCCACCCAGGCGCGCGGTCCCCAGATGATGAACGGAAGATTGCAGGCGGCGAAGACTCCGACCGCCAGCACCAGATAGCGCGCCGGCACGCGCCACACCGGCTCATCCCTGTGCTTCGCCTCTATGCCCAGGCCGATGAGCAGCAATGGAAGGCAGAACCATGGGGTCTGTTTGACCGCGCAGGCCAGCCCGAGGGCCACGGGCCCTATCCAGTTGGCCAGGCCCGCGGTCCGTCCCGTCCCGAACCGGTCCCAACGCCAGACGGCAACGACCAGAAAGGGGATGAACAGAGCGTCTGTCCCCCCGGCGGAGAACGTGCCGACGAAGGCCCCCGCCAGCAGTACCAGGGTGGCGAACCAGCGGAGGCTGGCCGGCAGTAAGAAGAAAAGGAGGAAGCCGGTCGCCAGCCAGGCGAGCAGGTCCGTCCAGTCGGCCAACTCGTGGTGAAAGCCGAGCGCCCGGAAGGGGATTTCGAGCAAGAAAGACGCCGCCGGATAGGAGAATTGCGTCACGTACTTGCCGTCGGCCATGTACGTCCAGAAGTGCGAAGGCGGATTCAGCAGATAGGCCGCGCCCGACATCGACGTCGTGTACGGGTTCTTGCCGTGAAGGAGAACACGCGCCGCAAACTGGTTGAAGGCCGCTGAGTCGGTGGTGTAGTAGCGCCGCACATGGATGGCGATCGCCTGGGGGACTCCGACCGCGAGGATCGCTGCGCCGAGCCCGGACCATTGCAGTGCCCGGGACCGCGGGTTGGGCACGAGCCAGCAGGCAATGATGCCGAGCAGCCCGGCCACGACGAAGAGTGGGGCCAGCGCGGCCGCTCCTGGCCACGAGGTCCAGGAACTCCAGAATCCGAGTCCTGTCGTGACGACGGCGAACCAGACCAGGGTCCAGCCGCCGCGCTGAGCAAGGGTGCCCGGCTCATCCCACATCCGGTCGGCCGAACTGTCGACGACGTTCGGCGATACAGGCTTTTCGTCCATCAAGGGAACACGGCCAACGAGACGAACTCGAGCGCGGTCATGGCAACGAGTAACGCGCCAGACACGACCAGTGTCGCCGCGTAGGCACGGCCGCGCAGTCGTGTCCCGTACGCCACCACGAGGGGGAAGGCCAGCATGATGAACCGCGGACGCAGGCCGACAGGGGCGGAGATGGCGCCCAGCAGTCCGGCGGCCAGGCCGTAGATGAGGACCGGCGCCGGTTGCCGTTGCCGGATGGCCAGCACGGCGCCAACGATGGCGACAAGGGTTCCGAAGAACAGGATCTGGCCCGTGATGGTCGGGCTGACGGGATTCCTGACAAAGGTCCAGATGATCCGGAACGGGTAGCTGAGGGATGGCGAGCTCTTCCACCCGCCGCGCTCGGTCAGACGCCAGGCGTTGAGGATGCCGGTGTGCCGCCAGAGCCAGAACATGTAGGCCAGAAAGCCGCTCACCGCCAGCACCGGGGCCACCAATGGGCGCGCGCTGCGGTTTCTCCAGGCCGCCCATCCCGCGCACCATGCGCAGCTGAGAACGAAGGCCAAGGAGATCGGTGCGGTCGCCGTGGCGAGCATCCCGAGCAGACCGGCTAGCCACCACCGGCGCTCCATCAGGGCTATGAGCCCCAGCGCGATGCAGGTCAGCACGATGCCCTCGTTGTAGGCGAGGCTGAACGCGAAGGTTCCCGGGAAGAGGGCAAAGAGCAGCGTGGCCCGCGTCGCCCCTTCGTTCCCGGCGAAGCGCCGGACCAAGACACCGATGGACACGACGGCCGTGAGGCCGGTGACCGCGCTGATAGTGACTCCGACCCAGAGCGGTGGCAGCGTCGTGGCCGAAGACACCCACCGGATGGCGAGTGGGAACACGGGGAAGAACGCGGTGGTGTTGCCCGCCACATGGCCGTGGATCATGGGCAGGTGGCGGGGCCAGCCCTGTTCTGCGGCGCGGAGGAACCACGCGCTGTCCCAGCGGGCAAGCCGCCCCGACAGCGTGTTGTGATTGATCGGTGCGGTGGCTGCAAGTGCGGCCAGCGTGACGACCCGAGCTGCCAAGTAGGCGACGACCGGCCAGAAGAGGAACCAGTGCCGAAACCGGCGGAGCCAGCCCTCGGGCGCCGGCTGTGGGTTCGGGCCGGGAGCCCTCAGGGTGCGGAGCGCGCTCTCGTCGGGATCGTTGCCTCCAATTTCCGCCGCACCGCCCATCGGCGGGGACTCAGTCGACATGGCCCGTCACCACCGTCTGCCAATGCCGGTCCCAGAAGAAATACACACAACCGGCCAGGAGGAGCGGGGCGGTCACCACGTACGCCAGCCCGTTCAACATGGGAGAGCCGCCGGCTCCCACCACAAGCATGGCCAAGCCTGCCACCACCGCCAACATCTTCGACCGCTGCGCGGTCGTGGGCGCCAGCATGGTGACCCCCCAGACGAAGTACCACGGCCACAGCGTGGGACTCCCGGCCGCGAAGAGCAGCAACGCCAGGCCGATCGCACGCACCACGTTCGAACGCTGTGCGTGCCAGAGCAGCCACAGCGTGCCGGCCACGACGAGCAGGCCACAGACGACCTGCGTCGCCGACACCACGACGCCTGTCGACACGGGGATCCCGATGAGGTGCGCAAGGGCGCTGAAGAAGACGCCGAGCGAGACCGAGGGCGTGGCCAATATCCGAAGTTCGGCCGGGACGCGCAACGCCGCCAGGCTGAGCCAGGTCCATCCGTAGCCGGCCAGGACGGTCCCGATGATCAGCACCACACAGGGGACCACAACCGTCTTGACGAACACGCGCCACCGCTCGTCGGCGGACGCACGCCGGAACGCGACTACGGCCAGGAACACAATGGCCAAGGCGGCGGGCAGCTTGATGAGCGCGCCGAGGGCGCACAGCGCGACGCCGAGGGCGAGCCGGTCCTCCATGGCGAGAGCCACACCCGCGACCAGGAGACCGACCATCAGCGCGTCGTTGTGGCCCGATGCGATGTAGCTGAACAGGGCGAGCGGGCTCAGTGCCGCGAGCCACAGGGCGATTCCGGGATCTGTGCCCAACCTCCTCGCCAGGCGCGGCACGAACACCATGATGGCCGCTACGCCCAGGAGTTCGACTGCGCGGAAGGCCATGACCTGTGCGTCCAGGGAGCCACCCGCGACTGTGACCGTGCCTCGGCTGACCGCGACGAAGAGTGGCCCGTAGGGCGAGGCCGTGTTCCGCCACACGTGGGCGATGGACGCCAACTGTCGGCCGTTCCCGAGCGCAGAAGGCGCCACGTGGTACGGGTTGAGGCCGTGGTGTGCGAGGAGGCCCTGGGCGATGTAGCTATAGACGTCGCGGCTGAAAACCGGTGGCCCGAGGAACAGCGGGAGCCCCCAGAAGCCCAGCAGGACCCAGCAGCGCGAGACGGTCAATCCGCCTCGCCTGGCCTCGAGGCCGACCGCGACCCACGCGCCGAGCAGCATGAGCACCCCGGCGTAGAAGCCCAGGTGTATGAGGGTGCTCCCGACGCCGTTGAAATGGACCCAATATCGGTCCGGTCCCGGACGAGGGACAGCGCCGATGCTCGTGCCGAACACGGCGATGCCGGCCGATCCAAGGGCGCCGAGACCGGTCCAGAGGTTGATGGAGCCGACAGCCGTCCCCCGAGCGGTGCGGATCATGGTGGCGGGCGCTCCCACGGTGGTTGGTCCTTGGCCCGGTCCCACGACGGGTTCTCAGAGCCGGTAGGTCCAGGAAACGATATCGGGTCCGCCCCCTCACGGGCTGTGCGCGGCCCGCCCGAACCGGGCCCCCGGGGCGGCCGATCCCGGGGCCGACAGACCCGTTTACCGCAGTTCCTGCGGGTGTGGGACGAAATCGATTCGACTTACCTCACTCACAGGAGCAGCAGGAGCCGATATATGGAGGTCGAGATGGCTTCGGTCCGCACGGATGAGTGCGGTCGTCGGTGACGACGGAAGCGCGGCACCGGCTCCACGCTGTTCGACCAGCGCGGCGACATCGGGCTGCGCACGGGGAACCCACTTCGTCCAGGCTCTGGCGCAGGCTCCCGCATCCTACGAGCGGGGACTTGGCCGCCCTCCTGCCGCGGCGTCAGCCGCCCAGGATCTTCGCCTTCTGAGAGGCGAACTCTTCGTCGCTGAGCACGCCGCGCTCGTGAAGGTCCGCCAGTCGGGTGAGCTGTGCCGTCGGGTCGGCCGCAGCTGCCGCTTGGCCAGCTGCCTGCGCCATCATGTCGTCGACGGTCATCCCGTTGATGATCACGTTGCCGGCGCCACCCGCGGTGACGATGGCGTCGATCACTCCCTGGCTCGCCGGGTCCTTGGCGATCGCGAAGCGTTGCGGCATGCCGGGTGATCCGGAAGCGGCGATGTTGGTCGACGCCGCCTGCAGGTATTTGTTGTTCCCGCCCTCGATCGGGAGGTAGAGGACCAGGAGCTGCCGGTCCGCCGGGATCCCTTGTGCTGTGTTGGCCATGTCGGGGCTGATCTTGGCTGTGAATCCCTGACGGTCCCAGGACTTGAGGACTTTGCCCGGGCTGAGCGTGCCGCCGTCGTGGACGTCCTCGAGCGCGTGGACCTGCCGGTCGGTCACGGCGAGGATGAAGCTCTTCGGCAGCCCGCCGGTCTCGAGGCCCTTCGCCATACCGCCGACGCCCGGCATCATCTTGGAGCTGACGGCCTTCATGCCACGCATCATCCCGCGGTTGATCTTGCCGACGCCGGCCGCCTCCGCCGCCATGTCCGTGGTGACCTGCTCGCATCGTGTCGCCGCCGCCACCGGCTCACCCAGCGAGGAAGCGGCGACCGCCACCGCCTGCGCGTTCCATTGCAGTTCTTCGCTCGACAACTCGTTCATGGTTCCTCCAGCCGTACCTTCGCCGATAGGGAGCCGCCGATTCGCACCCCCACGCTTAGGTTGAAGGAGCGTCGTTGCACGGACCTTGCAAGGACATGACAGCGGCTGCCGCAGGCGTCCGGTACGGGACACCTGGTCAGGCAATGGCTCTCGCCGTCACCGGCTCGCGACCGGCAGGCCGGAGCACAGCTGGATCAGTTCGGCCCGTCGGGCCTTTCCCAGCGCAGGGTGTCGCGTTCGAGGAGGTTGACGATGGAGCGCTCGGTGTCCGAGACGTCCTCGAACTCGATGCCGATCCGGACGATGCCGTCGGGGCCGTCCTTTGCGTTCCGCACTTCACCCGTGAGCGTCATGTCCATGGAGACGCCGATCGGAAGCCGGACGGAGACGCTGCGTCCGACCAGATCCGACGGATCAGGGTGGCGGAGGTCCATGCCAACGCCGAACGCCGAGAGGTCGAAGACACCGCAGTCCCGCCAGTGGTCGAGCGATTCGCCCTGGACGTGGCACAGCCCGATCCAAACGGCTGGTTGGCGCTCTGCCCGCCTGCGGTTCTCTACGGTCATCCATCCTCCAGATTCGGCACAGCGTCGATCGGAGGACCCAAGACCCCCTGCGATCACTTTTCGGCCAAAGGCCCGATCGACTTGAACACATCCTAAGAACATCTGGCCGATCGTGCCTGGCGGCGGGTCCTGGCGCCACGATGGCCGCAGCATGCTCGCTTGACGCCGGCGCGGCCGAGGCGGAAAGTGTGCGTATGTGTGCAAAGAGGCAGAGCTGATGCTCGCGATCCTGGCGGCCGACCCGGGGGCCTGGAACATCATCGGCTGGATGCTCGTGCTCGGCGCCGCCGGCGCGGTGATCCTCTGGGTCGTCACGACCCTGCTGCTGCGGGGCGGCTCGCCGGACGCGCCGGAAAGTCGAGCGCCGGGTTCTCCGTAGGCGTCAACGCCCTGTCCACACCGGCGGCCGCTTCTCGAGGAACGATCGGACCCCCTCGCGGGCGTCGGCGGACGACGAGGCTGCGCGCAGCGCGGCGCCGGTGTGTTCCCATCCGAGTTCGTCGTGGGCGCCGGCCAGCGCGTTGACCGCGGCGAGGCAGGACTGCACGGACACGGGCGCGTTCTCGCAGATCTCCTGGGCCAGTCGCTCCGCCTCGTTCAGGGCCTGGCCCGGTTCGGTGAGGACATTGACGAAGCCGACTTCGTAGGCCCGCGCCGCATCGATCGGCCGGCCCGTCAGGATGAGCTGCCGGGCCACGTTGAGCGGAAGGGCGCGGGGGCCGCGGAACAACCCGGCACAGGTGGGTACGACGCCGATCCGTACCTCGGGCAACCCGAAACGCGCCGTCTTCGCCGCGACGACCAGGTCGCACGCCAAGGCGATCTCGAGGCCGCCGCCGAGTGCCGGCCCCTCCACCGCAGCGACGAGCGGCTTGCGGCGGGCGCGTCGGATGATCCCGTACTCGCCGCCGCGTTCAGTCACGTAGTCACCGAGGGCCGTCAGGTCGCTGCCGGCACTGAAGACGTCTTGCGTGCCCGTCAGCACGCCCGCCCAGAGCTCGTCGGCATCGTCCAGTTCGTTCAGCGCATCCTCGAGCGCGTCAGCCATGGCACGGTCGATGGCATTCCTCTTCGCGGCGCGTTGCATGGTGATGACCAGGACGCGGCCTTCGCGGCGACGCTCGACGAGCTCCTCCGGATCCTTTGCGCTGTTGCCCACGCCCACCTCCGAACACGACCGCCGACGGAAGGACCGTTACGTTACTGCCGCCTGCGATCGCCCCGTCCGGGTGGCGGGCTGTTGTTGCAGTCGATCCCGAGGCCTAACGTCGGTCCAATGGGCCGTCCTCGAACGGACGTCTGCGTCCGGCGGTTGCGTGCGGTGTGCGCCGGGCTGCCCGAGGTCGGGGAGCGCCCCGGCGGCGAGGGCGGGCGGCACATCGCGTTCATCGTGCGCAAGCGGACCTTCGCCTATTTCACCGACGACCACCACGGTGACGGCCGGCTCGCCCTGACGGTCAAGGTCGCGCCGGGGGAGCAGGGTCCCCTCGTGGCGTCCGACGCCGAGCGCTACTTCGTGCCGCCCTACCTCGGGCCCCGCGGTTGGGTGGGGTTCCGGCTCGATGTGGGCACCGTCGACTGGGACGAGGCGCGGGAGTTGCTCGTCGAGTCCTATTGCCTGTGCGCGCCGAAGAAGCTGGCGGCTGCGGTCACGCCGTAGGGACCGTTCCGAGGCCCCGGTTGTTGGCCGAGAGGGGGTTCTGTCAGGTCAGGTCCCGGCCATGGCGATGACCGGTTTGTTGAGGGGCCTTCCGCCCATCGACCCGAAGAACGGGGCGTCGTAGGAGAAGATACCGCCGTCGGTGGCCACGAACCTGTAGCCCGAGCCGTCCTTCGTCGCCTCCATGCCGACGATCGGTGCGTTCAGATGGATGCTCCCGGTCGAGCCGTGGAAGGGTGCGTTGAAAGCAAAGATGCCGCCGTCCGACGCCACCTCCCAATAACCGCCCGTGGCCGCGTCGGCCGCGATGCCGACCACCGGCCGGTTCAGAGGACTGCCACCCATGGAGCCGAAGAACTTGGCGTCGCCGTAAGCGAAGATGCCGCCGTCGGACGCGACAAGCCAATAGCCACCGCCGTCGGGTGTCGGGGCCATGCCGACGATCGGGGCGTTGAGGTGGATGGCGCCGGTGCTGCCGAAGAACGGCGCATTGCCGAAACTGAAGATGCCGCCGTCGCTAGCCACCTCCCAGTAGCCCCCGCCGTTCGGGGTGGCCGCCATGCCCACAATCGGGCGATTGAGCGGCGTGCCGCCCATCGATCCGTGGAACCCGGCATTGCCGAAGCTGAAGATGCCGCCGTCCGACGCCACCTCCCAATAGCCGCCACCGTCCTCGGTGAGGGCGGCGCCGACGACGGGTTGGTTGAGGTGGATGCTGCCCGTCGAACCGCAGAACGGGATGTTGCCGTAGTTGAACACGCCACCGTCGGTGGCGGACAGGATGTAGCCGTTGGGCGCCGAGCTCGGCGCGTTGCACGGCACCTCGATCGTGGGCGCCGGCGTGCCGGCGTCGCCGGTCAACTGCGGGTCGTGGTGGAACTGGGGCCATGCACCCTGCTCGTAGACCGAGGACCCCGACCCGCTGGTGTTGTCGATTTCCCAATGGCCGACGATGGTGCCGGAGCCCTGATAGCCCGCAGCGGTGATGCCAATGTGTCCGTTGGGGTCGTCGGTGACCAACGGCGAGTTCTGGTAGGCCGTGTTCTGGCTTCCGATGAGCGTCGTCACATACGCGCCGTTCCTCCCGTCGAAGACCTCGATGCCGTTGGTCGTGGGAACGATCACGTCCTGGAAGCCGCCGCCCGTCAGGTCGGCCGTCACCGGCGAGCCGATGACCTCGCCGCTCGTCGTGGCCGCCCATACGACGCCGCCGTTGGTGCCGTTGAGGGCGTACACGGTGTTGGACGTCGTGCCCTCGATGACGTCGAGTTGCCCGTTGCCCTGAACGTTGGCCAGCGCCGGGGAGTCCGCGGTGATGCCGTTGAGCGTCTGGCTCCAGGCGAGGCCACATCCCGTATTGATGGCGAAGACCTTGTTGCTGTCCGGCGCCCCGCCGAAGTTGTTGCCGTCGCCGATGGCGATGCCGACGCCACCGCCGGCGAGGAACTGGCCGACGGCTGGCGAGGAGCGGTCGATGTTCTGGTTGGTGTTGTACTGGCAGATGAGGCCACCGGCCGGGTTGAGGGTGCCAGTGGTGCCGGCGCTCGAGATGATGCGGATGTGCCCGCCGTTGGCGTAGTTCTGGCCGTAGGCGGTTCCGACACTCGAGTCACCGCCGCTGATGATCTCGTTGTTGCCGTCGGCGTAGAGATCGGCCAAGGCGGCTGTCGAGAACACGGAGTCGGCGGAGAACCAGGGGAACCCGCCCAGCACCGCGCCGTTGCCCGCGCCGAGGGCGAAGGTGTTCTGGCCGAGGTTTCCGGCCTCGACGCCGTAGCCGCCGGCGTAATTGCCGACGGTCAACGACGCCTGAATTCCCACGTCCGGCACGGTATCGGTCGCGGGGTTGTACGACCCGACGAACCACTGGTCGCCACCGCCCGGCGAAATGGCCTGATAGCCGCCTACGGTCGGCTGCGCCGCGGTGCCGCTCCCGACATAGACGGTGTCGAGCCCGCCGGCGTTAATGGGGGCGACCGACGGCGACGAATTGATCGGCGCGCCGGCGTTGTAGGGCCAGTGATTCACCGCTCCGCCCCCGTTGATGTGGAGTGCCCAGACCTCTCCGGCCTGTGTCCCGAAGACAGCGGACGGCTGCCCGTCGAGGTTGGCGACGTCGGGTGACGACAGCGCGACCGAGCCGCCGCCGTCGCCGAGCGAGTCCGACCAGGTCTGGCAGGCCGTGAAGCCAGCTGCCGCTTGGCACGTTGGGGTGGCCTGTACCTCGGTGGCCGCCGGGACCAGGGCCAGCAGCGGCAGCGCGGCGGCCATTCCCAATGCGGCCGCGCCGAGATGACGAGACGTGACGCGCTTGGAGAAAGGCGACAGCGAGACAAGAGAAGAGGAGGGGCCCATTCGCAAAGAATCGGCAACACGGCGGGCGGCCTTGAACGTCGAGCGCATGCTTCAAGCGTGACAGGCCGCAGCCTGCAACCAGGTGGCAACGACATGGTGAACTGGTTTCGACCAGCCCACACCGGCGTGTGAGACAGGTTGCACCTGGGGTAGGCCGATGCTGCAGGTCGGTGGGGATGAAGCCGCATCCGGGGTCGTGCCGCCTACCATGCTCGGCGTGACCGGGTCGTCCACGAAGCGGCCGGCTAGCTGATGGGCCGCCGCATCCGCTGGCTCGGCGTGATCATGGTCGCCTGCTTGGGTCTGGTGATCGCGCAGCTCGTCAACATCCAGCTGGTGAAGGCGAAGGCGCTGCAGACCTCGCCGTACAACCCGCGCATCGAGGTACTGGCGGACATCAACCCGCGCGGCGAGATCCTCGCCTCCGACGGCACGGTCCTGGCGAAGTCCGTGACCACGCCCGCCGGCACCAACCGCACCGACTACCCCTACGACTACGTCCGCCAGTACCCGCAAGGGCCGCTCTACAGCGGCATAACCGGGTACGCCTCGGCGCTGACCGGCGCGCAGACCGACATCGAGAACTACTACAGCTCGTATCTCGGTGCGCACCAGCAGGCGCCGTCGACGCTGAGCCAGATCCTCTTCCGCGAGAAGCTGCCGACGACCACCGACAACGTCACGCTCACGATCGATCCGAAGCTGCAGCAGGCGGCGTGGAACGCACTCACCTCAACACCAAATCACAACGACGGGGCGGTCGTGGTGATCCAGCCGAAGACCGGCGACATCCTGGCGATGGTCTCCAACCCGACCTATGACCCCAACGTGCTGGTCAGCACGTCGCCGGCCGCCAACAATCTCGCCTACACCAGCTACACGACGAAGGACGGCGAGGGCTTCTATCCGTTGCGTCCTCTCGCCGACTCGGAGAGCTTCTTCCCCGGTTCGACGATGAAGGTGGTGACGTCCTCAACGGTGTACAACCTGAAACCGTCGCTGATCGGCTTCAACTACCCGGTGCAGCCCTGTCAGACCTTCTCCGACTCGAACCGTGAAGTCTGCAATGACGGCAGCAGCCCGGCCAACTCAACTCCATGCGGCGGGACCATGGTCCAGATGCTGCCCGAATCGTGCGACCCCGGGTACGCCGAGCTCGGGATCCAGGCGGGCGTCTCCAACCTGCGTCAACAGGCTGAGCTGTTCGGGATCAACTCGGTCCCGCCGGTCGACCTGCCCGCGGAGGGTCATCAGCCGACGGGAGGTGTGATCAAGTCCACGCTGCAGACCTTGCCCGACAGCGCGCAGGCCTTGCAGGGCTATGCCTCAATCGGTCAGGACGTCGTCGCGGACACCGCGCTGCAGAATGCGATGATCGCCGCAGGGGTGGCGAACGGCGGGGTAATCATGACGCCGCACCTCATGTCCTCCATCCGCGACTCCACGGGGGCTCTGGTGACGACCTACCAGAACAAGCCGATGCCCCGCTCGGAGTCCGCGGCGTCGTCGCAAGCAGTGACAGCGCTGATGGAGAGCGTGCCCATCAGCGGCACCGCCTCGGGGGTAGGTTTCCCGGGCTATCTGTGCGCCGCCGTCAAGACGGGAACCGCGCAGACCGGGCTCAGTCTCAACCACGACTGGATGATCGGTTTCGCACCGGCCAACAACCCCCAGATCGCGATCGCGGTGGTGGTGCCCTTCCAGAACATCTCGTCGGACGGCGCCGGGATCGCCGGTCCGATCGTGAACAAGGTCATGCAGGCGGCGCTGCCCCAGGGCTCGGTCCAACAGCCCTGTAACGTGCAGATGCCGCCGTCGTCGGCGTTCTCACCCTGAGCTCCTGGCCTCGGAGGTCCATCCTCACCATGGGTGCGAGACGTCAGTGTTCGGGGGCGGGAGCGCTCGCAGCCTTCGTCCTTCTTTTCTCGGCTGCCGGGCTTGCCGTGACCGGGACGCCGCCGGTCGCTTCGGCGGCAGCGCCCGTGCCCCTGCCCGTCGCGACCACCACGATGACCTTCGTCGACTCGTCGCGGTCTACCGCGTCGTGGGGCGGCATGGCCGCCAAGCCCACGCGGACCCTCGTGACGACGATTTGGTACCCGAGGGCGCCGGCAGGTGGTCCCTACCCGCTCATCGTTTTCGCCCACGGGTTGGGGGCCTCTCCCCAGGGTTACCAGCAAATTCTGACCGAGTGGGCCGCGGCCGGCTACGTGGTGGCCGCTCCTCTATTCCCGCTCTCGAGCGGTGACACGCCCGGCGGTCCCGACGGCGGGGACGTCGGGAACCAGCCCGCTGACATGAGTTTCGTCATCGATCAGGTCCTCAAGGCGTCGGCGACTTCCGGCGGCCCTCTCTCGGGCCTGGTCGACCCGAAGGAGATCGGGGCTGCGGGACACTCCAACGGTGCCATCACCACCTTGGGTCTGATCGGGAACACTTGCTGTCGTGACACGCGGGTCAAGGCCGCGGTCGTGATGGCCGGCACGACCGAGGGCCTGGGTCGTGGCCGGTACCAGCTGGCCGACGCGCCGCCGCTCCTCATCGTCCAAGATCTCCACGACGGGCTCGTCCCGTACCCCGACGCTGTCGCGGTCTTCAACCAGGCCCGCGGACCTAAGGCGTTGCTCGCGCTCAAGTGGGACAGCCCCTCCGACGGATCAGGTGCCGTGGCCCACATGGCAGCGTCGGGTGTCGAAGGCCCGACGTCGAATGCCGTCGTCGAATCGACGACGGCATTCTTCAATGCGTTCCTCAAACACGAGCACGGGGCGCTGCAGGCCGTCTCGGCCGACGGGCGCTCGTCCCTCTCGTCGGTGCACACGGCCTGGACGCCGGGCTCCCGGGCCACCGTGCCCGTTCCCAGGGTCGCTGCGGTCCACCTGCACGCCAGCGTCACCCCCGCGACCGGTCTCCACGACGGGCAGGCCGTCACGGTTCGATGGAGTGGCTACTCGGCCGGCAAGGTGGTCAACATTCTCGAGTGCTCGCAGGTGGAGATCACCACAGCCAGTTCGGCCGGGTGCAGCTTCGCCAACGCCGCGATTCTCACTCCCGATCCCACCGGGTCGGGCTCGGTGGTCATTCATGTGGGCACCGGCGCAATCGGCAACGGTGTCTGCGACGCGGCGCACAGCTGTTACGTCATCGTGAACAACGCCAGCTCCACTGATCCGGCCAGCACCAAGAAGCTCCCCATACGTTTCGCCCCCTGACCCGTCCCCGTCGCGTCAGGGGGAGAAACTCCCCATACGTTTCGCCCCCTGACCCGCCCTCGTCGCGTCAGGGGTAGGCTGCCTGCATGCCTGCGCAGATAGTTACGCTTCTCGGAGACGAGGAGGTCAGCTCCGCCGTCGAGATGCTGAAACTGCTGGGCGACGAGACTCGGCTGCGGGTCATCTGCGCGCTGCTCGAGGGAGAACACTCCGTGAACGAGTTGGCCGAGGTGGTTGGTGCCCAGCCCGCGGCGGTCTCCCAGCACCTGGCGAAACTCCGGCTGGCCCGCCTGGTGCAGAGTCGCCGGGAGGGCACCCGGATCTTCTACGTGGTCGACGACGCCCACGTCCGCCGCCTCGTGGAGGAGGTGCTGACCCACGCCGGCCACGTGGCGGGCGATGGCTGAGGGCCGCGGTCACGCGCTGGAGCACGACGCCGAAGCGCCGTCGGTCGAGACCGATCGGCGCGCGCTTCGCCTCGCGCTCGCGCTGCTGGTCGGGTTCATGGCGTTCGAGGTCGGTGCTGCGATCTTCGCCAACTCGTTGGCACTGCTCGCCGACGCCGGGCACATGCTCGTCGATGTCGGCGCGATTGCAGGGTCATTGGTTGCGATTCGTCTGGCCGCGCGTCCGGAGACGGGGACGCACACCTACGGGATGAAGCGAGCCGAGATCCTCGCGGCGGCAGGTAACGGACTTGCGTTGGTGATCATCTCGGCGCTCGTCACGTACGACGCGATTGTGCGGCTGCTGCACCCCGGTCACGTCCACGGAGCCGTCCTGATCGTGGTGGCTGCCGTCGGGGTGGCGGTGAACGTGATCGCCACGATGACGATGGCACGCGCCAACCGACGCTCCTTGAACATCGAGGGTGCCTACCGGCACATCCTCACGGATCTGTACGGGTTCATCGGCACCTTGATCGCCGGCATCGTGATCGTGACGAGCGGGTTCAACCGGGCCGACGCGATCGCGTCGTTGGTCGTCGTGGCCCTGATGCTCAAGGCCGCGGTGGAGCTGTTGCGGCCGGCGCTGCACATCTTGTTGGAAGCGACACCCGAGGACATCGACCTCGACGAGGTGCGCACTCACTTGTTGGAGCTGCCGGAGGTGCAATCAGTGCACGACCTGCACGCCTGGACGCTGACCTCGTCGCTTCCGATTCTCACGGCCCATGTCGTGGTGACCGACGAGTGCTTCAACACCGGCGAAGCCGGGCGGGTGCTCGATCACCTCCAGGAGTGCCTGTCGGGTCACTTCGACGTGGAGCACTCGACGCTGCAATTCGAGTGCGCGGGCCATCTCGAGCACGAGGTCGGAGGACACGCGTAGCGGCGCCCTCCGGCGCCCGTGAGCGCTGAACCGAGGCGGTTCTGAGCAGGAACCAAGAAGCATTTCGTGACCCGCGGTCTTACGATTGTCGTCATGAAGACAATGACCTGCATGCAGCTGGGTGGACCGTGCGAATTCGCTCACCACGGGGCGACAGCGGACGACGTCATCAAGGCGCAGGACCAACACCTCAACGAGATGGTCGAGGGCGGCGACGACGTCCACGCGCCGGCGTTGAAGGACATGAAGGGCCGCTGGAAGCACCCGATCAAGGGCATGGGCTGGTACAAGCAGGCGAAGAGCGACTTCGCCGCGCTCCCCGAGGACTGATCGGGTCCGTCGGTACGTCGGTTACCCGAACCGATTTAGGCCGGAGGTTCGAAGCTTCCGACGAGCTCCACGTGCTCGGTCATGGGAAAGATGTCGAAGGCCTTGAGCGAGGTGAGATTCCACCGTTCGTCGAGCAGCACGCGAGCGTCGCGAGAGAAGGACGCGGCGTCGCACGAGACGTAGACGACGCGCCGCAACGTCGGCGCCAGCCCGGACAGCGCCAGCATGACGTCGATCCCGGCGCCCTCGCGGGCCGGGTCCAGCACCACGATCGAGGGCCGGCCGAGGCCCGTAGCCACCAGCTCGGGTGTCACTTCGGCCTCGTCGACGACGAGATGGGGTTGTCCAGCGCCGTTGTGCCGCGCATCGGCGCAGGCCCGGCGGTCTCGTTCGACGGCGAACACGGACCCCTCGGGCCCGACTCTGTGCGCCGAGCGCGACAGCGAAGAGTCCGGCGCCCGCGTAGAGATCGGCGAGCGTTGCCCCTTGACAGTCGCCGATCACGTCCAGGACGGCCGTGAGGAGCGTCTCGGCCGCACCACGGTGTGCCTGCCAGAACACGCCGGCCGAGACCCGGTATGTGCGGTTGCCTGCTTCCGTGTGCACTGCGCCGGGTTCGCGACGCACCTTCCCCTTCACGACAAGGCCGGCGTTGATGTTTGGAACAGGCGGAACTGCGCGGCCGCGCGGGGTCACGGAGACCATCGCCTCGTCCGGCACCGTGCCAGTGACGACCTCGAGCTCTGCAATGCCAGGCCATGCCGCTCGGAAAGCACCGGTCGCTCCCACGTCCGGACTGGTGACAGGGCACACGTTGACTCGTTCCACGCGGTGGGAGCGGTGCCGGCGGAACCCAGCGTGGCCTTCGCGGTCCACAGCGAGACGGACCCGGGTCCGCCACCCGAGCCCGTCGTCGTCGCCTTCGACTGCTTCGACCGCGACCTCCCGCTCGAGGCCGGCGATCTGCTTCAGCAGTTCTGCGATGCGCGCCGCCTTCAGCCGGCGCTGCGCGTCCAGCTCTACATGCTGGAAATCGCAGCCCCCGCAGCGTCCCGGCCCGGCGTGGGGACAGGGCGGATCGACCCGGTCGGGCGAGGCGCTGAGCACTTCGACGGCATCCGCCCGCAGGTAGGAGCTCGTCTCAGCGGTAATCCGCGCCCGCACCCGTTCTCCCGGCAGGGAGTGGCGGACGAAGACCACCTTGCCGTCGGGAGCCCGGCCCACACAGCCGCCGCCCCCGGCGATTGCGCCAACCTGGAGCTCGAGGAGCTCGTCGCCGCCCCTGGTCGCCATGCGAACAAGCGTACGGCCGCCAACTTGGCCAAGATTTCTTTGTCGGGGTGTCGTATCGGGGCCGGCCCGATCGTCGTAGGAGCGACAACCAACCCCAACTCCGAAAGAGGAGGAATCATGCGATACCTGTTGCTGATTGGCGCTGACGAGAGCACGTTGCCGACCGAGGACGTCACGCCCGAGTACGTCGAGTGGATGAAGACTGTGTCCGACCGGGGCTTGCTCCAGGGCGGCGAGCGGCTCCACGCGAGCAGCGACGCGACCACCGTCCGCGTGCGCAACGGCGAGGTGCTGTCGACCGACGGCCCCTTCGCCGAGACCAAGGAGCAGCTGGCCGGCTACTTCGTGGTCGATTGCAAGGACCTGGACGAGGCCATCGAGGTCGCTGCGAAGATCCCGGGTGCCCGCTACGGCAGCATCGAAGTGAGGCCAATCTGGGAGATGTGAGGCCGGAGGTCACCCTCGAGGTCCGGTCGGCGATCACCGATGCGTTCCAGCAGGAGTGGGGCCGGGTCGTCGCCACGGTCATCCGGCTCACCGGGGACTGGGATCTCGCCGAGGAGTGCGCGCAGGATGCCTTCACGAAGGCCGCCGAGCGGTGGTCCCGTGAAGGCGTCCCGCGCCGCCCCGGAGCCTGGCTCACGACGGTGGCCCGAAACCGGGCGCTCGACAAGATCCGGCGCGACCAATTGGGGGTGTCGAAGCTCCATGAAGCTGCCGTGCTGAACCCTGCCGACGAGGGCGCGCCGGTCGAGGACGTGCCCGACGACCGGCTGCGCCTGATGTTCACCTGCTGCCACCCGGCGCTGGCACTCGAAGCCCAGGTAGCGCTGACGTTGCGCACCCTGGCCGGCATGACGGTGCCCGAGATCGCCCGCGCGTTCCTCGTCCCTGAGCCGACCATGGCGCAGCGGCTGACGCGCGCCAAGCGCAAGATCCGCAACGCCGGCATCCCGTTTCGGGTGCCGGCGGCACACGAGCTCGTCGATCGCACGCATGCGCTACTGGCGGTCCTCTACCTCTTGTTCAACGAGGGCTATGCAGCCACGTCGGGCCAAGATCTGATTCGCGGAACGTTGACCGACGAGTCCATCCGCCTCACGCGCACCCTTTGTACCTTGATGCCCGACGAGCCCGAGGCGCTCGGTTTGCTCGCCCTCATGCTGTTCCACGCGGCGAGGGCCGTGGCGCGGGTGGACGAGGCAGGCGACCTCGTCCTCCTCGATGACCAGGATCGCTCAACTTGGGACGCGGCGATGATCGGCGAGGCCGCGTCGCTCCTCGACGCTGCACTTCGCCTGCGCCGTCCGGGACCGTTTCAAGTCCAGGCGGCGATCGCCGCCTGCCACGCCCAGGCGGCCAGTGCCGCCGAGACGGACTGGTTGGAGATTGCCGGGCTCTACGCCACCCTGGCCGAAATGGTCCCTTCCGCCGTGGTCGAACTCAATCGCGCTGTCGCGGTGTCGATGGCCATCGGTCCCGCCGAGGGCCTGGCGATCGTCGAGAGACTGGCCGACAGCGGCGAGCTGCGGGGATACCACCTGCTCCCCGCAGCTCGGGCCGACATGCTGCGGCGGCTGGGCCGCTACGCCGAGGCGGCGTCGGCCTACGAGGAGGCGCGTGGACTCGCCGGAACCGAGGCAGAGCGCCGCTACCTGGAACGGCGGAGGCGCGAAGCATCGGTTTGACACTGGGGGGCGCAATTGCAAGGGTCTCGCCCGGATTGGCGCTCGCACGCACGGGCCGCAAGCGACACCGACGAGACCGGAAGGACGGCGAACAAATGTTGCAGGACAGAGTGGCGATCATCACCGGGGCAGGGAGAGGCCTCGGCCGCGAGCATGCGCTGCTCTTCGCCTCACTCGGGGCGAAGGTCGTGGTGAACGACCTCGGAGGCGCCGTCGACGGGTCGGGCTCCGATGTCTCGGCAGCGCAGTCGGTCGTGGACGAGATCACGGCCGCGGGGGGCCAGGCCGTGGCGAACACGGACAGCGTGAGCTCCTTCGACGGGGCCAAGGCGATGGTCGACCAGGCTGTCTCTTCCTTTGGCGACCTCCATGTCGTCGTCAACAACGCAGGGATCTTGCGCGACCGGATGCTCGTCTCGATGAGCGAGGAGGAATTCGACGCCGTCATCGCCGTGCACCTCAAGGGCACCTTCA
The DNA here is from genome assembly GCA_963777485.1 of uncultured Acidimicrobiaceae bacterium. Lineage (GTDB taxonomy): Bacteria > Actinomycetota > Acidimicrobiia > Acidimicrobiales > RAAP-2 > Bog-473. The sequence continues at coordinate 34,920 of CAVZQP010000005.1, read as the reverse complement.
ACTTGACCAAGCACGCCGCGGGCTACTGGCGTGAGGCCGCTAAGGAGGGCACGATCACCGACCGGGCCATCGTCAACACGAGCTCGGGAGCCGGACTTCACGGCAACGTGGGTCAGACCAACTATTCGGCCGCCAAGGCCGGCATTGCGGCGATGACGGTCGTCAACGGCATGGAGCTGAACCGCTACGGGGTTCGCGCCAACTGCATCGCGCCGGTGGCGCGGACGCGCCTCACGCTCCAAACCCCCGGGATGAGCGAGTCGATGCAGCAGCACGTCTTCGACCCGGAGAACGTCTCGCCACTCGTCGCCGTGCTGGCCGCCGAGACCTGCCCATTCAACGGCCAGGTCTTCAGCGTCTACGGCGGAACGGTCGGCATCTACGCCGGATGGTCGATCGCCGAGTCCGTCGAAACGGACGACCGCTGGACCGCCGAGACACTGGGAGCGGCCATGGACAAGCTGCCCCGAACGGTCGAGGTGAACAGCCAAATGACGGAGCTGGTCAAAGCCATGGGTCGCGGCTGAGCGACCCCGAGATGCCGCCCGCGGGCGGCTGATCCCGTCGTAGCCCGTCTGTCGCTTCTGGCCGTATACGCCGGAGACCTGGCGCCCTCCCGCGGACTGTATACGCGGTGTTTCGTGTGCCGTATCCACCCGTCGGGGCGCCGGCGTTGCCGCGTATACGGTCTCGGCGCGAAGTGCGCCTCCTCGCGCGTATACGGTCCCGCACGACGCGCCCCCTCCTCCGCGTATGTAATCACGGGTGAGGCGCCGTGCCGCCGCCAGCACCCGCACTTCCCGGTTTCGCAGCTGACGGGCTCCACTACGTAGGCTGCTGACCTATGGGTGGGGTCGAGGGAGCAGGAGGGGACCGCCCGGACCTCGAGGCAGCGGTCGCCGCCGCCGAGGTCCACCCGTTGTTGTGCGCCGTTGCGCAGCGGACCGGCGACCTTTCGGTCCTGCGTGACGAGTTCGCCCCGGACCAGACACAGCTCCTGCAGCCGGGACGCGGCCTCGGGCCCGAACAAGAGGACGCAGCCCGCCGGGTCGCCGTCGAGGCCCTGGCCGCGCACCAGGAGGCGGGCGCGCCCGACCACACGCTGACCCGAGACGAGCTGCGACAGGTCTTCGCCTTCCTGGTCGGGCCGGACGCGGTCGACCAATGGGAGCCGTTCCTCACCGAGGAGCTGGCACCGGACGGGACCGACCCCCGCGCCCCGACGTGGCATCTCGACGACGTCGGCGGCTCGTTCCGTTGCGCCGTCATCGGCGCCGGCGCTTCGGGGCTGGCCGCCGCGCACCGCCTGCGCCAGACCGGCGTCGCCGTGACCGTGTTCGAGAAGAACGCCGAGGTCGGCGGCACCTGGCTCGAGAACGTCTATCCCGGCTGCCGCGTCGACGTGCCCAACCAGCTCTACAGCTTCTCGTTCGCGCAGACCAACGACTGGGCATCGCGCTTCTCGGCCCAGCCCGACCTGTTGGCCTACCTCCAGGGTCTGGCCAAGGAGCTCGGGCTCGGGCCCTGCATCCGCTTCGGCAACGAGGTGACCGAGGCGCGCTACGACGACGAGGCGCACATATGGATGCTCAAGGTGCAGACCGGCGACGGCGCCCAGACCGAAGAGACGTTCAACGCCGTCGTATGTGCGGTGGGCCAGCTCAATCGTCCGTCATTGCCGAACATCGCCGGCCGGGAGACCTTCGAAGGCCCGTCGTTCCACTCTGCCGCCTGGGACGACACGGTCGAGCTCGCCGATCGCCGCGTCGCGGTCATCGGGACCGGAGCAAGCGCGGCACAGTTCGTGCCCCTCATCGCGAGTGACGTCGCGCACCTCGATGTGTTCCAGCGGACGCCGCCCTGGCTGTTGCCCACAGACAACTACGGCGATCCCTTCCCGCCCGAGTTCCACGACCTGCTCGCCCGGCTGCCCGACTACGGCCGCTGGGAGCGCATCATGCAGTTCTGGCTCCTCCACGAAGGGCTTCTCGTGGCCGCCCGCGTCGACCCCGAGTGGGACCAGGACACCGAGGCGATCAGCGCCGCCAACGACGTCGTGCGCTCGATGCTGCTCGACGTCCTCCGCGCCCAGGTCGAGGACGACGAGCTCTACGAGAAGATGGTGCCCCACTTCCCCCCGTTCGCGAAGCGGGCACTGCGCGACGACGGGCGCTGGGCCGCCGCCTGCAGCAGCGACGACACGGATCTCGTCACCACCCCGATCGAAGCGATCACGCCGAACGGCGTGCGCACCGTCGACGGTGTCGAGCACCCCGCCGACGTCCTCATCTACGGGACGGGCTTCACCGCTTCGGACTTCGTGGCGCCGATGCAGGTCTTCGGCGAAGACGGCGTGGAGCTGAACGACGAGTGGGGCGGTGACGCCATGGCCTACCTCGGCATCACGGTCCCGAGGTTCCCGAACTTCTTCATGCTCTACGGCCCGAACACCAACCTCGTGATCAACGGGAGCATCCTCATCATGGTGGAGTGCCAGGTGCACTACGCCGTCGAGGCGATCGGCCGGCTCCTGCGGTCAGGGCACCGCGCCATGTCCTGCCGGCGCGACGTGCACGAGCGCTACGCCGCCGAAATGGAGGAGGGCAATTCGAAGATGGTGTGGGGAGTGGCCGACGTGCCCACCTGGTACCGCAACAAGCACGGGCGCGTCACCCAGAACTGGCCGTTCGACCTCCACACCTACTGGTCACGCACGCTCGAGCCCGACCTGGCCGACTACGAGCTCGCCTAGGAACCCAAGAAGCCGAAGCCGAAGCCGAAGCCGAAGCCGAAGCCGAAAGGCGAAGGCCGGGACGAGCGAGCGTGAGCAGGTCGACCAACCAACCCCGTTAGTCGAACTGGCCGGCCACGTAGTCACCGGCCGGTTGGCGCACGATGACGTTGAGCCGGTTGTACATGTTGATCAGCGCGATGATCGCGACCAACGCGCCGAGCTGCTCCTCGTCGAAGTGCTTGGCCGCCCGTTCCCAGACTTCGTCGGAGACGCCGGTGGAGTCGGCGATCCGAGTGCCCTGCTCGGCGAGCTCCAGCGCAGCCCTTTCGGCTTCGGTGAAGACAGTGGCTTCCCGCCATGCCGCCACCATGTTGAGACGCTGCTGGTCCTCGCCGGCGGCGGTCGCATCCTTGGTGTGCATGTCGAGGCAGAAGCCACAGCCGTTGATCTGGCTCGCCCGGATCTTCACCAACTCCTGCGTGGCTTGGGGGAGTGTCGACTCCGAAACGACCTTGCCCGCCGAGTTGACGTACTTGATGAGCTTGGGGGCGATGGGGTTTTCCCACATGTTGAGGCGTACGTCCATGATCTCTGCTCCTTCTTGTTCTTGGCTCTCGATGGACTACTCACCTCTTAAGACCCGCGAGAGCCCGACTGTGTGACAGTGCCCAGCGCCGGCCGGCCTCAGTCCTGCAGGACAGTGAGGTCGAGACCGGCCAGGCGGACTGGGTCGGCCAGGAAGTCGATGGCCACGATCTTCCCGCCCCGCACGGTGAAGGCACCGACCGAGAACGCCGAGCCGTCCTCGCGCAAGGCAACGGCCCCTGCGACACCGTTGACGATGGCCGGTCGGGTGAGCAACCCCAGGCGGTGGAAGGCACTCGCGTTGCGGGCGACCACGGCGGCACCGCGGAGCTCGCGGTCGATCCCGACGCCCGAGTCCGCGCGCACCACGACCTCGGGGTCGAGCACGGCGACCAGAGCCTCGAAGTCGCCGTTGCGGGCGGCCGCCATGAAGGCGTCGACGAGTTCACGCTGGCGGTCGAGGTCGGTGTCGGGCACCGTCGGCTCGCCCTGCACCCGCCGGCGGGCCCGGCTGGCCAGCTGGCGCGCCGCCTCGGGCGTGCGGTCGACAATCGGCGCGATCTCGTCGAAGGGCACCGCGAAGATGTCGTGGAGCACGAACGCGAGGCGCTCGGGCGGGCTCAGCGTGTCGAGCACGACGAGCAGTGCGACGCCGACGGAGTCGGCCAGCAACGCCTGGTGCTCGGGGTCGGTGCCATTGGGTGAGTCGATGATCGGATCGGGCATGTGCGGTGCGTAGCCCTCCTCGCGCCGGGTCTGGCGCGAGCGCAGCATGTTGAGGGAGACCCGGGACACCACCGTCGTCAGCCAGGCCTTGAGGTTCTCGACGTCGTTGGTGTCGGCCCGGCTGAAGCGCAGCCAGGCGTCCTGGACGGCGTCGTCGGCATCGCTGAGCGAGCCCAGCATGCGGTAGGCGACGGCCCGCAGATGGGACCGGTGTTGCTCGAACTGTTCGTTCAGCCAGTCGGTGTGCTCCATGGTCACGGTCCTCCCGCGCCTCGTGTCATAGCACTGAGACCCGACGGGAACGGAGAACGTGACACGCCGCGGCGGCACGGCGCCGGCCCGTTGTCCGACAGCCGACGTCCGGCGTCGGCCGCGGCTGCGGCCGACAGGCCCTGCGACCGCCGGCAGGACCTAGGCCCTACGCCACGGCCTGGTTGACGATCTCGATCGGCGTCCCCGCCGGTATCACCGACAGCTGCGCCAGGTCCGCATCGTGCAACCGGATACACCCGTGGGAGATCGCGGCACCCGTCGTCCCGATTTCGGCGTCGGCGGCGGAGTCGATCGGCCCATGGATACCGATGATGGCGTCCCCCGAATTCTCCCAGTCGGTGATCGTGTCCGAGTGGTCGGAGGTGACCAACACGAACGGCCCGTAGCCCGGGCCCGGCGACGGGTAGATCATCGGCATGAAGTACTGGCCGGTCGGCGTCGGGTCGTCGGGTGCGCCGATGCCGGCAGGGAAGTCCATGAGCTCGGTACCGTTCTCGTAGACGTACAGGTGCTCGGTCGCCAGATCGACGACGATCGCGTACGGCGTGCTCGACAACGTCGCGTCGCTCTGGTGCACCCACGTCGTCGACCCGTTCGGTCGTTGCGCCAGCCGCACCTCGAGCCACCCCGGCAGGGAGCCGATCACCGGGAGCGCCGACGCGTAGCCGTACCAACTGCCCGGCACCGTCATCGACGGCGTGGCGTCGCCGGCGTACTCGAACCCGGGGACGTCACCCTTCAATGTGGCGACAAGCGTGCCGGCGGGGACCGAGAACGGGTTGGGATTCGTCGTGGTGGTCGTCGTGGCGGGGGATGACGCCGCCTCGGTCAGGCGATGCACGTGGTGCGGCGGGGTCGCCCCGAGGCCGTTGGTCCGCGAACCGCAGCCGGCGGTCACCACCGTCAGGGTCACCACCGCGACCACCGCTCCAAGCCGGCGCAACTGACCCACAGAAACAGAGACCTCCGTTAGGCGCACAATGGTAACGGCCGTTCACGGGTCTTCCGGCGCAGCCCAAGAGGGTTTCGGCCCCGGTCCCTCCGTCTGCCAGGATGCGCTGTGGTCGAACGCCGCCGCGTCCCTTCGGGTTCCCCCTTCGAGCCCCTCATCGGCTTCAGCCGTGCCGTGCGGGTGGGGGACCGCGTGGTCGTCTCCGGGACCGGCCCCGTCGTCGCCGAAGGCCGTTGCCCCGACGACGCCGGCGCGCAGGCCCGCCGTTGTTTCGAGATCATCGCCGCCGCGCTCGCCGAGGCCGGCGCGCTGCTCGCCGACGTCGTGCGCACCCGGATGTACGTCACCTCCGTCGACGCGGCAGATGCCGTCGGTGCGGTGCACGCCGAGATCTTCGGCTTCACCCGTCCCGCCGCGACCATGGTCGTGGTGGCGGCGCTGCTCGACCCCGACTGGAAGGTGGAGATCGAAGCCGAGGCCATCGTGCCCGACAGGGCCTAAGGGCCTACGGGGCCGAGGGGGCCTAGGGCGCCTAGGGCGCCAGGCGCGACCCGAGGCCTCGCCCGGAAGCGCGAAGGAGTCGCGCTAGCCTCGCCCGGACTATGGCGGCGTCTTCGCGCGTCTGGCGCGCCCTCGATCCCGCAGAGAAGTACTTCTGGCTCCTCGGCCGGCTCAACGGAATGACGGTCGCTTTCATCGCCTACGCCGACCACATTTTTGACGAGGGCGAGTTGGCCGGGGCGCTCGCGGCCATCCAGAGGCGTCACCCGCTCCTGCGGGCGCGGGTCGAACCGGTGGACGGCGAGTACGCCTTCGTAAAGGTCGACGGGCCGATCCCCATCTCCGTCCGGCCGCTGCAGCCCGGCGCCACCGTGCCCGTCGCGGAAATGCTCGTGCTGCCCTTGGCCGAGTCACCCCACCCCCTGGTCCGCTGCATCTCCTTTCCCATCGCCGGCGAGGACCGCTCCGTGGTCGCCATCGTGATGCACCACGTCTTCCTCGACGGCAGCTCGGGCGTGAACCTGATGCGCCAGTTCGCCCGGGCCCTCGACGGCGACGAGGCGGCCCTCGCCCCGTCGGACGAGGTGCCGCCCGCGTTGCACTCGCGGTTCACCCCGGACGTCGCCTCGCCGCGGGCCGCCGTCGACGTCCTCGGCGCAATCCGGGCCGAGCGCGAGGGGCAACCGGCACCCGCGCTCTTCCCCTTCCATGACCGCCACGCCCAGGCCACGGTCCCCCGGCACGACCTGCTCGTCGTCGACGGCGCGGCCCTCGGGGCCCTCCTTGCGCACGCCAAGGCGGTGGGAGCGACCGTCACCGGTGTGGTTGATGCCGCCTTCCTCGAGTCGGCCGCCGATCTCTTCGGCGACGACGAGCCGCGTTGGATCTGCCTGGCAAGTGCGACCGACCTGCGCCACCGGGTCGAGCCGCCGCTGCCGTTCGACGACATGCAGCTGGCCATCGGGATGGTGGCCACGCCCTATCTGGTCTCGGAGGCGACGCACGACACGCTGCCGCGCGACATCGCCGACCAGATCGCCCGCGAGGTCGCCCGCGGCGAGAGCCACCTCTTCTACCGCTTCGCGCGTACCGCGACCTACCCGCCGACGGATGAGGGGCTCGCCACGTTCGCCAAGTGGGTGGATTCGACGCCGCAGAACATCACCATCAGCAGCCTCGGGCGGTTGGATGACACGGGCGACCCATCGTGGCTTCGCCGTATCAGCGCGACCATGGTGCCCGGCCCCAATCAGGTCTCCTTCACCGCCGCTGCGACGTACCGAGGCGAGATGGTGCTGAACGTCTCGACCGACGTCGCCAAGCTGCCCCCGGCGAAGGCCGACCGCTTCGTGCGCGGTCTCATGACCCGCCTCGGGGCGCGGTGCGAGCAGACGACGACGTACGCGCCTGCGGGTGCGGCGCCTGCGACGAACTAGACGAACTAGGAGAGCAGGCTCATCACCGCCGCCGCCACGACGTTGGTGCCGCGGAGGTCACCGACGAGCCCGGACTCCATGCGGTTCATGACGTAGCAGACGGTCAGCTCGAAGTCCTGGTCCATGATGATCACGGAGCCGCCGTAGCCGCCCCAGAAACAGGTCCGGGGGCCGCCGGGCATGTCGGGCGGGTTGCTCAGGCCGTAACCCATGCCCATGCGCTCGGGGACGCCCAGCACCTTGTCGATGCCCTCGGCCTGCACCTCGAAGATGGCGTCGGTCGCATCCGCCGACAGGAGCCGGACGCCACGGGCCTGTCCCTTGCCGGCGATGATCGACTGGACGGCGGCGACCGAGCGTGCGTTGCCCTGGCCGTTGGCGGCGGGGATCTCGGCGCGGCGCCACCATGCGTGGTGCGCCATGGACGCGTCGATGGGCGGGTTCATGAAGGTCTTGACCATGAGCTCGCTGACCTGGCCCTCCATGGCGTCGAGGTCGATCGGGGGCGGCGGGATCACGTTGGACACCCGGTGGTCCTCGCCCGCCGGCAGCCCGATGTAGAAGTCCGCCTCGAGGGGCTTCGCCACCTCCCGGGCGAACCAGGCGCCGATGGTGTCGCCCGTGATGCGGCGGACGATCTCGCCGATCAGGTAGCCCTGGGTCACGGCGTGGTACCCAGACCCGCTGCCCGGCTCCCACCACGGCGCCTGCGCCGCCAGCAGCCGCGTGCACAGGTCCCAGTCGGCCAGCTGCTCGGCGGCCAGGGGCTGGTCCCAGCCGGACAGCCCGGCCGTGTGCCCCATGACGTGCCGCACCAGAACCTTCTCCTTGCCCGCCTGCGCGAACTCGGGCCAGTACGTGGCCACGGGGGCATGGAAGTCGAGCTCGCCGCGGTCGTGCAGCATGAGGGCGCAGAGGAAGGTCATGGTCTTGGTGGTGGACCAGACATTGGTGAGGGTGTCGCTCTCCCAGGGCCTCGTCTTCTCCGCGTCGGCCCAGCCGCCCCAGATGTCGACGACCGGCTCGCCGTGGACGAAGACGGCGACCGATGCACCGAGATCCTCACCGCGCTCCAGCTGGCCGGCCAGCGTGGTGCGGACGGACTCGTAGCGCGGCTCACAGGTGCCCTGCACCTCTGCCATGGGGACCCCCGATCAGCTCGGCGTTGTGCCGGCGGACGCCGACGTGGCTGTCGACCCGGCAACCTAGTCCCACGCGTGGCCACAGCGACACGTCGAAGAGAGGCGCTCGGCCGAGGGGACCGGACAGCGTCGGATGTTGTGTGCGGTGAGCCCCCCGACGAGGGGCTCAGGCCACGATGCTCAGGCGGCGGTACCGGTGAGTTGGGCCAGCAGGCGCCAGGCCGCGATCTCGTCGGCGACGCAGGACTTGAAGTCGCCCTGGGCCACGACGTAGCGCAGCCAGCACGGGTGGATCCGCAGGGTGTTCACGCCGCTCTCGGTCGCCACCTCGATGTTGTCCACGTCGCTGGTGAGCTCGTAGCGCCACCCGGCCTCGAAGTGCGAGCGGTTGGTGTCCTCGATCAGCTGCCGGACCATCTGCTCTGCGTCACTCAGGCTGTGCGTCATGTCCGATGCCTCCCCCCGGTCCGCTGGACCGCAATTTCGGACTCCCACTACCACTGCACAACAGTGTGGTGGTAGTGGGGTGGAGTACCGGCGCATACCGGTTGCTATCGCGGTGCTTGTGCGTAGGAACGGGGGTTACCTGCTGTGATTGCGTGCACGAGCGCGCTCGGATCGCGCGCGATCCGTGCAAGGCCCTCGACCTCCGGTCGGCGACCCCGTCCGCCCGCCGGACCGGGTCCGGGGGTCAGGGGCGGCGGTCAGCCGAAGGGCACCCGCCACTCGACGACGGTGCCCTGCGGCTCGTTGGGGCGCACCGAGCACGTGCCGTGGAGGGTCGCCGCCCGCGCCCCCATGTTGCGGAGCCCGAACCCGCTCGGCGGCGGTGCGTCCGGGTCGAGGCCCACGCCGTTGTCGGCGACCACGAGCACGAGCTCCGTGCCGTCGGCGGTCACGGTCACCTCGACGGCGGTGGCGGCGGCGTGGCGGATCACATTGGAGAGCGACTCGCGCAGGACGGCGAGGAACTGGTCGGCGACCTCGCGGTCGGCGATCGTGTCGACGGCGCCGTTGAACCTGACCTGCGGGCGGTAGCCCAGGCGCTCCGCCGCGTCGTTCGTCAGCTCCAGGACGTCGGTGCGCAGACCCCGCCCCGCCGACTCCTGTGCCGTGAGGTCGAAGATCGTCGTGCGGATGTCGGCGATCACGTTGTCCAGCTCCGCGACGACGTCGCGCAGGCGCTCACCGGTCGGCGATGGCATCGCCGGGACCATCGAGGAGAGGCGCATGCCCGCGCCGAAGACCCGCTGGATCACGAGGTCATGGAGGTCCCGGGCGATGCGGTCACGTTCGTTCGCCATATCGAGCGCCCGCAGGGTCTGTTCGGCCCGCCGTACCTTGATCAGGTTGTCGGCGCGGGCGCGCAGCTCGGCGCTGTAGAAGGGCTTCAACATGTAGTCGTTGGCGCCGACCCGTAGGACGTTGATGCGCGCGGCGGAGTCGTTGCGCGCCGTGAGGATGAGCACCGGCGTGGACTCGATGGTCGAGTCCGCCCGCACCTCGCGCACGAGCTCGTCGCCGGTGAGCTCCGGCATCATGAAGTCGCACACGATCAGGTCGGGTTTGAGCCGGCGGGCCATCTCGACGCCCTCGCGACCGTCGAAGGCGGCGTACACCCGGAAGGCCGACGCCAGCGCTTCGCACAGGAAATGGTTCATGTCCGTGTTGTCCTCCACCACCAGGACCACCGGCTCCTCGACCCCGGGGCCCGGGCTGGCGCCCCCGTACCGGTCGCGCGGCACCGCCGCCGCCCGTCCGGCGGGCATGTGCGCGTCGAGCACCCGGTCGGGCGGCACGTCCTCGAGTAATCCGGTGCCGTCGGCGCGCACCTCGGTGCCGGCGGGCGCCCGCAGCGGCAGCTCGACGACGAAGAGCGCCCCGCCCTCGGGCGCGTCGTCCACCATTATGTAGCCGCCGTGAAGCTGGACGAGCTCACGGGCGATGTGGAGGCCCAGGCCGGTGCCGCCGGTCCTGCGCTTCGCGGAGCCCTCGAGCTGGTGGAAGCGCTCGAACACCTCGTCGCGATGGTCGATCGCGATGCCCGGGCCGCTGTCGGCGACCTCGACGCGCACGGCGTCGCTGCCGGGCATGTCGCGCATCTCGATCCGCACGGTCCCGTCGGCCGGCGTGAACTTGAACGCGTTGGACAACAGGTTGAGCAGCACCTGTTGGATGCGTCCGGGGTCGATCTCGACCCCCACCTCGCCTTCGGGCGCCACGACGATGAAGTGCACCGAGCGGTCGATGGCGAGCGTCTCGAAGCTGTTGGCGACGAGCCGGACCAGGCGGGCCATGTCGAGCTCGGCGTAACGGAGGTCGAGCTTGGCGGCTTCGACCTTGGCCGTATCGAGGAGATCGTTCACGTGGGAGAGCAACACACGCGCGTTGCGCAGGATCACCTCGAGGTCGTGCCGCTTGGGATCGTCGGCCGCGAGGTCGGCGTCGGCGAGGAGCCGCTCGGCCGGTCCCAGGATCAGCGAGAGTGGAGTGCGCAGCTCGTGGCTCACGTTGGAGAAGAACTGGGTCTTGAGGCGGTCGAGCTCCTGCGAGCGCGCATAGAGGATCTCGAGTTGCTCGTTGGCCTCCTTCAGCGCCCGTCCCGCGTCGGCGACCTCGCGGGCCCGGCGCACGACCTCGGCCTCCATCGCATTGAGGCGGGCGAGCTCGAACGGGGGCCGGCTCTCCCGCTCGCGCACGGCGCGGATGAAGTCCGTGACGTCCTGTACCTCGTGGATGATGTAGGCCAGCGAGCCGTCGGGGTTGAGGACCGGCGAATTGTGGGGGCTCCAGAAGCGCTCCTCGAAGCCCCCACCGGCCGACTCGGGCCGTTGCACGTCGTACTTCTGGACCGACATGGAGTCGGCCCGGAGCTCGCGCCGCACGCAGTCGAGCGACGCCTTGAGGTTGCGCGCGCCCTCGGTGTCGGGATCGCCGGGATTGTCGGGGAAGGCATCGAAGATGTAGCGCCCGACGACGTCGCCGCGGACCGACAAAGTGGCGGCGAGATAGGCGTCGCTGACCGCGACGATCGTCTGTTCGGGGTCCAGGACGAGGTAGCAGCCGGGAAGGGACTCGAAGAGCGTCGCGTAGTCGGGCTCGGTCGTCCCGGTCGTCGTCGCCGGCACAGGGTCAGCCGGCACAGAGTCGTGCGCGGTCAATGAGTCGTCATGGCTCGCGCGGGAACCACGCCCTCTCGTGCATCGCCCATGGGTGTGACGGCCTCCTGCCTCTAGGCGGCCCGAACCCCCGGCTCACGCTACACCGCAGCGCGCCATCGACTCCCGCCCGGCCGCACGCATCGTCGGCCGTAGTTCAGGCTTTCAGCGCCGGGGCGGGCTTGGGGACGGCGCGCACCTCACAAAGGCGGACCGGTGCCTTGACCCCCTTCATCCGGCGCGACTTCATGCGGCCGAGGCGCACCTCGGGGAGGCCATTCGCCGACATGGCCGCCTCGACCGTCTCCTCCGTGGCGAGCACCTGGCCGCCCTTGGCCGCCTCGCACACCCGGGCGGCCACGTTGACCACGTGGCCGACGACGTCGGATTTCGTCACGGTCGCCTCGCCCATGTGCACGCCGGCGCGGAGCCGCAGCGGGTCGGGCGCGCTCGCCTGGAGGTCGAGGGCAGCCCGGACGCCGAGCGCGGGCTTCGGGAACGTGCAGAGCAGCCCGTCCCCGAGATGCTTCACGATCCGTCCCTTCCAGCGCCGCACCGTCGGCGCCGCCCGCAGGTGGTGTTCGCCGATCAGCGTGAGCGCTGCCGCGTCGCCGTGCGTATCCGTGTAGGCGGTGAAGCCCTCGAGGTCGGTGAAAACGACGGTCAGGGCTTTGGCCGTCCCTTTGCCGTCGCCTCCACCACCGCTGTCGTCACCGGAGGACAACAGCTGGACCGCGGTCAACCCGAGCGACGACAGCTTGGACGGATGGCGCTCGACCGTCCGCTCCACGAACCGCCGCAAGATCTCACCGGGCGCGCTCGACGAAATCGGCCGTTCGCCCGGCGCTTGCAACCACTCCTCGTCGACCAGCCCGATCTCGAGCGCGGTCGCCGCGTCGTCGGGGTCGCTGCGGATCAGCTCGGCGGCTTTGCGCGCCGTGGCGCGGCGCAACGCGGCGAACGTCGCAGCGCCCGCCTCGCGGGCCTTGCCGCCCCGCGCCGGCTTCTCGTCCGCGCCGGCCGCGCCCGCTGCGCCCGCATCCGCCGCACTCATGGCGGCCAAGCTACCGGTCCTCGCGCAGCCCCCTGAACGCCTGGTCGCGTCCTGGGAGCACGATACGTCGCGTCACCGTCACGGATTCCAAGAGCCGCCGGTCGTGCGAGACGAGGAGGAGCGTTCCCTCGTAACTCTCGAGGGCGGACTCGAGCTGCTCGATCGCCGGCAGGTCCAAATGGTTCGTCGGCTCGTCGAGCACGAGGAAGTTGACGCCCTTTGGCCGCGAACGCGGCGAGCTCGGCGCGCGTGCGCTCGCCCGGCGACAGCGACGAGGGTGGGCGGACGACGGCCGCCGCGCTCAGCCCGAACTTCGCGAGCTGCGACCGGGCCGATGACATCGGCAGTCCCGTCGCCGCCACGAAGGCGTCGACGACGCTCCATGAATCGTCCGACAACACGCGACGGTCCTGCCCCAGCTCGCCGATCACGACGCTCGGTCCGATGCGCCGCGTCCCCGCGGCCAACGGCAATCGGCCCAACAGCGCCTCGACGAGCGTCGTCTTGCCCGAGCCGTTGGGGCCGACCAGCGCCACCCGGTCGGCCCACGCGATGTCCAGCGTGAACGGGCCCAACACGAAGTCGCCCCGCTCACCCCGCTCGAGCACCGCGTCGTCCAGGTGCGCCACGACCGCGCCCGACCGGGCTGCCTCGTTGATACTGAAGCGCAGGTCCCAGCCCTCCCAGGGCTTCTCGACCACCTCCAGAGCCTCCATGGCGCGCTCGGTGCGCCGCGCCCGAGACGCCAGCCGCTCGGTGCGGTTGATGCGGAAGTCGCGTTGCGCCTTGTCGTTGTCCCGCGGGTTCTTCTTCTCCTTGCTGACACCCGACGTGGCCCATTGCCGCTCGCGCTGGGCGCGCCGCGCCAGCTCGGACCGCTGCCCCTGGTACACGGCGTACGCCTCTTCGGCATGGGCGCGGCCTTCCGCCCGCTCGGCGAGATACCCGGCCCACCCGCCTCCGTACGCCCGCGCCCGCCGCGTCTGCTCCTCGATTTCGAGGACATCGGTCACCGTCCCGTCGAGGAAGGCGCGGTCGTGCGACACGATCACCATGCCGCCCGTCCGCCGCGCCACCATGTCCTCCAGCCGCGCCAGCCCGTCGAAGTCCAGATCGTTCGTCGGCTCGTCCAGCAACGTGATGTCGAAGCGCGCCAGGAGGATCGCCGCCAGCGCCACCCTCGCCTCCTGCCCCCCCGACAGCGCACCGCCGCTCCGCTCCGCCATCGTCGCCGGCAGCCCCACCTGCTCGAGCACGCCCGCCAGACGCGCCTCGAAGTCGGCGGCGCCGAGCGACTCATAACGCGCCAGCGCCGTCGCGTAGTCGTCCTCCGCCTGGGGCCGCCTCTCTCCGAGGGCCGCCGCCGCGCTGGTCATCTCCGCCTCGGCCGCGGCGGCACCGGTCCTCCTGTACAGCGCGTCACGCACCGTCTCTCGCGCGTCGTGGTCGTGCTCCTGGCTGAGGTAGCCCACCGTCGCCGTCGGTGGGTCGACGCGCACGGCACCGCCGTCCGCCGGCTCGAGCAGGCCCGCCAGGAGGTGCAACAACGTCGACTTGCCGACCCCGTTGGGGCCGACGACGCCGAGGCAGGTCTCGGGCCCGACGGTCAGCGACACGCCGTCGAGGACCGTCTGTCCACCGCGCTCGAAGCGCAGTTGGCGCGCGGTCAGGGTGGCCGTGGCCAGGGAAGTCGACGGCGATGTTCGCCGAAAAGGTGAAGAAGAGGGCATGACAGAGCTCCGGGTCCGGATGTGGGACAAGGACGAGAACGACGAGGGCGCACGGTGTCGGTGGCGATGAGGGCCGGCGTGGCGACGTCAGAGCTCTACAGCACGAGGGCCAGCGTAGCCGCCCGACTTGGGCGCTCGCACCGCTGTTTTGTAGCGTCGCAACAACGCTGGCGGGCACCGACAAGGGGGCGACCAATGCCGATCGCGATCACTGAGGAGCACCAGGAGCTGGCCGGCACGGTACGGGCATTGCTCTCGGCCCAGGGCGCGCTGGCCGCCAACCGTGCGCTCCTCGAGTCGGCGGAGGAGACCCAGCCCTCGTTCTGGCAGGAGATGGCCGACCTCGGCATGCTCGGCGTGCACCTGCCCGAGGCCCATGGGGGAGGGGGCGCATCGCTGAGCGAGCTCGTGGTGATCATCGAGGAGCTCGGCCACCAGGTTGCGCCGGGGCCGTTCCTGCCGACCGCCCTGGCGTCGGCGGTGGTCGCACAGTGCGGGAACCCCGAACAACAGGCCGCCTACCTCCCGGCGCTCGCCGACGGCTCGGTGACGGCGGCGCTCGGTCTCGGCGGATCGCTGGCCCTCGACGGGCGGACGCTCGACGGGGACGCCGGGATCGTGCTGGGTGGCGCGCACGCCGACCTCCTGCTGTTGCGGGCCGCCGACGACATCGTCATCGTCCGGCGCGATACCCAGGGCCTCACCCTCGGCACCTCGTCGGACATCGATCCGTCCCGCCGCTCAGCGCGCGCCACGGCCTCGTCGGTCACCGTCGCCGGGACCGACGTGCTTGCCGGCGCAGCCCGCCGCGCCCACGCCCTGGCGCGCACGCTCGGTGCCGCCGAGGCCGCCGGCGTCATGGCCGCCTGCACGGACATGGCCGTCGCCTACGCGCAAGAGCGCGTGCAGTTCGGCCGCACGATCGGGACCTTCCAGGCGGTCAAGCACCACTGCGCCGACCTGCTCGTGGCGACCCAGCTGGCCACGGCGACCGTGTGGGACGCCGCCCGCGCTGCGGCCGACACACTCGACGAGTTCGACCTGACGGCGGCGATGGCGGCGCACCTCGCCTTCGCACCGGCGGTCCACAACGCGCAGATGAACATCCAGGTGCACGGCGGCATCGGTTTCACCTGGGAGCACGATGCCCACCTGTTCCTGCGGCGGGCACTGGCCCTCAACGCGCTGCTCGGCTCACCCGACGACGCCGCGGACGTGACGGCCGAGGCCGAGCGTGGGACGACGCGCGACGTGACCCTCGACCTGCCGCCCGAGGCCGAGGCGATCCGGCCGGAAATACGCGCCGAGGCCGCTCGCATCGGTGCCCTCTCGGACAAGAAGGAGCGACGGAAGGCGTTGGTCGATGCAGGGCTCCTCGTGCCGCACTGGCCCAAGCCGTGGGGCCGAGACGCAGGCGCCGTGGAGCAGATCGTGATCGACGAAGAGATGCGGGCGGCGGCGGTCAAGGTCCCGGGCCTCGGCATCACGGGCTGGAACATCATGACGGTCAACCAGTACGCGACACCGGACCAGGTCGAGCGCTGGGTCCAGAAGACATTGATGGGCGAGTACGTCTGGTGCCAGCTCTTCAGCGAGCCGGACGCCGGCTCGGACGCCGCTGCGGTGAAAACGCGGGGCACCCGCGTGGACGGCGGGTGGAAGGTGAACGGCCAGAAGGTGTGGACGAGCGGAGCCCAGTACTGCCATCTCGGACTCGCCACCGTGCGGACCGACCCCGACGCGCCCAAGCACTCGGGCATCACGACGATGGTCATCGACATGCACGCGCCGGGGGTCGAGGTGCGTCCTCTTCGCCAGATCACCGGCAACGCGGACTTCAACGAAGTGTTCTTCAATGACGTCTTCGTGCCGGACGACGACGTCGTCGGCACCGTCAACGACGGCTGGACTGTGGCGCGCTCGACGCTCGGCAACGAGCGCGTCTCGATCGGCGGAGGAGCGGGCGGCATCTTCCCTCCCATGGACCTCCTGGCCCTGCGCAAGCACGGGGGCGACCGCGTCCCTGGTGCATCTGCGCGCATCGGGGCGATCCTGGCCAAGGAACACGCCCTCAAGGCGTTGAACCTGCGTCGCGCCCAGCGTGCGGTCGTCGGCGCGGGACCCGGACCCGAGGGCAACGTCACGAAGCTCGTGCTGGCCGAGCACGGCCACGACCGGGCGGGCCTGCAGGCCGACCTGGTCGGGGAGGCGACGGCGCTTCTCGACGGCGAGGACGCACTGGCCGGCTATACACAGCTCGCCACCCGCGCCATGTCGATCGCAGGGGGCACCTCCGAGATCACGCGCAACCAGATCGCCGAGCGCATTCTCGGACTGCCGCGCGACCCGTTGAACCGCTGATCCCCTGATCCGCCAGGGAGCGTCCGGCAACTCGCCTGCTCACCGCAAGGCCGCGGGCTGACTCCGGGGCGTGATGGGGGACTGCCAGAATGTCCGTTCCCCTATGCGCTTTCTCAAGTCGACGCGGGTGCGCATCGTGGCCGCGATCGTGTTCGTACTCGTCGTCGTGGTCTGCGTGATGACGGCGATCCTGTTCGTCTATCCCGACCTCAATCCGCCCGAACGGTCCGACGCCATCGTCGTGCTCGGCGGCCATGGAGCGCCCGCGTTCGAGAAGGGCGTCGCACTGGCGAAGCAGGGCTATGCGCCCCAACTCGTGCTGTCACTGCAGAACTGGCAGAGCTGCGGGCCGTACCAGTCGTATCTCGCAAATCATTTGCCCAAGATGCACGTGAACTGCTTCAAGTCCGACCCGCAGACGACGCAGGGTGAGGCGCGTGCGATCGAGGCCTTCGCAAAGCGCTACCACTGGACCCGCATCATCGTCGTGGTCCCGACAACCCAGGCCAGCCGGGCGCGCCTTCGCATCGGCCGCTGCTATTCCGGTCAGGTCCTCGAAGTGGCGTTCTCCCCGCAGGGGATCGGCGAGTGGCTGATGCAGTTCGCCTACGAATGGGGCGCGATGTTCAAGGCGGTGGTGTTGCAGCCGGGCTGCTGAGTCCATCGTGCTCGTCGGTTGCCCGCCCGTACCGGAGAGCACGGAGCCACTAAAGCCCTGGGCAAGGCGGTCACAAGCCACGTGATCGCAACCTTCCTGCGACGCCCCTTTGTTGGCGCGCGTTGTACCTTGCTCAGAGGGGCGCCGGCAGGGGGATCCGGCTAGAGGGGGGAGCAGTGCAGGCGAGCGTCCGAGCCGTCGAGACACGTCAAGTGCCGACGGCGGACGCCGCCAACTGCGAACCACCGCACCCAGGGTCATCCGCTCGCCGCGAGGCAAAAGCCGACATCCGACGCGTACCGCCGCGGGTGATCGAACTGGTCGGGATCGCGGCCGGTATCGGGATAATCGCGGTCGTTGCACTCAGCAGCCAGCTGTCCAACGACGTCTTCTGGCAGATGGCCTCGGGCCAGTGGATGCTCGCCCACCATGCGGTCATGGGCCTCGACCCGTTCAGCTACACGGAGGCCCACCGCCGCTGGATCACCGACGAGTGGGGCTCGTCGGTCGCACTCGCCGGCTTGTCCAAGGTGATGGGCAACGCCGCCTACCCGTTGTACGCCATCGTTCTCGGAGCGCTCTGCCTCTTTGTCACGTCCGCCTACGCCCGAGCCCTCGGTGCCCGTGGTGGCCGGGTGGCCGCGATCGTCGTGCTGCTGGCGATGGGGATCTCCGGCGTGCTGGCAGGGGACCGCGGCCTCGACTTCTCCCTCGTGTGGGTGCCGCTCGAATTCCTCCTGCTCACCAAGGCGCGGCGCGACCCGCGTTGGCTGTGGTTCCTGCCGCTGTTGAGTGTGGCCTGGGTCAACACGCACGGCTCGATCCTCATCGGGCTGATCGTGCTCGGCGTCGAGCTGGGCTGGTCGCTCGTGCCGGAGCGCATCGTCGGCCGGATCGGCGGGGTGCGCCAATCGTCGCACACGGGCCCGCTGGCGCTCGCCTTCGTCGGGTCTCTGGCCGCGTCGTGCCTCACGCCTTACGGCCCCGGCTTATTGACCTACGACATCGGCGTGTCGATGAACGGCCAAATCGGCCAGTACATCGCCGAATGGAACTCGCCCAACTTCCATTCGCTCATGGTGGTACTCGCCTACTGCGTCCCACTCGCCGTGATGGTCGCAGTCGTGCGGACGAAGCGGCTGCCCGTGCTCGAGTGCACGCTGGCAGCGGGGCTTTTCGTCGAGGCGCTGCGCACCCAGCGCCTTGCGATCTACCTGATGGTGGTCGCCGCCGGCCTGGCCGCGACGCTGCCGGCACGGCCCGCTTGGGGCGCGACGGCGAGGCGCGTGGCGGTGGCCTTCTACGCGTTGCTCGCCATCGCCCTCATCGCGCAACCGACCGTGCCCGCGGGCAGCGTCTCACCGACGCTGCCGGTGACGGCCTTCAACTATCTCGAGGCCCATCCCGGCCGGATCTTCACCGAGTACACCTGGGGCGACTATTCCATTGCGCGGCACCGAGCGACATTCGTGGACGGGCGCACCGACCTGTTCGAGGGCAAGGTTCTCACCGAATTCTTCGCGATCACCAACATGACGACCGACCCGGACCCCGTGTTGTCGGCGTACCACGTGTCGTACGTGGTCTGGGCGCCCAAGACCTCGTTGTCGGTCTTCCTCAGCCACGACCCACGCTGGCACGTGGTCGATCGATCGTCTGTCGCCGAGGTGTTCGCCCGCCGCTGATCGTCCAGCGGGCGAACCGCACGACGGAAAACGGCAGTCAGTCGGAGAACAGCGTCGCCTCGATGCCGCGTACGTCGCCGTCCTCGTCGGCCCATACCGCGATCCGCCTGTAGCCGAGCTCGCCCATCAGCGATCCCACCGCCTCGGACTGCCCGGCGCCGAGCTCGAGGAGAAGTGCGCCACCCGGCCGGAGGAACTTCGGTGCGCCGGTGACGACGCGCCGCAGCACGTTCGTGCCGTCCGGTCCACCGTGGTAGTGCGAGGGCAGCTCGTACGCGCGGGCGTCGTGAGGGAGATACTGGAGCGCGGAGGTGGGGACATAGGGGACGACGGCAACGACGACATCCGTGGTGCCTTCGAACTCGCTCGGAATGGGGTCGAAGAGGTCGCCCCGCAGGGCATCGACGCCGTTGGCCCGGGCGCAGGCCACCGCGCCGGGGTCGATCTCAGTTGCGACGATGCGGGCCGAGCGCCGGCGGAGTTGCAGGGAGGCCGCGATCGCGCCCGATCCAGTACACAGGTCGATGGCCCTGCCGCCCTCGGGCAAGCCGGCCGCCGCACGCGCCGCGAGCTCCAGGCTCTGCCATCTCGGAACGTACGTGCCGGGTTCGACCGTGACGACGAGCTCGCCGAAGGCGGCCTGCCCGGTCACCCAGGCCAGAGGTTCGCCGCGGAGGCGCCGGTGGACGAGGGAGACCAGCTTGAACCGCTCGCCGCCGGCGGCCGCCAGCAACTCGGCCGCCTCCTCGTCAGCGGCCACGCACCCCGCCCGGGCGAGCATGTCGGTGAGTCGGGTCATCGCCGTCGCTCGCATGGTGGATCGAAGGCTCAGTCCGATATGGCCCCGGCCACCCGTGGACCGGGCCCGGGTCCGTCCCCACTGTCCACGTTCGAGGTGTCAGCGCTCTGCAGCGGCGCGTGGTTCGGCAGGAACAGCGTCGGGACGAAGGCCAGCAGGATCGCGAAGAAGGACCACCAGAACGTGTGGGCGAACGCCGCGGCGACCGGGTCGGCGACGGCAGGCGGGAGTTTTCCCGTGGCCCCGAGGATGCCGGCCGAACCACCCGGGACCTTGACACCAGCCGCCGTCAGATTGCTCACGATCTGACGCTCGAGCACGACCGCGAACAGCGCGGTGGCGACCGAGCCGCCGATCGTGCGAACGATGTTCATGACGGTCGACGCCTTGGGGATCTCGGCGTGGCTGAGGTCGAAGTAGGCGGCCGCCGTCACCGGCATCATCGTCAGACCCAGACCCAACCCGCGCACGAACAGAGTCGCAGCGAGAAGAAGTTCGTTGGTCGAGGTGGTGACGAAGGCGAGCGGCAGGGTCGCCGCCGCCATGAGGAGGATGCCGAAGGGCACGACACGACGCGGGCCTACCCGGTCCGTGACCGCACCGGCCCAGCGCATGATGCAAGCGGCGCCGATGCCCTGTGGTGCCATCAACAAGCCGGCCTGCCAGGCCTCCTGGCCCCGGGCGACCTGGTAGTAGATCGGCAGCAGGAACATCGAGCCGAACAACGTCGCGCCGATGACGAAGATGCAGATGTTGCCGATGGTGAAGTTGCGGTTCTTGAACGGGTGGAGGTCCAGCAGCGGATGCTTCGCGTTGATGGCGCGCAGGATGAAGCCGACCATCAGCAGGATGCCGAGAACGAAGCTCAGGACGACCGACGTGCTCGTGAAGGAGCCGGTCGTCCCGACCTCAGAGAGCCCGTAGAGCAGAAGCGCGAGGCCGGGGGACAAGAGACAGAACCCGAGGGTGTCGAACGGCGCGGTGGACCGCTCGTCGGTGTCGAACTTGGGCAGCCAGCGCGCGGAGAGGATCAGCGTGATGATGCCGATGGGGACGTTGATGTAGAAGATCCAGCGCCAGCTGTAGTTGGACACGATGAGACCGCCGATGACCGGCCCCATGATCGGGCCCATGACCATCGGCACGCCGATGATGCTCATGACGCGGCCCATGCGCTGGGGGCCGGCGGCGCGGGCGAGGATCGACTGACCGACCGGGAGCAGCATCCCGCCGCCGAAGCCCTGGAGCACGCGGAAGAAGATGAGCGAGTTGGCCGACCAGGCGAGGCCGCAGAGGCTCGAGCCGATGACGAAAAGAGCCGTCGACATCATCCAGATCCGTTTGGCCCCGAAGCGGTCGACCGCCCACCCGCTTACCGGGGTCACCAGGGCGAGTGCGAGCAGGTACCCCGTCGCCACCCATTGGATCGTGGTGACCGAGACATGGAAGTCGCGGGCCAGGGAAGGGAGCGCGACAGCGACGATCGTCGTGTCGAGGATCGACATGATCGAGCCCAGGACGACGATCGTCGAGATGCGCCTGAGCGCGGGCGAGAGGGTGAACGCGGGGGTGTCGGCTTTGGCGCGAGTGCGGGGCATCGGAATAGTTAATATTAATCAAATGTATGGGGTTGTCAAATAGTTCTGGCAGTGCGACAATCGCGGCATGGGCCTGGCCGAGGACGCATTCGAGCGCCTGCGCCGCGTGGCGTTCGAGGGCGAGCACGTCGAGCGCCTGGCCGCGCTCGGGACCCGGACGAAGCTGTCGCCCGGGGTGATCAAGACCTTGATGCGCCTGTCCCAGTCGGACGGGGTGTCGATGGGCGAGATGGCCCGGGGTATCGGCGTCGACCCCTCCTACATCACGGCGCTGGTTGATGACCTGGATTCCCGGGGCCTGGCCCGGCGGGAGCCGGCACCCTACGACCGGCGGGTGAAGATCATCGTGCTGACGGCTGCGGGCCGGAAGCTCGCTGCAGAGATCGACTCGGTCTTGTCGGTGCCGCCGGCGGCCTTTTCATCGTTGACGTCTTCGGAGTTGCGGCAGTTGCGCGACCTGCTCGAAAAGGTGCTGGCGGCGCGGGAGTCGGAGCGGGCGGCCAAGGATCAGGTCGCAGCGGCATCTTAGGGCAGCGACCCCGTCGTTCTGCTCCGATCGGTACCCAGGCATTTTGCGCGGTGGCGCCGTTGACGGGAACCATCCGTTACGACGGGACGAGCGGCGAGCTGAGCGGGGTTCTCACGGTGAGCGTCGGCGGTCTCCCTCCCAACGACGATGTCTTTGTCAATTGGGCGGACAACGACGTTCGTGCGCCCGTGATTGCGGGATTCAAGACGGATTCCGAAGGGAGGGCCATCCAATCGTCCGTACAGGTCGGTCGCTTGGGAGAGGTCCGGGCGTGGCGATCATTCTGACGGCCGCGAACGTTCCCAACCCGACTTTGGGACGCCTTGCACCCTGCTGATACGAACCGAAGAGCAGCTAGCGTGCTGGCCAGATGGCCGCTGTGAGCGTCGAACACCTGGCGAAGTCCTACGGCACGGCGGTTGCGGTGCGCGACGTCAGCTTCGAGGTGCAGAAGGGCGAGGTGTTCGCGCTGCTGGGGCCGAATGGCGCGGGCAAGACGACCTGCGTGGAGATCCTTGAGGGGTTCCGCACCCGGAGCAGCGGCAAGGTCGAAACCCTTGGCGTCGACCCGGCCGAGGTAAGCACGCAGCGCTGGTTGCGATCCCGCATCGGCGTCGTGCTCCAGGAGTTGGCGATCGAGCCCTACTACTCGGTGCGCCAGGTCTTGACCCGCAATGCGGGCTATTACCCGAACCCGAGGCCGGTCGACGAGGTGATCGAGCTCATCGGGCTTCAGGAGAAGGCGGACGACCGGATCAAACGGCTCTCGGGAGGCCAGCAGCGCCGACTCGACGTCGGGCTCGGAATCATCGGTAACCCGGAGCTCCTGTTCCTCGACGAGCCGACGACGGGCCTCGATCCGTCAGGGCGGCGCGACACGTGGGAGCTGATCAAGCGGTTGTCGGGCGAGGGGACGACCGTCTTGTTGACGACGCATTACATGGACGAAGTCGAGGCGCTCGCGGGCAGGGTGGCCGTGCTGTTCGGTCAGGAGGTCGTGGCCAGTGGCACCCCCGATTCCATAGGGGGGCGGGACCTCGGAGCCGTCACCATACGGTTCAGGCTGCCGGCGGGCGTGAGTGCCGCGGAGCTGCCGATGGCGGCCACACCGGCGGGGGACGGGCACGTCGAGATTCGCACCGAGGACGAGGTGCGGGTGCTCCACGAGCTGACCGGGTGGGCGCTGGCCGGTGGGCATGCGCTGGCAGGACTCTCGGTGCTGCGGGTGTCGCTCGAGGACGTGTACCTCGGGCTGACGAGGGCGGTCGACGAGGCGGAGGGCCAGGAGGTGAAGGCGTCGTGAGCACGGCCGAGGTGCCGGTCCGGGGTTCGTTCCGTGGGCTGAGCGATCTGCCGCTGATCGGCCGCCAGGTCTACTTCGAGCAGCTGTCGTTCTGGTTGAACCCGATCGGGGCCGCCATCACGATCGTCTTCTCGTTGGTGTTCGTCATCTTCTTCGAGTCGTTCAACAAGACCTCGACGGTCAAGTTCCTCACGCACATCAATCTCGGGCAGTACTACCTACCCGCCTTCATGGCGTACGGCGTGATGGCGGCCTGTTTCAACATCATGGGAATCACGCTGGTGAACCGGCGCGAGATGGGGTTGTTGAAACGGCTGCGCCTGAGTCCGATCCCGTCGTGGATGCTCCTGACGGCGATGTTCCTCAGCTGGATGATCATCGCGGTGATCCAGATCGTGCTCGTGCTCATCGTGGGCCTGTTCTATGGCATACACGGTCCGCACCAGGTGGGGGAGTTCATCATTGTCGTGATTGTCGGGATGCTGAGCTTCACCGCTCTGGGTGTCGGCGTCAGCACCCTCGCTCCGAACGCGGACTCGGCGGCACCCATCCTGAGCCTGATCTTCTTCATTCTGATCGCATTCTCGGGGCTGTACTTCCCGATCCAGTCCGGGACGGCGCTCGCGACTGTCACGAACTTCTTCCCGATCCGGCATTTGATCCTGGCTTCGGTCGACACCTTCAACGGGATCCCGGGGACGTCGCCGTGGAACGACATCTTGGTGATGTTGATCTGGGGTGCGGTCGGTGTCCTCATGGGTTTGCGGCGCTGGGACTGGTCGCCCAAACGGGGCTGACGCCGGTCGGGTCGGGGCTCGGGCGGACTGGACTGGCGCGGTGATCGTCGTCGACGCAGCCAACGTGATCGGATCGCGTCCGACCGGGTGGTGGAAGGACCGGGCGGGCGCGGCTCGGTCGTTCGTCGAAGGTCTGCGGGCGGCGGTGGGCGAAGGGCGGTTGAGCGGGCCCGTGGTCGTCGTGTTGGAGGGAAAGGCGCGCTCCGGCGCGTCGAACGGCACGGCCGATGGGGTGACGGTGGTGCACGCCGAGGGCAGCGGTGACGACGCGCTCGTCGACGTCGTGCGCGGTGTGCCTGCCGAGGATGAGGAAGCCGTCGTGTTGGTGACGGCGGATCGGGAACTCCGCGGGCGCGTCGAGGCCCTGGGAGCGGAAGTGGTGGGGCCGAAGTGGCTTCTCGAGAGGCTGGACTGAGCGCCGGTTCTTCCGGAGGTCAGTGCGACCGGGCCAAGGAGATGAACGCCTCGACCTTGGCGATGTCCTTCCGCCGGCGATCCGACTCCAGGCTGGTCCGGGTCTCCGAATCGACGCCGAAGGGCCGCACGGCCGCGATTGCGTCGCGCACGTTCTCGGGTCCGAGGCCGCCCGCCAGGACCACGGTGGTGTCCAGCGAATTGACGATGTCGGCGCTGATGCTCCAGTCATGCGTGTGACCGGACGCCCCGACGACGCCGGTGTCCGGGTGTTTCGTGTCGAGGAGCAGAGAGTCGGCGACCTCCGACAGTCGTCTGGCGACATCGAGCGCGCCCGGACCGTCCACCGGAACCGTAAGGAGGAGTTGGGCGGGTTCGATCTTGGCCCGGATCCGTTGCAGGGTGGCGTCGTCGATCGCGTCGGCCCGGGCCAGATGCACGATGTCCGGCCCGATCGTCTTCACCGTGGAAAGGATGCGGTCGGGATCGGTGGAGAGGGACAACGCCGTCACGCGAACGTGCGGGAGCGCCTTGACGATGTCGCGGGCCGTGTCGGCGTGGACGGAGTCCCAAGTGGGCAGGCCTTCGTCGAGGACAACCCCAACCGAGTCGGGCCCCAGACGGTCGACCTCGGCGGCATCTTCCGTCGTCGTGATCCCGTAGATCTGGACGAACACAAAGAGGATCATGGCACTCCGCTGTCGGTAGCCTCTCGCCCATGACCGGCCCGGGCGACCATGACTATGGGAAAGACATCTACACCGAGGCGGAGAGTGACGAGGACACGCTGGGCAAGCTCGGCCCCCTTGCTCCCTTAGCCGGGGTGTGGAGCAGCATCGAGGGCGCTGACGCTCACCCGGTGGGACCGGGCTCGGACATCACCGGGCCCGTGGAAGACGGGAACGAGCACAACCAGTACGTCGAGCGCTACGAGCTGCAACCGACCGACCCGCAGACGAACGGCCCCCAGTTGTTCTACGGCCTGCGCTATCACACGCACATCGTGAAGCCGGGGGAGGTCGAGACGTTCCACGACCAAGTCGGGTACTGGCTGTGGGAACCAGCGGCCGGCCGGATCCTCCACACGCTGGCGATACCGCGGGGGCAGGTGCTGTTGGCCGCCGGCACCGCGGAACCTGATGCCACCCAGTTCGAGGTGGTCGCGAAGCTTGGTTCCGAGATCTACGGCATCTTGTCGAACCCGTTCCTCTACTCGGCCTTCCGGACGCTCGAGTTCCGCATGCGCGTCACGGTGAACACGGACGGCACCTGGTCGTACGAGGAGCACACCCGGTTACAGATGCCCGACCGTGAAGGACTGGTCGATCACGTCGACCGCAACACGCTCGCGCGGATTGCCGAACCGACGCCGAATCCCCTCGTCAGACCGCCTGCCGGCTGACCGGCAGGCGACTCAGCAGGTGAGCCCGCCGTCGACGACGATGACCTGGCCGGTCAGGTAGTTGTTCGCGGAGTCGGTGAGGAAGAGGACGGCGCGGGCGACGTCGCTGGGATCTCCCAGGCGGCCCATCGGCGTGCGCCGAGCAATCTGGCCGAGCTGCTCCTCGTCGAGGCCGTGGCTCATCTCGGTGCGGAGGTAACCGGGGGCAACGCTGTTCACGGTGATGCCGCGTGAGCCGAGCTCCCGCGCAAGGGCGCGGGTCAAGCCGTCGAGCGCCGCCTTGGTGGCTCCGTACACCGTGAGGCCGCGGTAGCCCGAGAGGCCGACGATCGACGAGATGTTGACGATGGCGCCGGAGTGCTGGCGCAGCATCACGCGGCTGGCGGCGCGGGTGACGTAGACCGTTCCCTTGAGGTTGAGGTCGACAACGGTGTCGAGGTCGTCGTCGCTGAAAAGGGCGATGACGCCGTCACGAGCGACGCCGGCGTTGTTCACCAGCACGTCGATGTGCCCCCACCGTTTGGCCGCGTCCTTCACGAATCGCTCGGCCTCGTCCCTCTTGGAGACGTCGGCCGCGGCGAAGTGGAAGCGTTCCTTCAACTCGGGGTCGTTCTCCCAGACCTTCACCTGATCGGTCGACGACCGCGAGCAGGTCTCGACGCAATACCCCGCCTCCAAGTACGCCTCGACGAGGCCTGCACCCAGGCCCTTGCTGCCACCGGTGATGAGTGCGACCCGCGGCTGTGGTTCGGCCTCCGCCATCAATCCTCCATCCCCCGGATCGTCTTGCCACCCTTGGTCTCGATCGCGTCCACGAACGTCACGCTACGCGGCTGCCAGGCCCGCGGCAGGTCCGCCACGACCTCCTTGATCTGCGCCCGGATCGCCTCGACGTCGGCACGCTCGACGCCGCCGACCGGCACGATCTCGGCGGCGACGATGGCGCCGGTCAGTTTGCTGGGTCGCCCGAAGACCCGAGCCAGTGCGACCGCATCGAGACCGGTGATCCGGTCCTCGACCGGCAGGGGGTGCACCTTGACGCCGCCGACGTTGATGACCTCCGATTTGCGACCCCGGAACATGACGCGGCCGTCGACGATCTCGACGAGGTCACCGGTGCGGCGCCATTCGCCGTCGGCGTCTTGGGTGCCGGCGGCGTCGCCAGGGTCTTCAGCGGCAGAGGAGGACGCGCCGGCGTAGCCGAGCATGCCCGCCCCCGCGCGCACCCACAGCTCGCCGTCGGAGACGCGGACGTTGGACGTCGGGTGGTCCTCGCTCCAGAGCGAATCGACGGCAATCCCCGGCTTGCCGTCGCGGACCGACGTGATGGACCCGAACTCGGTGGACGCGTACACCTGCGAGACCTTGGCGCCCGGGAAGGTGGCCTGGATCTCCTCCAACAGGTCGCCGGGACTGGCCTCGCCTCCCAAGGTGATCTGCTCGAGCGGCGAGAGGGTGACCCTGCGGCTGCGGGCCTCGGCAAGGAGGAAGCGCCAGAAGGTCGGCGTCGCGCTCACGCAGGTGACGCCTTTGGTGAGCAGTGCATCCAAACCGTCCTTGGGCTGACGCGGGAACGGCGCGACGAGCGTCGCCTGGCTCGCCGCGACGTGCAGCAACACCTGGACGCCGGCGAATTGCTGCGGCCCATAAGCGAGGAGCCAGCGCTGCTCGGGCATCGGCCGAACGCTCGCGACCGTCTTGCCCAAGATTCTCCAGTCGTGGCGCGCCGCTTTCGGCAGGCCTGTCGTACCGGTGGTGCGGATCATGAGTGGTTGTTCGGTGTCCCCGTCCGCCCGCAACGTGGTGTCGGCGTCCACCGCGACCAACGTCTCCGGGCGAACGACCTCGAAGGGACCACTGAGATCCTCACGGCGCGACACCACGAACTTGTGGTCGAGCATCGAGGCGTGGTCGGCGAACTCCGCGGCGTCGGTGTCGGGCTGGTACTGGCACGGCTCGGCGCCGGCGAGCGCGGCACCGGCCAACAGGCGGAGCACCCAACCGGCGTCGGGCTCGACGACGGCGAAGCGTGTGATGCCCTGACGGCGCAGCGCCGTCGCGACACGACGGGCGTCCTCGAGAAGCTCGCCGTAGGTCGACGCCCCTTCCGAGGTGACGACGGCCTCCCGGTCTGGTGACGAGGATGCCGCTGCTTCCAGCAGCAGGATCATCTAGGTCGACACGGGGGAGTAGAAGGCGAGCACGTCACCGACCTTCTCCGGCAGGTCGCCCCCGGCCGAAAAGGGATCCGAGCCGAACTCGTCCTCGAGCATGGCCGAGAGCTCCGCCGCCTCCAGGGAGTCGAGCCCGATGCCCTCACCCCAGAGCTCCGTATCGTCGGTCCACCCGTCGGCAGCCTTGTCGATGCGCTGCAAAAAGTCGCCGATGACGTTCCGCGCCTTTTCCTGGTCTGTGCCCACTGGGGTGTGTCCTTTCGACTTGCGTCCGTGAAGCGGGGTGAGGGTTGCCCGGTCGCGCCGCCCGCCGCCGGCCCGTCCAACCCCTCCATCGACCAACGCCGCAGCGGGGTGAGGCTTGCGGGTCGCGGCCAAATTCGGGAGGGCTCCTCCGTGGCCCCCAACGCCGTGACCAGGGTGTCTGAACAACACCCGCCGAGGTTCTTACGCTGCCGGTGACGATAGCCGGGCGGCCGCTGTCCCCCTGGAGCCGTCCAGACCCCCGGCTACTCTTTGCCCGTGCCAGTCGAGCAGACCACCGACGTGCAAGGCCTCTACCTCGACCTGCTCAAGCGCTCGCTGACCGGCGCGCTGGCCGAGGACAACGATTCGATCATGGGCGGTGTGCGCACGGCGGGCTCGACCTCACTCAAGCGCCGGGCCGCCAACGCGGCCGCTGAGCTGGCCGGCCGCTTCAAGGTCGAGATCGTCTACAAGAAGCCCTACGACCCCAAGCTCCGCGAGGTGGGGCGCGACTGGCCGGCGCGCGCCGAGTCGATGATCGGGCTCAAGCGCATGGAGAACATCCAGCACTGCGTCCAGAGCCTGCTCGACGATGACGTCCCCGGCGATCTCCTCGAGGCCGGGGTCTGGCGCGGCGGGGCCTGCATCTTCATGAAAGCCAACCTGCTCGCCCGGGGGGACACGACGCGGACAGTCTGGGTGGCCGACTCCTTCCAGGGCCTGCCGCCGCCCAACGCCTCCCTCTACCCGGCCGACACCGGCGACGACCTGCATACGCGCAGCGGCCTGAGCGTGGGCGCGGACCAGGTGCGCCACAACTTCGAGCGCTACGGCGTGCTCGACGAGCGGGTCAAGTTCCTCGTCGGCTGGTTCAAAGACACGCTGCCAAACGCGCCCATCGACAAGCTCTCGCTCATGCGCCTCGACGGCGACATGTACGAGTCGACGTGGCAGGCCATCGAGGCGCTCTACCCCAAGCTCAGCCCCGGTGGCTACTGCATCGTCGACGACTTCGGCTCCCACCAGTCACAAGCCGGCCAGGCCATCATCGACTACCGCAAGAAGCACGGGATCGACGAAGAGATCGTCGACATCGACGGCTTCGGCGCCTACTGGCGCCGGAAGGCCTAGGCGCGTCACCGTGCTGGGAAAACTGATCGCGCTGCTGATGCTGGTGTTGCCGGCATCGCTGCGGGCGGAGCTTGGGCGCAAGGTGTTGGGGTGGGACATCGACCCGACCGCCCGCATCGGGCGCAGCCTCATCATGGTGAAACACGTGACCATGGGCCCCGAGTCGAGCATCGGGCCGTTCAACGTGATTCGGGGCCTCGACGAACTGCGGCTCGGGCGGGGAGCCAGCATCGCGTCGAGGAACTACATCCAGGCCCACCCGATCGCGCGCGAGGTGCTCGCCCGCCAGAAGCAAGAGCACGATCCATCGCTCATCCTCGGCGACTGGTCCAAGCTGACAGTGGGCCACGAGATCGATGCATCGGATCGGGTCGAGCTCGGTGACTGGGCCGGGCTCGTGGGATATCGCTGCCAGATCCTCACACACAGCCTTGACCTCGTCCGCGACATCCAGATCACGGCGCCGGTGGTTATCGGGGAGCGCAGCGCCGTCATGTCCGGTTGCATCCTGCTCAGCGGGACGAGGGTGCCGGCCCGAAGCATCGTGTCGGCCGGTTCGGTCGTGACGACCAAGCTGACCAAGGAGCAGACCTTCTACCGCGGCAACCCCGCCGAAGCGGTACGGGACCTGCCCGACCTCCGCATTTTTCACCGCGATGAGGATGCAGCACGGCGTTACCACATCTAAACGTCCGATCGGACCGCGAGGACCGGTACTTCAGCTCGTTCCCGAACGGTGAACCCACGCTCATCACCCCCTGGAGCCGTCCAGACCCCCGGCTACTCTTTGCCCGTGCCAGTCGAGCAGACCACCGACGTGCAAGGCCTCTACCTCGACCTGCTCAAGCGCTCGCTGACCGGCGCGCTGGCCGAGGACAACGATTCGATCATGGGCGGTGTGCGCACGGCGGGCTCGACCTCACTCAAGCGCCGGGCCGCCAACGCGGCCGCTGAGCTGGCCGGCCGCTTCAAGGTCGAGATCGTCTACAAGAAGCCCTACGACCCCAAGCTCCGCGAGGTGGGGCGCGACTGGCCGGCGCGCGCCGAGTCGATGATCGGGCTCAAGCGCATGGAGAACATCCAGCACTGCGTCCAGAGCCTGCTCGACGATGACGTCCCCGGCGATCTCCTCGAGGCCGGGGTCTGGCGCGGCGGGGCCTGCATCTTCATGAAAGCCAACCTGCTCGCCCGGGGGGACACGACGCGGACAGTCTGGGTGGCCGACTCCTTCCAGGGCCTGCCGCCGCCCAACGCCTCCCTCTACCCGGCCGACACCGGCGACGACCTGCATACGCGCAGCGGCCTGAGCGTGGGCGCGGACCAGGTGCGCCACAACTTCGAGCGCTACGGCGTGCTCGACGAGCGGGTCAAGTTCCTCGTCGGCTGGTTCAAAGACACGCTGCCAAACGCGCCCATCGACAAGCTCTCGCTCATGCGCCTCGACGGCGACATGTACGAGTCGACGTGGCAGGCCATCGAGGCGCTCTACCCCAAGCTCAGCCCCGGTGGCTACTGCATCGTCGACGACTTCGGCTCCCACCAGTCACAAGCCGGCCAGGCCATCATCGACTACCGCAAGAAGCACGGGATCGACGAAGAGATCGTCGACATCGACGGCTTCGGCGCCTACTGGCGCCGGAAGGCCTAGGCGGGACCTGGCGGTGTCGACCGAAGGCGCCTTGCGCGACGCCATCACCAAGGCTGTTCAGTGGGAGCCAGCGCGCAACTCCGTCAAGTACGGCGTGCACGCAATGGCGCGCGCCCGGGGAAAGGGGCTCGAGGCGCGCGGCAAGGTGCCCGAGATCGCCAACATCTACACCGGGTCGTGCCCCAAGTCGGGAAGCCAGTGGGCCAAGGCGCTGTTCGATCATCCGGTGGTGCGCCAACACACGGGCCTGTTCACCTTGCCCCAGCTCGGGTACTGGCTCAAGCCGCTGAAGGTGTTCCCGGCTGGGACGTTCGTGCCGGGGATGTACATCTCGTATCAGCAGTACGAGGCGATGCCGAAGCCGTTCGGGCACCGGATGATCTACGTCTTCCGGGATCCACGCGACATCGTCGTGTCGGCCTACGGGTCGGTCGAGACGCACCGCACCGTGCTCGACGCGCGGGAGATCCGCTCGGCACTCGACGGCAAGTCGATGGACGAGGCGATGCTGTGGCTGATCGGCAATGGCGAGGGGCACCTGCGCGACATGGCCACGTGGGTGGGTGCCGACGAGATCGACGCGAGCGTCAAGACGTGGCGCCTGGAGGAGATCCAGGCCGACTACGAGGCGGCGGTCTCGAGCATGCTGGCGCACTGCAACGTCCACCTGTCCTCGACTGAATTCGAAACGGTCCTGGCCCAGACGTCGCGCGAAGCGCTCCAGCGCAAGGACTTGGCCGAGCGGGACTCAGGTTCGGAGTCCCACTACCGTGTCAACCGGCGCACCTACCGCGACGTCTTCAAGCCCGAGCACTACGAAGCACTCGAGAAGGTCGTGCCGGGCCTGATCGAGAAGCTCGGCTATCCACCCTCGGAGTACTGACCCCCGGCGAAATCATTCCAACCATGCCTTCGGCTGCTTCCGAGAACGGCGGCAATTTCGATCTTCTACGGACCATCGAGTGTCCCTAGACAAAACCTCCTGCCGACGGATCCGCAACGAACCAGCAACCCAACCTTCGTAGCCTTCTGAAGGAGGGCTCTTCGAGGGGGACCCCAGTGGATGATTTGGCGCCTCCGGGCACGGCGGTAACCGAGGAAGATTGGAGCGCGGCGCGCTCGCGGAACAGGCGTACCGCCTACGTGAGCGCCGTGATCGGGCTGATCGTGGGCCCGCTGGTCGGACTCCTGGCGGTCTATTTGACGTCGCTCTTCGCGACCGGTGGCGCTCGCTACCCGGTCATGGGGCTGTGGATGGCAGTGCTCGTCGCCCCTATGGCGATCGTGTTGTCGGTGCGCAGTGTGAAGGAACAAGAGAAGAGCGACGGCGTCATCGCCACGCTGGCCGGCCAGTTCGAAGCCCAGGCCCGGGGGCAGAAGTTCGAAAGCCGCCTGGCCAACGCCCTGGACATGGCCGAGGGCGAACCCGAGGTCGTCCAGGTGATCGAGCGGTCGTTCTCGACCATCGTGCCGGACGCATCCGTCGAGCTCTTGCTGGCCGACAACAGCCACGCGCACCTACTCCGGATGGCCTCGGCCTCGCCCACCGGATCGCCGCCCGCCTGTGGCGTCGACTCGCCGGATCACTGTCCTGCGGCACGTCGAGCTCAGGTGCAACGCTTCTCGGACAGCGACGCGCTCGACGCCTGCCCGAAGTTGCGGGGCCGGCCTGAAGGAGCAGTGTCGGCGATGTGCGTCCCGGTCTCCATCATGGGCCGTTCCGTGGGGGTCATCCATGTCACCGGCGAGCGGAACACCTCGTTCTCGGAGAACACGGAACAAGACCTGGCAACCCTGGCCAAGCTCTCGGGCGCTCGAATCGGCCTTCTGCGGGTGATGGCCGAGACACAACTCCAGGCGACGACGGACAGCCTGACCGGTCTTTTGAACCGACGGTCTTTCGAGCATCGCGTCACCACCGTTCGGCGTGAGGAAGCAGACGTCGCGATCGCCATGGCCGACCTCGACCATTTCAAGGTGCTCAACGACACCTTCGGCCACGAGACCGGTGACCGTGCCCTACGCCTGTTCTCCCAGGTCCTCCGCGAGTCGCTGCGTACCCAGGACATTGTCTGCCGTCACGGAGGAGAAGAATTCGCCATAGCGGTGCCTGGCTGCAGCGTCGAAATGGCGTGTGAGATCTTCGATGGAGTGCGCATCCGACTCGATGCTGCGATGGCGGTCGCCGGACTCCCGAAGTTCACGGTCAGTTTCGGGGTCGTCGAGTCCCACCCCGACGACGACCTTCCCACACTCATCAGCCGCGCTGACGCTGCTCTCTTCCAAGCCAAGCACGAAGGACGCGACCGGATTGTGGTTTTCGATGCCTCCGGCCACGAGGTATCGGCAACCTCGGCGCCGTCGGCGCCGTCGGCGCTGTCGTCGAACGGCAATGGACGGGTTATCGAGGGGCGGGACGCACTTCAGGTCTCGGACGCGCTCAGTCGGTAACACCCGCCGTTTGCCGGGGACGGGGGTGCACCAGTCCGCCACAGCCCGATCCGTCCTTCGGCACGGGTCGGGTGCGCCGCGGCCTTCCCCAGACCGCCATGGACGTCCGAGTACGGCAGCGTGGGTCTGCCAGTGCAGCTAGTCGGCGCCAATCACGTTGAAGTCCGTGTTTAGCGCCTTCTATTTCGCGTCCTGAGACCAGCGGCATCTAGAGAGCCTGCTGGGACACGGCGGCACGATCACTGGCAAGGTGGTTGGCGTGGAATCTATCGACACCGATGCCTTCGAGGACTTGGTGGCTGAGGCTTTGGAATCAATCCCCGACGAGTTACGTGCAGAGATGGAAAACGTCGCAATCATCATCGATGACGAGAGTCCACCTGGTCGGCTCTTTGGACTCTACGAGGGGATTCCGCTGACGAAGCGCGGCACCTACGCGGGGGCGAATCCTGATCGGATCACGCTCTTTTTGGCCACGATCTGCCGGTCCGCCAACACGGCCGAGGAGTTGGCCCGCCGGGTGCGAGTCACCTTGCTCCACGAGGTGGGACATCACTTCGGTATCAGTGAAGCCCGCCTAGAGGAGCTTGGCTGGTCTTAAGGAAACATGCTTGCCCACACGATTGCCACGTCATGACTGCCCTCGACACGTCGGAATGAGGTGCCATTTGACCGTCCGCTCAGACGAGATCCAAACGGTTTGTTGACCCAAGCGTTGAAATACGATCGCCACAGGCACGGATTGCGGGAGGATTGATGCCACACGTTGCAGTCGTAGCGCGGGTCACCGTCCACGAAGGTCGTGCCGATGAGTATGTCGCTGCCTTCGCGCCACTGCTTCACCAGGCCGAGAGCGAGCCCGGCACACTTCTCTACGCGGTCCACCGCTCAAAGGACGATCCACATGTTTTCTGGACTACCGAGGTGTATGCCGACGAGGCTGCGTCTACCGCACATAGCAGCAGCCGAACGCATGCCGCGGCCACTCCGATCTTCACCGAGTTGATTGCCCAGTCCGAATTCATGATCGGTGAGACGCTGATGGCGAAGGGGCTGGACCGCTAGTGGCAAACTCCGTTAGAGCACTCAGTGACAGTCGCCGGCATGCGGGTGCCCCCTACCGGCACTTCGAGGTCATGCCCCACTTGCATATTGCGCCGTCAAAGTGGGACACCTGAGGCGATCCAACGCGGCCGGCAGTGGCGCCGTCGGCGTGGTCTGCTTGATTGCCCTGGGCAAATCCACCCACCCCCAGCTTGGCGAAGCGATTCCTCAATCGGTGGGCCGCCCGGGTCTCGATCCCGGCACCTTGGGACTAGGAGAGTCCCCAACCCAGCAACGACGAGCTCGCTGGCTTGGGGCTGATGCTGTCGTCTGG
This sequence comes from uncultured Acidimicrobiaceae bacterium, assembly GCA_963777485.1. GTDB lineage: Bacteria > Actinomycetota > Acidimicrobiia > Acidimicrobiales > RAAP-2 > Bog-473. Next base: position 55 of record CAVZQP010000005.1, on the reverse strand, counting down.
GGCAGTCCCGTGTCGGTCGTAGCGTTTTAAAGTAGAGAGGAACGGCCGAAGTTCT
>CAVZQP010000004.1:0-644144 GCA_963777485.1 uncultured Acidimicrobiaceae bacterium | reverse complement strand
CGAAGTAGTCACCTTCTCGGGGAGTGGCATATCCGAGGCCGACCACGCCGCGGGCCGGCGGTAGGACCTCGTCCTCGGCGGCCGCACGGATCGTATCGATCCCGATCCGGCAGGCGACGTCGGACGTGGGCGCGGCAAAGAAGACCTCGTCGCCGATCATCTTGACAACGCGGCCTCCGCAGAGCACGGCTGACGACCAGGCGGCCGACTCGAAGCGGGCAAGCGCAAGGCTTTGGTCCCGCAAGCTCAATCCTTGGGCCCACGCCGTCGAGCCGACGAGATCGACAAATCCAAGCGCAACATGCTCCGCGTTGACTCCGGCGGTCAGTGCGTCGACTGCTCCAGAAGGACTCGTTCCGCTTTCCTGTCCCCAGCCACGCACGGCGACGGCTCTCCGTAGCGCCCGCTCGAACTGGTCAAAGACCATCTGTGAAAGGACGTCGGGTACCGCCGTGAACGCCATCGTCGCTGTCTCTGCGAGCTGCGCACGGGTGAGCTCGTCTCGCCCTTCGCGTTCGGTCCCGGGACCAAGCTCCGAATAGAACAGCGCAACCGCAGCCTCGGCGATCTGAATGGCTGCTGCTCCGAGAAGCCGTGTGAACGCCAGGATGGCGTCGTCGCCCATCAGCGCCGATCCCTGTTCGAACGCCGCCATGAGGTCGATGGTCCTAGCGGGAACCTCGGTGTCGGGCTCGGCCGGGATGCCTGCGGCCAGAAGCACGCGCAACACTCGGTCGAGGGCGACACCGCTTTGGGCAGCCACCTCGGACGCCCGGATCATCTCGTTCTTAGGGACCACGAGGTCGCTGGCGACAGCTGGGAGGTTTCCTTGCGCGTGGGCGTCGACCATCTGGTCGATCGAGGCCCCTCGGTCGCTCAGGTATCGAAGGAGGGCGAGGCGTTCGTCCGCGTTGGGGTCATCGGGGTCGTAGAGGCCTGCCTGACGCCAGAGTTCGAGGTCACTCACTCCTTCAATCAGCCCAGTTCAGCGTCGCCGAAAGCTGCGCTCGCGCCATCCCCTTCAACCGGGTTTCGCGGTGGCCGTCGAAGCTGAACTCGCCGGAGCCCTGGACGAGTTGTTCCGAGAGCGAAGAGACCAGGATCTCGCCTGGAGATGCGGCAGTCGGCCAGACGGCTGGCGACGATGACCGTGTGCCCGAGATAGTCGTCGTCCTCGACGACCGCGTCGCCCGTGTGGATGCCGATATGGACAGCGATCTTCTCCCCTTCGTCGGAGACGTGGTCGCGGCAGGCGCGCTGGGTGTCGATGGCGCATCGCATTGCTGGCGCCACGCCGCCGAACGCGACCATGAATCCGTCACCCTGGACCTTGATCTCTCGGCCCCCGTTGCGCACCACCGCGTCGCGCACGATGCGGTGGTGCTCTTGGAGGATGCGATGCGAAGCCCGGTCACCCAAGCGCTCGGTCATCCCTGCGTAGTCGACCATGTCGCAGAACAGGATCGTCACAGTCCCGACGTTCGGCAGTGCCCCTCCGTCGCTCGACGCCTCGAACGTCGCAGGCTCCGACGAAGGGGGTGGAGGGGAAGAGGGTGAAGGAGTCGAGGTCGAGGGTGAAGGAGTCGAGGTCGAGGGTGAAGGAGTCGAGGTTGAAGTCGAGATCGAGGTCGAGGTCGAGGTGGGTGGAGCAGGAGGGGCTGGCGGCGCCGGAGGTTCCGCGGCAGCGGCGGGGTCGCCCCGGCGCTGTCGACGATCCGCCTGCTTGTACGCGTGACGCTGCGCATGCAACTCGCGGCGGATCTGGCGCCCGAGCGCAGCAAGGTCGACCGGACCGTCGGGAGTCGCGTCGGCCGCAGCATTGAGGGCTTCCTGCGTATACGCGGCTGCTGCGTCGAGGGCGTCTTGAACCGTGCTCGACCTCGAACGTCCGAGCTGCTTCCCCGATCGATTGGGGCGGCTTTTGACCTCGATGCCGCCCATGACGGCGAAGCCCCGGACGATGATCCTTGGCGAGCCAGGCACGATGGGCACGTCGCGGAGGCGGAGGCTCCGGCCGCCCATGAAGGAGAAGCCACGAAGCTCCACGTCGAAACCCTCGGGCACGATGATGTCGATGCCTCCCCAAAATGCAAAAGCGGTGATCTCGACCTCGGGGCCTTCGATCTCCGCTCTGCGCAGGTCCATGTCGCAGCCACCCATGACGGCGACTGCCTTGGTCTTGCCGCCGATGCGCCACCGACCGCGTGTCGAATGACCGCTCATGACGGCTATGTGCCAGCGGCTGGTCTTGCGAGGCGTCGCGGTGGTCGGCGAGGCGGTCGGGACACTGTTTGTTGTCGGCAGGTCAGCCATGACGGCGTCGAGCTCGCCGCGAGTCTTGGCCTCGAGGGCCGCGCCCATGCGCTCGGAGAACTCGTCGAGCGTCAACCGCCCCTCGACGACGTGCTCCCGCAACTGGGTGACGGTGCGATCTCGGTCCGCATCCGCGACACGTTCCGTGAGGCCGCGATCAGGTTTGGCCGGACGCTGGTCGTCGGAAACCATCGTCGACAGTCTGCCCCCTCTCGCCGGCCGGAGTCGGATCTCAGGACCCGCCGGATCTCCCGGCGTTGGTGCTGACGGTAGGCCCGCAGCTCGGGGCACCCGGTGACCGATTCGGTGCCTACGCAGGTTCTTCGAGTGGCGGCCGCGGCCCGAAGCGAGACGCCTAAAGAGCAGGCGCTGACCCCCGGGGCCGAGCTCAGTCGACGAGCGACGCCAGCGGCGTGAACTCCAGGCCGAGCGCATCGGCGACGGGCTTGTAGATAACCCGGCCGTTGGCGACGTTGACGCCTTCGGCGAGCGCTTCGTTTGAACGGACGGCCCGCTGCCACCCTTGGTCGGCGATGGCCATCGTGTACGGAAGGGTGGCGTTGGCCAACGCGTGCGTGGATGTGTGCGGGACGGCCCCCGGCATGTTGGAGACGCAGTAGAAGATCGACCCATGGGACTCGTAGACAGGGTTCGAGTGGGTCGTGGGGTGTGTCGACTCGAAGCAGCCACCCTGGTCCACTGCGATGTCGACGAGAACGGAGCCCGGCCGCATCTGTGCAACCAGCTTGTCGGAGACGAGTCGCGGCGCCCGTGCGCCGACGACGAGGACGGCCCCGATGACGATGTCGGCGTCGAGGCACACCTCCTCGATCGCGTGCTCGGACGAGGCAATGGTCTCGAGCTCGCCGCGGAAGTGGTGGTCCACCTCCCGCAGTTTGTCGAGGTTCTTGTCGACGATGAAGACCTCTGAGTGCATCCCGACCGCGATGGTCGCGGCGGCGAACCCGGCGACCCCGCCGCCGAGGATGACCACTCGTGCGCAGCGGACGCCCGGCACACCGGTGACCAGTACGCCTCTCCCCCCACCGGGGCGCATCAGGTGGTGGGCACCCATCAGCGGGGCCATGCGGCCCGCAACCTCGCTCATCGGAGCGAGTAGGGGCAGCGTGTTGTCGGGCAGACGCACCGTTTCGTAGGCGATGGCGACGTTGCCCGCTGTGAGCAGGGCCGCCGTGCACTCCTGGGAGGCGGCGAGGTGCAGATACGTGAAGAGCGTCTGGTTGGGACGGAGGCCGAGGCGGTGGTACTCCTCGGGGAGCGGTTCCTTGACCTTGCAGACGAGGTCGGCCGCGCCCCACAGCTCGTCGGCGTCTGCCACGATCGCGGCGCCCGTTCGGACGAACTCGCTGTCCAGCATGGAGGAGCCGTCGCCCGCGCCCTTCTGGACGAGGACGGTGTGGCCGGCCGATGTCAGCTCCCGTACCCCGGCGGGCGTGACGGCTACCCGGTACTCGTCTTCCTTCACTTCCGACGGGACGCCGATGATCATGGCTACTCCTCGATGTTGCTCATCACGTGCTTCACGCGCGTGTAGTCCTCGAACCCATAGGCGGACAGGTCCTTGCCGTAGCCCGAACGCTTGAAGCCGCCATGCGGCATCTCGGCCACGAGGGGGATGTGGGTGTTGATCCAGACACAGCCGAAGTCGAGGTCGCGTGCCATCCGCATTGCACGTCCGTGATCACGCGTCCAAACCGACGAGGCGAGGCCGTAATCGACCCCGTTGGCCCACTCGAGCGCCTCGGACTCGCCGCTGAACTCCTGCACGGTGATCACGGGCCCGAAGACCTCCGACTGGATCATCTCGTCGTCCTGGTGGAGGCCCGACACGACCGTCGGAGCGAAGCAGTAACCGCGGTCGCCGACCGATGAGCCGCCGGTGTCGACCGAGGCGTGCGCTGGGACGCGCTGGAGGAAGCTGCGCACCCGCTCGAGCTGGTTGGCGTTGTTCAGGGGCCCGTAATCCGCCTCCGCATTCTCCCTCCCGCCGACCGTCGTGCCCTCTGCCTGCTCGACGAGCGCGGCCAGCAGGTCGTCGTGGACCCGGGGCCCGGCTAAGACCCGGGTCGCCGCGGTGCAGTCCTGTCCCGCGTTGAAGTAGCCCGCGCCCGCGATCCCTTCGGCCGCCGCGCCAGGGTCGGCGTCGTCGAAGACGATCACCGGCGCCTTGCCACCGAGCTCGAGGTGCACCCGCTTGAGCGTCGGGGCGGCCGCCGCCGCGACCTCCATGCCGGCACGCACCGAACCGGTCACCGACACCATCGCGGGCGTCTCGTGCGCGACGAGCGCTCGGCCGGTGTCGCGGTCGCCGCACACCACATTGAAGACGCCGGGTGGGAGATGCTCGGCCATGATCTCGGCCATCAGCAAAGCCGTCACGGGCGTGGTGTCCGACGGCTTGAGCACCATGGTGTTGCCTGCGGCGAGCGCAGGGGCGAACTTCCAGACCGCCATCATCATCGGGTAGTTCCACGGAGTCACCGCACCGCAGACGCCGATGGGCTCTCGACGGATGAACGAGGTGTGGCCCGCCATGTACTCGGCAGCCGCGAGGCCCTCGAGGTGCCGGGCGGCGCCGGCGAAGAAGCGGATCTGGTCGACCATCGGAGGGATCTCCTCGTCCATCGTCAGTTGGAAGGGCTTCCCCGTGTTCTCCGACTCCGCGCCGACCAGGTCCTCGGCCCGGGCCTCGAGCGCGTCGGCTATCCGGATCAACGCGAGGCTGCGCTCGGACGGTGTCGTTCGGCGCCACGATGTGAAAGCCTCGGCCGCCGTGGCCAGGGCGCGGTCGACATCCGCCGGCCCCGAGACCGGCGCGTCGGCGAAGGCCTCCCCCGTCGACGGGTCGATCAACGGGGCGACCGGACCGTCCTCGGCATCGCGGTAGGCGCCCCCGACGAAATTCTGCAATCTCCGCATGCCGCTCCCTTTCGCCACATGAGTCCACTCCTGACCTACAGAATCACAGGAGACCCACCTCCAACAAGCGTTTTCGCAATATCGAGAGCCCAACATGACGAATTCTGCTTGACTGGGCCTTTGCAGGTGACACAATTCTGCACAGCAGAATTTATGGCCCCCGAGGCTAGAGAGGTGCGAGATGCCCGAGAACCACGGGCACGAGGAAGCGGACGCACAGAACGACACCGGAGGCGCGCCCGGCACGCTCCTCGACGGGCCGAACCGGGCCATCATCGAGGCGCTCCAACGCGACGGCCGCCAACCCTACGGCGCAATCGCCGAGGCGGTGGGCCTCTCTGAGGCCGCCGTGCGGCGCCGGGTCCAGCGCCTGCGCGAATCGGGGATCATGCAGATCGTCGCCGTGACCGACCCGCTCCAGCTGGGTTTCACGCGCCAGGCCATGATCGGGGTCTCCGTGGAAGGCGACGTGCGCCGGGTCGCCGAGAAGCTCACCGCACTGTCGGAGGTCGACTACGTGGTCATGTGCGCCGGGTCGTTCGACCTCCTCGTCGAGATCGTGTGCGAGGACGACGAGCGTCTCCTCCAGGTCCTCAACGACTCGGTGCGCAGTATCCCGGGCGTGCGGGCCACCGAAACCTTCTTGTACCTGAAACTGGCCAAGCAGACCTATACGTGGGGCACCCGCTGAGCGGCCTGCCCCGAGCGGAGGATCGATGAGCACCACCAGTCCCGAGAACATGGACCTGAGTGACCGGGCCCGGCGCCACCTCTGGATGCACTTCAGCCGGATGGCGGCCTACGACGACCACGAGGTGCCGGTCATCGTGCGCGGCGAGGGCGCATGGGTGTGGGACCAGCACGGAAAGCGCTATCTCGACGGCCTGGCCGGGCTGTTCACGTCCCAACTCGGGCACGGCAGGACCGAGCTGGCCGAGGCGGGCGCCAAGCAGGCCGAGACACTTGCTTACTTCCCGCTGTGGACGTACGCGCACCCGAGAGCGGTCGAGCTCGCGGAGCGCGTCGCCGCCCTGACGCCGGGCGACCTCAACCGCGTCTTCTTCACGTCCGGAGGATCCGAGGCGGTCGAGTCAGCGTGGAAGCTCGCGCGCCAGTACTTCCGGATGACCGGTGAGCCGCAGCGCACCAAAGTGATCAGCCGCGACATCGCCTACCACGGGACGTCGATGGGAGCGTTGTCCATCACGGGCATCCCCACCTTGCGCACGCCGTTCGAGCCCCTCGTCCCGGGCGCGATCAAGGTGCCCAACACGAACTTCTACCGCGCCGAGCTCTTCGCCGACGACGAAGCGGCGTTCGGGCAATGGGCGGCCGACGAGATAGAGCGCGCCATCGTCCGGGAGGGTCCCGACACCGTCGCCGCCGTCTTTCTCGAACCGGTCCAGAACGCCGGCGGGTGCTTCCCTCCGCCGCCGGGGTACTTCGAGCGGGTACGCGAGATCTGCGACCGCCACGGTGTGCTCCTCGTATCCGATGAGGTGATCTGCGCCTTCGGCAGACTCGGCCACTGGTTCGGTGCGCTCCGCTACGGCTACCAGCCCGACATCATCACGGTGGCCAAGGGCCTGACCTCAGGGTACGCGCCGCTCGGGGCGATGATCGCCTCGGACCGCCTGATGGAGCCCTTCCTCGAACCGGGTGCGTCGTTCCTCCACGGTTTCACGTTCGCCGGACACCCCGTCAGCTGCGCAGTCGCGCTGGCCAACCTCGATGTCTTCGAGGGCGAGCGGATCCTCGATCACGTCCAGTCCACCGAGGACTCGTTCCGCGTCGCCCTCGAGAGCCTCTACGACCTGCCGATCGTCGGCGACGTGCGCGGCGCCGGGTTCTTCTACGGGATCGAGCTCGTCAAGGACAGGGAAACGCGCCTCTCGTTCGACGACGAGGAGTCCGAGCGGCTGCTGCGCGGCTTCCTCTCGGGCGCGCTCTTCGATGCGGGACTGATCTGCCGGGCGGACGACCGCGGCGACCCCGTCGTCCAGTTGTCGCCCCCGCTCATCTGCGGACAAGAGGAGATCGACTTCATGGCGTCGACGCTGCGCGAGGTGCTCGCAGAGGCGTGGCGCCGGATGTAGCGCCGGGAGCCGGAGCGGCCTCGGAGTACGAACGGCTCTCCCTCTGGTGGCAGGCCGTCCCACTCCCCCTCCCGGTACGTCCCGCTCTCACCGAGGATCTCCAGGTCGACATCTGCATCGTCGGTGCCGGCTTTACCGGATTGTGGACGGCCCATTCGCTCGCGCTGGCGGACCCAAACCTCCGTATCGTCGTGCTCGAACGAGAGACTGCCGGATTCGGGGCCTCCGGTCGCAACGGTGGATGGTGTTCGGCGTTGTTCGCGGCGTCCGACGGAGCGCTGGCCCGCCGGCACGGGATCGACGCCATGCGCGCCATGCGCCGCGCCATGCACGAGACGGTGGATGTCGTGGGCGCCAGCGCCGCCGGCGAGGGCATCGACTGCCATTTCGAGAAGGGTGGCACCGTCGACCTGGTTCGCAGCGAGGCCCAGAAGGAGCGCGCACTCACCGCCCTCGAAGAGTCCCGGTCGCTCGGGTTCGGTGAGGACGACATCCGCTGGCTCGGCCCGGAGGAGGCCGGGACGATGGTGGGGGCGGCGGGGACGATCGGCGCCACCTTCACGCCCCACTGTGCGGCGATCCAGCCGGCTCTCCTCGCCCGCGGCCTGGCCGACGCGGTCGAACGGCATGGTGTGCGCCTCTACGAGCACACCGAGGTGCTCGACATCCGCGCCACCGGAGGGGACGGGCCGTGCGTCCTGACCCGCGGCGGCACCGTCCGCGCCGACGTGGTCGTGCGAGCCACCGAGGCCTGGACCCCGACCCTGCCGGGAAGCGAGCGCGAGATCGTGCCCGTGTACTCGCTGATGGTGGCGACCGAGCCCCTTGGCCGGGACTTCTGGGAGGCGGCCGGACTCAGCGGCCGGCCGACCTTCGCCGACCATCGGCACATGATCATCTACGGACAGCGGACCGCCGACGACCGGCTCGCGTTCGGCGGACGCGGAGCCCCGTATCACTACGGTTCTTCCGTCCGACCCGCCTTCGACTCGGATCGGTCCGTTCACGCCCTGTTGCGAGAGACCCTCGTCGAGCTGTTCCCGGACCTCGCGGGCGTCCGGTTCTCCCACGCATGGGGTGGGCCACTCGGCATCCCCCGGGACTGGCACTCCTCCGTCGGCTACGACCGCACCAGCGGTCTTGCGTGGGCAGGCGGCTATGTCGGCGACGGCGTGGCGACGTCCAATCTGGCGGGACGCACGTTGGCCGACCTGATCACCGGAAGGGACTCCGAACTGACCGGGCTGCCTTGGGTGAACCATCGCTCGCCCCGCTGGGAGCCCGAGCCGCTGCGCTGGATGGGGGTGAACGCCGGACTGTGGACGATGAAGCTGGCCGATCGGAGTGAGGCCCGAAACGGGCGCCCGAGCAAGACCGCACGGTGCACTCGGGCGACTCCTGGGCCAGTGATCGGTGCCACAATCTCGCCCGTGCCCGAAGCGCAAAGGACCGCTGCTGCCGAGGAGTCGATGGCCGTCCATGCCGTCACCAACCTCATCTACTCCTACGCCGAGCGGATCGACGAAGGTGACTTCGCCGGCGTCTCCGAGGTCTTCGAGCACGCGACACTGACCTTCGAGGGGTTCGGCGATGCCATCTCTGGTCGAGACGCCATCGAGAAGCTCTACACGAACACGACCCGGCGCTACGACGACGGAACGCCGCGCACCAAGCACGTCATGACCAACGTCATTGTCGACATCGCCGACGACGGGGTCCATGCCTCGAGCCGCTCATACTTCACCGTGCTGCAGGCGGTGCCCGGCGAGCTCGCGCTGCAGCCCGTGATCGCCGGTCGCTACCGCCACACGTATGAACGGGTGGACGGCCACTGGCGCGTGGCCACTATGCACATAATCATCGACCTCACAGGAGAATTGGGGCATCACATGCTGATCGAGCTGCAACCATGAGGCTCTCGCTCACCTACGGCTGGGACTGCACCCCGGAGCAATTCTGGGCGCTCTACTTCGACCCCGACTTCACGGTGCGCATGCACCTTCAGGCGCTCGGCTCGACATCGGCCGAGGTCCTGTCCCAGGAAGGCGACCTGTCCAGCGGGCTGGTGCGTACCCTCCGTTACGGGCAGAAGCCGAGCATGCCCGGGCCGGTGCGCAAGATCTTCGGCGAGGAGGTCGTCACCACCGAAGTCAGCACGTTCGATCCCGCCGCATCGACCTCGACGTTCACCATGACGCCTGGGACGATGGCCGACAAGACACAGATCGATGGTGCGATCGCGCTCACGCTCGATGAGGGTGCCACCGTCGAGACATTCTCTCTCGATGCCCGGGTGAAGATCTTCGGCGCCGGCCCCATCGTGGAACGCTTCATCGAGCATCAGGCCCGCGAGATGCAGGGCAAAGCGGTGGAGTTCATGCGCGCCCAGCTCGGAGGCTGAGAGAGCCTGCCGCGTCGAGTCGCCGCTCGGCGAGGCAAACCGCTTGACGTGAACCCAACCAGCACCAAATCTATGGCCGTCAACCTTCGGTCGCTCGCTCAGGGACGCGGACCGAAACCTGGCGTAATGGAACGGATGAGCGAGTGGATGTGAGACCAAGGGTGCTACTGGGGGTAGTGCGATCCCGCGATCGGTCCTTGTCGGCCGTCCATGATGCTCCGATGAGGCGAGCACGAGGGAGGTAGCGAGTGTGACGGTCACCGAGGACTACGCGGAAGAGCTGGCGACGATCCACGACCCGGAGTCCAAAGCGGCGTTTCACGTCGAGCAGCACGGGATCGACTTCATCCCCGAGAGCGAGCGGTGGGCGAGGCCGATCGACGTGGGTGGGATGTGGGCCGGCGCGAGCGTTCAGATCGAGTACTTCATCTACGGCGCCATCCTCATGACTTTCGGGCTCACCTTCGCCCAGGTTGTCATCGTCATTGTGTTGGGCAACCTGTCATTCTTTCTGCTTGGGCTGTGCTCGCTGCAAGGTCCGAACGCGGGGACGACAGCCATGGCCATCAACCGGGCTCCTTTCGGTCCCAACGGCTCGCGGCCCATCTCGTTCTTCAACTGGATCACGCAAATCGGCTTCGAGGTGGAGGGTCTGATCCTGATCGTCGGTGCCGGTCTGGTTCTCATGATCAAGGCCGGGTTCTTGCCCGGCGATCCGGCGAAGGTGGTCCTGGTCATCGTGGCGGTGCTTATCCAGGGGATCCTGCCCTTCTTCGGACACGCGGCCATCGTGAAGACGCTCCGCCTCCTCGTCGTGCCGTTCGTGATCCTCTTCGCTGTCCTGCTCGGCTTCTCCGTGTCCCACGCGAACGTGCACGTCGTCAAAGCGAGTGGGGACTGGCAGGCATTCATGGAGGCGCTCGCCTTCACGATCGCGTTGAGCGGGCTGGGCTGGACCGAGAATGGCAACGACTACACACGGTATTGCGCGAGAAATTCCTCGAAGAAGGCGATCGTCGGCTGGGTGTTCTTCGGCACCGCCGTACCCGAGATCCTCATCATGGTCCTCGGCGCGGTCGTCGGAACCTTTGTCCTGAGGATCGGGACGGGCGCTGGCGGATTGCTGCCATTCGCCCACACCAGCGTCATACCCCCGTGGTTCGTCGTCGTGTTCCTCGTGTTCGCGATCATCCAGCTCTTCGGCATCAATAGCCTCGACATGTACTCGTCGGGCGTGACACTGCAGGCGATCGGCGTACCCGTAAAGCGTTATCAGGCTGTGCTGATCGACTGCGTCATCGCCTTAGGCGTGACGATGTACGCGATCTTCAGCGCGTCGTTCACCCAGTACCTGTCGGACTTTGTCGACCTCGTCATCATTTGGATTGCGCCGTGGAGCGCCATCTTCCTCGTCGACTGGGTGCTGCGTCGATACCGTTACGTGCCGAGCGCGCTGCAGGACACGGGGCGGCGGTCCCTGTACTGGCGGAGGGGTGGCATCCACTGGCCTGCCTGGGTGGCGCAGATCGTCGGGATGTTCGCTGCTATCTCCGGGCTTTACGTGAACCCCCAGTTCTATTTCAAGGTCCCACAATGGCTGAACGAGGTGACAGCGCATACGCGCGATTCCTTCGGCTACGGCGGCGATTTCAGCATCTTCCTCGGGATGGGTGTGGGTGGCCTCGTCTATGCGGTCCTCGCCTGGCGGGGCGTCCGGGGTCGAGAAGCCGAAGCGCAGGACGAACTGCTGCGCACGGAGGGGCTGCCGGCCGCCTGAGCCGAGTGTTCTAGTCCCAGTCCTCGACCAAGCCGCCATGGCCGTCGGGGTGGAACAGCGGCATGGACCCGAGGGTCCGCACCAGCGCGGCGTCCTCGCCGAGCGCACCCTTCCACTGGGAGCCCTCGGTCATCAGACAGCCGATGACCACCGGTTCGGCGTCCATACGCCGGACCAGCCGCAGCGCCGAGGACAACGACGCGCCGGTGGAGATGACGTCGTCGACGATGGCGACCCGCCGGCCGCGCACGGCTTCGACCCGAGCGGGGTCCATCCGCAGGCGCTGCTGCTTGTCGGTGGTGATGGAGTAGACGGGCTCGGCCCAGGTCTCGCCCAGGTGGATCTTGGGTGTCTTGTGCAGGATGACGTAATCGTCGAGGCCGAGCGCTCGGCTGGCTTCGATCGCGATAGGGATCCCCATCGTTGCCACGGAGACGACAATCTCGGGATTGGCCGGCCGCATCATCTCGGCCAGCTCACGGCCGGCCGTCTCTGCGAAGGCGACCCCGAGGTCCACGCAGATGAGCAGCGCGATGGTGAGCTCCTCGGAGAGTGGAACGAGCGGCAGCTCCACGGTCTGGCTCCCGACCGTGGTCGTGTAGGTACGAGCGGTGGTCGTCGACATGGCTCTCGGGGAGCTTAGGTCCGATCGGCTCTGCGTCAGCAGCCGGGGCGGGCCTAACCTCGGGGAAGAGGGGACGCGCGCGATTGGAGGTCGAACGGGAAGTGCCGGGGCGGTCTCCTTCTTCCATACGGCCTGCCTCGGCGGGACGCGTGGGTGGTCCGTTCGACTCCCGTCTCGTGCACTACGCCCGGGCGACTCGCACCTACCTGATCCTCTCGGTCGTCGTCGGGGGTGTGGCTGCCTTCCTGGTTATCGCGCAGGCATGGCTGATCGCAATGGTGGTGGCCGACGCATTCCTCGACCATCGCAGCGCCGCCTCGCTGCGCGCGCCGTTGCTTGCACTGCTAGCCGTCGTGGCCGCGCGCGCTCTGCTCGCTTGGGCGGGCGAACGCACCGCCTTCCGGACATCGGCGTCGGCCAAGTCCGACCTGCGCCGGGCTGCCGCGACCCGGATCGGCGCGCTCGGGCCGGCAGGCCTCGACGATCGCGACGCGGGTCAGATCACGGTCCTGCTGACAACGGGCATTGACGCCCTCGACGGCTACTTTTCCCGCTATCTGCCACAGGTCTTCCTGGCGATCATCGTCCCTGTTGCGATCATCGGGGTCGTTGCGGGTGCCGACTGGGTCAGTGCGCTGCTGATTGCCGTCAGCGTGCCGTTGATCCCGATCTTCATGGCGCTCGTCGGCGCGACGACGCGGGAGCGCACCGCGAAGCGGATGCAGGCACTGCACAAACTGGCCGGGCACTTCCTCGACATCGTGGCCGGACTCCCGACGCTGAAGGTGTTCGGCCGGGCCAAGGCGCAGGCCCGTTCCATCGCCGAGGTGACTGAGCGGTATCGCTCGGCCACCATGGCGACCCTCCGGCTCACCTTCTTGTCCTCGCTCGTGCTCGAGTTGCTCGCCACCGTGTCGGTCGCGCTCGTCGCGGTCGCGGTCGGGCTGCGACTGCTCGGCGGCAACATGGGGTTTCGCGACGCGCTGTTCGTGCTCGTGCTCGCACCAGAGGCGTACATGCCGCTGCGGGCCCTCGGCACCCACTTCCACGCCAGCGCCGACGGCATCAAGGCGGCGGACGAGATCTTCGAGCTGATCGAGGCGGATGACCGCGACACCGCGTCTGGCGGCAGCAGGCGAGCAGACGGGACCGGCATAGTGGTTCGAGGACTGGACATCACCTATCCCGGGCGACGGCTGCCGGCGGTCCACGACTTCGAGCTCGTCGTCGAACCCGGCGAGACGGTCGCGCTGGCCGGACCGAGCGGCTGCGGCAAGACCACGGTGCTCTCCGTCGTGCTCGGCCTTCGCCGCCCCGATGCCGGCACGGTGCTCCTGGGCGGGGTCGACCTGTCCGACCTCGACCTGGACGATTGGCGGCGCCACGTGGCGTGGGTGCCACAGCGGCCACACCTCTTCGCCCGCACTGTGGCAGAGAACGTCCGCTTGGGACAGCCGGACGCGAGCGACGCACACGTAGCGGCCGCGCTCGACGCGGCCGGGCTGAGCGAGGTCGTGCGCCGACTGCCCCACGGCGTGGACACACGGTTGGGCGAGGGCGGCGCGGGACTGTCGACCGGCGAACGGCAACGCCTCGCCTTGGCCCGAGCTTTCGTGAGGAACGCGCCGCTCCTGGTGCTCGACGAACCGACGGCGGGCCTCGACAACGAGACCGAGGCGGATGTCCTCGGAGCCGTCCGCGAGTTGTCCTTCGGCCGCACCGCCCTCATCGTCGCCCACCGGCCGGCCCTGGCCGCGCTGGCCGACCGGGTAGTGGAGCTTCCCGCGCCACCGGTGCCGATCGTGACCGCTGCCCGCGATGAGGTCCTGGGAGCATGAGCGATCGGCCCGCGGGGACTCTGCGCACCCTTGCGATCGCCCGGCCCGCGCAGCGCCGTCTTGCATACGCTTCGATCCTGGGCGCCGGCGCTATCGGTGCCTCGATCGCGCTCATGGGCACGTCCGCCTGGCTGATCTCGCGAGCCGCCGAGCACCCAACCGAGGCTTCCTTGACGCTCGCCATCGTCGGCGTCCAATTCTTCGGGCTCTCCCGCGGCTTCCTGCGCTACGCCGAGCGGCTGGTCGGCCATGACGCCGCGCTACGGGTTCTCGGTGCCCTGCGGGTGCGGTTCTACGAGAGTCTCGAGGTGGTCGCACCCGCGGGACTTCCGCTCTTCCGGCGCGGCGACCTCGTGGCGCGGGCGGTAAACGACGTGGACTCGCTACAGGACGTCGTGCTGAGGGTGATCGAACCCTTCGCCGTCGCCGCGCTGGTGGGGATCGCCACGGTCGCCGCCATATGGTGGGTCCTCCCCTCCGCCGGTTTCGTGTTGCTCGTCGCGCTTGTGCTCTCCGCAACCGTCGTGCCGTGGATCACCGGCCGCCTGACGAAGCGCGAGGAGGCCCAGCAATCGACGGTGCGTGGCGAGCTCGCCTCCGAGGTGGTCGACCTCGTCGCGGGCGCACCAGAGCTCGTGGCGATGGGGGGGACCGCGGCGCAGCTCGACCGCATCGAGCGGGCGGACAGGCGCCTGCGCTCGTTGTCCCGGCGCGGGGCAGGAACGGCGGGTGCCGGGCTCGCCCTGACGACGGCACTAGCAGGCCTGGCCAGCTGGGGCGCGCTCACTCTGGGCGTAGCGGGCCACGCACGGCGGATCCCTGAACGGTGCCTTCCTCGCGGTTCTGGCCCTCGTGCCACTCGCCGCGGTCGAGCTCGTCTCTCCCCTGCCGGCCGCGACCCAGGCGCTGCAACGCTCCCGCGTCGCGGCGGGACGGGTGTTCGCTGCGATGGACGCCCCGTCCGTCGTCACGGACCCGCTCCGTCCCGCGCCGATCGGACCGGGCCCGCACACTCTGGAGCTGCGCTCGGTGTGGGCCTCGTACCCGGGCGCCGGCCGAGCCGCGTTGCGCGGCGTCGACCTCATGCTGCGGCCCGGACGCCGCGTCGCCCTGGTCGGGCCCAGCGGGGCTGGTAAATCGACGCTCGCCGACTTGCTCGTGCGCTTCCTCCCGGCCGACGCCGGCGATGCCACGCTCGATGGCGTGCCCCTCGAACGGGCCGCGGCCGACGATGTTCGGCGGATCGTGGGCCTCGTCGAGCAGCGGCCCCACATCTTCGACACCACGCTCGCCGAGAACCTCCGGATCGGTCGCCGCTCCGCCGACGACGCCGAGCTCATACGGGTCCTCGGGCGGGTCGGGCTGGGCCCTTGGCTCCAGGGACTGCCCGAAGGGATGTCGACGGCGGTGGGGCCGATGGGGGGACGTCTCTCAGGCGGCCAGCGCCAGCGGGTCGCGGTTGCCCGTGCAATTCTGGCCGACTTCCCGATCCTCTTGCTGGACGAGCCAGCGGAGCACCTCGAGCCGGCGGCCGCAGACGCTCTGACGACCGACTTGCTGGCGGTGACCGAGGGTCGCTCCGCCCTGCTGATCACCCATCGGCTCTCGGGGCTCGAGCGGGTGGACGAGATCGTGGTCCTCGAGCAAGGTGTGATTATCGAGCACGGCACGCATGCTGCACTCCTTG
Source organism: uncultured Acidimicrobiaceae bacterium (assembly GCA_963777485.1). GTDB lineage: Bacteria > Actinomycetota > Acidimicrobiia > Acidimicrobiales > RAAP-2 > Bog-473. Next base: position 628,467 of record CAVZQP010000004.1, on the reverse strand, counting down.
GGGCCGGGGGCCGCTACGCCGCGTTGTGGTGGGAGGAGCGGATGGGCGACCTGGCCGCCTCGACACAGGAGACCGTCACCGACACCACCGACGTAAGCGACACCTCCGGCGTCATTACCGAAGGGAGAGACCAACTGTGAACCTCGACCTCGCGCGGTGGCAGTTCGCCATGACGAGCATTTACCACTTCCTCTTCGTTCCCGTGACGATCGGGCTCGCCTTCCTTGTCGCCCTGCTCGAGACGGCGTGGTACCGCAACGGCGACGAGACCTACCGTCGATTGGCCCGCTTCTTCGGCGCCCTACTCCTGATCAATGTCGCCATCGGTGTCGTGACTGGCCTGATCCAGGAGTTCGAGTTCGGCATGAATTGGTCGGCCTACTCGCGCCTGGTGGGGAACGTGTTCGGGGGCCCGCTCGCCATGGAAGGTTTGGCCGCGTTCTTCTTGGAGTCCACATTCCTCGGCATATGGATCTTCGGTTGGAACCGCCTTTCCAAGAAGGCCCACCTCGTCACCATCTGGCTCGTCGCCGCCGGGACCATGCTGTCAGCCGCGTTCATCATGGCGGCAAACTCGTGGATGCAGCACCCCGTCGGCTACACGATGAAGAACGGGGAGCCGCAGCTCAACAACATATGGGCCCTGTTCACCAACCCGACCTTCGTATGGTCCTATCCTCACGTCCTGCTCGCAGCGCTCGTGACGGGGAGCATCCTCATGCTGAGCGTCTCTGCGTGGCAGATACACCGGAAGCAGGGCCTCGAACCTTTCCGTCGGGCGGCCGTCATCTCGCTCGCCGTGCTCCTGCCATCCATCGTCCTGGCCATTTTCGTGGGCAGCGAATTGGGTGTCGTCGAGGAGAAGTACCAGCCAATGAAGATCGCCGCCGCGGAGGCACTGTGGAACACCTGCCCGTCGCACTGCCCGTTCTCCGCGGCCCAGATCGGAGGAGGCAACAACGACCAGACCCCGACGCAGATCATCAACATCCCGGATCTGCTTTCCATCTTGGCCACCAACCACGTCGACGGGGAAGTCCAAGGGCTCAACCAGCTCAACGCGGAGTACCAGAAGCAGTACGGGCCTGGGAACTACGTGCCGAACGTCTTCATCCAGTACTGGTCGATGCGGGTCATGGCCTACCTGGCCACCCTGATCATGCTGTTCGCGTTGTGGGGCGGCTGGCTTCTCTACCGCAAGAAACTCTGGCATGCCAAGTGGTTCCTCCGAATAGCCCCCTGGGTGGTGATCCTGCCCTTCCTCATGAACACCGCGGGCTGGCTGCTCACCGAGAACGGCCGCCAACCCTGGATCGTCCAGGGGCTGATGAAGACTGCCAACGGCGTGTCGCCCTCTGTGAGCGCGACCGATATCTGGATCTCGATCCTCGTCTTCCTCGCCGTGTTCGTCGCGCTCGGCGTCGCCGACGCCTGGCTGATGCTGCGCTACGGCCGCCGTCCCCTGGGCCAGGACCCGCTGGCCAAGATCACCTCACCCGAGGACGCCGGTTCGCCGGCGTCCGGCGCCGAGTTTGCCGACGATGACGAGTCGGCCCTCGTCTACTAGGAGAGACCATGACACTCGGAGATTTCTGGTTCATCGTCGTCGCAGTCTTGTGGGTCGGCTTCTTCATCTTGGAGGGCTTCGACTTCGGGGTCGGCATGCTGCACTCGTTCCTGGGTCGGACGGACACGGAGCGGCGCGTGCTCATCAACACGATCGGTCCGGTCTGGGACGGCAACGAGGTATGGCTGATCGTGGCGGGAGCCGCGATCTTCGCCGCCTTCCCCGGTTGGTACGCGACCATGTTCTCGGCGCTGTACCTCGCGGTCGTGATTCTCTTGATCGCACTCATGGTGCGCGGCCTTACCTTCGAGTACCAGCGCAAGTTCGACGACCCCAGGTGGAGGACGTTCTGGCGCTGGGGCATGGTGGTAGGCAGCGCGCTCATCCCGTTCCTGATCGGGGTGGCGCTCGGCGACCTGCTGCACGGGCTCCCGATCAATTCACAGCACGAATACACGGGCGGCTTTTGGAACCTCCTCACGCCGTTCGGGCTGTGGATGGGTCTGACAATGGTCGTGTTGTCACTTCTCATGGGTGCCACCTACCTCACGCTGAAGACCACGGGTGAGCTCCATGCCCGGGCGCAACGCGCGGCCACCGGGATCGCGGCGGTCGCAGTGGTCGTTTCCTTCGGATTCTTCACGTGGGTCCACGTCGGATTGAGCACCGGTTTCGTTCCCGAGCCGCTCGAGGCGCTGGCGCTGATGGCCGTCATCGCCGCGGCATGGCTGACCTCGGCCAAGGCTGACGGCTGGGCCTTTGTGGCCGCGGCCGTGGGCATCGGCGGCACGGTGGGGTCGATCTTCACCGAGCTCTTCCCGCGGGTGATGATCTCGACCACGAACACCGCGTACAACCTGACCTTGGAGAACACGGCCAGCCCGCCCTACACCCTGAAGGTGATGACGGTCGTCGCGGTCGTCTTGGTGCCGGTCGTGATCGTGTACCAGGCATGGGCCTACCACGTCTTCCGGGCGAGGCTCGCAACGCCCAAGGTTGGTGACGACGCAGTGACCGCGGGCCCTCCTTCGGCCACGACCGCTCCCCTGCCGTGAGCGGCTGACCCCGTCCGCCTCTCAGTAGGCCGTCAGAGGCCGGGGCTGCTCTGCATGATGCCGCCGTCGGCGAAAATCGTCGTCGCGGTCAGGTAGCTGGCCGCATCCGAAGCCAGGAAGGCGACCACCGCAGCGATCTCATCGGGCTGCGCCATCCGGCCCAGCGGGATGGCTGCATCCAACTTGTTCAAGGCTGCAGGATCGTTCAAGGTCTGCGCGTTAATCGGTGTCGCGACGGCTCCAGGACCGACACCCATGACGGTGATTCTGTACTTCGCCAGTTCCACGCCCGCTGTCCTCGTCAGCATGCGCATGCCGCCCTTGGAAAGGCAGTACGCGGTGTTGCCGGTCATCGGCCAGTCCTCGTGGACAGAGGACATGTTGATAATTCGCCCGCCGTCACCTTGCTTGATCATCTGCTTGGCGGCGAGCTGGGTCCCGAAGAAGGCGCTTTTCAGGTTGATGTCCATCACCCGGTCGTACTGCGCCTCCGTCGTGTCGAGCACAGAAGTACGCGTTTCGACCCCCGCATTGTTCACCATCACGTCGAGTCGGCCGTACTCCGAAACCGCAGCGTCGATGAGGTGCTGAAGTTCAGTGAGCTTCGAGACATCCGCTTCGACGCCGATCGACTTCTCGCCAAGTCCGGCGAGCTTGCGTTCGAGCTCCTCGGTCGCCTGCTCGTCCGCCACGTAGTCGACGACGACGCTGGCACCTTTTTCGGCCAGCGCGAGCACGACGGCCTTGCCAATGCCCGAATTGCCACCGCTGACAATGGCGACCTTGCCTTCGAGTTCCTCTGCCATGAGTGGCACCTCCTCCTGCGGCTGCACGGCTGCCTCTGAACCGCCCCGTCCACGCTAGCGAGCTGCGTTGCCAAAGCAACTTGGCGCGAAGGTCGTCACGCTTTCGTCATATGGGGACCTCGTGTCCAACGGGACTGGATGTAGGTCGACGAACGTCGTAGCATCCAAAGAGGTGCCGAACGCGTCCCCTCCCGCGACTGACGCCGGTGCAGTCCCCACACGCGCCGAGAGCTTTCCCGCGATCGCCGACTACGGGTTCCTCTCCGACTGCGAGAACAGCTGCCTCGTGGCGCCCAACGGCTCCGTCGAGTGGTTCTGCCTCCCCCGCCCGGATTCGCCGAGCGTCTTCGGCGCGCTCTTGGATCGGACGGCTGGCAACTTCCGCTTCGGGCCGACCAGCACACAAGTCCCACACCAACGGCGCTATATCCCCGGGACCATGGTCCTCGAGACCACGTGGCACACACCCTCGGGGTGGCTGGTCGTCCAGGACCTGCTGGTCGTCCAGCAAATGGAGGACGGCCAGCGTCGGACGGACTACCGCCGCGCTCCGGGCGACAACGCGCCAAGTGGGGTGCTCTTGCGCATCGCGACGTGCATCGAGGGCCATGTCGAGGTCATCGCCAACCTCGTTCCCGTCTTCGAGTACGGCCAACAGACCGGCATGTGGTCCTACGAGGGCGACGGCTACGAGACCATGTCCGTGTGCCCTCCGGCGGGCGACCCGTCGCTGATGCTTCGCTCGTCCTTCGGGCTCGGGTCAGCCGGAGCGCGCTGCTACGGGCGCTCCACCCTCGCCAAGGGTGAGTCCGCGTTCGTCGCGCTTTCGTGGTCGGGCCGCCACCCCGATGATCTGGCGGGGGCGCAGGTACAACTCGATGCGACCGTGACCTACTGGCGGGATTGGCTCTCCAACGGCACCTTCCCCGACCACCCGTGGCGCAGCTACATGGAGCGCAGCGCCCTCACCCTCAAGGGCCTCAGCTACGCACCGACCGGGGCCATCATGGCGGCCGCCACGACTTCGCTGCCCGAGACGCCGGGCGGCGCCCGCAACTGGGACTACCGCTACACGTGGATCCGCGACTCGTCCTTCATGTTGCGCTCGCTGTACCGCCTCGGGTTCGAGTGGGAGGCCATGGAGTACTTCGCCTTCATCATGGAGGCAGTGGCAGCCGATGCCGGCAAGAACTGGGAGCTCCAGATCATGTACGGCATCGACGGCCGCAAGGACCTCACCGAGGAGACCCTCGACCACCTGTCGGGATGGCGGAGCTCACGGCCGGTCCGCGTCGGTAACGGCGCGTGGGACCAACATCAGAATGACGTCTGGGGCATGTTGCTGGATGCAGTGGACATCCATCTGCGCCAAGGAGCCTCACAGATCGTGCACCCAGTCTGGGAAGGGCTCGCGCATCTCGTCGACGCCGCTATCGCACATGCCGGAGATTCCGACCAGGGGATCTGGGAGATCAGGGGCGACCCCCAACACTTCACCGCGTCCAAGGTGCTGTGCTGGGTCGCCATGGACCGAGGGGCGGAAATGGCCCAGTTCCGCCAGGACACCGACCGGGCGGAGCAGTGGCGCAAGGCGGCGGACGAGCTGCAAGCCGAGATCCTCGACAAGGGAATCGACGAACGCGGACGCTTCCGGCAGCACTACGCGAACGACGAGCTCGACGCGTCGCTGCTCTTGATCCCCATCCTGGGTTTCTTACCACCGGACGACGATCGTGTGCGGGCCACCGTCCTCGCCATCGCCGACGAGCTCACCGAGGACGGTCTGGTCCTCCGCTACAAGGTGGACTCGACCGACACGGGTTTCGCGGGCAAGGAGGGGACATTCACTATTTGTTCCTTCTGGCTGGTCACCGCGCTGGCCATGATCGGCGAGCAGGACCGAGCGCGCGCCTTGTGCCAGAAGCTGTTGAACTTCGCGGGCCCGCTCCAGCTCTACGCGGAGGAGATCGAGGCCTCGACCGGGGAGCATCTCGGCAACTTCCCCCAGGCGTTCACCCACCTGGCGTTGATCGACGCCGTCGGACGTCTCATCGAGGCCGAGGAGTTGGCAGAGGCCGGAGCCCCGTAACGCCGAGAACAACGGACGACGTTCCCGGCCGATCGGAGCGGCCGGCACGCCACGCGGTGGACGAGGCAGAGCAAGGAGGGCACCCGTGAGCACGACTACTCCTCCGGCGCATCGTGTCGTCGTGGTGGGGGGAGGCTTCGGAGGCCTGCCTGCAACCAGACTGCTGGCCCGCTCCCGCGACATCGAGATCACGCTGATCGACCGGCGCAACCATCACCTGTTTCAGCCGCTGCTCTTCCAAGTGGCGACCGGCATCCTTTCCCCGGGCCAGATCTCACCGGTTCTGCGCCACATGCTGCGGAAGCACGGCAACGTGCGCGTGGTCCTCTCCTCCGTCACGGGACTCGACCTGGAACGCCGGGTCGTCCATACACAATCGGTCCCGGGTCGAAACGACGAATACCCGTACGACAGCCTCATCGTGGCGGCCGGCGCCGGCCAGTCGTATTTCGGACACGACGAGTTTGCTCTGGTCGCACCCGGCATGAAGACAATCGACGACGCGATGGAGATACGCCGACGCGTGTACGGCGCCCTCGAGCTCGCGGAGACGATGCCGAACTCCGCCCTCGAGCGGTTCTGGACCACTTTTGTCGTGGTCGGGGCTGGTCCGACCGGTGTCGAGCTGTCGGGTCAGATCCGGGAGCTGGCCGCCCGCAGCCTCCGTCGTGAGTTCCGAACGATCGACCCCCGCTCTGTCCGGGTGGTCCTGATCGACGGCGGCTCCGATCCTCTGAGCAACTTCGGAGACCGTCTGTCGGGTCGCGCCTGCTCGGAGCTTGAGAAAATGGGGGTGGAGCTCCGCATGGGTCTGCGTGTGATCGGCGTCGATCCGTTCGGCGTGGACGCCCAGAGCGCGGACGGGAAGAGGAGCCGTTTCGAGAGCGGGACCGTGATCTGGGCGGCCGGCGTGCAGGCGTCGCCCCTCGCGGGCCTCCTCGCCGAGGCAACCGGCGCGGGGATCGACCGCGCCGGGAGGATCTCGGTCCTCCCGGACCTCAGCCTTCCTGGTCACCCCGACGTGTTCGCCGTCGGCGACATGGCGTCGATCAACCAGCTCCCCGGGGTCTGCGAGGTGGCCATGCAAGGTGGCCTGCACGCTGCCAACACGATAAAGCGCAGGATCGCCGGCAAGGACTCGGCTCCGTTCACCTACCGAGACCTCGGGAGCGCAGCCAGCATCGGCCGCTTCAAGGCGATCGTGAGCGTGCGCGGGATCCACCTCAGCGGCTTCCCCGGCTGGGTCGTTTGGTTCTTCGTCCACATCGGGTTCTTGAATGGGTTCGGCCACCGCGCCAGCACGATGCTGCGCTGGTTCCAGGCGATGCTCGGCCGCTCCCGGCCGGAACGCGTCTTCAGTGTCGGCCACACGGGCGGCGATCTGAGCCTCCCCGACGACGTGAAGGCCAAGGTCATGCCGAGGCCGTTCCCGGTCGCCGACGACCTCGGGGATTGGGCGCGGCGCGTCGAAGAAGCGGAGTCGGCGGAGCACGACCCCCCGTCGCAGTCCAAGGAGGCCTGATAGTAGGCCTCGACCACTACGACGTCGTGACCGTGACTTTCGGCTCTATTGGCAGATTCCGCGGTTCCCTAGCATCGGGATCCAGAGGGCCGAAGATGCTGGCAGTGAGGTCCCTGGAGCGCGTGTTCCCCCACGGCTGAGTATGGGTTCGTCTTGGGTGGCGGGAGCCGTCGCCCCTGGCGGCTTGGTCTTGTGGTTTGCGCCTTCCCCGGTCGATCTCCGCCGGCGTCTTCGGCCCCAGTCCAAAGACGCGTCCGCCGGCTGCCTACGACTCATCCCCCAGCCGTCCCCGTGGCGGCCAACTACATTTCGCCGGATGATCCTCGACAAATTCCTCGTCACGGACCAGGTCGCCATCGTGACCGCGAGCGGGCGTGGCATCGGCGCAGGCGCAGCGGTGGCGTTGGCCGAGGCCGGGGCGGACGTCGTCCTGGCCGCCCGCACGGAGGACCAGCTGCGGGAGGTCGCGAAGAAGGTGGAGGCGGCGGGACGCCGCGCCGTCGTCGTCCCCGGGGACCTGACCGACTTCGACCTCATGGCCTCGCTGGCTGAGACGGCGTACAACGAGTTCGGCCGGCTCGACATCGTCGTCAACAACATGGGCGGGACCATGCCTCGCCCCTTCCTCGATACCTCCCCACGCTTCCTCGAAGAGGCCTTTCGCTTCAACGTTTCCGCCGGCCATGCGCTTGCTCCGGGCAGCGGTGCCCCGCATGCTCGAGGGCGACCACCCCGGCGGGGCCATCGTCGGCATCTCGTCGGTCATGGGACACGTCGCCGGCCGGGGCTACGTCGGCTACGGCACGGTCAAGGGCGCTGTCGAGCAGTACACCCGCCTCGCCTCCCGTGACCTGGCACCGCGGATCCGGGTGAACGCCATCGGCGTCGGGTCGACGGCGACCTCCGCCCTCGACATCGTCATGTCGAGCGAAGAGTTGCGCACCGCTATGGAGGACGTCACGCCGCTCAAGCGGATCGGCCACGTCGACGACATCGCCGCCGCCATCCTCTACCTGGTCTCGCCGGCGGGCGCCTACGTGACGGGCAAGGTGATCGAGGTGGACGGTGGCCTGCAGTCGCCCAACCTCGAGTTCCCGATCCCCGACCTCTAGACGAGCCGTTAAGAGGAGAACCGACATGCCCTACCGCGTCGTCCAATGGAGCACCGGCAACGTCGGGCGCCACGCGCTCGCCGGCATCGATGCCCACCCCGAGCTCGACCTGGTCGGCCTCTTCGTCTCCAATCCCGACAAGGTCGGCAAGGACGCCGGCGAGCTCGCCGGCCTCGGCCACAGCCTCGGCGTGGCGGCGTCGAGCGATGTCGATGCGCTGCTCGCGCTCCGTCCCGACTGCATCGTCCACACGGCGATGGCCGACGACCGCATCTTCGAGGCGCTGGCCGACCTGGAGCGCTTTCTCGCCGCCGGCATCAACGTGGTCTCGTCCAGCCCGGTCATGCTGCAGTACCCGGCACCCGACGACCCCATCGCCGCCCCCGTCATCGCGGCCGCCGAACGCGCCGGCGTCTCGCTCTTCGTCAACGGCGTCGACCCGGGATTCGCCAACGACGCGCTGCCCCTGGTGCTCTCGGGTATCTGCGAGCGCATCGAGGAGGTCCGGTGCTCGGAGGTCCTCAATTACAACACCTACAACCAGCCGATGGTGCTCTTCGACATCATGGGCTTTGGCCGGGACCTCCACGACGTGCCCTTCCTGCTCTCACCGGGCGTGCTGACGATGGCCTGGGGCAGCGTCGTGCGCCAGATCGCCGCCGGCCTCGGTGTGACGCTGACCGATGTCACCGAGTGGTACGAGCGCGAGGCCGCGCCCGAGGACTTCGACGTGGACGCCGGCACCATCAAAGCGGGCACGGCCGCCGCACTCCACTTCGAGGTCCGCGGGATGGTGGGCGACCGCGCCGTCGTCGTCCTCGAGCACGTGACGCGGTTGCGCGACGACCTCGGCACCCAATGGCCCAGGCCCGCGGGCGCTGGTTGCTACCGGGTACAGATCACGGGCGAGCCGAATTACACGCTCGACCTGCAGCTGATGGGTACCGACGGTGACCACAACACCGCCGGCTTGAAGGCGACCGCGATGCGCCTGGTCAACGCCGTTCCGGCGGTCATCGCCGCACCGCCGGGCCTGGTCACCGCGCTCGATCTGCCGCTTGTGACGGGGCGGGGACTCGTCGTCACCTGACGTCTCGGGGGCCGGTACCGCGTTCGCAACCGATCGGCGGTCGGCGTCAACCGAGCGGGATGATCTCGCTCGTCTGGAGGACCGGCGTGATGTTCGTGTAGTTCGCCACGTCGGCCAAGACCTCGCCGGTGGCCTCGGCCGCCATTGCCGCCTGGATGGCCTCGACCGAGTCGAACTCGAAGTGCACAGCCGCGACATACGGGCCGTCGACGCCCTTGTCGATGTCCGCCTTGGCCAGCCCCCACGACCGCAAGCAGAGCGGCACGTGCTTCTCCCGGTAATAGTCGTGGTCGAACGTGGAGCCCTCAGCGGAGGGGTAGAACACGGACAGTCGGATCACCTGATCGCTCCTTGTCTTCGAGGTCGGGACAGTCTGTCAGCAACAGGACTGGTTGGAGATTTCTGAAGAATTTCCTTCTTGCATGTCGAGAATCGCACCCCGGTTCCGACACCTTCCCGAACGGCGCCACCGGGGCGCCCGACAGGGAAGGATGGAGCAATGCGATTCATGTTGATGCAGAACTACGGAGGCGTCGAGGGCGACTGCGCGCCAATGTACGAATGGACCCCGGAGGAGGTCGCCGCCCACGTGCAATTCCAGGTGACCCTCAATCGTCAGCTCGAAGAGCTGGGCGAGCTGATCGACGCCCAGGGCCTGGCCGGTCCCGACGAAGCCCGCTTCGTCGTGTCCGACGGCACGACACCGCTCGTGACCGACGGGCCGTTCCCCGAGGCGAAGGAGCTGCTGGCCGGCTACCGCCTCGTCGAAGTCGACTCACCCGAGCGAGCCGTCGAGATCGCGGCACGGATCTCGGCTGCGCCGGGCGAGGGCGGTGCCCCGATCCGGCAACGGATCGAAGTGCGCCAGGTGATGGCCGCCCCCGACCCCGAGGTGTGACCGCGGCCGACGGCCCCGACCGCGTCGAGGACCTCCTGCGCGACCTGGCGCCCCGGGCCCTCGGCGTGGTCGTCCGCCGCTACGGGCACTTCGACGATGCCGAGGACGCAGTCCAGGAGGCGCTGCTCGCGGCGTCGTCCACCTGGACGACGGAGGGCACCCCGGACAACCCGCTCGGGTGGCTCGTCAGAGCCGCGGGCCGACGCATGACCGACCTGTACCGCGGCGATGAAGCCAGGAGGCGGCGCGAGGAACTCGCTGCCTCCTGGTCGAAGGAGCCGGCCGCTCCCGTCTCGGGGCGTGACGACACCCTTGTCCTCTTCTACATGTGCTGCCATCCGTCGTTGCCGCCGGCCGCGGCGGTCGCCCTCACCCTCCGAGCCCTGGGCGGCTTGACCACCAAGGAGATCGCCGCCGCCTTCCTCGTCCCCGAGGCGACCATGGCGCAGCGGATCAACCGGGCCAAACGCACGGTCGCCGGGTCACAAGAGCCGTTCGTCCTTCCCGACGCCGGAGCGAGGGGAACGCGTCTTGCACTCGTCCTGCGCGTGGTCTACCTCGTCTTCAACGAGGGATACGCGACCAGCCATGGGAGCGAGCTCGAGCGGGAGGATCTTGCTGCTGAGGCGATCCGCCTCGGACACCTCCTCCACGAGCTGGCGCCCGACGAGCCCGAGGTGACCGGGCTCCTCGCCCTGATGCTGCTCACCGAGGCGCGCCGACCGGCACGCACGACGAGCGCGGGAGCACTCGTCCCGCTGCGGGACCAGGACCGCGGCCTCTGGGATCACGCACTGATCACGGAGGGCACCGCATTGGCAACGAGCGCCCTCGAACATGGGCCGATCGGCGACTACACCGCACAGGCGGCCATCGCCGCGCTGCATGATGCCGCACCGAACCACCAGGAGACCGACTGGCGCCGAATCCTGGCGCTCTACACGCTCCTCGAGCGTCGGACCCAGAGCCCGGTCATCCGCCTCAACCGCGCTGTTGCGATGGCGATGGTCGACGGGCCCGATGCCGCCCTCGTGATCGTCGACGAGCTCTCAGCCACCGACGCCCTCCGCCGATCCCACCGCCTGAAGGCCGTGCGGGCGCACCTGTTGGAGATGAAGGGTGACAAAAGAGCGGCGAAGGCAGAGTACGTTGCAGCCGCAGGCGGCTCGGCCAACACGCGCGAGCGCGACTACCTCATCATGAAGGCAGCCGCGCTCGGCGTCTGAACTCAGTCCCCCGTAGAGGGATCGATGACCGCAGAGACCAGCGACACGCTGTTGCAGGGGAAGCTGCCGCAGCGGGCGTGCTCGAAGATGACGTCCGAGTCTGGTGCGACGTAGACGCAGTAGATCTTGTCGTCGGTCACGTAGCTCTGGAGCCACTTGATCTCGGGGCCGAGGCTCGCGATGACCTTGTTGGACTTCTCGCTGATGTCGTGAAGTTCCTGGGCCGTCAACTTGCCTGCTCCGGGGAGATCCCGCTCGATCACGTACTTCGGCATGTGTACAACCTCCAACCTGATACCATACTGAGAGTATCTCTCTCACATACGATTGGTACGTCATTATGCATACCAAGGGTACGGATGTCAAGGATCGGCAGGACCGGCGCGTCGCGCAGGGCGACGCGACCAGGGCATCCTTGGTCAAGGCCGCCCGCGAGCTCTTCGGCGAGAAGGGGTACGTGGACACCTCTCTCGACGAGATCGTCGCCCGGGCCGGCGTCACCAAGGGCGCCGTCTACCACCACTTCGACGGCAAGGAGGGGCTGTTCCGGGCCGTCTTCGAGCAGGTCCACACCGAGGTCACCGATCAGGCGGCGGCCGAGTTCCTCGGACCCGACTCGTGGATCGCGCTCCTCGACGGCTGCGCCCTGTGGATCGACGCGCACCTCGATCCGGCCATCCGCACCATCGCACTGCAGGACGCCCGCGCCGTCCTGGGTTGGGACGAAGTACGGGGAATCGAGAACCGCTTTGGCGCCGTCGCGCTCCGCGGTGCGCTCCGCAAGGCGATGTACGCCGGAGTCTTGGAAAAGCGACCCCTCCGCCCGTTGGCGCTGCTCCTGATGGGCGCGCTCGGTGAGGGATGCCTGTACATCGCCGAGTCCACTGACCCCGGCGAGGCGCGCAGCGAAGTCCTGGCGTTGATCACAGACATGCTCTCTGCGTTTCGCGCTTGACGCGATTCGCAATGCTCCAGATCGATCCGGAATGGAGTTCGTCTTCGTTGCGGTTCAGCGAGGCTGAAATCGGGTCCGGCGCCGCATCGAAGACATCACGGTTCCGGCGACCGAGGGCATTTGTCGCCGTCGTCTGGCACTACTGTTCCATCGTGCCCAAACTCCACCACGTCAACCTCTCCATTCCCGTCGGAGGTGAGGACGACGAGGCCACGTTCCTCGTGGACATCATGGGTTACGAGAGGGTCCCGGCACCGGAAGGTCTGCCGATGGCCAAGTGGTTCGAGTTTTCCGACGGGACGCAGATCCACTTGAGCGAGGACCCGGACCATCACCCCTCCGCCCGCGCCCACGTCGCTATCGAGCTCGGTCCCGAGCTCCAAGCGACAGCGGAACGTCTCGACGAAGCCGGCTACGAAGTCTTCCGCTTCGACGGGCCGGATCTGCGGGTGGTCTTCTGTCAGGACCCGGCCGGGAATCGCTGGGAGCTTCGCGACCCGATCAGCTGAGGCCACCTCACACAAACGACGCCGCGGGCATTGTCGCTCAGTTCTTGAGACGAGACGCGGCCATCGGCGGGCCGTTCGAACCGCCAATCGCCGCCCGCTCGTTGCGCAGCCGCCCCTGCGCGTCATGTTCGTGCGAGTCCCCGGGACGCGGCGGGAGCGCGAATCCGGTGTACGCGACGCGGCGCTCCCGGCTCCGGGGATGCGTCGAGCGGTGCAAGGTGCAGGACATGTGTACGGTGACGTCGCCGCGCTCGGCGCGCAGAGACACCGCGGGAAGGCCGAGCGCGTCGTCGATCTGCGCCCGGGCGATGTTCGCCCGATGCGAGCCCGCCATGACGTCGAGGCCGCCGTGGGCCTCGTCGACGGGAGTGAGGCAGATGCCGATTGTGAGTCCCGAGCAGAACATCGAGTGTCCGCCGCGGTCGCAGTCCTTGTGCCACGGGAGGCACACGAGTCCGTCGACAGAACCGACCCGCTTGAGCAGGCCTTCTCCGGTGACATCGGCAAAGTGTTCGCCGAACGGGTCGCCCGGCCGGTGACCGTCGCCGAGTAACGCGCCGATCGCAAGGTACCGATCGTCCGCGATGAGCGCTCGGAGCGCAGGTGACTTTGCCGCAAAGTCGAGGATCCGGCAGGGGTAGCGCTCGCCGGTGCGGGTCGTCGCCCACCAGGAACTGCCGTCCTCGACGCGGGCCGCGCCGACAGCGTGGGCGAGGTCGGCGTCGACCGCGTCCATCTCGGATTCGGTGAAGACGTCCTCCAAGAGCAAGAAGCCGGTCTCGGCCAGGAAATGTGCCGCCTCCGGGGTTTGCTCGCCGAGCCGGAACCGCTGATAGAGCTCGAGCGGCGATCCGTTCGACGACTGGAGCGTCACCTCACCGGACTGATACACCGGCCTTCCGTCGAGAAGGGAGCGGAACACCGGATCCCACGCGCAGAACGCGTCGCACGCACCGGAATCGCCTTCGACACGGGCCCCGATGACCAATCCGAGCGCGGTGCGACGCTCACAGAACAGGTCAGCGAATGCAGGACGATCGAGAGTGACGCACGGAGAGGTGGTCTCGACGCGACCCGGAACGACGTCGATCGTCTCGCCCCGGGGCTCGATCGTCCAGACATCGCCATCCACGCGGATAGCGAGCGGGTTCAGGCCGAGCCGTGCTGCGTCCGCTGCGGCGCGCCGGCCGTTCCGGGCGACCGCGGCCTCCCAATCCACCTCGAAGAACGACTCGGGATCGGCCGGTCCCTCTGCGTTGATCGGCCGCGTACGCCTGTCCACGCCTCCTCCGATCCTCCCTTCGCAGCCGACCCGCCCGCCCCCGAACAGCTCAGCGATCGATGCGATCAGCAACACCTCGACCCTACGCCACGATCGTCTGCACCTCTCGGCCGGGGGCGTTCCCCGCACGAGTCGGTTTCAGGAATAGCGCGCCGCCCTGGTCCCCGGCGGGTGGAATTCGCCGGGGACAGCGTCGGGATTCTCCACACAGCATTCGCACTCCAAGCCGTCGGGGTCCCGGAAGAACAGGCTCAGCATCGGCCCGAAATTGGTGACGAAGTCGTCTGCCGCACCTCGCTCCATCAACCGTTCGCGGATAGTCTCGAACGCCTCGAGTGACTCCGCCTGCAGCGCCAAATGGTCGAGCCGGCCGCGGCCGAACATCGGCGTCTGGCGGTCGGCCTCGGTGTTCCCCTCGATCTGGAAGACGTTGAGCTCGGCCCAGTCCCCGATCTTGATGATGGAGAGACGTGGGCCTTGGCCGTCGGGCATCTCGGACCCGTCCCGGAGGATCTCGGCGTCGAAGACGTCCTTGTAGAACTGGTTCAACCGGGACGCGTCGTTCGTGATCATGCCGACGTGGTTCAGTCCCTTGAGCAGCATGGTGCTCCCTCCTCGGACGATCGGGCTGGCGTGGTTCTGGCTCAGGCTATGTGCTGTTGCACCGGAGTGGGCCGCTGTCCCCGGCTCTTGAATCAGTCGAGCAACCCATCAGCGGAAGTCCCGGCTCGCCGGTACCGCCGTCCCCACACGCAATGCCTCGACCCGCTGGGCGTCGAAGCTCACCGCGCCCTGTCCCTTGCGCACGCGGCCGCGGATCAACAGGACGGGCGTGTGCCGGGCCACATGCTTCCAGCGCGCCCATGCGCCCCGTGAGAACACCACGTTCACGTGCCCGGTCTCGTCCTCCAGGTTGAGGAACACCGCGCCGCGCGCCGTCTCGGGGTGTTGGCGGTGCGTCACCACACCGGCCACCACCGCCCGTGACCCGTCCTCGAACGACGACGACTCCAGCTCCGCCGCTGTCACCACGCCCATCGCTTCGAGCCACTCGCGCGCCAGGTGCATCGCCGTGCGCTCCGGCGCCAGCCCCAGGGCCCACAGGTCGTCGGCGACCGAGTCGTACAGGCTCGGCTCGGGCAGCGGCGGCGCCTCGGCCCCCACCACCACCCCCGGCAGCCGGTCCGGCGTCCCCATCGCCGCCGCGCCCGCCCCCCACAGCAAACGCCGCCGCATGGACGTCACCGACCCGGGCACGTCCTCGCCCACCGGGTCCAACGCCCCCGCCGCCGCCAGCGTCTCGAGCTGGGCCTGCGTCACGCCCGCCCGCCGCACCAGGTCCTCGCTCCCCGACCAGGGCCGCTCACGGCGCCCGGCCACGATCCGTTCGGCCCTCGCCTCCCCCACCCCGCGCACCGACCCGAGCCCCAGCAACAGCACCGGGTCCGACCGCACCCCCTCCAACGACGCCCCCACCTCCGAACGGTTCACGTGCGGCCGGCGCACCCGCACCCCGTGACGCCGTGCGTCGGCCACCAGCGACTGCGGCGACCAGAAGCCCATCGGCTGCGAGTTCAACAGCCCCGCGGTGAACGCCGCCGGGTAGTGCAGCTTCAACCAGGCCGACGAGTACACAAGATGCGCGAACGATACCGAGTGCGACTCGGGGAACCCGAAGTTGGCGAACGCCGCCAGCGCGTCGAAGACCTGGTCGGCCACGGCACCCGTCACCCCCCGCTCCGCCATCCCGACATACAAACGCTCGCGCATCTTCTCCATGCGCGCCGCCGAGCGCTTCGCCGCCATGGCCTGGCGCAGCTCGTCCGCGTCGGCGGCCGAGAACCCGGCGATGGCGACCGCCATCTCCATCAGCTGCTCCTGGAACAACGGCACTCCGAGCGTCCGCTCGAGGATCGGCTCGAGCAACGGGTGCAGGTACGTCACCTCTTCCTCGCCCCGCCGGCGCCGGATGTACGGATTGACCGCGTGGCCCTGAATCGGGCCCGGCCGGATCAACGCCACCTCGATCGCGATGTCGTAGAACGTGCGCGGCCGCACCCGCGGCAGCGTCCCCATCTGCGCCCGGCTCTCGACCTGGAAGACCCCGACCGTGTCGGCCGCGCACAGCAGGTCGTAGACCGCGTCCTCCTGGGGCAGTTGGGCCAGGTCGACCTCCACGCCGTAGAAGTCGTGCACGAGGTCGACCATGCGGTGCAGCGCCTCGAGCATGCCGAGCCCCAGCAGGTCGAACTTCACCAGCCCGATGGCGGCGCAGTCGTCCTTGTCCCACTGCAGCACGGAGCGGCCCTCCATGCGCCCCCATTCGACCGGGCACACCTCGACCACCGGCCGGTCGCACAGCACCATGCCGCACGAATGGATGCCGAGATGGCGCGGCCGGTCCAGCACCTCGGCCGCCAGCTCGCCCACCAACGGCGGGACCCCGCCGCTCCCACCGGCCCCGGTCCCACCCGCCGTGTCGACCGTCTCGTGCACCGCCGCGGCCGACGATGGCCCCCGCCCGTGCCCCGCGTCGATCCCGGCCGACCACGCGTCCACTTGTTCTTGCGAGAACCCGAACGCCTTGCCGACATCACGCACCGCAGACCGGGGCCGGTAGGTGATGACGTTGGCCACCTGCGCGGCGTGGCGGCGCCCGTAACGCTCGTACACGTACTGGATCACCTCTTCCCGGCGCTCCGACTCGATGTCCACGTCGATGTCCGGCGGCCCGTCCCGCGCCGGCGACAAGAACCGCTCGAACAGCAGTCCGAGGTCGACCGAGTCGACGTTGGTGACGCCGAGCGCGTAACAGACGGCGGAGTTGGCCGCCGACCCACGCCCCTGGCAGTAGATGTTCAACTCCCGGCACACCCGTGCGATGTCCCACACGATGAGGAAGTAGCCGGCGAAGCCGAGCGTGCCGATCACGTCGAGCTCGTGCTCGATCTGTTTCCACGCCCCCGGCACGCGCTCACACTCCGGCGGCCCGTACCGGACCAGTGCCCCCTCGCGCACCAGGTGGCGCAGGTAGCCCTGCTCGGTCATGCCGTCGGGGACCGGGAAGTCGGGCAGCCGCGGCGCCACGAGGCGCAGGTCGAACGCGCAAGCACGCCCGAGCTCGGCGGCCCGCTCGACGACACCGGGCCAGCGGGCGAAGCGCCGGCTCTGCTCGCCGGCAGAGCGCAGGCAGGCCACCGGGGCGGGGGGCAGCCAGCCCTCGAGCTCGGCCAGCGGACGGCGTGCCCGCACGGCGGCGAGCGTGGTGGCGAGGCGGAACCCCGCCGGCGTCGCGTAATGCACGTTGTTGGTGGCGACTGCGTCGACGCCCCACTCGACGGCCAGGCGCGCCAGCGCGTCATTGCGCGCGGCGTCGATCGGATCGCCGTGGTCCCACAGCTCGAGGGCGACGTTGGCGCGCCCGAAGGCGTCGACGAGGCGCCCGACTTCTCTGGCGGCCGCGCTGGGCCCTGCTTCCATCAGCGCGGCGGGGACCGCCCCTTTCCGACAACCACTGAGCACCAGCCAGTGGCCGTCCGCGGCGCGGGCCAACGCGTCGAGGGTGAAGATCGGCTTCCCCTTCTCGCCACCCTCGAGGTGCGCGTCGGCCAGCACGGTGGACAGCCGGGCGTAGCCGCCGGGGTCGCGGGCGAGCACGACGAGATGCGTGCCGGTCGGGTCAGGATCGCCCGTGCGCAGGCCGGCGGGCGCGAGCGTGAGCTCGCTCCCGAAGACCGTCGGCAGCCCGCACACCCGCGCCGCCTCGGCGAAGCGCACCACGCCGTAGAAACCGTGATGGTCGGTCAGCGCGAGCGCGGCCAGCCCGAGGCGGTGCGCCTCGGCCACCAGCTCTTCGGGGTCGCTGCTCCCGTCGAGGAAACTGAAGCCCGAGTGCGCGTGGAGCTCGGCGTACTCAGCCATGCTCAGTCATAGAGCGCCTCGACCCACCAGCGCCCGCGCTCGGAACAGAGCAGCCGAGCCACGCCCTCGTCGGTCACGACCTGCAAACGGGCCCGGCGGCGGCGGACGGACCACCAGCGCTCGGTGACCGGCCAGGGGCCCGCCCACCCGGCGACCTTCTCCCAGGGCCCGCCGTCGACCGACAACCGGTCGATCGGCGCGGTCAGCAGTCCACGGCCGCTCACCACCATGGCGTTGTCCTCGGCGTCCACCAGCTCGGCGCGCCGGGGCGCCTGCAGCACGTCGGTCGGCGCGGGCGGCGGCAGCCGGCCCGGCCACGGCGCGCCGGCCGCGCCGGCCGCGCCGCTCGGGCCGGGGGGACCGTCGGGGTCGGGACTGCCCCAGGGGACCAGTACCGACTGCCCGGCGGGATCGCGCCCACCCCGGAGGCGGCCGATCAGCACGGCCTCGATCCCCAGGCGCTCCTGCACCCGCACGATGGAGCGGGCGGCGCGCGCGTCGGCCTCCGACGCACCACCGAAGAAGCCGGGCTGCGAGGGTGGGGGTGGCGCGTCGGGCGGACGGTCGGGGTCCTCGCCGCGTGCGACGCGCAGCCGGCGCGCGATGGCGCGGTCGCGCAGCCCCGCCAGCTCCTCGCTCTCGCCGCGCGCCACCGCGTGGCAGGCCGCTGCGTCCGCGCCGAAGCGGTCCGAGACGTTCGCCGCCGGCAACGCGGCGAACTGGCCCAGCGTCGTGACCCCGAGACGCTGCAGGGTGACGGCCAGGTCGGGGCGGCCCAGCGTGGCCACCGACCACGGAGCGAGGAAGTCGGCGGTGCCCCCAGGCGGGACGATCAGCTCCGAGCGGGCCGCCAGCATCGCGGCGAAGAGCCCGTCGGCAATGCCGATCTTGGCCTCCTCGCCGACCTTGTCGACGTCCTCGAGGTCGTCGAGGTTGTCGACTTCGTCGAGGGCGCCGATGACGGCCGCCAGACGCGCGACGACCGCCTCCTCGCCGCCGAAGAACCGGGCCGGGCCACGGGCCGGCAGCGCGCCGACACCGAGCCGGATCGGGTGCACCCATGGGCAGAGCTCGCCGGCCCGCGCCAGGACGCGGGCGAAGCGCCGGGCTTCCTCACCCCGCGGCCCCTCCTCGAGGAGCCCGGGACACCAGATGACGACCAACCGTTCCACTGCCTTCCACCGCTTTCCGCTTCTGCTTCACTACCGCCTGGTTCATGCCGCGCCGTCCGGCACGGGCGCCGTCGTCGCCGCCACCGCGCCGGAGTCGGCAGGCAGCCACAGCGAGCACTCGTTCGCCCGGCCGGCGGCGCGGCGACCGCTCACGCGCACCTCGGCGCGGCGGCCGCGCAGGTAGCCGTGGCCGCGACCGACGCCCTCCCACTCGACCGCTCCCACGGCGAGGGCGAGGTCACCGCCCTCGGGCCAACTCCCCGTTCCTTCGAGCAACACGACCAGCGCGGCCTGGCGGTCACGGGCCCGGGCGGTGAGATGGCGGGCCGCGGTGAGGCGCGCCCGGCCGGGTGGGCGCACCAGGACCGCGTCGACACCGGAGAGAAGGTCGCCAGCCGCCTCGGCCCAGCCCGGGCCGGGGTGGGGCACGAAGACGACCCGGCGCAGATCGAGCCCGAGGCCGGCCGCCGCGACCACGCCGGGGTCGGTCAGGCCCACGGCGGCACACCAGCTTCCCGCGGCCGAGGCCGCGCCGAGGAGGGCGAGCGCCAGGGTCGTCGCGCCGTGGCCGGGCTGCCCCGAGACGATGGTCGTCGTGCCGCGGCGCAGGGAACCGCTGGGGAAGAGCGGGGCGAGCGGCACGGGCACCGGCAGGGTCCGGCCGGCGACCGGCGTCGTGGGCCGGACCCGGTCGGCCAGCCCGGCGGGGAGCTCCCTGGGGACCCCGGGGTCCCGGCGAGGGGTGACGGGATCGGGAGCTGGCGCTGCCCCGGTGGTGGAGAAAGCGAACATATGTTCGTACATTACCGAGGCGATGCGCCGGCCGCTCGGGGAGCTGAAGTTGCAGGTCAGGAGGTGTCGCGTGCGGACCGGGCCCCGTAGGTCACAATGCTGCCGGCATGTGCGGACGCTTCGCTCTCTACACCCCGCCGGCGCGGATCGCCCGCTACTTCGAGGCCACCCTCGCCGAGAGCGAGAACTCCGCGCACGAGCCCAGCTGGAACGTCGCCCCCACCGACGAGGTGCTCGGCGTGCGGGACCGGCCGCAGAAGGACGGGGGTGACCCCGTGCGGACGCTGATGACGTTCCGCTGGGGGCTCATCCCGTGGTGGTCCAAGGACAGCAAAGGGGGCAGCCGGCTCATCAACGCAAGGAGCGAGACGGTGGCGACGCGTGCGTCGTTCCGCGAGGCGTTCAAGGAGCGGCGCATCATCGTGCCCGCCGACGGCTTCTTCGAGTGGCGCCGGCTCAAGACAGGCGGCAAGCAACCCAACTACTTCACGCGCGCCGACGGCGCGCCGATGGCGTTCGCCGGGCTGGCGGAGCGTTGGCGTGACAAGGCGGCGCCCAAGGACGCGCCGCCGATCCGGAGTTGCGCCATCATCACGGCACCCGGCGGCGCCGACATGCACGGCATCCACGACCGCATGCCGGTGATCCTCGACCCGTCGACGTTCGACCTGTGGCTCGATCCCACCAACGAGGACGTCGAGGAGCTCAAAGCGCTGTTGCGCCCACCGCCGGCGGGGACGGTGGTGCACCATCAGGTGGGCCAACGCGTGGGTAACGTCAAGAACAACGATCCGGAGCTGATCGCGATGGTCTGAAAGAGTTCTGGAAGAGTGAGGTGACAGTGGGGGCCGGGGGGCAGGCAGGGATGAGAGAGACGCGACGCTTCGACCGCAGGACGTTGCTCGCCGCGGCACTGGCGGGCGGCGGTGCAACGGTGGTCGGTGCAACAGGACGGGGCAACGCCGCCGCAGCCGATGTGAGGTTGGTGGAGGCGGCGGCTTCGACAAAGCCGGCGGGATCGGATCTGGGGGCGATCGAACACGTCGTCTTCCTGATGCAGGAGAACCGGTCGTTCGACCACTATTTCGGCACGTATCCGGGTGTGCGGGGGTTCGACGACCGCCCGAAGGGGAAGCTCGGCGCGTTCAGCCAGGCGTGGCCGGGAGGGCGGGACAGCCATCTGCTGCCGTTCCGTCTCAACACGCAGTCGGGGATCGGTGAGTGCACGCACGACCTGACGCACAACTGGCTGCCGCAGCACCTGTGCCGGGGGAAGGGTGACAACGGCGCGTTCGTGTCGACGCACACCATGGCGCAATTCGAGGGGCCTGAGCAGGGCACCGTGACGATGGGCTACCACACGCGGCGCGACATCCCGTTCTATTACGCGCTGGCGGACGCGTTCACGATCGGCGACAACTATCACTGTTCGGTCATGGGCCCGACACACCCGAACCGGTTGATGAGCCTGTCGGGCTCGGTGGGCCCGACGGGGAGTGCCGGCGGGCCGGTGCTCGAGACCAACGACAGCTCCGACGCCGTGTACAGCGTGAGTTGGGACACGATGCCCGAGGTGCTGGAGGACGCCGGGGTCAGCTGGAAGGTGTACAACCCGGTGGGGACGCCGTACACGCCGGCGTTCATCGAGCAACACGGCCTGTTGATCAGCGATGCGATCCTGCCCTACTTCAAGCAGTACTCCAACCCGAACTCGGCGCTCTACCAGAAGGCGTTCCTGCCGCTCTACCCGACCGACTTCGCGGCCGACATCGCGAAGGGGACGCTGCCCGCGGTGAGCTGGGTGATCCCGCCGTTGGGCTACGACGAGCACCCGCCGGCGGCGCCGGCCATGGGTGAGTGGTACACGAGCCAGTTGCTGCGGACGCTGATGTCGAACCAGAAGGTGTGGGCCAAGACGGTGGTGTTCCACTGCTACGACGAGAACGACGGGTTCTTCGACCACGTGCCGCCGCCGGTGCCCCCGGCCGGGACGCCGGGCGAGTTCGTCACGGTGTCGCCGCTGCCGCCGACGGCGCAGGGCGTGGCCGGGCCGGTGGGGCTGGGGTACCGGGTGCCGATGCTGGTGATCTCGCCGTTCAGCCGCGGCGGACACGTGGCGTCCGAGGTGGCGGACCACACCTCGCAGCTGCGGTTCCTCGAGGCTCGATTCGGGGTCCGGGCCCCCAATATCTCGGCGTGGCGCCGCAAGCACACGGGCGACCTGACCTCGACGCTGCACATGGGGCACGCGGAGGTGGCCGTGCCGAGACTGCCGAGCACCGCGCACGACCAGCAGGCGGACATGGCCGCGTTGGGGTGCACCTCGGGCGACCTCGTCGAAGCGGCGGACAACCAGCCGGTGTACCCGGTGCCGCTGCACCAGACGATGCCGGCCCAGGAGACCCGGTAGCGGTTCTGCTTTCTCCGGTGCGAGGGGCGCGGCGAGGCCGGCTGTTCCGGCACGCGGTGGCCGCGGCGGCCGCGCTGGTGCTGGTGGGCGCGACGGCATCGTTGGGCGCGGGGGCGGGGGCGGCGTCGAAGACGGCGTCGTCGCCGTCGGCGCACGATGGCCTGACCCGGCCGCTGGTCGGCGCGTACTACTACATGTGGAACCCTGAGAACCTGATCGCCGGCGGGTCGCTGCGTCAGCAGCTGGTGCCGTCGCAACGGCCGCCCTTCGGGCTCATCGACTCGAACAAGACGTCAACGGCCACCCGCGACATCGCGAATGCGCACAAGGCGGGCATCAATTTCCTCGCGGTCGACTGGTGGCCCTACGACCCCGCCTTCTCGGGCCGCAACTACCTGACGGCCGACGCCGCCATGAAGGAGTTCCTCGCCGCGCCGGACCTGCACGAGATGAAGTTCGCGATGTTCTACGAGACCTGGAACCTCGGCTTCGACGCCGGCAACGAATCGACGCCCGTCTCCGGGCAGGCGGAGCTGCATTTCGACTCCGACATGCTGGCGCTGGCAAAGGACTACTTCTCCAATCCGTCGTATTTGCACATCGAGGGGCGGCCGGTCGTCTACCTCTACCTGACCCGCACGCTGACCGGGGACGTGGCCGGGATGATCGGCGGGGCCCGCACGTACCTCGAGCAGCACGGCTACGCCGACCCGTTCTTCGTCGGCGACGAGGTGTACTGGCGGGTGACGCCCCAGATCCAGGTGCCGAACGCGCCGGTCTTCACGGGGCAGCCGCAGTTGGGGCGGATCGACCAGTTCGACGCCGTGACGTCGTACACCTTGTACTACGGCGACCCGCAGCAGGCGAACGGCCCGGCGAGCGACTCGACGGGGTATCCAGGGACGACGCACATCGCCGCGGACCAGCGCTTCCTGCTGACGCTCTACCGCAACGCGACGGGCAACAAGGTGCCGGTCCTGCCCGTCGTGCAGCCGGGCTTCAACGACCGCGGCTTCCGGCTGACGACCAACCATCCGGCCCAGCCGCGCCAGTGGGTGGCGGGTGACGGGCCGTCCTCCACGCTCGACCAGATGCTGCGCTGCGTGGCCATCCCCGAGGTCGACCCGGCCCTGCCGATCGTGATGGTCACGTCGTGGGACGACTGGAACGAGGACACCGGAACCGAACCGATCCCGGGCACCCCGACGACCAAGGACGACAGCCCGAGCGGGACGGCCTACACCCAGGGCTACCAGTACGGCGGCGAGGGCACGAGCGAGGTCCACACGCTCGCGCGGGACGTGAAGCTGCTCGACCGCGCGTACGCGCGGGGCGAGACCGGCGGGTCGTCGCCGTCACCGGCGCTCGGGTGCCAGGAACCGTAGGGCCGTCTCAGCCCATCGTCTTCTGGCCGTCGAGCGTCTCGCGCAGGATGTCGGCGTGGCCGGCGTGCTGCGCGGTCTCCGTGGCGATGTGCAGGAACACCCGCCGCGCCGACCGGCGCGCGTTCGGCGGGAACCAGGGCGCCACGGGAAGGGGATGCGAGACGTCGAGAGAGGGAATCGTCGCGACCAGCTCGTCGGTCCGGGCGGCGACCTCTTCGTAGTGGGCGAGCAACCCGGCCAAGGTCTCACCCTCGAGCATGCGGAAGCTGGCCGCGTGGGCGGCCATGGCGGCCTCGTCGGCGCCGGACATCGCGCTCGGCCCTTCGTGGACGAACCTGACCCAGCCTTCCTCCACCTTGGTGGCGTGCTTGACGAGGCCGCCCAGGCACAGCTCGCTGACGGTCGTGCGCTTCGCCGCCTCTTCGTCGGTCAGGCCCTGGACCGTGTAGCGGAGGAACCTCCGGTGCCCCTGCAGCGTGTCGATGATGTCGGCCCGCTCCTGGTCCAGGTCGTTCTGTGCGCCGCTGCTCTGCGATTCGGTCATGTCCGGCCTCCTTGGCTGATGTTCAATAGGGCCATCATGCGCCGCCAAAGTGGTCATGTTATGGCCACTTTGGCGGCGATTTTCGTGGAGGTGTTGCGGGGCCGGACCGGCGGCGGTCAGGGCGCGGACTCCGTCGCCGTCGCCACGATCACGTCCGTCTCGGCGGGGCGCGCCCCCAGCCCGACCCGCCGGCCCTCCCAGCCGGTCCGCGCCAGCGCCACGTCGAAGTAGCGCGTGTCGAAGCCGAGCTCGAGCCAGCCGTAGGTGCGGCTCGACCACACGGAGAGGCCGTCGAGGCGCGGGCCCCAGGGATAGCCGAGCCGCTGCACGGGCTCGCCCGCGAAGAGGACGGGGCCACCCGGCCGCACGATGCGGTGCAAGCGGTCGAGCAGCGCCAGGTGGTCGGCGCAGTGGTGGAAGCTCTCGTAGAACACGGCGGCGTCGAACGGCTCGTCGGTCGCGAAGTCCAGCATGTCGCCCTGGTGCACGGCGAGTTCCCCGGGGCCGTTCGTGCACCGCTCGGCGATGAGCGCGCAGAATTTGGGATCGAGCTCGACGACGGTGACATCGAGCCCGGTCGCCACCAGATCCGCGGTCAGGTTCCCCCAGCCGGCACCGAACTCGACCACCCGGGGACGGGCCGACCCGTTCACGGCCGGCAACGCCCTCGCCAGGGTCCCGAGGAGATGGCCGCGCGCCACGAGGTCGCGCCCGACCATCTTCAGCGACCCGCTCTCGTAGGGGAAGGGCCGCTTCTGCGCGCGCTCGAGGTCGAACGGCGACGCCTCGTGCGCGGTGTCGTAGGCCTGGCGGCCCGAGATGCGCCGGTACAGCTCCCAGGTCCACTCCCGGTACGCATCCGAGAAGGGGTCGGGTGGTGGTGGCGCCGGCAGCGCGACGACGAACCCGCCCAGCAGGGACTGGGCCCGCTCGGGCGACTCCCCCATCAACGCCGTTGCGCCGTCCAGCTCGGCGTCGAGCGCGTCGAGCGCGATCTCGCGCGGACCGGGCCGTCCGGCCAGCGCCCGCACCTGCCGGCCCAGACCCGGTGGCAGGGCGTCGACACCGCGCCCGGCCAGGGCGCGCAGGGAGGGCTTCAACCCGGCGGGAGCGCGGTCGCCTCGAACATGGACGCCGTCGCTCCCGTCATGCGGCCGAAGTTGCGCTCGGCGAACGCCGCCTCGTGCGGTTGCGCGAGATGCGCGTCGAGCAGCTCCTTCGACTCCCAGCACTCGTAGAAGGAGAAGGTGTTGGGATGTTCGAGGTCCTCGGCCCACCAGTACTCCACGCACCCGGCGTCGCGCCGGCTGCGCGTGGTGACCTCGGCCAGGCTCGCCAGCACGTCGGCGCGGTCGGCGGCGTCGAAGCTCATGGAACCGGCCACGATGATCATTGGCCGGAGAGTACTGCGGCTCAGCGCCGGGCCTCGGCGGATCCGAGCGCGTCGAGCTCGTCGGTGACCAGCATCCCGCCCTTCATGATGGCGACGAGTCGCGCCCGGTCCTGGAGCACACCGATGTCGCTGAGCGGGTCGCCGTCGACGACGAGCAGGTCGGCCAGGTAGCCCTCGCGCACCGAGCCGAGCTCGTGTCCACGACCCATCAGCTCGGCACCGTGCCGCGTCGCCCAGCGCAGCACGTCGAGGGACGCGATCCCGGCCTCCTTCACGTAGAACGCGAGCTCGTCGGCGTAGCGGCCGTGCGGCAGACCGATCGCGCCGTAGTCGTCGCCGCAGAGCAGTTTGACCCCGGCCTCGTTCGCCACCGGCAGGATGGCGAGCGCTCGTTCGATGTCCTCGGCCATGGCGGCGGTGAAGCCGAGGCCGCCGCCTCCCATCATCTCGGCGAAACGGGCCGGGAAGAGCTGGCTCGGAACCAGGAAGGTGCCCTGGTCGACCATCCGCCCGATGGCCGCCTCGTCGAGCCCGTCGCCGTGGTCGACGACGTCGATCCCCGCGTCGAGCGCCATACCGAGCGCGTCGCGGTTTGCGATGTGCCCCCGCACCAGTGCGCCGCGCTCGTGCGCGGCCTCGATGCCGGCCGTCAGCTCGGCGCGCGACATCTCGGTCTGCTCGGCGGGGGCGACCGTGCCGTGGCCGCCGGTCACGAACATCTTGATGATCTCGGCGCCCTGCTTGATCTCCTCGCGTACCGCCCGGCGGAATTCGTCGGGACCGTCGGAGCGGTTGACCGCGCCACGGGCGCGGACGTCCCAGTACCAGGGGAAGCTCTTGTCGCCGGCATGGCCCGTCGTGCTGACGTCCCGGCTGCCCGCCATCAGGCGCGGGCCGGGGAAGAGGCCCTCGGCGATCGCCGCCTTCATCGATGCGTCGATGGCGAACGGCGCGCCCGCGCTGACGGCGCCGGTGAAACCACAACGCAGCGCCAGCTCGAGATGGTGCGCCGCCCGCACCGCCTGGAGTGCCGGCGGCTCTTCCAGCCCGAACGGCGCCACCTTCGAGCCGAGCTCGCGGTAAGTGGCGTGGAAGTGGCTGCTGACGAGCCCGGGCATGACGGTGCGGCCTCCGAGGTCGAGGACGCGGTCATCGGGCCGGGCGTCGAGGGCGGCGTCGGCGACGCCGTCGGGACAGACGACGGTGATCCGGCGGTCCTCGACGACAACGGTCGAGTGGGGGCGGGGGCCGTCCGCGTCGAGCACGGTCCCCCCGCCGAGAATGAGCCGCGCCACGTCCGGTGCCTACTTCCAGCCCGCCAGGACGTGATCGAACCACCACTGCGGCGCCGCGGCAACCAACGCGTTCATGTCCCAGTAGTCGGTCCATCGCACGATCCGGCCGTCCACAACCTGGTGGACCGAACACACCGGCAGCGCCATGGTCTCGCCGGTCGGCCATTCCCAGTGCTCGATGTGCTCGGTCATGACCGTGTCCTCACCGGCCACGAGATACCGGCGCTCGTCGCGGAGGCCCGCGAGCTTGCTCCACGCCAGCGTCAGGCGCCGCACGATTTCGTCGGGACCCCGGGCCACGTCGTCATCGGGGGTCCCCACGTCGGTGTACGTGCCGTCGGGAGAAAACCGCGCCGCGGCGGCCACGAGGTCCTGGCGGTACAGGTCCTCCCAGAACCCCTCCATCACCTTGCGGTTCTCCTCGGCTGCACCCATTAGTCACCCCCGGCGCGATCACGACGCCGTGTCGCCGTCGGAACGGAACATAGTGCGCCCGGCGTCGGCGATCCCATATGGTGAGCCACTCAGCGCAGCAGGGGGTAAGCCGTGTCCTATCGCGTCGTGCAGTGGGCGACCGGCAACGTCGGCCGGGCCGCGATCGAAGGGGTCCTGGACCATCCGGAGCTCGAGGTCGCGGGCTGCTGGGTGCACTCGCCCGAAAAGGAAGGCGTCGACATCGGCGCGCTCGCCGGACGGGGTCCGATCGGGGTTCGTGCCACCCGTGACATCGAGGCGCTCTTCGCGCTCGACGCGGACTGCGTCGTGTACAGCCCGATCTTCGCCGACGTCGATATCGTGACCCGGCTCCTGGAGTCGGGTAAGAACGTGGTGACGCCGCTCGGCTGGTTCTACCCGCCGTCCGACGAACGCGCCCGGCTCGATGCCATCTGCCGCGCCGCCGGTGTGACCCTGCACGGCACCGGGATCCACCCCGGGGGCATCACGGAACGCTTCCCGCTCATGGTGTCCGCACTGTCGGGCTCCATCACCCGCGTCCGGGCCGAGGAGTTCTCCGACATCCGCACCTACGGCGCGCCGGATGTCATCCGCGACTGGATGCTGTTCGGCAAGACCCCCGAGGAGGCTCGACAGAGCATCATGGCCGACGCCCTCGGCGCCGGTTTCGGGCAGTCGGTGCACATGGTGGCCGACGCGCTCGGGTTCCCCATCGATCCCGAGCTGCGCACGACGCACGAGATGGCCGTTGCCACGGCACCGATCGAGTCGCCCATCGGGCCGATCGCGCCGGGACTGGTCGCAGCGCAGCGCTTCCGCTGGGAGGGGCTCGTCGACGGGCAGCCGGTCGTGACGGCGGCGGTCAACTGGCTCATGGGTGAGGAGCATCTCGACCCGCCGTGGCGCTTCGGCCCCGACGGCGAGCACTTCGAGGTCGAGATCACGGGCGACCCCGACTGCCTGGTCACGTTCCGCAAACTGCACCCCGCGTCGGTCGAAGCGGGCCTGGCGCGTAATCCCGGCATCGTGGCCACGGCGATGCACTGTGTCAATGCGGTTCCGTACGTGTGCGAGGCCGAGCCCGGCCTGCGCACCTACCTCGAGATGCCCCTCGTCGCGGGCCGCGCCGCCAAGACCTCCTGACCGTCGGACCGTCGGCGAGCGTCAGTCCGCCGAGCTGACGGCGTCGAGCAGCCCCCGCGACTGCACCGACGCCTCAAGCGGCCGCCGCCGCAAGGACTTGTCGGCGATCGCGGCGGGCACCCAACCGACGTCGGTCTCGTTCACGTCCGCGCCGGGCGGCACGATCTCGTCGATCCGGTCGAGCACGTCGCCGCCCAGTCGCATCTCCAAGGCGGGCAGCTGCGACTCGAGATGCTCCATCGTCCGCGGCCCGATGATGGGGCACGTCACCGCCGGGTGGGCCAGGACGAATCCGAGCGCGAGCTGAAGCAGTGACAACCCCGCCTCGTCCGCCAGCGCGCCCAACCGGTCGACCGCCTCGAGCTTGGCACGGTTGGCCGCGAGCTCCATGTTGTAACGGTCGGGCATGACCGAGGCGCGCCGGCTCGTGTTCTCCTTGCCCGAGCCGAAGGCGCCCGAGAGCCAGCCGCCCGCCAGCGGGCTCCACGACAGCACGCCCATCCCGTAGCGCTGGCACATCGGCAACACGTCCTTCTCGATGCTGCGCACCAACATCGAATACGGCGGCTGCTCGGTGACGAAACGCTCCCGCGCCCTGCGCTCGGCCACCCACTGCGCCTCCACCACCTCGTGCGCCGGGAACGTCGAGCTGCCGAAGTAGCGGATCTTGCCCGCCCGCACGAGATCGGTGAGCGCACCGAGCGTCTCGTCGATGTCGGTCTCGGGCGACGGCCGGTGGATCTGGTACAGGTCGATGTAGTCCACGCCGAGGCGGCGCAGGCTGTTGTCGCACTCGGTCATGATCCACCGGCGCGAGTTGCCCTGCGCGTTCGGGTCGCGGCCCATCTGCCCGTGCACCTTGGTCGCCAGCACCATGCGGTGGCGCTTCGTCTGCGCCAGTGCCTTGCCGACGATCTCCTCTGACTCGCCGAACGAGTAGATGTCGGCGGTGTCGACGAAGTTGATGCCGGCATCGAGCGCGGCGTGGATGATGCGGATGCTGTCATCGTGGTCGGGGTTGCCGAACGACCCGAACATCATCGCCCCGAGACACAGGGGGCTGACCTTGATGCCGGTGCGGCCGAGGGTGCGGTATTCCATGCCGACCGACGATAGCCAGGGGCCTGGCGGCCCGCCCCGCGCCCCCGCCTCAGCCTGCGAACCGGGCGCCGGCGTCGGCCGCCGCCCACAGCAGCACCGGGTCGCCGGTGCGCCCGAAGCTGCGCAGCGCCGCCTCGGTGAGCTTGATGGCGTGCTCGTCGCGGGAGGCCAGCGCCCGGTCGACCAACTCGTCGGCGGACAACGCCTCCTGTTCGGGCAGCTCGCTCTTGCGATCGTTGTCGTAGGCGACGTGGAGCGCAGCCACGGCCTGCCACACGTAACCGAGCGCGGCGTCGCGGTCCTCGACGGGGAGCCAGGGAAGGATCAACTCGCAGGCCATGGGCGAGGTCACCGAGTGGAGGAGACCGATGGCGCCGCCGTCGTCCGCATTGCGCAGATAGGCCAGCGAGCCGCCCCAGGCCAACGCGTCGAGCAACTCGACGGAGCCGCCGTTCCAACCGAGCGAGGCGACCGCCTGCTCGAACTCGTCGGCGATGTCGCCCATCTGCACGACCATGTCGCTGATGAGCAGCTGGCGCGGCGCGTCCTCGTCCAGATACGGCAGGTCGGCGAGCGCGTCGGGCACGTCCTCCTTGCCGATCAGCAGCGGTGGGCCGGGTAGCTCCTGGTAGGTCGAGGCCCAGAACGCCAGGCCGTTCGCCAACTCGAGCCGGCGCGGGGGCGTGTCCTCCGCCGCCAGCGCGCGGACGGCGTGCGCAGTGCGGATGAGCCCGTGCGTGGCCGCGCCGACCGCGCCCGGGAGGAGGCGCGGGGCCCACTCGCCGACGACGGCGACGGGCGGGCGGTCGGCGACCTCGCGCTCGAACAACGTGAGCCATTCCCCGAATCGCTCTTCCCGGCCGAGGGCCTGCGGCCACTCCTCCTCGGAGAGCGGCCGGTCGGCCGGCGGGAGCGCCGGCTCGAGCCGCCGGCGGTAATGCTCGACCCACTCCGCGATGGCGTCCTCGCGGCCCAGGTGGGCAAGGGCCTCGGCCGCCATGGGCCCGTGGTTGGCCAGGCCCCGCGACCCGTAGCGGGGTCCCGTGGCGGCGAAGACCGTCAATGCCTCGTCGAGGGGGGCCGACTCCACGGCCCCAGTATGGCCAGACCCGGGCTCGGGTGCCCGGTGCGGCGACCGCTACGATCCGGCCTTCACGGACAGGAGGTGCGATGGCGACGACGCCACCGCTGCACGGGTTGCGGATCATCGAGTGCTCGGCCCTGGGGCCCGCAGCCATCACGACGTCCCTGGTCGACCTCGGGGCGGACGTGATCAAGGTCGAACCCCCTGCCGGCGACTACATCCGTGAGATGACCTGGCCGATCGTCGAGGGCGTCTCGCTGATGCACCTGCACCTCAACCGGGGCAAGCGCTCGATCGTGCTCGACCTGAGGACCGACGCAGGGGCGGCCATCTTCAAGGAGCTGGCGAGCGGGGCGGACGTGGTGATCGAGGCGATGCGGCCCGGGTCGTTGGCCCGGCGCGGCGTCGGTTACGACGACTTGAAGGCCCTCAACCCGAAGATCGTGTTCTGCACGATCTCGGGCTACGGGATGACCGGCCCCTACCGCGACTACCCGAGCCACGGCATCGCGTACGACACCTGGGCCGGCATCGTGAACGTGGCGACCGACGACGAGGGATTCGCCTACATCCCCGAGCACGTGTCGATCGGCATCAACGCGGGACCGATCTTCGGCGCGCTTGGCATCCTCGCTGCGGTCATCCGGGCCCGGGACACCGGCGACGGCTCCTATATCGACCTGGCCCAGTCCGACGCGGCGGCCGCGTTCGACTGGTATCGCTCCGAGACCTGGCGGGCCTACGAGCGCCCGCAGTCCGAGGTGACAGGGAACAAGTCGGACGACTTCGAGCGGCGTGCACCGGGGACCGCCGGCATGGTCGAGGGCGTGCGCTACCAGATCTACGAGGCAGCGGACGGCGGCCACGTCCTCTTCATGGCGTCCGAGCAGGCCTTCTGGAAGAACTTCTGCGAGGGCGTGGACCGGATGGACCTCTTCGAGCGGTGGCCGGGGTCGAAGTACGCCGACCACGCGCGTGGCAACCGCGAGCTGCAGGCTCAGCTGCGCGACATCTTCCGGACGAAGACCGCGCAGGAGTGGCTCGACTTCGGTGGTGCGGTCAACACGCCGATCGCGCCCGTCAACACGCCCAAGACGCTGCTCGACGACCCGCAGTTCGCCGATCGGCTGCCGTTCCTGCCCCAGTCGGAGGTGGGCGCCGACCAGCTGTTCACGCCTCTGCACTTCGTCGGCGAAGAGCTGCCGCACCCGGCCAAGGCGCCGACCGTCGGCCAGCACACCGAGGCCGTCTTGCGGAGCGTGCTCGGCTACGACGACAATCAGGTCGGCGCGGCCCGGGACGGGGGGGCCTTCGGAACCGACGCGTAGGCGGCGCGTCTTGGCGAGAGGATTGAAGCTGATGGACAAGGTCCGGCTCGGCGTCGTGGGCGCCGGGAACATCGCGGCCATGAACGTCCGGGGCTACTTGGAGGATCCACGCTGCGACGTCGTCGCGGTGTGCGACACCGACGAAGAGGTCGGGAAGCGGGCAGCCAAGGAATGGGGTGCCGAGCGCTTCTACGCCGGTCTCGCCGACCTCCTCGCCGACGACGCCGTCGATGCGGTCGAGATCCTCACGCCCACCCACCTGCACCACGATCACGTGATCGCTGCCCTCGAGGCGGGCAAGCACGTCTCGGTGCAGAAGCCGGTCGCCAACTCGGTCGACGACGCCCTGGAGATGGAGGCGGCGGCCGAGCGCACCGGACGCGTCCTGCGCATCAGCGAGTGCTTCGTGCACTACCCGCCCCTGGAACTGGCCAAGAAGCTCGTCGCCGACGGCGCCATCGGCAAGCCGACCTCGCTGCGCATCCGCACACTGGTGGGACAGACCGACTCGGCCTTCCAGGCCGCCCTCCGCCCCGAGGGATACGGCTGGCGGCTCGACAAGCGGAGCCCCGGCGGGCACCTCTTCGACGACATGGTGCACAAGTACGCCATGGCCCTCTGGCTGCTCGATCTCGGCATCACGTCGGTCCAGGCCGTCGTGCGGCGGCGCGACTTCTTCTTCGAACCGTGCGCGGTGATCTTCGAATACGAGGACCCCGACGTGCTCGGGATGATGGAGGTGCAGTACTCGCCGAACTTCTACATGCGCTCGCAGTACTACGGGGCGGACGAGTTCTTCGAGATCACGGGCGACGAGGGGCAGTTGTGGGTCACGCGTGCCACGGGCGAGATGTTGGACCTGGCGCCCGTCGTGTTGTTCACCGGCACCGCGACCGAGCGCAAGACCACCGAGTTCACCGACATGGACGCCGACTGGGGCGCCGGCTTCGCGCGGTCGTCACAACATTTCGTCGACGCGCTCGTCCACGGTACGCCGGCCGCCATGACCGCCGGCGAGGCAACGGACGTGCTGCGCCTGTGCTTCGCCGTCTACGAGGCGGCCCAGACGCGCAGCCCGGTCGACCCGCGCCTGGTGACCGGCTCGGTCAGCCCGCCCGGTTGGGGTGAGTGGTAGCTCGCAAAGGAGCCGCTCACTCCCAGGGCGGCTTCGCGACCTCGATGCGATCGAGCCGCGAACGCACCGTGCCGAAGCGCTCGGCGCGTTCCGTCCACTGACGGCGGGCTTCCGACGCCTCCGCGGTCGTCCGGGCCACGAAGTTCCACCACATGAGGAGCTTCTCGGGGAACGGGACGCCTCCGAGGAGCAGCGCGCGGACCGGCTCTCGAACCTCCACTCTGCACTCGTCGCGCGCAGTGCCGAGATAGGCCAGCACGCCCGGCTCGACCACGCGGTCGCCCACGCGCACGTTCCCCTCGAGCACGATCAACGCGTGCTCGTAGTCCGCACGAAGAGGGAGCTCCGCACCGGGGGCGCGCAGCCTGAGCTCCACCCCGACATGCTCGGTGTCGCGCCGGGCGGGGGACTCGAGCCCGCCGTAGTCGCCCACGAGGATCGTGCCCTCTCCCCCGTCAAGCTCGAGACGGGGCAGCTCGTCGTGGTGCTCGAAGGCGGCCTCGCGGTTGCGGGTCGCCTCGGGTTGCGCCACCCAGAGTTGGATCCCGTGCAAGGTTCGTGAACGTCCCGGATCCTCCTCGGCGTGCGCCACTCCATGGCCGGCCGTCATCAGGTTGAGCTGCCCCGGCCGGATCAACTGCTCCGAGCCGAGACTGTCGAGGTGGAGCATCTCGCCGTCGAGCAGCCAGGTCACCGTCTGCAGGCCGATGTGGGGGTGCGGGCCTATGCCGAGCGTGCTGGGCGTCTCGGAGGTGACCGGGCCCACGTGGTCGGCGAAACACCAGGCGCCGACAGTCTTCCGTGGCCGGTGCGGCAGGACACGGCGCACCGGGAGTGACCCGACCCGGCTGACGCGACCTGGTTCGAGCTCGACGACAGAAGTTTCCGTCGCCCCTCCGTCGCCGGGGGCGGCGGCAACATCCTCCGTCGTGACCGGACCGCTCATGGAGTCCCTTCTACACCCATAAGGTGAACTCCGATCGCGACGACCCGGAGGACCAGCCTTGACCGACCACAGCGACACCGTGCACGTCGTCGACGTCCCCGCCGAGGACCGGTTCGTGGTGCGGTCCGAGGGGATGGAAGGCGAGCTCGTGTACCAGCTGAGCGGCGACCGGTTCTTCCTGCTCCACACCGAGGTGCCCGAGGCGTTGGGTGGCCGCCGCATCGCCGGCCAGCTCGTCCGGGCGGCGGTACGCCGGGCCGAGTCCGACCATCTCACCGTCGTCCCCTGGTGCCCGTACGCGCGGAAATGGCTGAAGGAACACCCCGACGAGGCGGGTGGGATCCACGTCGACTTCACGATGCCGCCCCCGGAGGAGTGAACACGACTCAGCAGCGCCGCACCCACAGTCCGTCCTGACTCAGACGGACGGGGATGATCGCCAGCGTGGGGTCGCCGGCGAGCACGGCGCGTTCCAGGTCGCGACGCCGCTGCGGATCCGGACCGCAGAGAATGCTCACGCTGCCGCCCTCGCCGCCGGCACCGTTGATCTTCCACCCGGATGCGCCGTGGGCGGCGGCGAAGTCGATGACCGCCTGCGCCTGTGCGCTCACCAACGCGCCGTGCAGGCGGCGTTGGGCGTCGGTGTTCCGGGTCAGGGCGCGGCCCAGACCCTCGAGGTCCCCAGCCAGCACGGCGTCGCGCGCCATCACCGCACACTCGCGCAGCTCTTCGAGCTCTGCGGAATCCTCGCCCGCACCGACCAGGTGCGCGATCACGCGCTCATGTTCCTCCGATGACCGGTGTGCGCGGCCCAGGTGCACCAACAGCAGCCGCTGTTCGAGCTCGTGCCGTACGGGTATGCGAGACATGACACTCGTCCGTGTCGCTCGGGGATACGGATCGATCTCTATGTAGTTGATGCCGCCGAAGGCGGCGCACAGCTGGTCCTGGACACCCGACTGCAGACCGAGGCGTTCAACTTCGATGTGATGGGCGGCCTGCGCCACCTCACCGAGACTTCGAGGATGCGGGGTCAACGCATCGAGGGCGCCGATGAGCGCCACCGCGACCGATGCAGACGTACCCGTCGAGCATCCGGGCGGGATGTCCGAGGCGACGCGTATCTCCAACCCGAGGTCTTCGGGTACGACGGCGTCGTCGATGACGGCCTCGAGCAACGGGTGCCGATTTGGAGCCTGTCCCGGCTCGAAGCCGTAGGCGTCGCCGAAGTTCGCCGCGTCGAGACTGATGCGGTGCGGGACCGTGCCGAGGGCGCGGACTCGCACGCGGACATCGACCCGGGGGCAGACGGCGATATTGAAGACCTTGCCGCGACGGGAGAACCACGTGTCCGTCCAGCCACCCACATCACAGATACGGATCGGGGCCGACGCGGTCACCACGTCCCCGGGAACGGGTCTCTCGCCCGGGTGGCGAAGGGCGCCTTTCATGTCGCCTCGGCCTAGTGCTGCCCGAAGAACTCGATCAGGTGCCGGGCGACCTCGCCGACGTGGGTCATGATGCCGAGGTGCCCCGAGCCCGCGACCTCGCGGTACGTGCAGCCCGGAATGCTGTCGGCCGCCATTCGTGCGCAGCGCGGCGGCGAGTCGATGTCGTGCTCGAACGCGAGCACGAGACACGGGACGCGCACCTCGGGCCAGCGGGTGGTGCGGGCGGGGTCGGTTGACCACGCCAGCGCGGCCTCGTACTGGCCGAGCCGCCCGGGGTTGGGCCACACCGGCACGTCGCTGATGAACGAGAGCCACCGGCTGACGACGTCGGTGTCCTGAAGGTCGGACGTTGGCAGGTACCGCAGGGTCCCTGTCGCGTAGAAGAGCGGTGGCAGGTCGTAGTCCTTCGCCGCCAGGTCGCGCTCGACGGTTGTGATGGCCACCTCCCAGGCCGTCGGCTTGTTGGCGCTGCCCATCAGGGCGGCGGCGGCCACGCGTTCGGGCTGGTCGAGCGCGAGGGTCTCGGCGATCCAGCCACCCATGGAGTGGCCGGCGATGCGGACCGGGGCATCCCAGCCGAGATGGTCGAGCAGGCCGACGGCGTCGGCCGCCATCATGTCCACGCTGTAGGGCGCAGGCGGCGAGGACGACGGAGCGACGCCCCGGTTGTCGTAGGTGGCGACGCAGTAGCCCGCCGCGACGAGTGACGGTGCCAGGCCGAGGTGCCATGCGATCGCCGGCTGCCCGCAGCCGGCGATCAGCAGGAGCGGGTCGCCCTCACCCGTCACCTCGTAGTTCAATGTCGCGCCGTTGACGCTCACCTCAGGAATGGAGGACCTCCGACAACAGCTTCGGCGCGACGTTGCGCCCGGTGAGGATGACGACCGTCTCCCCTCCGCCCGGGTCGGGGGTCACGACACCGCTCCGCAACGCGGCGATGCCGACCGCGCCGGCACCCTCGATGACGAAGCCCATCTTGTGGGCCGCGAAGGCCATGGCGGAGCGGATGTCCGCCTCGCTCACGGTGAGCACCTGCACGCCGTGCGACAACGCGACACCGACGGTGACCGCGCCCGGCTCGAGGTTGCCGGCCAGGCCGTCGGCGACCGTGGGCTCCACGTTGATCGGAACGATGGCGCCCGCGGCGAGCGCGGTGCTCATTGAGGGCGACGCCTCCGACTCGACGCCGACTATGCGCACGTCATGGCCTTCGAGCCCGAGGATCACACCCGCGAGCAGGCCGCCGCCCCCGCATGGCACGACGACGGTGCCCAGGTCGGGCACCTGCTCCACCAACTCGGCCGCCAGCGTCGCCTGACCGGCGATGACGTCGGGATCGTTGTAGGGGGACACGTAACGGCTGCCTTCACGCCCCGCGAGCTCGAGCGCGTGCGTCTCGGCTTCGCGGTAGCCCTCACCGTGGAGGACGAGCCGGACGTCGAACTGCTGGAGCGCGGCGACCTTCGCCGCCGAGGCGCCCGTGGGCACAACGACCGTCACCTGCGCGCCGAGATTGGACGCCGCGAAGGCAAGCCCGAGCCCATGGTTGCCGGCCGAGGAGGCGACGACGGCGCGCCCGGGTTCTTCCTCGTGGGTCGCGGCCACGGCTGCGAGCCCGCCGCGTACTTTGAACGAGCCCGTCGGCTGGACGGTCTCGAGCTTCACCGAGACGGACGGTCCGAGTTGCGGGACAGCCACGACCGGCGTGACCGGCAGGTAGCGGCGCACGGCCTTCCATGCCGCTTCCAGGTCAGCGGGGCTCGGGACCTCGACGTCGCGCACCGAACCAGTCTGTCCCACGCGCGACTGGCATGCTGAACCCGTGCGACCAGGAACGATGCAGGCCGGAGAGGCCACGGTGCACGTGCACCGCGACGCGGAGACGCTGGCGCGCGCCGCCGCCGAGGAGGCCGCAGAAGTCCTGCGCGCTGCTGTCGCGGCGCGAGGTACCGCCCACGCCATGTTCGCCACGGGCAATTCGCAACTGGCATTCGTCCACGCCCTGGTCCACGAGACCGCTGGCGTGCCATGGTCCGACACCGTCGTCTTCCACATGGACGAGTACGTGGGCATCGGACCCGACCACCCCGCCGGCTTCCAACACTGGATCCGCACGCGCATCACCCGGCCGGCACACCCGAAGGCAGCGCACTACGTCGAGGGTCTCGGCGACGCGACGGCGGAGAGCGATCGCTATGCGGCGTTGCTGCGCCGGCACCCCCTCGACCTGTGCTGCCTCGGCATCGGCGAGAACGGGCACCTCGCTTTCAACGACCCACCCGTGGCGGACTTCTCCGACCCCTTGGACGTGAAGGTGGTGGAGCTCGATGCGGCCTGCCGGGCCCAGCAGGTCAACGAGGGGCACTTCCCCAGCCTCGAAGCGGTCCCCGCTGAGGCGATCACGGTGACCATCCCGGCGTTGCTCCGGGCCGGGCGGGTGTTTGCGATCGTCCCCGAGGGCCGCAAGGCCCGACCGGTGCACGATGCGCTGACCGGCCCGATCGCGACCAGCTGTCCCGCTTCCGCCCTACGGACCGTGTCCCACGCGACGATCCACCTCGAGCCCGATTCGGCGCGGTTGCTTCCGGACTGAGCCTCTTTCCGATCACGGCAACCACATCGAACCCGGCGGGCAACGGCAGGGCAATGCCGACTCCGTAGCTTTCGAGATGGGATCAGGGGGACCGCCGGGCCGGTGGCCGGGCCGCTCGACGGGGGGAAAATTGACGATCGCTGTCGCCACGGGGCTTCGGGTCCCGGCTGCGCCGGTCGGCACCGATGTCGCGGCCGCTGGTAGCGGCGGGAGGCGCAAGCGGAGGCGACTGCGCCGCGTGCTGATCGCTGTCGGCGGCACGCTGTTCGTCCTCATCGCGTCGGTCGCCGCCTGGATAGGCATCGGGATCTACAAGATCGACCACGCGGTGCACCATGTCGTGGTGCCGGCCTCGCTGTTGGCCAAGGGCAAGAACGACCTGCTCGCCATCGTCAGGGGCCCGGATCACTTCGAGCAGGTGTTCGTCTTCCACGACACCGGTTCGCACACCAACGTGCTCAAGATCCCCAGCTCGCTCGCCCTGCCTCTCGCGGGGGGTCACAAGGCGGCCATCGACGCGCTCAGCTTGCACAAACCCGACGCCATCATCGCGGGGCTCGATCAGCTCGGCATCCCGGTGACGCATTACGTCGGCGTGGACCTGCAGATGGTCGACCCGAACTCGAATCTCGGCAAGCTGGCGACGGGCAAGCTCTCCGTCACGTCCCTCATCTCGGATCCAACGGGCACCACCACCCTGCTCGAGCAGGTCGCTTCGCACATCTATCTGGGACCCGGCACCCCGGTGGCGGCCGTCCTCTCCTTGATGAACGTCCCCACTGCGCACCCCGTCTCGGTCCCGACCTCCAAGGACGTCCATGGCACGGTCGTCCTCGCATCGGCGTTTCCCACGGTTCTGCGCAGTTTCCTCTAGTGCCCGGGGAGGCCCGGTCCGGTCACGGTGTCTTCACGCGTTGGCGGGCCTGGTTCGGGGGACGGGCCACCGAGCGCACCCGCGACGAGCGGGAGGAGAAGACGACGCCGGTCACCCGCGTCGACCACGACGAGCATGCTCCCGCGCCGTCGCTCGACGACGTGCTGCGCGGCGCGGCGCAACGGCGCGGCCCAGGCGATGACCCGGGAGCAGGCTCGACCGCGAGCTGACCGGCCTCAGCCGGCTGCGCCATCTAGGGGGTCGTGCGCGAGCCAGCGGTCCAGGAAGGGCAGTGCTTCGGTGCCGTGCCACTGGTGGCCGCCCTCGAACACGTCGTGCACCAGCCGGTCCGACGCACGACCAGCTTCGTAGACGAGACGGGAACGCCGCACCGATTCGGTCGCCGCGGCAACCGGGAACAGCAGGTCCTCGGTGCCCGTCTCGACCAGGAGCGGACGCGGCGCGACGAGGGCGCCCAGGTCCTCGTGCTCCAGCCGGCCCAGCATGCCGAACAGGATCTGTGACCCGCACATGTTCCAGGGCATCTTGTGGCTCTCCGCCCACGACGAGAAGTAACCGCTGACGACGGCCGCGGCGACCCGCTCGTCGAGGGCGGCCGTGAACAGCGTGACCGTGCCCCCGTAGCTGATCCCGACCATGCCCATCCGGCCCGGATCGACAAGGGGGTGTTCCGCCAACACGTCGAGCGATCGCATCAGGTCCCAGACGTTCTGCGCGAGGGGGTTCCACCCCGCCATGGCGGCGTGCACCAGGTTGGTGTCGCACGCGTAGTGATCCTCGGGGTTCCAGTCGAGACGCTCGCCGAAGCACCGCAGGTCGGGCGCCAGGACGACGTAACCCCGGCGCGCCAGTTGGAGCCCGTAGTCGGCATTGGGCATGTCCGTGTGCTCCAGGCCGACGACCTGCCCCTTGCCTGGTCCGTGGCCGTGGCAGGCGAGCACGGCCGCGCCCGGCGGAGCGCCGGCCCGGGCGTCGGGGACGAGGAGGTAGGCCGGCACCGACATCGTGTCCTCCGTGTCGAAGACAACCTTGTCGCGGCGATAGCCGTCACATGCGACGGACTCGAGCGTCTCGACGTTCAGCGGCACCGGGGACGGCTCGGGGCCCATGAGCTCGACGAGGCGGGCGCGAGCACGCTCCACCCAGGCGGGGATCGCCGCAGGGTCGGGCTCGCCCTCGGGAAGCGGGTCCTCGTGCTCGGTGGCGGCCAACCGGGCCATCCACTGGTACCAGGACGAGTAGTTGCGAACGGGCGGAACGAAGAGGGGTCCTGCGTCGTCGGTGCTCATGCTCGGCCCCTTCCCTCGTCGGCCCGCCCTGTGTGCGGGCCAATGTAGGGGACCACGAACTGGGGCAGAATTGGGAGGTGACCGTCGCCACTTCAGTCGGTGTCCACCCGATCTCACCGAAGATCGGTGCGGAGATCTCGGGCGTGGACCTGTCGGCCCCCCTGGCTCCCGACGCAGTGGCGGCGATCCGCCTCGCCTGGAACACCCACCACGTCATCTTCTTCCGTGACCAGTCCCTGACGGCGGAACAGCAGGCCGACTTCGCCCGCCAGTTCGGCACCGTGACCGAAGCCCACCCGGTGCTGCCGTCGATCGACGAGAGTCCAGAGGTGCTGGCCATCGACGGCAAGGTCGACCGAGCCAGCTGGTGGCACACCGACGTCACCTTCCTGCAGACCCCGGCCATGGGCTCGATCCTCTACATGCTCGAGGCGCCCGAGGTCGGCGGCGACACCATGTGGGCGAGCCTGCAGGACGCCTACGACGGCCTGGCCGACCCGGTGCGCGCCATGTGCGACCGATTGATCGCCATCCATCACGATCCGTGGTTCGCGGCGGATGTGGCCGAGCGGGGCGGGTACGAATGGGACGGCGTGTGGCAGGAGAAACTGCTCCCTGCGCTCCACCCGGTCGTACGGACCCATCCGGAGAACGGGCGCAACGGCATCTTCGTCAACCGGCAGTTCACCCGGCAGATCTTCGGGCTGTCCGACAACGAGAGCAACGCTGTCCTCGAGATGCTCTACAACCACTGCATCACGCCGGAATACACCTGCCGCTTCCGTTGGCGCGCGGGTTCGGTGGCGTTCTGGGACAACCGGGCGACTTTGCACTACGCGCTCGACGACTACGGCGACGCTGCCCGCTTTGCGCACCGCGTGACCCTGCGGGGAGACAAGCCCTTCGGGCCGGCGATGCCGTTGCCCGCATCCTGACCGCCCTTTTGGCCGCGGCTGGCTTCTGGGCCGACGTCGGCATTGCGGCAGCCGCGTTCGTCGGCACCAACATCGACAACACGGTCGTGACCGCCACCTTGGTGGCCGGCGCGCCGCTCGAGCGGGCGCGTCGGATCGCGGCCGGACAGGTGGTGGGCTTCGTCGCCATCGTCTGCATCGCCGCCGCGGCGGCCGCCCTGCTGTTCGAGTTCTCGCCGGCGGCGGTAGGCCTCCTCGGCTTCGTTCCACTGGCCATCGGCGTGCACGGCCTGATCGGCCTGGTGGCGCGCCAGGACCCCGCCAGGGAGCACACGGGGTCGCGTTGGCGGCGCCGGCGGGCCACCGACCGTGCCGTGGGGCGCAGCCTGACGGCGGCCGCGCTGGTCACCCTCGCGGCGGGTGGCGACAACCTGGCCGTCTACATCCCCCTCTTCCGCCAGGGGGGTATCAGCAAGCTCTCGGCGGTCGCGCTGGTGTTCGTGGCCGGTGAGGTCGGGGTTACTGCGGCGATCCTGGCTGCCGGCCGCCATCCGCGGGCTCGCGACGTCATGACCCGTCTCGGAGCGGTGGCGGTGCCGCTGTTGCTGTGCGGCGTGGGCGTCCTGGTGCTCCTGACGGCGGGGACGCTCAGCTGGCTCTAGGCGGACGCGCGCGAGGCGTCAGATTCCCACGGCGGAGCGCAGATCGGGCGCGGCTCCGGCCTGACCGAGGAGCGGCAGGCCGAGCATCTCCTCCGTGGCGCGCAACAGCGAGTAGTGGTTCACTGCCGTGCCGGACGTGGTGCCAGGCCGCACGCTGGGCGCCACCACGACGTTTGCGAGCTGCGTGGGCTCGTCCCACACGATGATCAGCGCGGTGGTGCCGTCTCGATAGGACGCCGAGTCGAGGATCTTCGGCACCCACGCCGCCAGCCACTGATCGCCCGTGGCGACCGGGCAGTCGTGCATGTCGTCGCAGGTGTTGGGGGTGATCGACGTGAACGTCGGCAGCTGGCCACCGTTGAGCACGCTCGAGAACGAGCTGAACGGGAGGTCGTCGGCCTGGCACGCCGTTCGATCGCCGCTGCCGGCGTAGTAGACGGCCGGGTTGTGCTTCGCCGCGTAGGAGCCGGCGGAGACGAGGCTGCACGGTGAGGGCATCGATTCGACGAAGCTGCGCTCGGTGCCGCCCGCGGCGCGCACCTGCCGGAACAGGTTGTCCACGGTGAAGGTGTGGGCCGCGGGATCACCGTCGTCGGCGACACCCTGGGTCGAGCCCGATGTGGCCCCCAGGTAATTGGGCAGCGAGGGCGACCCGACCGACGCGTAGTCCGAGTCGGTCCCGCACTTGCCGGCGAGGGTGTTCAGGTACGGCGCCGCAGAGTTGCCGAACA
This sequence comes from uncultured Acidimicrobiaceae bacterium, assembly GCA_963777485.1. Lineage (GTDB taxonomy): Bacteria > Actinomycetota > Acidimicrobiia > Acidimicrobiales > RAAP-2 > Bog-473. Next base: position 585,716 of record CAVZQP010000004.1, on the reverse strand, counting down.
CGTCGCCCCACGTGTGGTTCTCCATCCAGATCCAGACCACGTGCTGGTAGTGGGCCGGCGCCGCCGACGTGCCGCCGCAGGGCTGGGCTGCGCTGGCCACCGCGGCGGTGGTGGTCGACGCGCCGGTCGGCGTCGGGCCTGTCGTCGAGCTCGTGGTCGACCGCGCGCCCTGCGTCGTCGGACCCGATCCGGTCCGCCCGGACGGGCTCCCGCCGCACGACGCCACCACCAGCCCCACGGCGGCACAGAGCACGGCGGCCCGTCCCGCTCGAGTCGATCCCCCGTTCGGCCCGGCCGTCGTGATCAGCCCGCCGGGAGCGGCTTGAAGCCCTGGACCGTCACCCAGCAGGTGCCCTGTGGCTTGTGGTTCGTCTTGAGCTTGCACTGTGACGAGGGCGGGACGTTGTTGTGCACCTTGACCACCTGGTAGCTGCTCGGGCCGTAGAACTTGTCCGCCCCGAAGGTCCAGGTCGGCGACAGTGTGCCGGGGAAATTCGTGATCTTGGACATCGCGGTCACAAAGGTGCGCCGGTTCAGGCCCGGGCCGGCGTTCTTCGCCGCCTGGGCGAACAGGCGGATGGCCCCGCACCAGGCCTGGATGGGACCCTGCTCCTCGATGTAGGAGCTCTCGGTCCCAGCGATGGGCTTGGGGTGGTAGGCGTGCCACGTCTCGTAGCAGGAGCGCACGCCGGGGTCGTAGCCACCCCGGCTTTGCGGACGCGCGTCGTCGAAGCCCCCGAGCGTCGCGGTCGTCACGCCCTCCTGCCCGTTCAGCGCGGCCTCGTAGGGGACCGGGATCAGGCCCAGCGCCGTCTCGATGGTCGACTGGTAGTCGCTCAGGAGGAGCTGGGGGTAGTACTGCTGGGAGTTCTCCGCACCAATGAAGGGGAAGAACGCCGGTTCGTAGATGAGCGGGAAGACCGACTGCACGCCCGCGGCCTTGAACTTCTCCACCGCCAACTGCGCGTCCGAGCTCGTGGACGCGGTCTCGTTCAACCCGGCCGCAACGGTCTCGACCATCGGCGTGATGCCCGCCTTCCTCAGGTCCGGCAGCAGGTAGTCGTTCATCGCGGCCTGGTCGGGCGCCTGGTCGGACACGACGATGCCGACCTTCTTGCCATGACCGAGGCGGCCGGAGCTGAGACCCCACTGCACGGTCGCGGCCAGGACGGGCGCCATGTCGGCCCCGGTCCACCACAGATAGGGCGAGCCGAGGTTCGTCCAGTTGGTGGTCGTCGACCACGCGCTGATCAGGGGCGTCTGTCCCTGCTGGGTCACGCAGAGTTGGTCGGGACCGATCCAGGTGCCGATGCCGTCGACGACGGCGAAGACGCCGGGGCTGCCCTGGGTCCATTGCCGGCACAGCGCCTGGTCGTTGGCCTCGTTGCTCGGATCGAACTGGACGATCATCGGGTTGATCTTGCGGCCGTTGATCCCGCCCCCCTTGTTGATCTGGTCCACGTAGAGGTTGATGGCGGGAACCTGCTCGTTGTACTCCTTGTCGGTCGCGAAGCCGAACTTGCCCGCCTGGCTGTTGACGGCGACGACGGGGAACACGACATTGATCTCTGTCGTCGAGACGCCGCGCGTGCTCGTGCTGGCCTGGCTCACCGGAGTCGCCGTCGTGCTCGCTGCGCTCGCCACCTCGGCCGCGCCGGCCGCACCCGCCCCGCCCGGGGTCCCCGAGGGGGCGAAGGCCACCCAGGCCACGAGGCCCACGACGATCGCCACAATGATGAGCGCGGTGCGGATCTGCGTGGCCCGCGGGCGGCGCCGCAGACGACGCCACGATCGCCCGATCGGCGCCAACGGATTCCACAGGGTCAGACGTGCGGGCTCTTGGGTGCTCCCCTCCATGGTCACGCTCCTTCGTTCCGACCTGTGTGGTCTCGACCGCCGTCGGCGACCGGGCCCGACGCCATGAGGGCCTCGTCGCTGGCACCAAGGTAGGCGGCCAGGGCCTTCGGGTCAGCGCGGACCTGTGCGGGCGGTCCCGCCACCACGACCTGGCCCAGCTCCATGACGACCACGGTCGAGCACAGCTCGAACACGAGGGGGACATCGTGCTCGACGAGCACGATGGTGGTGTCCGCCACCTCGTGGATGCGCCGCAGGAGCGGGATGAAGGCCTCCGCCTCCCGCTGGGCGATGCCGGCGGTGGGCTCGTCGAGGAGCAGCAGGCGGGGCTGCGCCAGGACGATGGACGCCAGGTCGACGACCCGCCGGGTCCCCGTCGACAGTTCGGCCGTGCGGTGGTGGCGGAACCGTTCGAGGCCGAACGCGGCGATGACCTGGTCGACCGCCTCGAGCTTGCGACGCTCGGCCCGACGCGCCCACGGGAGCCGCAGCGTCGTCGACAGCACCGCCACCTCGTGGCGCGCGTCCTCGCTCAAGAGCAGCACGTCGAGCACCGAGAGCTCGGGGTAGAGGCGGCAGTCCTGGAACGAGCGGACCATGCCGACACCGAGCCGCTCTTCGGGGAGGTACTCCCCGAGGTCGATGCCGTCGAGCCGCACACGCCCCGATTGGGGCCTCACGAGACCGGAGATCACATCGAGCGTCGTCGTCTTGCCCGACCCGTTGGCGCCGATGAGCCCGACGATGGATCCCGCCTCGGCCGTGAAGGTGACGCCGCTGAGCGCGTGCACTCCGCCGAAGCGCACGCTCACGCCCTCGACGTCGAGTTGCGCCGGGTGCCCGACTCGCGTCTCGGTCGCGACCGTCACTGCTCCGACCCCTCGGCCAGCAGTGCGGGCGGCGGCACCGCGGCCGGTGCGGACACCTGCGGGCCCGGGACGTCGGTGGCGTCGCGGTGCAGCACCGAGCGGATGCCCATCGTCACGACGTCGCCGAAGCGGTGGAGCAATTCGGCCAGGCCGCCGGGCAGGTACAGGATGAAGGCGACCAGCCCCAGACCGCTCGTGAGGAACTGGATCGTCTGGTTGGAGCCGAAGACGGCGGGCAGGCCCTCGAGATAGAGCGCGCCGAGGATGGCGCCGGGGATGGACCCGAGGCCCCCGATCACCACCATCGAGATGATCACGAACGAGGTGGTCGGATCGAAGGTGATGTCGGTGTTGTTGAGCTGCCCGACGGCGAAGGCGAAGCACACCCCGGCGTAGCCGGCCACGAACCCCGAGAGCGCGAACGCCAGCAGCTTCGTCCGCAGCACGGGGATGCCGAGTGCCGCCGCCCCGAGCTCGTTGTCCCGGACGGCCACCAGGCGGCGCGCCACGCCCTTGTCGCGCCACACCCGGAGGATGAACACGGACAGCAACAGCACCCCCAGCGCGAACCACGCGAAGGAGCGCTGCGACGACAGGCTGATGCCGAAGAGCGACGGCCTGGCGACGACGGTGTACGCCGGGTTGGGCAGGCCGGTGCAGAGCGTCTTGTTGATGCCAGGGATCGTGATGCAGGGGGTGGCGAGCACCGCTGTCTGCATGAAGATGGCGAACGCGAGCGTCGTGACGGCGAGGAAGAGACCGGGCACCCGGAGCGCCGGCAGTCCCACGACGATGGCCACCAGCGCCGTCACCGCACCGCCGTAGAGCATCACCAGCGGGAGCGGGACGGAGGTGCCGAGGTGGACGGCGACGAGCGCGCCGACGGCGACGAGCCCGAATTGCCCGAGCGACACCTGGCCCGCCCAGCCGGTGAGCATGGTCAGCGACAGCGCGATGACGGCGTAGATGCAGATCTGGCTCATCAGGAAGTCGTTGCCGACGGAGAGCACGAGCGGCAGCAGCGCCGCGACCGCCACGACGAGCCAGACGCCCGACGACGACACGCGGCGGCGCAACACGTCGGCCGTAGCCCGCACGGTGGTCGCCGCGCCGTGCTCCCAGGTGCTCTTGTCCCCCGTCCGGGCCCCCTTGCGCAGCGCCCCGACCCGGATGAGCAGCACCACCATGACCAGGATGAAGATGATGAGCTGCTGCTTGGCCGGCGAGGCGACGTTCCACTGGAGGAGCTCGAGGAACACGCCCATCCCGACGCCGGCCACGAAGGCCACGGTGAGGCTGATCATGGCGCCGATCAGCGCCGCCGTCAGTGCGTAGACGAGGAGGTCGGGCGACAGCGCCTGCGTGAGCGCGCTGGTCTGGTTCGGCGCGTTGAGGATGGCCGTGAAGGCGGAGAGCGCGCCCGCCACCGTCCAGGTGAGGGTCGACGTGCGCCGGACCCAAACCCCCGACAGCCGGGCCGAGTCCGCGTTCTCCGACATGGCGCGCATGGACAGGCCCCAGGGCGTGAGACGTACCGCAAGGACGAGGGCGACCGTGACGAGGGGGGCGACGATCAGCGTCAGCACCTCGGTCGGGGTGATGATGAACGGGCCCAGGTTGAACGACAGGTCGAAGGGGACCGGCACCGGCTTGTAGAGGTTCTTGGGGCGGATGAACGGGAGCGCGGTCAGCGCGAGCAGCACGTAGCTCAGGCCGATCGTCGCCACCATGACGAGCACCCGGGGCCGGTTGAAGAGCCGCCGCAGGACCAGTTCGGAGAGCGCGCCGACGAAGGCGGCGAGGCCGATCGACAGCACGAGTGCGAACCAATAGTTGAACTTGAAGTCCGCCGTGAGCTTGACGAGGAAGACAGCGGCGATGACGCCGATCTGGCCCTGCGCGAAGTTGAGCACCCGGTTGGTCCGGTACACCAGCACGAGGCCGAGCGCGAGCAGCCCGTAGCCGAGGCCGTAGAACACGCCCTGAACGAGCACGAAGTTCGGGGCGGAGAAGGCCAGCATGCGCCTAGCCCAGTCCTGTCGACGCGGTGCCCAGGAAGACCGGGCGCAACAGGTCGTCGCGCTCCATCAGCTCGGTGGTGGGGCCGTCGAAGCGGATCTCCCCGCGCTCCATGAAAAAGCACCGGTCGGCCAGGCTGAGGGCGCGGTTGAGGCTCTGCTCGACCAGGATCACGGTCGCACCGGACTCGTTTATCCGGCGCACCATCCCCATGAGCCGTTCCACCGTCAACGGGGCGAGACCCAGCGACAGCTCGTCGATCATCAGCAGCTTCGGAGCCGTCATCATCACGCGCGACAGCGCCAGCATCTGCTGCTCGCCGCCCGAGAGTGTCCCCGCCTGCTGGTCGAGCCGCGCCGCCAGCTCGGGGAACGTCTCGAGGGCCTCGTCGAAGGCCCGGGTGTTCCGGGCGCGGTCGCGCCGCATCGTGTGGCCGCCGATGCGCAGGTTGTCCCGCACGCTCAGGCCCGGGAACGTCATCTTGCCGCCGACCAACAGGGCGACACCGAGGTCGATGATCTGCTCGGGCTCGAGGTAGGTGCAACTCGTGCCGAACAGGCGGGTGACGCCCCGGTGCGGGTGTTCCAGGCCCGACACCGTGCGCAACAGCGTCGACTTCCCCGCCCCGTTCGTGCCGAGCAGCGCCACCATCTCGCCCTGCGCCACCTCGAGGTTGACGTCGAAGAGCACCTGGTTGGTGCCGTAGTAGAAGTCGAGGTTGTGCACCTGCAGCGCGGGGATGGCGCCCCCGCTCTGGCGCCGCTTCCCCTCGGCGTAGCGCTCCAGGACGTCCTCGATCACGAGCGTGATGTCCCGGCGCACGCTGCGCGAGCCCAGGAACAAGAGGAAGCCCCCGACGGCGCAGACCGGTGCGATCAGGGTGAGCGACACGATGATCCCGTGCAGGCCGCCGATGGAGTCGGAGATCGCGCCGAGCACGACGGAGCCGGCGAAGCCACCGAAGACCAGGGAGTAGACGCCGAACATCGCGAAACAGATCGTCCGCATCTCCGCCGGTGCGGTGGCCGCCAGGGTGAGGAAGATGCAGATGGCGAGCGGCGACACCGCTGCGTTGGCCAGGAACTGCAGCGTCACGACCATCCAGAGCTGCGGCATGTACAGCGACAGGACATAGAGGCCGCCGTACGCCGTGATGCAGATGCCGGCGATGACGAGCGGGCGCTGCGGGGCCCGCCGGAAGAAGCGGTCGCCGAACACGTAGGCCAGCGGGAGCCCAAGGAACGCCGCCAGCCCGATGATGGCGTACACCTCGCTGCGCGAGGCAGTGTCGAGGTGGAACTTGTCGATGAAGAACAGATTGCCGAACAGCGGTGCGCCGGTACCGGCGAAGCCCAGGATGGCGACCGCGACCAGCTCGTAGTACAGCGAACGCACGCGCAAAAGCCGCGTGATGGCCGAGCCGAGCAGGACGCGGGGCGCCTTCTCCTGCTGGGTGTGCAGGTCCATGCCCGACGCCTTGAGGATGTGGCTGGACTCGTTGGCCCCCTTCTCGGGCTCGCGCAGCGTGAACAACGCGAACCCGAGCGGGATGCCGACCAGCGCCACGAGCAGGCCGTAGCGCCAGTTGTGCGCGATCGTGACGACGTAGCCGAAGATCAGGATCCCCACCGTCTGCGACAGCGGGTCGGACAGGTTGTGCCAGCTGAAGATCCGGCCCCGCCCCTCGGTCGGATAGGCGTCGGACAGGTACGAGTTGTGCACCGTGTTGTTCACGCCCGTGCCCACCGAGGCCGCGAGGTACAGGAACGCGAATGCCCAGACGTTCGGCGATATCGCCATCAGCGCGCCGAAGCCGGCGAAGATGAGCAACGCGACGCCTGCCACCAGCTTGCGGCTGCCGCGGTCGGCCCACACGGCCAGGGGCACCGCCCAGAGGAGTTGCGACACCTGGGCGATGAAGGCCACCGCGCCGAGCGACGCGTTCGACATGTGGAACGACGTCTGGAGGTTGTGCCCGATCAGGGTGATGCCGTTGCCGAAGGTGCCCGGCACCAGCGCCGCCGCCGTCATCAGGACCAGCGGCGCGTACCCCGACGACTTGAGGATGCCCACCAGCGGTGGCGGCTTGCCCTCCCCCGTGCCCGGCATGACCCCCACGTCCGCCACCACGTCTGCGTCCTTGACCTGCGTGACCGCCTCGCGCAACAGGTCGTCGGGGACGGCGAAGTCGAACAGCGGCTCGCTCGGCACTGGGGCAGGACTCTAACCTGACACCTGCGTCAGGGATCGTTCAGATTGCGCACGGTGGCGACGGTGAGCGGGCCCTCGGGGAGCACGGCGACGCGGGCCGAGGGGCCGAGCCCGGCCAGCGTGTCGCCGACCGCGTCGTCGAGGTCGGGGGCCGGCACGAGCTGCGCCGTCCGGATGGCGTCCGCACCCAGCCCGTCACTGTGCAGGCGGACCGCCCCACGGGCCAGCACGCGGCCCAGCACCTGTGCCTGCCAGCGGTCCAGCTCCGGGCCCGCCGTCGACGCGACGAGGTCCTCGGGCGAGCGGGACGCCGCCAGCAGGCGTGCGAAGGCGCCGTCGTCGGGGACGCCGTCCGCGCAGGCCGCGGCCATCACCACGGTGCCGCCCCGCTGCCGCACACGGTCCGCCGCCGCCATCCCCTTCACGGCCTGGTACAGGTTGCGGTCGAGCGGATGCCCCCCGTTGGTCGAAACGACGAGGTCGTAGGGGGCAGCCACCTCGCGCCGCGCCGCCGCGCCGACGTGCGCGCAGGCCGCGTCGTGCGTCTCGGTCAGCGACCCGGCGAACACCGCCGTGACGCGCCGGGCGCGGTTGATGGCGACGTCCAGCGACAGCTGGGGCGGGGCCAGGGCCGTCGCCACCCGCACGAAGTCGTGCACCGGGTTGCCGTGTCGGGTAAGGAACGTGGCCCGCTCGTCCGCGATCCGGCGCGGGTGGTGCGCCTCGAGGATCGTCGCGCTGGCGGCCAGGCCCGGGCACACGGCCTTCGGGCCACCGCTGTACCCGGCGAAGAAGTGCGGCTCCACGAACCCGGTCACGATGCGCACGTCCGCCTCGACGTACTCGCGCTGCAACAGCACCGCGACGCCGTCCACCTCGCCCACCGCCACGTGCTCGTCGCTCCGCGCGTCGTGGTCCACGACCCGGTACCGCCCGACGAGCTCCGGACCGATCAGCTCCGCCATCTCCGTTGCGGTGGCTTGGCGGTGTGTCCCGGTCGCGCACAGCAGCGTCACCCGCTCGTCGGGCACGCCCGCCCGCGCCAGTTCGTCGAGCAGCGGCGGCAGGACGGTCCGGTTCGGCATCGGCCGGGTGAGGTCGGGGAACACGACCGCCACCCGCCGGGCGCCCTCGGCCAGCGCGCGCAGCGGCACGCCCGCGACCGGCGCCCCCAACGCGGCGCGTATGGCGGCGTCCTCGTCGGCCAACGCCGGTGCGTCGACGGGAAGGATCACGTCGGACGAGTCGGGCACCTCGACCGACGTGCCGTGACGGCCGTAGGCGAGGTCGACGCGCACCGCAGTGTCAGATGTCGCTGCGGGCCGCGCCGGGCAGCGATGCCGTCGCCGCCAAGACGGAGGTCGCGACGTGGTCGACCTGGGCCCGCAGGCCGAGATACACCTCGACGGCCTCCGCGTCGGGCTCGATCACGCCGGAGACCGGGTCGAGCTTGTCGAGGGCCAGGCCCATGCCGAGCGCCTTGCCTGCCAGCAGCGCCGCGCCCGCGGACGCTGCCTCGCCCGACCGGCGCCGCGTCGCCGGCACCCCCAGGACCGAGGTGAGCACGCCGACCCAGACCGGCAGCCCCGTCCCGGCGCCACCCAGGGTGACCCCGGCCGCCGACGAGCCGCCGAGTCGCCCGACCGTCACCACCTCCATCACGCGCAGCACGTCCCACGCCACGGACTCCATCGCGGCGCGGGCCAGGTCCTTGGGCTCATGGGCGGCGCTCAGCCCCATGAAGCCCGCCCGGGCGTCGTCCCGCCACCACGGGGCGCGGGCCCCGTCGAGCCACGGGACGGCCAGCACGCCGTTCGCGCCCGGCGGGCTCTCACCTGCCATACGGGCCAGCTCGACCGGCGTCGTGTCGAGGAGGCGCCCGAGCCAGGCGAGCAACGAGCCGGCCGACGACAACCCGCCCTCGAGGAGCCAGCCGCCGTCCGCTCCGCGGGTGACGACCGCGCCCGCCGGCGACGGGACGGGCCGCTCCTGGACCGGCACCGAGATGTTGGCCGTCGTGCCCCAGCTGACCATCGGCCGGTCCTCCGAGGCGCCGGAGCCGAGGACTTCGCACTGCCGGTCGCCGGCGCCGATCACGACGGGGATGCCCGGTCGCAGGCCCAGCTCGGCACCGGGTACGGACTTGAGCTGGCCCACCACGGTGTCGGACGCCACGACGCTCGGCAGCTTGCCGAGTGCGGGACCGGCCAGCAACTCGACGGCGTTGCCGTCGAAGTCGTACAGCCCGCTCCGCGACGCGAACGTCGCGTCGGTCACCACCTGGTCCGTCATGCGGAAGACGACGAGGTCGCGCGGCGACAGGATGAGGTCCGCCGCCTCGAGCCGCCCCGGCTCGTGCTCGGCCAGCCAGGCGAGCTTGGCGGCCACCGCGCCGGCGTCGAGCGGGATGCCCGTGCGGGCGCGGTTGATGTCGTCGCCGCCCATGCGCCGGGCCAGGATCCGGGCCGAAGCGGCCGCCCGGTGGTCCGACCACAGGATCCCCTTGCCGATCGGCTCGCCCTTCGCCGTGAGTGGCACGAAGGTCTGGCGTGCCCCCGAGCACGAGACGACCTCGACCTCGCCGAACTCCCGTGGCGCCTGGGCCCGCGCTTCGGCGCACGCGATGACCGCCGTCGTCCACCAGCGCAGCGGGTCCTGCTCGGCCCATCCGGGCTGGGGGTGCGCGGTCGTGAGCTCGGTGCGCGCCAACGTGACGAGGCCGTCCTCGCCCCACAGGCCGACCTTCGTGACGGTGGTGCCGAAGTCGATGGTCAGGATCATCATGTCGGGTGTACCAGTGCGGCGACCAGGCCCGCCATTTCGGCCGGGTCCGGATCCTGGTAGATCGTGCGGCCCATCGCCATCCCGGCGCCGCCACCCTCCATCACGTCGCGCACCTCGTCGAGAACGGCGTCGCGCCCGCCGTCCGTCCGCGGGCCCCCCAAGAAGAGCACAGGGACGCCCACGCTCGCCACCACGCGCGCCACCGCGCGTTGCCGCTCGGCTCCCGGCGCCTCGGCGGGCACCGGCACCTTGATCACCGGCGCGCCGATGTCGTGGGCGAGCACGGCCGCCAGCACGACCGCGTCGGTGTCACGGCGGATCCGCCCCTCGCGCCACACGATCGGCTCGACGAGCGCCTCGAGGCCGGCGTCGCGCGCCTGCTCGAGCACCTGCCCGAGCAGCTCCAGGGCGGACGCGGTCAAAACGTCCTCGAAGTCGATACGCGTCATGTGCTTGATCCCCGTCCAACCGTCTGACGCCGCCCGGCCCACGCTCGCGACCAGGCGGTCGTCGAGCTCGAACACCGAGCCGGCGAGACCGGTGCGGTTCAGCGACAGGTACGTCCGGTGCCGGGCGGTGATGTGGCCGGCAGCGGCGAGGCCCTCGAGTGGCTGCGCCGTCGCCAAGATCCCGTCGCACGCCGGCAGGGCCTTGGCCAGCGAGCCGAAGAACTCCGCCCAATTCTCAGTGGTGAGCACGGCCCGCGCCCGGTGGTCGGCCGCCAGTATGAGCGACGGGGTGGGCAGCGCACCGCCGCGCGTCATGTCGCCGCGCCCGACAGGGCGAGGACCACCTTCGCCACCGCGGAGAAGTCCTCGCGCCCGTAGCCGGCGGTGCTGGCCGCCGTCAGGAGCTGGCGCGCCGCCGCGGTCGTCGCCACCGGTACGCCGGAGCGCGCCGCGTAGGCCATGGCGAGGTCGATGTCCTTGGCCATGAGGTCCGTCATGAAGCCGGGCCGCCACCCGTTGGACGCCGGGCTGTCCGGGACGACGCCGGGCACGGGCAACCGGGTCCGCACCGCCACGCAGTCACCCGTGGCGTGTGTCAGGACCTCGTAGAGCTTGGCCATGTCGACCCCGGACCTCACTGCCAGCGCGGTTGCCTCCGCCGTCGCCGTCATCTGTGCCGCGTAGATCACCTGGTTGCACAGCTTCACGACCTGGCCCATCCCCGGGCCGCCCACGTGGACGATCAACCCCGCGAACGGGTCCAATGCCGGCGAAGCCGCCGCCAGCACGTCTTCGTCGCCGCCCACCATCAGGGTCAGGGCCCCCCTCTGGGCCCCGGCCGTGCCGCCCGACAAGGGTGCGTCCAGGTAGCACGCCCGGGTCTCGCCGACCCTGGCGTGCTGGGCCCGTTCCACCTCGGGGTCGATCGTCGAGCAGTCGACCACGGTCTTGCCGTCGCCCAGGACGGGCAGCATGCCGTCGACGACCTCGATGACCTCCGGCGAGTTGGGGACGCACAGGATGATCACCTCCGACGCCTCGGCCACCCCCCGCGGCGAGCCGCCGTCGGTCGCACCGGCCCCCACGGCGGCGTCGATGGGTCCCCGGCTGCGCGACGCCACGGTGACCTCGTGGCCTGCAGCGACCAAGTGCCCCGCCATCGGCAACCCCATGGCGCCGAGGCCGATGAACCCGATGCGCATGCGTGCTCCTCCCCGAACCAGAATCGATGCGCCGATTACGCGAACTGCGGCAGCCACTCCGCCGTGCCGGCGAGCAGCTCGTCGACCATCGCCTCCGTCACCCCGAGGTCGCCCCGCCCCGCCAGCGGGTCGAGCGCGAAGACCTCCCCCGCCAGCCGGCGGTCGCCCCGCAGCGCGGCCTCCACCGTGAGCTCCTGCGTGGCGACGTGGCGCCGCACGATCTCTTCGTACGGGGACGGCAGCACGGACCGGTCCCGGCCCCGGATGCCGTCGCCCTCGATCACGCAGATCGACTCGAGCACCACGTCGGGCGGCAGGCCCACGCCCTGCCCGGCGTTCGGGATGTTCACCGGCGCCTCGAACGGCTCCCCGCTCAGCATCGCCTGGATCATCGGCGACGGCAGCTCACCCGACTGCCAGGTCTGCAGGTCCTTGGTGCCGGCGAGCCAGGCGTCGACGTCCGCCACGTACTCCGCTTGATGCTGCTCCCGCTTGCTGATCGGGCTCAGCCCGATGTTGTACGACGCGCCCCACTCCGACTCCGGCGTGAGGGCGAACGAGACGAACTCGGCGATGTGGCGGTCGCCGGCCGCCGGGAACGTTCCCCAGCGGTCCAGCAGGGTCAGCTTGAAGACGTGCCGCTCGGCGAAGTCGCGCTTGGAGAACTTCTCCGCCTCGGGCCGGTCCGGGGACGGGCGCAACGACTCCAGACCTCCCACCTCGTCCACCAGCTGGCGAAGCACATCGAACCCGTCGGCCCCGTCGACCTCGAGCGCGGTGAGCACCGGGAAGTGGTTGATGCCGGTGACCGAGCACGTGACCGACTCGAACGGGCGCCCGCACGCGATGGCCAGGTCCATGCAGAAGTTCCCGACCTCGTGGCACAACCCGACCGTCTTGATGTTCGTCTCCCGGCACACCGCACGGGTCAGGCAGGTCATCGGGTTGGTGATGTTGAACAGCCACGCGTCGGGGCAGTGCTGCTCCATGGCCTTGCCGATGCCGACCAGGACGGGGATGTTGCGCAGCGACCGGTTGATGCCGCCAGGCCCGACCGTGTCACCAACGGTCTGTGTGATGCCGTGCCGAGCTGGCACCTCGAGATCGACCGCCATGGAGAGGAAGCCACCGGTCGAGATGCACACGATCACGAAGTCCGCGCCGTCGAGCGCCGCGCCGAGTTCGGTCGTCGTCGCCACCGTCGCCTGGGCGTCCATGGCGTCATTGAGCTTGCGGGCGAGCGCCTCCATCTTGGGCAACGGCGCCGGGTCGATGTCCTGGAGCACGAGATGCATGCCGGCCAGCGCCGGCGTCCCGAAGAGATCGGCCATGAGCTCGGGTGCCCACTGATAGCTGCCGCCCCCGATGATCGTCACTTGGGTGCTCACGGCGCCACAGTACAGTCCCGGTCGTGAGTCGCCTCCGGCGTCGTGCCGGCCGGACATCTCCCTCGGCCTTCTCAATGACATCGCTCGCGCGGCCCCCAGCGGGATCGGACTGATGGAGATCAGGGTGCTCCGCGCCGGTGATGATCGCCTCGTCGCGGCGGCCTCACACCTGTTCGACGGACCAGCCAGGCCCGAGGCGACGGCGCGCTTCCTCGGAGAGGCCGGCCACCATCTGCTCATCGCCTACGAGGACGATCGGGCCGTCGGCTTCGTCACCGGCGTCGAGGTCACGCACCCCGACAAGGGGACTGAGATGTTCCTCTACGAGCTCGCCGTCGACGAAGAGTTCCGGCGCCGTGGCGTCGGTCGGGGTCTGGTCGAACGCCTGGCCGAAATCGCCCGCCACGCCGGGTGTTACGGCATGTGGGTCGTCACGGACGACGACAACCTTGCCGCGCGTGCGACCTACGAACGTGCGGGCGGTGTGCCCCAGACGGACCAGGTGGTCGAGGTGTGGACGTTCTAACGCTTCGTGGTCGGAAGGTCCTCGATCTCGACCTCGTGGATGGCGGCCTTCACCGCCTTGGGACCGCCATCCCGCGTCAGCACCTCGAGTCCCGCACGAGCGTGCTCTGGGGCGTCGAACACCACGATGCACGTGCCGACTCCTCCGCCGTCGTTGAGCCACAGGCTCTCGCGATAGCCGGGAAGGTCTCGGAGCTCCGGGAGCACATACTCGTTGAGCACACCGTGCCGGTGCGCCGGGTCCGCACCGGATTCGATCGCGATCTCGACGACAGCTGCGTACGCGGATCTGCTCACGCCAGGACCTTCTCGCCCCAGAAGGAGGCGAACGGGTTGTCGTTGTAGGGCGGCACGTCCACGTACCCGGCGGAGCGGTAGAGCCTAAGCCCGTGGACCTGCTTCGGGCCCGTGTCGAGGCGGACCTTCTGGTAGCCGAGCTCCTTCGCCGTTTGCTCGAGCGAACCGAGGAGCGCCCTTGCTACGCCGCGCGATCGGGCCGCCGGACGGACGAACATCCGCTTGATCTCCGCCACGCCGTCGTCCAGTCGCCTGAGTCCGCCGCCGGCAACCACCTCGGCGCCGTCAAACCCCACGAGGTATGCGCCATCGGGCTCGCGCAGCTCGTCCGTCGCCAGCGGCGGGTTGTCCAGCCGATTGAAGGACTCGTAGACGTCGTTGAGCTCGACCCGCATCTCGGCCAACAGCTCCGACGCCGGCGGTTGCTCCGGGTCCGACCGTTCGAAGCGCAGGTTGCTCACGCCACCTTGTCCGGATGCAACGCTCGGACCATGCGGTACATCCCCTCGCGCCAAGGCACCGTCGTGGGACCTGCCACCTCGTGCATGCGCGTCGTGTCGATCTGGACGCTGTCTATGGTCTGTTCGGTCGGATCGAAGCGGGGCTCCACCCCTGTCAACTCGCCGAGGTAGGCGCACCATTCCTCAATGCTCACCGGCTCGCTTCCGCCCCAGTTCACCGTCAGCACCGGCAGAGAGGCGGCGGCCAACAGCCGTGGCACCATGGCGAAGATGTCGTCGGCGTGCAAAGGGTGGTAGACGCTCGGCGCGTCGACGTAGACGGGGATCGCGTTCCCGGACAACATCATGTGGAGGTGGATGGCCGGCCACCCGCCGTTGTCTCCATAAGGGACGGACAACCGGGCGATCGTGGTCGGGACGCCGAACCGCTGGGCCGCCCAGCGCGCTGTTCCCTCGGCGGCGATCTTGCAAATGCTGTAGGTCTGCAAGAAGGGCCATACGCCGTGGTTGTCGCCGAGCGGCGCCGACTCGTCCAAGGACAGATGGCCTGCCGGCTTGTAGACCGCGGTCGACGAGCAGTGCAGGAAGGCAGTGGCACCCCGATGGTGCTCCATCAGAGAGGCCAGTCCCCCGCTGTTGGCGGCAAGATCGCGCTCCCAGTCGTTCGTCTTCGCGACCGCGAAGTTGAGCACGTAATCCGCGTCCGCCGGCAAGCCGCCGACGTCGCCTGTGACGAGGTCGATGGGCACGCACTCGACGCCGGCAGCCTCGAGCTCTGCTCGAGCAGCTGTGTCGGAGAACCTTGCGGCGCCGACCACACGGTTGTCACCAGCCAAAGCCAGGGCGAGGGGTCGAGCCACCTGGCCTGTGACTCCCGTGACGACGATGGTCTTACCGTGGAACGTGTCTGAGCTCATAGCACCCTTTCGTACTCGCTACGCTGCCCCGCGTGCACCTCTACGCCGTATTCCTTGGAGGCGAGCTCACGGACGGCCGGATGGGAGAGGACCACGAAGTGGTATTCGTCGTCGCCGACGACGTGACGGCGGCACGCCGCGCTGCAAAGGCGAAATGGGGTGGCGACGGGCGCGCACACGTGGACGCGCTCACCCGGCTCGACATGATCGACGGTTTCACGATCGCTCTCGAGGCGGGTGGCTCGGGCGACAAAACCGAGACAGAGGGCTACAACGCCTGACGGTCACACGGCGGGCGAAAGTCCGCCGTCGAGGTTGATGGCGACGCCAGTGAGATAGGACGCGCGGGGCGACAACAAGAAACAACCCAGGTCGGCGTACTCTTCAGAGCGCCCGAAACGGCCCAATGGGACGGCAGCGTCCTGGGCGAAGCGGGCGTAGAACTGCTCGAGCGGCTCACCCGCTCCCTCCGCGGCGCGCACCCACTGCCCGCTCTCGATCAGACCGATCAACACGGCGTTGGCCCGGACACCGTCAATGGCGAGCTCCTTGGAAAGGGCCTTCATCAGTGCCATGCCGGCCGCCCGGGTGACCGAGCTCGGTTCGCTCGACCCACCTGGCGCCTTGGCCGAGATCGCCAGCGTGAAGAGGATCGAGCCGCGCCTTGATCGCAACTCGGGAAGAGCCAGGCGTGTGAGTCGGACGGCGGCCATGAGCTTGAGCTGGAAGTCGGACTCCCATGCCGCGTCGTCGATGGACTGAATCGGACCACCCGTCGCGCGCCCGGCGTTGTGGACGATCCCGTCGATCCTGCCCCAGCGCTCCATGGCAGCTTCGACGAAGGTGTCGAGATCCGCCGGACTCGTCACATCGGCCTGCCAGGCCAGTACCTCGCCACTGATCTCGCTCAGCGAAGACCCGGCGGCATCGACTCGGCCCGGATCGCGCCCACAGACCGCCACCGATGCTCCCTCGCTCGCGAGCCGCTTGGCCAAGGCCAAGCCGAGGCCGTCCGTGCCACCTGTGATGAGCACCGTTTTACCGCTCAGCTCAAGGTCCATGGGTCACTCCTCCTTGGTCAGGGCCACGTCGACACCTTCGAGAAAGGCGTGCGCCTCGGCTTGAGAATGCAGCCGAACGAAGTGCAGGCCAGACCACTGCGGATCGATCTCTGCGGCCCGGTACCGCCGTCGATACACCCGGTGCCTGGTTGCCGTCCACGCGATGATGGACTTCTCTGGATTGAAGGACCACAGATTCGACAGCGGTTCCCTGTTCCCGTTCCAGAGTTCTCGACGCGTGAAGACACGACGCACGGTTCGTCGGATCGTCCGCGCCATCACCGTCACGTAGGGCAAATCGAACCACACCACCGTGTCTGCCTTGCTCCAGGTGATGTCACGGATGACCGAATAGTTGCCGTCGACCACCCAGGTGTCCGGCTCGGTCGCCGCGGCGACCCGCGTCCTGAACTCCTCGTCGGAAACGGGCGTCCACCCTGGTTGGTGATAGATCGAGTCCAGCTCGACGTGGGTCGTGCCCAATGCTCGTGCCAGGGTTGCGGCCAGGGTCGTCTTTCCCGATCCGGAACAGCCGACGACGGCAACCCGTTTGATCTCAGCGCTCCTGTTCGGTCGGCCGCACAAGGATTTCGTTGACGGCCACCCGCCGCGGTTGCGTCACGGCATAGCGGATGCTCTCGGCAATGTCCGGTGCCTGCATGATTTCGATTCCCTCGAACGTCTGAGCCATTCCCTCGAGGATCTCCGGGCGATTGTGGAAGGCGAGCTCGGTGCCAACGGCGCCGGGCTCAATGATGGTGACCCTGACGTGGCGCTTCGTGACCTCCTGGCGGAGGGACTCGCTGAATGCACCGACTCCGTGCTTGGTCGCGTTGTAGACACCGCTGTTGAGACGAGCCACCCGCCCCGCTACCGAGCTCACGTTCACCACGTCGGCGACCGAACGGGGCTCCAGTTCCGCTGCCGCGAGAAGATGCGGGAGCGCGGCGTGCGTGCAATAAAGGAGACCGAGAAGGTTCAAGTTGACCATGCGCTGCCACTCGTCGATCGGCGCGCCGACGATCGGCCCGAGGAGCATGACGCCCGCGTTGTTGACGAGGGTATCCAGGCGTCCGAATTCGCCGACCGTCCGGGACACTGCACCGGCTGCAAGGTCCGGATCGGTGACATCGGCCTCGATCACCAGGGTGTTGTCCTTCCCAAGGCGCTCCGCCAGTGCTTCGAGGCGGTCGCGGCGTCGAGCAACGAGGGCGACTCGTGCTCCCTCTTCGGAAAGCACGGCCGCCGTGGCCTCTCCGATCCCGCTACTGGCACCCGTCACCAGCGCGACCGTTCCTTGCAGGTTCGTACTCATGGCGACTCTCAGTCTCGGGCCCGACGGCCCGCCGCCACGGTTTTACCGGTTGCGGGCCGTTTTCGGTGCAGTCGCCGTGCGGGCGGTTGCGAGCCGCCCTAGGACCTCCCGGCGGGCTCGTCAGAGGAGGGCGTCTGCGCTTCGGGCTCCGACGGGTTGCCATCGAACGGTTCGACACCAAAGAGCCCCACCGGGACACCGATGTCCTCGGGCACCCGGGTCGGCGTGTCCCTGTTTAGGATCTCGCCGCGGAAGTAGGCGGGCCTGAGACCTCGGTAGATGAACATGAGGACGACGCCCAAAACGATTGCACCCACGTCGAGGATGATCACGCCGCCGACGACGCGGTGAGTACCCGGGATCGTCCACGTCGTGTAGCTGTTACTCGGGGTGACCCAGTTGTACCAAAGGAACCAGAACATCGCGAACCACAAGATGAGCCCGCCGGCGAGCGGAAGGATTCCCCGCAGCCAGAAACTGCGGCCGCTTTCGCGGAGTGAGTGGCGGTAGAACCAGACACATGAGAACCCCGTTAGCCCGTAGTAGAACGCGATCATCACGCCGAGTGCAGTGACAGAGTCGCCGATCACACTGCTCCCGCTTGAGAGATAGTTCATGACGACGTAGAGCGCAATGGAGACGACTCCCATCGCGACGGTCGAGAACGTCGGAGTGAGGAACCGTTTGTGCACCTGCCCGAAACGCGACGGGATCGCCTTGTAGGTCGCCATTGACAAGGTCGTCCTCGCCGTCGGGAGGATGGTGGTCTGCGTCGATGCCGCCGCCGAACTCAGGACCATCAAGAGCAGCAGCTTCGTCATGAACCAGCCGATGCCGGATGTTCCAAAGACCGACGTACCGAGCACGTTGATCACGTCGTTCTCGTTGGCGCTGTTGCCCAGGCCGATGCCGTGTGTGCCAACACCTGCGTAGGACTGCGATGCCATGACCACCAGGGCATAAGTGACGAGCAGTATGACGGTGGAGAGCACCGCCGCGCGGCCTGGAGTGCGGTGGGAATCCTTGGTCTCCTCGTTGACGGAGACCGAAGTGTCCCAGCCCCAGTAAATGAACAGCATCAGCGTGAAGCCCACCATGAAGCTTGTGAACGACAGATGATGGAATGGGTTGAACCATTCGGCGCTCGGGGTCAAGTGACCGGGGGGAGCGTGGCCGGAACCCACCTTCACCAGCGCCACGACTGCGAACAGGATCAAGATGGTCAGCTCGATCCCAAGGAGGACCTTCTGGAGGTTGGCCGAAACCTCGATCCCCACGTAGCAAATCGCAGTCATGAGGACGATCCATAGGATGCCGACCAAGAGCACCCAGCCGCTGGCTGCGTTCGTTCCGATCCCTCCGGCGCCGAAGAGCAGGAAGACGTACTGCCCGGCGATCTGAGCCAGGCTGGCCATGACCAAGATGTCGGCCGCGATGATGCCCCAGCCCCCGAACCAACCCGTCTTGGGCCCGAAGGCGCGCGCGCCCCAGGTAAATGTCGTGCCGCAGTCAGGGTCGGCGTAGTTCATTTCCTTGTAGGCGTAGGAGATGAACAGCATCGGGATGAAGGCCAGGATTGTGATGATCGGCGCCCCGAGGCCTCCGATAGCGATAACCACGAAGCCCAAGGTGGCAGCCAGGCTGTAGGCGGGCGCCGTCGAAGCGACCCCGACCACGACGGACGAGATCAGACCAAGGGCACCGCCCTTGAGGCCCTTCTCACCAGGATCCTCCTTGTGAGCCAACGAGGCATCGAGATGAACCATCGCCCCCCCTTTGTTGACTAAGGGTTTACGGCCGGAACCATACTCAAAGGGCGGCGGAATATCCCGGATTTTTCACCGATCTCGTCCACGACCCGGGACTCTGCTCTCTTTTCTGAGGGCCAACTCAGAGCCTGGTGCCTGAATTCGGCGTCAGCTGACGTCGCTCTCCGTTCGCCCGATGCCCTCTCGGAGCTTTTGGAGGCTGGACGAGAGGAGGCGGGAAACATGCATCTGACTCACGCCCACCGCGACGGCGATCTCGGACTGGGTGAGGCCGTCGACGAAGCGCATGCGCAAAATCGATTGTTCCCGCTCGGGCAGCGTGGCCAGGGCCGGACCGAGCAGCACCCGGTCCTCGACCGAGTCGTAGTTGCCGTCGTGCTCGCCCAGTCGCG
Source organism: uncultured Acidimicrobiaceae bacterium (assembly GCA_963777485.1). Lineage (GTDB taxonomy): Bacteria > Actinomycetota > Acidimicrobiia > Acidimicrobiales > RAAP-2 > Bog-473. Next base: position 566,200 of record CAVZQP010000004.1, on the reverse strand, counting down.
CCGAAAGTGGGTCGTCCTCGCTCTCGTTCGCGTCGATCGACGCGGCGCGGTAACCCTGTCCGGCTTCGATCGCTTCGATGACCGCTTCTTCGCTTGCTCCGGTTGCTTCGGCAAGTTCGGCCACCGTCGGGTTCCGGCCCAGTTGCTGCACCAAGCTGGCGGTTGCGTGGCCGAGCTCAAGGTAGAGCTCCTGTACGCGACGGCTTGCTCTGACCGCCCAACCCTTGTCGCGGAAATGACGCTTCAGCTCTCCGATGATGGTCCTCGTCGCGAACGCGGCGAAATCGACGCCCCGGCTCGGGTCGAAGCGGTCAACCGATTTCACCAGCGCGACGGAGGCAACCTGAACCAGGTCGTCGAGCGGTTCTCCGCGGTGAAGGAAGCGGCGAGCCAACTGATGGGCGAGTCCGAGATTGGAGGTGATCAGCTGCTCGCGCTCGGCTGGGTCGAGGGGCGATTGGTCAGCTCCGGTGTCGGATTCCGGCCCGGGATCGTTTTCCCGGCCGACCGTCACGCGCCATGCACCCCCCGCCGCTTGCGTAACCACGCGCGCACCGATCCGTCCTGGCTCTCTCGTCCGTGCTCATCCACAAGCGCGTCGAGGATCTGCTGGCTCAACAACGCCGACTCATCCTCGTCAGGTTGGGTCTCGCCGCCCGGAGCAGCGTGTTCCAACGTGCACCGGACTGCAATCGCGTCTTCCAGGACGCTCAGTTCAAGACGCAGATCGCCGTACCGGGAGTCGTGGCCCTGCAACGTAAGGAGACACAACTCACCCACCGCAAGACGAAGGTCTTCGAGCTCTTCGATGTCGAAGCCTGCCCGGGCGGAGATCGCGCTGGTGACAAGCCTGGCTAGGACGATCAGATCACCCCGCGCTGGAAAGGTGAGCTCAATGCGGTCTCCCGCAGCGAGTTTCTCCATGGAGTCGGTCATGACGCTCCGGCTGCCTGGAGCGAATCCGTGATGGTGAAGACGTTCGTAAGCCCGGTGATCTCAAAAATCTTCACGATCCGAGGGTCGGCCGCCACGATGTGAAGGTCGCCCCCCAACTCGCGGCACCTCTTTAGTGCTCCCACGAGCACGCCCAGCGCTGTCGAGTCGAGAAAGGTCACACCGAGTATGTCGAGGACAATCGTGCTCCTTCCGTCAGCGATTACTCGATGCAGGCATTCACGGAGTTGCGGCGCAGTGGCGACGTCAATCTCACCGCTGACGGCGACTACGGGAAGAGCCCCAGCCGACTTTTCTTCTATTTGGAACTCCTGGTCCACGCTTGCTCTCCTGGTGAGGGCCGAAATGACGGGCCGACGGGGGCGCGTTGCAATGGCGATTGGCCCCCAGCTTTCTATAGCCGTTCGACGAACAACCTAAACGTTCGGGGATGCCGGCACGCCATCCCCAAATGTCACAAGTGGCCTTTCCCCACCTGGTCAGCGCAGCTCGAAGGGCCAGGGCGGCACCACGATGGCAGGGCCGTCGACAGGTGCGGGCCTAGGCCCCACGCAATAGCGTCTACCGAGCCCGGCGCCCTCCTAGGAGAGAATGGACTGTGCCCGAATCTGCGGATGTGGAGGTTCAAGCCTCACCCCGGAGTGACCGGGCGGACCGCGCCGAAGCAATCGCAACGATCGTCGCCCTTCTGTGGGTCTCGGGAGCGGCCATCGTCTTTGCCGTCTACGGCGGCAACATCTCACTTGTCGGCGTCATGGCCATCGGACCGTTTATCGCCGCTGCCTTCGCACGACCGTCGAGGGTGGCACTGGTGGGCGCTCTGGCCGCCCTCTTTGCACTCATCATCGGCACCCCCCCACACAACTACGGGGAGCTGAACCACACGCTCCGCGTTGTCACCCAAGTGGCGGCAACAGCGGTCGCCATGTGGATCTCTTACCTGCGGGGCCAGCGCAATCTGCAACTATGGACGGCCCGCTCTGAGACCCGGGAGGAGCGTCGGCGCCGCGTTGCGGCAGAGACCGCACAGCGCATGCAGGTGATGGCCCGTGCTCTCACTACCGCTGCCGACCCGGCTCAGGTGGCAGACGCCGTCTTCGCCGCATTGCGCGATGAGCTGCATGTCGACGCGGCGACGTTCGCGCTCGTCGGTGAACGAGGGCACTTACGGACCCTGCGGCGTTTCGGCTATGACCCACAAGAACCGGTTGACGGCGTGCTGACCTCGTTGCAGCCTGGAGGACCCGTCCTCGGACAAAACGTTGCTCTCTTCGCTGAATCGCCCGAGGACCTGAAACGGCAACGTCCTGACGTCTACACCTCTCTCGTCTCAAGTCGTTTCCGCGCGCTGGCGGTGGTCCCTTTGGTGGTTTCGGACCACACGATCGGGGCTGTTGTGGTGCACTGGGACGACGACCGTGACATCTCGGATCCTGATCGAAGTTTTCTCTTCACCATCACCGGCGCCGCTGCGCAAGCTGTGGAGCGTGCCCGACTGACTCTCACCGAGTTCGTCAACCTCGAGCGAAACCAACACCTGCACCAGTTGAGTTCGGCACTCGCCGCGGCAACGACTCCCGGCGATGTCGCGCATGCCGCCATCGCCGGCGGACGCCGGGCACTGGGCGCTCAATCTGCGGTTGTGCGGGTGCCGGTCACGGGTGAGCGCGCCTTGTGGTGTGTCGCAAGCAGCGGTCATCCGGCGCTACTAGCTCGGGGAATGGTGCCAGTGGACGAAGGCAATGCCGGCATCTGTTTTTCTCGAGCAACGACGGTCGTGGGCACGATCGAAAGCGCGGAGAGCTTGGATGCAGATTTGGCTGCCGAGGTCGTGCCTCGGGTGCTTGCGGAAATGGCTGAACCGGTCACCGTTGTTTCGGAACCACTGGTCGGCAGCGTGGGGCCGCTCGGTGTGTTGACGCTTGCTTTTGTCAACCACCCCGAATTGAGTGAACCCGACTTGCGATTCCTCTCGACGCTCGCCGGCCTTACGGCACAGGCGCTGGAGCGGGCCCAGGTCTTCGAACACGAGCGCGAAGCGTTGCGGGCCGCCGAGGCTGGACGCGAACGTTTGTCGTTGCTCTCCGAGGTGACGCGGTTGCTCAGCTCGAGTCTTGAGCCGACCACCGTGATTCGCCGCACGATGAGCCTCGTCGAAGGGCGACTCGCCGATTCGTGTGTGGTGCAGGTCCCGGGCGACCTTGGACTGGTTCGACTCGACGTCCAAGGACCCCAGGGCTCAGAAGAGAACCCGTCCGGGACGGAATTCGAGGGCGTGGCATTCGACAGCGCCGCGCCGGCCGCCGTCGCGTATCGGACGGGCCGGACCCAGTTGGCGCCGCTCGAAGAGACGGACGACTCCAATCCTCAAGCGGTCTCCACGGTCCTGGCTGTGCCGCTCACGGCAAACGGAGAAGTCATCGGCGTGATGACCTTCATCGACGGACCTGGCCGCATGTTCGAGGCGGATGACGTTTCCCTGGCCACCGAGGTGGCTTCGAGGACCGGCGTAGCGCTGTCGAACGCCACTCGCTTCCAGCGCGAACACGTGGTGGCCGAGGTGCTCCAACGAGCCGTTCTACCGGATTCCTTGCCCGCAGTGGACGGCTTGCGCCTTGACGCCGAGTACCGCGCCGGGGTGGCCGGCAGCTACGCCGGCGGCGACTGGTACGACGTATTCGAGCTGGGGAACGACTCCATCTTCTTCAGCGTGGGCGACGTCATGGGCAAAGGTGCGCCGGCGGCAGCTTTGATGGGTCAGGTGCGCAGCGCCATCCGAGCCTACGCGGTGTCGGGGCAATCACCGACCGAGGTCCTCTCTTCGCTCGACCGTTTGTTCAACACGCTGGTGGAAGACCGGGTCGTCACGGCGGTCGTGGGAACGATCACACCGTCGACGGGGCGCGTGGTCCTGAGCAACGCGGGACATCCTCCCCCATTGGTTGTACGCGCCGACGGCACTGTCACGTTTTGCCCGCTGCAGCACTCGCTGCTGATTGCAGCCGGACTGAACGGTAACCCGAGGCCCCGCGATGAACTCGTGCTCGACCGCGGCGACTCGCTGGTCATGTATTCAGACGGTTTGATCGAGCGACGGGGGGAACTCATCACGAACGGAATGGAGCGCCTCGGAACGGCCGCAACGGTAATTGCCAAATCGGGCTGGCCAGAACGGGCTGCCGTGACGTTCGCGTCCATGTTGAGCAACGAGGAACGCACGGACGACGTCGTGGTGCTGTGCATCAATTACTCCGGAATCAGCGGGGAAGGCATAACTGCCCAGTCCGTGGGTACGACACGTGATGGCATGGCAACGTTGCACCTGGAGCCGGTCGTGGAGAGCACCCCGGTGGCACGACACTGGATTGCCGCGCACCTCCGCGATCTGCCGGCCGACGTCTCGAGCTGCGCCGCTCTGCTGACATCCGAGCTCGTGACTAACGCAGTCCTCCACGCCGCAACACCCATGTGTGTCACCCTGCACATCCTCCCCGATCGGATTCGGGTCGATGTAGCCGATGGGAACTTGTCATTTCCCGCGATCAAGGACTACGGGCGCGACGCCGCGACGGGCCGGGGCCTCACTCTCTTCAACACACTTGCATCGGACTGGGGCGTCCAAGCAGTCGACGGAGGCAAGATCGTCTGGTTCGAATTGCCTGTCGATTTCCCGGTGACCCCGGTCAACTTCTCTGACGGGACGTTCCGCTTCGATCTCATGGGGCTCACACATCCCGACCTCCACGGCGAAGAATCGACTTCCCCCTTGGTCTCCATTCGGTTGATCGGTATCCCGGTGTCGCTGCTACAAAAAGCAAGCGAGCAATACGAAGCGCTGTTTCGTGAGTTGCGACTGATGAAGGAGCGCGGCCTGAGTACCCCGGGGGCCAGCGGACTTCCCGAACGACTCTCCGTCTTGGTTTCCGAGATAGGTACCCGCTTCGGCAGGCTCGGCCCGGGGATGGACGAAATGTGGCAGACGGCCGTGGACAACAATGTGGACCGGTTCGACTGGACCCTCGAGCTACCCCAGGCGGCGGTCGTGGCCTGCGAGTTCTATGACGCCATGCTCGACGAGGCCGACGAATTCGGGCTCTCTGCTCAGCTGCTGACGCTTCCGGCATCACCGACCAGCGTGGCCGTGCGCCGTTGGTTCCTCTCCGAGATCATCGGCCAGCTCCACGGAAAGGCACCCGTCGCCTGGAGCGAGAGCAGGTTCCACTCTGCGCTTCAAGCCACGACTGCGAACTGAACGTCGCGTTAGCGCGGCTTGGCGGTCGCCTTCTTCAAGACTTTCGCGTAGAGGTCCAGGCCCTCGTTCGAGAGAGCTGACGCGGGGCCACTCGCAATAGAGACGCGTTCGGGCACGATTCCCCATACCGGCACGTTCAATTCCGTCCACAACTCGACGGTGGCATCCAAGTCATTGGTCCCGAGCCGCGCCGAGCAGATCACGACGCCGGCCACGACGTTGCGCGGCGTCATGGCCAAGGTGGCCATGACGCGGTTGGGCTCGACCCCTCCGGCGCGGGTGGGGATCACTACGGCATCGGCGCGGCCCAGCGCAGCCTGCACCACCGTGCCCTCACCCGGTGGCGTATCGACCACCACAATGCCGTCCTCCTGGTTCATTGCCTTGCCGACGGTCCTGACCGAGGGACCCTCGACGAGCTCGACGCCATCGAAGGGGTCGACGTCGTACCACTCGGCTGTCGAACCCTGGGGGTCTGCGTCGACGAGCACGACCGGTCCTCGCCCCCGTTGCCCGGCGACGGCGGCCAGGTAGATGGCGGTGGTCGTCTTGCCGACGCCACCTTTCACGTTGCTCACCACGATGTTCATTCGGTCCGGTCCTTCGCCGCTCGGGAAAATTCGGCCCTTACGGTATCGGCCGACCGCACCCCGGCGTCACGGCAGGAGGAGCTTGCCGAGACGGCGACGGGTGATCATGACCCCGCCGATCGCCATGACCACCAAGTAGGCGATGTGGCCGAGGAGGGCCCAGCTGAAGATGCCCAGGTCGGCGGCGCGGACGATCACCACCCCTTGGTACAGCGGGGTGCACCGCACGACCGCCTGCAGCCATCCCGGGTACACCGTGAGGGGGTAGAAGGTGGCCGAGAAGAGGAAGAGAGGGATGAACGCTAGGGAGACCATGTCGAAGTCCTGCCACGTCCGCATGTAGGTGGTCCCGGCCATCCCGGCAGATGCGAATGCCAGGCAGATGAGGATGGCCGCCGGCCAGCAGAGGACGGCCCACGGCGAAACGATGTAGCCCAACATGGCCATGATGGCCAGGAAGGCAGCCGAGTAGAGGGCTCCTCGCAACACGCACCAGCTCAACTCTCCGAGGGCGACGTCATTGACCCCAAGGGGCGTGGACAGCATTGCGTCATAGGTCTTGGCGATCTTGAGCTTGAAGAAGACGAGAAACGTCGAATCGAGCATGGCGCCGTTCATGGCGGACGATGCCAGCAGTCCGGGCGCGACGAATGCTGTGTAGGGCACGAGCTTGCCGTCGACGTTGATCGGTCCGACGAGATGGGACAGCCCGACCCCGATTGACAGCAGGTAGAAGAGCGGCTCGAAGAATCCCGAGATGATGAAGATCCAGGAGCGGCGATACACCAAGATGTTGCGCTCGAGCACCCGCGAGGCGTGGCGGCCACCGAGAAGGGCAAGCGGTGTGATGCGCGCGGCAACCCCGGGGGAGCGCCGGTCGATCACTGTCTTCGGGTCTGTCACGCTCACCGACACGTCAAACCACCAATCGGCGGGCGAAGGTGCGGCGCCCCGCGAGATAGCCGACGACCGCCAACCCGCAGAGGTAGGCCAGGTGCCCGAGGTCCGCCCACGAGACTTGCCCGAGAGTCAGGTCTCGGCACAGGGCGACGCCGTGGTAGAGCGGAGTTACGTATGCAACAGCCTGCAGCCACGCTGGCAGCTGCGAGATCGGGAAGAACGTGCCCGAGAACAGGAACATGGGAATGATCGCGAATCGGTACAGCGTCGAGAAGGAGGTGTCCTTGTCCTGTGTGGCTGCGAACGCACTGACCGGTGCAGAGAAGGCAAGGCCCGTCAACACGGCTGCCGGAAGTGCCGCGATCGCCCACGGTGAATAGACGACGCCAAAGGCAGCCATCACGGCCAGATAGATCGACACGACGATGGCCAGACGAGCGGCGATCCAGGCGAGATGGCCGAGCAGCACGTCGTAGACCTCGAGTGGCGAAGCCAGCTGGGCGAAATATGTTCGCATCCACTTGATGCCGCCCATAACCGGATAGGTCGCATCGTTCGTACCGATCTGCATGCACGTCCCCGCCAGGAGTCCCGGAGCGAGGTAGGCGACGTACGTAACCCCGTCCACCCCGTGTGAGTGCCTGTCGATGAGTGATCCCAGGGCGATACCCATGGCTGCCAGGTAGAGCACGGGAATGAGAAAGCTGGTGACAACGGAGCTTCGCCAGGTACGCCGATACTGGTAGGCCCAATAACCGGCGGCACGCAACCACATTGGTGTCGAGATGCGCCGAGGTGGGACCTGCTCTCCGTGCCTGAAGATGCTGACGCCCAGCGGCGCGGCGTCCGGCGCCGTCGTTGTCACGCGGTCAATCCACCAAGCTGCGACCGGTCAACCGGAGAAAGACGTCTTCCAACGTCGACCGACGAACCAACGTGCTCTGGGCGACGTGACCCATGCGCGCGACTTCCTGAAGGGCGGCGTCGCCGTCCTCGGTGTAGAGCAGGATTCTGTCGGGCAGCACCTCTTGGCGCTCGGCCAGTGCCACCAGTGAAGGTGCGACCTCCTCGTGCTGGCCTGGCGCAAACCGAAGTTCGACCACCTCTTTCGTCGAGAACGCGTCGATCAGCTGCCGGGGCGTCCCCTCGGCCGCAAAGCGGCCTTTGTCCATCACGACCAGTCGGTCGCAGAGCTGTTCCGCCTCGTCCATGTAGTGGGTGGTGATGATGAGGGTGACGCCTTCTTGCTTGAGGCGGTAGAGACGGTCCCAGAGCAGGTGCCTGGCCTGCGGATCGAGACCCGTCGTGGGCTCGTCCAAGACGAGGAGATCCGGGTCGGAGATCAGGGCCCGGGCGATCGTCAGTCGGCGCTTCATCCCGCCCGAGAGGGGGTCGACCCGGTCGTGCGCGCGCTCGGTGAGTTGAGCGAAATCGAGGAGCTGCTCCGCCCTCTCCCGAATGACCTTCTTCGGCATGTCGAAGTACCGCCCATAGATCATCAGGTTGTCGAGAACGGTGAGTTCCAGGTCGAGCGAATCCTCCTGGGGAACGAGGCCCATGCGGGCACGGATCCGTGGCCCGTCGGACGCCGGGTCCATTCCCAGTACGCGCAACGACCCGTCGCTGACCGGGCTGATGCACGAGATCATGCGCATGGTCGACGTCTTGCCCGCTCCGTTAGGTCCGAGGAAGCCGAACGATTCTCCCTTGGAGATGGTGAAGTCAACGTGGTCTACGGCGACGAAATCGCCGAAGCGCTTCACCAAGCCGTGCGCCTCGACCATGGGCGCAACCCCTCCGTCGGCCCGCACTTCGCCGGCCGGCACCTCGTCTGGTTCCCGCTCCGAATCGGGGACGTCAGTCATCGGCGAGGAATGTGACGCCATTGTCAGCTAACGATACCGTGCTCTCCCGGGACGCAGCACCAGCGGGAGGATGGTCCATGACCGGAAACGGACAGAGCCGGGCGTTCCCCGAGGGGTTCACCTGGGGCACGGCGACGGCAGCACACCAGATCGAGGGCGGGAACGTCAACAACGACTGGTGGGATTTCGAGCATGCACCGGGCACGCTGTGCTCGGAACCCTCCGGTGACGCCTGTGACTCATGGGAACGCTGGGAAGAGGACGCCGATCTCGTCGCGGGTCTGGGGTTGGACAATTACCGGTTCTCGGTCGAGTGGAGCCGCATCGAGCCAGCCGAGGGCGAGCTCTCCCAGGCTGCGCTCGCCCACTACCGCCGGCTCTGTGAGGGGCTGCGTGCACGTGGCATCGACCCCGTCGTGACGTTCCACCACTTCACGACGCCACGGTGGCTTACCGATGAGGGGGGCTGGGAGAGCGGTGTGGCGGTAGAGCGGTTCGCGCGCTTCTGCACCGTCGTGGCGACCGCACTCGGTGACTTGATGAGCCGCGCGTGCACCATCAATGAGCCGAACATCGTGGCCACGATGGGCTGGCATGCCGGGATGTTCCCGCCTGGAAAGAATGATGTCGGGTTGGCACGCCGTGTGGCGGGGCATTTTGTCGACGCCCACCGGGCGGCAGTGGAGGCCATCCGTTCTGCGGTGCCCGGCATTCCTGTCGGGTTGACGCTGTCGATGACCGATTATCAGCTGGTACCTGGGGGGGAGGCGAAACTCGAGAGCATCCGCTATCACGCAGAAGACGTCTTCCTTGATGCAACCAAAGGAGACGATTTCCTAGGGGTACAGACCTATACCCGCCAGCTCATCGGGCCTGAGGGATGGGCCGGGTACGAAGAGGGCGTGCCCGTTCTCGACATGGGATACGAGTTCTATCCGGCCGCACTCGGCAACTGCCTAAGACGTGCTTGGGACTACACCAATGGCGCGGTGCCGTTGCTCGTCTCGGAGAACGGAATCGGCACTACAAACGATGACCAGCGCATCGACTACGTACGCCAGGCCCTTTCCGGTGTGCTCGACGCCATCGATGAGGGTATCGACGTGCGGGGCTACACCTACTGGTCGCTCCTCGACAATTTCGAGTGGGCGTTGGGCTATCGACCTCGGTTCGGGATCGTTAGCGTGGACCGAACCACCTTCGCGAGAACCGCAAAGCCGAGTGCCCGCTGGTTCGCTGGGGTCGCAGCCGCCAATGCCCTCGACGGCTGATCAAGGGCCGCCTAAGCCGCGGCCAGCTCCGTGTTCGCAGCAATCGCCTCCGTAATCTCGTTCCAGAGGATTTCGGGAAGGTCGTGGCCCATACCCGGGTAGGTGATCAGCTTGGCAGTGGGGACCGCCGCTGCGGTCGCCTGCCCGCCGCTCAGTGTCACGAGCGGATCAGCCTCTCCGTGTAGGACCAGGAACGGGAGCTCCACACCGTGCAATCCCTGCGTCCGATCCGGTGACGCCAGGATGGCTGCAAGCTGTCGTGCCGTACCCTCCGGACAGTACGAACGGTCGTAAGCAGCAGCCGCACGGGTGCGCAGGATCTGCTCGTCGACGGGGTATGCCGGCGAACCGATCACCTTGCTGCCGGCCAAGCTCGCTTCGATTGCCTCGTCTCTGCTTGTCGCGATCGGCCGCAGCAACGCGGAGATGGCTTCATTGGTCGGGGCTCCGACGGAGCGGTCTCCCGTAGTCGACATGATGGAGCAGGCAGAGAGGAACCGATCCTGATGGTGGATCGTGAGCGCTTGGGTGATCATTCCTCCCAGCGACGCGCCGACCACGTGCACCTTGGAAAGGCCCAGCTCCGTCAGGAGTCCGGCCGCGTCATCGGCCATGTCCTCGATCCGGTAAGCGGCCGACGTAGCGTCACCCCCGAACAAAGCGCCGATCTCGGGGATTCCTTCCAACTTCGTCGACAAGCCACTGTCGCGGTTGTCAAACCGGATGACGAAATACCCTCTCTCGCACAGGCCGTCGACGAATCCCTGGGGCCACGTGATCAACTGGGCCCCCAAACCCATCACGAGCAGCAAAGGCGGTCCCGCGGGATCACCGTCTGTCACGTATTCGATATCGATCCCGTTCGCATGGACGTTCGGCACGGTGTGCTCCCTTCGAGGCTGATTCCGGTCGTTTTCCTACCAGGCAGAGTGCGAGTAGGGGCTATGCGGGCGTCGAGGGCTCGACGAAAGCTTCATGGGCCCGGGTCCGTCTCCAGCGGGGTCCCGGCTCCCAACCGACGAGAAAGACCTCGACCGAACCCATGCAGACGATGAAGAGTGGGAAAGCAGCCACGTCGAACGTCCAGTGATCGATCGTCAGCAGCAAGATGACCATGCTGATCACAGCTCCCACATATGTGTAAATCGTCTCAGTCTCCGGGTGGGTCCAGCTCTTCATCAACGTCGGCACACCGGCCAGGAAATCGGCAACGATGGCGGCCGAGATAGCCAGAACGCCATTGCGGGTAACCAACCACACGACGGTCCCGACGACCGACATCAACCCGCAGGCGTAGTCGAACCGACGGATCTTCCAAACCGCCTCCGCGTTGTGGAATGAAGCGACGAAGACCAGCAATGGCATGAAGCCGATCATGAGCGTCGGGAGCGTACGGATACCTACCCCCTGATCAAGCTCCACCGCAGCGGCCAACAAGGGCGCGATCGCCCAGAGGAGCCATGTCACCCGGTTGGGTTTCGTGGTTCCCCGCAGGGTGTCACGCAGGTATACGGCTGTACCCAGAGCTCCGATTGCGCTGCCGACGTACACCCAATTGACGCTGATCACCGCACGACAGTCTGCCTCTAGCGGGCACTTGTCATCCGCGACCAGTCTTGACCCATGCCTGCCGGTAGGTTGGCGCGAGAGAGCGAACCGGAGGAGAACCGGTGCGAATAGTCCAAATGGGAACCGACGTCCATGAGTGAGCTCCTGCTCGTCGCATTCCTCGGCGGGCTCATCACCGGGATCTCGCCATGCATCGTCCCGGTGATTCCCGTGGTTGTCGCGGGAGGCTCATCCACCACGAGCCGCCGACGTCCGTTCCTCATCATCGGCGGGCTGGTTCTGAGCTTCAGCTTGACGGTGCTGTTCGCGCAGACGGTGCTCAATTTCCTGCACCTCCCGCTCGACTTCCTCTTCTGGCTCGGGGTTGCGATGCTGGGAGCAATCGCGCTCGGACTGATGATTCCGCAACTCGGCGAGTTCCTCGAGCGGCCTTTCGCTCGACTTGGTTCCACCCGGTATGCCAGCGAAGGAGGCGGTTTCGTCCTTGGGCTGAGCCTCGGTCCCGTCTTCGTACCGTGTGCGGGACCCGTGCTCACTGCCATTTCGGTCGCTGGAACTCACAGCCGAGTTGGGACCTCGGCGCTCCTAGTGACGCTCTTCTACGCCATCGGCATCACCTTGCCACTCCTCGTTCTCGCAATCGTTGCCCAGCGCGCCGCCACAAGCTGGACCGGTTTGCGCAAGCGCCTCCCGAGGGTCAGGCAGGTGGCGGGCGTCGTCCTGGGTATCGCAACCTTGGCGATCGCGTTCAACTGGCTCGGAGCAATCCAGCGTGATGTCCCTGGCTACACCACGGCGCTCGAGAATCACATCGAATCAACAAACTCGGCTTGTACCGCACTGCGCCACCTGAGCGGTGAACGTCAGAACCAATTCGCGGCTGCGAACGCCCGGCTCGAAGGCAAGAAAGCCACGTGCTCTGTTACCGATGCCGGCAACACCCAGAGTGGCCACGTGGCCGCCGGTAAATCGACGAGCACTACATCCACGACCTCGCCCAGCGCGACGATGCCTCAGAAGTCGACCGTCTTCATGGCGAACAAGACGAACCTGCCCGATTTGGGCCATGCGCCGGATTTCACCGGCATCACCGCATGGTTCAACACGCCGGCTGAGAAGCCGCTCTCGCTGAGTGACTTACGGGGCAAGGTCGTCCTGGTCGATTTCTGGACGTACTCGTGCATCAACTGTCAGCGGGCCCTGCCTCATGTCGAAGGCTGGTACAACGAATACAAGTCGGATGGACTTGTCGTGATAGGCGTTTCGTCACCCGAATTTGCATTCGAACACGTGGTTTCCAACGTGAAGAGTGCCGCAGGAAGCCTTGGTATCGACTACCCGGTCGCGGTTGACGACAACTTGGCCACCTGGGATGCCTATAACAACGAGTATTGGCCGGCCGACTATCTCATCGATCCGACTGGCGTTGTGCGCGCCTACAACTTCGGTGAAGGCGGCTACGGCACCATGGAGGGCAACATACGCATGCTGCTCGCAGCGAACGGAGTTTCCGATCTGCCCTCAAGGACCGCTGTCCCGGACAAGACGCCCACCGACCAGTCGATGACTCCTGAAAGCTATGTCGGGTACCAACGACTCAACAACGAGGTCGGCACGTCGGTCATTCCGGACAAAGCGGAGGTGTACCACCCACCGGCATCAATACCTTCGAACAGCCTGGCCTTCGGGGGCACGTGGACGGTGCACAGCGAGGGAGCGACCGCTGGCTCCAATGCAACGCTTGGACTTCAGTTCACTGCGAACGACGTCTACCTGGTGATGAGCGGACTGGGAACCGTCGGCGTATCCCTCAACGGGAAGCCGCTCACAACATTGCATGTCGGTGGGGTTCCGAAGTTGTACACCTTGTTCTCGAGCCCCTCCCCGGCGAGCGGCGTGCTCACTCTCACGGTGTCGCCCGGCGTGGAAGCCTACGACTTCACCTTCGGTTGATCCTCGACGTGTCGCGCGCCGCATCTGCGGTCTGCTGATTTGATGTTGCGGTCCGGGTATTGAATTCGGCAACGGCAACAGAGGAGGTAACGGCAGTGTCATTCAACGACAAGGCGCACCACACCGCCGAAACCGCCCCCGGCAAAGCAAAGGAAGTCGTAGGCCGCGCGACCAATGACGAGGGTTTCGAACTCGAAGGAAAGATCGAACAGGTCGTCGGTCACCTGAAGCAGGCGGGCGAGAAGATGAAGGACGCTCTCAAGAGCGGCTCGAACCGCAAGGAGCACTGACCCCTGGCAGTCTGGGTTCAATCAGTGGATCTTTCGCTCCTGCTGCGCCCAATACGGGGCTCGCAGCTCCCGCTTGAGGATTTTTCCTGAGGGATTGCGGGGCAGCGCGTCCGTTCTGTCTACGGACGTCGGGCACTTGTAGTGCGCGAGGCCGGCGCGGCAATGCGCGATGAGGGCGGAGTCCTGGACGTCGGCACCCGGCGCGAGGACGACAATCGCCTTGACGGTTTCGCCCCAGCGATCATCGGGGACCCCGATCACCGCCGCGTCGGCGACCGCGGGATGCGACAAGAGGACGTTCTCGACCTCTGCCGGGTAGATGTTCTCCCCGCCGCTCACGATCATGTCTTTGATGCGATCGTGGAGGTACATATAGCCCTCGGCGTCGAAGTAGCCGGCGTCGCCTGTACGCAACCATCCGTCTTCGTCGATGGTCGCGGTTGTCTCTTGAGGCTTTCCCCAATAGCCGGCCATGTTGTAGGGAGAGCGGGTCTGCACCTCTCCGACCATGCCGACCTCGGCTTCCTTCCCTGTATCCGGGTCGATGATCCTGATTTCAACGGACTCGAGCGGCTTTCCGGCTGAGCGGAGCAGGCCTCGGCGGGGGCCGTCTGGGTCGTGATCCTCGAATAGCAGGGCTGTGATTGCGCCTGTCGTCTCGGTCATCCCGTAGACCTGACAGAAGCCGCAGCCAAAGGCTTCCATGCATTTCACCAGGACATCCTCGGAGATCGGCGACGCGCCGTAGAAGATGAGTCGAACGCTCGAGAAGTCGGTCGTTGCCAACGACGGGGTCGCCAGAAGCACCATGAGGACCGCCGGCACGAGGAACATCTCGGTGATGCGCTCCGAGGCGATGAGTCGCAGGAGCAGGCCAGGATCGACGTCACGGAGGATGATCGATCGTCCGCCCCGCGACATGGCGCTCAGCGCCCACCCCGACCCTCCGATATGGAAGAGCGGCATCGCCACGAGACTGACCGTGTCCTCCGAGATATTGAAGGTCCTGTTGGCAGCGGCGATTGCGGTCGACAGGTTGCCATTGGTCAACATGACACCCTTCGGCAGTCCGGTGGTACCGGACGTGTACAGCTGCATGCTGACCTCGTCCTCCGTTCCGACGTGACCGGGATCATCGGTCTCGGCACCCTCGATCCACTCTTCAAAGGGAATCGACCGCGGATCGGAACTTTGGAAGCGCTCGGTTTCTCCGATGACGACGATCCGGCGCACATCGGGCAGACCTCCCGGCGTATCGGCCAGGTTTGCGAGATAGTCCGTGTGGATGACCAACACCGGTGCTCGCGAATCGTCGATGATCGCTGCCATCTCGGTGGGTGCAAGCCGCCAATTGACGGCGACATTGACAGCTCCGATCAGCGAGCCGCCAAATAAAAAGTCGAAATAGGCAATCCCGTTCCGATCCAGGAAAGCAATACGGTCGCCCGCCTTCACGCCCTCGCCCGCCGCAGCGCGCGCGACGCGGCAGGCAACGTCGAACTCTTCCGCCCATGTTCGCCGCTCGTCACCGAGCACGAACATCTCGTGACCGGGTTGCTGGCGCGCCAAGTGCCGGATGATCCCGGCGACCGTGTAGCGCTCGCGCTCGGTGACAACGGCGGTTGTTGACACTGGCGACCTCCCCACAACAGTCGATAGCTCCGGAGGGACCCTAGAAGAACCCGGCGGCACCCGACTGGGTACGACGAAAAAGCCCAAATGACCTTCGGTTATGTGACATTGCGACTGGTCAGGCGCATTTTTCTAAATTGAGAAGATTTTTATCCCGGCCATTCATCCAAAAGAAGCTCTCCGACCAGGGGGTTTGTGATCGATATCACAAGCGCCCCCGCTAAAAGTCCTGGTCAGAGCCGATGCGTAGGAGACGAACAGCTGTTCCGTTAACCCCACTGCTAGATTGTTTACCGCAAAGCCTGATTGGCCTTTCCGCGAGAAGCCGTGAAGCAGAGGCTCCGGCTGTAACGGAAAACAAAGGGCCGATGGGCACCGCTGAGACCGCCGATGGTCTTTGCGCGCCTGCCTTCCGGCAGGCGCCACGGCGCATGTCGCCAGAACACAGGAATCGAGGACCACCCGCCAGAGCACCAACCTGGGCTGTAAGACAACCGGCCGCACACCCTGCGGCGACGAGCCAGAACGGACGAAGCCTCCCTGCTCTCCGTTCGGGGCGCGAATGCAATGGCCGGAGCCCGCCCAACACCGAGCAGAGCCCGGCGCGCAGTTGCGCCTGACGAAGGGAGGTGCCGTGCGGACCCGCATTGCACTATCGACGGCCCTGGCCGTCCTTATCGTTGTTCCAGTTTTACTTTTCGCATTATCCAGCAGTAACTCCGCCGTTTCGGCGCGTAGCCGCCACGAAGCGGGGAGCCGTCACCGGGCGGCGCGCATCGACATGAAGCTCATGTCATACGGCCAGGCGGAGAGGGCCACCAAGTTGGCCACCTTCTACAACGCCGTTACCGCGCAGGAAGAACAGACGTACCTCAAGGAGATCGGGTACCTCCCAGCGCTGGCGTCGCAGCGTGAAGCGGCAGCCTCACAACCGCAAGCCGTCGCGGCTTCGCTTCCCGTCCCTGCAGGCGGCGGCTCGGATGCAACGAGCGCCAACACGCCAGATTGGACCTGCATCCGTCAACACGAGTCAGGCGGCAACTACACCGAGGGAGGCGGCGGTGCATATCAATTCGAGCTCGGCACGTGGGAGGGCCTCACCGGCCTGAGCACCCCGGCTCAGGACTCGCCTCCGTCCGTGCAGGACGCGGCGGCACTCAGGTTGTACGCGGAGCGCGGCTGGGAACCGTGGACCACTCGCTACGTGTGCGGACTGTGAGCCCGGCCATGACAAGCAGAATTTGGCGCGCACACGCGCGCGCAGCAGAACGAAGAACGCGAAGCCGCCTCGCCGTCGCAACGGCGGTGGTCGCCAGTCTCGTCATCCCCGCGCTCCTGTTCTCGCTGTTTACGGTGAACACAGCGGCGTCGACTCAGGTCCGTCGCGAAGCGGGAACCCGTCATCGGGCCGTACGCATCGACAACAGGCTGATGTCGTACGCCCAGGCCGAGAAGGTGGCGAGGTTGGCGACCTTCTACAACGCCGTCACCGCTCAAGAGGTGACGACCTACCTCCAAGAGGCGGCCTTCCTCGAGGCAGTGGCGAACGCGAACACGATGCCTGCCGCGTGGCAAGCGACCGCCACCTGCGAGGAAGGCGGTCGTGACGACCCCTATGCCGGCTACTTCGGCATCCTCGAGTGGAACGGCTTCGGCGGCTACCCGACCGCGGGGAGTGCGCCCCTTTCAGTGCAGTTGGCATGGGAGTCGGCCCACGGGATCTCACCCCCGGATGCTCCCGGCCAGTGCCACGGGTACTGAGGGGCGCGAGCTCCGCTGATCTGGTAGCGCCTGACCAGCGT
Organism: uncultured Acidimicrobiaceae bacterium; assembly: GCA_963777485.1. GTDB lineage: Bacteria > Actinomycetota > Acidimicrobiia > Acidimicrobiales > RAAP-2 > Bog-473. Next base: position 549,122 of record CAVZQP010000004.1, on the reverse strand, counting down.
GACGAGCCGGGCTATCCCAGCCCGAAGATCGCGTTGACTTGCGCCATGTCGAAGTAGTCCCGCCATGCAGTGATCTTTCCGTCCACGACGTTGAACGCGCCCATCACGGGTAGTGGCGCCGTCTTCCCATTCATCGTGAACGTGTCCGTCCGCTCGGTCAGCACGGTCGAGCCGTCGGACGCCAGGTGATGGATCTCGAACTCGAGTCCCTCGCACATCGTGACGAACATGTTGACCACGGCCATCGTGGCTTCGATCCCGTCGGCGGGCTCCATGGGGATGTTGTGGTACACGATGTCTTCCGAGAAGTAGGACCGCAGCTCGTCAGGGTCCCGACGGCTTGCTGCCGCACAGAAGTCCCGGACGACTTGTTCGGCGCTGGGCATGACGCTCCTCTCCTCGGGATGGGCAGTACACCGTAGCGAACGATCGGTCATGATGGTCCGGTGACGGAGCCTGAAAAGCGAGTCGCTGTGCTCGCGCCGATGAAGCCCGAGCTGAAGGCCATCGTGAAGTCCTTCGGTCTCCACCCCACCCCGGATGACCCTGTCTTCACGCATGCCGGCACCGCGGGATCGTGGGCGGTCGTCACGCTTGTGACCGGCATGGGACCGGCACTGGCCCGCGAGGCGACCCGCAAGGCCTTGGCCGCCGGTCCCTGCGACCACGTCATGGTCATCGGCATCGCCGGGGGGCTCGATCCCGACCTGCCGGTCGGATCGCTCATGGTGCCGAACCGGGTCCAGCTCTACCCCGAGGGACCCGAGTACCGCACGCATCCGATCCCGCCGCGGGTCGCCAACGGTTCGTTAATGACGACCGACGGCCTGTTCGACGGCGATGAGGTGTGGCGTCCGATCCTCGAGCGGGGCTTTGGCGCCGTCGACATGGAGGCCGCCGGGGTAGCCGAAGTGTGCGAGGACGACGGCGTCGCCTGGTCCGTCTATCGCGGTATCAGCGACCGACCCGACGAGCACATCGTCGACCAGGCGGTGTTCTCGCTCAGCAAACCGGACGGCTCGGCCGACCCGGTCGCCGTCGCGAAATACCTCGCCCGCGACCCGCGCCGGGCGAAGGCCCTTGCGCACCTCAATCGGTGCATGCAGGAAGCAGCGGGGCTCGCCGCCGACGCCGCCTACGTCGATCTTTCGACGAGCTAGCCCGCGTCGTCGACGCTCGGGAGATCCTCGGCAGCGTCCCGACGCGCGATCACATGCACGTCGATATCGTTCTCAGAGGCCATCCGGAGGATCTGCTGGATCACCGAACCTCGCGTCATCGATTGCCAACGCGTGAGCCGGGACGTCCCGAGAACGATCTGCGTGATCTGCTGGTCGACGGCCGCTGCGAAGATCACTTTGGCGACGTCGTCGCCCTCCAGCGTCTGCCACGTGCCCCCGACGGCTCCTACGAGCTGCTCGAGCTCGGCCGTGCCCTCCTTCCGTGCGTCGGCGTCACCGCCCACCACGTTGATCGCGACCAACGGCGCCTTCAGGCGGGCCGCAATGCGTGCGGCACGCCTGATGACCGATGCGTTCCCCGGGGCGCCGGTGACGGCAACCATGATCCGTTCGGTGGTCTCCCACAATTCCCCGCCAGCACCGCGCGAGCGCAGGTACTCGAGCAACTCTTCCTCCGTCTCGTCGGCGACGAAGCGGAGCGAGAGCTCGCGTAGGGCGGCCAGGTTCTCGGCGCGGAAGAAGCCACTGAGTGCCGATTGCACCTTCTCGGCGGGGTAGATATTGCCGTGCAGCATGCGACGACGGAGCTGGTCGGCTGACGAGTCGATGAGCTCGATCTGATCTGCCCTTCGGACGACCCAGTCGGGGACCCGCTCCCGCACGCTCACGCCCGTGATGCGCTCGACGGGATCCGCCAGCGACTCGAGATGTTGGATGTTGACCGTGGTGATGACCGCGATGCCGGCGTCTAGGACCTCGAGTACGTCCTCCCATCGCTTCTCGTGCCGACCCGATCCCGGCACGTTGGTGTGTGCCAGCTCGTCGATCAGAGCGACCTCCGGCTTACGTTCCAGGACAGCGTCGAGGTCCATCTCCTCCCAGACCGAGCCGCGATAGTCCACCTGCCTTCGGGGCATGACAGGGAGGTCGCGGATTTGCTCCAGGGTGTAGGGGCGCTTATGCGTCTCCACGAACCCCACTACGACGTCGGCGCCTCGCTGGAACCGACGCCATCCCTCGTCGAGCATGGCGCAGGTCTTGCCGACTCCGGCCGCCGCGCCGAGATAGACACGGAAGCGCCCGGTCGGCCGTACGCCTTCTTCCTCTCCGCTCGTGCTCATGTCACCTCGGCTGGCCCGACCATGCCGATCCGTCGGTACAATTCGAAGTCGGCGAGATGCCGGCGAACATGAAAGCAGTGACAGACGTGACGTACGGCATGCTGGGTACCAGGGGAACGTACCAGCGCTTTGCCCTCGGCATCGTCGCCATGCTGGCTTCGCTCGGCGCCCTCCTGGCTCTGCTCCTGCCGTTTCGCACCTCCCTGAGTATCGCCATCCCGGCCCTCGCGTTCGTGCTGCCCGCGGTCGTGGGCGTGGTGATCGGAGGCTTCTGGGTCGGCGTCGTGGGCGCGGCGGCCGGTTTCCTCGTTTACGACTGGTTCTTCCTCCCCCCTTACGACACACTCACCGTCCGGTCGGCCCAGAACTGGATCGCCCTCGTGGTCTACATCTCGGTCGTGCTCATCGTGGCGCAGGTCGTCGCCCAGCTCGGCAGTGCCCGCGAGGAGGCGCTGCGGGGACGGGAGGAGTCCGACCGCCTGTACGAGCTGTCGCAGGCTCTGATCGGTGACCTGCCTCTCGCTCAATTGCTCACGCACATCGCCGAAAGTGTGCAGAGCGCCTTCCAGCCCCGTTGGACCGCCTTGGTGCTGCCGGATCACCGCCACGATGAGCCGATGCCCGGCGAGACGCTCGAGGTCGCTGCAAGCTCGGGGCAAGCGCTGACCGAGACCGACGTCGGATCCCTGACTTCGACGCAGGGCCAACCGCTCGCGATCGGATTGGTCGGCGACACGAACGACCGCAGGCCGCGCAGGCTGTCGATAGCCCTGGCCGTGAACGAGCGGCCGGTGGGCATGCTCGTTCTGCAGGACGTCGTGTTGAAAGGCCGGGACCGCAGCCTCCTCGGGACGTTTGCCAACCAGGCTGCCCTGGCCGTCGACCGAGCCAGGCTGCGCGATGAGGCGTTGCGCGCACGTCTCTTGGAGGAGATCGACCTGTGGCGCCGCGCCCTCATGGGCGCGGTGTCGCACGACCTGCGCACTCCACTGGCAGCGGTCAAGACTGCGGTGTCGAGTCTCCGCCAGGCCGATGCACAACTCAGTGCCGGTGATCGCGCGGAGTTGTTGGAGCTGATCGAGCAGCAGTCGGACCGGCTGGCTCGCCTGGTGACGAACCTGCTGGACATGACACGGATCGAAGCCGGTGCCCTCGAAATCAGGCCAACTGCCATCCCGATCGACGAGTTGGTCGATGAGGCACTCGGGAACCTCGGTGGCATCGTCTCCCGCGAGCGGGTGCGAGTGGAGGCACCCGTGGAGTTGCCCATGCTGCGAATCGACCATGTCCTGATCAGCCAGGTCCTCGCCAACCTGCTCGACAATGCAGAACGAGTATCACCAGCCGCAAGTGTTATCTGCGTGACGGCCCGGGTCGATCCCGCCAGAGAGGACCGGATCGAGATCGCAGTGGCCGACCAAGGGCCGGGCATCGCACTTAGCGAGCGCGAACGCGTCTTCGAGATGTTCAGCCAGAACGGACGGGGCGGACGCGCCGGACTCGGTTTGACCATCGCCAAGGCGTTCGTCGAGGCGCACGGCGGGAACATCTGGATCGACCCGAACACGGATCTGGGGACCCGTATCGTGTTCACAGTTCCCGGCGCTGCCATCGCGACGGCGCCCAACTGAGGCCCGACATGTCCAAGTTCCTCCTCGTCGACGACGACCCCTCGCTGCTCAAGGCGCTGCGGATCGGACTGAGCGCCCGTGGGGACGAGGTCCTCACGGCGCACACGGGAGCCGAGGCCGTGGATCAGGTCGCGCTGGCCTCGCCCGACCTGGTCATCCTCGACCTCGGGCTGCCCGACCTGGACGGGATCGAGGTGTGCCGCCGCATTCGTAGCTTCTCGACCGTACCGATCGTCGTGCTCTCGGCCTACGGCGACGAGCGGCGCAAGGTCGAGGCGCTCGACGGGGGCGCCGACGACTTCGTCACCAAGCCGTTCGGGATGGCCGAGCTCGAGGCCCGGCTCCGCGTCGCGCTGCGTCACCATGCGGCGCGCAACGCCGAAGGCGCTGAACTGCTGGAGCTCGACGTCGGCCGCCTGCACGTCGACCTGGTCCACCACATGGCGCTGCTCGACGGCGACCCCCTCCAACTCACCGCCAAGGAGTTCGAGCTGTTGGCCTACCTGGCCCGGCATGCCGGCAAGGTGTGCACCCACCACATGATCCTCAAGGACGTATGGGGCCCCGGGTACGGCATCGAGTCCAACTACGTGCGGGTCTACACGCACAGGCTGCGCAAGAAGCTCGGCGACGAGGACGGGCGGCTGCTCAAGACCGTTCCCGGCATCGGCTACCAGCTGACCGCCGAGCCGAGTGCGGAGCATCCTCAGCCCGCCACGAATTGATACAGGGGGTTGTGAACCACGAGCACGCCGTTGCGGAGCCCGGGCGTGCCTTCGGCAACGATGTGACGTCCCGGGACGAGCCCGGGGACCTCGGCTCGCCCCATGAAGCGGAGCACTACGACGCCGGTGCCGTCGCCGACCTCGGCGTCGGTGCGGACCCAGGGCAACTCGTAGGCCACGACGGAAAGGATCTCCCCGGCCATCGTGGCCCGCCGCCGGGGTTCGAGCTCCCCGATGGCGGTCGCGCTCACCGCTCGAGCTTGACGAGGGCCTCGTTGAGCTGGAGCACGTTCACGAAGGGCGAGCCCAGGAAGCCGAGCGGCCTGCCCTGGGTTTGCTGGTTGATCAGGCTCCGCAACCGCGACGGGGAGATCCCCGTCGCTCGCGACACCATGGGGACCTCGGCGAACGCGTCCTGCGGCGTGATGGTGGGATCGAGGCCACTTCCCGAGGTGGTCACGAGGTCGGGCGTGGGGTTGACGCCCCGCGCCTTCCAGTAGGCAACGAGCTGCTGCGTGTTCTGCAACAGGGTCTTGGAGCGGGGACCGAGGTTGGTCGTCGAGGACTCACCGGAATTCAGGACCCCTGGTTTGCCAGGGATGTTGTTTGCCTCGAGCGGGTTGTCCCCCCCGGCGGCGACCGGTTTGGCCGACCCGGCATACGGCCCGAGGTTGTCGGGACGTCCCTGGAATACGCAGCTTCCCAAGCGGTGACCGGGGCAGCGGGTCTGCGACCAGTCCTGGCCGATGAGCCTCGATCCGTTCGCCGTGAGAGAGCCGTCTGCCTGGCCCCGGAAGAAGGCCTGAGCGACTCCGGTGCCGGCGAAGGCGTACAGAAAGCCGAAGAAGGCGGTGAAGACGATGACCGTGACGATGGAGCGTCGGATGTTCGTGATCATGATGGATTAGCTCGCGAATCAGTAGGCGTGTAGGGCGACCAGGATCAGGTCGATGAGCTTGATGAAGATGAAGGGGACGATGATTCCTCCAATGCCGTAGATCCACACGTTTCTGCGCAGGATCGCAGCCGCGGATGCCGCGCGGAACCTCACGCCTCGTAGCGCCAGCGGTATCAGCGCCACGATGACGAGAGCGTTGAAGATCACCGCGGACAACACGGCGCTCTCCGGGCTGTGCAACTTCATGATGTTCAGCGCACCGAGCGCGTTGCCGCCCCACGCACCGACGAACATCACCGGGATGATGGCGAAATACTTCGCCACGTCGTTGGCGATGGAGAACGTCGTGAGCGAACCCCGGGTGATCAGCAACTGCTTGCCGATCTCGACGACGTCGATCAGCTTGGTCGGGTTGGAGTCGAGGTCGACCATGTTCCCGGCCTCCTTGGCCGCGGTCGTCCCCGTGTTCATCGCCACACCGACGTCGGCCTGGGCCAGCGCGGGCGCGTCGTTCGTCCCGTCGCCGGTCATGGCGACCAGCTTTCCTCCCTCTTGCTCCTGCCGGATGAGCTCGAGCTTGGCCTCGGGGGTCGCCTCCGCAAGGAAGTCATCGACGCCGGCTTCCTGCGCGATGGCCGCCGCGGTGAGGGGGTTGTCGCCGGTGATCATGACCGTGCGGATCCCCATCTGGCGCATGTCGTCGAACTTCTCCCGGATCCCGGTCTTCACCACGTCCTTGAGCTCGATCACACCGAGGATGGCCGGACCGTCCGCCACGACCAGCGGGGTGGACCCGGCCCGGGCGATCCGGTCGACGATCTCCTGGAGCCCGTCGGGGGGCGTGCCCCCTTGCTCGACGACCCAGTGGCGCACCGACTCGGCGGCGCCCTTGCGGATCTGTCGACCATCCACGTCGAGCCCGGACATCCTGGTCGTCGCCGAGAAGGGGACGAACTCGTGCGCACCGGACAGCTCCCGCTCACGGAGGCCGAAGCGCTCCTTGGCCAGGACGACGATGGAGCGGCCCTCCGGCGTCTCGTCGGCGAGCGACGCCAGTTGGGCGGCGTCCGCGACCTCCTCCTCGGTGTGCCCATGAGCCGCGTAGAAGGCCGAAGCCATCCGGTTCCCGAGCGTGATGGTCCCGGTCTTGTCGAGCAGCAGCGTCTGGACGTCGCCCGCCGCCTCCACCGCGCGACCGCTCATGGCGAGGACGTTGCGCTGAACCAGGCGATCCATCCCGGCGATGCCGATGGCCGACAGGAGCGCACCGATCGTGGTCGGAATAAGACAGACCAGCAGGGACACGAGGATGACGACCTGCACCGTTGCTCCCGCGTAGTGCCCGAACGCCTGGAGCGTCACCACCACCGGGATGAACACGATCGTGAGGACCGCAAGGAGGATGGTGAGCGCGATCTCATTCGGCGTCCGCTGGCGGTTGGCGCCCTCCACAAGCGTGATCATCCGGTCAAGGAAGGTGTGACCGCGCTCGGCTGTGATGCGCACGACGATGCGGTCTGAGAGCACCCTCGTTCCACCGGTGACGGCTGAACGGTCACCTCCCGATTCACGGATCACCGGCGCCGACTCACCAGTGATGGCCGACTCGTCGACTGAGGCGATGCCCTCGACTATCTCGCCGTCCGAGGGGATGAGGTCACCCGCCTCGCAGACCACGAGGTCTCCCTTGGCCAGCTCGGAGGCAGCCACGCGCTCCTCGGTTCCGCCCGGCGTGAGGCGCCGCGCCGCGGTCTCTGCGCGCATCCGGCGCAGCGTGTCCGCCTGCGCCTTACCGCGGCCCTCGGCCATGGCCTCCGCGAAGTTCGCAAAGACCACTGTGAGGAAGAGCCAGATGGTGATGGACCAGTCGAACTTGCTCGGGTGTGTGATCGACTCGATCAGCGTCACAATGGAACCCACGAGCACGACGAACATGACCGGGTTCCTGATCTGGACGCGAGGGTCAAATTTCTTCAAGGCATCGAGGAGTGCTTGACCCAGGACTTCGCGGTCGAAAAGACTCCTGGAACCGGCGACGCCGTGCGGCAAGTTGCCCGGTTCTGTGGGCGCAGGTGTGAACGTGGTCGTCATTAGAAGAACTTTCCGTGGCTCAACTGCTCGACGATGGGGCCGAGCGAGAGGGCGGGGAAGAAGGTCAACCCGCCGATGATGATGATGACGCCGATCGTCAGGCCTACGAACATGCCGTTGTCGGTGCGGAAGGTACCGAGTGATGCTGGCACGACGTTCTTGGCGGCCAGCGCCCCGCCGAGTGCGAGCGCTGGAACGATGATCGCAAAGCGGCCGATCAGCATGGCGATGGAGCCCGTCACGTTGTAGAAGGTCGTGTTGCCCGTAAGCCCGGCCATGGCCGACCCGTTGTTGTTGCCCTGTGACGTGAAGGCGTAGAGGATCTCGCTGAACCCGTGCGGACCAGCGTTCAGCGGGCCTGCCCGCCCGGCATGGAGCGACACGGCGATCGCTGTCAAGATCAGCACGGTGACCGGCATCACGAGTGCCGCCAGGCCGGCCAGCTTCACCTCCCGGGCCTGGATCTTCTTGCCCAGGTATTCCGGTGTTCGCCCGATCATGAGGCCGCCGATGAACACGGCGATGACGGCGTAGATGAGGATGGTGTAGAGGCCACTCCCGACGCCGCCGGGCGTCACCTCGCCGAGCATCATGCCGGACATCGGGCCGAAGCCGCCGATCGGGTTGTAGGAGTCGGTGGAACTGTCGACGGCGCCGTCGGAGGTCTGGGTCATCGACACGTTGAACAGCGCGCTGGTCGTGTCGCCGAAATAGGAGTTCTTGCCCTCTGTGTTGCCCACCGTCGAGTGGATCCCGGCCGCCGCCACGGCAGGGTTGTTCTGGTGCTCGGCGTATGACGTAAAGCCGACCCAGGTGCCGAAGATGAGGACCATGGCGATCAGCAGGGCGACGCCGTGACGGATGCTCCCCACCATCTTGCCGAACGTGTACGTCAGCGCGAACGGAATGGACAGGGTGAGCCAGATGTAGATGAAGTTGGTGAGCGCCGTGGGGTTCTCGAAAGGGTGGCCCAGGTCGACGTTGAAGAACCCGCCGCCGTTCGTCCCCAGCTGCATGATCGGCCCCATGAAGCCGGCGGGACCACGCGGGATGGTCTGTGACACACCGTTGACCGCGTTGTGGATCGAGACGGGTCCGGACAGCGTCTGCACCGCACCCGAGGCCACCATGATGATGCCGGCGACAAAGGCGATCGGGAGCAGGATGTAGAGGCAGCACCGGGTCATGTCGACCCAGAAGTTGCCGATGGTGGGTGAGTTGCGACGCGAGAAGCCCCGGGTGACGGCGATCGCCACCGCGATCCCGACCGCCGCGCTCACGAACTGCTGCACGGCCAGCACGCCGATCTGGCTGAAGTACGACATCGTCGTCTCGCCGCCGTAGTTCTGCCAGTTCGTGTTCGTCATGAACGAGGTGATCGTGTTGAAGGTGAGCGCCGGCGGCGTTGCCCCGAAGTGCTGGGGGTTGAGCGGCAGCGACCCCTGGATCCGCATCAGGAAGTAGCCGACGACGAGGAACACCCCGGAGAAGATCACCGTCGAGCCGGCGTAGCGCTTCCAGGACTGCTCCTTGTCCGGGCTCGTACCGAGCAGCCGGTAGAAGGGCCGCTCGAGCCAGGCCAGGTAGGTGACGCGTCCGTCGAAGACCGCGGCCATGTACGAGCCCAGATAGCGCCAGGCGAGGCCAAGCGTGATGATCAGGAGGACGATGGTCCAGAAAAAGCCCATGTCAGATCAGAACCACTCGGGCTTGAACATGGCGATGCCCAGGTAGATGAACATCACGATGGAGATGCCGAGCAGCAGTCCCTGTACCCAGGTCATACCCGCTCCAGGCACCAGATGAGGCCCAGGAACGCCGCGACGAACGCGACGAACCCCAGCACTGCGAGGAAGTCAGCCATGAGGGCCATGCTTCCCGCGCCGTTGTCAACGGAAGATGAACGCGGGTGTGGTCCGTGTCAACAATTCGTCAATGGCCGTTCGGTGGCCGCGCTGCGTAAGGTGAGCAGCACTCGAAAGTGGGGTGGACGATGGCGCTGGACCTGGAGGGATGCCGCACGCTGGTGACGGGCGGCTCGTCGGGAATCGGGGCGGGCCTGGCCGAGGCCCTGGCCGAGCGTGGTGCGGTTGTCGGCATATGCGCCCGTCGGGCCGACCGGCTCTCCGAGGTGGTTGGGCGCTGCATGAAGTACTCACCGGACAGCCGGATGTGGGTGGTCAACCTGGCCGACATCAATGCGGTCGACCAGCTGGCGGTCGACGTCGTCAACGCCTTCGGCGGCATTGACCTCCTCATCAACAATGCCGGCATCCCGAAGCGCCGGCACGTGACGGCGCTCGACATCGACACGATCACCGCGGTGATGCACGTCAATTACCTCTCGCCCGTCCGTCTGACCATGGCGCTGCTGCCCCAGATGCTGGCTCGGGGGTCAGGCACCATCGTCAACGTCTCGTCGATTGCAGGGAAGCTCAGTGCGCCCGGTGAATCCGCCTACGACGCGTCGAAGGCGGCCCTGACCGCGTTCTCCGAGGCGATGGCCGTCGACCTGTGGGACGAAGGCATCAAGCTGATGGTCGTCTACCCCGGCGTCATCGACACGGAGTTGTTCAGCCTGCCCGACAACGACACGCCCGACCTGCCGGTCCCGGCCGAACCGGTCTCGGTGGCGGTCGACGCCATCCTGGCGGGACTGGACGCCGGCGCCGCCCAGGTCTGGGTGCCCGAGTGGTTCCACGGTGTGGTCGCCAACAAGGAGAAGGACGTCGGCGCGTTCCTCGAGGGAACCGCTGCGTACATGCGCGAGCAAAAGGCGAAGCAGGCTCAGGCTTAGACGAGGAGAGGCTGGACAGGCATGGACACTGCCATGAAAGTGGAGCCGGATGCTGCAGGCATGCGAGAGGACCGGCTCGAACGCATCACCGAGCACTTCGGGCAGCACTACGTCGACACCGGGAAGATCACGGGCTGCCAGATCACCGTCGTACGGGGGGGCCATGTGGCTTACTACCGGTCCCTCGGGTTGATGGACCGCGAGCGCGACGTTGCGATGGCCGACGACGCCATCTTCCGGATCTACTCCATGACCAAACCGATCGCATCGGTCGCTCTCATGCAGCTCTACGAGCGCGGCATGTTCCAGCTGCTCGACCCGGTACGCCGCTACATCCCGGAGTGGCGCACCCTCCAGGTGGGCGAGGTCCAGGCAGACGGGTCGGTCACCCTGGTCAAGCCCGAGCGGCCGATGAACATGCGTGACGTCCTCATGCACATGACCGGACTGCCGGGCAGTCTGTTCCCCGACAACCCGATCGACGAAGCGTTCGCCGAGGCGCGGCGCACCCTCGGGCGTGAGCAGACGCTCGAGGACGTGACGGCCCTGCTCGCGCAACACCCGCTCAAGTTCCACCCGGGCACACACTGGAACTACGGGCTGTCGACCGACATCGTCGGTCGTCTGGTCGAGATCCTCTCGGGCCAAAGCTTCGACGAGTACCTGCAGCGCGAGCTCTTCGAACCGCTCGGCATGGTCGACACCGGGTTCTACGTCCCCGAGGGGTCACTGGCTCGCTTGGCTGCCTGCTACCAGTACCGCCCAGCCAACAGCCCCCGGCTCATGGAGGGCGAGTTCGCCAACCGCATCACCCGGCCGCAGCCGTACCTGTCAGGCGCCGGCGGGCTCGTCTCGACCACCCACGACTACGTCGCGTTCTGCCAGATGCTCGCGAACGGCGGTCAGCTCGACGGCCGGCGGGTACTGGGGCGCAAGACGATCGAGCTCATGACGGCCAACCACCTGCCGGGCGGGGCGACCCTGCAGGACCTCGCCATGGGTGGCTTCGGCGAGGCCGGCTTCGAGGGTGTCGGCTTCGGCCTCGGCTTCGCTGTCGGGCTCGGGCCCGCTGCCACGGCGATGGCCGGCTCCGCGGGTGAGTACTACTGGGGCGGGGCCGCCAGCACGGCGTTCTGGGTCGACCCCGCCGAGGACCTCTTCGCCGTGTTCATGACGCAGCTCTTCCCGTCGATCGCGTACCCGTTCCGGGCGCAGCTACGGGCGCTCGTGTACCAGGCCATCGACGACTGATGAGCGGGGACGTTGGCCCGGTCGGCCCGGCCGACGCCACCGTCGTCCCCCGCTTCGCCGGGCCCGCCACGTTCGCCCGCCTGCCGGCGGCCGACGCCGTGCCGCGCTGGGACATCGCGGTCGTGGGCATCCCGTTCGACGGTGGCACCACCTACCGGCCCGGTGCCCGTTTCGGGCCCTCCGCCGTGCGTCAGGGCTCGCGCCTGCTGCGGCCCTTCAACCCCTCCATGGGCGCGTTGCCCTTCGAGCTCGCGCAAGTGGTGGACGCCGGCGACATCGCGTGTACGCCCTTCGGGCCCGAGGAGGCGGTCGCTCAGATCGAGGCCGCGGCCGAGACACTGTTGGCGGGCGGCGGGCGGTTGGTGGCGATCGGGGGTGACCACACCGTCGCCCTCCCGCTGTTGCGCGCCACGTCGGCGCGGCACGGCCCGCTGGCCCTGGTGCACTTCGACGCCCACCTCGACACGTGGGACGTCTACTTCGGCCAGCGCTTCACTCATGGCTCCCCGTTCCGTCGGGCCTGGGAGGAAGGGCTGCTCAGCCGCGACCACTGCACCCACATCGGCCTGCGCGGGCCGCTCTACTCGAGCACCGACCTCGTTGACGACGCCGGCATGGGCTTCGCACAGATCACGGCCGACGAGGTCGGCGAGCGGGGCGTGGCCGCGGTGGCGGCGGGGGTCTTGGAGCGGGTGGGCGACGCGCCGCTCTACGTGTCCGTCGACATCGACGTCCTCGACCCCGCCCACGCACCGGGCACCGGCACGCCCGAGGCCGGAGGGTTGACCAGCCGCGAACTGCTGTCGCTCGTGCGAGCGCTGGCGCCCGCCCGGATCGTGGGCGCCGACGTGGTCGAAGTCTCGCCCGCGTTCGACCACGCCGAAATTACGGCGATCGCCGCCGCGCACGTGATCTACGAGCTGCTCACCGCCATGGCGTTGCTGAATTCCTGAGCCTCGAGTGCACGCGTTGTAACAAGGCATTCACAGGCGGGAAACCCTCCCCGAACGTTGCGCCCGTACGGTGCAGGCAGGCGACGACGAGAGGAGCCAACGGGCCCGGTGGGGATGTGAAGCGAGACCTGCTGGTCGGCGTGGCGCAGTGGCTGTCCGTACCGGGCGAACCCAAGCAGAACCTGTCGGTCGCCCTGGGCATGATGGACGACGCCGCGGCCCGGGGAGTGGAGCTGCTCGTTCTGCCCGAGCTGTGGTCGTGCGGCTACGACCCCGAGACGCTCTCCGAGGACGTACGCCGCGACGCCGAACCGCGGGACGGCCCACGGGCGCGTCGCCTCGCCGAGCGGGCGCGACGACACGGCCTCTTCGTCGCCGGGAGCCTGCCGGAGCTCGGTCACGACCGCTCGGTGTACGACACGATGCTGGTATTCAATCCCCACGGCGACCTTGCCGCCTGGCACCGCAAGGCGCACCTCTACCGGCCGGCGCGCGAACACGCCGTCTTCGCTCCGGGCGACCGCGTCACGACGTTCGACGACCCGTCGCTCGGGCGGGTCGGGCTCGTCGTCGGCTTCGAGGGCGACTTTCCCGAGGTGGCCCGGTCGTTCGCGCTGCGCGGGGCCCGGCTGGTGCTCGCGGCCTGCGCGTGCGAGGTCGAGTCGGCGCCGGCCTGGGAACTCCTGCACCCCGCCTACGCGCTCGCCAACAGCCAGTGGTGGCTCGAGGCGAACCAGGCCGGCACGCATGCCACGTCGACCCTGCTCGGCGCGAGCCGCATCATCGCCCCCACCGGCACCGTGGTCGCCACGGCGCAAACGGCCGTGCCGGGACGGCCGAGCCCGGCCGAGTTGGTGGTGCACCGCATCGACCTGCACCTGGCGCACCTCCGCGAGGGCGTCGGCGCGCTCCTCGAGGAGGAGCGCCGGCCCGCGCTCTACGGCGAGCTGGTCGACAGAGCCGTCGTGGCGTGATCGCCGGCCTCCGGGGGGCGCATTGGTAGGGTCGCCGCGGTGCACCCCGACGGCGTCTCCCTCTACGACGGCCTCCTCAGCACGCGGGCCATCCGCCGCTACGCCGACGAGAAGGTCCCCGAGGACGCCTTGCGCGACATCCTCTTCGCAGCCACCCGGGCGCCGAGCGGGTCGAACCGGCAACCTTTCCGCTTCGTCGTGCTCACCGACGGGCCGGTGGCGGCAGAGGCCAAGCGGCTGATCGGCGCGGGCGCCCGCCGCTTTTGGGACGCCAAGCGCGCCGAGGACGGCTATGACAAGGGATCGGGAGCCCAGGCCGACTCACCCAAGTCGCGGCTGGCCCGCACGATGCAGCTCTACGTCGACGACTACGAGTCGGTGCCCGTCCTCGTGCTCGCCTGCTATGTGCGCTACCGCTCGCACACGGCCAGCAGCGACGGCGCCTCGATCTACCCGGCCTGCCAGAACCTGCTGCTTGCCGCCCGCGCCCTGGGCTACGGCGGCGTGTTGACGGGGTTGCACCATATGGCCGACGGCGACCTGCGCGGGCTGCTGGGGATCCCCGACAACGTGGACATCATGGCCACCATCACCCTGGGGCGGCCGCTGGGGAAGCACGGTCCGGTGCGCCGGCGCCCGCTCCCCGAGTTGGTGTTCGGGGAGCAGTGGGGGCAGCCGCCCGATTGGGCGGTCGACCCCGAAGGCGTGCAGTACACGGCCGCCGGCCCGCCCCGCCCCGAGGCCGGGGCCTGACGGGGCGCCCGCCGCCAGCCAATACAGTTTTGGTGTTGCGCCACACCGACGCCAGGCACGCCACGCGTACTGGGAAAGGCTGACAATGCCAACGCTCGACGCACCCGTCTTCGACGCCGACAATCACTACTACGAGGCGCTCGACGCGTTCACCCGCCACCTGGACCCGGCGCTCGGGCCGCGGGTCATCGAGTGGGTCGAGGTGAACGGCCGGCGCTACCACTCGCTTGGTGGTCGCATCAGCCGAGCCGTGACGAACCCGACGTTCAACCCGATCTCGCCGGCCGGCGCGCTGTTCGACTATTTCCGCGGCAACCCAAACGGCGTGCCCATGCACGAGCTCATGGGCACGCCCGAGCCCACCCGGCCCGAGTACCGCGACCGGGACGCCCGGCTGGCGACGATGGACGCGCAGGGCCTGGCCCAGGTCTGGCTCTTCCCCACGCTCGGCATGCTCTACGAGGAGCCGCTGAAGGAGGACCCCGAGGCGGTGGTCCTCCTGTTCCGCGCGTTCAACCGGTGGCTGGCAGAGGACTGGGGCATGGCCTACCGGGACCGCATCTTCGCGTCGCCCTACATCACCCTGGCCGACGTGGACGAGGCCGTGCGCGAACTCGAGTGGGCTCTCGAACAGGATGCCCGCACCGTCGTGCTGCGGGCGGCGGCGCCGATCACGGCGGCGGGCCCGCTCTCGCCGGCGGCCGACGAGTTCGACCCCTTCTGGGCGCGGGTGAACGAATCGGGCATCACGGTCGTCGTGCACGCGGGGGACGCGGGTTTGTCGTCGAACGGCTACGCGCCGGACGGCTTCCGGGCCTCGTTCAAGGGGAGCGGCGGGTATCAGCGTCCGAGCATCAAGGCGTTCGCCATCGAGCGGGCTGCGCACGACTGGCTGGCGACGCTCATCCTCGAGAAACTGTTCGACCGTTTCCCCAATGTGCGCGTCGCCTCGGTCGAGAACGGCTCGGAATTCCTCGCTCCCCTCTTCCGCAAGCTGCGCACCACCGCGCGGCGCATGCCGGGCTACTTCGCCGAGGACCCGGTCGACACGTTCCGGCGCCACATCTGGATCAACCCGTTCTGGGAGGACGACGTCGACGAGATCGTCGGGTTCGTGGGCGAGGACCGGGTCATCTTCGGCTCGGACTGGCCTCACGTGGAGGGCCTCCCCCAACCGACCGACTGGGTGACGGAGCTGCAGAAGCTGCCCCAGGAATCGGTGCCGAAGATCATGGGCGCCAACACCGCCGAGCTCAACGTGCGGAGGCCCGCATGACCGAAGTGGTGGACCGCAATGAGACCGCCGACTCGGCGACGTCCGGTTCCCAGATCGACCCGCACGTGATCGTGCTGTTCGGCGCCACCGGCGACCTGGCGGCGCGCAAGCTGCTGCCCGGCCTCCTCCACCTCTCGACGCTCGGGATGATGCCCGACTACCGCATCGTCGGAAGTTCCACCCGGCAGATCTCGGAAGAGGATTTCCGGCACCTGGCCCGCCACGCCTGTGACGAGTTCTATACCGGCAAGATCTCGTTGCGCCAGTGGGCTGAGTTCGAAAAGCGGCTCTCCTTCGTGTCCACATCGAGCGGAGCGCAGGAGCTGGGCGACCACGTCGCCGGGGCGGAGAAGGCGATCGGTGGCGACGGCAACGGCGTGCGGCGGCTGCACTATCTGAGCGTGCCGCCGGCGGCGGACGAGTCGGTCATCCAGATGCTGGCGGACGCCAAGCTGATCGAGCGGTCGCGCATCGTCATGGAGAAGCCGTTCGGCACGGACCTGGCCTCAGCCTGCGCGCTGAACGACATGCTGCACCAGTACTTCGACGAGGAGCAGATCTTCCGCATCGACCACTTCCTGGGCAAGGAGGCGGTGCAGAACATCCTGGCTTTCCGGTTCGCCAACGGACTCTTCGAGCCGATCTGGAACCGCGACCACATCGACCATGTGCAGATCGACGTGCCCGAGACGCTCGGAGTCGACGAACGGGTGGCGTTCTACGAGGCGACCGGCGCCTTCAAGGACATGGTGGTGACCCACCTGTTCCAGATCATGGGCTTCGTCGCCATGGAGCCGCCCACGGCACTCGCCCCGGACCCGATCGGCGAGGAGAAGAACAAGGTCTTCCGCTCCATCCGCCCACTCGACGTCACGCAGGTCGTGCGCGGCCAGTACGACGGCTACCGCGACATCCCCGGCGTCGCGGCCGACTCGGACACGGAGACCCTCGTCGCCGTGCGCTGCGAGATCGACAACTGGCGCTGGGCCGGCGTGCCGTTCTTCCTGCGCACCGGCAAGCAGATGGGCAGCGGCGAACGCATCATCTCGATCGCGTTCCGCGAGCCCCCCAAGTCCATGTTCCCCGAGGGCTCCGGCGTCGGCGCCCAAGGCCCCGACCACCTCACCTTCGACCTGGCCGACTCGTCCAAGCTCTCGCTGTCGTTCTACGGCAAGCACCCCGGCCCGGGCATGCAACTCGAGAAGCTGTCCCTGCAGTTCGCGCTGCACGAGACGGGCCAGGACGCCGACGTGCTCGAGGCCTACGAGCGCCTGATCCACGACGCCATGGTCGGGGACCACACGCTGTTCAACACGGCCGAGGGGATCGAGCGGCTGTGGGAGGTGTCGACGCCGCTCCTCGAGAACCCGCCGGCCGCCGAGCCCTACTCCAAGGGAAGTTGGGGGCCTCCGGCGATCTACGACCTCATCGCGCCGCGCACGTGGCGCCTGCCCTTCGAGCGGCAGTGGCGCTCGTCGCGGTCGGCCTAGGAACGAGACTTCAGCGCAGGCCCCTCCATCTGCCGGCGCACCTTCGGCCGCGTGAAGAGCAGATAGAAGCCGCCGAGGAAGAACCCGAGGCCGATGAACCAGGCGACGGCGACGACGGCGATCCAGGTCGTCTTGTTCGAGCCGGCGCCGTAGAAGGCTGCCGCCGGACGACTGGCCGCATCGACGACGGCCCAGAGTGGCACCACGAAGGCACAAAGAAGGACGATGAGGAAGATCAGGAGACCGGGTCCGAATACGACGGCGAGGGTCATCAGCGCTCCTCTTCTTCCATGGGATCGCCCACACCTCGAGGCCGATCGAAAATGTCGCACACGACAGTCGCCGTGTCGGAGTCAACGCGCACGATCATGCCTACCTTCCCGGCGAACGGACCACCAAGGATCAGGGCTTGGTCCCCTGCGTGAAGTGATGTTGGCATGGCATCAGTATGCCCAGAGAGAGCACTCCGTTCGCCCGGACGGTAGTGACTCGAATGTGCAGCGCAACCCACGCAAAGGCGCAAGAGCCGACGACGGGGTGATCCGGTAGCGTCGGAACACACCTGAGGAAGGGGGACGGCCACGGATGACTGCCACGGCCAGCATCGAGCACGTTGACGCCTCGACCGCGGACCCCGACGCCGTCCACGCCATCATCGAGCGAGATGGCGCCGTGGTCCTCGAGGGGCTGCTGAGCACCGAGATAGTCACCCGAGTCAACGACGAAGTCGGGCCGGCTCTCGACGCCGCTGATCCCGACGCAGAATTGTTCAACCCGATTATGAAGGCGTTCCACGGTCCGTGTACGAAGCAGGTTTCGGGCGTCTGCGCCCTCTCACCGACTTTCGCCACCGAGGTGATGTGCCACCCGCTGCTCTTGGCCTTGTGCGACCGCATCTTGCTTCCTTCGTGCGCGCGCTACCAACTGAATCTCGGCCACCTTCTCCAACGCGGGCCCGGAGCTGATCAGCAGCTGCTCCACCGTGACGAGGCCGTCTGGAGCGATGTGCCAAAGCCGGCGCCTGAGCTACAGCTGGCTACCGTCATCGCCTTCGTCGACTTCACCCGTGCGAACGGGGGCACCCGCATCGTGCCCGGCAGCCATCGTTGGCCGGACCGGAATCTGCCCCCCGCAGAGCAGTTCGCCCAACCACCTCCGGCGGCCGACCAAATCGCGTACGCGGAGATGCCCGCCGGCTCTGCGGTGGTCTACACGGGCGGGACCATGCACGCCGGCGGATCCAACACCACCGAGATCCCTCGGCGGGGCGCGCACCTCAGCTATTGCCTCGGGTGGCTCCGAACAGAGGAGAACAATTACTTGGCGGTCCCGCCCAAGATTGCTGCCAAGCTCCCAAGACAAGCCCAAGAACTGCTCGGCTACGCGGTGCACGACAGCATCCCACGCGGCGGTGGCTACCTCGGCATGGTGCACATGCAAGACCCCGTCGAACTCCTCGGCCGGCTCAAGCTCTAGATGCGTCAGTGGGCGAACTCACTGGTGCCCGATCCGCTGGGTCTGCGCCAACGCGAGTCGGGAACTTGATGGCGTCGAAGGCGATCTCGCTTTTGCGAAACCTCAGGTCAACTGCGTGGTCGCTGCGCGGCGATCATTTGCTCAGAATGTCATTCGTGGATTCGTCAACGGCTCCCGACAGCACCCGTGGCCGTCATCGGGTCGTCCCGCCGTTGGTGGCGATCAATTCGTAGTCGGCGAACACGACTGGGAACCCCTCGACACCGGTTCGGAGTCGGTGTCGGGGTGATCGGCTGCTACGCCGGGTCCCGGTCCCGCTGGCGCCGGGCCATGTCACCGGGGCTCCCGAGCGGGCTGCCCTTCCCGGTCTCGGCATAGTCGCGCAAGCTCGGGACGAAGTGGTTCCAGCCGCTGGTGCACATGTCGATGCACTCCAGCTCGGAGGTGAGGCCGATGTGGCGGAACTGCACCTCGGTCGTGCCGTCGTCGAGGGGGATGATCGTGTAGGTCGGGCGCGTACCCACCCAGTCCGGCATGAAGTCGCACGACACACACGTCCACTGCACGAGTGCCGGCCGGGCCGCCACGTCGACGCGCATCACACACGGCTCGGGAGCGTTCATCGTGAAGCTGAGCTCGCCCCCGGCTTCGCCGGACCCCGTGACCGGGGACCACCAGGCGGTGAGCCCGTCCAGGGTGGTGAGCGCGTCGAAGACCGCATCTGGGCCCGCGTGCACGATGACCGTGTTCTGGTAGTCGCTCACTGTTTCTGACGTCACTTCTGTCTGAGTCATTGTTCTTGTCCTTTCGTCGGTTGTTCGTTGTGCTCTTCGTTCAAGCTCGGATACTCACGGCTCAGGCCTGGCGCCCCGTGAAGGCGAGCAGCTGCTCGATCGGCCCGGCGGCGTCGTCGGCCCTGAGCTCCTCGTCGAACCCCTGACCCTCACCGCGGAACGACGGCCGGATCAGGCCGTGCGCCAGGCCGAGCACGTAGGTCGAGAGCCCGTCGTTGGCGGGCACCGTGCGGCCGGTCGCCGCCGCGAAGTCCCATGCGTGCACCAGGAACTCCATCGACAAGATCCCGCATGCCGTCTCCGCCGGGAACGGCCCCGGCCCGAGCGTCACCTCGCCCTCGAGTCCGTGTCGCCGCCACCCCTCGAGCACCTGCTGACCCAGATCGGCCACGCGCACCTCGAGCGTGGCGTCCATGTCGGGCGCCGCCTGCACGCCGACGCACCCACCCAGCGAGACGAGCGAGCCGCAGAGATGCGCGGCCAGCTGGTCCACGTCGTACTCGCTGCACGGCGTCTGCGCCTTCCCGTCACCGGGTCCCATCTGCGCCAGCACGTACTCGCACACCGCCAACGACGCCTCGGCCGAGGTGAGCGGGTCCCAGCTCTCCGCCGGTCGCTGCAACATCGGGTCGAGCTCCGCGCTGCCGTCGGTCGCCGCTGCGACCAGCCGGCCCAAGAAGTGGTCCCACCCGTGTGAGTGCGCCTCGTCTTGTTCGGACGTAAGCCCCTCGTGCACGAGCCGCACCGTGGTACCACCCTTGGCGGGCTCGAGCGTGATCGTGATCGTGGAGGCGCCCGGCTCGGGCCCGATCTCGGTCCGCTCCGTCTCCCAACCCCACGTGTAGACAAGACGCTTGCCGGGCTCGACCTCGACGAAGGTTCCCGATGCGTTGGCGCCCGGCAGCACGGTCCAGCGGAAGTCGCCGCCGGCCCGCAGGTCCATGCGCGCGGAGACGAGCTGCCAGCGCCGAAGGCGCTCCGGCTCCGTCAACAACGCGAAGGTCTCGTCCGCGCTCAGAGGCACGAGCACGGTCTTGTCAATCGTCATCGGGACTTCCTTTCGTTTCGACACTCTCGTCCGAACCCGTCGCCCGCCGGGCCGATGCGAGGTCCTCCAACTCGGTCGTCCAGAACGCGTCGAGGCTGCTGCGCAACACCGCCATCCCCTCGGGACGGACCCGGTACCGGCGGAACCGGCCGTCCCGCCGGACCTCCACCAAGCCGGCGGAGGCCAGCACGCCGAGGTGCTGCGAGATCGCGGGACGGGTGACCGTGAAGTGCCCGGCGAGCTCCGTGACCGTCATCTCGCCCCCGCGCAACAGCTCGAGCAGGCGGCGCCGGTTGGGCTCGCCCAGCACCACGAAGAGGTCGAGCTTCGTCGGAGTCTCTGTTCCGCTCACAGCACAACATGTTAGTCAAGACTAACGCGTTATGCCAGAATTGCAAGTGGGTCTGTGACCTGGGGTTTTCTACGAAAGTGCCCTCAAGCGGGACTGATCAGGGGACCAGCAGGACCCGGCCGAAGGCCTGGCGGCCCTCGATGTAGGCGTGCGCCCCCGCCGCGTCGGACAGCGGGAAGGTGCGGTCGATGACCACCTTCAGCTCGCCCCGGGCGATGTCGTCGAGGTGACGGGCGATCATCCCGTGCACCCGCTCGTGCGCCAGCAGGAGCTCGGCGCCCATGAAGTAGCCCGCGAACGTCTGATTGTTGGGGCGCATGTTCGAGATGTCGAGCATCTCGGCACGGTCGCGGCCGGCATCACCCACCGAGACGCAGCGGCCGCGGTAGGCCAACACGTTGACGCTTCCCTGTAGCGTCGTGGCGCCCACCGAGTCCACCACGACGTCGACACCGCGACCGTCGGTGAGCCGACGCGCCTCGGCGACGAAGTCGTGGGTGCGGTAATTGATGCCCTCGTCGAGGCCGAGTTCCCTGAGCCGCTCGAGGCGCTCGTCGCTCGATGCCGTGGACAACACCCGTGCTCCGGCTCGCTTTGCCATCTGGATGGCCGCGATGCCGACACCACCGGCGCCAGCATGGATCAACGCGGTCTCGCCTGCCTTCAGCCGGCCGAACTCGAAGAGACAGTCGTCGGCCGTGCCGAACGGAACCGGCACGGCGGCTGCGTCGTCGGTGCTGACGCCGTCGGGGATCTTCCAGGCGAAGCCGGCCGGCACCGCTCGCAGCTCGGCGTGCGAGCCGTCCAGCCCGACCGTCACGGCGGGGTCCCCCACCGCGAAGCCCTGCACGTCGCTTCCCACCTCGGCCACCCTGCCGGCAGCCTGGTAGCCGACGATGTGCGGCACCCGGGCCATGTCACCGCCGAGACGACTCAGGGTGTCGCCCCCCTCGATGCTCACCGCCTCGACGGTGATCAAGATGTCGCCCGCGCCGACCGTCGGATCGGGCACGTCCTCGTAGCGAAAGACGTCGGGCGCTCCGGTCTCGTAGTACACGGCTGCTTTCATATGCGTTCGTACTCCTTCATCTTGAAGCGCTTCGTCTGGTCGGCGTACCACCGCGATGTCTGTGGCAGCTGGGTTGCGATCTTCCCGGCGGCGTTCTTGAAGTAGCTGTCGCAGCCGTCGTGCCAGAGGGTGCCGTCGAGTGCCTGCGCCAGTTCCAGGTTGTAGGCGTCCATGACGTCACGCCGCACGTCCACCGCCTTTGCACCATGACGGCGCATCGTCTTGAGCGCGCTCATGATGTAGGTGGCCTGTGCCTCCAGGATGATGATGATGGAGTTCCCGCCCTGGTTCGTGTTGGGCCCGTACATCATGAAGAAGTTCGGGTAGCCCGAGACCGTGAGGCCCTTGTAGGCGTGCGCGACTCGGGCCTTTTCCCAGTCGTCGTGCAGCCGCCTGCCGGCCCGGCCGACGACGTCGATGCCCTCGAGGTATGCCGTCGCCTTGAAACCTGTGGCCAGCACGATGACGTCGACCGCTCGCTCCTTGCCGTCGACGGTCACGACACCGCCCGTTGTGATCCGCTCGATCCCGTCCGTGACGAGTTCGACGTTGTCACGCAGCAACGCCTTGTAGAAGTCGCTGCAGATCAGGGTCCGCTTGCAGCCGAAGGGGTAGTCGGGGGTGAGCTTGGCCTTCAGCTCCTCGTCCTTGATCCGGTACTCGATGTGACTCAGCGCCAAGGCCTTCAGGCCGTCGGCGGCGCCGTCCTCGTAGCGGAAGGCAATCGTCTTCTCGAAGGCCCAGTAGATCTCGTCGCGGTGTTTCTTGGCCGCACGCTTGCTGCGGGCGAAGCGTTGCTTGTCCTCTGCGCTGAACGGCTTGTCCGATCGAGGCAGGATCCACTGTGGCGTCCGCTGGTAGACGTCGACCTGCTCGGCCGTCTTGGCCACCTCGGGGATGATCTGCGCAGCGCTGGCCCCCGTGCCGATGACGGCGACCCGCTTGCCGGCCAAGTCGTGCTCGTGCTCCCAACGCGCCGAGTGAAAACGTGGCCCGGCGAAGTCGTCGAGGCCGCCGATGTCGGGGTACGAGGGCGTGGTGAAGGTCCCGATGGCGCTCACGAGCACGTCGCACGAGAACCCTTCTCCGTTGGCGTCGACGAGACGCCAACGGGACGCCGCCTCGTCCCACGTGGCCGACCTGATCCGCGTGTGCGGTCGCAGGTGCGGCCGGATGCCGTAGCGGTCTGCGCACTCCTCGAAGTACTGGAGGATCTCGGGCTGGTTGGCGTATGTCTTCGTCCAATCGGACTTGAGGGCGAACGAATACGAGTAGAGGTGTGATGGCACGTCGCAAGCGGCCCCGGGGTAGGTGTTCCAGCGCCACGTTCCTCCCACACCTTCGGATGCCTCGAAGAGCACGAAGTCGCGGTTGCCGGACTGCACCAGCAGGATGGCGAGTCCCAAGCCGCCCGGACCGGCGCCGATGATGCCGACCTTCCAGTGCGGGGGTGCATCCGCGCCCGCCTGGCTCATCGCGGGTCTCCGGTCATCGCCGCCAGGTTCGAGCGGGCGACAGTGTCCATGAGCTCGACGCGCACGCCGTTGGGGTCGAGCACGACGGCCAACCGGGTCGGGCCGACCGCTACGACGACGGGTTCTCCGCCCACACCGAGTTCCGCCAGCCGAGGCAGCACCTCGTCGAGGTCGGCGAACAGGGAAAGCAGAAAGAACCCTTCGACATCGCTGCCCGCACCCGTCGGGTTCGGAACCGTGTCGGCCGTGCCGACGAGTTCGACGATGCCGCTGTCCCCCGCCGCCGCATCGCCGAGGAAGACGGATCGCAGCGTCGTCGAGCTCCAGCCGGACAGCTCGGGCCACGGTCCTTCGAAGGTCTCGTCCATCAGCACGTCGAGATCCAACCCGTCGCGCCAGAACACGAGGCTGGCCTCGACGTCACGCGTCACGATCGCAGAATGGTGCACCTTCGCCACGAGGCCTCCGGGCTTGTGAAACGAGGCCCAGAGTTTGTCACCGTCGGCCGGGTACGGTCTGGCCCGAAGCAGGCCGGACGAGGAACCGGACGGGCTCTCGAAGGGAGGCACATGGACCACGACGCCGAGGGACTGGCCCTGGTGATCGGAGGTAGCTCGGGCATCGGTGCCGCCTTGGTCGAGGCGTACCGGGCTCGGAGCACCGAGGTCGTGACGTGGGACATCGCGGGCGAACCGGACGTCGGCTGCGACGTGAGCGACCCCGATGCGGTCGATCGGGCCGTCGACGAGACGCAGCGGCGCTGGGGGATTCCGGACTGGGTGACGGTCACGGCCGGGGTCGGGCACGGCGGCCTGCTCGTGGACGTCACGCCGGACGAATTCGACCGCGTCCTGGCGGTCAACACACGCGGGCCGTGGTTGTGCCTCCGCGGTTGGGCCCGCGTCCTCCAGACGGAGCGGCGGCTCGGCTCGCTCCTCGCCGTCTCCAGCGTGAGCGCGCGTCTCGCCGATCGGACGATGGGCGTCTACTGCGCATCGAAGGCCGCCCTGTCCATGTTGGTACGCGTGGCCGCCGACGAATGGGGCCCCGACGGCGTGCGCGTGAACGCGGTCGCGCCCGGCGTGACGAGGACTCCGATGCTCGGCCGCGGTCCCGAGGTGAGCGTCGAGGGTTCGCCCTGGCTGGCTGCGGTGGCCGGGCGCACGACCTTGGGACGGCTGGGGGAGCCCGAGGACATCGCCCAGGTCGTCCTGGGCGTCCACGGGATGGAGTGGGTCACGGGGCAAATCGTGGAGTGCGACGGTGGCTTGTCGCTCCGCAGCCCGATCGACCCCTACGGCGAAGCCCTTCGAGTTCGGCCGAAGCGCGCGCCCTAGGTAGGCGGGCGCAGCCCGTCGCAGACGATCCCGAGGAGCTCCATGACGGGAGCGTCGTCCGTGTGACCCGCGGCCTGGCACGTCGCGCCGATCAACGACACGACGGCGGCCGGCGTGACGTCCGCACGTACCGCACCTACGGCCTGGGCCCGGTGCAACAAGACGCCGACCGCTTCGCGCAGGTCCTCCTTGACTCCGGCGGCTGCCTCCTCGAAATCCAATCCCGCTCCCATGACGGCCGCGATGAGGTCGCGTTTGGAAGCACCGAGCCCGACGAAGTGCTCGAGGAACCCGAAGAACGCGACGGCAGGATCCGGCGCGTCCGCCTGGGCGCGGGCGTCGTCGGTGAGATCACGCAGGCGATCGAGGAGGATCGCCTCGCAGAGCTTCTCCTTCGTCGGGAAGTGCCGGTACAGCGTGCCCACGCCGACACCGGCCTTCTCGGCGATCTCGTCGACCGGGGCCTCGATGCCCTCGGAGGCGAAGACCACCTCCGCCGCCTCGAGGATGCGGCCACGGTTCCGCAGCGCGTCCGCCCGCAGAGGACGCACCGCGCTCGGCTCGTCACAGCCCCCCGATACCTTCGACTTCGGGCCCACGGATCTCACTCCCTCCCAGGGTTGACAAACGGAACTTAGGTTCCGTATAGTCTAAGTGGAACCAGAACTCCGATTCCGATTGTAGGCCGAATCGGGCGCCGAATCCATTCTTTCCAGGGAAGTTCCTGGTGAGGGATTCGGCTGAGGCCAGGCAATCGGGACTGGAACCGAAGGACCACACACCCACCGCCAGGAGACGGGAGACCCGAAATGACCTCGACACTCGACCGAATGAGCCCGGAGCCGGGCGCCACCGGTGACGGCGGCTCAGCCGCCTCCGGCGACCCCAAGCGCTTCCGAGCCCTGGGCATCATCGCCCTGGCGCAGCTGATGGTGGTGCTCGACGCCTCCGTCGTCATCATCGCCCTGCCCTCGGCGCAGAAGGCGCTGCACATCTCGACGGCCAACCGCCAATGGATGTTGACGGCA
Source organism: uncultured Acidimicrobiaceae bacterium (assembly GCA_963777485.1). Classification (GTDB taxonomy): domain Bacteria; phylum Actinomycetota; class Acidimicrobiia; order Acidimicrobiales; family RAAP-2; genus Bog-473. The sequence goes on along the minus strand of CAVZQP010000004.1, from coordinate 523,402 downwards.
TACACGCTCGCTTTCGCCGGCCTGCTGCTGCTGGGTGGGCGTATCGCCGACTACTTCGGCCGCAAGCGCATGTTCATCGTGGGCCTGATCGGGTTCGCGGCGGCCTCGGCGGTCGGCGGACTGGCCCAGAACGCCGCCATGCTGTTCAGCGCCCGCGCCCTGCAGGGCGCGTTCGCCGCGATCATGGCGCCCGCTGCGCTCTCGTTGCTGACCGTGGCGTTCACCGAGCCCAAGGAGCGGGCCCGTGCGTTCGCCGTCTACGGCGGCATCTCGGGCGCCGGCGCCGCTGTCGGCCTCATCCTCGGCGGCGCGCTCACCCAGTACGCCTCGTGGCGCTGGACGCTGCTGATCAATGTGCCGTTCGCGATCTTCGCCGCCGTCGCCGCGACGCGGGTGGTGAGCGAAAGCCGCAGCCCGGCCAATCACGGCTACGACCTGCCCGGCGCGGCCACGGTCACGGGCGGCCTGCTCGCCCTGGTCTACGCCTTCACCAAGGCGGGCACCGACGGCTGGAGCTCGTCGACCACAGTGGCGTTGTTCACAGCGGCGGGAGTCCTGCTGCTGGCGTTCGTGGCGATCGAGCTGCGGGCCGAGCACCCACTCCTCCCCATGCGCGTCGTGCTGCACCGCGACCGCGGCGGATCGTTCCTCGCCTCGCTGCTCATCGGGACCGGCATGTTCGGCACATTCCTGTCGCTGACGTACTACTTCCAGAACACACTGCACTACTCGGCGCTCAAGAGCGGGTTCGCGTTCCTGCCCTTCTCACTCGGGATCATCGCCGGGGCGACGTTGGCCAGCCGGTTCCTGCCGCGCATCGGCCCCCGCCTCGTGATGGGAGGCGGGCTCGTGCTGGCGGCGGGCGGGCTGTTCCTGTTCAGCCAGCTCGACGCGGCGTCGACATACGCGTCGATCGTCCTGCCGGCCGAGCTCATCACCAGCCTGGGCATGGGCCTGGCCTTCGTGTCCCTCTCCAGCACCGCCCTGATCGGCGTGCACCCAGAGGACGCGGGCGTCGCCAGCGCCCTGGTGAACTCGACACAGCAGACCGGCGGGTCAATGGGCGCCGCACTGATCAACACGATCGCCACCACGGCGACCGCCTCGTACATCGTGGCGCACGGGCACACGCCCGCCGCGCTCGAAGCGGGCGCCATTCACGGCTACACCACGGCATTCACGTTCAGCGGCATCGTGCTGGCGGCGGCGGCCGTGGCGGCCTTCACCCTCGTCCGCCGGGCCCGCTTTCAGGAGCAGCCGGTCGATGCGCCCGTCGAAGAGGTGTACGTCGAGGAAACCGAAGCCGTTGCCCTGGCCGGCGCCGGCGTCTGACACCTCGTCGTGCGCATCGTCATCCTCCGCCCCTCACACTTCTCCCGCCCCTGCCAAGGGAGGCCCTCGGGCCGCACCGGTGCTCTCAGCGCCGGTGCGGCTCTGAGTGGTCCCAATCGGCGAGCAGGGTGCGCAGCGCGGTCAGGAGGATCAGCGGCTGGTCGAGCATGGCGTGATGGCCGGCCTCTGGGATCTCGATCACCGGCGTCACCCGGCCGAGCTTCTCGTACATGAACGCCCCGATCTCGGGCGTGACGAGGCCGTGCTCGGACCGCAGGAGCGCGAGCCGGCAGTCGACCTGGGTGAGGTAGGGCACGGCCAGGCCGCGCACGCCGCGGCCGAATTGCTCGAAGATACGGCGGTCGAACTTCCACTGCCACCCGCCGTCGACCTCCTTGAGTGAGTGGCGAGCCACGAAGTCGATGACGTAGTCGAGGTAGTGGTCCTGGGGCGGCACCGTGCGGAAGCGGGCGACGGCGGCCTGTGTGTCCGGATAGGTGCGGGGGCGACCGAACGCATCGTGCGCGCTGATCTCGGGGTCGGCCTCGGTCACCGGCGAATCGCAGACGATCACGCTGGCGACCTCGTCGGGGTGGCGAGCCGCCGTGACGATCGTGATGAAGCCGCCCATGGAGTGCCCGATCACCACGGGCAGGCCGTCGATGCCGGCGTCGGCCGCCACCGCCATCACCTCGTCGGCCCATTGCTCTGGGTCGTACGCCTCCCGGTGCCCGCTGTCGCCGTGGCCGGAAAGGTCGACCGCCGCGACCCGGAACACACCGGCGAACGTCGCGGCCACGTGCGTCCACCAGTGGGCATGGGCACCCCCGCCGTGCACGAAGACCAGCCCGCGGCGGCCCGGCTCGCCCCAGTGCAGGTAGTGCACATCGCAGCCGGCGACCTCGACGTTGCCGTGGCCGAAGGGCACTGCGACGGCGTTGCGGAACCATGTAGGCGCGTCGGGGAGGAGGGGGAGGATCGTCATCGGTTTCGTCGGTCCCGGCGCGGAGCCGGTTGCCGGCGGGTTACTCGCTGACGATCTCGATGGCGTACTCGGGGCAGTTGGCGATGGCCAGCCGGGCCTTCTCCTCGAGCTCGGCCGGGACCTCATCGACGATCACGGTGGACTGGCCGTAGTCGTCGACCTCGAAGAGCTCGGGAGCAAGGCTGTAGCAGCGGGCGTGCCCTTGGCACTTGTCGGGATCGACGCGGATCTTCATGGTCATGGGAATACCACGGGCAGGATACGCGGGCCGCGCACCTGGCCGCCCGCCCAGGCGATGTTCTCACCCTCGGCGAGCGTGAATTCGGGGATGCGGGCGAGCCACTCTTCGAGCGCCACCTGCAGCTCCATGCGGGCCAGGTTCGACCCGGCGCAGCGGTGGATGCCCGAGCCGAAAGCGACATGGCGGTTGTGCGCGCGATCGAGCTGCACGACCTCGGGGCTCTCGAACGCCTCGGGGTCGCGGTTGGCGGCCGGGAAGTTCATGAGGACCTTGTCGCCCGCCTTCATGGGGCAACCGGCGTACTCGACGTCCTGCGTCACCTCGCGGGCCATGGTCACCGGCGCGTACGCCCGCAGCAGCTCCTCGACCGCCGTCGGCATCAACTCGGGCTCGGCCACGAGGCGCTTGCGGTCCTCCTCGTGCGAGGCCAGATGCCACAGCGACGAGCCGATTGCGCTCCACGTGGTGTCGACGCCGGCGATGAGCACGAGCGCCGCCATGCCCAGAACGATCCCGTCGTCGACCGGCTTGCCATCCACCTCGGTGTGCAGCAGCTCGCTGAGCAGGTCGTCGCCCGGGTGTTCTTTGCGCTGGGCCAGCTGGTCGACGAAGTAGTAGAGCAGCCCCTCAGCTCCCGCCTGCCGGCGCTCCTGGTCGTCGGCGAACTCGAGCACGTCGCGCACCCAGCCGGTGAACGTGTCCGCCAAGTCGGTCGAGACGCCGAGGATGCGGGCGATCACCCGCACCGGGATCTGTTGGGCATAGTCGGCCGCCGCGTCGGCGTGGCCCTTGTCCGCGAAGCTATCGAGCAGCGAACCGCACAGCTCGCGCGTCAGCGGCACGTAGGAGTCGACTCGTTTGTGCGAGAACCACGGCAGCAGGAGGCGGCGCGTCCAGGTGTGCAGCGGCGGGTCCGCCGAGATGGGCGGCAGGCCGTACTCGAGGTTGGGGCCGTCGAAGTCGGCGTTGGGGTCCTCGTCCTCGTCGCCCGGGATCACCGCAACCTTGAGGGAGCTGAAGTGCTCGATGTCGTGGGCGATCGCCGTCACGTCCTCGTAGCGCAGCGGCATCCAGCTGCTCTTGCGCCGGTCGGTGTGGGGGATGGGACAGCTCCCGCGGAGCGTGTCCCAGATGGTGAAGGGGTCGGCCAGGTACCCCGGGTCCATGACGTCGAAGTCGGTCGCCCAGTCGGTGACCGGCGCGGTGTGTGTCATCGGATGCCCCCTTGAGGTGCGGCGAGCGGCGGGTGGCCTCGTGCTGTCTCGGCTTCCCGCCGGAATTCAGACTACCGCCAGGGCCCCGAGGGGATCCCCGCGACGGCGGCCTACGGCGCGACGGGCTCTCCGCCCCGCAGGACCTCGTACTGGCGGGACGCTTGGTCTGCCGGCACCGGGACCCCGGGCGAGCCATCGCCGTTGGGGCGGATCACCTGGGCGCCTTCCGGCGCGAACTGGACGATGTAGGCCTTGCGCACGGCCTCGGTCCGATTGGGGCCGGTGGAGTGCGGGGTGAGCGAGGAGAAGATCACGATGCTGCCGGCGGACGCCGGCACCGGCACCGCCGCGGCCGGGTCGCGCAGGCACACGAAGCCGATGTCGGAGTACTCGTGCGCAAGCGTGCCGAGGCGGTGCAGCTCCGGCACGACCCAGGGGCAACCGTTCTCCTCGGTGGCGTCGGTCAGGGCCACCCAGCACGTGAGGTACTGCTGCGGCTCGACGAACGCGTAGCCGTTGTCCTGGTGCCAGGGGAAGGGCGACTCGGTGCCCGGCTTCTTGTACACGGCCTGGTCCCAGTAGAGGCGCACGTCGGGGCCGATGAGGTCCGCACACAGGCCGGCGAAGAGCGCCGACGAGGTGAAGCGGCGCAGCCGAGGCGAAGGGACCACGAGGTGGGTGGTGAAGGTGATCTCGTCGGCGCGGGCGATGAAGAAGCGGCCGCCCTCCATCTCCCGCAGAGCTTCCTCCTGGCGGTGCTCGAACGGGTCGATCTCTGCGACGAGCTCGTCGACCTCGCCAGGTGTCAGCGCGCCTTGGAGCACGAAGTAGCCGAGCTCGTCGTACTGGCGCGCCTGCTCCGGCGAGACGACGCGGAACGGCCCGGTGTGGTCGTGCCATTCGAATCCGGAATTGAGCGCGTGCCGCCGGGGACCCGACGACTCGGCGACGCTCATGCCTCCATCATGTACCGGTGAAGCGCGGGGGCCGGCGCTCGGCGGTGGCGCGTATGCCCTCGGCGAAGTCGGCGGTGCTCTGGAGGCGGAGCTGCTCCGCGCACTCCTGGTCCATGGCGGCGCTCGCCGACTCGACCATCCCGAGCCGCAGCGTGGCCCGGATGGCGCGCACAGCCAGAGGGCCCGATCCCGCCAGCTCTCTGGCGTAGGCGAGCGCGTCGGTCATGAGTTCGCCTTCGGCGTCGCCGGCCAGGCGGTCGCACAGGCCGAGGGCGAACGCCTCCTCCCCACCGATACGGCGGCCGGTAAGGAGGAGATCGGCGGCCGCTTGTTGCCCCACGACCGCAGGGAGCGTCACGGTCAGGGCGAACCCGTGGTGGAAGCCGAGACGGGAGAAGTTCGCGCTGAAGCGACTGGCTGCAGTCGCCACCCGGAAGTCCGCCGAGAGCGCGAGGCCCAGGCCGCCTCCGATCGCCGCGCCCTGCATGGCCGCCACCACGGGCAGAGGTGCTGCGAAGAGCCGCAGTGCCTGGCGGTAGAGCTCGGCGATGTCCTGTCCCGCGTTCGAGGCGAAGTCGAGACCGGCGCAGAAGTGCTTCCCGTCTGCGCCGAGCACGATGGCCCGGCACCAGCCGGTGCGGTCCAATTCTTCGTAGGCGTCTCCCACCTCGCGCAGCAGCGCCGTGTCGAAGAAGTTGTTGGGCGGCCGGCACAGGCGCACCACGCCCACATGCTCGCCGTGCTGCTCGACGGATACCGAGTCGCTCACGGCGTCGCCGGATTGGGGGCGCTCACAGCGGGATGTCCTCCAGACTGCGCCAGTAGATCAGCGCATCCTCACCGTCGACGGCCTTGGGGATCCGCCCTACCTCGGTGAAGCCCAGCCGCTCGTAGAGGGCGCGGACGGGGTTGGACTCGAAGACCAGGTTGAACTGCAGGGCGTCGTAGCCCAGCCGACGGGCCTCGAGCATCGAGTGCTCGACGAGCGTGCGCCCGACACCAGTGCCGCGGTAGGCGGTGAGCACGAAATAGCCCGCGTTGGCGATGTGGGCGGCGCGGCCGACGAAGTTGGGCTTGATGTAGTACGCCCCGGTGAGATAGCTGCCGAACTTCGCTACCTGGACGGCGGACGAGTGGTCGATCCAATAGTCGTCGAACTCCTCGCGGGTGACCGGCGCCGATTGGGGGAACCCTTCGCCGGCGCCGACGATGCGGGTGAACGCGACGAACAGCTCGTCGTAGTCGTCCACGGTGGCCACCTTGATGTCGACCGGCACAACACCCACGGTAGTGGTGCGCGTGCCGCGATCTGCGGCACTTGCATCGCCGATTGGTGGATTTTCAGGGCGCGCCGGAAGCGGGCCGACGGGGCTGTCGAGCGCGCTCCGAAGCCGGTCGTGCCGATGCCGGGACGCACGGCCTCGATCGGGTCGCGCAGGTCGTCGATGTAGCCCAGCGCGTACGCCCCGCGGTCGTAGCCCATGAGGCGGAGCAGATCGACGGGCAGGGTCTCGGCCACCTCGCGCGGCACCGAGAGGTACTGGTTCTCCTCCTGGCGCAACCACGCGACGGCGTAGGTGATGTTGAGCCCGATGCGGGTCGCGGCCGAGCAGTTGGCGCCGCCCCCGTGGTACACGCTGCCGGAATAGACGAGCACCGAACCGCGAGGCATTGCGGCGGGCTCGGTGTCGCCGGCGCCGAAGGTCGTGCCGTCGGCCGCTGCGTTGCTGCCGACGACGACCCGGGTTGCGCCGTTCTCCTCGGTGAAGTCGGTCAACGCCCAGATCGTGTTGCACTGGACGTCGTAGCCGGCCGGGAAGGGGAAGAAGTCGAAAGCCCACTGGTCCCGGTGAATTGGCTGGGCGGTCTCGCCGGGACCGATGGCAATGGCCTGGGTCAGATGAAGCTGGATGTTGGTCGCGTGTCCCAGGAACGTCCGCGCCGCGCCCAACGCGAGCGGGTGCATGACGAGGTCCCGGGACGCGGCCGAGCGGGCGATGAGGGAACCGGTGCGGCGCGTCAGATTGCCACTGAAGTCGTCCGGTCCCGTGGGCGTGGCATCGAGGAAGGGACGCAGCTCCGCCTCGACGCGGTCCAGCACCACCTGGTCGGCGACGCTCTCGACGATCACGGCGCCGTCGCGCACGACGGCCGCCGCCACATCGTCGGGGCCGGCATCGTTGCTCAGGCGGGCGATGGGCACGCTCTCATCCTGGACAACGGCCGCCGGCACCGGCAACTCGTGGTGGCCCTTCCGTGAGGCCGGCCGAAACCCGCGGCAAGGCCTTAGAGCGCCTCGGACCCCTGATCCACCAGCCCGAGCTCGGCCAGCTTGCGCAAGGTCTCGCGGACGTCTTCGCCGATGACCGACGCCTGGTCGGGAAACGTCTCGGCGAGTTCCCGGATCATCGACGCGACCGTGGTCGATCCGTCGCACAGGTTCCACACCGCCCCTGCGCTGGAGTTGAGCAGGATCATCAGTTGGCCGACGTCGTCGTAGACCGCCAGGTTGTCGTCCAACTCGACCGCGGACGCGCCTTCCCGCCGCACGGGCACCGAATCAGCCTCCGGCCACGCAGCCTCCACGTCCGCCATTCCTACACCCGGGCGCCCACGATCCCGAGCACGAGCTCGCACGCCGCGTCGAGGTCGGAGAACGCGAGGGCGAAACACGCACACCGGGCCGCCAGCCGACCCAGGGCCTCCGACCCGGCTGGGCCGTGCGGCAACAGGTTGACCGCGTGCAGAGCCAGGGTGAAGAAGGCTTCGGTCTCGCTCAGCGGGACCAGCGCCGTCTCCGCAGAAGGGTCATAACGAGGGACGATGACGAACCCGGCCTCGCACGGGTCCCCGACGGGCCGTCCGGTGCCTTCGCCGACCGGGACCTGCCACTCCCCGTCGCCTTCTCCCTCGAGCTCGTCTGGCGCCATGGCCGCCAGCACGCCGAAGCTGCCCGGCTTCACGGTGATCGGCTTGGGGTAGGGCAACAGGCGGCCCGTTCCGGCACCCGCAACATCGAGCTCGACCGCGACGAGCTCGTCGCTGAGATACCCGAGGCCCGCCCGCACCAGCCCCGCCGTCAACGTCGACTTGCCCGACCCCGATGCCGCCGGCACCAGGATGCCAACGCCCGACGCCTCCAACCCGCCGGAATGGAAGAGCAGGTGCTCCCCACTCAGCTCCGCGGCGAGCCGGTTGACGTCCCAGACGAGCCAACCGACGGCGACGCCCGGCGCCAGGCCCGGCTCCACGAGTTCGCCGTCGCGACGGACGTCGACCGCGCCGGGCCGTTCCGGCGAGGCCGTCAATGTGTAGCGATGGGGCGCCGGTTCGGCGCCGACGTCGTCATCGGGCTGGTCCGCGTCTCGCAACGACGACAACAGCGCAGAGATGTGGGCACCCAGGCGAGCGTCGTCGCAACAGACCGCGAAGCGATAGGAAAGGGCCTTCAGGTTGTGGGTGCAGTGCGCCCCGTCGTGCACTTCGGGCACGGGCACGAACTAGGTCGGGTCGACCTGGCTCCCCGCCTCGCGCACCTCGGTCACGTTCACGGTCTCGGCCGCCGGCTTCGGCGTCCTGCTGGCCCAGTGGTGCATCGCCCAACCGCCGGCGATGAGCGCAGCGCCGATCTCGGCGTCTCGCTGTATGTCGATCCCGGTGAACGCAAGTGTCGAGCCGGGCGACGTCGCCGGCGACGAGGATCCCGACGTCCCCGAGCCCGTGCCACCATCGGTCGTCGAGGGGCTCGTCGTCGGGTTGCTCGTGCTGCCGCCAGTGGAGGGGTGGTTGCCCGACAGCGTGGCACCCGCGGCCGGCTTGGCCGTCAGGATTTCGGGCACCACCCAGGCCGCAGCACCGGCGGAGGCCGCCACCGACATCCGCCCGAGGGCCTGGCGCCTCGAGAATGTCCGTCCGGGGCGTGCATCATCCGGCGTCACCGAAGGTGCACCCGCATCTCGATTCGTCCGTCGTCCGTGCATCTCAACCGCCCGTCCTTTGTTCCCCTCGGGAGACTCTACTTATCGTTCTCCCACGTAAACAGCACTTTTTTATCTGAAACCCGGCAGCTCCCGAGCAACGAGCACCCGGTGCGGCTTCGCCCCGAGTGGTGGAGTAACGCCGCGTGACTTCGTTTCCTACCGCCCCGTCTCCCGGGCGATGAATTTGTGCACCATTTGTGCAACTCCGGTGTCGGGACCCCCGGGCTCAGCCGTGCGCCGAGACACCGGCCCGCGCCCATACCTGCCCGCAAGCTTGCCATCGCGAGCCGGACGGCATGATGAGCAGGTGAGGGGCGGGTGAAGGTCGTGGATCCATCGATCGAAGCGACGGCGCGCCTGCTCTGGGAAGCCTGCCGCGCCGATCCCGATCCGGACTCGGTGCAGCGGGGCCTCGCCGATGGCGCCGACGTCGCCCTCGCCGTCTCGGCGGCCGAGGACCACCGGATCACCCCTTTGCTCTGGCGAGCACTCGCTGCGGCCGAGGCGCTGGACGCGCTCGGCCACGATCGGGCTGCGCTGAAAGGGACGGCCGACGCGTTCGCGATGGAGGCGCTCCTGCTCATCCCGCGCGCGGTGGAGCTTGCGGTCAGCCCGCTGACCGCCGCTGCGCTCGAACCTGTCGTCTTCAAGGGCCCTGCCGTCGCGGCGCGCTATCCGCGTCCAGGCTTGCGTCCGATGGAGGACATCGACGTGCTCCTCCCCCGCACCGACCACGCCCGCGCGTTGTCGGCGTTGGCGGCGGCGGGGTGGACGGTCGTGCGGGCGGCCGAAGGCGAGCAGTACGATACCGTCCTCACGCACCCCGAAGTGCCGACGCTCTTCCTGGAGCTGCACTTCGGGCTCGAAGCGGCGTCGCAGCGCGTCACGGCTCTCGATCCCGTCACGCTGTGGGCCCGCCGCCAACCCGCAGTCGTGGCGGGCACGCCCGCGTTCGTCCTGCCCCGGAACGAAGAGCTGGTGGTGCTCGCCGCGCACGCAGGCAAGCCACACCACGGCTTCGTCCGGCTCGTGTGGATCGCCGACATCGCCATGATCGTGCGCGCTGCAGAGAGGGACGGCAATCCGATCGACTGGCAGCGCGTCCGCGTCGTCGCTGGGTCCACCAATTGCGTGACTGTCGTCGGCGCCGCCCTCGCCATGGCGCGACGAGCCGGAGTCGATGCGCCAACCGACCTGTTCCCGCTTCCGACGCGGGGCTGGAGGGGTGCTGCCATGCGCCAGCTGCTTTCGGTCACCTGGCCACTCACCCACCTCGAGCTACCGGGCTACCAACTCAATTACGCGTTGACGGACGACCGCATGCAGCGGCTCAAGATCCTTCTCGTGCTGCGCGGATCGGGCTACGGCATCGGCGGGCGCGTGCGGCGCATGGCGGCGTTGCCCCGACGGGCGTTGTCCGAGTCGAAATCGCCCGACTGACGCGTCGAGAGCTCGGACGAGGGTCAATCCGGCGAGCATATTTAACTTGACAGTTAACTAACTCTACGGTTAAATACAAGGGTGACGGTGACAGAGTTGTCCGATGAGCGGCTCGATGCGGCCTTCGCTGCGCTCGCCGACCCGACGAGGCGAGCCATCGTGAGCCGGCTCGCTCGAGGTGACGCCACGGTGAGCGAGCTCGCCGCCCCTTTCGCGATGTCGCTGCCCGGCATCTCGAAGCACCTCAAGGTGCTCGAGCGCAGTGGGCTGATCTCACGCGGGCGCGACGCCCAATTCCGGCCCTGCCACCTCGAAGTCGGTGCGCTCGACCAGACGCTCGATTGGATCAGCACGCACCGCCGGATCTGGAACGAACGCTTCGACAAATTGGATGTCCACCTGCGCGACATCCGATCCGGCCCTCGACGGCGCAAAGGCTCCGGCTCATGACGGCGGCAGAGAACGAACTCCGCTTCACCCGGGTCTTCGACGCTCCGCGCGAGATCGTCTTCGAATGCATGACCGACCCGGATCACCTCGCACACTTCTGGGGACCAGCGGGTACAAGCGCGCCACGCGAGCACATATCGGTCGATGCTCGGCCCGGCGGCGTCTTCTCGACCGTCATGGTCAACGACCGCGACGGCAGCCAGTATCCGACGCACGCCGTCTATGACGAGGTGCGTCCACCGGAAGTCCTGTCGTGGACAGAGACTCATTCAGGCATGAGGGTCAACACGCAATTCGTGGCACTCGGGCCTGACCGCACCGAGGTACGCATCCATCAGCGCTACGTACCCGAAGCCTTCATGGCCCCCGAAGCACAGGCCGGGTTCTCCACGTCGCTCGACCGCTTTGCCGCTCATCTCGAGCGAGTCGAACCTCCTTCCCCTGGCACCCGAACCGATACAGCCACGTCCGAATAGGAGGACCGCAACATGACAACCGACACCAGCATGATGGAGCACAACGATGTGTCCGCCAACGGGATCGCCGAGGAATTCGTCGCCCTCGCCGACCTGTTGGAGGCGGCCGGGCCGCGGGTGTGGGACGAACCGTCGCTGTGCGAGGGCTGGCGGACGAGGGAGGTGGTCGCCCACGTGACGATGCCCGTCCGCTATTCCGGTCCGGCCTTCATGGCCGAGCTCGAAGCCGCGGGCGGCGACTTCACCCGCCTGTCGGACACAGTCGCGGCGCGCGACGGTGCCTTGCCGATCGAACAACTCCTGGCCGACCTCCGCTCCGAAGTGCTGCACACCTGGCTGCCGCCCGGTGGCGGCCAGGACGGCGCTCTCACCCACTGTGTCGTGCATTGTCTCGACGTCATCGAGGCCGTCCCGCTGTCACGTCGTGTCCCGGACGGCCGCATCGTGCGTGTCCTCTCGCTGGTGGCTAACCCCTCGGCGCCCAACCTGTTCGGCACCGACCTGTCCGGCGTGACATTGCGCGCCGATGATCTCGAGTGGTCCTCCGGCGAGGGTGCGCCAATCGAGGGTTCCGCCCAGGCGCTCGCCTTGGTGGCCTGCGGTCGGCTGCTCCCAGCGGGTCGACTACGCGGGGAGGGCGCGTCCCGCTTCATGCGGCACTGACAGGACCCGGTGGCTACGGTGTTGATCGAGCGGCTGTGCACGGCGTACCTGCCGCCTATCTGGGGCTGGGCCACGCTGGTCTGGACGCGCCGCAGCGACTACGTGTGAGACCTTGCTTTTTCCCGCCAGGCTCGCCACGCCACGTAGCCGCCGGCGAGGTCGGCGACTCGGGTGAACCCCAGGTCACGCAACGAGGCCGCGGCCAGACTCGAGGCATACCCTTCGGAGCACGCGACGACGACCGGCTGGCCGTAACCGTCGATATCAGCGAGCGCGTGCTCGCCCCCAAGATCGAACCGCCACTCGAGGACGTTGCGCTCGACCACGATCGCGTGGTCAAACTCACCCTCCTCTGCTCTTTGGCGTTCGGGGCGTATGTCGATCAAAAGCGCCCCGGCGACGCGCCAGGGTCCGAGTTCCTCGGGACCCACACGGTCGATGTGGCGGCGCGCATCAGCCAGCAGTTGCTCAACGGATGTAGTAGTCACGGCGCCGCAGACCGCAACGCGGACTGGCTGCGGGCGGAGACCCACCCCCTCTCGCGGGGGAACAGACGATCGCCGAAGCGGTCGTAGTAGTTCATCGACGTGAGGGGCGGGCTGTACACGTGGAGGCTCAGTGCGTGGTCGGCTGCCTCGTTGCGCACATCATGGACGTGGCCGGCGCCAAAGGCCAGGGTTTCGCCCGAATGGACCTCCCTGCGGGCGAGGGTCACCCTGCCCTCGTCGTCACGCCACGGAATGGTCTCGACGAGGGCACCCCTGATGACGTGGAGCGCACCGCGCGAACCGCCGTGGTCGTGCAATTCGGCGGCGGACTCGCGCGGCCATGCGATGAGCCATGCGTCGAATTCGCGAGTCTCGGCGATCAACCGCCACGACCGGTCCGGCACACCCGCCGCTCCGGGCCAGTGCACGGCTGCGCCAAGCCGCTGTGCGATGGCAGCGGGATCGACGTGCCGCCTCACCGAGGTCGCTCCATGGCCTGCGGCACGATGCGGACGCGGAGGCTGGCCAACGGAACGAAGTCGACCCGTTCTCTGCATCCGAAGCACGGTAGCCGCTAAATCCAAGTAAGTCAATCGGATTTAAGGGGTTTCTCCTTCGAAAGCGCTCATCGCCCGGTGCAGCGCTCAGGTGAAACCAAGGAATTCATCTGTCGGTCACGGATTGATCGACGCGTTTTCAACAGAGGCCTCTACCGTCCAACGCGATCATTCGATTGGAGGTCGTGCATGACCCGCTTCAGCCCCCGGTTCGTCGTCACCATTTGCGTCTCCGGATTGGCAGCGCTCGCCGTCGCAGCTCTCCCGGCCGCCGCGCCCGCCGGTGCCGACCAGCCTTCGGCCCAACCTGCACTCATGGCGTTCACGATCCTGTCCGGAATGACCCTCTCGCACACCTTCACCGTCAGCGGTTCGACCAATACGACGGCGAGCGAGCCGTTGACCAAGCCCGACGACATCACCAAGCTCGATGGCTTCATCTTCGTCGGCTTTCAGAACGGTGTCGGGCCGCAGGGTGAACCGAGCTCTGACGGCAACACGGACAGCACGATCGTCGCGATGGGCAGATTCGGCAAGGCACTGGGGCAGTGGGACGTCCAGGGCAAGGTCGACGGGTTGACTGCTGACCCCGCAATCGGCGGGCTCATCGCCACCGTGAACGAAGACGCCAACAGCTCGCTTTACACGATCACCCCGGGGGCCCACGGTGCAGTCAACGTCCAGCACTACACGTACAACGAGCCGCTGCCCCACAACGGGGGCACGGACGCCATCTCTGTCCTCGGAGACCAGATCCTCATCAGCGCCTCGGCTCCCGGCACCACCGGGACCCTTTCCCCACCACAACCGACCTTCCCGGCTGTCTACTCCGTGACACTCGACTCGGCGAGCTCCGTCGCCACGGTGTCGCCTCTCTTCTACGACGAGGACACGGCCACTGTGGCCAACGTCGGTGCGCAAGAGGGGCAGAAGATGACGTTGGCGCTGACCGACCCCGACTCGAGCGAGGTCGTGCCCAAGAGTGCTCCTCGCTTTGCTCGTGACTTCATGCTCGACAGCCAAGGTGACCAGCAGCAGATCTACGTCGAGAGGGGCAACCCTTCCAAGTCGCTCTCCGTGCTCTCGCTCTCGCAGTCCGTCGACGACACCGCGTGGGCCGTGGGTCCGGGGGTCCTCTATGGCACCGATTCGACCAACGATGCCGTCGATGTCCTCGGTGGCGCCTTCGGGGCGAACCCGATCGTGGCGGTCACGCCCTGCGGCGCCAACACTGCGCCCTCCACCTGTCCGTCGCCGCCGGATTTCCCGCCCAACTACCTGGGCTCCCTCAACCCCTGGACCGGCGCGATCACTCCGGTGCCCGTCAGCGGCGCCGCCTTCGTGCCCCAGGGCGGTCTGCTGTTCATGCCGTTCCCGCACGAGAAGTAGGCAACCGGCAAAAGCACAGGTGATCGCCGCGGCCGAAAGTGGAGGTCATCGAGGCTGATCCATGAGCCCGGCAACCCCGGCCGAGGCGTTGACCGACCAAGAGCGACCTTTGTCGTATCCGCGCGGTTGTCATGCGCTCGTGTTGCGAAGGTTGTAACGTCCGACGCGATGCCGGGGGGCTGGGTAGGCGTGCGCGATCACGAAACGCGTTCGGGAACAGCACCTGCTGCCTCGGTGCCCGGGTAGGCGTCAACATGAGCCCGGTCCTCGAGGCCACGGAAGGTTCGGTCCCCGACGACGCCAGCGCGCAAGGTGAGAGCCCCCTCCTCGAAGTGAGGGACGTCACCATCGGATTCGGGGGCGTACTCGCGCTCGACGAAGTCTCCATGTCGATCGACAGTGGCGAGGTCGTCGGCGTCATCGGACCGAACGGCGCGGGCAAGACGACCCTCTTCAACGTGATTTGCGGCTTCGTGCACCCGAGTTCGGGGCACATCAGCTACCGCGGTCGAGACTTGCATCGGCACCATCCCCATGACCTCGCCAAGCTGGGGATCGCCCGCACGCTGCAAGGGGTGGGCCTCTGCGCCGGACTGACGGTGCTCGAGAACGTCATGTTGGGCGCGCAGCCGGTGCTGCGCAGCGACCCGGCGTCCTCATTCCTCGGGCTGTGGCGATCGAGCCGTGAAGAGCGGCGGACAGCGACACGGGCGATGAAGGTCCTCGGCGACCTCGGTGTCGCGGCTTACGCCGACCGGTTGCCGTCGGCGCTGCCCTACGCAGTCCAGAAGCAGACCGCGCTGGCACGGGCGTTGATGGCGGAGCCTCGCTTGTTGCTGCTCGACGAACCAGCCAGCGGGCTGTCCGAGGCAGAGATGACCTCGCTCGGGTCGAGGATCCGAAGCCTCACCACCAGGATGTCGGTCCTCTTGGTGGAACACCACATGGATCTCGTCATGTCCGTGTGCGACCGGATCGTCGTATTGAACTTCGGGCGGGTGATCGCCCATGGCACGCCCGACGCGATCCGCGCCAACCCGGAGGTGGCCACCGCGTACCTCGGAGACGAGGTCGATGCAACGACTGCGCCCACGAACAGCGGGGAGATCGATGCTTGAGGTGCGCGAACTCTCCGTGTCGTTCGGAGCCGTGCGGGCGCTGCGCTCTGTGTCCTTCGACGCGGAGCCCGGTGCAATCACCGCGGTGCTCGGCGCCAACGGTGCCGGCAAGACGACCCTGCTTCGGACCATCTCGGGGCTGGTAAAACCGGCGTCCGGATCGGTGTCGTTCGACGGAGGACCGCTCGTCGGCCGCTCGGTCGAGTCGATCGCCCGGCTGGGGGTGGCCCACGTGCCCGAAGGCCGCGGCGTCGTCGAAGAGCTCACGGTCGAGGAGAACCTCCGCCTGGCCACGCTGTGGTGCCTCAAGCGCAACGAACGCCAGGCCGCCATCGAGGAGATCCTCGAGATGTTCCCACGGCTGCAGGGCTTTCGGCGCCGCCATGCGTCGACGCTCTCGGGCGGCGAACGCCAGATGCTGGTGCTCGGCCGTGCACTCATCTCCAAGCCGCGGCTCATGCTGCTCGACGAGCCCAGCTTGGGACTGGCGCCCCTCATCACCGCACAACTGATGACCATGCTGCAGGAGCAGACCGACGGCAAGGACATGACGGTCGTCCTGGTCGAACAGAACGCGCGCAGTGCGCTGTCGGTTTCGCATCACGCTGTGATCCTCAACCTCGGACAGGTGGTTGTGTCCGACTCTGCCGCAAACGTGTCGGCGGACGACGACCTGCGCCACCATTACTTGGGGTTCTGACGCGATGACCCTCTTCTGGGACTACACGCTTGACGGTATCGCCAAGGGGATGATCTACGCGGCGCTCGCGCTCGCCCTGGTGCTGGTCTTCCGGGCCACGCGCATCATCCCCTTCGCGCAAGGTGCAGCGGCCATGCTCACGACGTTCATCGCCTTCAGCCTCATCTCCCGGGGCTGGGGGTACTGGTGGGTGCTCGTCGTGGCGCTGCTGATCGGTTTCGCCATCGGCGCGGTCACCCAGCGGGTCTTGATCCGACCATTGACCGGTAAGCCCGAACTGAACCCCGTCATCGTGACGATCGGCCTGCTGGTCGTCTTCGAGGGCCTCGCCGGAGCCATCTACGGCAACGCGAGCCGAGGCTTCCCGGCCGCGTTCTCCCAGCGAGGGCTGCACATCGGGCACACCACGATCGCGTTCTCCTCCTTCGACGTGTTCATCGTCGTCGCAGTCCTCGTGCTGATGACCGCGATGCTCATCCTGTTCCGCTTCACGACGCTCGGCCTGCGCATGCGGGCATCGGCGTTCGCCCAAGAGATCGCGCGGCTGCTCGGCGTGCGGGTGGGACTACTGCTGACGCTGGGTTGGGGCCTGGCGGGGATCGCCGGATCGCTGGCCGGGCTGCTGGCGGCACCGACCAGCTCATTCAGCCCGTACTACATGGACCTGATCTTCGTGTACTCCTTCACCGCAGCCGTGATCGGCGGGCTGGAGAGCCCGGTCGGCGCGCTGGTGGGTGGGGTGATCACGGGGCTCTGCATCTCCTACGTCGGCGGGTACCTGGGGTCGGGGCTCGAGCCGCTCGGCGCGCTCGCACTGTTGATGGTGGCATTGATGGCCCGGCCTGAGGGGATCTTTGCCCGGCCGCCGGCAAGGCGGGTCTGACTTGGACGCGGCGGCCGTGACCAAATACGTGCCCCGGCAGCCGATGATCCGCCACCTGTTCGTGGCCGTTCTCGCCGGCGTCGTCCTCTGGTACCTGACGACACGGCTCAGCTCGTACAACCAATACCAAGTCGGTGAAATCGCTTCCTACATCGTGGTGCTGGCAGGCCTGAGCGTGCTGACGGGAGCGAACGGTCAGATCTCACTTGGCCACGGCGGATTCATGGCGGTCGGTGCCTACACGCTGGGGCTGTTGATGACCCACACCGCGACCAATTTCATCCTCGAGCTCGCCGCGGCGGCCGGGGTCGCCGCGGTGGTAGGCGTCCTCATCGGCCTGCCGGCCACCCGGCTGAAGGGTCCCTACCTGGCCGGCATGACCCTGCTCTTCGCCCTCGCCGTCCCGTCCATCGCCGACAAATGGCCTGCCACCTTCGGTGGCGACCAGGGGCTCACGGTGAGCGCGCCCACCGCGCCGGGCTCGCTCGGTCAAGAGGAGTGGCTGACCTGGATCCAGATCCTTGGCGCACTGATTGTGCTCGTGCTCCTGGCGAACCTCCTGTGGAGCCGTTACGGGCGTGCGTTCCGGGCGGTGCGTGACGACGAGATCGCGGCGTCGTTGGCGGGGATCCATGTCGCGCGCACGAAGGTCACGGCTTTCGCCGTCAGCGCGGCCTGTGCCGGGCTCGGCGGGGCGCTCCTGGCCCTTTCGACCGGCGTCGTGAACACAGGTTCGTATTCCCTGACGCTGTCGATCCAGTTGTTGGCCGCCATGGTGCTCGGCGGCACCGGGACGCTGTTCGGCATGGTGTGGGGCGGGATCCTCCTTGTGTACCTGCCGCAGTGGTCGACGTCGGTGTCGTCGGACTTCAATCTCGGCAGCGGGGCCAACGCGTACCTCGCCACGATCATCTTCGGGGTCGTGCTCATCGTGGCCATGATCGCCGCGCCCAACGGGATTCAGGGCGGCCTGCGGTGGCTGTGGGCGCATCGACCACGCCCGGGGCACGGCGACCACGAAGTGCCCGCTCCGGTACAGGTGTCAGCAAGTGACTAATGCAATGTGCAAACAAGGAAAAGGAGAAGTCATGCGACGACGAGCAAGGAGATTGACGAGTTGGGCACCCTGGGTCCGGGCGCTCGTGGCGGGGTCCATAGGTTGCATGCTGGGGGTGACGCTGCTGCCGGCGACGGCACAAGCGGCGAGCACGCCCGGCGTCACCTCGAGCTCCATCACCATCGGCGCCACGGTCCCGCTCACCGGGCCGGCCGCACCGGGCTACGACGAGATCGCGCCCGCGATGAACGCGGTGTTCGCCTGGGCCAACGCCCACGGGGGCGTCAACGGCCGCAAAATCCACTACACGTATCTCGACGACGGCTACAACCCCGCCAACACGGCGACGCTCACGCGCAAACTCGTGCTGCAGGACAACATCTTCGCGGACGTCGGGTCGCTCGGGACGCCCACCCAGTCGGCGGTGCAGTCCTTCTTGAACCAGCAGAAGGTCCCGCAGCTGTTCATCGAGTCGGGTTGTAACTGTTGGAGCAACTCGAAGTACCCGTTGAGCCTCGGATGGCAGCCGCCGTACACCATCGACGGCAAGATCCTCGGCGCGTACATCAAGGCCAACTTCGCCGGAAAGAAGATCGGTTATCTGTCCCAGGCCGACGAGTTCGGCCAGGACGTGGTCAAGGGTCTCGACATGGAGATTCCGAGCTCGTCGGTCGTCTCGCGCCAGACCTATGACGCCGCAACGCTGTCCGGAGCGCTGTCGAACCAGATGGCCGCGCTGAAGGCCGCGGGCGCGCAGGTGGTGGTCCTCGCGACCATCCCTGCCGCCACTGCGCTGGCAATGTTGCCGGCCGCGGTCATCGGCTACTCGCCGCAGTACGTCGTCGACAGCGTGGGTGCGGACGCCCCGACGGTCGGACCGCTGCTCCAATCCTTCGCCCAGAAGGGCGGCGCATCGGCCGCACAGGTGGCAGCGGCCGGCGGGCTGCTCAACGGCGTCATCACGACGGCGTACTTCGCACCCGAGTCGGAGACGTCCAACTCGTGGGTGCAGACGGAGAAGAAGATCCTCCAGCAGTACGCGCCGTCGCTGTACGCCAAGTCCGGTCTCGACGGCAACACTCAGTACGGCGTCGCGCTGGCCTATACCTTCGTACAGGCGCTGCAGAAGGCCGGCAAGGACCTGACGCGGCAGAGCCTGATGAACGCGATCAACAGCCAGGGGCACAGCTTCGTCACGCCGGGGTTCGTGCCGCTCTCCTACTCGAGCTCGGTGCACTTCGGCTTCGAGGGCGAGCAGGTCGTGCAGTTGAAGAGCTCGGCGGCACCGGCGGTAACGCCGACGGGCAGTTGGATCGGTGGGGTACCCGTCGGACCGGTCGAGACGACCAGCCCCGGCTCGGGCCCGATCAAGAAGTACACAGGCCCGACCTCGACACCGCCAAAGAGCCTCTCGTCGACAGCCTGAGACTCTCGGCCGTGACCGGCGGCGGGGCTGCCCCGTCGCCGGTCACGGCCGGTGTCAGCCGAGGTGGTCCAGCCAGTCGGCCACGATCTCGGCGGCCTCTCCTTCGCTTCTGCGCAGCGAGTGGTCGCCGTCCACGAAGGACAGCGTCACGTCCCCGGTGATTGCCGTCGTCTCGCCCTCGAGCTCGTCCGTGGATGCGAAGGCGTCGCGCCGGCCGGAGACGAAGAGGCACGGGACCTGCAGCGCCGGGAAGTGTTCGGTGCGGAGCCGGTCGGGCTTCCCCGGCGGATGGAGGGGATAGCTGACCAGCACGAGCGCGGCGGCCTCGAGACCCTCGGCGACCGCCATCGAGCACATGCGCCCGCCGAAGGATCGCCCGCCCACCGCGATCCGGCCGAGGGGGACGTCGAGGCGCTCCGCCAGCGCGGACGCGGCGTCGCGCACCGTCGCGATGCACACCGCAGGTGGGTCGGTCCGGCGCTTGCCCGCGGCCTGCGCGGGGAACTCGACGCGCTCGGCCGCGATGCCGAGCGGCGTCACCGCCGTCTCGATGGCGACCAGGCCGGAGTGCTCCCGGCCGGCGCTCGCCCCGGGAGTGACGACGAGGCCGGCAACGCGGGGGCGGCGGGACATCGGGACAGTCTGGCCGATCGCCCAACGGCGCGAGAGTGTCGGTGTGCGGCCTGCTGCCAGCCCGACGGATTGGCGGGCGCGCCTTTCGCAGGCGGTGGGACCGCTCGGCGCCGTGCGGCCGCTTGGCGGCGACGCGTGGTTCGTCGAGGCCGGAGGACGAATGCTCGTGGCCAAGACGGGGCCCGGCGCCCGCGACGAGGCGGACGGGCTGCGGCGACTGGGCGCCGTCCGCCACGGTCCTCCTGTCCCCGAGGTCGTCTTCGCCGACGACGTGCTCGTCGTCACGGTGGCGGTCGAGCAGGCGCCGCGCACGCCGGCCCACGAGGCGTCGCTCGGCCGAGCCTTGGCCGCGCTGCACGCGACGCGGCTCGAGCAGTGGGGTGGCGGTTCCTCCTGGATCGCCAACTGCCACGTCGACGCCTCGACGTGGCCTGATGGCGCCGCGTTCTACGGTGCCCGTCTCGGCGAGCTAGCCGCACGTTGCGGGCTGGAGGACCTGGTGGGCGGCGTCGTCACCCGCCTCCCCCAGCTGCTCCCGGCCGGCGGTCCGGCGTTGCTGCACGGCGACCTCTGGTGGGGCAACGTCCTCTTCGGTGCTGACGGCAGGTCGTGGCTCATCGATCCTTCGGTCCACGGGGGGCATCCCGAGGAGGACCTCGCCATGCTCGCGTTGTTCGGCAGGGTGCCGGACGGACTGCTGGCGGCCTACCAGGAATTGAGCCCCCTCCAGCCCGGATGGCAGGAACGGGTCGCCCTGTTCCAGCTCTACCCGCTCCTCGTGCACACCGTCCTCTTCGGGGAGGGCTATCGGTCCCAGGCCGAGGCCGTGGCCAGCTGGTTCTCCTGACGGTCAGGCTCGCGGCGCCCGCCGCGGCAGCACGATCTAATAGCGCCCATGGCCTCCCCCATCGAGTTCTGGCTCTACCTGCCCCAGATGCGCCTCGGCATGCACGACATCGTCGAGCGCGCCCAGACCGCCGAAATGGCCGGCTTCGACGGCATCGCCGGCATGGATCATCTCGCCCCGCCCGGCGCCGAGGCGTCACCGATGTTCGAGGCCATGACCGCCAACGCATGGGTGGCGGCGCACACGCAGCGCCTGAGCGTGGGTTCCCTCGTCCTGTGCGACAGCTTCCGGCACCCGGCCGTGCTCGCCCGTGAGGCCGTGACGATCGACCAGGCCTCGGGCGGCCGCTTCGAGCTCGGCATCGGATGGGGCTCGGTTGCCTCCGAGTTCGAGACGTACGGCGTCGGCTCGACCGAGCCCAAGTTCCGCGTGGGGCGCCTCAAGGAGTCCCTCGAGATCATGACCGCGCTGTGGCGTGGCGAGACTCTCGACTTCGAGGGCGAGCACTTCACGCTCCACGGCGCCCAACAACAACCCGGGCCCGTCGGGGAGATCCCGATCCTCATCGGCGGCGGCGGCCGCAAGACCATGGAGCTCGTCGCCACCTACGCCGATTGGTGGAACGTCCACGTCAGCATTCTCGACCGTTTCGACGAGATGCGCGAGCGAGCCGGGGACGCCCGCTGCTCGCTCCAAGTGCAGGTCGCGTTCGTCCACCCGCACAGCGACCGCGACGAGGTCGATGCGACCGCGCGCCGCCGGTTCTGGGGCAACCACGTGCTCGGGACCGCGCCCGAGCTCGTCGACTACTTCGGAGGCCTGGCCGAGCGCGGCGTCGAACGGGTCTACGCCTGGTTCACCGACTTCGCGCCCGGTGAGACGCTGCGAGAGTTCGGCCAGCAGGTGATCGCCCCGCTGCGGGGCGCTGCCTAGGGCCTACACCTCGCTCACGCGATCGGCGTGAACTCGAGGTTCAGCCGCATCAGCCCGCGCAAGATGTATGTCGGTACGTAGTCGTAACGGCGCGCCCCCTCCGGCCCGTGCGCCGTCGCCGAGATCCGGATGTCGCCCATCCGCTCGAGCAGCTTGGCGATGCTGATGCGAGTCTCCGCTCGGGCCAGCGGCCCACCCGGGCACGCGTGCGGCCCGCGCCCGAAGGCAAGATGCTCCTTGGCGTTGGCGCGGTCCATGCGGAACTCGTTGGGCTCGGCGAAGCGACGCGGGTCGCGCCCCGCCGCCCCGTTCAGCACCATTACGCACGTCCCCGCCGGGATGTCCACGCCGCCCACCGTGACGGGGGTGCGCGATAGGCGGAAGTCGCCCTTGACCGGGCTCTCGAAGCGCAGACACTCCTCCACGAACCCCGGGATCAGCTCGTTGTCATCGCGCAGACGCTGCTGGATGTCGTTGCGCTCGCCGATCGTCTGCAGCGACGTGCCGAGCAGTCGCACCGTCGTCTCCTGCCCGGCCGAGAACAGGTTGGCGGCGACGCGCACGACGTCGATCACCTCGGGCATCGAGCCGTCCGGGAAGGTGGCCGTGGCCAGCCCGGTCAGGACGTCCTGGCGCGGTTCGCGCCGGCGGTCCTCGACGTAGGCGGTGAGCCGGTCGTAGAGGAACTCGAGGGGCGAGTGGGAGAGCGAACCCTTGCCGGTGCTCCCGAGACCCTGCGTGTCCTTGCGGTGGCCCCCTTGCAGCTCGTGGCGGAACCACTCGTGGTCCTCCTCGGGCACGCCGAGCAGGTCGGCGATGACGTAGAGGGTGAACGGCCCCGCGAAGTCACGGATGAACTCGCACTCG
Organism: uncultured Acidimicrobiaceae bacterium; assembly: GCA_963777485.1. Classification (GTDB taxonomy): domain Bacteria; phylum Actinomycetota; class Acidimicrobiia; order Acidimicrobiales; family RAAP-2; genus Bog-473. Next base: position 500,767 of record CAVZQP010000004.1, on the reverse strand, counting down.
CCACGCTCGATGAACTCGTCGATCTGGCGGTCGGCGTGCCGCCACATGAAGTCCTCGTTCTCGCGCAGCCGCTTCGGGGTGATCAGCCGCATCAGCAGGCCGCGGTGCGCTTTGTGCATCGGGTTGTCCATGACGGTGATCTGGTCGCTGAACGGCAGCTCGTCGCGGTGCGCGTCGATGAGGTCGCTGACGTCGTCGCCCTCGAGCGGCACCGGGAACCCGGGGAACGGGCCCGTCACGGCGTTGCACGACGAGAACGTTGCGGTGTTCGTGTAGACCGAGACCGCCTCTTCGTACCCCGTCACCATGACCACGTCGTGGTTCGACTCCTGCTGGACCGGGCACTTCTGGCGCAGGTGGTCGAAGTAGGGGTACGGGTCGACGACCAGCTCGTTGCCCCGGAAGAAATCGATGTCGTCGAACTCCCCCATCATGCGCTCCTTCACGCGTGCCGTCGCCCGTCCGCCCGACGGCTGAGAATGTCGTTCTTCGCATCGGAGAGTAGCACTTTGTACCGTTCGTTCCGAGGCCGGGCACCCGGTCGGGCGGCGGCCTCGGCCCGGCCGCGGGAATCGGTCCCGGAGGGTGGGCCCGGTCGCTCATCCGGAGGATGCTCCTCGCATCGGCCCAGGTGAGGGACGGAGAACGGCAATTTCACGGCTCGCCTAACATCGGTCCCACCACGTCAGGGGAGGAAGCTGGGATGAGGACGGTTGTCGTCGGGGCGTCGAGCGGGCTGGGCCGCTGCATCGGGGTCGGCCTGACCAAGCGAGGGGCACAGACGGCGCTGCTGGCGCGCCGGCTCGAGCGGCTCGAGGCGGCCGCGAAGGAGGCCGGCCCGGGCACCGTGGCGATCGCCTGCGACGTCACGGACACCGCGTCGTGCCGCGCGGCGATCGACGAGGCGGCCGCGAAGCTCGGCGGGATCGACGCGCTGGTCTACACGCCGGCCATCGGCCCACTCGCGGCGCTGGCCGACATGGACGCCGAGACGTGGCGGCAGGTCTTCGACACCAACGTCATCGGCGCCGCGCTCGTGACCCAGGCGGCGCTCCCGCATCTCGAAGCGACCAACGGCGTCGCCCTCTACCTCTCATCGGTGAGCGCGTCGCTCACGCCGCCGTGGCCCGGCCTCGGCGCGTACGCCGTGAGCAAGGCGGCGCTCGACAAGCTCGTCGAGGCCTTCCGAGCCGAGCATCCCGCCGTCGGCTTCACCCGCGTGATCGTCGGCGACTGCGCCGGCGGCGAGGGCGATTCGATGACGGGCTTCGCCAACGACTGGGACATGGACCGGGCCATCGAGTTCGGGACGGTGTGGGCGGAGCGCAAGTACCTGAGCGACAGCCTGATCGAGGTTGAGGAGCTCGTGACCGTGGTCGACTCGCTCACCCGGCACGGCGACAGCCTGAGCCTGCATTCGGTGACCGTCGCGCCGCGCACCGTCCCGGGCGCGGCGCCGTCGCCCGGGCTCGACATGGCGCAGGGATCCTGACCGGGGCCACGCTGCCGCCATGAGGGTCCAGGTCTATCCGTATCGAGCGAGGGCCTGGTGGGGAGGCGCCCTGGTCGCCGAATCCGACGCCTGCTTGGTGTTGGCGCGCGAGGGCGAGCCGTCGCTGCTGTACTTCCCCCGCAGCGACATCGACCTCTCGGCACTCCGTCCGGGCACGGGCACAGGCACGGGCACGGAGCCCGGCCCCGAAGGCGGCCCCGGCGAAGTATGGGACACCGGTTCGGACGGCGGTGAGAGCGTGCTGACGATCGTGACGGACCCGAAACCCGAGTTGGCCGCATTGCGCGACCACGGAAGGTTCGACGCGGATCGGGCGCGGGTCGAGGTGTTGGACGGCGCCGGGGAGGCGGAGCGCGACGTCACCATCAAGCGCTTCCCCACCTGGGGCGACGCCAGCGACCTGGTCGGCCTGCTCGACGTCCAACGCGACGGCGATCTCGCGTTCGTGGCCGGGTCGCACACCGACGGACGCCGCCCCGTCGTCGAAGGCAGCCAGATGCTGGGTCAGGCCATCGTCGCCGCCGGCCGCCATGCGCCCGGTCGCCGCGTCGTATCGGCCTCCATGATGTTCCTGCGCGCCGCCGACGCCGGCCGGCCGCTGCGCTTCGAGCTCTCCGAGCTCAGTGCGGGCCGCACGTTCACCGGTCTGACCGTCGAGGTGCTCCAGGGGGGTCGTCGCTGCGCTGTCGGCACCCTGCTCCTCGACGTCACCGCAACCGACCTCGTCCGACACGCGGTGGAGGCGCCCGACGTGCCGGGGCCCTACGAGTGCCCCGCGTTCGACATGGGCGTGACCGGACGCGACCTGCGTGTGGTCGACAGCGCCTACACGAACGATGCCGACGCGCCCGTCGGGCCGCCCTTCATCGACTGCTGGGTGCGCTTCCGGTCGCTGCCCGACGACCCCCCGCTGCACGCGGGACTGCTGGCGCAGTTCGCGGGGCACATCCCGATCGCCACGGCGCTGCGACCGCATGCGGGCGTGGGGCAATCGGCGGCGCACAAGACTTTGTCGATGGGGATCAACGCGATCAGCCTGTCGGTGCATCGAGACGTGCGTGCCGACGAATGGATGCTGTACCGCCACCACTCGACGTTCGCCGGTGACGGTATGACGCACGCCGAGTGCCGCGTCTTCACCGAGAGCGGCGAGCTGCTCGCTTCGTTCAGTGTCGACGCGATGGTGCGTCCGTTCGCCGAGGGCGACCGCACGCGGGACGAACGGACGGCGATGTGAGCCTCAGCACGGGCCGCGGACCACTCAGCACCCGGCCGGCCGGCCGTTTCACGGCGGCGATGCCGACGGACGTCGCCTACATCGAGCCCTTCCGCCGGCGCGTGCGAGGCGTGAAGGACGGACAGACCCTGATCGACAGCGAGCGCGTGCTGCTGGTCCACCGCTCGGGCCGGCCACCCACCTACGCCTTCCCTGAAGAAGAGGTGCACGAGGTGTCCGCCGAGCCGGAGCCCGACACCGCGGGTTACGTCACCGTCGCGTGGGACGCCGTCGACGCCTGGTTCGAAGAGGCCGAGGAGGTGTACGGCCACCCCCGCAACCCCTACCACCGCATCGACTGCGTGCGCTCCGAGCGGCTGCTCCGGGTCGACGTGGGGCCCACCACACTGGTCGACACGAACGACACCCTCGTCGTGTACGAGACGGCGCTCGACCCGAAGCTCTATGTCGACCCGCGCCACGTCCGCATGGACGCGCTCGAGAAGAGCTCGAAGCAGACCTACTGCCCCTACAAGGGAACGGCCTCCTACTGGTCGTACCGCGTCGGCGACGACGCCGTCGCCGACGTCGCCTGGAGCTACGAGGACCCGTTGCCCGAGTCCACGCCGCTACGCGGCCTCCTCAGCTTCGACGAGACCCGGGTCGCGCTGCACCACGACCTGCCCTCCGGCAGCTGAGCCGCCGACTCGTCAAGAGGCGGTCGACGTACCCGGCAGGTCGGTGCCGCAGGTCGGCGCCGAAGAAACGAGCTTGAACCCGGTCTTCTCGGCCTGCATGACCCAGGCGCACGTCTTCGCCGGATCGTGGCCGAAGTTGGTCGAGTAGTTGATCGACTGGGGGAGCAGCCCGTTGACGTTGTAGGACTTGAGGCCGCGCAGGTCCTTGATCACCGCCGCCTGTGTCGGGTTGCTGCCCGCCATCTCCAGGCCTTTGATCATCAGATCCGCTCCCGCCCAGGACTCGTACTGGCCGAACGTCGGGAACTGGGTCTTGGTGAAGTGGGCGTACTTCTCCATCGCGGCCTGCATCTGCTGTGTCCCGGCATTGGGCAGCGACCACGGGCGGAAGGGCGCCAGGAAGTAGGCGCCTTGCAGTGTCGACCACGACGGCGAGTTGATGACGTCGGGCTCGTAGCCCGTCGCGTACAACGTCGCCTTCAGATTGACCCCGGCCTGATGGAGCGCCTGCGCCAGTGCGTAGTTCGAGTTGGCGTCCATGGCCGGCACCATCGCGTTGATGCCCTTCTGCTTGGCGACGAGCGCAATGCTGCCGAAGTCGACGCTCCCGAACGGGACCGTCGTGTTCAGGACACCGGTCTTGCCGCCGGCGTGCTGGAAGGAATCCGCGGTGGCGATGGCGGCCCGGCTCGACGACGGCGAGATGCCGTAGCCGTAGGAGCCGAGCACGGTGCCGCCGTGCGCCTTGAGGAAGTCCCCGATCTGCGTGTTGACGGGGTACTTGGGATCGACGCTGCCTTCGTCGGCGGCGAACATGTTCGTGTACGGCTGTGTCCCCCACTCGGGGCCGTCGTCGTAGGAGCCCGTAACCGGGACGCCGGCCTGGTTCGGGTACTTGGCGGCCAGGAAGAACAGCGGGCTCTGCGAGACGATGCCGAAGGCCTTGGAGTCGGCTTCCTGCACGACGGTGGCAATGTTGGAGGGGTTCGTCTGGTCGTCGAGCACGAGCGGCACGAGCTTGTGCCCGTGCACGCCGCCTTGCGCGTTCTGCAGAGCGATACGCGCCTGGAACCCGGACGGCGAGTTGCCGTCCTGGGAGCCGCCGGGCCCCGTGAGCGAACTGATGTAGGCGATGGTGATCGGCGCGGGCGCCGCCGATGCCGGGGTCGCTGACGTCGCCAGCAGTGCCAGCGGTAGGCCGGCCACCGCAGCAGCCACAGCAGATCCAATGGTCCGGACGCCGGACCGGGTCCCAGTGTTGGAGATGCCTCCGAGTCGCACTTGCCGTTTCCCTCCCCCGGACTCGTCGGAGTCCCTAGCCAGGGCATGGTAACCCACCTGGAGGATTATGAGAATGCCAATCTCACTCTGGGTTACCGCCGTTTTCGAATGTAACGACCGGTCAGTACGAACTGACCGGATTGGTCACTGTAACCCGTTCGTAACGCCAGTGGGAGTCGGGGCCTCCGCCTCCCCGAGGTAGCGCTCGATGACCTCCTCGCCGGCCTCGTCCGCCGGCCCTGACCAGCCCACTTTCCCTCGGGTGAGGATGACGCAGGTGTCCGCCATGGCCAGGGCGCGGTGCACGAACTGTTCTGTGAGGACGATGGTGATTCCGGAACGGCGCGCCTCGTCGAGGCCCTCGAACACCGACTCGGCGACCAGTGGCGCCAGGCCGAGCGACATCTCGTCCGCGATGATCAACTTCGGCGATACGGCGAGCGCACGCGCCAGCGCCAGCATCTGCTGCTCCCCACCCGAGAGGCTCCCGGCACGCTGCGTCCGGCGCTTGCCGAGCACGGGGAAGCGCTCGATCGCCCGGTCGATCGCACCGGCGCGGTCCTGCCGTCGTTCTTGGGCCACGGCCATGCGCAGGTTGTCCAACACGGAGAGACCGGGGAAGATGCCGCGTCCCTCGGGAATGTAGGTCAGGCCGAGCTTGCGGATGCGGTGGGGCGACAGGCGTGTGATGTCGTGGCCGTCGAAGTGCACCGAACCGGCGCTCCGGGGCACGAGGCCCGACGCGGCGCGGGCGAGCGTGCTCTTCCCCGCCCCGTTCGCTCCCAGCACCGCGAGCACGGTTCCCGGCTCGACCGCGACCGACACGCCGAAGAGCGCCTGGGACGGCCCGTAGAGCACGTCCAGTTCGCGCACGTCGAGGAGGAGTTCCGTCACGACGTCGCCTTCGGCCCGCGCTCGAGCTGGGTGTCGCCCAGGTAGGCCTCGCGCACACGAGAGTCGTTGCGGATCGTTTCGGGAGTTCCGGTGGCGATGAGCTCGCCGAAGTCGAGGACGAACACTGTGTCCGAGAGCGAGAGAACTGCGGCCACGTCGTGCTCGACGATCACGATGGAGAGCGGGCGCTCGTTCTGGTCGACGATCTGCCGGAACACCGCCAGCAGGCTCTCCGACGCCTTCATGTCGAGACCGGAAAGCGGCTCGTCGAGGAGGAGGACCCGAGGCTCACTGGCGAGGGCGCGGCCCACCTCGACCAAGCGGGCCACCCCGAGTGGCAGCGCGGCGACCGGAGCCTGCGCGACGCGGGTAAGCCGCAACATCTCGAGCAGGCGGTCGATGTACTCGTTCTCGCGCTTGGAGGGCGGCAACAACGAACGTGGGTCGAACATGTCGCGCCAGAGGCGCACGGGAGACACGCGCGCCCTGTGCGCGAGCACGAAATGCTCGCGCACGGTGAGCCCCAAGAAGAGCTCGGGCTGTTGGAACGTCCGGGCGAGGCCTCGGCCGGCACGGGACCGCGGTGAGGCGTCGCTCACCTCCTCCCCACCAAGCCACACCCGGCCCGCATGGCACCGCTGCAATCCGGAAAGCACGCCGAGCAGGGTGGACTTCCCGGCGCCGTTCGGACCAACGAGACCAGCAATGGACCCGCTCGGCACCTCGATCGAAACATCGGACAGGGCAGTCAGGCCCCCGAAGCGGACAGTGACGCCTTGGGCCGCCATGGCATGCGTCGGCTCGGCGGCGCCCGACGCCGAGCCGGGCTCGAGGATCAGCGGCCCCGTCATCACGAGACACCTTCGGCGACGCGCGGCACAGCCGTATCAACGTCATTCGCGGTAAGGCTGATGTCATCGAAGCGCTCGGGTCCCCGTCCGGCAGAGGGGCCGAATCTCAATAGCAAGCCTCGCAACTTGCGACCGTTCTCGGCCAAAGCTCCGTCGGGGTACTTTGCTGCCGAGATTGCGCCCAGCCCGAAACCAATCTGCAGCCAGACGGGCAGGTTGGTGATGGACGGCCAGTAGTACTGGAAGATCGCGCTGGGGAATACCAGGATCACACCTGCGATCACCGCTGCGGCCGTGGACCGGACGCCGATGGTGACCAAGACTGCGAGCCAGACGATGCCTTGGAGGGTGGCGAACTCGCTCGGCTCGAACGTCGTCTGCGCCATGGCATAGAGCGCACCTCCTATGCCCGCGACAAGCGCTGCGGTCGCACCTGCGATGACCTTCATCTGCACCACGCTGATTCCGGAGGTACGAGCACCCGCCTCGCTCCACCTAGCCGCGTTCAGGGCAAGCCCGGTCGTCGAACGTCGGAAGTTCACAATGAAGAGAGCGATGATCCCGAAGACGATGAGAACGAAGTAGGCGTAGGACAGGTTGGAGCCGACGAACTCAGGCCGGTTGAGGGTCAGACCGACTCCCTGGTTCACAAAGCTCGGCAGGGTGAAGACGAGTGTTTCCATCAACAAGCCGAAGGTCAGTGTGACCAACGCCACATAGAGGTCACCCAGCCGGATGCTGAGAAAGCCGACGATCGCTCCCATCGCGCCGGCGATGAGACCGCCGACGACCACCCCAGCCAGGACCGGCCAGCCGTAGTGATTCGCCAACTGGGCGGTGGTCAACGCGCCCACACCGGCAAAGGTGATCTGACACAGCCACAGCATGCCGCCCTCTCCGGTGACGATTGTCCAGGAGAGACAGATGATGCCGATGGCGAACGCCGACGGAAAGAGCCCGACCCAGTAACCGCTTACGAGGAGAGGCGCGACCGCCACCGCGACGAGGAGGAGGAGCGGACCCGCATATTTGCCGATGAAGTTGAGTGACGCGGTCTCGATCACGTTGCTCGTCGAACCCGCCAGGCGGCTCTCCCCCTGGGGGGTGATTGCCCGGTCGAGCGCGCCGCCCCAGCCTTCGGTCTCCCCGACCCGCCCACCCCGGATCAGGCTGTAGATGAGGAAGAGCGCGATCACGATGAACGGGATCGAATTGATGAGCCCGGTGGTCCATTGGCTGTTGGACGGCAAGTACCGCTGGATCAGCGACGTCGCAACACCCATCAGGAGCCCGACGACGACGGCCACAGGGAGACTGCGAAGTCGAGCCGCCACGACGGCTGCGAACGATGCGGCGATCAGGAGCGTGAACTGGCTCGGGTCCAGCCCGTTGAGCGGCGCGATGAGTACGCCCGCCAGGCCGGCGAAGAACGTGCTGACGGCCCATACCCCCACCGAGATCGCGGTGGGGCTCGACCCTGACAGGTCGGTCATGGCCGGAGAATCGACCATGGCACGCACCTTCAGGCCGACCTCGGTGTAGCGCAACACGACCGCACCAAAGATCACCATCGCCACCACACAGATCAAGACGATGAGCTTGTTCTGATCGATCGGAACGCCCAGGAAGTGGTAGACCGCGTTCGGGTTCGGCGCGAGGCCGGGGGCCGACTGGATGGGGCCGTTGCCGAACAACCACGTCGCGACTGCGGGAATGGCCACGAGCAGCCCGATCGTCGCCACCACCTTGATGAGGGGTGACGAGAGGCGCATGTAGCGGAACAGGACCACGTAGAGCAGCACGCCGATTGCGGGTGCCAAGACGACAACGGAGAGGACCGCCGCGGGCGCGATGCCCCAGTTGTGCTGGGTGTGCAGGTAGTAATAGAAGCGCGCAACGAAGTACGCGATCGCGCCGAACGCGAAGTTCAAGATGCCCGATGACGTGTAGGTCATGACGAGCCCGGCCGAGGCGATGGCGTAGACCCCGCCAGTGACCAGCCCGGCGATCACGAATTGGAGCATCCTGCGGAAAGCACCCCCTTACCGGCTGCATCAGCCGGGCCCATTTCTGAATTCGACGTCGATAAATATTAACGAGGCGGCGCAACCCCTGCACGACGCCAATTCTGGCGGTTCAGCTGGGATTTCACTGCCACTGATCAAAGCGACTCAGCGTCCCGGCGAGACGAGTCCACGTCCCGAGGCGGCCAAAGGCCGCTCCTGGTTCAGGAGTCGGCGCGGACCTTGTCCTTGACCGCCGGCACGATCGGCGGTGCCTCCTTCCAGTTCGGGATCCCCGAGTCCTCCTTGGCCACCGGGAACCGGTCCTCGTTGACCCAGGCCCAGTGGGAGTGGTTCAACTCGTGCAGCGTGAAGCACGCGTTGAGGGCGTTGTAGAAGCCCATGTTGTCCACGCTCTGGTTCACCGACTCCTTGATGAGGAGCGAGGTCATCGTCGGCAGCCGCGCGATGCGCCGGGCGAATTCGATGGTGCGCTCCTCCAGCTGCTCCTGCGGGAAGATCTTGCTGACCATGCCGAGGCCGTGGGCCTCTTCGGCGTCGATGGAGTCGCCAGTGAGGAGCAGCTCCTTGGCCTTGCGCGGCCCGAACTCCCACGGGTGGGCGAAGTACTCGACGCCGCACATGCCGAGCCGAGACCCGACGACGTCGGCGAAGCGGGTGCCCTCGGCCGCGACAATGAGGTCGCACGCCCACAACAGCATGAGGCCGGCGGCATAGACGTCACCGTGGGCCTGGCCGATTGTGATCTTGCGGAGGTTCCGCCAGCGGCGTGTGTTGTCGTAGAAGTAGTGCCACTCCTGCAACATCAGGGACTCGGCACCCTTCCTCGTGGCGCCGTTGATCGTGTGCGAAGGGTGCTGGTTCGGCCCCGGCGTGTACTCCTCGCGGGAGGCCTTCGACCCGAGGTCGTGGCCCGAAGAGAACATCGGCCCGGTGCCGCCGAGGATGACCACCCGCACGGTGTCGTCGGCCTCAGCCGTCAAGAAGGCGTCGTTCAGCTCGACGAGCAACCCGCGGTTCTGGGCGTTGCGCGCGTCGGGACGGTTCAACATGATGCGCGCGATCGTCCCGTCGTCGACCGTCTCGTACAGCACGTACTTGTAGTCAGGCATCTCCTGCTCTCCGTGAACTGGATCTCTTGATGATCGGGCCGACCCTATCGTCAGAACCGGGGCGCTGCGATGGTGGTGGCGTTAACGCGCAGCGCCCACCGAGACGTCGACCTTCATGATCTCGGCCAGGTTGCCGCCCATGATCTTGCGCAGATCCTCGTCCGACAGCCGGTCCGGCAGGTGTTCGGCGTAGCTGCGCGGTTCCGCCAGGCCCTCCGGGTGCGGGTAGTCGGAGCCGAAAAGGACGTGGTCCGCCCCGATCGTGTCGATCAGGCGCTCGAGATTGTCCTCGTGGAAGGGGCTGATCCAGACATGGGACTTGAACTGCTCCACGGGGTCCTGTTCGAAGGCTTGCGGCATCTTCTTGTAGGTGTCGGCCACGTGGTCGAGGAACCCGGCCACCCAGTCGCCGCCGCTCTCGATGGAGGCGACCCGGAGATTGGGGAAGCGCGAGAACACACCGTGGCAGAGGTACGCCGTCATGGTGTCCTCCATCGGCCGCTTGCCGACGCTGATGGCGCGGAAGGGATCGAGCCGGAAGGGCAACATCTCGTCGGTCTGGCCGATCCAGTCGTTCTGGTACCGCGTGTAGCCGCTGTCCGAGGAGTGCATGGAGACAAGGATGTCCGCCTCCTCGACCGCCTTCCAGAACGGGTCGAACTCCGAATAGCCGAACGAACGCGGGCCGCGGTAGCCGGGCACCGGGGCCGGCCGGATGAGGACCGTCTTGGCTCCCCGCTCGAGCACCCATTCGAGCTCCTCGAGCGCCTTCTCCACGATGGGCAGCGTGATCACGGGCGTGGCGAAGATGCGGTCTTCGTAGTTGAAGGTCCACTCCTCGTACATCCACTCGTTCAGCGCATGGATGGCGGCGTGCGTCAGCTCGGGGTCGTCGCGCATCCGCTCCTCGAGCAGGCTGGCCAAGGTCGGGAACATCAGCGCGCGGTCGACGCCGAGTTCGTTCATCAGCTCGAGGCGCGGGCCTGGCTCGCGGAAGGCGGGGATGCCGCGCATCGGCTCACCGACGATCTCGCGGTACGACTTGCCCTCGGGGTTCCCGTCGCGGAAGTACTCCTCTTGGGCGCCCGGACGCGCGACGACCTCGAACGTCGGGTTCGGGATGTACTCGCTGACGGTGCCGCGGATCATGATCTTGGTCCGGCCGTGCAGGTCGACGTAGTCGATGGCGCCCTTGTACCGCTCCGGGAGATGACGCGTGAACGACTCCCGCGTCTCGTAGAAGTGGTTGTCGGCGTCGAAGACAGGGAACTCCAAGTCTCTGGACATACTCCTCAGAATAGCCAGTTTTTGACTACGACGTCAATATCAGATTCACCGGACAGCCGCCGCTCAACCCGCAGGCCGAACCGCCGTCGGGCGCTCAGAGCCTGTACAGCTGACGGGCGTTCTCGCCGAAGATCTTGCGGCGGATCTCGGGGGTGAGCGTCTCCATCTTCTCTTCGACCGTCTGCAGCGGGTTGGGGTACAGGCAGGTCGGGTGCGGGAAGTCGGTCTCGAAGAGGATGCGGTCCTCGCCGACCGCCTCGATCAGGTCGGGCAGCTTGTTGCGGTTGTTCTCGAACCAGAACGTGGCGTAGAGGTTGGTCCTGAAGTAGTCCGACGGCATCCGCTCCATCTGCGCGAGCTCCGGCGGCGCGTTCTCGGCCATCTCGTAGTCGAGCGCCTCGAGGATGAAGGGGATCCAGCCGACACCGCTCTCCACGGAGACCATCTGCAGGTCCGGGTAGCGGTCGAACATGCCGGAGAGGATCAGGTTGGTGACCACGCGCGCGTTGCCGATGAAGAGGAGCGTCCCGCCGATCGCCAGCTTGGTGTTCTCGGCGTGCGACGCCCACGGGTACTGCCCGAAGAACGTCATCGCCGTCTGGCTCGCACCGATGTGGAAGTGGACCGGCAGGGCCAGCTCGCAGCACGCCTCCCACAAGGGATCCCAGGCCCGGTTGGCCAGGTCCGGCGCGCCCAGGTCCTGGGGGTCGGACGTCATGTTCACGCCGCGTGCGCCGAGTGCCGCGACCCGGCGTGCCTCCTGCACGCAGGTGGCGACGTCCCACGCCGGCATCAGGGGCAGCGGCAGCAGCCGGTTGCCCGAGTCGGCCTGGATCTCGGCCATACCGTCGTTGTAAATCTCGATCGCAAGGCGGCACAGGGCGGGGTCGTCCACCATGCCCAGATCCTGGCCGCCGAGGCCGATGGTGCTCGGGAAGATGATCTGCGCGTCGATGCCGCACTCGTCGAGCACGCCGAGACGCACCTCGGGGTCGTGCGCGCCGAGGTGGACCTCGTCGTGGTCCCACTCCATCAATGCGTGGAAGGAGCTCTCCTTCGTGCCGTCCCGGGCGATGACGCCGCCGGCGCTGAAGCGACCGACGGGATGCCCGTCGAAGACCCACATCTTTTCTCCGTCGACCTCTTCGACACGGGGCACCCGGTCCTTGAAGGCAGCGGGTGCCCGCTTGGTGAACAGGTCGGGTGCCTCGCACCAGTGCGAATCGGCGTCGATGACGAGCATATCCTTCAACATTGACGTCAATATTAGGGTAGCGTCGCTCTCGCAGCAAAGGGCACAGGGGCAGGTGGACGAGTGAGCATCGACGACGAGGAGACCTGTGCGACCGCTGCCTGAGCTCACGCTTGCCAGCGAATGGTTCTGGACCTCGGGGGCCGACGGCGTGCTCCGGATCCAGGGCTGCCAGGACTGCGGCAAACTCGTACACCCGCCGGTTCCGGTCTGCCCGTCGTGCCGCAGCCGCTCCTCCAAGCCGGTCGCCGTCTCCGGCCGCGGGACGGTCGTCGGGTTCACGGTCAACGCGCACCAGTGGCATCCGGACTTCGAGCCTCCCTACGTCATTGCGAACATCGCGCTCGCCGAGGACCCGAGCGTCCACTTGACGACGAACATCGTCGGTTGCCCACCCGCCGACGTCGCCGTCGGCCAGGAAGTGGCAGTGCGCTTCGAACAGTACGAGGACGTCTGGTTGCCGCTCTTCGAACCGACGGGGTCGATGGACCCGGTCGACCGGGTGCCCGAACCTACCCGTCCACTCCCTCGCCGGCCGCCGACCTCCGAGCGGTTCGAGCACCGCGCGGTGCTCTCTGGCGTCGGTCGCTCACGGATGGGACGACGCCTGATGATCGACCCGCTGTCGCTTGCCGTCGACGCCTGCATGGCCGCGGTCGCGGACGCCGGGCTGACCCTCGACGACATCGACGGGCTGTCGACCTACCCCGGAATGGGCGGCATGGGAATGAGCGAGGGCGGCGTGACGGCCGTCGAAGAGGCGCTCCGCCTGCATCCAACCTGGATCAACGGCGGCGGCGAGCTGCCGGGCCCGGGGGGATCGATCATCGCCGCAGCCATGGCGGTCGCTGCCGGGCTCTGCCGCCACGTGCTGTGTTTCCGCACGGTCTGGGAGTCGACGTTCGCCACCCTCGCGGCCCGGAGCAAGGCCAGCGCGCCGCGCGGCGGAGGGCGCGCGTCCGGCCCGATGCAGGAGTGGCGCGCCCCCTTCGGCGCACTGTCCGCCGCCAACTGGATCGCAATGAACGCCAATCAGTACCTCCATCGGTACAACACCCCGCGCGAGATGCTGGGGCTGATCGCGCTCAACGGCCGGGCCAACGCGGCGCGCAATCCGGCCGCGATCTATCGCGAGCCGATGACTATGGACGACTATCTTTCGGCACGGCCCATCACGTCGCCGTTCGGCCTCTACGACTGCGACGTCCCGTGCGACGCATCGATCGCGGTCGTCGTGTCCGCAGCCGACGTGGCGGACGACCTGCCACATCCCGCGGTGCGGATCGAGGCAGTGGGAACGCAGATCCTCGAGCGGGTCTCGTGGGACCAGGACACCGTGACGCACGAGCCGCAGGTGATCGGGCAGGCAGCGCACCTCTGGACGAGGACCGACATGCAGCCGTCCGAAGTGGACCTCGCGCTCGTCTACGACGGCTTCACGTTCAACGCCATCTCGTGGATCGAGGCGCTCGGCTTCTGCGGTTTCGGCGAGGCCTACGAGTGGCTTGATGGCGGGCGCCGCATCGCCATCGACGGCGAGCTTCCGGTCAACCCGCACGGCGGCCAGCTGTCGGAGGGCAGGACGCACGGCTTCGGCTTCGTCTACGAAGCGATGCAACAGTTGCGCCACGACGCCGGCGAACGGCAGGTGCGCGACGCCCGCACGGCCGTGGTCACCTCTGGCGGTGGCACGCCCTCCGGGGTTCTCCTCCTGCAGCGGAAGGACGGTTGAGCATGCGATCGGACCGGGCAGGCGTCCACCAGCGCACGCCACGGGCACGGGTACATTGATGGGACGCCCGGCCCGGGAGCCTGCACGGAAGGAGAGAAGCGTGCCGACGGCGAGGCCGGATACGAACGGCAACGACAAGCCCAGCGGGCCCCGTTCCCGCAAGGGTGTGGAGACGCGGGCGCGCCTCGTGGGCGCCGCCAAGGAGATCTTCGAGCGCGACGGCTTCCTCGACGCGCGCATCTCCGACATCGCGGAGAAGGCCGGACTGTCCCACGGATCCTTCTACCACTACTTCGAGTCGAAGGAAGAGGTCTTCCGCGAGGTCGTTGCCGAGGTGGACGAGCGCCTCAGCGCGCCCATGACGAACATCATCCTCGATCCGAAGTCGTCGCTCAGCCCGTTCGAACGCATCCAGGAGGCGATGCGGGTCCACCTCGAGGCATACCGCGACGAAGCGCGCATCATGGGGGTCATCGAGCAGGTGTCGCGGTTCGATCCGGAGGTCGCGGCCACCCGTTTCGAGCGGCAGCTCCTCGGGCTCGAAGAAGTCGCCAACTCCATCCGCAGCTTGCAGCGGCACGGGAGCATCGACCAGCGTCTGGACCCCACCATCACGGCGGCGGCGCTGGGTTCGATGACCCGCCGCTTTCCCGAGGCCTGGCTCGTCGAGAAGATCATCGACGACGACTTCGACGACGTGCTCGAGCAATTCACCTTCATCTTTGCGCGGGCCCTCGGCCTCGACGTCAGCGAGCGCGACCTGCCGCGCGCCCGCGGGGCCGGCTCCGCGGCCGCGCAGAAGGCCTAAAGGCGGGCGGATTCAGCGACCCCGGGCCGACTTTCGCCAGGCCTCGGTGGAACCTAAGGTTTGTTGACCGAAACGATCCGATCGGATTGGTTGCACCACTCGCGCTCGAAATTCTCAGCGTGTTTGTCGCACCGTTGGCTAGCCTGACCGCGATAAGTCCGAAGGTGGAGGGGCATTGACGCAGAATCCGATCGCGAACGTGTTCACATGGCCGGCCGATGATCCTGAGCTGCTCGGTGGTCAGTGCAAGGACTGCGGGGCCATCACATTCCCGGTGCAATCGCGGTGCCCACGCTGTGGAACCCAAAGCATGGCCGAGCTTCCCTTACCCCGTCGTGGCACACTCGTGTCCTGGACCACCCAGGAGTTCCCGCCCAGTGCCAACTACAGGGGTGATCCGACGGGTAAGTCCTTCGAGCCATATGGGGTCGGCCTCGTACAACTCGAGGACATGGTGCGGGTCGAGTCGCGGCTCACTGAATGCGATCCCCAAAGGCTCGAATTCGGAATGGAAGTCGAGCTCCGAATCGTCCCGTTCTATACCGACAACGACGGCAACGAGATCATCACCTTCGCCTTCGCGCCCGTCGGCGCGCCGCACAACGAGGAGCGCTAGATGGACGACGTCGCGATCATTGGTGTCGGTCTCCACCCCTTCGGCCGGCACGGCGAAAAATCCGCATACGAGATGGCCGCCGACGCCGTCGAGCTGGCCTTGACCGACGCAAGCGTGACCTGGAACGACGTCCAGTGCGCCTTCGGCGGGAGCTGGGGGGTCTGGACCGACCCTCTCACCGGTCTTGTCGGCCTGACCGGTCTTCCGTTCATCCATGTGTTCAGCGCATGCGCAACCGGCGCTGCCACCATTCAGCAGGCCGCAAACGCCATTGGCGCCGGCAACGGTGACATCGTCGTTGCCGTCGGAACGGACAAGCACGCTCGGGGCTCGTTCAAAGGCGATCCGACGACCACCAATGTGCCTGCTTGGTATGGCGAAAACGGGCAGTACGTGACCACCAAATTCTTCGGCATGAAGATCAACAAATACATGCACGACCACGGCGTCTCCCAGGCGACGTTGGCCAAGGTGGCGGCGAAGAATTATCGCAATGGCGCGCTCAATCCGAAGGCCTTCCGGCGCAAGCCGATCACCGAGGAGGAGATTCTCAGCTCGCCGATGCTCAACTACCCGCTCACTTCGTACATGTTCTGCGCTCCCGACGAGGGCGCTGCGGCCGTGGTCCTTTGCCGCGCCGACATCGCTCACCGCTATACGGATACGCCGGTGTACGTGAAGGCAACGGCTATCCGCACGCGCAACTACGGCTCGTACGAGGTCAACACCACATGGTCTCCTGTCGAGGAAGACGTTGCGCCCACTGTGCACGCGTCCCGCGCCGCCTACGAAGACGCTGGGATCGGACCCGACGATGTTGACGTCATCCAGGTTCAGGACACCGATGCTGGTGCTGAGGTCATCCATATGGCTGAGAACGGCTTCTGTGCTGACGGCGAACAGGAGAAGCTTCTCGCCGACGGCGCGACCGAGATCACCGGTCCAATGCCGATCAACACCGATGGTGGCCTGATCGCCAACGGTGAGCCGATCGGAGCCTCCGGCCTCCGCCAGGTCCACGAGCTCGTAATCCAGCTCCGCGGCCAGGCCGGCGACCGCCAAGTCGAGGGCGACCCGCGTGTCGGCTACGCCCAGGTCTACGGTGCTCCCGGCACTGCCGCCGTCACCATTCTCGCCCGCTGACGGCACGGATGGTCTGCAGGCGAACCTGCTGCACGACCCATGCTCTGAGCTGTACCTGCCCATAGACTTGCCAGATCATGACGTGATCGGGTTTCGTTCAGCGTCGATGGCGATCGAAGAAGCGTTGACATGGGAGAAACATGCGAGCGCCATCTATGACGAACTTGATGATCGCTATGCAACTTGTAAATCGTTCCGATCAACGAGTCGGACCTGGCCGGCGAGAACGAACACGGTTAGGCCATGGGAAACACCCTCACGACTGAGCTGTACCCGAGATACCCGTTCAATCGGAAGGGCGGCAGGAGCACATAAAGCGCTCCCTTGTAATAGACGGCCTGGTTTGGGACCAGACCATTTTCTTGGTTCACGATCGGCTCTTGGACATAGGGCAATGTCCCGGCAACGCTCTCGGCGCCTGTCTGGGGGTCGATGGAGACGATCTGCTGAACCCCCGCATTCAACTGCAGCGTCCAGAAACCGTCAGTCTCGTCTCCGATGACCGTGAAAGGTAAGAAGGTGCCGGGCACGGAGAACAAGGGCGCGGTGCTGTAGTCGACGAATCGTTCGACGGCCTGTTTCGCACAGGCATTCTGGAGACCCGCGCCGACCCAGGCGCTCGCTCCGTCTGCCTGGAGCCAGCAGATCGGCACGTTCGTGGCCGAGATCGCGACGCTCGGAGCGGACGAGCCAGCGCCGACATAGAACAGGGCCGGCGCCGGCGACCCCCCGATCGAGTTGGCGACCCAAACCCCTCCGTCGTCGGCCGCGAGTAAGGGCCTGTAGAGAGCCGGCATGCGAACGGTATCGAAAACGGCGCCCGAGGAAGCCGAGACCTGGAGTAGCTCGGATCCGTTCGTTGTCGAGTTGTCGTAGACCCAGACCCATTGCGTTCCGTAGGAGATCACCGGCCGGGTGTCCGAATACGAGCCGTACGTCATCACGACAGGGCCGTCGCTGACTTGACCGGTCGCCGGATCCGCCACGTTGATCGAGATCGTCGCGTTGTTCGACTGGGGCAATTGCGTATTGACCGCTTCGACCGTGCGACCGGTGAGAAGTGGATCACCGCAGCTTCCCATCTGGACCGACCCGACCGCGAGGGATTGTGGATCGAGAGGTGCTGCCACGCAGGTTGACTGAGGACTGGACTGGGGGCTCTCGCCGTTCGTATCGGTCACGCCGGTGAGCAAGAGGCCATTGGAGGTCACCGAGATCTGGTTGAACAGATCCGACGATGGAAGAGCCACACCGGGAGGCTTCTGCGTCGAAACGGGTGGCGTAGCCCGAGGTGGAGCTGTCCCGGCGTGGTGACGGGTATCTGTCGTCCGACGGCCGCCGCCGTTGCTCATCGCGACACCGACAGCGACTGCGCCGATGATCGCAATGCACGCGGCAGCGACCAGGAGGTACCGCCGACGCCGGAGACGCCGGGCCTCCTTGATGATGAGCTCTTCAGCGGGTCGAAGACTCTCGCCGGTCGGTCCCGATGATGCAGGAGGTGCAGGCGGACACTCAAGCATCTTCACAAGATGATACTAACTGAGGTGGTACAATCTGTCCATGGCGTCCGACGGTGAAAACGCTCAACCGGTGTACATCCAGGTGGCCGCCGAGCTTCGCCGTGAGATCGCCGAGGGAGCGGTCAAGCCCGGAGGACGGTTGCCGCCGGCCCGCGACATGGCCGCCGTACGCGGGGTCAACCACAACACCATGTTCCGCGCCCTGCGCCAACTGCGTGACGAAGGGCTCCTCGAGTTTCAGCGTGGACGGGGCATCACGGTCGTTGGTGAAGCGCCCGGTTTGAGTGAGGTCGTGGCGCGCTGCCGTGAGCTACTCGGATACTCGAGTCGCCATGGCTACCGGAAGGACGAGGTGTTGGAGATCATCGCAGGGCTCTGATCCTCGTTGACGTGAGTTCGAATCCGTGCCTCGTCACCCCCGTCGTGTGCTCAGCCGAGCTCTGCCGCCTGCCACTCCAACAGCTGCGGCGCCAGCAGCGGCCAGCGGACGAAGATCCCCTTCTCTCGCTCCTCTCCGCGTTCCAACCACTCCCGGTCGCCCCAGGGCGGCTCGACGAGGCGGGCCTGCGGCAGCACCTCGGCGAGGCGCTCCGACGTGGCGCGTGTGTGCCAGACGTCACTCTCGCCGCTGCGGAAGACGAGCGCAGGGATGTCCAACGCGCGGGCCGCGGCCAGGGAAAGGCCAGGGACCGGCTCGTCGGTCGGCACGTACGCCAGCATCCAGCGCTCCATCGCCGCGACGAACGTCTTGGGGTCCTGGTCCAGGATGCGCTGACGGTTCCCCGCATTGCCTTCTATGACCTCCTGCCACTCGGGGAGATCGGCGACCGCCTCCATGCCGCCGCTCGTCCACGCCGCGGCGAGTGATCCGCCGCAGTAGTGCATCGCGAGCGTGAGCAGCCCGTAGACGCCGCCGCTGATCCACCAGGTGGCCAGGCCCGACGCCGCGCCCGGGTGCGCCGCCGCCAACAGCGACACGCGGGCACCACCGGAGCCGCCGATGATCACCGCCGGCGTCATCTCGAGATGCTCGAGCAGCCCGACCAGCGCGTCGGCCTGCATCGCCGACTCCGAGGAGCCTTCGAAGCACACGTCCGACTCGCCGCAGTTCGGCCGGTCCCAGATCAGCACCCGGTTGCCCTGCGCCGCCAACGCCTCGGCCAGCTGGCGCACGCCAGGCTCGTCCTTCGTGAAGCGGCCGCCGGGCGTGATGACCCAGGGCCGTCCCTCCCCGATCGTCTCGTATGCCAGCGTCAACCCGTTGACGGTTGCGGTCGCCACGCTCTCTCCCTCCCTGATGCTGCCGGTTGCCGGTTGCGAAAATTGCGGCCGTCAGCCCGCGCTCGGCCGGCTGCGCGGCACGTCGCGGAACGGCACGTCCTTGTCCAGGCGACGCTCCCGCGGCATGCCCAGCACGCGCTCCGCGACCACGTTGCGCGCCATCTCGAGCGTCCCGCCCCCGATGCTGCCGCCCTGCCGGATGAGGTAGTTGACGGCGGCGCGAGCTATCGGGCCGTTCCCGCTCCATGCCGCGCCGGCCGATCCGGCGACCTCGAATCCGAGCGTACGGATCCGCTCCTGCCCCGACCCCTTGAACAGCCGCACGATCGCCGCCGCCTGGTCGGACAGCTTCCCCGCCGCGATGCTCTCGTTGATCCGCTTGCCCAGCGCGTCGCTGATGACCTCGAACATGCGGGCCTCGCCGACCATTTCCTGAGTCGCGGTGTCGTCCAGCTGGCCCGCCTCGCGTGCGACCTTGAACACCGAGGTGGCGTCCATGCTTCCGAACGTCACGCCGACCGGATGGCTGGCGTAGGGCGAGTTGAAGAGCATCCGCTCGTGGAACATCCAGCGCGTGCCGACGGTCCACCCGTCGTCCACCTCGCCGATGCGGTCCTCGTCGGGCACGATGACGTCGGTCAGGAATTCCTGGCAGAACTCGCGCGACCCGTTGAGCATCTCGATGCGGTGCACCTCGACGTTCGGTTGGTGGATCGGCAGCATGAAGACGGTCAGCCCGCGGTGCTTCGGCACGTCCCAGTTCGTGCGTGCGAGGCAGAGGCCCCAGTCCGACCACCAAGCACCCGTTGTCCAGATCTTCGACCCGTTGAGCACCCACTGGTCACCGTCGCGCACTGCCGTCGTGAGCGCGGCCGCCACGTCGGACCCACCGCTCGGTTCGGACAAGAACTGCATCCACAGCTCCTCACCCCGCAGGATCGGCGGGAGATGGCGCTGCTTCTGCTCCTCGGTGCCGAACTCCAGGATCACCGCCGCGCAGGGCACGAACGTCGGAACCTGGATCCGCCACGGGAAGTCGCGCCCCACGATCTCCTCGTTGAACACCCGCTGGTGCTCGGGCGTGAGCCCCTGGCCGCCATAGGCCCGAGGGAAGCAGATGCCCGCGAATCCGCCGTCGAACAGCATGCGCTGGAGTTCGCGCTCGTGCGCGACCTCCGCCAGCTCGGACTCTTCGTCGCCCACGCTGTAGTCGAGGCGCATCTCCTCCATCGTCTTGGGCGCCAGATTGGCCGTGATGAAAGCGCGCGCCCGGCGGCGGAAGCTCTCGAGGTCTTCCGTCTCCTCCGTGTCGGTGTCCTCCTCGGCCCGCAAGGCGCTCACGCCGCGTCTCCTTCCCGGGCCTCGACGATGCCGGCGATCCGCCGGAGATGCTCCCTCGGCGTTCCGGCGACCGAGCGGTTGACCGTCAGCCGGCGCAGGTACAGGTGCAGGTCGTGGTCGAACGTGACGCCGATCCCGCCGTGCAGTTGGACGCAGTCCTGGATCAGCTCGCCGCCGTACCGCCCGATGAACGCCTTGGCCGCACTGGCGAGCTCGTCGGCGTTGGGCTCGTCGTCCTGCGCGGCGGCGCACGCGGCGTCACTGATGGCGTGGCCCGCCTGCAGCCACGACATCATGTCGGCGAAGCGGTGCTTGAGCGCCTGGTACGAAGCCAGCGGACGGCCGAACGAATAGCGGTCGAACGACCATTCGACCGTCATGTCGAAGGCCGCCTGCATGGCGCCCACCGCCTCGCAATTCAGCATGGCCACAGACCGGCGCAGCTGGCGCGCCACGTCGGGCGACGCCTCGCCGGCGGCGCCCACGACCGTGTCGCCGTGCACGCGGACGCCGTGGAAGGTCACGGCTCCGAAGCGCCGGGTCAGATCCACCGTTTCGAGAGCCTCGACGGTGATCCCCCCGGTGCCTGCCGGGACCAGCACCTGGGTCAGGCCCGCTCCGTCACGCGCGGTCACCAGGAAGTGGTCGGCCTGGCCGGCGTGCTCCACGGGCCGGACGGTGCCGCGCAGCACGAACTCATCGCCGGCACGCTCGATCTCAGGACCGGTGCGCCACTCGCCTGGCCGCGCCCCGAGCTCGGGTGCGCACCAGGTGGCGATGACTTCACCGGAGAGCAGGCCTGCGAGCACCTCGGCCTGCGCACCCGGAGCACCGTGGTCGCTCAGCGCGGACGCCACGACGTTCGTCGCGGTGAGCGGCCCCGGTGCCGCGTGGTGGCCGAACTCGTACGCCACGAGGCTTAGGTCCACCAGTCCGGCTCCGCTGATGGAACCGCCGCCGTGCACCTCGTCCACCAGCAACGACGTCCAGCCCAGCTCCGCTCCGCGGCGCCAGTAGTCGCGGTCGAAGCCGTCCCCGTCGTCGCGCAGGCGGCGCAGCGCGTCCGGCGGGACGTTCTCCACCAAGAAGCGTTCGGTGGTGGCCCGGAAGAACTCTTGTTCCTCGGTCGGGTTGATCAGCATTGCGGTCTACGGTCCTCCCTCATAGCGCGCCGATGCCGGCGGCCTCGTTGCGCTTGCGCCATTCGTCCTTCGACATCCGTGTCACGTCGACGTCGGCCGCCGCCGCACGCAGTGCCCCGACCGTGGCCTGCTCTTTCGGAGTGTGCGCGAAGGGGTCCCAGCTGTAGAAGCGGCATGCGTTCTCGAAGGTGATCTTGTTGATCTCGACCGGATCCGTGACACCGGCCGCCTGGAACTCGCGCCACGCGAACTCGGGCGACTCCGGCCACGTGGTGTCGGTGTGCGGGTAGTCGCACTCCCAGGCGATGTTGTCGATCCCGATGCGGTCGCGCAGCAGCAGGCCCGAGGGATCGGTGATGTAGCAGGCGAGGATGTGGTCGCGGAAAACCTCAGAAGGGAGCTTGCCGCCGAAGTCACTGTGCAGCCACTCCTGGTTGCCGTAGTGGCGGTCGATGCGGTCGAAATAGAAGGGGATCCAGCCGATCCCGCCCTCGGACAGCGCAACCTTCAGCTCGGGGAAGCGGCGCAGGGTGGGGCCGAACAGGAGGTCCTGTGCCGTGATGGCGCTGATCTGGCAGGCCAGCACCATGAGGTGGTCGACCGGAGCCTCCTCGGCGCGCTGGATGACCGCGAAGCCGGCGCCGATGTGCAGCGAGAGCACCATGTTCTCGTCGCTCAGCGCCTTGAGCATCGGGTCCCAGTAGCCGGACAGGAAGCTCGGGAAGCCCTGGACGTGCGGCGTCTCGAGAAAGCTGATCGACCGGCAGCCCTTCTTGGCGACCCGGTGCACCTCGGCCACTGCGGCGTCGACGTCCCACATCGGGACGATGCCCAGCGGGATGAACCGGCCCGGGTACGCCCCGCACCACTCGTCGATGGCCCAGTCGTTGTAGGCCTGCAGCATGACGAGCGCGATCTCCTTGTCGTGCGCCTCGGCGAACGTGCGGGCGTTCCAGCCCGCCATCGTCGGGAAGCACATGGAGCCGAGCACGCCGTTGGCATTCATGTCGCGCACCCGCTCGTGCACGTCGAAACAGCCCGGCCGCAGCTCGGTGTAGGTCCCCGGGTTGAAGCCCCACTCCTCGGACGGCCACCCGACCGTCGCCGACATGCCGAAAGAGGTGCTCGTCTTCTCGCCCTGGAACACCCACTGGTCGATCCCGTCCTCGTGTACGACCCGCGGCGCCTCGTCGGCCCACTTGTTCGGCACGTGGTTCTCGTACATGCTCGGCGGCTCGATCATGTGGTCGTCGATCGAGACGAGGATCATGTCCTCCATGTTCATCGCCGGCCCTCCTCCCCGGTCGTCACGCCGTGCGGACCGGCAGCGTCTCCCAGCCGCGCACCGTGGACGTGCGGGCGCGCTTGGCCCGGTCGTAGTCGACCTCCCACTCGGGGAATCGGTTCAGCACCTCGTCGAGCGCGACGCGCCCTTCCAGGCGGGCGAGTGCCATACCGAGGCAGAGGTGGATGCCGTAGCCGAAGGCTTGATGCCGGCCGATCTCGCGGTGGATGTCGAAGCTGTCCCCGTCGACGAAATGACGCTCGTCCCGGTTTGCCGATCCGTTCAGCATCACCATCACGCTGCCCTCGGGCACCGTGCGGCCGTGGATCTCGACGTCGCGGGCGACATACCGTGACTGGACAGGTGACGGGGACTCGTAGCGCAACAACTCCTCGATGGTGTTGGGAATGAGCGAGCGGTCCGCCACGAGCTCGGCGCGTTGGTCCGGGTGGCGGCCGAGCACCTCGCCGGTGAAGCCGATCAGGCGGGTGGTCGTCTCGTTCCCGGCTCCGGCCAGCAGCCCGACGTAGCCGATGATCTCCTCGTGGGTCAGCGTGCGCCTCGTGCCGGTGTGGTCCTCGAACTCGGCGTTGAGCAGCTCGGTCATCAGGTCGTCTGAAGGGTGCTCCGCCCGCCAGGTGACGTAGTCGGAGAAGACGTCGAACTGGGCGTTGCCGTCGTACACCCTCTCGGACGGGACGCCGTCGTCCAGGCGCAGGCCTTCGTCGAGGCGGTCGCGGATCGCCTCCTGGTCCTGTTCGGGGATGCCGAGAAGCATCCCGATGACACGCATGGGCATGAACCGGCCCAGGTTCTCGACGAAGTCGAACTGGCCCGACCCGACCAGGGGGTCGAGCACCTGGGCGCAATAGGCACGCACCTGCGGCTCGAGCGCCTGCATCTTCTTCGGCGTGAAGACGCGGGACAACAGCGACCGGTGCACGTCGTGGTTGGGCGGGTCCTCGAAGAGGATCGACCCCGGGGGGATCTCCACGCCGGCCTTGATGATCTCGAGCACCGAACCCCGGCCCGAGAGATACGTCTGCCAATCGAGCATGGCGGCGTCGACGTCGTCCCATCGGCTCAGCGCGAAGAACTCGTACTTCTCGTTCCAGTACAGCGGCGCCTCGTCACGCAGGCGCTTCCAGATGGGATACGGGTCCGCGTCGATGTCGAAGTCGTACGGGTCGTAGTAGACGTCCGAGGAACTGGTGACGGTCACGCCCTGGCCTCCCTCCGTCCTAGCCCGCAGGCCAGGACACCGACTTGATCTCCAGGTACTGCTCGAAGCCTGGCTTGCCGTTCTGGCGCCCGACGCCGCTGTGCTTGTACCCGCCGAACGGGAGGTCCGGGCCGTACGGCGCGCCGCCGTTGATCGACAGGCCGCCAGTGCGGATGCGCTTGGCGACGGCGAGCGAGTGCTCCACCGAGCCCGAGAAGATGCCGCCCGACAACCCGTAGATGCTGTCGTTGGCGATGCGTACGGCGTCGTCCTCGTCCTCGAACGGGATCGCGACCAGCACCGGGCCGAAGATCTCCTCCTGCGCGATGGTCATGGAGTTGTCGACGTCGGTGAACAGCGTCGGCTCCACCCACCAACCCTTGGCGAACTCGTCGCCCGAAGGGCGCCCGCCGCCGACGGCCAGCGTTGCGCCCTCCTTCTGTCCCTTCTCGATGTACCCCAGGACCCGCTCGCGCTGCTTGGCCGACACCAACGGCCCCATGATGACGTCCTCGCGGTGCGGCTCGCCGTAAGGCACGGCGGCGAACATCGCCTTCAGCTGTTCGACGCCCTCCTCGTAGCGGGACCGGGGCAGCAACATACGCGTCTGGATCGCGCAGCCCTGTCCGGCGTGGAAGCACGCGCCCATGCCCATCATCGCCGCCAACCCCAGGTCGGCGTCCTCCAGCACGATGGTCGCCGACTTCCCACCGAGCTCGAGGAAGACCCGCTTCATCGTCGCGGCGCCCTTCTCCATGATCCGGCGGCCCACCGCCGTCGAGCCGGTGAACGAGATCATGTCGACCTTCGGCGACAGCGTGAGCTCCTCGCCGACAAGATGGTCCGACGACGTCACCACGTTGATCACGCCGGCCGGGATGTCGGTCTTCTCCGCGATCAAGCGCCCCAGGAACGTCGCGTTCCACGGCGTATCGGGCGCCGGCTTCACGATCATCGCGTTGCCCGTCGCCAGCGCCTGTCCCACCTTGTGCAGCGTCACCTC
Organism: uncultured Acidimicrobiaceae bacterium; assembly: GCA_963777485.1. Classification (GTDB taxonomy): domain Bacteria; phylum Actinomycetota; class Acidimicrobiia; order Acidimicrobiales; family RAAP-2; genus Bog-473. The sequence continues at coordinate 475,543 of CAVZQP010000004.1, read as the reverse complement.
GACCGGGAAGTTCCACGGGATGATGGCGCCCACGACGCCGACCGGCTCGCGCCAGATCCGCCGGGAGTCGACGCCACCGGTGATGCCCATGGCGTCGGGCAGCACGGTCTCCCACTCGAAGTTGTCGATCTCCTTGGCCGGCCACGCCAGCGCCTCGGACAACGGCGCGTCGAGTTGCGGGCCGTGCGTGGTCATGACCGGGCAGCCCACCTCGAGGATCAGCTGCTCGCGCAGCTCCTCCTGCTCGGCCTGGAGCGCCTCGTGGAGCTGCTCGAGGCAGCGCTTGCGCAGAGCGTGGTTCGTCGACCAGTCGGTCTCGTCGAAGGCCCGGCGCGCCGCATCGATGGCCCGGAGCATCTCGGCGGACGAGGCGTCCGCCACCGACCCGATGACCTCCTCGGTGGCCGGGTTGATGTTGTCGAAGGTCTTGCCCGAGTCGGCGTCGACCAGCTTCCCGTCGATCAGCATCCGCTGTTCCGGGTTGACCTTCACTGCATCGGCCACGGTCCTCTTCCTCTCGTCGCTCGAATCGCCCACCCCACGAAGGGCACGGCTGTCCCGCTGGTGACCGGAAAAGCCCCGGTCACCCGGCTGGGACGCCGGTTTCGGAGGGTATCTGACTTTGACGTCGTCGTCAAAATTGGCTGTATGCTCGTCCGGACCCCAAGGTAGCGGCCTCGCGCCCCCGACCCGGCCGGAACTCGGAGGCTGGACCGCCGCCCCCGCCGACGGTCCCCCCGCCGCTGAGAAGAAGGAGCCCCGGATGCCAACCATCGACGCCTTCCTCGAGGCCCTCACCCTCGAGCCGGTCGGCGAGGACCGCTACCGCGCCGGCAACCTGCCTTCGGCGCACGGCGTCGTCTTCGGCGGCCAGCTTCTGGCCCAATCGATCATCGCGGGCCTCGCCGGGCAGGAGGGCAAGGCGGTCAAGACCCTCCACACCGTCTTCGCCCGCGGTGCGTCGCACGACGCATCGCTCGACATCGCCGTCGAGCGGATGCACGCCGGCCGCTCCGTCGCCTCCAGCACCGTGACCATCAGCCAGGGTGGCCAGATCTGTACCCGGTCGCTCGTCTTGTTGAGCGCGCTCGAGGACGACGTGATCCGCCACGCCGACGAGCGTCGGTCGACGGCTGGCCCCGGCGACGTGGCGGGCCACGTGCGCGGAGAGGAGGCATGGGAGTTGGGCATCGTCGGCAACATCGACATCAGCGATCCTGAGCTTGTCGGTCCACCTGAGCTCGACGTCTGGGTGCGCTTTGCCGGTGCTCCCGACGACCCCGCCATCGACCAGGCGCTGGTCAGCTATTCGACCGACGGATTCCTCATCGGCACCGCGATGCGCCCGCACAAGGGTGTCGGGCAGGCCCAGGCGCACCTCACGCTGTCGACGGGAGTGCTCAGCCACACCCTCACGTTCCACGAACGGTGCCCGGCCGGCGAGTGGCACCTCTTGGAGCAACGCGCGACCTACGCCGGCCACGGCCGCAGCTATGGCCGCGGCGAGATTTTCCGCTCCGACGGGCAACTGGCGGCGTCGTTTGTCCAGGACGCCATGATCCGTACTCGCTCAGGGAGCGCCGGCAAGCTCTGAGAGCGGCGCCTCGCCTTCAGGCTGCGGACAGCTGCGCCAGCAGGCGAGCCAACCAATCGTCCTTGCATCGCGTTGCCAGCTGCACGGCCTGCGCGTCCACGGCCATCTGGTAGGCGTGTGGCAATCCCGCGATCACGTGCAACTCGCACGGGACGCCGGCTTGGTTGAGCCGCATTGCGTACTCGGCATCCTCGTCGCGGAAGCCGTCGATCGATCCAACCACGACACAGCTCGGCGGCAGACCGGCGAGCGTGGTTGCCCGGGCTGCCGCCGCGTAGGGCGGGACGTCGTCCGAGCCATAGAGGTCGCCCAGATATGAGCGCCAGCCGAACTCGTTGGATTCGGCGTCCCAGACGTACAGGCCCGTCGCGCCGATCGACGACGTGGCCTGGCGGTCGTCGAGCATCGGGCAGTCGAGCAGCTGAAAGGCGAGGGGGAACTCCCCCCGGTCACGCACCAGGAGCGCAAGCGCGGCCGCCAGCCCTCCACCGGCACTGATCCCGTAAAGGCCCAAGCGGTCTGGGTCGACGCCGATCTCGCCGGCGTGTTCATGGACCCAACGCAACGCCGCGTAACAGTCCTCCACTGGGCCGGGATAGGGCGTCTCCGGGGCCAGTCGGTACTCCACCGAGATGCCCACGGTGCCCAGTTGCGGGCACCACTGGTCGTGCAGGTAATCGTCCATGGCGTACGAGCCAATGACGTAGCCCCCGCCATGGATCGTGAAAATGCCCGGCAGGACGCCGTCGACTCCAACGGGACGGTGGACCCGCACAGGTATCGCGGGTTCCGCGGGGACGACATATTCCGTGCGCACGACCGCGTCCGACAGCGCCACGCCCGGAAACACCGTGTTGCGGATGGCCATGACGGTTTCGGCATCGAACGGCGGCATCTCGAATGCGCCGAGCACCTCGCGGAGCTCGGGGTCGAGCAGGTCGCGCACGTCGACTGTTTCGTTTCCCTCCGACTGCACGCTCATAATGACAACGCTCCACTTCTCACAGCGGCGATCACACCGCCATCGACTGTGAGGTCCACGCCCGTGACATAGGTGGCCTCGTCCGAAAGCAAGAACGCGACCCCGGCCGCCACCTCTTCGGGCAATCCTTCCCGGGCCAACGCCGAAGAACGGACGAGCATCGCCATGACCTCGTGCGTATCCGCCTCTTGGCGCCCCATCGGCGTGTCGATGATGCCGGGAGTGACCGAACAAATCCTCGCCCCGGCGCGTCCGAACGGAACGGCCTCGCGACGGACAAGGCGGTGCACGCCGCGCTTGGCCCAGGTGTAGGCCATGCCCGGGTCCTCGAGGTCCGGCCCGACAGCCTCGCGAAGGCGTTCGAGAAAGTCGGAGTGCAGGGGTTGGTCCAGTGCGGCGTCGGCAGGTTGGTCGACGTCAGGGAGGGCGAGCGACGCCGAGATCGACGCGAAGCACACGATGGCGGTGCCGCCGACGGCGAGCGGGCGCAGCGATTCGACCAGAAGTGCGGTGCCCACCAGGTCGACCGTCAGGACCTCCCGCCAATCGGCCATCGTTGGCGACACCCCGGCCGCGTGTGCGACCGCGCGCAGCGGTCCGAGCTCTGCCGCCCGGGCGGCGAGGCTCGCCATGCCGTCGCTGTCTTTGACGTCGAGGGCAAACGTCTCGACCGTGGCGCGCCCCGGCGATGTTGCCAGCCGCTCCGCGGCGGCGCCGAGGCCGACCTCGTCCCGGTCGACGAGCACGAGCACGTCCACCATGTCCTTGACCCGGTCTGCGCACGCGGCTCCCATGCCGCGCCCCGCGCCGGTAACGATGCCGACTGTCATCTTCGGCTCCGCATCCGTTCGCTCATCGCATCAGCCTCCGACGTTCGAGGCAGCGGCCACCTTGTCGAGCGTACGGGCGTCCGGCTCCAGCAGATAGCCCTCGCGCACCTCGACCGCGGTCGCCGCATCCCATTTCTTCACGAAGTCGGCGTGGGTCGGGTACAGCGCCGACAGCTGCGATGCGCTGAAAGGCACGGTCGTCCCGAAAATGGCACACAGGACTCCAGCGCCGACCGCGGTGCTCGACGACGTGGTCTTCTGGCCCACCGGTTGGGTCGGTGCCGGGGCGCCACTGCCCGGTTGCCCGATCCCCGAAAGCTTGGACACCGCTGCCACCACCTGCGGTGGACGGATGCCGCCGAGGACGTTGCCATTGGTGTCGGTCACGAAGCCGGTCTTGCTCGCGTTCACCTCGAGACGCGGCGACTGAGGTGGAGCTATGCCGGTGCGCACCCAGTGATCGAGCGCCGCGACGGCTGCCCGCAACTCGTAGGTGTGCGAACCCGCGTTGATCGGCGCGTTGCAGTCGACGATGCCGGGGATCGGGTCTTTGGGTGGGTTCAGCATGGATGCGAAGGCCTGAGTGTCGGCTTGCCCGGTCAGATTGTCCGTCCGCGAATAGAGCAACCCGTAGGTGTCATCATGCGCGGTGCCCGCCGTCTCCCACTCGCGGATGTACTGCGTCGGTGCCTGCCGCGCTTCGACATAACCCAAGAGCAGCAGGTCGGCCTCCGTCTCGAACATCAAGACGGGGACGTGGAGGTCGGTGCGTATGAAGGTCGGATTGGGTGTGACGATATTGGGTTGCGGCGCCTGCGACAGGTTGGCGCCGTCGTTGCCTCGGCTGTAGACGAGGTACCCGTCATAGACGCCGGGAGAGAGGGGCTGGATGGCATCGAGATAGGTCGTCAGATAAATGGCCGACTGCGACTCCCCGATTGCCAGCACCCTCTTTGGCACGAGGCCGCTGAGCAGTTTGGCTGCCGAGGTGTGCACCGCTTCGCCGGACTGTTCGAAGATGCTGAACGAGTAGCTGTCACCCGGGTGGTTCAATGCGGCATAGCGAGTGGGATCGGTCTGCTTGAGGCCACCCGCGCCCGCTTCCGCAGTGGCAACCGAACCGGGCACGCCGTTGATCCCCCCGACCTGTGCGTCCACGCCGATGTAGGCCACGCCGGCGCGAACCTCTTCGGGATGGCCGGTCAACCAGGCGGCGGCTGCGTCGACGCCGCCGGTGACGTTGAGCCACTCGACATCGACCGTCCCGTCGAACTTCTTCGCATCGATGGGCCGATAGACGACGACGCGGGTGGTGTAGGGCGAGGTGCTGGCCGGCGTCACGTGCCACTGGCCATCCTTGGTCAGCGCCGTCTTGCTCGTGTACGCCGTCGCGGTACCCGACAGGAAATACTCAGATTCCTCGTACCCGACTTGCGACAGGGGAAAGAGTGTCGATCCGAGGAAAGAGATACCACTGGTTGGAAGAATCGGACCCTGGACGGTAGGCGACGGTACGTGCGGGTTGCCGGGTACCGCGGCAGCGCTTACGGGCGCCGCGGCCGGCGCGACAGCTGCGAGGAGGCTGCCAACAGAAGCCGCCAAGACGGTGAGCACAATGACCACTCGGTGAGTTTGGACGCCGTGCAGGCGGCTCCCCTGCTGTAACCGGTCGTTCGACACCAATCCCTCCCCTTCCCCGACACCTGTGCCGGTGCGTCGCCGGGTGACAGTAGCCGCGGCACCTCCAAACAAGAGGTTCGGGCCCGAAGTACCGATAATGTCCGGGCGCACGCCGACGCGAGAGGGGATGGCACATGGCGAACGAACTGGGTGCAGCTGGGCTGCGCTTCGAGCGGGAAGGCCCGATCGCCTGGTGCGTCATCGACCGGCCCGAAGCACGCAACGCGCTGACGCCGGCCATGTACTTCGGCATCAAGCGGGCGGTGCACACGGTGAACCACGATCCCGAGCTCGCTGCGCTCATCATCACCGGAACGGGAGACGTCTTCGCCCCCGGTGGCGACCTGGGGGGCCGCCAGCACCCCGACGACGAGCCGACGCCCGACATCGAGCACGACATCCTGCCGTTCCTCACTATCCGCGACAGCCGAGCCCCCGTGGTGGCGGCCGTGAACGGCATCTGCCAGGCGGGGGGACTTCTGATCGCCATGCTGTCGGACATCTGCGTGGCGAGCGACCGGGCGACGTTCCGCGTGCCCGAACTCCTGCGAGGCATCCCCGACGCAACGTACGCGGCGGTGCTGCCGGCACATGTGGGCATCGCCATTGCGCGGGACCTGTTGCTCTCGGGCCGTCGGTTCGATGCCGCCGAGGCGCAGCGCATCGGGCTGATCGCACGGGTCGTGCCACACGAGCAACTGCGGGAGGCGGCGCTCGAAGCAGTGCGCGAGATCCTGTTGACGCCCCCCATGGCGCGCATGCACGTGAAGCGCATGCTCAACGAGCGCTACGGCCTCATCGACTACCAGACCATGTTCTGGGCGCTGGCGGAATCACCCGAGCCGCGCGAGGGCATGGCCGCGTTCATGGAGAAGCGACAGCCCGAATGGGTTCCCGAAGGGCTGGACACAGACAAGGCCTGAGCAGAGGGGCGGGACGCCGCCGCAAACAGGTCCGGCGGTACGCGCGGCCGCCGAGACAGAGGATCAGCGCTGGACGGCGCGCAAACAGAAGTCGACGACGCGATCGGTCTCGGCGCGGCTCGGCGCGGTGCTCCGCCAGAGGCAGTCTGAGAGCAAGCCGAGGGTCGCGTGCGCGGCAAGTGCGGCATCGAGCTCGGGCGCATCGCTGCCCAGCGCAGTGAAGGGCTGGTGGAGCAGGGAGGCGAGCGGCGCGCTGGCGAAGTGCCGGCCGGCGGCCTGGCCGCCGTCGGCGCTGCTGCCGTTCCACAACACCGCCAGCGTGGCGGCGGCGACGTCGCCGTCGGCCTGGCCGAGGACGCCCTCGACCCAGCGGCGGACTTGCGCCTCAGGGGTGCGGGCCTTGGCCATCTGGTGGGACAGATAGCCGCGCAGGCGCTCGGCGCCATCCTCGAGCAACGCATTGACGAGGTCGTCCTTCGAGCGAAAGTGCCGGTAGAACGCGTCGTTGGAGAGCCCGGCGGCTGCCACGATGTCGGCCACGCGGGGGCGTGCGGAGGTGCCGCAGTCGTGCATGACCTCGAGCGCGGCATCGAGCAGCCGGCGCACCTCGCCGGCGTACTCGCCCTCCCGTTTGGCCAGGGAGCGGCGCACGATGCGGCCGGCGACGCCGTCGTCAGGAGCGGTTTCGGTGTCCGGCATTGCGTTCTTGATAGTCAGAATCATATTCTGGCACCGAGCCGAGGGAGGGCGCCATGGCCTGGGACTTCGAAACCGATCCCGACTACCAGAAGAAGTTGGACTGGGTCGACCAGTTCGTCCGGGAGGAAGTCGAGCCGCTCGACCTGGTCTTCCCGCACCTGCAATTCACGCCGCTCGAGGGAAAGCGCCGTGAGGCGATCGACCCGTTGAAGGAGGAGGTGCGCCGGCAGGGCTTGTGGGCCACGCATCTCGGGCCCGAGCTCGGCGGCCAGGGCTACGGCCAGCTGAAGCTCGCGCTGCTGAACGAGATCCTCGGGCGCTCGCAGTGGGCCTCGGTCGTGTTCGGCTGCCAAGCACCCGACACGGGCAACGCCGAGATCATCGCCCACTACGGCACCGACGAGCAGAAGAAGAAGTACCTCCAACCGCTGCTCGACGGGGAGTGCTTCTCGAGCTACTCGATGACCGAGCCACACGCCGGTGCCGACCCGACGCTCTTCAAGACGCAAGCGGTCAAGGACGGCGACGAGTGGGTCATCAACGGGTGGAAGTACTTCTCCTCTAACGCCAAGACGGCGTCGTTCCTCATCGTGATGGTGGTGACGAATCCAGAGGTGAGCGCGTACCAGGGCATGTCGATGTTCCTGGTGCCGACCGACACGCCGGGCGTCAACATCGAGCGCAACGTCGGCCTCTACGGCGAACCGGTCAACGAGGGCTCGCACGCCCTGATCCACTACGAGGACGTACGGGTGCCCGAGGACGCCCTGTTGGGCGGCAACGGCCAGGCCTTCGCGATCGCGCAGACGCGGCTCGGCGGCGGCCGCATCCATCACGCCATGCGGACGATCGGCATGGCGCAAAAGGCGATCGACATGATGTGCGAGCGGGCGCTGAGCCGTGAGACGCAGGGCAGCATCCTGGGCGACAAGCAGTTCGTACAGGGCTACATCGCCGACTCCTACGCACAGCTGGTGCAGTTCCGCCTCTTCGTGCTCTACACGGCGTGGGAGATCGACAAGTACAACGACTACAGGCGGGTGCGCAAGGACATCGCCACGGCCAAGGTCGTGATGCCGACGGTGCTGCACGACATCGCCTGGCGGGCCATGCAGATACACGGCGCTCTCGGGACGACCAACGAGATGCCGTTCTTCGGCATGATCCACGGCGCCGGCGTAATGGGCCTGGCCGACGGTCCGACCGAGGTGCACAAGGTCACCGTCGCCCGCCAGGTGCTGCGCGACTACAAGGCGAGCGATGACATCTGGCCGACGCAGTGGCTGCCCAAGCGCCAGGAGGCGGCACGGGCCAAATTCGCCGAGTATCTCGAGACGGAGGCTGCGAACCTATGAGCGCGGACGCGGAGGGTGAATCAGAGTGGCCGGTCGGCGACGAGCCGTCGATCGCGGATGAGGACAGGTTGGTGGCGTGGCTGGACGCCCAGGGCCTCGGGGTCGGGGCGGCGCTCGAGCACAGTTACATCTCGGGGGGCAGCCAGAACGAGATCTACGAGCTGCGACGCGGCGACCTGCACTGCGCCATGCGCATCCCTCCGCCGAGCGCGCCGGCGCCGCGCGACGAGGGCATCGTGCGGGAGTGGCGGATCATCGAGGCGTTGGGTGGCACCGACGTGCCCCACACCGAGGCGATCGCTGTGTGCACCGACCAGTCGGTGCTGGGACGGACGTTCTATCTGATGGGCTTCGTCGACGGCTGGTCGCCCATGTCGACCCGCCGCCAGTGGCCGGCCCCGTTCGACACCGATCTCGAGGCGCGTCAGGGGCTCGCGTTCCAACTCGTCGAGGGCATCGCGCTGCTGTCGCGGGTGGACTGGAACGCCAAGGGCCTCGCTGACCTCGGCCGGCCGGACGGGTTCCACGAGCGGCAGGTCGACCGCTGGACCGCGTTCCTGGAGCGGATCAAGGGCCGCGAGCTACCGGGCTTCGAGGAAGCTGCCGCCTGGCTGCGTACGCACCGGCCGATCGACTACATCCCCGGCTTGATGCATGGCGACTACCAGTTCGCCAACGTCATGTTCAAGCACGGCGCGCCGGCGCGCCTGGCTGCCATCGTGGACTGGGAGATGGGCACTGTGGGCGACCCCAAGCTCGATCTCGGTTGGGTCGTGCACTCGTGGCCGGACGACACGACCGCCGACGAGGACCGCGCCGGCGGCTACGTCGACATGACCGGCATGCCCTCTCGAGACGAGATCCTGGCCCACTACGAGGGCGTGTCGGGACGCCAGGTGGACGACATCGACTACTACTGCGTCCTGGCCAAATGGAAGCTGGCGGTCGTGCTCGAGCAGGGCTACCAGCGGCGAGGGAACGACGAGAAGTTGCAAGCGTTCGGGCCGATCGTGCTCGACCTCATGCAATCGGCGGCCGACCTGGCCGAGTCGACCTCCTACTCGGTGCTCGCCACGGCCTGAGGTGCGCGCCGCCCTGTGCCGCTCCTACGGCGGCCCCGACGTGGTCGAGATTGCGGACGTACCGCCGCCCGAGCTCACGCCCGGCACCGCCCGGGTGCGCGTGCACATCGGCGCGGTCAACTTCCCCGACGTGCTCGTGATCGCCGACACCTACCAGGTGTCGGCGCCGGTCCCCTTCATCCCGGGCAGCGAATTCGCCGGCGAGGTCGTCGAGGTGGCCGAAGGGGCCGACAGCGTCGCAGTGGGCGACCGCGTCTTCGGCTCGGTCTTCATCGGCGCGTTCGCCGAAGAGGTCGTGGTCGGGACGCGCTCGCTGTCCCGGGTTCCGGACGGGGTCGACGACATGACGGCAGCCGCGTTCGGCGTCGCGTACAAGACGGCGTACCACGTGCTGCGCTCGGTAGCAGAGGTACAGCCGCGCGACGAGCTCGTGGTGCTCGGCGCCGGCGGCGGCGTGGGATCAGCCGCGGTGCAGCTGGGTGCGCTCATGGGTGCAACCGTCACCGCGGTGGCGTCGTCGGAGGAGAAGCTCGAGGCGGCGCGGGAGTGCGGCGCGACGCGCCTCATCAACCACCGTGCCGGCGATCTGCGGCAGGCGCTGCGCGACGCGCTGCCGAACGGCGCCGAGGTCGTCGTCGACCCGGTCGGTGGTGATCTCGCCGAACCGGCGCTGCGCTCGGTGCACTGGGGCGGGCGGTTCGTCACCGTCGGGTTCGCGTCGGGGACGATCCCGCGGATACCTCTTAATTTGGTGCTGCTGAAGGGGGTGCGGGTGCTCGGGTTCCAGTTCCGGGACTTCGCCACCCACATGGGCGCCGACATGGCACGCAACGACGCCGAGCTGCTCGAGCTCCTGGCCAGCGGGCGCGCCCGACCGGTGATCGGCGCCACGTACGACCTCGCCGATACGGCGGAGGCCCTGCGTGTGGTGGGCGACGGCGAGGCCGTGGGCAAGGTGGTGCTCCAGGTGGCCCCCGTCTAATATCGACGTCGATGTCAGAAGCAGAGGGAGGGGCGCCGTGAGCGCGACCGCAATCATGAAGGGCGTCCGTGTCCTGGAGGTGGCCGAGCAGACGTTCGTGCCGGCGGCCACGGCTCTGCTGGCCGACTGGGGCGCGGAGATCATCAAGATCGAGCCGGCCGAGCGCGGAGACGCCATGCGGGGTCTGGCGGCCACGGGCGTCATGCCAATGACCGGTGACATCCATCCGCTGATGGAGCACTCCAATCGTGGCAAGCGCAGCTTGGCGCTGGACCTGAAGACACCCGAGGGGCTCGACATCCTCTACAAGCTCGCGGCCACGGCCGACGTCTTCCTGACCAACAAGCTGCCCGGCGTGCGCAAGAAGCTCAAGATCGAGCTCCAGGACATCCGCGCCCACAACCCGAACATCATCTATGTGGCCGGCACGGGACAGGGTGAGCGCGGGCCCGACGCCGACAAGGGCTCGTACGACTCCCTCTCCTTCTGGTACCGGCCCGGTGTGGCGCTGGGCGTGAAGCCGGCGGACATGGAGGGTTACATGCCGCACCCGCCAGGCCCGGGCTTCGGCGACTCCATCGGCGCGATGACGATCGCCGGCGGCATCATGGGAGCGCTGTACCACCGCGAACGAACGGGCGAGGCGACCACGGTCGACGTATCGCTCCTCAGCTCGGGCATCTGGGCCATGGGCCAGGCCTACGCGGTCTCGCTGCTGCTGAACCAGCCGTGGCAGGGACCGCCCTCCAACATGCCGCGCCAGAACCCGCTCGTGCGCAACTTCACGACCAAGGACGACCGCGAGCTGTCCCTCTGTTGCCTCCAAGCCAGTCGATACTGGGCCGAGCTGTGCAACCTCGTCGGCCGTCCCGATGCCGGCACCGACCCCCGCTTCGACGGCCACGATGCCCTGATGGAGAACACGCTGGACGCGCAGGGACTGCTGGAGGCGGCGTTCGCAGAGCGCACCATCAGCGAGTGGCGCGAGCAGCTGGCTGACTTCACGGGCCAGTGGTGCGTGGTGCAGGACACGCTCGAGGCGGCAACGGTCGACCCGCAGGTCGCGGCCAACGGCTACATCCAGGACTGCGCGACCGCGAGCGGCGCGCCGTTCAAGCTCGTCGCTGCACCGATTCAATTCGGGGGCGAACCGGCGCCGGCGGGTCGGTCACCCGAATTCAACGAGCACGGCGACGAGATCCTCCAAGAACTCGGAATCGACTGGGATACCATCGTGGACCTCAAGGTCCGCTCCGTCGTCGGATAGGGCGCGCCCGCGCGTCAGTCAGGAGAGAACAACCATGTCACTGTTCGATGCATTCCGTTACGACGGCAAGCGGGCCCTGGTGGTCGGGGGTGCCACCGGCATGGGCGCCGCCGCGGCCGAGCTTGCCCGCGACGCGGGAGCTGAGGTGGTGGTCATGGACTACGCCGAGGTGAAGCTGTCCGGGGTCAAGTCCATCCAGATGAGCCTGGCCGACAAGGACTCCATCAACGCCGCCGTCGACGAGTGCGGCGGCCCGGTGCACGCGCTGATGGCCTGCGCGGGCGTGGCCGACGGGACGCCGAACATCGAGAAGATCAACTTCGCGGGTCACCGCCACCTGGTCGAGCGCATGCTCGCAGGCGGGATGCTGCCCAAGGGATCGGCGATCGGCTTCATCTCCTCGGCGGCCGGCCTTGGTTGGGAGGCCGGCTGGGAGCAGGTGAAGGAGTACCTCGACACGCCGGACTTCGACTCGGCGTCGGCATGGGCGATTGAACACAACTGGAACGACTACTTCCATTCCAAGCAGGCGGTCTGCGGCTACGTCGCGCGCCAGGCGTATCCGATGCTCAAGCAGGGCATCCGGATCAACGCGATCTGCCCCGGCCCCACCGACACCCCACTGGCTCAGGCCAACGCGGAGATGTGGCTCGGCTTCGGCGCCGACTACCGCGAGGACGCGGGCATCGAGGCGTCCACGCCGCTCGAGCAGGCGTACGCGCTCGTGTTCCTGTGCAGCGACGCGGCGGTGGCGATCTCCGGCCAGACCCTTGTCAGCGACGTGGGCTACATCGCCTCCGGCGTCACCGAGTCCTACCCGCCGGCCGCGGCCGCGGCGGGGTTCCTGCTCGGCCGGATGTGAGCAACGGCGCCACGAGCGCCGGTCAACGAGGAGAGTCATGACGTCGATAGTCGAAGGAGAGGAGGCGGCGCCGGCGCGCCGCCACGTGCTCCAGGAACTCGGCTGGGACGTCGGACCGTCCGAGGAAGCGGACGTGCTCATGCTCGGTTCCGCGGTCGTCGTCCGTGAGATGCACGCGCCGGGCACCGCACACCTGCGTACCTCGATTTTGGCGGCGTGGGCCGACGTGGTGGCGGGTTACCTCGCCGTCGAAACCGTAGGGCCACGGGTCCCGGTCACGCTCGAGCTGGACGTGCACCTGTACCGGCCGGCGCCGGGGGCGGGCCTGGTGCGGGGCGAGGGCAAGGTGATGAAGTCGGGCCGCTCCGTGTTCGTCGCCGGGGTCGACTTCATCGACGAGGACGGTGAGCAGTTCGGCTTCGCGGCGGCGTCGTTCATGGCTGCGCCCGACGAGCGCCTGCGGATCGACTCGCTTGCGGGCCGCGCGCCCCTTCCCACGGGTGCGCGCCTGACCTTGCCCTTCGCCGAGCGGGCCGGCTGCGAGCGGCGCGCTCCGGGCGTGGCGGCCCTGGCGTACTCCGACGAAGTGCTGAACGCATCCAACACGATCAACGGCGGCCTCATCGCGCTGACCGCCGAGGAGGCGGTGCTGTCGCTGTCGCCGCCCGGCGCCAGCCTGGCGTCCCTCGACCTGCGCTATCTCCAGCCGGCGCGGGTCGGGCCCGCGGTCGCCACGGCCGAGGTGCGCCACGGGCTCGGCCGCGTCGAGGTATGCGACGAGGGGAACGAGAACCGTCTCTGCGTCGCGGCGACGGCCCGGACCTTCGACCCGTAGACAGGCAGCTCCCTGACCCGCGCTACTCTGGCGCCCCGGACGGAATGGGCATTCTCGTGATGGGAGAACGTATATGACAGCCCAACGCTGCGTGGCCGAAGGGCTCTTCGAGTGGCCCTCTGACGAGCCCAGGGTGCGCGCTTCGCGCTGCGACACCTGCCGCTTCGTGACCTTCCCCGCCCAGGACGCGTGCCCCAGCTGCGGTACCGACGCGGTGAGCCCGACCGTCCTGTCGCGGACCGGGAGGCTGTGGACATGGACGCGGCAGCGCTTCCAGCCCAAGAACCCGCCGTACGCCGGCCGGGAGCCGGCGGCCGAGTTCGTGCCATTCGGGGTCGGCTTCATCGAGCTGCCAGAGGGCCGAATAGAGGCGCGGTTGGCCGGCGACGTCGACCAGGAACTGCGTATCGGGATGCCGATGGAGCTGACGGTGGTGCCGTTCACCACGGACGAGGACGGCACCGAGGTGCTCACCTACGCGTTTCGCCCGGTAAAGGAGGACTGACGTGGAGGACGTCGCCATCATCGGCGTGGGCCTGCACCCCTTCGGCCGCTTCCCCGGGGTCTCCGGCCTCGAGATGGGCGCCAAGGCGACGCGGCTCGCACTGGCCGACGCAGGGATCACGTGGAAGGACGTGCAATTCGCCTTCGGGGGGAGCTACGAGGTCGACAACCCCGACGCCGTCGTGAACTTCCTCGGGCCCACGGGACTGCCGTTCACCGACGTCTACAACGGCTGCGCCACCGCGGCCAGCGCGCTCACGCAGGCGGCGAACACGTTGCGACTGGGCGACCACGAACTCGGGATCGCCATCGGCATGGACAAGCACATGCCCGGCGCGTTCGCCGCCGACCCTGTGGACTACGGCGCGCAGAGCTGGTACGGCGAGACCGGCCTGTTCCTGACGCCGAAGTTCTTCGCCATGAAGATCCAGCGCTACATGCACGACTTCGGCATCAGCGCGGACACGCTGGCGAAGGTGGCGGCGAAGAACTACCGCAACGGCGCGCTGAACCCGAACGCCTTCCGCCGCAAGCCGATCAGCGAAGAAGAGATCCTCGCCTCGCCGATGGTGAACGACCCGCTGACCCAGTACATGTTCTGCTCACCCGACGAGGGCGCCGCCGCGGTCGTGCTGTGCCGGGCCGATGTCGCGCACCGTTACACCTCGACGCCGATCTACCTGCGGGCCTCCGTGGTGCGCACCCGACGCCTCGGTGCATTCGAGGTGCACAGCCCCTGGCTCCCGCTCGAGCGGGCAGACGCGCCGACCGTCGACGCGTCGCGGGCGGCCTACGAGATCGCCGGGCTCGGCCCCGAGGATGTCGACGTGGTGCAGCTGCAGGACACCGACGCCGGGGCCGAGGTCATCCACATGGCCGAGAACGGTTTCTGCAAGGACGGCGAGCAGGAGGCATTGCTGGCCGAGGGCGCCACCGAGATCAGCGGGTCTCTCCCCGTCAACACCGACGGCGGACTCATCGCCAACGGCGAACCGATCGGCGCGTCGGGCCTGCGGCAGATCCACGAGCTGGTGCTGCAATTGCGCGGCGCCGCGGGCGAGCGCCAGGTCGCGGGGTCCCCCCGCGTCGGCTACAGCCAGCTGTACGGCGCGCCCGGCACGGCCGGCGTGGCGATCGTCTCGACCTGAGGCAGGGTCAGGCGGCGAACGGCATCTTCATGACGGCGGCGAGGTTGCCGCCCATGACTTTGGCCACGTCCTCGTGGGGGAGACCGTCGAGCTCTTTGACATAGGTCAGCGGCTCGGCCATGCCCTCGATGTGCGGGTAGTCCGACCCGAACACCACATTCTCGGCACCGATGAGCTCGATGAGGCCCATGGGGTCGTCCTCGTGGAACGGGTGGACCCAGATGTTGCGCTTCAGCACCATCAGCGGGTCCTCGTCGTAGAGGTGCGGCTCGCGCTCGTAGGAGTGCGTCACCGCGTCGACGATCGGGCGCACCCAGGCCGAGCCGTTCTCGACGGGCAGGATGCGCAACGTGGGGAAGCGAGTGAGCAGGCCGTGCCCGATGAGCGACGCGACCGTGTCGAAGATGCCGCGGCTCTGCGTGTGTGCGAGGTCAGAGAAGGCGGACTTGCCGCCCGCGAAGGGAAGGAGCTCGCCGCCGTGCGTCCCGTTCCAGTCGTTGTAGTAGCGGGTCATCCCGTCGTCGGAGGCGTGCATGCCCACGGCGATGTCCGCCTGCGCCACCTTCTCCCAGAACGGGTCGAACTCGGGCAGCGCGAAGGAGCGGCGCCCCTCGTAGCCGGGCACCGGGGCCGGGCGGATGAGGATGATCTTGGCACCGCGCTCGAGCACCCACTCGAGCTCCTTGATCGCCTCGCTCACGATCGGCAGTGTGATGACGGGCGTTGGGAAGATGCGGCCCTCGTAGTCGAAGGTCCAGTGCTCGTGCATCCACTCGTTGAGCGCGTGCACGACGACGTGCGTGGCCTTCGGGTCGTCGGCGAGGCGCTCCTCGAGCAGGCTGGCGAGCGTCGGCCACATGAGGGCCCGGTCGAGACCGAGCTCGTCCATGATCTTGAGGCGCGGCTCGGGGGCGAAGAAGCCCTCGGGCGAACGCATGGCCTCGCCGATCAACTCTCGGCGGGACTTGCCTTCGGGGTTGCCCTGCTTGAAGTACTCCTCCTGCGCGCCGGGGCGGCCCACCACCGAGAAGGTCGGGTTCGGGATGTAGTCCGAGATGACGTTGCGGAGCGCGATCTTCGTCCGCCCGTTCACCTCGACGTACTTGACCAGCCCGTCGTACTCCTTCGGCAGGAACTTGGTGAACGCGTCCGTCGTCTCGTACATGTGGTTGTCCGCGTCGAAGACGGGAAAGTCGACAACTCCCTTTGACATGGCCACCTCCGCAGCAGCGATCACGGCCGGAGGAGGCGATCGCCTCCACCGGTTTTCAACATCGACGTCAATATTATACCCTGGTCATGTCCCGGCAACCAACCGAGGGCCCGGAGCCCCAGCATGGGCTCGGGCCGGAGAACCGACGGGGAGGGAGGTGGCGTCCATGGCGACCTACGTGCTGGTCCACGGGGGCGGGCACGGTGGCTGGTGCTACCAGCGGGTGGCCCGCCTCCTCCGCGCCGAGGGGCACGACGTGCTCACCCCGACGCTCACGGGACTCGGTGAACGGGCGCATCTCTTGGACGAGCGGGTCGACCTGGAGCTGCACGTCACCGACGTCGCCGCCGTGCTGCGCTTCGAGGGCCTGCGCGACGTGATCCTGGTCGGGCACAGTTACGGCGGCATGGTCATCACCGGAGCCGCCGACAAGGAGCCGGAACGAGTGGGACGTCTCGTCTACCTCGACGCGGCTACGCCGGTCAACGGTCAGTCGTTGGTGGACGTCGCCGGCCCGGTCATCAACGCGGTGCGGCCGATGGGTCAGGTCGTCGACGGCATCGAGCTTGTCCTGTGGCCAGGACCCGACGCGGGCCTGCTTTACGGGGTCACGGACCCGGCGGACCTCGCGTGGATGGCGGAGCGGCTGAGCCCCCACCCCTGGAAGTGCTTCGACCAGCCGCTCGCGCTCGGCAACGAGGACGCGCTGTGGGCGATCCCGCAGTTCCACATCGTCTGCACGTCGACCTTGCCCACGAGGGACAGGGACCAGATGGCGCGCGCGAAGAGCGAGGGGCGGCTCTGGGACATCGATACGGGGCACGACCTGATGATCACAGAGCCCGAGAGGACGGCGGACGCATTGCTCCAGGTCGCAGCGTCCTGACCAGCGCGGACGCACGAAGTCGTGTATTACAGAACGGTTACAGGAGCGAATGACGCTTAGGGGGTTGGATCGATGAAGCTTCCGGACCGCAAAGGGAGTAGAGCGGGTCACCGGCACGGGCGGCTCGCACGGGCCGGCCTGGCGGCACTGATGGCCGGCGGCATGACCGCCGGCGCCGTCGGCGCACTGTCCGGGACGGCCGGCGCCTCGACGTCGGGGGCGCCGATCACCCTCGCCATGATCACGTCGCTCACGGGACCAGGGTCTGCGGAGTTCAGCCAGGCTCCGGCCGGGTTCAAGGCGCGCATCGCGCTGCAGAACGCCGAGGGCGGTGTCAACGGGCACAAGTTGGTCGGGATGGTTCTCGACGACCAGACCAGCCCCACCGCGATCGCGACGTCGGTGCAGGACGCTCTCGCCAAGGGCGCGTTCGGCATCGTGTCGACCAGTCCCCTCTTCTTCCTCGCGGCCAAGACCCCGCAGCAACAGGGCGTGCCCGTGACCGGTGGGTTCTTCGACGGCCCCGAGTGGGGGACCCAGCCCTACACGAACATGTTCTCGTCGGACGCGGGCAGTGTGGACCCCAAGTACCCGGTCAACACCGGTTTCGGTACCTTCATCAAGCAACACGGGGGCACGGTCCTGTGCACCTACGGCTATGGCATCTCGCCCTCATCGTCGCGGTCGGCCGTCGGCACGGCCGACTCCTTCGAGCGCGCGGGGGGCAAAGTCGGTGTCCTCGACACGTCGATCCCGTTCGGCTCCGTGGCCATGACGACACCGGCGCTCGTTGCGAAGCAGAAGGGATGCGACACTTTCTACGCCGGACTCGACGACAACTCGAACTTCGCGCTGGCGGCAGCGCTCAAGGAGGCGGGCGTGAAGCCCAAAGTCATGGTTTTCCCGACCGGCTTCGAGTCACAGCTGGTCCACTCGCCGTCGTGGGGCGCGGTGCAGGGCGGATACTTCGACTCGGAGTTCCGGCCGTTCCAGCTCCCCAACACCGGAACGCACCAGATGCAGTCCGCCCTCGAGAAGTACGAGCATTTCTCGAGCGGTCAGTTCCCCAACTTCAGCCAGTACGAGTCCTGGCTGGGTGCCGACCTGATGATCCAGGGGCTGGAACACGCAGGCAAGAACCCGACCCAAGCCGGCGTCATCCACGCCCTGCGCAACATCAAGAGCTACAACGGCAACGGTTTGTTGGCCCAGTCGATCAACTACTCAACGATCTTCGGGCACGACCTGCCCAAGGCCTGCGGGTGGTACATGATCGCCGAGAAGAACGGATTCTCGCCTGCATCGACGTCACCGATATGCGGAACGGACATTCCGGGAACGACGACGGCTTCCTGATCCGTCAATCCTCGATGGAGATGGCGTTCTTCGGGCAGGCCCGCACTGCTTCCATCAGCTTGTCGCGCAAGGCCTCAGGGGGGTTCTCGTCGAGGACGTAGAGGAAGTCGTCGTCGCGCACCTCGAACACCTCGGGGAGGATGCCCATGCAGAGGGCGTTGCTCTCACACTGGTCGAAATCGACGACTACGCGCATCAATGCTGCCCTTCCGGTTTGATCGGGAACACAGATGCTACGTCCGCCGCAAGGAGGCGGTCCCCTTCGAGGCGCCGGATGAGGTCCTCCACGAAGGCGACGGTCTCGGCGTGCCCGGTGGACATCCCGAGCATTGCCTGCTCGATGACGAGAAAGGTCGAGATGCTCGTCAGCAGAACCGCACACACGACCGGCGGGTACGCCGTCTGATCGATGTCGTAACGCGTCAACACCGACCGGAACGCCTCGAGCAGCCCGGCCCGGTACCGCTCGGCCGAGGCCGAGAGCTCGGCCTGAATGGCCTTGCGATGGTTGGCGAGGGCGGTGAACTCCATCGTCAACGCGGTCCCGCGTTGGTCCCGGCTGAGGTCCCAGAGCGACCACAGCGGCTGTGCCGAATCGAGGGCACGGATCTGGCGCTCGAGGCCCTGATCTGCCCGGCGGCGGAACAGAGCCAGGAACAGGTCGTCCATCGTCCTGAAGTAGTAGTGGACGAGCTGGGGTTTCAAGCCGGCGCTGGCCGCGATGCGACGCGACGTGACGCCGGCGTACCCCTCTTCGAGCATGAGGCGCTCGGCGGCATCGAGGAGGACGCCGCGCGTCTTCGAGGTCTCGGTGCCTATTCGTCGAGCGGTCGTACTCACAAGACGGCCCTCAGATGTACATGCCGCCGTTGACGCCGATGACCTGGCCGGTTATGTAGCCGCCCTCGTCGGAGCACAGGTACGAGCAGGCGCTCGCAATGTCGTCGGGAGTGCCTGCCCGCCCAAGCGGGATCATCTTGCTCAGGACGTCGATGCTGGGCACGTGGCCCTCGGTCTCGCCCTTGCGGGCCATCGGCGTGTCCACGATCGTCGGAGGGATCGTGTTCGCCGTGATGCCGTGGTGGGCCAACTCACGGGCGAAGGCCTTGGTGAGCCCCATGACACCCCCTTTCGACGCGACGTAGTGCGCCATGTTCGGCGCGCCGGACTGGGCGCTCGACGAGGAGATGGTGACGATGCGCCCCCAGGCCGCCTCGACCATGTCGGGCACGGCCAGCTGCAGGCAGGTGAACGTCCCGGTCAGATTGACGGCAAGGACGCGGTCCCATTTCTCGGCCGAGATGGCGGAAATCGGGTCGAAGGCCTCGATGCCCGCGCTCGTCACCACGATGGTCACCGGACCGAGGTCATGGCGGACAAGGTCGTACACGCGCTCGAGCGCGTCGCGGTCGGCCACGTCGGCCTCGAAGGCGGCGGCGGTATGACCCTGGCCGGTCAAGACGGCCGCAACCCGGCGTACGCCGTCCCCGTCGAAGTCGAGCAGGGCCACCGCATGCCCGTCGGCAGCGAGTCGTCGGGCAACGCCCTCGCCGATGCCGGATGCGGCACCGGTGACCACTGCGACCCGGGAGCTCACTTGGACACCTCCGCCGGCGTGAACTCGATGTGGAGCTCGTGCAGGCCGCGCAGCACCCAGGTCGGCTCGTATTCAAAGTGGCGGGCCGATGGCGGCCCGTGATGTTCCTCGGAAAGCCGGATGTTGTGCATCCGGTCGAGGATGCGCTCGATGCTCACCCGGCCTTCCGCCCGCGCCAACGGGCCGCCGGGGCAGGCATGGACACCACGCCCGAACGCGATGTGAACTTTGGCATTGGGGCGGTCTATCCGGAACTCTTCGGGGCACTCGAAAAGCCGCGGGTCACGGTTGGCCGCGCCGTTCAGCAACATCACCGGCGTGCCCGGGGCGATATCGACGCCGGCGACGTTGACGTGCCGGCGGGACATCCGGAAATCAGCCTTGACCGGGCTCTCGATGCGCAGGGCCTCTTCGATGAACCCGGGGATGCGGTCCTTGTGCGCGCGCAACTCGTCTTGGAGCTCGGGATATTCCGAAAGGTATTTCAAGCCGACCGCAAGCAGCCGAGCCGTCGTCTCCTGGCCGGCGGCGAAGAGGAAGGTGGCCGTTCGCACCAGGTTGGTGATGTCGGGCGTGGTTCCGTCCGGATAGGACGCGAGAGCGAGGTCGCTCAGGACATCACCGCGGGGGTTGTTCCGCCTGTCCTCGATGTACCGTGCGAAGTAGTCGTCGAGCCAGAAGAGGGCGTTGTTGGACATCCCCTTCTGCTCGGTCCCGAGCTTGCCCGGAGTCGAGCTGAGCCCGAAGCCCTCGCGGAAGCGCTCGTGGTCGGACTCTGGCACGCCGAGGACGTCGGCCACCACGAGCATGGCAAACGGTTGCGTGTAGGCCTTGATGAATTCGCAGTGGCCGTCGGCGACGAATTCGTCGATCTGGCGGTCGGCCAACCGCCACATGAACGCCTCGTTCTCCTTGAGCCGCTTCGGGGTCAGCAACCGCATGATCAACGCGCGCTCCTGCGTGTGTTGCGGCGGATCCATCGTGACCATGTGCTCGTACATCGGCAGCGCTTCCCGGTTGCCGTCGATGATGTCGCTCACGTCGTCGCCCTCGAGCGGCACCGGGAATGTGGCAAAGGGGCCGACGACCGAGTTGCACGAAGAGAAGTCCTCGTTGTTCAGGTAGATCTGCGAGGCCTCCTCGTATCCCGAGACCGCCATGACCCCGTGGTGCGCCGTCGGGAGGATCGGGCACTGTGACCGTAGGTGGTCGAAATAGGGGTACGGATCCTCGTTCAGCGACTCGTCCGTGAAGAAGTCGACCGACTCGTAGTCCGCCATGGCAGCTCCTTCCGGGCCACTTGCGCTGAGCGGGTGCTCAGCGCGATGCTGAGCGAGTGCTTAGCACGTGGCCGCTGAGAGCGTCAACGAACCAGCGGTCGGGCTGAGCACCGTCCCTCCTCCAACCTTGCAAAGGCCCAGTTCGTCTCGGTAGTGGGCCCGACCCGAAAGGTCGGTCGGAGAAGGGTGTTTTCTTACCGAGAGAAGAACAGTTCTCTTCCCGGGTGGGCCTTGGTAGGGGGGCAATTGAGGACAACTCATCATCGTGACGCAGGACGCACCGAGGGCACCCCAGGCGTGACGCGTCGCATACGCGAGCTGGGACAACGGTCCTTGGTCGCCGCCCTCGCGCTCGCGACCGTCGCCCTGCTCTTCGCAGGCTGCGGGAGCCGGCTCCCGCAGTCGGCCATAGAGGCAGCGGCCCACAAGCCGATCGTGCACGGCTCGGGTGGCGTCACAGGTTCGAGCGGTGCAGGTGGCACCGGGGCCCAGGCCCTGGGCGCGGGAGGCACCGGGTGCTCGTCGGCCACGACCACGACCAAGCCGGCGGGCGGAACTGGGAAGTCGACCACCACCACGACCAAGGCCGCGGGCGGATCCGGTGCTAGTTCGACAACGACCTCAACCACCCAATGCTCATCGAGCGCGCTCGCCAGCGGGCCCACCGGCAAATCGGGCTCAGTGGGCGCGAGCACGAGCAGCTCGGGTGCACGCACGGCCGCGAGCTCCGGCGGAGCGTCCGGCGGCGGTGGATCGGCCTCGAACGGTTCAACGATCGCGCTCGGCAATGTGGGCACGTACAGCGGGGTGATCGGCGCCGTGTTCTCAGGCGCGCAGCAGACCATCGGTGTCTGGCAGGCGTACGTCAACCAGCACGGCGGGCTGAACGGCCACCCCGTCCACGTCTACATCGAGGACGACGGCGCCGACCCGTCGACCAGCGTCTCCGACGTCGAGCAAGAGGTCAGCCAGGACCACGTCATCGCGTTCGTCGGCAACCTCATGCCGCTGACGGTGCAGGCCAGCGTGTCGTATCTGCAGCAGCAGAACATCCCGGTTATCGGCGGTGACGCGAGCAGCACGACCTGGTGGCAGAGCCCGGTCCTGTTCCCTCAGGGCTCGAGTGACGTGGGGTCCGACCAGGCTGTGTTCACGATCAAGGCGGCCGCCGCAAAGGGCTACACGAAGATGGGCGTCGTCTACTGCGTCGAGGACCCGACCTGCTCCAACGGGATCCAGAGCCTGATCCAGCCGGGTGGCGGCAGCCAGGCCGGCGTCACCACCGTCTACTCGTCATCGATCAGCATCACCCAGCCCGACTTCACAGCTCAGTGCCTCGACGCCAAGCAAGCCGGTGCCACCTTCATCTACTTCGCAGGCGACGGGGACAGCCTCATGCGGATGGCGAACAACTGCGCGGCCCAGGGGTACAAGCCGCTCTACGTCGGGGACAGCCTGGCCATTACGGCCAACCTCGCATCGAACCCCAACCTCAACGGCTTGTTGGCGGGCCAGACGAACTTCCCGTGGATGGACGGCTTCACGCCCGCGCAGGCGGCCTACCAGCAGGCGGTCAAGCAATACGACCCCCAACTCGCAGGTTCGGCCACGACCGCCGGTGAATGGGCCGCGGGCATGCTGGCGGTAGCGGCCGCCAAGGACCTGACCGCCAGCCCGACGTCGGCGCAGTTCTTCCAGGGCCTGTGGAGCATCAAGAACAACAACCTCGGCGGCCTGGCTCCGCCCCTGACCTTCAACCAGAACGCGGCGGCGACGCCTTCGAATTGCTTCTTCCTCATGACGCTGCAGAACGGACAGTTCGTGGACCTACAAAACGGAGGCACGCAGTGCGTGTCGTGACGGGCGCACTCAAGAGATTGCAACGACCAAACAAGGAGGCAACGAATGGACATCGGTAAGTGGCTGCGCCTGCAGTGGGACCGGGTCCTGGCCTGGGTGTTCGTGGCCGCCGGTGCGATCGCGCTGCTCGCCGGATGGGTGGGCGTCAGCGGGTCTGCCTACGCCGCGGGACAGCTCCCCTACATCATCTCGGGTGGCATCGGCGGCATCTTCCTCTTGGGCGTCGGCGCGACGCTGTGGCTCTCCGCCGACCTACGCGACGAATGGCGCAAGCTTGACAGCATCGAGGACGCCCTCCGCGAGGAACGTCCGGCCGCAGACGAGGTCGCCGTCGGCTGATGGCCGAAGTGATCGCGCCCGCACGGCTCCGGGCGAGAGCCTCCTCCATCGACGCGTCGCGTCAGGCTGCTCCCGCGCGCCCGCTGCTCTGGGACGCAGAGGACCTGTTGCGCTGGGCGATCACGACCGGTCTGGGCGGCGTCGTGATCGCCGTGGCGTGGTACATCGCGGCCGGCGAGGCAACCTTCGGACAGCAGGTCGGACCCCTCGACGCCGCGCTGGCCGGGTTGTTGCTCTCCGGCGTGGGCAACCTCGCCTGGCTACTCCACGGTCGCCGGGCGCTCGGTGAACGCCGCCGTCTCCTGCTGCCTGACGTCGCCGAGGGCACCGCTAGCGCCGACCCAGCACCAGTCCTGGTCGGCCCACTTTCGACGTCTGCGACCGCGGGAACCGTGGACGACGTGTTCGTCGCGGGCCGAGGCATGGAGCGCTTCCACAGACCCGAGTGCACCTTGGCGGCAGGCCGAACGGGCTGGACGTCGGCGACACGTCGGGAGCACGAAGAAGCCGGCAGACGCCCCTGCGGAGTGTGCCGTCCGTGAGCAGCTCGTCCTCCCTGCTGCAGTTCCGCGACGTCGACGGCTCATCCACCCTGTCGCTTCGGGCGTTGATGAAGGCGGGCGGGGTTGTCGCGCTGGTGATCGTCGGACTCCTCCTCGCGGCCGCATTCTCGGTGGGCCCCTACGTGGTCACCGGGATCGCAGACGGTTCGATCTACGCGCTCGCCGCGCTCGGCTTGGTCCTGACCTACAAGACATCGGGCATCTTCAACTTCGCAATCGGCGCCCAGGCGGCCGCATCGGCATACGTCTTCTACTCCTTGCGGGACACCGTCGGGCTCCCGTGGCCGGTCGCCGCGCTATTCGCCGTGATCCTGGTCGGCCTGGTCGGATCACTCTTGTTGGAGCGCATCGCGTTCTGGTTGACGGGTGCATCCGCGGCCATGAAGGTCGTCGCCACGATCGCGCTGGTCGTGCTGCTCGAGTCGGTGTTGACCGGCATCTACGGCGTCGCGACCATTCAGTTCACTTCCTTCCTGCCGAGCAAGGGCTTCCACATCTTCGGTGTCACGATCCTGGGCAGCCAGATCATCGTGTTCGCCTTGGCCGTCGGAGCCACCATCGGCCTCTATCTCTTCTTCAAGCGGACCCGACTCGGCGTGTCCATGCACGCGGTCGTCGACTCGCCTACCCTCCTGGCGCTCGAGGCCACCAATCCCGTCGTCGTCCGCCGGTACGCCTGGGCCATCGGGTCCTGCTTCATCTCGGTTTCCGGCCTGCTGCTGGCACCTGCGCTCGGGATCGACGTCAACATCTATCTCCTCGTCTACATCGCGGCGTTCGGGGCCGCCGCGGTGGGGGCATTCAGCAGCCTGCCGATCACCCTCGCCGCTGCGATGGGCATCGGCATCACCATGAACGTGATGAGCGACAAGCTGGCGGGTCAGACGAACCACGTGCTCGCCGAGCTCTACACGCAGATACCGTTCCTCGTGCTAGTAGCAGCTCTTCTGATCGTGCCCCGGGCAAAGTTGATCACCAGGGGTGCCGACGCCGTCCGCAAGATCCGGCCGGCCACAACCTTCCCGACACCCGTCCTCGCGACGGGTGCACTAGTCGGAGTCGGTCTCGCCGTGGCCATCCCTTACATCGTGGAACCGGCCTACGTAAACCAGTACACCACCGGCATCGGGTTCGCCGTCGTCCTGATCTCGCTCGGACTGCTGCTGTGGACGTCGGGACAGATCTCACTCTGCCAGATGGCCTTCGCCGCCATCGGTGCCTCGACCTTCGGCCATGCCACCGCCGCCGGATGGCCCTGGCTGGCCGCCTTGGCCTCCGCCGTCCTCGTCGCCGTCGCGGCCGGGTGGCTCGCTGCGATCCCCTCGTTCCGGCTCTCAGGCGTCTACCTCGCGGTCGCCACGTTCGGATTCGGGCTGCTATTGCAAAACCTGATCTATCCGACGTTCCTGATGTTCGGCCAATCCGACTTCGTCAGCATCCCGCGACCCCAACTGCTCGGCATCAACGCCACGTCGGACCGCGCCTACTACTTCGTTGCTCTCGTCGTCGCCGCCCTGTGTGCCTTGGCCGTGATCGGTCTCCGCCGGAGCAGGCTCGGCCGCCTCCTGCGCGGCATGTCGGACTCGCCCCTGGCGCTCGAGGCACACGGCGCCAACACGCGGCTGACCCGGATCTACGTCTTCGGCGCCGCGGCCGGCCTCGCGGCGGTGGGCGGCGTGCTGATCGCTGGAGTCACACAGTCCGCCGGTGGAACGCCGACGGGACCGTTCGGGTACTTCAACTCGGTCGTGCTCCTCGCGGTGCTCGCCATCTGCGGCAGCCAGCCCATCCTTTCGCCCGTGATCGCAGCCTTGCTCTTCGAGGTGGTCAAGATCTACCGGCCCTTCTCCAGCGTGTGGTTCTCCAAGTACGAGGGCGTGTTCTTCGGACTCGGTGCGCTCGCCGTGGCGGTGGTCCCCGGCATGCGCCTCTCCTTCGCCAGCCGCCGAACGGCCGCGCGTGACGGTCGCAGCCCGGTCACCAATCGCACCCGGCTGGCCATCACACCACCCGTCCGCGTGTCGAGCCAGGGGTCCCATCCGTGATCGAGGTGCAACCCGACCTGGAGGTCGACGGCTTGACGGTGCAGTTCGGCGGGCTGACGGCGGTGAACAGCGTCTCGCTGCAGGCCGGAGCTGGTGCCGTCACCGGTCTCATCGGGCCGAACGGCGCCGGGAAGACGACGATCTTCAACGCATGCACCGGCGTCGTGCCCTGCCATGCCGGGATCGTCCGGCTCGGAGACCGCGACCTGGGCCATCTCTCGACGGCGAGCCGAGCCTCCCACGGACTCGGCCGCACGTTCCAACGTATGGAGCTCTTCGACTCGATGACCGTTGCCGAGAACGTGGCGCTCGGTCCCGAGGCCTTCCTGGCCGCCCGGCGGCCATGGAGCCAGATGGCATGCCCCCGGCACCAGCGGCGTGACATCGACATCCGGACGAAAGAAGCCCTGGACCGTTGCGGGATCGGGCCGATGACGCGCCAACGCGTCGGCGATCTCTCGACCGGCCAGCGGCGCTTGGTCGAACTGGCGCGCGCCATGGCGACGCCCTTCCACTTCCTGCTGCTCGACGAGCCGTCATCGGGCCTCGATGTCGTCGAGACCGAACGCTTCGGTCAGATCATCAGCCGTTTCGTGGCCGAGACGGGCATCGGCATCCTGCTGGTCGAGCACGACATGGCACTCGTCTCCGGCGTGTGCAGTTACATCTACGTCCTCGATTTCGGGAACCTGATCTTTCAAGGCCCGTGCGCCGAAGTCCTGTCGTCGGAGACGGTGCGCGCGGCCTACCTCGGTTCCGACGAGATCTCGGTGCACGTGACCGACGAGGCATCCCATGCTTGAGCTGCGCAACATCTGCGCCGGCTACGGGACCGGGCGGGTTCTCGAGAACGTGAACCTCTCGGTGCCCGACGGTGCCGTCGTGGCCCTGCTCGGGCCGAACGGCGCTGGCAAGACGACCCTGCTCAAAGTGATGTCGGGCCTCCTTCGCCCAACGTCGGGCCGGGTACTCCTCGATGGTGTCGACGTCACGGGCGCCTCCCCCTTCGAACTGGCTCGGGCCGGCGTCTGTCACGTCCCCGAGGGACGCGGCATCTTCCCGACGCTCAGCGTGGCCGACAACCTGCGGCTGCAGGCGCCGCGCTCAGTGGACCGGCGCGCCGTCGATCTCGCCGCCGCGGTGTTCCCGCGGCTCGAGCAGCGCCGCAACCAACTGGCGGGAACAATGTCGGGCGGGGAACAGCAGATGCTCGCGCTGTCGCGTGCCTACGTCGCGGAGCCGGCCACCGTCCTGCTCGACGAGGTCTCCATGGGTCTCGCACCCCTGATCGTCGACGAGATCTTCAGCTACCTGCGCCGGCTCGCGTCCGAAGGGACCTCACTGCTCGTGGTGGAGCAATACGTTGCGCGCGCCCTCGATCTGGCCGACTACGTCTACATCCTCAACCGGGGACGAATTCGCTTCGCCGGTGAGCCGGCGGAAGTCGGTGACCAGACGGTGCTCGAGTCATATCTCGGAGCCTTGACGTCATGATCCTCATGCGCATGGTGCGAAAGATGGGAGCTTCGCGGCGCGTCCGCCTCGTGCAGCTCGTCGCGCTGGCCGGCCTTGTCGTAGGACTGGGCGGCATCGCCGCCACCTCGGGCGCCGGCGCCGACACAGGAAACACCGGCTCGAGCGGAGCGGGCAAC
Source organism: uncultured Acidimicrobiaceae bacterium (assembly GCA_963777485.1). GTDB lineage: Bacteria > Actinomycetota > Acidimicrobiia > Acidimicrobiales > RAAP-2 > Bog-473. The sequence continues at coordinate 448,009 of CAVZQP010000004.1, read as the reverse complement.
ACGAACACCTACAACGTGTCGGCTCAGGCAAACGCGCTCGACGTACTGCTCACCGACCCCTCGTTGCCCTTGTCCGGCGACCTCAACTACGAGCTCGGCCCGTGGGGCGCCTCCGCGTCGCTGAACAGCCTGGGCGAGTCAATCTCCGACGCCGGGACCCCCTACTCGCCTTCCATCGCATCATTGCCCGGCACGATCAACGGGCTCGGAGCGGGCAACTTCCCGCCCTTGCCACCGCTCCCGGGTTATGTGTCAGCGAGTTACCCCAGCAAAAAGGCCGCCATTCAGAGCCAGGCGGGCTACGACATTGCAGCCACAGCCCAAGCGGACTCTTCCAAGGGCGATGTCGGCCTGGGTGTGCAACCGAGCGGATCCCCCAACACGACGTTCTTCGCCAAGGCGGAGACAACGGCGAACCCAAACGGCAGCGTCAGCCTGAGCGCGTCGGCTGGGATGGACCTGCTGGACTTCGGGCAGCTCCTCGACCTCGGCAACGTGTCCTCGTCGCTGTCCATGACCCAGCAGGCCAACCAACAACCAAAGGTCATGTCGCAGACGACCCTGGGCACGATCACCCTGTTGGGTACGTCTACTGGCCTGCTCGGGAAGGGTGCGAGCGCGCTCGGGATCGGCGTCCCCATCGACATCAACCAAGAGTTGATAGGCACGCTCAACACGCTGCTCGCCAAGACGGGAATCAAATTGACGTATCTCCCGGTGACGTACACCTACACCGACGGCACGAGCAGCACGGGCTCCAGCCCAAACACCGCGAAGACGCTGCAGGCCGTCGACTCGGGTGCCCTGCAGGTGACGTTCAGCCAGAACATCCCCTCCCAGGGCCAGGTCACCCTCAGCGCCACACTCGGTCGCGTCTACCTGTCGACGACTGACACGCCCGGCATCAGCCCGACGGCGGGGAACAGTGGTGCGATCGCTGGCAACACGGGTACGGGGGCCGCGCCGTCGTCCTCATCGTCCGCGGTGCTCGGCAACACCGGCACCGGCACCATCACCGGAAACTCGGGACCCTCATCGACCAGCCCGTCCGCTTCCCCTACCACCTCCGGGGGCAGCACCCAGACTTTTGCCAGCGGCCCCGCCTACCTCATCGAGCACGGGCCACCGATCGAGAGCGTCTACCTGGTGTTGGTCCTGGCGGCATTGGGCCTGCTCCTGGCGTCCCAGGCCGCCCGCTACCTGGCGGTACGGCTGGCGTTGAGCGGACGGGGTCAGTGAAGATCGGCAGGGGTGTGAGCAAGGTGAACAGCCCAATCACGTTGAACCAGAGATCGCATCAGTCAGGAGAAGAACCATGACGACATCAGGAACGGGGCAACATCGCCACTCGAGGCGGACGCACGTCCTGGCCGCCATGGCCGCCACGGTGCTCGGCGTCCTGGCCCCCCTGGCGCTCCTCTCGCCTGCGGGCGCGTCCAGTGTGCCGACAGGCAACACCGGCAACTCGGGCAGCGGTGCAGTGGTCACTCCCCTCCTCGAGATCTTCAAATTCGGAAACGCCGTCGGCCTCCCGCTCGCCTGCAGCGACGCTGGGTCCATCATCTCGATCATCGGGAGCCAAACCGGCGGCACCTCTGTCTCCTCGAAGCTGGTCACCGAACTCGACAGTCAGTGCCAGCAGCTCTCTACAAAGGGTGGCGACTATCTGCAGCAGGCCATGGCGCAAAGCAAGGCGCTGACATTGCTCAACCCGGTCGTGAACCCCTTGATATCGGCATTGGCCAAAGCTCTGAACACCGTCGGCACCCAAGAGGGAGCGGAGCTGTCACCTTTCGGCCCCACCGTGGCCGGACTCGGCGGCACCGTCTCGTTCTTCGAGGGTTCGTGAGGTGCGCCGCTCGATCAGGGTGCGTCTGGCTGCTGCTCTGATCGCCGCGCCCCTGCTCCTCGCCGCGTGCGGCGAGCGGGCGCACATCCCCAGCGGTTCAGCCAGCGTTTCCGCTGGCTCGTCACGCTCGAATGTTTCGGACGAGACGACGACGACCACGTCCACTGCGTCCGGCGCAGCTGCACTCCCCACACTTCCAAGGGGGAGCCGCCCTCCGAACAGCACCGAAGCCCCGGCCGGCGGGCCCGGCGTCAGTGCCGCACTGACCGACCCCACACAACGTGCGATCCTCACCGCGTACGAGTCGTACCTGGTCGACCTCTCGGGGCTCGACGACAACCTCTCCCAGGGGTACATCGCCCCGCTGGCTTCCGTCACGACGACTCGGCTCGCCCAGGCGAGCGTCCGTCAGGCGGCCGCCATCCTGGCCGCACAAGAACACGGCGTCGGGACCCTTCACGACGATCAGGTCTCGGTCGTCGTGACCGGCCCGGCGTCAGCCGCCCTGGCCGACTGCCAGAACGAGCTCGACTTCTACCTGGTCAGTGACGGCTCCTCGACGCCCGACGCCTTCGTCCAGCGTGGCGACTTCGCCGGGTCGGCACAGATGGTGCTGCAGAACGGGCATTGGCTGGTCGACGTGTTCACTACGACTCACGTCGCCTGCGCCTACTGAACACCGGGGAAGGTACTCAGCTCTCGGCGCGCAATTGGCCACCGATCGAACCCAGGCTCGTCGCGACAGCGGAGAGCGTGCGGGCAGGTGCCCCATTGCTGAGATGTGCGGCCTCTTCGGACATGAGAGCTTCGGCATCGACCAGGAGACCAAGCCGCAGCCGGTTCGCCGCCAACGGGTCTCCCGAAGTGCCAGGGACGGAGGCGACGTAGGCGTCGGCCCCGCTGAGCGCCACCACCATCGCTGCGAGGTCCATCGAACGTGAGTGACCCGTCACGGCTGCACGCACGGCGGATTGCGTGGGCGCACCATCCGACGCGACTTCCGCCGCCCACTCCCCCTTCGGCTGCGAGCCCGATGCTGCCACGCCACCCGAATGCCACGTCGGCGCGAGAGGCGGGCCGGGGGCGAGGCCATCGGATGACCAGTCGGGCACATGCGACGCCGCCGCGACGTCCGGGCCGGCGAGAGCTGGGCCCAACTCGGGCGCCAATTCGGCGGTGCCCTGGTCGAACACGATGTCACCCAATGCGCGCATCCGTTGGTAGCTGTGTTGGAGTTGCGCTTGCAGCGCCCCGCTCGGCCCTTCTGTGGCCGCCTCGTCCACCTGGAGGGACGCGACGTACAGCCCGATGGCAGCGACGTAGTCGGCGTCGGCCGACGTGTGACCTTGCAGCGGCACGAGCTCTTGGAGGGCACGATGAACCTGCTCCAACGTCGGCAGGTCGCGCTCGAACTCCTTACGCGCCTTTGCCGCGGACTCCGAACCGTTCGCCCAACCGGACGCGGCATCGAGCGCGCCAAGCAGGGTCGACTGCAGTGGGTGCAGATCACCGACGACATGCCGGTACCACGCCTGGGCTGAATTGGTTGTGGCGCCAGCTATCGGGGTCCCCGGCCAAATGGCGGCTCCAGCCATTGCCACGACGACCACTACGGCGCGGCGGGCGAGCGTCACGGCTCGACATCCTACGAACGGCAACTGCTCACGCAGCGTCAGGTGCCCGCCAGGAAGGGGTAGATCCGGGTGAAATCCGCGCCCGGCTCCGCCTCGGCGAAGCGCTCCCAGACTGTCGCCGTGACGGTGCCGATCTTCCTCGTCGCGTCAGGCCGTGCTTCGGTGGCTTCGAGGTAAAGGCGGAGGTCCTTTGCCATGTGGGTGTTGACAAACCCTGCGGAGTAGCCCCCGGTAAGGATGTGGTTAGGGAACTTGTCTGTGGTCGCTTGACTCTGGCCGCTCGAGGCGTTGAGGACTTCGAGCACGACCTCCATGTCGAGGCCCATCGAGACGATGAACGAAACCGCCTCACTGGTCGCCGCCAACGCGACGGCCGAAAGGAAGTTGTTGGCCAGCTTGAGCGCCTGTCCCAGGCCCGCCACGTCGCCCACGCGTCGCCGCCGGTCGCTGAGACCGGCGAGCACCGGCTCGACCGCTTCGCACAGGGGCGCGGGTCCTGCGTACATGACAGAGAGCGTGCGGGCACGAGCACCGGCGACACCGCCGGACACCGGCGCGTCGACATAGCCGATCCCGGCCGCCGAGAGGAGTCTCTCGACGGATCGGGCGGCGGCCACGCCGATCGTCGAGGTGTCGATGACCGACGCCGTGTGCCGACCCTCGGCCCGGGCGATCGCGGCAGCAACCTGTTCTGACGCCGCGCCGTCGGGCAGGCTGCACACGATCACGTCCGCCCCCCGGGTGAGCTCCTCGACCGTCGACACGAACGCGGCGCCGGGCGGGCTGTGCTCGGAACCGACCACGTCGTGGCTGAGCACGTCGAAACCCGAGTCGACAAGATTCTTGGCCAGGACGCGGCCCATGTTGCCCAGGCCCACGAAGCCGACCCGCTCGATCGTCACGTCTCGTGCGCTTCGGCCCGCACCGCTTGGAGAGCCCGCTTCGCCGACAGGCCGGCAGGCCCTCCGCAGTACGCCGCGATCTGGAACAGCAACTCGTCGAGCTCGTCGGGCGTGACCCCGGCGCGGTGGCTCGCGCCGGCGTGGAGTTTGAACTCCTCCATCCGACCGAGGGCCGCAAGCATCGCAAGCACCAACGGGCTCCGGTCGCGCGTGCTCAGCGGCCCACCCCGGGCCCACACACCCCACGCGGTGGCCGTGAGATATTCCTGGAACTCGGCCATCGTAGGGTTGGGATCGGCAGCCTGCGCGTCGACGTACGCGTCGCCGAGAACGGCGCGCCGCAGGGCACGGGCCGTGTCGAGGGGATCTGTTGGCTGCTCCATGTGACTCTCCCTTCGGTGCTTACGGCCGATCTGATGGTGCGCCGGTCCTGACGCCTCAGGCTCCCCCGTAGACGTGGCCGTCCTTCATGACGAAGCACACATCCTTGGTCACCTTGATGTCCTCGGATGGGTCGCCGGGCACCGCGATGATGTCGGCCACGTATCCAGGGGCCAACCGGCCCAGATCGTGTGCGTGCTCGATCAGGTCGGCGCTCGTCATCGTCGCCGCCTGCAATGCCTGCATCGGGGTCATGCCGCGGTCGACCATGGCGATGAGCTCGTCCGCCTGGGTGCCGTGCGGGATTGCGGGGGCGTCGGAGCCGCAAGCGATTTTCACGCCGGCAGCGAGTGCGTGGCCGAACATGCGACGCGCCTGCGGGAAGATCTCGGCGGCCTTCTTCTGCAGGATCGGGTGGATGCGGTCCACCGCCATGTGGTCAGCGAGCGCCGTGGTGCCGACGAGGAACGTGCCGCTGTCGGCCATCAGCTTGACGGTGTCGTCAGTGGCGAGCGACCCGTGCTCGATGCAGTCGACCCCGGCCCGGATGCAGGCCCGGATGCCGGCATCGCCGTGCGCATGTGCGGCGACCCTGAGGCCATTGCGGTGGGCCTCGTCGACGATCGCTTCCAGCTCCTCGTCCGAGTACTGCTGAGCGCCGGCCGCGCTCGAAAAGGACATCACGCCGCCGGACGCCGAAATCTTGATCAGCTTGGCACCGTGCTTGATCTGGTAGCGCACGGCCTTGCGCACCTCCGGCACGCCGTTGGCGATCCCCTGTTCCACGCTCTGCGGCATGATGCCCGGCGCCAGTCCTTGGAACATGGTGGGGTCGAGATGGCCCCCCGTCGGCGTGATGGCGTGTCCGGCAGGAAAGATGCGCGGGCCTGGAAACCAGCCCTGGTCAACCCCTTTCATCAGGTCGACGTCGAGGAGGAACCCGGCGGTGTACACCATGAGGCCGAGGTTGCGCACCGTCGTGAAGCCGGCCATGAGCGTGGTCGCACAGTTCACCACTCCGCGCAAGGACCGGTAGACGGGCGTCTCCTTCACGCCGTGCATCGGATCGGGCAACCCCTCAGGCCCACCCGGCCCACCAATGAGCATGTTGAGCTCCATGTCCATCAGCCCGGGGAGGAGGGTGACGTCGCCGAGGTCGATCTCCGTGGCCGGACTCGGGACATCCTTGGGGTTGACCGCCACGATCTGGTTGCCGTCTACGACGACCACGGCCGGTGACCGCACCTCGCCGGTCTCCACGTCGGCCCAGCGCGCCGCCTTCAGTACGGTCAGGTCGCTCATACTGACTCCCCTTTCGGTGTCGGTGTTCTCGCGTGGTGCCCGGCCGGATCGCCGTCGTCAGCCCGGGTCAACGGATCGGCTCGTCCCCGCTCATCGTCGTGCGGTGCATCTCGCGCGCCGACGATGGATCGTAGGGGCAGGCCCGGTGCATGACCCCGGTGTTGTCCCAGATCACCATGTCGCCCACCGACCACTCATGGCGGTAGACGCGGTCGGGCACCGTCGCCCGTTCGAGCAGACCGTCGAGGAGCGCACGACCCGCGTGACGCTCCATCCCCACGACGTGATCCGCCGAGGCGCCGATCACGAGGGAGCGGCGCCCGGAACGATGGCACCAGACGAGCGGATGCTCGCGGTCGGGCTTCTCGCGCCAGCGCGCCAGCTCCTCGGGCGTGGGGTCGGGATGGACGAGACGCTGCGACGCCTCGAAGGAATGGAGGACGCGCACGCCTTCGAGGCGATCCTTCTCCTCGTTCTCGAGGTCGTCGTAGGCGGCGTACGTGCTCGCGAACTCCGTTTCCCCGCCCACGGTTGCCACGGCCTTCGCGCTCAACATCGTCGCTTTGGTGGGCACCTCGTCCTGCGCGCCGTCGATGTGCCAGGCGAACGTTCCGCGCAGGTAGTCGGCGACGGGGTTCTTCGCCGGGTCGAGCGTGATCGTGAAGATGCGCGGCGGCTCCGCGGGCTCGGCTTTGCCCACGTCGTCGAGGTGCTTGGAGAACGCGACCTGGGTGTCGTCGTCGACGTGGAGGTCACGGAAGACAAGGACCCCGTGCTCCTCTAGTGCTTCCATGCACCAGGCTGGCAATGCGTCGTCGTCTACCAGCTGCGACCGCTCGACGCCATGGACCTCGGCGCCGACCGTCCGCCCGAGCCGCTCGACGGTCTGCGTGCTCAGAGGTACCACGCTCCGTTGACGTTGATCTGTTGCCCCGTGATGTAGCCCGCGTCCTCGGAGCACAAGAAGGCGGTGGCTGCCGCGATGTCGTCGGGTGTGCCCAGGCGGCCCAGCGGGGCCCGCGCCACGATCTGGTCCATGCTGCCCAAGGTGCCCGACTCCATCGGGCGGCGCATCATCGGGGTGTCGATCGCACCCGGGGGAATGGTGTTGACCGTGATGCCGTGCGATGCGAGGTCGAGCGCGAGCGCCTTGGTCAGCGCGATGACGCCGCCCTTCGACGCAACGTAGTGCGCCATGCGCTTCGTGCCCGACTGCGCGGAAGACGACGAGATCGTGACGATGCGTCCCCATCCGGCTTCCACCATGTCGGGGAGGACGGTCTGCACGCAGTGGAATGTGCCCGTGAGGTTGACGGCGAGCATCCGCTCCCAGGCCTCGACGGTGATGTCGGCAAACTTCACGAACCCCTCGATGCCGGCGCTCGTTACCAGGATCCCGATAGGGCCGAACGCGCTGCGTGACTGCTCCATTGCGGCCTCGACGGCGGCGCGGTCGCTGACGTCGACGCTGACGGCGAGCGCTCGCCCGCCTTCACTTTCGATCTCCTTCGCCACGCGCTCGGTCGCGTCGCTGTCGATGTCGAGCACCGCGACCCCGTGGCCCTGCGCCGCCAGGCGATGGCATATCGCCTCGCCCATGCCCGAGCCGCCGCCCGTGACCACTGCCGTTCGTGCCATCTCTCCCACGTCGCGCCGCCTCCCCTTGCTTCTCAAGCGTCCTTGGCGGAAAGCATGCTATACCTTAGATGAGAACGCCATTTCCACATCGAGGGGAGCCCGATCATGCGGATGGGACTGCAGGTCAGCGCCGACCGGGGGCGCTACGCCACCAAGGTGGAGAAGCTCCAAGCCGACGCGCGCTGGGCTGACGAGGCGGGTCTCGACACCGTCTGGACGCCGCAAATCCCCGACGAGTTCGACGTGATGACGGCAGCCACCCTGCTGGGCGCCGCGACGTCGCGCATCGAAGTCGGCACGTCGGTAGTGCCGATCCAACCGCGCCATCCGATCGTGCTGGCACAGCAGGCTTTGTCGACGCAGGCGGTATGCGGTGGCCGCTTCACACTCGGCCTCGGGGTCTCGCACCATTGGATCATCGAGGACATGCTCGGCCTGCCGTACAAGAAGCAGGCCACCACGATGCGCTGTTACCTCGACGTGCTCGACAAAGCGCTGGCAGGCCCGGGACTCGTCGAGGTCGACAACGAGCTTTTCCACATCCGCAACCCACTCGATGTCACCGACATCAAGCCGACGCCGGTCATGATCGCGGCGCTGGGCCCCGTCATGCTCAAGCTGGCAGGCGAGCGGGCGGCGGGAACGGTCCTGTGGCTGGCCGACGAGCGCACGATCGGTGGCCATGTGGTCCCGCTGATCACGAAGGCGGCTGAGGCCGCGGGGCGGCCCGCCCCCCGGGTGATGGCCGGCGTGCCTGTCTGCCTGTGCGGCGACGACCAGATCGACGCTGCGATCGAGCGGACGAACCGGACATTGAGCGAGGTGGTGGACTCGCCGAACTACGCGCGCCTGATGCAGCACGGCGACGCCCGCAGCATTGGCGACGTCCTCATCTGCGGCAGCGAGGCGACCATGGAGAAGCGGCTGCAGAGCTTCGCCGACGCCGGGGTCACCGACATCAATTGCCGGATCGTCGCGCTCGGCGATGACCGCGACCAGATCAAGGCGTCGGCCGAACGCACCCGGGAGTTCCTGGCGGCGGCGGCTCCTTCGATACGCGCCGTCGCCTGAGACGATTTCGTCGTCCTGCTCGGACTTATCGGGCGATACAGCTCACTTCGAGCCGGTCGCGATGCCGCGAGCGACGAACTCCCACATCTCGTCGGCGGCCCGGGCGTTGTCGTGCGATTCGGTTCCACTGATCGTCGATGCATAGGCGGCGTTGAACATGATGGTGGAGAGGATGCTGCCGGCCACGTCCTCACCGGCATACGAGGAACGAACGTCCCCAGCCTCGACGGCATCCGTCAACGCCTTCTCCAGCAACGCGACCAACGGCACGAACGCCCGCGACGCCTCCTCTTGGTGGGCCGTCAGCAGTTGGTGGCAGAACTCCGCGAGGACTGGCGTCGGATTGTTCTTCGACGCACGGCCCTTGGGCGCAGGCAGGCACATCCGGTAGTACTCGACCACGAAGCGATGCAGCCGCTCGAGTGGGGTGCGCTCCTTGGCCAGCTGGTCCTCGAGGCGCTCGGCTGTCGAGCGGATCGCCTCGTCGAAGAGGGCCAACAGCAGCTCGTGCTTGCCGGCGAAGTATTGGTAGAAGCTGCGCAATGACTGCCCGGACCGGTCTACGACCTCTTGGACGGTGAAGTCACGGCCGGACTCGGCGCTGGCCAGGAGTTCGAAGCCGGCGTCGAGGAAGCGCTGCACACGGCCTTCGCTCCGGACGCGAGCGGAGTCGAGGGAGCGGGCAACCGCCAGATCGCGCCGGCGCACCGGGGCGTCGGATGCCGCAGGGGCTGTGGCGTCGTCAGCAGTGGACATTGCTCGAGTGTATCCGGTTACCCCCAAACGAGAGCGGGACTCTCCTCCAGGGAGGTGCCGCTGCGTAGAAATTCTGCAAAGGAGGTTCCCGGAACGCGCGCGTGACCGGGCGGGCCTGGACGCCGTTTCTCCCGCATACTGGATTGCAGATTTTGAGAATGCTGTTATCTTGACGGCGCATGGACCCGGCCCCCACGGCTGACATCATCGAGCTCGAACAAGTCCTGGCCCGCTATGCCGTCGGCATGACCCGCGACGACGTCGAGGCGGTGATGGAGGTGTTCACCCCGGACGGCACGTACAGCGCCTTCGGCACCACCTATGCCCTCAAGGATTTCCCCGCCCTGGTGGCGGCCGCCCCGAAGGGCCTCTTCCTGACCGGTACCCCCGTCCTCGACCTCGACACCCAAGAAGGCACTGGCGCCGGGTACCAAACGCTGTGTTTCGTCGAACAGACGACGCACGACATGCGCATCGGGTGGTACACCGACACGTACCGCAAGACGGACCGCGGCTGGCGGCTGGAGACTCGCTCAATGACCTTCTTACGGCGCAGCGGCGCGCGGGACTCCGGCAGAGAGCACGACCCGGGCCGCCCGACGCCGTCATCCTCGAACGCCTAGGCGGCGAGGGAGCCGCCGTGGAACTGGCCGAGTTCAAGATGTCGGTCGACCGCTGGCTCAACGAGCACGCAGAAGAACTCGAGCCCGAGTTCGAGGGCATCGGAACGCTCGACGAGCAGATGGAACAACTGCGCAAGATCATGCGGCTCGGGTACGACGCTGGGTTCACACGCTGGGGCTGGCCCGAGCGCGTCGGCGGCCTCGGCGGGTCCAATCTGCTGCGCGCGTATCTCGGCGAAGCCCTCACCGCACGCGACCTGGTCGAACCGGGCAACTACTCCATGCCTGAGGTGCTTGCCCCGACGATGATCGACTTCGCGCCCTCAGAGCTCGCTGCCACCATGGTGCCGCGGCTCCTGTCGGGCGACGAGATCTGGTGCCAGGGGTTCTCGGAGCCCGGAACAGGGAGCAATCTTGGCTCGCTGGCCTGCCGAGCCACCAAGGACGGGGACGGTTGGCGCGTGAACGGCCAGAAGGTGTGGACGAGCCTGGCCCAGTACGCCCAACGCTGTGTCCTCCTGACGCGCACGGGCTCGCCCGAGTCCGCCCACCGCGGCATCACGGCCTTCTTCATCGACATGGACAGCCCCGGCATCACGGTGCGGCCGATCGAGACGATGCACGGCGTGCCGGAGTTCTCCGAGGTCTTCTACGACGACGTGTTTGTGCCAGGCGAGCGCATCCTCGGCCAGGTCGACGGCGGCTGGGCTGTCGCCATGGACCTGCTGCCCTACGAGCGCAGCACCGCGTTGTGGCACCGGGCCACGTACCTGCAGCGCCGACTCGGGCAGCTCGTCTCCCTCGCGCCTGCCGGCGCGCTCGACACTGCGTCGCTCGGTGAGGCCATCGAGCAGGTCTGGGCACTCCGGGCCCGCTCTCGCGCCACGCAGCGCCGGCTTGGCGCGGACGAGACACTCGGCGCTGAGACGTCCATCGACAAAGTGTTGCTCGCCACCGCAGAGCAGGCCGTCTTCGACCTGGCGGCTGAGGGCCTCGGCCCGTGGGTTGCCGTGGGCGACGACCCCGAGAGCGATCGTTGGCGCGCCGAGTTCCTGTATTCACGGGCGGCGACCATCTACGGCGGCAGCGCCGAGATCCAGCGCAACATCATCGCCCGGCGACTCCTCGAACTCGGGGCGGACAGATGAGGCGTGCACCGTGATGGACACGGCCGAACGCACACTGTTCGCCGACACCGTCCGACAGCTCACGGTGCAGCTCACCGAAGACGAACTCGACGCGGCCCTCGACGGACTCGGCTGGTCGGAGGCGCTCGCGGAGGACCGTCCGACAGCAGTCAGCGTGCTCTTCGAGGCCGTCGGGGAGGCCAACGCCACGTCATCGGCGCTCGATGTGGTTCTGTGTTCGGTGTTGGCCCCGTCGGAGAGCGACGCCGTCGCCGTCGCGTTGCCGCTTATCCGCACCTGCGATGCACCCGCCAGGCTCGACGGGCCACACGTCACGGTCCACGGCCTCGCCACGAGAGCGCTGAAACGGCACGACACCGTTGTCGTGGTGGCTTCTGACCAGAGCGCCCACGCGTCCTTCGTCGTGCCCACCGCTGCATTGAAGCTGGAACAGATACGCGGGCTGGACCCGGATCTGGGACTCGTCGAGGTGACGGGTTCCTTGGAGCGGGGCTCGCTGGCCGGCGGGACCGTCGCCGACTGGAGTGCGGCTGTGGCGGTTGGGCAACTCGCGATCGGCCACGAACTCGTCGGCGCGGCGCGCGCGATGCTCGAGCTTGCGCGTGTCCATTCGCTCGAGCGGATGCAGTTCGGACGTCCGATCGCATCGTTCCAAGCGGTTCGCCACAGGCTGGCCGAGAGCCTCGTCGCCATCGAGGCGGCGGCAGCCTTGTTGGCCGCCGTGTGGGACGAACCCGACCCGGTATTCGCCGCCATGGCCAAGGCCGTGGCCGGGCGGTCCGCCCGCACCGTGGCGCGCCACTGCCAACAGGTGCTCGCCGGGATCGGCTTCACCACAGAGCACGCCTTCCACCGCTACTTCCGCCGCGTCGTCGTACTCGACCAGTTGTTCGGCGCCAGTAGCGAGCTCACCCGCCGGCTCGGCGGCAACGTCCTGAACAACGCGGCAGTTGCCGGCAACCTTCCCGCTCTGAGGTGCCGCCCCGAGACCCCGTCCGTCGGCGGTGAGGACGTCCGGCATGTCGATTATGCTTGTATCAGTTTCTGATAACTAGGTTTCCGCCTGGTGAGAGGCACCCGGCAGAGGAGGGTGGGGCAATGACGGCAGAGACCGAGCACGAAGTCAGGATGCTCGTCGACGGAAAGCTCGTCGAGGCCGACTCGGGCGCGACCTTCGACAACGTCAATCCGGCGACCGAGGAGGTGCTCGGCCGGGTGACGGACGCATCGCCGGCCGAGATGCATCGTGCCATCGACGCGGCACGCCGGGCCTTCGACGAAACGGACTGGTCGACCAACCGGGAACGCCGCAAGGAGTGCCTGGGACAGCTGCAGGACGCGCTCGAACGCGACCGCGAGGAGTTGCGAGAAGAGCTCATCCTCGAGGTTGGTTGCCCGCGCATGACGACCCACGCCAACCAGCTCGACATCCCGCTCGACGGCGCGCTCAAGTACCCCATCAAGCTGATCGACGAGTTCCCGTGGCGCAGCAACCTGCCCGAGGTCGTCGATCGCCGCGGCACGGCCAACACCCGGCAGATCTGGAAGGAGCCCATCGGCGTCGTCGGCGCGATCGTGCCCTGGAACTTCCCCCTGGAGGTCACGCTCAACAAGCTCGGACAGGCGCTCGCCACCGGCAACACGGTGGTGCTCAAGCCGGCGCCCGACACGCCGTGGAACGCCACCCGGCTCGGGCGTCTCGTCGCGGAGCAGACCGAGTTCCCGCCCGGCGTCCTGAACGTCGTGACGTCGTCGGACCACCTCGTGGGCGAGGAACTGACGTTGTCGCCCAAGGTCGACCTGATCTCGTTCACCGGATCGACCGCGGTGGGCAAGCGCATCATGGAGAAGGGTGCAGCGACACTCAAGCGTGTCTTCCTCGAGCTCGGAGGGAAGTCGGCCACCATCGTGCTCGACGACGCCGACTTCGCCACCTCGGTGCCCTCGGGCATCGCGGTGTGCTTCCACGCCGGCCAGGGGTGCGCGATCCAGACGCGTATGCTGCTGCCCCGCTCCCGCTACGACGAGGGCGTCGAGATCCTCAAGGCGACGCTCTCGTCGGTGGCCTATGGGGACCCCCAGCGTCCCGATGTCCTCATGGGACCGGTGATCTCGGCAAAGCAACGTGAACGCGTGCTCGGCTACATCGAGAAGGGCGTCGCTCAGGGGGCGACGCTCGCACTCGGGGGCGGTCGCCCGGCGGACCTGCCCAAGGGCTGGTTCGTGGAGCCGACATTGTTCACCGACGTCGACAACTCCATGACCATCGCCCAGGAGGAGATCTTCGGGCCCGTGCTCGTGGTCATCCCGTTCGAGGACGACGACGACGCCGTGCGCATCGCCAACGACAGCGTGTACGGGTTGTCCGGCGGCGTGTTCTCGGGGTCGTTGGAGCGCTCGCTGCGTGTGGCCGAGCGCATCCGGACGGGAACGTTCGCCGTGAACGGCGGAATGCCCATCGGCCAGGCGGACATCCCCTTCGGCGGCTACAAACACAGCGGGATCGGCCGCCAGAACGGCCTGGCGGGGTTCGACCAGTATCTCGAGACCAAGGCGGTGGCCTGGCCGACGCCCGCGTAGGGCGTTTGGTCGGGGTCGAGCGCGATGACCGATCACAGCTCCGTCCTCCACGCGCACGGCTACCACAAGCTCCGGGTCAAGGCCGTTGTGCGCGAGACGCACGACGCCAACTCTTTCGTCCTCGACGTGCCCGATGAGTTGGCGGAGACCTTCCAGTACCGACCGGGACAGTTCTGCGCGTTCCGGGTGCCGGTGGACGGCGTGGAGCAGGTGCGCTCCTACTCGATGTCCAGCGCGCCGGAGATAGATGCAGACCTCACCGTGACGGTCAAGCGCGTTGCGGGCGGGCTCGTCTCGAACTGGTTCCTCGACCGGGTCGGCGTGGGCGACGTCATCGAGGTCACAAGACCCGCTGGTGTGTTCTGCCCGCAGGATGGTGCCGAGGGGCTCGTTCTGGGTTTCTGCGGCGGCAGCGGCGTGACGCCTGTGCTGTCGATCACGAAGGACCTACTCACAAACACCGGGCGTTCGGTGCGGCTCTTGTACGCCAACCGCGACCGCGAATCGGTGATCTTCGACGCTGCGTTCGATGCAATCGGTGAGGCGCACCCCGAGCGACTCGAGGTGAGGCACCATCTCGATGCGGCAGGCGGCTTCCTGAGCGCAGATGACATCAAGGCGTTCGTGGGAGCCGATGCCGGCGATGCGGATTGCTATGTCTGCGGTCCCGGCCCGTTCATGGACCTCGTCGAGTCGGTTTTGGTGGAGCTCGGCGTGCCGGCCGAGCGCATCTTCATCGAGCGCTTTCTCGTCGAGCAGCAGGAAAAGGACGCCGCCGCGGTCGCGGCCCAAGGGCCGGGCACGGAAGCACAGCTGCCAGAGGAGGTCACGGTGATCCTCGGCAGCAGGAAGACGGTGGTGAAGTACCAACCGGGCGACACCCTGCTCGAGACGGCCCGCCGCGGCGGGTTGCGTCCCCCCTTCTCCTGCGAGGCCGGCAACTGTGCCACCTGCATGGCCTTCCTCAAGGAGGGCAACGTGAGGATGCGGGCCAACAACGCGCTCACGCCCGAAGAGGTCGAAGAAGGATGGATCCTGACTTGCCAGTCCTTGCCTTCCGGCGAGACTGTGGTGGTCGAGTACGAGGCGATGTAAGACGCCCGGGGAGGGCCAGGCATGCGTGACATCCGAGAGCTGAAGGACGATCCCGAGGCGTACCGCGACGAGCTGCAGCGGCGTTGGAGCGGGCTGTTGAGCTACCGCTACATCGGCCGGAACCACTCCTCCATGAATCTCGGCCCCGAGGACAACACCGTGACGATCCGCCGCGACATGCGCAACGAGGCCGGCGGGATCATGGTGGCGCCACTCGCAATCTCCTCACCCGAAGGCGGCAGCTCCGACCTGGTCGCGGTGCCGAACCCGGTGATCGCGTCGGTGCAGATCCTCGATCCCGGCTTCGACGTGCAGACCATCGAAGTCGTCGACTCGGGATCCATCCATCAGGGCCGGACGATGGGCTACGGGCGCTGCCGGATCGTCGATGCGACGAACCACGACCGGGTGATCGCGCTCATCGACGGGCAGGGCGCCTCCATCGGAACGCCGCCCAAGGGACTCGAGCGGATGGACGTCGACGATGCGAAGCTCAAGATAGAGGACTCGCCGGACCTGCCTCCGCTGTGGCAGGTGTTCGGCGCGTCCCGGCGCGACGACGGGCACTGGACACTGCCGGAGCTCAGCCTGGAGTTCGCCTCCCCGGACGCTGCGCTCCACATCGGTCCGCAGCACATTGTGCTCGAGACGGCCGCAGTGGATTTGGCCGCCGCGCTGGCCGGCACGCGCCGGCTCCAGGTCCGGAGCTGGCACGTGATGTTCCTCGCCCGGGGCAAGGCGGGGCCGTTCCGGGTCGACGGCACTGCGTACCCAGCGCCGGGTGGGCTGATCGGTGTCCGCCTGATGCTGCACGACGAGGGCAACGGTGACCGCGCCATCACATCGGGATCGGCGGTGCTCGAGATGCTCGAATAGGGCTATCCGGTCGGTCGCAGCAGACTGTCATCGGATGGAACCCTTTCGAACCCGTTACGTCAAGGTCGGGAACGCCGACGTCGCCTGAGAACCCGCTCTCGATCCGCAGCCGTTCTTCGGTGGCCGAGGTGAAGACCCACACAGAATCCACCGAAGGACTGGCGCACAGCTGATCCTTAGAATGCCTGCATGGCAACTCCGAGCCTCGCCCAGCAGGAACGCGCCAACATCTGCGATCTCTTCGTTGAATACGGCGCCGACGCACCCACCTTGTGTGAAGGGTGGCTCGCCGCCGACCTCGCGGCCCACCTCGTCGTCCGCGAACGGAGACCCGACAGCGGACCCGGACTTGTCTGGCCTCGGTTGGCGTCGTACACCGAGAAGGTACGGCGAGGCGAGCGAGATCGCGTTCCGTTCGAAACACTCGTCGAGAGCGTGCGGCGCGGTCCGCCGGCGCTGCTTCGCCCTTTCGACGGTCCAATGAACACCGTCGAGTACTTCATCCACGTGGAGGACCTGCGGCGCGGTCGAGACGGATGGCAACCACGCGTCATTTCTCCCGCGCTGGCCGACGCGCTCTGGGCCCGGGTCGGTCCAGGTGGCATGGCGAAGAAGGTCCCAGCAACGATCGTAATCACATCGCCCGGCAGGGACCCCAAAGAAGCGGGCTCGGGACCGCGCCTGACTCTCGCCGGTGACCCCGGGGAACTCATCATGTTCGGCGCCGGTCGCCAAGCGGCGGCGAAGGTCGAGATCGACGGTGACGAGGTGCTCGCCGCGCAGTTGCGCTCCGCGAAACTCGGAGTCTGATTACCGAGAACCCTCGATCGCGGTCGGATGCCGCGGCTGGTAGAGGCCGACCTTGGCACCGCTCGGAAGCGCGATCTTCGTGATGGTTCCCCAACGCGCGTCCTCGACCGCGGCGCACACCACGCCTCGCTGCGCCAGCGCGCGGACCTCCGCCTCGAGGTCGTCGCACATGAGATACAGCTCGGCGGCCGGGGCCTCCGCCGGATGCACCGCGGCCTCGGCCGGGGGGAGGCCGAAGATCAGCCAGCCGCCGCCGGCATCGACGGAATCGAAGCCGAGGACGTCCGCGATGAACGCGCGGTCCGCCTCGGCGTCCGTGCTGTAGAGGACCAGGTGCGCACCGAAGATCATCGGTGCATCATGGCCGACGCGAGGCCTCGGGGGCCCGGGTCAGACTTCGCCCCTCAGGGCCCGGGCTCGACCAACAGGTCCAGGTAGGCAGCGCCGGTGTCCGGCACCGGGCCCTGGCCCCAGCACTCGACGGGGAACGACACCATGATCATCGAGTACAGCAGGTGCATGAGGTTCACCGCGTCCTCGGGCATCTCGTCGAGCGGGAACGCGTCGCAGTACGCCATCGCCTCTTCGTAGCGCGGCGTGATGGCGTCGTAGAAGGCCTGCATCTCGCCCATCGGGACGGCCAGGCGCTGTGCGAACCGCTCGCTCTCGGTCGGCAGGCACCAGGCGGCGGCAAAGGGCTCGAGGTCGGCGAACTCGGCCGGCAGCATCGTCGTGGTCATCGGATCAGACCCCAGCCTCTTCGAGCTTCTTGTAGTCGTCCACCCACTCACCGACCACCTTGTGCAGGTGACGGCACAGGACTTCTTGGTCGTTCAGCGGGAAGCGCTCGAGCACGCGCGACTCGAGCATCGTTTGCGTGGCCTCCAGCGTGTTGGCGTCCTGGAGCCCGTACTCCTTGAAGGACACCGCTGCGAGCTCGTGCGCCACCCGCTCTCGCGGTGTCTTCGCCGGCACGAAGTACAGGGTGCCCTCGAAGACGTGGGAGCCCTGGCCAGTCGGCCAGTAGTGGTAGGTGAGATACCACTCTTGGCCCCAGACCAGGATGGTGAAGTTCGGGAAGATCTGCCACGAGTCGAGACCCCACGGGTCACAGCCGGCGGGGTTGATCCCCGCTGCCTTCTGGTCGTAGTCGAGGTCCGGCTTGTCCCACGGCCCGAAGAGGCCGCTGCGGGTAATCCGCTCCATCGGCTTGAGCATGTTGTCGGGCAGGGTCCACGGGTGGATGCCGGCGGTGCTCACAAGGCGGTGCGGTCCCGAGATCGTGTACGCCGGCGCTTCGAAGCCGGCCTGCTGCGCGGCGCTCGACCAATCGGGCGGCGTCTGCTTCGCGTGCAAAATCGGTGCGTGGTAGAACTCCTGAAAGGCGTCCATATACAGTTTCCAGTTCGCGTTGACGGTCCCGCGGTAGAACCACCGCTCGGTCAGTTGGTCGAACGGGTAGTTCTCGAGCTTCGTCACGTCGGGTCCGAGGAAGTCCACCAGACTCTGCTCTGGCTGCCTGGACAGGTTGACGAAGATGAACCCTGCCCACACCTCGCAATGGACCGGCAACAAGCCGTAGTCGGCCTTGTCGAGGTCGAAGAACTCCTGCTCCTGTTGGACGAAGTTGCACGCGCCGTCGAGGTCGTAGCGCCAGCCGTGGTACTTGCACACGAACTGGCGGGACACGCCGCTGGTCTCCTCGTTCGGGTAGTCCCTCCACACCAGCTTGTTGCCCCGGTGCCGGCAGACGTTGTAGAACGCGCGCACTTCGTCGTCGGTGCCGCGCACGATCACCACCGAGGTGCGGGCCACCGCCAGCTCCTTGGTGAAGTAGCTCCCCTTCCGCGGGAGCTGCTCGACCCGCCCGACGTTCAGCCAGGCCCGCTTGAAGACGGCCTCGCGCTCGAGCTCGTAGAACTCAGGGGAGATGGAGTCCTCATAGGAGATGGGCTCGGTGCCGAGCTGGAAGTGCTCCGTCCAGCTCCCCTCGGGTGGCTTGGGCCAACGTGCCATGCGCGGGTCCTCTCGTCGCGGCCTTCGGTGACAGGCTCGAGGATAGCACGGCTCTCATGAGGTGAGAAGGGCGTTTCCGCAGAGCGCTCGCCTGCACTCCGGGTCAGGTCAGGGGGTCGGATCGCCTCCTTCGGTCCCCGCCAGTTCGGCCTTGAGCAGTGTGTTGGCGGCCAGGCGCATGTGCGCCGCGTCCACGAGCCGGCCGTCTCGACCGATCGCCCCGATCCCTCCCGCCTCCGCCTCCCGGTAGGCCGCGATGGACGCACGGGCGTCGGCGACCTCGGCGGCAGTGGGCGAGAAGACCTCGTTGGCGATCGGGACCTGGCTCGGATGGATGGCCCACTTGCCGTCGAAGCCGAGCGCGCTCGCCGCCGTGGCGGACCGCCGGTAGCCGTCGGGGTCCGCGTAGTCCGGGTACGGCGCGTCGATCGCATCGACCTGGCCGGCCCGCGCGGCCGTGAGGACCTGGGCGCGGGCGTAGTGCCAGAAGTCGCCCGGGTAGTCCACGACCGGGTCGAAGTTGCCGTCGACCCGCGCGTGCAGCGACGCCGAGAGGTCGCCTGCCCCGAAGATGAGCGCCTCGAGACGATCGCTCGACTGCGCTATCTCGAGCGCCCGCGCCAACCCCTCGGCGTCTTCGATCAAGGCCTCGAGGCCGATGCGCTGCGAGAGGCCGAGCTTCGCCTCGAGCTGGCCGAGCAGCACGTCCACCCACCAGACGTCGCGGGCCGACCGGACCTTGGGCACGATCAGCACGTCGACACGGTCCCGGGCCCCGGTGACGATCTCGATGATGTCGCCGTGGCACCACGGTGTGTCGATCCCGTTGATCCGGACCGCACGCACAGTTTGGCCCCAGTCGAGGCCCGTCAGCGCCCCGACCGCGATCCCCCGCGCCGACTCCTTCGCCGAAGGCGCGCACGCGTCCTCGAGGTCGAGGAAGACGAGGTCGGCGCCGGTCGCCGGCGCCTTCTCGCACATGCGCTCGCTGCTGGCCGGGGTGGCCAGCTCGGAGCGACGGGCCCGGGGTGCGCGCACCGATGCCTCCTGTCTGCTGCTCAGATCGTCCCGGCCGCGCGCAACGCAGCCAGGCGCTCCGCGTTGACGCCGAGCAGCCCACCGTAGACCGCGTCGTTGTCGGCGCCGAGGGCCCGGCCGAGGTGCTCGACCACACCGGGCGTCTCGCTGAACTTCGCAACGGGCGCCTGCACCGTCATGTGCCCGAGCTCCGGGTCCTCGAGGTCCACGAACGAGCCGCGCGCCCGAAGGTGCTCGTCGGCCAGCAACTGCTGCGCGTCGTAGACCGGGGCTGCAGCGACCTCGGCCAGCTCGAACGTGGCCATGACCTCGTCCAGCGTCCTGCCCTCGATCCAACCGGCGACGAGGGCATCGATCTCGACGGCGCGCGCTTGGCGCTGGACGGGGTCGGCATACCGTGCGTCCTCGACCATGTCGGGTCGGTCGATGGCGCGGAACACCCGCAGGGCGATGTTCGGCGACGCGCTCGATATCGCCACCCACTTGCCGTCGCTCGTCTCGTACGCATTGCGCGGCGCGCTCGCCGGCAGGAGGTTGCCGACGCGACCGGGGATCTTCCCGAGGTGGCTGTAGGCCAGCGTCGACGTCTCGATGAGCCGGGCCAGCGGTTCGATCAGGTTGACGTCGATCAACTGGCCGGCCGCTCCATGCACGTCGCGGTGGTAGAGCGCCAGCATGACGGCGGCGGTCGCCGACTGTGATGCCACCCCGTCGGCGAGGAAGAACGGCGGCAGGGTCGGCGGCCCGTCGGGCTGGCCGGTCACATGCGCGAAGCCGCTCATCGCCTCGGCCAGGGTGCCGAAGCCGGGCCGGTCGCTCTTGGGGCCGCCGAGGCCGTATCCGCTGATGTGGAGCATCACCACCCGGGGATGCGCCGCGTGCACCGACTCGTAGTCGAGCCCCCACTTCGCCAGGGCGCCCGGGCGGTTGTTCGCGACGAAGACGTCGCTCACGTCGAGGAGACGGTGGAACAGCTCCTGGCCGTCGGCGTTGCGGAGGTCGAGGGTGACGCACTGCTTGTTGCGGCTCATGCTCTTCCAGAACAGGCCGACGCCGTCCTTCTGGTCACCCCAGGTACGCAACGGATCGCCCACGTCGGGTTGTTCGACCTTGATCACCTCGGCGCCGAACTCGCCGAGCATCGTGGCGACCATCGGCCCGGCGGCCAGCGTCGCCGCGTCGATGACGCGGATACCCCGGAGCGGGAGGTCGCGGTCAGGCACCCAGGGCCACCGCCGGGCGGTCGAGCCCCAGGTGCTCCCGCAGCGTCGTGCCTTCGTAGTGATCCCGGAAGACGCCCCGGCGCTGCAACTCGGGCACGACGAGGCGGACCATGTCCTCGTAGGCACCGGGGCTGTGCGTCGCCGCGATGACGAACCCGTCGCAGGCGCCACCGTCGAACCACGCCTCCATCTGGTCGGCGATGTCCGGGCCGGTGCCCACGAACCGGGGTCCCTGCAGCAGCGTCGCCCTGTGACCGGCCAGGTCGCCCAGCGTCACTGTCTCGCTGCCGATGTGCTTCTTGATGTTCTGCACCAGGCCCCGGATGCCGGACACCGATTCGATCAACTCGTCGGTGATGGGCGCATCGAGCTCGAGACCGGCGAAGTCGTAATTCATCAGCTCGGAGAGCAGCGTGAGAGAGGCCATCGGGTCGACGAGGTCGTTCAGGAACATCTGCTCTCGCTCTTCGGCGTGCGCCTTCGACTCGCCGACGACCGTGTAGGCCATCGGGAGCATCTTGACGGATTGCGGGTCCCGGCCCCGCTCCCCGATCTTCTCCTTCTGGTCCTTGTAGTGGGACCGGGCGATGTCGATGCCGGGATCGCCCGTGAAGATCAGCTCCGCCCACCGGGCCGCGAATTCACGGCCGCGCCCCGACGACCCGGCCTGGAGAAGGACCGGGCGGCCCTGCGGGCAACGCGGCACTGTCAGCGGTCCGCGCACGCTGAACCACTCGGCGTCGTGGTCGAGCTCGTGGACCTTCGCCGGATCGGCGAACAGCGGCGTCTCCCGGTCGAGCACGAGGGCGTCGTCCTCCCAGGTGTCCCACAAACCAGTTGTCGCTTCGAGGAATTCGTCCGCCCGGTCGTAGCGGACGTCGTGGGGGATCGCTTGCTTAAAGCCGTAGTTCTGCGCTTCGCTGTCGTTCACCGACGTGACGACGTTCCAGGCGGCGCGTCCGCCCGACAAATGGTCGAGCGTCGCGAACGTGCGGGCCACGTGGAACGGCGTGTAGTACGTCGTGGAGTACGTCGCGCCCAAGCCGATCCGGCTCGTGACCGCGGCGCAGATGCCGAGTACCACGCTCAGGTCGAGCTTCACCGGACGTGCGCCCGTCCGCACCGCCTCCGCGACCGAGCCGCCGTAGATCCCCGGCATGGCGAGGCGGTCGTCGAAGAACATGAGGTCGAAACAGCCTTCTTCGAGCGTCCGGGCCAGCTTCTCGTAGTAGCTCGCGGTCAGAAATCCGTGCTCGGTGGCCGGATGCCGCCAGGACCCCGCGTAGACGGTGGCGTTCCCCGCCTGCATGAACCCGACCAGGGCCATCTGCCGTTTCACGTTCGCCATGGGCGCGCTCCCTAATAATCCGTCGTAAGCCAATTTAATATGTAATATTTCAGATATCAAACTGATAAGCACGACTGTCCGGGCCCAGGCCGCCGACGAGCTGCGCGACCGGATCCTGACCGGGCGGCTGCGGCCGGGGGACCGTCTCGACCTCGACCAGCTCACCGCGGAGTTCGGCATCAGCCGCACCCCCATCCGCGAGGCACTGCTCGAGCTGTCCTACGAGGGTCTCGTCGCGATCACTCCACGCAGTGGCATGGCTGTGGTCGGGATCACGCCCGAGGACGCGGTGGACAGCTTCGCCATCCTGGCCGCGCTCGCCGGCAAAGGGGCCGAGCTGGCGACTGCGCGCATCACGCCTGAGGAGATTCGCGATCTCCGCGCGCTCGCAGCCGCGATCGGCCAGTCCGATGACGTGGTCGCAGCCAACCGCCACTTCCATCGCGCCATCAACCTGGCGGCGCGATCACCCCGGCTCCTCACCCACGTGCGCCAAGCCCAGCGGGTCGTGCCCGGCAACTACTTCGAGCTGTTTCCCGAACAGGAGCAACGGAGCCGGCGCGAGCACGCTGCCCTGCTCGATGCCATGGAACGTGGCGACGGGAGCGAGGCGCGTCGCGTCATGGAAGCCCATGTGCTGTCGGCGGGCGAAGCGCTCGGCTCCTGGCTGGCCAAGGCCGCCCATGGGCCGTCCCGCCTTTAGCTCGGTTGCAGCCGGGCTGTGCTCAGCCCACTTCCGGCTTGCGGGTAAGGGAAACGGGCACGTACTCCGGATCGTCCGGCGAACGCATGCTCAGCTGCCAGCGGCAACAGACGTGGCCGTCATCGACCCGAGGGGGTATCGCCAGCACATCCATTTTCATGTTCGGGTTGTAGAGCTTCGCGGTCTCTTCGATCGACGCCGGGCAGGTCATGTGGCAACCCTTCTCGAGGATGTCCTCGCGCCCCAGCGCCTCCCACATCATGGGCGCCGCGCACCTGTTGAAGGTCATGACACCGACGTCGGGTTCGGGCATTTCGAAGACGAGATCGAACTTCTTGCCGGGGAAGGCGGATGGATCGATCTGTAGGTCCTTCATGAACGCCGCCACATCGTTGCCACTGATCCCCATGTGACGCGCCTTCAGTCCCTTGACCGCTGGCAGCACCTTTGCGCTCCAGATATCCCACGAGATCTGGAACATCTCGTCGAGGCTGTGCCGGATGACCACCTGCATCGCCACTGCCTGGTTGCAAGCCAGGATGTACTCGTGGCTCCCCGGGAGCATCGCCACGAGCTCTTCTTTGGGGAGATCGACGAAGTCCTGCTGCGGAGCGAAAGGGGCGCCGTAGTCGATGCCGAGATCGCTATCGCTCTCCGGCGGGTCCCCCACGAAGCGTCTGAGATCGGCGGCGGCGAGGCGCTGGTCGAGCCGGGACGCGGGAAGGAACTCGCGCAGCATCGCTTCCATGCTGGGCGCCAGCACGTCACGCCAGGCGATCCATTCGATGACGATTCGTTCCCGCCGTCCGAAATTGTGCTCGACCTCGTCCAGCCAGGCGCCCACCCAAACCTGGCGGTACTCGTCGCACATCGCCAGCATCCGCACGAGCTGCTCGGACGAGAAGTCATTGAAGCGCAGGTCAGACTTGAACGGTCCGCTGTAGTCCCGAAGATCCAAGCCGGCGTCCACCACGAGCTCTTGTCGAATGTCGAGCTGGTCCCGCTTGTAGTGGACGTCGGGCTCGAGCACCGGCCATTCCTTGTAACTCGGGTCGATCTTGAAATCGAGAAGGGCGTTCGCGATAGCCGCCGCCTTTCTCGGGTGGCACGTGGGACTTGGCATCTTGGTTCTCTTGGTCCATTTCCGTCACCTCCGGTAGCACGCGTCCCCTCACGAGACGCATTGGTAGTTTCCGTTGTTCAAGTCGACGAATTGTTCGCCCTGAATGGTCATCAGGAAGAAGCAGTAGGAAGGTGTGGCCGACGCGTTCTGTGTGAACGTCAGCGGCGGAGCGAGGCCACCCAGATTGTCGTTCTTGATGCTCCAAAGGCCCTGGAGGAATTCGGCGGAAGTGGGAGTGGCCGTGAGGAACTTGTCGGCGGCCACGGCAAGCATGCCGGCCGTCCATTCCGCGGCCGTCGACGCCGATCCGGACACGTTCGGAGCGTACGATTTCATGGCCTGCTGGTACGTGGCCTGGGCCGCGGTGAAGCCGTCGATCCACGGGAAGTCCGATTGTCCGGCCAAGAGACCGTTGAGGTGGCTGTTGTTCGAGAGGCTTGCAGTGACGGCGAGGCTGTCGATGTCGTAGATCGGGTTGTAGCCCTGCGCGACGCAGTTCCCGACCATGCGAAGCAGGCTGTCGGAGTCGCCGGCAAAGTAGACGAAGGTCGCACCCGCCTGCTTGGCCGCGATGCATTGTGCCGTGAAGTCCGGCTGCGTGAGGCTGATGGTCGACGCGTACACCGTCGTCGCCCCGTCCACGGTGCTCCCGGGTTGGTCGAAGCTGTGGACGGTCGTCGCACATCCTGGGTCCTCGACGCAGTAGAGCACAGCCATCTTCGTGTACCCACGCGCGACGGCGGCGCCAATAGTGAATTCGGCCTCCACCGATGGGTTCAAAGCGCCGGAACCCTGTGGAAACAGCATCGGGCTCTGCCACCAGGCGTCGGCATTTGAGTCGCCCCCGATGACCGGAATGCCTTGCTGCTGCAGGTACGGCACGCTGGCGCCCACCGTCAGCGGATAGAAGTTGCCGACGAAAGCGATGACGTGGTCCTGAGTAACCTCCTGTTCCACTTCGGAGACGCTGGTCGAAGGATCACCTCCGTCGTCCGCAAAGTAGATGTGGACGGGATGCCCGTTGAGGCCGCCGTGCGCGTTGACGTAGCTCTGCCACACTCCGAGGGCGGGCTCGGCGCCGGCGAACACGGCTCCGATGACACCGCTGTAGCTGCCGACGTTGCCCAGGTTGACGGTCGACCCGCTGGCTGTGGCCGCATGCGTACTCGAGCCGAGTCCTGAAGCGGCCGTGCCGCTCGCCGATTGGGCGGCGGAGGCGCTCCCGAGCCTCGTCGCCGACCCCAAGGTCGGCGACGACGAAGACGACGCCGGCTTTCCGCCTCCCAGCGCGCCGTTAGGCAACGACGTGGAGTTGCCGTTGGCTGTGTCCCGTTGCAACGTGACGATCGGCCGCTTGGCAGCGGACGCAATCGATTCCCGGCTGAGCCGGGATCCGCACCCTGTGGCCGCAACGGCGAAGCAGGCGAGGCCGAGGGCAAGCGTGGTCACACGCCACGGGCCGCCACCCAGCCCACTTCCACCACGTAGCTCAGTCGCCCACATGTCGTTGCCCCCACCAGGCCGATCACGGTTTGGAATGTGGTTCTCCCTAAGGGGAGAACGTAATTCTATTTGGGACCTCACGGTCCGCAAACCGATCGGTTTCCTGCCCCATCTCCTGGAATTCGGGCCCCGGACCACGGGGTCAGCCCGCCACGACCACCTGCCCCGAAATCGGGCGGTCCCGTCTCGACGGGCCTAGGTCAATTGGAGAACCGACGAATACGCGTCGTGATCCGCGACGGCAGCCCCGAGACGCTCGAGCATCACGGTGGTCACGGAGGGATGCACCTTGAGGGTGATGGCCCATAAGAAGAGCCCGTAGAGCATCCCCATGCCGACGCCACGCCACGCGTCGTCCCAACTTGGTGGCTCGCCGCCCTCGGCTTCGAGCCGTTGTAGGTAAGAGGCAAGGAGCTCGCGCTCGGCCCCCCGTCGGTCGCTGACGCTCAGCGCGCAGCCGAGGTGATAGCCGACGTCGATGTACCAGGGCCCGCGCTGCACGAGCTGCCAGTCGACCAGGCACGGGCGACCATCCGCGTCGAGGTACAGGTTTCCGACGTGGGCGTCGCCGTGGAGCAGGCAGGCCGGTGTGGCTCGGGCCAGCACCGACGGGAGCAGAGCGATCCTCTCCATGAGGAGTTCGGGGACCCGCACGGCGTCCGGCACCCGTGCACCGATCGGCCCCTCGAAGTTCCCCTTGATCTCCTTGAGGCCCCGGGCGCGCATGGTCACATCGAGCCTCGGGACCAACCACGGCTTCTGCAAGTTGGCCGATGCCCATGAGCGGCCGTGCAGGATGGCCAACTGGTCGAGGCTCTGAGCGACCTGTTCGGGCGCATAGGGGCTGAGGGCGTCGAGGAATACGGCGCCACCAGCGAGCACGTCCTCGGTGATCACGACGCCGTGGCGGGTGACCGGATCCACGCCCGCGTAGACGCACGGCAGCGTCCGGATGCCGGCCCCAGCTGAGAGCTCCCGGTAGAACAAGACCTCGGGCTCCCCGGCGGAACGACTCAGGACCGCGGCGTCGGAGCAGTCGGCGAAGTACCCCTTGATACAGAGATGCTCCGGGAGGCCCGGCGGCAGCCCGGCATCGCAGCGGATCCGAAACCGGGCGTTGGTGGAGACCCGCGCAATTACTTCTCCCTTGTCCACCTTGGTAACGCGTAAGCCCGGAAACCGTTCGCCCAGCGCGGCGTTGAGCCACTCCGGCGACAGCGCGTCGGAGAGGAGGTCGGGAACGGCCACGGAATCATACGATGGTGTCGCGTTCCTTGTCACCGCGGTCCACCCAGACCCGAGAGGCAGAATCGCCAGAGCCGCTCGGCGACCTCTTCGGACGACCGCTCCGCCTCTGCGAACGCGTAGTGGTGGAAGACGGCCATGACGAGTTGCGTGATGTGCCACGCATCGCTCTGGGGGTCCGAGCTCTGGAGCGCGCCTGCCCGCACCGCGGTCTCGATCTCCTCGGCCAACAGTTCGCTGAATGGACTGATAGCAACGGCGATCTCCGCCGGGTACTCCTGCTGGAGCCGCCAGTGCTCGCTCGTGATGAAGCGCGGCGCCGTGACCTCTGCAGCGTGGCCGTCCGGAGGCCGCGCCGCGATGGTCACGCAGAAGCGGAGTCGCTCGATCGGGTCCTTCATCTCGGCGACTTGGGCCCGCAGGCCGTCGCAGAACTCCGAGATCAGGTCCTCGAAGACCGCCAGCAGCAGCTGGTCCTTGCTGGCGAAGTAACGGTAGAAGGTCTGCAACGCGACGCCGGCTTCCTTCACGAGCTCTTGCGTCGTGAAGGAAGTCCCTTTTGCCGCGAGGAGGCGGCGGGCGGCGCGCACGATGGTCTGCGCCTGCTCCATCCCACGGTTCCGTGATCGCTGGACCATCGGGGAACGTTCGGCGGCGCGCTCAACCCATGTCATCGGGAGCCATCACCCATACCGAACTCGTTACCGCTCGGCACTGTAGGCCACGACCCCTCCGAGGTGCGGTGACGAATGGCAGGCGAGCCCCACCGACGTGTCCGGGCGTTGACGTACGCCCGCCCGCTGCGCGAGCTGGAGGTAGCACTCGAGCATTTGCGGGACACCGTGCATGCGACCGTTCCCCAGCGCACCGCCACCCGAGAGGACCGGCAATGCTCCGGCACGGTCGCTGTCGATGCCACCGTCGCGCACGAACCGATGGGCCTCGCCGACCGGGCAGAACCCGAGGCTCTCCATCCAGAGGTAGACGAACGGCGAGAACCCGTCGTACACCTGTGGCAGGTCGACGTCGTCGGGACCGAACCCGGTCGCTTCCCAGAGGCGTCGCGCCGTCTCGGCCCCCACTTCCATGATGTCGTCGAGGGGCCAATGCAACGGCAGCCGCCGCCGGATGGGGAACCCGCTGGCAAAGCCGGATACGTAGACGGGTCGATGGGGGAGGTCCTTGGCCCGCTCGGCCGAGGTGAATACGAAGGCGGCGACGCCGTCGACCGGGAGGTCGCAGTCGAAGCGGCAAATGGGGTCGTTGATCATTGGCGCCGCGAGGTAGTCCTCGGCCGTGAGCGGATTCTCGTACCAGTGGGACCACGGGATGCGGGAGCCGTTCTTGCGGGCCTCTTCGACGACCACGGCCATGGACTCGCGCTCGGCGCCGAAGCGTTGCAGGTACTCGTTGTACGCCAACGCGATCATGGCGACCGGACCGAAGAAACCCTGTGGTGCGGTCCACTGGTGGTCCCCTCGCGCTTCGGTCATCGGGTTGCCGTGGTAACTGCCCTGGGGATTGTGGAGCGCCCGGTGCACGAGCACGTAGTCGGCGGCGCCGCTCGCCACAGCATTGACCGCCATAGCCACCGCGCCGGGAATCTGTCCCATGCCCTGGAACCCTGCGGCGTACCGGGGATTGACACCCAAGTGCTCGGCCAGCCAGTTGGCCGACACGAGGCTCGTGCCGTCGCTCAGCGCGTGCGCGCCCGAGGTGGGAAAGAGGCTGGCCGTGACGAAGCCGTCGATCTGGTCGACCTTCAACCCGGCGTCGCCGACGGCCCGTCGCGCCGTCTCGAGAGTGAGGGCGCCGAGCGAGCAGCCGGCGTGACGAGTGACAGGGCTCTGTGCGTACCCGGCGATGGCCACCCGGTTGCGGGCCTCGAAGGTCCGTGGCACTCAGGCCTCCCCGGCCGGCGAGAGCTCGAAGGCCGGTACCGACAGGCCGGGGCCCAGGTCCTCGAACGCCAGGGTGACCGGCAGGCGGGTCCGCAGAGGTGCCGCCGGGCCGTCGAGCAGCCGGCCGATCAGGCGGACGCCCGGCGCGGCCGCCAGCTCCACGTCGACGAGGACGAACGGGACGTCGTCGTGGAAGCCCGGGAGGAACGACTGGCGCATGACCGTCCACGACCGCACCGTGCCCGCACCGTCCACCTCGACGAACTCGAAGCCGGGGTCGGCGCTCCCGCACTCACGGCACACGGCATCGGGCGGGTGGGTGAAGGCGCCGCAGCGCGCGCAGCGGGCCAGGGTGAGGGCATGGCGGCCCGCCGCCTCCCAGAAGGGTGCGGAGACCTCGTCCGGCACGGGCACCGGACGCGTGGTCCCCGTCACGGGACGACCCCGGCGTCCTTGAGCGCCGCGATGGCGTCCCAGTCGTAGCCGAGCTCGACCAGCAGCGTCTCGGTGTGCTCGCTGTGTTCGGGGGCGCGGCGAAGATCGGGCGGCCGCTCGTCGAACTGCACGGGAACGGCCGGCAGCCGATACGTGGGTTCTCCGTCGGCCACCTCGCCGATGTACCCGTTCGCTGCCACCTGGGGATCGTCGAGGATCTCGAGGACGGACTGCACCGGGGCCCAGGGGGCATCGAGGTGCGAGAGCAGGGACTTCCACTCGTCGTAGGTTCGCTTGGCGAACTCCTCGTCGAGGATGGCCACGCATTCGGCACCGTTGGCCCGGCGCGTGACGATATCGGCGAAGCGGGCATCGGTGACGAGGTCGTCGCGACCGATCAGCCGGCAGAAGTCCCCCCAGTAGCGGTCGGCCTCGAGGAACACGAGCTGGATGTGCCGGCCGTCCTTTGTCCGGTACATACCCACGAGCGGGTTCACGACCGGCCCGCGACCGCTGGGGGCGGCCGGTGCGTCGCCACCGAGTGCGGCCAGGACGTCCGAGGACAACGTCCACATCGCGGTCGCGAGCAACGACACGTCGACGACCGAGCCCTTCCCGGTCCGCTCCCGCTTGAGCAACGCGGCCGATACGCCAAAGGCGAGGGACATCGCGCCGTTGCGATCGCCCATCGCACCTCGCTGGTTGATCGGGTAGTCGCGGTCCGGCGGGGTCAGGACGTTGGCCAGTCCCCCGCGAGCCCAGAACGCTGACGCGTCATAGCCGGCCCGGTCGGCGTCGGGGCCCCGGACGCCGTAGCCATGACCGCGCGCGAAGACGAGACGCGGGTAGCGCTCGGCCACCGACGCCGCGTCGAGGCCCAGGCGTTCGAGGGCGCCGGGGCGCAGGCTCGTCAGGAGGACGTCGGCCGATTCGAGGAGCCGCTGCAGAACGGCGCGGCCGTCCTCGTGCTGCACGTTGAGCGCAAGCGACTTCTTGCCCGCGTTGGCCAACGCCATCGAGAGATTCACGCCTTGACGCTCGCTCCCGATGCCCTGCGTCGCCAGCCCCCGGTACGGATCGCCGCGCGTGGGCTCGATGTGGACGACGTCGGCACCCCAGGCGGCGAGCAGCGCGCCGGCCACGGGCACGAAGACCCACTGCGCCAGCTCGACGACGCGCACGCCCGCGAAGGGCTTGTCCTGTGTGTCGCTCACCTCATCCACCTCGCGCGTCCACGAGCCGCCCGCGGTTCACCTTGGTCGCTTCGCTGCGGGGGATGGCATCGACGAACTCGACGGTCTTCGGCACCTTGTAAGGGGCCAGCCGGCCCTTGGCGTAGGCGACGAGCTCGTCGGCCGGCGGCGGCGTGGCGGGATCGCGGGCCTCGACGATGGCGTGCACCCGTCGGCCCCACTCTGCGTCCTGCAGGCCGATGACGACCACGTCGGCGATCTCGGGGTGATCGATGAGCGCAGCCTCGACTTCGGCCGGGAACACGTTGGCGCCACCGGTGATGATGAGGTCGACGCGCCGGTCCACGAGGTAGAGGAAACCGTCGTCGTCGAGGTAGCCGACGTCGCCTCCGGTCTGGAACCCGTCGTCGGTGGACCGCAGGGACGGCTCGTCGCCGAGGTAGCGCGACCCGCCGTAGGACGGCGATCGCAGGTAGATGTCGCCGACCTGGCCCGGCGGGAGATCTTGCAGGTCGCGGTCCAGGATGCGTACCTCGGTGCCGCGCATGCCCTTGCCGACGGTGCCGGGGTGGCGCATCCAGTCGTCGCCACGGACGGCGGTGATCCCGATGCCTTCGGTCATCCCGTAAGCCATGAAGATCTTCTCGGCGCCGATGAGGCCGGCCCAGCGGTGCACGAGAGACGGCGGCATCGGGGCGGCGCCCTGGGTGATCCAGACGAGGCTCGAGAGGTCACGGTCATCGATTCCGGGCACGTCCGCCATCCGCTGCAGCATCGTCGGGGTCGCGGTGAAGGTGGTGATGCGGTGGCGCTCGATGACCTCGAGGGCGCGCGACGCATCGAACTTCTCCATGACGAACAGAGGGTCGCGCATCAGCAAGCTGTTGAACGTCGAGAAGGCGTTGACGTGGTACATGGGCGCCAGCACCAGGATCCGCTGCGGCCGTGGGATCGGAGCCCACTCGTCGGCGAAGGGCGTGCTGAAGGCAGGGTTGAACTCGGCCGGTGAGTTGCTCATGATCACTTTCGGCGTGCCCGTCGAGCCGCTGCTGCAGATGCCTTGCATCTGCGGCGAGACGACATCGGGCAGCGCGGGCACTCCGGCCGTCTCCGTCGCGTCGATCCACTCGAGGTCTCCCGCGCCCAGGTAGGCGCGAGGTTCGATCACGGCGCGTACCCGTTCCAGCTCCCAATCGGGCAGGTCCCAGCGCACGGGGACCGGCGCGGCGCCCAGCTTCCAGGCGGCGAACACACTGATCATGAACTGGGGCGAGTTGCGCAGGCCGATGCCGAGCCGGTCGCCGAAGCCGAGGCCCCGTTCCGCCAGGGCACCGGCCAGCTGGCTGGAGCGCCGGTCGAGCCAGGCCCACGTGAAGGCCGGTTCCTTTCCGTCCAGCGCAATGTGCCAGTAGGCGAGGTCGTCCGGACGTTCGAGGGCGACGTCGTGGAGCCGGGAGGCGTGGCTCCCCGGCGTCCCGGCCGCGGCCCCGGAGTCGGGGTCGGTCATCAGCGGGGGGTCAGGACGACGACCGGGATCACGCGCTCGGTCCGGGTTTGGTACACGTCGTAGTTGGGCCACTGCGCCGACACGATGCTCCACAACCGCGGCTTCTCCTCCTCGGTGGCCGTGCGGGCACGCACGTCCATATGTCCGCCACGCACCTGGATGTGGGCGTCTGCGTCCGCCGTCAGGTTCTTGTACCAGTTCGGGTGCTGCGGGGCGCCGCCCATGGACGCCACCACCAGGTAGTCGTCGCCGTCCCGGGCGAAGATGAGGGGCGTGGTGCGCGCGTGGCAGGACCTGCGCCCAGTAGTCGTGAGGAGCAGCGTCGGCACACCGTTCCAGATATAGCCGACCTCACCGTCCGTCTCTTGATATCGCTTGACGTGCTCCTCACCGAGGAGTGTGATGTCGGGCTGCTGGTAGGGCGCGTCGCTCACCGGTTCCTCACCCGAAGAGCACGGGGATGGCGGATGTCCCCCGCTCGTAGAACCCCACGTAGCGCGGCGGCGCCTGATCGGGATCGAGGCGCAGGTTGGGCAGCCGGTCCAGGAGCGCGCCGATGCCCACGAGCATCTCGGCTCTCGCCACGTGCATGCCGAGGCAGATGTGTGCGCCGTTTCCGAAGGAGAGGCTCGGTTTCATGTCCCGGTAGACGTCGTACTCGTCGGGGTCGTCCCAGCGTCCCGGATCGCGGTTGGCCGCGCCCAGGCAGAGGTGCACGACCGCGCCCTTTTCGATCGTGGTCCCGAAGAAGTCGATGTCCTGGGTAGCCCAGCGCGAGAACATCGGATCGGTGGGCATCCAGCGGAGCGACTCCTCGATCGCCGGGCGCAGCAGCTCGCGGTCCGCGGTCACGGCGCGCATGACCTCGGGCCGCTGCAGCAGCGCGGCGAGCGTGGTGCCCATCTGCTTCCACGTCGTTCCCGACCCGGCGGCAAGCAGCAGTGCGGCGAAGGAGTAGATCTCGGGGTCGCTGAGGCGCTGCGTCGTCCCGTCCTCCGCCTCGATTTCGGCCTCGACGAGCACACTGATCAGATCGTCCTGCGGTGCCTCCCGCCGGGAGGCGACGATCGGCTTGATCATCTCCACGAGGTCGGCCGGCTGGTGGAGCGCCTCGCGGATGTCGAGCGCCTGCTCGACGGGGACGCCGAAGCTGCCGGTGATGGTCAACACGGGGATCGCGGCGCAGAAGTCGACGTTGAGCTCCGCGCGTCCGGCGCTCTCGAAGTGGTCGATCAGCAGGTGCACCGTCTGCTCGATCCAGTTCCGGATCCACCACTGGGCCTTGGAGGGCACGAACGACGGCTGCACCAACGAGCGGTACCGGCGATGGTGCGCCCCGTCCATGGACAGCATGGAATTCAGGGCCGACACCGTGCTCTTGTCGAACTCCTCCGCGACGGGAGCGGAGGCGAACGCTTTGGCGTCGCGGTACGCGCCGTCGCACGCCTCGTAGGAGAAGACGGAGTAGTGCGGCAACTCGGGGTACGGCAAGCCGTGGAAGAGAGCAGGCCGCTCCAGTCCCGACAACTCGTGGACAGTGCCCGGGTGCACGGGACCCCGCTCCCGGAGGTCGCGCCATATCGGGTACGGGTCGTCCTCGAACCATCCGCCGTTGAGCTCGAAGAAGCCGCCCCGCAGGTCGAAGAGCTTCCGCATGCGCTCGAGGTCGAGCACGGGTGTGGAGGTCACTTCGCCACGTACCCCCCGTCGATGGGGACCAGGATCCCGGTGATGTTGTGTGCCCGGTCCGAGACCAGGAACGCGGCAACCTCGGCGCAGTCCTCGGCCGTGATCGGCCGGCCGAGCGGGTGTGACGAGCCGACCTGCTTGCCGATCGCCTCGAGGTCGAGCTGCGAGGTGTCCATGCCGCCCGCGGACATGAAGTTGGTGAACGGCATCCCGGCCGGGCAGATGGCGTTGCAGCGGATGCCGAAGGGGGCACCCTCGACGGCGACCGCCCGAGTCAGCTGGTGCACGGCGCCCTTGCTGGCGCCGTAGACCGTTCCGCCCCATCCGACGAGCCCGGCCACCGACCCGGTGTTGAGGATGGCTCCCCCGTCGCCCTGCTTCTTGAATTGGATCACCGCGTGCTTGCTGCCGAAGAAGACGCCGCCCACGTTGATGCGCATGAGCCGTTCGAAGTCCTCGCCTGTGTGGTCCTCGAGCTGTGACCCGAGCCGGGGCGTGGGGACGCCGACGTTGTTGAACATGATGTCGAGCCGGCCGAAGCGCGCCACCGCGGCGGCGACCGTGGCGGCCACGTCGTCCTCCGTGGAGACGTCACAACGGTCGGCCGCGGCGGTCCCCCCGGCGGCCTCGATCTGCGCCACCGTGTCCTTCACGCGATCGAGGTCGATGTCGACGCAGAGGACGTCGGCCCCCTCTTCGGCGAAGCGCAGCGCCGAGGCGCGGCCCACCCCCGAGCCGGCGCCCGTGACGATCGCCTTCTTGCCGTCGAGCAACATCGTGCTCATTCCTCCTTCGTGGCGCGGGCGTCGCGGCCCGCAGCGGTCCGTTCCATCGAGTGGCTCAGGCGCCGACGAGCGCCGGTGGCTCTGCGGGCGTGAAGCGGTACAGCCGTTCGGCGTTCCCCCGCAGGAGTTTGTACTGGACCTCGGGAGAGAGGTGGCCGATCCGCTTCTTGACGACGCCGATGCAGTCCGGCCATGTCGAGTCCGAGTGGGGGTAGTCGGTCTCGCACATGATGTTGTCCTCGCCGATGTCGTCGATGCTCGCGATGCCGTGCGCGTCGTCGATGAAGCACCCGAAGACGTGGTCCCGGAACAGGGCCCGGATGTCGATCGTGTTCAGGTCCACGTCCGTCGTCGCGTGCTCCATGAATTGCACGCCCCGCTGCACCCAGAAGCGCTGCTTGTCGAGGACCTGTTCGGCGCGTTCGAGGAAGTACGGCATCCAGCCGATCTCCCCTTCCGACAGCGCGATCTTCAGGCCGGGGAAGCGGGTGAACATGCCGCTGAAGAGCCACGACAGCATGGCGCCCGAGGTGCGCACGGCGCCCCAGGCGAGATTTGCCATGAACGGGGAGTCCGGGGCGATCTGCGGGACTTGCGACGACGAGCCGACGTGCATGGAGCACACCATCTCGAGGTCCGATGCCGCAGCCATCACCGGGTCCCAGTAGCGGTCCTTGTCGTGAATGGTCGGGAGTCCGAGGGGTGCCGGATTCTCGGAGAAGGCGAAGGCGGTGGCCCCCTTGGCGGCACACCGCTCCATCTCCTTCGCGGCGAGGGCCGGGTCCCACATGGGGATGAGGACCAGCGGGATGTAGCGGCCCGGCGCCGCGCCGCACCACTCCTCGATCATCCAGTCGTTGTACGCCTGCAGGCAGACCAAGCCGAACGCACGGTCGCTCGCCTCCATGAAGAGCTGCCCGCAGAAGCGGGTGACCGTCGGGAAGCACAGGGACGCCAGGATGCCGGCGCGGTCCATGTCCCCGATCCGGGCCTTGGCGTCGTAGCAGCCCGGTCGCATCTCGGCGTACGTCACCGGCTCGGGGCTGAACTCCTCCTTCTTCTTGCCGGCGACTGCGCTGAGCCCCGAGCTCGGGTAGCGCTTGCCGTCGTAGACCCAGAACTCCATGTCGCCCTCGATCACCTGGTGGGGCGCTCGGTCGCGGTCCTTGGCCGGGACGCGGTCGACCCACACGCCGGGCGGCTCCAGGACATGGTCGTCCACCGAGATGAGCCAGTCGAGACACAGTTCTGTCGTCACAGCACGTCCTCCCCCTTTCAGCGCGGCAGCTCGCCGATCGCCATGTGCTTCACTTCTTGGAAGGCCCGGATGCCGTCGGTGCCCCGCTCGCGACCGAGCCCGCTCTCCTTGTACCCGCCGCCGGGCGCGTACGCGCTGAACACCGCCGTGTTCACGTTGACTGCGCCGGCACGTAGCCGGCGCGCCACGGCCGTCGCCACCGCGACGTCCGCCCCGTACACCTGCGCGGAGAGGCCGTAGGGGCTGTCGTTCGCGATGCGCACGGCGTCGTCGAGGTCCTCGTAGCCGAGCACGGACAACACCGGCCCGAAGATCTCGTCTCGCGCCGCGGGGTTCTCGTTGTCGGGCACGTCGAGCACGGTCGGCTCGAAGTAGTACCCGCGTTCGAACGCGGCGGGCCGGCCGCCCCCTGTGGCGACCTTGCCGCCGTGCTCCTGGGCCAGAGCCACGTAGCGCTCGCAGCGCGCCCGTTGGGCGGCGCTGATGACCGGGCCCATCATCGCCGCGGGGTCGGTCGGGGGTCCCACCGCGATCGCGCCGTAGGCCGCCGTCACTGCCTCGAGCACCTCGTCCTTGGACTCCCGCGGCACCAGCATCCTCGACGCCGCCACACAGGCCTGTCCCGCCGTCATGGCCACGACCTGCGCCGCGCCGATCGGGGCGCGGGCGAGCGCGTCGGGCAGGTAGATCTGGGCGGACTTCCCGCCGAGCTCGAGCGCCACCCGCTTCACTGTCGGCGCCGCCTGCGCCAGGATCTGTTTCCCCACGGCGGTGGACCCGGTGAAGGACACCATGTCCACGCGTGGGTCCGACGTCAACAGTTCGGCTCCGGCCGATCCGGCCTCGACGACGACCGAGAGCACGCCGG
This sequence comes from uncultured Acidimicrobiaceae bacterium, assembly GCA_963777485.1. GTDB lineage: Bacteria > Actinomycetota > Acidimicrobiia > Acidimicrobiales > RAAP-2 > Bog-473. The sequence continues at coordinate 411,509 of CAVZQP010000004.1, read as the reverse complement.
GCGGAAGACCCGCCGTTTCCGCCGCGACACCGAGGGCCAGCGACGAGATCGGTGTCAAGGGGCTCGGCCGCACGATGACCGAGTTCCCCGCCATGAGGGCCGGGATGATCTTCTGCAGCGCCATCAGGAGCGCGGCGTTGTAGGGAGTGATCGCCGCGACGACGCCGACAGGCTCGTGGCGCCGGATGCTCAAGGCGACGCGGCCCAGCACGAGCTCGTCGAGCGGCACCGGGTTCGGCGCCTCGTGCTCCATGGACAGGTACAGCTCGATGGTGTTGCGCGCGAGGCCCACTCCCCCCACAAGCTGGCTGCGCTCGGCGAAGAACGCCGGCTGCCCGGCCTCCTGGACCATCGTCGCGACGAGCGGTTCGCGACTCTGCTCCAGGCAGTCGAGGAACACACGCAGGACCGTGGCCCGTTCCGAGGGCCGCCGGTCGGACCAGGCGCCTCCGTCGAAACTGCGCCTGGCCTCGGCCACCGCTCGCTCGATCTCCTGCAGCGGCGTGACGGAAACCTCGGCCACCTGGGTCTCGTCGGCCGGGTTCTCGACCGGCAGGCCCTCGTCGCCATCGACCCAGCTCCCGGCGACGAACGATCTGCGTTCAGGAATGATCGCCGCAGGTGCGGCCATCAATCCGGCCCGAGGTAGAGCATGCTTCTACCAAATCAGAATATGAGCTATCCGTCAACCCCGGGAGGACGTCCGCCCGGCTCCGGCGCACAGGCCCCCGGCAGCGGGCCGCCGCCGTCGTCCTCCTACGAACTGGCCGTCGCGGTCCCCGGGATGTCAGTGCCGCAAAGCGGCCCAGGAGACGCCATCTTGAACCCCGTCGAAGTCGCCTGGACGACCCAGGTGCACGTCTTGGCCGGGTTGTGCCCGAAGATGGTCGAGTAGTTGTAACTCTGCGGCAACAACCCGTTCGCGTCGTAGGACTTGAGGTTGCGCAGAGCGTGGATCACCGACGCATGGGTCGGATTCGCTCCGGCCCCCTCGAGGCCCTTGATCATGAGGTCGGCGCCCGCCCAGGCCTCGTACTGGCTGAAGCTCGGGAAGTCGGTCTTCTTGAAGTGCGCGTACTTCTCCATCGCTGCCTGCATCTGCTGGGTGCCCGCGTTGGGGATCAGCCAGGGGCGGAAGAGCGAGTAGAAGTACCCGCCCTGGAGTGCGGACCAGGCCGGCGAGTTGATCACGTCGGGCTCGTAACCCGTGGCGTAGATCGCGGCCTTGAGCTTCACGCCGGCCTGCTTGAGCGCCTCGGCCAGGGCGTAGTTCGAGTTGGAGTCCATCTCGGGCGCGATCGCGTTGATGCCGTCCTGCTTGGCCGTGAGCGCGATGCTCGAGAACTGGGCGCTCCCGAACGGGATCGTGGTGTTGATGATCGGGGACTTTCCGCCGGCGTGCTGGAAGGACTGGGCCGTCTGGATGGCGGCGCGGCTCGATGACGGCGAGATCCCGTAGCCGTACGTCCCCAACTCCGTTGCGCCGAATTTCTTGAAGATGACCCCGGCCTCGGTGTTGACCGGGTACTTGGGGTCGACGCTCCCGTTGTCCGCCGCGAACATGTTCGTGTAGGGCTGTGTACCCCACTCGGGACCGTCGCTGTAGGACCCGGTAACGGGGATGCCCGCCTGCTGCGGGTACTTGGCTGCCAGGAAGAAGAGCGGGCTCTGCGAGACGATCGCAAAGGCCTTGGAGTCGGCCTCCTGCACTGCGGTCGCGATCGCCGAAGGGTTGGTCTGGTCGTCGATGACGAGCGGCACGAGCTTGTGACCGTTGACCCCACCCTGGGCGTTCTGCAGGTCGATCCGTGCGGTGAACCCGGCGGGTGACGTCGCGTCCTCGGCGGCGCCCGGGCCCGTGATCGATGTGACGTACGCGATGGTGATGGGCGATCCCGACGCGCCCGCGGGTGCGGACGTCGTCGTCAGGACCGCCAGCGGGAGAAGGCCGAGCACGCCGAGCATGGCGCCGGTGACCCGTAGCCCGTGCCGCTGTGTCTTCGTCCGCCCTGTCCCCCGCCGCCAATTCACGGAATGCAACACGTCGCCTGATCCTCCCCCGGCCCTGTCCTGGGACCCTGAATTTCGAATGATATTCAAATCCGAGGTGATGTTCTACCTCGGTTGCCGGCCGATTTCTCGGCACCCGGCGAACTTCGCCCCACTCCGCACGGGCGCTACTTCGATCTGTCCCCGCCTGACCGCTTCAGCATCCGATCGATGTTCGCCCGTAGCTCCGGCGACGTGAATGAGCGGTCCTCCGCCGCCAGCGCGTAGTCGAGCACCGCGAGAACGGCCCGCTCCATCTGGATGTTCAGTACCCGCTTGGTGTCCTCCGCCGCGCCCTTCGGCAGCCGCGCGATCCGCCGGGCACACTCCATCGACTCGCTCAGCACGTCGTCGTCGGCGCACACGTGGTTGACCAACCCGATCTCGGCAGCCCGCTGCGCCGGGATGCGGTCTCCAGTCAACGCGTACTCCTTCGCCAGCTGCAGGCTCGTCAGCAGCGGCCACACCACCGGTCCCCCGTCGGCTGCGACCAGGCCGAGGGCCACATGTGGATCGGCCAGGTGCGCGCTCTCCGCCATGAAGACGATGTCCGACAACGCGACGAGGGAACAGCCGAGCCCTACCGCCGGACCGTTCACGGCGGCGATCATCGGCAGCCGGCACCGCACCATCCCGGTCACGATCTGGCGACCGTGTGCGAGCGTCAGGTTCCGCAATGTCGAGTCACGCGACAGCTCGTCGATGTATTCGAAGTCACCGCCGGCAGAGAACGCGCGGCCGGCGCCCGTGAGCACGGCCACTCGCGCCTCGTCGTCGGCGTCCAGCTGCGGGAACAATGCGGCGAGCCCCGCGTGGAGGAGGTGGTTGGTCGCGTTGAGGTGGTCGGGCCGGTTCAGCGTGACGATGCGGATCGGGCCGTCGGCCTCGACCTGGATCTCGTCGGGAAGGTCGTATGTGCTCATGTCGTGGGCAACTCCAGGATTCGGTTGGCGATCAGGTTGCGCTGGATCTGTGACGTGCCGCCCATCACGCTCTGGGCACGGCTGTAGAGGTACACCCGCAGCCAGGTGTCGTCCCCACCCGCCGCGGCGCTGCCGCCAACCGAGATGGCGGCGTGTCCCACGACCTGCTCGACCTCGGTCATGAGGAGCTTGTCGACCGAACCCTCCGGCCCGTGCTGGATGCCGTCGAGGCGGTCAGACAACCGTCGGCTGACGTGGCATCGCAACATCTCGGCCTCGATGATGGCCCAGGCGAGGTTGCGACGTTGCTCCGCTCCGAAAGCGGTCGGCGCGGCTCCGACCTGGTGCACCAGCTCGTTCACGAGCTTCCCGTAGCGCGCGACGTAGCCGAGCTCGCCGGGCTCGCGCTCGTGGCTGACGACCGTCATGGCCAAGCGCCACCCCTCGCCGGGTGCGCCGATCATGTTGGCGGCGTCGACTCGGGCGCCGTCGAAGATCACCTCTCCGAACTCGCGCGTGATCCCGTTGATCATCTTGAGCGGGCGCTGGGTGATGGCGCTCTGACGCATCGGCACGGCAAAGGCGGAGATGCCACGGTGCTTGGGTACTTCCGTATCGGTCCGCGCCAGCACGAGGCACCAGTCCGCCGCGTCCGAATAGCTCGTCCATACCTTGTGGCCGGTGACGACGTACTCCGAACCCTCGAGGACGGCCTTCGTGCGAAGCGAAGCCAGGTCCGAACCGGCGTCGGGTTCGCTGAAGCCCTGGCACCAGCGGTCGCGGCCGCTGACCAGCCCGGGAAGAAAACGTTGCTGTATCTCCTCGCTGCCGTGCTCGAGTAGCCCCTGCACGAGGTAGCCGACGCTCGGGCGCGGGGGCGCGGCCGCGACAATGAGCTCCTCGTCGAGGATCACGTCGTACACAGTCGGCAGTCCCTGCCCACCGACCGAGGTCGGCCACGACAGGCCGAAGAACCCGGCGTCGTAGAGCCTTTGGTGCCAGGCGGCCTGCCCCGCCCAGTAGTCGTCGGCCGTCGACGACGACGGCAGTCCGGGGTTGTTGTGTGCGAGCCAATCCCGCAGGCGAAGGCGGAACGCGGCCTCTTCGGGCGAATCAGCGAAGTTCATCGCCGCCTCCGATGCCGCGGGCCGCCAGCACCCGCTCGAGGTTGGGCCCGATGCCGCCGAGCACCTCGGTGGAGAACAGCGCGCGGCGTAGGAAGACGTGCGCGGGGCACTCCCAGGTGTTGCCGATGCCGCCGTGCACCTGGATCGACGTCTCGCACACGGAGCGGGCAGCGCGTGCGCAGTACGCCTTGGCCGCCGAGCAGGCCGCCACGGCCTCGTCCGCGGGCAACGCGTCCACCGCCCAGGCCGCGTGTAACGCGATGCTTCGCGACCCTTCCGTGGCGACGTGGGCGTCGGCCAGCAAGTGCTGCACGGCCTGGAATGACCCGATGGCCGCGCCGTACTGCTTGCGCTCCTTGGCGTACTCGGTGGCGACGTTGAGCGCGCCCCGCATGGTGCCGACGAGGTCCGCACAGGCCGCCGCCAGGCCCAGGCTCTGCCAGCGCGCCATGTCCTCGCCATCAAGCAATCGGGTCTGTCCGTCTAGCGGGGTCACCCGCTCACCGTCTCGGCGTCGCGCCACCGGCCGCGTCAGGTCGGCTCCCGAGGTTTCGCTACCGAGGGTGATCACGCCCAGGCGCCCTCCACCGTCACCCGTGAGAAGGAGCAGTGCCGAACGCGCGCCGTGTGCGTCGACAGCGGTCGCATCAACGTCTTCGTCCGCCTCGGCCAGTCGAGAAAGATTTCGCCCGAGCGCGACGGTCTCGTTCGCGGACGCCGGTTGTGCACCGGCTCGGCGTCGAAGGTCCGCGGCCAGCGTCGGACCGAGAAAGGCGGCATCGGCGAGCCCGCGGCCAAGCTCTTCGGCAATCAGTCCGACCTCCACCGCCGAAGCCCACGGACTTCCGTCGTCGGCCGCGGTCCGCAGATCGCGCCACCCAGCGGCCGTCACGGTGGCGTCGAGCTTGTCGGCACGTTCGGCATCGTCAAGCTGAGCGACGGTGGCAGGGCCGAGCCGATCCGCGACTTGTGCGGCGGAGTCGCGCAGAGCGACTTGTTCGGGCGAAAGGCGGACGTCCACTCAGTTCGCCCCTGTTGACGCCGGTGCAAGGCGCGGAGCCCACTCGTCGCGCACGTTTCGGCGGAGCACCTTGCCCGACGGCGTCCGCGGCACCATGTCGACGAAGACGACGTGGTGCAGCCGCTTGTAACCCGCGAGCTTCTCGCTCACCAGGAGCTTCAGCTCCTCGCCGGTGGTCTCGGCATCCGGGGCCAGTTGTACCGCTGCCGCAGGCACTTCGCCAGCCCGCTCGTCGGCCACACCGAAAACGGCGCAGTCCGCCACGCCCTGGTGCGCGTGAAGGACGGCCTCGATCTCTGCGGGCGCAACCTGGAACCCGCTCACCTTGATCATCTCCTTGCACCGGTCGGTCAGGTGCACCCATCCTTGAGGCTCGAGCCAGCCGACGTCGCCGGTGCGGTACCAGCCGTCGTCAAACGCGGCAGCGGTCGCTTCGTCGGGTAGATAGCCGGCCATTGCGGTCACGCTCCGGACCTCGATCTCCCCAGTCTCGCCCGCCGGCAGCACAGCCCCACTGATGAGGTCGACGACACGCAGCTCCACGTCGCCCACGGCGAGGCCCGCCGAATCGAGGCGCCAGCGGTCGGGATGGTCGATTGGGTTGGCGGCGATCACCGGGACCTCGCTCGTCCCGTACGCCGGAAGCCAGCGGACGCCCGAGCGTGCGGTGACGGTCTCTGCCACCGCGGGCGTCACCGGCGTCGCGCCCCACATCACGTAGCGCAGGGAGGAAAGGTCGTAGGCCTCGAGGTCGGGATGGTTCGCCATGGCGAGCGCGATGGGCGCGACGGCCATTTCCAGCGTCATGCGGTCCTCTTGGATCGCTCGCAGCTCGGCGTCGAGGTCGAAGCGGCGGTGTAGACGGACCGTGGCCCCCGCCGAGGCGGCGGTCAGCAGATTCAACAGACCGAGGATGTGGGAGGGCGGCGTGGCCACCTGGAATCGGTCGTCGTGGCTGAGGCCGAGCGCCAAGCGCCAGTGCGCCATCGCCAACACGATGGAGCGATGGGTATGGCGAACCGCCTTGGGCCGATCGGTGGTCCCAGAACTGAAGACGAACACGGCATCGTCGCCCTCGGCCGCGGTGTCGCCGGGGGGCTGGGCGTCGCTGGTGCGGTCCACGACTGCGCTCGCTGCATCGGCGTCGAGTCCCAACACGCTCTCGGTGCCGAGGCGCTCGGTCAGCAGGGCAACCGCGTCCCCGTCGGCTACGCCGTAACGCGGCGCGGTCAGCGCCAACGCGGTGTCGACCTCGAGCGCCTTCCATGCGACGTTGAGCAAAACGGGCACGGCGCCGAGCATGCTCGCGGCGTGCACCACCACCATGAACTCCGGCCGGTTGGACGTCATGAGGGCTAAGCGGTCGCCGGGTCCCACGCCCTGTACGGCGAGATGACGCGCAGCGGCGTTGCTCGCCCTCTGCAACTCGGCGTACGTCCAGACGTCGTCACCCGCGAGCACGCCGGGATGATCGGGAAATAGGGCTGCGGCAGACTCGAGCCCGGAATGCATGAGGCCCCGGGTCATGGTGGAAACATTCTTCTCCGAATTGAGATTCAGCGTCAACACGATTGAAGGGTATGGTTATCGCCGTGAGAAAGACTGGACCGGCGTGGTCCAGATGACCGGCGCCGCGACCGAAGTGGTCGACGAGTCGGTCCGCGCTGAGATCATCGACACCGTGCGCAAATTCGTGCAGCGCGAGGTCATTCCGGTTGCGTCGGACCTCGAGCACGCCGACGCTTACCCCGAACAGATCGTCGCCAAGATGCGAGAGCTCGGCCTCTTCGGCATCACGATCCCCGAGACCTACGGCGGCTTGGGCCTCGACCTTCTCACCTACGTCGGTGTTATCGAGGAGCTCTCGTACGGATGGATGAGCCTGACCGGCATCGTGAACACCCACACGATGGCGGCCACGCTGATCATGACGCACGGCAGCGAGGAACAGAAGCGGCGCTGGCTCCCCACGATGGCTACGGGAGAGCGCCGCGGCTGTCTCTCGCTTTCCGAACCCGACGCGGGGAGCGACACGCGCAACCTTTCGTGCCGCGCCCAGCGTGACGGCGAGGAGTTCGTCATCAACGGCACGAAGGCCTGGGTGACCAACGGCGAACGAGCCGGCATCGTGGCGTTGGCGGCACGGACCGAGGAAGGCATCTCGGCTCTCATCGTCGAGAAGGAGCCGGGACCGCGCTTCGAGGGCATCGCAGTCAGCAAGAACGTCAGCAAGCTGGGCTACCGCGGGGTCGAGACGGTCGAGATGGCCTACTCGGATCACCGTGTCCCCGTGGTCAATCTGATCGGCGAGGCCGGGCGCGGCCTGCCACAGATCCTCGGCGTGCTCGAAATCGGGCGCATCAACATCGCAGCGCGGGCAGTGGGCGTCGCGCGGGCAGCATTCGATGCTGCGCTGGATTACGCGCAACAGCGCGAGACGTTCGGCAAGCCCATCGCCGAGCACCAGGCCATACAGCTGAAGCTGGCCGACATGGCGACCCGGCTCGAGGCCGCGCGCCTACTGACCAAGAACGCGGCCGAGCGCAAAGCCCAGGGGCTGCGCTGCGACGTCGAAGCCGGCATGGCCAAGCTCTTCGCCAGCGAGACGGCGCTCGAGCTCAGCATGGAAGCTATGCGCATCCACGGCGGAGTCGGCTACACCACCGAGTTCCCCGTCGAACGCCTCTACCGCGACGCGCCGCTGATGGTGATCGGCGAGGGAACCAACGAGATCCAGCGTCTGGTCATTGCCCGCGGGCTCTTGGCCCGCGCCCGGACTCAGGGTTAAGGCTTCGCGTCCTTCATCTGCCGGCCCGACAACGCGGCGAGCTCCGCCAAGACGGCGTCGGTGTGCTCGCCCAGCTGGGGAGCTGGAGCTGACGGCCTGACGCGCGCATCGGAGAAGCTGACCGGCCCATTGACGGAACGCTGTTTCGGCCCACCGCCGTCGCCCCCGAGCTCGACGATGCCGTCGTTTGCCAGAAGCTGAGCGTCCTCTAACACGGCGGCCGGCCCTTGGGCAGGCGCCCACCACACGCCCTCACGGTCGAAGCGCTCGGCCCAGACGTCGAGCGTCTCGGTCGCGACGATCTCGTCCAGCGTGGCGATGACCTCGACGCGGTTCTTGCGGATGGCACGCGCGTTGGCGAAGCGCGGGTCGGCCAGGAGGTCCTCGCGGCCGAGGGCGCGACAGATGTTTCCCACGTGGCGGTCGGCCTCCAAGCCCGTGAAGAAGAGCCACTTCGCGTCTTTGGTCTTGTACGAGTTCATGAGCGGCGTCTGGTTGGAGTGCCGGGACTCGGCCGGCGCGACCTTGCCAAGGTTGGCCTGCAGGCTCAGGTCCCACCCGAGCACGTAGCTCCCGGTCCGCAGCAGCGACACCTCGACGACGCGGCCGCGGCCGGTGTGGCGCTGCTCGAGCACGGCGGCCAGCAGGCCGGCCAACGCGGCGAGCCCGCTGATGTGGTCGCCGATGCCGCCGCGGGCGTTCAGCGGGACGCCTTCGCTGTTGGCCAGCTGCACCGACAACCCCGAGCGGGCCCAGAACGCGCCGATGTCGTACGCCGGCCGGTTGCGGTCTCCGCCGCGGAGCCCGTAGCCGCTGACACTGCAGTAGACGAGGTGCGGATGGCGCTCGACCGTCGCGTCCGGCTCCAAACCGAGGCCGTCAAGCGCGTCGGGACGAAGGTTGGTCAGAAAGACATCGGCCGTAGCGAGCAGCTCTTCGAACGCGGCGCGGGCCCCGTCGTCGCGCAGATCGAGCACGACGCTGCGCTTGCCGCGGTTGTCCTGCGCGAAAGCGGGGTTGGGAAAGTCGTCGCCGATGCCGAGCGACCCGAAGGCTCGTCGCATGGGATCGCCCGCGGGCGGCTCGACCTTGATCACATCGGCACCCCAGTCGGCCAGAAGGGCGGCGGCGGAAGGTGCGGCCACCCAGACGCCCATCTCGATGACACGCAACCCGCCCAGCGACGAGAGGCCCTCGCTCTCCGACGCCGTCATGCGGTGCGGCCGGTGGCGGCGGCTCGTTGCCGCAAAGCGTCCTTCATGACCTTGCCCGTGGCGTTCAGCGGCAACTCGTCGACGATCTCGACCGCCCGCGGCACCTTGTAGTTCGCCATCTGGTCGCGGCTCCATTCGATGATGTCGTCCGCGGTCACCGCGTCCGATGTCACCACGAAAGCCATGCCGACCTCGCCGAGTCGGTGATCCGGAATGCCGATCACCGCGGCTTGCCGGATGGCGGGATGGCGCAGCAGCGCGTTTTCGATCTCGGCCGGATAGGCGTTGAACCCGCCGACGATGAACATGTCCTTGACCCGGCCGACGATGCGGAGGCGGCCGGCATCGTCGAGCACACCGAGATCACCGGTGCGCAGCCAGCCGTCAGCCGACAGCACCTTGGCCGTTTCTTCAGGATCGTCGAGATAGCACGCCATGACGCTGCCCCCGCGTAGAAGAACCTCGCCGGCCTCGCCGGACGCGACGTCGCGATCGCCCTCGCCCACGATGCGCAGCTCGAAGCCGGGCCGGGCCCTCCCGACGGTGGTCGCGATGGCTTCGGGGTCGTCATCTTCAGACGTGGCGCAGGCGGTCCCGCCCTCGGTGAGCCCATACCCCGTGATGATGGTGCGGAAAGGAAGCTCTTGCTGCACCCGGTGGATGAGCTTGACCGGGATGTCGGCCGCGCCCGTTACGGCGACGCGCAAGCTCGAGAGGTCGTGCTGGTCACGATCCGGGTGGTCGAGGATCGACTGGTAGATCGTCGGCGCTCCGGGGAGAACGGTCACTCCCTCCGCTTCCACTCGGGAGAGGACCTCGTCGACATCGAACACTGCCTCGGGCAGCATGGTCGCTCCGGCGACGACGCTGGCAAGGATGCCGGCCTTCAGCCCGAACATGTGGAAGTACGGGTTCACCTGAAGGTAGACGTCGCCGGCGTGTAGGCCGCTCATGGCAACCCAGTCGCTGGCGACGGTCAGAGTGCGGCCATGAGTCATCACGACGCCTTTGGGCACCCCGGTCGTCCCCGAGGTGAAGAGGATGTCGGATGGATCCTCCGGGCCTAGTGCTGCGCTCCGGCGCAGGACCTCTTCGAGCGCTGCTGGCGTGGCGCGACCGAGAAAGCTCGCCCAGTCCACCGCGGTTTTGCTCGCCCGGCCCGTGCGACCGCGCGCGAGCACCACGGTATCGAGCGCTGGGAGCGGAACTCCGGACGCCTCGAGCAGGGCGACATAATCGGTACCGAGGAAGTCCGTCACGGTCACCAGCGTCCGGGCGCCGCTCCGCCTCAGGATTTCGGCGGCCTCGTGACCTTTGAAGCGCGTGTTGACCGGGACGAGCACGGCACCGGCGGCGAAGATGCCGAGGACCGCCACAATCCACTCGGCGCAGTTGAAACACCAGATGGCGACCCGGTCGCCTTGGCCGACGCCCGATTCGACCAGGGCGGCGGCAAACCGCCGAGCTTCGAAGGCGAGTTCCGGATAGGTGAGCGCGGTCGAGCCGTCGAGCACGGCGGCCCGCTCGGCATGACGCTCTTCGGAAGCGGCCAACAGCGCCGGGATCGACGGCCACTCGAGCCGAGTCGCGTCGCTCATGCGCGCCCCGGCCCAGAGCACGTGCGGGCGCCTGAGAATGTCCCTCTTTCCACGCAATAATGCTACTTTCAGTCGGCGACCTCGCAAGAGTGTCGGTGGGAACGCACGCTGTCTGCGTGGAGGGAGACGAGATGGCCACAGTCACGCCCGCGCCGTATTACGACCCATACGACTTCGAGATCGACGCCGACCCGTATCCCGTTTGGAAGCAGCTGCGTGACGAAGCGCCGCTCTACTACAACGAGAAGTACGAGTTCTTCGCGGTCAGCCGCTATGCCGACGTCGAGCGATGCAGTGTCGAGTGGGAGACCTACAGCTCGGCCAAGGGCTCCGTGATCGAGATCATCAAGGCGGGCATCGAACTGCCGCCTGGCATGTTCATCTTCGAAGACCCTCCGGATCACGACCTGTACCGCGGGCTCCTGAGCCGCGTGTTCACGCCCCGGCGTCTCGCTGCGATCGAGCCACAGGTGCGAGCGTATGCAGCCCGGACTCTCGACCCCCTCGTCGGGATGGGCGGCTTCGATCTCATCGCGGACCTGGGCACGGAGATCCCGATGCGCACGATCGGCATGCTGTTGGGTATTCCCGAACAGGACCAGCAAGCGCTTCGGGACCAGATCGACGAGAGCCTCCGCCTGGAGGAGGGCGTCATGCCAGTCGCCGCCGCGACCCAGGATCTGAGCACCTCCGACTACGCGGAGTACGTCGACTGGCGGGCCGAGAATCCGTCCGACGACCTGATCACGGAATTGCTGACATCCGAGTTCACCGACCGCGACGGAACGGTCCGCACACTCACCCGCGACGAGATCCTCGGCTATATCGGACTCCTGGGCGGAGCCGGGAACGAGACGACGACGCGCCTCATCGGATGGGCGGGGAAGCTGCTTGCCGAGTATCCGGATCAACGCCGCGCCATGGCGGAGAGCGCGGACCTCATTCCCAACGCGATCGAAGAGATCCTGCGCTTCGAGGCTCCCTCACCGGTCCAGGCGCGGTTTGTGACAAAGGACGTGGAGCATCACGGCCAAGCCGTGCCCGCAGGAAGCGTCATGGTGCTCCTCAACGGATCGGCCAACCGCGACGAGCGGCAGTTCGAGAACCCCGATGTCCTCGACATCAACCGCAAAGTTGGGCGGCACCTCAGCTTCGGCTACGGACTGCATTTCTGCCTCGGGGCCCACCTGGCCCGACTCGAAGCGCGCGTCGCGTTGGAAGAGCTCCTCCTGCGGTTCCCCGAGTGGGACGTCGACCTCGACAACGCGGTGCAGGCACACACCTCCACCGTGCGCGGCTGGGAGAAGCTGCCGATCATCACGCCGTGAGCCTTCACGCGGCCCCCGGCGTCGGGATGGCGTTTAGTCGCCCCGGCTGACAGCCGCGTGCAGGCGTGGGCCGGCTTCGAGCAGCCAGCCGCCCACCACGTCGTCGAGCGCGTCGAGCTGGTCCTCCGTGACGTACAGGCCCCGGGTCGGCAAGGTCGCCCCCAACTCGACCAGCACCGGCCGGAGCTGCACTTCGACTGCGAGCGCGTGCTGTAGGCCGGCACCGACCATGACCGGCACGACGGTGACGCCATCGAGATCCTTCGTGCTGAACCAGTCCAGGAACGACTTCAGCAAGCCCGTGTAGCTCGCCTTGTATGTCGGCGAGGCGACGACGGCGAGGGTGCTGCTCCTGATGGCGTCGACGGCGGCGCGCACGTCAGCGGAGGACCAGTTGAAGAGGTGGGGGCCCAAGTCGGCCAGGTCGACGGTTGTCCGTTCGGCGCCAGCAAGGCCCGCCGCTCCGGCCGCCGCGCCCGCGACGACCTCGGCGACGGTCAGCGTGCGCGAACGGGGCTTGGGATTCCCGACGACGATGCCGACCGTGCTCACCGCAACACTGGGATGATTTGCGGCAGCTCGGTGCTGGTCCGGATACCCGGTTCGGCCTTGCAGACGTACGGAATGGCATTCACCGGCCGGTGGGCGGTCAGCCCCGGCGACGTGGCCGCCCATTTCTCCGGGGCTACGGGAAAGTGGATGTCCACGTCCAACGGTGTGTCGCCCTCGACCAGCACGTGCCACCCGGTCGCCCGCAGGTCCCAGGCCGGCTCGACGTCGGGAGTCAGATACCAGTTGGCGCTGAAGCACAGCAGCGGACGGCTGGCGTGCATGCCAGTGACCTCGAGCCGCTGAGCCCCGATCGTGCCCGCTTCGATCCGGCCCGCCGCGATGTCGGTTGCGTGGCTGGCCACGGCCACCTGGCCCTTCGCAACGACCTCGTCAAGCGGAAGGGAGAGCGCGTCGGCGACCGTCCCGAGGGATCCGGCAAATGAGGCGCCACCGTGTGCCTCGACGCCGCGCGGGTCGAAATGCGACGGATCACGGCCGAATCCCATGAGGTCGAAGATCATCTCCGGCGAATTACGCGACGACATGTCGGCGAACTCCTCGATGACCAGCCGGTCCAATCTGCGCTGCATCGACAACAATGCGAAAGGCAGGGCTTCGGTGACGAATCCGGGGCTCGAACCCGTGCTGAACAGCGTCGAACCCCCGCGGGCACAGGCAGCCTCTAGGCGCTCCCGAATCTCCGGATCGAGACTGGCGGGCCGGTGGAACTCGCTGCGCGTCGTAACGACGTTCGCACCCGACTCCAGCAGCCGTCCGATTGCATCGGCGTCCATGCGGTCGCCCATGTAGAGGACACAGTCCGGCTGCAAAGCCAGGATCTCGTCTATGTCCTGGGTGGCGGGCACGCCCACCGAAGGCAGTCCGCACAGTTCCCCGGCGTCCTTCCCGACTTTCGCGTCCGAATAGACGTAGAGACCCACGAGCTCGAGGTCGGGATGCTCGATGACCGCTTGCAGCGAGCGCAGGCCGATGTTGCCGGTCGCCCACTGGACGACTCGATGGGGTGCACTGCTCATTTTTGACGTTCCCTCCGTCCGGACCCTCTTACCTGCCGATGCCGACGCTATTGGATCCAGGTCCACCCCTGCGCCGCTCGCATGGCATCAGGCCGCATGCGGTGGAACAATGCCGCTGAGATGACGCTTCCGTCGCAGCCCCGCCTCACCCCGGTTCCCTTCGCCGAATGGGACGAAGAAACACGCGCGACATTGTTGTCGCACCTGCGCAGACCCGAGCGCTACCTGTCCGGGGCACCGGACGCGCCGCCGATGCCCGTAGTACTCGAGCTGTTTGCCCATCACCTTCCGTTGAGCGAGACCTTTCTCACCTTCACCGACGTGATGGCAAGCGATCTATCGAAATTGGAACCTCGGATCCGAGAGCTCGCGATCCTCCGGGTCGCTTGGCGCACGGGGTCCGGCTACGAATGGAACCAGCATCGCCGGATGGGCGGCGACGAGGGTCTTACCAACGCGCAGCTCGGAGCAGTACCGCAGGGGCCTACATCCTCGGTCTGGACAGCGACCGAGCGGGCGGTGCTCACGGCGGCAGACGAGATGATCGACCAATTCGCTGTGAGCGACGAGACCTGGGCCGCCCTTGCCTCTTCGTTCGAACCCGCTCCCGTTTTCGAGCTTCTCTTCGTGATCGGCGGCTACCTGTGCCTGGCGGCCGTGCTCAACAGCATCGGCCTACGGGGCGAGATCTCCGAGGCGTCGTGAAGGCGGTCCGGAGTGGAAATGGCGCCGTCAGTGTCGTCGACCTCGACGAGCCGCCCGGCATCGGAGAAGTGCTGGACATGCAAGCCACCAGCATCTGCGCCTCGGACCTGAGCTACATCCGGTTCGGCAGTACCAACGTGCTGGGCCACGAGTTGGCTGGACGGCGGGGTGACGGGACGCCAGTGGTGGTCGAAGCAATCTACGGCTGCCTCGAATGCGACCAGTGCCGGCGTGGCACCTACAACCTGTGCCCGACACACAGCCAGCGGGCGCTCGGGATCTTCGCCGACGGTGGCATGGCCGAGCAATTCCGAGCCCCGCCCGAACGCTTGGTGGACGTCCCGCCGGGGCTCGAGTTGCGCGATGCGTGCCTCGTCGAACCCACTTCGGTGTCCTGGCATGCGCTGCGTCTCGCCGGCACAGGCCCGGCCTCCCGCGTTGCGGTCGTCGGCGCGGGCGCGCTCGGACTGTTGGCGGTGGCTGGGGCGCGCAGAATGGGGGCGGCAGAAGTCGTCTTGGAAGCTCGACACCCGCATCAACGCGAGGCCGGCGAGCGCCTCGGCGCAGCAGTGGGTAGCACCGGACGGACCTACGAGGTCGTGGTCGAGGCAGCTGGATCCCATGAGAGCTTGGCGCGTTGCGGCGAACTCGTCGCACCCGGCGGCACCATCGTGGTGCTCGGCGTGCATTTCGGGCCGGTGCAGCTCGACTGGATGCCACTCTTCAACAAGGAGGCCCGGGTGATCCCGTCTCTTGGGTACTGCGCCCATGATGGTGTCAGGGAGATGGACGAGGCAGCGGCGATGCTGGCGGAGGAACCCGCGATCGCTCAGACCCTCATCACGCATCGGTACCCGCTCGAAGATGCCGAGGAGGCTTTCCGGGTTGCCGCTGACCGGGGAAGCGGCGCTATCCGCGTCGTGCTCGAACCCTCGTGAACGGGACCGACCAGTTCCACATCGGCATCGTGGTCGACGATCTCGACGCCGCGCTCGAGGAACTCGGCGACTTGTTCGGTTACGAGTGGTGCCCGGTGTTCGCGATCGAGACGCCGGTCGTCCTTCCCGAGGGCGAGATCATGGCCGATCTCCGGTTCGTATATTCGAAGACGGAGCCCCGCGTGGAGCTGATCCGGGCCATGCCAGGGACGCCATGGGTCCCGGCCACCGACTCGGGAATCCATCACGCGGGGTACTGGACCGAAGACCTGGCAGTTGACGGACGGAAGCTCGATACCTGTGGCTATGCCGAAGAGGCCCGGGGCGTCCTGCCCGACGGCTCGCCCATATGGGCGTACTACCGAAGCCCGAAAGGCCCGCGGATCGAGTTGGTGAGCCGGCGGCTCCAGTCCGGATTGGAGCAGTACTGGGCCTCGGGATGAGGAGGTCTTTCGGGTGGCGCGAGACACGCTCGCCAAACCTGAGGTTTGTTCCTCAGCGCTACCATACGTTCGAATGCCGTCCGAGGGTGTACGCAGGGAAGAGATACTCCAGACCGCCGCGCAGCTGTTCGCCTCGTCCGGATTCAGGACGTCGCTGGCGGACATTGCCGACGCGGCCGGCATCCTGCCCGGCAGCCTCTATCACCACTTCGATTCCAAAGAGGCCATCGTCGTCGAACTCGTCCACCGGTATCACGATGACCTCGATCGAATCGCGAAGGAAGCACTCGACACGCTGCATGAGCCAGGGCCACGGCCGGTTGAGCAGAAGATCCTCGATTTCGGCCGTGCGATCGCGGCGTGCGGTGTCGAGCACCGTGCGGCGTTGTTGCTGACGTTGTACGAACCGCCGATGGTGGCCGGTGACGAACTCGCAGGTCTGGCGCAGATGCCGGCAAGCATTCACGATGCCATGCACGAACTGCTCAGGGCTGGCAGAAAAGGCGGCGCGATCCGCTCTGGAATCAATCTCGCCCTGCTGGCTGATCGGCTGTGCCAAAGCATGCTGAACATCGGGGTCGGCGTGTCGCATGTCACGCCGGGCGGTGAGCTCGTGCCCGACCTGAGGATCAAGATCCTGCTGCACGGGATATCGCAACGGAGCCCGGCGGACTCGGTCCTGGATCGCTCGAACGCTCTGCGAACCGCACGGCGCGCCATCGAATCCTGGGATGACGAGAACGATGAGGCTGACGACCGTTTGACTCATTTGTTCGCCGTTGCACGGGCTGAATTCGGCCGTCGTGGCTACGAGTCCACAACGATGCGCGACATCGCCGCGGCGGCAGGCTTGAGCACCGGAACCGTCTATCGACTTCTCGGCTCGAAAGACCAACTGCTCTTCGACATCATGTCGTCGTACTCGCAGAAGGTCGTCGGAGCGTGGGACGCCGTTGTTCGATCGGATTCGCCTCCTCTCGCAAAGGTCGATGCGCTCGTATGGGTCGCGGTCAACGTCGTGGACCGTTTCAGCGACGAGGTGAGGATCAGCCTTGCGTGGATGCGGCAGTCGCCGCCGAGTACGCCGACGTCGCCGAGCCTCGGGGCCTTCCTCCCGACGCAATTGCGTCATGTCAGAGCCCTGATGGCCGCTGGGGCCAAGACAAGAGAAATCCAGTTCGAAGGTGGTCCAGCCGACATCAGGGCACGCTGTCTCCTCGAGGCCATATGGGGCGCCGGGTCGCCCGTAGCGACTGCAGGAATCCAGGGGGCCCACGCGCTTGCCCGCGACACGGTGCTCCGCGGCGCAGCCACACACCACTGACCGGCATGGCAAATGTCACGGGAACTCGTGAGGCTGGCGACGTAAGCCGCTTCGAACTGCTTGCGTCGGCGATCGCCGGCCGCAGCGTGACAATTGAAACGACCGATCACAAGGCAGGGGTCTGGACCGACGGTGCGACCATCTTCGTCAATCCGGACGCACCGATAACCACGCCCCTCCAGTCTGTTGTCGTCCAAGCGGCACTCCTGGGCGCGGGGAGCTTCGATGAAGAAGTTCTGGGGCGGCTTTCGAGAAGCACGAGACTCTGCCGCCGATATCTCTCCATCGAAGGGCATCGAGCTCTTACGGCGCTCGAACCTATGCTCCCTCCTTCTGCCCGGAGTCTGTGCGATCCAGGAATCGCAGCGCTCAGCACATCACCTTTGGATTCGTTGGCCATCGCGTCCGGCAGTCAGGTTCTTGCTGACGCGCCAGAAGCATTCGGAATGATCAGACCTCGAAGGGTTCGGAGTCGGACGGATGCAGCAGGTTCGGATCCCGCGCTCGCGACCTACCAGCCGGGATCTCAGAGTCGGAAGCTGCTCAATGAGCTCGACGACGAAGTCGAGAATCCGCTTGAAGGCCCGGACGTAGTGTCCAGCCCCATCGGAGGCGGAGGTGCGATAGGCCGACTGCTGAAGGGGCTGTTCAGGAGCGGCCGTTCCTCAGCTAGTGGGCCTCCGGGGGCCGATGCACCGACCCACCGCAGTCGTCGCGGCACACGGGCGTCCCGAAACGTCGGGCTCGCACCCGCCACTTTTCCCGATGCGGCGTTTAGTGACGGTTTGGCATCTCGTGGAATTGCCTATCCCGAATGGGACGTACATCACGGTCGCTACAGGCCGGACTGGTGCACCGTTACCCCGGTCGATCCTCCTCCGACTGCGAACATCACGTTCACCTTGCCTGACGCGACGGGCATCCGCCGATCGCTCTCCCATCTCGGCGTCGCGCTCGAGCGGCGTCATCGCCAGCTGCAAGGGATCGACATCGACCTTGACGCTGCCATTGAATCGCGTGTGCAGACGATGTCAGGCTCGGTCCCGGATGAGGCGGTGTACCTCGACCTGGTGCGCGGCCGTCGCGACCTCGGAGTCCTGGTTTTGCTCGACGTATCTGGTTCAAGCGGTGAACCAAGCGCGGGGGGCGGCACGGTACACGAACACCATCGAAAGGCCGCTGCGTCCCTAACGGTTGCCCTGGCGGAACTGGGCGACCGCGTCGCTCTCTATGCGTTTCGCTCACAGGGGCGCACTGCCGTGCAGGTCGAACGGATGAAGCGATTCGATGACCGCATGGATGCCACTGTGTTTCGGCGGCTGTGTGCGTCTGACCCTGGTGCCTACACCCGCCTCGGCGCGGCGATTCGACATGGCACGTGGCTCCTCGCACGGGAGTCCGGGGTCTCACGGCGTCTCCTTGTCGTCTTGTCGGACGGCTTTGCCTACGACCACGGTTACGAAGGCCGCTACGGCGAGGCGGATGCCCGACGTGCGCTGTCCGAGGCGAGGCGACTCGGAACCGGGTGCGTATGTCTCAGCATCGGCGCGTCGACCGAGGTCGCCAAGCTGAGTCGAGTCTTCGGGACCGCCGCTCACGCAAGTGTGCCGCGGTTCGAGGACCTACCGCGGGTCATTGCGCCTCTATTCCGATTTGCCCTGCGGTCAGCAGAAGCACAGCAGCGGAAGTCCCAACATGCCACCCGGGCCAATGAGCGGCTGGCCCTCGAGGTCAGGAGCGGTGCATGAGCGTCAGGCCCTATTACGTGCCGGTAGGCAGTGAAGAACAGGTGTTCAAAGCAGCTTTCAACCAGGACCTCGCGATCCTCCTCAAAGGTCCAACCGGCTGCGGCAAGACCCGGTTCGTCGAAGCAATGGCGCACGATCTGCAGCGCCCGCTCATCACGGTCGCGTGCCACGACGACCTCACGACTGCTGACCTCGTCGGGCGCTTTCTTCTCGTAGGCGGAGAGACCAAATGGGTCGATGGACCCCTGACGCGGGCGGTGCGGGAAGGCTGTATTTGCTATCTCGACGAAATCGTCGAGGCCCGACAGGACACGACCGTCGTGCTCCATCCCTTGACTGACCATCGTCGCCAGCTTCCGATCGATCGCCTAGGGCTCACGCTGGACGCAGCACCCGGTTTCTGCTTGGTGGTCTCTTACAACCCCGGCTATCAAAGCGTTCTGAAGGATCTCAAAGATTCGACTCGCCAACGAATGGTTGCGATCGAGATCGATTTTGCGCCTCGGGAGATCGAAGAGAAGGTCGTTGCAAACGAGGCGGGAGTCGACCCCGAATTGGCGTCGCAACTGGTGCGGTTGGGTCAGGCCATCCGTCGGCTCGAGAACGCGGGATTGCGGGAAGTTGCGTCCACCCGCGTTCTCATCGCGGCGGGCCGCCTCGTCTCGGAGGGACTCCCACTCGCTGTCGCAGCGAAGGCCGCTGTCACCGGACCACTGACGGATGATCCTGTCGTGACGGCGGGGTTGTCCGAGTTGATCGACGCCTATTTCGAGGGCGAGTAGTCGGGTTAACCGCTGATTGACGCCATCGCTGGGCCTGGTTAGTGTCGGAACAAATGTCAGGTTAGTGGCGGGTCCGTGGCGGATCGCCACCGTCAAAAGGGGGGCCGTGTCGTCCTACGAGAGCACCGTTGAGCCGATCAAGCTCGGTTACCTCATGGACTTCAAACTTCCTGAGGGCTATCCGCAAGAAGGGCGCGACGACCTCGTCAATCCTTTCGAACTCGTCTTCCGGCAAGGGCTCGAGCGGGGATTGATCGATCGTCCGGTTGAGATCGTGTTCCGCGAGGTCGAAGGCTTGCCTAAGGGAACGATCAAGGCGGTCATAGACGCATACGGGGAACTGGTCGACGAGGGATGCCTCGCAGTCTTCGGCCCACACATCACCGACAACTGCGTTCCTACACGCGAAGCAATCGAGGAGCGCTATCGGGTTCCGTCGATAAGCGTCACTGGTAGCGACGACTGGTTGGGCGAGTGGACTTTCTCCCTACCGCAAGGATCCATGACGGACGAACCGATCTTTTGGGCGGACCTGCTCGCAAGAGAAGGTCACACAGAAGTGGGTGCTCTGATCGAGCAATCACTGGTGGGTGACTCATACATCCGAAACTTTCGAAAGGCCTGCGCCGCCAAGGGCATCAGAATAATTGCGGAGCAATGGATCCCTCAAACCGGACAGGACATTGAGCCGGTGGTGCGATCTCTTTACGAGGCGAAGCCGCAGGCGATCGTGCATTGCGGTTTTGGGTTCGGCATCGTCCTGCTCGATCCCGCCTTGGCTCAGCTCGATTGGGACCCGCCTCGCTACATGGGCACTGCATTCCAGAACGCGTGGATCCACGAGATCATGTGGCGGGCCATCGAAGGCTGGACCGGTTGTGATCAGTACGACGAGGCAAACCCGGTAGGCCAAGCGTTTCTCGACGAGTACCTCGCGGCATACGGCCGGCGGCCCGAGTACTGCGTCCCCGTCGTGAACCACGATGTCGCGAACGCGTTGTTGCTCGCATTCTCCGACGCACATCCGCTGACGCCGAGAGGAGTGAAGGAGGCGCTGGAGAGAGTGAAGATGGTCCCTGCCGCCAGTGGAGCACCCGGAACTCGGGTTTCGTTCGGCAATTGGACGCGTCGCGGCTGGATGGGTGCGGGATATCTCGTCGCCCGCCAACTCGACCAGGAGTTCGGAAAGTCTCATCTGGTTGGACGTTTCGGGGAGGTCTGAGCAAGCAATGGCGACTCAGGTCCTACCGTCACGGGAGGCGAACCCCATAAAGGACGACCGTCCCATGGCTCCCTCGTCCAAACGGCGGGACACCAGGATCGGCGTCCTCTGGGGTCTCCTCATCTGCGCGGTGGTGGCATTCATCATCGTGGTGGCGCACAACGCCAGACGAGGTGCCGTGTCCGCGCGGATCAAGAACCCCAATGTGCAGGGCGCACCACGTCCGGTCCGGCCGCTCTTCGGCTGGACCCACTGGATCACTTTTCTTCAGATCTCGACAGTGGTCGCCTTGGTGCTCATCGTGGTCACATTCGTCGTCTTGTGGCGGCGAAAGCCATACCACCCCATTTTGCTGATGGCGATCGTCTGCACGACCCTGGTGTGGCAAGACCCGATAATGAATTGGGCCCCCTATGCGGTTTACAACCCGCAGTTGTGGCACTGGCCCGAGACGTGGCCCCTGGTGTCCATGTCACCCACGGTCGAACCGTTCATCGTCCTCGGCTACGTGATGTTCTACCTAGCTCCGTTCTTCCCTGCGATCTGGGTCTTGAGGCGGCTTCAACGGAACAGAACCGTTGACTCGTTCGTCTGGCGTCACCCGCTCATCTCTCTAGCCCTCTTGATCTACGTCTTTGGGTTCATCTATGACGCAATCCAGGAGATCCTGCTGATCCGGACGCAGCTCTACATCTATTCGCAGGTCATCCCGTTCGGCTCGGTGTTCACGGGCAAGACGTATCAGTTCCCCTTGCTGTGGGAATCGTCCTTGGTGACTGCGGTGATGATTCCGGCCGGGGTGCTCCTCTATCGCGACGACTCGGGTCGGACAGTCGCGGAAAAGCTGGCACAGCGCATCCGCGGGTTCCGTGGACGAGAGGTGCTCGGCACGTTCGTCGTGATGTTCTTGATCTTGAACGCTTGCTACCTCTTCCTCTACGGCGGAAGCTTTGCCATCATTCGGAGCAGCGGCGCAGCGACTTCGGTCGCATGCGCGTGGCCCTTCCCTGAAGCGAAGGTGTACGACCCCCAGGGTTACTACGAGCAGGCAGGCCAGCCCGGCCCCTACTCGGCCGGCATCTGGTCCGGGTGGGCCACGGGCCAATCCGGACGACCCGAAGTGTCCCCGCCCGCCAACGGGGGTCGCTGCAGTCCTTAGACGTTGATTTCTGCGGCAAATGGCCGCGGGGTCCTGAGTGATGTCAACAAATCAGGGGCTAGCTGTCTGGTGGGCCGCTCGACCAGCTCGTTGACACAGATGCCATCGGCTAGTCCAGGCGATGGAGCGCACGCGGCTAGGGCGGGACCGGTCTTCCACAAAGTACGGGATGTCACTACTCGGGACGTCGCCGTCGATGATGATGATGCGTTCGATCGTGAGGCCCCCCGCCTCCCGACACCCCCAGATTGACGGAGCATTTTCATCCCCACTAGCGTGCTGAACAAATATTAGGTTTCAACCCTTTGGGGGCGCAGTGGAAAGCTCGGTGGAACCCACCGCACACGAAGCAAGGTCGCAGGATGAGGTCACCGACAGTGACGAGCTCGGGTTGTTCGACGACGCAGTCGCCGGGGATGTTCGAGACCCCTACCCCGAGCTCGCCGAGGCCCGCCGGGCGAACCCAATACAAAAGCTCGACTCCTCCCTGATGCCGCACGAGGAGGGTCAGGACGTCTTCTTCATCTATCGCCACGAAGACATCACGCAGGTCCTCCGTGACGGAGAGACGTTTTCCTCGGCCCACATCATCGATCTGATCATGGGCCCGATCATGGGTGAGCACATCATGCTTGGGATGGATGATCCCGAACACCGACGCTACCGGGCCATCGTCTCCACGGCGTTTCGCCAAAAGGTCCTCGCCCAATGGGAGCAAGTGCTCGTGGTAGATGTCGCAAACGAGCTCATCGATGCCTTTGCGGGGCGCGGCTCCGCCGACCTTGTGCGGGAGTTCAACTTTCCCTTCCCGACGAAGGTGATCTCGGGCATCCTGGGTCTGCCCCGTAAGGACTACCGGCAGTTCCAGCGCTGGACCACTGCGATCCTCAGCTTCTTCACGAAGTTGGACGAGGCGATCGTGGCATCGCAAGAAGTCAAGGAGTACATGGCCGTTATCTTGGCGGAACGGCGGCGCGAACCCCGCGAGGATCTCATCAGTGAGCTGGCACAGGCGGAGTTGGACGGCGAACGCCTCAGCGACGAGGAGATCTTCTCATTCCTGCGTTTGTTGCTCCCAGCCGGCGTCGAGACGACCTACAGGGCGACCGGCAACATGCTGTTCTCACTTCTTTCGAACGACAAGCAGCTCGAGACTGTCCGATCCGACCGCGAGCTGATCCCTCAGGCCATCGAGGAATCGTTGCGAGTCGAGACACCGCTGTTGAACATCACGCGCCTGGCCACCAAGGACGCGGAAGTCGGGGGTGTGCCAATCCCTGCTGGTTCGACGGTGATGCTGATGCTCGCTGCAGCCAACCGGGACGAAGCTCGCTATCCGGCGCCGGACGACTATGACATCTTGAGGAGGGATCCGAAGCCCCACATCTCGTTCGGCCACGGACCGCATGCATGTCTCGGGACCCATCTCGCGCGACTTGAGATGCGCGTCGCCCTCAATCTTCTTCTCGACCGCCTGCCCAATCTCCGTCTCGATCCTGACGGGGATGACCCTCACATCCGTGGGCAGGTCTTCCGATCACCCACGTCGCTGCCAGTGCTCTTCGGCTGAGGGTGCCGGCCGTGATCGAGTTCGCAGATCAAGTCGTCATCGTCACCGGTGCGGGGCGCGGACTGGGGCGCTTGTACGCATTGGACCTCGCCCGTCGAGGTGCCGCTGTGGTGGTAAATGATGTCGGTAGCAGCATGCACGGCGAGGGTGCTAACTCGGGCATCGCTGACGCCGTCGTGAGCGAGATCCAGGAGGCAGGTGGCCGGGCGATCGCCTCGCACGACTCGGTCGCCACCGTCGAGGGTGGGACTCGCATCGTGCAGTCCGCTGTCGACGAATTCGGACGGCTCGATGCTGTGGTGAGCAATGCGGGGATCTTCCACACGGCGGAATTCGAGAATCTGACGCCCGCCGAATGGGAACGCATGGTGAACGTGCACCTGCACGGCGCCTTCTACTTGAGCCAGCCGGCGTATCGCGTCATGCAGTCGCAGGGCTACGGGCGCTTCGTTTTCATCTCGTCCTCTGCTGGCCTGTTCGGCCAACCCAACTCAGCGCACTACGCGGCTGCAAAGTCGGGCGTCGCCGGACTGTCGAACGTCATCGCGATCGAAGGAGCGCAGCACGGGATTTCTGCCAACTGCGTGCTCCCCTTCGGTTACTCCCGGATGGTCACGGAGACCGTAGGAGACCGCGACCAATTCAAAGGTGAGCTGCCCTTTCTTGACGCTATCGAGCCCGAACTGGTCGTCCCGATCGTGGTCTTCCTCGCCAGTCGTGACTGCGAGGTCACGCACCATTGCTTCTCGGCCTGCGCCGGTCGCTTCTCTCGCGTGTTCGTCGGACAGGCGCACGGCTGGGTCTGGCAAGATGGCGAGCCATCGGCTGATGACATCGCTTCTCACTGGGCCGAGGTCAAGTCGCAGGAGCCGTACTCGGTACCAGAGTCCATCTTCGACGAGGTTGCCGAAACCTGTTCGATAGTCGGGATCCCGCTCTAGGGCGGTCGCCCGCTGCATCAGGTCATGGGTCGGAGTTCACGCTTGAGCACCTTTCCCGATGGATTTCGGGGCAGTCCCTCAAGGAAGGTGACTTCCTTCGGCACCTTGTACTTGGCCAGCTGGCTGGCACAGTGGGCAATCAGCTTCTCCGCGGTTACCGACTGTCCCGCTCGCAGTACCACGAAGGCCACCGGAACCTCGCCCCATCGTTCATCCGGACGCCCGACTACGGCAGCTTCCAGTACGGCGTCGTGGTCGTAGAGCACCCTCTCGACCTCGGACCCTGCGATGTTCTCCCCGCCCGAGACGATCATGTCTTTCAGCCGATCGACGATGAAGAGATAGCCGTCCTCATCAACGACGCCGATGTCGCCTGTATGGAACCAGCCGCCAGCGAAGGAACGGTCTGTGGCTTCGGGATCGCGCCAGTAACCCTTGAACACCTTGGGACCGCGCAACACGATCTCTCCGCGTTCGCCTGCAGCGACGGGTTGGCCTCGCTCGTCCCACACCTCGAGTTCGAGATACACGCATGGCCGGCCGACGCTTCCAAGCTTCGTAATGAGATTGTCCCGATCGAGAAAGGTGTCGCCGGACACAGTTTCGGTGAGGCCGTACGCGTCGGCGAACCAGGCTGAAGGGAATGTTCGCTGGATGCGTTCGATCAGGGGGATCGGCATCTTCTCGCCGCCATTGATTATCACGCGCACCGAGGACAGGTCACGGCTTTCGATATCGGGAAGCGCCATGATCGCGTTCACCATCGCAGGAGCGAGCCACACGGTCGTCACCCTCGACTGCTCGATCTCGTCTACGACCGCGGCCGCGTCGAACGCGCGATGGACGATCGTCGTCGCGCCTGCGGCGATCAGCGTGGTGGTGGTCAGGTCGAGCGCACCGACGTGGTACAGCGGTCCGCAGGCCAAACCCACGTCGTCACTGTTGAACCCGAACTCCACAAGGTGCGCCAGGTTCTTCCACGCGAGGTTGGCGTGCGTGATCATCACTCCCTTAGGTCGCCCTGTAGTCCCTGACGTGTACATGAGACGCTGGGTGTCATCCGCCTCGACGCGGAACCGGCCGATCTCGGCTGAACCGGACCGGAGATCCGCGATGGTGATCCAATCCCCTCGGGCGTCCGGCGCGATGCAGACCTTCAGCAGTTTGGATTCAAGGTCTTTGGTGGCATCATCGGCCAGTTCCACGAGGGCCTCGTCACACACCACCGCTTTGGCTTCGGAATGCTCAAGGATGTAGCGCACCTCGGGCGCCGCCAATCTCCAGTTCATCGGCATGACGATCGCGCCGAGATAGTTCGCCGCAAAGACGGTTTCCAGGAACTCTGGGCAGTTGTAGGAAAGGAGACCAACCACCTGGCCGGACCTCACTCCCCGCTTGTACAGGCCCGCCGCCAGTGTTCTCGCCTGGGTTTCCATCTGGCTGTAGGTCGTAGCCTTTCCCTCGAAGACTGTGATCGCCCGTTCTGGCGTGCGTTCTGCGTGATGGGCTAAGACGCCGAACCAGTTGACATCACCCTTCACGCGTCCCTCCTCTGTCGCTCATTTCGGCAGCTCCGTCGCATCCTCCTTGACCGAAAAGGCCGTTGGGGACGCCAATCCCCACTAGCGTCACCCTCCGTGAGTGCGCAGGCCAACGCAGTTTCTCGGCGCAGCCCGAAATGGGAGTCGCGACGCGAGGCGATTATCGACACCTCAGCGCATCTCTTCGCAAGGCAGGGCTACCACGCAACCGGGATCATGGAGCTCTGCACGGCCAACGACCTGGGTAAGGGAGCGCTCTACCACTACATTGGATCCAAGGAAGAGCTGCTGGCCGCCATCCATGACCGCGTGATGGACGAGGTCATGATCGGTGCGGATCGGGTCGCGCAGACAAGTGGGACCCCGTCGCAACAGCTCGCCATGCTTGGTGAAGAGCTGTTGGACGTCATCCACCGCTACCCCGACCACGTCTGGGTCTTCTTGCACGAATTCCCGGCGCTGAGCGGACCGAGAGCCGATAGGTTCCGGAGCCGGCGCCGTGGGTACGAGCGGCGCGTCGAGGAGGTATTGCGTACGGGCGTGGAGTCCGGCGAGTTCCGTGATATTGATCCCTGGTTGACTGCACGGGCCTGGCTCGGGATGCACAACTACACCTATCTGTGGCTCAAGCCCGGCGGTCGGCTTGCTGCAGTTTCAGTGGCGAAACCCTTCGCAGAGATCTTCATGCATGGCATCACGAAGTCGTCGTCCGGCGAGGTTTGAGCGCGGGTCACGGGGCCGCGTACCCGCCGTCGACGACGAGCGCAGCACCGGTCGTCCAACGCGACTCGGCGCTTGCTAGATACGAATATGCTCCGACGAGATCCTCGGCCGCGCCGAGCCCGAGCGGATGCCGCGCCGCAATCGTATCGAGGGCCTCTTCCGGAAGGCCTTCGTGGATCCCCGAACGGAACGTGCCGGGACACACACAGTTCACCCTGATGCCATCTCGTGCGTATTCGACCGAGGCCACTTTGGCGAGCTGGATCACTGCGGCCTTGGTCGCGCAGTAGGGGGCGGAGTGCGACCACGCGGTCAGACCCGCCACCGATGCCGTGAGGATGATCGAGCCCGATTGTTGTGTCCGCATGACGGCCACCGCGGCTCGAATTGCATTCACCGCGCCGAGGACGTTGACCTGAAACGAGCGCTCCCAGTCCTCGGTGGTGAGATTGTGGATGCGCCCGTTTGGAGAGAGGATCCCGGCGTTGCTGATCAAAACATCGAGTCGGCCGAACGTCTCGACCGCCAGCTGGACGACTGCTTGCACCTCGTCGAAATTGCTGACGTCGGCGAGAGTCATAGCGACCGGGCTCTCCGACCCTTTTGCCGCTTCCACGCTTGAGGCCAAGGACTCCTTGGCGACGTCGCTCAGCACGAGCGCTGTGTTCGGCTCGGCCGCGAACCGCCGCGACAACGCCAGGCCCAGTGCCCCTCCGGCGCCGGTGATGGCCACCACACGTCGCGCCGCCTCATTCGCAATTAAGGAGGACTCGGGGGTTTCGAACTGAGTCGACATCAGCCTCCCGCTTGTACCGGTCAGTACAGTACACAATGGTGACGAAGGTCGACGAAAGGTCAGCGGGATTCTCCCGGTCAGATCTGCTTGAGATGCAGCAGCGCATGCTGCTCATCCGCGGGTTCGAAGAACGTGTCGCGGTCCTCTACCGTGACGGGCTCGTTCCCGGGTTCGTTCACCTGTCGATCGGGCAGGAGGCCGCAGCGGTCGGTGCCTGCTGGCCGTTGCGTTCGGAAGATGTCATCACGTCCACACATCGCGGACATGGTCACTGCCTGGCCAAGGGGCTAGAGCCGCTCGGCATGTTCGCCGAACTCATGGGACGCGCCGAGGGAACGAACCGAGGCCGCGGTGGCTCCATGCACATCGCGGATCCGAGAATCGGGATCTTCGGTGCCAACGGCATCGTGGCCGCGGGACTGCCTATCGCCGTTGGAGCGGCGACGGCCTCGCAGATCCGCTGTTGTGAAACGGTAGCAGTGGCGTTCTTTGGTGACGGAGCTGTGGCGCAAGGTGCATTTCACGAAGCGCTCAACCTTGCCGCGGTCTGGCGGCTGCCCGTGATCTTCTTCTGTGAGAACAACGGCTACTCAGAGTTCTCACCGACCGAGGCGCAACACGCGACGTCGCTCGAACGTCGCGCCGCCGGCTACGCGATGCCGTTTCACCACGTAGACGGAAACAACGTCGTTGCCACCGCAACCACGATGGGGGAGGTCGTGGAGCTGGCCCGCTCCGGTTCGGGGCCGGTCATCGTCGAGGCGAGTACGTACCGCTGGCACGGCCACTACGAGGGCGATCCGCAGCGTTACCGGTCCGCAGAGGAGCTCGCCACGTGGCAGGACCGCGATCCCTTGGTGCACCACCGCCAGCGGCTGATCGATGCGGGCATCAGCGAGACCGAGATCAAAACGCTGGAGGAGTCGGTGGCAGACCGGCTCGACGAAGAAATGGAGCGGGCACGTACACTGCCCGCTCCCTCCCCAGCCACCCTCTTCGACTTTGTCACCCGGGATCGGCCAGTGATTGCGGCGTCTCCTCCTCCGACCGGTGGCGAATCGGAGTTCCGCACCATGGACGCCATCCGCACGGCCCTCGAGGCGGAGCTCGCGACGGACGAACGCGTCTTCCTCGCCGGAATCGACGTGGGTGATGGAGGCAATGTGTTCGGCCTCACAAGAGGTCTACGCGAACGGTTCGGCGACCGAGTCCGTGACACACCCATCTCGGAGAATGCGATCGTCGGGCTCGCCGTCGGAGCCGCTATGGCCGGCATGCGCCCGGTGGTGGAAATCATGTACCTCGACTTCCTCGGCGTCTGCTTAGATCAGCTTCTGAACCAGGCGGCCAAGCTTCCGTTCATGACCGGCGGGTCGGCGGAAATGGGCCTCACCGTGCGCACCCAATTCGGTGCCGGCCGATCCTCGGGGAGCCAGCATTCACAGAGTCTGGAAGCGCTCCTGGCCCACATCCCCGGCCTCACCGTTGTCATGCCCTCGACACCCGCGGACACCTACGGGTTATTGCGGGCGGCAATCCAGGATCCCAATCCGGTCGTCTTCATCGAGAACCGGCTGCTGTACGGCATGAAAGGCCCGGCACCCCCGGACGACTACTTGGTCCCGCTCGGGCGGTCCGCCGTCGTTCGGCCAGGATCCGACATCACCGTCGTCTCAGTTTCGCGCATGGTCCATGAGGCGACCGCCGCCGCCGAGGAGGTAGCGGGTGAAGGCATCTCCGTCGAGGTGATCGATCTTCGGACGGTCGCTCCCCTGGACCTGGCACCGGTCTTCGACTCCTTGAAGAAAACGAGCCGGATCCTGATCGCGCACGAAGCGGTCGTCCCCTTTGGCATCGGCGCGGAGATTGCCGCGAGGGTCGCACGGGAGGCGTTCTGGGACCTCGACGCACCGGTCGAACGCATCGGTGCAGCAGCGACCCCACCGCCGTATGCACCCGAGCTCGAACGGGCATGGCTACCCGGTCGCCTGGAGATCGCCGCCGCGCTGCGCCGGCTTTCGGCTGTCTGATTCTGATTGCGGCGGTGGGGCGCTCAGCAGCCCAACGCGCGGGCGATCACCATGTGCTGGATCTCGTTGGTGCCTTCGCCGATCTCGAGCACCTTGGCGTCGCAGTAGAACCGCGCGACAGGGCTCTCCAGCATGTAGCCGATCCCGCCGTGGATCTGGACCGCCTCGGACGCAGCTGACACGGCCAGACGGCTTGCCTTCAACTTGGCCATGGCAGCTTCCTTCTGGAACGGCTGATCCTGGTCACGCAGGGATGCGGCGCGGTAGGTCAACCATCGAGCCGCCTCGAGCTCCGTGGCGATGTCGGCAAGCTTGAATTGCACGGCCTGGAACTTCGAGATCGGCTGCCCGAATTGCACTCGCTCCCGTGCGTAGTCGGTCGCCATGTCCAACACCGCCTGGGTCAGGCTCAGCGACAGCGCGGCGATGGAGATTCGTCCGACTTCGAGCGTTTTGAGGAACTGGGCGAGTCCCATATCCGGGTCACCAACGAGATGGTCGTCCGGCACCCAGACGTCATCAAAATAGAGCTCCCGGGTATCCAGTCCACGCCAACCGATGCCGCGCATCTTCGAACCCATCGTGAAGCCCTGAGTGTCCTTCTCGACCACGAAGCTTGCATAGCGCGGCGACTCTTCGGACTCGTTCGTCCGGGCAAGGAGCGTGACGCCGAAGGACATGTCCGTCCCAGCATTCGAGATGAACGTCTTGCGTCCGTTGATCAGCCAGCCGCCGTCCTGAGGGATTGCCTTGGTCCGAATTCCCCGCGCGTCGGAGCCAGCGTCCGGCTCTGTAAGGCCGAAAGCGCCGAGCGCCCGCCCCTCCGCCAAAGGCCGCAACCACCGCTCGCGTTGTTCGTCGTTGCCGAACAGGAGCAGCGGCAGTGAGCCGATGGTGACGTGGGCCTGCCACGCCGCCGCGACGGATTGATCGGCCACCCCGAGTTGCTCCATGGCAGCGACGAAACCCACCGTCGACATGCCGATGCCGCCCCAGCGCTCGGGCACAAGCATCCCGAGCAACCCGAGCGCGCCCATCTCCCTCAGCAGATCGGTGGGACAACGACCCTCTTCCCAGGCCGTTGGCGCGCGTTGCGCGATCTCCTTCTGTGCGAAATCACTGCACAGTGCAGCCAGCTCGCGCTCGGCTTCGCCCAGCGAGAAGTCCATTCGCTCCATCCTATGGACTGACCGGTACAACGCTCGTACACTGGTCCAGTGCCGACAGATCGCACTCCGCCCAGTTTTCCCGAGTTCAGCACGGTCGAGGAGGAGCGGCGCCACCGCAAGCAACGGTTGGCCGCTGCCTTTCGCCTCTTCGGTAAATTCGGCTTCAGCGAGGGGACTGCCGGCCACATCACGGCTCGAGACCCGGAGCTGCTCGACCACTTCTGGGTGAACCCGCTTGGGATGAACTTCCGCCAGGTCCGGGTCAAGGATCTCCTTCTCGTCAACCACGACGGCGAAGTCGTGGAGGGCAGTTGGCCGCTCAACCTCGCCGCGTTCGTAATCCATTCCCAAATCCATGCCGCGCGCCCCGACGTGGTCTCAGCCGCACACTCCCACTCGGTGTACGGAAAGGCGTGGTCGACCTTGCACCGTCCGCTTGACCCGTTGACCCAAGACGCCTGCGCCTTCTACGACGACCACACCGTCTTCGACGATTACACGGGCGCGGTGCTCGACATCGAGGAGGGCAAGCGGATTGCCCATGCCCTGGGGGGCTGCAAGGCCGCCATCCTGGCCAACCACGGCCTTCTCACTGTTGGACACACAGTGGACGAGGCGGCCTGGTGGTTCATCACGATGGAGCGCACCTGCCAGACTCAACTCCTGGCCGAGGCCGCGGGCACGCCCATCCTGATCCGCCCGGAAGTGGCGAAGAGGACCGCCGGTCAAACGGGCGGCCACGGTACCGGGTGGTACCAGTTCCAGCCGCTCTACGACCAGATCGTCGTCGAGGAGCCCGACCTCCTCGACGAGTAGCGACACCGTCCAACTGATCCTCCCCAGCGCAAGAACGAGCGGCGGTCAATCTTCAGTACGCACCTCGTCTCGATCCGAAGATCTGTCCTCCAGGACTCGCCACATGAACTCTGGAGACTCAAGCTGATCAAGCACCCGCTGCAAGGCTTCCTGGTCCATCTCGGGCATCGGCGCCGACTGTTGCGGCGGATCTAGATGTTCTGCCCAACCAGGTTGTTGACTCGGCTGATGGGCGGGCCCCCGATGGCCGTGTGGTGCCGGTGATGGTTGTACATGTGGAGCCAGTGGGCAAGGGCCCGGGTTCGGGCGGCCTCTGAGCGATACGGCCGGGCGTAGGCCCACTCGTTGAGCAAGGTGCGGTTGTAGCGCTCAGCCTTTCCGTTGGTCTGGGGTCGATAGGGCCGAATGAAGGTGTGAGCAATGGAGGCGCGGACCAGCTCAGTAGCGAAGACGGTCGCCCGGTAGCAGGAGCCGTTGTCAGTGAGCACGCGCTCGACGGTGATGCCATAGCCCTCGAAGAACGCCTTGGCTCGGCGCCAAAAGGCCAGGTTGGTCACGCCCTTCTCGTCAGCATGGACCTCCGAGTAGGCCAGCCGACTATGCGCGTCGATCGCTGAGTGGATGTAGGCGTAGCCCACACGGTCGCGTCCACCGTGATGCTCTTTGGATCGACCGTGCACCCGCCAGCCGCCGCCTTTGGGGATCTTGGCCTGCTTCTTCACGTCGAGATGAACGAGCTCGCCCGGGTGCGAGGTCTCAATGCGTCGGATGACCCGGCCACTTCGGCGCTCGAGGTCAGAGAGTCTCGACACCCCGTGGCGCGTCCAGACGGCGTGGAGCGTCGAGGCCGGAAGGCCCGCACGCCCAGCCAGCCGAGCTGCACTCACTTGGTGCCGGCGCCGCAGCTCGACCACCCGGCGCTCCACCTTGGCCGGAGTCTTGGTGGGGCAACGCCGAGGCCGGCTCGAACGATCCTCGAGCGCAGGTCGCCCACCGGCCAGGTAGCGCCCCCACCACTTGTGCGCCGTCTGACGCGAGATCCGCATCGACTCGGCGGCCGCTGCCACCGCCCAGCCGTCTTCGATCAGGCGGCACAGACGGAGTCGACCTTCAGGCGTGAGTGGAGCGTTACGGTGCACAGTGAGCCTCCTTGGCTGTGTGGGTGTGTGAACAGCTCCACACTGCCTCGGGGGCTCACTTCATCTGGGGATTTTCCGCGTCAACAAGGTCCGTGGGCAGAACATCTAGACCGCCCTCCTGGCAGATCGTGCCAGCGTCAGATGGGGGCGGCGCAAGGGTCGACGCGCCCGTCCGGCGTGATGGGGGCGTATCCATCGATTTCCCAATACGGAAACCATTCCTTGATTCGTTCCGCCACTTCACCCCATGTCTGTTCGCGAATCTGCGACAAGAAGCGCTCGATCTCACGACGGATCCGGATCTCGTAAAAGTCCTCGGACCTGATCATCAGAAGTCCGGCGAACGGCACAAAAGACTCCTCTTGGCATTGTGCGGCGAGCCACTCCGGCGTGCAAAACGTTGCACAAAAGATCTCACCACCCCCGTCCGGGGGCGGGCCGACCAAGATGGTGACAAGTGTCATCATTTGCGTCAGATCGGTCGCAGCGGCTTGTGGATCCGGATCAAACGCCAAGTCGATGAGTTCTACTTCAATGGGGCGAATGGGGACGCCGACCGGCTGACCTACCACGTCGTCGGTTTCAGCCGGGCCGCGCTCGGTGTCCTCACCGTGTTGGTTGTCAGTGGTGGTCGGCTCGCGAACCAATGAGTGCTCCGTCGGGCTCCACCACGATCGCTCCCATTGTCGTTCCTCGGTACGGAGCTCCCATTCGCCCGAAACGGTACGAAAGCGAACCCCGATGCGCCGTAGATCCTCCCGGAGCGGTTGGCACCGCCTTTCTGCGTCGGACCACATTCGACTTGGGACACTTGACTGGTATTGGTCCAACAGATGCAGGCAGATCTCGGCTTGTTCGCGGGTCTGTATCGCCAAGGCCCTCGTACCCGCGTCGTTGTTGCTCGCGTCAACAGACTGCTCCAGACCACGCAGCTTCGCAAGCCCGTAGCCGAGTTCCCTTCGGAGTTTGCGAGTTCTGTCCATCTGTTCGCCTCCCTCCGCCGTCATCTGCGACTAACAGTCGGTGGTGGATACTCAGCCGATCAACGTCTCAATAGATAAGGCTGACGTAGGAAGACACCTCAGTCATGGGACTAAATGCCCATACACCTCAAGGCTGGCGTTCCGACGACACTTCCAGGAAGCGGCCTAATCACGATTGCATCAACTCTGGTGTCTGAGGCGATCATCGCCACCGTTGACGGCAAGGGAGCGCACCGACGTCGTCCGCTAGGTGTCCCCTTGCGGGAGATGCGCCAGGAAGCGCGCCGACCAGTCCGGAAGGTCCTTCGGAACCGAGTATCCCGCTTCGTCGTTGATGTCCGACCAGTGCGCGGCGACATCCTCGATCGTGACAGCCGTGCCAGGATGGACGTAACCCGGGGTGGTCGCGAGGAAGATGCGGGCGAAACGTCCGGCGCCGGCCGCGTACATCTCTCCGTTGACGGGGCAGGACTCGTGCGCGAGGTACGCCGCCATCGGTGCGACGAGCTCTGCGGCCATTTCGGGCGCATCGCCGTCTCCCGCCATGCGGGTCATTGCGGCAGGCGCGATCAGATTCACGCGGATCCCGTGTTTAGGCGCGGCGACCGCGAGGCTCCTGGTCAGCCCGATGACCGCCGCTTTCGCCGTCGCGTACGACGTGTTGTTCTTGAGCCCGAAAACCCCACTCGAGGTGGTCATGACGATGCGGCCGTAGTTGCGCTCCACCATGTGAGGCCACCCGGCACGTGTGACATGAAACGATCCGACGGTGTGCACCGCAAGGTGCCGAGTCAGATTTTCCTCGTCCACCTCGGGAAATCCAGCCCACCTGATGATGCCGGCATTGTTGATGACGATGTCGAGATGTCCGAAGGTCCCGATCGCCGCATCCACCAATGTCTGCGCGCCGGTCGAAGTTGCTATGTCACTGGTGTCGGCCACCGCGGCACCGCCGGCGCCCGTGATCTCTCCGGCGACATCCGACGCCGGACCCACGTCTGCGCCCGTCCCTTCCTTTGAAGCACCGAGGTCGTTGACGACGACGCTCGCGCCGCGTGCGGCGAGCAACATCGCGTAGGCACGCCCGATCCCCCGCCCCGCACCCGTGACGATCGCGACGCGGCCGTCGAATCTCAGCTCGCTCAGGGCCGGCCTCTCAGGCGGCGACGGGCGCGAACCCGAGAAGGCCGCCGAGTGTTCCGCCGACTAGTGCATCGCGCTCATCGTCCGGCACACCCGCGAACTGCTCAGCCATGAGCTGCCGGCTCCCCCGGAACGTTCCCTCGGCGTGCGGGTAGTCGTTGCCCCACACGATCGTCGACAAACCCGTGAGGTGGCGGCAGGCAACGGCCACGGGGTCGTCCTGGAAGGACACGTGGAACTGCCGGCGCACGTATTCGCTCGGCATGAGCGGGTAGGGCCACTTCTCGTTCAGCTTGAACAGCTGCGCCATGTGGGACTGCTGGTCGGGCGGCAGTTTCTCGTCCCAGAACCCCAGCCACCAGTCGGAGTCCTGGCCGATGCCGGTGATCCAGCACTTGTCCATCGCCCCGACGAGCGAGGACAGCCAGTGCGCGTTGAACTCGATGAGCGCGAAGTGCAGATCGGGATGGCGCTCGGCCACGCCACCGCCGACCAGCTGGCAGATGACCTGCTGGGGAACGATTGTGCTGTAGATCGCCTGCGTGATCATCCGCTTCGAAGCGGACTTCTCGGTCACGGGCTGGTTGACCTGCTCGGCGTTCTCCATGACGACCTTGAGCGTCGTCGCCTCGGGATCGTTGACCTTCACCCCGCCCGTCTGGGTGTGGATGAAGACGTGTACGCCGTTCGACTGCGCGGCGGCCCACACCCGGTCGTAGTCGCGGGAGTAGTAGGGCTTCGGCGGCACGGCCGGCAGCAGGATCCCCCGGAACCCGGCCGCAGCGACCCGCTCGATCTCCGCCACGGCATCGTCGATGTCCGTGATCGGCACCGGCGCCGTCGGGGCGAGGCGCGAGAAGTAGGGCGAGAACCGCTCGATGATGTAGTCGTTGTAGACGCGGGCGTGCGCCATCGACAGCTCGTGGTCGTCGGAGTAGAGCCCGAAGAGCGAGAGGTTGGGGTGCATGACCCCGACGTCGACCCCGTCGGAGGCGAGGTCCTCGATGATCATCTCGGGGTCGCCCTCAGGCATGCGTCCACCGGTCTGGCGGTAGCGCGAGATCGTCCAACCCTCGTACCCGGGAGTGTGGAGCCGGCGGAAGATGCGCGCCCCACCCTCGACGAGTGGCTCGATCTCGAAGTCCTCTTCCCAGACCCCTCGATCGCGCAGGTGTTTGGGCAGGCGCGTCCTGAACAAGTCGATCGGTTCGAGAATGTGTCCGTCAGCGGAGACGACAAAGGGCTTGTCCTGCATGTGCTGTCCCTTTCGTCGGGTTTCGAGAAAATCTTCGCAGGGCGCGCGAAGCTGCGCATCCAGATTAGACCAACCGGTCGGTACAGAACAACGGCGCCGGACGACGAGGAGTGCAGACGTGACGAAGCGGTGGAAGCAGCGCCCGACCGGCTCGACCTGGGGTGACTGGGGCGACGACGACGAACTTGGGCGGATCAACCTGGTCAACTCCGAGAAGGTTCTGGCGGGCATCCGCGAAGTCGAAAGCGGCGTTACCTTCTGCCTGAGCCTGCCGCTCGACTACCCGGGAGGCACCGCGCTCAACCAGCGCAGGCACCCGCCCGTCGTCGCGCCAACCGAGGACATGCAGGGAGAGCCAGCGACTTTTTACAACATCCACATGAGCGAGATGGAGAGCTTCGGCGACCCGAAGTATGTCGACGTCTGGGCTGACGACGTGGTGACGCTGTCGCTGCAGTACTCCACGCAATGGGACTCGCTCGCCCACGTCGGCGCCGAGTTCGACGCTGACGGCGACGGGGTCGAAGAGGCCGTGTACTACAACGGCTACCGCGCCGGCGTCGACCTCGTAGGCCCTGTCGCCGACGCACGCGGTGACGGCGGAGCGCACCGGGCCTTTGCACACCATCTCGGGCTCGAGCACATGGCATTCCACGGCGTGCAGGGTCGCGGAGTGCTGGTGGATCTCGCCCATCATCTCGGCGACGCCTGGCAGGGTGTCGACCGCACCAAGCTCGAGGAGATCATGGCGGCCGACGGCGTCGTAGTCGAGCCCGGCGACATCCTGTTGTTGCACACCGGATTTGCCACGAGGGTGCTGGAGTGGGAGCGCAATCCCGACCCGGTGAAGATCCACACGATGTGCTCGTATCTCGACGCGCGGGACCCGTCGCTACTCGAGTGGATCGCGGAATCGCAGATCTCGGCGCTGGTGGCCGACAACTACGCGGTCGAAGGGCTGCTCGGCAAGGACCGCGACCCGACCCGGCACTCGTTCCTGCCGATCCACCATCTCTGCCTGTTCAAGCTGGGAGTGCCTTTGGGAGAGATGTGGTACCTCCACGAGCTGGCCGGTTGGCTCCGCGAGCACGGGCGGAGCCGGTTCCTCCTGACCGCGCCGCCACTCCGGATGCCCGGGATCGTCGGCTCGCCCGTCACGCCGGTCGCCACGGTGTGACGTCTGGCCACTTGGCTCGGCTCAGCGTCGGGCGGCGGCGGTCTCGCTCGTGCGCGACATGGAGAAGGAGTCGTAGTCGTTCGCGACCGTGTCGGCGGCGATGGAGAAGAACTTCGGGCGTCCCCCGGAATTGAGCAGGTAGCGCTTCGGCTTCCCCGGGATATTCGTGCCGAAGTAGTAGCTCTTCTCGCCGAACGACAGCGGCGACTTCGCGCCCCGATCGATCATCCTCGTCCAGCGGTCCTCGGCCGACTCGGTGGTCTCGACGACGTCGCAGCCGCGGTCGCGGGCGTGGACGAGGAGGTCGGTGATGAAGTCGACTTGGTCGCCGTTGTAGCGAGGGTTGTTGCCTGCCGCGGCGTGCGGGCCACCGGGGAGGAAGAGGTTCGGGAAGCCATGGGTCTGCACGCCGAGAAACGTGCGCGGGCCGTCCGCCCAGTGTTCGGCCAGAGCCAGGCCGTCGCGACCCCGGATGTCCATCCGGGCGAGCGCGCCCGTCCCGAAGTCGAAGCCGGTCGCCCAGACGATGACGTCGAACTCCCTCAGGCCCTCGGTCGTCTCGATCCCCTCTGGCGTGATGCGGACCATCGGGGTCTTCTTGAGGTCGACGAGTGACACGTTCGGACGGTTGAAGGCCTCGTAGTACCCGGTGATGAACGGTGGGCGCTTCTCGCCGAAACGGTGGTCCGTCGGGATCAGCCGGTTGGCGGTCTCGGGATCGTGGACGATCTCCCGGATCTTGTCGCCGATGAACGCGCACCATTCTGCGTTGGCGTCGGTATTGGAGAGCAGGTCCGTGTAGTTGCTCGTCAGCTTGGTGAAGCCCGGGCTGTTCCACATCTTCTCGTAGAAGGCGTGGCGCTCCTCCGACGGGTCGTCGGTCGCGGCGCGGTCGTGAGCGGGATGGTGAAAGCCGTGGACAGACGTGTTGAGGATCTCGCGCAGCTGTTCGAACCCCGCCCGCAACTCAGCCTGCTCCTCGGGGGTGATGGGCCGGTTGTTGAGGGGGGTACACCAGTTGGGCGTCCGCTGGTACACGGTGAGCGACTCGACCTCGTCCGCTATGACAGGCACCACCTGGACACCGCTGGACGACGTCCCGACGACGGCAACGCGCTTACCGGCGAAATCGACGGGCTCCGACGGCCAGAGACCTGTGTGGTGGGCCTCACCGGCGAACGACTTGCGACCGGGCACGTCCGGGACGTAGGGCATCGAGAGCACACCCGTCGCGGCGACGACGAACCGTGCGGTGACCGCAGGTCCGTCGGCGGTGACGACGTGCCACGTGCCGGAGCCTTCGTCGTAGGCGGCGGACGTCACGCGGGCACCGAGGCGGATGTGCCGGCGTAGGTCGAAGCGGTCGACGACGTGGTTGAGGTAGCGCTCGGTCTCCTCCTGCGGTGCGAAGTGCTCCTGCCACTCCCACTCGTCGAAGAGCTCTTTCGAGAAGAGGTAACCGTACGTGTAGCTCTCCGAGTCGAAGCGGGCACCCGGGTAGCGGTTCCAGTACCAGGTGCCGCCGACGCCGTCTCCGGCCTCGACCAAGAGCGCAGTGAACCCGGCGTCGAGCGCACGGTACAGCTGGTAGATCCCGGTGATGCCGGCGCCCACCACGAGCACGTCGACGTCCGCGGCGTGGAGATTTGCGTTGTCGGTGGTGTCGAGGGTGGCGTGCATGAGGAGACGGGCCGGGCGTCGGGCGGGCCGAGGCGACGACCCCGGGAGCACCATCGCCAACTTTTGTACCGACCGGTTAGTCTACTTCGGGTTCGAAGGAACGGGCAGAGAGACGACAGTATGGCGATCGTGGAACAGAAGTGGTCGGCCTTGCCGGTGCCCTTTGCCATCGAGGTGCCCGACCGGGTGCCGAAGGAGCGCTACTACGACCCGGACTTCTACCGCCTGGAGTCGGAGCAGCTCTGGCCGAGGACCTGGCAGATGGCGTGCCGGCTCGAGGAGATCCCGCAGCCGGGTGACTATGCGGAGTACGAGATCCTCGACCAGTCGGTCATCGTCGTGCGTACCGAGGACATGGGCGTACGCGCCTTCGACAACGTGTGCCGCCACCGTGGGGTCCGCTTCGCCCAGGGCAGGGGCTCCAAGCCGGGCGGCTTCGTCTGCCCGTTCCACGGCTGGTGCTACGGGACGGACGGGCAGAACGCTCGGGTCACGCAGGCCGGGTCGTTCGCGACACAGAATCTCGAGCCGTCGTCGGAGCTGAACCTCACCGCCGTGCGGTGCGAGACCTGGGGCGGCTGCGCCTGGATCAATCT
Source organism: uncultured Acidimicrobiaceae bacterium (assembly GCA_963777485.1). Taxonomy (GTDB): domain Bacteria; phylum Actinomycetota; class Acidimicrobiia; order Acidimicrobiales; family RAAP-2; genus Bog-473. The sequence goes on along the minus strand of CAVZQP010000004.1, from coordinate 371,992 downwards.
CGACGCCGACGCCCCGCCGCTGCGCCAGTGCATGGAGCCGTTCGCGACCGTGTTGGACGGGTGGAAGATGGAGTCGCTGCGGGCGGAGTGGTGGTACGCCGCCCGTTTGCCGGTCAACTGGAAGCTCGGGGTGGAGGCCTTCGTCGAGCAGTACCACGTGCTGCAGTCGCACCCGCAGCTGCGCATCCCGGGCCGCTTCCCCGCTGGTGGCGGTTCGGAGTTCGACGCGGGTGCATTCGTGGAGGGGGAGCTGCAGTATCTCCACACCATGAGCGACGGGATGGCGGGCATGGTGCACGCGCGGGACGTGCAGATCGCAGAGTCGATGGTGGGATCGGGGCTGGAGCTTCCCGATGACTTCGGGGGCGCTCGTGCCGCGTGGGACCGGTCGTTGAACGACGCCGTGGTGGGCGAGCACCGGTCCCGGGGGTGCGATATGCCGGACCTGAACGAGCTGGCGGCACAGGGTTGGGGCGACACGATGTGGTTCTGCTTCCCCAACTTCTTCGTACTCCCGATGTACAGCAGCGCCACCTCCTACCGCTTCCGGCCGTTGGGTCCCGAGGAGTGCCGCATGGACATGTGGTCGTTGACGCGGTACCCGCCCGGCGAAGAGCCGGAGACGCCGCCTCTGCCCGGACTCTGGGACCATGACGATGCACGGTGGCCGCCCATCCCGACGCAGGACTTCTCGAACCTGCCCAAGCAACAGCTGGGCCTTCACGCGCGGACCTTCGAGTACATGCGGCTGTCCGAGCGAAACGAAGGGCACATCTCGAACTACCAGCGCGTGTTGGACGGTTTCTTGGCCGGGTACCCGACCGAGAAGTTGCTGGGCGCGCTGCGGCAGGTCAACCTCAACCCACTCGAGCAGCCCGTCGCCGAGATAGGGCTCTGAGCCGGGCGGGTTCTTGGGGATGGGAGACGCATTGACCAGCGCCGGCGTGGCCGAGGGCGTACGCGCCGCTATCGCCACCTACACCCAGGCACTCGACGACGGCCGGACCGATGACGTAGTGGCCACCTTCTGCCCCGACGGATCCTGCGAGATGCCGGGTCTCGGGGTCTTCTCGGGCTCGGACGCTCTGCGCGACGCGTATGCAGGGTGGAAGCCGGCCCGGCCACAACGCCATCTGGTGCTGAACACGGTCGTCACGTCGTGGGAGGGGGACGAGGCGCACGCCACGAGCGACTTCGTGTTCGTGCTGAAGGGCGAGTCCCGCTGGGCCGTGGAGCTCGTCGGCCGCTACCACGACGTCCTCCACCGGGACGGTGACGCCTGGCGCTTCCACAGCCGGGTCGCCGAGTTCGTCGGCTAGAACGGGGGGCGATGAGGTTCGGTCTCGATGTCGCACAGCAACGCATGCCCTGGGACGAGCTGGTGCGCCGCGTCCGCCTGGCCGAGGATCTCGGCTTCGACGGCATGTGGGGGTTCGACCACTTCCAGCCGATGTACGGCGAGGGCCCGGGTGAGACCTTCGAGGGAATGACGACGCTCGCCGCGCTGGCCGGGGTGACGTCGCGCATCCGGCTGGGCCTCCTGGTGACCGGCGTCACCTACCGGCACCCCTCGGTGCTGGCGGCGCAGGCCGTCACGATCGACCACGCGTCACACGGCCGCCTGGAGCTGGCACTTGGTGCGGCCTGGTTCGACAAGGAGCACCGCGAGCTCGGGATCCCCTTCCCGCCGACGGGCGAGCGCTTCGACCTGCTCGAGGACGCGCTCGAGATCGTGACCCGGCTGTTCACCGGCGAGGTGGTGTCGTACGAGGGCAAGCGGGTGTCGCTGCACGACGCGTCCCTGCGACCCGTGCCCGTGCAGAAGCCCCACCCGCCGATCTGGATCGGCGGCACCGGGCCGACGCGCACGCTGCCGCTGGCGGCCCGCTTCGCCGACGTGTGGCACGCGTTCGGGACGCCCAACTCGCTGCGCGAGGCGAGCGCCCGGCTCGACATGCTGGCGGCGGACGTCGGGTCGGGATCCCGCGTCGATCATGCGGGCGGGGTCGCTGTCCCTGGACGACCTCGAGACCGCACGGCGGCATGCGGCCAAGTGGCGCGACGCCGGGTTCGGCTATCTCGTGTGCGGCTGGCCCGAGGCCGGGGACGCGCAGGTCGAGGCCTTCGTCCGCGACGTCATGCCCGAGTTCGCCGGCTGACGCCGGGTTGTCGGGGTCGATGAGCACGAACCGGGTGACGCCGCTCGCTCCGCGGGACTGGCCCGCGGGCATGGCGGAGACGCTGTCCGCGACGTTGCGGCCCGACAATCCGCGGCACCCGCTCCCGCCCCGCGACCCGGCGAGCCCCACGGGGCTCAACGCCATGGGCGTACTGGCCCACCACCCCGAGCTGACCGCGGCCTACAACCAGCTGATCCGGCACGCGCTCTACTTCTCCGCCATCGCCCCCCGGCAGCGCGAGCTCCTGGTCCTGCGCGTCGCCCATCTGCGGGACTCGACCTACGAGTGGGCCCAACACGTGTACCAGGCCGGCGTCGCCGGTCTGGCCCCGGAGGAGATCGCCCGGGTGCGCGTGGGGCCTTCGGCTCCGGAGTGGACGCCATCGGATCGTGCGCTGCTCGCCGCGGCCGACGAGCTCGTGGCGGACGCGCGCATCGGAGAGCAGACGTACGAGACGTTGTCGGCGGAGCTCGACACCCGACAACTGATGGACGTGGTCTTCACGGTTGGTGCCTACGAGGTGTTCGCAATGGCGCTGCGCACCTTCGACGTCGAGCTGGACGACGACCTGAAGCCGTACGCCTGAGTCATGGCGTCGCGGTCGCGGTCGCAGTCCCGTGACGAACGTCATTTCCTGGCCATCCCGCTCGCAATCGGGGTTAGGCCGTAGTAAGCAAGACGGGTCGGAAACCCAACTAGGGAGGCACGCAACCTATGGGACTCTCCATCAACGACACGGCCCCGGACTTCGAAGCGAAGACGACCCAGGGCCCGATCAAGTTCCACGACTGGATCGGGGACTCGTGGGCGGTGCTCTTCTCACACCCCAAGGACTTCACCCCGATCTGCACGACGGAACTGGGCTACATGGCCAAGATCGAACCCGAGTTCGCCAAGCGCGGCGTGAAGATCATCGGTCTGTCTGTCGACGCGACCGGGGACCACGAGAAGTGGGCCGACGACATCGAGGAGACCCAGGGCACACGGCCCAACTACCCCATCATCGGTGACGACGACTACAACGTCGCCAAACTTTACGGGATGCTCCCTGCGTCAACCGAGGGTGAAGCCAAGTCGCGCACGCCCGCCGACAATGCGACAGTCCGCAACGTGTTCGTCATCGGCCCGGACAAGAAGGTCAAGCTGATCCTCGTCTACCCCATGACGACTGGGCGCAATTTCGACGAAGTGTTGCGGGTCGTCGACTCCCTCCAGCTGACGGCCAAGCACAAGGTGGCCACCCCGGTGAACTGGAAGCAGGGCGACGACGTCATCATCGCCGGCTCCGTCAACAACGAGCAGGCCAAGGAGATCTTCGGTTCCTGGAAGGAGCCGAAGCCCTATATCCGGATCGTGCCCCAGCCCAGCTGACCTGAGGTCACAGGTCCCAGGCGCCGGCGCGCCCGTGGGACTCGAACTCGGCGTGGAGGGCTGCCTCGTCCGTTTCGGTGAACGGTCCGAACCCCGGCGTGCCGCGGGCGCGCCGGTACAGCGGGTTGCCCGCGACCCGGTCGTGCCGGAACTTCTCGTGGATCAGCGTCCGCGTGAGGATCTTGTTGGTCGGCGTGCTGGGCAACGCGTCTGAGATCCGGACGAAGGTGGGTCGCCACTTGGGACCGAGGTCGGGCTGGCCGTCGAGCCATTCGGCGAAGGCCTTCCCGTCGAAGGCGGCGCCGTCCCTGAGGACGAGCGCAGCCATGACCTGATCGCCCGAGTCGGGTGCGGGAACGCCGTAGACCGACGCCAAGAGGACTTCAGGGTGCCGGCCGATGATGGCCTCGATCGGCGCCGCGGTGAAGTTCTCGCCGTCGACGCGCAGCCAGTCGGCGGTCCGGCCGGCGAAATAGACCCAGCCGTCGTCGTCGACGTAGCCGAGGTCCCCGCTCCAGTACCAGCCGTGGCGCGTGGACTGTTGCATGGCCGCTTCGTTGCGGTAGTAGCCCTCGAACGGGCCGACGCCGAGCGTGTTGACGAGCTCGCCGACACAGTCGGCGGCGTTGGTGAGCCGGCCGTCGGGGTCCAACCGTGCCCGCGGTGCCTCGTTGCCCGCCTCGTCCACGACCAGGATCCCCTGGCGCAGCCGGCCGATGGAGCCACGGGGGCGGTTGCCCGTGCGGTCCAGCGCGATGGCGCCCTCGGTCGAGCCGAACACGTCGATGATCCGCACGCCGAATCGTGTCGCCGCCTCCTCGACGACCTGGGGCGATCCCTCGTTGCCGAACGCCACGCGCAAGGTGGTGTCGGTGTCGTCCGCGCGGGGCGGCGTCGCCAACAGGTACGTCAGCAGCTTGCCGGTGTAGTTGAACCAGGTGACGCCGTACCGGCGCACGTCGGGGAGGAACCCCGACGCGCTGAAGCGGCGCGCCAGCGAGAGCGAGGCTCCGGCGACCAGGGCCGGCGCCAGCCCGGCCATCAACGAGTTCGTGTGGAACAGCGGCATCGCGGCGTATCCGACGTCCTCGGGGACGAGCTCGAGCATCATGGCCATCCGGTTGCCGGTGGTCAGGAGGCGCCGTTGGGTGCAACGGACGGCCTTGGGGGCGTCGGACGTGCCGGACGTGAACAGCAGCACCCAGAGGGCATCGACGTCGGTGGCGGCGTCGCTGGACGGTGTCTCCGGGAGGTCGCCGACTTCGTCGAGTGCCTCGACGAGGGAGGCCCCCCGGGCCGGCGGGTCGTCGCTGTCGGCGAACCGACTGGACACGAGCACGCCGCCCGGCAATTCGAGGCCTTCGAGCGCCGAGTCGAGCTGGGCTGCGTGGCGGGGCTCGGTCAGCACCAGCTGCAGGTCCGTGTGCACGATGTCGCGGGCGAGATGCACGCCGTGGCGCGTGTAGTTGAGCCCGGCGACGACGGACCCGCTCAGGGCGGCACCACAGAGTGCGAAGACGTACTCAGGCATGTTGTCGAGCAGGACGCCCACGTGCGGCGGCCGCCCCGGGTCCAGCCTGGCGGAGAACAGCGCGGCGAAACGCTCCGCCTCGGCCAAGAGTTCGCCGTGGGTCCAGATTCGCTCGCCGAAGCGAAGGGCCGGACGGTCGCCGTTCTCGGCGACGTTGCGCCGGAGCAAGGTGGCCACATCGGGTGCCGGGAGCGGCACCTCGGCCAACGGTGGGGCCAGCGGCGCAGACGATGCAGCGGCCATCACGTTCTCATCCTTGCGCGTCCCTCCTCCCGGGCCGCGGCGAAGCATAAGCCGACCCCGGCTGGAAGCGTGGGCCAGCACGCTCGATCGCGGTGCGCCATAGCATGGCGGTGCCGGGACTGAGCCGATGCACGTACTCGGTGCCTCATGGGAGGGAAGGGCGAAGCATGGACCTCGAGGGCGTCTTGATCGGCGAGGACGACGTGGTTCCCCGCGCCAGGTACACGAGCCCCGAGTTCGCCGCGCTGGAATTCGACCGGCTGTGGTCGCGCGTGTGGCAGGTCGCCTGCCGGCAGGAGGAGATCGCCGACGTCGGCGACTTCTGCGAGTACATGATCGGTGACCAGTCCATCCTCGTCGTGCGGTCGGGCGCGGAGGTGATCCGGGCCTTCCACAACACCTGCCTGCACCGCGGCACCCGCCTCGCCGACGGGTCCGGACGGTTCCCCGAGGGCTGCATCCGCTGTCGCTACCACGCCTGGCGCTACGACCTCGACGGCAACCTGGTCGAAGTGGTCGACCGCGAGGAGTTCGACGAGATCCCCGAAGGCGTCTGCCTCAACGCAGTGCGCGTCGACGTGTGGGGAGGCTTCGTCTGGATCTGTCTCAGCGCGGACGCCTCGCCGTTGCTCGAGTACCTCGATCCCCTGCCGAAATTGTTGGCTCCCTACCACCTCGACCGGTTCCACCTGCGCACGTACTTGTCGACGGTACTGCCGGCGAATTGGAAGGTAGCGGTCGACGCCTTCAACGAGGGCTATCACGTGCAGGGCACGCACCCACAGCTGCTGCCCTGGACCGACGACGTGAGCCTCGAGTACGAGCCGCTCGGGATCCACGCCCACTACGGGCGGCTGCCGAACGCCCGGCGACAGTTGCGGCCCAGCCCGCGCCTGGGCTTGGTCGAAGGGGAGTACGACGAGGGCGAGATCCTCGAGGCCTTCATCGCCGGACTGGGCGGCCTCTTCTACAAGGACGAGAGCACGCTGGTCGAGGAGATCCGGGCGTCGGGCGCCGACGGCGCGACCATGCTGAGCCGCTACCAACAGGGCCGGCGCACGCTGCTCGAGGCCAGGGGTGTGGCGGTGGAGGAGTTCGCCGACGACCAGCTCACGAGCGCGGACGACGTCTTCTTCTTCCCCAACATGGTCGGGCCGATCTACCCGGGGATCGCGATCGTCTTCCGCGTCCGGCCGAACGGCCTCGACCCAGGCAGCTGCATCAAGGACACGTGGTTCCTGCACTGGCCCCAACAAGGTGAGCCACCCAAGCGCGCCAAGCGCCGCTTCTTCCCCGACTGGCAGGAGCGCGACTGGGGCGAGATCACCAACCAGGACTACGCCAACATGGAGCACGTGCAGATCGGGATGAAGTCACGCGGCGGCCCCGGCATCCGCCTGAACCGGCGCCAGGAGGCCAACATCCTGCACATGCACCGCGTCATCGACCGCTATCTCGCGGAAACTTGATCGCCCTCGTCACAGGTTGCGGTACAGCCCCCCGTCGACCGCGAGCTGCGCGCCGTTGATGTAGCTCGCCGCGTCGCTCGCCAAGAAGACGCAGGCACCGGCGACATCCTCGGGGCGCGCCAGCCGCTGCATCGGATTGGACGCCGCCACCCGTGCCTTCGTCTCGGCGGGCCAGCTCTTGTTCATGTCCGTCTCGGTCGCCGCCGGCATGACGAGGTTCACCCGCACCTTGGGCGCCCAGGCGCCGGCCAGCCCGATGGTCAGTGCGTTGAGGGCCGCCTTCGCCATGCCGTAGGGCAGGTCGATGGTGTTGGGGCGCTGGGATCCGATCGAGGAGATGTTGATGATCGAGCCACCGTCGCCTTGGTCCATCCGCTCCCCGGTCAGCACGCTCAGGCGGAACGGCCCGCGGGCGTTGGTCGCATGCACCTTGTCGTAGAGCTCTTCGCCGACCGAGGCGAGACCGTCGTACGCCGGCGACATGCCGGCGTTGTTCACGAGAACGTCGCAACGGCCGAATTCGCCGTACACCGTGTCGACCAGGCGATCGCACTCCTCCCATTTGCCCACGTGGCACGCGACAGGAAGCGTCCGGCGACCCGTCGCCTCCGTGATCGCGCGTGCCGCCGTCTCGCAATTGTCGAGCTTGCGGCTGGCGACCACCACCGCGGCACCGGCGCCGGCCAGCGCTTCCGCGATGGCGCGGCCGATCCCCCGGCTCCCGCCGGTGACCACTGCGACCTTGCCGCTGAGGTCCAGGAGCTCGTCGAGTCCTCTTCATATGTCTTCAACCCCGTCCCATTCGATGCGTCCGGTGCGACCCTGCCCCGGCCCGGGGCGCTCGTCAATCGCCGACGCCACCCGAGGCCGAGGCGCCTTGTCTCCCCGGCGCGGCCCAGGGCTAATCTGCCAGGACCCCGACTTCGAGGTCAGATTCAAAATTTCGACGCCTGCCCACTGACTGCCCGTGCCCAACACCGAGCCCGATTCAGACGCCCCGCGTTTCGACAAGGAGACCGTCCGCGCCAAGTACCTGGCCGAACGCGACCGCCGGCTGGTCGAAGGCAGGTCGGAGATCCGTGACCTGCAACGCGACGCGTATTTCTCCGGCTATCGCGACGACCCGTTCACGCCGAGGACCGAACGCGACCCGGTCAACGACGAGGTCGACGTCCTGATCGTCGGGGGCGGCATCGCCGGCGTCCTGGCGGGCGCCAACCTCCGCAAGGCCGGCATAGAGCGGATCCGCATCGTCGACCAGGCGGGAGGCGTCGGCGGTACCTGGTACTGGAACCAGTACCCCGGCGTCATGTGCGACGTGGAGTCGTACATGTACATCCCGATGCTCGAGGAGTTCGACTACATCCCCACCCGGCGCTACGCCTGGGGCGAGGAGATCCTCGGCCACCTCCAGAAGATCGCGGCGCGCTACCGCCTCGAGGACGACGCGCTGTTCCACACCGGCGTGACCCGCGCCGAGTGGCTGGAGGACGAGGGCCGCTGGCTCGTCACCACCGACCGTGGTGACGAAATCCGCTGCCGCTGGTACGTCCTGGCCGTCGGGATCCTCAACCTCCTCAAGCTGCCGGCCATCCCCGGCATGGAGGACTTCGCGGGCCGTTCGTTCCACACCGCGCGCTGGGACTACGAGTACACGGGCGGCGGCGCGCACGAGCCGCTCGACAAGCTCGGGGACAAGACGGTCGCAGTCCTCGGCACCGGCGCCAGCGGCATCCAGTGCGTGCCTCCGCTGGTCGAGTCGGCGCAGCACGTCTACGTCTTCCAACGCACCCCCTCCGCCATCGGCGTGCGGGGCAACCGGCCCACCGACGCCCGTTTCGGCGAGCAGCTCGGGCCGGGATGGCAGCAGGCGCGCATGGACAACTTCCAGGCCATCATGCTCGGCCTTCCCGTCGACGACGACCTGGTCGACGACGGATGGACCCACCACTTCGCTGCCGTCAACCACCCCGGGGTCGTCGAGGGTATGACGGGCGCCGACATCGCGCGCCGGGGCGAGGAACTCGACTTCGAGGTCATGGAGGAGCACCGCCGCCGAGTCGAGGAACTCGTGTCCGACCCCGTCAAGGCGGACATCCTCAAGCCTTACTACCGCTACATCTGCAAGCGGCCCTGTTTCCACGACGAGTACCTCTCCGCGTTCAACGCACCGAACATCACGCTGATCGACTGCCCGGCCGGCATCGAACGGATCACAGAGAAAGGTCCCGTCGTGGACGGCGAGCAGTACGAGGTCGACTGCATCGTCTACGGCACGGGCTTCGAGCCCGAACAGACGCCGCTGCACCGCCGCGCCGGCCATGAAGTTGTCGGCCGCGGCGGCGTCACGCTGGCCGAGCGATGGGCCGACGGTCCGCACAGCCTCTTCGGCCTGATGAGCCGCGGCTTCCCCAACATGTTCATCATGCCGGGGCCCTTCCAGCAGTCCGTCGTCACGGTCAACTACACCCAGCTGGCGATCCTCGGGGGCGAGTTCGTCGGGCGCGCCATCGGGCTGCTCCAACGGGAGGGCGTGGACGTCTTCGACGTTAGCGCCGAGGCGGAGGAGAAGTGGGTCCAGGGGATCGTCGACGCCTACATCGACGCCAGCCGGGTCATGGCGGCCTGCACGCCGTCGCGCATCAACAACGAGGGGCACCCCGAGGACAGGAGCCCCCTCGTCGGCGCCTACCGCGGTGGGTTGGGCGACTGGTTCGGCTACCGCGAGCGCCTGGAGAACTGGCTCGAGGACGGCCGCTTCGACGGCTTGGAAGTCGAAGTCCGCTCAACGGCGCCGTGACCGCGCGCCAGCGGGTCGCCGTCGTGACCGGAGGCGGGGGCGGCATCGGTGGCGCGATCGCAGAGGTCCTGGGGCGCGCCGGCTGGTTCGTCGTCACCGTGGACCCGATGGTGACGCTCGAGGGCACCGAGGAGCTGCCCGAACCAGAGACGACCACGGTGGGGCGCATCGTGGCCGCCGGTGGTGCCGCCCGCGCCTCGTCGGCCTCCGTGACCGACGGCGAGGCGCTGCGCGCGCTGTTCGCGGACCTCGCCGCCGAGCGCGGCGGGCTCGATGCGGTGGTCAACGTCGCCGGCATCACCCGCCAGAGCTATTTCGCCCGCGGCACCGAAGAGGACTGGGCGGCTCTGCTCTCGGTACACCTCGGCGGGTACCTCAACGTGCTCGATGCCGCGCTGCCGCTCATGGCGGAGGCCGGTTACGGGCGGATCGTCGGCGTGACCTCCGGCTCCGGGTGGCGCGCCGCCGACGCCGGCGGGTACAGCTGCGCCAAGCGAGCCGTGGCGGCCTTGACCTGGCAGCTGGGCGCGCGCACGCCGCCGGGCGTCACGGTCAACGCGCTGTCGCCGATCGCCAACACGCGCATGGTGGCGGCCGCCCTCGAGCGCGCCCGCCAGGAGGGAAGGGCGGGCGGCGGCGGGGGCCTGACCCTCGATTCGATGCCCGGCCCCGACCAACTCGGCCCCCTCGGCGCCCACCTCGTCGGGGACTCGTTCGGCTGGTGCACGGGCCAGGTCGTCTTCGCCAGCGGCCCCGAGGCCGCCATCGTGGACCGACCCCGGCTGATGGAGGTCGTGCGCACCACCGGAAGCCGCCTCGCTGCAGGCGCTCCTGGCGGCCTTCGTTCCCCGCGCCCTCGCCAAGGCCGAGGCCAATCAGGTGAGCGCCGGGGGTGGGAACCCCCGCTTCGCCCGGATCTTCGACGAGCCGGCCTCCGACCCGGCGCCCGCTCCGGCGGCGGTGAAGACCTGCGCCATCGTCGCCGACGGCCGTCCCGAGCTCGCAGCCCCGCTGATCGCCGCGCTCGAGGCGCGCTCGATCACCTGCCACCGCGTCGGGGCCGCCGGTGACTTCGACGGCGCGGCGGACGCGTTGCGGGCCGCCATCGACCGTGCCGGGACCGTCGACGCCATCGTCCTCGCCCTCGATGCGCATCCTCCGGCGGCCGCGACGAGCCCCGACTGGGCGTCGATCCTCGCCGATCACCACGGGATCGTCGAGAACCTGCACGCCGACGCCGCATGGTCCCGCGCCGCGGCCGACTACGCCGCGCTCGCCAACCACCGCATCCGGCTCGTCACGCTGACTGCAGCCACCACCTCCGCCGGCCGCAGCCGGGCGCAGGCCGCCGCACAGCTGGCCCGGGTCGCAGCGGGCGCGACCGAGGGCCGCGTCACCGCGTTCGCCGCGGGCGTCGAAGCTCCCGACGCAGAAGCAGGCCCTGTGGTCGGCGAGCTCGTCGGGCACCTCCTCGCCGAGCCCGAGGCCCCACCGTTGGCGGGCGCCGAGCTCGTGGTCGGTCCCGGATGGCTCGGCCTGCGCAGCCACCCCCGGCCCCTCGGCACAGTGACCTACGGCGGCCCCGAAGTGCCCGACTGGATCGACGACGCCTTCCGGGACATGGTGGGCGCGCCCGCGCCGCCGCACGAGACAGAGGCCCGATGACCCGTCCCACCCGCGTCGTCGACGCGCACGTGCACCTCTGGGACCCGGCGAGGACCGACTGGTATCCCTACCTGTCGAACCCGCCTCAGGACATGCCGGCGGGCGCGGGGATGTACCGGCGCTTCGACGTCGACACCTACAGGACCGAGGCCGCACAGTGGCACGTCGACAAGATCGTCAACGTCGCCGCCGCCACCGGTCCCAACTCGGTCGACGAAACCTTGGAGCTCGATGCCAAGGCGGCCGAGCGGGGCGGCCCGGACGCGATCGTCGGCGGGCTTCCACCTGCTGACTCCGCCGCCGAGGCGATTGCGTTCATCGACCGGCAGATGGCGGCGCCTCGCTTCCGCGGCGTCCGCCCCATGGGCGGCCTCGGTGTGGCCGTCCCCGACGCCGACGTCATGCGCGCGCTGCAGGACCGGAACCTCGTGTTCGAGCTCATGACGCATCCCGACCAGCTCCTGACCGCGGCACAGGAGCTGTCCACCTTTGACGACCTCACCGTCGTGGTCGAGCACACAGGATGGCCCCGCAACGACTCCGACGAGGAGCGCGCGCTCTGGAAAGAGGGCATGAACGCACTGGCGGCGCTCGGCGGCAACGTCGTGTGCAAGCTCTCGGGCCTCGCCATGCCACTTGGCTCGATGCGGCCCGACGATCTCCGCCCGTGGCTGGAGCATGCGATCGACGCCTTTGGCGCCGAGCGCTGCATGTTCGCCAGCAACTTCCCGGTCGATTCGGCCGCAGGGAGCTTCGACGACCTCTACTCCGCGTTCGACACGGTCACCGGTGGTCTCGACGACACGTCCCGCGAGGCGCTCTTCGCCGGCACCGCGGAGCGTATCTACCGGCTCTGAGCGGATTCAGGCGGGCGGGCGGGACCGGTGTAAGAGACACCACGCTCGACTCAGTAGGCGTTGTTGTTCTCGAAATACCGCCGCGGCGTGTCGACAAGCATGGTCTCGACCTGGGCCTCGGTCACGCCTCGCTCCCGGACGTAGGGCAAGACGTCATCGTGGATGTGGAGGTAGTTCCACTGGGTCAGCATCTCCCGCACCCTTGGGTCCATCCAATCGATGTAGCAGGCGGCGTCGTGGGCAAGGACCATACGGTCGGCGTACCCTCGCTCGCACATTGCGACCAGCGTGTCGGCTCGCGCCTCGAAGGTCGTCTCGACGTTTATCCCGAATCGGTCCATGCCGAGGATGAAGCCAGCGTCCGCGAGCGCGCTCAAGTAGTCGAGGTCGCTGCTGTCACCCGAATGGCCGAGGACCACTCGGGTCGGGTCCACCCCCTCGTCCTCGCACAGCACCCGCTTGACGACCAGGCCGGTCTCGGAGCCCGGATGGGTGTGCACTGTGATAGGCGCGCCCGTCTGGCGATGCGTGCGCGCCACAGCCCGCATGACGCGCTCCACCCCCGCGGTGAGGCCGTTGTGATCGATGGCGCACTTGAGAAAGGCCGCTTTGACCCCAGTGCCCGCGATGCCTTCGGTGATGTCGCCCACGAACATGTCGATCATCGGATCCGATTCGCCCAGGCCGATTGCGGCGTGCAGCGCCGGATCGCGGTAGTACAGGAAAAACGGCACTTGGTCGTACGTGTAGCAACCCGTCGCAGGGATGATGTGCAGGTCCGGCACCTGCTCTGCAATGCGCTGGATCCGCGGGATGTACCGCCCCAGACCGATGACGGTGGGGTCGGCGATCGACCGGATTCCCTGGGCCGCCAGGGCCTCGAGCTTCTCGACCGCATCCGCGACACGATCGTCTTCGCTGCCCCATTCGGCGGGATAGTTCTGCTGGGCGTCGGCGTCGAGGACGAACACGTGCTCATGCATGTACGTCCGACCCAGGTCAGCGGTGTCCACTGGGCCACGAATCGTCTGAACAGTTGCCATTCCCACTCCTTCGTGCGGATCCCAGACCTTATTGGTCCGCCGGGGACAATCCCTGGAGCGGTCCGCTACGTTGACCAGCCGTGGGACAGGGGCGGCGGTTCGGGCGGAGGGCTCTGCTGGGCGGCGCTGCCATGGCGGGCACCGCTGCGGGCCTCGGTGTATCGGGTTGGGCCGGGGCCGTCGAGCGCCGTCTCGGCACGGCGCTGCGACTGCCGGACAGCCTTCCCCACCCGCACGTCCCGCCCGGAACCGACATGCTGCCCGACGTCGAGCACGTCGTGATCCTCATGATGGAGAACCACTCTTTCGACGACCATTTCGGTCGTCTCGGCCGCGGCGACGGGCTCAAGGTGGCGAGCGACGGCACGCCCCTCAACTACAACCCCGCGCCGGACGGCGGCTACATCCTGTCCTTCCCCATGCCGAACACCGCAACGCCGGTCGACTCGAAGATCGGCCAGGACTGGAATGCGTCCCATCTGTGCTGGGACCACGGCACCAACATGGGATTCGCCCGCACCTGCGGTCCGGCATCCATGGGCCACTTCACTGCCGCCCAGCTCCCGTTCTATTACTCGCTCGGGTCCCACTTCCCGATCGGCGACCGCTACTTCTCGTCGGTGATGGGGCAGACGTACCCCAACCGCCGGTTCCTGATCGCCGCCACCGCGCTCGGCAACGTGGCGACGGACGGCACCGGCATCTCGTCCAAGGACGCGCCCAACGGCACGATCTTCGATCGTCTCGACTCGTACAAGATCACTTGGAAGGACTACTACCCCGACCTGCCGACGTGTGCGCTGTTCCTCCCCGAGTTCACCGACAACCAGCACGACGGGAAACTGGCGCCGATCAATGACTTCCTCTCCGATGCCGCCGCCGGGACGTTGCCCCAGTTCTCCCTCGTCGACCCGTACACCAAGTACTCCGAAGAGGACGGTGACATCTCCATCGGCGAGGCGTACGCCGCACGCATCATCGACGCGGTGCTGCACTCGCCCAAATGGCCCCGCACCGTGATGTTCCTCGCGTACGACGAGCACGGCGGCTGGTACGACCACGTGCCGCCGCAGCCCGCGGTGCGGCCGGACAGCGTCCCGCCCGAGATCACGGTTCCGCCTGATCAGCCCGGCGCCTACGACTACACGGGTTTCCGTGTCCCCTGCGTTGTGATCTCGCCGCTCGCCAAGCGGAACTTCGTGTCGCACGTGGTGCACGAGCACACCAGCCTCTTGAAGTTCGTCGAGACGAAATGGAACCTTCCGGCGATGACCTATCGGGATGCCAACGCGGGAGCAATGTTGGAGTTCTTCCAGTTCAACGGGCGACCGCCCTTCGAACATCCACCCGTACTCGCCGCCCCACTCAACCCCTTCGATGGGCCGCTGCCCGCGAGCTCCGGTTCGCCCGGTTTCCATCCGATCGCGACGGGAGTGCAGGCGGCCGACCTCCCGCCGGCGAAGTACCGGGTGCAGCATCCACCCCGCCAGTAAGGGCCCGGCGGGACGGGGCGGTGTTGACCCTTCAGATATTCACGTCGTAGTCTGACACGAATGGCCCCTGGGGAGGCAATCGTGAGCGACGACGTCTATTACGACATGTACAGCGTCGAGATCAACGCCGACCCGTATCCCGTCTACCGACGGCTGCGCGAGGAAACGCCGCTCTATTACAACGAGACCCACGACTTCTGGGCAGTCAGCCGGTACGAGGACGTCGAGAAGGGGCTCCTCGACGCGCAGACGTACATCTCGGGCAAGGGTGCCATCCTCGAGGTCATCAAGGCGGACATCGACATCCCGCCGGGTGTGATCATCTTCGAGGACCCGCCAACCCACACCATCCACCGGCGCTTGTTGTCGCGCGCGTTCACACCGCGGCGCGTGGCCGAGCTCGAGCCCAAGATCCGCGAGTTCTGCGCCCACGCCCTCGATCCGCTCGTCGGGTCCAGCGGTTTTGACTTCATCGCCGACTTCGGCGCGCAGATGCCGATGCGGGTCATCAGCATGCTCCTCGGGATCCCGGAGAGCGACCAGGAAGCCGTACGCGACCACGCCAACAACAGCCTGCGCACGGAAGAGGGCAAGCCGATGGAGGTCACGGGGGACGTCGTGACCGGCGAGTTGTTCGCCGACTACATCGACTGGCGCGTCGACCATCCATCCGACGACATCATGACCGAACTGCTCAACGTCGAGTTCACGGACGAGACCGGCACGGTGCGGAAGCTCAGCCGGGGCGAGCTCTTGACGTATCTCGAGGTCCTGGCCGGCGCGGGGAACGAGACGACCACCCGGTTGATCGGCTGGACGGCCAAGGTGCTGGCCGAGCACCCCGAACAGCGTGCTGACCTGGTGAACGACCCGTCATTGGTGCCGAATGCGATCGAGGAGCTGCTGCGCTTCGAGGGGCCAGCGCCGCACGTCGGCCGGTGCGTTGCCAAGCAGGATCTCGTCGTGCGCGACACGAAGATCCCGGCCGGCAGCGTGATGGTCTTCCTGTTGGGTTCTGCCAATCGGGACGATCGGCGCTTCGCTGACGGCGACAGCTTCGACATCCACCGAGAGGTGACGCGGCACCTGACGTTCGGCAACGGCATCCATTTGTGCATGGGTTCCGCGTTGGCCCGGATGGAGGGGCGCATCGCTTTGGAAGAGTTGCTCGCGCGCTTCCCCGAGTGGTCCATCGACTACGACAAGGCGCGACTGTCCCCCACCTCGACCGTCCGGGGCTGGGAGACCCTGCCCGCGATCATCGGGTAGTTGGCCCGTGGCGACACCGAAGACGTCGACGCCACGCAGCTACGAGAGCCCCGTGCGGCGGCGGCAGGCCGTCGAGACGCGCGAGCGGATCATCGAGGCGGGATGCACGCTGCTCCGGCGATCCGGCATCCGTGATTGGCGGGCGTTGACGATCCGTGGCGTCGCTGTGCAGGCCGGGGTGAACGAGCGCACTGTCTACCGATACTTCGGGAACGAGCGGGGCCTCAGGGACGCGGTGATGCACCGGCTGGAGGCGAAGGCGGGCATCGAGCTGGAGGGCATGCGGCTCGAGGACGTCGCGGGTTTCGCCGCTCGGATCTTCAACCACGTGTCGGCGTACCCGGGACGGCCGAAGCCGGCGCTGGATCCGACCTTGAGCGACGCGAGCGTCCGTCAGAAAGAGGCGTTGGTAGCCGCGTTGGCCGAGCGGACCTCGGGGTGGACCGACTCGGAACGCACGTCGGCCGCCGCACTGCTGGACGTCCTGTGGAACGTCGCCTCGTACGAGCGCCTCGTCACGGAGTGGGAGTTGGACCGTGAACAGGCGATCGAAACGGTGAGCTGGGCGATCCGGCTGGTCGCGGAGGCGATCCGGGACGGGCGGCGGCCAGGCGGGTAGAGGGCTACGCGACCTCGGTGCGGCGGCCCTTGCGCCCGCCACGCCCGCTGCGCCCGGGTTTTGGTGCCGCCCGAGCGGACAGGTCGTCGATGACCTCCTCTGAGCGCTCCACGTCGAACTCGTTGCCACTCGCCCGCAGCTGCGCCAGCAACTCGATGAGCTGGTTGCGCTGGCGTTCGGTGAGCCCGATCTGCTCGTAGACGGTCTCGTTCAAGTCGCTCGTGGCATCCATCGCCACCCGGCGGCCGCGCGCGGTGAGCTCGGCCAGCGTGGTGCGGGCGTCCGACGGGTGTGGCAGGCGCCGGACGAGCTTCTCGTCCTCCAGCCTGTCGATGATGTTGGTGACCGTGGCCGGAGGAATGCGCAGGGTCTTGCTGATCCAGCTGAGGGTCAGCGCGGAATCGGGGTCGGTGGCCAACCAGGTGAGGACCTCGTAGCGGGCGAACGAGAGGTCGTGCCGGCGCATGACGTGCTGGATCTGGTCGTTGAGGAGCTGGTAGGAGCGGAGGATCCCCGTGAACACCGCCATCCCGGACGCGGCCTCGGGATCCCAGCGCTGCAGCCAGACCCGACGGGAGGCTTCGACGACGTCGAAGGGAGCGGCCTCGAAACCCATCCGCGAAGAATACGGCGAGCGGGCCATGCGCTCAGGTACCGGAAACGAGCGACTCGCCGATGACGCCCTCGGCTTCCAACGCGTCGAGGTCGGCGCTGGTGAGGCCGAGCGGGCCGAGGAGCTCGCGGTTGTGCTCCCCGAGGAGCGGCGCGTGGCGGGTGTGCCAACGCTCGGGACCACGTTCGAATCTGATCGGGAGCGTGCTGTATCGAGAATTGCCGATCACGGGATGCTTCACTTCCTCGAAGAAGTGGCGGGACTGGAACGGCGGCAGGTCGGGCTGGTGGTGCGGTTGGGTGACGCTGGCGACCGGCACGCCGGCGTCGGACAGCCGTTTCACCACATCGTCGCCCTGCTTGTCGCGGCACCACGTCCCCAGGCGGGCGTCGATCTCGTCCAGGGCGCGCAGACGCCCTGCGGTGGTTTCCAGCTCGGCGTCGTCGGCCCACGCGGGCTCGCCCAACGCCGCGTGGAGCAGGCGCCATTGTTCGTCAGTGGCGACCGCAATGGCGACCCATGCATCGTCCCTGGCGCTCTCGTCGGGCTTGGCGACCCGGTAGAGGTTCTGCGGTGCCGCGGTCGGCCCCCGGTTGCCTTGGCGTTCGAGGAGCGCGCCGTACGCCGAGTGCTCGATCACCTGCTCCGCGGCGACGTTCAGTGCGGCGTCGACCATCGACGCCTCCACCAGACCGCCCTCGCCCGTACGGCGGCGGTGCTGGAGCGCGAGGAGGAGGCCGAAGAGTGCGTGCAGGCCGGCGTTAGGGTCGCCGACCGTGTACGGCTCGAACGGGAGCAGGTCCGGGTGGCCGGTGAGCCACGTGAGCCCCGATGCATCCTCAATGACGAAGGCGAAGGCCGCCTGGTCGCGCCAGGGACCATCGAGTCCGAACCCCGGCATCCGGACCATGACCAGATCCGGACGTTCGCTCCGCAACGTCTCGTAGTCGACGCCGAGCTGGTCGAGCACCCGCGGGGTGTAGTTCTCGATGACGACGTCGCACGTCTTGACGAACTCCCTGAGGACTTCCTTGCCCCGGGGGTTTCGGAGGTCGAGGGTCAGGCTCTTCTTGTTGGTGTTCAGCGCGGCGAAGATCGGTCCGCGTTCCCAGTACCGCTCTTCGCTCTGGGGGACGCCGCCGACCAACCGGACGCCGTCCGGCCTGTTCGCGGACTCGAGATGGATCACCTCCGCCCCGAGGAGTGCCAACAGGTGGCCGGCCAGGGGTCCCGCCCAGAAGGCGGTCATGTCCAACACCCGCAGGCCTTCGAAGGGAAGGGCGCCGGAGCGTTGCGGCCTGGGCCACGGGGGTCGATCCGTGCGCCGCTGCAGGGCCGCTTCGATGGAGTGCTCGCCGAGGCGGGGGGCGGGCTCGGCGGGACGCAGGCTGGCCGCGCCGAGCCGGTACGGCGGGCGCGGGTTGGCGGCTCCGTCCTTCGGGTTCGGGGCGAAGGTCCCGCGGCGGCGGAAGTGCTCGAAGGTCGTGGCGTTCTCGCCGTTGACGACCGGTGCGTTGGGGATGCGGAAGGCCGAGGTCAGGTCGAGCACTTCGTCAACCGTGTGCCGGCCGATCCACTCGTCGATCGTGGACGCCAGGGCGGTGCGATCGAGGAAGAGCTTGGGGTCCTCGGTCCACTCGGGATGTTCCACCATGGCGCAGAAGTCGAGCCACTGTTGCCCGGTCCCGACCCCGAGCCCGACCAGCCCGTCGCTCGCGGCACCCACGCCCGGGGTGGGGACGAAGCGCTTCTTCCGCATCGGCCGCCCCATCTGGTCGTTGAAGGTGACGGGGTAGTAGGTCAGGCACGACGCGAGTGCCTCGAGCATGGAGACGTCGACCATGTCGCCGCCCGGGTCACCCCGCCAGCCGGCGGCGAGCGTCCCGATGGCGGCGAAAAGCCCTGCGAGCCACTCGCCGATCTGACCTCCGACGTATACGGGCTCCCGGTCGGGTCTCCCCCGCGCGAGCCCGACGATTCCCCCAGACCAGGCCTGGAGGGTGAACTCCGTGGCGGCCCTGTGGCACCACTCTCCGTCGAGGCCGAAGGGCGTGATCGTCGTGACCGTCAGGTTGGGGTGGTCATGGCGAATCTGCTGCGGTGCGAAGGCAGGGTGTTCAGCAACGGGTGAGCCAAGCGACCAGACGACGGCGTCGGCGGACGCCAGCAGAGCCTGGAGCGATGCGAGCTGTTCGTCGTCGTTGGGATCAACGACGACGCTCTCCTTCGACGCGTGGAGGTAGTTGAAGAGCGCCGCGTCGTTTCCGGGCTCGATGGTGGCTCCCGACGCCGACCAGCGACGCAACGGATCACCCTCGGGCGACTCGACCTTGATGACCTCAGCACCCCCGTCGGCGAGCAGCTTGGTGCAGTAGGCACCAGCGATCCAGGTGGAGAGATCGACCACCCGCAGGCCGCTCAGTGGCGCCTGCGAAGACCCTTTCTCCGAATCCGGCGTGCTCGCGAGGGGCGACGCCACGGGTCAGTCGTCGTCGCGGCGTCGGCGCCCGGAACGGCTAAGCCGCCATTCCGGAGGGTACGCGTTGTCATTGTTCTTCACCTCGACATTGAGCCCCGCGTCCATTGTCTCCATGCTGAGGTTTGCGCGCTTGCCGTCCACGTCGTTCCGAGCTGTCCCGCCCATCGACTCGAGCCAAGCACTGAGCATGCTGCCCATGTACTCGCCCTGCTGTTGCTTGTAGATCTCGAAGAACGTCTTCTGGAGGAAGACGGTGTCGGTTGGCCGCGTCCGGGCGCAGGCGCGCGCATACTTGTCCACTTCGGCCTCGAGTTCCTCCCGTGACACCACGCTGTTCACGAAATTGCACTCGTACATTTCCTTCGCCGTGAAGGGGCGGCCGGTGAAGACCATCTCTTGGAACTTGCGCAGTCCCATCATGGTCGCCCATTGCCACATGCGAGGGGCCCAGCCGACGTAGCGGAAGGCGGGGTGTCCGAACAGGGCGTCGTCGGACGAGATGACGATGTCGGCATCGCCTGCCTGGTAGAAGTGCCAGCCGTAGCAGTAGCCCTTCACCTCCAGGATGCTGATCTTCTTGAAGTCCTGGAGGCTGCGGCAGCCCGATCGCACATTGCCGTACCAGTGCAAGAGCGACGCCCCGGCCCGATAGGAGCGTTGCGGCGGCAGTGTGATGTCGTCCTCCTCGTCCAGCCCCAACTCTTCGTAGAGAACCCTGCCATCGGCCTGCTTGTACATCACTTCGTCGAGGTCGGCACCCGTACCCAAGTGGTCCCCGATGCCACGAATCACCAGCACCTTGACGTCATCGTCGACGCTGGCCTTGAAAATGAGATCGGCATAGCGCTTGCGCGCGCCGATGGTCGGGACGTTGTGCTGTTCGGGCCGATTGAAGGTGATCGTTGCGATCCTGGTGCTCGGATCCTTCTCGTACAGGACAATCTCCTCGGGTGGTGGGAATTCGTCGTCGGGCATGTCAGTGAGCTCCTTGTCCTGATGTGGCCGGTGCGGAAGTGAGTGCAGGTTTCGGTGCGCCGAGTATCAAGCTTCGATCCCCAAGAACCGCTTGACGTTGCCGCTGGCAATCGCGGCGGTGGCGTCGGCACCCACAGCGTCCACGACGGAGGCCAGCGACTCGTTGCTGTAGCCGTAGGTGCTCTCGTTGTGGGGGAAGTCGGTGGACCACATCACGCGGTCTACGCCGATGCGGGCCAGGAGGGCGAGTCCGAGGGGGTCGACCATGAACGAGGCACACATGTGGTTGTCCCAGTAATAGGTCGGCTCATGCTTGATCTGGAGGTCGGCGAGGTGCTGGAACGAGGCTGCGATGTGCTCGGCGTCCTGCAACGCGGATGGGACCCAGTTGATGCCTCCTTCGAAGTAGCCGATCTTGAGGCCGGGGTGACGGTCGAGGATGCCGCCGAAGATGTACTTCCCGAAGGTGTCCCGGAAGGGTGCCACGGACTGGAGCATTCCGATGCTGATCGCGTTGAAGACAATGGGCGTCGCGGGAGGGTTCTCCCCGATGTGGTGGGAGACCGGAATCCCGGCCTCCTCGATCGCATCCCACACCCCGTCCATCGCGGGGCTCGCGTAGTCGATCGGCTTACCGTCGAGATCTTTGCCCGGCATCAGAGGCATGAGGAACGTCTTCAGCCCGAGCGACTTCAGCTCGTTGACCGTCCGGCGTGCCCCTTCAGCGTCCCACCAGTTGATCAGACCGACGCCGTAGATGCGGTGGCCGGACCGCTCCTGGACCTCTGCGATGTACTCGTTGTAGATCCTGAAGCAGGCTTCGCGCATCTCCCGGTCCGGCCATCCGAACAGGGCGAGCACGGAGTTCGGGAAAGCGAGCTCTCTGTCGACGCCCTCCGAGTCGAGAGCGGCGAGGCGGGCGTCAACATCGCCCGCGTGCGATCCGGGCACGGGGTCGTACTGGGTGACCACTCGGATGAACTCCGGCACGAGGATGGACTTGCCGTCGACACCGACGGACCACCCGCCTTCGACGTTGATGATCCGCGGCGCCCGTTCCTTCATCCCCTCCGGCAGACGCTCGTAGAAGATGTCCTCCGATAGCGAGATGTGGTCGTCGGCCGAGAACACCTCGGTCCCGGCGGGCAAGCCGAGGTCGGCGGGCGGCGTCGGATGACGGTCCTTCGGGGCGCCCAGGCCCTCAGCCGGATAGCTCAGCGTGCTCGATTTCCCGCTCATCGGCCCCCAACTTTGCGCTCGAAACGGTCCAGGCAGATTACTTCGGATCCGTAGCAATCGTCAACGGGGCCTGCTAGCTTCCTTTGACGCTGCAGTAGCTCTGGGGAGGTCGGAGAGGTCGTGACATGACGACGTGGGACTCCACCGTCGACTTTGTGATCGTCGGGTCGGGTGGCGGTGGCATGGTTGCGGCTCTCACCGCAGCCGATGCCGGGGCGAGCGCGTTGGTGCTGGAGAAGCAGGCGGTGGTAGGCGGCTCTACCTGTATGTCCGGCGGCATCGTCTGGGTGCCGAACAACCCGGTGATGCTTGCCGAAGGGGTGCCTGACTCCTACGTAGACGCAATGGCTCACTTCGAGGCGGTGGTGGGCGATGTCGGGCCGTGCTCGTCGTTCGAACGGCGGGACGCCTTCCTGACGTCCGGTCCCGAGATGGTCGCCTTTCTCCAGAGGAGCGGCGTTCGTTTCGTGTACTGCCGCGGCTACAGCGACTATTACTCAAGTGCGAAAGGCGGCGTGGACCCCGGGCGCGGGATCGAACCGGTGCCGTGGGACGGCCACGCGCTCGGTCCGTGGCTCGAGAAGCTGCAGCCTGGCCTCGCGAAGAGCCTCGGCCTCGCCGTGATGACGAACGAAGCGCGCTCGCTCTCGAATTTCAACCGCAGCATTGGTGCCTTCACCGTCTCGGCGCGAGTCGTGATGCGGACCTACGCGGCGCTGCTGCGTCGCCAGGCATTGCTCACCAACGGGGCGTCGCTCATCGGACAGATGCTCAAGGTTGCGCTCGACCGGGCGGTCCCGGTATGGACCGAGGCACCGCTCGGTGAATTGGTCGTGGAGGACGGGCGGGTGGTGGGGGTGCGCACTCTCCATGAGGGTTCCCCGGTCTCGATCCGCGCCCGCCAAGGGGTGCTCCTCGCCTCTGGCGGCTTCGCCCACAACCGCGACATGCGACAGCGCTACGGGGGCGAACAGCCGAACAAGGCTCGATGGTCGATCTCGAATCCCGGCGACACCGGCGAGGTGCTCGAGGAGGCCATGCGGATCGGCGCAAAGACCGACCTGATGGACGAGGCCTGGTGGCTGCCTTCACCACGGACCGGTCGTTTCGGGCAGTCGACTCTCGACCAGGCGCGTCAGCGACCGCGCACGATCTACGTGGATGCCGCCGGGCGGCGCTTCGTGAACGAGTCGAACTCGTATATGGAAGTGGGCAAGGCGATGTACGAGCGGGACAAGACGAGTCGGGCGGTCCCGTGCTGGCTCATCTTCGACGACCGCTACCGCAAGCGCTACGCACACCAGCGCTCCCGACCGGGGCGATTCCCCCGCAAGTTGTTCGAGAGCGGGATGCTCAAGCAGGCGTGGACGCTGGAAGATCTCGCCCGGTTGTGCGCCATCGACCCGGCCGGCCTGTCGGAGACGGTCGAGCTCTTCAACGAAAGCGCTCGCAACGGCGTCGACCCCGAGTACGGACGGGGTGAATCGGCCTACAACCGGGCGCTCGGCGACCCCAACCACCGGGTGCACCCCTGCCTCGGCCCGATCGACGAGCCGCCCTACTACGCGGTCGAGGTCGTGCCGGGTGACATCGGGACCTGCGGCGGTGTCCTCACGGACGAGTTCGCACGGGTGATCGGCCCCGACGACCGGCCGATCACCGGGCTCTACGCAACAGGCAACGGCACGGCCACGGTCATGGGCCGCCACTACCTCGGGCCCGGCGCGAGCATCGCCAACACGATGGTCTTCGGCTATGTCGCGGCTCGCCACGCCACCCGACGGAGCGGTGCCGAGGGTCCTGTGGCTTCCGCAAACGGACAGGGTTGAGAGATGAGCGAGTTCGAGGACGTCAATTTCTTCACCAACCGGTCGGTCCAGGACGACCCGTACGAATACTTCGATTGGGTGCGTTCCCAGTCTCCGGTGTGGCGGGAACCCAATTACGGGATGTACATCATCACCGGGCACCCCGAAGCGATGAGCGTGTACAACGACCCGGCGTCCTTCCCACCCAACGACGTGCCTTCGGGTACGTACTCGTCGTGTAACTGCGTATGCGGGAACTTCCAGAGATTCTCAGCTCCCTTCGAAGGGGACGACGTCAGTGCCATCATCGTCAAGTGCCGTGACGAGCTGCCCTTCAGCGACCAGCTGCCGGCGTTCGATCCGCCGAACCACACGGCGCACCGCCATCTTTTGATGCGCCTCATCACGCCGAAGCGCCTCAAGGAGAACGAGGACTTCATGTGGCAGTTCGCCGACCATCTCATCGACGGCTTTCTCGAAGAGGATGCGTGCGAGATGGTCGGGTCGTACGCGGAGCCCTTCACGCTGACGGTCATCGCCGACCTCGAAGGCGTGCCCGAGTCCGATCACTCCCTTTTCCGGGAGCGCTTGTCGACGACCCATGAGGCCGTCGGGCACAAGCCGCTGGAATTCCTCTACGAGCGATTCACCAATTACATCGAGGATCGCCGCCAGAACCCGCGGCACGACGTGTTGAGCGGACTTGCCACCGCGACGTTCCCCGACGGCTCGACGCCGGAAGTCAAGGACGCGGCACTCATAGCGGCCAACCTCTTTGCCGGCGGGCAGGAGACCACGGTACGGCTCCTCTCCTTTGCGCTGCGCATGCTCGGTGAACGACCCGACCTGCAGAAGCTGGTGCGCGACGACAGAGAACTGATACCGAACTTCATAGAGGAGACGCTCCGCCTCGAGAGCCCGCTGCGCACGCAGTTCCGGATGGCGCGGGTCCGGACCGAGCTCGGCGGCGTGGAGATACCTGCGGGCAGCAGCCTGATGCTGGTGCCAGGAGCCTGCAATCGCGACCCCCGCATGTTCGAGGACCCGTACGAATTCGACATCAACCGGCCCAATGCCCGACAGCACATCGCCTTCGGATTCGGCATCCACACCTGTGCCGGGGCGCCGCTCGCCCGAGCCGAGGGCAAGGTGACGGTCAACCGGTTCCTCGACCGGACCTCCGAGATCAGGATCTCCGAGAAGGAGCACGGTCCCGCGGGTGCACGGACCTACGAGTACCTCCCGACGTTCTTCCTCAGGGGGCTGCAGCGCCTCCATTTGGAGCTTGCGCCGGCCGGCTGAGCCACTCGGATCGAGCGGCGGTCATGACCCTTCGGACTTCCTCCCCGTCGACATGATCAGCTTCGTTTGCGCATACGACGGGCCGGCGGTCGTGCCGCCGTCGATGGGCAAGATGACGCCGGTCACCTGGGCCGCCCGGTCGCTCGAGAGGAAGACCACGGCATTGGCGACGTCCTCGGGCTGAGCCTGCCGCTCGAGCGGCTGCATGTAGCGCAGGACCGGGCCCATGTCGTAGGTCGTGATGCCGGTGCGGATGTGCGCGGGGGTCAAGCAGTTGACCCGGATGGCATAGGGCGCCAGGTCGATGGCCATGCACTTCGTGGCGTGGGCGATGGCCGCCTTGGACGCGCGGTAAGCGATCATCCCCGCCCCGGCGTTGATGGCGGCGATCGATGCATTGTTGATGATGGAGCCCCCGCCGTGGTCTTTCATGTAGCGCGCCGCACTCTGGGCGCCGGCGATGACGCCGAACAGGTTCACGTTCATGATGCGCGAGAAGTCCTCGAGGTCGTCGTGCAGGAAACGTGTCAGCGGGCTCCCGATGCCGGCGTTGTTGAACATGATGTCGAGGCCGCCGAACTTCTCCACGGCGAAGTCGACCACTGCCTGCACCTGTCCGCGGTCGCTCACATCGGTCTGCATGAACGCGGCGGTGTCGCCGATGCTGTCAGCGACTTCCTTCCCGGCGGCGACGTCGACGTCCGCGACGACGACCATGGCTCCCTCCGCCGCAAGCGTCTCGCAGGAAGCCCGGCCGATACCACCTGCACCACCGGTCACGATCGCGACCTTTCCGGCGAGCTCTTGCGTCTCCATGCCGTGACATTACGGTCCCGTAGCTTTGGTCGCCAGGGACGGCTCACAGCGCTCGGGGAGCGATGCACCCGACCTATCGGGGGAGATGCAGCGCGCCCGGGCGCGGGGTTCAGGCCGCTCGGGCCAGCGTGCGCTCGGCGGCCGTCTGGCGCACCTTGCGCGCCACTGAAGGCACCGACTGAAGGATCTGACGAAAATCCGATCGCGAGCCGACATAAATCACGGCATCAGTACTCGCGGTGACCGTGGCGTTACGGCGGTCAGAGCCCACGTCTTGAAGGAGCGCCATCTCGCCGACCAGGTCGCCCCGCTCCAACGTCGCGATGGTCTGCCCTCCGTGGCTGACGGTGGCATTGCCCTCGACCAGGACCATGAACTGGTCGCCCCGAGTGCCCTCTTTCACGAGCACCCGGCCGGCGGCCACGGAAAGCGGCGTCAGGTGACGCCGGATGACGGCGCGCTCGGCCCGGTTGGCCTCGGCGAACAGCTCGACATCCTCAAGATCGTCCCTGAACAGGCGCATGATCACTCCTTAGATTCATCGCCCCTTCCACAGCCAGATTGGCCTTCGGCGTGCTATCTGTCAATACGCTGGCAGTGATAGTTTATATCGGTATTTCCGATATACAAACGGGCTGTGCGTGGGTCAGGAGTCCTGCAAGCGAGCCTCCGGCCGGATGGGCTCGAACAACTCGATCGGGTTTCCCGACGGGTCTTCGATCATCACCTGCTTGGTCCCCACCCCCGAAATGACGTCGGAACGGAGCGTGACGCCTTCTCGCCGAAGGTTCTCCGCGGACGCATCCACATCAGGAACCTGCAGCATGAATCGGTTCCACCCACCGGGCTGTTGGGGAGTGCCATCGGGCATCGGTCTCGACCCCCCACCCGGGTGGTCCGGTCCGACCGGCGACACGAGGACGAGCCGGAGGTCCCCCCGCGACAGCATGGCGAAGGCCGGATCGGGATGCATGTCCAATCGGAAGCCGAGGTGTCGGACATAGAACTCGTTCGCCTCGTCGACGTCATCGACGATGTAGCGGACGCTGACAGTGCTCATCGGTTGCTCCTTTCGTGATAGCCGGCGGTTGGCTCGATCAGCTCCACGGGGTTGCCGGAGGGGTCTTCGACCAGGAGGGTGTGCACCCCGACACCGGCTTGGATGTCGTGGCGGAAGACAACCCGGTGCCTCCGGAGGGAGTCCGCCGTCGAGGCGAGGTCGGCGACCTGAAGAGTCATGCGGTTCCAACCGCCGGGCTGCGGCACGGTTCCGTCCGGCAACGTGTGCACCGCGCCGGCCCCACCGGGAACACTGAGGAGGAGCCGGAGGTCCCCTCGGTAGAGCATGGCGAAGACGGGAGAGGGACGCAGCTCCTCTTCGAAGTCCAGCAGGCGGCAGTAGAAGTCGACGGACGCGTCCAGGTCGGCGACGAAGTAGCGGATCGTCGCCGTCTGGCGGTCGAGGGGACCGGGAAGGGCCTCGATGCGGCGCAACAGCGCGTCGGCGAACTCGGGCCTGGGCTCGACGGCCACGACGGGGAGGCGTAGTGCATCGAGCGGGTCAGTCGTCATGGCTTCTCCGATACGCGCGGCGGAGGGCGGCCTTCGCCGCGCGAGGAGAGTCTCGGTGGCGCGCACGCTGCGCCCGAGGTGCTCCGCTACTTCTGCCACCCGAAGCCCGTCCAGATAGCGGAGAGTCAGCGCTGCGCGTTGAAACCCGTTGAGCTCGGCGAGCGCAGCGTGAAGGGCGACACGGTCAAGCGTCTCTTCCCACGGGTCCTCGGGCTCCTGTTCGACCTGACCGATCAATGTGCGACTTCGCTCGTCGCGCTCCTGCCGGCGCCAGTGGTCGACGAGCTTGTGGCGAGCGACACCGATGAGCCAGGGGACGTCGACATCGGGCGCTGCGCCTTGTTGCATGGCGGCGACGGCTGCCATGAAGGCCTCGGCGGTCAGGTCCTCGGCGATCACGACACTGCCGCATCGCGGCAGCAGGTAGCCGTACACCTGCGGGAGTGCCCGGCGATAGATGGCGACCAGAGCGCCCGGGTCCGAAGTACCCACACCTGATACATCGCCCCAGAACGTCGAATTCCGAACATCGGATTCCGTATCCCTGTGACCAGGGTGTTCCTGGAAGGGGCAGCCGGAGGATTTAGGGGTGGGTTGCGCTTGAGCCTGCTCGTGGGCCCCAGCGCCAGACTGCGGATGCGACCGTCATCCCGGCACCGAAGCCGGACAACAGCACGAGGTCGCCCGCTTGCAGTCTGCCCCGCTCCGCCGCATCGACGAGGGCGAGTGGGATGGAGGCGGAACTCGTGTTCCCGGTCCACTCGATGACGGACGCGACCCGGTCGGCAGGAATGCCGAGTCGGTCCGCGGCTGCGTCCATGATGCGCTGGTTCGCCTGGTGCGGGACGAAGAGGGCGATGTCCGACGCGTCGACCCGGGCTCGGTCGAGGGCGGCCGTGGCCGAGTCGGCGGTGGCCCGCACGGCCTTTCGGAAGACCTCCTGCCCGCGCATCACCATGCCCGACCCGAGCTCTGCGTAGAGCAGCTCGACCTGTGTGCCGTCGACTCCGAAGTGCCACCCGAGCAATGCGCCGGGGCCTTCGACCGGTTCGAGGACGACCGCACCGGCCCCGTCCCCGAACAGGAACGCATTCGTGCGGTCGCTCCAGTTGGTCACCCGTGTCAGCGTTTCGGCACCGATGAGGAGCACGGGACCGGCGCCAGCCGACATGAGCGCGGCGGCGGTGATCAGCCCGTAGGTGAAGCCGGCACAGGCTGCGTTGACGTCCATCGCGCCGCCGGTGATCCCTATTGCGCCGGCGACGGCGGAGGACGTTGCGGGTATCGCCAGGTCCGGCGTGGTCGTACAGAGGATCAGGGCGTCGACGTCATGCGGGGGGACGCCGGCGGCATCAAGGGCCCGGCGGCCGGATTCGACCGCCAGGGTGGCGGTTGTTCCGAGCTCTCGGGGGTTCGAGGCAGGCGCGTTCGCGACGAACGGTCCTGTTGCGGCATAGCGGCTCCGTATGCCGGAGCGTTCAAAGATCCATTGGTCGGTCGTGTCGAAGATCGCCTTCAGGTCTTCGTTGGTGACCACGGTCGGCGGGAACGCCGCACCCCACCCGGTGATCGCGCAGCCGCCAGTGCTCATGCCACCGCGATCCTCTCCAGCCCGTTCGGACACAACCTGTCCATTCTGCCGAGGGTCGCACCATATGCGTGGCAGGGGCTCATAGGGAACTGACGGCTAGGTAACTTCGGCGACGTCGCTCACGCGTCGGCAGGCGTCGAGGTGAAGGCGAGGTATTCGTGGATCGCCCGAACTGCGGCCGAACCCTCACCGACTGCGGTGGCGACACGTTTCGCCGACCCGGCGCGTACGTCGCCTACCGCAAAAAGCCCAGCGTGGCTCGTCTCGTACGGGAGCGGGGCACGACCGAGGGCGCTCCAGACTCCGTCCCGTTCCAACAGCTCCGGGGCCAGGGATCGGTCGGTGAGGACGAAACCGTGTTCGTCGAGGGCGGCACAGCCGGACAGCCAACCGGACTGGGGGTCGGCGCCGATGAACGAGAAGAGGGCGGTGCACGGCCGTCCCGAGCGACCTCCGGGTCCCTCGATCTGGACCGAGTGCAGGACGTCCTCACCCTCGAGAGCCACGACGTGACTTTCGGTGAGCACGTCGATGTGCGGATGACTTTCCAACCGCCTGACGAGATAGCCGGACATGCTGGCGCTCAGTTGCGCACCCCGGATCACGACAGTGACCGCGCTCCCCTTGTCGGCAATGAAGACCGCCGCCTGCCCGGCGGAGTTGCCACCACCGACGACCACCACCGGGCTCCCGGCACACTGGCGCGCCTCGAGCTCCGTCGCGGCGTAGTACACGCCCTTCGCTTCGAACTCGCGGATCCGTTCAACCGCGAGCCGGCGATAGTGGGCACCGGTGGCGGCGATGACTGCTCTCCCGGCCACCTCTGAGCCGTCGGAGAGCTCGACGACGAGATGGCCGGACTTCTCCTTCAGGCTCACCGCCTCGCAGGGTGTGGTCAGTTGCGCGCCGAATTTCTCGGCTTGTACGAACCCACGTTGGGCCAGCTCGCCGCCCGAGATTCCGATCGGAAACCCGAAATAGTTCTCGATGCGTGAGCTGGTGCCCGCTTGACCGCCTGGCGCCACCATGTCGACCCCGAGTGTCCGGAGGCCCTCCGAGGCCCCGTAAACGGCCGCAGCGAGACCGGCGGGGCCACCTCCGACGATGACGAGGTCAAAGCAGCGCTCAGGGAGACGGTCAACGGTCAGACCGAGGTGCTGGGCGAGCGATCCCGGCGTCGCGCGCCGCAGCACGGTGTCCGACGAGACGACCACGGGAAGGTCCGGTGACTCGAGGCCGAATTGCTCGAGGACCTCCTGGACGTGCGGATCCTCGTCGGGATCGAGCCATTCGTAGGGGATCCGCGTGCGCGAGAGGAACTCGCGCAGCTGGAGCACGTCGGGTGAGAACCGCGATCCGATGACCCGAGTGGTGGAACCGGCTCCGGTCAGGAGGTCGTTCCGGCGCGCCATGAATGTCACCAGGATCTTGTCGCTGAGCTGCGGCTGTGTGGCGATGATGCGCCTGAACTCCTCCACCGGGATCTGCAAGACCTCGCTGGTCTCGGCCACCCGGGCCGACACGAAGACGCGCAGCCCCGTCAGCAGGTTCAATTCGCCGAGGAAACGTCCGGGTCCGTGCTGCACGATGACCTGCTCCTCGCCGTCGACCCCGAGCACGATCTCGACCAGGCCCGAGAGCACGACGTAGAAGTCGTAATCGGCATCCCCGGCCCGGTAGAGGTACTCCCCCGGACGAGCCACCCGGCGCGTGCCGTACGGCTCCAGCTGTGCGATCTCGGCGTCGTCGAGGTCGGGAACAGCCGCTTGGTCAATCATTGCGTTCGCTTCCCAGCAGTTCTGCGGATTGAGGCGCGTTCACCCGTCGACGTTGAGCCTGACGTTCACGGGCGGCTCGGGAGCCAGCGTCTCAGGGTCTTCGCCGTGAATCAGCCGGCTGTGACTGAGCGTGATCACACCCCAGACCAGAGCACCCAGTGAGAGAACTTCGACCGCGAGGTCGGTGGGTTGCAGCTGCAGGTGCTCCGAGAACACGAAGACCCCGAGAAGACTCGCCACGAGAGGGTCGACGATGGTGAATCCGGGTTGGGATGCGGCAAGCGGACCCGCTTGGAGAGCATGCGCGGCGAGGATCATCGAGATCGCTCCGACACCGACGAGCACGTAAGGCGTCCACGACGACAGGGCCGACCCGAGTGTCCGATGCGTGCTCATCTCCTTGATGACGGCCGCCACGAATCCCCACGAGATACCGGTCGCGATGCCGATCGTGGCGGCCTTTCGTGCAGGTGACGGGCGCGAGCCCCGACGAAGTGGCACATAGGCGGCCACCGTCACCACGGCAGCGAGGCCGAGCGCGGAGACACCGGCAAGCCACCACAACGTTGCGGGCGGGTGCACCCTTCCGCCCGAAGGTGCCGCAGTGAACAGGAACACCGAGAGCCCGGCCGCCATCGCGACGGCCGCCATCCAGTCCGTCTTGCGAGGGCTCTTCCGGCCCATCACCGCCATGTAGCCGAACACGAAGATCAATTCGGTGGCGAAGATCGGCTGTACGAGCGCGAGACCACCGAAGTGCAGCGCCACTACCTGGAAAACGAAGCCGAGGATCAGGCTCGCAACGCCGGCCAGCCACATTGGGTTGCGAGCCAGGTAGAGCAGAAGCTTCAGAGTGAACTTGTCGCCGGTCGGCGCAGTGGTGGCGCCGATGCGTTGACAGACCGAGGAGGTGGCCGTGCAGAAGCTCGCAATCAGCGCCAAGACGACTGCGGTCGACATCGCCAGACCTCCTTCCTCCGCCCCGTATCCGATCAATCCTATTGATCGACCGGGCCCGCGGATCCGTGGCCGCCGACCGAGGCAGGAGAGGCAGGACCAGGCAGGACCAGGCAGGACCAGGCACCTCTAGGGTAGAAACGTCCTGGTGACCGGAAGGCAGTGAGATGACCGATCAGACGATCGACCCGACGAAGGAGCCGAGTGGCACCGGGTGTCTCGAGTGCGAGGCCGCAGAAGGCTGGTGGCTCCACCTCCGCCGCTGCGCGGAGTGCGGCCACATCGGATGCTGCGACAACTCTCCGGCGCAGCACGCGACGGCCCACGCCCGCAAGTCCGGCCACCCGATCATCGCCAGCTTCGAGCCGGGCGAAGACTGGTTCTACGACTACCGCAGTGACGAGTTCACACAGGGTCCGCCGCTCGCTCCTCCGACGCATCATCCACTCGATCAGCCTGTGCCGGGACCGAGCGGACGGGTCCCCGCAGACTGGGAGCGACACCTCCACCAATAGGTGTGTACCCGGTGCCTCCGACCGGGTCCGGCCCAGGACCTCGTCCCCCGATTCGTCGGCCGAATCTCGAGCCCGAGCCCGACACCGGGGGTACGGGAGCCGGACTAGTCCAGTTCGGGCGTAGTTCGCCGGAATCCCTTGCCCTACCTGGCCCGTAGGACTATTTGTACGAGGCAGGGTAAGGAACACTGGAGCGAGATCCAGCGAGCCCCGCCCCTCAGACGAGGAGATTCCCCACATGAAGACCACCACCCAACGCCCGGCGGCCACCTCCCACGGCTGGCTCGGAGTTCTCGGCACGGCTGCGCTCGCCCTCGGTGCCGTGTCGGCCACGGCACTTTCCGCCGGCACCGCCGGAGCCTCCAGCGGCAAGCAGGTCACGGTGTCCGTCACGACGATCGGAAAGAGCAAGGTACTCACCGCCAATGGGAAACCGCTCTACGTCCTCAAGCCGGGTTCCGTCACGTGCGGTACCGGCTGCCTGAAGGTCTGGCCCGCCCTGACGTTGCCCGCCAGTGTGAGCAGCGCGACGCCAGGGAAGGGCGTACAGATCGCGAAACTCGGGACGACCGCCGGCCCTAACGGCCTCATGCAGGTCACGTACGGCGGTCAGCCGGTCTACTGGTTCTTCAAGGACAAGTCGGGAGGAAAGGCGACTGGCAACACCACGGACAAGTGGGGCAAATGGACCGACGTGGTGGTGGCCAAGGGATCGTCGGGTTCGTCCGGTTCGGGCTCCAGTGGCAATTCTGGCGGGACCAGCGCCGGCTCCGGCGGCGCATCGTTCTGATGCGCCGGCTGGCCAATGGCTCGCCTGAAGGTCGGGCCCCGTGGTAGTCGTCCCCGTCTGGACCTCGACCTCGCCCGAGGTCGGAGCATGGCGGCGCCGGCTCGCTCACGTGCGGTCCGTGCTCGCCGCGCGTGTCTACCTCCCGGCATGCCTCTGGGTGGCTGGGGCCGCCGTCCTCGTCGGGTTCGGATGGGCCACCAGGTGGGGCGGCGTGAATTACGCCGGGTCGGTCAGCGTCCTGCGCGTCGTCGTGCTCGGGCCGCTCACTCTCGCCATCATCGGCCCGATCCTGATCCTCGAGCGGGTTCGGCCGGCGCAACGGCGACCGCTCGTGGCGCGCGGACACCGCCAGGACGTCCTCTACACGCTGCTCAACGTCGCCATCGTGGCGCCCCTCGTGACGGCGCTGACCCTCTCGTTCGCCGAGCTGGTCAACCGGGCGGCGCCGTGGCTCGTGCTGCCCCGCATGGGCTTCGTGCCGCAGTGGGTGGCGGTGGCCGTGATCTTCGTCGCCATGGACGGGTGCAACTGGTTCGTCCACCTGATCAACCATCGTGTGCGGATGCTGTGGCGCTTCCATGAGCTCCACCACTCCCAGGAAGACCTCAACGCGCTGAGCGTCTTCCGCACCCACCCGTTCCTGCACGTGTCGTACGTGCTCGCCCTCCTGCCCGGAGTGATCCTGCTCCACAACGGCGTCGTGTCGGCGTTGCTGCTGGTCCTCTACGGCGGCTGGGTCGCCCTGGCCCATTCGAACACCAACTTGACCTTCGGGCCGTTGGGGCGGGTGTTCGTGAGCCCGAACTATCACCGCATCCACCATCGGCTCGACGGTGCCCAGGACGTCAATCTGGGCTTTGCCCTGACGATCTGGGACCAGCTCTTCCGCCGGGCCGTCTTCCCCACGGCGGAGACGGTGCGGATCGACACCGGCATCCCCGGCAGGCCCTTGAGGGTCGAGCAGGAAGGGCAGCGCCCCCGGCACCTGGCGGTGTTGGCGGCGCAACTCGTCGGCCCGTTCCGCCCGATGAGCCAACCCGTTGATCTTCCGACGATTCGGGACGCTCCCGTCACCTCCGAGGCGTGATGGCGACGACCGCCACTCTCTCGAGCCCCGCGGCGCGCGGACGCGAGCTGCTCCGGTTGGTGTTCAGCGTCCGGTCGTCCCCACTGCCGGCAGACCTGGGGCTGCTGGCAGCCCGCGTCGGCCTCGCCTGGATCTTCATCTACTACGGCGCCGGCAAGCTGTTCGGCGCCTTCAACGGCCCGGGCATCCACGGGACGTCGCTCTACATGTCCAACGTCGCCCACCTGCATCCGGGAGGCTTCTTCGCCGTGCTCGGCGGCCTGGTCGAGTTCGGCAGTGGTGTCGCCATGGCCTTGGGATTCTGCGCCCGCCTTGCCGGCCTCGCACTCGTCGGTGACATGGTCATGGCGATGATCACGGTGACCTGGGCGACAGGCATCAACAACTCGACGAACCCTCCCGGCTACCAGCTCAACCTGGCCCTGGCCTTCCTCGCGCTCGTCGTGGCCCTGCTCGGGGCCGGCCGTTTCAGCCTCGATGCCGTGATCGGACAGCGGCTCGCCGCTGGGCGCCCGACCCACGAGGGCAGCGGCGGGGGCTGAAGTAGTGCCCGGCGTCGCACGGGTCCAGCACGCGCTGCCACCGCGCTCGCAACAGATCGTCCGGGTCTCGGCGAACGTCGTCGGCGCGGCCGGTGCGGCGTATTTCGCCTATGTGACGCTGTCGTCGTACTTCCACACGCATCGCCCGATCGGGCTCCTCTTCTTCGCCCAGCAGGCGGTGGTGGTCGTGGCGTATCTCGTCCGCCGTCCGGCGAACACGGTGACGCTGCGCTTCGGCGACTGGCTCCTCGCCTTCGGCGGGACGTTCAGCCCCGTCTTGCTCCGGCCCGACGGTGCGCACCCGAGCTGGGGGCTTTCGACCGGGCTGGCCCTCCAGTTGGCGGGCGTGCTCTTCGCACTTTGGTCCTTGGCGACGCTCGGGCGGTCATTCGGCTTTGCCGCGGCGGACCGAGGCCTGGTCAGCCGGGGACCGTACGCGATCGTCCGCCACCCGGTCTACGCGTCCTATGTCCTGCTGCTGGCCGGCTACCTGGTCCAGAGCTTCTCGCTGCGCAACGTCCTCGTCGCGCTGCTGGCCATGGGTTGCGATGTCGGACGCATCCGCGCCGAGGAACGGGTCCTGGCGCAGAACCCCGCGCACCCTGCATATTGCCGGCGGGTTCGCTGGAGGATGCTGCCGGGCGTCTGGTAAGCGAGGTCTGACCTAGAGGATCAGAACCCCACGCCCCCGCCGCCACCCGACGTGGTCGGCGTTGTGGTCGGAGGGGGTGTCGTCGTGGTGGTCGGCGGCGGGGGAGGCGGAGAGGTTGTCGGCGGTGAGGTCGGTGGCGGGCTGGTCGGCGCCGGACTGGTCGGCGCAGGGCTGTTGGGGTTCGCCGGTGCCGAGGTCGGCCGCGTCGTGGTCGAAGGGGAGGGCGCAGTCGACCCCGGTGTGGACGTCGGCGGGACCGTGAGACTCGTTCCGGCGCTCTTCGTGCGGTTGAGTGTCCCGTTCGAGTTGACCGTGTACCAGGTGTTCGCGATGCCCTGCCCACCCGCATGTGACGCGGAGTGATCAGCCAAGAAGAAATAGAGGACGTGGCCGTGGATTGCCACCTGGAGCTCGTTGGACCGGTGGACGGTGCCGAGGCCGGACACGTGACCGAGATGGTGCGCCGCGTTGTGGGAGACGATCAGCGGCTTCCAGAACTTGGCGCAGGTACCGGTACAGGAAGTACGGCCTTTGGGATCGTTGGCCATCTCGTAGAGGGGCCGGTGCGATGCCACGAGGACCGTGCCGAGCCCAGCGACCTTGGCCGCCGTCACGACCGATTGCGGTGCTAGCGCACCTACGGGCAGGGTGGTCGCGCCGAGTGATCCCGCCAGGACGGCGGCGGGTACGAGTCCACGGCTGACGAGGTGGCGGTTCGCATGTGCGGGCCGGAACCTCTGGATCCGAGCGGCATCGGTGGGTCTCATCGGTGAACTCCTCCCCCGGTTCTGCGTTGGGTCTGGAGTGATTACGGCCCAGGGCCGCCGATGGATGGGTCGGAACCCGGCTTTCCGGAGCAACCCTCTTTGTGCCCGGTACGGACGAACGCCGGCCGGCCTGTACGGCCGGCCCCGGTGCTCAGCCGCAGGTCACTGGTCGGCCTCTCTGGCCGCGACCGGAACTGACCGCACTCAAGCGGACACGAACTACTTCTTCTTTTTGCTCGCCGCCGACGCCTCGTTCAGCGCCACGGCATCCCGGAAGAGCGCTTTGAACGCTTTCTCGTCGAGCTTGTCGCCCTCGTAGAGATCGACCGCCCGCCGTACGGCGCCTTCGGTGCCAGCCTTGAAGAGGCCGGCGGGGTCCTTCAGGGAGCCACCCTTGGCAAAGGTCAACTTCACGTGGTTCTTATAGGTCTCGCCCGTGCAGATCAGGCCGTCGTGGTACCAGGTCGGAACGCCTTCGGGGTTCGAGGCCTTGGCCCACTTCCGTTCCTCGACGACGTCGGGGTCGGCCTGCTCGATCAACTTGCGTATGCGAGAAAGCATCGTTTCCCGCCAATCGCCCTGGGTCATGCCGTGACGATAGCGACATCGCTCCTCACGCGATGGACCGCTGGCAGAGACACCGGGGGACTCCCCGGTTCGCCCTCGTGACGAGGAGTCGCCCAGGGGCGGCGCGCCCTCGACGAGACGCCCTAATCACGAAGGATCCTCAACTCGCCCGGTTTCGGCGCGGAGACCGGCCCCGCTTCGCAATAATTGTGCGGCCAGGAGCCCACCAACACCTTCGCCCGATCGCAGCCGCAGGGAGAGCAATGGTTCGAGGCCCAGGTGCCGGTTCACGGCGCGGTGCACCTGTTCGCGACTTTCCTGTCCTGCGACGAGGTACGAGGCCACTCCAGGTTCCAGGCCAACGGCGATGAGCGCGGCGGATGAGGTCACGAGCCCGTCGAGCACCACGAGCGCGCCGGCCTCCGCCGCGCCCAGCGTCACACCGCTCAAGTAGGCGATCTCGGGGCCGCCGAGCGATGCGAGGGCAACCATGGGTTCACCGAGATCCTCGTGCGCCGTGGCCGCTCGGGCCAACGCGGCATCGACGATGGCTCGCTTGCGAGCCAGAGTGTCGGCATCGCCGCCTGCGCCCAAGCCGACAGCGTCGCCCGCATGGAGCTTGAGGCGGGCCGCCACGAGCGCGGCCGCAACGGTGGTGTTGCCGATTCCTACCTCCCCGAGGACCACGATGTGGCCCGAGAGTCGGTTGCCGTGCTTCCGGCCCGCCTGCAGGAGCCGCTGCACGTCGGACAGCGACAACGCGTCGACCTCGACGAGATCGCCGCGTGGATCGTCCGGGCGACAGACGAATGCGCCGGGGACGGGCGTGCCATCGACTCCGGCGTCGACGATGTCGAGCTTTGCACCGACGAGGCGGGCGCCGACGGCACCCAGAGACTCGCCGGCCGTCGTTGCCGCGAGGACCTCACGCGTCACGCCGTCGTCATAGGTCGAGACGCCGTGCCGGGTCACCGGATGGGACGCCGCCGCGATGACGGCGATCACCGGGCTCTCCGGTCCTAGGCCGACGGCCAGCAGTCGGTCGACTGCCCGATCGAGCACCCCGAGCGAGCCGGGTGGCGTGAGGAGGACGTCTCCCTCGTCGCGTGCGCCCACGACGGCTGAGGGCTCCGGCGCACGCAGATGCGAAACGGGGGCCGCCGGTTCATGCTCGTCCTCGACGTCCCAGCGTTCGTAGCGTACGACGTCGGACAACGGCTGACGCGTCGACCAGCCGGCCCGCTGAAGCCCCGGCTCGGGTGGGCGCTCGTCCGGCCAGCCGAGGCACAGCCACCCC
The DNA here is from genome assembly GCA_963777485.1 of uncultured Acidimicrobiaceae bacterium. Classification (GTDB taxonomy): domain Bacteria; phylum Actinomycetota; class Acidimicrobiia; order Acidimicrobiales; family RAAP-2; genus Bog-473. The sequence continues at coordinate 334,105 of CAVZQP010000004.1, read as the reverse complement.
AGGGTCTCGACGCCGTCGGGAAGGCCGACTAGCCCGGCGAGCTCTTCGGGGCAGAAAAGGGTCACCCAGCCGACCCCGACTCCTTCGACCCGTGCCGCCAACCACAGGTTCTCGATCGCCGCGGCGCACGACCAGAGGTCGGCGTCGACGAAGGTGGCCCGACCGAGAACGGCCTCTGCCGCGGTACGGCGGTCGCAACACACGACGACGCCCAGCGGAGCGTCGCGGATGCCGTGCAGCTGCAGGTCGAGCATGTGCCGGGACGAGCGGTCGTCGAAACGCGCAGCCTGCCGGTGCCATTCGCGATCGGCCAGGAGTGCAGCTCGGTCGCGCGTCTCGCGATTCCGGACCAGGACGAAGCGCCATGGCTGAGAGTGGCCGACGGACGGCGCGGCGTGCGCGGCGCCGAGGATGCGTTCGAGTACCGAGGCCGGGATTTCGTCGGGTCGGAAGCGACGAATATCTCGGCGCGCCGCGACGGCCGCGTAGAACGCGTCACGAGCGTCGGCGTCGAAGGACCACGCCTGCGGCGCTTCGCTGCGTGCCTGCGCGGACGTGGTGTCGCCGACAAGCGGGATCGGACGCTGCCAGCTCATGGCACGCGCTCCGTCCGGACGACCCGCCGCGCAATTTTGCTCCGGACGTCAGCCGCAGACAGCGCTCGATCGAGGCGCCTGATGCCGTCCTCGTCGGGGACCGCGATCCTCACCACGCCTGCCAGGCCGAAGCTGGTGCAGTCGCGCACGACGACACCGTGGGGCGCGAGCGCTTCGCGGAGCCCGGGGGCGTCGACGAGCACCCAGTTGGCGTCTGAGGAGCGGGCGCCGAGCCCGTGCGCCGCCAGCACGGCGCCCAGGCGATGGCGCAGGCTGGCGATCCCGTCGCGCCACGCTGGCAGATCGACCGCGGTGAGGAGCTCCGGCAATGCCGTCGAGGCCAGTCCGCCCACCGACCACGCGGGCTGCCTGGCGCGGCAGCGTTCGACGAGGTCCGGGTCTGCCAACAGATATCCGGCACGGAGACCCGGGCAGGCGAGCAGCTTGGTGAGCGAGCCCACGACGGGCGCGCCGTCGCCCCTGGTCCATCGCCCCGTGGCCAATGGGAAGAACGCCTCGTCCCACACATCGGCCGTCTCGTCGGTGCCGGCCAACAGCCCGCTGGGGCTGTGGGGGTTCGAGCGCCACCGCGGGCCGCCGCCGCGGGGATGGAGTGAGAACTCCGGCTCGTCAACACGGCCGCCCACTTCAGCCGCGAGCAGCGCGATCGCCTCGGCGCCGCCGTTGGTCAGCAGCAGCCCATCGGTTGGGACTCTCATCACCTTCGCTAGCGCGGCGGTCGCCTCGGTCGTGTCGGGGTAGGAGCGCAGCGCATCGAGATGCCGCGCGACCACCGGCCTCGGGTCCGGTGCCAGTGGATTCAGCGACTGCGACAGGTCGAGAAGGTCACCCGGCGCAAGGCCCAGCGCGCGGGCGACGGCCGGGCCGTCGCCACCATGAGGGCCGGCGGCGGGGATCGAGAGTCTGGTCACCGTTCCGCCCACCAGTGCACCAGGCCGAGCCCGACCAGGATCGCAGCCAGCACCGCGCTCACGTCGCGCGAGAGGCGGACGGCGGCGTCGATGTCGCTCGGGTGCGGCAACCGGCCCGTACCGAGAACGACACGCTCCTCGGTTTGCCCGCCGTAGCGGTTCAGTCCGCCCAGGCGGATGCCGAGCGCTGCCGCAAAGGCCGCCTCCGACACGCCCGCGTTCGGCGAGGGGTGCGCCGGTGCCTGGTCGCGCACCGCGCGCCAAATTGGTCGCGCGGTGCGCGGCCGAACGAGCCCGACCAAGAGGGCCGTCAGCCGCGCCGGCACCCAGGCCACCATGTCGTCCAGCCGGGCGCTGGCCCACCCGTAGTTCGCGTAGCGAGGAGAGCGGTGGCCAACCATGGAATCGAGCGTGTTGACCGCCCTGCAACCGAGGGCACCCGGTGCGCCGGCCAGGGCCCCCCAGAATGCCGGCGCGACGACGGCATCGACCGTGTTCTCCGCGACCGACTCGATCGCGGCGCGCGCGACGTCGCCGGCGTCGAGGCCGCTGGTATCGCGGCCAACAAGGGCCGGCAGGAGCCCACGGGCGCGTTCGAGGTCGCCCTCGTCGAGAGCACGGCCGACATCGGTCGCCACCGTCGAGAGCGCCCGGCCTGCCACGGCCGACGCGGTCGCGAGGGTGGTCGAGCGCACGGCCGCACCGGCGGCCAGACCGAGAGCGAGCCCGGCCGACGCGTGGACGAGTCCGGCTGCCTTCCGGTCACGATGTATACGGTGCTCGAGCGACGTCATGACGAATCCGAACAGCACGACCGGATGGATGGCGCCCGGTGGCTCCGGCAAGAGTCGGTCCAAGCCGAGGCCGGCAGCCGCGCCGAGCGGACGCGTGACCCGCGGCGAGGCTGGCCGCGTCCTCGCCTTCATCGCGCCACCAGCACGAGGAGGCCGACTGTCTCTCCGATGACCCCGGCCGCGCCCAGCACGTCGCCGGAGTAGCCACCGAGTCGGCGCCGGGCGAACCAGACCACCGCCGCTCCGGCGGCGATTTCGGCGGCGACCACCCCGACCCCGCGGCTGCCTGCTCCGAGCGCGGCGAGCCCGCCGGCGAGCGCCAGGCCGTAGACGGCCACCCCGTAACGGCCGAGGACCCGGTGCGGCTCCGCCCGGCCCATCTCGAAGGCCGAGGCGGTTCCGCCCTCGGAGTGCGCATACGGTTGCGAACGCGCCACCGCGGCCATGAGCGTGCGCGAACCGCACCACAGCCCCGCGATGACGAGCACCTTGGCGGGACTCGCCGCGAGGGCCGCCACGCGCAAGCCGAGCACGACGACCAGCGCCACCGCCGCGAAGGCTCCGACGCGCGGATCCGCCATGATCTCGAACCGACGCTCCCGCGACACCGGCGGTATGAGGCCGTCGGCGCTGTCCGCGAGGCCGTCGAGGTGCAGGCACCCGGTGAGCCCGGCGTCGACCGCGACGGCAACCAGCGCCGCCACCGCCGGAGGCCAGAGGCGGCCGGCCACCCACCACGCGCCGCCAACCAGGGCGCCCACCGCCACGCCGACCACAGGGAACCAGGACAGCGTGCGCGCGTTCGGCACGTCGGCCCGCCCGAGCACGGTAAGGAACGAAAGGGCACGTCTCATGCCGGCGGACCTGGCGGTGGAAGCTCCAGCGCCCTTCCCGCCACGACGAAGTAGGCCTTGTCCGCGACGGCGGAGACGGCGTGGTTGAGCACGCCGATGGCGTCGCGGAAAGAGCGGCCTTCGGCGCTGGACGGATGTACCGCGAGGCCCACCTCGTCCGACACCACCACGGTGTCGCCGTCCCGCATCGCCAATACTCCGCACAATGTGGCGGCACGCGCTTCGACCGCGCCGGCCCCGCCTCCGAACCGGGCCACCCATGGACCCAACGAGTCGACCAACGCCGTGCCGTGCACCCGTGCCAGCGTCCCCGCCAGGTCGTCGGTGGCATCAACGGTCGCCCAAGATGCAGCGCGGCGCCGGCGGTGTGCGTCTACCCGAACCTGGAGCTCGGGGTCGCCGGAGGGATCCATCGTGGCGACATATGTCACCGGTGCGCCACCACGCGCGGCGAGCGCTTCGGCGACGGCCGACTTGCCCGAGCGCGCACCGCCGAGGACCAGCGTGATCACGCCCCGGCCTCCATGCCGGCCCGGAGCGCCCGGTAGACGGCACGGGCGAGCGGCGCGCCGTACCTCGAACGCGGGCCACCGAACGGCTCGACCGGGTCCGACCACGGGCACAGGACGGTCACCGCGTCGGACGCCGTTCCGGTTCCTTGAATGCCCCCGTCGGCCAACGCCTGCGCCTTCGCCTCGGTGACTGTGCACAGCAGGTTGGCCAACGCGGCGTCGGAGTGACAGGCCGGGACGAAGGCCACGATGTTGATGGTTCCCGGCAGCCGCGCCATCTCCCGCGCTCGGGCGTCATCGGAAGCGGCGGCCCAGATCGGCAAGCTCAACCCCACGGTGGCTTCCACCCGCACTTCCGGCTCTTGGTCGCACAGCGAGACGCGGCTGACGTCGGCCGCCGTGAGCATCCCCACGCCCGAGCCCTCGAGGGTGAGCGTCTCGGCCACCTCGGCCACATGCACCTCGGTGTCGCGCCGCGCGTAGCCCTCGGGCACCTGGAGGTTGAGCACCCAGGCACGTAGGCCGATGCCACCACCCACGGGTGCCGTCGACGCGACCCGCATCGGTGCGCCGAGCCGCCACACCAAGCAGGCGGGGGCGGAGGCGTCGCCGGTGAAGGGGCGGAACTCGGAGGCGACCGCGCCGCTCAATACTCGATCCCCTTCATCGCGCGGACCCCCTTCTCGTAGGCGTGCTTCACCATGTGCATCTCCGTCACCGTGTCGGCGATCTCGACGAGTTCCGGCGGCGCGTCGCGGCCGGTGACGACGACGTTCGTCTTCGGCGATCTCCCGGCGATGCCCTCGACCACCTCCGCCGCGGGGACCCAGCCGTAATTGACGAGGTACGTCAGCTCGTCCAGGACAAGAAGGTCGTAGTCGCCCGAGGCGAGCTTCTCCCGGGCCACGCCCCAGGCGTGGACGTTCTTCGCCGCCGACTCGTCGAGGTCGGTCGACTCCCAGGTGAACCCGTCGCCCAGTGTCCACCAGTCCACGCCGAGATGATCGGCCAACTTCTTCTCGCCCACCTTCCAGTCGCCGCTCTTCATGAACTGGACGACTCCGACGCGCCAGCCGCGAGCCCAGCCCCGCGCCATCACGCCGAACGCCGCCGTCGACTTGCCCTTGCCGTCTCCCGTGTTGACGATGAGCACCGAGTCCACACGCTGGCGTTCCTTCGGATTTTCGTGCGCCGGCAACGGGACCCGCTGTTCAGGTGTGTCCGTGCTCACCGTGCCTCCTCTTGGCCGTCCGGACTGCTCTTGCCAACCGATCGCGTCCGGCGTGGTGCGATGACGAGCTCGCCGTCGTCTGTGTGGATGATGCGCACCGGTGACCCGAATGCCTTCTCGAGTATCGCCTCGTCCAGGACCTCCGCCGGCATGCCCAGCGCGATGACCGTGCCACCGCCGAGGAGGAGGAGCCGATCGGCGAACTGCCCGGCCAACGTCAAGTCGTGCAGCACACTCACCACCGTCAGGCCCCAGTCGTGGCGCAGCTCGTCGACGATTTCGAGGGCCTCGATCCGGTGGGACATGTCCAGGGCGCTCGTCGGCTCGTCCATAAGGAGGACGGGTGCCTCCTGGGCCAGGGCGCGGGCCATCACGACGCGCTGCCTCTCTCCGCCCGACAAGGTGGACAGGTGCCGCCGCGCCAGGTGACGGAGATCGAGGCGGTCGAGGAGCTGGCGGCAGTGCGCTACGTCGAGGGACGACTCGACGGCGAGATACGAGATGTGTGGCGTCCGGCCGAGGAGCACGTAGTCGAACACCGACATGTCACCCGGCATCTCCGGAGACTGCGGGACATACGACACGGCATGCGCCCGCTCACGACGCCCCATCGGCGCGGCGTCACGGCCGTTCAGGCGGATTGCACCCTGGTACTCGACGAGCCCGGCCACGGCACGCAGCAAGGTGGTCTTGCCGGCTCCGTTCGCTCCGATGAGGGCGACCCACTCGCCGCTCGCCACTGACGCCGAGACGGCGTCCACCGCGGTCTGGTGCTCGAAGCGCACGGTGACCGTGTCGAGCTCGACAACGGCGCCGTCACCTCCTCGCGGCAGGCGGCCACCGTGGCGCCGCTCGGCCAAGCGGATGATGGTCCCGAGCCGCGCCATCAGGACCCCCCCATGCCGACCCCGCCGCGCCGCGACACCAGCACCGCGAGGAAGAAGGGAGCGCCGATGCACGCGGTGATCACACCGATCGGCACCTCGGTAGGCGACAGGACCGTACGAGCGATCAGATCGGCTCCGATCAGGAACCCGGCGCCGCCCACCATGGCGACCGGCACGATGATCCGATAGCTGGCGCCGGCCGTCAGGCGCACCGTGTGGGCCACGATGATCCCGACAAATCCGATGAGCCCGCTCACGGACACGGCGGCGGCTGTGCCGAGTGTGGCTGCGGCCACCACGATGAGCCGGGTGCGCGCCGGATGGATCCCGAGCGTCCCTGCTTCCTCCTCCCCTACACGCAACACGTCGAGCATGCGCCGGTGCGCGAGGAGCACCAGGGCCGAGACGACCACGTACGGCAGGATCAATGTCACGTCCGACCACGATGCCACCGAGAAGCTGCCGAGGATCCAGTCGTAGATCTGGCGGATCTGCTGCGCGTCGCGCTGCTGCAGATAGGTCTGGATCGCCGTGAGCAACGCCGCCACGGCGACGCCGGCGAGGACGATCGAGTAGCCCCAGGCCCGCTTCCCGTTGGCGACGCCGATCAGATACGTCGCGGCCACGGCCAGCCCTCCGCCAACGAAGGCAAAGACGGGAAGCAGGGTGCTTGAATCGCCGCCGTAGACAATCTCGATGGTGGCGCCGAGGCCCGCCCCCGCCGCCACACCGAGAAGGTACGGATCGGCGAGCGGATTGCGGAACAGGCCTTGATAGGCCGCTCCGCCCGCAGCCAGCATCGCCCCGACGATGGCGGCCAGCACGACCCGCGGCGCTCGCAGCTGCCAGACGATCGCCTGGTTGAGCGCGGGGGTGTTGGTGTGGAAGTGCAGCAGCGGGACGTGAGCGAGCAGCGTGCCCAGCACCTGGGACGGCGGCACCGTCACAGGGCCGACGCAGAGCGCGACCGTGGCGACGACGATCATGAGTACCGCGGCGACGACCATCGGGACCCAGGTGTGGCGGACTCCCGGCCCGCGCAACTCATGTGCGGGTAGCGCCGGCACGTCGGCGGGGCGGGCGGGAGCCGTGGCTGTCACGAAGAAGCCCGATGTGCATTCAGCTCGGCGGCCACCTGCGCCAGCAGAGTGACGATGCGCGGCCCCCAACGCGACGCGATGTCGTCGTTGAGGCTGAGCACACGGCCGTCTTTCACCGCCGACATCTTCGACCATCCGGGCCGCGCGGCGATAGTGGTGGGCGACTGTGCGCAGCAGAGTGTGTCAGCCAAGAAGATGTAGTCAGGGTTCGACTTCAAGATGAACTCGCCGTTCAGCTGGGGGTAGCCGCCGGCCGCCGCTGCACCCTTGGCCGTATCGGCGATGCTGTGCAACCCGAGCAGCCGGAACAGCCCGCCGATGAACGTGTCCGTCGTGGCCGAGTAATAGGTCTGGTCGAGCTCGTAGTAGTAGGTCAGCGGATGGGCGGGCTTGGGCACCGACGCCACGATGTGCGCAATCTGACCCTTGATCTTGCTCACCTCGGCCTTGGCCGGCGCCACATGCCCCGTCGCCTGCCCCAGCTGGTCGAACTGCGCGTACGACTGGCTGAGGTTGGCCGCCGGGGGTTCGCTCAGCACCGGGATGCCGAGAGCCTCCACCTGGCGGTCGACGCTCGGGGCCTCGTCCGACATGATCACGAGGTCGGGCTTGTACTGCGCAATGGCCTCGACGTTGGGGTCGGTGCCGTTCAGCTGCGTCCGGGGTGCGTTCGAGGGGTAGTCGGAGTAGGAGTCGACGGCCTTGATCTGGCTCCCTGCGCCGATCGCGTAGAGCATCTCGGTCGCGGTGGGAGACAGCGAGACGATGGCCGTTGGCCGGCTCCCGATCGTCACCTTTCCGTCGGCCGCATGCAGGGTCGTCGGAAACAAGGAGGCCGCCGCTCCGGCCGGGTCGGAGCTGATCGGGCCCGCCGGGACGATGCTCGCCACGACAGGCGCGGTCAGCGAAGCCAAAAAGACGGCAACGGTTGCGGTGGGCCGCCCGATGCTCCTGAACATGCTCATCCTCCATCGGTTACGGAGGACGAAGTGCGCCCGATCCGACTCCCGATGGGGGGCCGAACGAACCGCCCTTCCTCCGAGGACTGGTTGCGTCGACACAGGTCAGGCGTCTGGGCTCGCCCCCTTTGTCGCAGGGAGCCTCACCATTGCGGGACAGCGCCGGAATTCGACCGGACTTCGCTGAATCTGTGCCGCCCCGGCATAGGGCCGGAGCAGCCATCACCGTAGCCCACCGGCGAGTTTCCCGGCTTGTGCCGGCCTCAGCCCTCTTCCCGTCGTGCTTTGGTGACGGCCGCCTGCGTCTCGAGTGCCGTCCGATCGGGTGCAATGGAAGAGTTCCGCCCTCGCTCGTTCGGGGATCCGTCCTGCGTCTGAGCGACTGCAGTGACCATCACACGCGGCAATGCCCCCGGACTTACCGGGAGCATTGCCGACTTCTGAACCGAACTCCATATCAATGGAGCCCTTCAGCCGTTACGCATCACGGTGCGCCATCCGGATCGATGCCGCCCCAAAGACGATGGCGGCGAAAACGCCGAGAACGACGATGGCGGATCCGGGACTCAGGAGTCCAGGTGAATGGTTGACCGTGACGGACGCTTCGAGCGCGGTTCCGGGCAAGTACTGACGGAAGCCGGCCGGAAGGAACTGGCCGAGTACCGCTCCTCCGACGATGACCAGTACGAGTGCGGTCGTGGCACCGGCGGTGTGGCGGATGAGCCCGCCGAGACCGACCCCGATGACCGCAATGAGACTGATGGCCACACCCGCGAATACCAGCGCTTGCAGCACGCCCGGTGATCCCAAGGACACTTCGAGGTGCTTGCCGGCGAAGATGTGCTGACCGACCTCGAAGCTAACGAAGGCAGTGAGCAGTGCGACGGGAAACACGAACGCGGCGACGACCGCAGCTTTCGCCGAGAGGACCCTGCGTCTCGTGGGCGTAGCAGTGAAGGTGGACCGGATCATCCTCGTCGAATACTCGGCCGTCACGGCCCGAACCCCGAGCGTCCCGAGCAACACGGCTCCCACCAAGAAGAAGCCTCCCAACGAGCACGCTGTCGGATCGAACGTGTGCCGCTGCTGGGCGGTCATCGTGGCCCATTGGTTGGCTTGGGAGACACAGAGAATGGCGCCCAAGGCGATGGAGACGGTCACGGCAATGACGGCCGTCCGCCACGTAGAGGACAACGTGCGAAGCTTTGTCCACTCCGACTTGAGTGCCCTGCTGATCTGCGTCGTTCGCACCGGCGGAGCGGCCTGAGCGAAGTGCGTTGTTTCGATGGTGTGGGTGGCAATGCTCATGTCAGATTCCTTTGCTCGAGCCGGCCAGCTGGCCGGCGTGGTAGTCGGTTTGGTCTTTGGTCAAGTCGAAATACGCATCCTCGAGAGACGACCCGAGAGGGGCCAGCTCGACGAGGGTGATGTCGTGTGCAGAGGCGGTGCCCCCGATGGCAACCGAGTCCAACCCCGTCACGACCATGGCCCCGTCCGCTCCGCAGTCCACGGAGGCGCCCTGCCGAACCAGAGTCTCGGCGAGTTCGGTCTGCTGAAGGGCTCGGACCCGGACGCTCGGGGCCGTGTGTCGGTTGATGAACTCGTCGGTGCTGGCGTCGGCGATGATGCGACCTCTGCCAATCACGAGGAGATGATCGGCGGTCTGGGCCATCTCGCTCATGAGGTGGCTCGACAGGAACACCGTTCGACCTTCCGACGCCAACGACTTCATGAGATTCCGGATCCAGAGGATGCCCTCCGGGTCGAGACCGTTGATCGGTTCGTCGAACATCACGGTCTCGGGGTCACCGAGTAGGGCGGCGGCAATGCCGAGACGCTGGTTCATCCCGAGCGAGAAGGACCCAACCCGCTTGTCAGCCACCTCGCTGAGTCCGACGATTTCGAGCACTTCGGACACCCGGCGACGCGCGATGCCGTTGCTGTCCGCGAGCCACGTGAGGTGGTTGGCGGCACTACGGCCACCAACGATGGCGCCGGCGTCCAGGAGCGCACCAACCGACCGCAGAGGATCGGCCAGCTCGTTATATGGCCTGCCATCGACAAGGACCTGGCCTGAGCTCGGAGTGTCCAGGCCCAGGACCATGCGCATCGTTGTCGACTTGCCGGCTCCATTGGGACCGAGAAAGCCGGTCACCTGCCCGGGCTTCACGGTGAAGGAGACCTCGTCGACGGCGACTGTCTTGCCGTATCGCTTGGTCAGATGCTTTGCCTCGATCATGTTGCTTCCTTTCCTCGATGTCTTGGGCTCTGGAGGCAGCTTCCGCCCCGACCCTGAGGAATGACTGCCGAGCCACTGAGATGAGAAAGCGTCGACCGTCAGTGGCTCTCCCAGACGGTGGCGGCGTCCGTCGTACGGTGGGGTCGTGGAGGTCAGGGTCTTTGGCGAGTTCGAGGTGGCCGAGAGGGGTGTGAAGGTCCAGGTCCGAGGCACGAAGCAGCGAGCCCTGTTGGCTCTTTTGGCACTACATCGCGGCAAGCCGGTCCCTGCGGACCGGCTCATTGACGCCCTATGGGAGGACGGGCAATCGGCCAATCCGGCCAATGCCCTGCAGGCACAGATCGCCCAGTTGCGGCGAGCACTTGGTGCCGCCGCAATCCTCACCAGCGAGGCGGGCTATGCGCTGGCCATTGGTCCTGACGACTTGGACGCCGCTCGATTCGAAGTGCTCGTGGCCAAGGGGCGGCGGCTCTTGGAGGAGGACAGCGTGGAGCTGGCGTCGGCCGTGCTGGACGAAGCGCTCCAATTGCGCCGTGGTGAGCCTCTGGCCGAGTTCGCCTATGCCGGCTTCGCCGATGCCGAGCGGGCACATCTGGACGAGTTGACCCTCGTCGCCCTCGAGGCGAGTGCCGAGGCCGACCTGGCTCTCGGCCGTCACAGGGAGGTCATCACCCGGATGGAGGCCCTCTGCCGGGAACATCCCATGCGCGAGCGTCTGCGGGAATTGCTCATCCTCGCTCTGTATCGGGACGGACGACAGGCCGACGCCCTGCGGGCGTACACCGAGATCCATGACCTCTTGGTCGAGGAGCTCGGGATCGACCCTGGAGTGGCCCTCCGGGAGCTCGAGTCGCGCATTTTGGCCCAGGACCTGACGCTCAACCTGGACGCTTCGGCTCCACCCGGGCCGGATTCGAGCGCCGGCGCAGCCGGCAACCTGCGCAAGCGGTTAAGCAGCTTCGTCGGACGCCAAAATGAGGTCGCGGCGCTTCGCGAGACGGTTCTCTCTAGCCGACTCGTGACACTCGTTGGCCCCGGCGGGGTTGGCAAGACCCGAATGGCAGTCGAAGTGGCCGACTCCCTGAGCGACCAGTACGAAGACGGCGCTTGGCTCGTCGAGCTGGCCGGTGTCACCGAGCCTGAAGGTGTTGCGCCGGCCGTGGCTGGAGCACTCATGGCCGGCGCATCTGCACTCGGAAACCCGCACTCGCCCGGATCGACTACCGGGCTCATCCTCCAGCACCTCGCTGATCGATCGCTGATCGTTGTGTTCGACAACTGTGAACACGTGATCGATCAGGCGGCCGCGTTGGCCGACACACTCGTCGGCTCGTTGCCGGGTATACAAATGCTCGCAACAAGCCGCGAGCCGCTCGGAGTTCCCGGTGAAGTCTTGGTGCCGATGATGGGCTTGCCCGTAACGGCCGCCGTTGAGCTCTTCGTTGATCGGGCTCGGGCGGTACAACCAGGATTCAGCGCCGAAGCGGACGCCCGCGATGTCATCGAAGGTATCTGTCGTCGGCTGGATGGCCTTCCCTTGGCTATCGAGCTCGCTGCGGCCCGGCTCCGTGCCCTTCCTCTGTCCACGCTGGCGGAACGACTCGATGATCGCTTCCGCGTGCTGTCCAGCGGCGCCCGCACGGTTCTGCCCCGTCAACAAACCCTTCGGGCGGTGGTGGACTGGAGCTACGACCTCCTGTTCGAGGACGAACAGCGGCTCTTCACTCGTCTTTCGGTCTTCACCGGCGGCTGTGATCTCGCGGCTATCGAAGCCGTCTGTGCCGATGACCAAGTACCTCGAAACGAAATTCTCGATGTCCTCAGCCGTCTGGTCGACAAGTCCCTTGTTACCGTCGACGTCGGCCCGACCATGGCGCGCTACTCACAACTCCAGACCCTCTGGCAATACGCCCGCGAGCACCTCGCCGACTCCGGCGAAATGGACGAGATCCAAGCGCGGCACGCCGCCTGGTACCTCCAGTTCGCCGAAGAGGGAAGACCGGGTCTGCGTGGGCCACTGGGAATCGAGTGGCGGGCGCGGCTTGAGGCCGAGTTGGACAACTTTCGGGCAGCATTGGACTGGTCCATTGCGCGCGGGGACGCTCCGTCCGCCCTGGCCCTGGTCGGCGCCGTCGCGTACCTGTGGTTCTTGCGGGCTGACTTTCACGAGGGCTACCGCTGGTCGAGCGACGCCATGGCTGTCGACCCCTCGGATTCGTGTGGAGGCCTTCGTGGATATGCGGCTGGTTACCAGGCATATTTCGGCATCGTCGTCCTCGGCCCGATCGCAGCTCTCGATGCAATGCAGCAGGCCGTCTCCGACCTGCGCCACGCCGCTTCGCCGGATCTGGGCGGGGCACTGCTGCTCCTCGCCGAGATCCTGACGCGCCTCGGCGATTTCGAAGGGTCTCAAGCCGCTCTGGCCGAGGCGCTCCCCCTGGCCAAGGAGGGGGACGAGCCGTGGAACCTCGCCACGCACGACATGTTCGCTGCTCGGAACCTGGCGGCACAGGGTCAAGCCGAAGCGGCCGAGGCCTTGCTGCGGGCCAGTGTCCAGGCGTTCCGCACCTGTGGCGATCACTGGATGATCCTCTACGGACTTGGAATGCTGGCCGGCATGGAGGAGTCGCGCGGCAGTCTGTTTGCTGCCGCTGACGCCTACGAAGAGCTCATCGTTGCATGCCGCACAGCGGGAATGACGCACTTCGAGTCGATGTGGCTCATCAGGCTGGCCGCACTGCGAGCACGACTCGGGGACGACGCCGCGGCCGAGCAGCTCTTCGCAGTCGCAATCACCACCACGACCGGCTTGGCGAACTTCGCCGCGCTGATCGGTCGGGCCGGGTCGGCACGCCGACTCGGGGACTTCGCCTCATCTCGGCGCTGGCTCGATGAGGCCAGAGCGATGTACGACATCACCGACCTGCCTGCAGAGTCGGCCTCGGCGTTCATCGGTCTGGCCTGGTGGTCCATCGCTGCTGGCGATCTCGCTGGCGCCGATGGGTATGCCCAAGAGGCGCACGAGCGTGCCGCGAAGGCCGCGGACCCCTTGATCGCGGTGCTGGCGGACACTGTTGCAGCCGCAGTGGCGCTTTCGGCCTCCGACACCGAGGTGAACAGGACCCGTTTCGCGGACGTCCTCGACCAGCGGAGCCGGGTTGGCCGGTCCACGGCCTTTCTGGCCGCCACGCTCGACGAACCGGACGTCGAGGCTCTGGTGGCCGCCTACGGGCTCGAACCGGCCTGAGTTCAGCACCACCTCAGCATCTCGTCAGGCCACCAGTTCACGGTGGTGCCATGGATGAAACCCTTGGCCGGCGCCAAACTCCCTCTGCGGGCTCGGCCACCTTCACATTTTCTGTCGAGGATCACGGTCGTGCTGTCACGGCGAACCTGCAAGCGGCGGCGCGCTACCGCGAGGCGCAAAATGCTGTGGACTGCCGCCAAGCAATAGTGCTGCTCGAGCTTGCCGTTCTCGCCGACCCCGAGTTCGGGCTCGCCATCGCCGATCTCAACGCGCTTGGCGGTCGCGCCGTTCACGGCCCTTCGCGCCATCAGATGAATTGGGAACGGCATCACGCCCAAGTGGTCTGGGAGGCCGGGGCCGACGATGCCAAGCGAGCCGCTGATCTCCTGCACGACCACCTGGCCAACGTGGGCTGCGATCCACTCGCATGCCGCATCAGTACCCACCTTCAGCCGTCCATGCGGAACGTCACAGAGCGGCTTTCGAATTGTCACCCAGGTCTCTGGACATGTTGTTCATGACCCCAGCGACAGCACAAGACGCCGCCCAACGCGATTCGAGCACATGCCGCCACTTTGAAAGAGCGGGGTGGGCCGTCTCGTGAGGCCTGCGCTGGCGCATGCACCCATTTCTGGCGGGTGTCGTGCGGGGACGCCCTGGCTGCTCCGCTCTGCCACAACCGGCCGAATAGTTAGCCAATCGGACCGACGATCAGAATGGCTGTTGCGCTCGTGCCGAGGTCGCTCCAACTCCGTAGGACGATGACCGGATTCAGACGGAGGCACAATGACGTGCTCATCCCTGTCCGGGAGGTACGAGACAAGGAGTGGAGGTTTGATGCGAGCGTGGCGAGTCGACCGTCCGGGAGAGCCGTCTGAGGTCCTGAGCCTTGCCGACGTCCCTCTTCCCGAGCCCGGTCCGGGGCAGATCCGTGTCCGGGTGACCGCGGCGGGAATCGGACTACCCGATGTGCTGATGTGCCGGCACACCTACCCGCTCACACCACCCGGGGCCTTCACACCGGGGCAAGAGGGCACCGGCGTGGTCAGTGCCGTGGGTCCGGACGTCGACATAGCCCTCGGAACGAAGGTCATGTCGACCACCAGCTTCACGGAGGGGAGCGGTTCGTTCGCCGAGGAATGCCTCGCTCCCGCACGCACTTCCTTCGCGGTTCCGTCCGGGCTGGGCGACGCCGACGCCGCCGGCTTCTGGATACCCCATCTCACCGCATGGATAGGTCTGGTCGACCGCGCTCGCCTTGAACCGGGCCAGTGGCTCGCGGTGATCGGAGCTGCCGGGGGCAGCGGGATCGCAGCCGTCCAGATGGGTCGAGCCCTCGGAGCCCGGGTGGTCGCGGTCGTGAGCGATGCGGCCCGGGCTGAGTTCTGCCGTGGCATGGGCGCGGACGAGACCATCAACCATCGAGACGGAGACCTGGCAAGTCGACTGCGGATGATGACGGACGGCCGCGGAGTGGATGTCGTGTACGACCCGGCCGGCGGTCCGGTTGCCGAGGAGGCGGCGACAGCTCTCGCTCGCCACGGTCGGCTGCTGGCCGTCGGATTCGCGAGTGGGTCCTGGGCCCGGATCAAGACGAGCAACCTGGTCGTCACGAACACATCCCTGGTCGGCGTCTACGCCGGTGACTACAGCCGGGACGAACTCGACGCCATACATGCCGAACTTTCCAACCTCGTTTCCTCTGGTCAGCTGCAGAACGCGGTGACCACCCAGGTCCCTTTCGACGATCTCCCTTCCGCGCTGCAGCGCCTGGCGGACCGGTCGGTGATAGGGAAGATGGTCATGGTGTGGTGATCACTGACGTCCATGTCCTGCGATCCCACTCGCCGGGACTCTTGGGTGTGCGGCGCGCGCACCCGCTTGAACAATCGGGAGGAGGCGCGACATGAAAACCTGGCTGGCTCAGGAATTCGGTGCACCGGCCGACGTGCTTCGGGTGGCCGAGATGGATGCGCCTGAGCCCGGACCCGGCGAAGTGCAGATCGCGGTGGAGGCGATCACGATCAATTTCAACGACATCGACGGGATCCGCGGCCGGTACCGCACCGTGCCGATCGAGCCGCCGTACGTCCCTGGTATGGAAGTTCTCGGCCGAGTACGTGCGGCAGGCGAGGGCGGTGAGGGGATGATCGGCCTGCGCGTCTGCGCGATTCCGACCGGTGCCTTCGGCGGGTATGCAGAAGTCGCAGTTGCCCCTGTCGCGATGACCTTCGCGATGCCAGACGATATGGACACCGCAACCGCCGCATCGGTCTACATGCCGTTCCATGTGTCGTCGTTGGCGCTCTACGAACGTGCCCGCCTCACGGCAGACGACACTGTGCTCGTGCACGCCGCTGCTGGGGGAGCGGGCTCGGCCGCCGTACAACTCGCGTGCGCACGCGGGGCCCGGGTGATCGCGACTGCGGGCGCCCCGGAAAAGCTTCGGTTCGCCACCGAGCTCGGCGCCGACGTTGCAATTGACTATCGACAAGACGACTTCGTTGCGCGCGTCCTCGACGCGACCGGTGGGCGGGGCGTCGACGTGGCGTTCGATACCGTCGGTGGAGCTACCACGCTCGAAACGTTTCGGTGCATGGCATTCGGAGGCCGCCATCTGCTCGTCGGCTTCGCGTCCGGGATCGAGGCCGAAGACGAGGGGATCGTGCCGAGGCCGGTCTTGTTCGGCAACTTTTCGCTCGTGGGCGTCTGCCACGCGTACACGGAGGATGCGCTCGCATTCAAACGCGCGACCGGACTCAACTTCCCGTCGCACGCTGACGGCGTGCGGCTCCACGAGGATCTCTTGGAAATGATCGCAGCCGGGACGATTCGCCCGATTGTCGGCTCGACGTCGTCATTTTCTGCGCTGCCCGAGGTCGTCGGCGCAATGGAGGCGCGTGCGACAATGGGTCGCAACGTGGTGATCGTCGATTGAAAGTCGACGCTGGGCACTCGGCATTCTGCCGACGCCGAAAAAGCCGAATTTGCAGCCCCAACGGGATTCGAACCCGTGTCGCCACCTTGAGAGGGTGGTGTCCTAGGCCTCTAGACGATGGGGCCGAGCGGCAGCTCCATCACGCCAAACAGCGCATGGATCTCCGCCGTGCTCGGGGGGAAGGACTCGAACCCTCAATAACTGGACCAGAACCAGCCGTGTTGCCGATTACACCACCCCCGAAGGGTGGACGTTCAGATTAGCCGAGCGCTCTCAACCGACCCCTCGGCTCCGTGACCAGGGGCGCGTTGAAACGGCCCTTGACCGATGGGATGATGCGAGGCCGGGGATCCCCCGGTGAAGCGAGTGCGGGTTCGGAGGTTCGGGGCATGTCCCGGTGGTTGGGGTACCGGTGGTCGGCGCACGCTCCCGCGCTGGGCGCAGCCGTCGTCTGCGCCATCGTCTCGAGCGCCTTTCTCGCCGGGCCGGCGTCCGCCGGCACCAGCAGCCTGTCCGTCAAGGTCTCCCCGGACCGCGATCTCGTCAACGGCCAGGTCGTGACCGTCAGCGGCCGCGGCCTGAGCCACTCGTCGGGCGGGAGCGGCCTGACCTGGTTCGTCACTGAGTGCACCGCGGCAGTCCACGGGCGGGTGAACCTCTCCGTCGACACCCCGCACTGCGACGTGACCGACGCCCGCGGCATCAAGGTCAGCCACGACGGGTCCTTCTCGACCAAGTTCCGGGTCCGCGCCGGCATCGTGGGCGACGGCTACTGCGGCACCTCCGGCCACACGAGCTGCGTCATCGGGGTCTCGACCGCCAAGGGGCAGGGCACGGTCGTCAAGATCAGCTTCGCCACACCGAAAACCACGACGACCAGCACGACCACCACGACCAGACCCTGAGCACGGCTCAGGCGTCGTGCAGCCACTCCAGGTGGTTGAACCCGATGATCCTCCCGAGCCCCACGCCCACCGCCTCTTTGAAGAAGTACGGCACCGTGGACCAGCCGGTGATCGGCGAGGACTGGGTCGGCGTCGGGGAGGGCGACAGGGACAACGTCGACGCGATCGCCATGGAGCGGTCCTCGTGGAAGGGGTCCGTCGTCACGAGCACGACCTTCACGTTGTGTTTCGCCAGCACGGGCGCCGCCTGCTGGATGTTCTGATAGGTGGTGTCGCCGCCGGCCTCGAGGATGTTCCCGGCCGGCACACCCTTGCTCTCGAGATACATCGCACCCGACTCCGCCTCGGTGCAGCGGTCGCCGGGCTTCTTGTTCCCCGTCACCATCACCAGGTGCGCGTAGCCCTGGCGGTACAGGGTCAGCGCTTGGTCGAGCCGCGCCTGCAGGTCCGGCGACGGCCGGCAGTTGTACTGTGCTGCGCCCATCACCAGGATCGCCCCGGCCGGCTTCGGGTCGTACTGGCGCGAGGTCAGCCACACCTGCACAAAGGTGACCGCGAAGTACAGGAAGATCGCCGCCGCCAGCAGCACGGCGATGCGGAGTGCCCACCGGACGGGCCAGAACAGCATCAGGCGGCGGGAGCCAACCGAGCCAGCGCTGCAGCAAGACGCCGAACCGTCTCCTCGCGCCCGAGCACGGCCAGCGAGTCGAACAACGGCAATCCCGTGGTCCGCCCCATCACCGCCACCCGGATCGGCGCCTGCGCCTTGCCGAGCTTGCGCCCCGCGTCCTCGGCGATCGACAGCGTCACGGCATGCAGCGCGTCCTTGTCCCACGCGCACTCCGCGTAGCCCGCCACCGCCGCCGCCAGGATCCCAGCCGCCGCCTCGTCGCCTGCGATCGCCTTTTGCCAACTGGCCTCGTCGATCGGCGCGTCCTCCAGGAACAGGAAGTCGACCAGCGCGGGGACCTCGCTCAACATGGCCACCCGCTCCTGCGCGACCGACGCGAGCTCGGCGAACCGCACTTCGTCATAGCGGGACGGCGGCCACAGCACCCCTGCCACGACGGGTTCGCCCGTGTCCGGGTCGATCCAGGAGCCCGGCGCCCATTCCCCTGCCACCGGGTCGACCCACGGCCGCGCCGCCTCGATGAACTCGGGCACCGGCAACGCACGGATGTACACCCCGTTGAAATGGCTCAGCTTCTTCACGTCGAAGAACGCCGGCGACTTCTGTACGTCCTCCAGCGCGAAGCGCTCGATCAGTGTCTCCACCGGCAGGATCTCCTCGTCCCCCGGGCTCCACCCCAGCAGAGCCAGGTAGTTCCGGAAGGCCACGGCCAGGTAGCCCTGCTCCCGGTAGAGCTCGACCGCCACAGGGTCTCGGCGCTTGGAGAGCTTCTTGCCCTGTTCGTTCACCAGCAGCGGCAGGTGGGCGTAGAGCGGCAGGGGCAGCTTGCGACCCTCGGCCCGGTTCAATGCCTCCCACAGCAGCACCTGGCGAGGGGTCGACGGCAACAGATCCTCGCCCCGGATCACATGCGTCATCGCCATGGTGCGGTCGTCCACCGCGTTGGCCAGAGCGAACAACGGGGAGCCGTCCCCCCGCACGCAGACGAAGTCCTCGAGCGCCGACAGCGGGAACTCCACCGCGCCGCGCACGAGGTCGTCCACCGTGAGCGTCCCCGCATCGGGCGTGCGGAAGCGCAGCGCACGGCCCTCCCCGCGCGGCAGCCCCAGGTCACGGCAGAACCCGTCGTAGCCGGGCGTCGGGTCCCCCGCCGCCGCCCTTTCCTTCACCCGGGCATCGATCTCGTCCCGCGTGCACCCGCACGCGTACAGCGCGCCCGACGACCACAGCGCCTCGATGGCAGCCTGGTGCGCCGGACTCTCGGCGGACTGGACGTACGGGCCCGCGTCGGGCGCCATGCCCAGCCACGTCATCGCCGAGATGATCCCTTCGGTCCACTCCGTCCGGCTGCGCGCCTCGTCCGTGTCCTCGATCCGCAGCACCAACGTCCCCCCGTGCTGCCGGGCGTAGAACCAATTGAACAGTGCGGCCCGCGCGCTTCCCACGTGGAAATAGCCCGTGGGCGACGGCGCCATGCGCACCCGCGGCGCCGCCCGCTCAGCGACAGCAACGGCATCGGTCATGGAAGAAAGCGAGTACACGATGCGGGACGCCGCGCCGGCGCCACCCCGAGCGGCAGGGCCGAGACGGAACCTGCCGTCAGTCTTCCTCGATCGAGATCGCCCCGGTCGGGCACCCGTTGACCGCCTCACGCAGACGGTCACGGAACTCCTCGGGCGGGTTCTCGTTCAGCACGTAGAGGTACCCGTCGTCGCGCACCTCGAAGACCTCGGGCAGGATGCCCATGCACACGGCGTTGCTGGCACACTCGTCGAAGTCCACGACGACCTTCACAAGGACCTCCTGGTCAGGGGGATTGGATTGGCTCCGCCGAGCATATCGGCCGCCCCGCCGGCGGCCCGGCCGCCTCCTCCCAGTCCGGCGGCACCGCGCGGTCGCCGCCCGTCAGGGCTTGTCGGCTGCGACCACCCACATGGCGAAGAACTGCGACCCGCCCCCGTAGGCCTGCCCCAACGCCCGGCGCACGCCGTCGACTTGATGCTCACCAGCCAACCCGCGCACCTGCAGCGCCGTCTCGAGGAACCGCAGCATCCCCGACGCGCCGATCGGGTTCGACGACAACACGCCGCCCGAGCAGTTCCACGGGATGTCGCCGCCCTCGACCATCGACGTCGCGCCGGCCTGCGTCAGCTTCCACCCGTCGCCCTCGTCGCAGAAGCCGAGGCTCTCGAGCCACATCGGCTCGTACCAGCTGAACGGCACGTAGACCTCGGCCATGTCGAAGTCCTGGCGCGGGTTCGTGATCCCCGCCTGCCGGTACAGGTCCGCCGCGCAGTCGCGGCTCGCCCGTGGGTTGACCTGGTCCCTCCCCGCAAACATGGTGGGTTCCGAGCGCATCGCCATGCCGTGGATCCACGCAGGCGGCCGCCCCGTCTCCGCCTGCGCCGACCCGGCGGCCTTCTCCGATCCGATGACCATGGCCGCCGCGCCGTCCGACGACGGGCACGACTCCAAATAGTGCAAGGGATCCCACAGCATGATCGAGTCCTCGACCATCTGCATCGAGATGTCCGGCAGATGCAGGTGCGCGTACGGGTTCTTCAAAGCGTGCAGCCGGTCCTTCACCGCGACCATCATCCCGATGTCCCTCGGCGCGCCCGAACGGCGCATGTACGACCGGATGATCGGTGCGAAGTACCCGCCCGCCCCCGCCAGCAGCGGCGCCGAGAACGGCTGGGGCACGGACAGCGCCCACATGGCGTCCGAGTCGCTCTGCTTCTCGAACGCAACGGTCAAGACCCGCTCGTGGATGCCGGACGCCACCAGGTGCGCCGCCACCAACGACGTCGACCCACCGACCGACCCCGCCGTGTGCACCCGGAACATCGGCTTGCCCACCGCGCCCAGTGCCGACGCCAAGTAGAGCTCGGGCATCATCACGCCCTCGAACATGTCGGGCGCCTTGCCGACCACGACCGCGTCGATGTCGCCG
This sequence comes from uncultured Acidimicrobiaceae bacterium, assembly GCA_963777485.1. Taxonomy (GTDB): domain Bacteria; phylum Actinomycetota; class Acidimicrobiia; order Acidimicrobiales; family RAAP-2; genus Bog-473. The sequence goes on along the minus strand of CAVZQP010000004.1, from coordinate 313,327 downwards.
AAGCCCAGCCCGGCGTCCTCCAAGGCCATCATCGCCGCCTCTCGGACCAACCCGGCGATCGAGACGTCTTCCCGCTTGGACTTGCAGACCGTCTGGCCGATGCCGATGACCGCGCAACGATCCGCCATCACACACCCTCCAGCACGGCGACCAGGTTCTGCTGCAGGCACGGCCCCGACGTGGCGTGTGCCACCGCCCGGTCCGCCTCGCCCGACCAGATCCGCTGCGCCGCCTCGCCGATCCGGATCAATCCCGCCGACATCATCGGGTTTGCCGCCAGCGCGCCGCCCGAGGGGTTCACCGACACCCCGTCGCCGAGACCCAGCGCCGTGGACAGGATCAACTCCTGGTGTGCGTACGGCGCATGCAGCTCGGCGGTGTCCACGCCCTTCTTCTGGACCCCGGCCTTCTCCCCGGCCACCCGCGTCGACGGCGACACCGTGAGGTCCCGCGCCCCCAGCGAGTGCGTCTCGATCCGGTGGTCGATCCCCGTGATGAACGCCGGCCGCTCACACCACTCGTACGCCTTGTCCCCCGCCGCCAGCACCACGGCCGCGCAGCCGTCCGTCAAAGGAGGCAACGTGTGCCGCCGCAACGGCGCCACCTCGTAGTCCTCCTGCATCAACGCATCCGCCGGCCGGTCGTAGGCCACCTGCGCCTTCGGGTTCGACAACGCCGACTTCCTAGATCTGCTCGCGACCGCGGCGAAGTCCGCTTCGCTCGCCAAGCCCCGGTCGATCATCGCCTGTGCCTGCAGCGCGGCCAGCGACGTCGGGTCCGGCCACAACGGCGCCATGTAATAGGGATCCAGCTGAACAGCCATGATCTGGCTCAAGTCCCCCATCGACGACCGCCCGAACGAGTACACCAGCGCCGCGTCGATCTCGCCCTCCTGCAACAGGACCCAGGCTTCGTAGAGCGCCCAGGCCCCGTCCATCTCGACGTGCGACTCCGCCCTGGGCGGCCACACCCCCACCGCGTCGAGCGCCGCCACGAACGAGAACGGCCCGCCGATGAGGTAGTCCGTCGAACCCGAGCAGATGAAACCGACGTCGTCCTTCGTGATGCCGATGTTGCCGAACACCTCCGTCACCACCGGCAACAACATCTCGACCTCGTTGCGGGCGTCCTCCCGCCGCACGTTGTCGTACTGCGCGAACGACACGACGCCAACCGGCCGCCGGCCCGAGTCCAAGTCCGGAAACACCCCCTTGGGACTCACAGGTACTCCTTGTACGTCTCGTAGTCGGCATCGGGCTCACCGTTCGGTCGGAAGTACTTCACCGACGCCAAACTCGGACCCCACTTCTCGGGGGGCTCCCACACCGCCTCGACACGCATACCCATGCGGACCTCGTCCGTCGGTATCTCCTGGATCAGCCCCATGAACGAGAGGTTCGCCCCGTCCAGCAAGATCTGACCGCAGATGTACGGGATCTCGATCGACTGCCCCGCGAACGGGACGTTCACCACGCAGTACGTCGTCATCGTCCCGGTGTTCGGCAGCTCGACGATCTCGTCGGTCCTCACGCCGTCGGTCGGGCACGATCCCCTCGATGGCACGTACACCTTCTTGCACTTCGGGCACCGCTGCCCGATGAACTTGCCCTGCTCGTACCCGTGCAGGTTCTTGCTCATCGCCACGCCGGCGGTGAACACGTACTCCAACCGCGTCGCCGCATCCATCATCGTCACCGGTTCACGCTCGCTCACGACGCGCTCCCCACTCCCACGAAGTGCTCGATGTCCTTGACATGACCGACGCGTTCTGCCTCGGGCCGGAACTGCGGCCGGACCCGCATCCCCGTCGACACCTCATCGGGCGACGCGGCCGGCATCACATGGAGAAAGGACGTGTCCGCGCCGTCGAACTGCACCAGCACCCAAGCGAACGGCTCCTCGAGCGGATGCTTCGCCCTCGGCTTTCCCACCCACGACCACGACGTCACGGTGGCGTCGGGCCCCACCTCCACCACGCCGGCGGTCTCCTCGCCCGTCTCGGGGTCGTACTCGGTCGGCGGCACGATGACCCGGCCCCCGCTGCCCTTGATCCCGACGACCTTTCCGTCCCGCAACCCCGTCAGGAACGCGCCGACGACCGGCCCGACAGATCGCACGAAGGGGTACTCGAGCACGTGGTCGGCCCTGTAGATCACCGTCTCTTCAGCCATCGCACCTCCCCATTCCCCTGGCCCAACGGGCCGGGCTGAAAACTAGAACAGATTCCAGTTCTGTGCCAGGTGCGCAGGCGAGGCCGCCCGACCAGCCGACCTACCCGGCAGCCGCTCCGTCGCCCAGGTCGACGCCCGCGAGCAGCTGTGTAATGAAAGCCCGGTCGTTGAGGATCGGCACCTCCGACACGAACATGTGGCCGTAGCGTTCGAAGTACATCAGCTGCTTGGCCAGAAGGAACGTGCCGCGGTCGAAGTCCGACATCAGGCCGCCCGACTGGTCGGCCATGCGCCGCACCTTTCGCTGGGTCCGGAGCCGGCGCACGATCGCCCGGACGCTGCGTTGGTGAGCCTCGACGCCCTGAGCCTTGGCCATCTGCAGCTGGATCGTCTGCATGATCCCGGCCAGGCTGATCTCGCCGAACGGCCGGTTCAGCGCCGGCTCCAGGACCGAACGGAAGAAGGCGGTCAGGTCGGCACCCGACAGGCCGACCGCCTCGCCGATGGCCGGGCCGTAGACGTCGGTGATGTGCTTGGTCACTACCGGCCATGCCGCTTCGTTCCCCATGGCGGCCGACAACAAGGAGATGAAGAAGCGGTGGGTCGACGGGTCGAGACGCCCGACGATGCCCCAGTCGATGACCCCGATGCGGCCGTCGCGCAGCAGCATCATGTTGCCGGCGTGCACGTCACCGTGGAAGGCGCCCCAGCGCACCGTCGTAAGGAAGAAGGCGCGCATCACTTCTTGCACCAGCGGCGTCGGGTCGTGGCCGAGCTCGGCGACCTTGGCCAGATCGTCGATGGGCACGCCGTCGAAGAACTCCATCGTCAGCACGTTGCGCCCCGACAGGTCGACGTAGGGCTCGGGCACCGCCATCAGCTTGAGGTCGAACTCGTTCTGCAGCCGGCGGAAGTGCACCATGGAGCGCGCCTCGTTGCGCAGGTCCATCTCCTCGCCGATCTGGACGCGGAACCCGTCCAACAGTTGGAGCACGTTGCCCGCCATCTGGTCCCCCGTCTGGCGCACGAGGATCTCGAGCAGCGGCTGCATGAGGTCGAGGTCGGTCGCGACGATGTGTTCGACGTCGGGCCGCAACACCTTTACCGCCACCACCCGCCCGTCCAGAAGGCGCGCCCGGTGCACCACTGCGATCGACGCCGTCCCTATGGGCTCGGTCTCGAAGTCCGCGAAGGCATCGCTCAGCGACAGCCCGAGATCCTCCTCCACCCGTTGGCGGATGTCGGCGAACGGAACGGGCGGACCGCTGTCCAGGCAGGCCCGGAACTCGTCGGCCACCTCGTCGCCGAACATCCCGGGCGACGAGGCGATGATCTGGCCGAACTTCATGAACGTGCCGCCCAGGTCCTGGAAGCTCTTGCGCAGCGGGCGCGCGAGCTGCGCCGCCGGCAGCGGACCCTGGCGGATCCGGCGCACCTGGCGGATCACCGTTGGGGTGAAGTGGACCGCGACGACCTTCGCGATGGTACGGCTACGACGCAGCAGCGCACGCCGCGTCGGATCGGGCAGCCGGCGCGGATAGATCCGAGGTACGTCTTCGGTCAGCGGTGCCAATGCCGGTCCGGTCGCCCCCTCAGTCCGCAACTGGGGTGCGCGCTCCGCCGGTGCGTCCGCCGCCCGTGGGGTCACGCGGTCAGGGTAGGCGACCGGGGCTCGGCCCCACCCATCCCCCTGGTGAGCGCGCCGTCGGGCGCGTGTGCCGCCCATTCGCGCCTACGAGAACGCGTTCTCCAGTGACGCCAGCGCGGCCTTGTAGGTGTCGCCGAAGATCGGCGCCATCTCGTCGGGCGTCACCACGTAGGACCACGTGACCTTGCTGCCTTCGCCGTCAGACTCGACCGTGATGGTCGCCTCGTGGCTATCGAGGGGCACGCCGTCGACGACCGAATAGCTGATAGAGCGCGTCGAGTCGTCGCGCGAGAGCAACCTCTCGCGGATCTCCATGCCGAACATGCCGATGATGCGGTCGTCACCCTCGAGACGGAACGAGTCGATGCCGGGGAAGAAGTCGGCCACGCCGGCGAAGTCACCCACCTTCTCCCACACCTTGTCCGGTGCCGCGGCCACCGTGACGTCCACTGCGCCTTCTGCCATGTCTACCTCCAACCCTCGCAATGTCCGCCACCCCAAGTCGCCGGTACAGTACAGCGCGAGGTCCGTGGCCGCATGGCACGGCCGCCGGGAGGGAGAGTCCGCCGTGGAAACGCGCACCATCGGCTCGTTCAAGGTCAGCGTGGTAGGCCTTGGCTGCAACAACTTCGGCATGCGCATCGGGCGCAAGGAGACCGATGCCGTGGTGGGCGCCGCGCTCGATGCCGGCATCAACCTGTTCGACACAGCCGACATATACGGGGGCACCAAGAGCGAGACGTATCTCGGTGCCGCACTCGGGCCACGTCGCGACGACATCGTGCTGGCCTCCAAGTTCGGCGCGCCCTATGAAGGGCACGAGGGTGGCGCGTCCGCCGCCTATATCCGGATCGCGGTCGAGGACAGCCTCTCCCGCCTCGGCACCGACCGCATCGACCTGTACCAGCTGCACTTCCCCGACACCAAGACCCCGCTCGCCGAAACCATCGGCACGCTGTCCGACCTCGTCGCCGAAGGCAAGATCCGCGAGTTCGGCTGCTCGAACTTCTCCGCCCAGCTGCTCGAGGAGGCGGCCGCTGCCACGCCCGACGGCAGCCCGGGCTTCGTGAGCGTGCAGAACCAGTACAACATCCTCCACCGCGAGCCCGAGGACGGTGTCCTCGCCGAGTGCGAGCGAATGGGCCTCGGCTTCCTGCCGTTCTTCCCGCTCGCCAGCGGCCTGCTCAGTGGTAAGTACCGCCCCGGCCAGCCACCACCGGAGGGGACCCGCCTCGCCGCATGGGGCGAGCGCGGCGCCAGCCAGCTGACCGACGACCGGCTTGCAAAAGTGGACTCGTTGAACGAACTCGCCCAACGCGACGGCCACAGCGTGCTCGACCTCGCCTTCGGGTGGTTGCTCTCCCGGCCCGCCGTCGCTTCGGTCATCGCTGGGGCCACCCGGCCCGAGCAGGTCGCCGCCAACGTCGCGGCCGGTGCGTGGCGGCCCAGTGACGAAGTACTGCGCGGGGTCGACGCGATCGCCCCGGCCGAGCCGCCGGCGACTTAGGCGGCGGCCACCCCGTCGACGGTCTCGCTCCTGCCATGCCGGTGCTGTGCCGCCCGCACCGGCGCCACGTGCACCAACACGTTGTACGTGATCAACGCAATGGCAAGATGCATCACCGCCAGCACCGCGACACCCTGCGCCGACTCACCCTTCAGCCAGATCCACACGTCGGGTAGCCACAGCACCAGCGTGACCAAGATCGCCAGCCGGAAGAACAACCACCGCGGCGCCGAGCTGATTCGGGTCACGATCGGCCACCCGGCGCACGCGATCAGAACCCCCAAAATGGTGAGCTTGGCGTAGTCGGAGAACTGGAAGTGCACGAAGCCCTTCGTCGCCGGCCACACGTGCTCGCCCACCACGACCAACGCCGCGCAAGCCGCCAGCGACAGCCCGATCGCGAGCACGGTCGCCACCGCCACACGCCACCACTGCGGCTGACCGTGCCGCGGGTGGAAGTCGACCTTGGTCAAGGTCATGGCGCGGTCGATCACGTCGGGGGAAATGGCCATACCGTCCAGGCTACGAAACCGCTGCACCCCACCGGATCAGCCCTGAGGCGGATTCGGACCCCTTGCGCTCATCCCTTTGGCGGACCCGGCAGAGCCCTTACGACCCGTCGACCTGCATGATCGCCGCCTCCACGATCTGGATGTCCGGCGGCTGGATCGCCAGCGGCCCCCCCGCCACCGGCACCTGCCACACCATCGTCATGTAGGGCGTCGGCTGCAGGATCGTCCCCGCCGCGCACGGCGGGTACCCCGTGATCGCGAGGGGCATCGTCGCCGACGCAGTCCCGGTCCCGCAGACCTGCGTGCGCTTGTGCCACTGCACGAGTGCCCCGTAGGGCATCGGCACCGACGCGACGGTAGACGGCAACACATAGAACGTCGCCGCCAATACTTCCTGCCCCGACGGCGTCGCCGCGAACATCAACCCGTCGACGTGCTGCGGGCTCAACGTCCGCCGGGCGAACGCGTTCGCCGCCACGATCTCCGGATTGACGTAGTACACGATCGGATAGTCGAGCGGCGACGCGGCCACGTACCCCGCCGCCACCGCCTCAGCCGGACTCGCGTACTGCGCCACCGCCGCACTCGTCTGCTGCACGTACTGCTGCGCCCCGATGTCTTCACTCGACGTCAGCCGGGCGGCGCACCCACTCTGCGCCATGTGGATGTCGGGCGCCGCGTTGTTGCCATCGTTCAACAAGGCCTGCGCCTCCGCGTTCGGCAAGGCGGGCCCGGTGTAGTGCCAGTTGACCTTCGTCGTGTTGAAGCCGGCCGCTGCGCTGGCGTCCGTCCCGTTCATGTTCATGACGGTTTGCGGACCGCCGCCCATGACCATTTCGGGGCTGTTGGCAAGATCCAAACCGGCGATCTTCAGCCCGCTCTGATGCGGCCGACACGTTGCCGACGTGACCGACTCGTTCGGCGACGCCGCGCTGCCCCCGCCCCCGCTGCCGCTCCCACCCATCGCCATGCCTGCCATCGCGTTGCCCGTCGACTCGGCCGTGACAGCCGGGTACGTCGCCGCGACGGCAAGCGCTGCGATCAGTCCCATGGCACCGAGGGCGCCGACCGCCGGAATCCGCCGGAACACCTCGCCGGCGGGCGAACGCCATTCCGCCCTCGACGCGATCACGGTCGGCGTCATTGCCGCGGCCAACAGGATGACGATCGGTCCGGTGTTGGGGTCGGTGTCGGTGCCTGTGAACAAGTTGCCGATCAGACCCTGCCCGGCGATCCACAACAAGAACGCGAACACAGCACCGGCGAGTAGGAAGATGCCGGGACGTCGCACGAAGAGCGGCGCCAGGCCCACGACCACGGCGAGGATGGCGAGGATCCACGAAGTCTGGGTGCCCGATGTCGAGAACAGGTTGCCCAGGTTCGTAAGGAAGTGGGCATACCAGCCCGGCTGCCCCTGCGCCATGCCGACGATTGCGCTCTGCACGGACGTGGTGGTGCGGTTCGCGGGCAGAACGAAGAGCACCGCCGCCAGCGACCAATAGCCCGCCCACACGGCGAGCGGCGTGATCGAACGGCCGATACCTTGGGCGGCTGCCGAGGTCGCGATCCCCGTCGGCCGGTCGCTCCAGTCCGGCTGGTAGCGCCTGGGCGCCCGCGGCCACGCCATGAGGCCGAGCAACCCGTACATCAGGACCGAGCCTGGGGCGCCGGTCAGTGCGCTGGCGGTACCGGTCAGGAGCATGCCCATGCCCTCGCCGAAAACCCAGACGCCGATGACCCAGACGAATGAGACGGCGAGCGCGGGTTTGACGGAGCGCCGGAAGAGGAGGCCGACGCCGATGCCGAGTTGGATCAGCGCGAAGAACGTGTTCCACACCGCGATATCGGGTGTGAGGAAGTGCCCGATATGGGTGATCAGGTCACCGACGACGAAGGGCTGTCGGTTGGCGTTGGAAAGGATGAACGAGTCGACGAACCCACGGCCGAACATGAAGGGCTGGAACTGGAGAGCTGCGTCGAGGATCCAAAAGAGGCCGAGGACCATTTGGAGTGCGCGCTGAGTGCGCACGACCGGCGGAATGTCCCTTCCGGCTCGTGACTTGGTGTCCGCTTCGAAGCTCGGGTCTTCGTCTGGCTCGGCGTCGGGCGCATCCGATGTGGGGGCACCTACGCGCGTTGATTCCACGTCCATGGGTCTACGAGCAACGCTACCGGGCGGATCCCGGTGCCCCCGGTCAGCCCACCGCTACGGATGTGGCCGTTACGGGAGGAGGAAGTCCTGGGTGATGCAGTTCGTCGGCGTGGCGGCCACCGCCACGGGTTGGCCCTTCAAATTGGTGAAAACGTTCAGAGTGGCGCCGTGCAGACACGAATACGCGGGCTCGTTCGTCTGGAAGTCGGTGACCTGACCATCGATGGCGAGGCGGACGACCTGGCTGGCGTCGACCGGCGTGAGGGCGACCGTCTTGCCCGTGCGCTGGGCGTTGATGAACGGTGCCGCGGTTGTGGTCGTCGTTGCCGCTGGCTGCGGACTTCCTGTTCCCGATGGCGCGACAGCCGGTGCTGCCGTGGCTGGTGCCGATGCCACGGCCGTGGGCCCACCGCTAGGTGCGGCGGGCGCCGGGGCACCGGGTGCCGGTGAGGACGACGTGGCCTGTGGGCCGGTGCCCGGTGGTGCGCCCGGGTTGATGCCGTCGAGCGCGGCGATCATCTGGGCGTCGTTGTTCTCCATTCCTAGGGCCCAGATGCCGACACCCCGTGCGTTGTAGTGCGCAGCCAACTGGGAAACGTCGAACAGGCCGTTCAGACCCTCGTAGTACGACTCGTGCCACTGACTCCCGACTTGGTAGCTCGTCCAGGCGGTGTCGGTGACCGGATCCCAATACTCGGGACCGTTCGCGGCCGCCTGGGAGTCCGGGATGTCGTTGGCGCCGCCGGCGGCGTTTGCTGCCATCGTGCCGTTGTTGGTCGGCCAGTCAATGCCGAAGAACGGCACGCCCAGAATGACCTTTGAGGCGGGCACCGCCGATGTGTACTGCTGCAGCGTGGTGAGACTGCTGAACTGGCCGCTCGTGAGCGGCGAAGCGGCCGACGGCGACCCTTGCAGGTTCAGCTCATAGTCCATGACGAAGAAGGCATCGACGGCCGGAGCAAGGGCGGGGATGTTGTAGAAGCCACCCGAGTCACCCCCGGAAGAGGCGTAGGTGTCCATCGTGATCTGCCAATGCGGATCCGCACCCCGCAATGCGGCGGCGACCGCGGTGATGAGGTTGGTCAGCCCTGCCTGGTCGCCGCTGCCGTCGCCCTCGAAGTCGAAGTTCACGCCGTCGAGGGCCTTGGCATCGAGGAGCGGGATCAACGCGGCCGAGAGCGTGCCCGGTGCCGATGGCGACGAAGTCAGCGCGTCCAAGGAGCCTTGGTCGAAGTCGGTGACCGTGAGGACGACACGTTCACCGGCTGCATGGGCCCGAGAGATCAGGTTGGTCAGGTCCTGGCTCTGGAAGCCGTTCCAGCCCGAGCCGCTCTCGTCGAGCGTGCCGTTGGGGTTCACGTCGATGGAGAAGTAGGCCAGCGTGGACAAGCCGGTGAGATTGAAGGACGGTGACTGGGCCAGCGTCCAGTACGGCGCGAAGGCGAAGTTCTCCCGAGCGGCGAGTGGCGCCTGGTTCACTAAGGAGGCCGGCGCAGCCGTGGGGGTCGATGTGGCTGGTGCGAGGTTGATGCGCGCGTCTGCTCCCAGCATCTTGACGGCGTTGCCTCGGCTGTTTGTGAACTTCGCGCTGGCATCTCTTCCGTGATGGCGGACGTGTGAGGCCGCGGCCGGGCGGTGGGGCTGGCCCGACGAGCTCGGGGCAATCCCGATCAGAAAACCGAAAGAGAGCATGCAGAGGCAGAACACGGAGACCGCGATGACCGGTCCCTTGCGTTTGGCGCGCTTGGCCAGCTTGAGGGCGTTGGCTTCGGCGCGGTCGAGAAGGTGGGTGGACAGCTGAGCTAAGCGGACACCAATCGGCATCGGTTCTGGTTCCGGGAGTGATTCGGGATTCGAGATGGTCGATCCGGAATCCTCGTGACTCCGACGCCACCAACGATGGGTCGGGTCGGGTTCTTCCGCCAGCAACGGATCTCCATCGATTGCGTGCACAGGGCGACGGGCGGTCGCCACGGCATCCTCGAATTGGGACGACGTTGTTCGACGCATGATGCGCCGCACCATTCCCCTTCCCACCCCCTGCAGGTTCCGCCCCCTGTCGTGGTGGGCCAGCTTCCTCCGAGCTAGCTCCATCCCTCCGGAAACCCCTCCAGAGCTGGAATCTCACGGTCCAGGGCTCAGGACGACCAATGCGGGATGCACTGGGCGATTCGGGACATGAACCTGTCCATCTACGGACCGAGGGGAAGAATTCCCTGGTCACAGGATTGATCGAAAGCGACGGGCGTTCGGGGCACCGAGAGAGCCCGGGCCAGACAGGTTACGAAAGAACGAGACGCCTCTCGCAACGAAGCGGCGACCATTCTCCCGACGATGACGCGGATTGAAACCGCCCCCGAAGCTGCTCTGTCGCTTCCCCCGATCGGCGACAGCGTGATGGCGGCGATGTCCAATGCAGAACTCGGAGCGCGCCTCGACGACTTGTTCCAGTTCCGCTCGGCACTCGAGGGCCACATCGTCCAGCTCCTCGGCGAGGCCGAACGGAGAGGCGCCCACTACGACGACGGCGCCACCTCCGCCGCCGTGTGGACGGCGGAGCGCTTTCAGATCTCGTCGCCGTCCGCTCGCACCTTGGTCCGTGTGGCCCAGAAGGCGTGGGATGTCCCCCAGTTGGTGGGGGCACTGCAGGCTGGCGAGATCAGCTTCGACAAGCTGCGAGCAGTTGCGGAGGCGGCATCGCCCGAAACGGAGGGCGAGCTGCTCGACGAGGCCCGTCACCGTTCGGTGCGAGAACTCGCGGCCCTGGCAGGATCAATGCGAGCGGCAGCGCCGCCGGACCCTGCGGTCGAGCAGGAGCGGCGCTCACTCCGCTGCAACGAGGCGGTTCGCACCATGACCGTGCAGCTCCCGCCCGAGTCGTTTGCCGAGGCTCGGTCTCGTCTCGAGTCGATGGCAAAGGAGATCCCGTCGGTCGACGGCGAGACATCGTGGGACCAGCGGATGGCCGACGCCTTCATGGGGATGATCCGATGCGGCAAGGACGGCAGCGGGCAATCCTCAGTGAGCAGTCCCTACTTCGTCGTGATTCATGTGCCCGTTGCAGCCCTTCTCCACGAGACCGGCAACGAGTCAGACCTTGCCGGTGACTTGGAGCGAGGAGGTCTTCTCAGCATCGAGGCGGTTCGCCGGGTCGCTTGCGACGCAACAATCACGCTGGCCGTCGATGACGACATGGGTCACACGATGTATGAAGGCCGAGCACGGCGTGATCCCTCTGGACCGCAGCACCGGGAAGTGCGGCGAAGAGACCGACATTGCCGGTTCCCCGGCTGTACGAATGTGGTCTTCACGAACCTGCACCACATCAAGGAATGGAAACCGGACCGGGGACCGACGGATCTGGACAACCTGGTCTTGCTGTGCGTCCATCATCACGGGCTCGTGCACTCCAAAAAGTGGCGCATGTCCGGGAACCCGAACGAGCTGCTGACCTTTGTCGGCCCGAGCGGCCGCGCCATGGAGTCGCGCCCCTCGCCGCTATGGACCGCCGTGACGGGTCCGGCGGCGAGACGGGCGGTCGCTGCTGCCCGGAGAACCGGCGGCGGTTGATCAGGCGTCGGAGACGGCGGACACCAACTTCTGCAGAGTGTCCTTGGCGTCGCCGAAAAGCATCGTCGTCTTGGGGTCGTAGAGCAGGTCGTTGTCGATGCCGGCGAAGCCGGGCCGCATGGAACGCTTTAGGAAGATGATGTTCTCCGCCTCGTCGGCATGGATGATCGGCATGCCGAAGATCGGGCTGCCCGGCGTCGACTTGGCGGCTGGGTTGACTGTGTCGTTGGCGCCGACAACGAGGGCGACGTCGGCGGAGTCCATCTCCTGGTTCGCTTCGTCCATCTCCTTGAGGTCGTCGTAGGGGACGTTTGCCTCGGCCAGGAGCACGTTCATGTGGCCAGGCATGCGGCCGGCGACGGGGTGGATGGCGAAGAAGGTCTCGACTCCTCGGGCCTTGAGAGCTTCCTCGAGCTCGCGGGCGGTGTGCTGGGCCTGGGCGACGGCGAGTCCGTATCCAGGGATGATGACGACCTTGCGGGCGTAGGCAAGGAGCACACCCACGTCTTCGGGAGTGCCGGTGCGGACGGGACGGCTGGCGTCGCCCTCTTCGCCGCCGGTGGCGGTGATCACCGCGCCGAATGCGCTGAAGAGGATGTTGGGGAGCGAGCGGCCCATGGCCGAGCTCATCAGACGGGTCAGGATGATGCCGGACGCGCCGACAAGAGTGCCGGCGACGATGAGGAGGTAGTTGTTAAGGACGAAGCCGGACGCGGCTACCGCGAGGCCGGTGAACGAGTTGAGGAGTGAGATCAGGACGGGGACGTCGGCGCCGCCGATCGGGAGCACGAAGATCACGCCCAGGACGAGGGAGAGGCCGAGGATCACCCACACGTAGCCGATGCTCCCGGTGGCGAGGGCAAGGATGATCATGATGGCGATGGCCGCACCGACCAGTCCGTTGATGAGCTGTTGCCCCGGGTACGTGATCGGACGGCCGGTGATGAGCTCTTGGAGCTTGATGAAGGCGATGGCGCTGCCCGAGAACGAGACCGATCCGATGAGCACGCCGAGGAGCACCTCGACGGTCACGTAGATGGCGGGGTTGAGGCCGAGCGAGTGCAGGTGCAAGAGCTCGACGATGGAGATGAGCGCGGCAGCGCCCCCGCCGACGCCGTTGAAGATGGCCACCAGTTGTGGCATCGCCGTCATTTTGACGAAGCGGGCGACGGGGACGGCAATGGCCGCACCGAGGACCATCGCGATGATGGCGAGGACGAGGTTCTTTCCCGAGTTGCGCAGCTCGGGCAGTGTGAACGTCATGCCGACGGCCAGCGTGGCGGCGGCGGCACCGATGAGGTTGCCCTGTCGTGCCCGCTTGGGCGAGCTCAGGAACTTGAGCGCCGTGATAAAGCCGATGATGGCGACCAGGTAGGCAAGGTCCCGGCCGTCGGCCAGGGTGAATGTTGTGGCGAGCATCAGGACGCGGCCCCGTTCCCGGCGCCGGCGCTCCCGTCCTCGGCCTTCGACGTCGTGGCCTCGGCCTCGGCTGTTGCCGGCTTCGCCCGCTCGGCGGGCTTGGCCTTGAACATCTCGAGCATGCGGTCGGTGACGACGAAGCCACCCACGATGTTGAGGGTGGCGAGGAACACGGCGAGGAACCCGAGGATCAGCTGGCCCGTCCCGTGCGCCTCGCCCATGACGATGAGCGCGCCGACCAGCACGATGCCGTGGATGGCGTTGGAGCCCGACATCAGGGGGGTGTGCAGGATGCTGGGGACCTTGGAGACGACCTCGATCCCCACGAAGATCGCGAGGGCGAAGACCGTCAGGAAGGCGATGATCCCGGTGTCCGACCCGCCGCTGGGGGTCGACTGCATGATGAGGCCGATCACGCCGGTGCACCTCCTGTGCCGCCGCCACCCAGTAGCTCCACCGCTGCCGGCGCCATCGCCGTCCCGTCGCGCAGGACGCACATGCCCGCGACGATCTCGTCGTCCCAGTCGGGCGCGAGCGACCCCTCGGGCCCCATGAGCGCCAGGACGTTGGCCACGTTGCGGGCGAAGAGGAAGCTGGCGTGCGTCGGCATGCCCGCCGGCGGGTTGGTCATCCCGACGATGTGGACGTCGTTGTGGTCGACCACCTCGCCCGCTTTCGTGAGCTCGCAGTTGCCACCCTGGTCCGCCGCCATGTCGACGACGACCGCGCCCGGCGCCATCCCCTCGACCATGGACGTCGTCAGGAGGATGGGTGCCTTGCGACCCGGTACGGCCGCGGTCGTAATTACGACGTCGGAGCGCCCGACCTCCTCGGCCAGCGCCGCCCGCTGGCGGTCGAGCTCCTCGGGCGTCAGCTCGCGGGCGTAGCCACCGGTGCCCTCGGCGGAGACGCCGGTGTCGACGAAGGTGGCCCCGAGGCTCTCGGCTTCCTCCTTGGCTGCCGCCCGCACGTCGTAGGCCTTGACCACCGCGCCAAGGCGGCGCGCCGTGGCGATGGACTGCAGTCCCGCGACGCCGACGCCCATCACCAGCACCTTGGCCGGCGGCACGGTGCCTGCCGCCGTCATGAACATGGGAAAGAACTTGGCCAAGTGGTCGGCCGCCGCCAACCCGGCCCGGTATCCAGAGACCGTCGCCTGCGAGCTGAGCGCATCCATGCCCTGGGCGCGGCTGATGCGGGGCAGCAGGTCGAAGCTGAACACGGTGGCTTTCTTGGCGGCCAGAGCACGGAGCGCGTCCTCGGACTGGCCGGCCTGGAAGAAGCTCAGGACGGCCGCGCCGTCGGGCAGATCCCTTGCCTCATCTGCGCTCGGCGGATTCACCCGTACGACGAGGCCGGCTCCGGACAGCGTCGCGGCCGCGTCGGCAGCGACGGTGGCGCCTGCGTCCTTGAACGCCTCGTCGGGGAACTCGGCCGCCACGCCGGCCCCGGCCTGGATACAGACCTCCCAGCCCGTGCCGACCAGTTTCTTGACCACGTCGGGTACGAGGCCGACTCGGCGCTCTCCGGGACGGGTCTCCGTGGGGACCGCCAATTTCACGGTCGCTCTGTTTAGCAGCTACCCCCCGGTAACCCCCTAATCGCCGTCGTGAAACGGGTGTATGGCCTGCGCTCAGCCTGCGGGGTCCGCCGCCCCCGTCGCCCCCGCCGCCTCCGCTGCCCGTAGGTATGCCGGCCACTCCCCACCCCCGTGGAGCACCAAATTCGCGCCGGAGACATACGAGGAGCCCGGGCTCGCCAACCACAAACAGGCCGCCGCCACGTCGGCCGGGACCCCCATGCGCCCAAGGGGCACGGTCGCCGCCACCCGCTCCATCCCCTCGGGCCCGCCGTAGAACTCCTCCCCAGCACCGGTGTCCAACAGGCCGGCGGTCACACAGTTCAAACGCACCAACGGCGCCCACTCCACCGCCAAGGTCGTCGTCAGGTTGATGAGCCCCGCCTTGGCCGCCCCGTAAGCGGAAGCACCCGGGGAAGGGCGCATGCCCGAGACGCTGGTCACATTCACGATGCAGCCCCCGTCCTCCTGCACCGCCATCACCTTGTGCGCGGACTGCGCGCACCACAACGGCGCCAGCAGGTTCAGGTTGATCACCGCCTCGACGAAACGTGGCGACATGTCCGCCGCCATGGCGTGAGGCGCCCCGCCTGCGTTGTTCACCAGCACGTCCAGTCGCCCGAAGTGCTCCACCGCCTTCGCCACGACCTTCTCCGCATCCGCCGGCTTGCGCACGTCGGCGGTCATGAACACCGCACCCTCGACGTCGGCCTCGTGGCGCCCGCACGTCACCACATGAGCGCCGGCCTCGACGAAGCGCCGCACGATCTCCGCCCCGACCCCCCGCGACCCTCCGGTCACGACGACCACACGCTCGCTGAAGTCGTATACGGGCTCGGTCACGCGGCTAACCCTACGGCAGCGGGCCACGTTCCCACCCGGGGCCGGGCACCGTGTTGGCCCTGCCCAGTGCGCTGGCCTAAGTTCCCTGCGGTCTTCTGACGCCGCGTCAGGAACCGCCGTCCCGACCACCGACCGAGGACACCGAGGAGACCGGCAGCCCATGCCTATCGATGTGGTCCAGGAACACGAAGGGATAGCCGAGGTCGTAATCGACCACCCCCCGGTCAACGCCCTCGATGTGGCCGGCTGGTTCGCCCTTGCCGACGCCCTCACCGCGGCCGGCCAGGTTCCCACCAACCGCGTCGTGGTCCTCCGCGCAACCGGCCGTGGCTTCTGCGCCGGTGTCGACATCAAGGAGATCAACGCCAAGGGCGACGAGGCGCTCGTCGGTGTCAACCGCGGCTGCTACGCCGCCTTCGCCGCCGTGTACGACTGCGAGGTCCCGGTCATCGCGGCCGTCCAGGGTTTCTGCCTCGGCGGCGGCATCGGCCTCGCCGGCAACGCCGACATCGTCGTCGCCTCGGAGGACGCCACCTTCGGCCTCCCCGAAGTCGACCGTGGCGCTCTCGGCGCCGCCACCCACCTCGCCCGCCTGGTGCCCCAGCACGTGATGCGCCGGATGGTCTACACGGCGAAGCCGATTCCGGCCGCCGAGCTCGCCTCCTATGGGTCGGTGGCCGCCGTGGTGCCGCCGGACCGCCTCCATGCGGCCGCACTCGAGCTGGCCGCCGACATCGCCACCAAGAGCCCCACCATCATCCGACGCGCCAAGGAGTCGTTGAACGGCATCGATCCGGTCGACGTGAAACGCAGCTACCGCTTCGAGCAAGGCTTTACCTACGAGCTGCATGTCCGCGGCGTGGCCGACGAGCAGCGGGCAGCCTTCGTCGAGAAGCGCGACGCCGACACCTCCAAGTGAGCGACAAGCGCACAACCATCGGCGACATCGTCGGCGAGCTCCGATCGGGCATGACGATCGGCATCGGGGGCTGGGGCTCGCGCCGCAAGCCGATGGCCGTCGTCCGCGCCATCTGTCGGTCCGACCTCACCGACCTCACCGTCGTCGCCTACGGCGGTCCCGACGTCGGCCTCCTCTGTGCCAGCGGCAAGGTGCGCAAAGTCGTCTGTGGCTTCGTCACCCTCGACTCCATCGCCCTCGACCCGCATTGGAGGGCCGCTCGTCAGCACGGCAAGGTCGAGGTCATGGAAGTGGACGAGGGCATGTTCTTCCTCGGCCTCCAGGCCGCGTACTGGCGCGTGCCCTTCCTACCCACCCGGGCGGGTCTCGGTTCCGACGTCCTCACCGTGAACCCCGACCTGCGTCGCGTCCGTTCGCCCTACGGCGTCGGGAGCCCGTACCTGGCCGACCCGGCCGACGCCGAGGTCGAGCTGGTCGCGATGCCGGCCCTGCACCTCGACGCCGCGATCGTCCACGTCAACCGAGCCGACACCGCGGGGAACGGGCAGATCCTGAGCCCGGACCCGTTCTTCGACAACCTCTTCCTCGGCGCCGCCGAGCGGCGCTTCCTCACCACCGAGCGGATCGTGCCCAACGGCGAGCTCGCCGACGAGACGCATCCGCTCTCGGCGGTGACGATCCATCGAATGCTCACAGACGGTGTGGCCGAGGCACGCGGCGGTGCGCACTTCACCGCCAACCCTCCCGACTACGGCCGCGACGAGGCGTTCCAGAAGGAGTACGCGGCGGCCGCGGGCGACCCCGCCGAATGGGAGTCCTTCGCCGGCCGCTACGTCTTCGTGCAAGAGGACGAATACCAGGCTCGGGTGAAAGAGCGTCAGGCCCAATGAGCGACGCCCTCCCACCGTCCGACACCGGTTTCACCCGCGCCGAAGCGTGCGTGATCGCCTGTGCCGACGCGTGGCGCGACGCCGGAGAAGTGATGGCGAGCCCGTTCGGAACGATCCCCTCGCTCGGCGCCCGCCTGGCCAAGCTCACCTTCGCACCTGACCTCGTTCTCACCGACGGCGAGGCTGCGCTCATGGTCGGAGCGCCCCCGATCGCCACTCGTCCGGCCGAGCTCGTACGGGAGGCCGCTATGCCTTACCGCAGCGTGTTCGACGTGGTCTGGTCCGGCCGGCGCCACATCATGATGATGGCGAGCCAGATCGACCGCACGGGCAACCAGAACATCTCCGCCGTCGGGCCCCACGACCATCCCAAAGTCCAGCTCGTCGGCGTGCGCGGTGCACCGGGAAATTCGGTCAATCACCCCACCAGCTACTGGGTGCCCGACCACAGCCCGCGCACCTTCGTCGAGCACGTCGATGTCGTCTGCGGGGTCGGGTATGGCCGGGCCGCGGCCGCCGGAGAAGGCGCCCGGCGTTTCCACGACGTCCGCCGGGTCGTGTCCAATCTCGGCGTGTTCGATTTCGAGACGTCCGACCGCACCATGCGGCTGCGCTCGTACCACCCCGGCGTGCGGGTCGAGGAAATCGTCGCGGCAACCGGATTCGAGCTCACCATCGGTAACGACGTCGTCGAGACGCGCCTGCCGAGCCCCGAGGAGATGGACGTCATCCGTGTCGTCCTCGACCCCGGCTCGCTGCGCGACCGAGAGGTGCGGACCTGACCGGCCCGGGCGCGTCGCTGCACCCTGCGCTCCACACTCCGTTCTGTGAGCGGGTCGGGATCCGGTACCCGCTCGTGCAGACCGGCATGGGCTGGGTGGCCGGGCCCCGGCTCGTCGCCGCCACCTGCGAAGCCGGCGGGCTGGGCGTCCTTGCCTCGGCCACCATGACCTTGGAACAGCTCGCCGCTGCGATCGCCGAGGTGCGAAGCCGCACCTCGGCTCCTTTCGGCGTCAACCTGCGCACCGACGTGGACGACGTGACCGACCGGATCGAACTGATGATCGAGACGGGCGCACGCGTCGCCAGCTTCGCTCAGGCCCCCAACCCGGACCTCGTGGCTCGCTGCAAGGAAGCCGGCCTCTTCGTCATGCCCACGGTCGGCGCCCGCCGCCACGCTGAGAAGGTGGCGGAATGGGGCGTCGACGCCGTCATCGCTCAGGGCGCCGAGGGGGGAGGACACACCGGCACCGTGCCCACGACGCTTCTGTTACCCCAGGTCGTCGACGCCGTAGCCGACCGGGTCCTGGTGCTCGGCGCAGGCGGCTTCTTCAGCGGGCGCGGCCTCGTCGCCGCCCTGGCCTACGGCGCGTCCGGCGTGGCGATGGGCACCCGTTTCCTTCTGTCGGCCGAGAGCAGGGTGCCCGAGGCGGTGAAAGGCCTCTACTTGGAGACGCCCGTCACGGGCACCGTGGTCACAACCAAGGTCGACGGTGCGCCACAGCGCGTGGTGCGTACCGACCTGGTCGACCACCTCGAATCACAGTCGTGGCTCCGCGCGCTCCCGCGTGCCATGCGCAGCGCCCAACAGTTCCGCAAAGACACTGGCGCGACACTGCGCTCGCTGCTCCGCGAAGGGCGCGCCATGAAGGCGGGCAACGAACTCACGTGGGCCCAGGTCGTCATGGCGGCCAACGCGCCCATCATGACGAAGGCGGCGCTCGTCGAGGGCCGTACCGACGTCGGCGTCCTCCCCACAGGTCAGGTCGTCGGCGTACTGAACTCTCTCCCCACCGTGGCGGAGATCGTCAACGGCATCATGGCCGACGCCGACGCGCTGTTGCGCGGCTGGACGAGTTAGTCCGAGTTCGAATCGGCGGCGGCTGCGTTGCCCTGGGCGACGCGCCGCAACAAGTTCGACACCCGCTGATGCGTCACACCGAAGAGGTGCGCGATGCTCGGGATGCTTTGGCCCTCTGCCCGCAGGGCGACGACGAGGGAGCGACGCAAAAAGCCACTTGCCTCGGACTGCCGCCGCAAGATGGTGCTCACCAGCTGCACCGTGCCCGGCTCGTCCTCGTCGCCCAAGATCGCCTTCCATTCCCGCCCATTTTCCCGGGCAAGTCGGACGTCGGCGATCCGCTTGGCCAAGAGGCGCTCGCTCTCGGCGTTCTCCCTGAGGACTGACTCCAGTTCGCCGAGGGCCTGCAGGACGTCGTCGGATCCCGTCCCGTTCCCATGGTCAATCTGGTCCGGCATTCGGTTCTTTGCTCCTTGCTGCTGCTCATCTTGGCGCAACCTAGAAACCTCAGTGGCCAACATGTATTTGGTTCCTCCAATCGCAGCGTCGTTCTGTTCGTTGCGTCGTTCCTTGCCAACGCACAAATAGACGACTCACGCGTACCCGCCAGCCTAAGCAAGGCACTGCACTCGTTTGACGTCATTCGTGCTCATACCCGAAAGGGCAGGGATCACACACGGCGTGCAAGAACCCCTCACGGGAATCACAAATAATGCGGCTACCAGGGTTTTAGCGACGGAGGAGTACGGACGATCCATGGCCGAAGAGGCCCTGGTTCGCCGTCACCGCCACCCGGGCACCCTCCACTTGGTGCCCGTTGGCGTCACCCCGCAGCTGCCAGACGCACTCGCAGACCTGCGCGATCGCCTGGGCGGGGATCGCCTCACCGAAGCAGGAGAGGCCGCCGGAGGGGTTAACCGGGACACGACCGCCAAGGGACGTAACGCCGTCACGCAACAACTTTTCGGCCTCGCCCTCGCCGCACAATCCGATGTCCTCGTACCAGTCGAGCTCGAGCGCCGACGAGAGGTCGTAGACCTCGGCGAGATTGACCTCCTCCGGCCCGATCCCCGCTTCGGCGTATGCAGCAGAAGCGATCGACGGCCGAAACCCGCTGGCGGCCGCATCGCCCGACAACGCCGCCATCGCCGCTGCCGAGTCCGTCGCGAAGTTCGGCATCTCGATCACGGTGTTGGGGAACGACGGTGTGACCGTCGACACGGCGTCGATGGTGACGAGGGGTGCCGCTCCCCCCGAGTGACGGCGGGCGAAGTCCATGCTCGAGAGCACGAGCGCTGCCCCACCGTCGGAGGTCGCGCAGATCTCGAGAAGACGGAGCGGATCGGCCACCATCGGCGAGGCGAGCACCTCGTCGACCGTGACTTCCTTGCGATAGCGCGCGTACGGGTTCGCGAGCCCGTGCCGCGCGTTCTTCACCTTCACCTGAGCGAAGTCCTCCTCTGTGGCACCGAACCGATCCATCCGCCGCCGCGCGTACAACGCGAAGTAGGTGGGATTCGTCGCGCCCATGAGATGGAAGCGAAGCCAGTCGGGATCGTCTTTACGTTCGCCTCCCACCGGGGCGAAGAAACCCTTCGGGGTCGTGTCCGCGCCGACCACCAACGCGACGTCGCACAGTCCAGCGAGGATCTGCGCCCGCGCGTTGGCGATGGCCACGGCGCCGGAGGCACACGCGGCGTAGACGCTCGACACCCGTGCTCCGGTCCACCCGAGCGCCTGGGCGAAGGTGGCGCCGGAGACGAAGCCCGGATAGCCGTTGCGGATGGTGTCGGCCCCCGACACGAACTGCATGTCACGCCAGGTCAGACCTGCGTCGTTAAGAGCGTCACGTGCCGCCGCCAACCCGTATTCCACGAAGGGCCGGCCCCACTTGCCCCACTCGTGCATCCCGGCGCCCAGGACCGCCACTCGCTTGTCGTCGGCCATGGCTCAGCCGTTCCCGCCCGCCGGGACGCCGACGACCGGGTCCCACTTCCAGACGAGGTAGTCGCAGCCGTCCTCCGAGTACAGGGTGTCGATCACCAACTCGACCTCGTCGCCCACTGATAGGTCGTCGACCGTGACCCCCGGCACGACCTGGCCCATGACCACGAGTTTCTCGTCCGCCAGCTCCACGGCGGCCAGGCAGAAGGGGACGTAGGGGTCGGCCGCCACATAGGGCGGCGGAGGCTGGTACCGGGCGTCGGTGTACGACCAGATCCGGCCCCGCCGCGACAGCTCGACCGACTCGAACGACGTCGACGAACAGTCGGGGTTCCCGCAGTAGCGCGTCTCGGCAGGAAAGGCGAACGTGCCGCATCCCTCACAGCGGGATCCGAGCAGCGCTGGGGATCGGCCGTCCTCGCCGGTCGTGAACCAACCCTCTACGGCGGGCATGCGAGTGCCCGCCATCAACCGAGCCGCTCGATGATCGTCGCGTTGGCCTGCCCGCCGCCCTCGCACATCGTCTGCAGCCCGTAACGCCCGCCCGTCCGCTCGAGCTCGTTCAACAGCGTGGCCATGAGCCGGGCTCCCGAGCAGCCGGTCGGATGTCCGATCGCGATCGCGCCGCCGTTGACGTTGACCTTCGACATATCTGGGTGGTACTCGCGCTCCCACGCCAGCACGACCGACGCGAACGCTTCGTTGATCTCCACCAGGTCGATCTCGGCGAGCTTCAGCTTCGCCTTGCTCAAGACCAGCTCGGTCGCCGGGATGGGCGCTGTCAGCATGATCTGCGGGTCGTTGGCAGCGACGGCAAAGGTGTGAAAGCGGGCCCGGGGCCTGAGGCCCAAAGAAGTCGCCCGTTCCTCGCTCATGATCAACACCGCCGCCGCCCCGTCCGATATCTGCGATGACGTCCCCGCCGTGACCGTGCCTGTCTCGGAGAAGGCTCCCTTCAGCGCCGCCAGCTTCTCGAGCGACGTGTCCCGCCGCACACCCTCGTCGGCCGACAGCAACCCACTCACCTCAGCCGCCCCCGGCACGTCGGGATGCACCCTCGCCTCGAGCGGCACGATCTCGTTTGCAAAGCGACCCTCGTCGGTCGCCGAGGCCGCCCGTTGGTGCGATTGCAGCGCCAGCGCGTCCATCTCGTCGCGTGACACCTTCCAACGCCGGGCGATCTCCTCTGCGCACTCGCCCTGATGGATGAGCTCGAAGCGCTCCAGGTACAACGGGCCGTAAGCCTCTCCCGGTCCTGGATCCGTCGTCGAACCGATCGGTACCCGGCTCATCGATTCCACTCCCGCGCCGATCGCCACGTCCATCGCGCCAGCCATGACGGCCTGCGCGGCGAAGTGGATCGCCTGTTGGGCGGAGCCGCACTGACGATCGACGGTTGTGCCCGGGACCGACTCGGGGAATCCCGCGGCCAGCGCCGCGTTGCGGGCGATATTCATTGCTTGCTCGCCGACCGTCATGGTGCAGCCCATGACCACATCCTCGACGAGCGACGGATCCAGGTCGTTGCGCTTCAACAGGGCGGCCAGCGGTTGGGCGGCCAGATCGGTGGCGTGCCACCCGGAAAGGCGCCCGCCCCGGCGGCCGACCGGGGTGCGCACGGCGTCGACGATCACGGCGGAGGGCATGGTGGGCCCAATTCTGACGCCGAATCAGATTTGGTGCCAGACGAGGGGTGTAGCCAGATTCTCCCCGGGTTCGGCCAACATTGAGAGCCATGCGCAGACCCCTGGCCGCCAGCTTTGTCTGCGCGCTCGCATTCACGGCCCTGACGAGCTGCTCGGCCGGTGCCAGCCCCTCCCCGCCCAAGGCCACCCCGTCCGGTTCGACGCCCGCACCCAAGCTCAGCGCCGGCCAACACGCCACCGTGACCTACTGCAGCGGCGAACGGGCTCGTATTACGGAGCCGACCACCCTGCACGGCCCCGCCCCGGCTGCGGTCTACGTCCACGGAGGCTCCTGGGTCTCCGGCAACTACGACACCGGCGGATTCCTCATCAACACCATCGGCCCGGACCTGGCCGCACAGGGCCTTGTCGTCGTCAGCGTCGACTATCGGCTCGGCCCAAAGGCGCACTGGCCCGACCAGATCGTCGACGTCAAATGCGCCATCCGCTATCTACGCGCCAACGCCACTCACCTGAACATCGACCCCAACGCAATTGGAGCGTGGGGACAGAGTGCCGGGGGCCACCTGGTGGCGCTACTCGGCACTGCCGGCCCCAGAGAGGGGTGGGACGTCGGCGCTTACCCCGACGAGTCCAGCAAGGTCGAGGCCGTCGTGGACATGGCCGGTCCGAGCGATCTGCTCACCCTGGGCAACCAGGGCGACAGCCATCTCGTGGCCAAAAGCTTCGTCGATCTGCTCGGCCATGTCCCGCACAATCAGTTGGGTACAGACCTCCGCGCCGCCAGCCCCGTGACCTACGTCGCACCCGGCGACCCACCGTTTCTCCTGTTGCACTCGACCGACGACGAGATCGTTTACCCCCAACAATCGAATGAATTGTCCTGGGATCTCGGAGGCAACGGCGTGCCCCACCAGCTCCTGATCGTCAAGGGTGGCGGCCACGAGTTCGACAACCCTGGCGAGCAACCCGCCGAGGCGGGCATCACCCGAGCCGTCGCCGACTTCTTCGTACGAACGCTGGTATTCCGCCAGCCCATCACCAATACGACGACCGTGGGAAGCCTCCCAGCCGGCGACACCCCGACCGGCGACACCGGCACCACCGGCAACACCGCCACTGGCACCACCACCCTCACCGGCAACAGCTGACCGTTGGCGCCACCGCCAACCACTGTGGAAG
The DNA here is from genome assembly GCA_963777485.1 of uncultured Acidimicrobiaceae bacterium. Lineage (GTDB taxonomy): Bacteria > Actinomycetota > Acidimicrobiia > Acidimicrobiales > RAAP-2 > Bog-473. Next base: position 289,544 of record CAVZQP010000004.1, on the reverse strand, counting down.
ATTCCGTAGCCCCATGGACCTGACGTTCAGCCCCGAGCAGGAAGCGTTCCGGGTCGAGGCGCGCACCTGGTTGAACGAGCACGTCCCGAGCGAGCCGCTCCCCTCGTTCGACACACGTGAGGGCTTCGAGGCGCACCGCCGGTGGGAACGCAAAATGTACGAAGACCGCTGGTCCGTCGTCAGCTGGCCGACGCAGTACGGCGGCCGCGACCTCGGCATCTTCGAATGGCTGATTTTCGAAGAGGAGTACTACCGCGCTCGCGCCCCCAAGCGCGTCAGCCAGAACGGCATCTTCCTGCTCGCCCCCACCATGCTCGAGTACGGCACCGACGCCCAGAAACAACGTTTCCTCCCGCCGATGGCCGCCGGCGACGAGATCTGGTGTCAAGGTTGGTCCGAGCCCGACGCCGGCAGCGACCTCGCCGGCATCCGCAGCCGCGCCGCCCGCAATCGAGCGGACGACGGCTGGATACTCAACGGCCAGAAGACCTGGGCGAGCCGCGGCGCCTTCGCAGAATGGTGCTTCGGCATCTTCCGCACCGACCCCGACGCCGAGCGCCACCGTGGCCTGACGTACTTCCTGATCGCCATGGACTCGCCCGGCGTCACCGTGCGTCCGATCCCGCAGCTCGACGGCGAGACCGGTTTCGCCGAGATCTTCTTCGACAACGTCGAGGTCCCCGAGAACCAGGTGCTCGGCGAGGTGGGCGGCGGCTGGTCCGTCGCCATGGCCACCGCCGGCTCCGAGCGCGGACTCTCGCTCCGCAGTCCGGCGCGCTACACCGAGGTAGCCGACCGCCTCGTACAGTTCTACGCCTCGCGCGGCGGCCCACCCGCTTCCACCGACGCGGTAGCCCTCGCGCACATGCACGCCGAGGCGTACAAGCTCCACACCTACTGGACCGCGAGCAGAGTCTCCCGCGGCCATGCCGTCGGCGCCGAGGCAAGTGCCAACAAGATCTTCTGGTCCGAGACCGACGTCGCCGTTCACACCGCCGCCCTCGACCTGCTCGGGACCGACGCCGAGCTCCTCACCGCCGGCGCACCCGGCGAATGGCTCGACGGCTATCTCTTCTCGCTCGCGGGGCCCATCTATGCGGGCACCAACGAGATCCAACGCAACGTCGTCGCCGAGCGGCTGCTCGGGCTCCCGCGGGCCTGAGCGTGGATTTCTCGTTCTCCGACGATCAGGACGCGTTGCGCCGCGGGGTGCGCACCGTGCTCGATGCCGAGTGCGACGCCGACGCTCTCCGAGCGTTCGAGCTCGCAGACGAAGATGCCCGTGCCGAGCTCTCCGCCAACCGCTGGACGATCCTGGCCGAGCTCGGCGCGCCCGCACTCGTCGTGCCGACCTCGTCGAACGGGCTGGGTCTCAACGACGTCGACCTGGTGGGCGTCCTCGAAGAAACGGGGTACGCCTGCCTGCCCGAACCGCTCCTCGAGACCGCCGCCCTCGCCGCGCCCACCCTCGCGGCACTGCTCCCTGAGCCAGCAGCCGCAGCCTCGTTGCGTGCGCTCGTGGAGGACGACGCCATGTTCGCTGTCGGTGGCATCGACGTGACGCCGCAAGGAGTCAGGTCTCCCAGCGATGTGTCGGCGGACGGGATGCTGCGTACCCCACGCGTCGTCGGCGCCCGTGACGCCTCGATCTTTCTCCTCGCCTGCCGCGACGACGAGTCCGGCTGGCAGCTCCACGCGGTGCCGGCAGCTTCGTGCACCGCCGAGCCGACCCCTGCGCTCAGCGCGACCCGCGACGTGTCGATCGTGCACTGGCCACTCGCCTCCGACACTTTGTTGGCCTACGGCGTCGCAGCGGAGGCCGCGGTGACCCTGCTCGCCGACCGAGCGGCCGCCGCGACCGCCGCCCAACTCGTCGGCTTGGCCGATCGCATGCTGTCGATGGCGGCGGCGTACGCCAAGGAGCGCCACCAGTTCGGCAAACCGATCGGCAGTTTCCAGGCGGTCAAGCACCATTTGGCCAACGCGCGCGTGGCGCTCGAGTTCGCGCGCCCGGCCGCCTATCGAGCCGCGTGGTCGCTCGCGACCGCCCAACCCTCTCTCTCACATGACGCGTCAATGGCCAAAGCGATGGCCTCGGACGCTGCCGACCTCGCCGCCCGGGTCACCCTGCAGGTGCACGGCGCCATCGGCTACACGTGGGAGTGCGACCTGCACTTCTTCATGAAGCGGACGTGGGCGCTCGCGCGGGCCTGGGGCGACGCCGCGACACACCGAAGGTTCGTGCTGCAGCACACGCTCGCCGCGCCGCGGGCCGCCGGATAAGCCCGTATCTTCCGGGCTCGCCGGAGTCGCCCCAATGGGCCCGAATTGGCAATGTCCGATTCCCGCCAGTAATGGTCACAGCGACGTGCCACGCTGGCACCGTGATCGAGGACCAGGGACGCTGCTACGAGGCGGCGAAGAGCAAGGATGCCCGCTTCGACGGAGTGTTCTTCTGTGCCGTGACCTCGACCGGCATCTACTGCCGGCCCAGCTGCCCGGCTCGCACCCCGAAGCGGGAGAACATGCGCTTCTACCCAACGGCCGCGGCCGCCCAGCAAGAGGGGTTCCGGGCATGCCTGCGCTGTCGCCCCGATGCCACCCCGGGCTCACCGGAGTGGAACGTTCGGGCCGACATCGTGGCCCGGGCGATGCGGCTCATCCGCGACGGCATCGTCGACCTCGAAGGGGTCGAGGGGTTGGCGGGCAGGCTCGGCTACAGCACGCGCCAACTCAACCGTCTCATCACTGCCGAAGTCGGCACCGGGCCGCTGGCACTCGCCCGGGCCCAGCGCAGCCAGACCGCACGCATCCTGCTCGAGACGACGGACCTCCCGGTCGCGCACATCGCATTCGCGGCTGGCTTTGCCAGCGTCCGCCAGTGCAACGACACCATCCGCGAGATTTTCGCTGACACGCCGAGTGGCCTTCGGGCGCGGGCGGCAAAGTCGGCGCAGGCCAAGCGCGACCGGCAGCTGGCGGCACCACAGTCCATTCACCTGAGACTCCCGTGCCGGCGCCCCTTCAACCCAGCATCGGTACTCGACTTCCTCGGTCTCCGAGCCTTGCCTGGTGTCGAGGCACACGAAGGCATGTCGTACAGGCGCACCCTCCGGCTTCCCCACGGCCACGCCGTCGTCACCCTTGCCACGCCGGCCCCCGGAGGAGATGGAAGGGAAGCGACGGACGGACCGGCCTATGTCGGTGCAGACCTCGTGCTCTCGGATCTGCGCGACTTGACGACGGCGGTCGCGCGCTGTCGCCAGCTGTTGGATCTCGATGCCGACCCGGTCGCCGTATATGAGGCGCTTCGGAACGAGCCGCTGATCGGTGCCGTCGTAACCCGTGACTCGGGACGGCGCGTGCCCGGCGCGGCCGAGGGCTTCGAGCTGGCGGTGCGCGCGGTGATCGGCCAACAGGTGTCCGTCGCCGGCGCCCGAACCGTGGCCGGTCGTCTGGTCGCGGCTGCGGGCGACGCGCTGCCCGAGCCCACCGGGACGCTGACCCATCTGTTTCCCACGCCCGAGGCGCTCGTGGAGCTCGCCCAGAGCGATCCTGGCGCCTACGCAATGCCGACGAGCCGTCGCCGCGCAGTGGTTGCACTGGCCGAGGCGGTCGGAGGCGGTGACGTCGTGATCGATCCTGGAGCGGACCCGGTCGAGCTGCGCCGTTCGCTCGTCGCGCTGCCCGGGATCGGGTCGTGGACGGCGGAGTACGTCGCCATGCGGGCGCTGCGGGATCCCGACGCCTTCATGCCGACTGATCTTGGCATCCGTCGGGGGGCGAAGGCCCTGGGCCTTCCCGACAACCCGGCTCAACTTCTCGCCGTGAGCGAGGGATGGCGCCCCTGGCGCAGCTACGCGATGTCCCACCTTTGGTCACTTCCCATGTCGACCGCCGAAATCCCTGCCCCACCACAGAAAGGACGAGCCGCATGACAACCCGCACGGTGACGATGCCCTACGAAAGCCCGATCGGTCGCCTCGTACTCGAATGCGACGGCGACGTGCTGGTCGGCATCTGGTTGCCGAACGAGCGACGCCATGCGCGGAACGACGCCGATGACGTGCCGCCGGTGCTCAAGGAGACAGCGTCGCAGCTCGACGAGTACTTCGCGGGCGAACGCACCGACTTCGACGTGCGGATGGAGCTCGACGGCACCGAATTCCAGCGCGAGGTCTGGACCGAGCTGACACGTATCCCGTACGGCGAGACCATCAGCTACGGGGAGTTGGCCCGCCGCGTGGGCCGACCCAGCGCACCACGGGCGGTTGGGCAGGCGAACGGCCGCAACCCGATCCCCGTCATCGTGCCGTGCCACCGGGTGTTGGCCAGCAACGGCATCGGCGGCTACGGCGGCGGGCTCAAGGTGAAGCGACAGCTCCTGGCTGTCGAAGGCGTGACCGCATAAGGACGTTCCTCCCTATGCAGCCCGCGTGGGGGGCGTTCAGAATTCGAGGATGAGCCGATACCACGACTACATGAGATGGCTCTATCGGGACGGGCGACCCAACTGGTTCGCAAAACCCCAGAACAGGCTTTCGGCCATCGCCTTCTCCGCAGGCATCATGCCTTCAAGGGCAGGCACGCTCGTCGTGCGGGGACGATGCAGCGGGCGTTCCATTTCCTTTCCGATCGTGATCGCCACGTTCGAAGGAGGCAGATACCTCGTGTCGATGCTCGGTGCCGACGTGAATTGGGTCCGCAACGTGGAAGCCGATGGCGGAAGAGCCGAACTCCACCACGGGCGGCGCGAACGGATCCGGCTTGTCGAGGTCGATACGGCTGATCGGCCGCCGATCCTGCGTCGCTATCTCGAGCTCGCCCCAGGGGCACGCCCGCATATCCCGGTGGATCGCGGCGCTCCACTCGAGGAGTTCGAGCGGATCGCAGCCGAGTATCCGGTGTTCAGGATCGAGCCCCAAGCTGAAGCGGCCTGATCCGGTCTCGGTCCGGCGCGTATGGTGCGCCGGTGGAAACAGCCCAGAGTGTCCGTGACGCATTCGACCTGACCGGCCGTGTGGCTTTGGTCACCGGTGCCGCCGGAGGTATCGGGCGGACGAGTGCGGAGGTATTGGCAGGCGCCGGCGCCACCGTGGTCTGCGCCGATCTGAACGTCGAAGGCGCCATGGAGACGGCGCAGGGCATCCTCGGGGCGGGCGGCAAGGCCGAGAGTGCCGAGCTCGACGTGTCGGCGCGGGGAGCGGCGTCGGCGCTCGTCGGTCACATCGCGGCACGGCACGGAGGCCTCCACGTGATGTGCAACATCGCCGGTGTCATGATCGACAGCCGCATTATCGACGTCGACCCCGACGAGTTCGATCGCATCCTCGACGTGAACCTCAAGGGCGTGTTGTACGGATGCCAGGCCGCCGGGAAGGTGATGGTGGAGCAGGGCGGCGGTACCATCGTCAACATGGCGTCGGCGGCGGTGCTGACACCCGCCGCGGGCATCGGGCCGTATGCCATCTGCAAGGCCGGCGTCGCGCAGCTGACGAAGAGCATGGCCGTCGAGGTCGGCAAGCAGGGGGTGCGGGTGAATTCCATTGCGCCGGGATTCGTCCCGACGAACATGACGGCGCGGTACTACACCAACCCCGACGGCTCGTTGAACGAGGAGCTGAAGGAGGCGGTGCTCTCGCCGATGGCGAAGAGCGCGCCGCTGCGGCGGGTGGGCACGACGGCCGACATCGCGTTGTGCGTGTTGTATCTGGCTTCGGACGCCAGCAGCTTCGTGACGGGGCAGATGATCAGCCCCAACGGCGGCGTCGCGATGTCGTACTAGGCGTCAGGAGAGGCGCACCAGGTCGAACTGGCCGGTCGTGGTGTCCGAGACGACCACGGCGGGCTGGGGTCCGATCAGGGTGACGGCGGCGCCGACGTTGACCGGGTCGCTAGTGGTGCCGTGCTGGTCGATACGCAGGACGCAGGCCGCCGGCGACTGCGCGCCGGCGCAAGCGGGGGATCCCGCGGAGGGCTGGAGCACCAGGGGGCCGGAGGCGGAGTCGACGACGGAGCTGGTCACGGAGCCGCTGTACTGGCCGACACGGTCGAGGGTCTGGGTGTCGAAGGTCGTGTACGCCGCATCGAGGCCCTGGCCCGCCGGCTCGCCGACCCAGACCGCGCCGGCTGCGACCACCTCGACGTACTGGACGCCGCCGCCTTCGCCGTTGGGCGTATCGGCGAGGGCCGGCCCGACCGTGGTCTTGCCACTGGGGCTGAGCGCTACGAGGTGATGGTCGGTGCGCTCGTAATAGATGGTGCCGTCGGAACCGATGGCGTCGCCGAGCCCTCTTACTACGAGGTGTGGGGCGGCTGACGAGGTGGGCGTGATGCGGTACACGCTGGTGGTGTTGCCCTGCGTCACCGAAACGTAGAGGTTGCCGCCGCCGGTGGCGAGCGCGACGAGGTCGGCGTCGGAGCTGTTCGCCGCGTTGACCCTCGGCATGTTCCACTGCCCGTTCTGGTTGCCGCTCGCTCTGTCGTAGGCGTACACGGTGCTGTAGGTGGCGGCGTAGAAGATATTGGCGTCGGCGGCAAGGGCGGCGATGCCGGTGGCGACGTGCTCGGCGATGGCGGCAGGACCGTTGCCGTCGATCACCCAGGCGATGGCCGGCGCGGGGTTGGTCGGGTCCTGGGGCGCCGCGAACAACGCGCCGTCGGGGCTCTCGGCGGCGGTGACTCTGTCGGCGGCGAAGGGGAGGGCAATGGGGGCGCCGGGCGTGAGCGGTCCCGTGGTGGCGGGCGGCGGGAGGGTGGTGGCCGGGCCGGTGGTCGTCGTTGCTGCGTGATGGGTACGCGTGGTCGTGGACGTGGACGTGGACGTGGCAGACGGGGAGGGGCTGGAACTGCACGACGCGAACAGGGCTGCGGCGGCGACCAGGGCCGTCGGGACGGCCATGGTGCGGACGGTGCAGATGGAGCGGATGGCGAATCCCGATTGCAGACGTCGGACCTGTTCCCCCGGCATTGGGCCAGTATCGCGTCGGCCGTCTGGGGATACGGTGCACGTCATGGCGACCACACGAGACATCTCCTACGAGGCCGACGACCGCACGATGATCGGAACGCTTGCCGTGCCCGACGGGGACGGGCAGCGCCCGGGCGTCCTGGTGTGCCACGAAGGCCCGGGGCTCGACGATCACGCGCGTGGCCGGGCGGTACGGCTCGCCGACGAGTTGGGTTATGTCGCGTTTGCGCTGGACTATCACGGCGGGGGCAAGCCGATCGAGGATCGGGCGCAGATGATGGAGCGCATCGGCGGGTTCTACGGGGACCCCTTGCGTGTGCGGGACATCGGGATGGCTGGGCTGGAGATATTGCTGCAGGAGCCGCGTACCGACCCGCAGCGGCTGGCGGCGATCGGCTACTGCTTCGGGGGCACGATGGCCCTGGAGTTGGCGCGAGGCGAGGCAGACCTCAAGGCGGTCTGCGGCTTCCACTCCGGGCTGAGCACGGCGCGCCCGCAGGACGCTTCCAACATTGTCGGGAAGGTGCTGGTGATGATCGGCGCCGACGACCCCATCGTGGACAACGCCCAGCGGAAGGCCTTCGAGGAGGAGATGACGGGGGGCGGCGTCGACTGGCAGATGGTGGTGTACGGCGGCGCAGTGCACTCGTTCACCAACCCGCGCGCATCCAACATCGACATGCCCGGGATCGAGTACCACGAGCCGACGGACCGGCGGTCGTGGCAGGCGATGTGCGACCTCTTCGCAGAGGTGTTCTGAGGCAGGTTTCGCGTATCTGACGCCCCGTCAGGTCCCGGCTACGCTCGAAGGCCATGCCTGAACCCCTGCCGATGATCATCTCGGTCGACGATCACGTCGTCGAACCGCCCAACGTATGGCAGGACCGCCTTCCCTCGAAATACCTCGAGGTGGGGCCGCGGGTGGTCCGGGCTCCCATGCCCGAAGTCGAGTTCCGGGGCGGGTCGCTGAAGGTCAAGGAAGGCGCCAAGGGCGCGCCGGTGGACTGGTGGTACTACGAGGAGTTGAAGAGGCCGTTGCTACGGGTGGACTCAGCGGTGGGGGTGCCCCGTGAGGAAGTGACCATGCGGGGCGTCATGTACGAAGAGATGCGGCCCGGCTCGTACGAGGTGAAGCCACGGCTCGAAGACATGGACGTCAATCACATCGAGGCGGCGTTGTGCTTCCCGACGTTCCCTCGATTCTGCGGCCAGACCTTCACCGAGGCCAAGGACAAAGAGCTGGGTTTGCTTTGCGTCAAGGCCTACAACGACTGGATGGTCGAGGAGTGGTGCGCCGACACGGGTGGGCGGCTGATTCCCTTGTGCCTGATCCCGCTCTGGGACGCCGAGCTGGCGGCGGACGAGGTCCGGCGCAACGCCGATCGGGGCGTGCGGGCGGTCTGCTTCAGCGAGATCCCGCCGTTCCTGGGCCTGCCGAGCGTCCACGACCCCGACCACTACTGGGACCCGTTCTTCCGGGCCTGCGCCGAGACGCAGACCGTGGTCAACATGCACATCGGGTCGTCGTCGAAGATGCCGTCGACCTCGCCGGACGCGCCGCCGGCCGTCGGGTCGACGCTGACGCACACCAACGCCACGTTCTCGCTGGTGGACTTCCTGTTCAGCGGCGTCTTCGTCCGCTTCCCCGACCTGAAGGTCGCGTACTCCGAGGGCCAGATCGGATGGATCCCCTACATCCTGGAGCGGGCCGACCGCGTGTGGGAGGACAACCGCGGGTGGGCCGGCGTGGCGGACATCGTGCCGGAGAAGCCGAGCAGTTATTTCCCCGGTCACGTGTTCGGCTGCTTCTTCGACGACGCGCACGGGCTGAAGTCGGTCGACGAGATCGGCGAGGACAACATCACCTACGAGTCGGACTACCCACACTCGGACTCGACGTGGCCCCGGACGCGCCAGATCGCCGAGGAGCAGATGGCCGACCTCACCGACGCGCAACGACGCAAGATCGTGCGGGGCAACGCGATCAAGTTGTTCGGCCTCGACTTCGTCGCCTGACTTCTTTGTTGCCGGGCTGACCCTCCGCCGCACCGCATGGACCTCCGCTACACCGCGGCCGAGCAGACCTTCCGCAACGAGCTGCGGGCGTGGCTGGCCGCCACGCTGCCCGGCGTGGGTTCGCCGCCGCCCCACGACGACTGGCCTGCCCGACGGGCCTACGACCTGCAGTGGCAGCGACTGCTGTTCGACGCTGGCTACGCCGGCGTCGACTGGCCGGCCGAAGGTGGTGGACGGGGGGCGTCGCCCATCGAGCAGCTGATCTTCAAGGAGGAGTGCGAGCGCGCCGGGGCGCCGTACGTCGGCGTCGGATTCGTCGGGTTGTTGCACGCAGGGCCGACGATCATCGCCGAGGGGACGCCGGAGCAGAAGGAGCGCTACCTGCCGGCGATCCTGCGGGGCGAGGAGGTCTGGTGCCAGGGCTTCAGCGAGCCCGACGCCGGGAGCGACCTCGCTTCGCTCAGGACCCGCGCCGTGCGCGACGGTGAGGACTACGTGGTGACCGGATCGAAGATCTGGACGTCGCACGCCGAGGTCGCCGACTACTGCGAGCTGCTGGTACGCACCGGCGACGCCGGCAACCGCGGCATCAGCTGGCTGATCATGCCGATGGACGCGCCGGGCATCGAAATCCGGCCCTTGCGCACCATCGAAGGGACGACCGAATTCGCAGAGCTCTTCATGAACGAGGTACGGGTCCCGGTGGCCAACCGCGTCGGTGAGGAGAACGACGGTTGGCGCGTGACGATGGTCACGCTCTCCTTCGAACGGGGTACGGCGTTCGTCGGAGAGCTGCTGGAGTGTGTGCGCCTGCTCGGCGAGGTGCGGGGCATCGCCGACCGCCTCGGACTCCTCGGCGACGAGGGGCTGGTCCGGCGTATCGGCCACCTGGTGGCCGTCTTCGACGCGTTGTGGGCGCTGACGAAGCGCAACGTATCGGAGGCGGCGCAGACCGGGATCCCCGGCATCGGCGGCTCGGTCTTCAAGCTGTCCTTCTCCGAGCACGCGCAAGCCTTGGGCGATCTGGCCATGGACGTGCTCGACCGTGCCGCGCTGTGCGGGGACCCGCTCGACGGGCCCGATGGTGGCGCGCTGGGCAACGCGGCGCAGTTGCACGCGTGGTTCAAGTCCATCAACCTGACGATCGCGGCAGGCACGTCCCAAGTGCAGCGCAACATCGTGGCCGAGCGGATCCTGGGCCTGCCGAAGGCGCGCTGATGGACTTCCGCGTGGGCGACGACCAGCGCGAGCTGGCGGAAGGGATCCGGGCCATGCTGGCCGGGCGGATGCCGCTCGAACACCTACGCACGCGCGAGGGTCACGAACAGGCCATCGCGGCCGACGACTGGGCGGCGCTCGGCGAGACCGGCGTCTTCGCGTTGACGCTGCCCGAGCCGTCGGGGACCGGCCTCGGGTTGGCCGACGCTGCCGTCGTCTTCGAAGAGCTGGGCCGGGGCCTCGTGCCGGGCCCGATCGTCGGGACCTTCCTCGCTGCGAGCGCGGGGGTGGTCGACGGTGCGGCCGAGGGCCGCGCCCAGGTCGGCGTGCACACGGCGAGCCGCCGACAGGGTCCGGTGCTGGTCGAGCACCTCGGCGTGCTCGAGGCACTCCTCGTGCTGGACGCCGACGGACCCGCGCAGCTGCTGACGCCGGCACCCGTCGGAGGGGCGCACCGTGTCGAGCACCCGCTCGACCCCCTGACCCCGCTCTGGCGACTCGACGCACTGCCGTTCGGCGGCTCCGTCGCCGACGACCATGGCCAGCTCTGGCACCGGGGCGCACTGCTCACCGCGGCGCTGCAGGTCGGACACGCCGCAGCCGTACTCGAATTGGCGGTGGCCTATGCCAAGGAGCGACAGCAGTTCGGCAAGCCCATCGGCTCCTTCCAGGCGGTCAAGCACATGTGTGCGGACATGCTCGTCCGCTCAGAGGTGGCGCGGGCGGCGGTCCACGCGGCGGCCTGCCTGTCCGATGCCCCGGACGTCGCCGCCGCCGAGGCGGAGGCGGCGGGGTGCACGCCGGGCCAAATGCTCGAGCGGAGCGTGGTGGGCGCGAAGCTGCTGGCCGACGAGGCGGCCGTTACGAACGCGCGCACGTCCATCCAAGTCCACGGCGGGATGGGGTTCACCTGGGAGGTGCCGCTCCACCTCCACCTGAAGCGCGCACGCGTGCTCTCGACGAAATTCAAGAACCCGGCCGACGCGTCGGCCGCGCTCGCCGCATACGCCTGACAAGAACGGAGACCTTTGATGACCGATCCGGCCCCGCTCCCCGCAGACGTCGTACGGACGGTGCCCGAGGGACGTGTCGTCTACGGCATGCAGCTGCCGATCCAGTCGCAGTCGACGCTCTACGTGGCCGACTGGGAGAAGGAGTCGGGTCCGGCGCAGTTGGCCCGCATCGCCCAAGTCGCCGACGAGGCGGACTTCTTCTATCTGGGGGTCTGCGACCATACGGCGATCCCCCGCCGCCTCGCCGACGCGATGGGCACCATCTGGTACGACACGACCGCGACCCTCGGCTGGCTGGCGGCGCTGACCACGCGCACTCACCTGCTCTCCCACGTGCTGATCCTCGCCCAGCGCCACCCGTTGCGCGCCGCCAAGGAGCTCTCGACGTTGGACGCGCTGTCAGGCGGGCGGCTCATCGTCGGCGTCGGCGCCGGCCATGTGCCCGAGGAGTACGAACTTTTCACGGGCGGCTTCGACGAGCGGGGCCGGCACACCGACGAGGCCGTCGCCGCGCTCGCCCGCTGTTTCACCGCTGAGTTCCCCGAGCTGCCGGGCCCGAGATTCCCCGCACGCGACATGGGACTCGCCCCACGGCCCGTTCGCCAACCGCGGCCACCCATCTGGATCGGCGGCTCGTCTCCGGCGGCAATCCGGCGCACGGCCGCCTATGGCGACGGCTGGCTGCCCCAAGGCACCCGGCGCAAGGACCTGCCCGGCCAGATCGCCCGGCTGCGCGAACTGCGGGAGGAGTTGCGCTCGGGCGCGCCGATCGACATCGGCACGATTGTCGAGCCGATCTATCTGAGCGCGGGGGGATCGGGCTGGGACCTGCCCGGCTGGGTGCTCTCGGGGCCCGCCGAACAGGTCGCGGAGTCCCTGCGGGAGCTCGTGGCGATGGGTGTGAACCACCTTCAGGTGCGCTTCATGGCCCGCAGCGCCGAAGAGTTCTGCGAGCAGACGGCGCGCTTCGGCGCAGACGTGGGGCCCCTGCTGAACCACTGAGCCACCCCCAGCCATAGGGTGGAAGGCGATGGACGTCTTCTCGTACGTCGTGGGTGTGCTGGTGCTCATCCCTGTCCTGCTTCGGCAGATCAGGGTCGTCCCGGTGCCGCGCGCGTACGTGCCTCGCCTGCCGGTCGTGCTCGGCGTCATCGGCCTGTTCGCGATGTCGTCGTACGCAGGCGACCATCACGTCACCTCGACCGATTGGAGCTGGGTCGTCGCCACGCTCGTCGGAGGCGTCGTCCTGGGTGGCCTGCGAGGGGTCTCGACGCGGGTGTGGGACACAAACGGTTGGGCGGTCCGACAGGCCAACCTCGTCACCATGGCGCTGTGGTTGGTCACATTGGTGCTGCAGTTCGCCGGAGACGCCGCGGCCGGGCTCGTCGGCGCCAGCTTCCTCATCTTCCTCGGGCTCACCATGGCGGCGCAGCGGTACGTCGAGTTCCGGCGGGCGCGGCCGGTGTGGGCTCGTTTGGGCCCGGAAGCCGGCAGGCCGCTCGTCATGAACTTCACCCAGGGTCCCGGCGCCTTCTTCACGACATTTCGAACGGATGCACGGGGTGCGGGCGTGCCAGGAGACTGGGGAAGTCCCTCCGCGGGGTACGACCCCGATGTCATCGACGTCGAAGTGGTCGATGATGACGACGAGCACGGGCCTCCCGAACTGCGCGCGCCACACTGATCGTTCCTACACTCGGCGACCGTGACGTCGCCGCGCAGTTTCAGTCAGCGTCCCTACGTGGGGCCACCCGGGTCGACCGAGCTCTTGTTGGTGCGCCACGGAGCGTCGGCCGACTCGCTCGAGGGCGAGACGTTCGAGCTTGTCGAGGGCCAGGGCGACCCACCGCTGTCGGAGGTCGGGCGGCACCAAGCTGAGATGCTGGCGGCGCGCCTCGGCCACGAGCTGTTCGACGGGATGTACGTCAGTAATTTGCGTCGCACTCCCGAGACGGCAGCCCCGCTCGTCGAGCGAACGGGAATGACGCCGGTGGTCGATGCGGACCTGCGCGAAGTCTTCCTCGGCGAATGGGAGGGCGGCCGCCTCAGGCAGAAGGCCGCAGACCGCGACCCCGTCTTCGAGCGCGTCTTCGCCGAGCAGCGTTGGGACGTCGTGCCCGGGGCAGAATCACGCGAGGCGTTCGGTGGGCGCCTGCGCCGCTCCGTCGAGCGCATTGCGACAGCCCATCCGGGTGGACGGGTCGTCGTCTTCAGCCACGGGGCGGCCATCGGCGAGATCCTGGCCCAAGCCACCGGGTCCGAGCCGTTCGCGTTCGTCGGGGCCGACAACGCGTCGATCTCCAAGGTCGTGGTGACCCCGGAGCGTTGGGTGCTACGCGGCTACAACGACACGTCCCACCTGACCGGTTGACCGGAGCGTCGATGGGGAACAAGGGCAGACGGCCACGCAAACCCAGCCAGAAGTTGCCGCCGGTACCCGATTACGTGCGCTACACGGGCGGCGGACGGCGCTATTGGCGGCTGGGGGGCCCGCTTACCCGCACGCACGAGATGGAGGCTCTGGCGGCACAGCGGAGGCGGCCGCCGGGGCGTTTGGGCCGTTTCGTGCTCCGCGTGCTCGGCCACAAACCCGGGCCGCCGGCCAGTTAGGCGAGTGCGGCCTCGATGTCCTCGAGCGACAGCTCGGCCGTGGCGTGGCCTCCGCACTGCGGGCAGTCGCCCGTATGGCGCCACGACCTGATCAGCCGCGTCCCCTCAGGGTTCAACAGCACCGTGAACGCCTCGGAGTCGTCCGCCACCTCGAGGCCGAAGTAGGGGCGCCATTCTGTGGAGACGGAGTGCTGGTCGACCGCGATGCCTTTCAGCACGCGGCGGAATCGCATGTGCTCGGGGTCGAACACCCAGGTGCTGTTACAGGACTCGAAGACCATTGGCGGCACAAATGGATTGTGGCCCCGTCAGATAAGGACCCGCTCAGAGGGACGTTGTAGTTGTGTGACGATCCGCGACAGAGGGCCCGTCACACAAGGAGCTGCCTGAACGAAACGTCAGTCCCGGAGTGGGTGGGACTGGAAGAAGTCCCAGATGATCTTGTCGGCCGAAATGGCCATCGTCGTCGCGCCGAGGGTGTCCGACTTGCTGTCCAGCACGCTGCCCGGCCAGGTATGCCCCCCTCCCCTGATGCGGTACAACGAGACCGTGGCACCGTTCGGGCAGGCGTAGGAGATGAGCGCCACGTTCTTGGCGAAGACGCGGGTCGTCGACGACGACGCACAGCCGTCGCGTGTGGCCCAGGCTGCGGTCGACTTCGGGATAGACGGGCCCTTGGTCGACTGCGGCACGTTGTTGCCCAGCAGCTGGCTGATGTTCCCCTTGGTCCCCGCCGGGAGCGGGAGCTTGTAGGCCTCGGCGCCCAGCCCTCCGGTATAGGGGACCAGCGGGTCAGAGGTCCCGTGGAAGGCGACGACGGGGACCGGGCGCGAGGGATTGCAGTTGGCGGGGTTGGCGATGCCGGACACCGGCGCAATGGCAGCGACCTGCGCGGCGTCGACGCAGGCGAGGACAGACGCCATGATGGCGCCGTTCGAGTACCCGGCCACGAAGAGGCGGTTCTGGTCGACGCAGAGGGACGACTCGACACGGGAGAGGACGCCGCGCAGGAACGCGACGTCTTTGCTCTTGAACCCGGTCGTCCAATAGGGGAGGCGGCGGCCCACCTGCGGGGTGATCGTGATGAACCCGTCTCGGTTGCCGTAGGTGCCCAACTTGGTGATCTTGACCATGTCGGCGGCGGACACGCCGTAACCGTGCAGGTCCAAAACGACGGGCATGGCGCTCCGCCCGTTATAGCTTGACGGCAGCTCCTGGATGTAGCCGCCCGAGTCACCACCGGCATTCATGTACACGAGCGTCGCGCCAGGCTTCGGTAGTCGCGGTGCCAGGCACCCGGAGGAACTACTCGAAGGTACGAGCGAGGACGTCGTCGTGGTGGGCGGGGTCGTCGTCGGCGTCGCAGCATTGGCTGAGCCGGACGTCAGGGGGACGAGTTGTGCGACGGCGATGACGCTCAGCAAGGCCAGAGCCGAGAGCGCGGGCAACCGGCTGCGAATGGGGCGCGCTCGACTGTCCTGATCTGCGGTCATTGCTCCCTTCCCCGGTGGGCCGGTCACAGCGTGATCGCAGGGATGGTACCGGCGGACCTCGACCGTAAAGGCGCGACCAGGACCCGGAAGGCCGGTTGTCGCCCGAAATTCTTACGTCGCGTTGATGTTCGGCGAACTCAACTCCGTGCTGCAGCCTGGGGCCGTGGCAACTCCGTGATCGTCGCAGGCTCGGGCGTTTCAGCGAGCGCAGCGTCGATGACGTCGGTGATCTCGGATCCTACGAGCTCGTCGCGCTCGAGTAGATGATCGCGCAGCGCTTCGACCACCTCTGGGTGCGCCTCGACGATGGCCTTCGCCGCGTCGCAGGCCTGCATCAGGAGCGCGTCGAGCTCGCCGCGGGCGTTCTTGTCCCCGAGCACCTTGTCGACGAGGCTGCCCTCGAGGTACCCGTTGCCCGCCGCGGCCACGGAAATGAGCGAGTTGCCCATGCCGCAGGCGCCGATCATCTGAGCGCCGATCTGGGTGGCCGCAGCCAGGTCCGACGCCGGACCGGTCGACACTTCGTCGAACCAGTGCTCCTCGGCCACCATCCCGCCCATGGCGATCTGGAGCAGCGCGTGCATCTCTTCGCTGCTCTTCGTGAAGCGCTCCTCGGTGTCGGAGTGCTGCAGGAGGCCCAGTGAGTCGCGCCGCTTGACGATGGAGAGCACGTCGAGCTGGCGGGTCTGTCCCACGAAGTACGCCACGGTGGCGTGGCCCGCCTCGTGCGTGGCAACACGGTCACGCTCGTCGGGCGTGTAGATGGTCTCGTCGGTGACGCCGAGCTCGACCAGCATCTTCGCCTCGGCGACGTCGGCCATGGACATGGCGGAGCGCCCATGGGTGAGCGCAATAACCAGCGACTCGTCCATGAGGCGCTCGAGCGACGCCGGCGAGTAGCCGAAGGTCATGCCGGCAACCGTGTCCACCGCGCCGTGCTCGTCGAGGTCGGCCTCGTGCGCCTTCTTGCCGAGGTAGTACGCGACGATCTCGCCGCGCGCCCGGCGCCCGGGAAGGCCGAAGTAGATCGAGCGGTCGAAACGGCCGGGCCGGATGAGGGCCGGATCGAGGTCGTCCTTGCGGTTCGTGGCGCCGACGACCAGCACGTTGGCCGGCTCGACCTTGGGCTTCTGCAACTTGGACCCGTCGGGCAGGTAACGGTTGAGCAGGTCGATCCAGGCCCAGGCGAAGCGCTGGCTGCGGCTCGGTGTGTCGAACGACTGGAGCTGCACGAGCAGTTCGTTCACCACGCCGGTGATGCCCTCGGTCCCGCCACTGCCGCTCATGCCGCGCCGTGAGGCGCCGATCGCGTCGATCTCCTCGATGAAGCCGATGGCGCCGCCCTCCTTGTTGGCGTGCTTCCGCAGCTGCTTGAAGAAGGAGCGGATCTTGCGGTTGGTCTGTCCGTAGTACATCGACTGGAAGGCGGATGCGGACACGAAGAGGAAGGGGACGTTGGCCTCCTTCGCCATGGCCTTCGCCACGAAAGTCTTGCCCGTCCCCGGAGGACCCTCGAAGAGGACGCCGCGGCGGGCGGAACCGCCCATGGTGTCGCGGAAGGTCTGGTGGGCGAGGAATAGGTTGATGGAGCGCACGACCTCGGCCTTGATGGCGTCGATGCCCACGAGGTCGTTGAGGCCGACGGCCGTCTCGCCGGGCCGGATAAGCGTGTGCGGCGACCGCCCAGCGCCGAGGAAGGGCGCCAACATGACGACGCCGAGCATCAGCACGATGAAAATGATCGGCAGGGAGCCGCCCAGCCAATGCGGGATGGGGAGAGACGGAAGGATCCCGCGCCCGCTCACGCTGCGGATGACAATCCATCCCAGGATGAGGGCCGCGAAGGCCACGAGCCGGCGCAGACGCGTGATCCGCCGGCGTTCCCGGGCGCGGGCCACGTCGGCACTGCCCAGGATCGAAGGCCCGACAATCGCCGACACATCGTCCGGGCGGTCGGCCTCAGGGCGCGGCGAACCAGGGACAAAATCGGCGGGCCGACTCATGATCCAGACTCCGTTCACTCCCCCGTGGACGTTTCCAATCTAGACAATCGCACAGGCCGCCCAACCTTGCGAAGTGTCGAAGGTCCTGCCTTTTGCACAACGGCGGCACAAAACGCGTGCTGACCGGTCGCAGGGCCCCGATGGGGGGTCGAACTGGCTTTTTGGCGGCCCCGTCCGGTGCGGAGTTGAATGTGACGGGGCGTCAGATGCGCTGGCGCACGCCCGAGCCGGGAGTTCAGATGGCCGAGACGACGACGCGCGACGAGCACCAGCTCCTGATCGGGGGCAAGTGGGTCGACGCGGCCGGAGGCACGTACGAGATCGTGAACCCGGCGACAGAAGAGCTCGTGGGGCGGGCGCCGAACGCCAGCGCCGATGACGCCCTGGCCGCGGCCGCGGCCGCCAAGGAGGCCCAGCCCGGCTGGGCGGCCTGGTCGGTCGAGGAGCGCGGCGCCCTCATGCGGGAAGCGGCGGAGGCCATCCGGGCCAAGTCCTCCCAGCTGCTCCCGCTGGTGATCGCCGAGACGGGGGCGACGTCCACCGTCGGCTCACGGATGCAGGTGCCCGTGGCGGCCGACCGTTTCGAGCGTTACGCGCGGGATCCGCGCCAGGTGCTGCAGACACCGCTGCTCCCCCAGCCGGCGCAAGCGACACCGCTGGCGCCCGGCGGGATCATCGGCGGCATGGTCAACCGCCAGCCGCTCGGCGTGGTCGCCTGCATCACCTCGTACAACTTCCCGATGGTCAACATGGCCGGGAAGGTGGCGCCGGCATTGGCGGCGGGGAACACCGTGGTCGTGAAGCCGGCGCCGCAGGACCCGCTGGCCATCGTGGAGCTCGTCCGGATCCTCAACGACGTCGGCTTCCCACCCGGCGTGGTCAACCTGGTCAACGGAAACGGTCCGGCCTCCTCCGCCGCGTTGGTGGACGCCGACGAGGTCGACTGCGTCAGCT
Source organism: uncultured Acidimicrobiaceae bacterium (assembly GCA_963777485.1). Classification (GTDB taxonomy): domain Bacteria; phylum Actinomycetota; class Acidimicrobiia; order Acidimicrobiales; family RAAP-2; genus Bog-473. The sequence goes on along the minus strand of CAVZQP010000004.1, from coordinate 271,267 downwards.
TCACGGGCTCGACGCAGGTGGGCGTGACCATCGCCGAGAAGGCGGCGCGGACGATGAAACGGACGCTGCTCGAGCTGGGCGGCAAGGGTGCGTGCGTCGTGTTCGAGGACGCCGACGTCAAGGGGGCGATCGGGTGCATCGGGTCGACGTGGTCGTTCCACTCGGGCCAGATCTGCACGGCGCCGACGCGGGCGGTCGTGCACCGCAGCGTGTTCGACCAGGTGCGTGACGGTCTCGTGCAGATGGCCGGTTTCCTCAAGGTCGGCGACCCGACGGATGCGAAGACGATCATCGGGCCGGTGATCTCGGCGGCGCAGCGGGGGCGGATCGAGGCGCACATCGCCACGGCGCAAGAGGACGGCGGCGAGGTCGTGATCGGGGGCGAGCGGCCGGCGGACCTGCCGAAGGGCTTCTACGTGGCGCCGACGCTGATCACGGGGACGAACGACATGCGGGTGGCGCGGGAGGAGATCTTCGGGCCGGTGATCACCATGATCCCCTTCGACGACGAGGAGGAGGGCATCGCCATCGCCAACGACTCGGAGTTCGGGTTGTACGACTACGTGTTCTCCGGGGACGGCGCACGGGCACTGCGGGTGGCCAAGCGCCTGCAGGCCGGCCACGTCGGCATCAACACCGCGCAGCGCAACCACGACGCGCCCTTCGGCGGCTTCAAGATGTCCGGCGTCGGGCGGGACGGGGGCGACTACGGGCTGCTTGCGTACACGGAGCCGCAGGCCATCATCTGGAGCTCGTGAGCTCGTAATACCGGTCCGGCGGCGCCTGCGCTAAGAACGCGGCCGTGGCCGAACCCGAATCCGAACCCGAATCCGGAGCCGGAACCGTCTTCCCGCACACCCCGATGCCCGAGAAGGGCCTGCCGCGGGGCGAGGTCATGCAGCAGCTGCTCGCCCTCAAGCAGGACGACCAGGATTGGCGGGGCGGGCGTGTCTTCTCGCTCGTCTATTCGGCCGGCGACGAGGTGCACGAGTTGTTGTCGGACGCGCTGGCGCTGTTCAGCGCCGAGAACGGGCTCAACGTGCTTGCGTTTCCCAGTATCGGGGTCATGCAGCACGACGTCGTCTGCAACACCGCGACGCTGCTGGGTGCGGACGAGCCCGAGGCCGGCGGGGCGGTCGAGGGGTATCTGACCTCGGGCGGGACGGAGAGCCTGTTGCAGGCGGTCAAGACGGCGCGGGACGTGGGACGTGAGCGGGGGATCGCCCGGCCGGGCGTGGTGTGCGGGGAGAGCGCCCACGCCGCCTTCACCAAAGCGGCCGACTATTTCGACGTCGACCTGGTCCGTGTCCCGGTGGACGCGGACTTCCGGGTCAGCGCGGCGGCCCTGGAGGCCGGGTGCACCGACGACACGATCATGGTGGTGGCCTCCGCGCCGACGTACCCGCATGGGGTGATCGACCCGGTGGGCGACATCGCGGCGCTGGCGTTGCGGCGGGGCATCCTGTGCCACGTCGACGCCTGCATGGGTGGCTACCTGCTGCCGTTCCTGCGGGACCTGGGCCGGCTCGACCCCGTGGACGGGGCGTTCGACTTCCGGGTGCCGGGGGTCACGTCCATGTCGGCGGACGTGCACAAGTACGGGTACGCGTCCAAAGGCGTGTCGGTGATCCTGTATCGGGACCACGAGCTCGCCCGCAAGCAGCTCTTCGTCACGAAGGACTGGCTCGGGGGCTTCTACGCGTCGACCGCGATGGCGGGCACCCGGCCGGGGGGCCCGATCGCGGCGGCGTGGGCGGTGATGATGCATCTGGGGCGGGAGGGGTATATGGAGCTGACGCGGGTGGCGCACGACGCGGCCCTCGGGTTGCGCCGGGGCGTCGAGGCGATCGACGCGCTCGAGGTGCGCGGCGACCCGCCCGCCACCGTGATGGCCTTCGGGGCCCGGGACCCCGAGGCGCTGGACATCTTCGCCGTCGGCGAGCGGCTGGCCGCCGACGGGTGGTACCTGGACCGGCAGAACCGCCCGGACTCGTTGCACGCGACCGTCCATGCCGGGAGTGCGGCGACGGTGCCGGCGCTGGTGGACGACCTGCGGCGGTCGGTCAAGGCCGTTGGGTCGACCCGCACCGAGCGGCGCGGCACGACCTACGGCGCCAGCAGCTGAACCCCAGCGTCAGGCGCCGGGCTCCATCATCAGTTCGTCGGCGTAGCACCAGATCCAGTCCTCGCCCGGCTGGAAGGACTGGACGATCGGATGGCCCGACCCGTGGAAGTGCTTCGTCGCATGTTTGTTGGGCGACGAGTCACAGCAGTTGACCTCGCCGCACGAGAGGCACAGGCGCAGGTGCACCCAGCGGTCGCCGGTCTTCATGCACTCGCCGCAGCCGTCCGTGAGCGGTCTCACGCCCTTGATCTGATCAAGATGCGTGCATTCGACCTCGGCCATGGACCCCACCACCTCTTCCCTTTCGGGACGTCAGTACTCCGCTACGTCAGTACGCCGTCACGACATCAGGACGTCGTCATCCCCCCGTCTACCGGGAGCGCTGCCCCCGTGACGCCGCCCGAGTCGGTGCCACAGAGCCAGGCGATCAGCGCGGCCGGCTCCGAAGGCTCGAGCAGGCGTTCGACAAGCTGCTGACCTGCGAATTCTTCGGCGGAGGCCAGGCCGTAGACGGCGGCGGAGGCATCGAGCATCGGGCCGCGGGTGGAGCCGGGGCACACCGCGTTGGCCGTGACGCCGGTGCCGGCGAGGTCGGCGGCCAGGGAGCGCACGAGGCCGACGACGGCGTGCTTCGACGCGCTGTAGGCGGCGAGGCGGCGCAGGCCCAGCAGGCCGGCGGCCGAAGCGACGGCGACGAAGCGCCCGTGGCGCGGCGCCGGCTGTTGGAGGAGGACGGGCACCACCGCCGCGGCGAGGTGGCGCACCCCGTTCACGTTCACGTCGAAGAGGACGTCCCATTGCGCGTCCGGGGTCTCCCACAGGGGCGGTCCCCCGCTGATGACGCCGGCGGCGGCGACGGCGGCATGGAGGTCGCCGTATTCACGGACCGCCTCGTCGACGGCGGCACGCATGGCGGCGGGGCTGCGGACGTCACCCACGACGCCGCGGACCGCCGCGCCGTGACGGGCCACCACCTCGTCGAGATGCTCCTTCGTGGCGAGGCGGTACTCCAGCACCGGGTCGTCGGCGGCGGCATCGACGGCGACCACGTTCCAGCCCGCCGCGACGAGCGCGTCCACCGTCGCGGCGCCGATGCCACGGGCCGCACCCGTGACGACGGCCACCGGGCTCACGATGCGGACCAGCGCTGGGCCACCGACGCCGCCAGGTCGGCGACCAGGGCGTCCATGAGGGCGCGTCCCTCCTCGGCACTCGCTCCGGTGGGGTCGCCCAGCACGCCGTTGGACGATACCGGCCGTACCCCTTCGACGCGCAGACGTGGCAGCAGTGCATCGAGCGGCTCGGTGCAGCCGGGCTCGGCCAGCTCCCGGCGGACGGCGCCGTCGTCGATGGCCAACATCAGCGACGTCTCGGTGCGCCCGGCGTGGGCGTCGCCCCCGGGCACGGTGGCCCGCCAGACCAGCACGTCGTCACCCTCGGCGGCGCACCGTCGCGCCACCTCGGCCAGTGCCGCCTCGTTGCCACCGTGCGCGTTCACGAACACGACGCCGCGGAAGGTGGTGCGTGCGCTGCGGACGAGCTCGACGAGGAGCGCGGCCAGGGGCTCGTGCCCCACGAGCAGCGTGCCGGGAAACGCGGCGTGCTCGCCGCTCGCCCCGTAGGCGACCGCCGGTGCGACCACCACGCCGGTCCGGCGTTCGGCCAGGCCCCGGGCCAGCGCCTCGGCGATCCGGGTGTCCGTATCGAGCGGGAGGTGCGGCCCGTGCTGTTCGAGCGAACCGAGCGGCAACGCAAGCAGGGTCGCACCAGCCGTCGCCTCCACCTGCCGCCAGGTGGCGCGTCCCAGCTCCACGTCGACCACGTCGACCAGTCGATCAGCTCAGCCGGCTCAGCCGGTACATCCGGTCAGGCGCGGGCGGCCGAGCGGAACCGCACCGGGGTCGGCACCGGGACCGGCGTTCCGTCCGACGCCACCTTCGAGTGGCCGATGACCGCCCGTGGACGCTCGCCCTCCGCCAGGGTCGCCAGCGCGGCCTCGCCGTGGCCGTGCACGCACTCAGGGTCGGGGCCGTCCAACGGCAGTCCCGTGAAGAACTTCGCCGCCATGCACCCGCCCCGGCAGGCGTCGAACGAGCCGCACGATGCACAGGCGCCGGCGCTCTGGGGCTCGCGCAGCGACGTGAACAGCGACGACGAACGCCAGACCGCTGCGAAGCCACCGGGGTCCCGGACGTTGCCCGCCAGGAACTGGCGGTCGATCACGAACGGGCAGGCGTAGACGTCGCCGACCGGGTCGATGAGGCACACCACCCGCCCCGCCCCGCACAGGTTGAGCCCGTCCAGCGGTTCACCCAGCGCCGACAGATGGAAGAACGAGTCCCCGGTGAGCACCCCGGGACGTTCGAGCAACCAGTGGTAGAGCCGGCGCTGTTGCGCGGCGGTCGGGTGCAATGCGTCCCACACATCGACGCCGCGGCCGGACGGCCGCAAGCGGGTCAGGCGGAGCTGGGCGCCGTACGAATCGGCGATCGCCGCCAACGCGTCGAGCTCCTCGACGTTCTGGCGGGTGACGACCACGCTGACCTTGAACGGGCCGAAGCCGGCGGCCGCCAGGTTGTCCATGGCGAGACGGGCCGCCGCGAACGAACCCTCGCCACGGACCGAGTCGTTCGTGGCGGCGGTCGCCCCATCAATGCTCACCTGGACGTCCAGATAGTCCAACGCCGCCAACTGCCGCGCCCGCTCGGCTGTCAGCCGCGTCCCGTTCGTGGAGAACTTCACCCCCACGCGCCGATCCACCGCGTACCCGACGAGGTCGAAGAAGTCCGGGCGCAGCATCGGCTCGCCCCCGCCGATGTTGACGTAGAACACCTTCATGTCGACCATCTCGTCGACCACCGCACGTGCCTCGGCGGGCGTGAGCTCGGCCGGGTCCCGGCGGCCGGACGAGCTCAGGCAGTGGACGCAGGCGAGATTGCACGCGTACGTCAGCTCCCAGGTCAGGCAGATCGGCGCGTCAAGACCGTGGCCGAACCGGTCCTTCAACGACAACGGCGCCGCCAAGTCCCCGGTCTCGGTGTTAGCAGGCATCGATCACCTCGGAAGCGGCCAGCCGGGCCAGCGCCCGCTCGTAGGCAGCGCGACTGCCCTCGGGCACGCATGCCTCGATAGCCGCCGACGCATTCGGATAATCCGCCAGCGCGCCGACGAGCGTCACCAACGTGCGTGACTTGAGGAAGACAAGCCGGCGGTTGCCGTAGTGGTAGGCCAGCGCGCCGAACGCCTCGTCACGCAGGGCAACCTGGGGGTTGAGCCGCCACGCCCTCTCGGCTGCGAACACGGTCCCGGCTCCAGTCCCGGCCGGCCTCGCCTCGGTCGTGCTCAATAGACGCCGCACATCCCGTCGATGGAGACCTCTTCGACCAGGAGCTCGTCGATGTCCTCTTCGGACACGTCCTCGATGTCCTGGGTGTCTTGGTCCTCAGCCAGCATCCCGACCTCCTCTGGGCAAAGGCCCAGCCTAATCAACGTCAACCGCTGCCAGAATTGGAGGGTGGCCGCCCCCGTGATGCCCGAACAGCCCGCGCTGCGGCCGGCCCCGGACCGCCGGACCACGCCACTGCCCGCTTCCTTCACGTTGCACCAAGCCGCATCGACCGCACACCTCGACGACGGCGCCGTCGTCCTCGGCGGGAGCCCCGTCCGTCTGTTCCGGATCTCGGCGCGGGCACAACGCCTCATCGACCGGTGGCGGGCCGGCCACACGGTCGGCGACCGGGAGGGGGCGCGGCTCCTGGCGCGCCGTCTCGTCTCGTCGGGGGCCTACATCCCGCGGCCCACGACGTCGGAGTTCAAGGACGACGACATCACCGTCGTGATCCCCGTGCGGAACCGTCAGGCGCAGCTCGACCGTCTGCTCGATGCACTCGCCGGCTTGGCCTGCGTCGTCGTGGACGACGCGTCAACCGACCCCGGGGGAACCAAGGAGATCGCCGAGCGCCACGGCGCGCGCTTCGTCGCGCTGGCGGACAACTGCGGTCCGGCTGCGGCCCGCAACGCCGGTCTCGCCGCGGTGCACACACCGCTGGTCGCGTTCGTCGACTCCGACTGCGTACCCGTTCCCGGATGGCTCGACCCGTTACTGGGCCACTTCGACGACCCCCTCGTTGGCGCCGTGGCGCCGCGGGTGGTCGCGGCGCGGAACACATCGGACACCCGGGACCCGGTGCAGAGGTACGAGGCGGTCCGTTCCTCCCTGGACCGCGGCACCGTTGAAGGCCTCGTGCGCCGAGGCTCCCCCATCCCATATGTCCCGAGTGCCGCCTTGCTGGTGCGGGCGACGGTGGCGTCCGGGCCGGAGCTCTTCGACCCGACGTTGCGAGGGGGCGAGGACGTGGACCTCGTCTGGCGCCTCGCCGATGCCGGCTGGGACGTGCGCTTCGCACCGCAGAGCACCGTCAAGCACGACGGACCCGCGACCCTCGGCGACTTCCTGGCCCGGCGGACCTTCTACGGGACGTCGGCGGCACCGCTCGCGCGCCGACACCCGGGCGCCCTCGCGCCCCTCGACGTCTCGGCCTGGTCGTTGGCGGTGTGGCTGCTGGCCGCCGAGCGCCGCCCCGTGGCCGCGCTGGCGACGCTGGCCACATCCATCGGTCTGTTGGCCCACCGGCTGCGCGGCCTGACTGACGATCCCATCGCCGTCGCAACCCGGATCGCCGGAGACGGCACCACACGCGCCGCGGTGCCGGCACTGTCGGGCCTGGCGCGGGCCTGGAGCCCAGCGCTCCTGGCCGCACTGGCCTTCCGGCGAACCCGCAGAGCCGCCGCACTCGCATTGCTCGTCCCCGCGCTCGCCGACCTGATGAAGGACAGCAAGAACCTGCACGACGGCTCCGACCTCCGTCCTGGGCCCTACGTCGCTCTCCACGTCGCGGACGACGCGGCCTACGGAGCAGGCGTATGGCTCGGCTGCGCGCGCGAAAGAACGGTCGCGCCACTCGTCCCCCGCGTGTCCTTCCGGTCCCGGGTGTGGTCGGCCCGGACCCTGCGGCAAAGCCTGAGCCAGCCGAGACAAGAGGTGGAGAACCCCGAGTCCCGATCTACCCCCGGGTGAAGCGGACCTGGGAGGCCTGACGCTCCCAGTCCGAGGACTCCCAGAACCCCAGGGCCTGCGGGTCGCTCTCCACGACGATCGCGTGCATCCGGCGCGCCCCGACCCGTCGAAGGCGGCTCTCGGCTTCGTCCAACAGGCGCCGCCCGAGCCCGTCCCGTCGATGCTCCGGCGCCACCACGATCCGGTACACCGAGCCGCGCCACCCGTCCCAGCCCGCGATCACGGTCCCGACGATCCGGCCGGATGCCTCGGCCACCAAGAGCGAGTCCGGGTCCCTCTCCAACAACGCGCGGACGCCGTCCACGTCGTCGGTGCTCGTCGGTGCCGCGGCCTCCGACCACAACGAAAGAACCGCCGGAATGTCGTCGGGCCCCGCCGGACGGATCTCGATCGCCATCCGGTCATGGTACGGACCCTGGGCTGCGGGGCGATCCCCGGATGCGGCCCGCCTGCAGGCCGACATGGAGCGGACGGTCGCCGCCCTACAAGCGCTAGGCCGACCGTCTCGACCGGCTCGTCTGCGTCGGCTCCGCCGGCGCATCGTGCAATCCCGCGCCACTCGTGGTATGCCCGACGGGACGACGGCACCGGGCGGCACTCGTGATCGTCTCGGCGACCGCGGCCATCGTCTCCGCGGCGTCCGGCGGGAAGCCGCTGTCGCCGGCGCCGGTACCGCCGCCTGCGATACCCAGCCCCGCTCCCCCGAGGACCTCGAGCGCGCGCTCCAGGCCCAACAGCTCGTCGAGCTCCCGCGCCGTCATGCCTGCCGCGTAGAAGTAACCCTGGCCGTGGTCACAACCGAGACGGCGCAGCTCGGCGTCCTGCTCGGCGGACTGGATACCTTCGGCCACGACTTGGAGGCCGAACTCGGCGCCGATGGCGAGTACCGACCGAACCAGCGTCGCCTCGTCGTTGCTCTTGCACACTCCGTCGACGAACGACTTGTCGATCTTGATCACGTCTACCGGGAACTGTTGGAGGTGCGACAACGACGAGTAGCCGGTGCCGAAGTCGTCGATCGCGATGGTCACTCCCAACCCGTGCAGCGACTCCAGGACGGACGTCGCCCCGGCGACGTCGCCGATCAACGCGCCCTCGGTGACCTCGATCATCAACGCCGCCGGCGGGACGCCCGCCTCGTCGAGCGCGGCCCGCACACACGACACGATCTCGTTGTCGCGGAGTTGGGCCGCCGAAAGGTTGACGCTCACCATCATGTGCTCGTCGTAGTCCTCGCGCCACCGCCGGATCTGGTGGCAGGCATCCTGCAGGACGATCTTGCCGAGCGGGACGATCAGGCCGGTCACCTCGGCTATCTCGATGAAGTCGGCCGGGGTGAGCACCCCCAAGGTCGGATGCTGCCAACGGGCCAGAGCCTCGACCGCATCGATCCTCTGGTCGGACAGGGAGACGATCGGCTGGTAGTGCACCTGGAACTGGTCGCGGGCGAGGGCGTCGCGCAGCCACGACTCGACCGCCAGGCGGTGCAGGACACCCTGGTGCATCTCGTCCGTGAAGAAGACGAACTGGTTCTTGCCGTTCGCCTTCGCGTGGTACATCGCGATGTCGGCCTGCATGAGCACAGAATCGGCATCCGCCCCGCCGGGAGCACAGGTGGCGATCCCGATGCTGGTGCTGACGTACACCTGGTGGCCGCCGACGTCGAACGGCTCGAGCATCGCGTTGATGATCCGCTGCGCGACGCTGCCGCCCGCGGCGGGACCGTCGGGTGACGCCGCGACCAGCACGGCGAACTCGTCTCCGCCGAGACGCGCCACCAGGTCCGACGGCCCGACGCAACGGAGCAGCCGGTCGCTGACCTGGACCAGCAGCTGGTCCCCCGCGTCGTGGCCGAGACCGTCGTTCACCGTCTTGAAGTCGTCGAGGTCGATGAACAGGACGGACGTCGGGTCGCCGTCGGGATGCACCGCCGGGACCGAGCCGTCGACCCGGCCCCGCAACAAGCCCCGGTTCGCCAGGCCGGTCAACGAGTCGTGCCAGGCGCGGTGCTTCAACTCGTCCTGAAGAGCATGCCGCTCGTCCACGACCCGGTGGTTGATCACGATCCCCTCGACGGTGGCCTCGTCGAGCAAATTCGTGAACGTCGACTCGGCCCAGTGCCACGAGCCCGCCGAGTCGAGCAGCCGCAGCTCAATCGTCTGCGGACGCGTCGGGTCGGCGATCACCGCATTCCATGCGGCCCCGGCCGCCGGCCGGTCGTCGGGGTGCACGAACGCGCCGGCGCTCTGGCCGAAGCGTTGCGCCGGCCCCCACCCCAGAATCCGCTCCACGGCGGGCGAGTCGTAGTGCACACACCCGGTCGCATCGATCACGCTGATCATGTCCGTGGCGCGCTGGACCAGCGCCCGGAACCTCAGCTCGCTCTCGTGCTTGGTCTCTGCGTGGACGGCGCCACCGGTCGTACGGCGCACCATCGTGAAGAAATATGTCACGAGCTCGCCGATGATCACGAAGAAGACGCCGCGCGTCACCCAGTCGCTCGCCGACTGCGCCGTACCCGTCGCCGCGTTCGCCGGGAGCAGCGGACCCGCGACGACCGTCGCCATCAGCCCCGCCAGCAGCGCACCGAGCGGGCCGAAGCGTAGGCCCGCCAACAGAATCGGAATGAGGAACCACACCGGCAGCACGTTGGTGCCCCCACCCAGCCAGTAGGCCGCCGCCCATGAGACAGGGAACAGGACGGCGATGATCGCCAGCGCCAGCCCGGCGGGAAGGTCGTCCAACGGGAACCACGCCGTCAGCCCCGCTGTCTGGGCCCCCGCGGCCTCGTGTTCCTCGCCCACGCTGGTATTTCGGCGGCCCGCCGCCGCTCGTTGAGCGAAAATTTGAAAATCCGTGCCCTCTGGCCAGGGGCAACGCCGCACTCCCGCTCGAGTCGCCGCTGCAATGGCCGTGCCCGGCGGAGCACCCACCGACCACCCACCGACCCTCGACCAGCGGCCCACGGGACTGGGGGTCGCCAACCCCACCGCGTAAAGTCCCCGTGCACATGGCTAACACGTGGTTCGAAACGGTCGCCGAGGCCCAGCGCCGCGCCAAGAAGCGCCTCCCCAAGCCCGTATACGGCGCGCTGGTCGCCGGCTCCGAACGCGGCCTGACCCTCGAGGACAACGTCGCCGCCTACGGCGAGCTCGGCTTCGCCCCCCACGTTGCCGGCCTTTCGGACAAGAAGGATCTCGCCACCACGGTCATGGGCCAGGACATTTCGTTCCCTGTCGTGATCTCCCCGACCGGCGTGCAGGCCGTGCACCCCGACGGCGAGGTGGCCGTCGCGAGAGCCGCCGCCGCCCGCGGCACCGCCATGGGCCTGAGCAGCTTCGGCTCCAAACCCGTCGAAGAGGTGGTCGCGGCCAACCCGCAGACCTTCTTCCAGATCTACTGGATCGGCTCACGCGACCAGATCCTCGCCCGCGCCCAACGCGCCAAGGAGGCCGGCGCCGTCGGCCTCATCGCCACGCTCGACTGGTCGTTCTCGCACGGACGCGACTGGGGCAGCCCCGCCATACCCGAGTCGATGAACCTGCGCACCATGCTGAAGTTCGCGCCCGAGGCCCTCACCCACCCCCGCTGGTTCTGGTCGTTCGCCAAGACGGGCAGGGCGCCCGACCTCACCACCCCCAACATGGTCCCCAAGGGCCAGCAGGGCCCCACCTTCTTCGGCGCCTACGGGGAGTGGATGGGGACGCCGCCACCGAGTTGGGAGGACGTCGCCTGGCTGCGCGAGCAGTGGGGTGGCCCCTTCATGCTCAAGGGTGTGACCCGGCTCGATGACGCCAAGCGCGCCGTCGACGCCGGCGTCACCGCCATCTCAGTCTCGAACCACGGCGGCAACAACCTCGACGGCACGCCGGCCACGATCCGCTCGCTGCCCGCCATCGCCAACGCGGTCGGCAACGACATCGAGGTGCTCCTCGACGGCGGCATCCGCCGCGGCAGCGACGTGGTCAAGGCCGTCGCGCTCGGCGCCCGTGCCGTCATGATCGGCCGTGCCTACCTCTGGGGCCTGGCCGCCAACGGGCAGGCCGGCGTCGAGAACGTGCTCGACATCCTGCGCGGCGGGATCGAGTCCGCGCTGCTCGGCCTCGGGCACGTGTCGATCAACCACCTCGGACCCGATGACATCGTGGTGCCCGACGGTTTCACCCGCCACCTGGGGGCGTGAAGGCCTGACGGCCCACCTCGCCGGCCCGCCGGACCCGGCGGCCGAGGTGTCGCCCGCTCAGCTGTCGAACTTCACCACGCCGCGGACGATGGTCCCCGCCGCCTGGTCCTCGTAGCCCTGCTGCACCTGGTCGAGCGTGTACTCCTGGGTGATCAGCTCGTCGATCTTCAATTGACCGTTCTCGAAGAGGTTCAGCAGGTTCGGCACCTGGACCCGGGGGCTCTGCGAACCGAAGACCGTGCCCATCACCGTCTGGTTGAACATGGCCAGGTTGAACAGGTTCAGTTTCACGTCCATCGCACTGAACGGCGAGATCGCGACGGCGACGATGCGCGCGTCCTTCGAGCCGCACTGCGCGGCCTCGGCGATCATCTCGCCGTGCAGGACGCCGGGCGTGAGGATTACGACGTCGGCGTTGCGGCCCATCGTGAGCTCGGGCAGCAGGAACGGCACCTCGGCCAGCGAGGCCGCCGTGTGGGTGGCGCCGATCTCCTTGGCCTTCTCGAGCTTGAAGGGCACCGGGTCCACCGCGATGATGTGGCGCGCCCCGGCGATGCGCGCGCCCTGGATAGCACCCGAACCCACGCCGCCGCATCCCGCGACGACGACCGTCTCACCGGGCTTCACCTTCGCCCGGTCGACGGCAGAGCCGAAGCCGGTCGCGATGCCGCAGCTGATCAGCGCGGCGGCCTTCATGTTGTCCCACGGGTTGATGCGGACCACCGAGTTCTCGTGGCACACCATCTCGTCGGCGAACGTGCCGAGCTGGGCCATGCGATTCAGGTTCTCGTCGCCCAGGTGATAGCGGTACGTGCCGTCACTGATCATGCCGCCGGCCAGTGTCATCATGCCGAGGTCGCACAGGTTCTGACGCCCGCTGGCGCACCAGAAGCAGGTCCCGCAGGAGGGGATGAAGGCGACGGCGACGTGGTCGCCCACGGCGACCTGTGTCACGTTCGGCCCGATCTCGGTCACGACGCCCGAGCCCTCGTGGCCGCCGACGACAGGGAACATCGACTTCACGCCGATCATCTCGAGGACCTCGGGGGGAGCGCTGATGTCGCCGGTGCGCAGGTGCTCGTCCGAGTGGCACATGCCCGAATAGACCATCTTGACCCGGATCTCACGGTTGGCCGGGGGGTCGACTTCGAGCTCTTCGGTCTTCCAAGGCTCGTTGAGACCCGTGCACACCGCCGCACGTACCGTCGTCATTTGGCAATCCCTCCCTGAGGCTTGCTCCGCTACTTCGGCGGACCCATTCGCTGCGCTGCTTTCTGCGTCGCAGCCTCAGTATCGTCCGCCGCCACGGCGCGGACAACCGGGGCGGTTTCGAACGCGGCGGTAAGGTGCCCGCGTGCCCGTGTCCACCGCGTTCACCGAGGTCGCGGCCCGGGTGCGCAACTGGGGCCGGTGGGGCCCCGACGACGAGATCGGCACGCTCAACCTGATCGACGACACGGCGCGCCGCCGGGGCGCCGCCTCGGTGGTCTCCGGCCAGGCGATCGCCTTGGGGCTGCCCCTTTCGGAGGCCGACGGGATCCAGCTCGGCTTCGTCGAGGGCCGGGCGAACCCGGCCCGGACGACGATCCATGTCAACAAGCCGGAGGGGCCGGACCCCGAGTTCGTCTCGTTCAGCGAAGACGTGTTCTCCATGGGCACCCAAGCCGCCACTCATTGGGACGCACTCGCCCACTGCAGCCACGCCGGGCAGATCTACAACGGGTACCCGGCGTCGACGATCACGGCGGAGCGCGGCGCCACCCGCTGCGGCATCCATCGCGCCGGCGCCGTCGTGAGCCGAGGCGTCCTCCTCGATGTGGCCCTCGCACTCGGCCGCGAAGTGCTCGAACCCGGCTACCCCATCGCGCCGGCGGACCTCGACGCGGCCTGCGACCTCGCGGGAGTCGACATCGAGCCCGGCGACATCGTGCTGGTGCGCACGGGCCAGATGGTGCACCTGGAGCCGGAGCGCCGCGACCTCGTGGCCTACACCTGGCCGTCTCCGGGGCTCACCATCGAGACGGCGGCGTGGTTCCACGCGCACGACGTTGCTGCCGTCGCGACGGACACCTTCGTGTTCGAGGTCTTTCCGTGCCAGTACGAGGAGGCGTACCTGCCGGTGCACGTGCTGCATCTGGTCGAGATGGGACTGACCCAGGGACAGAACTGGGTGCTCGACGAACTGTCCGACGCTTGCGCCGCGGACGGACGCTACGCCTTCCTGCTCGACGCCACCCCGTTGCCGTTGGTCGACGGGCTCGGCTCGCCACTCCAGCCTGTCGCGCTCAGATAGGAGCCGAGCCCGACCGTTGCGTCCTGTCGGGCGGAAGCCTCAAGGTGGTGTCGTCGCGCTCCGGCGCCGTGCCGTCGCCCCGCCGAGCACCGGGCCCGTCCGCGGCCGGGTCGCCTCCCGTGACGGCGTGACCTCGGCCGGCGGGGCCTCGCGCCCGGTGACGGCCCAGTGCAGCATCCGGGCCTGCGTGTCGATGAGGTGGCCGGTGCGGATGCCCCAGAATTCGAAGCCGTAGCGGTGGGCGGAGACACTGGCGAACATCGCGACGAGCGTCCCCGCCACGGCCATCGGGTCGGCGCCCGCCGGTGAGCTCGTCGTGGTGCCGGGCGTGCCGGTTCCCGACGGCGACGCCGCGACGATCACCTGCGCGAGTGCCACGGTCACCGCGTTCAACGCGCGCACCCGTATCCCGCGCAGCTCGGCGTCGCCTTCCTCGGTTGCGAGGTCGACGACGCGGAACACGGCGCGGTTGTCCTCCCAATAGGAGAGGAAGCCCTCGGTCACCGCGCGCGCCGTGTCCCAGCTCGCCTCCTCGGACCAGTCGCCGCCCGCGAGCTCGGCGAGCTGCGCGGCCTGGTCCACCATGCCCTCGGCGAGCACGCGTATGGCCTGCTCCACGTTCCCGAAGTACTGGTAGAAGGTGGCCGGCGACGTGCGCGCCTGCCGGGCGATGTCGGTCACTTTCACCGACCTCCACGACGTCGTCGTGAGGAGCTCGACGGTGGCGTCGAGCAGCCGCTGGCGCGTCTGGCGGCCCCGTTCCCCGGGCACCCGGCCGTCGGTGGTTGCCAGCTCGGCGACACGCTCGGCGTAGTCGTCCAAACCGACAATGGCTGCGTCGCGGACGGGCCGCGGTGCGGGCATGACAGGCCAGCGTAGTGGGCGCCTTCTAGAGGCCCAGATGAGGCGGCGGATACGCTGTCGGAATGGAGCAGACGGTCGACCGCCCGCTCACACGCGCCCAACAAGCCCGGCGCCAGCGCGTCATCGACGCCGCCATGGCACTCGGGCTCGAGGGGGGCTACGAGGCGGTGCAGATGCGGGACGTGGCTGCCCGCGCCGACGTCGCCATGGGCACCGTCTACCGCTACTTCACGAGCAAGGATCACCTTCTTGCCGCGACGCTCGTGCACTGGGTCGAAATGCTCGACACGCGGCATCGGGCAACACCCGCCCCGCGGCGACCATCCGGCCGACCGCGTACTCGATGTGCTCGACCGCGCGCTGCGCGCCATGGGCCGCCAGCCGAAGCTCGTCGCCGCCGTGTTCACCTCGCTGTCGTCGCCCGACCCCGCCGCCGTCGGCTGTCAGCAACAGATCACACTGCTGATGGAGGGGATCATCGCCCGCGCCATGGGGGATACCGGCGTCGACGTCCCCAACATGTCCGACCGTGCCCGCATGATCGGGCACGTCTGGTACTCGGCCCTCGTCGGGTGGATCAACGGGTGGTCCACGATGGCCCGGGTCTACGACGAGCTGGCGGTCTCGGTCCGGCTCCTGCTGCCCGACGAGCTCGTCGAGCGCCGCAACTCCGCCTCCGCCTCTGCCTCCGCCTGAGCCTGAGCCGGCCATCGCCCGGCCGGCCACGAGCCGGCAACAACGGCCCTATCCCCGGAGCACGGCCCCCGGCCGGCTCGCCAGCCCCTCTTCGGACGGCGCCCCGTCCACCCGGATGGGCACCCCGTTGACCAGGGTGTGTGTCATTCCGACGGGCGCGTCCGCGATCAGGCGCTCGCCGTCGGCCGGGAAGTCGCGGATCCGACGCAGCGGCCCCGGCCCCACCGTCGACGGGTCGAACACACAGAGATCGGCCGCTTTGCCCTCCTCCACGGTGCCTCGGTCGCTCAACCCGTAGACGCCGGCCGGCTCCCCCGTCAGCTTGTGGATGGCCCGCTCCAGCGGCATCACTTCACGGTCGCGCACCCAGTTCCCCAGAAGGTCCGTCGAGAAGCACGCATCACAGAGTTGCGAGACGTGGGCCCCGGAGTCCGCCAGCCCCAGCAACACCCCGTCACGCGGCAGCAGCCATGCGATCGCGTCCGGGTCGTCGTTGGCCAGGACCGACCAGAACCGCGCCTCCAGATCGTCGTCCAGCGAGACGTCGAGCATCACGTCCAACGGCGTGCACCCGCGCTCCTCGGCCAGCACCGTGACCGGGCGGCCCACCAAGTCCCCGTGCGTCCGCGACTCGGCCACAGAAATCGCGGCCCAGTTCATCGGCAACATGCCCCGGGCCCCGCTCACGTCGTCCCAGGCCGTCGCGCGCCAGGCGGGGTCGCGGTACGCCGCCACCCGCTCGGACTTCGGCTTGTCCATCAACGCCGCGAACGTCGGGCGCATGTTCAAAGTAAAAGGCTCCGACAGGTTCATCTGGAACACCAGCGGGCGGCAGGAGACCTGCGGCCACACCTCCACGCCCGAGGCCCAGGCCTCGTCGTGCTCCGAGATGACTTTTTCGTGATACGGGTAGCCCTTCACTGTCAGTAGCGCCGTCCAGGTGAACGGCCGTCCGACCTCACGCTGCAGCTTGAAGACCTCCTGGTTGGAGAACACCCCGCCCGGCAGCAGCGCCACCACGCCTCGCCCCGACTGCTTCACCGGCTCCAACAGGGCACGCAGTTCGGCCAGGTCGGCCACTCGCGACGGCACCGGACGCCCAGAGTCGCCGTTGTGGGTCGGCGACGCCGACGACGCAAAACCCGCCGCGCCCCCCGCCATCGCGTCGGCGATCACGGCCTGCATCGTCGCGATCTCGTCATCGGACGCGGGACGCTCGTACGCATCCTCGCCCATGACGTACAGGCGGACGGCGGTGTGCCCGACATAGCAGCCGTAGTTCAGCGACACCCCCTGCCCCTCGACCGCGTCCAGATACTGAGGGAACGTCTCGAACGAACCCCACGGCACCCCCACCGACAACGTGTCGAAGGACATGTCCTCGACGTGTTGCAGCGTCCTCGCCAACAACGCCACGCCGTCCGAACGGATCGGCGCGATCGAGAAACCGCAATTCCCGGCGATCACCGTCGTCACGCCGTGGAACGAAGACGGGGTGAGATCGGGGTCCCAGAACACCTGCGCGTCGTAGTGGGTGTGGATGTCGACGAAGCCCGGGCTGACGACCTGGCCTGACGCATCCAACTCCCGTGCTCCGGACAGACCGGGACCTATGCCGCTGATCCGGCCCCCTGTGACGGCGACGTCGGCGGCCCGGCCTGGCCCACCGGTCCCGTCGATCACCGTGCCCCCTCGAATGACGATGTCGGCGCTCATGCATCCATCGTCGCAGCCCGGGTGTCGATATGCACGCGCGACGATGCCGACCAGCGCTGACGTTCGGATACCGTGGGATCGGCGGGGGACGGTCGTTCCCCCGCCGTACGAGGGGAAGAATTGCGCCGGAGCGAGAGCCGAGCGCAAGAGCGGAGGTCGGAGAACATGGCGGTCCCGTTTTTCAGCCGGAACAAGCAGCAGCCTTCGGACGATTCGCTGCAGATCTCGGGCGCCATCGTGGCGCCGTCCGACGGGCCCTCCCCGGTCGAGCTTGTCGACGCGGGCCACGCGGCGCACGGCCTCGGCGTCGTCAGGGACCAGTACGTCCGCAAGATCCGCAAGACACCGACCATTCGCATGGTCCCGAGCTCGATGATGGTCGAGGGTCGCCGCCTCCGCTTCGCCGTCTCGGACAACGTCGACGCCTACGGCCCCGACGGACCCGGCACCCCGCCCGTTTGGGCCGTCAACATCCACGGCTACTTCGCCGGCGGCGGCATGTACTGGCGCGAGAGTGCGCGCCTCGCCGAACAACTCGGTTGGCGCGTCATCAACCCGAGCCTTCCCGGGTTCGGCGGCAGCGACCCGCTCGAATGGCAGGACGTCTCCATGGAGAGCCTCGCCAACCAGGTGATGGCGATCGTGCACAAGGTCGAGGCCGGCCCGGTCGTACTGCTCGGCCACTCCATGGGCGGCGCTGTCGCCGTGCAGTTCGCGCATGACCACCCACGGCGCACGCTCGGCATCATCTACCGCGACGGCGTCAGCACACCGGCGTGGAAGGAGCGCACCGGGATCCTTCCGGCGCTCCTCTCACCGATCCTGCCCGACGTGGCTCCGATGGTCGACATGGTGGCGGCACTCATCTTCGACCTGCCCGACCTCGCCATCGGGCGGCTGTACTCCACCGTGCGCGCCGTCCTGCCCGACATGCGCCAGAACATCCGCACCGTCTCCCAGACGCTGCCCGTGGGCAGCATGCTCATGGGCGTCGACCAGCGGAGCGAGGTGCGCCACCTGGCGGCCCAGCAGATACCTATCCTCAACGAGTGGGGTTGTTTCGACCGCATCACCCCGGGGCACACGGCGCTCGAGTTCGCCGCCGTCGCCCGCTCGCCCGTGATCTGGGTACCGGGCGGTCACAGCTGGATGCTCGCCCGCCCGCAGGGCCAAGCCGACATCCTGACCCACCTCGTGCGGGGTCGCGACTACGTCGACCAGATCGAGGGCCGCTGGCGCCAGCTCACCCCGCGCGAGACCACGCTGCGCGCCGTCAACTGACGGTCGCCTTCGGCGGGCGACCGCGCCGTTCCGCCGGACGACGTGGCGGCGGAGTCCACGAGCGGTGATCGACAAGATCCTCCAGCCGCTCCTCTCCCTGCACGGATGGGAGGCGTACCTCCTCGTGGGAGTGCTCGTCGCGGCCGAGGCGTCCGTCATGCTCGGCTTCGTCTTCCCGGGTGAGACAGCCGTCATCCTCGGCGGCGTCGTGGCGTCGAAGGGGAACGTCAGCTTGACCGACATGGCGATCGTCGTGGTCGCGTGCGCCATCGTCGGCGACTCCATCGGTTATTGGGTCGGCGACAAGTGGGGCGTCAAGATCTTGCGGCTCCCACTCCTGCGCAAACGTCAAAGAGGGATCGAGTCCGCGCTCGTGCAGTTGAAGAAACGCGGGGCACTCTTCGTGTTCATCGGCCGCTTTACTGCGTTCTTTCGGGCGGTCATCCCCGGACTCGCGGGAATGTCCAAGATGCGTTATCGGGTCTTCCTTCCGGCCAACGCGGCCGGCGGGCTGTGCTGGGGCGTCCTGTTCCTCCTTTTGGGGTTCTTCGTCGGCCAGGCCATCGAGCGGGCCGCGGGAATCGCATCAGACGTGCTCCTCGGGGTCGTCGTCCTGGTCGTCGTCGTGCTCGTCATCCGTCACCGCCGGAGGGAAAAGCGCTTCGTGGGCGAATCCGAAACGGCCGCGCAGGACATCAGCGAGCTGAGCGGTCCGGGCGACTGACCCTCTCAGCGCGCGGCGTCCAACGCCGAGCGGTCCCCGGCCCGCAGCCAGGCCAGGACCCGGCTGAACTCGCCGGCCGCGTCCGAGCCCGCAGAGTCAGTGTCCTGCCAGTGCACGGCTGCCGGGTCGCTGCGGTCGAGCCCGAACAGGCCGAAGCGTGGCTCGTAGCTGCCCCACTCGTAATTGTCGACGAGCGACCAGTGCAGATATGCGCGCAGCGGCACTCCCGCTGCGACCGCGTCCGCCACCGCGCCGAGGTGCTCGCGCACGTAGCGCGGCCGGTCCATCCCGTCCGCGCGTGGCTGGGCCCGGCCGTCGCGCACGCGCGTTGCCATCCCGTTCTCGACCACCCACAACGGCAGGCCCGGGCGCAATGCCGCTTCGGTTGCGCACCACGACCCGAGCGCGGCCGGGTCCGACACCGTGTCCCAGAGGGCACGCCCGAAGGACCAGTCGCGACCCCGACCGCCGCCACCGTCCGGCACGCGCCGTCCCGGCATGCGCATGGCGTGGCTCGCGATGGGGTCGTACCAGTCGAAGCCGGCCGCGTCGACCGCACGGGAGCGGGGCGACGCACCGACGACGTCGACGACCCGGCGCGGCACCTGGCGTCGCGTTCGGCCGCGCAGCGCGGCCCAGGCGCTGGTGCTGCCCGGAGCCCGGTCCGTCCCGTAGGGCGAGACCGCCGCGAAGAACCGGCGTAGCCAGGCCTCTCCGGCGTGCCGCGGCGGGTAGGCGGCATCGTGCACGGCACGGCGCTCGTCGACGTAGGTGTCGACGTCGGAGGGATCGATGTCGGTCTCGTGCAGCTGCAGCAGGTCGACGAGCATCCGGTCGTGCTCGTAGATCGACGACGAGCTGGTGTTCATCGTCACCTCGGCGTCGGGTTGCACCTCGGCGATGGCGTCTGCCGCCAGCACGTGGGCGCAGAGCAGGTTGTCGAGCACGCAGTACGCGTCCGATACAGCCATGCGACGACCCGGAGGCGCTGCGCCCTCCACCCAACCCATCAGCATCACGATGTTGGGCTCGTTGATCGTGACCCAGCGGCGGCAGTACGGCACCAGGGCGGGGAGGATCCGGCGTACGTGACGGGCGAAGACGTCGGGAGAGCCTGGGCGCAGCCAGAACTCCTCGCCCTGCCACACCGGGTTGGTGAAGTGGTGCAACGTGACCATGGGCGTCAGGCCGCGGGTCACACACATGGAGAGGATCTCGGCGTAGCGCTCGAGCGCGGCGTCGTCGTAGACCTCGGGCCGGGGCTCCAGGCGCGCCCACTCGACCGAGAGACGAAACGCGTTGCAGCCGATGGCGGCCGCGCGGTCGAGGGCCTCCTCTGGGTGGCGCCAGAAATCGCAGGCGATGCCCGACCGCTCGATGCGCCCCGTCGCCTCCCAGCCGGCCCAGTTGTTGTGCGGCTCGTCCGTCCCGTTGAAGCCGCCCTCGATCTGGAAACCCGAGGTCGCGACGCCGACCAGGAACCCCTCGCCGAGCAGGTCGTTCCGGTCGCTCCCCCCAGCCGGTTTCGCCGCCCGCTTCGGCGGAGCCTTGGCCCGTGCGGGCGCACGTTTGCGGGCCGGGGCCTTGCGGGGGGGCGTGGCAGGCGTGGCGGGACCCATCGGGTTCAGCTTGTCAGGCCGGCCGGCCCGTGCGTTGCCCTCGGGTCAGCGGGGTTGCGCCACCGACCGCAGCCGAGCCAGGCCCGCGGCGGCAATGTCGATCTCCTCGGCGGCGCGCCTGACGAGTGCGCGCACCTGGGGCTCGGCCGCCTCGCTCCCGGCCCGCAGCGCAGCGGCCTGGACGTCACGGGCGGCGCCGATCAGCTCTGCCACCTGACCGCGCAGAGCATCGGAGCGGTGCGTCCCCGAAGGCAGACGACGCTCGTGGCGCAACAGCCCGTCGAGCTCGGTCGCCAGGCCGTGCAACGAGCGGCACACCGCCGGCAGGTCGGCCACAGGCGCGTCGTGCGACGACGCATGCGCGACGGCGTTCTCCGCGTCCTCGACGGCCACCCACATCCGTCGCCGCACCCGTGCGGCGCTGCCGCTGCTCAGCTGCTCCGGCGTGGCCCGCGCCCATGAGCGCTCGCGGCCGGCGAGAACGAAGGCACCCGCAGCCATCGCGCCACGCGTCAGCGGGTGCCGGCGCACGAAATGCCACCGCCGGCGTACGTAGCGGCGGGCCAGTACGAAGGCGACGGCCAGCGTCCCCCCCACCACCAGACCTGCGACGACCAGGAACTCGAGCACGTGCTCCATGAAGCTCACGCTCAGATTCTACGCGGCAAAATCCCGATTTCCGGGCAGTACCCTTTGGGCCATGGAACCAGGGGCGGCACCTGGGGTGGGCGGATCGGATTCGGACACCCCGCCTCTCGACCCTTCCTGGACGCCGGGCGTCCCCTCGGTCAAGGAGCTGCTGCCGAGCCTGATCTTCGGCGCCGCCGTGCCGATCGCCGTGTATTTCGCCGTGCGCCCCCACGTCAGCACAGATGCCGAGGGGCTGATCGCCGCCGGTTCGGTCTCCGTTGCTTGGATCCTGATCCAGTTCGTCCGCAACCGTCACGTCGACTTCGTCGGCGCCATCGTCCTGTTCGGCTTCGTGATCGGCGTCGTCAGCTCCACGCTGCTGGGCGGCAACGCGTACATGCTCAAGGTGCGCGACGCGTTCTTCACCGCGCTCTTCGGCATCGCCTGCGTCGTCACCGTCTACACGCACGACCGTCCCGCGTTGTTCTACGTCGGCCGGTACCTCTCGGCCGGCAACGATCCTTCCAAGGTCGCCGCGTACAACGAGCTGCACGAGATCCCCACGGCGCGACACGTCTTTCGCGTCCTCTCGGTCGTATGGGGCATCGGGCTGGTGATCGAGGCGTCGGCGCGTATGACCCTGGCCGGGGCACTTCATACCGGTACCTACGTCGCGGTGTCACCGTTCATCACGGCGACCACCATCGGGTCACTCTTCGCCTTCACCCTGCTCTATGCCAAGCGCTTCCAGCTCGAGGCTGCCGCCCTCATGAACTCCTTGGCGCCGGCGACCACGCCGGTCGTGGATCCGCCGGGTCTGCTCACCCCGGGCGCCGGCGAAGGCCAGCCCAGCGCCGGCGGATCCTCCGTTCCCAGCGACTGACCATCGACTTAAGCACCGCCGACCCAACGGACTGGGACCCGGCCAAGCCCCGCATCTATCCTCGGCCCCCCGGCGACGCTCGGTCACCCGAACCCAACCCGCGAGCGGCGCACAGACGAGCACCCGAAGGGAGCACCGAGACCGATGGCAGACGAAGTCCTGCGGGAACGCCGCGGCAACGTGGAGATCCTCACCATCAACCGACCCGAGGCGCGCAATGCAATCAACGGCGCCGTCAGCCGGGCCATGTCCTCAGTGATGGACGAGCTGGCCCAGGACACCGAGTGTTGGGTCGTCGTGATCACCGGCAGCGGGGACAAGGCCTTCAGCGCCGGCATGGACCTCAAGGCCTTCAGCAGCGGGGAAGGCGGGGACATCATCGGGGCGAGCGGCGGCTTCGGCGGACTCACCCAAAGAGACTTCGCAAAGCCGATCATCGCCGCGGTCAACGGATCGGCCCTGGCCGGCGGTTTCGAGATCATGCTCTCGTGCGACCTCGTCGTCGCCGCCGACCACGCCACCTTCGGCATCCCCGAGGCCAAGCGCGGCCTCATCGCCGGCGCCGGCGGGCTCATCCGGATGCCCAAGCGTCTCCCGATGGCGATCGCGCTCGAGCTGGCCATGACCGGCGACCCGATCGACGCCGAGCGGGCCCTCGCACTCGGCCTCGTGAACAAGGTGGTGCCCTCGGCACAACTCATGGACGAGGCCATCGCGTTGGCCGAGCGCATCGCCGCCAACGCGCCGCTGGCCGTGCGCTACTCCAAGAAGGTCATGAAGGAGGCCGCCGAGCTGCCGGAGGCCGACGGCTGGAAGATCAACGCCGAGGCGGTAGGCGTCGTCTTCTCCTCCGCCGACGCCATGGAGGGTCCGGTCGCCTTCGCAGAAAAGCGCCCGCCTAAATGGCAGGGCAAGTAGCGGCCGCAACCAACACAAGTCGCCACGTAACAACGGAATCCCGGAGTCAGTCCATGCTCGCCACCGCGTCGCTCGCACCCGCGCTCGATACCATCCGCCTCACCCTCCACGTACTCGCCGCCGCCGTCTGGGTCGGTGGCCAGATCGTGATGACCGGACTCGTCGGCCCCGCCCGGGGCCTCGGCGGCGATGCGCCCAAGACGCTCGCCCGCGCCTTCGCCCGCATGGCATGGCCGGCCTACGTGGTGCTGCTCGCGACGGGGATCTGGAACATCTCCGCCGTCCACGCCTCCACCGCGAGCTCCACGTGGAAGGCGGTGCTGATGGCGAAGATCGTCGTCGTGCTCGTTGCCGGTGTGGCCGTCTTCCTGCACCAGCGGGCGACGTCGAAGGCCCAGCTCGCACTGTGGGGTTCGGTCGGCGGGATCGCCAGTGTGGCCGCCCTCGTCATGGGCATCCTGCTCGCGGGCTGACTCCGAATACTCGGGTAGGAGTAGCCGGGGGACCGCCTCCCGGCGGCGCCCCCTGCGCTGCCCCCCTGCAGCTACCGGGGGCCGGAATTGGGTCTAACCTGGATCCAGTCACCGGTTCGCGAACCCAGGTGAAGGAGAATCTCATGCTCGCTGAAATCTTCGGGGCCGACCTCGTCATCGTCATTGTCATCGTGGCTGTCCTGCTGATCGGGGGGACGCAGATCCCCAAGTTGGCCCGCAGCCTCGGCTCGGCCAAGAACCAGTTCGAGCAGGGGCTCAAGGAAGGCCAGGCGGACTCGGCGAAGAACAACGGGACGTCCGCTGCCAGCGACACCCCGGCCCAGCCTGCGCCCCCCGCTGAAGGCAAGTCGCAGACCGGCTGACTGCGGCGACTGACTTGCGGCCGCTGAGCCGCAGCCGCTGAACCGCCGGGCTACGAAGCGCCGGCGCCCGACACCGCGAACCGGGGGGAACATGGCATCCGACGTCTTGTCCGTGGCCGAGCGGCTCTGGAACGGAGAGCTGTCGACCTCCACCTTCCACCCGGTCGACCACATGGGTGGGTTCGTCGAGATCACCGACGGCGTCGGGTTCTGCCCCTCCTTCGCCAACGTGTCGTCGTTCGCCACCGAAGACGGCCTCGTACTGGTCGACACCGGCAGCGCGCCGCTGGCCCGGATCGTCCACGACGACATCCGCACGTGGAGCGCCGACCGCCTCAACACAGCGGTCTACTCCCACGGTCACATCGACCATGTCTTCGGCGTGCCGGTGTGGGAGGACGAGGCGAACCAAAAGGGTTGGGCCGCGCCACAGGTCATCGCCCACCACGCGCTGCCGGCGCGCTTCGACCGTTACATCTTCACGGCCGGCTACAACACGATCATCAACCGCCGGCAGTTCGGCTTCAGCGACCTCAACTGGCCGACCGAGTACCGCTACCCCGACCGCACCTATCACGAGACACTCGACGTTTCGGTCGGAGGCGTCGGCTTCGCGCTGCGTCACGAGAAGGGCGAGACCGACGATCACACCGTGACGTGGCAGGCCGACAAACGGGTGCTCTGCTGCGGCGACCTCTTCATCTGGGCGTCGCCCAACGCCGGCAACCCGCAGAAGGTGCAGCGCTACCCCCGCGAGTGGGCGGACGCGCTGCGCCGGATGCTCACGCTCGACGCCGAGTTCCTCCTCCCCGGCCACGGCTTCCCGGTCATCGGGGCCGACCGGGTCCGCCAGGCCCTCTCCGACACGGCCGACCTGCTCGACTCGCTGGTGGACCAGACGCTCGAGGTCATGAACAGCGGTGGCCGGCTGGACGATGCCATCCACAGCGTCCACGTGCCGGCGGAGCTCGAAGGGCGTCCCTTCCTCCAGCCGGTGTACGACGAGCCCGAGTTCATCGTGCACACGGTGTGGCGCCAGTACGGCGGGTGGTGGGACGGCAACCCGGCCACGTTGAAGCCCGCGCCCGAGCGGGCGCTGGCGACCGAGTTGGCGGAGCTGGCCGGAGGGCCCGGCGCCCTGGCCGGGCGGGCCCTCGAGCTGCTGGCGGTGGCGGGCAACGCCCCCGAGCCCGGGTCCGGCGAGGCAGACGGGGCGTTGCGGCTGGCCGGACACTTGGCCGAGAGCGCCTGGCTTGCCGCGCCCGACGACCCGGCGACGCAGCGGGCCCGCCACGACGTGTTCGCGGCGAGGGCCGCCGGAGCGACGTCGACGATGGCCAGGGGGGTGTTCACCTGGGCCGCCAACGAAGCGGGCGCCGAGGCGGGAGAAGGCGACGGCGGGGCGGGGCGCCCACACGCCCCTTGAGAGGCCCTGGGGAGGGGGGCGAGGCGGCAAGCGGTGGTGCTGCTGCGGGCCTGCTCGTTTCGTGTTTTTTGGGCCGGTTCAGATAGTGTCAGCGCGGTGGACTCGTCGCTGACCGGCCCCTCCTCGAACACGTCCGAAACCCCAGGTCAGGGCACCAAGAGTCCGCGTCGCCGGCGGCTGGCGGTCGCCGGGGTGGCCCTCGGCGCGCTCTTGTTGACAGGGTGCCAGCTCCCGACGTTCGGTGCCTACAAAGGCGCCACGTCACAGGGCCGCTCGACCTTCCACCTCTGGCAGGGGTTCTTCGTCGCCGGGCTCGTCGTCGGCGGGTTCACGATGGTGCTGATCCTGTGGGCGGTATTCCGGTACCGGCGGCGCTCGGACGCCATCCCGCGCCAGACGCAGTACCACACGCTCACCGAGATCATCTACACGGTGACCCCGATCCTGACCGTGCTCGGCCTGTTCGTTGCGACGGTCCTCGTCGAGAACGAGGTCACCGCCGTGGAGCCGCACCCCTACACGACGATCCACGTCTACGCGTTCCAGTGGGGCTGGGAGTTCCAGTACGACAACGGGGTGAAGGTCATCGGCCAGACGACCGACGCGCCGACGATGATGGTGCCGTCGAACGAGACGGTGCGGGTCTATCTGCGCTCCTACGACGTGCTGCACGGGTTCTACGTGCCCGAGTTCAACTTCAGCCGGTACGCCAGCCCGGGCTACTGGACGTCGTTCGACCTCAACGTGCTGCACAACGGGGTGTATCGAGGGCAGTGCACGCAGCTGTGCGGCCTCTACCACTCCATCATGTTCTTCAACGTCCGTTCGGTGGACCCGGGCGCCTACCAGACGTGGCTGAGCGCGACCGGCGCGTTCCAGCGGACGCACCCGAACTCCATCGGGCAGCTTCCGGCGAGCCTGCACGGCAATATCAACGGCACCGCGCCCAGCTACTCTGGGAACTCGGGCAACACAGGAGGTGCGTTATACGGTGACTGACGTCATCGCCCCCGGCGGCGCACACGAGCCAGCAGTCCAGATCCCGGCTGACGGCCACGCCCACATCGAGCACGAGGAGCACGGCCCGAGCGGCATCCTCAAGTGGCTGACCTCGACCGACCACAAGGTCATCGGCCTCAGCTACATGATCACGGCGATCGTGGTCTTCTACATCTCGGGGATCATGGCGCTGTTCATGCGGTTGCAGCTCACCTCGCCGCACTCGTCGCTGCTCAGTTTCGCCCAGTTCAACGCGCTGTTCACCATGCACGGCAGCCTGATGCTGTACCTGTTCGCCGGCCCGTTCGCGTTCGGTGGCCTGGCCAACTACATCGTGCCGCTGCAGATCGGCGCGCCGGACATGGCGTTCCCCCGCCTGAACGCGTTGAGCTACTGGCTGTACCTCACCGGCTCCATCACGATGATGCTGGGTTTCTTCGTGGCCGGCGGCGCCGCGCAGTTCGGCTGGGTCGCCTACGCGCCGCTGTCGAGCGCGACGAGCTCGCCGGGCGCCGGCCCCGACGTGTGGATCATGGCGCTGGTGCTCACCGGGTTCTCCGCCATCTTCACCGGTGTCAACCTGTGCGGGACGATCTTCTACCTGCGCGCGCCCGGCATGACGATGTGGCGCATGCCGATCTTCACCTGGAACATGCTTGTGACCGGGATCTTGATCCTCATCGCGTTCCCGGTGCTCACCGCGGCACTGGTGATGCTGTTCTGCGACCGCCACTTCGGCACCCACATCTATACGGCGGTGGGCTGCGTGCACGTCAACGGCTCCGCTATGGCGTCGTGCGGGTCTCCGTTGTTATGGCAGAACCTCTTCTGGTTCTTCGGCCATCCGGAGGTCTATATCCTCGCGCTCCCGTTCTTCGGCATCGTGACCGAGATCCTGCCGGTCTTCTCGCGCCGTCCCGTGTTCGGTTACAAGGGCATGGTCTTCGCCACCATGGCGATCGCCGCCTTGTCCACCGGCGTGTGGGCGCACCACATGTTCACGACCGGCGCCGTGCTGCTGCCGTTCTTCTCGTTCCTCAGCCTGCTGATCGCGGTCCCGACGGGCATCAAGTTCTTCAACTGGATCGGCACCATGTGGCACGGCCAGCTGACCTTCAACACCCCCATGCTGTTCAGTATCGGGTTCCTCTTCGCGTTCTTGATGGGCGGCGTGACCGGCATCATGCTGGCGTCGCCGCCGATCGACTTCGCCACTCACGACACCTACTTCGTCGTGGCCCACTTCCACCAGGTGCTCTTCGGCACCGCGGTGTTCGCCGGCTTCGCCGGGGTCTACTACTGGTACCCCAAGATGTTCGGCCGAATGCTGCGGGACAACCTGGGCAAGTGGCACTTCTGGCTGATGTTCATCGGCTTCTGGGTGACGTTCATGCCCCAGTACGTGGTGGGGCTGCTCGGCATGCCGCGCCGTGTCGCGTCGTACCCGTCGAACCTCGGCTGGCAGAGCTACAACATCGTCTCGACCGTCGGCGCCTTCATCATCGGGATCTCGTTCGTGTTCCTGCTGGTGAACTTCTTCGTGTCGTGGCGCAAGCCGATCCCCGCCGGCGACAACCCCTGGGACGCCCACACACTCGAGTGGTTCACGACCTCGCCGCCGCCCCACCACAACTACACGCACCTGCCGCCGATCCGCTCCGAGCGGCCGACGTGGGACTACAACCACCCCGAGCACATCGTGGTGCCCCACGGCCGTTCAGCCCGGAGCAACGGGCACGCCAACGGAAAGGTCAAGGCCGGCGTATGAAGGTCGAGTCGCTCTTCCTGATCTTCCTCGGGGCCTTCTTCGGGGCCATCGGGCTGTGGTACTGGTTCTGGGGCTACGAGGACGGCGGTTCCGTCATGCTGCTCGGCGCCACGTTCCTCGGCTTCCTCCCGGGCCTCTACTACTTCTTCTGGCACCGGCGCTTCCACGGCCACAAGTACTTCGTCGTGGGCAAGATCAAGGTCGTCGGCGACCGGCCGGAGGACCACCCCGACGCCGAGTTGTCCGACGGCGCCGGCACGGTCGACTCGTTCCCGGGCTCCTCCATCTGGCCCTTCGTGATGGGCATGGGCGCGTTCACGCTCGTACTCGCGTTCGTCTTCGGGAGCTGGCTGGCCTTCATCGCCATCCCGTTGATCCTCACCGCGCTGACCGGCGTCACCGCCGAGAGCCGGCGCGGCGGCAACATCTGAACCGCCGCTGACCTGACCGGCGCGCGGTCGCCCGGTGAGCCGGGACGGACGGCGCCGGTACCCTGGACCGATGGCCTCGCCACCGCCGCAGCACGCGCTGTCGCGGGCGCTGGTGGCGCTCATCGCCGTGGCGACCGGGGCCATCGTGGCGAACCTCTACTACGCGCAGCCGCTGCTGCACCGCGTCGCGGACACCTTCCACAGCGGGCCCGGCCCGACCTCCTGGGTCATCACAGCGACGCAGGTCGGCTATGCGGCGGGGTTGTTGCTCGTCGTGCCGCTCGGCGACCTGCACCCGCGGCGGACCCTCGTGGTGCGGCTCTTCTGCACCGCCGCCGCCGCCCTGGTGGCGTCGGCCCTCGCGCCGAGCCTGTGGTTCTTCGCGCTGGCCTCGCTGGCCGTAGGGGCCGCGTCGGTGGCCGGCCAGGTGATGATCGCCTTCGCCGCCGACCTCGCCCCCGAGGAGCGGCGGGGCCGCGTGGTGGCGCGGATCATGACCGGGCTGCTCCTGGGCATCCTGCTGGCCCGGACGGTGTCGGGCTTCGTGGCGCAGGCCACCGGCGGCTGGCGCGGCATCTACTGGCTTTCCGCCGGGCTGATGCTCTGTTTCGCCGTCGTGCTGTGGCGCGCCCTACCCGCGGAAGGTCCGCGCCCGCACCAGACCTACGGGGCCCTGGTGGGCACGTCGCTACGCCTCCTCGTCACGGAGCCGGTGCTGCGCCGCCGCGCCTGGCACGGCGCGGTCGCGTTCGGCGCCTTCAGCGTCCTCTGGACCACGATCGCCTTCCTGCTCTCGGGCAGCCCCTACCGCTACTCGTCGGCCGTGATCGGCCTCTTCGGCCTGGTGGGCGCAGGCGGGATCCTCGCGGCCAACGTCGCCGGCAAGCTGGCGGACTCGGCCCGCACCACGCTCACGACGGTCGTGGCCGGGGTCCTCCTCACCGGCTCGTTCGCGCTGCTCTGGGCGGGCCGCACGTCGCTGGCGGCACTGATCGTGGGGATCGTGGTGCTCGACATCGGCACGCAGGGGATGCAGATCACCAACCAGGCGGTGATCTACGCGCTGCGCCCCGACGCCCGCAGCCGCATCACCAGCGCGTACATGGTCTGCTACTTCATCGGCGGGGCGGTGGGCTCGGTGAGTGCCGGCACCCTCTACGACTCGCACGGATGGGCGGGGGTGTGCCTGCTCGGCACCGGCTTCGGGGTGGCCACGCTCGCCCTGTCGGCCTACGAGCGCTGGCGCGTGCCGAGTAGCCGCAAAGCGTCCGGCGCCGAGACCCGCTCCGTGACCGCGGCGGCACCCACCCCGGAGCGCTGATCGGGCGGAAGCGGTCAGGCGTTCAGGCGCTCAGGCGCTCCGACAAGGAGACCGACACCCGGCCGCCGACGTCCTTGCCGATTTTCTTGCGCAGCTCGGCCTTGATGGGGAGCTTGTGCGTCCCGTCCCCGAGCGCCATGAAGGAACTGCGGAAGGGCCACCCCTCGATCGTCCCGCGCACCTTCACCAGGCCGCGTGTCCCGAAGTACTCGGCCGAGCCCGGCATGATCACGTAGGCCCACCCGCCCTTCTCGGGCGACTGCACGATCGTCGCGGTGAACGTCTTGTCCAGCTTCATCGGGGTGCGCTCTCCATGATCTTGAGCCGGTTCCCGTCGGGGTCGCGGACGATGAACATCAGCGGCACGCCGGGCCAACGCAACAATGGCTCCGTGTCGACGCCTCCCCAGGCCAGCAACGCGTGGTCGGCCTCGGCGTCGCCCGTGGAGAAGGTGATACCGGTGTCGACCCCGACCCGGCCACCCTCGCCGGCAGTGACGAGCGCGACGGGCACCGCGCCTCCCGGCGGCGCCACCTGGAGCCAGCGCCCGCCGTCGCCCATCGGCACGTCGAGACGGACCTCGAATCCGAGCTTCTCGACGTAGAAGCGTCGGGCGCGCTCCTGGTCCGCGACGGGGACGGCGACGCCGCCGACGTCGCTGATCTTCGTGGTGATGGTGATGCTCTCAGTCATCGGGGCTCTCCTTTCGGTTGCAAATCATTCGATGGTGGTTTGCCTGCTCAGCCGTACCTGAGCGAGCCGGGGGTGGTGAGGAGCTCGCCCGACTCGAGCCACGTCTTGAGGCCCGAGAGGATCATCGGCCAGCCGCCGAAGATCTGGGAGTTGGCGCCCTCCCGCATCTGGTCGTGGGTGAGTGTCAAGTGACACGAGTCGCCCACCTGCTCGATCTCCCACGTCACCCGGGTCGTCCCCTCGGCGCGCACGTCGTCGTCCCACAGGCACGCCATGGTGTGAACGAGGCGCCGCGGCGGGTCGACCTCGAGCACTTCGCCCTCGCCGAGATGCACGCCGTGCTTCTCGACGTCAACGCTGAGCGGAGAGCCGACCTTCCACTCCGAGTTCACGGCGGCACCGAAGTTGTACTTGGCCCGGATCTCGGGGTTCACGATGGCGTCCCAGAGCTGCTCGGGCGTCGTCTTGACGAAGATCTCGTACACCTTTTCCATCTGCCTCTCCAATCTGTCCTTGATCTCGCTGAGCCCTGCCACCCAGGGCTCGGAGTACTTGCTGACCCAGCGGTCGTGGATGAGCCGGATCGGCACCGGATTGAGGAAATGGAGCTTCTCCCTGCCCCGCCGCCGCGTGACGACGAGGCCGGCCTCTTCCAGTTGCTTGAGGTGCTTCATGACGCCGAAGCGCGACATGGAGAACTTTTCTTCCAACGTGCCCAGGCTCTGGCCGTCCCGCCGGAACAGCTCGTCGAGCAGCTCCCGCCGGGTCGGATCGGCCAATGCCTTGAACACTTCATCCACCCCAAGCACTATATGTGACCTTTTAGTCACATGTCAAGACCGGATCGCCCACTCATCGATTCGACGGCGTGCCCTCGGCGCGAACAGTCCTGTTCACATGGCGCGGCTCTGGCGCCCCCGTCCACGCGCGGAGGACACGACGCCCCGGGCGGCGGTCCTCGAGCGAGCGCTCAGTGGCCCGCTACGCCCGTCGCGAACAGGGGCGACAGGACGGGCCGGAGCACGCGGCGCAGCGACGCGCGCAGCGCGGCCTCGTCCTCGACGGGGAAGACCGTCTCGCGGGTCAGGACGAACGACAAGCCGAGCCGCGCCGCGATCTCGGCGAGCTCCTGTGCGTGCTCGTCGCTGATGGCGGCACCGACGGCACGAGCTTGGGCCAGCAGGAACTGGCGCGTGATGGCGATGAGCGGTCCGGCCTTCGTGGTCAGGAACGGCAGGACAGTGGAGGGGTCGGTCCGCAACAGTTGCTCGACGAGGGAGTTACGGAGGACGGCCAGACCTGCGATCGCGCCTTCGATGATGCCGTCCTCGACCGAACCGCTCCGGGCTGCCGCGGCAACGATGTCGCCGATGGCGCCGCGCAATTCCCGGGCGAGAACGGCGTGCACGAGCTCGTCACGCGTCGAGAAGGCGCGATAGACACTGGTGCGGCCGATCGCGGCGAGCTCCGCGACGTCCTCCATGCTCCAACGCTTCAGACCGTACGTGCGCATGAGTTGCGCCGCGGCGTCGAGGACGCGATCCTCGGGCGATCCGACCACGGAGACCGCAGCAAACGCTCCGAGCATGGGCTCGAGCTCCACTGTGATCTTGCGCCGCGGCATCGTCAGGCTGCCTCTGCTTTCCGCACGGCACGCTGGTCCCGCACGCGCCGCCAGCCCTCGAGCGCCCGCGGTTGCCACCGCACGGTGGCGGGAACGAAGGGCCACGCGTTCCGCACCGTGAGCTCGATTCCGTCCAGGGCGACGGCGTCGGCGGTCGACCACCCGATGTCGAAGCGCTCGCGCACGAGCGGCGGCAGGCCACCGAAGGCACAGAGCCGAACCAACCGGAACAAGGAGGAGCGGGCGAAGGAGGTCCGGACCAACGGGCGCAGCAGACCCAGCTGCGGCGGTAGGAGGGGCTCGGCGCTGAGTACCGGCTGGCGCAGGGCATGGAGCACCCAGGACGACGCCGCGTTGAGCTCGAGGACTTCCGCGCAGTGGTGGTCCCACTTCTCCTGGAAGGCGGCGCGGGTAAGCGGAACCGAGCGGTCGCTCACCCCGTAACGCCGGTACCACGCCAGACCTTCCTGGTAGAGCTGCTCGCGCTCGTCCGGCGTCAGCAGATGGCGGTCGAAACGGTCGGCCACCTGCTCGGCCATGTACTGGAAGGTCGCGTGTGCCCACCAGAACGTCTCGGGGTCGAGCGCGTGATAGCGGCGACCATGCTCGTCGACTCCCTTGATGGTGAGGTGGAAGTCGCGGACCTCCCTTCCGGTGGTGTCCGCGTCGGGGCCGTCGTAGACGGCGCCCAGGATGCGCGGGAGCGAGCGAAAGACGCGCCCGTACGGATCGCCGAAGAAGTCGGAGTGCTCCAGGACGCCGGCCCCGATCGCCGGGTGCATCAGTTGGAGGAGCCCGATCGTGGCGCCCATGAACGCGATCCGGGTGTCCCCCGCCCACCGCCAGAGCAACGACCGCGGCCCCAACTCGATGCGACCCGGCGCGGGGCCCGCTCCCGAACCCCCTGCATCCGCCGCCTGGTACATAAACACAATATATGTACTGACATACTTCGCCAGCAAGCACCCTGCTTACGAGGCCCTGAGGGGTCGACGGCGAGGCCGGCTCCCCCGGGCAAGCGGAGGCGGTGCGCGGGGCTTTCTCGTGTCCCTCGGGCACCTCTGAGGGCCGCAGGGGACGGTGTCGGCGGTCTGGGGATCGAGGAGTCCGCGGCCCGACGGCGAACGAACTAGTCGGCCAGCCGTGACTCGACGCGGCCGGCCCCCGGACGCTGCCGCCAGGTCTCGACACAGCCAGGGGAACAGAAGAGGACGACTGATCCCCTCACGTCATGTGCGATCTCCTCCGCCGTGTCGTGAGAGAGCGGAAGGCCGCAGATCGGATCGCGGGAGCCATCCTCACCGGCGAAGGCCATGCGGATACTCGCAACCGGCACCGGCTTCTCCACGCCCCGGAGGCTCACCGGCGTCTCACCCGCAGCGGCACCCCAACTCGGCATGTCGCGCATGACCGACGGTGCCGCCCACGCCTCAGAGCCCGGAGCGAGATCGCACAAGCGCGACGCGACGTTGACACAGTGCCCGATGTAGTCGTCGCCCTCCATCAGGATCACGTGGCCCGAAGCGATACCCGATCGGATGGAGACGGTCTTCACCGGACCCGAGACCTCGGTCACGACATAGTGGAGCTCCAGGACCGCCTCGAGCAACGGACGAGTGTCCACGCAGACAAGCATGGCGCCGTCACCCAGCCATTTGGCGATCCGGACGCCGCGGCGGGCGCAGATGTCGCGCAGCAAGGCTCGGAAGGCGGTGAGGATGTCGACGGCACGCTCGTCACCTTCGAGCTCGGTGAGCGCGGTGAACCCCGAGACGTCGATGAAGGCGAAGCTGCGGTGCACTCGCACATCCGCATCGTGCCATGCGGCCCTGGTCGAAGCCCAATTCGGCACGGCCAAACCAAGCCGGATCGGCAAGCGGACCAGGTCCTACGATGACGTGATGGTCCGCACCACCAGAGCCCATGAGCGCGCGCTCGCACAAGGGCAGAAGCCGGATGCAAAGGATTGAAAGTGGGTCAGCTCGACGGGAAGATCGTGCTCGTGAGCGGCGGAGCCTCCGACATCGGCCGTGCCACCGCTGAGCTCCTCGCCGAAGAAGGCGCGGCGGTCGCAGTCGGCGACGTAACCGAAGAGGCCGCTGCGGCGGTGGCGCACAGCATCGAGGAGGCCGGCGGGCGCTCCGTCGGCGTGCGCTGCGACGTCCGCGACGAAGAGTCGGTGGCTGCGTTCGTCGGAGCTGCGGTGGACGCGTTCGGCGGGGTGGACTGCGTCGATCACAACGCCGCTTGGAGCCATCCCCGACTCGACACCGACGCGGTCGGCGTCGACCTCGGAGTGTGGGAACGCGCGATCGAGACGACGACCCGGGGGGCCTTGCTCCTGGCGCGCCACGCCATCCCTGCCATGACCGAGCGCGGCGGCGGGTCCATCGTGACGATCTCGTCCGGCACGAGCACGATCGGCGAGTCGACGCGGGTCGCTTACGGGGTCTCGAAGGCTGCGCTCAACCAGCTGACGCGGCATCTGGCCGTCCGCTATGGACGAGACGGCATCCGGGCCAATGCAATCGCTCCCGGTTTCATCCTTACCGCCACGGCCGCCGCCAACGTCCCCGCGGACGTCCAGAGGCGCCTGGCCGAGGCCAACCCCACCCGCCGGCTCGGGACACCCGTCGACATCGCACGGGCCGTGGTGTTCCTGTGTAGCGACGCTTCGGCCTACGTGAACGGGCAGGTGCTCCACGTCGATGGCGGGCACCAGATTGCCGGGATGATGTAGGTGCGCCGTGGTTGATCCCGAGCGCGTCGCTCTCGTCACCGGCGCGAGCCGCGGCATCGGGCGCAGCGCGGCCGTGGCGCTGGCCCGGCGCGGCTTCGATGTCGTCATCACCGCGCGTACGGTGCACGAGGGCGATGGGCGTGCGCATGCCTCGAGCACTCTCGTCCAGTCTGAGCCTGTGCCCATTTCGGGGAGCTTGGACACGACGGCCGCCGAGATCGAGGCCCTGGGCCGAAAGTGCCTGCCCCTGCAGATGGACCTCATGGCGCGCGCTTCGGTGGAAGCGGTGGCCGAAGAGGCACTCCGTGCTTGGGGCCGCGTCGACGTGCTGGTGAACAACGCCATCTATCAAGGTCCAGGGACGATGGACCGGATCCTCGACCTACCCCTCGAGTTGGCGGAGCGCTGTCTGGTCGGCGACTACCTCCACCCGCTGCTGCTGACGCAGATGCTGTTGCCCCAGATGCTCGATCGCGGCGCAGGCCGATTGGTCAACATGCTGTCCGAAGCCGCCTTCACCACGCCGCCCGCTCCGGCGGGCGCAGGCGGGTGGGGCGTCGCCTACGCCGCGGCCAAGGCCGCGTTCCACCGCGTCACCGACATGTGCCACGTCGAGTTCGCAACGCAGGGCATCCTGGCCTTCTCGATCGCGCCGGGCCTCACGCTGACCGAATCGATGCGCGCGTCCGGAACTGACAAGGTGCTCGTGAGAGCCGGCCACCTCCCTGCGCCGCCCGAGGTGGCCGGAGAGGTGGTCGCCTGGCTCGGCGACGACGCTGCGGCCACCGAGTACGCCGGAAGGATGGTGTCGTCGCGGTCGCTGTGCCGGGAGCTCGGGCTCGTGGATGGGTGGCCGCCGCCACGCGAAGCATCAATGCGCTGACAGGCCGGTCCGCTGTCGAGCCCGATCAGTTCACGAATCGAACAGGTGCGCACGTTCATTGCGTTCTGTTTCGAATCGCTCGCCATTCGCGCGTCCGTATGTTTTCATAACCTCTCCAACGCGAGCTTTGAGGAGGTGCACATGAAAATTGATTCGACGAATGGTCCGAAGTCGATGGGGTGCGCCTCCATCGCCGCGTGGATCCGCGCTCTGCTGGGCTGACCAGCATCGAGCTCAGAGGCGAGTGCCGCCGGCGCCGCCTCCTGCTGTCGGGTTGCCGAGATGCGTGGCCGCACGCGCTGTGACACCCCTCGTCAATGCTTTCTTCTTCACCCCCTGTTCCCCTTCTTTTTCACCCAAGGAGTACCAATGCACCCCGAATTGCTACGGGCCCTCGGCAAGGCCAGACATGAGGATCTCCTCAGAGCGGGTCGATCCCGAGGACAGCCGAGCTTCCGTCCCGATGACCAGTCACCGCGGTTCTCCCGTTCACGGCAGCGGGTGGGCTCACTGCTCATTTGGGCTGGGGCGCGCCTTATCGGTGACCGACAAGCCGCGCTCGAGCTGGCACACAAGTAGGCCGGGGCGATCCGGGACCGTTCCCAACGCGTGCCGGACCATCTGACGAGCCCGTCTCCGTCACGGGCACCTCTCGACCAGCCGTTCGGGTGAGTTACTGCGCCTTCGCGTGCGAGACCCGGGGCAGCCCCATCGGATTGGGGAAGGGCAGCTCACCAGATGCGACGACCTCGATCGCACAGGCGGACAGGGCGCCGTAGAGGTCAGCCACAGCAGTGTCGCTCAGGTCCGCGTAGGGCGACGTCGCCAGCCGGTCTGTCTGCTCCTCGACGGCTGCGTGCTCCGTCCGCCCAGCGTCGGTGGCCCGACCGTCGGTGTGGAGCAACCCGCGGGACGCCAACTTCGACGTCGCCGTCGCCCAGTCCTCCTCGCTCCAGCCGCGGTTGTCGCGCAGGACGTCGGCCGGGACACCCTTGGTACCCGCTGCCAGCAGATGCGCGTCGATCCCGCTGATTCCGTGGGCGAGGAGCGACGCGACATGGCCGTCCCCCCGGTGCTCCCGCAACGTCGTGCAGGCCTGCCACACCTCGGCGAGGCCTCCGGTCCCCAAGGCCGTCGAGATGGCAGGCCATAGCGCACTATTGGCCGATGCCATCGCCCTTCCGGCGACGTCGCAGCTTGCGACAGCGCGCCTCAGCAGTGGCAGCGCGGCCAGAAGGTCCGAGCGCGCGGCGACACTGCAGGCCTCGCTCAGCGCGTCTCCGGCTGCGATGGCCCGCACACGGCACAGTGTGAGAGGCGCGACGGCGTCCCAGCATCTCGGTATTGCCTTGGCCACCATCGCCGGATGGAAGTTGTAAAAGGCCGCCGTCACGGGACCGGCGCCAACCTTCCCGAGAGGCGCCGCCCGGCCCGCGAAGTAGCCCGCCCAGAATCCCCGCAGCCCCGCCTCCCCGAACGCGGCGCGACAACCAGGATCGAAGTAAGTGACGGCGTGGACGGTTTCGAGGGCGACCCAGAGGTCGCGGGGGCCGCGCCGGTGGGCCGGCGGGGTCAGCGTGTGACCTGGCGCACGCCTGTCGGCGATGGCTCCGGCTGGCGTTCGCCGCCGTTCTCCAACGGTTCGATGTCGATGCGGACGGGCACCGGCTCGGGGTCGATCTCGACGCGCTCGTCGTCGGGCCGGGGCGCCGACGGGACGGTGGAGTACTCGCCCTGGGCCGAGCGGCTCACGATCACGGCGCGCTTGCGCTTGCCGATGCCGTGCACGCCCTGCATCTCGAGGCAGAGCTGATAGGTCACCAAGGCAGCAACGATCGGCACGACGAATATGGCGATCCGGAAGAACCAGAGCGTCGCGTTCAGGGAAACGTGGAAGAAGTTGGCGAGCACATCGGTCGAACTCGCTGCGAACAGCGTGAACATGAACGAGAACATTGCAACCCCGGCGGCGGTCCGTTTGGGCCTGTCACGGGGCCGGTCGAGCAGGTTGTGCAGCTCGTTGTCACCTGTGAGTTTGCGTTCCAGTGTCGGATAGATGAGCCAGAAACCGATCAGCAATGTCGGGAAGACGACCGCCGGCAGGAACACCTCGAGCGGCACGGTATGACCCCAACCCGCGAATTCCCACGAGGGCATGATGCGCAGGGCGCCGTCGAGCATGCCCATGTACCAGTCCGGCTGCACGGCATAGGAGATCTTCGAGGGATCGTAGGACCCGAACTGCCAGATCGGATTGATCTGGGCGAAGGCGCCCAGCAGGGCGCAGGCGCCAGTGACCATGAAGAGGAAGCCGGTCGTCTTCGCCATGAAGGTCGGGAACATCGGTGACCCGACGACGTTGTGCTCCGTGCGCCCCTCGCCCCTGAACTGGGTGTGCTTCTGGTGCACCAGCAGCGCAAGGTGCACGGTGATCAGGGCGAGCAGGGCGAGCGGGATGATCAAGACGTGGATGATGAAGAACCGCGGGATGATGCTGCCGTCCCCCGGGAACTGGCCACCCCAGAGGAACGAGGTCATGTAGCTGCCGATGAAGGGCTGCGACTCTGCGATCGAGTAACCGATGCGGAGCCCCGTGCCGGAGATGAGGTCGTCCGGGAGCGAATACCCGATGAAGCCCTCCAGGACCGCCAAGACCAACATGATGATCCCGATGATCCAGTTGAGTTCACGCGGCTTGCGGAACGCGCCGGTGAAGAAGATCCGCGCCATGTGCACGATGATGGCCCCGACGAAAATGTCGGCCGCCCAGTGGTGCATCTGGCGGATCAGAAGACCGCCGCGCACGCTGAACGAGATGTTGACCGTCGACTGAAAGGCCTCGGAGACGCGCTGGCCACGGAGCGGTGCGTACGCCCCGTGGTAGATGACCTGGCTGGCGGAAGGCACGAAGAAGAGCGCCAGGAAGATGCCGGTCGCGATGAGCACGACGAACGAGTACAGGGCGATCTCACCCAACATGAAGGACCAATGGTCAGGGAAGATCTTGTCGAGTGCGACGCGACCGACCTTGGCGATGCCGTAACGCGCGTCGAGCTCGTCGACGACCTTGCCGACCTGGCCATAGGGGCCCATGGCCTTCCGCGTGCTGCGCTTCGTCCTGAATGCGGTATCGCTCATGTTGTCCGCTCGAAGAAGCCCGGTCCGAGGGCTTGATCATAGGGCGCGGTGGCGATGAGGTACCCCTGGTCGTTGTAGCCAAGGGCCAGTTGCGGCAGCGGGCGTGGCGCGGGGCCGAACTGGGGCACCGCTCCGTTGCGGACGTTGAACATCGACTGGTGACACGGGCACACGAGGAGCTCGAGCTCGCGCTCGTAAAGCCCCACTGGGCAGCCCAGGTGCGTGCACACCTTGGAGTAGGCCACATAGCCGTCGGGAGTCCAGTTTTCACGTCCAGGCATCGTGGTGAAGGCGCCGCCCGGCAGGCGGATCAGGACGGTCTGGTCTGTGGCGAGCCCTGGATCGGTGAAGGTCACCCGGCCGTTCTCTATGCGCATCTGGTTGCGCGGGTAGACGGTCATGATGCCGCCGGGGACGAGGGTCTCCCGGCGGACCGGTTCGCCGTTGGAGTCAACGAGCACCGTGCCGGCCTTCCAGTCGCTCACCTCGTACTCGTCTTTGGGCAACGGGCCGAGCGACCGCAACAACGGGAACGCCAGAACGATCCCCATGATCCCGCCACCGACCGCGAACAGTCCGCCGAGCATCTTTCGCCGTTTGACCACGACAGCGGTGCGCTCCACGAGGGCCGCGGACAGCGCGTTGCGCTCTTCAGGGGACTTCGCCAGGGTGTGGCGTTCTTCCACGAACGGTCCCTGGGGCATGAGGTACTTGCCCCATGCCGTTACTCCGAAGCCCAATGCGAACATGCCGGCACCCAAGGCCCCGCCGAAAATCCATGGGCTCCAGTTCTGCCAGTAGGCCGCGCCGGCGATGCCGAAGAACACCATCGCCACGACGAAGATCACCGCAATGATGTTCTCCACTCTCCTCGGGTGGCGGGCGGCGTCGCTCATGTGCGGGTCGCTCAGCGCGGCGATCGGCATCGGCACCCGAGTGCGGGACGGCTGGTGGTCGGCGTCGCTCACGACCGCTCTCCGATCCAGAAGCAGATGAGGGCGAGGCCGCCCACGCCGATCAACAGAGCGACGAAGCCTTCGGCCACCGGTCCCACCCCACCGAGCGCGAAGCCACCAGGGTTGGTCGGATGCTGCAGCCGGCCGGTCACATAGGAGACGATGTCCCGCACCTGTGTGTCGCTCAGGTTCCCTGAGAAGCGGGGCATGTTGGCGGGCCCCGTCCGGACGGCCTCGACCACCTGTTGGGGTGTCACCGACCGATTGATCAAGGAGGGCGCGTTGGTGCCATAGGCGAGCGCGTCACCCGTGCCCTCGATCGTGTGGCAGGCCGCGCAATTGAGCGAGAAAAGGTCCGCTCCGACGGACTGGTTCGCCGTGTGCAAGTGCGGATAGGGCACCGCCGGGACCGCCGGGTCGAGCGAATTGACCCATGCCGCGATCTCGAGCGCCTGCTGCGGCGTCAGCCGAGTCGGTCGGCGCTCTGCTTCGACCGCCTTCACGTCTGCGGCCGGCATTCGTCCCGAGCTGACCCAGAAGTCGACGGTGGCGGCACCCACGCCCTGGAGGTTCGGTCCGATCGTCGCCTCGGTCTGGCCGTTGACGATCATCGTGCCGTTGGCCGTGTTGCCGTGACAGCTCGAACAAGTGGTCGCAAAGAGATCGCGTCCCGCCGCGATGTAGGACGCGGGCGGGTTGGCGTAGGTGATGGCGTGGTTGCCGTAGGAGATCAGGTTCCCGTCGTGGCAGATCAGGTTGGTGCTGGTGAACGGGTTCCCAGAGTTGGGCGTCGGGCTCACGCCCTTCGTGTTCACCGTGCCGCACGCCTTCAAGACGTCCTTGGCGTTCGTGGACACCTGCGACGCGTCGTCATGGCCGCTCGCGCCGGCGCCGGTGCCCGGAAAGAAGACGGCCAGCGACGCCATGGCCGCGACCGACAGGAGCCCGGCCGGCAGGAGGATCTGGGCTCGGAGCTTGCCCTTGAGTGGTGCGCGCACGCCTTGCATGTCTATTTGAGAAGGAAAAGGCAACTGTAGAGACCAACCCACACGATGTCGACGAAGTGCCAGTAGTAAGAGATCCCCTGCATCGCAGAGAGCTCACCGGGATCGCCACCCTTGTCCCCGCGCATGCGGCCCAGGAAGAAGACCATCGCCAGCAATCCGATGAAGACGTGCAATCCGTGCAAGCCCGACATGATGTAGAAGAGCGAGCCGTACGAGTTCGTGTACCAGCGGGTCGACATGAACAACCACTCGAACACTTGGTTCGCGAGGAAGGCCGTGCCCAAGACGATGGTCGCGGCGACCCAGATGCGTGCCGACCGCCGCCGCCGCCATTCCGCCTGGAAGACGGCGTACTGCATGGTGAAGCTCGACGCCACCAGGATCGCCGTGAAGACGCCGGCGCGGATGGTGTCGAGGTCCGTGCCGACCGGGGGCCAGGGCCCCACCGTGTTCGCCCTGATAGTGAAGAAAGCGGCAAAGAGGCCGCTGAAGAACATCACCTCGGAGCCGAGCCAGATCATGACCCCGACAGCGAGCATCGGCGGGCGGTCGTGGACGATCTTCCCCTGAGGCGCGGGAACCTCCGCCGAAACTGCCTGGGTCACAGCGCTTTTTCTAGTCGACTGGCAGCTGAAATCGCCAACTTGCAGGTGATGGCACTGCGGCCCTGGGTCGGGGGATGAATTCCCTGCTCAACGGAGGTCGACCGGCAGCGAATCCGCGTGCAGGACCGTAAGCCGTCTGGTCGGTCTGGTGAGTGCGACATAGAGCGTTCGCAATCCCCGTGTAGTAGCCACCGGCGGAGCCTCGCCCGCGGGCTCGTCGCCCACCGAAGCGATCAGGGACGGTTCGACGACGATGACCGAGTCGAACTCGAGTCCGTTCGTCTCGTCGGCGGGGAGGAGAACGAGGCCTGCCGCCAGGCCTTCCCCGGCCGGGTCGCGCGGGTCCGTGGCGTCGAGCCCGGCGTCGGACAGCCCTCGGGCGAGCTCGGGCAGCAGCACCGCGGGTCCGAGTACCGCAACGCGTCCAGGCGCGACGGCCTTCACCTCTTCACGGGCCAACTGCGCCAACCGCTCCGCGAGCTCGATGCGCCCCGCCTGCACGATGCGCGGCACCTGCCCGGACTCCCGCACCGGCCGCGGTGGGGCAATCGACGGGGCAGCAACGGCCAGTACTTGCGCGGCGAGCGCGACCACTTCCGCGGGCGTCCGGTAGCTCACCGTGAGCTCGACGAGGCGGGGGGGGCGCTGGGGGCTCAGGTGCCGCGTGACGTCGTCCCAATGCTGGGGCGCCCAGGGGCCCGTCGCTTGCGCAATGTCGCCGACGACGGTCATGGAGCCCGAAAGGGAGCGCCGCGCCAGCATGCGCAGTTGCATGGGCGAGAGGTCCTGCACCTCGTCGACCACGATGTGGCCGAAGGACCGAATCTCGTCGTCGACGCCGGCCGAGGCCGTCATTGCCGGAGCAGGCGACGCGGCCAATCCCTGTGGCCAGAATCCGGCATCCTGCGGGCTCCCCTCGTCGGACCGCTGGACGCGGGTCCGGGTCCGGGTCGGTCGACCCTGGCGCGGGCCGAGGAGCGTTCTCGCCTCGTCGATCAAAGCAGTGTCACCCACGGTCCATGGCACGGCATCGAGGGATCCGCTGCGCGGCCGGTACAACCGCTGCACCTCCGTCGCGCCGAAGATCCCCTTGCCCGCCGCCGACAAGAGGGGCCGCGCGCCCAAGAGATCGTGGAGGAACTCGTGTGGCGACAGGCGCGGCCACATCCGGTCGAACGCCTCGATCACCTCGGGCACACGCCGCAGTCGCCGCGCGAGGTCGTCCTGCTCCTCCTGGCTCGGCGCATCGTCGGCCGTCGTGACCCCACCCCGTTCGAGCCGAGCCCGGTATTCGTCGGACAGCTCCCGGACCACCTGCGCCTCGACATAGCGGCGGCGGGCGTTGTGGGTACCGGGCCGCCGGCGGGCGAGTGCGACGATCTCCTCAGTCGCCCGGGCGCGCAGCCGCAGCACACCGGCGCCGAACGGGA
The DNA here is from genome assembly GCA_963777485.1 of uncultured Acidimicrobiaceae bacterium. GTDB lineage: Bacteria > Actinomycetota > Acidimicrobiia > Acidimicrobiales > RAAP-2 > Bog-473. Next base: position 228,381 of record CAVZQP010000004.1, on the reverse strand, counting down.
TCTCCACGTCCCCACGTAGCGGGCGCTGACGCGTGCGAATGGCCTTGGCTAACACCTTCACCATCCGCACGTCGCCTTTCAGCTTTGCGACAGCCGGATCATCGACGCCACGGACGCGGACCTCGGGGACGAGCCCGGCCACCGTCGAAAGGCTGACGCCCGTTTCGCCCAGCGAGGGGAGGACCTGCTCGATATAGCGAAGGAACAGCGGGTTAGGGCCGACCACGAGGACGCCCTGGCGTTCCAGCGGGAAGCGGTGCGTGTAGAGGAGATACGCGGCCCGATGGAGGGCGACCGCCGTCTTTCCCGTGCCGGGACCACCCTGGACGATGAGCACTCCGGGCAGCGGCGACCGGATGATCTCGTCCTGCTCGCGCTGGATCGTCCCCACGATGTCGCCCATTCGGCCGGTCCGGGCCTGACCGAGCGCCGAGAGCAGCGCGCCGGGCCCGCCGAGGACCATGCCGTCGGACAACAGGCGCTCGCCACCCCGGGTCCCGTCGACTCCGGCGGGCCCTTCCGGCCTGCCGGCCGGATCGACGAAGTACTCGTCCTCGAGACCGAGCACCTGCCGGCCTCGCACTGCGAGATGGCGTCGCCGGGCGAGGCCCTGAGGATCGAGCCCGGTCGCCCGGTAGAAGGGCTCCGCCACCGGAGCGCGCCAGTCCACCACCAAGGGCTCGTGGTCCGGGCCGGACACGGCGAGGCGGCCGATGTGGAACGACTCGCCCAGGCCTCCGTTGGCGGCTCCGTTCCCCGGCTCGGGCACACGGTCGATGCGGCCGAAGTAGAGAGCCTGATCCCCGATGTCGAGCTGATCGAGCCGAGCGAGGCTCGTCCGCACGACGATGTCGCGCTCGGTGCGCGACTGGAACGTGCCACCGCGGCCGAGATCCAAGACGCCCTGGAGCATCTGGCGGGCTTCGCCTCGCATGAACTCGAGTCCGTCGTAGGCCCGGTTGAGGAACTCCTGCTCATCCTGTAGATCGGGATGTTCGGGCACCTCTCCCCTTTCGCCCCGGTCCCACGGGGAAACGGTCCAGTTTAGACGCCCTCGTACGCCCGGGATGGCGCCATGGTGACGCCTACGATGAGCCGGACCGAAAGGATGACGATGCTCATCTCGACCATGAACGACGTGCCCGGCTACAAGGTGACTTCGGTGCTCGGGGAGGTGTTCGGCCTCACCGTCCGCTCGCGGAACGTTGGCTCCCAGTTCGGGGCAGCGTTCAAGTCGCTGGCCGGAGGCGAGCTCAAGGGGATGACCAAGAACCTGCAGCTGAGCCGCGAGGACGTGACCAACCGCATGATCGGGGAAGCAGAAGCCAGGGGCGGCAATGCGGTATTGGCCATGCGGTTCGACACCTCGGAGATGGGCGGCAACTGGACCGAGATCTGCGCCTACGGGACCGCGGTCGTCATAGAGCCGCTCGGGTGAATCTCACGGCAGACGCCGTGCCCGACCTGGTGCGGGCCTGCCGACGACAGCCGGTGGACCGCACGCCGGTGTGGTTCATGCGGCAAGCCGGGCGAGCGCTCCCCGAATACCGCGCCGCCCGGGGCGAGGGGTCGATCCTGGCGGCCATCGAGGATGCCGCCCTCTCTGCCGAGCTCACGCTCCAGCCGGTGCGGCGTTATGGCGTCGATGCCGCCGTCCTGTTCTCCGACATCGTCGTGCCGTTGCACTCGATCGGCTTCGGCGTCGACGTCGAACAGGGTCGCGGGCCGGTGGTGGCGATGCCTTTCCGAAGTGCGAGGGATCTCGATCGCCTCCGCCCCTTCGAGCCCGACGTCGACGCGCCGTACGTCGCCGAAACGGCACGATTGGTGGCCAAAGAGCTCGCCGGCACCGGCGTCGCGTTGATCGGATTCGCCGGCGCGCCGTTCACGGTCGCGAGCTACGCGGTCGAGGGTGGCCCATCGCGCACGTTCGCCCGGGTGAAGGCACTGATGCACAGTGAGCCCGCCCTCTGGGAGAGCCTCACGCAACGCCTGGCGGCGATGGCCGTGGCGTCGCTCAGGGCACAGGTTGCGGCGGGCGCGCAGGCGGTCCAGCTCTTCGACAGCTGGGCCGGGTCGCTCTCCCCAGACGAGTACGAGCAATTTGCACTGCCGGCTACACGCGCCGTGTTCGAGGGCATTGCGGACCTCGATGTCCCGAGCATCCTGTTCGGCGTCGGCACCGGGGAACTGTTGGCCCAGATGGCAGGCGCCGGGTGCGACGTCGTCGGCGTCGATTGGAGGGTGCCCCTCGACGAGGCGCGTCGCCGAGTCGGCGCCGCGCACGCGGTGCAGGGGAACCTGGACCCCGCGCGTTGCCTGGCGCCATCGTCGGTGGTCGAACGTGCGGTGCGGGAAGTCCTCACGAGAGCCGACAACGGGACGGGAACCGGGCACATCTTCAACCTGGGCCACGGGGTGCTGCCTGAGACCGATCCGGCCATCCTGGCGGCGGTCGTCGAGCAGGTCCACCGGGAGACCGCGCGGAAGTGACCACCGGCGTCCTCATCATGGCCCACGGCACTCCGGCCAGCCCCGACGAGATCGCCGCCTTCTACACCCGGATTCGTCGGGGCCGTCCGCCCGATGCCGCGCAGCTGGCGGAGCTGGAGGGACGGTACCGGGCCATCGGCGGGGTGTCGCCCTTGGCGGAGCGCACCCGGGACCAAGTTGCCGCGGTGCGCGCGGCGCTCGAGCGCCGCGCGCCCGGACGGTACGCCGTCGCGTTCGGCGCCAAGCACGCCGAACCGCTGATCGAAAAAGCCGCCGCCGAGCTTGCGGCAGCCGGCCATGGAGAAGTGGTCGGCCTCGTCCTGACGCCACATGCCTCGTCGATGGGCTCTCAGGAATACCTCGACCGCGCCGCCAAGGAACTCGGCGCGACGCCGTTCGTGGCGATCGGCGCGTGGTATGCGCAGACCGGGTTGATCGACCTCTTGGCTTCTCGTGTCACGACCGCACTCGAGAGCGCGGGAGGTGAGCGGCACGTCATCTTCACTGCGCATTCTCTCCCCGAGCGCATCCGCGAATCCGGCGACACGTACCCCGAGCAACTGGCCGAATCAGCTGAGCTCGTGGCGCGGAACGCCGGCCTCGACGAATGGGACGTGGCCTGGCAAAGCGCGGGACGCACCCCCGAGCCGTGGCTGGGCCCCGACGTCCGCGACGTCGTCAGACGACTGGGTGCCGGCGGAAGCACCGACGCCGTGGTCGTGTGTCCCATCGGGTTCGTCGCAGACCATCTGGAGGTGCTCTACGACCTCGACGTCGAGGTTGCCCACGTCGCGGCAGAATCCGGCCTCGAGTACGTGCGCACTGCGTCGCTCAACGACGACCCCGCCTTCATCGAGGTCCTGGCCGATCTGATCACGGCCGCAGCGCCCTGACATGACCAGGCGGGTCGTGGTGGTCGGGGGGGGCATCAGCGGGTTGGCCGCGGCCTGGGAACTCAGCGGCGTTGCGGCGACGCAGCCGGACCCGCCGGAGATCGTCGTTCTCGAGGGATCGGACCGACTCGGTGGCGCGTTGCGCAGCGACGATCTCGCGGGGCGTGTCGTCGACATGGGGGCCGACGGCTTCCTCGGGCGGCGGCCCGAGGCCATCGGGTTGTGCCGGGAGGTCGGACTCGAGGACAAACTCGTGCCCATCGCCGCCCGAGGCGCGTCGGTCTGGTCCCGGGGACGGTTGCGTCAGCTCCCCGAGGGGCACGCGATGGGCATTCCGACCAGGTTCTGGCCGACAGCCCGCAGCGGCATCCTCGGAATCGGTGGTTCCGTGGCGCTCGCTCGAGACGCTCTGCTCCCGCGGCCCGACGTGCGCGGCCCCATCGGCGACCGCGCCGTCGGACCTCTCGTCGCACGCAAGCTCGGGCGAAGGGCCGTCACCCAGCTGGCCGATCCTCTTATCGGCGGCATCCATGCGGGTTCGGTGGACGACATGTCGGTGGCGGCGGTGTTCCCGCCGCTCCTCGCGGCGGCGCATCGCCGCGGCAGCCTCATGCGCGCACTCCGTGCGGAAATTCCAGAACCGGACCCCGACGGTCCGCCGCTCTTCTGGGCCATCGACGGCGGCATGGAGACGTTGGTCCAGGCGCTCGCCGCCGCGCTCGAGCGCCGGGGCGTGCGGCTGGAGCTTCTGAGCACCGTGAACGGCCTGGAACGGGACGGGAACTCGTGGACGCTGACCAGCGGGCGCGAGATGCGGGCCGATGCCGTCGTGCTGGCGCTGCCCGCGCGGATCACCGGGCGGCTCTTGCAACCGCATGACGACGAGGCCGCCGCCCTCCTCGCATCCATCGACTACGCCTCGGTCACGCTCGTGACGTTCCGTGCCCCGGACGATTGTGTTCCCGCCGACCTCTTCGGCACGGGTTTCCTCGTGCCGCGCCGCAGCGCGCCCAAAGGGCGCGAGCCGTGGGCGGTGACCGCCTGCACCTACCTCGACCGCAAGTGGCCGCACTTGGCCCGGGAGGGCGAGGTCTTGTTACGAACCTCGCTGGGTCGCATCGACGATGCCCGTGCCGACGAGTGGACGGACGCGGACTGTGCGGCGAGGGCATGGGAAGAGCTCGGCGCGTTGTCAGGTCTGACCGGGGAACCGACCGAATGGACGGTCGTGCGTCACCCGCAGGCGTTCCCGCAATACCGGGTCCATCACCTGCTGCGGACGGCCGGGGTCGAGGCCGCGGTCGCGCGTCTCGGCGGCCTGGCCGTGGCCGGGTCGGCGTATCGCGGCGTCGGCATTCCCGCCTGCATCGCCAGCGGCCGTGCGGCCGCACGCGCCGTGTCGTGAACTGGCCGGTGCGCCGGGGCCGCGTCGCCCTCCCGTCGGTGGCCGCCGGCGTGTTGCTCGCAATCTCCCTGCCGCCGTGGGGATTCTGGCCCCTCGGGCTGGCCGGGGCGGGCGTCCTGTACTGGCGCCTTGCCGGGCTGACGCTGCGCACCCGCGTCTGGTCCGGGTGGCTCGCCGGGCTGGGCTGTTACGCCATCGGCCTCTTCTGGTCCCGCGCCTTCAACTGGTACGGCGCCGTCGTGCTGATCCTCGTCGAAGCGCTCTTCTTTGCCCTGGCCGCCGCCCTCACGCCGCCCGTCCGCGGACGCGCTCCGGCGTTCGTGGCCGCATGCACGCTGGCCGAAGCGCTGCGCATGACGTGGCCGTTCGGCGGGCTCCCGCTCGGTGGCGTGTTCCTCGGGCAGGCCGGTGGCCCGCTCGTCGAGTTGGCGCGTCTCGGTGGCCCGTTGCTCATCACCGCGGCCGTGTGGGCGGGTGGCGTGGCCGTCGCCACCATCGCCACCCGGCTCTGGGCGCGTCGGTCGCAGACGGCTGCGCCGGCAGTGGCCGGCGCCGTGGTGATCGCCGTGGGACTGGCGGCCCTGACCGTCGCCGGCGCCGTGGTCCCTGACGGTGGATCCCCGGTGGGGACGGTCCGGGTCGCGCTGGTGCAGGGCGGAGGACAGCGGGGGTTGAGCAAAGAGCAGGTGTCGCCCACGACGGTCTACGACGCGCAGCTCTCGGCGATGTACGCCGTAGCAGCGGCACGCCCGCATCCCCGACTCGTGGTGTGGCCGGAGGACGTCGTCGCCCTCGACCGGCCGTTGGCCGGGTCATCTGAAGCAACGACGCTCAGTCGCCTCGCCAGGAGTCTGCGGACGACCCTCATGGTGGGGGTCACGGAACCGGCGTCCGCGACGACGTTCCGCAACGAAGTCGTGGCCTGGGGGCCGAGAGGGGACATCGTCGGCGTCTTCGAGAAGGTGCACCGCGTGCCGTTCGGCGAATACGTGCCGTTCCGCTCCTTCTTCGCTCACTTCGCCGATCTCTCGGGCGTCCCGACCGACGCCGTACCCGGTGACGGGACCGGCCTCATGCGCACGCCGGCGGGCCCGCTCGGGCTCTTGGTCTCCTTCGAGATCTTCTACGCGGACCGGAGCCACGAATCGGTGCGGGCCGGAGCAGAGTTGCTCACCGTGCCGACCAACACGTCGTCCTACAGCACCTCGCAGGTCCCGACACAGGAGACCGCTGCTGCGGTGGTCCAGACGATCGAGACGGGGCGTGACCTCGTGCAGGCTGCGCCGACCGGCTTCAGCGCCGTCGTGACCCAGCGCGGCGTCGTCGTCGAGCGGAGCGACCTCGGGAAGCGTCAGGAGCTCTTCGCCACGGTGGCGCTGCGCCGGGGCATGACACCGTACGACCACTGGGGCGACCTCCCCGTGTTGATCCTCTCCGCGCTCGCCCTCGTCTTCGGGTGGGTCCGTCAGCTCCGCTATTCGTAGTAGCCAGAGTGGATGTACACGCACGGGACTCCCGCCGCGACGTACATCGCATGGTTCGACGGGTCGTCCTCGAAGGCGAGCCGCAGGTCGAAGCCGAACTCGCGCAGCTCTTCGACGACCGCCTGCTTGAACCCGGTGACGTGCGCGTAGTCGCCCTGCGCGCGCATCACCAGCAGGTCCCAACGGAGGCCGTAGCGCTTGAGCCAGGCGATGGTCTGGGGCTGTACCCGCAGCGGGCGGCCGGTGAGGAGGACCACGTGCAGCGAGGCATCCAGGAGCTCGAGGAGGCGGGCGATCTCTTCGATCACCTTGTCGTCGCCGCAGGCCTCGAAGAAGGCGGTCCAGTCCCGCCGGCCCCGCTCGAGGAAGTGCTGGCGCCCGGCGGCATCGGACAGCACACCGTCGATGTCGAAGACGACGGCTGGGCCAGCGACGGGGCCTTCGCGCCACGCCCAGTTCGTCCGTCTGGCGTCTGGACGGGGGCCGGGCACGAAAGCCCAGCTTAACGGCATGAGCTCCTCCTCCCGGCGGACGGATTCACCCTTTATGAGGAGGGTTGGACTTGCCGAGAAGTGACACGATGGACCACGCATGAACGGCGACGTCGACACCGCTGCGGCCAGCACCGGATCACAGCGCGAGGGTGAGGTTTGCCGCATCGATGTCGCCTTGGGCCGGCGCGTCGAAGTCATCGGCGACCTGCTGCTCCCGCCCGAGCCGTCGGCCTCGTCGTCTGCGGTGTGCCGGGACATCACACGCCGCCTCGAGGATTGGCAGGGACCTGGGATCCTGGTCGTCTGCGGCCGGCTCGTCGCAGAGGGGTGCCCCGAGGGCTCCGCACTCCAGGCGCTCGACAACCATCCTGGTCTCACCGGTGCGCTGGCTGCGTTTGCCGCCCGTCCGGATTCGTCGGTCCTCGTCGTGATGGCGCCCCGGACCCGTGACCGTGATCTCGTGGGCGCCCTGACCCGGTGCGGCGTACGGGTGGTCGATGGCGTCGACCTCCACTGTGAGACGGGATCGGGTCCGCGGACGGTTTTGGTACGCGCCGGGTCGATGCGCCCGGAGGCCAGCCCCATCGATGCCCCGCCGCGCGGCGACCGCCCCTGGCTGGCCGGGATCGAGCGACTCGACGACCCACTCGATTCCCGGCGCTTCGTGACATCTCGCCTCCTCTACCGGCGCCTCAGGCGCTACCTGTGGGCCCCGCCTCTCGTGCTCGCCGCGATCGCGCTGTTGCTGCGCATCGATTGGATCGTCGACGGACTCGGGCACCTCTTCCGCTCACCGCGCCAGCAGGACGCGCTGCAGCGCGCCTACAACGCCACCTGGTTCTCCCGCTTCCTCGTCACCGTGGTGATCGCGGTCGCGTTACTGGCGATCCTCGCGGTCGTGGTTGCCATCACGTCTCGTGGCATCTGGCGAGCGCTGGGTGGGGAAGGCCTCCCGGCTCCCTGGGCCCGCGAGCGATCGGCGGCCGGCCCGATCGCGCACGCCCAGTTGGAGATCGACGGCCAGGACGCGCTCGACATGACCCGCCTCGCCGTCGAGAACGGAGCGGCCGGCGTCATCGCCGGCGGTGCTGTCGCGGCAGAGCTCACCCACCTCGACGTGGGGTTCTTCGCGTGTCCCGGGGCGACATCGGAGGTCGTGCACGAGCACCGCGGCCGCTTGGGTCTGCCCCCGACCTTCCTGCACCACCGCCAGGAGTCCACGATCGAGATCGAAACCGGGGCCGAGCTGCACGTCCGTCTCATCCTGGCCACCGCGGACCTTCCCATGGCCACGATGGGCGAGCGCCTGGTGACGGCGGACTCGGTCATCAAGGGCCGCACCAAGGCCGCCGAGGTCCACGCCGAGCTGGTGGCGGGGTGGCCCGCCGGGGCGTCCTGGCCGCCCGCACCCGAGATCGCAGCCGACCGCGTCCGGGTGCGCCGGATCCGGCGGCTCGCCGCCGTGTCGCTCTTCGTCGCCGGCGCCATCGACCTGCTCTCGGCAGTCACGGCGCCGCTCCGCACGCATCTGCACCTGATCGTGCAGTACCTGCCGGTGGCGCTCGTCCAGGCGGCGGGGGCACTCGTGGCCATCGCCGGCATCGGGATGATCATGCTGTCGCGGGGCATCCTGCGGGGCCAGCGCCGCTCTTGGCTCGTGGCGGTGCTGTTGCTCACCGCGTCGCTCGCCCTCCACCTCGTGCACGCGGCGGATGTGGTGACGCTGCTCGTGTGCGCCGTCGTCCTCGTCTTGCTCGTCGTGCAGCGCGACCTCTTCCGAGCCGTTTCCGAGCCCGCGACCCTGGTCGGCGCGTTCGCCATCCTCGCCATCGGCGGCCTGCTCGCGACCCTCGGTGGTTTCATCGGTGTCGAAGTGGCGGGCAACGTCCACCACCATCCGCTCCCGGGCTGGCCTCGGGTCATGCTCGGTTCGGCCGAACGCCTCGTCGGTGTGCAGTGGGTCAAGTTCCCGCACACGATCGACCGCTTCGCATCCCGCAGCCTGCTCGCCGTCGGGATCACGCTGATCGTGGTGGCTCTCTACCTGCTCACCCGTCCCGTCGTCGACCGCAGCCTGTCCTCGGGGCGCGCCGCCGTCGGCCGGCGTGCCGCGGAGGTGCGGGCACGCGACATCGTCCGTCGCCACGGCACCGGCACCCTCGACTACTTCGCGCTGCGCGACGACAAGCAATGGTTCTTCCATCGCGACTCGCTGGTCGCCTATGCGGTCTTCGGAGGTGTCTGCCTCGTATCGCCCGATCCGATCGGCCCGTTCTCGGAGCGGGCGCACGTGTGGGACGCGTTCCGTCGGTATGTCGATCGCCACGGTTGGGGGCTCGGGGTGATGGGCGCAGGCGAAGAGTGGCTCCCCACGTACCAGGCTTCGGGGATGCGCTTCGTCTACATCGGTGACGAAGCCGTCGTCGACCCACGAACCTTCTCCCTCGAGGGCGGGAAGATGAAGGGACTGCGCCAGGCGGTCAACCGTGTCGCTCGCTACGGCTACACCGTTCGCTTCCTCGATCCGGCCCACCTCGATCCGCGGGACGCCGCTCGCATGGCCGAGTTGATGGCCAAGAGCCGCCGGGGCGATCAGGAGCGCGGCTTCTCGATGATGCTGGGGCGGCTCTTCGACCCGCGCGACGCCGACTTGTTGCTCACGCTGGTCCAGGGACCAGACGGGGAGCCGGTTGCGATGTGCCAGTTCGTCCCCTCGCCCGCCATCGGCGGCTACTCCCTCGACCTCATGCGGAGGGACCCGGGCGAGCATCCCAACGGACTGCTCGACTTCGCGCTCTGCTCGACGATCGCCCACCTCAAGGAGCGGGGTATGAGCGGCCTGAGCCTGAACTTTGCAGCCATGCGTTCGGTCTTGGAGGGCGATTCGGGCGACGGGGTGACGCAACGCGTCGAGCGCTGGGCCATACGGCGGCTGTCCGGTGTCCTCCAGATTGAGACGCTGTGGCAGTTCAACGCGAAGTACGAGCCGCATTGGCTGCCTCGCTACATCGTCTTCGATTCCGCCGAGCAATTCGTGCCGGTGACGGTCCAGATCATGCGGGCGGAGTCACTGACAGAGGTGCCGGTCATCGGGCGCCTCCTCACCACGGGCATGGCCAAACGTGCGGGTCCGGCGGTTCCCGAAGAGATCGTGGCCGCGATGGGAACAGAGAACGGTGCGGCAGCGACGCGCGAGGCCGAGGCGACCGGTCCCCGGGCCTGATGCCATGACGTTCGCGATGTCCCCGACCGAGCGCGAGACGTTCCTCGCCGGGGTGCACGTCGGCGTCCTCAGTGTGGACGATCCCGGACATGGCCCGCTGACCGTGCCGGTCTGGTACTCCTACGAGCCCGGCGGGACGGTGGACGTCGTCACGGGGCGCGACAGTCTGAAGGGGCGACGCCTGCGCGTCGCAGGCCGCTTCACGCTCTGTGCGCAGAACGAGACGCCTCCCTATGGCTACGTCAGCGTCGAGGGCCCGATCGCCGGCATCGTGGACCCGGTCGCACCCGAGATACTGCGCGCCATGGCCTATCGCTACCTGGGGCAAGAGTTCGGCGAGCTGTACCTCGCCGCCACCGCGGACGATGCGCCCAATCAGGTCATGTTCCGCCTGGCGACCGAACGCTGGTGGTCGACGAACTACGCCAAGCAATACGGCTGAGCGGGCGGCAGAACGCCGCTCAGCAGATCAGGCCGAGGATGCAGTGCTTGGCGGTGGTCGTCGTCGTCGGCGGTGAGGTCGTCGTCGTTGTCGGCGGCGGTGGCGGTGGCGTGGTCGGCGTCGGAGCGGGTGCGCTGGTCGTCGGGGTCGGTGCCGGCGCCGTCCGCCCCGGCGTGTACACGTAGGTCACGGTCGTCGGCGCCGTCGCGTTCTGGTGCGGCTGCGTCGTGCTCGGCGCTGTCGTCGACGACGTGGTCGAGGGAAGGGCCGCTGGCAGCACGGTGGCCGCAGCGGTCTTCGGCCCGCTGGCGGCAATCGGACTCACGTCGTGCACGCTCTGCACGGGCAGCCGTGGCGGACCACTGCCGGGCGAGAGCAGCACGAGCACAGCCAGCAGGGCCCCGATCGCGCCCAGACCCGCCAGCATCCCGGTGCGGTGGTTCCGCGAGGGGGAAGGCCGATCCGGCTCGGCGAACTCCTCGTGGATGGCCGCTCCGGCCGCCACCGACGCGTCAGCGGCCGGTACGGCAGCTGCCACGACCGGGACCGGCGCGGTTTCGTCGAAGAGGGATGTGGGCGCACCGAACTCCTCGCGGATGAGGCGCTCGGCCAGGCTGGACTCTTCGGGCGCCGGCGCCTCACCGGACGTGGGCCCGGTCAATTGCTCGTCCATCGTCGATCCGTTCCTCGTCCACCGGTCGTGCCGGCGGTTCCCACCTGAGGAAAACCGCTGCTGCGCCGTCACCTTACGGGGGCGTTTCCGGGCCGGCCACGGCGACCCGACACCCCAGGCCACGGCCCATGTCACATGGGCGGTGGACTCCTTCGAAACCGGGTCGCCTAGTGCGGCAGGAAGAGCAGCGTGGCGTGGTTGGCAAAGCTGATGAGGGGTTCGGGCCAGACCCCGAAGAGCACGGTCACCCCGGTGCACACCCCGATGGCAACGGCACCCAGCACCGGCACGTCGACGGGCTCGGGCCCGCTCGTGTCCTCCACGTCCTCCTCGGAGACCTCGTCGTCCATGAGGATCTGCTCGTTGAGTGTCGTCACGGCTCCCGCGGCGGACGCCGGCGTGGCCCACTCGAGCCCGCCGCCGGCCGAGCGCTCGGCCACGGGCACCGCCACGCCCTCGTCGGGGACCTCGAGTGGGGCCGTCGCCGTGATCGTGCCGCCGCCCACCATCGACTCGTCGTAGGCGAGCTCCGCCGAGCCTCCGGCCGCCGCGCCCTCGGGCTCGCCCAGCCCGCCGCCCGCGTACATGAGCACGGCCACCCGGAGGTAGAAGTAGCCCGCCACGACAGCCGTCACCATCGCGATCGCACCGAGCGGCACGTAGCCCGCGTCGATCGCGGCGAAGACGACCTGCACCTTGGCCCACAACCCGGTGGTGAACGGTGCGCCCGCCTGGGCGAGCAGGAGCACGGCGAACGAGAGCGCCAGCAGAGGTTGGCGACCGGCCAGGCCGCGGTAGCGGGACAGGTCGTGGTCGCCGTCCCCGGCGCGGCCGAGCAACGTGACGACGGCGAAGCTGCCGATCGTCATCAGCATGTAGGCGAAGAGGTAGTAGAGGGCCGCGCTGGCGCCGCGCGCCGTGCCGGCCGCGACGCCGAGGAGGATGAAGCCGGCATGGTTTATCGACGAGTACGCCAGCATGCGTTTCACGTCACGCTGGCGGAGCGCGACGAACGCGCCGAGCACCAGGGACAGCACCGCCAGGGCGTAGATGATGGGCCGCCAGTCCGTTGTCACGACACCCAGAGCCGAGAAGAGGACCCGCAACATGGCCGCGAAGGCGCCCGCCTTGGCCACGGCCGCCATGAAGCCCGTCACCGGTGAGGGTGCGCCCTGGTACACGTCGGGCGTCCACATGTGGAACGGCACCGCCGCCACCTTGAACGCGAAGCCCACCAGCAGGAGCGCCAGGCCGGCGAGCAGGAGCCCGTTGGAGAGCACGACGTTCTTGGAGAGGAAGTCTGCGATCTGGGTCAGGTTGGTCGAGCCCGTGGCGCCGTAGGTGAGCGCGATGCCGTAGACGAAGATGGCCGAGGAGAAGCCGCCGAGGATGAAGTACTTGAGCGCAGCCTCGCCCGACGCCGCCCGCCGGTAGTTGAACGCCGTCAGGACGTAGAGCGCGATCGAGAGGATCTCCAGTCCGAGGAAGACGATGATCAGGTCGTTGGCCATCGCCATCAACATGGCGCCCGAGGCGGACACCATCGCCAGCACGTGGAACTCCGCCCCCTGCACGCCCTCGCGGCGCAGGTACCCGTCGGCGACGAGCGCGGTGAGCAGCATCGCGATCGCCACGAGGATCATCACGAAGACGCTGAAGCCGTCCATCACGACGGCCTGTTTGATGTAGGTGTGGGCCCCGTGGTCCTGCACGTCGGTCCACTGCCAGATGGCCACGCCGAGCGCGCCGCCCGAGATCACCACCGTCGCCACCGTCGAGATCGCCACCCGGAGTGGCCGCGCCACCAGTGACGCCAGCCCGAGCAGCAGCACGGCGCCGCCGATCATGATGACGGGCGGCAAGATGGCCAGCCACCGGATCGGCGGCACGGCGATGGTGTCCGACGGCACGTGCGTCGTCGTGGCGAGGAGGCTTGCGATCACTTCACGCCCTCCACGCCTTTCACCGCGACCGATGGCTGGTGCTGCCCGGTGGTCGACTCGACGTGCGCGATCAGCTGGTTCACCGACGGGTTGATCCGGTCGAGCACGGGCTTGGGGTACACGCCCAGGAACACGATCAGGATGATCAGCGGCGCCATGACGGCACGTTCCAAGAGTGCGAGGTCACGCGTCTTCTCATCGGCCTCGCGTGGCTTGCCGTGGAACACCTGCTGGTATGCCCAAAGGAGGTAGACGACGGCCACGATGACACCGAGCACCGCCACCACGGCCCACCAGCGGTGCGTGAGGAAGGTGCCCGACAACACCAGGAACTCGCTGACGAAACCGTTCAGCCCGGGTACTCCGACCGACGCCAGCATGACCACGGTGAACACGCCGGCCAGGACCGGTGCGGCCTTCTGCAATCCGCGCATCTCGCCGGTCTGCCACGTCCCGCGCCGCTGGTAGATGAACCCGATGAGGATGAACAGGGCCCCGACGATGAGGCCGTGGTTCAGCATCAGCAGCACACCGCCCGCGAGTCCCTGGCTGCTGAGGGCAATGGTGCCGAGCGCGATGAAGCCGATCTGCGCCAGCGACGAGTAGGTCACCAGTCGCTTCAGGTCACGCTGCGCACAGGCCACGACCGCGCCGTAGACGATCCCGATGACCGCCAGGGTGAGCACGATCGGGGCGAGCGTTCGGGTGGCCTGGGGAAAGAGGCTGAGGTCGAAGCGGATGATGCCGTATGTGCCGAGCTTGGCCAGCACCCCGGACAGCACCACCGAGCCCTCCTCCGGTGCCTCGGTGTAGGCGTCGGGCGACCACGTGTGGAACGGGAAGAGCGGTGCCTTGACGGCGAAAGCTGCGGTGAACGCCAGGAAGAGCAGCACACCTTCGGTCCCGGTGAGATGCGTCTGCATCAGCGGGCCGAGGGAGAACGTCAGGTAGTGGTACTGCGACTGGTGGATGAAGGCCAGCGCCAGGATCCCGACCAGCAGGAACGCCGATCCCAGGAACGTGTAGAGGAAGAACTTGACGGCTGCATAGGCCCGGCGTTGGTGCCCCCATCCGGCGATGATGAAGTACGAGGGCACGAGCGTGAGCTCGAACATGAAGAAGAACACGAGCAGGTCGAGCGACAGGAAACTGCCCATCACCGCCGCTTCCAGCAGCAGGATCCACGCGAAGTACGCCCGTGCGTTCTCCCGGTTCCGCCCCAACACGATGGTCAACGGGAACAAGACCGCCGTCAGGAGCACGAGGAATACGGAGATGCCGTCGACGCCCAGATACCAGTGGACCCCGAGCGAGGTGCCCGTGTACTCGTGGTCCGAGACGAGCTGGAACCCGCCGTCGTGCACCTTCATCGCGACCAGGGCAGCGATGGCGAACCCGAGCGTGGCGAGTGAGGTGAGGAGCGCGAGCGCGTACGCCACCTCGCGGGGCAGCCGGCGGTCCAGACCGAGCAGGCCGAGGACGGCCGCGCCGATGGCCGGGATCAGGACCAACAGAGTCAGATAAGGGACGATGTGCCTCATCCCCACCACGTCCTGCTCAACATGAAGGCGATCAAGAGGGCCAGGCCGACGGCGATGCCCAGCGCATAGTTCCGGGCGTAACCCGTCTGTAGCCGCCGGGCCGCCGTGCCCGTCACCTTCACCATGTGCGCCGCGCCGTTGACTGCACCGTCGATGATCCGCACGTCCACCACCCAGGCGCAGAACGTCGCGACCCGCTGGCTCGGCTTGCCGATGACGGTGTCGTAGAAGTCGTCCCAGTACCAGACCTGCTGCAGGAACGCGGGCTCCAGCGCCGGCTTGTCCACCTGGGCACCGCGCCACAGGTTGTAGGCGAGGATCACGCCGATCAGTGCCGCCGCGATGTCGGTCACCGCGAGCGCCCAGAGGGCGGTGTCACTGAGGCCGTTGTTGTAGAGCGTCCCGGAGAAGACCGGCGCCAGCCAGCTCTCCAGGTCGTGCGTGTGCACCCAGGGCAGGTTCAGGACGCCTCCGAAGAAGGCGAGGAAGGCGAGGACCACCAGCGGCGCGCGCATGACCCAGGACGACTCGTGCGGCTCGTGCAGCGCGGGCTGTCCCTGCGGCCCGACCTTGTCGAACCGCGGCTCGCCGCCGAAGGCGAGGATCTCGAGCCGGCTCATGTAGTACGCCGTCAGCACGGCCGTGATAACGCCGATCGCCCACAGCGGCTTGTAGTGCGCGAAGGCGTTGTCGAGCACGTCGCCCTTGGACCAGAAACCCGACAGCGGCGGGATCCCGGCGATCGCCAGATAGCCGATGGTGAAGGTCACCGTCGTCCACCGCATGTAGCGCCGCAGTGCGCCCATCCGCTTGAGGTCCTGCTCATCCTCGAGGCCGTGGATCACCGAGCCGGCGCCCAGGAACAGGAGACCCTTGAAGAACGCGTGGCACACCATCAGGAAGATGGCGGCGACGTACGCGCCCGAGCCGACCGCCAGCATCATGTAGCCGATCTGCGACACGGTCGAGAAGGCGAGCACTTTCTTGATGTCCTGCTGCGCGCACGCGATCGTCGCCGCGACGAAGGCCGTGACGGCGCCGATGGTGGCGATGAACTCCATCCCGACGGCGGTCTGGTGCACGAGCGGGTTCATCCGGCACAACAGGTACACCCCGGCCGTCACCATGGTGGCGGCATGGATGAGCGCGGAGACCGGGGTCGGGCCCTCCATGGCGTCGGGCAGCCAGTTGAACAGCGGGATCTGCGCCGACTTGCCGGTGGCCGCAAGCAGAAGCAGGAGCACGGCAGCGGTGGCCGCGCCGCCGTGCAGGTGGGAGAGCATCCCGAAGATGCCGCCACCCGGGCCGCTCTCGTACTGCAGGGTCCCTGTCTTCTCGAAGATGAGGAAGATGGCGATGAGGAAGCCGGCGTCACCGATCCGGTTGTAGATGAACGCCTTCTTGCCGGCCGAGGCCGCCGACTCGCGCTCGAACCAGAACGCCACCAGGAAGTACGAGCAGACGCCCACACCCTCCCAGCCGACGAACGTGAGCAACAGGTTGTTCGCCAACACCAACAGCACCATGGAGAAGACGAAAAGGTTCAGGTAGATGAAGAACTTCGAGTAGTCCCGGTCTTTCTTCATGTAGCCGATGGAGTACAGGTGGATGAGCGCGCTGACCCCGGTCACGAACATGCACATCGTCATCGACAGGGGGTCCACCAGCGTGCCCACCGGCACGCTCAGCCCGCCGGCGCTGAACCAGGTGAAGTACTGGTGCACGACCACCCGGTGGTCGGCGGGCAGATGCATGAGCCCGGCCAGGACGAGGCAGGCGATGACGAACGCACCGCCGACGGCAACCGTGCCGACCCAGCCCGCCAGCGGGTCGCCGAGGCGACGCCCGCCCACGACGAGCACAGCGAACCCGGCCAGGGGCAACAGGAGCATGAGGTACGCGAGATGGACCACGGGTCAGCCCTTGAGAGAGTCCAGGTCGTCCGCCACGGTCGTGGCACGGCGTCGGTAGTTGGTCACGACGATGCCCAGGCCGACCACGACCTCTGCCGCCGCCACGACGAGCACGAAGAAGACCAGCGCCTGGCCCCCGATGTCGTTGAGCATGCGGGAGAAGGTGACGAAGGTGAGGTTCGCCGCGTTGAGCATCAGCTCGATGCACATGAACATGATCAGGACGTTGCGCCGCACCAGCAGGCCGACGGCGCCGATGGTGAAGACGATGGCCGCGAGGCCCAGATACCAGGCTCCCGAGAGGCTCACGCCGACAGCTCGCTCTCGGTGACGTCCTCCTGCTCGGCGTGGACCGTCGGGGGACGCCGGGCCAGCACGACGGCTCCCACCACGGCGATGACCAAGAGAGCCGCCGTGGCCTCGAACGCGAACAGGTACGTCGTGAACAGTTGCTTGCCCAGCTGGGCCGGCTCACCGGACGGCGATGACAGGCTCTTGGTCACGTGTCCCTGAATGGGGCCGACGACCTGGTGGGCCCCGGTCACCCAGTGGGCCGTGGCGCCCATGGCGATCAGGCTGCCGAGCGTGATGGCGGCGAAGACGTAGGCCAACGGCCGCTGGCCGACCAGCGGCTCGGTGTTGATGTCCTCGGCGCGGTCGACCCCGAGGAACATGATGACGAAGAGGAACAGCACGACGATGGCGCCGGCGTAAACGATGATCTGGACGGCGGCGAGGAAGTCGGCCTCTTGTTCGATGAAGAGGACCGCCACGCCGAAGAGCGTCATGACGAGGCTCAGCGCCGCGTGCACAGGATTGCTCGACGTGACGACGCCGACCGCGCCCATGAGGATCACCACGGCCGCCGCGGCGAACACGATTGCGTCGGGTGCGGTCGTTGCCAGGACCAGAGCGTGGAGCATGCTCAGTCGCCCTCCCCGTAGATCGCCTCGTCGGCGTCGTGGGCCAGATGGGCCGCCACCTGCGCCCGGGCGTCGGCCTCTGCGGCCTTGGCTCCGGCCTTCGCCGCCTTGCGCTCCGCCCGCGTCTCCTTCATGCGGGCGCGCATGGCGTCCATCTTGCGGCGGTTGCGCTCGGCGCCCTTGCGGGCGCGCCAGATGCGGCCCTGCATGCCGCGGTGCGCGAGCGGGATGTCCTCGTCGAGCAGGTGCGGCTCGAGCACCTCGCGCAGCGGCTTCGTGCCGGTGGCCTCGTCGTTGCGCCGGCCCGACTGCCCGCCCTCGGGGACCCGCACGCCGTAGCCGAGCTCACCCGACCATTGCACCTCCCCCTCGTAGGCGGCGTTGCCTGACGGCGAGGTGGCGCGCATCCAGCCCGACGTCATGAGGTCGTCGCCTTCGCGCCAGTCCTCCCACGGCAGCTTCTTGGGTGTGCCGTCGTCGTTCACCACCAGCTCGTCCTTGGTGTAGATGGCGTCCGAGCGGTTGGTGAAGGAGAACTCGAAGAGCTTGGACTCGGTGATCGCCTCCGTCGGGCAGGCCTCGACGCACATGTCGCAGTGGATGCAGCGCAGGTAGTTGATCTCGTAGACGAAGCCGTAGCGCTCGCCGGGCGACACCGGGTGGTCCGGCGGGTTGTCGAGTCCGCGCACGTAGATGCAGTCGGCCGGGCACACGCCCGCACAGAGCTCGCAGCCGATGCACTTCTCCATGCCGTCCTCGTAGCGGTTGAGGACATGGCGGCCGTGCTGGCGCGGCTGCTTCGGCTTCTTGTCCTCCGGGTACATCGTCGTGACCCGGGGCCGCGTCAGGTGTTGGAAGGTCAGCTTGAACCCACCGAGGAACGACAGCTGGTCCTTCATCTCGTCGCCCACGCCCACTACGCATCACCCCCCGGAGCCGGCTTGAACGGAGTGATGGCGGAGCGGGTCGGACGCGTGACCCGGCTCCCGATCGCCGGGATGATCACGTCCTCCTCGCTGCGGTGTGCGCCGAGCTTGGTCGCCCGGAACAGCAGCGCCGCTGCGAGCAACATCACCGGCACGAGGATGAGGCCGCCCCAGTGCCAGGCGATGATCGCAGCCACGAGGAGCAGCCACCCGAGGGTGACCGGGATGAGCCGCTTCCAGCCCAGGTCCATCAGCTGGTCGTAGCGCAGGCGCGGCAGTGCGGCGCGGAACCAGACGTAAATGAAGCAGAACGCCGCCGTCTTGGCCAGGAAGTAGATGATCGGCATATAGATGGTCGCCCCGGGGATGTGGGGGATGTAGCCGTTGGGGCCGCCGAAGAAGAGCGTCACCACGATCGCCGACATGGTGATCGTGTTCATGAATTCGGCCAGGAAGAAGAGCCCGAAGCGGATCGAGGAATACTCGGTGTGGAAGCCGCCGACCAGCTCCTGCTCGGCCTCGGTCAGGTCGAACGGCGGCCGCGTCAGCTCGGCCGTGATGGCGATCATGAAGAAGATGAACGGGAAGATGCCGAGGCGGATCAGGTTCCAGTTCCAGAAGCCGTCGGCCTGCGAGGCCACGATCGCCCGGGTCGACAATGACCCGGTGACGAGCACCACCATCACGGTCGTCATGCCGAGCGCCGCTTCGTAGGAGATCACCTGCGCCGACGCGCGCACCGAGCCCAGCAACGGGTACTTCGAGCCCGACGACCAGCCGGCCAGCATTACGCCGTAGACGGCGATGCCCGACATGGCGAGCACCAGCAAGATGCCCATCGGCGGGTCGGCCACCTGCAGCTCGAACGTGTGGCTGCCGATGGTGATGACGCCCCCGACCGGCACCACGGTGAAGACGAGCACGGCCGGGATGACCGAGAGGTAGGGCGCCAGCTTGAAGACGAACGAGTCGGCCCGGTCGGGGAGCAGGTCTTCCTTGAAGACGAGCTTGGTCCCGTCGGCCAAGGTCTGGAGCAGGCCCCAGGGCCCGGCACGGTTCGGCCCGATCCGGCTCTGCATGTCCGAGATCACCTTGCGCTCGAACCAGATCATCAGCGCCGTCGCCACCAACAACGCCACGAACGCGACGAGGCACTTGATGATGACGATGACCCAGACCTCCCAGTTGACGCCGAAGTAGAAGAGCGGGTCCCCGTTGCCGCTGTTCGCCGCGTGCGTCTGCAGCTGCGGGTTGGTGGCGGCAGCGTGCGCGGCGTCGGCGAAGACAGATGCGATCACAGCGACTCCATCCGGACGTCGGTGACGAGCTGGCGGCTGTCGATCAGCGTGGCGGCGGCGTTGCCCGGGCTTTCGGCGCTCGGCACGTTGAATTCCACCGCGACGCAGCCGCGCGGCACGTCCTCGTCGGCCCGGGCCGGCAGGACGAGCTCGCCGCGGGCCGAGCGGATCTTGACGCGGTCCCCCGTCCCGGCACCGAGGCGGTCGAGGTCGTAGGGATTGGCTCGTGCCTCGAGCGCGGGGACGAGCGGGGTCAGCGACGGCGACCCCGTCATGGCACTGCCGGCGTCGTAGAGCCGGCGGCACGCCACGAGGCGCAGCGTGTAGTTGTCGGCCTTGGGGATACGCAGCGGCTCGGCCCCGCCGTTCCCGGTGAAGGTGAGCAGGGGCGGCTGGGTCCCCAGGTCCTCCGCGCGCACCAGTGCATGGGCGCGCACGCCGGTGCCGACGCGCGGCGGTGCGCCCTGGCGCTCGACGGACTCGACCCCCGGGAGCGCCACCGGGTCGATCGGCTCCACGTCGGTGCTGCGGCCGGCGCCGTCCCCGAGCGGCACCACGAAGCCGTCGTGCGCGCCATCCGACTGCAGGATGTCCTCGGTCAGGCCGGCGTAGGCGGGCGCGGCGAGCGCCATCTCCTCGGTCAGGTCAACGCGGCTCGACGCCCCCAGGTCGCCCCCGAGCGCGGTTGCCACTTCGGCTGCGATTATCCAGTCCGACCAGGCGAAGCCCGGCGCCGTGACCTTCGGGGCGAGGCGGCTCACGCGCCCCTCGAGGTTGGTCGTCGTGCCCGGCCGCTCGTGCGCCACCGAACACGGCAGCACGACGTCGGCGTACGCGTCGACCGACTGCGACGGGTGGCCTGTCACGGCCACGACGAAGTGGCCAGACGAGAGCGCCTTCTTCGCCACCTCGTGGTCGGGGAAGTCGCTGAGCGGGTCTGAACCCAGCAGGACGAGGGCGGTGACGGGCGGCCCGTCGGCGCCGGCGCCCGGACGGCTCGTCGTCTCACCCGCCATCGAAGCCAGGATTTCGGCCGTCGAGCGTCCGGCGGTCTCGGGAACCGATCCCCACACCGCGGTGAAGCGGCGGCGGCCCTCATCGAGGCTGACGCGGCCCGGCAGGAGGCCGGGCGACAGGCCCATGTCGAGCGCGCCGAACACGTTGCCTCGCCGGAGCGCCGGCAGGAACGTGGCCTTGGGCAACGCTGCCGCGAGGGTGCGGACCGCCTCCGCGGTCACCTCGCCGGACTCCGCGTACGAGCCGCGGCCCGCGATGACCACGATGCCCTCGCCGTCCGGGTGCTCGGCGACGAGCTTGCGCGCGCCATCGAGTAAGGCGGCGTCGAGTGCAGCGCCCTCGTGATGGGTGCCCAGAGCGGTGACGGCAGCTCCGTCACCCGTGAGCGCCTGGGCCACGAGCGGGGCGTCACCCGGACGGGCCGCCAGGACCGCTGCGGCGAAGGGGCTGAGCGCAGTCGGGATCGGCCCGATCTCGATGAGCTTCGTGCCGTGCTTCACGACCGCCTCGCGTAGCCGCAGGAACAGCACCGGCAGCTCTTCGCGCAGGTCGCCGCACAGCGTCACCAACAACGGCGCCGACGCCGCCTGATCGATCGTCGCACGCGGCAACCCGAGCACCAGGTCGGCCGGCAGGCCGTCGCCCAGCTGTGCGTCAACCGAGTCGGTCCCGATGACGCCCTTGGTCAGCTTGGCCCACGCGTACGCCGCCTCGTTGGTGAGGCGCGCGCCGCCGATGACACCGACCGAGGCCGCACCGCCGGACTCCTTCGCGGCGGTGATGCCCTTGGCCATCGCCGCAATCGCCTCGCCCCAACTGACCGGCACCAGCTCGCCGGCCTTGCGCACCCGCGGCTCGACGAGACGGCCGTGTTCGAAGCGGCCGGTCTCGCGCGCCTCGCCCAGGAACTGCCCGCGGCTCGCCCCGAGGCTCACGACCTGCGACGCCGTCGCCGGCGCGACGTCGACCGCCTCGTCGGCCAGTTCGCTCGGCCGCGGTCCGGCGTCGATCTCGTCGCCGTTGACCGACTCGTAGCTGAATCGGCCCTTGTCGCACAGCCAGCCGTGGTTGACCGGCTCGGTGTCGATGCCGAGCAGGCGGGTCAGGCGGTTCTGCGACGACTGCACCGCGACCCGGCAACCGACGGCGCACGTGGTGCACGTGGATTCGACCTGATCGAGGTCCCAGGGTCGTGCCGTGAAGCGGTACGGCGTCGCGGTGAGCGCGCCAACCGGGCAGATCTGCACGGTGTTGCCGCTGAAGTAGGACTCGAAGGGCTCGGTGGGGAACGTCGCGACCTCGACCCGTTCGCCCCGGCCGGCGAAGTCGATCTGGGCCTCGCCGGCGACCTCTTCGGCGAAGCGGGTGCAACGCGCGCACTGGATGCAGCGCTCCCGGTCGAGCAGGACCAGGTCCGAGATGGCGATCGGCTTCTCGAAGTGGCGCTTCTCCTCGACGAAGCGGCTCTCGCCCGGTCCGTACGCGAGCGTCTGGTCCTGGAGCGGGCACTCGCCTCCCTTGTCGCAGACGGGGCAGTCGAGCGGGTGGTTGGCGAGGAGGAACTCGAGGACGCCGTCCTGCGCCTTGCGCACCCGGTCGTTGGTCGTGTCGACCACCATGCCCTCGGTGACCTCGACGAAGCACGCCGGCGTCAAGGTCGCGCCGCGTGGCCCCACGACGTCGACCAGGCACATGCGGCACATGCCGACGGGGTCCATGCGGGGGTGGTAGCAGAAGCGGGGGATGTAGGTGCCGGCGCGTTCGGCCGCCGCGATGATCAGCTCCCCCTTGTTCGCCGTCACGGCGCGGCCGTCGAGGGTGAACGTGATCCCGTCGCGCTGCTCCGTCTTCGGCTTCGACTCGGCCACGTCAGTCAAAGGGGCACCCCCCTTCCTTGACGTGCACGAGGAACTCGTCGCGGAACATGCGGATGCCCGACGCGATCGACGAGGGGATCGACGGGCCGAGGACACAGATGGTCGTCTGCTGCGGGGGCCACACGACGCCGGGCGAGATGTTGTCGCAGAGGTCCATGAGGAGGTCGAGATCTTCCTCACGGCCGTCGCCGTTCTCAATTCGGTACATGATGCGCTCGAGCCAACCCGCCCCCTCGCGGCACGGCGTGCACTGGCCGCACGACTCGCGCGAGAAGAACTTCGTGATACGCCACGCCGCGCGCACCATGCAGGTGGCCGAGTCCATAACGACGATCGAGCCCGATCCGAGCATCGACCCCGCGTCGCCGACCTCGTCCTGGCCGAGGGGCAGCTCGACCTGGTCCGGCCCGAACCACGGCGCCGAGACGCCGCCGGGGATGAAGGCCTTGAGCGTGTTCGTGCCACGGATGCCCCCGCCGAGCAGGGGCGAATAGATGAGGTCGCGGAACGTGGTCTTCACCATTTCGAGCTCGTAGTTGCCCGGCTTGCGGACGTGCCCGGCTAGGGCGAAGAGCCGGGTGCCCGTCGAACGGCCGGCACCGAGAGCGGCGAAGGCCGCGCCGCCGTTGTTCACGATCCACGGGATGTTGGCCATCGTCTCGACGTTGTTGACGACCGTGGGCTCGCCGTAGAGCCCGATGGCGGCGGGGAAGTACGGCGGCTTGATGCGCGGGAAGCCGCGCTTGCCCTCGAGCGACTCGAGGAGCGCCGTCTCTTCGCCGCAGATGTAGGCACCGGCACCCGGGTGCACCACGACGTCGACCGAGAAGCCCGAGTCGAAGATGTTCGCACCGACGGCGCCGTGCGCATACGCGTCGTTGACGGCCTGCTGCATCCGCTCGAGCCCGAGTGCGAACTCCCCGCGGATGTAGATGAAGGCCTGGCTGACCTGCAGCGCGTAGGCGGAGATGAGCACCCCTTCGAGGATCTGGTGCGGGTCGCCCTCGATGAGCATGTGGTCCTTGAAGGTCGCCGGCTCCGACTCGTCCCCGTTGATCACCAGGTAGGTGACGGGGTTCTTGCGGAGCATCGACCACTTCCGTCCGGCCGGGAAGCCCGCACCACCTCGTCCGAGCAGGCTGGCCGCGTCGACTTCGGCCGCCACCGCCTCGGGCGTCATCGTCAGCGCTTTGCGCAGCCCCCTGTAACCGCCGGTCTCGAGGTAGCGCGCGAGGGTGTACGAGTCCTCTCGGTCCAGGCGCGCGGTGACGATCTTGGCAGCGTCCGTGATCGCCATCAGGCCTTGTTCTCCCCGGCCCCGGCCGTCGCGGCGGCCCGCGCCGCCCTGGCCTCGTCCTCCTTGGCGCGTTCGGCGACGATGGCGGCCCGGTCGGCCTGCAGGCCGACGCTGCGCCGCACCCGCACCAGGGTCCCATGGGGAGGCACCGTCTCGTCGAGTCGCCCGGCGCGCAGGTCGTCGACCAACGCGTCGAACGTGGCGGACGACTGGGCGCCGACATAGCGGTGGTTCACCTGCACGCACACCGTCTTGTCGCAGTCGGCCAGGCACTCCGCCTCGTGCAACGTGAAGACGCCGTCCGACGTCGTGCCGCCGGCACGCACACCCAGCGTGGACTCGGCGTGCTCGAGCAGCTCCAGCGCGCCGCCGAGCATGCAGGCGATGTTCGTGCACAGGGCCACGACGTACTTCCCGACGGGCTCGGTGTGCAGCATGTCGTAGAAGGTCGCGGTGCCCTTCACCTCGGCCGCGGTGACGCCGCAGAGTTCGCCGATCTCGGAGATGGCCTCCGGGCGCAGCCAACCGTCCTGCTCCTGCGCCAGATGGCACAACGGGATGAGCGCGGAGCGCCGTTCGGGGTAGAGAGCGACGAGCGCTTCGGCGCGCTGGCGGATCGCCGCGTTGAGTTGGCTCACCGGTCCACCTCCCCCATCACGGGATCGACCGAGGAGATGACGGCGACGGCGTCGGCCATCAGGCCGCCGCGCAGCAGGAGCGGCAGCGACTGCAGGTTGACGAAGCTCGGCCCGCGGATGTGCATGCGGTACGGCTTCGACGTGCCGTCGGAGACGAGGTAACAGCCCAGCTCGCCGCGGGGCGACTCGATCGCCACGTAGACCTCACCCTCGGGGACCCGGAAGCCCTCGGTGAAGATCTTGAAGTGGTGGATGAGGGCCTCCATGCTCTCGTCGATACGCGCCCTCGGTGGCGGTGTGACCTTGCGGTCCTGCACCCGGTAGTCGCCGGGCGGCATCATCTCGACGATCTGTCGGACCATGCGGATCGATTCGCGGATCTCGTTGAGGCGAACCGAGTAGCGGTCGAAGTTATCGCCGTAGCTGCCGACGATGACGTCGAAATCGAGCTTGTCGTAGGCGAGGTACGGCATAGTACGGCGCAGGTCCCACGGCACGCCGGTGGAACGGAGGATCGGGCCGGTTACCGAGAGGGCGAGTGCCTCTTCCGCCGAGATGTTGCCGACCGCCTCCGTGCGCTCGCGGAATATGGGCTGGCCCGTCAGGAGCTCGTCGTACTCGTAGGTCCGCGCCAGGATCGTGTCGCAGATGATCTCGACGTCCTCCTGCCACCCGTCGGGCAGGTCGGCGGCGACACCGCCCGGACGGATGAAGTTGTGGTTCATCCTCAGACCGGTCGTCTTTTCGAAGAAGCTGAGCACCATCTCGCGCTCGCGGAAGCCGTAGATCATCATCGACGTGGACCCGAGGTCCATGCCGTTGGTCGCCATCCACATGAGGTGCGAGGACACCCGGTTGAGCTCGCACAGCAGCATCCGGATCCAGGTCGCCCTCGGCGGCAGCTCCACGCCGAGCAGCGCCTCGGTGGCGAGGCTGAACACCAGCTCGTTGTGCAATGGCGAGAGGTAATCCATGCGCGTCGTGTTCGTGGAGCCCTGGACGTAGGTGAGCTCCTCACCCGTCTTCTCCATGCCGGTGTGCAGGTAGCCGATGACGGGCTTGGTGCGCAGCACCGTCTCGCCGTCGAGCTCGAGCATGAGCCGGAGCACCCCGTGGGTCGACGGGTGCTGCGGGCCCATGTTGATGATCATCGTCTGATCGTCGCGGCGCTCGATGTCGATGTCGCCGGGGTCGATGTAGCCGCCCTCGGGCAGCCGCAAGACGGCCCCCACCTCGCTGCGCAGCTCGCCGGCCGGCGTCGTGCCGCGCGGCAACAGTTCTTGCGCTCCTTCTGACGTCTCGGCCACGAAGTAGCGATGCTCCTCGGCCTCTCGGTGGGCGCGCTCGGTGGTCTCGAGCCCGAACTCCTCGGTGCTCCCCTGGTCGCCGGCCTCGCCGGCGCCGCCTGCCTGCTGTTCGCGGTCGTCGCTCATCGCGGTCCCGGGGCTTCCTTGAACTGCACGGGCACGCGGCCCACCCCGTAGTCCTTGCGGAGTGGGTGGCCCTCCCAGTCCTCGGGCATGAGGATCCGGGTGAGATCGGGGTGGCCCGCGAAGACGACGCCCATCATGTCGTAGGCCTCCCGCTCCATCGCCTCGGTGCCGGGGTAGACGTCGAACAGGCTGTCGACTACCGGATCGTCCTCGGGCACCTGGACGCGGACGCGGACCCGCTGACGGAGTGAGAGCGACACGAGGTTCACGACCACCTCGAAACGTTCGGGTGTGACGTCCTCGGGCAGCGAACGGCCGGGATGGGTCAAGTAGTCGACCGCGCACAGATCGGCACACAGCTCGAACCCGGCGTCGCGGAACGCGGCGACCATGGCCTTGTAGGTGTCGCGCCCTGGGAAGGCCAACTGGTCGACCAGCCGGTCGGGCAGACGGGGCACTTTGGGCAGGACCATCGAAGCCGTCGCCGCCGGTGCGGCGGTCGGGGTGGTGTCGGTCACCGCGGCGTGGCCACCCGCACGGCGTCGGGCATGGAGGGCACCCAGCCACCCGTCGCCTGCTCACCTGCCGGCACGGAGGACCCGGGGCGCCGCGTGATCTCACCGGTGCGGATCTTCTCGTGCAGCGTCAGGATGGCGTGGAGCAGCGTCTCGGGCGACGGCGGGCAGCCCGGCGCGTAGACGTCGACCGGCACGATCTGGTCGACTCCCTGCACGATGGCGTAGTTGTTGAACATCCCGCCGGTGGAGGCGCACACGCCCATGGAGATGACCCACTTGGGCTCCATCATCTGGTCGTAGACCTGCCGCAGCACCGGCGCCATCTTCTGGGACACCCGTCCGGCCACGATCATCAGGTCGGCCTGCCGGGGCGAAGCGCGGAACACCTCCATCCCGAGCCGGCTGATGTCGTAGTCAGCGGCTCCGACGGACATCATCTCGATGGCGCAGCAGGCGAGTCCGAACGTGGCCGGCCAGACGCTGTTGCGGCGGGCCCACTTAACCATGTCCTCGAGCTTGCCCG
This sequence comes from uncultured Acidimicrobiaceae bacterium, assembly GCA_963777485.1. GTDB lineage: Bacteria > Actinomycetota > Acidimicrobiia > Acidimicrobiales > RAAP-2 > Bog-473. The sequence continues at coordinate 201,427 of CAVZQP010000004.1, read as the reverse complement.
TCAGGAAGTTGTGCTGGAGGTCCTCGATCCCCATCCTCAGGCCGCCTCTTCGGGAACCGGACGGCTGCCGCTGATACGCGTGATCGTCGACTCCGACGTGCGGCTCGGCAGGCCGGGCTGCAGCGTCTTGGGCGGACCCCAGGTCAGTGCGCCGTTAGAGATCAGGTACACGAACGAGACGAAGACGACTGCGGCGAAGACGATGACCTCGATGAGCCCGAACGTCTCGATCTGGTGGAACACGATCGCCCACGGGTAGAGGAAGACGATTTCGATGTCGAAGATGATGAAGATCATCGACACGAGGTAGAAGCGGACGGGGAACCGCTGCGGCGGTTCGACGCTGGGCACGATCCCGCACTCGTAGGGCGCCAGCTTCGCTGCCGTGGGCTTCTTCTTGGGCGCGAGCAGCGCGGAGGAAACCAGCGAGAAGACGGTAAACGCGAAGCCGAGAACCGCCAAGATCAGGATCGGGAGGTACTGGTCCACTGTGGCCCGTTTTTACCATGCGACCCCTTTCGCGGGCACATCCGCGACGCTGGTCAGAGGCCCTGGCAGCGGGCCTACGATGCCCTCGTGACGCCACCCGACAAGACATCCCCGTCCGGCGCTCCCAAGAAGTCGGCGCGTGCGGCCAAAGCCCCGGCGAAGAAGGCGAAGAAGCAGGCCGCAGGGTCGAAGTCGGCGGCGTCCCGGGCGGGGGCCCCCAAGGCGGCGGCGAAATCGACGGGCAAGAAGGTGCCGGCCAAGCGGACGGCCGGTACGGGCGCAACGGGCGGCGCGGCAACCGCCGCTTCGGCGCGGCGGGCGCCGGCCAAGCCCCGGGGAGGAGGTGGCGACGATCACGTGTACGACGTCGTCGTCGTCGGCGCGGGCCCGTCCGGCTCTTCGTGCGCCTACTGGCTGGCGGAGGCCGGGTGGGACGTCGTCGTCGTGGAGAAGAAGGTCTTCCCCCGCGAGAAGACCTGCGGGGACGGGCTGACACCGCGCGCGGTCCGGCAACTGGCTGACATGGGGCTCGAGGATGCCCTGGCCGGCTCCCACCGCTATACCGGCCTGCGGGCCTTCGGTTTCGGCCAATCCATCGAGATGCAGTGGCCGGAGCACCCGCACTTCCCCGACTACGGCTACACGATCACGCGTCACGACCTCGACGGCCTCGTGGCGGCCCGGGCGGCGGAGGCGGGCGCCAACCTGCTCCAGGGCACCGAAGTCGTCAGTGTGGTTGCCGACGACTCGGTCCCGGCGTCCCCGCTACCGGCCCTGACCGGGGTGACGGTCAAGGAGAAGGGCCGCACTCGCACGCGGGTGATCAAGGCGCACTACGTCGTCGTCGCCGACGGGTCGAACTCCCGGATCGGCCGGATGTTGGGCACGTCGCGCCGGCGCGACCTGCCGCTCGGCATGGCGCTACGTGGTTACTACCGCTCCGACCGGCACGACGACCCCTTCATCGAGTCGCACCTGGACATCCGCGACGCGGATGGCACCGTGGTGCCGGGCTATGGCTGGATCTTCCCGATGGGCGACGGGCGGGTCAACGTCGGCGTCGGCCTCCTGTCGACGGAGCAGCGCTGGAAGGGCGTCAACACGACCACGCTCATGGACACGTTCGTCGATTACGCGCCCAAGTCGTGGGGACTGAGCCCGGAAACGAGTCTGGGTCTGCCGACGGGCGGCAAGCTGCCCATGGGACTCTCAGTCGGTCCGAGGGTCGGGCACAACGTGCTCATTGCCGGCGATGCCGGCGGCGCGATCAACCCGTTCAACGGCGAGGGCATCGCGTACGGCTACGAGACCGGCCGGCTGGCCGCCGCCGCGCTCGGCCACGCCCTGACCGGCGCCGGGCCGCGCGCATTGGCCGAGTACGACCGGGAGCTCACCGCCGCATATGGCCCCTACTACAAGGTGGCGCGGGCTTTCGTCCATCTGATCTCGCATCCCGACGCGATGCGCGTGTGCGTCAACATCGGCATGCGTTCGGACCTGTTGATGAATCAGCTCCTGCGGATCATGGCCAACCTCATGCGGCCGGACGCACCCGGTCCCGCCGAAATCGGTTACCGCGCGCTCGAGCTGATCTCGCGCTTGCTGCCGGACCCTGACGTCTTGGAGAGCCCGGCAGCCTGACGGCAGCCCATAAGTAAGGGGTGCGTCGGAGAGAGGCGAACTCTACGAGCCGAGAGCTTCGGTGCCGCCCACGGCGTCCCGCCACGGCGACACATCGAGCCCCGGATACTTCGCCGACATGGCGGCCACGGTTGCCTCGTTCCAGTACGCATGGCCGGGCCGCGGGACGCCGAAAAGTGCCAGCTCCTCGGGGGTCTTCCCGGCCGCAAAGGAGCGAAAGGCGCTGTCCAGGCCGAGTCGCGGGAAGGCGTCGTACCCGAACCAATCGGCCATTGCCGGCCTGAAGGCGACAACGAGCACGAAGCGCGACGCGTCGGCCCGCGCGAAGTCCGTGCCGCGATGCCATACGTCGGACCGGTACGCCAAGAGCGATCCCCGCCCGCCAGTTGCGACGACCTCGTGCGCATAGAGCTCGTCATAGGCCACGGCAGAACGGCTTCTCGGTACGATCCGGGGCGGGGCGCAGCCCTCGTCGACGTCGGAGAGGTAGAGGAACGACTCGAGGTGCCAGAAACCGGGCTCCATCCGAGGGGGCAGAAGGGAGTGGTTCCCGTCTTGATGCAGAGGCTGCTCGTAGTTGATCGTTCCGGCCCACTTGCCCCACACGGCAGCCTGATAGATCCGCAGGTCGTCGTCGCCGAGGGCCAGGCGGGCGAATTCGATGAGCCGCGGATGCACGAAAAGGTCGTTCAACGCAGAGCACCCTGGCTGTGGGAAGCCGCGCATCCCGTCGAACTGCGTCGAGCGGAACCGACGGCCTTCGGGTGCGCCGTCACCAAAGGCCGAGGCCCGGTTGTAGTCGGCGAAGGTGTCGGCCGCGAACAAGCCCTCCAGGTCACCGGCCACGGCGTCGACATCCTCCTGCGGGACGAGCCCGTGGACGAGCGCCCAGCCCTCGGTTTGCCAGTGGTGCGCGGCTTTGCGCAGGTCCTCTGCCACTCGCCCAAGGTAGGCGTACGGCGAGAGGAGGGGTGAGGTCGTTACCCGGCCGAGCGTGACTCGAGGACCGCGCGCAGCGATTCGGCCTCCGCCCGCAGCTCTTCCGCCGGGACCTCGGGCGTCACTTCCCGGTCGAAGGCGTCGCTCTCGAGCGGCCCCCCGGCGCGGGCGTCGTCAGCCGGGCGCGGCACGAGATGAACGTGGAGATGCGGCAGGCCGTTGCCCAGGCTGAGCCAGTTCATCTTGACGGGCCGGCTCCGCTCGGCGACGCCGCGGGACACGTGGGCAACCTCGCTCCAGAATCCCGCCGCCTCCTCGTCTGAGAGCTCCGACGGCTCAGCGACGTGCCGGCCTTTCCAGATGACGTAGGCGTAGCCGGGCCGCACCGGGAATCGCCCAAGGTAGGCATCCGACCAACGGCCCTCGTACACGCGCACGCCGTGAGGCGTCTCGTCCGCCCCCGGTTCGCACATCGGGCACCCCTCGCCACGGGCGAGCGCGGCGAAGTTCGGCGCCCACGGCGTCATGACGTCGCGACCTCGTTCGCAGCATCGGCGGCCGCCTCCACCACCCGCCCGAGCACCGCCTCGTCGTGAGCGAGTCCGGGGAACAACACCTCGTACGGGCCCGGCGCCAGCGCGACGCCGCGGCGCAGCATCGCGTGGAAGAAGCGGGGGTAGACGCCGTTGCCGGCCACGGCCCGTGACGTGACGTAGTCGGTGGGCGGTACGAGCGGTCCGTCCGAAGCAGGCGCCACGAACAGCCCGACGAGCGGCCCGACGGCCGGTGCCGCCACGGACAGACCACCGGTGGCGATCGCCGACTCGAGCTCCTTGGCGAACACGGCGACGCGTGCGCTGAGCGCCTCGTAATCCGCCGGGCCCACCTCGTGGAGGACGGCGAGTCCGGCTGCGGTGGCGAGCGGGTTCCCCGACAGCGTCCCCGCTTGGTAGACCGGCCCACCCGGGGCGAGGCCGCTCAGCAAGTCGCGGGAGCCGCCGAACGCACCCACCGGCAGGCCCCCGCCGATGACCTTGCCGAAGCACCACAAGTCGGGCCGCACGCCGCTCCATCCCGTCGCCCCGTCCGGGCCGAGCCGGAACCCCGTGATCACCTCGTCGAAGATCAGGAGTGCCCCGGCGGCGTCGCACGCGGCGCGCAGGCCCTCGAGGAAGCCGGGTCCCGGCGTCACCAGGTTCATGTTCGCCGCCACCGGCTCCACGATGACGCAGGCCACGCGCTCGTCGAGCACGGGCACCACGTTGTAGGGGACCACCTCGGTGTCGGCAACCGCGCCCGCTGAGACCCCTGCCGAGCCGGGCAGTCCGAGCATCGCGACACCGCTCCCCCCGCCCGCCAGCAGGCCGTCGGAGTGCCCGTGGTAGCAGCCGTCGAACTTCACCACCCGGTCGCGCCCGGTGATGCCACGCGCCAGTCGGACCGCGCTCATGGCCGCCTCGGTGCCCGAGGACACCAGACGCACCTGTTCGCAGCCCGGCATGCGCGCGCAGATCGCCTCGGCCAGGAGCACCTCTCCTGGTGTCGGCGCGCCGAACGTGGTGCCGCGTGCGGCCGCCGCCGTCACGGCGGACGTCACGGCGGGGTGCGCGTGCCCGAGCAGCACCGCACCGTAGGACTGGACCATGTCGATGTAGCGCGTCCCCTCGGCGTCAGTGACGTAGGCACCCTCCCCCGAGACGACCGTGTACGGGGTGCCCCCCACTGACGCGAACGAGCGCACCGGCGAGTCGACGCCGCCGGGGATCACGCGCAGGGCCCGCTCGAACCACTCCGCGTTCGACGCCGGCGTTGCCGGCTCAGGCACCGAGTGCCTCGGCCACCTCGGCGGCGAAATACGTGAGGACGAAGTCCGCTCCGGCACGTTTGACGACCGTGAGCTGTTCGAGGGCGACGGCCGCCCCGTCGATCCACCCCGCTGCCGCGGCCGCCTTCACCATGGCGAATTCGCCACTCACGTGGTACGCCGCCAGCGGCACGTCCACGACCCCGCGCGCCGCCGCCAGGATGTCGAGTGACGTCATGGCCGGCTTGACCATCACCATGTCCGCGCCCTCGGCCACGTCGAGCGCGATCTCGGCCAGTGCTTCGCGCCGGTTGCGCGGGTCCTGCTGATAGGCGCGGCGGTCGCCGCCGGCGGCGATGCTCACGTCGACTGCGTCACGGAACGGGCCATAGAGCGCCGACGCGTACTTGGAGGCGTAGGCGAGTATCGCCACTCCCTCGTGCCCGCTCCCGTCGAGCGCGGCCCGGATGGCGGCGACCTGCCCGTCCATCATCCCGCTCGGCGCGACGACGTCGGCGCCCGCCTCGGCCTGCGCCTGGGCGATGCGTTGGTACAGCTCGAGCGTCGGGTCGTTCAGGACCGCGCCGTCGGGGCCGAGCACGCCGCAGTGCCCGTGGTCGGTGTACTCGTCGAGGCACAGGTCCGCCATCACGACCAACTCGTCGCCCACGGCGTCGCGCACCGCTCGCAGCGCGACCTGCACGATGCCCCCGGGGTCCCAGGCGCCACTCCCCTGCGCGTCCTTGCGGGCGGGCACACCGAAGAGGATCAGCCCCGGGAGGCCCAGCGCCGACAGGCGCTTCGCCTCGAGCACGAGCGAGTCGACCGTGTGCTGGACCTCGCCCGGCATCGAGGGGATCGGGGTCGGCGCGTCGATGCCCTCCCGCACGAACAGCGGTGCCACGAGGTCGTCCACGCCGAGGCGCGCCTCGGCGACAAGTCGCCGCAGCGCGGGGGTGCGGCGGAGCCGGCGCAGGCGCCGGGCGGGGAATCCCGCGTTGTGCTCGGTGGTGTCGGCCTCGGCCATGGGCACAATGCTACGAGGCGCCCGCCGTGCCGGACTCCGGCGGCTCGGACAACCCGGCGAGCCCGAAGTGGTCCGACAGCTCGGCCACGATGCCCTCGGTCGACGCCCCCCATGCCTCGTGTACGCCGGTCATGCCGGCGTCCCGGGCCGCCTCGGCGGTGGTCGGACCGATGCACACGACATGCGCGGGCACCGGCACCGACTCCCCGTCGGGTCCGCGCAGGCTCACGAACGCACGGACCGACGACGTCGCCGTCAGCACGAGCGCGTCGGCCTGCGCGACGCGCACCAACATCTCGGGCTCCGGCACAGCCGCCGGCACCGTGCGGTACGCCTCGACCCGCTGCACCTCCCACCCCAACTGAGCGAGCCCGCGGTCGATCGTGTCGGGCGCGATGTCGGCGCAGGGGAAAAGGACCTTCCTGGCACCCTCTGAGCCTGCTTGCGGGAACACCTCGACAAGACCGCGTGCGCTGTGTTCGGCCGGGACGAGGTCGGGCTCCACGCCCTCGGCCCGCAGCGCGTCGGCGCTGGCGCCGCCCACCGCGGCCACGGAGGCCGAGCCGAACGCCCGGGCGTCGTGCAATTCGGCGACGAACCGGTTCACCGCGTTCACCGACGTGAACACGACCCACCGGCACTCGCCCACGAGGGACGCCGCGGCGCGGAGCGCCGCACCACCGTCGGCCGCGTCGACCTGTCGGGTGAGCGGCAGCTCCAACGTCACCGCTCCCGCCCGCTCGAGCGCGTCCACCAGGCCCCGCGCCCTCATGCCACTGCGCGTGACCACGACGGTGCGGCCGGACAAGACCCTGCCCCCTGGACTGGACGACGAGTCCTGCGCCAGCGCCACCACGGCGCCCACCACGATCACCGCGGGTGAGTCCAGATCTACCGCCGCCAGGCCGGCGAGCGTCGTGTGCACGATGCGCTGGGCCGCCGTCGTGGCCCGGGCGATGACCGCGGCCGGCGTGTCGGGCGACCGGCCGCCGGCGATGAGCGCTTCGGCGATGGCGGCGCGTGTCGACATGCCCATGAGGATGACGAGGGTGCCGCCGGCACGCGCCAGCGCCTCCCAGTCGGGCGACCCCGCGCCCTCACCACCGTCGGCGCCCCCGACCCGTCCCGTGACCACGGTCACCGACGAGGCGACGCCGCGATGGGTGACCGGGATGCCGGCGATGGCCGGCGCGGCGAAGGCGGACGTCACGCCGGGCACCACCTCGAAGGGGATGCCGGCCGCCGCGAGCGCCTCCACCTCTTCCCCGCCTCGGCCGAAGAGGAAGGGGTCGCCCCCCTTGAGCCGTACCACGACCCCGGCGCGGCTGCCTTGCTCCACCAGCAGCCGGGCAATCGCTTCCTGACGCTCGTCCTGTCCGCGCGGGCTGCCTGGCCCAGGACCGGCGGCACCCGCTGACGCGTCCGGACGCTTGCCCACGTCGATCAGCTGCGCCCCGGCCGGTGCCAGGTCGAGCAGCGCAGGGCTGACCAGCCGGTCGTAGAGCACGACGTCGGCCCGGGCCAGGAGCTTGGCGCCCCGCCGGGTGAGCAGGCCCGGGTCGCCCGGGCCCGCCCCCACCAGGTACACCGTCATCGTCCGGCGCCCGACCCGACCGGGCCCGCGTCGAACCCCTCGATCGCCGCGCCGCCCCCGTCGAGCAGCGCCTGCGCCACCTCGGCACCGACGGCTTCGGGGTCGTCGCCCTCGCGGCTGAGCCGGATCATCGTGTGGCCGTCCGCGCTGGCCACCAGACCCGAGACCCGCAGCGTCGGCGCGCCGCGATCGGTCGCGGGGATCACCTCGGCCAGCGCGCCCACCGGCACCGTGCAGCTCCCGCCGAGCGTGGCCAGCACCGCTCGCTCGGCGCGCACCGCGCGGTGTGTCGCGTCGTGGTCGATCGCCCCCAGGAGGGCGCGCGTGTGCTCGTCGTCGGCCCGGCACTGCACGGCGATCGCGCCCTGCCCCGCCTGGGGCAGCACGTCCACCGGATCGAGGACGTCGGTCACCTGGTCCACCCAGCCCAGGCGCTCCATCGCGGCCAGGGCCACGACGACCGCGGTGACCCCGCCGGCCCCCGCGGCCGCGACGCGCCGCGCCATGTTGCCCCGCAGGTCGCGGAAGACCAGGTCCGGCCGCAGGTAGGCCAGCTGCGCCCGGCGCCGCGCCGAGCCCGTTGCGATCAGCGCGCCCGCCGGGAGCTCGGCCAGACGGCACCCGATCAACGCGTCCCGCGGGTCGGCCCGCGGCGGCACGGCCGCGAGGACGAATGCCGGCCCCATGACCGACGGCATGTCCTTGGCCGAGTGCACGGCGGCGTCGGCGCGACCGTCGGCGACAGCCGCCTCGACCTCCGTCACGAACACACCCTGCCCGCCGATCTGGTCGAGCGGCGCCGACGCGTCCTGGTCGCCGCGGGTGCGCACGACGACAGGCTCGACGTCGAGACCCGGGTGGGCCGCCCGCAGCAACGCCGCGACCGTGTCTGTCTGGTGCAGCGCCAGCGGCGAGCCCCGGGTGGCCAGGCGCACGGGGCGACGCTTAGAGGTCGAAGAGGATGCGCAGCGCCTCGACCAGGCGCTCGCCCCGGGGTGTCCCGGCGGTCTCCTTGAGCAACATCGTCGGCTCATGGAGCATCTTGGCCAGGGCCGCGCGCGTCGCGCGGTCCACGTGGTCCCACTCCTCCTCGCTGAGGTCCGCCAGCTGGGCCCGGTGCCGTTCGAGCTCGGCGACGCGCAGGGTCTCCAGTCGCGCCCGCAGCGACGAGATGACCGGGGCCGCGCCCCGCTGGCGGCTCGCAGTGCGGAACCGCTCGACCTCCGTGTCGACGATGCGCTGCGCCTCCACGGCCTCCTCCTGGCGGTCCCCGAGGGCCTGGGCCACGGACGCGCTGAGGGTGTCCATGTCGAGGAGCGCCACTCCGTCGAGGCCCGCCACCGTCGGGTCGACGTTGCGCGGCACCCCGAGGTCGATCACCCGCAGCCGCCCGGTGACGCCGGCGAAGGCCTCGAGCTCGAGCACGTGGGACTCCGCCGCCACCGCTGCCAGCACGACGTCGGCGTCCGCCAGCTCCGAGGCGACCCGGTCGAGCGACGTCGTGCGCACCTCGAACGGCGCGTGGGAGACCTCGCGCACAAGCTCGTGCGCGCGCTTCGGCGACCGGTTGACAACCACCACGCGTGCCGGCGCGTCGGATGCGGGCAGATCCGACAACGCGCGGAGGACGCCCCGGCCCATGTCACCCGCGCCGACCACGACGACGCGCGCCCCGCGCAACCCGGCGCCGTCGGCACCGCAGGCGACCGTCACCGCCGCGTAGGCGAATGACGTCGTGCCCTGGCTGATACCGGTCTCGGTACGCACGCGCTTGCCGGTCTGGAGCGCGTGGCGGAACAGCGCGGAGAGGACCGGGCCGCACGTGCCCTCCTCCTGGGCCCGTTCGAACGCGCGTCGGACCTGGCCGGCGACCTCCGTCTCCCCCGTGACCACGGACTCGAGACCCGACGCCACGGAGAAGAGGTGGGCCGTGACGTCGTCGTCGAAACGGATGACGGCATGGAGGGAGAGCTCCTCGACGGGGACCTCCGACTGTTCGGACAGGACGTCGTAGATCTCGGCAACCGCGTCGTGGAACCGGTCCACCACTGCGTAGACCTCGGTGCGCAGGCAGGTCGAGAGCACGACCGCCTCTTGCACGTTGCGCTTGTGGCTGAGTGCGCTGAGCGTCTTGTGCAGGTCCGACTCCGCGATCGCCGTGGCCTCGAGCAGAGGCAGGGGGGCTTGCGTGTGCTGCAGCCCTATGACGACGACGGACACTCGGAAACCTCCTGGTTCGGGACCCAATTGTGCCGGTCCCGGCGCCCGGCGTGCCAGTCAGCGTCCCGAATGCGGTTTAGGCCAGGTCCTGAGGCGGGGACATACCCACGGCGCGGATGAGGGGCACGGGCTCGTGATCGTTGCCCGCACGCCTGGCCGCCTCCTGGCGCGCCCGGTAGAAGCCGAGCACCTGCAGCTCGATCGAGAGGTCGACGTAGCGGACCTGCACGTGCGAGGGGACGTGGAGCACCCGCGGCGCGAAGTTGAGGAGCGAGGTCACCCCGACGCGCACCAGCAGGTCGGCCACGCCTTGTGCGGACCAGCCCGGGGTCGTGATGACCCCGATATCGGGGCAGTCGGCGGCGCGCAGGGTGGCGATCTCGTCCATGTGGCGCACCTTCATGCCGCGGATCTCCTCGCCGACGACAACGGGGTCCACGTCGTAGAGCGAGGTGACCTGGCAACCCCGCGAGGCGAACCCAGCGGAGTTGGTGAGCGCGCGACCGAGGTTTCCGATGCCGACGATGGCCACCGACCAGTTCTCGTCGATGCCGAGCGCCTGGTCGATCTGGGCGATCAGGAAGTCAGCGTCGTAGCCCGAGCCGCGCGTCCCGAACGAGCCCAACAGCGAAAGGTCCTTGCGCACCTTCGCCGCGTTGACCCGGGCCAGCTCGGCCAGCTGTTCGGAAGAGACCGTGCGCGTTCCGGCTCGGACGAGTTCGGTCAGGATCCGCTGGTACACGGGCAGACGCAGCACGGTGGCCTCGGGGATCCGCTTCACCGCGGGTGGGTCTGCTGCGCCGGGTTTCGCCGCCGTCTGATCGTCGCTCACTGCAGCCGGATCGTACCGAGGAGGGTCGTGACAACACCAAACCGGCCCCTTCGACCGGCGGTCGAGCCCTGCCTGCAACCGATCTGTTCACCAAGCGAGGATCAGCAGCTCCCCCGCTACGACGTTGAGCCAATGCGAGGCCGACGCCTCGCCCGCGACCACGGCGAGGTGCCCGTTGGAGTCGACCAGCAGACCGAACTCGCCCTGCTGCAGTTGGCCGAACGCCTCGACGCAGCGCAGCTGCACCCCGTCTGGAACCAGCGAACGCGGGAAGCCGTCCAAGTCCGCTCGACCCGACTCGACCCGGGCATTCAGCTCGATCGTCCCCGAAACCGGGATGCCGGCCACCCGGGCGTCCGCCATCGTCGCCGCCAGCTGCAGGTTGCCGAAGTGGTCGACCCACGTCACCTCCGTGCGCAGACAGGGCCGCCCGTCGTGCAGGCGTCCCTGTTCCACCACGCCGCCGATCAAGCGGTTGAGCGACAACGGGTCGATGGGCTCGCCCATCGCAGTCAGCGGAGTCCCGAGGCACAGGTCCGCGGCGGCCGGCGCGAAGACGTCGCGGCCGTCGAAGGTGGCGCCGCGGTCGGGCGGCACCGCGTCACGGTGCAGTTCGACGACGGACGAGATCGGAGCCTCGCCGGCCGCCTCCGCCGCCGCCACCAGCAGCCCGTTGTCCGGTCCGACGAAGGACATCCGCCCGCCCGCCGGCAGCACCACCTCGAGCCCGATGCCGCGGCGCGCCGTGCCGACGCCGGGGTCGACGACACCGAGTACGACGCCCGGCCCGAGATGCGGGACGGCCCGCACGAGTGCGTGGCTGCCGGCGCGGACGTCGAACGGCGGGATGTGATGGGTGAGGTCGATCACGGTCGTCCCCGGTGCCCGCGCCGCGATCACCGCGTGGACGACACCGGCGAACTCGTCCACTGTCCCGTAGTCCGAGAGGAAGAAGACCGTGCCCGCCGTACCGGCACGGCCCGCCGACCGGTTCCGCTCGGATGGGCTCGGTGCGGGCATCGCCGGTCGGCCGGTGTCTCAGCTCAGCTCAGCGCTGCAGGTTGCGGGAACGTTCCGTGGCGGCCGCGACCGCCTCCATGAAGGCCGAGCGCACGGCGCGGGCCTCGAGCGTGCGGACGCCGGCCGCGGTCGTGCCCGCCGGCGACGTCACGTCGGCCCGCAGCGATGCCGGGTCGCGCCCGGTCTCGGCGAGCAGCGCCGCCGAGCCGCGCATCGTCTCGACGACCAGCGTGCGGCTCACGTCGCGGGTGAGGCCCATCTGCACGCCCGCCTCGATCAGCGACTCGGCCACCAGGAAGAAGTAGGCCGGGCCCGAGCCCGAGAGCCCCGTGACGGCGTCGAGATACCGCTCGGGCAGGCGGACCACTGTGCCCAGCGAGTCCAACAGGGATTCGGCCCAGGTGAGGTCCGCCGCCTGGGCGAACGAGCCGCCGGACATCGCCGCCACTCCGGCACCGATCAGCGCGGGCGTGTTCGGCATCGCCCGGACGACGGCCGGCTCGCCGCCGAGCGCGCTCTCCAGGCGCTGGCAGGGCACGCCGGCCACGATCGAGAGCACACGCCGGACGCCGGAGACCCCGAGCGCGCGGCAGGCGCCCTCAGCCTGGTCGGGCTTGACCGCGAGCACGGCGCCCCGCACCACTTCACCGCCCTCGTCCAAAAGCCCGGGCTCGGGCGCGGCGACGACCTGCACGCCGGGGTACGACCCTTCGAGCTCCTTGCGCCGGTCGTCCAATGGCTCGACGACCGTCACGGCAGCGGCGGCGTAGGCACCACGGTCGAGTAGCCCGCCCAGCAGGGCGCCCCCCATCTTCCCGCCACCGACGATCAGGAGGTTCGACACCCACGCGACGTTACTGAGCGCGGCCTGCCGCTGCGGAAAAACGGCCTCCGACGAGACCACCCGCCGATCCCGCCTAGCCCCGGCGGGGCCGCCGCCGGTACGTCGAGGGGTGGGCCATGGTCATGGCCGTCGGGAAGTGGTCATCCGTGTAGACGACCGATGCCCCGGCGATCCGGTCGAGCTCGTCGTCGTCGATCAAGCGCGCCGGGACCCGGCCCACGAGATAGACCGCGTCCTCGGGCCCCAGCGCGAAGGCCATGCCGAGGAGCGCCGAGTTGCGCCGCATGAGGTACGCGTAGACCTCTTCCTTGTTGGCCTCGGGGGCGGGCATGAATTGTGCCTCGTGCCACAGCGTCCGCTGCTTCAGCGTGAACCAGACGGTGATGTAGTCCTTCTCGTCACCCTTGAAGCGGAGATACCACTGGAACGACGCGGTGCGGTCGGTCACCTCCTGGCGCTCGGCCGCCACCAGTGGGGTGTCCGACGCCAGCTCCCGCTCGGCCCACGCATCGATGCAGGCGACCGCCGCCGCCATCTCCGCGTCCTCGGGCAGGTCGATGAGCGGCATTCAGCCGCACTCGACGAGGCGGCCGGCGGCCAGCTCGTCGTGCAGCTCCACCAGCGTCGCCGCGGCGGCACGCCAGGTGTACAGCCGGGCCCGCAGCACCGAGGCGGTCGACAGGCGCTCGGGACCGAGCGGCCGTTCGAAGACACGGCGCACCGCGGCGGCATAGGCGCGGGGGTCGGGCTCGTCCACGAGGAACCCGGTGTGGCCGTCGTCGACCAACGTCGTCAACCCGCCCACGGCGGACGCCACGACGGGCGTCCCGCAGGCGGCCGCCTCCAATGCCACCAAACCGAAGGACTCGGAACGGCTCGGCACGAGGCACACGTCGGCGGCGCGGTAGTACGACGACAGGAGTTCGTGCGGCTGCGGCTCGATGAAGTGCACGAACTCGCGCACCCCCCGCGCGTCCGCCACATCGAGCAGGCCCTGCAAGGACTTCTCCCCGTGCGGCCCGCTCGGCCCGCCGACCACGACGAGGCGGTACGGCTCACCGCCGCTGCCGTCGGTTCCCGCCCGCAGCTCCGCCAGCGCCTCGATGGCGACGTCGGCACGCTTGAGCGGCTGGATTCGCCCGACGAAGAGCAGCAGGCGCCCGTCGAGCGGCAGCCCCAGCGCCCGGCGGGCCTGGGGACGGTGCCCGGGCCCGAAGAACGCGTGGTCGACGCCGGGCGGCACGATGCGGATTCGCCCCGGCTCGCCCCCGTAGAGCGACGCGATCTGGTCGGCCTCGACGCTGCACGACGCCAGCACGGCGTCGGAGCACTCGATGATCGACCCCTCGGCCTCGGCCCGCAGCTGCGGCATGTCGGCCTCGACCTCCTCGGGCATCGACTCGGCCTTGACCCGGTCGAGCGTGTGGAACGTGCAGACGAGCGGCAGGTTCAGCTCGTGCTTGATCACGTGGCCCGAGAGGCCCGACAGCCAATAGTTCGCATGGACCGACGTGTAGGGCAGCCCACCGCCCAGGTCGCCGCCGGACCCGGTGGCGGCGGCCATGCGCCCGAGCACATTGGCCGTGAATTCCTCGACCACGGCGGGCAGAGCCTCCTTGGCGACGCACTCGGGCGGCCCGGCGGGCACGTGGTGTACCCGGAGCCCGGGCTCGACCTCCACCACGGACGGAAGGTCGGGCGACCACGCACGGGTGAACACGTCGCAGGCCACGCCGGTGCGGGCCAGGGCGGCCGTGAGCTCGCGGACATAGACGTTCATGCCGCCGCCGTCACCCGTGCCCGGCTGGGCGAGGGGCGAGGTGTGCAAGGAGAGGACCGCGAGCCGGCGCATGCCGGCCAAAGCCTACCGGTGGCCGACGAAAAGCCTCCGGGCACCTGGGAAGACGCTGAGCTCCGGCGAGGCGCCGGGTTCAGATGTTCAGGAAGTCGGGGTGAGGTTGCCGGAGGCGGCCGGGCTTGCGGCCGGCGGCGGCGGTCCGGATGCCGGCTCGGACTCTGTGCCCTCCGCAGGCGCCGCCGCGTCGGGCGGGCCGCCCCGGGTTTGGGTGCGCTCGTCCTCGTGATCGCGGCGGAACGAGAGGTAGATGCGCACGAGCGCCTGCTTCTGCTCCTCGCTGATCGTCTGATCGGCCATGATGGCGCGGCTCAGGTCCGGGGCGCCGGCGGGCGCCTCGAGGATGCCCGCCTGCACGTAGAGCGTCTCGGCGGAGATGCGCAACGCCTTCGCGATCTGCTGGAGGATCTCGGCCGAGGGCCGGCGCAGCCCGCGCTCGATCTGGCTCAGATAGGGGTTGGATATCCCGGCCAGCTCGGACAGTCGGCGCAGCGAGAGGCGGGCCGAACCGCGCTGTTCACGGATGAACGACCCCAGCTCGTGCCAGCGGTCTTTGGGATCCGTGCTCACTGTTGCAAGCGTACCGCCGCTCCGGCGCGAGCAGGGGTTGCCGCCCCGCCCGGCTCCGGCGGAACGGTGCGGTCGCCGCCCGAGCAAACACGTTCTCGACCTGCTCGCATGGCTGTTGGCCCCCGGTTGTGATCCGGCGAGGTTCGGGTATGGTCCAGCACGCAGCACTCCGACGATCACCCTCAACCACAGGAGAACGCCATGGCCGAGTACACGCTTCCCGACCTGCCATACGACTACGGCGCGCTCGAGCCGCACGTGTCCGCCCAGATCATGGAGCTCCACCACGACAAGCACCACGCGGCCTATGTGACCGGCGCCAACCAGACGCTCGAGAAGCTCGCGGCGGCCCGGGACAAGGACGACTTCGGCGCGATCGTGGGCCTGGAGAAGACGCTCGCTTTCCACATCTCCGGGCACGTGCTCCACTCGATCTTCTGGCAGAACCAGAGCCCCGACGGCGGCGACAAGCCCGACGGCGCGCTCGGGTCCGCTCTCGACGAGCACTTCGGCTCGTTCGACAAGTTCAAGGCGCACATGACGCAGGCGACCATGACGATCCAGGGTTCGGGCTGGGGCGCACTGAGCTGGGAGCCGCTCGGTGGTCGCCTCATCGTCGAGCAGGTCTACGACCACCAGAGCAACGTCGGGCAGGGCTCCATTCCGCTCCTGGTCTTCGACGCCTGGGAGCACGCCTTCTACCTGCAGTACAAGAACGTGAAGGCCGACTTCTTCGCGGCGCTCTGGAACGTCGTGAACTGGTCCGACGTCGCGGCGCGGCTCGACTCCGCCAAGGGCCTCAAGATCGGGGGCTGACCCGGCGCCGGCGTTCAGTGCCGGCGTATTCAGTGCCGGGGCATTCGGCCCTGGCCTAGTGGGTGCAGGCGGACCCGGGGCGGTCCGGAGCTACCCGATGGCCAGGTGCTGCTCGCAGAAGCGGCGGGTCGGGTCGCGCTCGAGATCGGCATCGAGGATGGGTGACCCGCACGTGGCGCACGCTCCGTAGCCGCCGGCGCTCAGACGCTCCAGGGCGTCGTCGACGCCGTCGAGGACGGCGGCGGAGCGGGCCAGCTCGGACTCGTAGCGCTCCTCCACGCACGCAGGGTAGCCCCCGGGGCGCCGACCGGGCGGTTTAGACACCGGGCCTGCCGGGCAGAGGTAGCGCAACCGCTATGGAAAACCGGAGGACCCCGGGACTCGCACCGGGTGGAACGACCACGGAGGGTGGGCCGGCGGTGAACGACGCCTTCGCTACGGCAGAGAACGCGCGCACAGGGGACGCGACGACATCCGTCGTGCGGCGTTTCCCGGCGGCATGCGTGTCGGTGAGGGCGGCGCGGCACTTCCTCCTCGAGCATCTGCGCGGGAACGGCGACGAGGACCTCGACCCGCTCGCACTGATGCTCTCGGAGCTCGCCACCAACGCCGTGGAGCACGCCGACACGGCGTTCGAGGTCGGCATCGCCGTCACGCCGGAAGCCCAGGGGCGTTCCGTGCAGGTGCGCGTCACCGACGAGGCACCCGGCTTCCCCGTTCCACAGCAGCCGGCACCGGACAGGCCCCGCGGTCGTGGCTTGCGCATCGTCGAGTCGCTCGCGGATGCCTGGGGCATCGAGGTGCAGCACGGCCACCCGGGCAAGACGGTGTGGTTCACGTCACGGCTCGAGCCGGCGTCCCCGTCCGACTTGGCGGTCGATCCGGTCGGCCAGTTCCGCTGGGATGACGAGCACGAGGTGGGGCTCACCGTGGGCGCGACGGCACACGACGCGGTGGACCCAGCCCAGGGCTTCGAAGCGTGGCCGATCCCCGGCGTGCGTTCGCTGCTCGATTGCCTCAACGACGGCGTCATCGCCACCGACGAGCAAGGCGTCATCCACTACGCCAACGTCGCGGCAGAAGACCTCCTGGGGTGGCCGCACGGCTCGTTACGGGGGCGCTCGGGCCTCGAGCTCGTCCCGGCGATGGCCGGCCCTTCGCAAGGCGGTTTCGCCACCTTCATGCGCACGCAGGCCGACAGGCTCGCCGGCCGCCGGCTCCCCGCGGTCGTCAAGAGCGCGGCAGGGTCCGAGGTCCACGTCGAGGTCGTGCTGTCGATCTTCGAGCATCCGGTGGCCGGCCGGGTGGTCGTCGGGATCTTCCGCCGGCGCGACGAGCGACGGATGCAGCGCTGGTCCGAGCTCACGAGCGAGCTGCTCGAGTTACTGGCGGCCGCGCCGATCGACGACCCGCCGGCGGAACGACTCCTCGCCACGCTCGGCCGGCGCCTCGACTGGGACGTCACCACGCTGTGGACGCTGGGCCGCCGCGGACGTCTGGTGTGCCGCCATGTGTGGACGCGCACACCCCGAGTCGCCCCCTCCTTCGCCAAGGAGAAGGCCGCCGACGCGACGAGCGGCAGCGAAGGGCTCCCTCGTTGGGTCCTCGAGCACGGCGAGCCCGTGTGGCTGGCCGACCTCGCACACGACGAGCAATTCGCCGGGGACGGTCTGGTGCGGCACGGCTTCAAGAGTGCGTACGCCTTCCCGATCCGCTACCGCGGCGAGGTCGTCGGCATCGTGAAGATGCTGAGCACGCGCCCCGCGAGCGCGACTTCGGCGTCGTCGAGCTGATGGACGCCGTCGGCGGGCACCTCGGTGAGCTCCTCCACTCGTCGGCCCAGTCGGCCGAGCGCGAGCAGCTGCTGGAGGAGCTCCTCGAGGAGCGGCGGCGCAACGAGTTCCTGAACCTCGCCACGCAGGTGCTCTCGGAGGTCTTCGACTACCGCGACATGGTCAAGCGCCTCGCGCAGGTCGCCGTTCCGGTGCTCGCGGACCTCTGCCTCATCGACATCGCCGGGGAGGACGGGCAGATCGGCCGCATGGCCGCCTGGCACGCCGACCCGGCGAAGCGCGCGCTGACCGAGCAGCTCCTCACGGCCTACCCGCCCGACCCCGAGGGCACGCACCCGGCGCTCGAGGTGATGGAGAGCGGACGCTCCATGTGGAGCGAAGAGATGACCGACGAGTTCCTGCGCGAGTCCTGCCGCGATCAACGCCATTACGAGATCGCCAAGGAGCTCGGTTTCACCTCCTACATGACCGTCCCGCTCGGCAACAGCGACGACGACGTGATCGGCACCGTGAGCCTGGTCTCGGCCGGATCGGGAAGGCGGTACTCGGAGAAGGACCTGGGGCTGGCAGAACAGCTGGCGAAGCAGGTGAGCTCCGTCGTGAGCCGCGCCCGCGCCTACGACCGCGAGCGGCGGATCTCCCACGAGCTGCAGCGCAACCTGTTGCCCGACGCCATCCCCGAGCTGCCGGGCTGGAAGATCGCTGCGCGCTACCTGCCCGCCGCCATCGGCTTCGAGGTGGGCGGCGACTGGTACGACGTCGTACCCGTGAACGACCGCCTCGTCGCGCTGGTCGTGGGCGACGTCGAAGGGCACGACCTCGAGGCGGCACGCATCATGAGCCGGCTGCGCAACACGCTCGGCCTCCTCGTCCTCGAGGAGAGGGAACCGGGCAAGGCGCTCGAGCGCCTCAACCGTGTGGCCCTTTCGAGCGTGCAGTCCCGGCTCGCCACCGCGCTCATCGGTGTGCTCGACACGAACTCCGGCGTCATCACGTTCTCCTCGGCCGGGCACCCGTCGCCGGTGCAGATCGAGCACGATCGGGCCGCCGAGCTCGTGGTGCCGCCCGGACCGCCCCTCGGCGTCCAGCGTTGCCAGTACAAGGACCACGAGTACCAGCTGGACGACGGCTGCCTGGTCATGTTCACCGACGGGCTGGTCGAACGCCGCGGCGTCTTTCTGGACGACCGCCTCACGCTGCTCGAGGCGTCGATGCGGGCGGCGCCCACGAGGGACCCCGACACCGTGAGCGACTTCGTCATCGACGCCATGACGGCGAACGAGCGCAGCGCCGACGACATCGTCGTCCTGGCGGCCCGGCGGCTGGGCGCCGTGGCCGGAGGAACGTCGGGGGAGCCTCGGAGGTAAGGGAGAGGAGGACGGCCGGCCCCTCCTGCTCTTTGGGGCGCGGGAGGGGCCGGACCGGGAGGGTCGTGGCAGCTCCGTAAGGTGACGGCGTGCATCCGGAGCCCCCGCTCGCCGCGCTGGTGGGAGCGCACGCCCTCGTTCCCTGCGTCGACGGCACCGAACGGCCCTACCGCGACCTCGACTGTGCCGCGTCGACGCCCGCGCTCGAAACGGTGGCGGCCCGGGTGGACGAGTTCCTGCCGTGGTACTCGAGCGTGCATCGAGGCGCCGGCTACAAGTCACGGCGCGCCACCGCCGCCTACGAGTCCGCGCGTGGAGAGCGCGCAGCGCTTCGCCCGGCGCCCCGCCGGCGGCGACGACGTGGTGGTGCTCGTCCGCAACACGACCGAGGCGATCAACCACCTCGCCTACCGCCTCGGCTTCGGCCCCGCGGACGTGGTGGCGACAACGGTCGTCGAACACCACGCCAACCTGCTGCCCTGGGCCCGCGTGGCGACACGCCGCTGGGTCGAGTGCGGCACCGACGGCACGTTCGGCGTCGACGACGTCGTGCGGGTCCTCGACGACGGGCCGCGGCCCGCGCTGCTCGCAGTGACCGCGGCGTCCAACGTGACCGGTTGGCTGCCACCGGTGGAGGAGATCTGCGCCGCCGCCCACGCGCGCGCCGTGCCGGTCCTGGTCGACGCGGCGCAGCTGGCGCCCCACCGCCCCCTCCCGTCGGGCCCCGACTTCGTCGCGTTCAGCGGCCACAAGCTCTACGCGCCCTTCGGCGCGGGCGCGCTCATCGGTCCGCGCGAGACGTTCGAGTACGGCGACCCGTTCCTGGCCGGCGGCGGAGCCGTGGACCTGGTCGACCTCGACGAGGTCATCTGGACCGAGCCCCCCGAGCGCGAGGAGGCCGGCTCGCCGAACGTGGTCGGCGCCGTCGCCTTCGGCACGGCCATGGACGAGCTCGAGCGCATCGGCTGGGACGCGGTGCGGGCGCACGAGGCGGCGCTGTGCACCCGACTGTACGAGGGCCTGCGCTCGATCCCGGGCGTGCACGTCCTCGGCCCGGCGTTCGACGACGCGGCCGGGGGCACGGACCACCTCGCCGTGGCGGCGTTCACGGTGGACGGGATGCATCACGCGCTGGTGGCGGCCCGGCTCAGCGCCGAGTTCGGCGTCGGCGTGCGGCACGGCTGCTTCTGTGCGCACCCCTATCTCATCCGCCTTCTCGGCGTCGGGAGCGCCGGACTGGCCGAGGCGCGGGCGGCGGTACGCCGCGGCGACCGCAGCGGGATCCCCGGCGCGGTGCGGGCCAGCTGCGGCCTCGGCACGTCGAGCGAGGACGTGGACGCGTTGCTCGACGCGCTGCGCGCCCTCGCGTCGGGGACGCCGGCGCCGGTGACCTACGTGCAGGACCGGGTGACCGGCGACTACTGGCCCGAGGGCGATGCGCCCGGCTGGACGACGGCCGACCGGCCGGCGGGAGCAGCGTGCGCCCGCGGATGAGGTGGGCGCCCGCGGGGGCGCGCCGCGGGGGATGGCGGCGGGCCACGGTGGTCCTGCTGTCGCTGGCCGTTGCGCCCGCACTGGCCGCCTGCAACACGCCCGTCGGGAGCACCTCGGTCCGCGACGTCGCCTGGGTCACCACCGGCGCCTCGGTGACGCTGCCGGGAACGGGCGTCACGCCGGTCGACCTGGCCACGCACCGCCAGGGGGCGAAGGTCCCCGTCGGCAGCCTGCCCTCCGCGCTGGCCTACACCGCGGGTGACCGCGGGCTGCTCGTCGTGACGCAAGGCGACGACACCCTCCACGAGATCGACCCGGCGACGCACGAGGTGGTCCATTCGGTCACCGTCGGCGTGGAGCCGCAGGCGGTGGCGGTCGCGCCGGGCGGGACGCACGGCCAGGGCATCGCGTTGGTGGCCAATTTCGGCTCGAACACCGTCACGCCGGTGGACCTCGGCACCTGGCGGGCTGGCCCTCCGGTGGCCGTGGGCTCGGAGCCGGTGGCGATCGCGGTCGCGCCACCGTTGCCGGGGTCAGGCACCGTGCTCGCCTTCGTCGCGAACTTCGGCAGCAACACGGTGACGCCGATCAACGTCGGCTCGATGGGGACGGGCGCGCCGATCCCGGTGGGGCCGAGCCCGCAGGCGGTGGCGATGGCGTCAGGCGCGCTGCTCGTCGGCAACTTCGGCAACGCCACGCTCACACAGATCGACGCCGCCACCCTGAAGGCCGACGCACCGGTCCCCCTGCCGTTCGCCCCCACGGCGATCGCGCCCGGGGCGGACGGGTCGGCGGCAGTCGCCTACGTGTGCGGCGGGGCGGGCCTCGTGCCGGTCACGCTCACCTCGCTGGGGCCGAACGTCGGGACGCAGATCGGGCTGCCCGACGCGGCCCAGGGCGTCGCGCTCAGCGCCGACGGCGCGACGGCGTGGGTGACCCAGCAGGCCGGCGGGCTGGTCCCGGTGACCCTGGCCACCGGCAAGACGGGCCCGGCCATCCACCTCGGCGGGCACCCGTCGGCCATCGTCATCGGGGCGGGCTGAGGCTCGCCGCCTCTCACACGCTGTACACGGCCCGGGCACGGAAGCGCACGGGCCGCTCGGTCAGCTCCTCCAGGTAGTGCGCGGCCCAGCCCGCCACGCGGGCCACGGCGAAGATGGTGCGCCCGGTGTCGGGCGGCATGCCCGTGCCCCAACTCAGCGCGGCGAGCGCGAGGTCGCAATTGGGGAGCGGGACGTCGTGCGCGGCGGCCAATGCGATGACCTCGTACAGGACGGCGCGTTGGTCGTGGCGCAACAGCGGCTCGGCCAACGCGAGCAGTGCGGCGAAGCGCGGGTCGCCGCTCTTGTAGACGGTGTGGCCGAACCCGGGCAGACGGCCCTGCTCGCGGAGCACGTCGTTGAGGGCGCGGGCGGCGCCGTCGCGCTCGGCGACGACGAGGAGCTCGTAGGCCAGCTGGCTGGCGCCACCGTGCAGCGGGCCTGCCAGCGTCGCCAGCCCGGCCAGCAACGCGTCGTACGGATCGGCGCGCACCGACGCCGCCACCCGCACGGCCATGGTGGAGGTGGCCAGCTCGTGGTCGGCCAGGAGAACGAGGGCGGCGTTGACCGCGTCCACGGGCACGGCGCCCGACGACGGGGTGAGCCGTGCGGCGAGACGCGCCGCGATGGAGGCGTCCCGGTCGCGGTCGTCGGCGGGGTCCGGGCCGACGGCGGCAACCAGCGCGGCCGCCGAACGGCGGGCCGCCCTCGCCACGGCCGCCGGCCGCAGGTCGGAGCGGAGCGGGTCGTCGGCACCGAACACCACCAGCGCCCAGCGCATGCGGTCGAGGGTCTGGACGAGCGGGCAGGGGCCGAGGTCGGGCGGCCACCAGTCGCCGCCCTCCTCGGGCTCGACCTGCCAGAGGAGCTCGGCGACCTCTTCGAAGCCGGCGCGGGTTGCCAGCTCGGTCGCCCGCTGCCCCCGGTAGAGCGGCCCGAGCTCCTGATGGAGCTGGGTCACGGCGGTGGTGATGGTGGCGAGCCGTGTCGCGGTCTGCCGGCCACCCCGGCTCCGCGTGGCCAGCGCCTCGACGTCGGCCAGGTCGAACAGGCTGCCCCGGGCAGCGGGGTCGCGGTGCGACTCCAGCAAGCCGCGGCTGACGTAGGCGTAGAGGGTCGGCACCTTGACGCCGAGGCGGCGGGCCGCCTCTTCGGTGGTGAGCATGCGTTCCACCCGGTGGACTTTATATTGACTTGATCAACGTTTACAATCCCTGCTCGCAGGCGGCATAGTGGCCTCATGGACACCATCGTGCGAGACCTCATGACGTCGCCTGCCGTCACCTGCCCGGCGGACGTCACCCTGGCCGAGGCGGCCGGCGTGATGCAGCATGCGGACACCGGCTCGGTCGTCGTGACCGACCACGGCAAGGTCGTGGGCATCCTCACCGAACGCGACCTGCTGCGCGCGGCGGTGGGGGCCGGCGATCCCCGCCGCGAGAAGGTGGCGCTCTGGATGACGGCGCGGCCCGACGTGCTGGGGCCCGACGAGCGGGTCGATGCGGCGTGGGCGAGCCTCACCTCGCATCACTACCGCCACCTCCCGGTCGTGGAGGGCGACGTCTGCGTCGGCGTGGTGTCCCAGCGCGACCTGATGGGCGTGGCGCGCATCCGGCCCGCCGGCGAGACGAGCGGCGACGTGCCGGCCGGGCTCGAAGGGGTCGTGGTGGCCGAGACCAGCGTCGGCGACGTGCGCGGGCAGGAGGGCTTCTTCCACTACCGCCAGTACTCGGCCGTCGACCTCGCCGAGGCGCGCTCCCTCGAGGACGTCTGGCACCTCCTCTTCCGCGGGGAGCTGCCCGACGCAGCGGCGTCCGAGGCATTCAGCGCCGAGGTGCGCCAACGCCGCGTCATGCCGCCGGGCCTGAGCACGCTGCTGCCGAACCTGGCGCGCCGGGGGGCGCCGCTCGACGTACTCCGCACCGCGGTGTCGCTGCTGGCGGCTGAGCTCGGCTGGCAACCGACGCACGACATCGGCGCCGACGAGCTCGCCGACCAGTCGATCGGACTGTGCGCCGTCGTGCCGACCATCCTGGCCGCCGCTCACCGGCACCGTTGCGGTGACGAGCCGATCGAGCCGCGGGCCGACCTGGGCCACGCGGCCAACTACCTCTACATGCTGACCGGGGAGGTGCCGGCGCGCGAGCACGCCCGGGCGATCGAGCAATACATGATCCTGACGATCGACCACGGGTTCAACGCGTCGACGTTCACCGCGCGCGTGGTCACCTCCACGGGCGCGGACCTCGGTGCGGCGATCGTGGCGGGGATCGGCGCCCTCTCCGGGCCGCTCCACGGCGGTGCGCCGAGCCGCGCGCTCGCACTGATCGACGCCATCGGCACACCCGAGCGCGCGGAGCCGTACATCCGCCACGCCGTGGAGCACGGCGAGCGCATCATGGGCTTCGGCCACCGCGTCTACAAGACCGAGGACCCGCGATCGCTCCTGCTGCGCGGGGTCAGCGAGCGGCTGGGCGGGCCGCTCGTCGAGCTCGCCGAGTCGGTCGAGCGCACCGTGGTGGACGTGCTGGCCGAGCTCAAGCCGGGACGCCACCTCTACGCGAACGTCGAGTTCTACGCGGGCGTGGTGATGCACACCTGTGGCATCCCACGCGAGATGTTCACCCCGACGTTCGCGGCGGGGCGGACCATCGGGTGGTGCACGCACGTGCTCGAGCAGGCGGCGCACAATCGCCTCATCCGCCCGGCCGCCCGCTATGTCGGGCCGCCGCCTCCCCAGCCGGTGCCGCCCGCAGGCTGAAGGCCGGGCGCCCGGCCCGGGCGCCGGAATACCCGACTAACCTGGTCGGGGTTATGCGTTCGTTGTTCTCCTTCCCCAACCCGGTGAACGAGGTGTCGGCCCGGCTGGTGGCTGCCGGCGTCGTGCTCATGTCCGTCCTGACGATCGCGTTCGACCTGAAGTGGATGACCGTCGTCATCGCCTACGGCTTCGTGGCCCGTGTCCTCACCGGCCCGACGCTGAGCCCCCTCGGCCAGCTGGTCACGCGGGTGCTCACGCCGCGGCTCGGCCTGGCGCCGCGCCCGGTGGCCGGCCCGCCCAAGCGGTTCGCCCAGGGCATCGGCGCAGCCTTCTCGCTGTCGGCCCTGATCCTGACCGGGCTCGGCTACTGGACCGCAGCGCAGGCGCTGCTCGGCCTGCTGGCGGTGGCGGCGACCCTCGAGGCGGCGCTCGGCGTCTGCCTGGGCTGCATGACCTTCGGCGTGCTCATGCGCGCAGGCGTGATCCCCGCCGAGGTGTGCGAGCGCTGCAACGACATCTGGGCCACGACACGGGCACGACCGTCTGAGCGGGCCGCTCAACTGTCGTAGACGAGGACCCCGCGGATGTTCTTGCCGTCGCGCATGTCCTGATAGCCCTGGTTGATGTCGCCCAGCTTGTACGTGCTGGTGATCATCGAGTCGAGGTCGAGCTGCCCGTCCCGGTACAGCTTCAGCAACTTCGGGATGTCGGAATGGATGTTGGCCGAGCCGAAGATGCTCCCGACGACCTGCTTCTCCATGATCGTCAGCTGCATCAGGTTCATGGTGACGTCCATCTCGGTCATGGGGTGGATGTTCGTCACGACCACGCGCCCGCGCTTGGCGGTGAGGCCCAGGATCGACTCCATCATCGAGCCCCGGCCGACACCCATGGCGCAGATGACCTTGTCGCACATGCGGCCCCAGGTCTCGCGCTGGATGAGCTCGAACGCCTCCTCCACCGAGGCTGCGGTGTGGGTGGCGCCGAATTTGGGGGCAAGCGTGCGCTTGAGCTCGACCGGGTCGATGGCGAAGATCATCTCGGCCCCGGCCAGCCGCGCGCCCTGCACGGCCGATGCGCCGATGCCGCCGATGCCGATGACCGCGACGTAGTCGCCCGGGCGCACGTCGGCGGCGTAGACCGCCGAGCCCCAGCCGGTCGTGACCCCGCAGCCGACGAGGCAGGCCTTGTCGAGCGGGATGTCGTCGAGGATCTTCACGCACGAGGCCTGGTTGACGACGCTGTACTTCGCGAACGTGCCGAGGCAGACCATGGTCGCGACGTCCTGACCCTGGGCGTGGTGCCGGATGGTGCCGTCCATCTGGCGCCCCGCCATCAGGACGCCGCCGACGTCGCAGAGGTTCGAGTGGCCGGTGGCGCAGGACGGGCACTTGCCGCACGCCGGCACGAAACCGAGGACCACGTGGTCGCCCGGCTTGAGTGCGGTGACGCCCGGGCCGACCTCCTCGACGACGCCGGCGCCCTCGTGACCGCCGATCATCGGCAGGGGCACCGGCATGTCGCCAGTGACGAGGTGCTCGTCGGAGTGGCACATGCCGGACGCCGAGAACTTGATGAGCACCTCACCGTCCTTGGGCGGGTCGAGCTCGATGGGCTCCACGCTCCAGTCGGCGTGACGCTCCCACAAGACGGCGGCTTCGGTCTCCACAGTGCCTCCCCAAGGTGTGGCGCGCGATGGCGCGCTGCGTACGCTACCGGCCGCGCGCTCGCCCGCGCCTCTTGGTGGCCGGGTCGTTCACGGGAGTGCGGGTGCTGCGCTCAGCCGCGTCGACAGCCGGGGGGCGTACAGCGCCCATACGCCGGGCACACCTCGGCGATGACCAGCGCCAGGGCTGACCCCGGACAAGGTCGTGCGACACTGGCGGGATGAGCTCCTCGACCCGCGCGCTGTCGCCGTCGACGACCTCGTGGTGACGCAGGCGCTGCGGCCTCCTCGCGGCCCGGTGAACGATAACCACAAGTGGATCGCGCTGTTCATCACCACGCTCGGGATGCTGATGGCGGCGATCGACGGCTCGATCGTCCTCATTGCGCTCCCCGCCATCTTCCGGGGCATCCACCTCGACCCGCTGCTCCCCTCGAACACCTTCTTCCTGTTGTGGATGATCCTCGGCTTCCTGATCGTGACGAGCGTGCTCGTGGTCAGCCTGGGCAAGCTCGGCGACCTCTACGGCCGCGTCCGCATGTACAACCTGGGCTTCGCGGTCTTCACGTTCTTCTCGCTCTTGTTGAGCATCACCTGGATGACCGGCAGCGCCGGCGGGGTCTGGCTCATCGTCATGCGGATCTTCCAGGGCGTCGGTGCCGCGCTGTTGATGGCGAACTCGGCGGCCATCCTCACCGACGCCTTCCCGCCGGACCGCCGCGGCTTCGCCCTCGGCATCAACCAGGCCGCCGCCATCAGCGGAACGTTCATCGGCCTGCTGCTCGGCGGCCTCCTGGCCCCTGTCAACTGGCGCCTCATCTTCCTGGTCTCCGTGCCGATCGGGCTCTTCGCCACCATCTGGGGCTACTTCTCCCTGCACGAGATCGAACGCGGCTCGGGCGGCAAGATCGACTGGGCCGGCAACGTCACCTTCGCGATCGGGTTGATCCTCGTCATGGTCGGGATCACCTACGGGATCGAACCCTACGGCCAGCATCCGATGGGGTGGACCAATCCGGTCGTGGTGACCGAGCTCGTCCTCGGCGTCGCGTTCCTCATCCTGTTCTGCTGGATCGAGGTGCACACGGAAGAACCGATGTTCCGGCTGCAGCTGTTCAAGATCAGAGCTTTCTCAGCCGGCGTCTTCGCCAGTTTCCTCGGCGCGCTGGGCCGGGGCGGCCTGATGTTCATGCTGATCATCTGGTTGCAGGGGATCTGGCTGCCCCAACACGGCTACACGTTCGCGGTGACACCGCTCTGGGCCGGCATCTTCATGATCCCGCTGACCGCGGGCTTCATGATCGCGGGGCCATTGTCGGGCGTGCTGTCCGACCACTACGGTCCGCGGCCGTTCGCGACATTCGGGATGCTCGGCACCGCCGTCTGCTTCCTGTTGCTCGAGACGCTGCCCGTCGACTTCTCGTACAGCGAGTTCGCCGTGCTGCTGTTCGTCACGGGGGCGTGCATGTCGACGTTCGGGGCGTCGAACCGCACGGGAGTGATGAACAGCCTCCCAGCGAGCGACCGCGGCGCGGGCTCGGGGATGAACACGACATTCCAGAACTCGGCCCAGGTGCTCTCGATCGGGATCTTCTTCACCTTGATCATCGTCGGGCTCTCCGACACGCTGCCGCCCGCGCTCGTGCGCGGCCTCACCGCGCACGGGGTCCCGCACGCGACGGCGGAGGCGATCTCGCATCTGCCGCCCGTCTCCACGCTGTTCGCCGCTTTCCTCGGGTACAACCCGGCCAGCCACCTGATCGGGCCACACGTCCTGTCGCAGCTCGCTCCGGCCCAGCGCGCGACGGTGACAGGTGAGCGCTTCTTCCCCAGCCTGATCACGGACGCGTTCAAAGTCGGCCTGCACGCAGCGTTCAACTTCGGCATCGTGATGTGCCTCATCGGTGCGG
The DNA here is from genome assembly GCA_963777485.1 of uncultured Acidimicrobiaceae bacterium. Classification (GTDB taxonomy): domain Bacteria; phylum Actinomycetota; class Acidimicrobiia; order Acidimicrobiales; family RAAP-2; genus Bog-473. The sequence continues at coordinate 173,745 of CAVZQP010000004.1, read as the reverse complement.
CGTGCTCCTGGACCAGGGGCGGCAAGGCGCCGGCCCACGCCGATGCGAGCGTGCCGCTCGAGCTCGGCGCCGAAACGGAGCCGGTGGTGCTGTGAACCCGCCGGTCCCGCGTCGGGACGGCGCCGCCCTGCTCGCTTCAGCCGCCCCGCTCGAGTGTCGCGTGCGCCAACTCGGCGAGTGGCTGAACAACCAGCGGAGCCAGCGACCAGAAGGGTCCGCCTGAGACGAGTTGCACCCACGAACACGGGCATGATCCAAACCGGATTGTGTTCGAGAGAAGTAGTCCGTTTGACTCATGGATCGTGGCCTCACCCCGGTCATACTCTGCATTCATCGACAGCGTTTCGTGAGCGCAATGGCCATTGGGGGGACGGTGCGCCGGCGACAATGGACCGAGCTGGACCAAGGACGGGTGGTGGTCGCAGCGGCGAGAGCGTGGGTCGCGGAACGACCCGCGCCGATCGTGGCGACCATTGCCATGTTCATCCCAGTCGTCGGCTACAGCGTTCTGGGCCACGGTTTCCCGAGTGGGCGACACCTCGAGCTCATCACGCCAGGGGACCTCTGGGGCATGAGCGCGAGTTCGTGGTTCCTGGCCCACGGTCAGTTCGGTCACATCTATGCCTCCCCGGGCGTGCTGACGTCACCTCCGGCCCTCGAGTTCGTGCTGGCCCCGATCCTGCTCTTCGCCCAGATGGTTGGTCTCACCGCCCACTTCCCCGGCAGCAGCCCGCTCGACCTCTGGCTGCTGCTGGGCCCAGCGGCGCTCCTGATCGCGTCGCCGGCGCTCTTCGCGGTCGATGCCGTTGCCCGGTCCTGGCATCTCAACGATCGCACCCGGCTCGCCCTGGCACTGGTGAGCGCGCTCGGGGTCGCCAACGTCGCCGGAGTCTGGGGACATCCCGAAGATTGCGTCGCCGTGGCCATGGTGTTGTGGGCGGCGTTGGCGATGGAGCGACGACCGGACGGCGGCGGCCGGCGCGCGGCGTGGCTCCTGGGTCTGGGCATCGCGTTCCAACCGCTCGCCATCCTGGGTGTGGCCCCGGTGCTCGCCCGCTTGGGTTGGCGGTCGTTCGCGAAGGTCTCGTGGCGGCTCGTGCTGCCGAGCCTGCTGGTGCTCATACCCCCGCTGATCGCCCAGCCCCGCCTCACCCGTTTCGTGCTCGTGAACCAGCCGATCTATCCCAAAGCCGTCTCATTCACGCCGCTGACCCACTTCGCCCCCGTCATCGGTTCCGGAACCGACGGTGGCGGCCCGACGCGCTTGGTCGCCCTTTTGTTGGGAGCCGTCCTGGCCATCGCCGTCTGTCGACGCCGCCATGACCTGCCGACGGTGCTCACGATGATGGCGATCGCCTTCTCCTTGCGGGTGCTCTTCGAGACGGAGCTCGTCTGGTACTACCTCTGGCCGGTCGCTGCCATCTGCCTCCTACTTTCGGCACGACGCGGCGTGAGGCACCTCAGCGTCTGTAGCGTGGCGCTCTTTGCCACGATCGTGCTCGGAAACCACCACGCCGTACACAACATCGCGTTGTGGTGGCCGGGACTCATGGCGACCTTGGCAGTCATGTTGGGCTCGACGGCGGAGAGGGTGGGCCAGCACCAAGTCTCACGGATGAGCGCACTGGAGCACCGTGCCCGCGGAATGGGAGTCCGGCGAATCTGACCTGCTCGGTCGCCTGACGTGGCGGAGAGCGACATTTGAACTGCATACAGCCGCGTGTTGTCGGGACGTCACCAGACCACAGGTCAACGGTTGGAGGACCATCGCGACGAATCGACGCCAATTTCATCCTGCAGAAGATCGAGCCCAAACACGCCAACTCGGTCCGCCGGGCCTACAACTGACCCCAATGAGGTAACTCGAAGGTTGCTTGACCACCGGTGACGCGCCTGATCCGCTTGGAGACGAGTGAGCGCCTGGTGGCCTAATCATCACCTAGGCCACCAGTAGTCCCTTTTTCCTATGGACGGCTTTTCACCTGGGCTTGAATATTGAATTTGCCGCCGAGGTGCGTCTGCCGGGCTACGTCGGTGGGTCGGGACGGGGGGACATGGACACATCGACCAGGAGGTGGCCTGCACTCGATGGGCTGAGAGCGGTGGCGGTCGCCGCGGTCGTCGGTTTCCACTACGGCATCGTTCCTCCGGGCTGGGTCGGAGTCGACATCTTCTTCGTGATCTCTGGATTTTTGATCACGACACTGTTGCTCGAAGAGTCAGTGCGGCTCGGTCGAATCTCGCTCCGCCGCTTTTGGGCTCGCCGTGCACTGCGTCTCGGGCCAGCGCTTCTGTGTGCGATCGCCTTTGCCCTCACCCTGTCGTTGCTCTGCACTTCGGCTGCGCGTCATGACACGGTAACGGGTCTTCCTTGGGTCCTCCTTTATTCGGGCAATTGGGTTCGGGCCATAGGCCCGAATACCCTCGGGCTGCTCGGCCACACCTGGTCGCTCGCGATCGAGGAGCAGTTCTATTTCTTCTGGCCGCTTGTCTGCATCGCACTTGTCGCGAGGGCTAGAGACCTCACCAAAGCTGCCGTCGTCGTCAGCGGACTCGCGCTCGCGGATGCCATCTATCTGATGTTTGCGATGAAGCACTGGGGGTCGATGAGGGCGTATTACGGCACCGACACCCACGCGATTGGGCTGCTCGCCGGCTCGGCACTGGCATTGGGGGTCTTGAGCAGAAAGTCAACCACTAGGGCCGACGGACAGTGGCAGCGCTACTTCGCTCCAGTCGCTGTCGTCTCTCTGGTCGTCTTCGTCTGCATTTGCGCGGTGTATTCGAACTCACAAACCGAGAGTGCGCTCGTGCTCATCGCCGCGACATTGGCATCGGTCGTACTGGTTGCTCGCCTCGTCCTCAAACCGATCGGTCTAATAGCTGCTCTGTTCTCGTCCTCGTCTGCGTTGTGGCTTGGGAAGCGTTCGTACGGGATCTACCTTTACCACTTGCCGATCGCCATCGTTTTCCTCGAACGATGTCACCTGCGCGGAGCGCCCCGCGCCGCGGTCCTCTTTGGGTGCGTTCTGCTCACGGTGCTTGTAGCCAACGCCTCCTATCGCTGGGTGGAAGCACCGTTTCTCAGGCGCAAGGAGAGGTTTACTGCGATCTCGGCTCATCAACCCAGCGTGCCCGCACAAGTACTACCCGCCCACTCAGCGAGAACGGACGGCATCGGGCCACAACCCGCCGAGGCCCGTTTGGCGCGGAACTTTCAGAGTCGGCTGACTGCGTAAGCGAACGCCGAGGGGCCGCAGCGTGGGTCTGGCGATCGTGTAGGTCGAACGACTTTCTGAACTGCACCCGCCATCTTCGAGATGGGACGCCGAGAAGCCCAACGGACCGCCCGTCCCTCCTCGGCGGTCAGGCATCCGCCTCTCTCGTCCTCCCGTTCACAAAATATGTGAACGTTGTACAGTTCTAGACGGAACAACCAGGGGGACATCCATGGCCCGCATGGCGGCCGGCAGGACGACGCACCTCACCAAGGAAGAGGTCGCGCGCGAAACCCTCGCTCTCTTCGACGACGGTAACTTCTCCATGCGGGCCCTGGGCGCCCGGCTCAGCGTCAGCCCCGCCGCGATCTACAACCACTTCGAGAACCAGAGCGCCGTCGTCCAGGCGGCGGTTTCGCTTGTCTGGGAGGAATCCATCACCGCCTTCCCCGCGGAGATCGCGGACCCGCTCGGCCAACCGGGGAATGCGGTCGAATTCCTGATCCTGGCCGCCACATGTGCGCGCCGGGCGTTCAGCCGCCACTATCGGATCGCGACCAACCTGGCCCTCCCGCCGGCCGACTCGGACAGCCGCCTCGCGGGAGCCTTGGCGATCTTCGGCAACCTGCTCGAAGCGGCCGGGCTCGAAGGCGAGGACGTCAGCGACGCGTTCTACGCCTACACCACGTACACACTCGGCTCGATCCTCTATCGCACCCATCGTCGCCTGGCGTCGGAGCAACTCGGGATCAACCCTCAGATTGCGTCATTCTCGAGTGCGGCGGCGCGTCCGGAGGACGCTCCTGCGGTGTCGCCGACGACAATTGAAGGGATCGACCGGACCATCGCGAGCACCGAGTCCGATGAGGAGCTCGAGGAGCGCCTCTTCAAAATCGGGCTTCGCCGGCTGCTCGAGGGTTTTGGCCTGCGCGGAGACGCCGGTTAGGAACGCTCCTGGCGACCTTGCTCGGTCAGGACAGAAGATGGCCCCGGCCGGCCGCGTGGAACGCTTCCCCGACGGTCTTCGCGTCCTCCGGGGTCAAGGGGACGTACTCGAGCAGCCGGCCGCGCCGCCACCACACGGGATCCGTGGTCTGCCAGCGGTCGGCGCGAAGGGACTTGCGGTCGAGCTTGCCGGTTCCGGTGATGGGAATGGCGTCGACGACCCGCACAAAGGCAGGCGCCCACTTCGTGCCGAGGTCGCCCTGGGCCATCAGGAATTCTGCGAACACCGCCGCGTCGAACGTGGCACCGGGGCGGAGCTCGACAGCTGCCATGACCTGGTCGCCGGTCCGGGGATCCGGTACTGCGAAGACGACGGTCGCCGCCACATCGGGGTGCCTCGAGAGGATCGCCTCTACCGGCGCGGCAGCGAAGTTCTCACCGTCGACCCGGAGCCAGTCGTCCCCTCGTCCTGCGAAATAGAAGGTGCCCTCTTCGTCTCGGTACCCGAGGTCGCCGCTCCAGAACCAGCCGTCGCGGGTCCGCACGGCGTCGGCGTGATCGTTGGCGTAGTAGCCCTCGAACGACGTCGCGGCGTCCCGGCGGACGATCTCTCCGATCGCCTCGCTGGAATTGAGGATCTCCCGCGACGGTCCGAAGACGGCTCGTGCACATTCCGTCCCGGACTCAGGGTCGATGATCGCCACATCCATCCCCTCGGGCGGCCTCCCGAGCGCGTCCTCGGGCATCCCGGCGAAGGGATTGATGGAGACTCCACCCTCGCTCGACGTGTAGCCCTCGACGACGTAACAGCCGAACCGCCGGCGGAACTCCTTGCGGTCACGGACCGAGGCTTCCGCGCCGACGCAGAACACGAGTGCGTTGTCGGCGTCCTCGGCGGTGGGCGGCTGCGCAAGGATGTACGACAACGCCCGGCCCACGTAGTTGAACGACGTGCATCCGTGATCCCGGATGTCGCCCAGGAAGGTGCTTGCCGAGAACCTGCGTTTGAGGACGACGCGTGACCCGGCGCTCAGACCGGGGAAGAGACTTCCCATGAGGGCATTCAGGTGGAACATCGGCATGGAGCAGTACAGGACGTCGGCATCCGTGTAGACCGCGGCGGCCCCGGCCATCATCCGCACGGCCCGACCCTGGGAGACACGGACGGCTTTCGGGGCGCCCGTCGAGCCCGAGGTGAACACGAGGAGGAAGAGCGTGTCGGCCGGTGGTACATCGTGGGGAATTGATGCGCCCCGGTGCTGGTACACGTCTTTTGTCCACTCGACGTCATCGACGAGCCGGACCGGTGCCCCGACGTCCACGCCCGCCAGGAGCCCGACCTTCGAAGAGTCCGTGAGGATCACGGCACAGTCGGTGTGCCGTAGGTCGCCGGCGAGCGCCTCGCCCCGGCGGGTGTCGTTGGCCCCGACGACCACCGAACCGGTCAGTGCAGCGGCACAGAGGAGGAAGAAGTACTCGGGGAGGTTGTCGAGCAGGACTCCGATGTGTTTGCCGGCGAGGTCACACTGCCGCAGGAGCGACGCCCGCGCCAGCGACTCCCCGACCACCTCGCCCCACGTCCACTCTCGGTCTTCGAAGACGAGCCCGACACGTCCATCACCGACGCGGGCGGCCACAAGCTCGAAGACCGTCTCGCCCATCGCGCCGATGTTAAAGGCCCCTCGTTGACTACTTCGCCTTCCGTGTCGGCTTCCGCTTCGTTCGGCGACTCGTCAGAACGTCCAACACGTCCCCGATCGCCTGCTCGCGGTCCGGAAGCTCAGGCAAGGCCAGGTGGCTCTGCACCTGATAGCGGTTCCGACGACCCTCTCTCTCCTTCACTATGTATCCGGCATCGGTCAGATCCGTGACAATGGCGTATGCATGTCGCTCGGTGATGCCGAGATCAGTTGCAATCTCGCGCAGACGAATATCCGGATTCTGGGCGATGGAGAGGAGGGCCCGCCCGTGATTGGTGAGAAAGCTCCAGTTCGTCATACACCCCAGGATAACAACAATTCTAGAAATCTATTGCTAGTAGTAAGACACTAGAGTAATCTTGCTGGATACCTCGGACGTCCGTCGCTGACGGTTGTTTATTCCGGGGAATCTGGAAGGGGGCCCACTATGTGGTCAGCCCGGTTGTTGTCACCGCTTTGCTCTCAAAGTCTCCGTCGTCGCGCCGCGCGCCGCCCAACACCAATACAGTCTGCGAATTCGGGTGGATCAAGAAAGACCAAGCGATCCCCTATGGCGGCGCAGTTCAGCCTTAACGGATCACGGCTCTTCCGAGGGTCGCTCGTCACGGCTGTGGCGGTCGGCACGGCCTTCGCCTCGGTCGCAGTGCTCGGCATCACCTCGGCGCCGGTCGCCTCCGCTGCGGCCACTGCGCCAGCCGCCGCTCAGTGCAATCCGCCAGACGGCTATCCCACGACAGCCCCCGCCGGAAAGGGTCAGGAAGTCTCCTGCAACATTTCGATCGTCAATAGTGTGGCGACGAATGGCGCCACCAGCTCGACAATAACCACCACCGCTTGCTTGGCAGCCGCCGGGGTGCTTCCCCCTGCCGGCTGTACCACCACGGTCGTCGGATCCACCCAACTGGTCTCCACCGTCAACCAGTGCAACGGCATCATCGTCGGCGGCGGGAGCAACTTGACGTGCAATGTCACGTTGACCAACGACATCGCGAGCGGTACTCCCACCTCCGGTGCCACGGTTAACCAATGCATCGGATCGGGAGCCGGCGGCGGAACCCAACCCACAGTCGTCTGCGCCCCGGTGGCGAGCACCACAAATGCGACCGTGACTCAATGCAACGGGTCGGGAAACGGCGGTGGGGGGTCGATCCGTGTGCAGTGCACCGTCATAGGTGACGAATCAGCTGTACCTGTAACCATCAATCAGTGCAACGGCTCGTCCAACGGTGGCGGGAGCACCGTCACGTGCACGACCACCATTGCCAACGACTTCATAGCTTCCGTGGCGACGACGACTACCACCCCGTCATCCGGCGCTGGTGGATCCAGCACCGCAGGAACGTCTGGCGCGGGCGGTCCGACTCCCAGTGGTTCCGGAGCGACAGGCCTGACCGGTTCAGCCCCAGGAGCAGGGGGGTCGACGGGCGCGCCCACGAGCGTCAAGGCCGCCGCTGTCGTCCCGACCGGCGCGCCGCAGACCGGTCTGGGAGGAGCATCCCACTCACGCAATGACGCACTCGTGTTTGCAGGGATGTTCGCCTTGATCGGAGCGGGGCTGGCATTGGCCCTTGGCATCAGCCGGCGGCGGGTTCCCGCCGTTCCGGACGTCGATGAGAGAGCGTGAGGCCGATCGCTTGGCCCGCGGCACTTCGCCACCCCTTGCGGACGTCGATCCTGATAGCGGCCGTGTTGGTCCTCACGGGGTCGGGATGCGTCGTCCTTGGCCTGCAAGAGCATCAGCATCCCTTGGCGGGACCGATTCGATCCTCCGGGACGCCCAAAGTTGCGAAGCCCAACGCGGTTTCGTCACACGCCGCAACATTGGCCACGGCTCGTTCCACACCGGTTGATCTCAAGATCCCTTCAATCTCGGTGTCGGTCTCGTTGTCGACGCTCGGACTCAACGCTGACGGCACGGTACAGGTACCGACCGACGTCGAACAGCCAGGCTGGTACCGGTTGGGCGCAGCGCCAGGCGAAATCGGCTCAGCGGTGATCTTGGGCCACGTTGATTCGACCGAGGGTCCCGGAATCTTCTTCAACCTTCGCTCGCTCGTAGCGGGAGACCTCGTCGAGGTGACCCTGGCCAACGGGCTCACCGCCCAGTTCAAGGTCACTTCGGTGGAAACGTACCTCAAGGCGAATTTCCCGGACAGGACGGTCTACGCGTCGGACGGCCAGAGCACCCTGCAGTTGGTTACTTGTGGGGGCACCTTCGATGCGGCAACGGGCCACTACCTCTCAAACATTGTGGTCTATACATCCCTCGTGGCGGTCGTTCCACCCGTCACGCCTTAAGCCATCGCCATACACTTCTGTTGGAGTTGCACTCGCTCTGCTCGAGATTCGACGCAACTACGGGCCGGTCCATCTGCATCGGCCATCATGAGCAAATTCCATGACTCGCCGTGCAGGAAAACGCAAATTCCCTTGCCTTCTCCAAACGGGTGCAGAGGCTCCTGCCTACTTGAGTTGGCGAGCCTGAATCGGCGTGCGAGGCGACGCCGAAGGAGAGTCCGCGGGCCGTGGGGCGCCACCATCCACAGCTCCCCTCGGAAACCTCTTGAAGGAGAGACGGTTGAGCCAGTATCTGGGAGCACTCGAAACCGGGAACGAATGCGTACTCGATGGAGCCCGGCACACTCACCAAATCCAAGACCCACCAAAGCGCGTTGACGTATCGACTCGCTTCAATCGGGCCATCCCAACAGTAGAGGCCGCGATAACGATTCTGCTGGTCGTGCCGAAGCCATAGCTTCGACACCAGACCTGGAAAGCCCGCAAAGAACACCGTGTTGAGAAGGCTCTCCGACCGGAATAGAGCGTGGGCCCATTGACGACCCCCGACCATTCGCAGGCGGAAGGTCACAGCGAGATAGACCGGCGTCTGGGGCGGTTGACGCACCACCGACGTCTCACGGTAAACCGCTGCAGACGTTCCGTCGGCAAAGGAGATCACGAGTCCCAAGTTGTCACGAGGCTGATGGAGCCTTCGGTGTACCAACAGAGATGCAACTCTCACCAAGCAGCGTCCCAGGGCCTTCATGCATTCCGTTTTCGAGGAAGTGGTTCTGCCTCCTACGGTGACGTCGCCACATCTATGCAGATCGTTTGTCTGCACGTACATACCTCAAGCACTCAAACTCTGTTGTTCGAACTCAACACCGTGGAGATCGAAGTTCACCGCGGGCGGGTTCTCAAGCGTGTTGTGGACGGTGCAGTGGGATGCGACCGCCATGAGTGCAGCACGCCGGTCCTCTGGGAAGTGACCCGGCAGGTTGATGGTCACGTCGATGCGGCCGACTCGTGCCGGGCGTTCTGCCATCGCAAAGACTGCTGCAACGGATAATCCCTCAACTGGCAAACCGTGACGGGTGAGAAACCGTCGCACGTAGAAGGCGACGCACGATGCCAAGCTGACCACGAACAGCTCTGTGGGCGTTGGTGCGGAGTCACACCCACCATCTTCAACGGGTTGGTCCACACGAAGGCGGTGGTGGCGAACGTCGATCTCGAACAGATCGCGGTCCTTGTATTCCACCTTGATCACGTGGTTCGTTGCTTCATGTTCGCCTTGCTTGGTTCCCTGCCAACCATTCGTCGTCATTGTCCCGGCTCCCGAGTCAAGGCGACCTTGAGCGGCACCGGTGTCGTCCGTGAGGTTGAACACGTCGCACCGAGACCCGGGAGTCCAGAAAATGCTCGGAGCCGCTGGCGTGAGCCTTTAGCAACCTCCAAAGCCGGCAGCAGATCCTGCCTGACCCGGAAGGAATCGAGGATCGTGAAGCGCTCGCTCAATCCGTTCCAGCGTGTTCTGTTCCCGACGGCAATTATGGGCTTTATGCAGTCCTGACCACGCAGATGCTCAAGGACTGGCCGGGCGTACTCGTCGTCGGGTTTCAAGGCTGTGACGACGAAATCAGCTTGTTCGAGCAACGGACAATGCCCTTCCTCCAGGAGCACGCAGGAAGACGATGCCGTCGGCCCCGAACACCATGACACGTCGTAGCCGTGCCGACCGAGAAGGCGCCAATAGCTATCGGCCTCGGCCGGATCACTGACTTCGAGAAGTACGCGAGACCTCGCGTCGACATCGCTCGTGGGCCTGGGCCAGCCTGCCGCCTCGTCAACGCCAAGCCTGCGTTTCGATCTATGGCGTAGTCGCATGCGACCAGCGTCGGACCAAAACTGCGGATTTACAAGGGGAAGAAGGTCCTATTCGAACCGGGTCGACGCGGTAGGGACCTTCATCCTGGCCGGACGGGGCCTTCGGGTGTAGTGGAAGGCACTTAGCTCGCGGTCCAATGCCTACAGCCTCTTCAATCGACCGAAGGAGATCCCGATGCGGCAGCCCAAGACCCGTTGTTCAGACCGCATTTCGCTCCGACGAGAGCGGCCGTCGTTGAATCCCTACGTTCTCGACGAAATAGCACCGACCTTGTCCGAAATTCGTGCGGCTCGGTCGGAGCAGCCTCCTTCGATCTAGTCCACGGCCGCCGCAAATCCGAATGGCAGCCGGACCGTGGTGCTACACGTCGACGTGGAAGAGTCGGATGCAGACGTAGTCGAAGTCGACATCGTTCACGTCTGTCTTGAGCGCGAGATGATCTACAACGAATCGGCCGCCTGACCAACCGAATGAGAGCGCTTGCCGCTTGACGCCTTAGAACCCACTGGATCGGGGTCGTAACGTGTCTTGCGAACGTCGCTCCCTTAGCGGCGATCGAAACAACCATCTCATCCACCGACGCAACTAGCCCGCCATTGTCCCGGGTTTCCCTTCGCATCGTGAGAGAGGAGATCCTGCATCTTCGGGACTTTTCTCCCGCAGGCCACGAAGTAGGCGTAGACACCCAGGGTCGTCGCTGCGTTCGGATCGAAGGCCCACCCCTCGGGCGTTCGGTCGAGGCGTGGTTGGGCCGGGCGTCGGTGATGGACTCACGGGAGTCAGGGTCGTCCACATCGGCTCCGTCTCGGCGCATCTCCGGTTGCGAACCGTCTACCCTGGCACGGAAGGGCGGAACCGGAGGAGGGAGCCTTGGCGGTCACCCAGACCATCACGGTCCTGTTCACCGACCTGGTCGGCTCGACCGAGATCAGCTACGCGATCAGTCCGGACGCTGCGGACGAACTGCTCCGGGCCCACTTCTCGCTGCTGCGTCGAGCCATCACTGGTTCCGGAGGAGTCGAGGTGAAGAGCCTCGGCGACGGAGTGATGGTCGTGTTCCGCAGCACTGCTGCCGCCCTGTCGTGCGCCGTGGCGATGCAACAAGCCATCCACCGTGACAACGTCGGCGCCTCCCATCAGCTGGGGCTGCGCATAGGACTCAGCGGCGGAGAAGTGACCATGGAGTCCAATGACTACTTCGGCGACCCCGTGATAGAGGCGGCTCGTCTCTGTGCCCACGCCAATGCCGGCCAGATCCTGACCACAGAGGCCGTCCGGGTGATGGGCGGCCGGCGCAGCCCTTACCTCTTCGAGCGGGTTGGTGCGCTCCAGTTGAAGGGCCTCCCGGAACCCGTGGAGGTTCTCGATGTCCGTTGGGAGCCAATGGACGAAGTTGCGTCCGAGAGTGGCGTACCGCTCCCGGCGCGCCTGACGCACGTGCCGCTCACGGGAGTCGTCGCCCGCGAGACGGAGGCGGCTGTGCTGACCGACGCCTACAAGCGAGCGGCAGCAGGAGAAGGGCGTGCCATGGTCCTCGTGTCGGGTGACGCCGGCGTTGGGAAGACGACGCTGGTTGCCGAGGCTGCCCGGCGCGCGGCCAAGGATGGCGCCTGCGTCCTCCTGGGACGTTGCCAGGAAGACGTCAGCGCGCCGTACTCGCCCTTCGCCGAGGCGCTGAATCATTTCGTTGCGCATGCGCCCGAACACGTGCTTCGAGCCCAAGTCGAGGTCCACGGCGGCGACATCACATCGATGGTCCCCGCGCTCGGTAAGAGACTGGGGACAGTTCCGCCGCCGACGAGGACGGATCCAGACACCGAGCGCTACCTCCTCTACGGGGCGGTGGCGGGCCTTCTGACGGCGGCCTCCGAACTCCATCCAACCGTGCTGGTACTCGACGACCTGCAGTGGTCGGACAGTCAAAGCCTCCGACTCCTGCGTCATGTCGTCACCACTGTCGAGTCGGCACGGTTGCTCGTCCTGGCGACGTTTCGTGACAGCGAGCTCTCGCCTTCAAACCCACTCCGCGATCTCCTCGGTGCCCTGCAACGCGAACCAGGCATGAGCCGGATCGAGTTGCAGGGCTTCGATGACACCGGCGTGCTCGCATTCATGGAGGCTGCAGCCGGGCAGCGTCTCGAGGAGAATGCGACGGAACTCGCCAGTGCCCTTTGCCTCGAGACCGAAGGCAACCCGTTCTTCGTGGGAGAGGTGCTGCGGAGTCTCATGGAGACCGGCGCCATCTACCAGGACGATCGTGGCCGTTGGACGGCGGCAGGAGAACTGTCCCAGATGGTGTTGCCCAACAGCGTGCGAGAAGTCGTCTCCGCCCGTGTCGGCCGGCTGGGTTCACAAGCGGGTCAAGTCCTTTCAATGGCAGCGGTCATCGGACGGGACTTCGACTTCGACCTGCTCGATGCCGTGACCGACCTCGGCCAGGTGGAGGTGCTCGACGTCCTCGACGGTGCGACCGGCGCCGCACTCATCCGGGAGGTTCCCGACGTACCGGGGCGGTACAGCTTCTCGCACGCGTTGACGCAGCACACGCTGTACCAGGGCCTACCAACGGTCCGGCGAACCTGGGCCCATCGGCAAGTGGCCGAGGCAATCGAGGCGACAGTCGGACCGACGCCGGGGGCGAGGGTAGGTGAGCTGGCCCACCACTGGCTCAGCGCCAGCCAACCAGCCAACGCGACCAAGGCCATCGGCTACGCCCGGCAGGCAGGCGAGGCCGCGTTGACCGCCCTGGCCCCCGACGACGCGGTCCGGTTCTTTTCCCGGGCGCTCCACCTCGCGGGGACAGCGCCCGAGGACGACCCACTGGTCGGCTGTGACCTGCGTCTGGACCTGGGCGAGGCACAACGCCAGGCCGGGTTGCCGGGCTCCCGGGAGACGTTCCTCGACGCCGCACACCGAGCCCAAAAGCTCGACGCAACGGACCGCCTGGTGGCTGCTGCATTAGGGAACAGCCGCGGCTTCTTCAGTTCGATCGGGGTCATCGACGCCGACAAGGTGGCGGTGCTGGAGTCCGCGCTCGATGCCCTAGGTGATGACGACGGACGCGAGCGGGCGCTCCTCCTGGCCACGCTGTGCAGCGAGCTCGCCTTGGGCACGACGCTGGACCGACGCCAGGAATTGGCGGACGCCGCGAGGGCGATGGCGCGGCGGTTGGGAGATCCGGACACCGTCATCCGCACCCTGAACTTGGTCTGCGACCCGCTCCAAGTCCCTTCCACCCTCAGCGAGCGGATGGTCGATGCAAAGGAGGCCCTGGAGCTGTCGGAGCTCTTGGGGGACCCCGATCTGCTCTTCTGGACCGGCGCCTACAGCCGGTTGGCCGCGGTGCAAGCCGGTGACTTCGACATGGGGCGTAGGTGTCTCACCAACATGCACACCGTGATCAGCGGAATCGGCCAGCCGACCATGATGTGGGTCACCCACTTCAACGATGCAGCCGATGCACTCTTGGCCGGAGATCCCGATCGAGCCGAACAGCTCGCCGCTGCTGCGTTGGAGGTCGGCACGGAGAGCGGACAGCCCGATGCCTTCGGCTTCTACGGCGCCGAAATGATCGGCGTGCGCCGGCAACAGGGGCGCTACGGCGAGCTCGTCCCGTTGATAGAGCAGATCGCCGCCGAGAACCCAGCACTCCCAGTGTTCCGTGCGACTCTGGCCGAAGGAAATATGGAAGCCGGTAACCTCGAAACGGCTCGCCAGATGCTCGAAGCTGCGGTCGCGGATCTCACATCGTTGCCATACGACGTCGTCTGGATCTTTGCGGTGGCCTCGTACGCCGACGTAGCCACCGAGCTCCGCGCCGAGGCACCGGGTCGGCTTCTCCTGGATCTGCTCGCGCCTTTCGACGACCAGGTTCTCTTCATCGGGGCGACGGCCGGAAGCCCAGTGGCGTATTACTGCGGCTGCCTGGAGTCGGTGCTTGGCCGCTACAACGAGGCCGAGACACACTTCGCCAAGGCAGCCGAGCTCAACGCCCGAGGTCAGCTGGAGTTCGCTGCTGCCGTCACCCACCTGCAGTGGGGCCGCATGCTCTCGGCCCGCGGCCGCCCAGAAGATCTCGAACGGGCCCGCCATCTCCTGGCCCAAGCCCACGACGCAGCCGTGAGTCGCGGGTACGCCGGGATCGCCCGGCGAGCCACTGCGGCGTTGTCGGACCTCGACTGACGAACCTCGACCTCCGACACGAACGCGGGATCCGGGTCGTCGAAGAGCTGTGCCGCCCCAGACGGAAGCAGCGCGAACTACCTTGGGGCAGCCAAGTGCGCATTGACTGCAAATCCGGGGTCACAGCAGTCATAGGGCCGCCACGCCCGTGCAGGGCATTCCTGCCCGAACGTTCTGAAGTCGGCCGTGCTCCAATTCTCTGTGGTTTCTCGTGGGCCGCCCGGGTCTCGATCCCGGCACCTTGGGATTAAAAGTCCCCTGCTCTTCCGGATGAGCTAGCGGCCCGGCAGAGCAAGATAACGGACCAGCGCAAGGTCGAAGCGCGTCTTCTGCCGAGCGGGGGACGTCAGCCGATCGACGAGAGCCGCTCGATCACCGGCGCCCACGTGTCTTGGAGCCATCGCGTGGGCTCCGGGCCGGTCGAGCGGACCACGACCGCCTGGACGCCGGCGGCCGAGAATGCCTCTGCCTCACGCAGGATGGCATCCGGCGAGGCTTCGTCTGCGATCCCGATCAGGGCAGTCACCTCGATCTTCTCCGGATCCCGTCCGACCTCGGCGCAGTGGCGGTGCAGTACCTCGACCTTGTGTCGCACCACCGTCACGTCGCCGATGATGTTGCAGGCATCGGCGTATTGCGCCACGAGCCGGAGTGTCTTGCGCTCCCCACCTCCGCCGATGAGCAGCCGAGGCCTGGGTGTGCTGACGGGTGGAGGCGAGCAGAGTGTCTCGGCCAACTGATAGTGCGTGCCCCGGTACGGGCCATTGTCATCGCTCCACATCTGGAAGCAGATCTGGATGGTCTCCTCGAGTCGTTCGTACCGCTCGCGCAGCGGAGGAAACGGGACCCCCAACCCACGGTGTTCACGCTCGTACCAGGCAGCTCCCAATCCGAGCTCGGCGCGTCCCTGCGACAGGACGTCGAGCGTGGTCACGGTTTTGGCTAGGAGGCCGGGGTGACGGTACATGACCCCGCCGACCAGGAGACGGAACCGGAGACGCTCGGTTTTGGCGGCAGCAAAGGACAGTGCCGAATATCCCTCGAGCATGGGTTCCTCGGCCGGCCACATCATGTCCATCTGGAACCAGTGGTCCATGACCGAGAGGGTGCGCACGCCGATGGCGTCTGCCGTCTGGGCCAACGAGGTGAACGTGGGGCCGATGGCGGCTGCACCACCAGGCCAGGTGAAGCGCGGAACATGAAGGTCGAGTTGCACGTATCTCCTCGGAAGTCGAGCCGAGGGTACCGCGTCGCCTGGCCACCACGCCCTTGTCGGAGCGGCCGCCACGGCCAGTACTGTCGGCGCCGATGAGCCTCGTGATCGATGCGCTCGACGCGCCTTTTGCGGACCGTGCGCATGTTCTTTGTGTCTCCGACGGCTCACGACCGCGCACGCTGAGCGAACTCGGTCGCGACGCCAGGCTGGCGGCGTCGTGGCTTCAGAATCTCGGCGGGTGCGGCGGGACGGTGGCGGCGCTGTTGACCGCGTCGCATGACTGCCTCGCAAATTTCTTCGGCGCACTGCGATCAGGCCAGACCCTTGTCTCGCTACCACATCCCGCACGCGGCATGGACGCAGCTGAATACCTGGCCCAGGTCAACCTGATGTGCGCGCAGACGGGCGCGACACACCTGCTCTGTGACCCGACGTTGGCCGCACTCCTCGCCGAGGCTGCGGTCCCGGTCCATGCGTTCGGCGAGTACCACTCGAGAGCGACCGCCGTGCCTCCGTTGGCTCCCGGTCAGTTCGTGCAGTTCACGTCGGGCAGCACCGGCAGACCCCGGGGGATCGCCTTGTCCCTCGATGCACTCGACGCGAATTTGGCTTCGATGTACCACTGGCTCGAACCGCGTGGCGGTGCGGTCGTCTGCAGTTGGCTACCGCTCTCCCACGACATGGGCCTGATCGGCCTCGCCCTCTACGGCATCTGCTCGGTGAACCCCCCCTGGTCGGTTCCAACGGATCTGGTCCTGATGATGCCAGAGTCGTTCTTGGCCGACCCGTCCAGTTGGCTACGCGCCTGTACGGACTACCGAGCCACGTCGACGACCTCTCCACCCTTTGCACTGCGCTTAGCCGCACGAGCGCTTCGGGGCGCTGAGCGCTTCGATCTGTCGACCGTCCGCAGCTTCGTAGTGGGAAGTGAGCCCGTGCCAGCTCAAACGCTGCGCGAGTTCGAAGAAGTTGCCCGCTCCGTCGGCCTGTCACCCAATGCGTTGTGTCCTGGTTACGGCATGGCCGAGGCGACACTGGCGGTCGCCATCGATCCGCCGACTCAGCCTTGGTCCTCGGTGCGGGTCGACTCGGCAGCCTTGGCCGAGCGGGAGTGGCTCGAAGTCGACAGCGGCGGCACCGAACTCGTGACCTGCGGTCCTCCGGTGCGCGGGATGGAGCTACGCGTCGCCGGAGACAGAGCACTCGGTGAGCTCGAACTCCGCGGCCCGTCTCTGCTGAGCCACTTCGTTCCCGACGAGGGGCCGGTGCTGACGGAGGACGGGTGGTTCCGCTCGGCCGACCTGGCGCATCTCCACAACGGGGCGGCCTGCATCGCCGGGCGCACCGACGATGTGCTCATCGTCGCCGGGCGCAACCTCGACGCTCGGGCCTTGGACGCCGTCGTCAGCACCCAGGCGGTCTGCCGACCGGGGAACGCCGCCTGCTTCAGTGATGGCGCGGGACGCTACGTGGTGGTGGCCGAACCAAGCGTCGCCGGAGCGGACGTCAGCGACCTCCGGACGGGTGCGCGCGAGATCCGGGCTGCACTGACGCAGCGTTTCGCCGCTGCGCCGTCGGAGGTGGTGTTCATCGAGCGCGGCTCCTTGCCGAAGACGCCGAGCGGCAAAGTCCGCCGCAGCCACCTGCGTGGCTTGTGGGCCGAAGGCAAGTTGGCCGAACTGGCTTCGGGCTAGAGCGCCGGCCAGCCCTCGGCCATTCCCACGATCGGCCGGTTTGCGGAGATCTGTCCCCCGCGGCGTGGCGCCAAAAACGACGGGTGCCGGTGCGACGTTCCCGACCGGCTCGCAATCCGGGTAACTTGCCGTGAAGTGAGGGCCGAGGAGTTATGACCAGCAACGACACCCGCAGCGACGTGATGACGCTTGAGGAGTTCAAAGCGTGGTTCGTGTCCGAGATCGAGTGGAGTCCGCCCGAGATCTCCGAGGAGCACGACCTGGTCGAGGACCTCGGCATGGATTCCGTCGGTGCGGTCGACCTCATGGCCGCCATCGAGGATGCGGTTGGTGGCGACGTCATCATGCCGATCGAGTTGTTGCTGCAGATCACCACCGTCCGTGACGCCTATCTGCAGTACTGCGTGCTCGCCCACCTGCCTTACGAAGGAGGTGTCCCCCGATGAGCGACCCACAACCGTCGCCCGACGACGCCCATCTCTCACCGACCCTCTTGACGAGGCGGCTGCACCTGCGCATGCTGACCCAGGAGGACCACGCACCCCTGTACCGACTGTCGAGCGATCCCGACGTGACGTTCCAGTGGCGATTCCGCGGCACGACACCGAGCTACGACGACTTCCTCAGGCAGCTGTACCCAGGCGTGCTCTGCCAATTCGTTGTCAGCCCGCACGGATCACAAGAGGTACTAGGCCTGGTCGTCGCCTACAACGCCGACTTCCGCCACCGCTTCTGCCACGCGGCGGTCGTAATGCACCCTCGCCTGCACCGGCGCGGCCTCGGCATCGAGGCATTCATGGGACTCGCCCGCTACGTCTACTACGGATGGGACTTCCGCATGATCATCATGGAGACGGTCGGGATCGCGTTCCAGAACTTCTCGACGGGCGAAGCGGCCGGCTACTTCACCGTCGAAGGCCGCATACGCGACCAATTCTATTACGGCGGGCGCTACTGGGACGGCATCTCGGTGACCCACCGGCGCGAGCAATTCGAAAAGGTCATGCAGGGCCCGGTGGGCCAGCTGCTCGCACCAGGCCGGCGGGTCAAGGTTCCGCCTCCGTCTGCTGCCGCGAGATAGCGAAGCCGCCCGGCTGAACAGGGGTCGAACAGGCCGGGGTTCCGCGCCCTACGATTCCACCTGTGGAGATGTCGCGGCAGGACATCGCCGGCCTCAATGATCCCGTCGTGCGCAACCTCTGCATCACGCAGCGCTACCACGAGCTCGCAGTAGGTCTCCGGGACGCGGACCTCGGCCAGGATGCGACGTGGTGCGCCTTTGCCGGCCGGCGGAAGCTGATTGCCCAAAGACTCGATGGCTCCCACGATTTCGAGAGCTGCTGATAGCGCTTCCTGGCCGGCCCGTTCCGATGCTTCGGGGTAGCCGAAATAGGCGATCGCGCCGTCACCTTGGAATTGCGCAATCACTCCGCCGTGCCGGGCGACGATGTCGGCCACCTTGTGCTGGTACGCATCCAGCACCTCGTGCCAATCCTCGGGATCGAGCACAGACGCGAGTTCGGTGGATCCGACCAGGTCAGTGAAGACGACGGTCAGCTGGCGTCGCTCCGAGGCCCGCGACGAAGACGTCATGGGAATGACGACTCCCCGGGGTGCAGAGCGCCGCTTGGCCCCCGAGGGCTTCGGCGCACGGCGCAAATCTACGTCCGCCCAGGCTGGGGCGATAGTCCGCGCTCTGTTCATGCCTGGGCCGGCGCCCCATGGAGATTGCACAGGACGTGGCCGCGCTGACTTCCATAGTCTTGGCGTCGTGCGACCTCGAGTGCCCAAGGGTTCACTGGTCCTCGTCTTCTTGGCCTCGGTGCCGCTTCAACTCGGCCTCTTCGCCACAGGTGCCGGGGCTCAACCGACCACCACGACGACGGCCCCGCCTACCACGACGACCACGGCACCGCCGACGACCACGACGACCACGGCACCGCCGACGACGACCACGAGCGCGCCTGTGACCACGACGACCCATCACACAACGACATCAACCACCCACCCCACGACCACGACGACGACGGCCAAGTCGTCCTCAAGCACCTCTCCGTGGGGGTGGGTGCTCCTTGGCGTCGTGATCCTCCTCGCCATCCTGTTGGTACTTCTCCTGATTTCACGAACAAGACGCCAGGGTCGCCTCACCGACTGGCGGCGGCTGGTGACGCCTGCGATCACCGCGGCCGAGTTGGCACGCGACCTGGTCCAGTCACAGACACCGACTGACGACGCCGAACGCAGAGCAAGCGTGAACGTGCAAGTCGACTCAGCGGTCACGAGCCTCGAGCGCGCCGCGGCATCAGCTCCCGACGAAAGGCTCGCTGGCATGTGCACGAGGTGCGCGGAAAGCCTGCGGGGTCTCGCTTTTGCGGTTGAAGCCGACCACCTCATGCGTTCCGGTGGAGAGCACCCTTCAGGTGCGCAGCTTGCATCCGCCGATGCCGCTCGGCGCAGCCGCGCCGCAGAGCTCGAGACAGCCCTTGGGGAATTGAGGACAGCGCTGGCAGACGCGAAGTAGGACGCCAGTTGCCCGACCCGATCTTCGATCGAGTTCGACAGCATCGATAGGCCGTGCTTAGGTGTGCCCGTGCGCGCGTCGCGGCGGGTCGGCGGAGCGGGAGGACTCTCCCTCGCAGTGACCGAGGACGGGGCTCGAGAATGGCCCACCGTCCTGCTCGTGCACGGGTTTCCCGATACCAGTGCAGTGTGGGATCCCGTGGTCGAGCGGCTGATCGACTCGTTCCACGTCGTCCGCTACGACGTTCGTGGTGCCGGCCAGTCGGGCGTTCCGCCAGACCGTTCCGGGTATGCACTCCCGTTGCTCGTCGAGGACATGGTCGCTGTGGTCGATGCCACCAGTCCCGACCGGCCGGTCCACCTGGTGGCCCACGACTGGGGCTCGATCCAAGGATGGGACGCCGTGACGACGGCGGTGGTGGCTGCCCGCTTTGCGAGCTACACCTCCATCTCGGGGCCGCCGCTCGATCACGCTGGACTGTGGGCTCGGCAACACCGCACACTGCGGCCTTCAGACCTGTTTCGTTCCCTTCGACAGGCTCTGCACTCGTGGTACATCGCGTTCTTCCATTTGCCTCGGGTACCCGAGCTCATGGCGCGCGGCAGCCGAGCCACTCGCCTATGGGCGCGGGCGCTCCATCGCATCGAACACGCTCCGACAGACGAACGCTGGCCCGCTTCCACGTTCAATGCCGATTTTGCGCACGGGGTCGAGCTCTACCGCGCCAACGTGCGTGGCCGGATGTTGCATCCCGAGGCTCGGTACACCGACGTTCCGGTGCAGCTGGTGATCCCGCTACGAGACCGCTACGTGACGTCCCCTCTCCTGGACGGACTGGAAGACTGGACCTCGGAGCTGCGACGGCGACCGGTCGACGCAGGACACTGGGTCATTCGTACGAATCCGGACATCGTTGTCGCAGCGATACGGGAATTCGTGGCCTCCGTCGACCGGGACGCTGCATCACGGCGATGAGTGATGTAGCAGGGGCCTCTGAGCCTGCGGCTACTCACTGCGGAGCAAGAACGCTGTCGGGGTACGCGCCGCCGTCACAGCCGGCACGGCAGCGATCACGTTCGCCAGTACGAGCGTTCCCACACCGACAAGGACCAATGACAACACGGGAACGGTCGGGTAGGGAACGGCATAGATCTGTTCGGCGAACAGGCTCCATAGCCAACGGCCTGCGATCACGCCGAGCGGAATGCCGACGACAATCCCGACAACGGCGGCCACGGTGGACTGCCACGCCACCGCTGTAGCGAGTTGCCGGCGGACGAAGCCCATCGTCTTGAGCAGGGCAAGGTCGCGTCGACGTTGCCTCACGGACGCGAGGAGCGTGAGGGCGAGTGCCGTGATGGCGCCGAGTGCGAGGCCGGATACGAGCAACGCCGGGGTGATCCCGATCGTCTTGTAATTGACAATCTCGGCCGGCCGCTGGACACCTTGGACGATGATCGCATTGCCCGCGGAACCGCCGGGTGCGGACGCGAAGGCCCGGTCTGCCGCCTTCACGATGTGTTCGAGGCTCGCATACGCGGCTTTGGGTGGCGCATCCGGCTTGAGCCGGACAAGAGCCAGATTCGGGCCTTCGAGCTCGGGAGTGGGTCCACTCTGGATGGCCGCTGCGAAGCTCTTCGGCAGATCCTGATTTGCGAGGAGTGCTCCAGTGCCCATCGAGGTGTGGTCGGACACCGTGCTCGCGAAGCCGACGGCGGGAAACGTAGCCGTGCCCACAACTCGCAGTCGCGTCGGCGGGAGGTAAATCGGTGCATCGGCGGGGCTGCCATAGATCACGGTGACGTAGTCGCCAAGATGCTTGCCGAGCTGCTCCATCGTGGACGCGCCCAGTACGATCTCGTTCGCTGCGTCGATGGGGCGGCCGCTCAAGATGGGCGGCGCCACCGCAGCACCGGCGTTCTCTATGAGGAAGGGTACCTCTTGACCGTCGATCTCAACGTCGTTGTACGAGGCTCCGCTGTACGCGGCGACATAAGAGTCGCGGTGCAACATCGTGAAGACCACTTTCGGGACATTGCCACCGCCGGAACCAACAGGGTTGAGCGTGTACGACCAGTTCCATCCGTAGAGTGCGGGGCTCGAAACGAGCGTCGACAAACTGCTCCCGAACGTAAGGGTGGTCACGACGAGCGCAACGGCCAGTATTGACCCGAGAAGCGCCGAGCGAACGGGCACAGCACTGCGCCCCTCGCCCGGCTCCAGCGCCATGCGCACGCCGACAACCCCGGGCGCGGGCAACCCCGCACGCGCCGCCGACGCCACCAAACGGGCACCGGAGCCCGACCGAAGGCGCGGACGCAATGCGATGCGGTGAGGTGCGGACGCAATCGCCAGCGCGACCGCGATCGCCGTGAGCAAGACAAAGAGTGTCAACATTCCGAAGCCCAGGACGGCCCAATCGAAAGCGATGCCCCCGGACGGATAGACCGACCGCACCGGGCCGAGCGGGGCAACCGGCGACAGCAGGATGGCGATCCCGGCGGCCAGAAGGGTCCCGGCGAAAATTGCGCCTTCCACGCCAATGAGGCCGTCCATCGCGGTGTCAGCAGGATTGGCCCCAAGCGCCCGAAGAACTTCGCGGTCAACCACTTCCGTTCGGAAGCGGCGCGCGACGAGCTGGGCGGCGACCAGGATGGCCGCCAGGAGGGTTACCGCGCCGAACACACCGAGCGCGATGGCAATCGGCCGCAACGAGCGGTCGGCCTTGGCGGTCACAGGGGCGAGCGCGTGGTACGTGTAGATGACCCCTGGAGGGATGAGGTGAGAGATCTCTCGCTCAACCACCGGAACGAGGGCGGTGCCGCGATGGGTTTGAATGCCGAAGGTCAGCGCACCCGACATCTGTTGACCCTTCATCGAGAGGATCTCTCGCGTCAGCGCAGGGCTGAGAGGAACGAACGTCGGGAAGGTGTCGACGTCGTCCTCGACGATCTGGGCGTTGAATTCGCCGAGGCCGACCAGCCTCAGGTTGACGCGCAGTGCCGGCTTGACTGCGGCTGTTCCGAAGCCCGGCAAATTCTGCTGACTATCCGAGTAGAACCCGAACGGGATCGTCTGGCCCACGTGGAATCCCAGGACCTTGGCCACCGAGGGCGCCATCATGATTTCGTCGGCCTGCTTCGGCGACGCCATCCGGCCCTGGGTCAGACCCATGCGATCCTGGGAGTAGAAGAGCCCGTTGACGCTCGCGACCGGGAAGGCCACGTTGGTCGCCGCGATCCTCGGTGCGCCACTTCGGGTCAACGGGGCGCCGACGACGACGAACCCGGGAGCGACATGGGTTACGCCGGGGAGTCGTGCGATCGCAGCCGTCAGCGCAGGGTCGTAGTCGGGATTCCCACCGGCCCCCGAAGTCGCGCCGTAGACCGTAACGATGAGATTCGATGGGTTGGTCGCCGCCAGGAAGGAGCTGAACGAGGACTGCGTGCGGCGGGCGGCCGCCAGGCCGCCCAAACCAAGGCCACCGAGGAAGCCGACCAGGACGACCAACGTCACATAGGCACGCCAGCGATGGCCGAAGGTGGCCCGCGTGCGGTAGCGAGCGACCTCGAGGGCGTGTCTGATCACGGTCCTAGGTTCCGCGCCGCGTCACGAAATCGCCAGGTCACCACTGCCATCGTGACACGGGCGTTCCACGGTCCCAAGGGTGCCAGCTCGACCTGCCCGGAGGATGTCACCACCACGGAACGGCCCGAAGGAGTCGGCGCGCTACCGTACGCTTCGCCATGGCGACGATCCGGGTGGTGCTGGCGGAGGACAACGCCCTTCTGCGGGAGGGGATCTCGCGCATCATCGACGGTGAGTCCGATCTGGACCTCGTGGGGCGGGCGGCCGACCTGCCCGAGTTGCTGGAGCTGATCGAAAGCGAATCCCCCGACGTCGTCGTCACGGACATCCGAATGCCCCCGACGGGTACCGACGAGGGGATCCAGGCCGCGTCGTGGCTCCGTGAGCACCGTCCCGAGGTCGGGGTCGTCGTGCTCAGCCAGTACAAGACACCGTCGTACGCTTTGGCGCTCCTCGAGACCGGGTCGGCCGGCCGGGCGTATCTCCTGAAGGAACACGTCGCCGGTGCCGACGAGCTCGCCCAGGCCATCCGCATCGTCGCCCAAGAGGGCTCGATGATCGATCCCCAGGTCGTGGACGAGCTGATCGAGGCAAAGTCCTCCCGCCGCAAATCCGACCTCTCGTGGCTCACCCCGCGGGAGTCCGAGATCCTGGGCGAGATGGCCACAGGGAAGAGCAATGCCGCCATCGCAGCCTCTCTGCAGGTATCCGAGCGCGCCGTGGAGAAGCACACCAATTCCATCTTCTCGAAGCTGGGCCTGAGCGAGGAGCGCGACCTCAACCGGCGGGTGAAGGCCGTCCTGGTCTACCTGAGTGACCCCGGGGGAGGGTGACACCACCACCGATCGTGTGGCACCACCCGGGTCATCTCGGCGGGCGCCGCGCGAAAATGAAAGCGTGAGCGAACGCTTTCCGGTCCTGATCGTGGACGATCAAGCCCCGTTCCGCGCCGCTATGAAAGCAGTCCTCCGTCGGGCGACCGAGTTCGAGTTGGTGGGCGAGGCGGCCAACGGGAGCGAGGCGGTCACACTGGCTGAGCAGCTCCACCCAGCGCTCATCCTCATGGACATCAACATGCCCGAGATGAACGGTATCGAGGCGACCCGGACACTGGTTGCACAGCAGCCGGGAGTCGTCGTCATCCTCTGCTCCACCTACGACGCAAGCGACCTACCTCCCGAGGTGGCCACGAGCGGCGCCCGCGCCTACCTCAACAAGGAGCACCTCGGCGCCGACACCCTGCGCCGGCTGTGGGAGGAGCGCGGCGAGCAGCAATTCATCTCGGTCTGATCTGCCCGTTCAGACGAGGGGCACCGATCCCCGCACGACGGAGCCCTTGCCGATCTCGGACTCCCATCTGACCGTTCCGCCGATCGCACCCAACCGGTCCGCCATGTTGACGTAGCCGTGACCCTTCTGGGCGCGATTGGGATCGAAGCCGGGCCCGTCGTCGGAGACCGTGAACAGGAGCCCGCCCGCTTCCTCCCAGAGGTGGAGGTCCACGTGCGCGTCCGGCGCGTGCTTGGCCGCGTTCTGCAGCGCCTCGAGGCAACAGAAGTACACCGCCGCCTCCGTGTCGGACGGATAGCGCCCGATCCCGTCCGCCGAGATGTCGACCGGCAGCGGGTTCCTGTTGGCCGCGGCGCGGAGCGCCTCGACCAGTCCGCTGTCGACCAGGAGCGGCGGATAGATCCCGTGCGCCAGCTGGCGCACCTCTTGAATCGTCTCTTGGACCTCGTCAGCGAGCTGGTCGAGCATCTCGAGCCCGGCGTCTGTGTCGTCGGTGATGATGTCCCGCGTCAGGCGAAGGTTCACGGCGAGGGCCACGAGATGCTGTTGCGCTCCGTCGTGCAGGTTCCGCTCGATGCGACGACGTTCGGCGTCACCGCTCGCCACGATGCGCGCCCTCGACTCGCGGAGCTCGTCCGCCTGCTTGCGGACCTCGTCCAGGGTCGTCTGCAGGGCGGTATCGAGCTGCGAGTTGTGGAGGGCGAGCCCCACCTGACGGGCCAGGTCGGACAGGACACGGTCGTCGTCCTCGGAGAAACTGCTGGCCTGCGACGACCGCTCGACCACGATCAGTCCCAACAGTTCGCCGGCGTGACTGACCGGCGCGACGCGCAACTGCTCGTTCTCCCGTCCGGCGAGGAGGGCGGGCAGCCAGATCGAGGCCCACGCCGTGCCCGACACTCCCGCCCGCGTGACCACGGGACGCTCCCGCGGTGTCACCACGATCGAGCCCGGTCCGATGTCGGGCACGGAGACCGTACGTTCGAGCACCTCGCCGGCGCCCGTGAAGACCTCGGCGCTGGCCAGGTCGAGGGTCTTTCGCAGGGACTCGGCCAGCTGCAGCAGCAGCTCGTCCATGGGGATGGCTCGGGTCAGCCGGCTGCCGAAGGTCCGCAACACCTCGTCGGGTGCCTCACGCGCGCCATAGACGAACCGCGTCGACGACTGCAGGAACCGTTCACGCACCGGGACGAAGATCACCGCGGCGACGCCTGAGGCGATCATGGACAGCGCCAAGACTTCTTTGTCGCCCGTCGTCTTCGGCGCGTGGCCGAGGCCGAGCACCAGCACCAGGTAGATGGCCGAGACGACCGCCACGAAGCCGAAGACCGCCAGCACCTGCACCAGCCCCCGGCTCCCATGTGGCGCAAGGCGCCGGTTCTCACTGGCAAGGAGGCCCAAGGGGACCAGGACGGTCCCGGCGGCGGCCACTGCGCCCAACGAGGCGGGCCAGCCGACGAGCAGGTGCAGAACTGCCGACGCGAGAGCGACCGTGATGGCGAGCGTGACGCCGATGCCGAACCACAACATCCGATCCCGCCGATACCCGATGGAGGTGCTGTAGCGGGCCCGCATCGGACCGAGCGCGAGCAGGGCGGCGATCGTCCAGCTGATCGCACCGTCCACCACCGTGAAGGGCTGTTGAGCAACGACGAGCCCGATCCCGACGGCGACCGCGGCCACGTAGGCGGCGGCTGCGGTGCCGCGTCGGAGTGAATCGTGGAGACGGCCATCGGGCAGGGCGAGCAGGAAGTGGAAGGAGATCGCAGTCACCAGGACGGCGCCGAGGGTGGCGACGTCGCGCGCGGCGTGCGTGGCGTGCACGGTCTGCGCCTGGCGCCCGGCGGTCAGGGCGACCATGGCGACCAGCGCGTCGAGACCGGCGAGAAGGTGGTAGGTGGACACCTTCTCGCCGGAGCGATCACGGGCGTGGGTGTCGATAAAGCCCACCAGCGCCCACACGATTGTCAGGGCGAATGCGACCGCGTCGACGGGGTTCATCCCCCCGGGCACCACGATGCGGACGCCGACGACGACGCCGGCAATCGTGAGTCCGAGAAGCAAGACCCGGAGGAGCCCGAACCATCCGAGTACGGGCGCGCCGGTCTGCGACTCGATGAGCAGAGGCGGCTCCGCCACCTCGAGCTTCACGTCACCGGGTGCGGTCACCCTTCGTTCCTCGACCTCGGCCTCAGGCCTGCACAGCGACGGGAGAGGTTGCGCCCTCGTCGGCCTCGATGCGCCCGTCGCGCATGCGCACGATCCGCGCCGCGGCCGCCGCGACCCCGGGGTCGTGCGTGACGAGCAGGATCGTCTGCCCGCCCGTGTGGAGCCGGCTCAGCAGCTCGATGACTTCCTGGCCCCCCTCCGAGTCCAACGCCCCCGTGGGCTCGTCCGCCAGCAGCAGCGTCGGCTCGTTGGCCAGCGCGCGGGCGATGGCGAGTCGCTGCCGCTGCCCACCCGAGAGCATGCCGGGCACCGTCCCCGCCTTGTCGCCGATGCCGAGAAGGTCGAGGAGGTCGCGGGCACGACTCTCTGCCATCTTGCGCTTCCTCCCGGCGATCACAGCCGGCAACGCGACGTTCTCGAGCACCGTCATGCCCTCCAGGAGATTGAAGAACTGGAAGACGATGCCGATGTGACGGCGGCGCATCTGCGAGAGCTCGTCTTCGGTCCTTCCCGTGACGAGCTCGCCGGCCACGGTGATCGTGCCTTCGTCGGCGACGTCCAGTCCGGCGACCAAGTTGAGCAGGGTCGATTTGCCACAACCGGACGGGCCCATCAGGGCGATGAAGTCTCCCGAGGGGACCACCAGATTGGCTCCCCGGAGAGCCCGCACCGGAGCGTTCTCCGCCTCGAAGGTCTTGCGGACCTTGTCTACGACCAAGGCATCCATGTCAGTTTCCTTCTTTCGTCGCGCCACCGCCTAGGCAAGCGCCTGCTACCAGTTTGTATGCAATGACCGGTGTCTCGCGCCCCTTCACCAGCTGAGGGGGCAGGGCGAGCGTCGAGCGTGGCGATTGCCACGCCTCGACCGTCCCCTGGGAGACCACGGTCTCCCCTGCGTCCGCCAGCTGCTGCAGCCGTTGGGACATGTTCACAGTGTCACCGACGAGGGTGTACTCCAGGCGCTCCTCGGAGCCGAGAAGCGCCGCCGCCGCCTCGCCGGTCGACAGCCCGAGACCCAGACCGAAGGGCGGCAGGCCCTCCTCGCTCCATCGCTCGTTGATGACCCGCTGCTTGTCGTGCATCGCTTCGGCCGCCGCCACGGCCCGGTCCGCGTGGTCCTCCTGCGCGAAAGGAGCGCCGAACACCGCCATGACCGCGTCGCCCACGAACTGCATGACCGTGCCGCTCTCACCGAGAATTGCATCGTTCATGGCCGCGCGGTGCACGTTGAGCTGACCGGCCAGCTGGCTGGGGTCGGCGTGCTCGGCGATGCTCGAGTAGGAGCGGATGTCGCTCATGAGCACGGTCACGGTCACGCGCTCGGTCTCACCGAGCTGCCGGCCGTCACGTCGAAGCTTCTCCGCCAACCCGCCGGGGAGCAGTCGCGACAACGTCTCGCCCTGTTCCTCTCGGTCGACGATCGCCTTGTGCAACAGCCGCAGGCGCTGCAGCGCACCCTCGGTCCCGGCGGAGACGCCCTCGGCCAACTTCACGAAGACGGCCTCGACCTCCGCATCGACGGCTTCGGGAGGCAGACCGCGGGCCACGGCGATCGCCTTGATCGGTTTGCCTTCGGCAACCATGCCGAGGAGCTCCTCTTCCTCCTGCGACAACCCGCCGTGGGTCGTCACCGGACGGACGAGGGCATCGACGATGGCCGGGTCCAGCGCGTTCCCACCTGTAGCGACGGCGCGGATCGCGTCCACGAGTTGGTCGCCCTGGGCGATGTGGTCCTTGAGCAGGTAGCCGTATCCCGCCGACCCCTCCGCGAGCAGAGAGACGGCGTACTCGGGATCGTCGTACTGGGAGAGGATGACGACGCCGGTGCCGGGATTCCGCTTGCGTACTTCCTTGGCCGCATCGATGCCTTCGCGGTTGAAGGCCGGGGGCATCCTGATGTCCGTGACCAGCACCTGCGGCACGAGCTCGCGGGCTCCCTGGACGACCTCGTCGTAGTCGGCACCCACCCCGACGATCCGGAGGTCCTTGTGGCGTTCGATCAAGGCGCGCACGCCCTCCCGGACGATCAAGTTGTCGTCGGCCAAGAACACCGAGATCGTGCCGGACCGGTCGGGGTCGTCAACCATTCCCTTAGTTGTCGCACACACCGGTGCGGCCGAACAGGTGGGGATCCTCCCGGCAACGGTGGTGGTAGGCACACCCTCGAACGGCCTGTCACCACACTCGTCATCCCAGGTCCGCCAATACAGGCTGGATCCATGAGCACAGACACGGCTACTCGCCGCGAAGCCGTCGTCACTTCGCTGTCGTGGATCCCCAGCGAGGCGATCGAGGGCGCCCAGCGCATGGTGTTCGACTCGGGCATCACGCATTACGACCCGCCGCCGCCGACCGAGGACATGGATGTGGAGACCCTGCGCGACGAGGACCGCTTCCGCTTCGCCAACGAGCTCCGGGCCTTCGTCGCCGTCGATCGGTCCGGGCACATCGTCGACTGCGGCTACGAAGGTCGCGGCCTCATGGGGACGACATTCGTGAATCTCCGGGCGGTCAAGCACCGTTTCCAGGCGGTCCAGCTTCCAACGATCCAACGCGACCCCGAGTACGGCGACGGGTGGGTCCGCTTTGTCCAGACCTGCGGCGGCCGCACGGGCGTACCGGCACCGCGCCGGGTGCGCCGCCGGCCCTTCATCCAGTGGCAGGCGCCCCTGGTGTGGACGACGTTGTCGCTCACGCTCCACGCGGACGGCCGGGCGGAACACGCGCTCATCGGCGCCAGCAGGTTCCCCCGACATTGGGTCTACGACGGCGAGAGCAAGCTCTCGCACAAGTCGGGCCTGACCGACTTCAAGGACTGGTACCGCAAGTCGTTCGGCAAGCACAGCCCCTGGGGTGACGAAGACTCTGAGGCGCTCGTTTCCGCGGTCGAGACCGCCCTCGAGACATCCCTGTCTGCACAGCTGATGCAGGGTGGCGGCAAGCGGCACATCGAGCGGTACCCGGCTGGGACGATCCTCTTCAAGGAGGGCGAACCGGGCAGCGAGGTCATGCTGATCCTCGACGGGATCGTCAGGGTCGAGCGCGGCGGCGAGCGCCTCGCCGAATACGGACCGGGTGCGCTGCTCGGAGAACGGGCGCACCTCGAGGGCGGCATACGCACGTCGAGCAACATCGCGGTGACCCCGTGCCGGGTCGCCATGTTCGAGGCGGACTTGATCGAGCGCTCGCATCTCGAGGAGTTGTCGGCGGGCCATCGCCGCGAGGACACCGCGCGAGACTGATTCAATGCGCGTGACCTTCTGCGGGACCCGAGGGTCGACGCCAGCACCCGGGCCCGCATTCGTCCGCTACGGCGGGAACACGTCGTGCGTCGCCATCTCGCACGGAGACGACGACGCGCCGTCGTTGCTCCTCGATGCCGGGACGGGATTGCGCCGGGTCCAAGAACTTCTGGGCGACGCTGCCTTCCATGGCACGCTGTTGCTCACGCACTTGCACTGGGACCACGTGCAAGGCCTGCCCTTCTTCCCCTCGGGCGATCGCGTGGGTTCACGCGTCTCGTTGCTCTTGCCGTCGGA
This sequence comes from uncultured Acidimicrobiaceae bacterium, assembly GCA_963777485.1. GTDB lineage: Bacteria > Actinomycetota > Acidimicrobiia > Acidimicrobiales > RAAP-2 > Bog-473. Next base: position 143,515 of record CAVZQP010000004.1, on the reverse strand, counting down.
CGACCATGTGGGGCCGGTTGAGCTGCTGTCGCGCATGATGTCACCACCGTTCTTCCCGATCGGGCCCACGCAGCTCCGCGGCGATTGGGACTTCGGTTTTGTCCCGGACGGCGCCTTCGAGGCGGAGGGCTTCTCGGTCCTCGCCCGGGACGTTCCCCACAAAGGCGGCCACACCGTCGGCTATCGCGTGAGCGACGGGCGCTCCTCGGTGGCCTACCTCCCCGACCACTGCCCAACCTCGCTCGGGTCGGGCCCAGAAGGCGTCGGCGAGTACCACGAGGCCGCACTCGAGCTCGCGTGCGGGGTCGATCTCTTGATCCACGATTCACACCTGCGAGCAGAGGAGGTCGAGGCCGAAGCCTCGTTCGGGCATGCAGCCGCGGAGTACGCCGTGCGGCTCGGGGAAATGGCGAACACACGACAGGTCGCGCTGTTCCACCACCGCCCCGAGCGCACCGATGCCGAGGTCGATCGCACCGTTGCCCGCTTCGCAGCGCGTGGCCTGTCCGTCGTTGCAGCCGAGGAAGGCACGACGGTCGCACTGTGAGCGCGTCAACGTCGCGGCGTGCCGATGCCACCGTGGTGGGCGCAGGGCCGAACGGTCTCGTGGCCGCGCTCACGCTGGCCCGGGCCGGGCTGGCCGTCGACGTCTACGAGGCCGCGGCCGAACCCGGCGGTGGCTGTCGCACGGCGGAGCTGACGCTGCCTGGCTTCCGCCACGACGTCTGCTCGGCGGTGCACCCGCTGCTCCTGGCCTCTCCCGCCTTTCATGACATCGACCTGTCGGGCAACGGGGTGCGGCTGCTCTCTCCCGAGGTGGCGTTCGCCCACCCGCTCGAGGGTGGCCGCGGCGCCGGCGTCGGTGGCACGGTCGCAGACGTGGCTGCGTCGCTCGGGACGGACGGCCACGCGTACATGCGCGCTTTTTCGGGCCTCGTACGGAACCTCGACGAGGTGCTTCCCGTCTTCCTCGGCACCATGCGCTCAATGCCGCGCCATCCGGTCGCCGCCGGCGCTTTCGGGGCCCGCGCCTTGTTTTCCGCAAAGGCGATGGCGAGCCGGTTCCGCACCGACGAGGGGCGCGCGTTGATAGCGGGCGCGGCGGCACACTCGATGCTGCCGCTGAATGCGCCCCTCTCGGGGGCGTTCCCTCGACTCTTCGTCGCCCTGGCACACGGCTATGGCTGGCCCGTCGTCGAGGGGGGCAGCGCGGCCGTCATCGACGCCCTGGTCACCGAGCTCACGTCGCTGGGTGGCCGGATCGAGACCAACTGCCTGGTGAAGAGCCTGGCTGACCTCCCGCCCACGCCGACGGTCGTCCTCGACGTGACGCCGCGCCAACTGCTCGAGCTCGGCGGCGACCGGCTCCCGCCGCGGTACGCGCGAGCGCTCTCCCGCTACCGGTACGGACCTGGCGTCTGCAAGGTCGACTGGGCCCTGAGCGGCCCGGTCCCCTGGGCAGCCGACGCGTGCCGGCGGACCGTCACGGTGCACGTCGGCGGGACGTTCGAAGAGGTCGCGCGGAGCGAAGCGGAGGTGAACGCGGGCCGGCACCCAGAGCGCCCTTACTGCCTCGTGGCGCAACCCTGCCTGGTCGACCCGGCCCGGGCCCCCGAAGGCCGGCACGCGTTGTGGGCCTACTGCCACGTCCCGAACGGCTCCGACGTCGACATGACCGATCGCATCGAAGCACAGATCGAGCGGTTCGCGCCCGGGTTCCGCAACCTGATCCTGGCTCGTTCGACCTTCACCGCCACAGCGACCGAGGAGCACAACCCGAGCTACGTCGGGGGCGACATCAACGCAGGTGCGGCGACGCTCCGCCAAATGGTCTTCCGGCCTACGGCGCGGTGGAATCCCTACCGAACGGCGCTCCGCGGCGTCTATCTCTGCTCGGCCGCCACACCTCCGGGCGGAGGCGTACACGGCATGTGCGGTTTGGGGGCGGCACGCGCGGCACTCCACGACATCGGTCACACCGAAACCCATTGAGAAACGGGCGCTCGCGTTGCCCTCACGATGGAGCTTCGTGGTGGCACCACGCGAAGACGGTGTAGTTCCACCCTGTCACCACCGATGCCGATCTGCGTCAATGAGAGCATGTTCACGCGCACACAAGAAGACCCTTGGCGAATTCATGCAGTGCGGGACGGCTGGCGGCTCAAGGCCAGGCGTATCGCAACCGTGGCGACAGCGATCGGTGCCGGCATCGCCACGTTCGCCGCGCTTCCCATTATGGGAGCGTCGGCCGCAACGACGAGCACGGGCACGGAGGTGTCGACAGTCAGCACCCCGTACGGCACCGTGCTCGAGGCGGGCTCAGGGCAGTTCGCCGGGTACACCCTCTACGAATTCACTCGGAACACGCCGGGCGGGTGCACCACGAAGGTCGACCCCGCGAACAACCCACCCCTGTCGTGCACCGGGCCCGAGTCTGACAAGACGGCGGACTGGCCGGCCCTGACCACCGTGGGCCAGCCCGTCGCCGGACCAGGGGTTAACAGGCACCTGCTCGGCATGGTGAACCGCAAGGACATCGGGGGTGACCAGGTCACGTACGCGGGCAAGCTGCTCTACATGTTCGACCCGGCGCCCGGTCAATACGGAGGCGTCAACTTCGAGGAGACGGTCGCCCCGCTGCCGCCCTGGCACGGCGTGTGGTACCTGGTCTCGGCAAAGAACGGGCTTCCCGCCACCGGGCCCATTGCGATCTCCACGCAGAAACAGAGCGACGGCTCCTCCGTGCTCACGGCCGGCATGTTCCAGGGCATGGCGGGATCGACCGGCTTGCCGATCGTCGTCTACAGCTACAGCAAGGACTCGAAGGACCACAGCAACTGCACGGGCACGTGTGCGGTTGATTGGCCGCCCCTGCTCACGACGGCGCCGGTCCAAGCGGGCACCGGCGTGTCGAAGAGCTCGCTCGGCGTGATCCACCGCGCGGACGGCACCGGACAACTGACGTTCGACGGCAAGCCGCTGTACCTCTACTCCGAAGAGGCTCCGCAGCTGGACCCGCAGACGGGCAACCCCGAGAACCCGGCCACCCTGGGCGACGGCAACGGCCTGGCGGGACCGGGCCACGAGGGGACCTTCAAGCTGGTCGCCGCCAGCTCGTAGGGCCGCGCCTGGTTCCTAGTCGGCGAAGCGTGCCACCACTGCATCGCCCACCCGGCGCACCGTTTCAGCGGTGCCCGTGGGCATGTTGAAGATGAAGTAGTCGACGCCGGCGGCGGCGAGCTCCTCGACCTGACCGACGAGCTCGTCCGCCGTGCCGACGTTCGAACCCGATGGTTCCTCACCGGTCACCTGGCGCAAGAAGTCGTTGGTGGCCGCCGTCTCCGCTTCGTTCTCGGTGAGCACCAGCGTGGCGAGTCGGCTGACCGTGACCTCGGACGGGTTGCGACCTACTGCGTCGCAGTGGGCGTGCAGTACGCCGACCTTGTGGGCGATCGTGGCGGCGTCGCCGAACAGGTTGCACATGTCGGCGTAGTTGGCGACCAGACGGAGGGTCCTCTTCTCACCGCCCCCGCCAACGAGAATGGGTGGCCCGCCCGGCTGCACGGGAGGCGGGACGTTGTGGGCCTCGTGCGTGCGGTAGTAGGTCCCCTCGAACGTCGGGGTGGTGCCGGCGAACATGCCGCGGCAGATCTGCAGGGCCTCCTCCAGCCGGTCGAGGCGTTCACCGGCGGACGGAAAGTCGAATCCCAGCCCGTCGTGCTCGACGTCGTACCAGGCCGCGCCGATGCCCAAGATGGCGCGACCCCGGCTGATGACGTCGAGTGTCGTGACGATCTTCGCCAGGTGTGCGGGGTTCCGGTAGGTCACGCCGGTCACCAGCGCCCCCAGCCTGACCCGGGAGGTGCGCGCCGCGATTGCACCGAGAAGGGTGTACGCGTCGAGCATCGGCTGGGAGGGGCCGCCCATCGGCGGCAATTGATAGAAGTGGTCCATCACCCACACCGAGTCGTAACCCGCCGCTTCAGCCGCATTGGCCCGGTCGAGGACCTCGTCGAAGAGGGCGCCTGGCGCGCCGACGGTGAAATTGGGGATCTGGAGTCCGAAACGCATCTCCGCAAGCTATCGGTGAACTCCCACCGTGGTGCAGGTCGTCACCATGCGGTGCGGCGGCGCAGCCAGGCCAGCGCCACCTCGCCCTGCGTCGCTTGAAAGGGGCGCAGGGTGGGAAGGCCCGGTGGTGGCGGCCGCAGCGAGTGCGCCACGAAGAACCCGCTGACTGCAGCGAGGAGCACCGACACGATGTCGGGGTCGGCAGATCGCGACGGTCCGTGAGCGGCCAGGAGCTCTTCGGGTTGGGGCCCACCTTCGAGCACCACCGAGGGCGCCCACGCGACGAGGTCGAACACCGGGGTGCCGACGGCGGCGTGCGGCCAGTCGACGAACACGGGGCCGGTCTGACTGATGAGGATGTTGTCCGAGCGGATGTCTCCGTGGACCAACGTCTGCCCGTCGATCGCTTCGGGCCAACGCGCTTCGAGCTCCGCCAGGTGGGAGAGATTCTTGACGCACCACGGGTCGAGCCGCGATGTGTCCTTCGCAGACGCAAGCTCGGCCCAGCCGCCGAAGAGCTCTTGGAAGACGAGGCGCGCCGGTTCGAGATACGCGGCCGGACTCGGGGTGAGCGCGTGGTGGACCTCTTCCAGCGCTTTCACCACGCTGTCGAGTTCGACCCGATCCCATGGATGCCGCGGCACCCTTCCCTCGATCGCGTCGAAGGCGAGCGCCACCCATCCGCCTTCGTCGTAGACGTCCAAGAGGACCGGAAAGGCGGGCAGCGGCGGGAGCGCACCCGAGACGACGGCCTCACGTCGGTGGAGCGCGGGCGACTGGGGGTTCAATTCCTCGCCGACCGCCTTCACGAACACCGCACCCTGCGGACACTCGAGCCAGGCCGCCGCGCCCGGCGAGAACCCGCCGTGCAGATCGCGGACAGCGGTCGGCTCGCCGCCACCGAGCGCGGCGGCCCAGGCCTTGACCGCGGCGGGCACGTCCGCCCAGGGCAGGTGGACGCCGGCCACCGGACCGGTCGGTGACGTCAAGAGGCGGCGGCCCCGGCAGCGGCGAGCGCCTCGGTGATGCTGGCAACGAGACGGCGCGCCGAATCCGCGCTCAGCTCGACGGCGACACGCGCGCCGGGACCCTTGGCGGGGTCGGCGAAGTCGATGTTCAGCGTGTGGTCGAACGGCGCGTGGAACGGATGGTCGAAGTACACCTGCGCCGACGTGACGTTGAACCACCCCTGCGCGCCTTTGGCGCTGCCCGCGATGTCGGTGGGAACCGTGAGGTAGGAACACATGGTCAGGCCTCCAGGTGGGTGCGGAAGAAATCGAAGATGCGCTGCCAGCCGTCGACGGCAGCCTCGGGCCGGTAGGCCGGGCGGTCGACCGAGAAGAAGGCATGACCGGCGCCGTCGTAGCGGTGGAACTCGTAGGGCTTGCCGGCGTCCTTGAGCGCCGCCTCCAGTTCGTCGACATGTTCGGGGGTGGGGAACTGGTCGTCGTTGCCGAAGAGTCCGAGCAGCGGGCAGCGGAGTTCCCCGGTGCGGTCGACGAGCGGTGTGACCTTGAGCGGGAAGCCCTCGGGTACCGTCCCGGTCACGAAGGCTCCGTAGCAGTCGACCGCCGCATCGACCGGGACGCTCACGGCGGTGAGGAACGCGTGCCGACCGCCCGAGCAGTAGCCGATGACGCCGACCTTGCCATTGGAGGTCGGCAGCGAGCGGAGCGCCTCGACCGCGATCGTCGCGTCGCCGACGAACTGGCTGTCGGGGACGCCTCCGGCCTCGCGGGTGGCGGCCGCGGCGTCGTCGGGATCGACATCGAGTCCCTGTCGGGCGTAGAGGTTCGGACAGATCGCGTTGTAGCCGTGCGCGGCGAAACGCCGGGTGATCTCCTTGGTCCCCGGGTCCCAGCCGGGGAGGTGGTGGATCACGAGGACGCCGCCGAAGGGGCCGTCGCCAACGGGGCGAACCTCGTATGCGTTGATGGACGCGCCGTCTTTGCCGGTGAGGATCACCTCGGCGGCCGTGAGCGCTTCTTCGGGTGCTGCCACGGGAACCCCTCTCGTATCTCGGCGGGCGGTTCTCGGAACCCTAGGCCCCGTGGTGGTAGGAGTGAGTCGGGCGCCGGTCTGCGCGACCGGGCAGCCACCGCCATGGAACGGCAAGATGTGGCCGATGCGGCGCCGGCGGCTGTGGGGAGGAGCACGGGGCGCGGTCGTGTTGGCGGCCGCCTTCCTGATCGTCGCCGACGCCCCGCTCGTTTCGTCGGCCGGCGGAGCAGTGCCGGCCGTGCAGACGGTTCTGGCTCCGGGCACCCTCGATTCCCCCGAGGCCGTCGCGCTCGACTTGGCGGGCGACGTGTTCGTCGCTGACACCGGGCACTGCCGCGTCGTCGTGATCGCCGGGGGCAACGGACGTCGTTATGGCGTGACGCTGCGGTCGGGTCGGGCCGTGACGATCGGGGGCGGGCATTGCGGCGGGTCCGGCTCGTTCGGGCATCCGACGGGGCTCGCGGTCGACGACACCGGTGATGTCTACGTGGCCGAGGCGAACGAGCAACGCGTCAAAGTCATCGAGCCTTCCGGCGCCGTCGCGAACGTCGCGGGTACCGGTACGGCGGGCGACGGGGGCGACGGGGGTGTGGCGTCGTCGGCGCAGCTGCACGAACCCTTTGGTGTCGCGGTCGATCACGGCGGCGATGTCTTCATCGCCGACACGGCCAACTGCAAGGTGCGGGTCGTCCCGGTAGCCAACGGTTCCGTGTTGGGCCACGCGGTCGCGCGCGACCACATTTACACCGTCGCTGGGACCGGCGTGTGTGGCAGCGCCGGGCAGGGCGGCCCGATCGGCGGCGCCCAGTTGTACGACCCTGTCGCCGTGGCGGTCGACTTCGCCGGCGACCTCCTCGTGGCCGACCGGGGTGACCAGTCGGTGCTCTTGGCCACTGCGAGCGGCGGGACGTATTACGGAACCGCCGTCGCGGCGGGCGACATCGGGGTCGTCGTCGGCGGGACCGGGAGCTACGGGCCGTACATCGCCGATGGCCTCTCGGCGACTGGTGTCGGGGCCGAACTGAACGATGTACGGGACATCGCATTGGGGCCGACCGGCACGTTGGTGCTGAGCGACGGGTTCATGCACGTCATCCGCGTCGTCCCCGCCCAATCGGGTCCACTGTTCGGCCGGGCGATGACGGCGGGCGACCTCTACACCGTGGCGGGTGCGCTGCCGGTGTCGACCGCAGCCGGCTCGGGCAACGGGACGCGCTGGGTCGTCACGCACACGGGCACGCCGACGGGAGTGGCCGTCACGAAGTCGGGCTCGGTCGTCTACAGCGACGCGGCCACGGGCGTAGTGGTGCGGGTCGGATGAGCGCCGGGCGTCCTTCCTTCGGCCGGCGCACGTTCCTGGGCTCGGGCGTCGCCCTGTCCGCCGGGGCCGTCACGGCCGGAGCGCTCGCCGAGACGGGCGGCGATGCGGCGGGCGGCACGCTCCTCGAGGCTGGCCGCGCGGGTGTTGTGGGTGTGGCGGCGGGCCCGTTACGCGCCGGCTCCTTGACGGTCAACGGCCTCGCACCCGCGGTGGGGATCGACCCGGACGACTGCCAGTTCGCCTGGACTTTGCGTGCCACCGGACGCGGGGCGATGCAGAACGCGTACCGGATCATGGTGCGGCGGACGGACCCCGGCCACGCGGGTCCGGTCTGGGACAGCGGCACCGTGCTCAGCGCTCAGCAGGCCTTCGTGCTCTACGGCGGGCCGGCCCTCGCGGGCGACGCCGCCTACGCATGGACGGTGCAGGCACGGGAACACGGGCCGCGGTGGGGACCGGTGTCGTCTCCCATGGCGTTCACGACGGCGCTGCGGGCAGAGGACTGGATGGCGCAGTGGCTCAAACCGGCCGGAGGGTCCGCACAGCCGGACCGCGTCACGTACCTGCGCACAGAGGTGTCGCCGTCGGGAGGAGTGGTGCGGCGCGCCACAGCCTACGTCTCGGCCGCGCACACCTATCGGTTCTACGTGAACGATGACGAAGTCGATGCATGGCCGAGCTTCTGCTTTCCCGACGAGCAATACACCCGAGCCGTGGACCTCACCCGGGTCATCCGCCCCGGTCGGCCGAATGCACTCGGAGTACTTCACCGCTGGTACGGCGGCGGGCAGGGACGGCCTGCGTCCGTCCCTGGGCTGCTGTTACAGCTGTCTCTGTGGTACAGCGACGGACGACACGTCGTGTACGGGACGGACGGCACGTGGCGCGAGATGCCCGCCGAGTGGCTGCCTTCGCCGCAACGCAACTCCGACGGGGGCGACTTCGTCGAATGGGTCGACGGCCGCGCGCACCCCAGCGGTTGGTCCGCACCCGGTTTCGACGATGCCGGCTGGGCCAAAGCGACGGTCCTCGGACCCACCGGTACGGCGCCCTTCACCGCCCTGTATCCGCAGCGCACGCGGATTGAGGAACACCGGGTGACGCCCATCCGGATGCACACGCTGCCGAGCGGCGCGGTGGTGGCCGACTTCGGCGCCGTGTACGCGGCCCGCCCACTGGTGAAGTTCGACAGCGGCGATCCCGGCCGCACCGTCACCGGCCGGGTGGGCTACCTGCTCGACGCAGACGGCCAGGTGTCGACGCTGCACGGGACACAGGGGACGAACCTTTCGTTCTCGCACATCATGGGTGAGGGGTCCCAGGTCTTCGAGGGCTTCACCTACTCCGGGTTCCGCTACCTCCAGGTCGACAACGCCGACCAGTCCCTGGGCGCCGGCCAGCTCGTGGCGATAGCGCGTCACGCGGCGATGCCGGACATGCCGATGGCCACCTTCTCGTCTGCGAACCGCCTCCTCGACCTCGTATGGAAGCTCAACGCACATTCGTGCCTCTACTGCAGCCAGGAGCAGTTCATCGACACCCCGACGCGGGAGAAGGGTCAGTTCGTCTGGGACGCCTCGAACGAGTCGGAAGGCGTGATGCGCGCCTACGGCGATCAGAACGTCACCTGGCAGGGCCTGCGTGACGTCCTCCGCGGCCAGCAGCGGTACTGGCCGGACGGTCGTGTCAACGCCGTGTACCCGAACGACGACGGGGCGAGGTCGTTCGGCACGTTCACCGCCCGCTACCCCGAGTGGTTGTGGCGCTACTACGCCTCGACCGGCGACCGGTCGACGGCGATCCTCTTCTACCCGTCGGTGAGCAAGGTCGCCACCTGGCTCTGGTCGGCGCGGCAGGCAGGTAACGGCCTGTTGTACGGCCTCGCCGACCAGAGCAACGGCGATCCGGTCTATGGCTACGATCTCACTGTTGCGGCAGACACGGCGAGCAACGTGCTGGCGGTCAATGCGTTCAACCGTGTGTCGCAGCTGGCTTCCGTGGCCGGCGACTCGGCGGGATCCGCGCTCTGGCAGGGCCGGGCTGCGGAGCTGGCGGCGGCCGTCAACGCGACGCTGCGACGCGCCGACGGGGTGTACGTCGACGGCGTCCTGCCGAGCGGCGCGCAGAGCAGCTCTGCGTCGCAGGAGGCGAACGCCCTCGCCCTCGCGTACGGAGTCGTGCCCGCCGCCGACAACGCACGCGTGGGCGATTACGTCGCCGGTCTCGGAGTCCATCTGGGGCCGAATCATGGGCTCGAGCTCCTGCGGGGCCTGACGGCCGCCGGCATGCCCGATGCGGTGGTGCGGACGCTGACCGACGCGTCCATCCCGGGGTGGGCCCACATCGTCGCCGCCGGTGGGACCTTCACCTGGGAGGTCTGGTCGCCGAGCGACCTGATCGGCGACTCGATGTCGCACGGCTGGGGCTCGTCCGCGCTGGTCGCCATGCAGGAGACGCTCCTGGGCGTCACGTTCGGGGTGCCGAATCCCGACGGGACGCTGCGCATCACGGTGGCGCCTCCTGTCCGAGGGCTGCCCCGGGCGTCGGGCACCGTCCCGACGACCGCGGGCCCGGTCTCCGTCGACTGGCAGCGGAACGGGCGGGGCACGGCACTCGATCTCACGATGCCGGCGAACCTGACTGGGCTCGTCCACCTACCGGCATCGTCGGCGTCGGAGGTCCGTGAGGGTGGCGTCGCGGCGGGCAAGGCGCCCGGTGTGTCGGTCAACTCGTTCGCTGGGGGTGTCGCCGTGTTGGAGGTCGGCAGCGGGAGCTACCGGTTCACGAGCAGCTGACCCTCGGCTACGACGAGCAGGTCGTGCCCGACGGCGGCGTGACGTCGCTGACGAAGTACGCCTGTACGTTGTTCCTGACGCAGGGGCTGTAGAAGTACGCCACGTGGTCGACGCCGTCGCGGGTCAGGAGGACGCCGTGCTGGAGTTCATGGGCCACGTTGACGGCCCACTGATACGGCGTGGCCGGGTCGGCTGTCGTTCCGACGACGAGGATGGGCGGCGCGCCGGCCGCGGCGACCGGACCGACCGGGCGGGTCGACGGCGCGGGCCACACCGCGCACGAGGCCTCGCCCCAGGCGAGCAGGGGACCGAACACGGGTGCCGAGCCCTTGAACAGATCAGCCAGAGAGCCGTAGGACCCGAGGTCGTGCGACACGGGGTGGTCGAGGCAGTCGATCGCGACCGCGGCGTCGCCGCCGTTGGACGATCCGTTCTTGTTGTAGATGTCCGACATCGAGACGATCTGGGCGCCGTTGCCGCCGGCGTCGGCCGCCAGCGCAGCGCCGAGTTCGGGCCAGTCCGCCCGCGCGTACAGCCCGCCCAACAGCGCGTCGTACAGCTCGCCCGCGCCGGCGGTGCGGCCGTTGCCGGCCTCGACCGGGGCCGCCGCACTCGAGGCGATGAGGGCGAGCAACGAGCTCGTCGGATCTGCTCCCGTGCGCCACAGACAGGCGTTCGTGCCGGCGCACCACGAGAAGAAGGACTGCAGTGACGCCTCGAAGCCGTTGGCCTGACCCTGGGTGATCTGATTGAAGCTCAAGGCCGGGTCGATGACGCTGTCGAGGACCATGGCGCGCACGTGGGTCGGGAACAGGGAGGCGTACGTGAGGCCGAGCAGCGAGCCGTACGACTGGCCCATGTAGCTCAGACCGCTGTCGCCGAGTGCGATCCGCAGCCGCTCCATGTCGCGCGCGGCGTCGACCGACCCGATATGGGCCAGCACCGTGCCGCTCGCCTTTTCGCAGCCGGCGGCGTACTGCCGGTAGCCCGCAATCGTGGTCGCCTCCGCGCCGGACGTCGTCGGCACCGGGTCGGGGAGGGAGGCCGGTGGGGCACCCGGGGTCTCGCCGCAGGTGACGGGGTCGCTGCGGTCGACGCCGCGAGGGTCGAACATGACGACGTCGAAGTCGTCGAGCAAGCCCGGGGTGAGCGAGCCCAGCTCGTTGGCCATGTCGTCGACGCCGGACACGCCCGGCCCACCCGGGTCGATCACGAGCGAACCGATGCGACCCGCCGGTACGTTCGCTAGGTGGCGGGCGAGCGCGATGGAGATCGTCTGGCCGTTGTTCGGGTCGGCGTAGTCGAGCGGCACGACCAGGTTGCCGCATTGGAGGTCTCCGTTACAGGGGGTCCAGTCGATCGGGGTGATCGCCGGCTCGGTCACAGTCAACGTCGTGGTGGTCGTGGTCGTGGTCGAATGGCGGGGATGGCGGCTCGCCCCGGCCGTCCGATGACCGGCCGGACCGTTCGAACACCCGGCTGCCACCGCCGTGATCACCACGATGGTCACCACGGTCAATGCCGACCTGGTGTGCGACCTCCTCATCGGGCCAGGTTCCCACGTCAGCACCTCGAGACCCCGGCAGCTTGCGCTCCAATTTTTCGCCTGCACCAGCACTCAACCGGGCGACTGCCGCCCTCAATGGCCCCGAGGAAATTGCCACCGACGGCTGTGACGCCCGACCGTTCGCAAGTCCGAAGACAACGCCCCCGTCAGCTGGCAGGAGAGGAGTCCGCCGTCACACCCCGTGAGGACGACCGGCCATGTGCCGATCTGGACCCGGGCACGCCGGGCGCCTCGGCGCGGGCCCGTTACGAGCGTCTCCGCACACGCGACGACGACCGCCGCCGTCAGAAGTTCGGGCGGCTCGCTCCCGTCGTGGCGTTCCTCGCGGGCCAGAAGCATTCGACCGAGATGTGGGCACTGGGCGCCGAGGGGGAGGAATCGATCGGAGCGCTCCTGAGCCGGGCTGTGGGTGAGAGGGGCGTCGTCCTCCACGATCGCCGCGTGCCCCACAGCCGGGCCAACCTCGATCACCTCGCGATCGTGCCGTCGGGGGTGTGGGTCATCGATTCCAAGCACTACCGCGGCCGGCTCGAACGCCGGAAGGTCCGCGGCTGGTTCGTGCCACGGGAAGCGCTCTCTGTGGGTCGTCGTGACCGTTCCTCACTGCTCGCATCGGCAACGCGCCAACGCGCCCTCGTGACCCGACACGTACCGCCCCGCGTCCCGGTCCGAGTGGCGCTGTGCTTCACGGGTGTCGAGCTCAGCCTCTTCGCTCGGCCCTTCGAGCTCGACGGCGTCCTCGTCACCTGGCCGAAGGCCTTGGCCAAGACGCTCGCCCAGCCGGGACCGCTGGACCCCGCGGCCCGCCATGAGCTCGCCGTGATCCTGGCGGCGGTCTTTCCGTCCTACACCTGAAGGCCGACGGCGTTCCCTGGCTAGGGTCGGGCACCACTTGGAGGTGGATGAGCACGTGGAACAACGCATGATCAGAACCGCGGACGCTGGCGACGTCCCTGTGACACGAACGCGCGGGACCTGATGCCCGAGGCCGCCGGAACCGGCACCAACCGGATCGAGATCGAGGAGGCCGCGCTGGGCGTCCGGACGATCGCCTTCAACCGTCCCGAGGTGCGCAACGCCTTCGACACCGTCATGTACACGGAGGTCACTGCCGCCCTGCGCGCCGCCGACTCCGACGACACGGTCGGGGCCGTCGTGCTGACCGGCCGGGGCAGCGCCTTCACCTCAGGACAGGACCTGGCGGAAATGGCGGCCATCGCCACGGGTGCCGCCGTCGAGGGCGCGGGCCAGGGCTTCATCGGACTCCTCGACTGCCTCACCGAGTGCTCGGTCCCCCTCCTCGCCGCCGTCAACGGGGTGGCCGTCGGCCTCGGCTTCACCCTTCTCGCCCACTGCGACCTCGTCCTGGTCGCGACGGACGCCAGGCTGCGCGTGCCATTCGCCGAGCTGGGTGTCCCGGCCGAGGCCGCGAGCAGCTTCCTCTTCCCGGCCACGATGGGCTGGCAGCAGGCGGCGCGGATCCTGCTCACCTCGGACTGGGTCGGCGCGGACGAATTGGTCTCGCTGGGCTTGGCGTTGCGGTCGTGCGACCCCGGAGCCGTCCTCGACGAGACGGTGGAACTGGCGGCGCGGATCGCGGCACACCCCCGCGGCGCCACCCGCGCCATCACCTCCCTCATGCGCGCGGCGCGCCGTGACGCCGTCCTCGATGCGAACCGCCGCGAGCAAGGAGCGTTCGCCCGGCTGCTCGGGACCGCGGCCCAGCAGGGCAAGCTCGCGGCTTTCGCTCCCAAGTCCGCCTGACCATGCGCCTCGGCATCACCGCCGCCCTCACCGACCTCGACCTCCGGCCGGCCGCCCTCGCCGGGATGGTCGAGGAATTCGGCTTCGATTCCCTGTGGGTGCCCGAGCACACGCATTTGCCGCTACGCGAGGACATCCCGCCCGCGCTCGTCGAAGGCGTGCGCCTCGACGACTACAAGCGCTGCCTGGACCCGGTCGTTGCCCTGTCGACCGCGGCGGCAGTGACGACGCGCATCGGCCTCGGCACCGGCATCCTGCTGGCCGCGCAGCACGACCCCATCGTCCTGGCCAAGCAACTGGCCACGCTCGACCATCTCTCGGGAGGCCGGGTCACCCTCGGCGTGGGCTTCGGGTGGAACAGGGCGGAGGCGGCCGACCACGGGGTCGACTTCGGCCGCCGCCACGACATGGTCCGCGAGCACGTGTGCGCCATGGAGGCGATCTGGTCGAACGAGCAAGCCGAGTACCACGGCGAGTTCGTCGACTTCGAGCCCACCTGGTCCTGGCCCAAGCCGGCGCAACAACCACGCGTGCGCACGCTCGTCGGCGGTGGCGCCACCGACGCCGTCTTTGACGCCATCGCCGAATGGGCCGACGGCTGGATTCCCATCGGTGGTCGCGGGCTGGGCGAGGCGCTGCCGGTCCTGCGCGCCCGCGTCGAAGCCGCCGGGCGCGATCCGAGCGCGGTGTGCACGGTCCCGTTCGGCACGATCGCCGACGAAGGCAAGCTCGAGCACTACGCGCGGCTCGGCGTCGACGAGGTGGTCCTGCGCATCCGGGCCGGGCAGGAGCCCGTGATGAGGGCGCAACTCGAGGCCCTCGCCCCCCTCATCCCGTTCGCGGCCACACTGGAGCAACCATGACCGACCTGATCGACGACACGACACCACGACTTGGCAGCACCACGCCGCTGCCCCGGATCGTCAGCGTGGACGACCACATCGTGGAGCCCGCCCACCTGTGGCGGACCTGGCTCCCCCAGCGCTTCAAGGAGCGGGGGCCCAAGGTGGAGCGGCGCGGCATCGGCGAGATGGAGCACATCGGTGGCGGCACCTACCGGCAAACGTTCGACCCTGACGGGCCGAAGGCCGACTGCTGGGTCTACGAGGACCTCGTCTACATCAACAAGCGGCACGTGGCCGCGGTGGGCTTCGACCGGGACGACATGACCATGTCGCCCATCACGTACGACGAGATGCGGCCCGGCTGCTACGAGCCGAAGGCCCGCATGGCCGACAACGACGCCAACTGGGTCGAGTCCAGCCTGTGCTTTCCGACGTTTCCGCGTTTTTGCGGCCAGACGTTCCTCGAAGCGAAGGACAGGGAACTCGCCGAGGCCTGCGTCACCGCCTACAACGACTTCATGGTCGAGGAGTGGTGCGGCGACAGCGGCGGAAAGCTGCTCCCGCTGTGCATCGTCCCGCTGTGGGACGCGGGCCTGGCCGCGGTCGAGGTGCGGCGGAACGCCGGACGCGCCGTGCGCGCCGTGTGCTTCAGCGAGATCCCGCCCCACCTGGGCCTGCCGAGCATCCACGGCGGCTACTGGGACCCCTTCTTCGCCGCCTGCGAGGAGACCGGCACCGTCGTCTGCATGCATATCGGCTCCTCGTCGAAGATGCCGGCGACCTCGGCCGATGCGCCGGTCGCGGTGGCGGCGACGCTGAGCTTCGGCAACGCCATGGCTTCGCTGACCGACTATCTCTTCTCGGGCGTCCTGGTCCGCTTCCCCCGGCTGCGCCTGGCGTACTCCGAGGGACAGATCGGCTGGCTGCCCTACATCCTCGAGCGCGCCGACGACGTGTGGCGCGAGCACCGGGCGTGGGGCGGGGTGAAGGACATCGTGCCCGAGCCACCCTCGACCTACTTCCGCCGGCAGGTCTACGGCTGCTTCTTCCGCGATCAGCACGGGCTCGACTCGCTGGGGGTGATCGGAGCGGACCGCATCACGTTCGAGACGGACTATCCGCACACGGACTCCACGTGGCCCGACACGCGGGCCGTGGCCGAGCAGATGGTGCAGCACCTGAGCGACGACGACGTCTACGCCATCATGCGCGGCAACGCCATCGAGATGCTCGGCCTCGACATCGCGTGAAGCTGGGCGACGTCGTCAACCCGGAGTCGGCGCACTGGGGCAAGCCGCTCGACGGCGTCCGCGTTCTCGCCCTCGAGCAGATGCAGGCGCTCCCCTACGCCACCCAGCTGCTCGGCCGGTTGGGCGCCGACGTCGTCAAGGTGGAGGCGCCGGGCACGGGTGACCTCGGCCGTGGCGCCGTGCCCTTCATGGTCGACCCGGAGGGCCGCGCCACCGGAGCGACGTTCATGCGCAACAACCTCTCCAAGCGCTCCGTCGTGATCGACCTCAAGCAACCGGCGGGGCGCGACCTGGTGCTGCGTCTCGCGCCGCGCTTCGACGTCGTGGCCGAGAACTTCCGGGCCGGGGCGGCCGAACGGCTCGGCGTGGCCTGGGACGACATCGCGGCCGTGCACGACGGCGTCGTCTATTTGTCGATCTCCGGCTTCGGACGGCCGGTGCAGCCCGGCGCGGACACGTCGCCGTACGACGGCTGGCCGGCGCTCGCCGCCATCGTCGAGGCGATGAGCGGCGCCTACGAGTTCAAGCGCCCGGAGGGCCAGCCACCGGTGGGCGCGCCCATGGGCGGACTCGGCGACATCGTGACTGCCCTCTTCGCAGTGATCGGCACGCTGGCCGCGCTGCGCCAGCGCGACCGGACCGGGCGCGCCCAGCGGGTCGACGTCGCGATGCTCGACGCCATGGTGGCCGTGGTCGATGTCGTCCCCAACTTCTGGTCGATGGGCGCGCCGATGGGGGCTCCCCGGCCCGGCATCCTCCACGGGTTCCGCGCCAAGGACGGCTGGTTCATGCTCCAGGTCCTGCGCGCACACCAGTGGCCCGACGTGGCCCGCGCCATCGGAAAGCCCGAGTGGGTGGACGACCCGCGTTTCGCCACACCGCAGGGGTGGCTCGAGCACCTCGAGTCGGACATCCGCCCCGCCGTCGAGTCCTGGGCCGCGGACCAGACCAAACGCGCCGCCAGCGAAGCGTTCAACGCCGCCGGACTGGTCGCCGGACCGGTCGCCACCGACGACGAGGTCGTGCACGACGCCCACTTGGCCGCGCGCCACATGCTCGTCGAGCACCCGCGTACCGACGGGATCGACCAGCCCGTCCTCATCCCCGGGCTCCCTGTGAAGTTCGCCGATGTGGCCGAGGGTCCCGAGTCGCGGGTCCCCTGGCTCGGTGAGCACACCGACGAGGTGCTGGCGCGCGAGCTCGGGCTGGGAACCGCGGAGCTGGCGACGCTCCACTCGAAGGGTGTGCTCGGCTGAAGCTGGTTCAGTACCGCGGCAGCGCGATGAACGCGATGACGTACGCGAACAAGCCGGCACCGACGAGTGTGCACGCGTGGAACACCTCGTGGAACCCGAAGACCCGCGGCCACGGGTTGGGACGCTTGGCCGCGTACACGAGCGCGCCCACCGTGTACGCGGCGCCGGCCGCGAGCATCAGCGAGAACCCCAGCCAGCCGAGCGCGTGCAGGAGCTGGGGTGCCGCCACGACGGGAGGGCCCCACCCGACCACGACGTAGGGCACGGCCACCGCCCACTGCGGCGCGTCGAGCCAGACCTGTCGCAAGGTGATGCCGGCCGCCGCCCCGGCCCACACGAGGGTCAAAACGGCCACCTGTGCCCACCCCGTCAACGCCAGCCCGGCCACTGCGGTCGCCGTCCCGGCGATGCCGACGAAGATCGCGCTGTGGTCGGCCCGCCGCATGCGGCGCCACGCCGGGGCCGACCACCGGATCCGGTGGAAGGCGGCGCTGATACCGAACATCGCCAGCATCCCCGCGACGTAGACGGACAGCACGGCCTTGGCGCCGGCGTCGGGGCCGGCAGCAATGAGGAACGGTCCACCGATCAACCACCCCACGAACGCGACGACGTGGAGCCAGCCACGCAGCAAAGGCCGCTGACCGCGGTTGTCGGCGGACTTCCCTTGGTCCCCTTGGGCGATCACCGTCATGGGAGCGAGCCCTCCTGGCGGTCCGCCTCCTCGACTTCGCGACGCGAGATGCCGAGCAGGAACAAGATCGCGTCGAGGTAGGGCACGCTCAGCGCGGTGTCGGCGGCGCGCTGCACGACCGGCCGCGCGTTGAACGCGATGCCGAGTCCAGCGGCCGCCAGCATGTCGATGTCGTTGGCGCCGTCGCCGACCGCGATGGTCCGTGCCACCGGCACGCCCGCTGTGGCGGCGAAACGGGTCAGCGCCTCGGCCTTACCGGCCCGGTCCACGATCGGCCCTCGCAGTTCCCCTGTCAGCACGCCGCCATCGACCACGAGCTCGTTGGCGGCGAGGTGATCGATGCCGAGCCTCCCGACCAGCTCCCCGATGACCTGGGTGAACCCACCGCTCACGACGGCGATCTCGTAACCGAGCCGCTTCAGCGTGCGCACGAGCGTCCGCGCTCCAGGTGTGAGGAGCATCGCCGCCTGCACGGCCTCGAGGTCGGACTCCTTCAGACCGGCCAGCAGGCGCACCCGGCGGCGCAGCGCCTCCTCGAAGTCGAGCTCGCCCGCCATCGCCGCCTCGGTGACGGCCGCCACCTCGGCACCGCAGCCTCGCCGCTCGGCGAGCAGGTCGATGACCTCACCTTGGAGGAGCGTGGAGTCCGCATCCATCACGATGAGGTGTTTGGCTCGGCGGTGGAGGCCGGCGGCCTGCACGGCGATGTCGACCTCGTGGAGAGCAGCCTCGGTGGCGAGCCGCCGCCGCAATTCGTCGAGGTCCGATCCCACCACGGTCAGCTCGTAGCTGTGCACGGGGTACGCGGCGAGGCGCACGATCCGCTCGATGTTCCCGCCACACGCTGCCACCGACCCCGAGACGCTCTCGAGTGTGCCGGCGTCGATGTCGGGGGCCAAGACGGTGACCAGGTGCCGCTCGGACGCCGCGTCCATCTCCTCCTCGACCAGCGGCTCGACGTGCACCTCGACGCCCGTCGACTCCAAACCCTTCGCCAGCGTCGTGCGCAGTGCCTCGACGGCCGAGGGTGCCACGGTGACCTCCACGCAGAGAAGGAGGCGGCCGTGGACGCGCACCTGTTCGACGTCCTCGACGTCGACTTCCCCGGTCGCCAACGTCGCGAACAGAGAGGCCGCGATGCCGGGCCCGTCCTGCCCGCTCACCGTCACGAGATGGGGAGCGGGGACGTCACGCGCGCTCACGACAGCGTCAGGTCCTTCTCGTCGACCCACCCCCTGCCCTCGACCCACCGCCTGACGATCCGGGCGGGCACGCCCGCAACGACACACCGGTCTGGTATCTCGCCGCGCACGACCGCTCCCGCTGCGACGACCACGTGCTCCCCGATCCGTGTGCCCGGCAGGATCACCGCGTTGGCGCCGAGCCAGCTCCCCGACCCGATGCGCACTGCGGCCTCGGTCGGCCACTGCCGCCCGATGGGCTGCGCCGGATCGAGGTACGTGTGGTTCTGATCGGTGATGTAGACGTACGGGCCCGTCTGGATGTCGTCGCCGATGACGATCTCCCAGTGGCCCACGATGTGCGAGCCGCGTCCGATCAGGCACCGGCTGCCGATCGACACGACGGGGTTCGTCGGCATCTCCTGACCCGGTGCCATGCCGGCGGTCAGGCAGACGCCGGGGCCGACGATGGTCTCCTCGCCGACCTGGATCAGGTGCTCGTTGAAGATGGCTCCCTGCGGGAAGGTCAAGCAGGCGCCGCGGCCCATCTTCCCGAAGCGGCGGCCGCGTTCGTCGTCTGGACCGATGGCCCCCAACTCTGCCGCGGCGTCCCAGGTGGCGCGCACCAAACGCGACAGAGGCCGGCGCAGCGGTCCGGGGATCGAACGGACCCAGGTCACGCCGGAATGGTAGGGGGTGGCGACGCCCACCCCGAACGGGCGGCGATCTCAGGGACACCAACATGGTAGGTACACTCGGGTCGTGCAGCCGCTCCCACCGGACGGCGGCTCCGACCCGCCTCCGACCACGGCGCAACGCCGCCTCCTCAACCGACGCGAATTCCTCCAGCTCTCGGCGTTCGGCGCCGCTGGACTCGCGGCGGGAACCCGGGCCACCAACACGGCCCGGGTGCCGGCCCGCGCCCGCCGCCACGCCAAGACAACGGGCCCCCTCGTCGAGGACACCGTGCTGCCCAGCGGCGTGACCGTGCCGACGGCGCCGTGGCTGATCGCGGAGAACGCCAAGCCGGGCACCCTGAATTGGATCTGCAACCACGTGCAGCCCAATCACGCGCTGGAGGGGTTCGCCAGCCAGGTCAGCGCGGTGCCCGGCGACGACGTCGCGCTGTTCGTGAACACGACCGCACGCGCCGTCCAGGCGCAGGTGTACCGGATGGGCTATTACCAGGGTCTGGGTGGACGGCTCATGTTGCAGACCGACTTCGTGTCGGCCACCGCGCAGCCGGCCCCTGTCACCAACAGCCTCGGCACGGTCAGCTGCCCGTGGAAGCAGACCATGACCCTGAACATCACGAAGGACTGGCTGCCGGGTTGTTACCTCGTCAAGCTCGTCGGCAGCGGCGGCGAGGAGCAGTTCGTGCCCCTGACGATCCGCAACGACGCGTCCATGGCGTCGTACGTGTTCCAGAACAGCGTCACGACGTGGCAGGCCTACAACTTGTGGGGCAGCTACAGCCTTTACTACGGCCCCATGAGTGGAGGGGGACAGAGCTTCGCGAACCGCGCGCGCGTCGTCTCCTTCGACCGGCCGTACCCGCAGAACTGGGCGTCGGGCGCCGCCGACTTCGTGGGCAACGAGCTCCCGCTCCTCTTCCAGCTCGAGCGTTTGGGCCTCGACCTCACCTATTGGACCGACGTCGATCTGCACACGCGGCCCGAGCTGCTGATGAACCACCGCTGCCTGTTCAGCCTCGGCCACGACGAGTACTGGTCCCAGCCGATGCGGCAGGGAGCGGCGCAGGCCAACGCCAACGGCGTCAACCTGGCCTTCCTGGGCGCCAACGCCTGTTACCGCCAAATTCGGATGGAGCCGTCATCCGTAGGGCCGAACCGCCTCGAGGTCTGTTACAAGAGCGCGTCAGAGGACCCGTTGACTCGGGAGAGCCCCGGGCTCACCACCGTCAACTGGAGCCAGGCCCCGGTCAACCAACCTGAGTCGACGTTGATCGGGTCCATGTACCAGTCCGTCGGCGCGAAGGCGGACACGGTCGTCACCGATGCGTCGTCCTGGTTCTTCGAGGGGTGCAACCTGAACGACGGCCATGCGTTCCCCCAGACCATCCTCGGCGAGTACGACCGCTTCGTGCCGTCGTCTCCCGGTCCGCGCAACGCGGACGTGCTCGCGCACTCGCCGGTTCCCGGACAGTCCAACTGGTCCGACATCACCTACTTCACTGCGCCGGGGAACGGCGGCGGCGTGTTGGCCAGCGGTTCGGCCAGCTTCGTGGGACAGCTCTCCACGACGGGGACGATCCCCTCGCTCGTGATCCCGGGTCCCATCCCCGGGGTCAGTGACGTGTTCAACCGTGCCATGGAAAACCTCTACGGCCGCTTCGGATTGGGTCCCGCCAGCTCGTACGGCAGTTCTGGCGGCAATTGGAATGCGGTGTACACGGGTGCCGCCGCGGCGGCCGGCAGCGCCGCCGGCACCCCTTCCGCCTGATCACACCCGTCCCACCGCGCCCGACGTCGGGCGCAAGCCGCGCTGCCCGTTGCAACCCGACTGCAACACACATTCGAGTGCCACCACTTTTGCTCGCTGCGCACCTACGATCGTGACGCTGAAATGAAGAACCCTGTCGCACACCGCACCCGGGCGCGCCGGCCGCTCGCCTGGGGGGTCCTGGCCTCAGTCGGAATCGCCGGGCTGATCCTGAGCGCCTGCTCCTCCACCCCCACCCACAAGGCCGCGCTCAAGCCCGACCCCCCGACCACGACGACCACGGCCGCCCCGAAGCCTTCGTGCCCGCTGACCGGCCTGCCCGCGCCGAACGGCACGGTGCCCCCGCGGCCGGCCATGGCGGTGAAGATCGACAACTACCCCAACGGGCGTCCCCAGGCCGGCCTGGACAAGGCCGACATCGTGTTCGAGGAGCCGGTCGAGGGCGGCATCACCCGCTACGCCGCCGTCTTCCAATGCCAGGACGCCGCGCTGATCGGCCCGGCCCGGTCCGCCCGCAACATCGACATCGGCATCCTCGGGCAGCTGGGCAACCCGCTCGAGGCCCACGTCGGCGGAATCAATCCGGTGATCGCGAACATCGACGCCTCTCCCATCCAGGACGTGAACCTCGGTGCCTCCGACTCGCTCATGATCCATCCGACCGGCCGGGTGTCGCCCGACGCGGACTTCACGTCGACCTCCATCGTGTACGGCACCCACCCGACCATGAACACGCCGCCCCAGCCCCTGTTCACCTACTCGACGACCCTCCCCGGTGCGGGCTCGCCCGTGTCCAACGTGAACATCCCGTTCTCCGGGACGTCGAACGTCACCTGGCACTGGAACGCCACCACCAACACGTTCCAGCGCTTCTACAACGCACTGCAGCCCGACATGCTGGCCGACGGCGCGCAGAACCAGACCCCGAACGTCGTCGTGCAGTACGTGCAGATCAGCTACGGCCCATGGGTCGAGAACTCCGAGGGTGGCCTCGAGGTGCAAGCGGACCTGTACCCGAACGCGAGCGGCGCGGCGATGATCTACCGCAACGGACAGGCCTTCCAGGCCACCTGGCACCGCGGCGACCTGGGTCAACCGACGCAGTTCGTGAACGCGTTCGGTGTGCCCATCCCGCTCGAGCCGGGCACCACCTGGGTGGAGTTGGTGCCGAGCACCGTCACCGTCACGTCGACGCCATAGCGCGTCATCGGCCGCGACGCGCTCGGCGCTCACATCACGACGGCTTGCGCGCCACCACCGCGAGCAGCAGGCACTCTTCGGCCGCCGCGAACACACCCGGGTGCGCGCTCGCCTCGGCCTCGTCGAAGCAGCCTGCCGCGTAGCCCTCTCGCATGAGGTTGAGGCCCTTGCACTCGGTCACGTCGAAACCCGCGTGCTCGAGCTTGGTCACCAACTGCGACGCCCCGTACTCGATCTTGTGGTCGTGGTTCATCGGTTCGTCGGACCGAAGCCTCCAGAGCGGGCCGTTCGGCGTGTCCAGGCAGAACCAGCCGCCCGGCGCCAAGACCCGGAAGGCCTCGCGCGCCACGGTGTCGCCGTCGGCCTCCGAAACGTGCTCGAACGTCTGACCGCTGTACACCATGTCGAAGCTCCCGTCGCCGTAGCGGCCGAGGTCGACCATGGAGTGGAAGGCGAACTCGACCGGGCCCAGCTCGGAGAGCACGGGCTCGCCGCTCGAACCGCCCTGGTAGATCTCGTCGCGCTCCTCGACGGGGAGATCGACGACCACGAGGCGCTCGAAGGGATAGGGGTACCCGAGGTGCACCAGCGCCCCGTCGGGAAGGCCCTGGTGCGTCCCCCCCAGGTCGAGGATACGAGCCGCCCTCGGCAGGCCGGCCACGAACTCGCTGCGGCTCACGTGCATCGAGAGGAGCACGTTGCCGATGGGCACGCGGCGGCGGAACTCCTCGGAGTGCGCCAGCATCTCGGCCACGCCCCGCCGGGAGAGCTCGCCGTCGGCCAGCTTGCGGATGTAGTCGTCAGCGCCCTGGCCGTCCGGCTCGCGGTCGAGGATCACGTTGAAGGCCATGCGCACCGACTGCTTCGGCGGCAGGTAGCGGAAGGGGACGGTCGGCACGAAGCGGTCGAAGACCCGATAGACGCGTCGCTTCCACGGTTCACCTGGCATCGCCCCATTCTGTCGGCTGCGACAAGGCACCCCGGTCCGAACGCGAAGCGCTCCGGACGGTCGCCCGAGGGGGTACGGGGACAGTCCGGAGCCTTCGGCTTCCGCTGTGAGGGCGGGGGTAGGGCTAGGAGTCGAGCGTGATCGGCACGTCGTCGGGATCGACGACACCTTCACCAGCGGCGGCGTCATCTTCCTTGGGTGCCAGGTGGTTGCGCACCCTGTCGTCGATCTCGGCCATCAGCTGCGGGTTCTCGGAGAGGAAGGTCTTCACGTTCTCGCGGCCCTGGCCCAGCTGCTCGCCCTCGTAGGTGAACCAGGCGCCCGACTTCTTGACGAAGCCGAGGTCGAGCGCGACGTCGAGCAACGAGCCCTCGCGGCTGATCCCCCTGCCGTACATGATGTCGAACTCGGCCTGTTTGAAGGGCGCCGCGCACTTGTTCTTCACCACCTTGACCCGCGTGCGGTTGCCCGTCACGTCGGTCCCGTCCTTGATCGCCTCGATGCGGCGGATGTCGAGACGGATCGACGAGTAGAACTTGAGCGCCCGGCCACCGGGGGTGGTCTCGGGCGAGCCGAACATCACGCCGATCTTCTCGCGCAGCTGGTTGATGAAGATGGCGATCGTGTCCGACTTCGACAGCGTCCCGGTCAGCTTGCGCAAAGCCTGCGACATCAGGCGGGCCTGCAAGCCGACGTGCGTGTCGCCCATCTCGCCTTCGATCTCGGCCCGCGGCGTGAGCGCCGCCACCGAGTCGATGACGAGGATGTCGAGCGCGCCCGAGCGGATCAGCATGTCGGCGATCTCGAGCGCCTGCTCGCCCGTGTCGGGCTGCGAGATCAACAGGTCGTCGACGTTGACCCCGATGGCCCGGGCGTAGACGGGGTCCATGGCGTGCTCGGCGTCGATGTAGGCGCAGATGCCGCCGTTGCGCTGCGCCTCGGCCACTGCGTGCATGGCCAGGGTCGACTTACCCGAGGACTCGGGCCCGTAGATCTCCACGATGCGGCCCCGGGGCAACCCGCCGATGCCGAGCGCCAGGTCCAAGGAGAGCGCCCCGGTCGGGATGGATTCGATGCCCATGTTGAGGTTGTCGCCCATCCGCATGACCGACCCTTTGCCGAACTGCTTCTCGATCTGGCCCAGCGCAGCGTCTAGTGCCTTATCCCGTTCCGTTTCGGCCATCCCTCTCTCCTCTGTGTCTCTTCTGCGACCGGTCACTGCCTTGGCCTCGGCCACCGCTGGCGCGGCGAGGACCTTACGGCGGGGGTGTGACGATCCCCGCTGCCTTCTCTTGCCCGCCACCTTAACGAACATGTGTTCGCAAGTCGTGGATACCTTCCGCTTGCCTGATCGGTCGGGGAGGAACGGTCGCCCCTCCGCGGGTGTGACGGAGAGGCTCTCCGGTCGCGTGGGATGCTGGCGCGCTCCCCGCCCGGGCGAGATAAGGAGGAAGGGTGTTCGGACGAAGGCTGGCGGCCGGCGCGGCGCTGCTCGGTGTGCTGGCGCTGGCCGTGCTCTCCGGCGCACCCCCGGTGGCGGCGTCCACGCACTCCACCACGCCGGACGCCTCGACGCTGTACCGGGAGGCACTGGCCACGACGAAGTCGTGGTCGGTCCACTACGTCTCGTCGTCGACCGCCTCCCAGGTCTCGCTGCTCGAGACGGGCGACTCGGGGCCGGCCTCGGGCACGCAGAGCGTCGCCACCGGCAAGGGCGGCCTGACCGACACGATCACCATCGACGTCATCGGCGGCCTCACGTACGTAGAGGGCAACGCTGGCGGGTTCCAGGCGCTCGTGGGCATGGACGCCGCGACGGCACAGCAGGTCGCGGGACGGTGGATCGAATTCTCGACGACCAACGCGACGTTCGCACAGGTCGTGGCCGGCGTCCGCTCGCACGATGTCGCCAACGAGCTCGAGCTCAAGGGCCACCTCACGCTCGGTCACGCCACCACTCTCGGCGGCATAGCCGTGGACGCCATCGAGGGCACCCAGACCTATGCCAAGAAGACGGAGCGCGTCGTGCTCTATGTCCGTGCCCACGGCAGCCACGTGCCCGTCGAAGAGGACGCGCTCGACTCGAAGGGCAAGCCCAACGGCACGCTGCACGTCGCCTACTCCCATTGGGGCGAGACCGTGCGGCCAGAAGCTCCGCCGGGTGCGGTGCCGATCGGCCCGGTCAGCGCCGTCTGACCCGGGAACGGACCCGAATCCGCCCGACGGCCGGAACATGGGAAGATGGGGTCCCCCCAAACCCGGGACGGCTGGGCGCCGACAGCGCCGCCGGACCGGATCCTCAGGAGAGTGAACCTGCATGCGCCGCCCCCTTCCCCTTCGTCCCACCGCGGTCGCCGTCGGCGCGGCGGCGTTCGCGGCGTTCGCCGCGTTCGGCGCCAGTGGGACAGCCGTCGCTGCGGCAAGCACGCCGGCGGAGAGCGCACAGTCCGAATACCAGGCGGCGGTGAAGGCGGCGACGAACCAGACGGTTCACTTCCAAACCGACGTGACGCAGGGCAATGTCACCCTGCAGCAGGGCGGTGATGCCGGCACCAGTTCAGGCTCCGAGTCGCTGACCATCCACAACGGGAAGTCCATCGAGCACATGAACGCCGAAGTGGTCGGACCAACCGGTTACGTAAAGGGCAACACGACCGGCCTGCAGAACATCCTCGGCCTCACCGCCGCGCAAGCGCGCAAGTACCAGGGCCAGTGGCTCTCCTTCCCGATGTCGAATTCGAACCTTGCGCAACTGGTGGCCGGCCTGTTGAAGTCACAGGTGGCAACCGAGCTCAGCTTCAGCGGGCCCTTCACCCATGCCTCCGATGCCACCGTGCAAGGCCACCACGCCAACGGGATCAAGGGTTCCGTGTCGACCAGCAACGGCACGTCGGTGCCCGAGATTCTCTACGTGCCCTCGACGGGCAAACCGTTGCCGATCGAGGAGGTCACCAACCCGGGAGCGAAGGCGCATGCCTCCAGCATCCACGGCACGGTTTCGTTCACCAACTGGGGCGAGCAGGTCTCGGTCCAGGCTCCCGCACACTCGGTTGCGCTCAGCAAGCTGGCGCCGACGTCGACCTCGGGCGCGACCACGACCACCGGCGGCTGACAGTCGGGCCGTGTCACCGCGTCTCGAAGCGGCCGCCGGCGACATCACGACCGAGCAGGTCGACGCGATCGTCAACGCGGCCAACCGCCAGTTGCGTGGCGGCGGAGGCGTCGACGGGGCCATCCACCGTGCGGCGGGTGCCGACCGGCTGCATGCAGCGTGCCGTGCCATCGGCGAGTGTCCGCCCGGGCAGGCTGTCGTCACCGATGGCTTCGACCTCGGTGCCCGGTTCATCATTCACACGGTGGGGCCGATGTGGCGCGGCGGCTCCGATGACGAGCCCGAGACGCTTGCGGCGTGTTACCGCAACAGCCTCGCTGTCGCCGACGAGGTCGGTGCCCGGTCCGTGGCGTTCCCGGCCATTTCGACCGGCGTGTACGGCTATCCCACCGAGGATGCCGCCGTCGTCGCCGTGACAACCGTCGGCGCGGCGGACACCGACGTACTGGTGGTCCGGTTCATCGCTTTCGACGAGAAGACCCTTGGTCACTACCGGAGGCTGCTCGCCTGAGCCGACGCCGGTTCAGCTCAGGACGCGCCCGTCGTCAAGTTGTAGACGGTCACTCCGCCGACCGTCTCCGACCGGAAGTGCGCCTCCACCCACGAGGTGATCTGCGACGCGTCGTTGGACGTCCCGCCGCCGGCCCCGCCGCCGAAGCCGCCACCACCGAAACCGCCTCCGCTGGCGATGAAATAGTGGATCTTGCCCTCCGAGACGTACGTCTCGAACTGCGCCAGCGTGGGAGCGGGATCCGTCCCGTTGAACCCACCGATCGCCATGACGGGTTCGCCACTGCCCAGCTGGTAGCCCGCGGCGTTGTTCGCATTCACCGTCGCAGCCGCCCAGGTGTAGCGACTTGCATCGGACTGCAGCAACGTGTCGAGCGCGGCATTCGATTGGCTGCCCTTCAAGAACCCGCCACCAGCACCGCGGCCCGGGCCACCGAAGCCGCCTTGTGAACCTCCACGACCGAACGAGGGTGCACCGCCGGCGAAGCCCGGGAACGGGTTCGTCCCGCCGTTACCGGTGCCGGTGCCGGTACCGCCGCCTGGGAAGGTGCCGCCGCCTGGGAAGTTGCCGCCGCCGGGGAAGTTGCCGCCACCGGGAAATCCACCGCCAGGGATACGACCGCCGCGGCCGGGGAACCCGCCGCCACCGGGGAAGCCACCACCGGGGCCACCGAATCCGCCGGACGCGGTCGGGGTCACAGACGGGATGGCGCCGTTGTGTGCCGTGGCCGCGGTCGCGACGGTGGAGAACAGCGGCGCCGCGAGCGCGGCGCCGAACCCGAGTGCGGCCACGACACCGATCGCGAGCTTCGGGAACTGGCGGAGGTAGGGCAGGCACAGGATCGCCACTACGCCCAGGGAGCCCGCAACGATCACGAAGGGGCGCAAGGCCGGGAACCAGTTGGACGTACGCCCGAGCAACACGGCGCTCCACGCCACGGTCACCGCCAGGGCGGCCGCGAGGCCCACTCGGCCGGGCCACGTCGCCCGGCGCTCCCACAGGCCCATCGTGGCGATGCCGACGAGAGCACCCAGCGGTGCCGCCAGGGCGACGAGGTAGTAGGGGTGGATGATCCCCTGCGCCATGCTGATCGTCAGTCCGATGGCGACGAGTGAGCCGCCCCACAACAACAGTGCGGCCCGCTCGCGGTCAGTGCGCCGCGCCCGCATCGTGATGACGAGGAGCACGGCACCCATCACGAGCGCGCCGGGCAAGAGCCACGACATCATGTTGCCGAACGAGTCGTTGAAGAGCCGGGTCCACCCGGTCGGTCCCCACATCGCACCGCCGACGTTCCCGCCGCCGACGCTGCCCGACTCGTTGCCGGTCAGGCGGCCGAACCCGTTGTAACCGAAAATGAGGTTGAGGATGCTGTTGTTCTGCGAACCGCCGACATAGGGGCGGTCCGCCGCGGGCGTCAGTGCGACGGCAACCACCCACCAGCCGGCGGCGACCACCACGGACACGCCCATGAGGCACACCTGCCAGACGCGCCGCCACCAGCCGGTCGGCGCGGCGATCAGATAGACCACGGCCATCACCGGGAGGATGAGGAAGGCCTGCATCATCTTGGTGATGAAGCCAAAGCCGACGAGCGCACCGGCGAGAAGAACCCACTTGGTCTGGGCTCGCTCCAGGCCGCGGATCGTGGCGTAGGTGGCGGCCGTGAGCAACAGCGCCAACATTGCGTCCGGATTGTTGTAGCGGAACATCAGGGCGGCCACGGGTGTGAGCGCCACAACGGCGCCGCCGAGGAGCGCCGCCTGCGCGCTGAACCAGCGGCGCACGGAGAGGTAGACGAGACCGACGGTCGCGACCCCCTCGAGCGCCTGCGGCACGAGCATGCTCCAGGAGTTCAATCCGAAGATCCGCGCCGAGATCTCCATTGGCCACAAAAAGGCCGGCGGCTTGTCGACGGTGATGAAGTTCGACGAATCCGAAGAACCGAAGAAGAAGGCTTTCCAGCTCTTGGTGCCGGCCTGGACGGCGGCTGCATAGAAGGTGTTGCCCCAGCCACTCGCGCCGAGGCCCCAGAGGTAGAGGACGGCCGTGGCGGCCAGCAATGAGAGAAGAGCTGGTCGCACCCAGACGGGGTCGCTCTCCTTACCTCGGAAGAACCGCCCCACGCGGCTCGGACGAGGCCCCGGGGGCCATCCGGCGGCCCCTCCGGAGGCGTCCAGCCGATCGGAGGCCTCGGTCGTTGCCGGCGGCGCAGGCGGATCGAGTACCGCGACGGGGGTGTCGTGGGCGGGCGGCAGGTCCGTCATGAGGACACCTCCAAGATGCGTGCAGGGTTCGCCAAAGCGCGCGGGCGGAAGACCCAGGCGCGTAAAACGCTGAAGCGGAAGACCGCGGCAACGGCGTTCGCCACTGTGATGGCGATGAGCTCGGCTACCAGGGAACCGGACGTCAGGGCGCCCGCGATCAGGAGCGCACCGGTTGTGAGCGCGAGGCTGATCGCGTACAGCGAAAGGACGACCAGGATCGTGCGGCCGCGCCGCACGAGCCCGTCCCTGCCTTGCGAGAGCTCGCGGTGCACCGCTGTGTTGAACAACGTGGCGATTGCCATCGCCACTGCGTTGGCGCCGAGCGCACCCAACATCGGGCGCCAGGCGATGAAGAGGAAGAGATAGCCGAGAGTCGAGAGCATGCCGACGCCCGCGAAACGCAGCAGTTGGTCCGCCGCGATCTCGTTCGATCCGCGACGACGGGGCCCCTTGGGCCTGCGAAAAAGCAATCGCCGGACACCACGCAGGTCATCGATGGCCGTCGAGACAATGTCGACCCGCGAGTCGGGGTCGTCGACCCAGTCGACGGGAACTTCTCCGATGCGCAGGCCCAGGCGCTCCGCGGTGACGAGCAGCTCGGTGTCGAAGAACCACTCCTCGTCCTCGACGAGCGGCAGCAGCTGTTCTGCCGCCTCACGTCGCAGTGCCTTGAACCCGCACTGCGCGTCGCTGAAGTGTCCTCGCAGCGCGACCCTCAGCAGCAGGTTGTAGGCGCGGGAGATCAGTTCGCGCTTCGGCCCTCGGACCACGTGCGCGCCCGGTGCCAGCCTTGAGCCGATGGCGACGTCTCGGTGGCCCGAGAGGAGCGGAGCCACCAGCGGCAGCAGGGCCGGCAGCGAGGTCGACAGGTCGACGTCCATGTACGCGACGACGGGGGCGTTGCTGGTGGACCACGCCGAACGGAGTGCGTAACCCCGCCCTTTGCGCGGAAGATGCATGACGGCGATCCCGGGCACCGTCTCGGCCAGCCTGCGGGCTACCTGCAACGTGTCGTCTGTGCTCGCGTTGTCCACGATCGTGACGAGGGCCGGAAAGGGGAACGAGTCGTCCAGGAACGAGCGCAGCTCGGTGACGCGGGCCGCCAGCTGAGGCGCCTCGTTGTAGACGGGCACCACGATCTCGACGTCCATGGGGAGCCGGCGGGGATCCACGTCGGCCTCGTGGGGGGCCAGGGCTGTCATGCCCTGCATGGTGCCGATCGGGCCTCCCGCCTCGATGAAGCTCCGCTGTGGACCGGGTGTGAATCCTTATGCCGGCTATGCGGTGGGCTGCACGGGTTCGCCGTCGGCCACGGCCGGGACCGCTTCCGATCCGTTCGGGTCCGCACCGTTCGGAATACGCACGGTGACGGCCATGCCCTCCCCGGGCGCGGAGCTGGCGGTGACGGTCCCGCCGTGTGCCTCGACGATGGCGGCGACGATCGAAAGCCCGAGGCCGCTGCCACCGCTCGTCCGCGTGCGGGCGGGGTCGGACCGGTAGAACCGCTCGAAGATCCGGTTGGCCTCGTCGCCCCGCATCCCGGGGCCGGTGTCGCGGACCTCGATCTCGGCCTGGTCACCGACCTGGTCGACCCGGACGGTCGTGGTCGTGCCCTCGGGCGTGTGGGCGCGCACGTTCGCCAGCAGGTTGTCAACGACCTGGCGGAGGCGGTCCTTGTCGCCGGTCACCTCCACCGGATGTGGAGCCCAGAACTGCACGGGCCAGGCGGGCCCCACGGCGATCGCGGTGTGGACCCCCTCGGAGACAAGCGCCACCAACTCGACCGGTTCGCGCTTCATCGGGACGCCTTCGTCAATGCGGGCCAGCGTCAACAGGTCACTCACGAGCCGGTCCATGCGCTCCGTCTCGGTGCGGATGCCCGCGGCGATACGGGGCAGGTCCTCCGACCGTGTTCCGGCGCCGCGTTCGAAGAGCTCGGCATACGCTGACACCGCCGCTATCGGTGTCCGGAGCTCATGCGAGGCGTCGGCCACGAACTGGCGCAGATGCTGTTCGTTCTGCTTCAGCCGCGACTCGGACCGCACCCGGGCGTCGAACGCGTTCTGGATGCGCTCGAGCATCACGTTGAGGGCGCGAGCCAGACGGCCGACCTCGGTGGGCTCGTCGGCGCCCGGGACACGTTGGTCCAGGTTCCCGGCCGCGATGGCATCGGCCGTGGACTCGACGTCTTCGAGCGGCCGCAAGCCGAGGCGTACCAGCCACCATCCGCCGAACAGCGCCAGCACGATCGCGCCGGCGGTCACCGCCAGTTCCGTGAGGAAGAGCGTGTGGAGGGTGCTGTTCTGGTCGGTCAGTGGCTGCGCGTTGATGGCGACGACGTTCGTCCCGGCAGGCTTCACGGCGCGCACACGAAATGTCGGTCCACCAGGAGTGCTCGAGCTGGCGGTGAAGTATGCGACTTGGTTCCCATCCGGCTCGGTTGCGAACCCGGGGATCTGGGACGGAAGTGCGGGCTTGTACGCATGCGAACCGATGTAGGCCGGACACTGGAGCCCGTTGACCACGGATCCATTCGAGTTCACCAGCGCGCTGTAGTAGATCCCCGACACGTTCGGGCCGCCGTTGTCGCCATTCCGGTCGCCCCCGGGAATTCCTCCCCGCCACCGCCACCGCCGATACCGCTGTTGCCGCTGTTGCCGCTGTTGCCGGTGAACGGGTTGAGAATCCGCCCGTTCTGGGGCGATTGGCAAGCCAACGTATTGGTCACGACATTGATGGGTACGCCAGGTTTGTGCTGGGCCAGCTCCTGGTCGACCTGGTTGTACAGGGAATTGCGCAGAGCCGAGTACGTGGCGAAGTCCGCCACGACCAACGCCACGATGGAGATCAACCCGACCGCGACGAGCAGGCGCAGCCTGAGGGACACTCAGGCCGCTCCGTTGGACGACTCCGGCTCGCGCAGCGTGTAACCGACGAGCCGGATGGTGTGGATGAGCGGCGGGCCGAACTTTTCGAGCTTCTTGCGCAGATAGCTGACGTAGGTCTCAACGACGTTGCCGTCACCGCCGAAGTCGTAGTGCCACACGTGGTCGAGGATCTGCGCCTTGGACAGCACGTGGCGCGGGTTGAGCATGAAATAGCGCAACAGGTTGAACTCGGTGGCGGTCAGGTTGATCGTGTTCCCGGCGCGCCGCACCTCGTGTGCGCTCTCGTCGAGCTCGACATCCGAGAAGCGGAGCACCCCGTCGTCCTCGGGCTCGTACCCGGTCCGGCGCAGGATCGCGTGCACCCGCGCGATCACCTCGGCCAGTGCGAAGGGCTTGGTCACGTAGTCGTCGCCGCCTACGGTGAGGCCGGCCAGCTTGTCCGACAGCGTGTCGCGGGCGGTGAGGAAGAGAACCGGGACGCGTACGCCGTCCTGGCGCAGGCGGCGCGTGACCTCGAGACCGTCGAGGTCGGGCAGCATCACGTCGAGGATGACGAGATCCGGCGGGTCCTCCTGGGCCTGGGCCAGGGCCTTGCGCCCGGTCATCGCCTCGTCGACCGTGAATCCCTCGTAGCGCAGCGACGTGGCCACCGCATCGACGATCGAGGGCTCGTCGTCAACCACCAGGACCCGGGGTCCGTTGTCGATCTTCACTTGGACATACCTCCCTGCCGAACCAGAATCGCACCGCCGACTCCCGTCCCAGTGTGACCCGGCTGTGGGCCTCCTGTGAACGCGCCCCGAGCGGCGCCGGGTCAGCCGGAAGGCAGCTCGAGCGCGCGTCGCAGCAGGTCGAGGGCCGAAATGGCCCCGTACTGGCGCACCCGTTCCCGATCGCCGGGCAGCCGGAGCTGGCGGGTCTCGGTCGGCCGGTCGGGCAGGGCGAGGCCGACGAAGATTGTCCCCGGCGGCACTCCCTCCTGGTCGTCGGGCCCGGCGACCCCGGTGATCCCGAGGCCCACGTCAGCGCCGGTCACCTTGCAGGCCCCCTCGGCCATGGCCGCGGCCACCGGCTCGGTCACCACCGGCCCGGCGGGCACCCCCAGCACGTCGAACTTCATCGCCGACGCGTAGGCAACGACGCCGCCGCGGAACCAGGCGGAGGCGCCCGGCACGTTGACGAGACGGGAGGCGATGAGGCCCCCGGTCAACGACTCGGCCACGCCGAAGGTCAGCCCTCGCTCGATGAGGCGGTTCGCGACCGCGACCTCCATCGACTCGTCGTCGACCCCGAACACGATGTCACCGAGGCGTTCGGTGATGGAGCGGCGAACTTCGCCCTCCTCCTTGTCGAGCAGCGCGGTGACGTCACCGAGCGTGCGGGCGCGTGCGGTGATCCGCACCTTGATGCCCTCGATGCCCGAGGCGAGAAACGCAAGCGTGACGTCGCCGGCTGCATCGAGCGCGTCAATGCGGTCCTGGAGCGTCTCGGCCAGCCCGGACTCGCTGGCGCCCCACGTGCGCAGCACCCGGCTCGCGATGACGCCCTCCTCGCCGGCCTCGGCCATGCGGGCGCGCAGGTCGGGAAGGATGGCCCGCTCGAACATCTCGGCCATCTCGTAGGGGACACCCGGTACGGCGTAGACGACCTTGTTGCCGACCGGGCAGATCAGCCCGGGCGCCGTACCGGCGGCCTGCGCGATGACCGCCGCGCCCTGCGGGACATCGGCCTGCCGCGCGTTGTTCTCCGACATCTCCCGGCCGCGGGCTCGGAAGAAGGCCGCGATGTGGTCGACGATCGCCTGCTCGCGCACGAGTGGCACGTTCATCACCTCGGCGATGGCCTCGCGGGTGATGTCGTCCTGGGTCGGGCCGAGCCCGCCGCACATGATGACCCCGTCGCTGCGGGCCAGCGCCGTGCGCAGCGCGAGCACGATGCGGTCGTGGTTGTCGCCCACCGCCTGGTGGAAGTGCGACGACACGCCGTTGGCCGCCAGGTGCTCTCCCAGCCAGGCGGAGTTGGTGTCCGCAATCTGCCCGAGCAGCAGCTCGGTGCCGACCGCCACGATCTCGATCCTCACGGCGAGTGACCTTAGGAGCCGGCGGGTTGCCGCATGGCCCGGCGTCCATCGAGCAGGTACTCGGCCCCCGTGAAGAGGGTGAGCGCGCATGCCAGCCAGATCATCGCGAGCTGAAGGCCGTGCTGATGCGCCAGCGGCGGGATGATGCACACGCCGACGGCGACGTCCTGGACGAAGGTCTTGAGCTTGGCGGTGTTGCGGGCAGGGATGGAAACCCCGCGGCGGCCGACCCACGAGCGATAGCCCTGCATACCGGCCTCGCGGGCACAGATGAGACCGACGGGCAACCAGGGCAGGTGGCCCTGGGCGGCCAGCGTGATGAGCGCGCCGAGGACGACGGCTTTGTCGGCCAGCGGGTCGAGGAAGGCGCCAGAACGGGTGGTGCCGTGGCGGCGCGCGATGTAGCCGTCGAGCCCGTCGCTGGCGGCGAGGAAGAAACCGACGACGACGTTGACCCACGACGCTCCCCAAGCGACGAGCATGAGGACGTAGACCGGTGCGGCGAGCAGCCGGGCCACGGTGACCGCGTTGGCGGGGGTGACCAGCGCGCTCGGGCCGAACGTATAGCCCGGGCGCTCGGGGGCGACTTCGCTCACTGGGCGGCTCCGGTTGCTGCGAGGGTGGCGACGGGCACAGCACGCAGGTCGGGACCCTCCGCGCCGACGAGGGCAAGGTCGACGAGGTCGCCGACCGCCAGGTCGTCGGGCACGTGCACGATGCCGTCGATCTCGGGCGCCTCGTGCACAGTGCGGCCGAGGCCGGGCGCGTCGACGAGGACCCGGCGCGTCTGGCCGACGAGCGCGTCGCGCTTGGCGGCGGTGATGGCGTCCTGGAGCTCGGCGCACTCGCGCAGCCGTTCGAGCGCGAGCTCGGACGGGACCTGGTCGGGCAGGCCGGCAGCGTGGGTGCCGTCCTCCCTCGAGAAGGTGAAGAAGCCGGCCCAGTCGAGCTGGGCGGCGGCGAGGAACTCGAGGAGCAGGTCGTGGTCGCGCTCGGTCTCGCCGGGGTAGCCGAGGATGAACGACGAGCGGAAGGTGGCGGCAGGCTCGGCGGCGCGGATGTCGGCGATGCGGCGCAAGAAGCGCTCGCCGTCGCCCCAGCGCCGCATGCGCGCCAGGTGCGGGCGGGACACGTGCTGGAGGGAGAGGTCGAAGTAGGGCACGTTCGTATCGAGTACGGCGCCGATCAATTCGTCCGTGAGGCCCGACGGGTACAGATACAGCAGTCTCGTGCGTTCGACGCGTTGCGACACGGCGCGGGTGAGGGCAGCGATGGGCGACGGGCGTCCGTGTTTGGTGGCGCCGCCGGCGCGGCCGGGGCCGCTGCGGTCGCGGCCGTAGGACGCGAGGTCCTGCGCGACGAGCACGATCTCGCGCAGGGGTGGCCCGCCGGCGGTGGTCGGGGATTCGAGGAGGCGGTCGACCTCGGCGAGGACGTCGTCATGGGTGCGCG
Source organism: uncultured Acidimicrobiaceae bacterium (assembly GCA_963777485.1). Taxonomy (GTDB): domain Bacteria; phylum Actinomycetota; class Acidimicrobiia; order Acidimicrobiales; family RAAP-2; genus Bog-473. The sequence goes on along the minus strand of CAVZQP010000004.1, from coordinate 107,848 downwards.
AGCGCTGCTTGCCGCGGAACGACGGGATGGCGCAGAAGCCGCAGATACGGTCGCAACCCTCGGCGACCTTCACGTAGGCCCATGGCGCGTGGGCGGCGGGCCGCGGGAGTTCGAGGAGGTCGAAGCCGGCGGCGGGTGACGGCGTCGGCGGCGGGGTCTTGCGGGCCGCACCGAGAGTCACGGCGACGGTGTGCGCCGGAGCGGCCGGCGCGGTGACGAGGTCGTGCCCGAAGCCGGCGACGAGGTCGACCTCGGGGAGGGCGTCGCGCAGCTCGTCGCCGTAGCGCTCGGCCATGCAGCCGGTCACGACGAGGCGAGCGCCCGGCCGGCGGCGCTCGGCCAGCATCAAGACGGTGTCGATCGACTCCTGGCGCGCAGCCTCGATGAAGGCGCACGTGTTGACGACGACGAGATCGGCGCCGTCGGGGTCAGCCGTGCCCTCGTAGCCCTGCGCCGCGAGGTACCCCTCGAGCTTGTCCGAGTCGACCTGGTTCTTGGGACATCCCAGGGTCTGCATGTAGTAGAGACCCACGACTTCGCACACGCTCCTCGACCCCCGGGCCGGCTCCCGCCGGGGTGACGGTGCTCGGCGGGCCCGCTCGCGACGAGCCCAATGTTCAGACCACCGCGCACCGGGTGCGCGGCGACTGAGCGGAGAGGGAGGGATTTGAACCCTCGGACCCAGTTACCCAGGTCAACTCATTAGCAGTGAGTCCGATTCGGCCGCTCTCGCACCTCTCCCAGGGCTTTCGCGTGCGACGTCTGGAACCCTGTCCATAATTCGCCTTCGAAATCCTGTGCCCGACCAGCCTACGTGAAGCCCGGGGAGGCGTTTGGCCGTCCAGAGGACGTTCGTCGCGTCGGCCTCGCAACGGAGGCGGTCATGTCCCAGCGAACTGGTTTGCGTGGGGCCTGCGCTCTCGATCTCGATGTCGGGAGGCTTGATCGCCAACCGGCCGCCCGCCACCGTTACCTGCCACACGAGGGACCTTTAAGGGGTCGGCGATGGTCGAGCCCGCCAGGCAAAGTGCGAAGCCAATCACCGTCAGAGGCGTTCAGGCGACGACGTCGTAGGGCAACATAGACGTAATTGTGGGAAAGAGAGGTTGACGAGTTGAACAGATCCTCCGGCACCGCCACACCCGTCGCTTCTCGACACGACCTTGCAGCCACCACGGTCGAGCGACGCGAGCTGGGTCGCCAGTCTCGTGTGCTCGCGCCGCGCGAGGGGATCGGAGAATGGGACGAGGCAGTTCGTGGCCACGACGCTCTTGAGACCATTGTGGCGCAGAACAGCATCCGCCTCCCCGACCTGGTTCCCCAACGGCATCAGCGGATGGCGGTATCCCCGTGGAACTTCTACCGGGGGGCCGCCGCGGTGATGGCCGCCGACTTGGCTTCGCGCCCGCACAGCCGGCTCGAGGTGCAGCTTTGCGGCGACGCCCACGTCCTCAACTTCGGCCTGTGGGCCACGCCCGAACGGAACCTCAACTTTGACCTGCGCGACTTCGACGAGACGCTGCCTGGCCCTTTCGAATGGGACGTGGCGCGCTTAGCGGCAAGTCTCGTCGTTGCGGCGCGTGACAACGGTGTACGACCCGCCAAGGCCGAAGCCGCGGTTACGGCAGCCCTCGAGGCGTACCGGCGTCGTATGCGGCGCTATGCCTCGCTGCCCGAAATCGACATCTGGTACGACGGCATGCACGCGGAGCGATTCGTTGGCTACTTCGAGCCAGCCGACCGAGGAAAGGTGAAGATCCAGATCGAGAAAGGCAAGGCGAAACGGACCAGCCGCGGGTCATTCGCAAAGCTGACGACGATGGCGCGCGGACGACCTCGCATCACTACCCAGCCGCCGCTACGCGTCACGATCGATGACGACGAACAGGGTGACATCGTCAACCACCTTCTGGCGGGCTACCGCGAGACTCTTCAGGACGACCGTCGGACGCTCTTCGACCGCTTCACCCCCGTCGATATGGTCCGCCAAGTGGTCGGGGTCGGCAGTGTCGGCATGGTCGTATACCTCGTGCTGCTTGAAGGGCGATCGGGATCAGACCCTCTGTTCATCCAGTGCAAGCAAGCCGGGCCCTCGGTCTACGAGTCTCACACCTACCCAAGCGCCCATGTCAACCACGGGACGCGCGTCATTCTGGGCAAGCGGATGGTTCAGAGTGCCACCGACATCTTTGTCGGCTGGGGTTCTCTCGGTGGACGCGACTACTACGTGCGCCAATACCGTGACATGAAGATCATCCCGAAGACGGACACGATTGCTCCGGTGTTCGTGTCTTTCGCGAGGGCATGCGGCAACACGCTTGCACGAGCCCATGCACGATCAGGCGACCCGGTCGCAATCGATGCCTACATCGGTAAGGGAGACATTTTTACCAAGGCCATGCGACACTTCGCCCTGAGCTACGCCGATCAGAACGAGCGGGATCACGCTCGTTTGGTGTCTGCCATTCGGCGAGGCATGGTCGAGGGCGACCTCAAGGAGGTCACGCCGTAGGCCGCTCAGACGCTGCCGAGAATGTCCGTGACGACTCGCCGAAAGTTGTAGGCCACGGCTGGGTCGAGCGACACAGAGGCGTAGGGAACGACTGCCGCGGTGACCAAACGCGAGCTGCGCAAGAGCGTCACCAACGTTTCCCCATCCTCCGTTTCCGGGCTGCCACCGCTTACATTCGCGGTTCGACGCGGAGGTCCGGCAGTGCAGCTCTGGGTGGCCATCTTGATCATTGCCTTCGGCTCACTGACCGTTGCCGCTCTTCTCACGGTGGGCCTCCGCCGGCTGTTCCCGGGTCGGGATCACCTGGTGAGCAACCACGGAGGCTCCCCGGCGCTCCGGGCGCTTACCGCGACCTATGCCCTCCTCATCGCCTTCGTGCTTGCGACGGCGCTGCAGGCGTTCAACGCGGCCCAACAACAGACAGTGGCGGAAGGCGACGCGGTCGTGTCGCTCGGCAACCTCGCCAGAACTCTTCCGGCACCGACCAGTCGGCAGATGCTCAACGATCTCACCTGCTATGCCAGCTCGGTCGTCAACGTCGAATTTCCCGCCATGAGAGCCGGCGACACGTCCCAACTCGATGACGACTCAGCCCTGCTCAAGCTCTATCAAACCGCCACAACCCTGCCTTCAGCACCGAGTCCACGCGACACGATCGTCACGACCGCGATCACGACACAGCTGTCGACGCTGACCAGCTCGAGGGCTTCTCGGATCCGCGCAGCCAAGACGTCGCTCCCGCTACTGGTGTGGCTCGTCATCGCGTTCGGAGCTGCCGTGGTAATCCTCGCGGTTGGCGCAGTCACCTACGTCGACCGGGCGTGGCCGCAGTTCGCCATGATCGTCGGAGTCACCGCCGTGATCCTTTCGATCATTCTTCTAATCGTCAGCCTCGAACAGCCTTTCAGAAGCGAGGCAATAAAAGTCAACTCTGGCTCAATGTCGGCCGCCCTCGTTTCTGTGTCTCGCGGACTTCCGAGTCCTCATTGCTGACCCCGGCCCGAGGCCGACGACGCTGGGGACGTGTTGTCGGCTCTCTACACCGGATGAAGAGGAAGAGCGACACTGCTGAACGGCATTTCCTTTTGTCCATAATCCTGTCCATAAACTCCGACGAAACGCTGACGGCGGGCTGGACAATGCGGACGACACCGCTGGTGAGGACCGACTTGATGGACGGTTCCTGTCTAGATGGACTGCGTGGCTCGGGTTAGCAGTGAGTCCGATTCGGCCGCTCTCGGACCTCTGCCAGGGGCTCTCGCGGGCGTGGTCCAGAACTCAGTCATAATTCGCCGGCGAATTCCTGAGGGGACCAAGACTACGTGAACCCCCGCTCGATGCGGAGCGGGCCGGGCGTCTGTATATGCCTGGTCGATACCTTTGCCTTGGCGCTAATCGGCCAGTGGACCCTCTGAACGATCGGAACTCAGATGTGGCCGCGCTCATGCTGTTCCCGCCGATCACGGCCCGGACCACGGGTACGCCGATGAAGATCTCGAACCAGATGGCCAAGATCTACCCCGGGCATCTCAGTGCCGTACCAGGCCCTCAATCTCTGAAATACCGCCCTGCAGGCAGTCGACAAAGGTCTCGGGGTCCGGGACGGCCGCCGGATCGGTGCTGACGCCAAAGTGGAGCTCGTCGACGTAGCTCAACAGGGTGATGTTGCACCCGGCGCCGCTCAGCGGGCCGAACCCGTAGTTCGCCAGCATCTTGGCGCCCGAGATGTAGATCGGGTACGGCGCGCCCGGAACGTTGGTGGTGACTACGTCAATGGCCTTGAGCATCCCCCCGAACACTGCGGTGGTCAGCCCGATCGGGAGGCGGTTGAAGAACCCCGAGATGGTCCCGGCGAACCGCAGGGCGGGCTCGGCACGCTGGGCGGCGACGAGCGCCTTCATCCGCGCCATGCGCTCCACGGGGTCAGTGATCGACACGGGAAAGGAGAAGCGAGCCGGGACGAACTGATTGCCCCCCACTGGGCCACCATGTCTCGGGCGGATGTTGATCGGCATGGTCATGCGAAGTTCCTCGACCTCGGCCCCGTGCTTGAGGTGGTACTGCGCCAAGCCGCCCGCCACACCGGCCAGGAAGGCGTCGTTGAGCCGACCGTCCACCAGTTTCGCCGCCGCCTTCATCGCCGGGAGGGAGGCGTTCATCGTGTCGAGGTGCAAGCTGAGTGAGCGATTCCCCATGATCGGGCTCAAGGGCGCAGTGACCGGCTGCAGCAGGCGAGCGACCGAGGCCGTTGACCGCAGCGCCCCCCCGGCCGCGCCCAGGGGGTCCCGGGCGATCCCGAGAGCCCGTGGCGGCACCTCGCCGATGGCGGAGAGCTGGCGGCCGGTGCGGTAGGCGATGCCACGACCCACCCTTCCGAGCGTCTGCGGGTGCTCCTCGGTCGGCGCGTCCGGGTGAGGACCACGGTCCTCTTGGGGCGCCCGCTCGGTCTCGAGGAAGGACATGGAAATCCGCATCATGCCGATCCCGTCGGCCAGGGAGTGGTGAATCTTCTGCACCATGGCGGAGCGGCCGCCTTCGACGCCCTCGAGGACCACGAACTCCCACAGCGGGCGCGCGCGATCGAACCCCGCCATGGCGAAGGGTCCGGCGTAGTCGAGCACGTCGCGCAGCGTGCCCCGCCCCGGAGCTCGCTCGAACCGCAGGTGGTAGGAGAGGTCAAAGTGCTCGTCAACCACGTACTCGGGGGGTGCCAAGTTGAACGGCGACTCCACCACGTGCTGGCGCAGTCGGACCACCAGCCGTGACGCCTCGTCGATGCGCTCGGTAAGCCGTTCCCGGTCGGGAGGCTGGTCAAGGAGGACCACGCCGGTGATGGTCGAGCGCAGCACCGGGTCGTGCTCGATCCTCCACATCAGCGCGTCCTGCGCACTCATATAGCGCTCGAACTGCAGGTTCACTCGATCCATCCGAACCCCGACGTTACCCCCGGGCTCCGGGTCCGCCCCGGGGTTCAACGCGCACCCGTCCCCGAACCTCGAGCTCGTGCGTCAGGACCTTCTTGTCCATAATCCCGTCCAACGACGCGGACGGAACCGTTTGGACGTAGCCAGACAGTGCGCATGATGCTCCAGGACAGAGCATTCTCAATGGATTGGGAAGAACGCCATGGACTGCTTGTCGCTGGTTAGCAGTGAGTCCGATTCGGCCGCTCTCACACCTCTCCAGCAGGAGCTTGCTCGTCGGTTGGCCGGCCTGTACACAGGCCGGTCGATAGCCGCTCTGCTCAATCCGTAGCGATCAGCCTAGGTGACGCCCACCTGGCGTTCGGCAGGCGAGGGCCTCCCCTTCGGCCTGATCGCGTCACCAGTCGAAGGGCACGGTTGATCGGCGCTAACGCTCCGATGCGGCGCCGATGACGGTTGCAAGGTCGACAAGACGGCTCGAGTATCCGGTTTCGTTGTCGTACCAACCGAGCACCTTGGCCAGGTGCCCGATTGCCATCGTCAGCTTCGAGTCGAAGATGCAGGACGCCGGCGATCCGATGATGTCGGTCGACACGAGATCATCCTCTGAATACTCCAGATATCCGGCCAACCGGCCTTCCGCCGCGGCCGCTCGGTAGGCGTCGCAGATCTCTGCAACTGTCGGGGCTTCACGGAGGTTGACAACGAGGTCGGTGACGGAACCGTCGGGCACGGGCACACGCAAGGACAGCCCGTCCATCCGGCCGGCGACGTCGGGAAGCACCAGCCCGGTGGCCCGGGCGGCACCGGTCGTCGTCGGAATGATGTTGACGGCGCCACCCCTGGCCCGACGCGGGTCCTTGTGGAGGCCGTCCACGAGATGTTGGTCACCGGTGTACGCGTGCACCGTCGTCATGAAGCCCTCCTCGAGTCCGAAGGCGTCATCGAGCACCTTGGCCAGGACGGCGAGGCAATTCGTCGTGCACGACGCGTTCGAGATGACGAAGTCCCGCGACGGGTCGAGCGTGTCCTCGTTGACACCCATGACGAACGTCGCGTCCACGCCTTGGGCCGGAGCCGAAATGATCACCCGCCGCGCTCCGGCACGCAGGTGAACGTCGGCCTTGTCACGGGTTGTCAGCTTTCCGGTGCACTCGAGTACGACATCGATGTCGAGTTCACGCCACGGCAGCGCCGTGGCGTCCCGCTCCATCAACATCGTTATGGCAGCGGAGCCAACCATCATCTTGTCGTGCTCTAGGGTCACCGGCTCTGGAAATCGCCCGTGCACGGAGTCGCGGGCAACCAACCTCGCCAATGCCTCGGGGTCGCCCAGGTCGTTCACGGCGACCACCTCTATGTCGCGCGGTGACTTCATCGCCGCCCGGAGCACGGCGCGTCCCGTACGCCCAAATCCGTTTATGGCAACCCTCACTGTCATCGCACTACCTCCACAGCGTTCAGAGACCGATCAAGGTCCGTGCTCCGATGATCCCACCGTGTCGGATGTGTGCGTAGAGCCCAAAGGTCCTACGAGCTCGGGACCTTTGGTACTGCTTCCTTCCTCGCGACTTGCGCCAACCTGGGGTTATGTTCGAAGTGCGACTGCACGGCCGGGGCGGGCAAGGCGTCGTCACGGCGGCTGACCTTCTGGCCCTCGGGGCCTTCGAAGAAGGTCGGCACGCACAGTCGTTCCCCAGCTTCGGTTCGGAGCGCACGGGCGCCCCGGTGGTCGCCTACTGCCGCCTGAGTGACCGAGACATCCGCACGCGGGAGCCGGTGGTCGCACCGGACTGCGTCGTGGTGATCGACCCCACCTTGGTGCACCAGGTAGACCTCTTCTCAGGTCTGAGCCCGGACGGTTACGTCCTGGTCAACTCGTCTCAGACGTTGGACCACCTGGGACTTGGGACTCTTCGGGAAACATTCGATAGCGCCCACCTGATGACAGCGCCCGCGACCGAAGCGGCACTACGCCATGTGGGCAAGCCGCTGCCCAACGCAGCGCTGCTCGGCGGATTTGCCGCCTTGACCGGACAGGTGACGATCGAGGCGGTGGGCAAAGCGATCCGAGAACGGTTTCGCAAGAACCCCAGTGTTGCGGAGCAGAACGTCGCCGCCGCCGCTCAGATTTACCGCTACGCCCGTCTGGCCATGGGGTCCGATCAGCAGGAGGCGCTCGGTGCTCCGGCAGCTTGAGGGGTCGCGGGCGGTAGCGGAGACAGTTGCGCTCTGCCGCCCTGAGGTCGTCTGCGCCTACCCCATCTCACCTCAGACCCACATCATCGAGGCGATCGGCGCGCTCGTGAAGACGGGCGAGCTGACCCCGTGCGAATTCATCAACGTCGAGTCGGAGTTCGCGGCGATGTCGGTCGCGATCGGCGCTTCCGCGACCGGCGCCCGGGCCTACACCGCCACGGCCAGTCAGGGCCTTCTCTTCATGATGGAGGCCCTCTACAACGCCGGCGGGCTCGGCCTGCCCATCGTCATGACGCTCGCCAACCGCGCCGTGGGCGCGCCAATCAACATCTGGAATGATCACAGTGACGCCATGGCCGCTCGCGACGCCGGGTGGGTCCAGCTTTTTGCCGAGACCAACCAAGAGGCCGCAGACCTCCACATCCAGGCCTTCCGGCTGGCCGAGGAACTGTCGGTCCCCGTCATGGTGTGTATGGACGGGTTCATCCTGACCCATGCCACCGAACGGGTGGAGATGCCCGACCAGGCCCAGGTGGACGCCTTTCTTCCCCCCTACGACCCTCGCCAGGTTCTCGATCCGGACGATCCCTACTCCATCGGCGCCATGGTCGGGCCCGAGGCGTTCGAGGAGGTGCGCTACCTGGCGTACGCGCGCCAGCAACAGGCGGTCGGGCGGATCCTCGAGCTCGGCGCAGAGTTCGCCGAAACGTTTGGCCGTGACTCGGGCGGACTCGTCCATCCATACCGAAGTGCGGACGCCGAGATCGTCGTCGTCGCCATGGGCTCGGTTATGGGAACCATCAAGGACATCGTCGACTCCCAACGCGAAGGCGGGCTGCGCATTGGCGCGCTCGGCATCACGTCCTTCCGGCCGTTCCCGATCGACGCCGTCCGAGAAGCGCTCCGGCGCTCTTGTCATGTAGTCGTGGTGGAAAAGGCTTTCAGTGTCGGTTTCGGCGGTGTGCTCTCGACCGACGTGGCCATGGCGTTGAGCGGACTCCCCGTGCCCGTGGCCACGGTCGTCGCCGGCCTCGGAGGCCGCATGATCACGAAGGGGTCGCTGCAAGCGATCTTCGAGGCCGCCGCCCGGGGTGAGTTGCCGCGATTGACGTTCCTCGATCTCAACGAAAAGCTCGTCGAACGAGAACTCGAGCGCATCGTGCAGCGCCGCCGGTCGGGCCCTTCGGCCGAGAACATCCTGCGCGACGTGGGCACCGTGGCTTCGGGGATCGGCTGATGGCGGTCCGCTTTTACCAGGTCGGCAGTTTCGCCGTGGGCAACCGGCTGGTGAGCCGCACCGATCGCACCGTCCAGTCGGACGCGGCGCGCTCCAACTCGCTCACGTCGGGCCACCGGGCCTGCCAGGGCTGTGGGGAGGCCCTGGGAGCGCGCTACGCCCTCGACGCCGCCATGCGCGCCACCGGCGGTCAGCTTGTCGCCGTGAACGCCACCGGGTGTCTCGAGGTCTTCTCCACTCCCTATCCCGAAACGTCGTGGCAGATCGCGTGGCTGCACTCCTTGTTCGGGAACGCACCCGCGGTGGCGACCGGGGTGGCCGCCGCGCTTCGGGTCAAGGGCCGCACCGAGACCAGGGTGATCGGTCAGGCCGGTGACGGCGGCACCGTCGACATCGGGTTCGGGTGTCTCTCGGGCATGTTCGAGCGCAACGACGACGTCCTCTTCATCTGCTACGACAACGAGGCCTACATGAACACCGGCGTGCAGCGGTCGGGGGCGACCCCGCCGGCGGCGCGCACGGCAACAACCGAGGCGGTCGGCCCCCACCCGGGGAACGCGTTCGGCCAGGGTAAGAACATGCCCGTCCTCGCCATGGCGCACGGCATCCCCTACGTGGCGACGGCGACGGTGGCCGACCTGCACGACCTGGAGGCAAAGGTCACCCGCGCCATGTCGATCCGGGGGGCGCGCTACATCCACATCCTCGTGCCGTGCCCGCTCGGGTGGGCGAGCGCCGCGAGCGACACGGTGCGGATCGCCCGCCTGGCCACCCAGACAGGGCTCTTCCCTGTCTTCGAAGCAGAGCATGGCGAGGTGACCGGCGTCACAACGATCCGCCGGCCGGCCCCGGTCACGGAGTACCTACGACTCCAGGGCCGGTTCGCCCACCTCTTCGATCCGGACGGCAATCCGCTGGAGACCGACATTCTCGACGGGCTCCAGGCGATCGCCGACGACAACATCCGACGCTACGGGCTCATGGAGGAGCCCGACGAGGGGCCGGCCTGATGGAAAAGCCTTTCGCCATCACCCTCGAGGTCGGTTCGAGCCTGGCCAACAAGACCGGAAGCTGGCGCACCGAACGCCCCGTGTATGTCGACCGCCTGCCGCCGTGCAACGACGCCTGCCCAGCCGGCGAGAACATCCAGCGGTGGCTGTACCTGGCCGAAGAAGGCTCCTACGAAGCGGCGTGGCGCGAGATCATGCGCGCCAACCCCTTCCCCGCTGTCATGGGGCGGGCCTGCTTCCACCCTTGTCAGACAGCCTGCAACCGGGCCACGGTCGACGAGGCGGTCGGCATCAATGCCATCGAGCGCTTCCTGGGCGACCGGGCGCTCGAGGAGGGCTGGCTTCCCGGACCCGTGTCCGCTCCCACAGGCCACCGCGTCCTGGTGGTCGGATCCGGCCCTGGTGGCATGACGGCCGCCTACCACCTGCGACTGCTCGGTCACGAGGTGGTCGTGTACGAGTCGTCGCCGCTCGCGGGTGGAATGATGCGCTACGGAATACCCGCGTACCGCCTCCCCCGTGACGTGGTGGCGGCAGAGATCGACCGCATCGTCGCTCTGGGCGTGAGGGTCGAATGCGGTCATCCCGTCGACGACCTCGGATCCGCCCTCGAGGATGGCGCCTTCGACGCCGCCTTCCTGGCTGTAGGCGCCCAGCGCGGGCGCCACGCCGACATCCCGGCGGGGGACTCGGCGCACATCCTCGACGCGGTCTCGTTGCTCCGGGGCGCCCAGAGCGACGCTGCACCCGCGCTCGGCCGTCGGGTCGCGGTCTACGGCGGCGGCGACACAGCGATGGATGCGGCCCGCACGGCACGTCGCATGGGCGCCGAGGAGGCCGTCGTTGTCTATCGGCGCACCCGGGAGCGGATGCCGGCCAATGTCGAGGAGGTCGACGACGCGTTGGACGAAGGGGTGCGCCTCAAGTGGCTCGCCACCGTGGTGGAGGACGAAGGCGGGGTGTTGTCCATCGAGCGGATGGAACTCGACGAGTCGGGCTTCCCCCGTCCCACCGGCGAGTTCGAGGAGCTACGGGCGGACACGCTCGTGTTGGCGCTCGGCCAGGAGGCCGATCTCTCGCTGCTGCGGTCGATGCCCGACGTTGGAGTGGAGGGCGATCTGGTGCCGGTCGGCCCCGACCTCATGACCGGACATCCGGGGGTGTTCGCCGGCGGGGATATGGTGCCGGGGGCCCGCACGCTCACCGACGCCATCGGCCACGGCAAGAAGGGGGCCCTGGCCATCGACGCCTGGCTGGACGACCGACCCTGGGAGCGCCCGCCACGCCACACCCTGGCCACCCCAGCACACCTGAACACCTGGTACTACGCCGACGCGCCCAAGTCGGTGCGGCCCCGCCTCGACGCGGCCCGTCGCGCCTCCACCTTCGACGAGGTCGTCGGGGGCCTCGACGAATCGACCGCCCTGTACGAGGCCCGGCGATGCATGTCGTGCGGCAACTGCTTCCAATGCGACAACTGCTTCGGAGTATGCCCCGACAATGCCGTGCGAAAGATCGACGAGGCGCACGGATACGCCTTCGATTACGAGTTCTGCAAGGGATGCGGGCTCTGTGTGCAGGAGTGTCCGTGCGGCGCCATCGAGATGGTGCCCGAGGAGATTTGAAGCCTCGGTCGCCGGCGACCCGGGGTCGAATCCGATCCCGGCCACGCCGCCGAAGGTGCCGGACGGCTGTGGCGTGGCAAACGATGTGATCGTTTCCCTGCTTCAGCCCTTCGGCGCCGGCGATGCCCATCGATTGTCCCTGATCAGAGGTGGTTTCGAGAGGGTCCAACGTCTCTGTTGGACACATGTTGCATTGTGGGACTGAACCGATGAAGACGCTGACCTTCGAGGACGTCGCAGAGCGGCTGCGTGGCCTCGAACGCGAAGAGCCGCGCGTGGTCATCTCCGGGAACTCGGCGAACCCGCTCACACTGATCGACGCTCTGCTCGCTGCACGGGAACGTTGCCGCGTCTTCCAACTCAACGCCCAGGACGCTTTCTCTGCCAACCCTCAATTCGTCACAGAGACCCCGTTTGTCGGGCCGGGTATGCGCAACGACCCCATGCTCGACTACCTGCCGATGCGACTGTCGTTGGTGCCCCGGTTGTTCGACACGGCGCGACCAGTCGACGCCGTCCTCATCCACACTTCGTTGCCGCGGCACGGCAAGGTGTCGCTGGGAATAGAGGTCAACATTCTCCCGGCAGCCATAGAGCAGGCCCGAGCCCGCAACGGCCTCGTCATCGCCCAGATGAACGCGCGCATGCCGTACACATTCGGCGACGGCGAGATCCCGCTCGAGCTCATTGACGGCGCAATCGAAGTCGACATACCTCTCGCATCGCCAACCGCGGGGCCGCCCGACGATGCGGCGCACGCCATCGGTGAACGGGTCGCCCGCTTCGCCGAGGAAGGGGCCACGCTGCAATTGGGTATCGGGCTGATCCCTACGGTTGCTGCCACCAAAATGGCGGCCCTACGGAACCTGCGCGTCTGGTCGGAGATGATCAGCGACGGTGTGCTCGCGCTGCACCATGCCGGCGCCCTGGATCCCCACCATTTCGTGACGACCTCCTTTCTCATCGGCTCACCCGACCTCTATGCGTGGGCCGACAGGAACGAGCGTCTCCTCATGCGGCGCACCGAGACGGTCAACGACCCGTCGCGTATCGCTGAGCAAAGGGCGATGCTCTCGATCAATGCCGCCATGCAGGTCGACCTGTTCGCGCAGGCCAACGCCAGCTTCGTCGACAACAGGATCCACTCGGGATTCGGCGGCCAGCCGGACTTCGTCAACGGGGCCCTCCACTCGAGGGGAGGACACGCCATCGTGGCCCTGCACGCCTGGCACCAGAAGACCGACTCGTCCACTGTGGTGCCGATCCTCAAGAACCCGGTCACCTCGTTCCAGCACTCGGCCATCGTGAGCGAACACGGGTGCGCAGAGCTCTTCGGCCGCTCCGAGCACGCGCAGGCGCAGCTGATCATCGATCACGTGGCCGATCCCCGGGCTCGCCCACAACTTGCCGCAGAGGCGGTGCGTCTCGGACTGCGGCGCAACTTCGACTAGCACAACCCCTCGGACCGCCACTTCGTCTCCGTAGGAGTTGTCGGCGACGCGACGCAGCTGAGAGCGTGACGCCCGCACCGGATAGCACCGCCAGGACGAAGAGCACAGTCCCTTGGGCAGCCGCGAGCAACAGTCACCGGGACTGAAGTTCTGGGCGCAGCTCGGAGAATTCGCTTAGTGCTGAGTCAGATCCACGATCAGTCGCGCGTAGTCGACAAGATGGCGGTCGGCGAGGAAGCCCGTGCGAATACGCCCGCGGGCGCGGCGGCCCATCGCCGCCATTTCGTCCGGCTTCATCAGGAGGTCAGCCAATTTCGCCCCGAAGGTGTCCAGGTCCGAAGGATCGCTCAGGAGGATCCCCGTTCCGGGCGTCACCTGATCGCTGATGCCACCAACCGCGGAAGCTACGACTGGGCGGGACTTCCACATGGCCTCGGCTACCGTGAGGCCGAAGCCCTCCTGCAGGCTCTTCTGGACGACGACCGTCGCATGACGCTGGATCGCATTGACCATCAGCGCGTTGAGTTCGAAATCGTGCATCGGCAGGGCGACTATTCGGATGGCTCTCCGGATCTTCTCTGGTAATTCCTCCCACCGAGTCATGCACTCAGCGAGAACCAGAGCGCTTTCAGGATCGTCCGAAACCGAATTCACCTCCGGACCCACAAGTGCAAGCCGCAGGTCATCTTTGCCTTCGACAATCGCAGCAAACCCCTGGAGGACACCTTGCATGTCCTTGAGGTGGTCCCAACGTGACACTTGCACAACCACACGATCGTCCCGTGACACGGGCCCCGCTCCACCAAAGATCGCCTCGGGCGGTGGCCCAGAATCAGTTGGGCCATCCAACAAGCCCACCCTCACCAAGAGTTTGTCCACCTGGGCAAGACGCAAGGGCCGGTTCTTCGTAGCGAAAGGATCGATCGAGGGAGCAATCACGTAGACGTCCGACCCTGAGTCTGAGATCAGTTGAGGGACGAACCCGCGATGTGAGAAGACGAATGCACCACAGTGATCGAGGTAGGGCTTCAAGAACTCCCATGCCTCTTCGGTGTAGCGGTTGGGGCGATCCGCGCCGATGTGACAGCGCCATACCACCCGGGCGCCACGCTGAGCAATCGCACGGGCCAGACCGACGGTCTGCGGGTCGTGCAAGACCACCACGTCACCTTCGTTCACTCGGCTCGCAAGTGCGGCCGCGTTGCGTTCCATGATCGACTCGTAGAGCGCGGTTTCGTTCGAGCTCAGGGCTCCGTCGTCGCCTGCGAATCCATGAATCCGATTGTGAATGCGCTTGGTGACCTTGAAGAATCCCTCATCGCCTGCAACGACGACCCATCGGGCATCGATGCCGCTACTGATGGAATACCCGACGAGGTTGTGCAACATCTCGGCGACGCCACCGCCAACCGACGTCGAGCTGATGTTCCACACCGTGGCCCCGCCGAGAGCCACTCGCGCCTCGGCGGCAGCGTCGATGAGGTTGCTCAGACGCGAAGCCCCGATGAGAGGGGCTAGACGCCGTGGATCAATGGCGGTCACCTCGATGTCCCGAGGCGCGGCCACCCCCCAATCTTGCCTTACCGATCCCGGAGGGGCCAAAGTCCCCGAGGAGATACGGAGACGAATCAGGAGATCACCTCAAGATTGAGGGCCGGTCACCGTCTTCTGGCGGCTGCTCGGCGTTCAATCCCCGTTATCGGATCTACGGCACAACGATCAATCTTCATCCGGGGGGGAGTGATGAACGATCACGCGTCCCGTGATCTCGGTGGGCGTAATACAGGTCAGGGAGTGGCGATCGCCACCGGCCCACGCTTCGAGATCGAGCGAAGAGAGGCGATGCAACTCTTCGGGGTCATCGACCACTCGCGCCCGACCACTCACTAAGACGCTCCAACCCTCACTCATGACGTCATCAACTCGATCGACCTCAAAGCCAACGGCGGGTAGCGCCTCGAGCAGAGCCGCTTTCCTCTCATCCGTGCTCAACACGATCTGACCCTCGGTGAACTCAAAATTGACCGGCAGGGCGACGGCTCCCCGCTCTGAGGTGAACAGCAGCCGTCCGACTCCTCCTACCGCGAGGTGAGCCCTGCACTGCTCCTCCGTGAGGATCTCAAGGGAGGGATGACGGCCGGCGCGCCCTCTCCCGTGGGGAACATGGAACTCTGATCCCAGAAGTTCCGCTGGGCTCGTGTCCAGGACGAGTGCGAGAAGATTGAGGGAACCCGCGCTCAGTCGTGCGTCAGCGCTCTGCTCGAAGTACCTCATGTATGTGGGGTCGATGCCGGCACGCTGTGCGAGTTCGTCGATGGACATTCCCAGTTCGGTGCGGCGCTGTGCCACCCGGCGAGCCAGGTCGCTCTGTTGGGTCATAGCGGCTTCGGTTCCCGTGCTCATACCCTCAGTCTGAGCTACCAATCGGTAGCTGAGTTAGGGAGAAACGTCCCTTCGGACCAAGACTTTGCTCTTCAGATACGCCGAGATCAAGCTCGACGCACGGCGTTGACCCGGCTGAAGACGCGCCCCGGACCGGGGACCCCGGCCCTACCTTCACGTCCCAGCAGGCAAATACGCTCTGAGAAGAACGAACGGGAGGTGGAAGTGGCTGCACTGAGAACGATCGCCGTCGGCTACGACGGGTCTCCGGACTCCGAATTGGCCGTTTGCTGGGCCGCAGAACTCGCCGTCTCGGTCGGTGCCCAACTTGTGGTGGTGCATGCGATCGGCCTTCTCGAAGGCGCCGACATCTCTCAAACTCGGCCAGACGGCAACGTTCCGCTAGAAATCGCTTCTTCAGTCGGCATGGAACCTGCTCGCGTGCAATGGATGGCCCTCGACGGCGACCCCTGTTCTGTCATGATCCGCGTGGCCAGCCCGCCAACTTCGGCAGACCTGCTCGTGGTCGGCACCAGGGGTGCCGGGAAGCACGCGGGGCTGACCCTGGGCAGCACCAGCCTCGAGCTGGCGGAGACGTCTGAAGCGCCCCTCGCCATCGTGCCAATGGACAAGGCCGGACGGGCGGCTCTGGCCTATCCCTCCGAATTGCCCTGACGTTCTCCGAAAAGCCCGTCTGGGTCGACGTGTCCCCTCACTGGTCACCGCGAATGACGAGGACCGGGCAATGGGCGTGCGTGACGCAATATTCGCTGACCGAGCCCAGGAGCATCCCGGCGAACTCGCCGTGTCCTCGGCTGCCGACTACGAGCAGGGACGCGCCTTTGGATGCCTCGGTGAGGATCGGGGACGGGTTTCCCTCAACCACCTGACTCGTCATGGACAAGTGGGGCCACTCGGACATGATTTCGATGAGGGACTTCTCGAGGACGTGTTGCGCGTCACCTTCCGGATCGAGTCCGGCGAGGATCGGTGTGTACCAACCGGGGCTCCTGTACCAATCCCAGACGACGATGACCTCCACCGTCTCGCCCGTCATGGACGCGTATCGGGCAGCCCACCGCAGCGCAGTGATCGAAGCGGGAGATCCGTCGATGCCGACCACGATTTTCTCGCTCGTGTGTTCGAAGCCTGTGCTCGTCACGGCCCACTCCCTTCTCGGCACCCCCTGAGCGGCGACCGGCGCATCCCGAAAATACTGCTCCTCTGGCCGAGTCCACCACGGAAGATCGTCATGAACCGGACGGGACCAAGGTCCCATCCGGTCCGAGGCGCGTCCGGCTCACTCCCCTGACCTGTCCTCGACCCGCTGGCGCTTGTCGGTCAAGGCCGAAGTCGCCGACTCCTCAAGACAAGCCGTACCCAAGGAGTGTTTTCCCTGTTCCTCAGGACCTTCCTCCCTACGCCGGCAGGGCCGGACGCTGGGAGGATGGAGGGTGCCTCAGATGGCGATTCCGAGGAGAATGGCAATGGAAACGAACGACCTGAACGCACAGGCCAGAGACGAGCTTCGCATCGTCGTGGGCATCGACGGCTCGACGTGCGCCACGCGTGCCGTCGCGTTCGCCGCGAAGGAGGCTTTCCGGTGGGCCGCCATCCTCCACGTGGTGAGCGTGTACATGGAGATGCCCACCGGAGTGGGCTTGGTCGTGCCCGTCGGTCTCTACCGTGAATCAGCCGAGGCAATCGTCGCCGATGCTCTTCGCCAAGCCGAAGAACTCGAGCCCACTGTCGTCGTCAAGGGCGAGACCGTGCTGGACACGCCGGGACGGGCTCTTACTCGAATCAGCGAAGGCGCTACCGCACTCGTGGTCGGCACGCGCGGCCACCACGAACTGACGGGACTCCTTTTGGGTTCTGTGTCTGAGTACGTCCTGCACCACGCGACCTGCACCACGATCGTGGTGCGCTGACGGCCATGACGTTATCGGTGAGTGATACGACTCCTTCCCCCGTGCGCTCCGAGACTCCACAATGCGGAGCGGGGGCGGAGACCGCCCACGACGATGTCAGCTTCCAGGCCATCGATGATCTCTTGGCGACTTACGCCCGTCGACTGGAAGAGCAAGCTGCCCATGTGCGCGCCACCTTGTTAGATCAGAACCGTTTTGCCCGAGCGGCAGCCTGCAAATTCGAACGGGTCGTGAAGCCTGCATTCGGAGAAATCGCCGAGCGGCTCAGTACCCACGGCGGGGGAGCACTCATTGAGGAACGCCCCGCCGAAGGACGACACGGCCAACGACTGATCTTGTGGGTGTCGCTCGAAGGACCTGTCGTGCTCCCCCCTCGGGTCGACCGGAATCCATACATACGGCTCGACGTCGACATGCCCTGGCGACGCATCACCGTTTGGGAAGGCGACATGTGGAACAAACAAGGATCGAGTCGGCCCGCCGAACCATTCACTCTCGAGGGCCTTACTACCCAGGACGTTGCCGAGAGAGCCGTCGCAGTGGTCCGCCGGACCGTTGAGCGCTCTTGCATGGATGGAATCGAGGGATCATGAAGCTGGACAGACGTGGATCATCAATCGGAACACCGGTGGAGGAGGTCTGGTCATGCTCGTAAGGGAATGCCTTCGTAAGGCTCCGGTCACGGTGCCACCACAATGCAGAATCGGCGAAGCCGCAGCGCTCATGCAACGGCATGGGGTCGGAGCCCTTCTCGTGGTGGCCGGAGACGAGCTCGTTGGAATCGTGACAGATCGGGACCTCGTGGTGCGAGGATTCGCTCAAGGATTCGGAGCTGAGCAGCATGTGGAACAGGTCATGACAGAAACACCCGTTACCGTTCAGGGCTCCGACGACCTCATCGAAGCCTTGGCGGTCTTACGCCGAGCCGGCGTACGCCGGCTTCCGGTGCTCGAGGAGTCCGACGTGGCCGGGATCATCACCGTCGATGACCTCCTCGTGTGGCTGGTCGTCGAGCTGGCGGCCGTGACCACCCCGGTCGCGGATATCGTCCTCCCAGTTCCCCGATAACGCCCGCCTGCGCAGCCAGGAGGCTCGATGCTCCGAGCTGGAGATGAGGAGACTGGCGCTGTACCGGGCGCGGAGGAACTCCGTGCCATCGACGCCTTCTGGCGGGCCGCCAACTATTGCTCAGTCGGGCAGATCTACCTCCTCGACAACCCGTTGCTACGGGAACCGCTGCGAGCGGAGCACGTCAAGCCACGTCTGATGGGACATTTCGGGACGACGCCGGGGCTCAATCTGATTTACGCCCACCTCAACCGTGTCATCGTCTCCCGAGGCCTCG
Source organism: uncultured Acidimicrobiaceae bacterium (assembly GCA_963777485.1). GTDB lineage: Bacteria > Actinomycetota > Acidimicrobiia > Acidimicrobiales > RAAP-2 > Bog-473. The sequence goes on along the minus strand of CAVZQP010000004.1, from coordinate 89,232 downwards.
ACATGATCTACGTGACCGGGCCCGGTCACGGGGGCCCAGGCATCGTCGCCAACACATACCTCGAGGGGACTTACAGCGAGTTCTACCCTCACATCACCCAGGACGAGCAGGGCCTCCGGCAGCTCTTCCGCCAATTCTCTTTCCCGGGCGGGATCCCGAGTCACGTTTCCCCGGGGACCCCGGGGTCGATCAACGAGGGGGGCGAACTCGGTTACTCGCTCGTGCACGCTTACGGAGCGGCCTTCGACAATCCAGATCTCATCGTGGCCTGTGTCATCGGCGATGGAGAGGCAGAGACGGCGCCACTGGCGGCTTCCTGGCACTCCAACAAATTCCTCGATCCGATCGGGGATGGTGCGGTGCTGCCGATCCTCCATCTCAACGGTTACAAGATCGCCAACCCGACCGTGCTGGCTCGGATCGGCGACGACGAGCTGCGATGGTTGCTCGAGGGCTACGGCCACAGCCCGATCTTCGTCGCCGGCGATGACCCCTTGGACGTGCACGAGCAGATGGTCGCTGCGCTCGATCGAGCCCTGGACGAGATTGCGGACATCCAGAGCGCGGCCCGGCGCCACAACCCGACGGGCCGTCGTCCCGTCTGGCCCATGCTCGTCATACGCACACCGAAAGGCTGGACGGGTCCCAAGGTGGTGGACGGATTGCCGGTGGAGGGCACGTTCCGGTCCCACCAGGTGCCAGTGGGCGACGTCCGGACGAATCCCGAGCACCTGGCAATCCTCGACGCCTGGATGCGGAGCTACCGGCCCGAGGAGCTCTTCGACGGCGCAGGACGCCTTCGGCCCGAGCTGGCCGCGCTCACGCCGTCGGGCACCCGACGCATGGGCTCGAACCCCCACGCCAACGGCGGACTGCTGCTCAAGGACCTCACCGTGCCCGACTTCACCGACTACGCGGTGCCTGTGGTGCGGCCGGGCTCGGTTCGGGTGGAACCGACGAGGGTGCTCGGCGAACTGCTTCGAGACGTGATCAAGGCGAATCCGACCACCTTCCGACTCGTCGGACCCGACGAGACAGTCTCGAACCGGCTCGGCGCCGTGTTCGAAGCGACCGATCGCGTCTGGGAGGCCGACATTCACGCGACCGACGAGCACCTCGCCTCGCAAGGTCGGGTCATGGAGGTCTTGAGCGAGCACCTCTGCGAAGGGTGGTTGGAGGGGTACCTCCTCACCGGCCGCCACGGTCTCTTCAACTGCTACGAGGCATTCGTCCCGATCGTCGACTCCATGCTCAACCAGCACGCCAAGTGGCTGAAGACCTGCCAGAGCATCCCTTGGCGCCGACCGATCGGGTCGCTGAACTACCTACTCTCGAGCCACGTCTGGCGCCAGGACCACAACGGCTTCTCTCACCAGGACACCGGCTTCATCGACCACCTGGTGAACAAGAACTCGGACCGGGTACGGATCTACCTTCCGCCCGACGCCAACACGCTCCTCTCAGTGGCTGACCACTGCTTGAGGAGCCGCGACTACGTCAACCTGATCGTCGCTGGCAAGCAGCCGGCCCTCACCTACCTGTCGATGGAGGATGCCGTGGCGCACTGCACAAGGGGGCTCGGCATCTTTGAATGGGCCAGCAACGACGCGGGCACGCATCCCGATGTCGTCCTCGCCTGTGCGGGGGACGTACCGACACTCGAGACCGTTGCTGCGGCCCACCTTCTGCGGCAACACCTCCCATCGCTACGGGTGAGGGTCGTCAATGTGGTCGATCTCATGCGCCTCAGCGATCAGGCTTCGCATCCGCATGGCCTCTCGGATATCGAGTTCGACGAACTCTTCACGATCGACCGGCCCGTGATCTTCGCTTACCACGGCTATCCGTGGCTCGTTCACCGACTCACCTACCGCCGCGCGAACCACGACAACCTGCATGTCCGAGGCTATCGGGAGGAGGGCACAACAACGACCCCCTTCGACATGACGATGCTGAACGACCTCGATCGCTTTCACTTGGTCATCGACGTCATCGACCGCGTTCCGGACCTCGGAGAGCAGGCGGCCGCCCTTCGTCAGGAAATGCAAGACGCACGACTGCGGGCCCGCGATTACACGCGAAGGAATGGAGAGGACTCCCCCGAGATCACGGACTGGATTTGGAGCGATCACGTTCCATGAATCAGTTGGTCGTCAACGCTGGCTCTTCCAGCCTCAAGCTGTCGGTCCTCGACGGCGACGACAATTCGCTTCGGACGGAGAGCCTGCCAGCTGTTGGCGGAAGTTTCGATCCGGCGGCGCTGCAGCAATTCGTCACGCAGAACTCGGGCTCGATTGATGCGGTCGGTCACCGCATCGTGCACGGCGGAACACTCTTTGTCGGTCCTACACGGCTCGACCAGTCGATCATGGAGATGCTCCAGGAACTGATCCCGCTTGCGCCTCTTCACCAGGCCGCATGCCTCCGGGCCGCGGAAATCGTCAGCCAGGTCCTGGGCGAGGTTCCGTCCGTGGGGTGCTTCGACACCGCATTCCACGCCGGACTCCCCGAAGCGACCGCAACGTACGCAGTACCGCTCGAATGGAGGACCCGTTTGGGGGTGCGGCGATTCGGCTTCCATGGTCTGAGTCACGGCTACGCATGGCGGCGCACGATCGAGCTCATGGGACATTCCGGAGCAGGTATCCGTCTGGTCACGTGCCACCTGGGTGCAGGAGCGTCCCTGGCCGCCATCGCCGAGGGCCGTTCGATCGACACCACGATGGGTTTCACGCCGCTCGAGGGGCTCGTCATGGCTACTCGCTCAGGCACGATCGACCCCGGCCTCGTCCTCTGGCTTGCCCAGGAGCAAGGGATCCCGGTCAGCGATATCGCCCGCGCCCTCGACCACGAATCGGGTCTGCTCGCCCTCGCCGGCTCTTCAGACATGGCCGAGATCGAAACGATGGCGACGGAGGGACACAACGCTGCCCGGCTCGCGCTGGATGTCTACGTGCACCGGCTGCGGGCCGGGATCGCCGCGATGGCGAGTGCCCTCGGTGGACTCGATGCCATCACTTTTACTGGAGGAGTCGGAGAAAATGCGGCCGAGCTACGGGCCAGCACGCTCGCCACTATGGGATTCCTTGGCCTTTCGCTCGACCACGAGGCGAACCGTTCAGCATCGCCCGACGCCGATATCACGGGCGCGCGTTCTCACGTCAGGGTCTTCGTCGTCCAAGCGAGAGAGGACCTGCAGATCGCATCGGAGGTGCGCTCACTCCTCCTCTGAGTCCGCCGCGTGCGGTCGGCGTCACGAGATGCTCGAAACCGCCTACCTGCTGATCACGACCTTCAGTGCTCCAGTTTCGGAGGCACGAGCGAAGGCATCGTACGCCGCCAGCATCTCGCCCAGCTCGAAGTGGTGCGTCACGAACTGACCACCGTCCAGCTGGCCTGACGTCAGAAGTCGGAGCAGGGTGGGTGTCGAATACGTATCGACCAGTCCCGTGGTCATCGTGACATCACGAATCCATAGCGTTTCGAGATGCAGCGTTGCCGGCTTGCCGTGTACACCAATGTTGGCCACGCGGCCTCCCGGCCGGACCAGCGCGGTGCACAACTCGAAGCTCTCCGGCGCACCCACCGCTTCGATAGCGACGTCGGCGCCGAGTCCATCGGTCAGACCCTGAACCACCGTGACGGCGTCGTCGAACCCATCGTTGACGGTCACGTCGGCGCCGAACCGCTTCGCGGCCTCGAGGCGGGCGTCGGCGAGGTCGATGGCCACGATGTGGCTGGGCGAGAACAACTGTGCGGCCATGATGGCGGCGAGTCCGATCGGACCCGCACCGACGACGGCAACGGTGTCGCCGGGCTGGACCTGACCGTTCAGCACGCCGACCTCGTAGGACGTGGGAAGGATGTCAGCGAGCATCAAGACGTCCTCGTCCGCCGCTCCGGCCGGCACAAGATAGGTCGACGTGTCGCCGAAAGGCACCCGTACCAATTCCGCCTGGGTCCCGTCGATGAGGTGGCCGAGGATCCAACCGCCACCGCCCGAGCACTGCCCATAGCGACCATCCCGGCAAAAACGGCAGAATCCGCAGGCCGAAATGCAGGAGACCAAGACGCGGTCACCAACGTGTCGTGTCTTTACGCCAGGGCCCACCTCGACGATGGTGCCGACGGCCTCGTGGCCGAGAATCCGCCCCGGCGTGGTCTCGGGAACATCGCCTTTGAGGATGTGGAGATCCGTGCCGCAGATCGTCGTGGCGTCCACTTGCACGATGACGTCGCCATCCTGCTCGATCTGCGGGTCCGGGACCTCGCTCCAGCTCTTCCGGCCTGGTCCGTCGTATACGAGTGCTTTCATGGCTCACCTTCCGATTTCTGTCCTCATCCATTGTCTGACGGCGTCCTGGAGCTCAACCATGGAAAAAGGTCCCGTTCCGGGTCACACCTTCGCAATCAAGGTTGATCGCCCCTCGCTGCGCGGGCCGACACATGTGGTCGTCGTTTGAAATTGCCCGTGCAACTAGGCGGCGGGGGCAATCGTCCATTCGGACCGGCGTCGCTTCATGGAGACCTCATATGAGGAAGTGAGGGCGATGGGAAAACGGAGCGAGACGGTGCCGTACTCGTAACTGCGCGTGATTGGGAACCCCGAATGGGTGAACACTCTGAGCATCGTGAGGTTCTCCTCGAGGGTGTCCGCCACAAAGGTGGAGATACCGCGTTCACGGGCCGCATCAGCGAGGGCATCCAGCAGCAGCGAACCGATGCCGTGATGCTGGCAATCGTCGGCGACCACGAAAGCGACCTCGGCCTCTGCGGACTCGGGTCGCCGGTCGTAACGCCCAACGGCAACGAGCCGGCCGTCGTGCTCGGCTACCAGAGCGAGACGGTTCCGGTAATCGACCCGCGTGAACCGATCGACCTCTTTGGGTGAGAGGTGTGGGTGGAGCGAGAAGAACCTGAGGTAACACGACCGATCGGACAGGTGATCGTGGAACTGGACCAACCCGGCGGCGTCATCGGGACGAATGGCCCGGACTCGGATATGGAACTGTTCGACGGAGACCGCGTCGAACGCCAACTCGGAGGGGTACGCGCCAGGGACGCCACTTTCTTCGTCCGTGCTCGACGGTCCATTACTCATGGTTCGCTGCGCATGTGCGCCTGATCGTTTGCACTCTTCTTCGAGTAGCCGTGCGAGCGAGTTGGCTGGCGGCCCGGCCGGGCTGTTCGGTTTTCCAATCCGTCGTGGACGATGACCCGTCCCGTGACTTCCGCAGCAGCGATCGCGAGCACGACGCCCCGAGCTCCCCCCGCCCACGGGGAGAGCCCGTGCGTGGCATGCTCGACCAGCTCGTCCGGATTGTCCACCACGCGAGCAGGCCCGGTCACGATCACACTCCAGCCCTCCGTGAACACATCGTCGATGTGGTCGATCTCGAATCCGACCCTAGGCTGGGATTCGAGCTCAGTTGCCGTGTTCACGGTGGTGTTGAACAGCACTTCGCCCTTCGAGAACCGGTAGTTCACAGGATGCGCCACAGGGCCGCGGGAGGCATTGAAGATGACCCTTCCCACACCACCGGTCTTGAGAAGAGTATGACACTGCGTCGGTGTCAGCGGCTCGAGAACGGCTCCCGGCAGCGCTCTTGCCCTCCCCGGCGCTCGGTTCCTGTCTGCGCCGAGAAGGCTCGCCGGAGAGGTCTGAAGGACACGAGCGATCGCGCTGAGCGTCCTTCCGCCCAAATGCACATCGGAGTGCCGCTCGAAGTATTCGAGGAAAGAGGGGTCCAATCCCGCTTCTCGAGCGAGGTCCTCTGTGGTCACGCCGAGCTCATGGCGACGTTGGTTGATCCGTCGAGCCAGGTCTCCGGGCTCGATTCCGGTGCCGGGTTCCATCCACCGAGTGTGCGCTCCGGATCACGGCAGCGGTTAGGGAGGAACCTCCCTTCCACCTGGGACCTAGGTCGGTAGCGACCTTCCACCGAGAGCCTCACACTCGCGTCATGGCCTCTGACTTCGGGACCGCTCGCCAGACTCGGCTCCAACCCTCTCGCGTGGAACCCTTGTCATGAGTCCCGCGCCGACGCTTTCGCCGCTCGATTCCATCCTCCTCAAGGCCGAGTCCGATCGGACCCCGATGCACATGGTCTCGATTGCGTTCTTCGAAGCGGGCCCGCTGCTCGATGAGCGAGGACAGCTCCGAATTGAGGACCTCCGCCGGCTGATCTCCTCTCGACTCGACCTGATTCCCAAGCTGCGGCAGGTCGCCCGGCCGGCTGCCCTGAAGGAGGCGCCTCCATCTTGGGCCGACGAGCCCAACTTCGATATCGCCAACCACGTCACGAAGCGGCGATTGTCGTCACCGGGCACTGACGAACAACTCCTCACCCTCTGTGCCGAATTGGTGTCTTCTCCCCTTAACCAGGATCGACCCTTGTGGGAGCTCGCGTTCGTCGAAGGGCTCGAGAGCGGCCAGATCGCATTGATCGAGAAGCTGCACCATTCAATGGCAGACGGCATCGCGGCGGCCGAGCTTGCCTTGGTGTTGCTCGATGTCTCGCCGGAGTACGCCGGCCACCCGTCGGAAACAAAGTGGCAGCCCGACGCACCGGTGCCATTCGTGGTCGACGCCGCCCAAAACCTCTGGCAGCTTGGCGAAATCGGCGTCCGGGTGAGTGCGTGGGCTGTCTGGTCAGCGCTGCACCCCCTACGGCGCGCACGGCAGTGGTCGACGAAGCTCGGTGCGGTGGCCCGGCTGCTCAGCGCCGGACCGCTCGCTCCACCCTCGCCTCTGAATCACCAGATCGGTGCCGAGCGCCGGGTTCGTCTGGTTCGATTACCTCTCGAGGACGTGCGCAAGATCGCCCACGACCGAGGTGGCACCGTCAACGACGTTGTCCTGACCCTCGTCACCCACGGCCTGCACAATATGGTCGCCTCGGCCGGTTGGAACCAAAAAGAGACAATGAATGCGCTGGTCCCTGTCGGGCTTGCCGCGGGCCCGAATCGTGGCATCGGGAACCAAGTGTCGGCGTTGCTCATCAAACTTCCAGTCGGCTCGGGCGATGCCGAACAAACCTTCGTGACCATCTCGGCACAGACCCGGCGACAGAAGGAGCAGCACCAGGAGGTGGTGGCCGACGCCGGCCTCAGGATCCTCGAACCGCTCCCGCAGTCGGCACTCACCGCTTTGAGCCGGCTCGTCGAGCACCAACCCTTCTTCAATCTGATCGTGACCAATGTGCCCGGACCAAACGTTCAGCTCTATGCACTCGGGGCGCGGATGTTGCAGGCGTTTCCGCTCGTGCCGCTCGTGGGCAACCAGGGTCTCGGCGTGGCCGCCCTCTCGTACCTGGACCAGCTGAACCTGGGCCTCCTCGCCGACCCTACCGTCTGCCCTGACCTCGACTCCTTCTGTGAAGGTATCGACGAAGCGTTCCGTGGTCTCGCCCAGGGAGGGATTCGAGCAAGGACGGTGGAAGGGCCGACCGCCTGATCTACGGGTTCGGGCGCCACCAGCACCGGCGCCTGTTCACTCGAGCGGAACAGTCCATACCAGGCGGGTGCCACCTCTCTCCCCGGGGTGGATCTCGAACGTCCCACCGAGTTTCTCAGCCCGATCGCGAAGGTTGATCAGTCCGAGTCCTGGCGCCTTCTGCGGCAGTTCGATTCCCACGCCGTCGTCGAGCAGCTCGAGCACGACCCGGTCGGTCACGCCGAGGGTCACCTCGTAGCGCGAGGCCTGAGCGTGTTTGCCCGCATTGGTGAGGCCCTCCCTAACCACGGCCAGGACGTGGTCGCCCAGGTGTTGGGGAACAGCGTTGTCCACGGCCCCTTTAAATCGGACCTCGGGCCGGGCGCCCAATGTGTCAGACAGTTCTTCGGCCATCTGCAAAACGGCCTGACGGAGCCCGCCCGGAAGAGCGGCCTCGCTGAGCTCGAAGATGGCCGATCGAATCTCGCTGATAGTGAGGTCGAGATCGTCGATCGCCCGCATGACCCGCTCGAGCACTTGATTCCGCTCAGGTAGCCGAGTTGCCCCCTGAAGGTTCATGCCGACGGCGTAGACCCGTTGGATCACCCGATCGTGGAGGTCGCGTGCGATGCGATCCCGATCGTCGAGGACGGACATCACGAGGACGCGATCGTGCAGCCTGTTGTTCTCGATGGCAATGCCCGCCGCGAGGGCCAACGCCTCGGCGAGGGCCTCGTCTTCGTCCGTGAAGTCCGCTGCACCCCGCTTGTCGGTCAGATAGAGGTTGCCGTACACGTCGTCACGCACCCGAACCGGGACACCGAGGAACGACGTCATCGGAGGATGATTGGGGGGAAAGCCGTAGCGGCCGGGATGCTCCCCGAGGTCATGGAGTAACAGCGGGGCGGGCTCGGTGATAAGCAGGCCGAGAACGCCACGCCCGACCGGCCGGGCGCCGATCTGGGCCTCTTCTTCCTCGCTCAGCCCGGCCGTGAGGAACTGTTCGAGACCGGTCCTGGCGGGGTTGAGCACGCCGAGGGCGGCGTAGCGAGCCCCGACCAGCGTCCTTGCCTCCTCGACCAGGTGCTGGAGCAGATCGGTCAGCTCGACGTCGGCAGTGATCATCAGCACGGCACCCAGGAGCCGGCGGAGCTTCTCCGGGTCGTCCACGCGCGTGTAGGGCACGGCGGTGATCGTAGGCGTTGCGGCCATCGCGTCCGGGTCCACCACGTCCGACTGGCAATATGGACGCGTGTCCATCCGCGTCTTTCTTCTCGACGACCACGATTTGGTACGTGAGGGCATCCGTAGCCTTCTGGAAGTTGACGACGAGATCGAGGTCGTGGGCGAAGCCGCGACAGGCGAGCAAGCGCTCACGCGCGCCCCGCTCGCCCGGCCCGACGTGGCGATCTTGGACGTCCGCCTGCAGAGCGGGGATGGGATCGAGGTCTGTCGCGACCTGCGGTCGAGCATGCCGGACCTCGCCTGCCTGATGCTCACGAGCTTCGCCGACGATGAGGCTATGTACGCGAGCGTGATGGCGGGAGCGGCCGGATACGTGCTCAAGCAGATCAAAGCGCGAGATCTCATCGAAGACGTCAAGAAAGTTGCAACGGGCGCATCGCTCATGGACCCCCGGGCGGTCGCAAGGGTCGTCGAACGCATCGCGAATCCACCCAAGCAAGATCCCGCTCTCACCTCCCTCTCGCCACAGGAGGGCAAGATCCTTGATCTCATCGCCGAAGGCAAGACGAACAAACAGATCGCCGATGCAATGTTCCTGTCGGAGAACACCGTCAAGAACTATGTGACGGGGCTACTGCGCAAGCTGAAGATGACGAGCAGGACCGAAGCGGCGATCTACGCCACCAAGGCCAAGGGTCAGGTTTCGCCCGAAGCGCCATGAAGATCGCGTGACCGGCTGTGCGGCGAACGTAGATCCAACCCCCGCTTTTCCAGTGCAGCCTCAAGGCGCTCCCGCTCGATCCTCGGATGGACGAAGTTCGTCGGAGTGACATCGACGCCGTACTCGACCGCGATGCTGATCAGGGCCCTGTCGTAGGCCACCTCGGCGACCAGAGTCGCCTCCGACCACACTCCCGCTCCGAGTTCCCGCTCGGGTAGCGCGGCCCGGCAACTCAGCACGTAGTCGAGGAGGGCATCGCCGGACAGCTCGGTGTCCCAGCTGTCCATGGCCCCTGTGAGGACCTCCACGTACATGCTCATCTGGCGATTTTGCGCCAACGAATTGTCCAGCACATAGGGAGATTCCTCCCATTCGGACCTGTTCCTCGCATCCATAGGACCTTCCTCCGTACCGCGGATGACTTTTGTGCTCATGCCTCAACGCCCAGATCGCCGGAGGATGGGGTGGGATCTCATCACGGGAGGGATCACGAACGAGAAGGAGAGAAACATGCGACGGAAGGTTTTCGACAAGCTGGCCAGTGTCGGCGGCATCGTCGTAGTTCTGGTACTGGCGGTGGCCGGTTCACTGTTGTTGGTCGGCTACAACTTCGCCAACAACTACGTGCACAACCAACTCGCTGAGCAGCAGATCACGTTCCCCTCGGCGGCGGCATTCGCCCACCCCGACGGGCAGGAGATCACCAAGTCAATGACACCTTCGGTGTCCCAGTACGCCGGGCAACAGCTGCTGACGGGTCAGCAGGCTGAGGTCTACGCAAACGACTTCATCGCCGTGCACCTCAACAACATCGGTGGCGGCAAGACCTACTCACAGCTGAGCGCTGAGGCCATGGCTCTTCCCAAGGGAACGGCGGCGTACACGGCAGCCGAGGCGAAGGCCCAGACGGTCTTCCAGGGCACCACGCTTCGTGGCCTGCTCCTCGAGGCCTACGGATTCAGCCTGATCGCGGCGATCGCCTTCTGGTGCGCCATTGCGGCCTTCGCTCTTGCCGCTGTCATGGCGGTTCTCGTGCTCATGGGCTTCGCCCACGCCCGCCGGGTCGACGAGACCGAGGAACTCATGCCACGCCATGCTCCTCCGGCGGTGGTGATCACGGCATAGGGATTCGCATCTCTCCCGCCTGGAGACCAACCAGCCGGCCCGCGAGAGCGGGCCGGCTGGTTCGCGTGGGGAGGTCAGCCACGCAGCATCCCCCGATGCCGTGAGGTGCCCTTTCGGGCTCCTCACGATGGGAAGATCCTCCCTACTCAGGGTGGGCCAAAACTGCAATGGTTACTCCATGTCATTCGGAGTGCTTATTGCTGCGCTGATCAACCTGAACGGCTCTGGCCACTACCTCCATTGGGGTTTCATCCAGATCTCGGTTGCGAACCTCGTCGTCATCCTCCTCATGATCGCCGTCTTCGTGCTGGCGATCCTTCTGCCGTTCCCGCGGCGAAAGGGGCCGGACCAATGAGCCTCGACACGAGCACACACGACGAGGCGGCCTCCTCCGAGGAATCACGGCAGTGGACGGCACGGGTCAGGAACGCCGCCACCACGGCCTTGCCCCCGGACCGTCTGCTCCCCGACCGCCAACCCGCCTACATGGCCTCTTGGATATACGTCTTTGGCGTCCTCACCGTCGTCTCCTTGGCCTGGGTCATCATCACCGGATGCGTTCTTGCCATCATGGGGCCGAGCTGGTGGCACGTGTCTGGCCTGGGGCACTTCGTGAACTCGCTGCACCTGTGGAGTGTGGAGTTCTTCTTCTTCTTCATGGTCATCCACCTTTGGGGAAAGTTCTTCATGGCGGCTTGGCGGGGCAACCGCAAGCTGACGTGGGTAACGGGCGTCGTTTCTTTCGTCGCCTCGATCGCGGCCGCCTTCACCGGATATCTCTCGCAGCAGAACTTCGACTCACAGTGGATCTCCACCCAGGCCAAGGACGGCATCAATGCCACGGGCGCCGGGGCATTCTGGAACGTCCTCAACTTCGGCCAGATGTTGATGTGGCACATCGTCCTGCTGCCGATCGCTGTCGCAATCATCGCCGGCCTTCACGTGCTGATGGTCCGGCGGCGCGGCATCGTGCCTCCCTTTGATGTCGAGCCCAAGGACCAAGGGGACACGCAGTCGGCTGCGGAGGTCGCCGAATGAGCCCCCGAAAGGCGCGGCACTTCAATCCCGACCGCGACGTCAAGGAGTGGACGGGTGCCTACCGTCCTTACGACATCGTCAAGGAGGCCTTCGTCGCCCTATTGGCGGTCGGAGTGCTGATGGTGCTCCTTTCCGTCGTCTTCTCCTCTCCCGACGAAACGGCCGTCACCTTGAAGTCCTGGTCGACCAGCGATCCCGTCGACTTCGCGCAAACTGCCATCACTCAGCTCGACGGAACCAGCCCAGTGGCTACCTACGGTCCGCCCTACAACGCCACACCGGACGTGACACAGCACATCGGCTTTTTCGAGCCGGCTCAATGGGTTGGTGTGCATCAGCCGATCAACACGGCACAGGACTTCGTCATCGGGCCGCTGCGGACCCTGTCCGATCAGCCGCTGGTACAGCGGGCACTGGACACCTACAACAGCGCGACACCGGAACAGCAGAGCGCCTGGACGACCGCGTACGAGAAAGCTGTCGCGAACGCGACCGAGGTTCATGGTCGGTTGCAAGTCCCACATGCCGAATACGGCCCTGTAGGAGACATCATCGGCTCTTTGACGACCATGGCACAAAGCGGCGGACTCGACGGGACCCTGTTGAGCCAAGGTCAGTTCTACAACACCAACTACACCAAGCCGCTCCTTTTCATCGCGAGTGGCTCGTACTTGACCAACCTCGCGGGCGCCCAGCATCTGCAGGGCACGCAGTGGGGAATGATGAACGAAACCGGCAACTATCCCGGTCAGGCTTGGCTCTGGCTCTACACCATGTGGTACCAGGTTCCACCCATGAAAACATCGTCCAACGCCGACCTTGAGGTGTGGGCGATCATGATGGCACTCACTGTCGTTCTGATCTTCTTGCCGTTCATACCAGTGCTGCGTTCAATTCCCCGCTGGTCACGGGTGTACAGGCTCATCTGGCGACAGCATTATCGCTCGTTGGCGTAGCCCGGAAGGCGTCGACCAGAGCACAAGCCGAAAATCCGTAACCCGGAACCTGAAGAAGCCCAATCGGCTTTTTTGAAATGCCACCCAACTGATCCACAAGTGGGAATGGTCACTCCGCCAAACGTTCCGTGCTCGGTCATCCAGCCACGGACACATGGTTGCCAAACGTCCCTGTGGTTTCGCGGTGCCAGTTGCCACACGACATGACGTGCTGCCGTCGCGAACACCCGACGTGGGCAGGTGCCTTCCCTATTTGAGGGCTACTTCAGGCCATCCGCGACCGCGATCCCACTTCAGGTCGCCGCGATCCCCGACACCGGCGCGGCGAGCCTGTGGGCGTCAGGAGCGCCGAGGTACGTCGCGTCCCCGTACGCGTAGACCGCGCCGTCGGCGCCTACCAGCCAGTAGCCCGACCCCGTCGGCGTCCGTGCGATACCGACGACCGGAGACTGAACGGTGATGCCCTGGCCGGGCGCGGAGCCGAAGTACGCGGCGTCGCCGTAGCCGAACACACCACCATCGGACGCGACCAACCAGTAGCCCTGGCCGTCCGGGGTGGCGGCGATGCCCGAGACGGGGGCATTGAGGCGCGTCCCTCCCGCCGAGCCGCTGAACGTCGCGCCCCCGAAGCTGAACACTCCCCCATCAGACGCGACGAGGTCGTACCCACCGTTCGTAGTCGCCGTTATGCCGACGACCGGTGCATTGAGATGCTGGCCACCCATGGACCCGGCGAACACGGCGTCGCCGAACGCGAACACACCGCCGTCACCGGCCACGAGCCAATAGCCCCGGCCGTCGCCGGTCGGCGCCATCCCGACGATCGGTGCATTCAGACGATCACCACCCATGGAGCCCTCGAAGTTCGCGTCCCCGAACGCGAACACGCCGCCGTCCGACCCCACCAGCCAATAGCCCCGGCCGTCGGGCGTCGCGGCAACGCCGACGACCGCCGCGTTCAACCGTCGGCCACCCATGGACCCGGCGAAGGTCGCCGTTCCGTACGCGAACACGCCCCCGTCGCGGGCAGCGAGCAGCATGCCCTGGTTCGAAGCCGGCGGGAACCACAGCTGCTCGACGAGCGCCCGCAGCCCCGGATCGTTGCCGCTCGGGTTGGTCAACGTGCTGCCATCCGCCAGGCAACCGATTGCGGGCACGCATGTGATCGCATTGAGAAAGCTCAGCGCAGTCACGTCGGGACTCGGTTGTACTGACCACGACGAGCCGTTCCAATACGCCACGAGGGTCTTGGGCGGTGGACTGGACCCGCCACTGTTGAACGTACCTGTGGAACCCGCCGCCCAACATTGGTCGGCACTGATGCAGGCGATGCCGGACAACATGCCCGGGGACGTCGAGCCGGACACCGAGGCCGATGCATCTGTCCATGCCGAGCCGTTCCAGTGCTCCATGAGGATCCCGGACGACAACCCGTCGCTCCCCGTCGTCGAACCGGACGCCCAGCAGTCGGTGGCGCTCGCGCAGGCGAGCCCGGCGAGATACCCGCCGGCAGGTGGGGTCTCGGTCGCGCTCGGCACGATCGACCACGCTGCTCCGTCCCAGTGCTCGATCAAGCCTTGGTTGCCGACCGCGCCGGGGAAAATCGGCAGGAAGTTCGACATCTGCTGCGCCGGACCGGCGTTGCCGACCGCCCAGCAGTCCCCTGCGGAGGGGCATCGCACGGCGAGCAGCTGATCGAAGGCCTGTCCGGTCGATGGACCGGGAACGATGTTCCAGCTGGACCCGTTCCACTGCTCAATGACGTCTGAAAGGTTGTTGCCGCTCGCATCGGTTGCATAGCCAACGGCGAAGCAATTCGTGGCTGACTCGCAGCTCACGCTGGTGAGGATCGCACCGTCCACGCCGGGACCGCTCGGAGTTGGGCTCGGGACGGGCGACCACCCCGCGCCGCCCCAGTGCTCGACGAGCGTGCCGGTCGGGTTCGACGCGCCGGAAGCGACCACCGCACCCACGGCCCAACAATCTGATCCGTTGACACAAGTGGCGCCGAACAGTCCCCCGCCATCTCCCGATGGCAACGGGGGCGGTACGAGCGTCCACGTCGAGCCGTGCCACGACTCGATGAGTGGGCTGACCAACGACGGCCCGCCTCCGGAGAGGTTGGTCAAGCTGATGCCGACAACCCAACATTGCAGGGCGCTGGCGCAGGCCGAGCCAAGGGGTACGTCGTCGGCACCGGTTCCCGGCACGGTGGCGACGTACCACCCGGAGGTCGGGGCGCTGGCAGCCGCAGACGATGCGAGACCGTTGCCGAGCAAAGCGATCACCGTGACGCAGAGGACCAACAGAGCCGCTGCGCCGCTGTGCGGCGGACGCGCGCGCGACAGGGGCGAGTGGTGCCGGTCCATACAAACCATGGTTGCATTCGCCTCATCGGCAGACAGGGATGGTCGGCCACCCCGAGTCCTGCACCTCAAACCTGGGCGTTGTCACACTCCCGCGCCCGGCCCCGCACGGTCCCCGGCGAAGCGGCCTTTGTGAGCGCGTCACAACGCGTGTGACGTGCCGGTCCTGCGCCCATATGGTCTTGTGCGGGTGATCAGGGCGAAACCGACCCCAAACAGTGGATCTTCGGCTCGTGCCACCAGCGATGCCCGGTAGCCGGGAGCGACTGAGTCACCCGGGCCGTACGCGGCGAGGGTCGGCCTAGGGCACCGTCACAATCGGAACACCCTCGCCGGCGACCACAGGTGGATGGTCGTGCGTCTGCACCACGGGTTGGCCGGCCGCCTCCATGTCCGCCAGCACGTACTCGAGCAACGCGGCGCCGTGGGGCGATGCGACCGCGACGTCGTGCGACAAGGCGGTGGCGTTGCGCAGGCTCTGGAGCCGGAGGACGTCGCCGGCCGCCCGGTGGTTGAGAAAGATCCCCGAGTAGGTCAGCTTCAGATCCTCAAGAGAATCGCTCACGTGGGCGGACTCGGGTCGATCGAGCGGAAGATCCACATAGAGGGCGTCGAATCCCTCCTCGAACAGGCGGGAGCGCTCCGCATCCAACCGCACCGTCAGGTCCTCACCCGCCTGGACCACCGTCACGACAGCGACGTTGTCACCCGGTCGTGTCTCGACGTGGAGCTGCCCGAGTGTGGGCAGCTCCGTCCTGCTCGGGGGCGCGGCCAGTTGGGAGCGAAAGTGACACACGTCGATCGTGTCCTGCACGATCCCGCGATGTCGGGTCGGTGCGTACACCATCCGGTCCTTTCCGGGACGCAGGCGGAGAAAGAACAAGGCAGCCGACTGCCGGCCAGAGCTCGGCGCCGACACGCTGTTGTCGACCGACTCGGGGATGAACCCGAGCAAGAACCCTGTCTCGTGGCCACCGAGGTCGAGAATCGCCCGCTGGCTGTAGGGGTGGGCGGCCGTCGCTTCGCTGTACATGCCGACCAGCCCGCGCGACGTCACCCAATCGACCAGGTAGCGCTTCACCGTCGTGAAGATGTGTTGGCCACGGGCCGCCGGCAGCGTCAGGGCCTGCCCGGCATGACCGACCGCGTCGTTTGGATCTGCGAGCACAAGGCCCGAGTGACACAGCAGCTCACCGTCGGTGGTCTCTGCGATTGCCGAAATCAGGAGCCCGTTCGAGATCCGCCGTGCCACGTCGTCGGCGTCGTAGGCCCACAGCACCGGGTAGGTCTCGCCGTAGACGGCCCGGACCGCATCGCCGAGGCGGGATGCCTCGTTGGCATCGAGCATCCGGATCCGGATGTCACCCAGCCAGACCGGTTCCGGGGTCGCGGGTTCACCTGCCCGTGGCACGGTGTCATCGTACGCACGGCCGTCGGGGAGTAGAGGCCGCCGGCGAAGATCTGCGAGATGATGCACGCATGAAGATCGTGTCGTTGCTTCCTTCGGCCACCGAGATCGTCTTTGCGCTCGGATTGGGCGACGAGCTGGCCGGTGTGAGCTTCGAGTGCGACTACCCCGAGGCTGCCCGGGCCGTGCCGGTCGTGTCCGGCACGGCCCTCGACGTGGAACGCGAGCGAACGGCGGCGGAGATGGACGCAGAAGTGAGCGCCATGCTGGCCGACGGCAGGTCCATCTACACCCTCGACGACGCCAAGATCCGTGCGATCGCGCCCGACGTCATCTTGGCCCAGGACCTGTGCGCGGTGTGCGCCATCGATTCGGGTGCGGTCGAGGACGCGCTCGACGTCATCGGTTGCCACGCCCAGGTGGTCTCGCTCGACCCGGCGGGTTTGGACGACGTCATCGAGTGCGTCGTCCGGGTCGGCCACGCAACGGGAACCGAGGTCGTCGCCGCGGAATACGTCGCCGGACTGCGGCAGCGACTGGAGGCGGTGCGCAGACGCGTCGCCGGCCGGGCGACGCCACGGGTCTTCGTCCTCGAATGGCCGGACCCAGCGTTCAACGGGGGACACTGGATGCCCGAAATGGTGGAGGCCGCGGGTGGCGAACCCGTCCTCGCCGAGTTCCGGGCCCCATCGCGCCGCCTGACGTGGGAGGAGATCGGCGCCGAGACGATCGACGTCACGATCTTCACCCCTTGCGGGTTCGACCTTGCGGGTGCCGTCGAGCAAGCGGCCTCGTTCCTGACCCGACCTGATCTTCCCGACCTGGGCCGCGTCGTCGCGGTCAACGCCAACGCATTCTTCTCACGACCCGGTCCGCGCGTCGTGGACGGCGTCGAACTGCTCGCGGAGATATTCCACCCGTCCCGGCCCGGCGTGGCGCTACCGGATGCGCAGGTCGTGGCGTAATCACCGGCAGCGCCCCGGCGAGGCGCTCGTCATCGGCGCTGGGACGGCGCCGGTGGCCCCAGGAACTCGGCGAGGCCCCGGGTGTGGTCGTCCTCGAGCAAGGCGCGCAAGACCGCGTCGGCGACCACCAGGTCGGCCGGTCGGACCTTTCTGGTCACGGCGCGGTTGAGTTTCTCGATCACCGATCGCACCGCATCTGCGTACGCCTCGCCGTCGGGCGTCAGCGCCACGTTGACCTGGCGGGTGTCGATCTCGTCCCTTGCGAGCGTGACAAAGCCGCGCCGTTGGAGGCTGCCTGCCACCTTGCGCGCCGATTGGCGCGTGACGCCGAGCGCGGTGCCGAGCCGGCCGATCGACATGGGTCCCCGCTGGAGCATCCGGACTGCGGCGGCATCGCTGCGCCGGTAGCCGTCGTAGCCCTTGGCCGTGAGACCGTCGGCCATCTGAGTGATCCAGCTCTGGCGGGCCAGGGCCAAGAGGTCGCCGAACCGGTACGGACTGGTTGACTTCCTCGGCACCGGCGACCATCCTAGGGTTTTATGCAACCAGGTTGCGTATCTTTGCGATCGAGCTCGGTCCGGCGCGTCCGGGACCTTGGCCTGGTGCTGCTCACCGGTCTGCTGTTGCTCGTCGCCGCTGGGTGCGGGGCAGGTGCCTCCTCCAAGGCGTCGCCCACCGATGGGACGTCCGGGGGCGGAGGCACCTCAAACACGGTGTGGCTGTGCCGCCCGGGACAGGCCGACGACCCGTGCACTGCACCCCAGACCGCGACCGTCGTCCCAGCGAGTGGCGCGCGGACCGTGCAGAACAACCACGCCGATTCCGCGTCCAAATTCGACTGCTTCTACGTCTACCCAACCGTGAGCTCGCAGAAGTCGGCCAACGCGAACCTCACGGTGCAACCGGCAGAGGTGCACGCGGCCACCGCGCAGGTCTCGCGGTTCTCGTCGGTGTGCCGGGTGTGGGCACCGATGTACCACCAACGCACTTCGACCTCCCTGTTGAACGGCCTCGGCACGAACCCCGGGGCGGACACTGTGGCCTATGAGAGCCTCCTGTCCGGATGGAAGGACTATCTCGCGCACGACAACGACGGCCGGCCCATCATCTTCATCGGCCACTCACAGGGTGCCGCCATGCTCATCCGGCTTCTGTCCAGCCAAGTGGACCCGAACCCGAAATTCCGCGCCCGGACCGTCGTTGCGATTCTCGCCGGCGGCAACGTCACCGTGCCCACGGGCAAGGCGGTCGGGGCGACCTTCCATCGCATTCCGCTGTGCACGGCGGCGTCTCAGACCGGATGCGTGATCGCGTACTCGAGTTTTCCCTCGCAGCCGCCGGCGAACTCGAATTTCGGCGTGCCGGGCCAAGGTGTCAGCCTTCAATCCGGGCAGACGGGGACGGGAGGTGTGCAGGTGGCTTGCGTCAACCCCGCGTCCATCGCCGGCCGATCCTCGTTGCTCACGCCGTATTTCCTGTCCGCGACGTCGACCCCTCCGCCGCCGCCGCTGACGACACCCTGGGTCACCTACCCCGGTCTGTACAGCGCCTCGTGCCAGCACGCCGGCACCGCGACGTGGCTCAACGTCGGAGCAGCCGACGTCGCCGGGCGACCCCTGGTGACCCAAGCGCTGGGGCCGACGTGGGGCTACCACCTCGATGACATCAACCTGGCCCTGGGCAATTTGGTCGACGACGTCAAAGCTCAGGAGAGCGCATACACCGCGCACCACTGAGCGGTCGGCGGGACCGCGGTTAGTCCTCGACGTCGAGAAACTGCAGCGACAGATCGAGGAGCTGGGTGCGCAACTCCTTGTGTGGGATGCCAGCCACGAGTGGATGCGTGACGACGCCACCGATCGCTGACGCGATCATGGCCACACGTACGCGCGCGTGCGGATCGGTCTCGTCACCCAGAAGGGTTGCGAACAAGCGACTCATGAGGCGTTGGTACGGCTCGTGCTCGCTCAACAACCGCACGATGACCGGGTCGTGGAGCAGCGGACCCACGAGACGCCGGCGACCGATCGCAAGGTCGATAACCTGACCCAGAAGACTCACCAGCGCCGACGGATCGCCGCGGCGCGCTTCGGCCGCTTCGAGGGCGGGCTCCAACTTGGCGAGCTCGAGGTCGACCGCGGCGACGACGATCGCCTCCTTCGTCCGGAACTGGTGATACACCGCCGCCTTCGTCACCCCGAGGGCGTCGGCGATCATCTGCAGCGAGGTTCCACTGACGCCCTGCGCAGCGAACAGGTCGAGGGCCACCCCCGCCGTGCGGACCTGGGCCGCGCTGTACCGGGTGGCGCCAAGACCGCGGCCGGCGGCGGCGGGCGGACGCACGGGCACGACGGTAGCCGAACGCGTACCGGTCCCTAGCCGCCCGGCTAGCCGTGCTCCACACGTCGCGTCAGAGCCGGCCCAGGCCGTCCGCGACGTTGCGCAGCTCGTTACGGAAGTCCGGGTGGGCGATCTCGACGAGGGCGTGTGCCCGCTCGCGCACGGTCAGCCCCGTCAGCTCGGCGGCGCCGTACTCGGTGACGACGACACCCGTGTGGTGTCGCGGCGTCGACACGACCGAGCCCTCGGGGAGGAGGCCGGCAATCCGCGACACCACCTCGCCGTGCCGCACGGCGGTCGAGCGCAGGCAGATGAGCGAATGGGCGTCGAGATGCAACTCAGCGCCTGCCACGAAGTCTTCGTGACCGCCGACCCCCGAGATTTGCCGGCCGTCGATGCTGTCCGCCACGACTTGGCCGTAGAGGTCGACCGATAGCGCGCCGTTGATCGAGACGAGGTTGGCGTTCTTCGCAATGACGGTCGGATCGTTCACCGTCTCGACAGGGAGGAACGCAACGTCGGCGTTGCCGTCGAGCCACTTGTAGAGCTCGGCCGTCCCGAGCGCGAACGTCGTCACCGACACGCCGTCGAAGATGCCCTTGACGTCGTTGGTCACCTTCCCCGCCTGATGCAGGCGCATCAGCCCCGTCGTGAACATCTCGGAGTGGATCCCGAAGCCGCCGAGGGAGCTGGTGGCCAGCTCCGTCGCCACAATGTTGGGGATGGCGCCGATGCCCGTCTGCAGGGTCGAGCCGTCCCGCACGTATTCGAGAGCCGTGGCGGCAATCGCGGCGTCGACCTCGTCGGTCGGCACGTCGTCCAACGCGAACGGCGTCGCGTCCGTCTCCACCAGCACGTCGACGAGCTCGAGGGGGATGGTGTTGTCGTACGCGGGCGGCAGGCTCTTCGTCCGGGGCAGGTTCGAATTGACCTCCACGATCAGGAGCCTCTCGGGATCGCGACCGGCCCGCAGGAGCTCGTCTCTCGTCGCGCCCATGTGCAGGGACAAATTCACGTTGCCCGCCTCGTCGGGTGGAGCTGCCTGCGCCACCATCACCCGCGGGGCGTACCTGGCCAGGATCGGCGCAAACTGCCTGAACCCCCCGGGCACGAGCTCGACCCGGTGGCCGCCGTCGTGGAGGAGACGCTCGGCCGGGCCGAAGAACCCGCACCGGTACGAGACGCCTGGCCTGGTGAACACCTCGTAGTAGTTGAGGCAGAGCGCGCCGCCGACCTGGAGATCCTCCCAGTCATCCCGGACGCCCAGCGCGGTGAGGAAGGAGTCGGGGTTGGCCGGCCCGAGTCCGAACCCGAGCGAGTCCACCGGGCGCAAAAGGGCGACGGCCTCTTCGACGGGCAGCACCCTGCTCATGAGCCGCCGTCTCGCGTCGGGATGGAGCGGGTTCGGACGTTCATTTTCCCTGGAAAAGGGGCCGTTTTCGCAGAATCCATTACTTTTGGCTCTACCGATTTAGGCGACCAGGGTTGCACAATTCCGAGGACACCCTCCTCTTCCCAGACAACGGTGCTTGGAGAATGGCGGCCACCCCCCTCGGTCGCCATTTTCCAATTCTGGCGGCGGCCCACGCCAGGCCCGCCTCCTGGTCGTCCGCCGAGGGTTTCGGGCGCACCCCTCTGCCGCCACCCTTGTGACATCTGGCCCTGTCGCGCCGTGACCAGGAAGCGCATGCTGTTTCGCAGCTTGGAACCACGGGCACCCGGCAGAGAGCGTCGAGGTGCGCCGTCGAGAGGAGGGGACGGTGAAGAGGACGAAGCGATGGCTCCGCAGACGGCGGGAGCTCTACCCGGCAGTTCTCCCGTCCTACCTACTCCCCCCGACCGAAGGGAGCCTCGTGTTTGACCCCTCGCTGCGGCGCGCCCGCGACGAGAACCTTCGCTGATCGAGCCAGTCAAGGACCATGTCGATGTACACCCAACTACTCGATGCCGCCCTCGAACAGCGGCCGCCCCGTCAGCCCGATCCGAGCCAGAGTCACGCGGTCGAAGAGCTTCGGCGTTGCCGAGAGGAGCTCGAGCTCGGTGTGCCGAAGCACAGCATCGACACCGTGCCGGCCGTCCTGGCCCTCCAGATCGGCTACGACGTCGCGCTGCTCGAGCTGGCTGAGGTCGTGGGTATCGAGAGCGGACCGAGCCGTTTCGAGCAGCCCGAACGCGAGCGTGACCGGCTGCGCCTTGCCTTGAACGACCTGGGCATCGACCTCGAACTGTCGAACCAAGCCAGCTGATGCGCATGGGGAGGCCGGGTCTGCGGACCTGAGGCGCCGGCGCCGGGTCAGGTTCCGGTGGCGTCGGTCCGGGCGTCCTGCGTCGAGCGCTCGTTGAGCCGTGCGGCAAAGGTCGCGGCCTGCGTCCTCCGCTCCATGCCCAGCTTCGCCAGCAGGTTCGACACGTAATTCTTCACCGTTTTCTCGGCGAGGAACATGTTCTCGGCGATCTGGCGGTTGGTGTAGCCCTCCGCGATGAGATCGAGGATCTTCCGCTCTTGTGGCGTGAGGCTGGCCAGGCGCGGGTCGGTCTTGGGCCCTTCGCGAAGGCGCTCGAGGACCCGGTCCGTCAGGGCCGGGTCGAGCAATGACTCCCCGGCCCCGGCGCGCCGGATCGTGTCGAGCAGGTCGAGGCTTCCAACCTGCTTCAGCACATAGCCGGCTGCGCCCGCCAAGATCGACGCGATGAGCGCCTCGTCGTCCGCGTAGGAAGTCAGCATCACGCACGCGATGTCCGGCGAGGTCGAGCGCACCTCGCGGCACACTTCGACGCCACTGCCGTCAGGCAGTCGCACGTCCAGGATGGCGACATTCGGTTGCACCGCCGGGATCCGGATCAGTGCCTCGGCCACCGTGTCGGCCTCGCCGACGACCTCGATGTCCTCGCACGCCTCGAGAAGAGCTCGCAGGCCGGTGCGGACCACCTCATGGTCGTCCAAGAGGAACACACCGATCGCCACAGGTGGCATCATCCCACCTCGTCGGGGTGCCGGGCTACTCCCCGGGCAGGGCTGCTGGTCGGCGGACTGCGCTCGGCACCCGTAACGTCGGTGGGGTTGGGCCAGCCAGTGGGCACAACCCCCGAACATGAAGAGGAGACGCATGGCTTCGCTTTCGCAATCCGGCGGCCGCATCGTCGTGGGCATCGACGGCTCTCCGTCCTCGCTCGATGCCCTGTCGTGGGCCGCCCGGCAGGCCGAGCTCACGGCAGCCGGCCTCGAAGTGGTGACGTGCTGGGAATGGCCGTCCAGCTACGGCTGGGCCTTGCCGGTCCCCGAGGGCTTCGACCCGGAGGGCGACATCCGCGGCACGCTCGAAACTGCCATGGCGCCGCTGCGCACCGCCCACCCCGGCGTGGGCGTCGAGGGGCGGGTGGTACGGGGGCACCCCGCGCCGACCCTGGTGAAGGCGTCGAAGGGCGCCGATCTGCTCGTCGTCGGGAGCCGCGGGCACGGCGAGTTCGTGGGCATGGTGATCGGGTCGGTCAGCGAGTACTGCGCCGAGCACGCGCACTGCCCAGTGCTGGTGCATCGCTCCGCCTGACCGTCGTCAGGGGCCCGCGTCCTCGAGCAACCGGTCGACGGCCCGCCGCCTCGTCTCATCGGCCTCCCGCAGCTGGGCGAGACCAGGGCCGCCGTCGCTCGTACGACCGGCTGCCTCGACGCGGCGACCGACCAGCGCGCCCAGGGTGGCCACCACCGAGGTCCGGAGGGCCTCGAGGTCGTAGCCGCCCTCGAGGAACAGTGCGAGCCGTCCGGGCGAGGGCGCGAATTCGGCGACGACGCGCGCCAACTCGGCGAAGTCGCCGCTCTCCAGGTCCAGGTTGCTCAAGGGGTCGTCTCGGTGGGCGTCGAAGCCGCAGGACACGAGGACCCAGTCGGGCGAGAACGCCTCGATCGCGGGACGGGCCACCTCGTCCAGCGCGCGCCGCACGACGTCACCGGTCGCACCGGGCGGGAGCGGCAGGTTGAGCGTCAGCCCCGCCGCGCCTGCCCCGCCGACCTCGTCGGCGCGTCCGGTGCCCGGATAGAGGGGGTGCTGATGGGTGGAGACGTACAACACGTCGGGGTCGTCCCAGAAGATCGCCTGGGTGCCGTTGCCGTGATGCACGTCCCAGTCCACGATGAGCACCCGTTCCCCACGGGCGGTGCGCGACGCTGCCGCGACGGCGACGTTGTTCAACAGACAGAAGCCCATGGCGCGCTCTGCCAGCGCGTGGTGACCGGGTGGGCGGACCGGCACGAAGGCCACGCCTTCTCCCCGCCGGTCCAGCTCGTCGAGGGCGACGAGACCGGCGCCCGCGGCCAGACGAGCGGCGACCCACGAGTCCGCCCGTGCGTAGGTGTCGGCGTCGACATCCCCCCCTCCCTCCGCACAGAACTCTTCGAGCGCAGCGAGATAGGACGGCGAGTGCACCCGGGTCAGTGCGTCCAACGGCGCCTCCACGACCTCGGGCGACACGACCTCGACACCGTCGTGCGCCAGCGCAGCCACGCCGTCCATGACGGCGAGCACCCGGGCCTGGCGCTCGGGGTGCTGCGACCCACCGTCGTGTGCGGTCGCTCCCGAGGGGCCTGCGACGACGAGTGCGCTCACCGGCCGTCCACCGTTCGCTGCCTCCCGCGTGGATCCGGTGAGTTGAGCGCACCCTGCGGTGCCGACAGTCCGGACATGGGCAGCCTCCTTGCGGGCGCCATGCTACGGGCACGCGCCCCGACGGCCCACCGAGCCCGACGCACCTACGCTGCAAGCAATGAGCGCCGCCGCCTCGATGCTGGCGTGGGAGGTCGAACGACCCGGCCCGGTCGACGGCAGGCCGCTGGTGCGGGTGGACAAGGAGATCCCCGAGCCGGCGGCGGGCGAGGTCCGGGTGGGCGTGAGAGTCTGCGGCGTCTGCCGCACCGACCTCCATGTGACCGAGGGTGATCTGCCCGTGCACCGTGCCCGCGTCACGCCCGGCCATGAGATCGTCGGCATCGTCGACCGGCTCGGACCGGGCGCGCGGCGGTGGCACGTGGGCGACCGCGTCGGCGTGCCCTGGCTCGCGCACACGTGCGGCACGTGCCGCTTCTGCACCACCGGGCGCGAGAACCTCTGTCTCGCGCCCCGCTTCACCGGGTGGGACGTCGACGGCGGGTACGCCGAGTACGCCGTCGTCGACGAGGCGTACGCCTACGCCGTGCCCGAGATGTTCGGCGACGAGGAAGCCGCGCCATTGCTCTGCGCGGGGATCATCGGGTACCGCGCGCTGCTGCGGGCCAACCTGCCTGACGGCGGCCGGCTCGGTATCTACGGCTTCGGGGGTTCGGCCCACATCACTGCGCAGGTCGCGCTGGCTCGTGGCGCGCGCGTCCATGTGATGACCCGCGCGAAAGAGGCACAGACCCTCGCGCTCGAGTTGGGCGCGGCCAGCGCCGGCGATGCGGCCGCGATGCCGCCGGAACCGCTCGACTCGGCCATCCTGTTCGCGCCCGTCGGCTCTCTCGTGCCGCCCGCGCTGGCCGCACTCGATCGTGGCGGCACGCTTGCGATCGCGGGCATCCACCTGAGCGACGTGCCCGGCCTCGACTATCAGCACCACCTCTTCGAGGAGCGGACGCTCCAGAGCGTGACGGCGAACACCCGGCGCGACGGTGAGGAATTCCTGAGCGAGGCGGCGCGGATCGGCGTGCGCGTCACGACCTCGCCCTATCCGATGGACCGCGCCGACGAGGCGTTGCGCGATCTCGCCCACGACCGGGTCGTCGGAGCTGCCGTGCTGGTTTGCTGAGACACTTGCGCCCGCCGGGCCCCAAACGGTTCTCGAGCAGCGAAAACAGACGAGTCTGACGCGAAACGAAAAGCGCCGACGGTGCCCCAGTCGATTGACGTCAAAGCGCTGTCACAGGGCCCTTGGCGATAGGTCCTGGAGCTCTCGACTGGGGCACGCACGCCGGCAGTGCGATCAGGCGGTAGATCGCTACGCCCCATTATTCCCGATTGTCAGGCCTCCAAACCAAAAAATTCAGAAAAACCTGAGCACGGGTCAGACCAAGGGTTCGACCTGGTCAGCGGCCATGAGAACGGCCACCAACTCCCGGTCCCGGGGGTAGGACAGGAGGCGGGAGGCCTCGTCCAGGGTGACCCAGCGCATTTCGTCTACCTCGGCATTCTGGGCGAAGGAGCCGGATTGGGCAGCCATGACCCAATAGGCCACCGCCTTGGGCCGTCCCTTGCGGTCGACGTAGTCCGTGTGGCCGATGAAACGGAGCAGGCGGCAGGCCAAGCCGGTCTCCTCTTCGACCTCACGGAGGGCGGCCCCTTCGAAGGTCTCACCCTCCTCGAGCTTGCCCTTGGGGAAGGACCAGTCCTGGTGGACGGGCCGGTGCACCACGGCGATCTCGAGGGCTCCCTGGTGTCGCCGAACGACCAACCCACCGGCCGCTTGTACGACCTCTGCCGATGAAGGGAGCTCCGCGGTCATCACTCGTCGCGCCACGCAGTGCGCAGGCTACCGGGACCGAGCGTGGAATTCGCGGCATTCGAACGCGCCACGGAGCGGTCGACGGGCCCCGCAGTAGCCTGGTCCGGATGTCGGAGACCAGGGTCGAAGGGACACCGGGGGATACCGATCCCGTCGAAGTCGAGTGGCAATTCGACGCCCTCGACCTGCGTCCGGTGGAGCGCTGGCTCGCCACCCTGCCGACACTCGCCGTCGAGACCGACGGGGGCGGCACGGTGACCGCGCTGGCGCAGACGCCCCGGCGGCTCGTCGACTCCTACCTCGACACCGACGACTGGCGCGTGGCGCGCGCCGGGTTCGTCACGCGCTCGCGCCACCGCGGCCGCCAGGTCGAGGTGACCATGAAGGACATGCACCCCGCGCAAGGGGACGGGCTGCGCCGGCGGCTCGAGGTGACCGAGGTCATGCCACCGGGCGGCATCGGCGACCTCGGGCCCGAAGGTCCTGTCGGCCGCCGGCTTCACGCCATCGCAGGCACGCGCCCGCTGCGCGAGGTGCTCCAGGTCCGCACCCGCCGCCGGCCGTTTGCGTTGCGCGTCGGCGGTGTCGACGTGGCCGAGGTCGCGCTCGACGAGACGGTCATCGTCGTGGGCGGCGGACAGCGCCCGATGCAGTTGCGGCGGGTCGAGGTCGAGGTGCAGCCCGAATGGATCGAGGCCCTCGAACCGATCGTGCAGCAACTGCGCGCCTCGTGCGGGTTGCAGCCGGCGCACCTCTCCAAGTTCGAGGCCGGCCTGTTGGCCGTCGGTATGGAGATCCCGGGCTCGCCCGATCTTGGGTCCACCGCCGTCACGCCGGCGTCGACGATGGGCGAGCTCGCGTTCGCGGTGATGCGGCGCCAGCTGGCCGTCCTGCGCGCCAAGGAGCCGGGGACGCGTCTGGGCGAGGATCCCGAGGAGTTGCACGACATGCGCGTCGCGACCCGGCGCCTCCGTGCCGCGCTGTCACTCTTCGCGGCCGTGCTGCCCGTGCGGGCCCAGGTCTTCCACGACGAGCTCGGATGGATCGGCCGGCTCCTCGGCGCCGTCCGTGACCTCGACGTCCAGCTGGCCGGGCTGGCCGACATGGACGCGGAGACCGCCGCCTGGCGCGCCGACGTCTCGGGTGACGACGACGGGCACGACCCGCTCGCCGACCTCTCGGAGCTGCTCCACAACGAACGCGAGGCGGCCCGCGCCGCGCTGCTCGGCGGGCTCGACTCCGTGCGCTGGGAGCGGCTTGCGAAGGGCCTCGCCGCCATGGCACAGCAAGGTCCAGCCCGCCGTTCGGTGGCCACCCGGACCCCCGCCGTCATCGGCCTGCTCGAGCTCGTGGTGGCGCGTCACGACAAGGTGGCCAAGGCGGCCAAGAAGGCGAAGCGCACCGGCGTCGTCGGCGACTTCCACCGCCTGCGCATCCGCTGCAAGCGGCTCCGTTACTCCCTCGAGTTCGCGTCGGAGGTCTACACGGGGCAGACGACGCGCTATGTCCGCCAGCTGACGGCGGTCCAGGACGAGCTCGGGCTGATGCAGGACGCCGAGGTGGCATCGCTTCGCCTGGCCGAGATGGCGACGGGCGACACCGCATTGCCCGCCGCCACCGTCTTCGTCATGGGTGGTGTCGCCGAGCGCCACCGGCGCGACGTCGACCGCTACCTCCGCCGGCTCCCCAAGCACGCGTCCCGCGTCGGCGGCCGGGCCTGGCGCGACCTCCTGGATCTGATGGAGGAGACGCGCGCCGAGGCCGAGGCGGCCCAGCCGCCCGTACGCCGCACGTTGCGAGCGGTGCCCAGCCCGGCGCCTGACGCCGCACCGACGCCCTCACCGCTCGCACCGGCCGACGTGAACCATCCGGCCGCGGACGGCGGCTTCTCCGGGCCCAGCGGCCCCCAGGCCGTCAGTCCCTCAGGCCAGCGGGAATGAGCCCGCGTCGTCACCCATGACCACGCGCGGATGCTCGGTGACGACGAAGTGCAGCGCTCCGGTGTCCAAGAACCGCTCGATGTCGGACCAGATCTCGGGGAAGTCCGGCTCGGCCATGTGCGCCCGGTAGGCGTCCATGCTCTCGAACCACTGCACGGTCACGCCGTCGAAGCCGGGATCGTCGTCGCCGGCGTAGTCGTCGAGCGGGCGCGGATGTTGCTCGTAGCGCACCACGTGACGACCGGCCGCGCTGCGCAAAATCAACGGGCCGTGGACGTCGCGCCAGTGCGCGTGGAACTCGGCGGGCGTGAGACCCTGCTTGCGCCGCAGTAGGCAGGTAAGCCGGACCATCAGACTCGGACCTCCTCCGGAAGTTCCGGCACGCGCCGCTGCGGCGCGCCCGTCCGGGCGGGACCCTAATCCGCGGGCGGGCCTAGGGGAGCGTGAGGGTGAGGCCCGACGTCGAGCCCGAGCCGCTGACGCCGACCGAGAGGCCGCCGATGGTGATGGTCGGCGTGTTGACCGGCACTGACACCGGGAGCGGCACGTTGACGGTCGTCGAGCCGCCGCCCGACGAACCGCTGCTCGGCGCCGTGGTCGGCGTGGTCGTGCCCGAGGGGGCGACGCTCGGCACCGTCGTGCCCGTCGTCGTGGGCAACGGCAGCGAGGGGATCGACGTCCCCGTCGAGCCGAGGGCGCCGGTCACGGATCCCACGGTGTTCAGCACGGGCGAGAGCGCGCTCACGACCGGGTTCGAGCCCCCGCCGCCGGTGCCCGGGGTGCCGGTCGTCGGGCCGCCCCCGCCGCCGGCGAGGAGCGTCGTGGGGATGCCACCGCTCGGGAGCGGCAGCGAGGCGATCGGTAGCAGCGTGGTCAGGTTCTGCAGGGTGCCGGTCACGTCGGTGACCACGCCGGTGAGCGTCGGCACGAGGCCGTTCACCAAGGTGCCCGGGTTGCCACCGGTCAGCGAGCCGAGGTTGGTCAGCGCGCCGGTCAGGCCCGACAGGATGCAGTTGAGGTCGAGGCCGCTCGAGCCAGATGCGCAGCCGGTCAGCCCGCCGCCACCACCGGGGCCTCCGCCCTTGGTGCCGTTGCCGGCGCCGCCGCCGTGCTTCCCCGATCCCGAACCGCCCCGGCCGGGCAGGCCGTTGACCGCGAGGTTCCCGAACGGGTCGGAGGTGAGGGACGCGAAGGGGCCGATGCCCTTGGTGAGCGAGCCGAAGACCTTGGAGAACTCGGCCGCCGTCACGGCGGACGTGCCCCGGGCGCCCGACGACGAGTGGGAACCGTGGCCGACCGCCTGGGCCAGCGGGAGGTCCTGGGTGATGGTGGGCGCGGCCACGGGGTGCGCCGCCGCCGGCGAGATCGTGAAGTAGCCCCCGAGACCACCGAGGAAGGCTCCGGCTGCCGCGCAGGCCAATCCGCCGGCGCCGACGAGGCCCGCGGTGCGGTACCGCTGCAAGCCGCGGGGCCGCTCGGCCGCCTCGGTGTGGGTGTCACCCTCCTCGGCCGCCGCGTGCCGTCCCCGTGAGGCGCTCTCGGTGAGCTCGGGTTCCGCCACCGCCGCCATGGCCTGGTGCCTGCCACGCGAGCTGAACTCGTCGTGGAGCATCTCGTCGTAGGTCTCGTCGAAGCTCATGAATCCGTTCCTCCTCCAGGTCCCTCTCCCGGGTTCTTCACCTTGGAAACGGGGATGACCAGCGACTCTTACGGTCCTCAACCCCGCTTGTCCGGGCCCCCGCTCACTGCAGCGTCCAGCTGCCGATCGTCACCACACCCTTGTGAACAGGGAGAACGACCGTCTCCGCGTAGTGGCCGGGATCCGGGCCCCCCGAGAGGGCCACCGTCTCGCGCAGCACCACCTGATTTGGGGCTCCGTTGGCCGAGTCGATCTCGACGTCGAGGGACGACAGGTGGTCGCCGATCGAGGCCCCGCTGAGCTGGCGGGGCATGGCCACCCCGGGTGCGAGCGCGCCCCAGAAGCCCGGGTTCTGTTGGGCCGCGGCATGGAGCCCGCCGAAGTAGGTCTCGAGGGCGGCGGCCTCGAGCGACAGGGGCCCGGGGGACTGGGCGAAGCTCACCGAGGCGTCGACGAGGCTCATGGTCCCCATGGGCGCGTAGTTCTGGTCGAGCGAGAGGCCCTGGGCCTGGAGCTGCGGCGGCGCCGAGGTCGTGTAGTTGGTCGACTGGACCGTGTCGATGAACTCCTTGCCCGGGTCGAGGCTGCGGCTCTTGGCCGCCGTGCCCACCTCGGTGGCGTGCACGAGGAGGCGCTGCGAGGTGAAGAACAGCGCGTTGGGGGGCCAGCACGTGTCGAGCACCATCGTGGCGTTGGTCGTGTTCGGGACGGCCGATCCCGCGGTGACGACCTGCTGGTCGCTCACCTGGTACTTCCAGGTGTTGCACGCCGTCGAGTACGTGATCACGTCCCCCGGCTTGAGCGCGTTGAGGTGCACGAAATAGCTCACGTCGTGGGCCAGGAAGACCGAGGTGCCGGCCAGGCCCGGCCAGACCGACGCCGGGGCGTGCCCGACGGCGACGTTGAGCTCGGGGTCCTCCGTGCCCTCTTCGACCGGCGCCTGCAGGTGGATGGCCGGGATCGACAAGATCCCACCGAGCTGTCCCTCCTTGACGTCCGAGACGGTGCAGGCGGCTCCGTGGTTCTGCTGCTGGACCTTCGCCGCGTTCGCCTTCTGACTGGCCAGGAGGACGTTGCCCGCGTGGTCCTGGTGCAACTGATGGGACAGCGCGTACGTCGCGCCGAAGATCGCGGTGAACAGCAGCATGACGCCGAGGAGGGTGATCCCCATGCGCCGCACGTCTTTGACGGACGTCATCGGCGCGGTGCTCGTGTCGTGTCCGGCTGCCTCTGCTCGGAACGGGAATCCGCCTTCCCGTTCCGAGCAGCCCGCAGCACCGGTTCCCGCTGCATCTGCTTCTCCCTCCAGACCCTCCGAGAGATCTGTTCTGTTGTCTCTGCTGTTTCCTGCGGCCGGCCGGGTGTGCGGATCACCCCGGCGGCTTGGTCGTGCCGGCTAGTAGTGGTCGGCGGTGGTGGTGGTTGTTCCTACAGGCTGCCGCCGGGCCGGCCCCCGAGACCGGAGGGGGAACGGAGGAGGTCCCGAGAGCCGGGCCCGGTGGCGGTCCGTCGCGTGACCCGAGGGGACGGGCCGTGAAGGGCGCCTCATTGGCTGCCCCTGCGACGGGTGAGGGGGTTGATCGAACGTGCGACCGAGACGATGCGACGACGGCCGATGAGCAGGGCACCGGCGAGGCCCATCCCCGCGAGGAGGATGATCGGCAGGCTGCCCGACCAGAACTCGCCGGTGTGCACGGTGGTGACGTTGGGCACCACCGCCGGGGCGGTGGCCGGCGCCGCGGCGGGAGCGGCCGGCGTGACGGCGGCCGCAGTGGCGGGCGTCGCCGTCGTGGCGCTGCCCGAGACGCTGACGTCACCGACGTTGACGCCGATGCCGCCCATGAGCCCGGTGAGCAGGCCGACGTTCAGCACGCCGACGTTGGCGCTGGCCTTGGCGCCGGGGCTCGACGTCTGGCAGTTCAGCAGGTTGCCCGGCGTCTGGTAGTTGACGAGCTGGCCGATCAAGGAGGAGAGCGCGGCGGTCAGTTGGTCCAGGGTGGAGCTCAACTGGCCGAGGAGGGTGTTCAGCGTCGAGGTGAGCGCCGTGAGGTTGAGGAACTGCTGCGCGCCGCTGCCGACCGAGTAGGACAGGACACCTGCGTTGCAGCTCGGCGTGACGACGCCGGTGCTCCGGTCGAGCGCGACCGAGGCGGTGGTCGGCGCGACCTGCAGGTCGGCCAGGCCGAAGAGGTTCACTTCGATCGCACGCTGTTCGGTCGAGTCGGTGACCACGTTGCCGTTGGTGCTGACCGAGGTGGTCGAGCCGCCGACGTTGATCGTCAGGGGCGCGATCGCCGCGGCGTTGCCGCCGGCCAGGCCGAGCAACTGGTTGAGGATCCCCGTCAGGACGCCGAGCCCGGCGCCCGAGCTGCTGCCGCTCACCGAGTTGAGCAGTCCGCCGATGATGGAACAGGCACCGGTGGTGTCGCTGCCCGCGGCCACGCTGCTGCCGACGAGCGGGACGCTCCCGAGCAGGCCGTTGGCCGCGCCGAGCAGGCTCGTCAGCGTCGGGTCGAGACCCGTGGAGTTCGAGCCGCCGCTGGTGTTGGCCGCCGAGACGCCCGAGCAGATCCCCGACACCGAGGACAGGTTCGCCACGCCCATGAAGCTCTGCAGCACGTTGGCCAGGCTCAGGCTGACCGACACGTTGGCCAGGCTTCCGGTGCCCGTCGCGGTGGGGTTCCCGCTGGCGTCCTCGGAGGCCGAGGCCGTGCCGCAGGAGACGTCGACGTTGATGATCCCGGCGTTCAGCGGGATGGTGCACCCGCTCGCACCGGTGGGCGTCGCCGTCACGCCCGAGCCGTGCGCGACCGCCTCCTGGGTGGAGTGGAGCGCGTTGCCCGACGTGTCAGAGGTGGCGCTGGTCGGGCACGGGTTCGACGTGACCGCCGTGTCCGCGCACAGGCCGGTACCCTCGGCCTCGGCGATCGGCCCGCTGCTGGCGTCCGCTTCGGAGCCTCCACCGGCCAATTGCAGTGCGTTCAGCAGATCCAGCGACACGAAGCCTCCGTTGCCGGTGACGTTCCACTGGGTGACAGTCGCCGCTCCGGCGGTCGTCGTCATGGCGGTCATCACCGTCATCACGACCAGGCCCGCCGCAGCGATCCGGATGCGACCCTTCATTCGCTCTACCCCTTACCGCCAGCGCACAGACGCGCTGGTTCTCCGTCCTTTGCGAATGAAACGGGCCACCTGCGCCAATCTTTCGCCCCCCTGAGAAAGAAATTCGGGCTCGAAACCCCCATTGGGGGCCGATGCCGTGCAACACAACCCCCTCGGCACACCCGGGAAACGGCGGATGTCCCGTACTCTGGCGCGGCATGCCTGCTTCGCACGCCCTCTTGCTCCTGCTCGGAGGGGTCGTCGGCGGCATTTTCAACGGCGTGGCCGGCGGCGCCAGCCTGATCACCTTCCCGCTGCTGCTGGCGCTCGGCTACCCGGCGCTCACGGCCAACATCACCAACACGATCGGCATCTGGCCCAGCTACCTGGGCTCGGCCACCGCCTTCCGCCGCGAGATCGGCGACCAGCGCCAGCGCCTCGTCCGCCTCACCCCCGTCGCCCTGGCCGGCGGTATCGCCGGCGCGCTGCTCCTGCTCACGACCTCATCCGGCACCTTCGACGACGTGGTGCCCTGGCTCGTGCTCGGAGCCGCCGTGCTGTTCGGCATCCAGCCCCTCCTGCGGCGTGCCCTCGACAAGGACTCGGTCCACCCTCGCACGCGGCCCGTCCTGCTCGTCGCCGGGGTGTTCGCCGCCTCGGTCTACGGCGGTTACTTCGGCGCCGCCATGGGGGTGATGTTCCTCGCCGTGCTCGGCCTCGCCCTGCCCGTCACGCTCGCCCACACGAACGGGATGCGCGCCGTCCTCTCCATGATCGTGAACGGCGTGGCCGCCGTGGTGTTCCTGATCCACGGTGGCCTGGTCTGGGCCGCCGTGGGCTGGCTCGCACTGGGCGCCCTCGTCGGTGGCTACCTCGGCGCCCGGCTGGCGCTCGTGCTGCCCGTGCCCGCACTGCGGGTCGTGGTCGTGCTGATCGGCGTGGGCACCGCGGTCAAGCTGCTCGTCTGATCAGCCGGCCGCGAGCGGGTAATGCCCCTCGACGGCGGCCGCCAGCACGCGCCGTCGGGCGCCGAACGCGGCCGCGGCCTCCTCGAAGCCGACCGGGACGAGACGGACCTCGGTGCCCGGGCCGCACTGGCCGAGCAGGCCGTGGTCGGCCGCGATGACGACCGCCGGCACCGGATAGCCCCCGAGTGTGGCGTGGTCCGGCCCGAGCACGATCGGCTCGCCGCCCGGCGGCAGCTGCACCGCCCCCGTCACCATCGGTTGCGAGTCGAGCTCGCCGCTCCCCGTCCCCCAGTCCACTGCCTCTTCGGCGTGCAGCCGCACGCCGACCCGGTTGCTGTCGTTGCCGGCGCGGAACGAGGCTGCCGCGACCCTGTCGAGCACGACCGGGTCGAAACGCCCGGCGTGCGGCCCGGGTACGACACGCAACTCGACCGCCCCTTTCGAAGGAACCTCGCTCGCCGCCCCGTCGGCCAGGTGGTCGCCGAGCGGCGGCGCCCACTCACCCGCGTACAACACCGCCCCGGACCGCAGCGACCCCGCGCCCAGCCCGCACAGCTCGTCGCTGCTGCGGCTCCCGAAGAAGACGGGCCCGAGGAACCCTCCCGCCACCGCCACGTAGGTTCGGCACCCCCGCGTCAGCGCGCCGATCTCGAGCACCTGCCCGTCGTCGAGCGGCAGCAGTCGCCCCGACGACGACACGTCCGTGCCGTCGACGTGCACCGCCGGCGCGCCGCCGACCACGGCCGCGTGACACCGGCCGAGCACGCGCAGCCGCGTCCCGCCGCCCGTGACCTCGAGCACCGCCGCTCCGGGCTCGTTGCCGGCCAGGCCGTTCGCCAACGAGCACGACACCGGGTCGGCCGCGCCCGCGGTCGGCACCCCCGACGCGGCGGCGTCACGGCGGCCGGCGTCCTGGAGGACGGCGCGCAGGCCGGGCGCGAGCATTTCGAAGACGGGGCGCGCGCCGGGCGGCGGCGCCCACGACCACGCCGTCTGTTCTGGTGGTTCCGTTTCTTCGCCGGCGGCCGCGACGCGCAACCGCACGCGGTCTCCCGGCGCCAGTACCGCGTAGGGAGGCTCGTCGAGGGAGAAGAGGGGAAAGGCCGTCCGCCCGACCAGCTGCCAGCCCCCCGGTGAGGCGGTCGGGTACACCGCGGCGTGCCCGTTGGCCAGAGCCACCGACCCGGCCGGCACGGCGGGCCGCGGCCGGTCGCGCCGCGGGATCTCCGCCAAGGCCGGCGACAGCCCGTCGAGATACGCGAAGCCCGGCGAGAACCCGACGACGCTGACCGTCAAGGGTCCTGCCGTGAGCTGCGCCACGACCTCGTCGCGCGAGAGCCCGGCGAGACCCGCCACCTCGTCGAGGTCCAGCCCGTCGAACGCGCATGGGATCGTGACGAGCCGCCCGGCGCCCGCTGCGCCGTCCGGCGACATCGCCGGCGGGGCATCGAGCGCACCCCGTACCGCAGCCGTGAGCGGAGCGAGAGCGGCGTCGGGATCACGCGCCAGCACGCAGACAGTGGCCAGGCCGCACACCAGCTCGACGTCGAAGCCGGACAGTGCACGCTCCAACGACGCGACCAGGGCCCGCCCCGCCGCCGGGTCCTCGACTCCGATCAGCAGGGCGCGGTCGCCGAAAGGCCGCACCGCGCCCACCGGGATCGAGCGGGTCATGCAGGAGCCGGCGCCAACACCTCGATGCCGGAGTCCTCGAGCGCGCGGCGCACGGCCGTGGCGATCGCCACGGCCCCCGGCGAGTCGCCGTGGATGCACAGCGTGTCGACCCACAGGGTGAGGAGGGTGCCGTCGCTCGCCGCGATCGCGCCCCGGGCCAGGCTGAGCGCCTGCCCGGCGGCCTCCGCGGGATCGCCCAGCACGGCGCCCGGCTCGGACCGCGCCACCAGGCTGCCGTCGGCGCGATAGGCGCGGTCGCAGAAGCCCTCCTCGAGCGCCGGCGTGCCGTCGCGCAGCGCCGCCGCCATCGCCGCGCAGGCTGACGGCAGCACCAAGGTCGTGTCGCGCGGGCACTCGGCGGCCATGACCGCACGCAGCACCAGATAGATGGCGCCACCCTTGGCCACCTCTCCGTAGAGCGCGCCATGCGGCTTCACCGACGCGATCTCGGTGCCCGCCTCCGCGCACACGGTCGCGAGGGAGCGCAGCTGCTCGCTGAGAGACCGCCGTAACTCGTCGCGGTCGATGTCCATGGGTCGTCGCCCGAACCCCTCGGTGTCGGGGTAGGAGGGGTGCGCCCCGACCCGCACGCTGTGTGCGAGCGCAGCCGCGACCGTCTCCTTCATGGTGTCCTCGTTGCCCGCATGGCCGCCGCACGCCACGTGGGCGCTCGTCACGAGTCCGAGCAGCCCGCGCTCCGCCTCCACACCGTCCGGCTCCGTCGCCTCACCGACGTCCGCGTTGAGGTCGATGGTCCGCGAAGGTGACACCGTTCACCCCGCCCGGACGTGGTCCACCACCGCGCCGTCGCGGTAGACGACGCGCTGGTGGCGGCGCGTGGGCACGCGGGTGCCGCCGAGAATGGAGCCGGTGAGGTTCAGCGGGTCAGCCCCGGCCACGACGACCTCTTCGCCGTCGGCGGGACGGCGGTGCACGGCCAGCAGGTCTTCGGCCGCCTCGGGCAGCGCGTACTGCTCGCCCGAGAGGCCGGCGACGAACCGGCCGCCGAGCGCGAGCCCGCGCGCCTCGAGCCGGCGCAGCGCCCAGACGACCTCGCGCCACGGCACCTTGAACGATTCGCGCCCCCAGAGCTCCCAGGTGACCACGCCCCAGCGCACCAGCAGCTGATGCGCGACGACCTCGGCCAGCTCCTCGTTGCCCGGCGAGAGGATCCCTTCGGCCACCGCGGGCACGCCGAGGGTCTCGGGCCCGGGCAGGAGCGACCAGCGCCCCTCGCCAATGCCCGACCCCGCCGGTGCGC
This sequence comes from uncultured Acidimicrobiaceae bacterium, assembly GCA_963777485.1. Lineage (GTDB taxonomy): Bacteria > Actinomycetota > Acidimicrobiia > Acidimicrobiales > RAAP-2 > Bog-473. The sequence goes on along the minus strand of CAVZQP010000004.1, from coordinate 52,641 downwards.
GGCGCCGGGACAGGCGGTTCGACGGGCGTCGCACGGTACGCGTGCGCCAGCGGTCGCGCGGGGACAGCAAGGAGCGCACGGCCGAGAAGGCGTCGGCCGTCACCAGGCCTCTGGCCACGAGGTCCCACAGGCCCTCGTCCACCTCGGCGGGGAGGCGGCCGGTCAGCGGGGCGAGCTCGGGCCGGAAGCAGGCGCCGCGCGTGCGCAGCGCGGCGAGCACGTCGGACCCCGCACCCACTTCGGGCTCGGGCGCCGCCGTCCCGGCCCGCACGGCGCGCAGCATCGGCACCAGCTCGTCGCGTGCGACGAAAGCGAGTGGCGTGGCGGGCGACGGTGTGCCGCTGCGCCCGGTGGGCTCGGCCCGCGGCGTGAGCCGCGCCCAGACCACCTCGCCCGAAAGGCACAGCTCGTCGAGCCAGCGCGGGTCGTAGTCGCGGACCCGCGTCGGGAGGATCTGGGCCTCCCACTCCGCCGCCGGCGCCTCGATCCCCGCCAGCTGCTCCAGCACCTCGAGCAGCCCGGCCCGGCCCTCGAGCCGGAACGCCGGCGTGGCGTGCTGCCAGTGGGTCAGGAACCGCACGTAGTCCGAGATGGGCACCGCCTCGACCAGGCCGCGCCGGCGCCGCCGGCCGGCCGCGTGCAGCCGGACCAGCAGGTGGCGCGCGCACCAGCGCCCGTCGGGCAGCTCGATGGCCACGCCCGTGCCCTCCAGCCGGGCCAGTGCGGTACGCGCCCGCGCCACGGGGAGCGGCGCACCCAGTGGCGCACCCGGTGGCAGCGGTGCGTGGGCCACGAGCTCGTCGACCGTCACCGGCCCGGCCAGCTGCAGGTGCCCGGCCGCGCAGGCCGCGGCCGCCTCGTCGTCGGTGCCGAGTGCCGCGGCCGCCTCGCGCCGCTCGGTCGCCACCCAGCAGCCGTCGAGCTCGGTGGCCCGGCCGTCCGCCGCCAGCGCGGCGAACCACTCCTCCCATGGCCCGTGGGGCCGGCACGCCACCAACGACAACAGCAGGTCGTGCAGCTCGTCGGGATCGCGGGGTGCCGGGCAGAGCTGCTCGAGCACCGCGGCCACCGCGTCGGGGTCGAACGGCGCCATGTCACCCGCCGGCACGGGCAGGCCGTCGGGCCCGAGTTCACCCAGGCCGCGGCGCAACGACAGCGCCCGCGTCCGCCGCTCCTCGAGCGGCGCGTCGTCCAGGTAGGTGTAGGGGCGTCCGCTCAAGATGGCGTGGGACAGCGGCGACGGCTCCGACGACTCGACCGTGTGCACCTCGATCGCACCGGACTCCACCTTCGACCACACCTCGACGAGGCCCTCGACGTGGAGGCCCTCGTGCAGGCAGTCGTCGACGGTCTGGCGCGCCAGCACGTGGTCGGCGACCGCCACCGGGCCGGCCGGCGCGTTCTCCTGGCAGGCGGCGAGCCCGGGCCACACCGCGGCCATGAGGTCGTCGGCCTCCATGCGCTGGAGATGGATCGGGCGGCGCTTGCCCCCGTTCATCCGCGGCATGACCAGCGCGCGGGTGAGGTTCCAGCGCCAGCGCGCGCCGAGCATCGGGTGCAGCAGGACGGCCTGGGTCAGGGCCTGGGTCGCCTGCGCGCTCGAGAGCATCGACTGCACCCGGGTCAGCGGGAAGCTGTGCTGGGGCCCGAGCGAGAGGACGACCGTGTCGTCGTCCGCCGCCGCCTGCAGCTCGAAGTCGAACGACACGCAGAAGCGCTTGCGGAGCGCGAGGCCGAGGGCGCGGTTGATGCGGCCCCCGAACGGCGCGTGGATGATGAGCTGCGAGCCCTCGCTGTCGTCGAAACAGCGCTCGACCACGATGCGCTCCTGCGTCGGCAGGTGGCCGAGGGCATCGAGGCCGGCGGCGAGATACGCCACGACCTGCTGCGCCACCTCGGCCGAGACCCCGGCGCGCTCGCGCACCAAACCGCGCGCGCCCTCGCCGTCGCCGGCGCGCAGCACCGGCTCGAGCGCGCCGCGCAGCTCGCTCACCGCCTCAGAGAGCTCGGCCGTGCGCGCGGGCGCCTCGCCCAGCCAGAACGGGATCGTCGGCGGCAGGTCCCCGGCGTCGTGCACGCGGACCGTGCCGACCTCCACCTTGGCCACGCGCCACGAGTGCGTCCCCAACAAGAAGATGTCGCCCGCCGTCGCCTCGACGGCGAAGTCCTCGTGGACCGAGCCGACGGTCACGCCCTCGGGGTCGAGCACGACGCGGTAGTCGCCCGTCTCGGGGATGGCGCCACCGCCGGTGAGTGCGGCCAGGCGCGCCCCGCGCCGCGCCCGCAGCCGTCCGTTGACGGCGTCGTGGTGCAGGTGCGCCCCACGCCGCCCCCGCCCGGTCTCGATCCCCCAGCTCGCCAGCGCCACCACCTCGTCGAAGTCCTTCCTCGACAGCTCCGCATAGGGCGCGGCGCACCGCGTCATGGCCCAGACGTCCTCGACCTCACGCTCGCCCGCGGCGGCCACCTCCGCGATCACCTGCTGGTTCAGCACGTCGAGCGGCGCCACCGGCGGCGCGAGCAGGTCGAGGCGTCCGGCCCGCACAGCCGCCAGCAGGGCGGTGCACTCGACCAGCTCGTCGCGCGTGGTCGGGTAGATCCGACCCGCCGGCGTGCCGTCGCGGTGGTGGTTGGCGCGTCCCACCCGTTGGAGGAACGTGCCGATGGCGCGCGGAGAGCCGATCTGGCAGACGAGCTCGACGGGGCCGACGTCGATGCCGAGCTCGAGTGAGGCGGTGGCGACCAGCGCGCGCAGGTCGCCGGCGCGCAGGCGGGTCTCGACGATGCGCCGGCGTGCCGCCGAGAGGCTGCCGTGGTGGGCAGCGACCAGCAGGGAGGCGTCGACGTCACCGCCGCCGCGGCCGGGCTCGTCCTCGGCGAGCCGCTCGGTCAGCAGGTGCGCGATGCGCTCCGCCATCTTGCGCGTGTTGACGAAGACGAGCGTGGTGCGGTGGTGTCGCGTGTGTTCGGCGATGGAGTCGACGATGTCGGACATCTGCCCGCCGCTCATGACCGCTTCGAGCTCGGTGGTCGGCAGCTCGATCGCCACCTCGAGGTCGCGCTTGTGGCCGCAGTCGACGATCACGGTCTCCTCGCGTCCGGGGTGCACGCCCGAGAGCAGCCGCGCGACGAGGTCGAGCGGGCGCTGCGTGGCGGACAGGCCGATGCGCTGGAGCTTCCCACCGCTCTCGGTCACCAGCGCATCGAGGCGCTCGAGGCTCAACGCTAGATGGCTGCCCCGCTTGTCGCGGGCGAGCGTGTGCACCTCGTCGACGATGACCGTGCGCACGCCGCGCAACAAAGCACGCGAGGAGGGCGCCGTCAGCAACAGGTAGAGCGACTCGGGGGTCGTCACCAGGAGGTCGGGCGCCTGGCGCTTCATGGCGGCGCGCTCGGCCGGCGGCGTGTCGCCGGTGCGCACGGCCACGCGCAGGCCGGGGTCGGGGCAGCCGAGGCGGGCCGCCTCCTCCCGGATTTCGGAGAGGGGGACGTGCAGGTTCTCGTGCACGTCGACCGCCAGCGCGCGCAGCGGCGAGATGTAGAGGACCTCGGGTGTGCCGGCGTTGCGCGTCCCGGCCTGGGCCGCCCGGTAGGCCGCGTCGATCGCGACGAGGAAGCCGGTGAGCGTCTTGCCCGAGCCGGTGGGGGACGCGACGAGGACGTCGCGGCCGGTGGCGATGTGCGGCCAGGCGGCGGACTGGGGCTCGGTGGGGCCGTCCGGGAAGCGCCGGGCGAACCATGCCGCCACGGCCGGGTGGAACAGGGACTCGGGCGCGGCCGGGTCGGCAGTCAGCGTCACCGCCCTATTCCACCAGGATGTTGTGACGGTCGCGTCCGCAGGCGGCTCAGGCCACGGGTCGCCACCCCCAGGCCGAGATCATGGGGGGCTGGGTCAGGTCGAGGCGCCCGCTCACGACGCTGGCCAGGTGCTGCTCGATCTCCTCGTCGGTGGCGAATTCGCGCTCGACGAGCTGGTCGCGCACCATCGTGATCGTGGCCACCTCGAGCGGGATACAGGCGGGATGGCGGATGGGGAAGGCGGCGTCGGCGGCGACGTCCTCGAGCCCGGCGCTGCGGAGGCGGTGCGGCAGCGTCCGGCCGTAGGCCAGGTCGACGCCCCGTTCCGACAGGAGGTGGCGGAAGCCCCGGCGCAGGCGGTTGGCGAGCACCTCCTCGGGGCCGGTCTCCTCCAGGCAGCTCCGCGGCTGCAGCGCGGGGTCGGCATCCTCCACCAGCAGGACGCCGCCGGGCCGCAGCGCCGAGACCATGTTGGCCAGGGCGGTGTCGCGCTCGGGCACGTGCACCAGCACGAGGCGGGCGTGGACGAGGTCGAAGGGGCCGCCGGCCGGCGGCTCGCCCTCCACGTCGTGCTCCAGGATCGTGACGTTGGGCGCGGCGGCGTTGGTGGCCCACGCCAGGTCGATGTCGGTCGCGACCACGTGGCCGCGCGCGCCCACCCGCGCCGCCATGTGCGCGACGACGCTGGTGCCGCCGGCGCCCACCTCCCAGCAGCGCCAGCCGGCGGCCAGGCCGAGCGCGTCGAGATGCCGGAACGTCGAGGGGTCGAACAGTGTGGCGAACGCGGTGAAGCGGTCCATCGCCTCGGGCGCGTCGTTGCCGAGCAGGTAGCGGCCCTGTCCGTTGCCGGTCACGGCGAGGCCGCGGGCTCGGTGGTCGGCGCCGCGGCGTCGCGGCCGGGGCCCGGGCCCGGGAGGGGTCCGTCCGCCGCGCCGGGCCCGGCGGTGGGGCGCGGCGGGCCGCCTGCGGCGGCCACCCCCAGGTCGTGCGAGGTCCCGACGTAGCGGTCGAGCACGTCGGCCACCTCGGTGCGCCCCTCCTCGATAAGTGCCGGCGTCGCCGAGAAGTCCCGGTACTGCCCCGACGGCTCGCCCCCGCCGCTGAAGACGATCACCTCGACGCCGTGCGGGAGTGCGGCGAGCTCTCGCACGAACCGCGCGTGGATGGCGACGAAGAACGCCGTGAGCAAGGCCTCGACCGGCCGCGCCGGCGCCTTGGGGTGGTAGTGGAGGGGCCCGCAGAGCAGGACGTAGATGCGGTCGCATCCAGCGGTGAGGGCCCGGCTGATCGGGACGTTGTTGACGACGCCGCCGTCGACGAGCACGTCACCGTCGATCGTCACCGGCGGGAACATCGTCGGGATCGCCGACGAAGCGAGGATCGCCTCGACGGCGGGGCCCCGCGTGATCCACCGCTCGCGGCCGTCGGTGAGCGAGGTCGTGACGACCTCGACCGGTATCTGCGCGTCCTCGAGGTTCTCGTAGTGCACGCCCGCCTCGATGATCTTGCGCAGTCCCGTGTTCGCGTGCACGGACGGTCGCTTCTGGAAGTAGGCCCAGGGGCCATCGAGCGGGCCCTTCGGGAAGATGTCGCCTCCCCGCACCCCCCGCCACACCCCGGCCATGTGCTCGACCCCCTCGGGCGTCGGGTCCCCCGCATACGTGGCCCCGTTTATCGCGCCGACGCTCGCCCCGAACACCCGGTCGGCGCGGATGCCCCTGTGCACCAATTCCTGCAGCATGCCGACCTGCACGGCTCCCCGGCTGCCGCCGCCCGCCAGCACGAACGCCGTGCGCTGCGGGGTCCCGACTCCGCCGCCGGACCTCTTGTCGGTGGCGTGGCGGGCGTGACGGCCGCTGCCGCCTCGGCCGAAGCGTTGACGGAGGCGCTCGGTCCATGTCGGCTCGGGAGCGCGTACGTGCGCGGGCGCGTGCGCGTGCGCGGGCGCGTCCGTGTTGGGGCGGTTCCCGTCGCCGTAGTCGGAGGAGCCGGTCGGGAACGTCACGGCATGTCCATGTCCCGGTCCTCGCGGGCCTGGGTCGGCCACGCGCCCCCCGGCGCGCCCGCCACGCCCGCCGCCCTGCGATGTCGTGGCGCACCGCCCACACGATGATGATCACGATCAGCACGACCATGGCGACGACGAACACCCCGAACACGACGGCGAACGCCGTGTTGGTGGCCGGCGCCAGCAGACCCAGGAGACCCAGCAGATCAAGGGCAGGTGCCATGCACTCGCCAGGGTAGAGGAGGTGTCACACGGCGTGGGCACACTGCGCCCCATGGTCCTCGTCGCCCCACGCCCGCTGCAGCGGCCGACGTCGGGGGCGGCGGCGGCGGGGACCGGGGGCGCCGGCGCTGGTGGCGGAGCCGGAGGTGGTGGCGGTGTCAGAGGTGGTGGGGAGGTGCTGGCGCTGCTGCGGGACACGGCGGCACGGCCGAGCTTCGACCCGGGCCTCGCGGGCGGGCTCCGGGCGTGGCTCGAGGACGCTGCGTACGGGGTCGTCGCATCTCGGGGCGACCTGGCGCCGCCGTTGACGTTGGGGCCGCGGGAGTTGCTGGGGCCGGCGCAGCGAGCTCCGGGCGGAGCAGCCGGCAGCGGGGCGCTGTCGGAAGAGATCGTGGCGTCCCGGCTCGTGCACGCGCTCTTCCGCCGCCTGGTCGTCGACGGCGTCATCGATGACCCGCTCGGCGACGCGCTCGCAGCGTGCCGCGCCGAGGGGCCGGGCGGTGCCGGCGCGACGACGGTGGCTTCGGTCGAAGCGATGGACGAACCGGAGCGGGCCGCGCTCGGCGGCGTGGTGACGACGCATGCCGCGCACCTGGCCGACCTCGTGCCGCGGCTCGCCCCGGCCTGGATGCCCCGTACCGACGACCGGGTGGCGATCCCGTTGGCCGGCGGCCGCATCGTGCTGCACGGGGTCTTCGACCTCCTCGTTGGCCTGCCGCGACCGGACACGGCCTCGCTGTGCGCGGTGGGGGTCTGCACGGGGGGGTCGTGGGCCCGCGAGCGGCGCTCGCTGCACTATCTGGCGCTACTCGAGACGTTGCGCAGCGGGACGCCGCCGTTCCGGCTGGCCCTGCTCGAGTCGAGCAGCGGCCGCTACGGGATCGAGGACGTGCGCGAGGAACACCTGCGTGCCATCGCGTCGCATCTGGCGGCGTGGCTCGGCGCGGTGGCGGACGTCGCGAGCGACAGGGACGGAGACGGAGCGGACTGCGGGGACGGAGGGGACGGTCGGGCTGGAGGCGAGCGTGGCTGACGAGCTCACTGCGGCGATGGTGGCACCGTTGGAGGGCCCGGTCCCGCTCGACAGCGGTGGTTGGCGCGCCGCACGCGAGGCGGCGCAGTCGACGCTCGCCGGACTGGCCGTGCGCCGCGCCGGTGCCGGGCCGTTCCGGGTCACTGACCACGACGTACGCGTCGCCCTCGGGAACGCTGGAGTGGAGGCCGACGACGAACCGTTCACATGGTCGGCGCGCACGGCGCGACGTGCTCTCGGCCTGGCGGCGGTGCGGTCGCTCCTTGGCGGCGAGACGCGCACCCCGCACGAGGCGGTGCGGGCTCGCCTGGCGGACGGCGACCGCGGGGTCCAGGAGGGCAGCCGGACCGTGTCCCAGCTCGACCGCTGGGTGGCCTCCCTGTCCGACGCCGGTCGCAGCACCGTGGCCGCCGAGGCGGTCACGTGGGCGACCCGGCTGTGGTGCGCGCTGGACTGGTCCGCACTGGGTATGCCGTTGGTGTTGGGACGCGACCACTGGTGGGACAGCCCCCACTCCGCGCTCTTGGCACTCCGGGGCCGGGCTGAGGTGCGCAGCCGGCTGGCGCATCTGGTGGTGCTGTCGGGACCACGGCGCGGGTCGGTGCGGGCCGAGCTGGCGCTGGTCGCGCTCGTGGAGGCGTTACGGGCCCGTGCCGATGTGCCGCCGGCGCCGAGTCGGGTGGTCGGCTGGTGGCCCGACTCCGGCCACATTGTGCGCCTGGAGCCGCACCCCAGCGTGCTGAGGCTGGCGGCGGACTCGGTGGCACTCGTGCTGGCGGGTGGTCCGCCCGCCCGAGCTGCCGCGGCCTGAACCGCCGGCGGAAGGGTCCCCAGCCCGTGCTGCCGGGGGTGCTGGAGGTGTCCTCTATCGTTGGCTCCCCCATGGGACGACGCGAGGACATCCGGAACGTGGCGATCGTGGCCCACGTCGACCACGGCAAGACCACGCTGGTGGACGCGCTATTGCGCCAGACGGGGGCCTTCGGCGCCCATCAGGAGCTGACCGATCGCGTCATGGACTCGGGCGATCTCGAGCGCGAGAAGGGCATCACGATCCTGGCCAAGAACACGGCCGTGCGCTGGGGCGGGGTGAAGCTCAACATCGTCGACACCCCCGGCCACGCCGACTTCGGCGGCGAGGTCGAGCGCGGCCTGACGATGGTCGACGGGGTGCTGTTGCTCGTGGACGCGTCGGAGGGCCCGCTGCCCCAGACGCGCTTCGTGCTGCGCAAGGCCCTCGAGGCGCGGCTCCCGGTCGTGCTGGTGGTCAACAAGGTTGACCGGGCCGACGCCCGCATCGGCGAGGTGGTGCATCAAGTCGAAGAGCTGTTCCTGGACCTCGACGCCGACGAGGACCAGATCGACTTCCCGATCCTCTATGCCAACGCCAGAGCGGGCTGGGTCAGCACCGAGCCGGACGTCGAGGGGACCAACGTCGAGCCGCTGTTCCGCACCATCATCGAGCACGTCCCGGCGCCGGCCTTCGACGACGACGCGCCGACGCAGGCCCTGGTGTGCAACCTGTCGGCGTCCCCCTATGTCGGCCGGCTGGCGGTGTGCCGGGTGCAAAACGGAACTCTGGCGAAGGGGAGCCCGGTGGCCTGGTGCCGCCTCGACGGATCGGTCGAGACGGTGAAGGTGACCGAGCTCTACGTGACCGAGGCGCTCGACCAGGTGCCGGCGGATTCGGCCGGGCCGGGAGAGATCGTCTCCGTCGCCGGGTTGGCCGAGGTCACGATCGGCGAGACGCTGGCCGACCCCGACGAGCCGATTGCGCTACCGGCGATCACGGTGGACGAACCGAGCCTGGCCATGACGATCGGCATCAACACGTCACCACTGGCGGGCGCAGACGGGAACAAGCTGACGGCGCGGCTGGTCAAGTCGCGCCTGGACGCCGAGCTGGTCGGCAACGTTGCGATCCGAGTCGGGCCGACCGAGCGCCCCGACATGTGGGAGGTCCTCGGCCGGGGCGAGCTCCAGCTCGCTGTGCTCGTCGAGACGATGCGCCGTGAGGGCTTCGAGCTCACCGTGGGCAAGCCCCAGGTGGTGACCCGCGAGATCGAAGGCCGGGTGCACGAACCGGTGGAGCGGGTGAGCATCGACGTGCCCGACGAGTATCTCGGCGTCGTGACCCAGCTGCTCGCGCTGCGCAAGGGGGCCATGCTCGAGATGGTGAACCACGGCACCGGCTGGGTGCGCTTCGACTACCGAGTGCCCGCCCGTGGGTTGATCGGATTCCGCACCGAGTTCCTGACCGAGACGCGGGGCACCGGGATTCTGCACCACGTGTTCGACGGCTGGGAGCCCTGGCACGGCGAATTGCGCACGCGGCGCAACGGCTCGATGGTGGCCGACCGCCGCGGCGCCACGACGACGTTCGCGCTGATGAACCTGCAGGAACGCGGGACGTTGATCGTCGGGCCAACGGAAGAGGTCTACGAAGGGATGATCGTCGGCGAGAACGCCCGGGCCGAGGAGATGGACGTCAACCCGACCAAGGAGAAGAAGCTGACCAACATGCGCTCCTCGACGGCCGAGGAGCTCGAGCGGCTCACGCCGGCGATGACCTTCTCGTTGGAGCACGCGTTGGAGTTCATCGCGGCCGACGAGTGCGTCGAGGTGACACCGAAGGCCGTCCGGCTGCGCAAGGTCGTCCTGGACCAGGCGACCCGGGGGCGCCAGCGCTCCCGCGCCCGCGACCTGCGCGACGCGGCGGCGAAGGGCTGACGGGTCGGCCTCGTCGTTCGTTTGATTCGATTCGGAGAGCAGGGGAGGTCGGCCGGCATGGCCAGCGGGACGGTGCGGAACGAGGGGTTCGACCACATGACGGTGGTGGTCACCGACCTGGACGCCGCCCGTCAGTTCTTCGAGCTGTTGGGCTTCGTCGAGCGGGTGGCGGTCGTCGCGCGGGGCGAGGAGATCGCGCGCTACATGGGCATCGAGGACTGGGAGGCGGACCACGTCACCCTCGTGCTCGAGGGTGCGCCCGTGCACCAAGAGGTGCAGCTCCTGCGGTTCCATCGTCCGGCGGCCCGGCCGGACGACGGTGCGGGGACACTGACGCGCCTGGGCTTCAACCACGTCTGCTTCCGGGTCGCCGACCTGGGCGCCACGCTGGCCCACCTGGCCGCCCATGGCGTGCAGCCGCGCAACGAGATCATGGACTTCCACGACCGACGCCTTGTCTTCCTCGACGGCCCGGGAGTTGTCGTGGAGTTGGCCGAATGGGTGAGCGGGTCCGCAGGTCAGGGTGCGCACCTGGGAACGCCGTAGGCTGAACGCCCGAACTGCTCGGGAGGGATGGCAGAGCGGACGAATGCACAGCTCTTGAAAAGCTGCGAGGTGCAAGCCTCCGTGGGTTCGAATCCCACTCCCTCCGCCGACTGGCCTTGACCTGGCGTTGTGATTGCTCAAGTCATCCACGAATCCGTGCCGACGTGTGTGAAGGATCGGAGTGAGGACGAGCGCCGGCGCTCGAGAGGGGCAGTGGAGATGGCAACGAAGAACCCGACGGGCAAGGCGATCCTCCAAGCCTCGCTGAAGTTGTTCCGCCGGGACCGCCAGATGATCTGGCTCCCGGTCATGGCAACCGTGACCGCGCTGATCGCGTTCGCCATCATCGCCGGTCCGCTCGTGCTGGCCCTCGGACACACGGGCTATGCCCTGGTCTTGGCGCTCGCGTGCGGATCGGTCGTCGCGACTGCGGCGACGGTGATCTTCAATGTCGCACTTGTCTTTGCAGCGAACGACCGCATCGAGGGACGGACACCCACGATTGCCTCGTCAATGGCTCAGGCCTGGGGACGGCGAGGCGTGATCTTCGAGTGGGCTCTGCTCTCGGCCGTCGTGGGCACCGCCATCCGGCTCCTCGAGGAACGGCTGGGGCTCGTGGGGCGCATCCTGGGTTTCGCGGGCGGCTTGGCGTGGATCGTCGCCACCTACCTGGTGATCCCGGTGCTCGCCTTCGAGGAGCTGGGCCCGATCGAAGCGGTCAAGCGGTCCTCATCGATCCTCAAGTCGCGCTTCGGCACGGTGACGCGCAGCGGGCTGCGCTTCGGCGTCATCTTCGCCGGCCTCTCGATCGCCGCTCTCCTGGTGCTGATGCTCGGTGTCGTCATGATCGTGGGGCGGACCTACGTCGTGGGGGTGCCGGTGGCGATCGCCGGGTTCGCGGCGCTGATCGGTATCAGCATGTACGCGCAGGCGGCCGGGATGTACATGCGCACGATCCTCTACCGTTTCGCCACGGAGCGGCCGGTTCCCGACCTGGGCATCGACATCGGGGGCGCGTTCCGGTCCCAGTAAACGTGGCGGGAAGGACCGCCGTCGGACACCGCGTTCTGTGACGCAGACTTGGGACCCGAACGAGTAACGAGCGGCCGAGGCCCTAGGGTTGGCAGCGGTTTCGACGCTCGAATGCCCCGGCAGGCGGAGGTCAAAGGCGGTATGGACGCGTGACTGAAATGTTGGTGGCCGAGCGGAGGCCGGCCGATTCCCACGCCACCCTGCCCCGCATCGAGCACAGCCCAAGTTCTCGTCGCCGGCAGTGGGCGGTTCTCGTCGCCTCCATCGCGCTGCTCGGTCTGGTCGTCGGTTGCCTGCTCTTCGACGCCGCCCAGGCCAACCACCGCTACGACCATGCCCGGCACGTCCTGGCGGTCACCCGCGGGACCACGGGCGTCGTTGCGCGTGATCTGGCCGTGGCGCGGACCGACCTGCACCTCGTCACCCAGCAGGTGGGCAACGACACCACTGCGCTCGCACAGGACACGTCACAGCTCGAGGGCGCCCGATCCGCGCTGAGCTCGGCGCAGGCGCACGTCTTCGAACAGGCCTCGCTCCTCAATTCGCTCCATCAATGCCTGGGCGGCGTCGAACAGGCCCTCAACGCACTGGCCGTGGGCAACCAGTCCAAGGCGGCCGACTCACTGAAGTGGGTCACGGCGCCGTGCTCGGCCGCGGTCAACGCGAGTGGCTGAGCGAAGGTTGCGCAAGCGGCTGGTCGTGGCCGGCATCGTGGTCGCGGTGAGCGGACTGGGCGCGGCCATTTGGTACGACGCGGACGCACACGTACGGGCGAGCGCCGAGGCATCCACCCTTCGGACCGCCGAGCACCACCTGGCGACGTTGCGCCACGACAGGGCACTGACCGACTACGCGGACGCCGTCAAGACGAACACCCGCAACAACTTGCAGGCATCGATCGGCACGACGATGGGCCAGCTTGCGGGGGTCGAGGCATCCCTCAACAATGCGAACGCCGGCGCATCGCTGGAAGGACTCGGGATCGCCGCGCTGCACACCTGCCTCGGTGGCGTGCAGGATGCACTCTTCTCGATCGCGGGCCACAACAACCCGGCCGCGGCCAAAGCCATCTCCGCGGTGTCGGGTCCGTGCTCGTCGCTGGACGGCGGAGCAAACGCGGGACTCGTCTACCCCTTCGACTTCCCGGACCCGTTCGTGGCGTTGTTCGGTCAGACGTACTACGCCTACGCGACGAATTCCGTAGCCGGGAACATCCAGATCATCTCGTCGACGGACCTGAATCATTGGGCCTCGGTGGGCAACGCGCTCCCGTCGCTGCCGGGCTGGGCCAAGGCGAACGAAACGTGGGCACCGTCCGTCACGATCAGGAACGGGACGTACCTCATGTACTACACGGCGGAGTTCGCACCGAGCGGGATCCAGTGCATCTCCGTGGCCACGGCGAGCAGCCCACAAGGCCCGTTCACCGACAACTCGGTACTGCCGCTCGAATGCCAACAATCGCTCGGCGGCTCCATCGACCCCTCGGCGTTCACCGACGCCAGCGGCGTCCCGTACCTCGTCTGGAAATCCGGTGGTCCCGGCTCCTCGAAGATCTGGGCTCAGCAACTCAACGCATCTGGGACTGGATTCGCGGCAGCTACCGCTCCGACCCAGCTGCTGGTCCCTGACGAGCCCTGGGAGGGAGGAACCGTGGAGGCGCCCGATCTCGTTTTGGTCAACGGCCACTACTTCCTGTTCTTCTCTGGCAACGACTGGAACACCGCGAACTACGCGGTCGGTGTGGCGCTGTGTTCCGGACCGATCGGGCCGTGCACGGACGCTTCGCCGAACCCCTTCCTCTCCTCCGATACCGAGACGGCAGGTCCGGGGGGAGAGTCGTTCTTCGTCGACGCGAACGGGAACTTCTGGTTGGCCTTTCACGCCTGGGTCCCGGGCGCGGTCGGGTACCCCAACAGCCGCGATCTCTATCTGCGCAAGGTCAATCTCTCGGGTTCGTTGCCATCGGTCGCGGCGCCCGGGACAGGTTGAGACGTCGGAGGACCCTCTCGGAGAGTTCGACGAAGTTCATCCTGACGATCTCGCTGCCAATGCCTCGGCGCGCGCTACGAGCCCAGGCGCGTCAAGGCGCTCGCACACTTCATCGAATTCGGACGTAGGCCCCTTCCAGCACAAGGCCTCCACGTTGGGGAGCAGACCGCGATCGACTCGCAAGGTCGCCAAGTCCTTGAACAAGCCGGCGTCGTCGAAATTCTCACGCAACGTGGCGGCCAACTTCGGCGCGCCGCGCACCGTCACTTCCCATGCAGCCGGATCGGGCGGGACGTCCTCTATGTGGAGCCAGCGTGCGAGGACAGCGGAAGCGGACTTCGCCCCCCACCCCGACAGGCCGGGGAACCCGTCTGCGCTGTCGCCCACGAGCGCGAGATAGTCCGGGATCGAACCGGGCGACACGCCGAACTTGGCCACGACCCCCGCTTCGTCAATGAGAAGCTTCTTTCGTCGGTCCAACTGGACGACCCGCTTGCCCTGCACACACTGGCCCAGGTCCTTGTCCGGGGTGCAGATCACGACCTGGTCGACTTTGCCGTCGTCATCCGCGACGGCAGCCGCGCTCGCCAGCGCATCGTCGGCCTCCAAGTCGACCATGGGCCAGACGTAGACCCCCATGGCACCGAGGGCATCTTCGAGCGGCCAGAACTGCGTCCGCAGATCGGGATCGATGCCGTCGCCGGTCTTGTAGCCGGGCCACATGTCGTTGCGGAACGACTCGATGACGTGATCGGTGGCGACGCCGACATGCGTGGCCCCGTCGTCGACGAGCTGCAGGACGGAGCTCAGTACGCCGCGCACGGCGGCCACCTCGTCCCCGTCGGCATTGCGATGAGGCGGCGCGCCGAAGAAGTGCCGAAAGAGCTCGTAGGTGCCGTCGACGAGATGAACCTTCATGTCGGATCCGAGTCTGTCACCGGCGGGCCGACGGCGGCACGGGCTCGGCGAAGAAAGGCCCTTTCGGCTTCGTTGTCGGTGAGCTCGAGCGCGGCGTCGTACTCGGCCGCGGCCTGCTCGACGCGACCCGCTCGTCGCAGGAAATCGGCTCGGACGGCATGCAGCAGGTAATAGGAATCGAGCGGCAATCCGTCGATCGATGCGAGGGCCCCATCGACCCCCTCGACCTCGGCCAGCGCGACCGCCCGATTGAGCGCGACGACCGGGGAACGGTCGAACACCACGAGCTGGTCGTAGAGCGCGAGGATCTGGCGCCAGTCTGTCGCGTCGGCACTGGGCGCGTCGGTGTGGACCGCGTTGATGGCGGCTTGGATCTGATAAGGACCGGGGACGTTGCGACGAAGGCAACGCCGGACGATGGATTGGCCCTCGTCGATGAGGCCGCCGTCCCACAGCAGGCGGTCCTGTTCTGGCAGGGGCACCAGGGCGCCGTCCGGACCGGTGCGCGCGGGCCGCCGCGCCTCGATCAACAGCATCAATGCGAGCAAGCCGAGCACTTCGGGCTCGTCTGGCATCAGGGCGGCCAAGACCCGGCCCAATCGGATCGCCTCGGCGGTGAGCTCCTCCCGGGCCAGTCGGTCACCCGATGTAGCCGCATAGCCCTCGTTGAACACGAGGTACACGACCGCGAGCACGGAACAGAGGCGGTCGGGCAGCTCCGGGCTGGACGGCACGCGATAGGGGATACCGGCGTCGCGGATCTTCGCCTTGGCCCGGCTGATCCGCTGGGCCATCGTCGCCTCGGGCACGACGAAGGCGCGGGCGATCTCACCGGTCGTCAGACCGCCCAGCAACCGAAGGGTCAACGCGACTCGAGCCGGAGGCGCAAGAGCCGGGTGGCAACAGGTGAAGATCAGCCGGAGGCGGTCGTCGTGCACGGCAAGGTCCTGGTCAACGTCGGGCTCGTCGCGTTCGTACAAGAGCGCGGACTGCGCGTGGCGGTCGTCACGGGAGGCTTCACGTCGCAGACGATCGAGAATCTTGCGCCGGGACGTCGTAATGATCCAGCCCGCCGGGCTGGGAGGAGGGCAGTCGGCGACCCACCGCTCCGCCGCGACGGCAAAGGCCTCCTGGACGCCCTCTTCGGCGAGATCGATGTCCCCGAACGCCCGCACGAGCACCGAAACGGCGCGGCCGTACTCCTGCCGGAAGACTGCTTCGACACTGGACGCTGTCTCCGGCATCGACAGGCGGACTCAGCCCTCCGGGTTCTCATGGAACGGCCGTACCTCGACCGCCTCGCCGCACGCCTTCGTGGCTTTGGCCGCCCAGGCCAGAGCCGCATCGAGATCGTCCACCTCGATGATCCAGAAGCCACCGATGTGCTCCTTGGACTCGCTGAAAGGCCCGTCGGTCACGACCACCTCACAACCCTCCTCGCGTACCACGGTGGCGAGAGAGGCCGGCTGGAGGCCGCCCGCAAAGACCCAGACCCCGGTGGCCTGGAGCTCGGCGTTGAGCTCGTCGACCTGTTCGAAGGCACGCTGCGTCTCATCCGGCGGCCGAGGTGGTGCATCATCGACCATCGCCACGCTGAGCAGATACTGCTTCATCTCCAAGACCTTCCTTTCTGTCGTCGGTGGACCAGGCGTCAAGCGGCCCGGTTGTCCGATGGGCCGACTCGAGGGCGATACGTCAAGACGAGGATGCCATCGTCACCGACCTTCTGCACCTCGTCGAGGTGAAGGAACGGCGCCACGCTCAGGTCGCCGAAGAGGCGCTTCCCACTGCCGAGGAGAATGGGGAACACCATCAGCCGGTACTCGTCGACGAGCCCGTGCTCTGCAAGCAGCTGCACGAGCGAGGCGCTTCCGTTCACCAAGAGGTCACCGGCGACTCTCGCCCGCAACGCAGTGACCTCCGAGACAGCGTCGCCGCGCAGCACGGTGCTGTTGTTCCAGTCTGCGTCGCCATCCGTGAAGGTGTTCGAGACGACGTACTTCGGCATGGCGTTCATCTTCGCCGCAAAGCCGACCGGATCCTCGATGGTCGGCCAGGCCGCGGCAAATCCCTCGTAGGTGACCCGCCCGAGCAGCAGCGCTTCGGCGTCGAGCACCTCGTTCAGTTTGAAGCCGTCGCCATCCGTCCCACGGTCGAAACGGAAGGTCCACCCTGCATTGCGAGTGCCTTCGGAGCCACCCGGGTCCTCCATCACACCGTCGACCGAGACGAACTCGCTGACCATGATCCTGCCCATCACTGCCTCCTTGTTCGGACCATCCGGCCCCGCGCCGGCTGTCAACCCCTATACGAACGGGAAGGGGCGAATTCGACAGGCGGTCCTCATTTACATGAGAAAGGTGGTTGACCACGGCAAGGACGTGAGCCGCGCCGCGTGTCACAACTGGACGCTAGGCCGGGTCTTCCAAGCACACAGACGACAACATGTTCAGGTCCGATTCCCGCCAGAGAACTGGGCGTCCCAGCCGTATGGTGGGAATAGAGGCCAGCCGCATGCGGTTGGCTCCCGAAGGGACTTAGGCCCGACTCCACTCGCAGCAAGGAGACCTCATGCGCGCCGACAGCGCCACCACCATCGAGATCGCCCCGGGCAAGAGCGTCCCGTCCTGGCTCGTCCTCAGCATTGTCCTGGTCGGCCAGTTCATGGTCGTGCTCGACGCGTCCATCGTCAACGTCGCCCTCCCCTCGATCCAACGCGACCTGCACTTCAGCACGTCGAGCCTGCAGTGGATCGTCAACGCGTACACGTTGACCTTCGCGGGCTTCCTGCTCCTGGGGGGCCGAGCCGCCGACCTTTTCGGTCGGCGCCGCGTATTCCTGATCGGCCTGGCGGTGTTCACTGCGTCAAGCCTGCTCGGGGGGCTGGCTCAGAACGAGGCCTGGTTGGTGTCGGCCCGCGCGCTGCAGGGACTCGGGGCCGCCATCCTGGCCCCGGCCACGCTCACCATCCTCACCGCGACCTTCCCCGAAGGCCCGAGGCGGGCCTGGGCCCTCGGTGCCTGGAGCGCCGTGTCGTCGGCCGGCGCCTCGGCCGGCGCGCTGCTCGGCGGGATCCTCACGGACTTCCTGAGCTGGCGGTGGATTCTCTTCGTCAACGTCCCGGTCGGAATCGTCGCAGTCGTCGCGGCACTCCGCTTCCTGCCAGAGTCGCGTGCAGACATGGAGCACCGCCACCTCGACTTGGCGGGTGCAGTGACGGTGACCGCCGGCCTGGTCGCGCTGGTCTATGGCCTCGTGCGGACCGAGAGCTACTCGTGGGGATCGAGCGAGGTGTTGCTCCCCCTGACGTTCGGGGTCGCGTTCCTCGCCGTTTTCGTTGTGTTGCAGGCACGGTTCTCCAAGGCGCCACTGGTGCCGCTCCGAATCTTTCGCTCCCGCTCCGTCACGGGCGGCAACGTGGTCATGCTCATGATGTTCGGCGCGCTCTTCGGTTCCTGGTATTTCGAGACGCTCTACATGCAGCACGTCCTCGGCTACAGCCCGTTGCAGGCGGGACTTGCCTTCCTGCCGCAGACCCTGTTGATCGCGGCCGGCGCGCAGATCACCGCTCGTCTGGTGCCGAAGTTCGGTCCCCGACCGCTCATCCTGGCCGGGACCTTGACGGCGGGCGCCGGGCTGGCGTGGCTGGCCCAGGCGACCACATCGTCGACCTTCCTCGGCGGTCTGCTCGGCCCGTTCGTGCTGATCGGAATCGGCATGGGCCTCGCGGTGACGCCGATCGCGGTGGCCGGCACGGCGGGCGTGCCGCCACGCGACGCCGGGCTTGCCTCCGGTCTCCTCAACACGTCGCGCACCGTCGGTGCCTCGATCGGTCTGGCCGCACTGGCAACGATCGCCGCCAACCGGACGACGAGCGGGCTCTCGGGCCACGTGGCCACGGCGGGCCGCACTGCTGCCGCGCTCACCGATGGCTACACGCTGGCCTTTGGCGTCGCGGCCGGAATTCTGGTGGTGACCGCTGCGGTCACGCTGGCGTTGTTGCCATCGCTTCGGACGATCAACGGAGCGGCGGCGACGTCGGATCCTGAGGTCCTGATTCCTCAGCTGGAGCTCGACGAGGCACTCGAGAGGACCTGACGCTGCTCAGGTGGCCGCAGGCGGCGGCGTGGCCGGGCCCTTCGCATTAATGGCGTCAACGATTATCTCAACGGCATCGTGCAGCCCACCATCGGTGTGCACGTCCAAGAGCCGGATCGCGTACTCGATCTTGTTCCGGGCGTCGAGCACGTCCTCGAACGTCTTGGCTGCACGGGCATCAGAGGCACGAGCTTGGATGTTCTGACCGACGATGATGATCGGCAACAGCACGAGCTGGAGGAACGACGAACTGATCCACAAGATCAAAAGCTGCTTCGAATGGATGTTGTCGGGCAGCGAAACCAGCGCTATCAGCGCGAATACGTACGCGCACCACATCGTGCCCACGAGCACCGTGATCTTGAGACCTACAGCTGAGTTGAAGCGCTGCGCCGCGGTGTCCCGCTTCACGAAGTCGTGGGTCTTGGCATGGACGGGTACCCCGTCTTTGGTGTAGCCGTGCTTGGGGGCCTGCCCGGTGGCGGTAGTGGTGGTCATTCCCAGCCTCCTCTGACGTGACTGCGGCGAGGTCTTCTCGGCAAATCCTCACATACGCCGACGCGCGCCCACGAGATGCCCTCTCGTTCCGGGGCGCACCAAGTTGATCCGACGCGGCGCCGCTACCAGATCTGCGGGTACGAGCGCGCCGATCGCCCAGAAGGGATCGTGCGGCGCAGAGCGAACGTCAAGCAGGAGCGGGTTCGACCTGCTCCATGAATTCGAGACGGATGCCGCCGGGAGCCTCGACGAATGCGATCCGCCGCGTTCCGAACGAACCGCTGACGATGCGCGGTCCCCACAGGACGTCGTGGCCCTCCAATTCCGCGTCCAGGTCATCGACGAACAAGGCGGGATGCAGGAAGCAGTCGGCCGGCAGAGCGCAGACCTCTTCGTAGATGGCCTGGGTGAACAGCGTCAGCGCCAGCGTTCCCAACTGCACATCGGCGCGGCGCCCGTTCTCCCATTGGACAGGCTCACTGACGGTCGCGCCCGCATTCTCGTACCAGGCACACGCGGCCTCGAGGTCGGCCACCTTCACGGCCAGGTTGGCCAGGCCCGTGACGGGCATCAGTGCAGCGGCGTGCCGTAGAGCGAGCCGAGGTCTTCGGCGATCAGTTCGAGCCGTACGCCATCGGGATCGGAGAAGTACAGCGAGACGTGGCTCTCGATCTGCGTCTCGATACCGGCGTCGTCCAGTCGCCGCCGCGCCGCCTCCCACTGCTCCCGGGTCACCGAAATTGCGAGATGGTGGAAGCCGCCCAATACCTCGGCGTACGGACCGAGGCCAAGGTCGGGGAAATCGAAGAACGCGAGGGTGTTGTCGTGCCCAAGGTCGAAAAAGAGATGGGTCGATCCGTTGTAGTCCCGGTTCTCGAAGAGTTCGACCAGCGGAAATCCCAGGAGTTCTTGGTAAAAGCAGATCGTCCGTTCGACGTCGGAACACAAGAGCGCAAGGTGATGCACGCCTTGTGCGGTCGACTTCGGTCGCACAGCCGGTATCTGCAGGTACTTCGTGCGAAGCCGCTCCCTCTCAGCGGCCGCCGCCTCGAGGTCGATGGTCACAGTCCGAGGAGCCACGACGCGTTGGCTCCCAAGATGTTCGAACGCGCCGTCCCGGTCAACCCGGCGACGGCTCGCTCGGCTGCCGCCATGGGGTCCGCCACCCCTTCGGCGTGCGGCCAATCGCTTCCGATCATGAACGTGTCGTTCCCGACCCCCGGCACGAGACGATTCGGCATCTCGTAAGGCAGCGCCGCCACCCGCACCTGCCGCAGGAAGTACTCGGATGGCCGCGCGGCAAGACGACGGTACGGCTCGCCGTGCCGCAGCGCATAGAAGTCCGAGGCGCCGTCGATATGGAGAAGGAAGTGGGGCACCCAGCTGGCCGTGAGCTCGACGACGCCGACGCGCAGTGCCGGAAATCGCTCCAGGGTCCCGTTCAGGATCAGATCTGCGAGGGCAACCGCCGGAGCCAGGTACAAGAAGATCGAGTCGAAAAGGCGCTCGCCGTCCTCAGGTTCGCCCTGTCGCCATGCCGGATGCAGCGGGCTCTCGAATTCGGAGACGTGGAACACCGGGGCCACACCGTGGTCGCTGAAGGCGGCCCAGACCGGATCGAAGTCGGCGTGGGACAGCGGCTTGCCGTCCACCGGTGCCGGGGCGATCATCGCCATTCGAACACCTTCGGCCCGCACCCGGGCTATTTCCTCGACCGCCCACTCGGGGTCATGGAGCATGACGTGCGCGACCGCGAAGAGGCGATCCGCACCGTCGGCGCACACGCCGGCTACGAATCGGTTGTAGGCGCGAGCGTTCGCCCGCTGTGCGGAGCGGTCGGATGCCAGTCGTTGTTCCCAGAGGAGTCCGTAGTTCGGGAACATGACCGCCGCATCCAACCCGAACTCGTCGAGCGAAGCCAGCCGTGCGCCCGCGGACCGGTACGTGTCCGGAATCAACTCCTCGAAGGACGCAGGAGCCGGGTCGCCCCGGAGGCGGCGGAGACGGTCGTCACCGATGAGCGACGACCGCTCAGGGATCGGCACCTCCAGCGGCGTGAGGCGTTCGTCCCGCCAGGTCAACCACGGCCACCCACCTTGGTCGTCGGTGATCGACAACGCATCGGCCCGGTGCGCGGGTTCGATGAATTCGGACCAGGTGGTCCTCGACTCGAAAAGATGCTGGTCGACGTCGATGATCGGCAACGCCATCTGCCCTCCCGGCGGCAGAGTACCAGCGCCGCCTTACGGAGGTCTCGTCGGCGCCGGCTCGGACACAGTGTGGTTATTCGATGGCTGACCGCAATCCGAGGAGCCAGTCGTCGGCAGCCTGCCACGCTGCGTCCGCCTGACGGCGCTGCTCGGGCCCGTGCTCGCCCGCGGCGGGATACGAGCCCAGGAACTTCACACCAGCGAGCCCGGCATGCAGGTCGCGCAGGCAGTCGGCTACCACCTCGTCTCCGACATGCCCCGAGAGATCGATCACGAAGCAGTAGTCGCCGAGCGCCTGCTTGGTCGGGCGCGACTCGATTTTCGTCAGGTTGATGTTGCGTGCGGCGAACTGACCGAGGATCCCGTGCAGGCTTCCCGGATGGTCCGCCCGCTGGAAGCAGACGATGCTCGTCTTGTCGTGACCCGTGGGTTTCGGCACCGTCGTCCGTGCCACCAATACGAACCGGGTCTGGTTGTCGGGATGATCCTCGACGTCCTCGACGAGAACTGAGAGTCCGTAGCGCTCGGCTGCGAGCCGGGGTGCGATCGCGGCGCCGTCGGGCGACCGCGATTCGCCGAGCACTCTGGCCGCATCGGCCGTGGAGTTCGCCGCTCTCTGCTCGGCGGCGGGCAGCGTCCTGGCGAGGAACTTCTGGCACTGGGCCAAAGCATGTGGATACGACGAAACGGTGCGGACATCAGCCAACGCGGTTCCGGCCGGAGCCATGAGGTGCAGGTGGATGTCCATGACCACCTCTCGCTGGATGTGCAGGTCCACGTCGTGGATCAGGCCGTCGATCGTGGCGCTCACCGTGCCCTCGATCGCGTTCTCGATCGGCACGAACCCACCGTCGACCTCGCCCCGGGCGACGGCATCGAGCACGGAGGTGATCGAGGGCAGCGGCCTCAGGTCGGCCGCTGCCAGATCGGGCTCGGCCAGAAGAGCTTCCTGCGTGAATGTGGCCTCCGGGCCGAAATAGGCGAGCGATGTCGCAGGCGGGTTCACGGTTGGGCAGGATAGAGCAGGTCATGGACGATTCCTCACTGCGTGCGCTCATCGACGACGTCGCCACGGGCCGTTGCGCGCCCGATGATGCGGTGCGCCAGCTGCGGCGCCTCCCCTTTGCCGACCTGGGCTTCGCCCGGGTGGACCACCATCGCGACCTTCGGCTCGGCCTCCCCGAAGCCGTCTACGGGCCGGGCAAGACGCCCGAGCAGTGCGCTGCGGTCGTCGGGGAACTCTTGGCCGGCACCGATTCGCCCGTCCTGCTCACCCGGGCCACCGATGACCAGGTCAAGGCGGCGTCGGCGGCCGGCGTCGCGGCCGGCTTCGGCCCGGGCGCCGTCACCGAAGAAGGCGGCCCTGCCACCCTCGTCTTCCGTCCCAGCTCCTCGCGGGCCGGACGCGTCATCGTCGTGACCGCTGGCACTTCCGACCTGCCGGTGGCGGCGGAGTGTCAGGCGGTCCTCGAGGCACTCGGCTTCGCACCGACGCTCCTGTGCGATTGCGGCGTCGCGGGATTGCACCGCCTCTTGGCGGAAGTCGACTCGCTGGCTGAAGCGGAAGCCGTGGTCGTGATCGCCGGAATGGAGGGCGCGCTCGCCAGTGTCATCGGCGGCCTGACACCCGCACCAGTCGTCGCGGTGCCCACCAGCACGGGATACGGGGCAGCCCTCGAAGGGGTCACCGCTCTGCTCAGCATGTTGTCCGCCTGCTCCTCGGGCATCACGGTCGTCGGCATCGACAACGGATACGGCGCTGCATGCGCCGTCGCTCGGCTCCTCCCGTGAGCGATACCGGCCCCGCCACGGATGCGGTGGCGTGGTTCCACTGCTTCGCCGGGATCGCCGGCGACATGGCCCTGGGCTCCCTCGTCGACGCCGGAGCGGACGCCGATGAGGTCCGAACCCTTCTGGACCGGCTCGCCCTCCCCGGCTGGGACCTCGGCTTTGAGGAAGCGTTGCGGGGAGGCATCGCTTGCACCCGGGCCATCGTCAGTGGCGACGACGTCGTGGTGCGCACCCACGGCGCCATCAGTGCGCTGATCGAAGACGCCGCGCTCCCTCAGAGGGTGACCGACCGGGCGCTCCGTGTCTTTCACGCGCTCGCCAGCGTCGAATCCGCTCTCCACCGTCGGCCGCTCGACCAAGTGCACTTTCACGAGGTCGGTGGACACGACGCCGTCATCGACATCGTCGGGACCGCTGCCGCCCTCGAAGTACTCGGTGTCGACACCGTCACCGCCTCGGCCGTGGCCACCGGCTCGGGAACCGTGCGCAGCGCCCACGGGTGGCTGCCCAACCCCGCACCGGCAACGGTGCGCTTGCTCGAGGACGTGCCGACGTACGGCCGTGACGTCAGCCTGGAGCTCACAACGCCGACCGGTGCTGCGATATTGGCCGCGCTGTGTACGTCGTTTGGGCCCATGCCCGACATGACGATCACGGCATCAGGCTTCGGTGGCGGGGCAGGAGAGCTGCCCGAGCTGCCCAACTGCACCCAGGTGGTAATAGGACGGCGGGTGGAGCCTGTCGTGGGATCAGGCCAGCCGGCACTGGTACTCGAGACCAACCTCGATGACGTCACGGGCGAACAGCTGGGGTACGCGGTCGGGGCCGCACTCGAGGCTGGCGCGCTGGATGCGTGGGTGAGCTCGGTCACCATGAAGAAGGGCCGGCCTGGACACGTGCTCCACGTCCTTGCCGAGGCCACGCAGGTCGAAGTGCTCCGGCGCGAGATCGCACGTGCGACCGGCACGATGGGAATCCGCGCCATGCCGACGGAGCGGTGGCCGGTCGCCCGAGAGATGACGACGGTGGTCATCGACGGGATCACCATCAGGATGAAGGTCTCCAGCGGCCGCGCCAAGCCGGAATTCGACGACGTCGCACTGGCTGCGGCGAAGACGGGAGCGCCGTTGCACGAGGTAGCCAGCAGGGCGGAGGAGGCGTGGCGCGCCGAGCACCATCGCCCTCCAGGTCCCCACCCCTCCCCCGCCTGATGGCGAACGCGATGTTCCGCTACGACGGGGCGATGACGGATCTGATCGTTGCCGCGTGCCGGGAGCGCCTTTCCCTGGACCCGGTAGCCCTGGACTTCGGCGGCCTGGTCGAATCGCTCGACCAGGAGCTCGCTGGACTGATGCGCCCCGAGGGCAACGACGCGGCCGACGTGCTCAAGCTCTTCGTCGAAAAGCTGTCCACTGCGGTCGTTTCCTGCGACAGCCCGCGATTCCTCTCCTTCATCCCGGCGGCGCCCACCAAGGCTTCGCTGCTCTTCGACATGTTCATATCGTGCGCTTCCCTGCACGGCACGTCGTGGCTCGAGGCGGCCGGCGTCGTGGTCGCAGAAAACCAGGCACTCAGGGTCCTGGCCCAACGGGCGGGGTTCCCCGAAGGTGCCGGAGGCTGTTTCGTGGCGGGAGGTTCCGCAGGAAACCTTTCCGCCCTGATGGTGGCCCGCGACACGGCTGCATTCCGGCGAGGGGCGGCTGCGCCGGAGCGCCCCCTCGTCGCCACCAGTGAGGACGCGCACTCGTCCGTCGGCAAGGCCCTCCACGTGCTCGGCGTGGGTGCGCTCACGGTGCCGACGTTGGACCACCGATTGACTGGCGATGCACTTGCGGCCACCTTGCGCACCGACCTGCGGCGAGACGACGTCATCGGTGTGGTCGCCACCGCTGGGACGACCAACGCCGGGATCGTGGACGACCTCGACGGAGTGGCCGCTGTCGCCGCGGAGCATTCGCTGTGGTTCCACATCGACGGCGCTTACGGAGGAGCGGCGGCTCTCTTCGCACCGTCGACGCGGAAGACCTTCGCCGGATTCGACCGCGCCGACTCGTTCATCGTCGACCCCCACAAGTGGCTGTTTGCGCCATTCGACTGCGCAGCGTTGCTCTACCGACAGCCCAACCTGGCCAAGGCGGTGCATACGCAGGACGCGCAGTACCTCGAGGTGCTGCACACCGAGAACCCCGAGGAGTGGAACCCCAGCGACTACGCCTTCCACCTCACCAGGCGTGCTCGCGGGTTGCCCTTGTGGTTCTCCATGGCCGTGAACGGCCTGGACGCATACTGTGACGCGGTCGAAGCCGGCCTCGCGATCGCGCAGCTGGCCGCAGAACGTATCGCCGCGGCACCCCATGTCGAGCTGGTGCGCGATCGGGGGCTTTCCATCGTCCTCTTCCGTCGTCTCGGCTGGGCGAAGCTGGACTACGACGCCTGGTCCGCTCGCCTGCTCCACGACCAGATCGGGTTCGTCACGCCGACCAACTGGGAAGGCGAGACGGTCGCACGTCTCGCCTTCCTGCACCCAAACACGACGGCGGAGATGATCGACGAGATCCTGGCATCAATGCTCTAGCCGGGACCAGGCCCGGCCGAGCACGGTCACAAGCGTCTCGACATCTTGGGCGCCGGGAATCGGCCAGGACCCGTTGATCAAGAAGAACGGCACTCCGGTCACGTCCAGCTCCTGGGCTTGGGCCTCGTCGATCCGGACCTCGCGGCCATAGAGGTCGCCGGAGAGGACGTTGTCGGTGACGTCATCATCGAGCCCGGCCCCTGCGGCGGCCTCGCGCAGAACGCCGTGATCGGAGAGCAGCTGCCCTTCGGTGAAGTAGGCACGGAACAGACCCCGGAGCAACGAGTCTTCGCTGGGGGTGCCGCGGGCGGCCTGCGCCAGCCGGTGGGCGTCGAACGTGCTTCCGAGCCTCACCCGGTCGAAGTCGAACACCAGGCCGACCTCCCGCCCGAGCGCAGCCAGGTGCTCGTAGCGTGCGCGCACCCGCTCGGCCGTCGTGCCGTATTTGGCGGCGACCGCGTCGACCATGGTCAATTCGCGGCTCGACGGAGCCCGGGGCCGGAGTTCGTACGAGCGGTGCACGACACGGACTTCGTCACCGTGCTCGAACTCGCGCCGGGCGATGTCGAGGCGGGCCAGCCCGAGTGCGCACCACGGGCACGCGAAGTCAGACCAGACCTGGACCTCCACCGTGGCCACCCTATCGGCGCCTCGGAAAACTGGCCATCACCTGGCCGCTTTACGCGCCAGACTGGAAGTGTGCGCGCCGACCGACTCGTTGCGGCCCTGCTGGTGCTGCAGTCCAGGGGCCGAGTCACCGCGGCCGAGCTGGCCCAGGAGCTCGAGGTCAGCGAACGCACCGCTCGCCGGGACCTCGAGGGTCTCGCCATGGCCGGCGTCCCGGTGTACTCACAACCCGGACGTGGTGGCGGATGGGAGCTCGTCGGCGGGGCGCGGACCGACCTCAGCGGCCTGACTGCGGATGAGACGCGCGCGCTCTTCCTCGTCGCCGGACCGGCGGCAGCCACCACGGAAGTGCGGGCGGCGCTGCGCAAGCTCGTGCGCGCGTTGCCGGCCACGTTCCGGCCACAGGCCGAGGCAGCTGCGGGCGCCGTCATGCGCGACCCGGCCAGCTGGGACCACGAAGAGCCCACGACGCCCTTCCATCTCGAGGCACTCCAGCGCGCTGTGATCGAGGGAGTTCAGGTGGAGTTGGGTTACCGGCGCCGCGACGGAGACGTCTCGTTGCGGACAATCCATCCACTCGGCCTCGTTGTGAAGAACGGTACGTGGTACCTCGTCGCCGGCACTGCCGCCGGTCAGCGGACCTTCCGCGTGAGCCGGGTGCGCTCGGTCGCCGCGACGGATCGGCCGGTCGAGCGTCCCGTGGACTTCGACCTGTCGGAAGCATGGCGGTCGATCGTGACCGGCGTCGACGCACAGCGCACACCGGTCACCGTGACACTGCGCACGGACGAGGTGACGCTCGACGTGCTGCGCTGGATGTTCGGGAATCGCGTGGGCGAGCCATCACCGGACGGCTCGGGACGCGTCGTGGTCGACGTGCGCGCCCAGTCCGAGTTGACGATGGCACGCGAGCTTTCGGGTTTCGCCGATGCGGTCGAAGTCGTCTCGCCTACCGCCGTCCGTGAGCATCTGGCCGACATAGGGCAGGGCCTCGTGCGGCGCCACGCGTCGCAAGGTTCAGGAGCCTGACATCCCGATGACGGGCTGGTTCAGGTGGATGGCTCCCGTCGAGCCCCAGAATTGGGCGTCACCGTAGGAGAAGACGCCTCCATCGAGCGCAGTGAACCAATACCCGCCACCGTCGCCCGTGGGCGACATCGCGATGACCGGCTGGTTCAGACGCAGTGCGCCGGTCGAGCCGTAGAAGGGGGCGCCGTAGCTGAAGACCCCGCCGTCCTTACCGAGGAGCCAATAGCCCCCGGTGACCGGATCCACCGACATGCCGACGATCGGCGCGTTGAGCGGGATGCTCGAGGCGTCGCCCTGGAAGTGGCCATCGCCCAGCAGCACGTACACCTTGCCGTCTGCTCCCGCCAGGTACATGCCCTTGTCGGAAGGAGTCAGGGCCGCACCGACGATGTTGTTGACGTGGATTCCGAAGAAGGGCAGATCACCGACCTGCGGAGCGTTGAAGTTCCAGACCGATCCGTCCGACCCGATGATGTAGTACCCGTCAGTCGAAGGGTCGCTCACCATCGTCACGATGTTCGACACATTGATGTGCCGGGCGGGCAGCGAGCCCACGTAGGGCGCGTCGCCGAAGGCGAAGATCCCGCCGTCGGCTCCGACCATCCAGTACCCCTTCTCATCGTTGGTCGTTGCCATCCCGACGATCGGCTTGTTGAGCACGATGCTGCCCGTCGATCCGAAGAACGGCCGGTTGTAGGAGAAGATGCCGCCATCCCGCGCCACGAGCCAATAGCCCTGCGGCGAAGAGGGCGGCGTCAGGACCGATGCCGCGATCGGCGTGCCTACCAGCTGGGTGAGCGACGGAGAAGTCACTCCGGACACCTGAGCGAAGAGGCAGGTGATGTTCCTCGATTGCGCCGAGAACTCCACCCAGCTCGAAGTCGCTGTGTCATACCACTGAAGCGATTTAGCGGACCCGTAGTCGCACACCGCGATGAGCACGCTCGAGAAGCTCGAACCAGTGCCGATGGCGACGTCGTCGTACGTGCCCGTGCCTCCCACGGGTCTGCTCGAAGTCGGATTCGACCCGTAGTTCGCCACGGTCACCGCGCCGGCGCCGTTGGCCTGGACGATCAACTCTCCGGAGGTCGTGTTGAATGCCGCGGAGTGATCCGTGCCGGCGTTGCTGGCGGACTGGGTCGCCCCGGCCGGTGCGTTCGGCGGAGTGACGTTGACGGTGAGAGGACACGTCGGCTGCCCGCCCGAGCCGCAATTGTTCGGATCGGATCCCGTCGTAGCCGACGTGTTGTCGTACGTGCCACCGTCGACGTAGATGCCCGTGATCGTGTCGACTCCGCCCGGCGCGTTCGTCGAGTTGCAGGTGAACGTCCCACCGGAGCCCGGCGTGTTGGTCCCGCACAAGAAGGTGTTGCCCCAAACAAAGGTCACCGTCCCGGACGTGACCCCCGTCACCCCAGCCGTGACGGTCATCGTGTAGGTCACGGACGTGCCGTAGGTCACGACAGTCGGGCTGACGCTCACCGTCGCCGACGTGGCCAGCTGCGCCGCCGCGGGCGTCGCACTGAGAACGAGCGCCGCCGTGACGGGGAGCAGCGCGGCTCCGAGGAGCCGGACCCGGCGCAGCCCGCGCCGACCACCGAACCGTTCCACCATCTGACCTGCCTTCCCACCCGAGTGGGGCGATTCTTGTTGTCGCAGGCTGCCGTGGCAAGGGCGGCCGCCGACGTCACGTCAACGAGCGACCGCCGACTCGAGAAGGGCGCCGGCGGTGACGAGGCGCTCCTCGCTCATGGCCGGTCCGATCAGCTGCAGGCTCGCCGGAAAGGCCGCGCCGGTCGGGACGGGCAAGGACAGGGCCGGCACCCCGGCCAGGTTGACCGGCAACGTGCAGCGAGCGACCAGCAACTCGTCGCCGTCCTCGAGGGGAGGCGGGAAGATGGTCAGGGTGGGCGTGACGAGAAAGTCGACTTCAGTGAAGACGTGCTCGAGCGTCGCCTTCCACTCGCGCTGCAAATCCCACGCCGCCCGCACGGCGGCGTCATCGAACGACGCGCCGATCTCGAGACGGGAACGGACGTCTTCGCCGATCCCCTCGGGATCCTCTTGCAGGAGCATGCGGTTGGAATGCCAGGCCTCGACGACGAGGAGCAGACCCGCCTGCGTCAATGCCGCGTCCCAACCGGGCACAGCGAGCTCCCGGGTCCGCCAGCCCACGGCCGCAAGGGCCTCCTCAATGGCAGCCGTGATGGCGGGGTCCGCCTCTACAGGCAGACGAGCGACGGTCAGCTCATCGCCGGCGCCGGCTCCTGCGGGCGCAAATCCGGGCTCGAGCAGTTGCATACCGGTGACGAGCCCGCCGACGTCGCGCGCCATCGGCCCGACCGTGTCGAAGCTCGGCGAGAGCGGCCAGACGCCGTCGAGCGGGATACGGCCCCACGTCGTCTTCAGGCCGGCCGTGCCACAGCATGCGGAAGGGATCCGCACGGAGCCGCCGGTGTCGCTCCCATAGGCGACATCGGCCTCGCCTGTTGCGACCGCGACAGCCGATCCACTCGATGAGCCGCCCGGCACGCGCGTGGGATCGATGGGGTTCACCGGCGTGCCGTACCACGGGTTGACGCCCGTCACGCCCAGTGCGAGCTCATGCAAATTGGTCCGGCCGACGATCCGGGCTCCCACCGTTCGCGCTCCGGCCAGGCAAGCAGCGTCGCGCCGAGCGGGACGAGCGCGCTGGGCCACGGCCCGGCAACCGGCCGTCGTCGGCTCGCCTTCCATGTCGATGAGGTCCTTGACCGCGAGGCGTACCCCGGAGCCAGCCGTTTCGTAGCGCGTGATGAACGTTGTCATGAAGGCTCTTGTGGCGGCTGTAGTCGGTCGAAGCTCACACTGGTTCTGACGTCGTACTCTGTGCCTCGCCGACCTCGAAGCTCGTCTCTTCCTGACGGCCACGTTCGAGCCCGAAGAGAGCGACCACGCCGGCGAAGGCCATCACCCCGCACATCACGTAGAGCACGTTCGAGGTTGCGTGGGCGAAGTCCACCGCCACGTAGTGCGGGATGGAGGTCACGTTGGTACCACTCCCACCCTGCTGCTGCTGGGTTACTGCGTTGGCCCGGGTCACTGCGCCTGGGATGCCCCTCTGGCGGAAGCTGTCCGTCAATTCGGAGCGGAAATTGAAGAGCAGGATCGTGCCCAGCGCGGCGAGCCCGAGACTCGCCCCGAAATTCCGGACAGTCTGGGTGATACCTGTCGCCTCGCCGTACGACAGGCTGGACGCGCGGTTGACGGCATCCGTGTTCGCCGGGCCGATCAGCATGCCCATCCCGAATCCGGCGACAATGACCCAGGGCTGTTGCTGGGAGAAGCTCAGCGTCATCGCTTTGGAAGCCCAGATGCCGTAGCCAACGGCTGCGATCGCGGCGCCGAGGACCACTGCCCTCTTGGCTCCTTCCCTGTCGAGGATCCGGCCGCCGACCTGTGCCGCCACCACGAAGCCGAGGAAGAAGAAGAGCAGGTAGATGCCGGCCTCCGACGCCTTCTTGTGCAGGGAGATCTGGGCGTACTCGCTGGCAAAGAAGAACATCGGGATGAACGCGATCATCGTCACGAACAGCACCACGTTCTCGACGAAGAACGGCCGGATCTTGAAGATCCCGATCGCGATCAACGGCGAATCCGTCCGTAGTTCGACAACACCGAAGAGAACAATGGTCAGCACGCCGACGACGATGCAGATCCACGTCGCCGAACTGCTCCAGCCCCACACGGCGGATTGCTGCAGCCCGAGAATGGTCAACCCGACGCCAACCGCCAAGAGGATTGCGCCTCGGTAGTCGATCCGGGCGCGTTGGTATTGCGTCTTGGGCCTCGACACGGCGATGAGGACAAGGGCTATCACCGCCACCGGAACGTTGACCCAGAAGATCGCCCGCCATGTCCACTCGGTGAGATACCCGCCCAGGACGGGACCGAGCGCGGTCAGCCCGCCAGCGATGCCAAAGAAGATGGCGAGTGCCTTACCCCGTTCGCGCAATGGGAAGTTGTTGACGACAATGGCCAGCGCGGCCGGGAACATGAGGGCGCCACCTATCCCTTGGACCACCCTGAAGCCGATGATCCACGCCGCTGCGGCCGATCCCTTGGGCGTCAGGCCGCACATCACGGAAGCTCCGACGAAAACGACGACGCCGATCACACACAATTTCGTGTGGCCGAAGATGTCGGAGAGCCGCCCGCCGAGCGCGAAGAACGCAGCAAGTGCCAGCAGGTAGGCGTTGACCACCCACTGCACCTGTGTCGAGGACAACGACAGCTCGCGCTGGATATTCGGTACCGCGATGGAGACGATCGTTTGATCGATGAACGTCATCGCGACAGCGAAGATCATCGCCGCCAGAACCCAGTTGCGCCCTTGCAGACCCGTGCCGCTCATCCGTTCGACCTCCCCGGCTTGCCGTGCGCGACCCTACCGAAGGACCGTCCCGGTCGCGGGCGACATGCGGCGCGTCGTGCGACAATTGCCGGGCCTATACCTCGCTCGACGCCTGGCGTCTGCAAGGCTTGTGTACGTCGAAGGGAGCACTCGTGAACGAGGAAAACGCTGCCTTACTGCGACGAGCCTGGGCGGCCTACGACCGAGGCGACGTCGATGCATTCGCGGCCTGCCTGACCGACGACTGGCAAGAGCACACCCCTACGGGAGAGGTTGCGACGATTGCCGACGAGCGCAAGACCATGGAAGCGCACCGGATCGCATTTCCGGACAAGCACACCGAGATCCTCCGCATGGTCGCCGACGACGACATCGTCGCCTGCTACTGCACGACATCGGCTGTGCACCGCGGCCCCTACTTCGACTTGGCTCCCACCGGAACCCGGGTCAGCGTGGACGAAATGATGTTCAACCGGATCGTCGACGGCAGGGTGGCCGAGACGTGGGTCATCACCGCCGGCGCCGGCTTCTACCGGCAGCTCACGGGCCGCGATGCCCCTGAAGACGTCGACAACATGGGCTGACTCCCGACACGAGCCGGCTCACTCAGACCGCCTGCTCGGCCATCCCGGCCAGCATCAGCTCCAGCGCAGCCTGGTCCGGCCCGACGAACGCCGGCGCGTCGGGGACCGCGGCCAGCGCACCGAGCAGCCGCTCCGTCGACGAGGCACGCGCGGGCGGCAGGTGGCTGCTCAGCACCATTGTCGGGTCGAGGGCCCGGATGCGGTCCAGGTCCGAGGCGAACACCGCTCTGTCCACCTTGTGCAGCCACGAGGAGTCCACGGTCGCCCAGAACACCTGGCCCTGGTGCAGGGTCTCGTCAGACAGGTCCTCGACGCACTCTGGGATCTCGTCCAACAGGGCGCCGAAGCAGTCCGAACTGAACAAGATCCCCGAACGGTCATCACGCAGACCCACCGTGATCGGGTTGTCGAATGCCGGCGGCTTCACCGCCGCCAACTTCCGGTCGCCCACGTCGACCGTCTGACCAGGGTTGACCAGGCACACTCGGTCCATCGGGAGAGGCTCTCCCGTCAGTCCCATGATGCCGACACCCAAGAACGTCGTGATCACCCGCAGCCGCTCGTTCTCCTCGAGCAGCCGGTGCAGCGACCCGATGTGGTCGAAGTCGGTATGGGTCAGCCAGATCCAACGCAGGTCGGAGGGATCGATCACCGACCCCAGCGCCGTCACGAAGTCGTCGCTCTCGCGCACGGCACCGGTGTCGACGAGGACGGGCTCCTCCGCGTGGATCACGAACGCGTTGATGGCGAGTTTGCCGAATCCGGGGATCTCTGCGGTCGACGACACGACGTCGACATCGGGCGCGGCCTTGTAGGTGTGCATCGTTTGGAACTCCTCAGGATTCGAAGGACGTGGACTATGCCGAGGGCGCCGACTCGGCGGCACGCTTCAGCTGTTGCAGCGTGTGCTGCATCGCCTGACGCAATTCACGGCAGCGATTCGTCGGGACGTCGACGATGCGGGCCCATGTCGGGATCGACCCGATCTCGTAGGACTCGGTGACACGGGTACCGCCATCGATGGGCTCAAAGCGGTACCGCCACACGACCCCTTCCTTGCCACCTTCTTCCGTTGCGAAGGCAAACTCGCGGCCCGGCTGGGCGGTGAGCACGCGGCCCCGCCGTGACCACTTCAAGAGGCCGCCCGGGCCGCCCCGGTTGTGGCCGATGAACCTGGCGCCCACGGCCGGCCCCTTCGAGCCCTCCAGCCACTCCACCCGCTGACACTCGGGGCTCCACTCGCCCATGCGGGGCAGGTCGGCCACCATCTCGTACACCCGAGCGGGGGACGCCTCGATCACGACGTCGCTTGAGTCCTGGCGGAGCCACCACCTGCTGCTGCTGCGATTCGTACTCACCTCTCGGTCCACCTCAACCACCGCCTTCTCGCTCAGGCTCATCTCGTACCTCCTCTGGCCGGTGCCGTAAAGCTAATGCTATTAGCTCTAGCTGTCAAGACCCTAAAGAGCTATACTCCATCACCATGACACCGGCCGCACCGCAGCCCACTGTCCGGCCCGACCGCCGTGCCCGGCGCCGTCAGGAGACGATCCGCGAGATCCTCGACATCGCCCGTGACGTCATGACAGAGCAGGGGGTGAACGGCCTCAGCCTCGCCGAGGTCGCCCGGCGCCTCGGCGTCCAGCCCCCTTCCCTGTACAAGTACTTCCCGTCGCTCATGGCGATCTACGACGCGCTGT
Source organism: uncultured Acidimicrobiaceae bacterium (assembly GCA_963777485.1). GTDB lineage: Bacteria > Actinomycetota > Acidimicrobiia > Acidimicrobiales > RAAP-2 > Bog-473. The sequence goes on along the minus strand of CAVZQP010000004.1, from coordinate 18,857 downwards.
TCCTCGAGGGACAGCGCGAAAACCTCGACGTCATGCTCGCCGGCATGCGAGACGCCGAACCCGGGCTGACCGCGCTCATCGCGGGCCTCGAAGCGAGCGGTCGCTGGGGCTTGGCCAACCGTGCCGTCGCCGAGTTGCTCTTCTGGCGCCCCGTCCCGAGCTTCCACCCCTCGCCGGAGGCCTTCGCGGTCAGCACCGAGATGGTCGAGGTCCAACGCCGCGCGCTCGCCGACGCCGTGGCCAGGGGCGAGCTCGGCCCGTCGGCCAACGAGGACGATGCGATCTATCTGGTGTCGACACTCATTGCCGGAGTGCTCGGTCAGGCCATCGCCAACGAGCCGGACCTGCCGTGGGGCGAAGGCCGTTTCAGCCCGGTGTTCCCGAGGCTGATGCGCCTCCTACCGGCCGCCTTCCCGCTCGACGAATAGCCGGGCGCCGCCGGAGAGATCAGGCCCCGGCACCCAGCGTCCGCCGGTACACGTTCGTCGCGCGGGCCTCGAAGCCCATGCGGAGGTAGAGCCGGTTCGCCGCCTCCCGATCCGGCCGCGACGTCAGATCGACCGTGCGCGCGCCGTAGGCCTCGGCATGGTCGAGTGCAGCCTGCACGAGCGCCGCCGCGACACCCTGTTCGCGCGCCGTCTCGTCGACGACCACGTCCTCGATCCAGGCACGTACCGCCGTGGGGATCTCGAAGGTGATCAGCGTCAGCATGCCGACGACACGCCCGTCGTCGCGTGCCACGAACAACGCCGCCCCCGGCGAGTCCACGATCCGCGCCAACGCCTCCTTCGAGGGTGCCGACGACGTCGAGGACAGCTGGGGGATGAGCTTGCCTATGGCCGCCGCCAGGTCGTCGTCGACCGACGCGGCCGCCTCGACCGCGATCACGATGTCGTCGAGCCGCCCCGCCACATCGGTTGGCGCACGTTGTCGTACAGCACGTCGCGTCGTTCGCCATTGAGCGCGGCAAAGACGTGATCGCCCCATCGCTCCGATCCGACCAGCGGTTGGGGCAGCGTCTCGCGCGTGAACCACCCCACGTCGCGCGTCTCGAGCGGGTGCGGCGCCAGCTCACCCCCGACGGCGCGGCAGTAGAAGAGGAGCGAGTACAGCGGGACGCGGGTGAAGCCGAGGCGCAGCCCGTCGAGGACCGCGATCAGGCGGACGGGCTCGGCGATGATGCCCGTCTCCTCCTCGACCTCTTTGACCACGACCTCGGCCGCCGAGTAGCCGACGTCGCACCACCCCGTCGGGTAGAGCCAGATGCCCGAGTCCGCCCGCTGGATCAGCAGCAGCTCGCCCTTGTCGTTGCCGACGGCGGCCCCAACCGCGACCTTCGGCGTGACGTAGCCCGGGACGCCCTTCCCCACGGTGTCCATCCACTCCTGGACGAGCCCGTCCGCCTTCTCCGTCCCCGGATCCCCGTCCGCCTCGGCCCTGATGTCGGCCGCGACCTTGAGGATCTCCTCGAAGCGTTCCCGCTCGTAGAGGCTCTCGGTGAACCCCAGTCCGGTGCGTGCGATGCCCGAGAGCGACTCGCTCCAGCGCAGCAGCGTCTTGAGGGAGACGGCACGGTCGTCGGTGGGGTCCACGGGCGGTGACGCTACCGCGAGCCGCCCGCCGCGCCAGAATGGGGCATGCCGGTCAACGAGGATTGCCGCCACTACGTGATGCGGACTACGCCTCGCGGCGAGCGCCTCGAACGCTGCAAGGTCGACGCCAACCAGGCCCTGCCGTTCGCCTGCCCCGAGGGCTGTGTCTTCTACGAGCCCCGCAAGGTGTCGTCGGCGGGCTGGCACGTGCCACGTCGTCCAGACGAGGTCTGATCAGCCCTCGAGGACGTCCCCCAGCAGGTCCACGGTGATCCCCTCGCCGCGCACCCAGTCGAGCGCCGCCTCGACCCGGGCCGCCTCACCCTCGACCTCGCACACGATCCAGCCCCGGTGCTCCTCGACGTCGGCCCGCCGGATGTTCGGCTCGACGTCGAAGCGGCGCACCATCGTGGCGAGCACGGGGCGGCGCACGTCCGACTCGGGGAACGTGAGCTTGACCCTGACCGAGACGGTGCTCACAGCGCCATGCCCTCCCCGTCGAGGACGCGGTTGAGGCTCCCGGAACGGAAGCCCTCCAGGTCGAGTGCCACGAAGGTGAAGCCGGCGTTGCGCACGGCCTGTACGACCTCGTCACGTCGCGCCACCACCGCCTCGAGCACGTCGGGCTCCACCTCGATCCGGGCGGCCTCCCCATGGTGACGCACCCGCAACTGGCCGAACCCCAGCGCACGCAACGCGGCCTCGGCTGATTCGACCGCCGCCAGCCGTCCGAGCGTCACCGGCGTGCCGTACGGCAGGCGCGAGGCCAGGCAGGCCGCGGCGGGCTTGTCCCAGGTGCGCAGGCCCAACTCCCGCGACCACGTCCGGATGTCGTCCTTCGTGAACCCGGCCTCGACGAAGGGGAACACCGCGCCGGCGTCGGCGGCGGCCTCCTGTCCGGGCCGGTGGTCGCCCAGGTCGCTCACGTTCACCCCGAGCACCACCGTGGCGCCCTCCGCACCGGCCAGAGGCGCCAGCACGTCCATCAACGCCGTCTTGCAGCGGGCGCAGCGGTCGGCGCCGTTCGCCACGTACACGGGGTCGTCCATCTCGTCTGTGGGCACACCCACCCACCGCAGGTCCCACTCCGCGGCCAGCGCACGACAGTCCGCCTCCTCGGAGCCGGCCAGCGATGGCGACAGCGCCGTCGCGCACAACACCGCCGGGCGCCCGAGCGTGTCCTGCGCCACCTTTGCCAGCAGCGAAGAGTCGGCGCCGCCGCTGAACGCGACGACGACGCGGCCGAGCCGGCGCAGCTCGTCCCGCAAGTCGTCCAACGACGCCGTCGTCACGTCAAGCACCGAGAACCGTCAGCACTTCGTCCAGACTTCCGACCATCCCGGTGTAGAACGGCCCGAACTCCGCGTAGCGGGCTGACGCCTCGTCGAAGCGCATCTCGTAGACACAGTCCTTCAGGTCGTCGGGATGGACCCCGAACAGCGTCACACCCCACTCGTAGTCGTCGAGCCCCGTCGACCCGGTGATGACCTGGAGCACGCGGCCGTGGAAGGTCCGGCCCACCTTGCCGTGGCCCACCATGAGCTCCTTGCGGGCGTCGAACCCCAGCCGGTACCAGTTGTCGCCCTCGCCACCCCCCCGCCGCTTGCTCATCGGGTAGAAGCAGAACGCCGCCTTCCCCTCAGGAGGCAACACCGGGTACAGGCGGGCTTGGCGCAGTTCCTCGGGCACCCCGGCCGCGTACTCGGACACCTCGGTCAGCGACACGTACGACTCCTCGACGATCCCGCCCGCCGCCGCCACCTCGGTCTGGAACTGCCGCAGCCGCCACTGGTCGGGGCCCAGGGCCATCAGGCCGAGGTCGCCCTTCGCACCGAGGAGTGCCACCGGCACCACCTGGTACGCATCGGCCTCCGCCGCGCCCACCGCCTTGCGCAGGGCGTTCGCGTCGAAGTCCGGGGTCAGGCGGCAGAAGAGGTGGAGGACCGCCCACCCGGTCGTCGGGGTCAGAGCCACGGGCGTCAGTGTAAGAGACCCCGTACAGCACAGTGCGCCCGACTGGCGAAGCCGGGCGCACTGTTCAGCCTCGGGTTGGGGGTGAGGCGGCTCTCAGTGTCACACCGCCTTGTTGCAACCCCGTGGCACGGGAGTGACAACGCCCCATCGGACCTGGTCGAGGTCTAGTAGTCGTCCATCCCGGCGCCGGGCATGGCCGGAGCGTCCTCTTCGGGCTTGTCGACGATCACGGCCTCGGTGGTCAGGAACAGGGCCGCGATCGACGCCGCGTTCTGCAGCGCCGAGCGGGTCACCTTGGCCGCGTCGATCACGCCGTCCTTGAACAGGTCGGTGTAGTCGCCCGTCGCCGCGTTCAAGCCGTTCGCACCCTTCAACCCACGGACCTTCTCGACCACGACGCCACCCTCGAGACCGGCGTTCACCGCGATCTGCTTCAGCGGCTCCTCGACGGCCTTCGCCACGATGCGGGCACCGGTCGCCTCGTCACCCTCGAGCTTCTCGGCCGCCTCCAGGATGGCCGTCTGCGCCCGCAGCAACGCCACGCCGCCACCGGGCACGACACCCTCTTCGATCGCAGCCTTCGTCGTCGACACCGCATCCTCGATCCGGTGCTTCTTCTCCTTCAGCTCGACCTCCGTCGCGGCGCCGACCTTGATCACGGCCACGCCACCGGACAGCTTGGCCAGGCGCTCCTGGAGCTTCTCCCGGTCGTAGTCCGAGTCCGTGTTCTCGATCTCGGTCTTGATCTGGTTGATCCGTCCCTTGATGTCGCTCTCGGTCCCGCCGCCCTCGACGATCGTCGTCTCGTCCTTGGTGACGACGACCTTGCGGGCCGAGCCCAACAGGTCCAGCGTCACGTTCTCGAGCTTCAGCCCGACCTCTTCGGTGACGACCTGGCCGCCCGTCAGGATCGCGATGTCCTGGAGCATGGCCTTGCGCCGCTCGCCGAACCCGGGGGCCTTGACCGCAACCGAGCGGAACGTCCCGCGGATCTTGTTCACGACCAGCGTCGCCAGGGCCTCGCCCTCGACGTCCTCGGCGATGATCAGGAGCGGCTTGCCGCTCTGCATGATCTTCTCGAGCACCGGCAGCAGGTCACGTACGGCCGTGATCTTCGAGCCGACCAGCAGCAGGTAGGCGTCCTCCAGGACGGCCTCCATGCGCTCGGGGTCGGTGACGAAGTACGGGGCGATGTAGCCCTTGTCGAAGCGCATGCCTTCGACGAGATCCATGTCCATCCCGAACGTCTGCGACTCCTCCACCGTGATGACGCCGTCACGCCCGACCTTGTCGATGGCCTCGGAGATCATCCCGCCGATCTCGCTGTCGGCCGCCGAGATCGACGCCACCTGCGCGATCTGCTCCTTGGAGTCGGTCTCCTTGGCCAGCGCGTGGATCGACCCGACCGCTGTCTCCACCGCGGCCTCGATGCCCCGCTTCAGCGACATCGGGTTCGCCCCCGCCGCCACGTTCCGCAGCCCCTCGTGGACCATGGCCCACGCCAGCACCGTCGCGGTCGTGGTCCCGTCGCCGGCCACGTCGTCGGTCTTCTTGGCGACCTCTTTGACCAGCTCGGCCCCGATCCTCTCGAAAGGGTCCTCGAGCTCGATGTCCTTGGCGATCGACACGCCGTCGTTCGTAATGGTCGGGGCGCCCCACTTCTTGTCGAGCACCACGTTGCGGCCCTTCGGCCCGAGGGTCACACGCACGGCGTCCGCCAGCTTGTTCATGCCGGTCTCGAGCCCGCGCCGGGCCTCCTCGTGGAAGGAGATGATCTTGGCCATCTGGTTCTATTCCTCCATTAGCACTCTCGTCGTCTGAGTGCTAACGGTACCCACCTTAAGGGTCGCGTGCAAGGGCGAGCGCGCCGCCTGCCAACCGACCGCCCCTTTCCGCCGGACTCCTCCCCGGCGGCCAGCCCCGCTCCGCCCCTCAGCCCCCCGCCACCGCCGGCACGATCGACAGGGTCTGACCGTCCGCCACCGGCGTCGCCAGGCCGTCGAGGAACCGGACGTCCTCGTCGGCCAGGAACACGTTCACGAACCGGCGGAGGTTGCCCCCGTCGTCGAACAGGCGGTCGGCGAACCCTGCATGGGCGGCATCCAATGCCTTCAGGACTTCGCCCACCGAGGCCCCCTCGACGGCGACCTCGCCGGCGCCCCCCGTCAGGGTGCGCAGCTGGGTGGGGATGCGGACGGTCACGCTCATCGGCTCGGCGTCTCCTCGGTGCTGTCGACGGCGGTGTCGAAGGCCGCCAGGGTCGGGGCGATGGTGGCGGTCGGCGCCGAACCCTCGGTCCCGGTCAACGCCTCCACGGTCTTCAGGCCGTGCCCCGTCACCAGGGCGACCACCCGCTCGTCGGGGCGGATGGCACCCGAGGCGGCCAGCTTGCACAGCGTGGCGATCGTGACGCCTCCCGCCGTTTCGGCGAAGATGCCCTCGGTCCTCGCCAGCAGCCCAATGGCCTCGCGCACCTCGTCGTCGGTCACCGCGGCGCACGAGCCCCCCGACTTCCGCATGACGTCGAGCGCGTACCAGCCGTCGGCCGGGTTCCCGATGGCCAGCGACTTGGCGATCGTCTTGGGCTTGACCGGGCGGATGGCGTCGGTGCCCTCCAAGAAGGCGGTCGCCACCGGCGAACACCCCTCCGCCTGGGCGCCCGAGACCCGCACGGCGGGCTCCTCGGGCAGCAGCCCCACCTTGCCCAGCTCGGAGAAACCCTTGGCCACCTTGGTCAACTGGCTCCCCGACCCGATGGGGACCACCACGTGGTCCGGCGCCTGCCAGCCCAGCTGCTCGGCGATTTCGAAAGCCAGGGTCTTGGAGCCCTCGGCGTAGTAGGTGCGTACGTTGACGTTTACGAAGGCCCAACTCGGGCGCTCGCTGGTGAGCTCGGCGCACAGCCGGTTCACATCGTCGTATGTGCCTTCCACCGCGATGACGGTGCCGCCGTAGACCGTGGTCATCGTGACCTTGGCGGCCTCGAGGTCGTGCGGGATCAGCACGACCGATTCCATACCGGCCCGGGCGGCGTGGGCGGCCACCGAGTTGGCCAGGTTGCCGGTCGAGGCACATGCGGCAACCTTGAAGCCGAGGCGCCGCGCCTTGGTCAGTGCGACCGAGACGACGCGGTCCTTGAACGACCCGGTCGGGTTCGCAGTGTCGTCCTTGATCCACAGCTCGCCCAGCCCCAGCTCTGCCGCCAGCCGGTCGGCGCGCACGAGCGGGGTGAACCCGGCGCCCAGGTCGACGGGCGCCTCGTCGTCGACGGGGAGCAGGTCCCGATAGCGCCAAATCGTGCGCGGCCCGGCCTCGATCCGCTCACGGCTGACCGTCGCCGCGATCCGCTCGTAGTCGTAGGCCACCTCGAGCGGCCCGAAGCAGTAGTCACAGACGTGGAGTGCTTCAGCAGGGAAGGGACGCTGACATTCACGACAGCGAAGCCCAGTGACGAAATCGACCATCGGTCCTCCTCATCGGTCGGGCATTGGCACCAGGGTGCGTTGCACTGGTTGCCGCGACTTCAACGGGCCCGTCCCTCAGTCGCTCTGGATGATGTCCACCATGGTAGCGCCTGGCGGCCGGTCACCTCAACGCAGCCTGCCTGGTTGAATCGTGGGAGTGGCACGCACCTTCCACCACGGGGACTTCCCTGCGGACCTGGTCCTCGAGGCCAAGGCCCGCACCGGCCGCACCGTCTCGGTCTGCATCCCCGCCCGCGACGAGGGCTCGACGGTCGGCTCGGTGGTCCGGGCGGTGGTCCAGCCCTTCTTGGCCGAGCACGGCGGCAACGGCCTCGTCGACGAGGTCATCGTGCTCGACGACGGGTCGACCGACGACACGGCCGTCCGGGCCGGCGAGGCCGGGGCCCGGGTGGTCAGCCGCCCGGTCGGCACCGGCGGCAAGGGGCAGGCCATGGCCGCCGCCTTGGACGCGGCGGTGGGCGACGTCGTGGCCTATCTCGACGCGGACGTGGCGAACACCACGCCGGCCTTCGTCACGGGGCTCCTCGGCCCTCTCCTGACGACCGACGACGTCGCTCTGGTGAAGGGCTTCTACACGCGGCCGCTGCACGACGACCCGACCGGCGGCGGGCGAGTGACCGAGCTGGTGGCGCGCCCGGTGCTCGAGCTCTTGTTCCCGGAGCTGTCCGACGTGCGCCAGCCGCTGGCCGGCGAGACCGCCGCCCATCGCTGGGTCTTCGAGAAGGTCGGCTTTGCAGAGGGTTACGGCGTCGAACTCGGGCTGCTGATCGACGTGAGCCAGGCGCTGGGTACGGATCGGCTGGCCCAGGTCGACCTCGGCGAGCGCATCCACCGCAACCGCCCGCTGCACGAGCTGCGGCCCCAGGCCGTCGACGTGCTGCGGGCCGCGCTGGACCGGACGCCCGCTTCGAAGCTGGGCTCGCTCCCGCGGCGCGCGTGAGCCGCACCATCGTCGTCTCCAACCGCGGCCCGCTGACCTTTCGCGCCGCCGCGGACGGGGAACTCGTCCCCGTGCCTGCGGCGGGCGGGCTGGCGTCGTCGTTGCACCGTCTCCTCGCGGGGAGCGGCACGACGTGGGCCTCCGTGACGATGGGGGCGGCGGACCGCGAGGCTGTTTCCAAAGGGCTCATGCACGTCGAAGGGCTCGACCTCCTGCCGGTCGTGATCGACGACGAGACATACCGGCAGGCCTACGACGTCGTCGCCAACACGACGTTGTGGTACGTCCACCATCACCTGTTCGACCTGCCCAACCGGCCCCGCTTCGACCGGCGCTGGCGGCAGGCGTGGGAGGGGTACAGGGCGTACAACCGGGCGATGGCGGACGCGGTATCGGAGCGGGCGGATGACGGGGACACCGTGCTGGTCCAGGACTACCACTTCTCGCTGCTCGGCCGGATGCTGGTCGAGCGGCGCCCGGACCTGCGGACGGTCCACTTCCTGCACACGCCGTTCGCCGAGCCGGCGATGTTGGCGGTGTTGCCGGACGATGTGCGGTTGGAGTTGTTGGACGGGATGGCTGGGTACGGGGCGTGCGGCTTCCACTGCCACAAGTGGGAGGCGGGGTTCCTCGCCTGCTACGGGGCGACGGGACGGGGAGGTGGGCCGGGACACGGCGACGGGCTTGTGGCGCCTCGGACGTTCGTGGCGCCGCTCGGGTTGGACGTCGACGGAGTGACCGGCGAAGCGGCGACGGACGGCGTGGCGGCGGCGGTCGCTGCATTGCGTGACGAGGTCGGGGGGCGCCGGGTGGTGGCCCGGGCGGATCGCATGGAGCCGTCGAAGAACATCGTGCGGGGGATGCTGGCCTTCGAGGAGCTCTTGGTGGCGCGGCCGGAATGGCACCGACAGGTGGTGCATGTCGTGTGCGCGTATCCGTCGCGGCAGGGGCTGGCTGAGTATCTGGCGTATTCGGCGGACGTGGAGCACACGGCTGAGCGGATCAACCATGCGTACGGGGACGTTGGGTGGTCGCCGATCGTGTTGTCGCTCTCCGACGACTACGCGCGCTCGCTGGCGGCGTTGACCTTGTCAGACGTCCTGTTGATCAACCCCATACGTGACGGGATGAACCTGGTTGCCAAGGAGGGCCCGCTGATCAACACGGAGGACGGCGTGTTGCTCCTGTCCCGTGAGGCCGGGGCGTGGGAGGAGCTCGAGTTGGACGGGGAGGGCGCCGTGGGGGTGAACCCGTTCGACGTGGCGGGTACGGCCGACGCTTTGCATGCCGCTCTGACGATGTCGTCCACGGAGCGGGCGGCTCGCGCCGGCGCTCTGCGCTCCGCCGTCGTGGGGCGGACGTCGGCGGACTGGTGGGCCGATCAGTTGGCGGCGGCTCAGGGCTGAGTCGACGAGGACGCAGACGCAGCGGCGCCGTGTGCCGCATCCCTGAGGGCAGCGAGGAGTGCGACGGCACCGGTGGCACCGGCGACGGTGAGGTCAGCGGCGTCGGCGACCTCTTGGGGGCTTTCGGTGTCGACCGCGGCGACGCGCACCGTGTAGATCGAGGTGCCGTCGGGCTTTGTGAGCTGGGTGAGGGCCTCGAACGCAGGAAGATCGCCGATGTCGTCGCCGAACGCGGCGGCGTTGTCGACGCGGCCTTCTAGCTCGGCGGCGAGAGAACGCACCACGGTGCCTTTGTCGACATCGAGCGGAGGGCGCAGTTCGCGTTCGTGACGGCCCTGGTGCACGAGCAGGTTGTGGGCGGCTGCGGCGCGCTCGGCATAGGAGACGACCCATTCCTTCTGCTCACGGGCGTGACGCCAGTGGAGCGTGACGGTGAGCCCCTTCGGCTCCACGTATATGCCGGGCGGCGCCGTGGACTCCGCTTCTCGAACGATGTTGTCTATGACCTCCGCCCAGGTGTCATGTTCGGGGCCCTGCAGGGCTCTCTCGAGCCCGTAGAGGCCGGCCAACATCACGCCGACGGGCGGGCCGAGGGCTTCGACCAGGAACGAGGTAGGGCGGCCTGAAATGACCGCCACCAGCTCGAATTCCTCGGCCAGCTCGGACAACAGCGTTGGGACACCGGGGAGCGGGCGCGCGTCGCGCGGGTCGGCGACGATGGCGGCAAGCGTCCCATCGAAGTCGAGGAACAGGGCTGTGCGCGCTGGAGCGGCGGCCAACGGTGCGAGCGCTCCGGGCAGCCGTATGTCGGAGTCGGCGTCAGCGTCCCTGCGATCGGCGTCGGCCGGGCCCGCTGGCGTCAAGAGCCGTTCGAAGCTGATGCCAAGTCTTGACCGACCACGACGACGACGTCGTTGCCCGTCGCGCCGGCGACCGGCGCGGCCGTCGTGAGTGGCTGCACCTGTGTCGGCTTCACCCCGATGGTGGTCGCGATTGCCTGGGCCGCCGCCTGCTGGCCCGCCGCGTAGTAGACGGTCGACGTCGCCTCCGTCGTGGACGCGTCGATCGGGGTACCCATCTTCCAGCCTCCGGCGCCGATAACGGTCGAGTAGTGGGCAGCGAGGCCGTTGGTGTTCGTGGCGTTCGCCACCACGACGCTCACCGAGGCGTGGGGCACCGTGGTCGTGGTGGAGGCAGCGCCGTGGCCGTGGCCGTGGCTCGACGTCGTCGACGTGGTCGTGGACGAGGCCGCGCCGCCCGCATGTGCGGTTGTCGTGGTCGACCCGCCCGTCGCCGCTGCGGTAGTCGAGGTCGTCTGGGCGCTGGTTGACGTGGTCGGCGTCGAGCGCGTCCCGACGGCGACGAGGATGGCGACCGCGACGACGAAGAGCACGAGCACGACCGCTGCTCGTGCCGCTTTGAGCGAACCCGTCATCCCCCCGGAGTGCTGTGGCCCGTCGTCAGGCATCCGTGCGACTCATTTCTGGATCAAGCCTGCCGTGCCACCATGGCCGGTGCAAGCCTTTCCGCTGGTCGCTACCGCTGGTCGGGCCTGGGGATAATCTGGCCGCTGCGCCCGAGTAGCTCAGTTGGTAGAGCACTTCACTTGTAACGCCCGCGGTGGCGTGTCGCCCAAAACGGTGTGTTCAGCACTTCTCTGCATAAGCGCTACTCAGATGCGATGTTGGACATCGAGACCGGTGGCGGTTGATTACCGCTAAAGGCCACCCGTTGCGTTGCAAGGTTGAATCTGGGTTGAATTGAAACAGGGTTTTTGACACCTCACGTCATGACGTCCGGTGCCCCGCACCGCGTCGCCAGTTGAAGAGCCCGCAGAAGAGAGTCCACGGACCTTCCTTCGTCCATCCTGTCACTGCTCTGTGCTCTCGTCCTCAAGGGGAAGTCGTAGCCTTCAGTGATGGCTATGGGGGATCTGCAGGCAGCGGCAGAGCGAGCCCGAGCTGCAGCGGCGGACGCGGGCGAGCTCCATCCCGCCCGCGTCGGCAAAGTGAACACCCACATCCCCGAGGCCATCCGAGCCGCCATCCGTGAAGACCTGACGTCTGGCGCCTACCAGAATGCGGCACGAGAAGCCGTCGCCGGAGACCACGACTTGGTTCAGGGCTGAGCGCTCCGATTCTCTCGTGTGCTCATTGTCGACGACGCACTCTTGCTGGCCATATCGGCCGAGCAGGAAGGCGCTTCACAGGCATCTGATCACAACGGCTGAAGGCGGGCGAAATCGGACTGATGAGCATGCGACGACTGGTCCCGGTGATGGCGGCGCTGCAGGGCTAACTCATCCTTCTTACGGCTGAGGCGGTGGCGGCGGCCGTGGTCGTGGCTGCGATGATCGCAGTTTCCACCGCGTCGCCCATCCTCACCGCCGCGGCTGACTCGGTAGGTGTGGGCGTCAACGTCGTCGATCTCGGCTCATGGCCCGTCGTCGTTCTCACCGTCACTGCTCCAAGTCCCCCAACCATGCCTCGTACCAGTCGCGCCGCACGCGGATATCCCCGTTGTGCAGACGGATGGACCGCGGGAACCACGGAGATCCGCGGGCCGACCACTTGTAGGCCGTCGAACTGGACACGCCGAGGTCAGCGGCGATGTCTCGAATGCTGAGCCAGCGGGCCTCCGTGGTGATCCCGCGTCTGTCGATCGCCGTCGGCACGATCTCGCGTGCCAGGGTCATGGCTCTCCCCACCTGACGCGCTCGCGGATCTCGTGAGGATCACCAACGACTCTGTGTTCGGGCGAGTCGGGCGGGGTCGCCAAGGCTCCGATGACGGGCAAATGTGATTCGGTCACCAGCGTGACCTCCCCTGGTCCGTTTGTCCAGCGTCTACCGCACGGCCGACACACGATCACGGACCGCCCCTCGCGCTCTCATCTGGTGGTTCCGTGAAGGGACCGCTTTACCCCGTCGCGAGGCGCTGACCGGCCCGGTCATTGCCGAGGGCCCGGCTGCTCACGGCTTTGGTATTTCACCGGAGGTCACGCGGGACAAGCTCGCGTCGTTATCGAGCGGGTGGCGCCGGTGCACTGTTGAGGACATCACGTACTTCGGCGAGTGACAAGACATCATTGACCATGCCCCAGTCGGGTCACGTCCAAGCCGCAACCTCGTGCAGAGGGGTGAATGAGGAGTCCGCCGAACCGCTACCCGAGACCTCGACGCGACGCGTGGTAATTACGCCGTCGATCGACGCCAGCGCTCCCCCCCGGTGTCGACCGCCGCGACATCGCCGAGGAGCGCGATGAGTTCGGCGTGGGCGCGAGCGACCCGCGATCGTATGGTCCCGGTGGCGCACCCGCAGACGACTGCCGCCTCTTCGTAGGAGAGGCCGAGGTGCTGGGTGAGCACAAAGGCGGCGCGCCGAGCCGGGTCCAGACGATGCAGGAGATCTCCGATCACGCTCGTCTGGCTGGCGTCGGCCGCGACCAGCGCACGATCCAGCCCCAGCGCGGCGCGATCCATATCCCGCCGCCGGCGCCGGTGGCGGCGGCGCAGCTCGTCCATGGAGGTGTTCCGGGCGATGGCCAGCAGCCAGGTCCGTGCCGACGCGTCGCCTCGGAATCGGGACAGGTTGCGCACGGCGCGAACGAACGTGTCCTGAGCGAGGTCGTCGGCGCTCTGGCGGTCGACGAGCGCAGCACATAGCTGCCAGACCTCGCGATAGGCCGCTTTCACCAGGGAATCTCGAGCAGACGTGTCCCCACGGGCCGCTTCGAGAGCCAATCGGGTGAGCGAGTCCACGCCAGCCGACGATATGACCGGGGCGCCAGGCTTTCAATCCCTACGAGTGGCTGGGCAATTGCCGGGAACTGAGGACCCGGCCGGAGCGACTATCCCACCGTAAAGAGGCGCCCAGCCCGATGTTCTCGCCGTCGTCACCGGCGTTGAGGTTCCAAATGGCTGGGCCCGCCCGAGAGCAAGGAGGTCGTCGCTCGTGCCGGGAATGGGCTCCGGACTCAACGCCAACAACCCGATCATCGTCTCCTCCTTCAAGACCACCCTGCTCCACCAGGGTTTGATCGCTCTTCTGATCCTGGCTGTCGTCGCCATCGTCTGGCAGGCGGTGCAGATCCTCGAGATGCGCCGCGTCCGGGCGGGCGGCGTCGGCGAGTCGGTCCCGGCGCGGGCGTTCTTTCTCCCCGAGGCACCCGCCCGTCGGCTGCTACGGGTGACGTTCGGCTGCCTCTGGATCTTCGACGGCCTTCTCCAGGCCCAACCCAAGATGCCCTTGGGCATGACGACCGGGGTGATCCAGCCGGCCGCTGCCGCCTCTCCCAACTGGGTCCAACACGTGGCCAATGCCGGGGCCACCATATGGAGCTACCACCCGATTGAGGCACCGGCCTCGGCGGTGTGGATTCAGGTAGGCATCGGCCTGTGGCTCCTCGTCGCCCCGCGCGGGAACTGGTCGAGGCTGGCCGGGATCGCGGCGGCCGGCTGGGGGCTCGTCGTCTGGGTCTTCGGAGAAGCTTTCGGCGGAATTTTCGCCCCGGGACTCACTTGGCTCTTCGGCGCGCCCGGCGCGGTGCTCTTCTACGCAATGGCCGGTGTGCTGGTCGCGCTGCCGGAGCGCTGGTGGGCCAGCCCGCGCCTGGGCCGGATCGTCCTCGGCGTGATGGGCCTCTTCTTCATCGGGATGGCCATTCTCCAGGCATGGCCCGGCCGGGGGTTCTGGCAGGGCCAACTCCCGCACAGCGCAAACTCGGGAACCTTGGCGGGGATGGTCCAGGCGATGGCCCAAACCCCCCAGCCGCACGTCTTGTCCTCGTGGGTTTCGGCGTTCGGCGCCTTCGACCTGGCCCACGGTTTCGCCGTGAACCTGTTCGCGGTCCTCGCCCTCGGTGGGCTTGGCATCGTCTTTTTGGCGGGACGTACCCGCATGTTGCCCTACGCAGTCGTCTTCTGCTGCGTGCTCTGCTTGGCCGACTGGATACTCATCGAGGACTTCGGCTTCTTGGGCGGGGTGGGCACCGACCCCAACAGCATGATCCCGATGGCGCTCGTCGTCGTAGCCGGCTACCTCGCGGTGACCAAGGTGCCCGCCACCGAGACCGCTCCGGTCACCCCGCTGGCGAGGGCTCTCTCCATGAGGGAGCGGTTCGCGGCATGGCGCGAGGCGATCGTCCGGCGTCCCGCCTACTTGCTGCGCTCGATGATCGCTCTGGGGGCGGTGGGCATCGTCCTGCTCGGTGCGGCACCGATGGCGCTCGCGTCCATGAACCACAACGCCGACCCGATCATCGCCCAGGCCACCAACGGCACGCCGAACACCACCAACGTCGCGGCGAGGAACTTCCACCTCGTAAGCCAGAGCGGCCAGCCCGTGAGCCTCCAGACCCTGCATGGCAAGACCGTGGCGCTGACGTTCCTCGACCCGGTCTGTGTGAGCCAATGTCCGCTCATCGCCCAGGAGTTCCGCCAGTCCGACACAATGCTCGGCTCGCTCAGCCACAGCGTCGTGATGGTCGCGATCGTCGCCAATCCCCTCTACCGGGCGCGCAGCTACGTCGATGCCTTCGACCAGCAAGAAGGCCTCACCCACATCACGAACTGGCTCTTCCTGACCGGCTCTTACCGCGCGCTCCTGTCCGCCTGGGACAACTTTGGTGTCCAGGTCTCCTATGAACCGGGTGGCTCCATGGTCGGCCACAGCGAGGTCGCCTACGTCATCGACCGCGACGGCCACATCCGCTCGGTTCTCGAAACCGACCCGGGACCGGGCACCGAGGCTTCGCTGTCTTCGTTCTCAGTGACCTTGACCGACAGCATCCGCACCGTGGCCGCGGAGTCGTGAGAACCCAGGGCACAGCAACTCACCGGCGAGCCCGGCGACCGCGGTCGCACGGGCTGGCACGGATTTCCTTCGTCCTCGCCAGCGCCGGCGCGCTCCTCACCGCCTGCGGAGGCGCTGCCGCCGGGACGTCGACACAGCGGGACGCCGTCCCGGTGCAGAACCCGCTTCCTACCTCCATCACGACGTCGGCGGGCACGTGGGCCGCCGTTCCCATGGGCCACCTCGACCAGCCGCTCAACACGTTCTGGCAATTGTTCTTCCTTCCCATTGGAGCCGCGCTCTGGAAGAACCACGCCGCGAATCTCGGGATGGCCACCAACGGTGGGCTCCTTCTCGCCTCACCGGCGAGCCAGGGGCTTCTGGTCGCGATCCGCCCGTCCAACTACCTCAGGTACTCGGCCCTTGTCGCCACCACCAACGGCACTGCGTGGGACCCCGCGTCGCCCGCCGCCGGATTCGTAGATTCCCTCGCCGTCGGTCCCGATGACCAGCAGCTGGCCCTCCTGAAGGACGCGTCCGGGAGCAGGGTGCTCGAGGCCGGTTCCACATCGTCGAGCTGGCGGAACCTCGTCAGCGCACGGTCACTCGCGTCCTCTTCGGCGGCGCACTCGTGTGCGCCCCTCGTCCTCTCCGCCGTCGGGTTCGGTCCTTCGGCATACCCGGTCGTCGGCGCGAGATGCGGACGTGATGGCGTCGTGGGGTTGTTCGCCGATGGCTCGGGCACGTGGCGATCCATTGGACCAACGCTCCCAGCTTCAGCGGGTCGTGACCAGGCCCAAGTGCTCTCGGTGGAAACGACCAATGGCCGGCTGACCGCGCTGTTCGCTCTCGACGGCTCAACGGGGCGGCGCCTGGAGTCGGCGTGGGCCGATCCGACCGGCGGCTGGCAGCTCTCGGGGGTGCTGTCCTTGGGAGCGAGCGGCAAGGTCGTCTCGATCGGATCGGCACCGGGTGGGGGCCAGTTCGTGGTCTACACGGTTGGGACAGGCAAGGAGCGCCTGGCCACCATCGACGGGCCTGGCGCCTCGTGGACTCGCCTGCCCAACCTGCCCGATGGCACGGCAACCGTCGCCTTTCCTCAGTCCGGCCGCGTCGACGCACTGTCCGTCGCCGACACCGTGATGACCGACTGGGTGCTCAGTGCGGGCGCCTCGACTTGGGCGAAGCACCAGGTCGCCAACGTCCAGATTCTGTTCGGCTCGTCCAACTGAGCGAAGGGAGGGAGACGACCCGATGAGCTACGTGAGCCAGTGGTCGTTCGATCCCTTCGTCATCGTCGTGGCGATCGTCGTCGTCTGGCACGAGGTGGGCTTGGCGCACCTGGCCCGCCGGTCCCGTCCCGCTCGGACCGTCGAGCGCCGCCGACGTTCGTTCTTTTTCTATGGTGGCCTCGTTGTCCTCCTGTTGGCGGTCATCTCGCCCATCGACTATTGGGCCGACGACTACTTCTTCGTCCACATGATCGAGCACATCTTGATCATGTTCTTCGCCCCGATCCTGATCGTGGCCGGAGCGCCCTGGCTCCCGCTCGTCCACGCGTTCCCGGTCACGGTGCGGCGCCGCGTCGGGCGATCCGTCCTCCTCGGTTCGTGGGCCGGGCCGCTCCGGGCGCTCGGGCGTTTCGTGACGAACGGCGTGTTCGCCGTCGTGCTGTTCAACCTCGTCATGGTGGCCTGGCACCTGCCTGCAGCCTTCGACGCGGCCGAGAACAATCAAGACATCCACATCTGGCTGATGCACGTGGTTCTTCGTCTCGGGCGTCCTCTTCTGGCTGCAGATCATCCCCTCGTACCCGATCAAGCCCAAGCTCACCGCGGTGGGGAAGATCGTTGCGCTCGTTGTGACCAATGTGGTCATGTTCGTGCTCGCCATGGCGCTCAGTATCTTCTCCTCGTCGTCCTGGTATTCCGTCTACAACCACGTCCCCGGCGTATCGCTCTCACCCTTCGCCGACCAGCAGATCGGAGCCGCGATTCTCTGGATCTGCGGAGACTTCTGGGCGCTCCCGGCCCTCATCTGGGTGATCCATCAGGCGATCGAGGAGGAGGGTTCGGCGAGTGCGCTGGTCGACCGGCTGCTCCATCGTGACCCGCTCGAGACGTTGCCGGAGGTGCCCCGTGGGTAGGGCACCGCGACGGTTTCGGGTTCCAAACCGAACCGGGCGTGGCGCTGGCAGACGTGCGCAGCCGTCCCAGGCAGTCAGGCTCGGCCCCGTGGCCCCGGCCTGCGCACTGGTGCAGGAGGCGATGTCCGCCACTCTCGACGAAGAGGCGACACCGCTGACAATGGCCGAGATTGACCGGCACCTGGCCCTCTGCTCCGGCTGCCGTGCCTTCAGTGCCGGCGCCTCGGCGCTGTCCGCTCACGCTGCCGCCCCCGAGGCACCCTCCGCGCCAACCCGGCAAATGCTGGCAATCGTGGCGACGGCCCGGCGCGGCACTCGCGCCGGGCCGCTCGCGGAAGCCATCGTGCGGTTGCGAAACAGACTCACGTCGCCCGGGGTGGTGCCGTTGGCGGTCGCCGCCATGGCCGTCGGCGTCGTGCTGCCATCGGTCTCCCTCGGAGCACTGGCCCACATCGACGCTGCCCATCCCCACCTCCACGAGCCCTGCGCAAATCTCCTGCTCCGCCACCACACCGGTACGCCATAACGGGCGGGCCGCCGATCCCAGCCGGGGGCCTTCGCTGATTCCGCCTCAGGGTCGAGCGGAGGGGCTGGGAGTCGAGCTCACATTTGCAGTGCGGCGGCGACCTGCTCGATGTCGTGTTTTGACGATGAGCTTTCGCCGACAATGGTATGACCTCCAGCGGACCTGCCACGCCTCCCTTGTCCGTAACGACCTGAGGGTGCGCGAACATCGCCTTGTCGGGCTGTGGCGCAGCCCCGTTAGACCTAATGGGGGTCAGATGAGAAGCATCATCGCAAGTGGGGCCGAGACGATGGCTCCGGCAAGCAGGCCCGATGCCATCGCTGTCCTCTTCGAGTGCGAGACTCTCCGAGTAGACGGCTGACCCGTTTTGGAATCGCATCGCCGGCCGCGCCCAGAGCGCACGCGGGCACATGACCCGACGTCGCCATCCGAACGAGAGCTGCCGCCAAGTTGACTGGATCGTTGCCCCTCGCCGAGTAGTCGTCGGCTGACATCTCGAGCAACGTGGCGATTTCGGCCGGTGCCAGCCGCGATAAGGGACCCAGGCGAAGAGTCTCTGCAGCCCCACCATCGGCAGCATCACCAGACCGTGGTGCTCGCGCGGTGGCCACGTTCGTGCTCGATGACGGCGTGAGCCTGAGCAGCGCTCAGCAAGCGAAGCGCACCTTCGCTGATAACGATCCGGGGTGGCCGTCCCGGCAGGCAATACGCCACCGGCCGTGCGTCGTCGATGAGATCGGTTCCGGGGTACTCGGACGATTGGCGTGCGAGCAGGTTCAACAGCCGGCGATGCCGGGACCTCGACCTGATTGTGCGGGTCGTCAGCGAGCCGAAGAGGACGAACACGACGATCAGCAAATCCGCGGCGAGGAGCAGACCGAGGGCGTCGGGCAGACCGAGACCCTGGGATGCCACCGACCAGACCTTCCGCGAGCTCCCCGACGCGACGAGCGAAGCCGGCGTGGTACCGGTAGACGGCAAGGAAGCCCTGCGCCG
>CAVZQP010000003.1:0-362861 GCA_963777485.1 uncultured Acidimicrobiaceae bacterium | reverse complement strand
GGGGCTACCGGCACGGTCACGGAAACGGCATGATTTCACCGTGTCGTCCACCATCGCTGTGTACCGCAGCCCGGACATCAAAGTGGATCGGAATCGCCTCTACAAGGTGGTCATAGACGACCAGGAGGTTGGAGAACTGTGGCCGGGGCAACGCCTATCGTTCAACGTGCCCTCCGGTGAGCGCCGGGTACTCGTGAAGATCGACTTAATGAGGTCAAACGAGTTGGCCTTAGCTCCACAACCTGGTGACGTTGTTGAACTCGCCTGCACCGGCAAAGGGTCGCTGGTTGCCTTCTTCAACACGATCTTTCGCCGGAAGGCCTACCTCGATCTACACGTCATGACGCCCGGAGAACGGGCAGCGTGGGAAGCGGCAGAGCCGCAGGTGCCGAAGCCCCGCAACCTCGGAAGTGAAGGTGCCTCATAACGCCGGTTCGGTGATGCGTCCTTTCGCCCGCCGAGGCGGCGGCGGAGCCGCCGGCCGAGGGCGGGGCGGCTTGGATCAGTGGTGTCTGTGGCAGTGCTGCACGAGTGGGAAATGGTCAGTCAATACCGGTTGAGGCCAGTCCGGGGCTTGTCTTCCACCACACCTCCCGATGTGGGTGCGGGCCCTGTAACACAGCACCCACAAAATACATTCGAGCAAATCCGATGGGTCAGGGCTCGTAGTGGTACCGGGCCTGCAGGATCACAAGATCCTCGTCCTCGACCAGGTAGACCAAGCGATGCTCGGCGTCGATCCGTCTGGACCAGCAGCCCTGGAGGACGTGGCGAAGCGGTTCTGGCTTGCCGATACCCGCAAAGGGGTCTCGTAGCGTGTCCTCGATCAACCGATTGATCCGTTTGACCGTCTTCTTGTCGACGGATTGCCAGTGCAGATAATCGGCCCAGCCGTGTGCCGTGAAGACCAACCGCACTACAGCAGGTCGTGCTGCTGGCGTTCACCGCTGCGCGCCTGCTCAAGGCTTTCGAGCAGGCGTCGAGCGTTGGCAGGGGAGCGGAGTAGGTAGGCGGTCTCCTCGAGTGCCTCGTAGTCGGCCCGCGACATCAGAACGGCATCGCCACGCTTGGACGTGATCTCGATCGGCTGGCGGTCGTTGTTCACCTGCTCGATGAGGGGGAAGAGGTTCTTCCGGGCCTCGCTTGCCGTCATCGCCACGGCGGCCTCCTTTCAGTCGTACAAGATATGGTACCACTAGGCGGCACCGGGCTGGTCTGGCCTGGAATCCCAGAAATTACTTGAAAGGGGGGCTTGACAGTGTCACAGCGAAGTCGCATACTTGCGACCCCCTATGGTTGAGGCACCCGACTACCGATCTGATCGCAGCGAGAGCCCCGAGGGCCGTGGGATCGCCTACGGCCGCTCGAGGGCCTTCTGGGATTCGCTCTCCGAGGACGACCAGGCCAAGATTCGCCACGAGGCCGACTTCACCGTCAGCACCATCGAGGACTATCCCGCTTTCGTGCGCGACCAGGTCACCAGCACAGTCGTCGAGGACGCCGAGCTGATCGGCTTCTGGGTGGCCTGGCACAAGGCCGGCGGCTTCGCGGGACTCGAGGCGGCCGGGTGGCACCGGGCCACCGTCTATCGCAAGATCAGCCGTTTCCGTACCCGCTACGGGTCCCATCCCGACGAGCACCGCTTCGAGTGGATCAAGCTCGACCTCAAGCGGGTCTGGAGCGACGAACTCGAGGAGTTCCTCCACCCCTTCGGCCGGCCGGAAGCGGACTGAGCGATCTCGATGGCTCCTCCCTCTGCGTCTTCCTGTGTCCCAATAGTCGCAAATATGCGTATGTGGTCTGGAGGCGTCCCTGTCGAGCTCGCTTCGGGCGTCGATGCCCTCTACCTGTCTGGCCACGGGCGGCTCTCCAAGGGGTTCCTAGCCCGTCTCGAGGAGGAGCGAATCTTCGCCGACCGCTTGTCGAGGCCCGTCCCCCTCGAGCTAGGGAAGCTGACCTTCGGCCTGGCCCCCCACGGCTGGGGCAAGTACCGCTTCTGCTTGGACCACGAGAGCGGGCGGATTGGCTTCACGGCGAGTCGCCGACTGCCCTCGGTGCGGGTCCAGCCCCGTGCCGAGTTCCTCCACTCCGCAGGACCGGAGGGGACCATTCGCCACTTCGACCAGCTGCTGCGACCGTTCGTCGAAGGAATGGTCCTTAGCGTCGCGCGCCTCGATTTGTTTGTGGACGTCGAAGGTTTGGCGCTGTGCGGGTCCGACCGGGAAGCCATCGTGTGCCGGGCCGACGACTGCATGACCTACGAGACGGCGAAGGTCGTCACCGGCTTCAGCTTCGGGTCCAGACGGACTCAGCGCATTAGCTCCCGCCTCTACGACAAGACGGCCGAGATGCGACTCAAGGGCAACGACTGGTGGGAGGCGGTCTGGGGTGAGCTGCACACGCCGGGCGTTCCGGTGTGGCGCATCGAGTTCGAGATCGGCCGGGCGGCCCTCAGCGCCCTCGAGCTCTACCGTCCCGACGCCGTATTGGCGGCCGCACCGTCACTGTGGCGCTATTGCACGACGGACTGGCTGACTTTGCGTTCGCCGACGGGGGACGCCAATCGGTCCCGCTGGCCGCTCGACCCTCGCTGGGAGGTCGTCCAGTCGGCCGAGCTCTCCCATGGCGGGGTGGACCTGCACTTCATCCGTCAGAGCAAGCGGGCGTCGTCCATTCACCGGCTGATGCCGGCACTCGTCGGCTATCTCGTGGCCTTTGCCATTTGGGCCGGCACGAACGACCTGCAGAACACCCTCAAGGCACTCTCGACCAGCGTGGAGAACGACGAGATCGTCCGACGGATGAGCTTCGCCGAACGGGTCCAGCGACGCCGAGCGGAAAGGAGTTACCGGTGAGCCACGAAAGGAGAGCCCCTGGCGGTCGGTTGTCAACCAGCGGCGCCTTGCGGTGTCCGGTGTGCGGGGAGTATCGCCCGCCGGCTGCTCTCCTCACACTCCAGGATGTTGCGCTTCGGTTGGGCACGAGTGAAAGCCACGTGCGTCGGCTGTCCGACGAGCGGCGCATCCCCATCGTCAAGGTGGGCCGCTACGTCCGCTTCGACGTCCACGAGCTCGATCACTGGATAGACGACCGCCGCATCGACGCCGTAAAGCCGGTCGCTCTCGCCAGAGCCACTCGGCACGACGGGACGCTTAGCCGGTCGAAGGCAGCAGACGCTCGTAAGCGCCATCAGAAGAGAACCGCGTAGGCCATGAATGTGGAACGTGACATCTGCGAGTGCGGAGGGTTGCGCGTTGAGGCCGCTCGAGCCACATTGATCGACATAGGAGAGCTGGCCCGTTGGCTCGCCACCAGCCCCCGCCACGTTCGGCGCCTCGTCGAGGAGCAGCGGGTGCCTTATCTCAAGATCGGCCACTACGTCCGCTTCGATCCCGCCGAGATTGCAGTGTGGATCAATGAGCAGCGAGTGTCGATGTCGAAGGACAGAGCCGGCGACAACGAGCCGATCTGGGTGCGGCGTGCGCCCGATACGTCTCGGCGCAGTCGTGTCGCAGACAGTTCCGCTGGATCTCAGCAGAAGGCGGACGACATAGAGGAGCCGCCATGGTTCCGGAGTCGGTCCATGGGAGAAAGGTAGGGCGGAGAATGTCCAGCATCCGCAAGAAGCCCTCTGGTCGCTACGAGGCCCGGTATCGGGATCCCGGCGGCCGGCTGCGCGGGAAGACCTTCCGAACCAAGCGAGCCGCGCAGGAGTTCCTCGACCGCACCGGCACCGCCATCGGGGACGGGACCTGGCGGGACCCGGCGCTGGCCAAGGTCCCGTTGGTCGACTACACCACATGGTGGCTCGAGCAGCGGCCCGAACTGCGCCCGAGGACCCGTGAGCTCTACAGCGGCCTGCTCCGGCTCCACATCGAGCCCCACCTCGGAGAGTGTGCGTTCGGCTCGCTCACGACGGCAGAGATCAGGTCGTGGCACGCCCGGCTGTTGCAGCGGGGCACGCCAGGCCCAGTCACTGTGGCCAAGGCCTATCGCCTCTTGCGCTGCATCCTGAACGACGCGGTGGAGGACGGTTTGTTGCTCCGCAATCCATGCACGATCCGTGGTGCGGGAGTCGAACGCTCTCCCGAACGACCGGTCGCCACCATCGAGCAGGTGTATCAGCTGGCCGACGCCATCGACGAGCGCTACCGCCTGATGGTGCTGTTGGGCACGTTCTGTGGTCTGCGGTTGGGAGAGCTGGTGGCTTTGCGGCGGGACCGTGTCGATCTCCTGCACCGGAGGGTGATTGTCAGCGAGCAGGGACAGGAGCTTTCCGACGGGACCCGGTACTACGGCCCTCCCAAGACCGCCGCCGGCGTGCGCAGCGTCGCACTGCCGCCTCACTTGGTGGTCGATGTTGAGCACCACCTGCTGCGCTGGGTCGGCCCCGAGCCGACCGATCTGTTGTTCACCGGGCCGAAGGCCAACGAACTCTATCGAGCGACGTTCAACGCTGCGTGGGATCGTGCTCGCCGAAGCGTCGGGATGGACACGTTCCACTTCCATGACCTCCGGCACACCGGGAACACCTTGGCGGCCGGTACGGGCGCAAGCACCAGGGAGCTCATGGCCCGAATGGGACACGCGAGTGCCCGGGCGGCGCTCATCTACCAGCACGCATCCGAAGAGCGGGATATCCAGATCGCCGAGCGATTGTCGGCGATGACCGACGAAGCGTTGGGACGTTCGAAGAATCCAGTGAACGCTGACGAGTCGTCACACATCGGCCGCAACGGCTGAGGACGACACACACTGATGGTCCTTGCTGCACGAAGTGTGGTCTGTTTGTGGTCTGTATCGCTGTGGCGACCACGACGACCGAATATGGACGAAGCCATCACCTGTAGCCACCAGGACCTTCTGTAAGAGCGGCCGACCAGGATCGAACTGGCATCATCAGCTTGGAAGGCTGAGGTTCTACCATTGAACTACGGCCGCGAATCGGTGAGCATTCTAAAGCCTCTACTGTCGGCGCCGTGGACGCACTCTTCGACCGGGTTGGTGGGCAGACGTTCTTCGTCGACCTCGTCGATCGCTTCTATCTCGGTGTCGCCGGCGATCCGCTGCTCCGCCCGCTCTACCCCGACGATCTGAAGGAATCGGCGGACCACCTCGCGCTCTTCCTGATGCAGTACTGGGGCGGCCCCTCGACCTACAACGAGCAGCGCGGGCATCCGCGACTGCGCATGCGCCACGCCCCCTTCGTGATCGGCCCCGCCGAGCGTGACGCGTGGTTGCGGCACATGCAGGAGGCCCTCCGGGAGCTGCACGCCGCCGGGCGCATCAGCGATGCGGACAACGACGAGCTCGGCGCCTACCTCGACATGGCGGCCAGCCAGCTCGTGAACACCGCCTGAATACGGCAAATAGGTCTGATGGCCTACCCCAACATGGGCGGGCTAACGCCGGCTCGGTCCACTTTCCGAAGACGAGGAGATCGCGCTGTTTGTTCCACCTCCTCATTGAAGGCGTTCCCCATTGCGTCGGTCGAGGACAGCCTCATCGGTGATGTCACTGGCTCGTTAGGAACTCACCTCAGGGCTCATCCAGCAAACGTGATCGGCGCCATGTAGTACACCCCGTGCACGGGAGTTCCAACGGGGTCGCCCGTCGTCGCAACAACTACGCATTCTCCCGTACAAGGCGCCAAGGTCGGGCTGTTGGGCGACGTACCAGCAGACGAGTGAACAACGAAGGACATCGATCCGCTACCAGCTTGGTTGCTGAATCTGAATGGTTGACTTGCTAACTGGCTACCGCAACCCAAAGAGTTGGCTTCCAACGGAGTAGAGCATTCCGAAACGAAGACCTTCCAACCAGGTGGAAAACCCTTAAGGTCGATCTGTACTTGCTGACCATCCTGAAGGGTGTTCGACGGGGTGACGGATACGCCCCCCGCCTCCAAAAGAACACGCGCCTTCCCCGTCGTCGATGTCGATCGGGGAACTGCGGACGGCTTCTGATCTACACCGCATGCCGCCGCAATGATGGCCAGCAGAACCAAAACAGAAGCGGCACGGGCACTCAATCGGGCCACGCTGAGATTATGGACTCGCCCAAACCCCAGAGTCCACGAGTATTTGTTGCATTTCCGCCGTTCGGACGCAGGCCGCTGAAGCTCACGAAGGCTTCGGTCTAAATCATTTGGAGGTTCTGGACGAGAAGAGGGGTCCGAAGTCTCCAAGAATCCAAGCACGGGAGGGGCTGTGAAGGCGCGACTGAGCCTGTGGGCGGTAGGTGGAATAGTTGTGTGTGCCTTTGGTCTCGGCGTGACAGGACCCGCGGGCGCTCAGCCGTCCAAATCGACATTCTGTTCCGATATCACCCAAGTCGCACGGGCTGATGCCGCCGCCATTCAGCACCCGACCAAACAAGATGTTCCTCGGCTTGCCTCAGATCTCGAGGCGGCTTCCGCAGCTCTACCGCCAAAGGCGGTCGTGGCAAATCGTACGCAGCTCATGACGCTCATCGCTACCAACCTCCTGGGTCACAACACACCCGCAATCGCAGCGACCGAGGCGCAATACGTAGAGATGTGGGCGCAAGATGTCGCAGCAATGTTCGGTTACGCGGCGAGTTCTTCACCTTCGAGTGTGGACGCAAAACTGGCCCCGGTAGCCAGATACGTCGAGCACACCTGCCCGGCCAGCGTGGAGACCCTGCAGGGGCTCGATGCGTCGGACCACCTGCACCTCACCGCTGATCCAAGCTCCTGACGCTGCCCGTCGTGAACCGTTGGCCAGCCGAGCCTGAGCCATCCAGAACGAAGTAGGTCGCCAACCCGGCGGACAGGGGCACCCGAACAAGAGATTCTCCCTGTGCTCTCGAATTCGCCTATGGGAAGCTACCGCTCATGAACATTGGTGTGGCCTACCCTCAGATCGAGCTTCGCGGCGATCCCGCCGCAGTTCGGGAATTCGGAAGAGCAGTCGAGGACTTGGGTTTTGATCACATCCTGGCTTACGACCACGTTCTCGGAGCAGTTCACGCCGGACGAACACCACCACTGGTGGGCCCCTATGACGAGACCGACCCATTCCATGACCCGTTCGTCATGTTCGCCTATCTGGCCGCCATCACCGAACGGATCTCTTTCACCACCGGAATCCTGATACTTCCGCAGCGTCAGACGGCGCTCGTGGCCCGCCAAGCCACCGATGTCGACCTTCTCTCGGGCGGCCGGCTGCGCCTCGGTGTGGCCGTGGGTTGGAATCACGTCGAGTATGACGCGATGGGCCAGGACTTCCATACGCGCGGTGCGAGACAGGAGGAGCAGATAGAACTGCTTCGCCGGTTGTTCACAGAGCCAATCGTCGACTTCTCAGGTCGTTTCGATCGGGTTGACAGGGCTTCGCTTGTACCGAAGCCGACGAGATCGATCCCGATCTGGCTTGGTGGATCAGGCGAGAAGGCGTTCGAGCGGGCCGCCCGGCTCGCGGACGGTTTCATATTCTTCGGTGGCGGGGTTCACGCCATCGGCTCCTGGAGGCGGCTGCGTGAGCGAGTTGGCGAACTCGGCAGGTCCGTTGAAGACTTTGGCGGGGATTACGTAGCGCTCAGTGGAGCCGACGTGGACGAACTCACGAGCGAGATTGATGGTTGGCGTGAGGCGGGTGGCACAGACGTCACTGTGGTCACGATGGGTCTGGGTCTGGACTCCGTCGGCAGGCACATTGACTATCTGGCCTCGCTCGCTCGCAGGCTCAGATTGCAGTAACCGACGTCCGAAATCTCACATGTGAGTTCTGCGCCCCGCTTAAGCCTTCGTTGCACATCGTGCGGCATTGCCTGCGATATGGGCTACTTCGAGGCGAGGGACAGATGCACGTTCTGGGACGCGCGTCTCGGTATTGCCCGCGGCCACTCAGTAGATCGCTTCAACCGGGCGATACGCCGGTGAAGGGATCTCGCCTTTTTCGAAGTCAATCTTGCCGGCCTGTCAGGCTCGGCTGGCGTGATGCCGTGCGGGAGAGACGCAATCCGATGGCCACGGCGAGCAACCCGACGACGGCCACGATGACGACGGACGCGGCTCCGGACGGCTTGGTCGGCATGAGGAACAAGATACCGGCGGCCAGGCCCATCTCGCCCCACGTGCCTGCCCAGACCAGCGGGTTCATCACCGCGGCATGGACCTGATCGGGCACGGAGCCCTCCGCGGCGTCCTCGATCATCGCGTGCAGCTTCTTGCCATTGGGCCCCAAGACGGCCCCGCCGTACGCCAGCATGATCACGAGTGTGGCCACGGAAGTGATCACCCAGCCGTCGCTCCAGCTGAACTCGTTGTGCGACAACGCGATAAGCCACCCGCCGAGCCCGAAGAGCACGAGGACGATGATCGGGAACCACGGCTCGATCCGATGCGCCAAGTGCTGCCACGAACGCAGTACTTCTACCGACTGCGCCCTGCGCATCTGCGCCAGCGCGGTCAGCAGCAAACCGGTGACACCGAACGCGAAGACGGCGGCCGCGATGTGCAGGAAGAGAACGACGTCAACTGCATGGATGTGCATGAGCAACCCCATTTCTGGTTAAGCAGGCCAACATCGGCGGCCAATCCGTGCGGCTCAACGCAACTGCAGGTGCCCAGAACGACGGTCAGATGACGGTCAAGACTCTCCTCGCATATACCCGACGGGCCTCAAATCATTCCCTAACCTCGCGAACCACTGACCTGTTGCATGCCATTCCCGATACCCGCGGCTGAACAGGGTCATCTTCATTTGCCGGGGCCGGGATCAGATTCCGCACTTGGAATGTGAGGTCTACGTCCGTGGTGCCACCCTGTTTTCGTGGCCCATTCCGCTTCACGGCGAGCCCGGAGCACAGGAGTTGGCGGGAAACTCAGTCAAGCCGAGTCAGGTGCATGACCGCCTTTCCAGGGCAGCGTTGTCACCGCACGGACTCGGGTAGGGTTTTTTGATTGCTATAGACCACATGACGTCATCCCAGTGAGCGAGCTGACGCCGGCGTCGACTTGGCACGCGGCCAGCGGAGCCCAGATCACGGACCGACTCCTTGAGTGGCCCCCTGATGTCTTCGCGCTAACAAATGTGGTGCTGGGGCGTGCCGAAGCGTTTCGCTACTCCGTCGTCAAAGACTGGCCCCCCACCAGGTTTGGTAACCGGGCTCAGGTGGTCGACGAGGCTGGCCGCCGCTGGAGCGCGTGGGCGGAGGACCGAATCGGAGCGATGCCCGACCTGGTCGCCGAAGAGTGGCGAGTCTTTTGCGACGGCGCCGAGGCGCCGCTCGAGCAACTGACACTCGGGCGAGACCACCGAGTGAGTGAAGCCCTGTTAACGCTGCATGCCATCGCCGACGAGGCCTGCGCCGGACTTGGGGTCGCTCTGGACAGTTCTAACGCCGAGGGGTGCGTGTATCGCGCCCGCGGACGCGAGCTATTGGCCCGTACCGGATCGCTGGCCCGCATCGACGCCCGCTTCCTGCGGGTTCTCCCCAAGGTCATCACTCCGCCGATGGGACGACTGGCGTTTTCGCGCTATGCCTGCGTGCAAGGCCCCGGCATCGAAGCCCGGTGGCACAAGATCCCAGCCCGCCACCGCGGTACGGACCTTCGCTCCGAGTACTTCACGCTGCTGTTGTTGCCATGGCCACTGCGAGTGCGAGCCACCGATTTTCACTCGGTGGGCTCCATCAAGAGGCTGGCCAGGGATCCTTATGGATTCTTCGAGTTCGCGCCGGCCGAAGGCCTCGATCTTGACCTGTTGGATCGCGTGTTGTTCGCCGCCCGCCAAGAGGCAGGGAGCGTCGACGTCGTCGTCCTTCCCGAGAGCGCCATGGACGAGCGCGAGATCGACGGCCTCGAAACGCTTCTGGACGGCCATGGCGTGGTCTCTCTTGCCGCGGGGGTTCGCCAGCGCACGCGGCGGCCGGGCCAGTTCCCGAATAACTGGCTCCATATGGCGTTTAACCCGAGACTCGAGAAAGGCGGGGCCCTTCCGAGCGAGGACGGCGATCCGTGGTTTCACATCCGCCAGAACAAGCACCATGGGTGGACTTTGGATGAAAACCAGGTGGAGCAGTACGACCTCGGTGCCGCCCTTCACCCCCACATTCGCTGGTACGAAGCCATGGACGAGCCCCGCAAGGCAATCCACTTCGTCGAAGTCGCCGAACTCGTGTTGGCCTCGCTCGTATGCGAGGACCTGGCACACAATGACGACATCGCAGAGCTCATCCGGTCGGTCGGCCCGACGATGGTCGTAAATATCTTGCTCGACGGGCCGCAGCTCACCTCTCGCTGGACGGCCCGATACGCCAGCGTCCTGGCAGACGATCCCGGCTCGGCCGTCCTGACGCTCACCTCGCTCGGGATGGTCGAGCGCTCACGACCTTACGGCCGGGATGCTTCTCGCGTGATCGCGCTATGGAAGGACCTCACCAGGGGAGTCCGCGAGATTGCGCTCGAACCTGGGGCGCATGCCGTCCTGCTGACAGTCTGCATGGACCGCGCCACCCGGTACACCGCTGACGGGCGCTGGCCGATCGACAACAGTACCTCCTGCTACAACATTGGCGTCCGCCAAGTCCGAGCTTCGAGCGCCGGGTCGGGTACATCTCAGTCACCGTCCACCACGTCGACCAAGCCCGTGCTGGAGCTCGATGAGCTCACCATCCTCACGGCCTGGGCGGAGGGCGTGTCCGAAGCCGCGGCATTCGCGCCCGAGCGCATCGACTTGCTGCTTGCATCCGCCCGCCCGGGCGCAGCATGGCGCGCCGAGCTTGGCCTCCCGGAGCCATCCCCCAGACTCGTCGACGCGATTGAATCGCTCGGTCGACTGGCTCAAGCGGTCCCGTTGCAAGCTGGCTCGTCCTCGTTCGACGACTTGCTGACGGCAGCCGAAGAGGATCACCCCGGCGGAAACATCGACCGTGTCGTCCGGCACACGTTGCTCGCGATGCTCGAGGAACGGCGCAGCCGGCAACCAACGGAGGCCCGTGACCTGCGCTGAATGGTCGCTGCGGGGGCCATCGGACGCCACATCCGGATCGTGCAAGGGGTCAGCTCGACGAGCGGGGCCCCAAGAATGGGAGCCGGCCCACGAATCGGGCATCGTGGCTTGGCTGACTAGCCCGAAAGGGCTGGTAGTGCGGGTTAGCTAGCAGTAAGCCCCTTCTAGGATGGTGCCGAGGTAACGCGTCCCTCGGCACCTGCCAGAGCGTCTCGTAGGACCACCAGGATCAGGGGTACGCCTCCAAACCAACCGGAGCGCTCAGTCCGTGAAGACCGGCGTCCGCCCCTCCTTGCGGGCCGCCACGGACTCCTCGAAGTTGCGCGTGAGGCAGCGGACGAAGAGCTGCGACGTGCCTTCCGCGTCCATGTGCGACTGGAAGCTGCTGGCGTCGAGGCTGTTCCAGAGTTGGCGCTTGGTCAGCTCGACACCCGCCCGGCTCCAGCCGTTGATGCGGTCGGCTAGCTCGAAGCAGGCAGGCAAGAGCTGCGGTCCGGGCACGACGCGCGAGACGATGCCGATCCGCTCTGCCTCGGCGGCGTCCACGTCCCGGCCGGTCAGCATGATCTCGGTCGCCCGCGTTTGGCCCACCGAGCGGGGCAGCAGGTAGCTCAGCCCGAGCTCCGCCGCCGTGAGGCCGTTGTTGATACCCGCCGCCCGGAAATAGGCAACTTCGGACCCGATGCGGAGGTCGGCACACAGCGCCAAACAGAAACCGCCTCCGATGGCAGCGCCGTTGACGGCGGCGATCACCGGCTGGTGCAGCCGGCGGATGGTCGCCATGACGTCGTCGAGCATCTCCATCGACCGCAACGCGATGGTCGGGAGGGTGAGCCCGTCGATGTTCGGGATGGAGCCCGGGTTCTCGTGGTCGGCGCCCGAGCAGAAACCGCGTCCCGCACCCGTGATCACGACGATGCGGACCGAATTGTCGGTGCCGACCTCGTGCAAGGCGTCGCGGAAGGGGATCATGACGTCGAACGCCATGGCGTTCATTCGCTCCGGCCGGTTGAGCGTGATGACGGCGACGCCCGGGTGCGGCCTCGTGATTTCGGTGAAGGACATGGTCCGGCATCGTAGAGGGGTGCCGGCAGGCCTCCACGGAAGCTAGGAAGCGGCGCCCTGCTCCGGCTCCAGCCTGTGCTCCTGTTCCAGGCGGTGGGCGGGAGCGCCGTGCATCGCGCTCTCGGTGCGGGCCATCCAGCGCAGGCGGGCGGCCCGGGCGTCCCACGAGTAAACCACCGCGGTCCCGGCCAGCAGGTCGTCGAGCGCGCGCCGTTCGCGCTGGAAGATGATCCCCCAGAACGCGAACCAGAAGAGCGCGACGCTGAGGGCGAGCCCGAGCGTACGCACCATGGCTTGCCGCACGCCGATGGGGCCACCTTGGGTCGTCACGACCTGCAACCCGAAGATGGCCATGCCGATCGTCCTCCCGCCGACGGCCCACTGGTAGGAGTAGTACACGAACTCCCAGACCGCGAGGACGACCACCGCGAGCACCTGGTGATTGGTCAGGTTGTACGAGCTGCCGGTCACCAACTTGTATGCGGTGTTGAAGAGCAACACGCCCAGTGAGTAGAGCCCCCACGAGGCTCCGACGTCTGCACCGAACGCGACCAGGCGGCTCACCGCGCCCGCGTAGTGGCCCTGCCGGCCGACGGTGAGTTCAGGGGCAGGAGCCGAGAACGTCACGAGACTGCGGCCGCCTTCGGCTCGACGAGGAGCGGCGGGCCCTCGGGCCAGTCGGCGACCTTGCGCCGGCGCCCGATCAACCGGTTGCCCCAGCGGAAGATGAAGTCGTCCAGCCCGACACCCTGCGCTCGGATCACGTCGAGGACCTCGGTGAGGATGCCGGTGGTCGAGCGGGCGATGATCGACCCGAGCTCGGTCTGCTCGACCAAAGCGTCGATGTCGATCTTCTCGACGATCGCGTTGATGTCGACCCGGTCGATGATCTTCTCCACGTCGACGCGCTCGATGATCTTCTCCACGTCGACCCGGTCGATGATCTTGTCCACGTCGACCTTGCTGATCACCTTGTCCACGTCGACGCGGCTCACGACCTTGTCGATGTCGACGCGGTCGATCAGCGCGTCGATGTCGATCGCTTCGATCACCATTGGCACGATCCGTTCCGCCAGTGCCTGAGCGAGCTGCTCCATGCGGGCCCCGACGGGGTTGGGGCTCACCGCTGCACCCGGGATTGTGACATTCCCGTGATCATCTCACTCCGGCCGGCG
Source organism: uncultured Acidimicrobiaceae bacterium (assembly GCA_963777485.1). Taxonomy (GTDB): domain Bacteria; phylum Actinomycetota; class Acidimicrobiia; order Acidimicrobiales; family RAAP-2; genus Bog-473. Next base: position 349,645 of record CAVZQP010000003.1, on the reverse strand, counting down.
CAAGTGGGCGACCGATCGGGTACCTTCGAAGGCAACCGGAGTCACTCGAAAGGGGAGGACAGCATGGAAGTCGAGCGCTACGAGAACGGCGTCCCATCCTGGGTTGATCTGGGCAGCCCCGACCTCGCCAAGGCCAGGCGGTTCTACGGCACCTTGTTCGGCTGGAACACGCCCGAGGGCCCGGCCGAGGCGGGCGGCTACAGCGTGGCCGACATCGGAGGCAAGACCGTTGCCGGCCTCGGTCCCAAGATGGACCCCAACATGCCGACGGTGTGGATGTCCTATGTCAACGTGGACAGCGTCGACGACACGGTCGCCAAGGTGAACGCCCATGGCGGCACCGTCCTGGCGCCGCCCATGGACGTGATGGAGGCGGGGCGTATGGCCATCTTCGCCGATCCCGTCGGGGCCGTGATCGGGTTGTGGCAGCCCAACCAGCACACCGGCGCGCAGGTGGTCAACGAGCCTGGCACGCTCTGCTGGAACGAGCTCATCACGACCGACCTCGAGAAGTCCAAGACCTTCTACAAGGCGGTCTTCGGGTGGGACGCCGAGGACCAGGGTCCTCCGGGCGGCCCGCCCGCCTACACCGAGTGGAAGATCGCGGGCCGCTCCATCGGCGGCATGATGCCCAAGAACGACATGATGCCGGCCGACATGCCGCCCAACTGGGGGGTCTACTTCGCCGTTCCCGACACCGACGCGGCCGTCGAGAAGGTCAAGGAGCTCGGCGGGTCCGTCCTGCTCTCGCCCACCGACATCGAGCCGGGGCGTTTCGCCGTCGTCATGGACGACCAGGGCGCGCCGTTCAACGTCATCACCATGAAGAGCTGAGCGGTGGAGCGGCGGCGTCTGGGACGCACCGACCACGAGTCGTCGGTTGCCGTGCTCGGTGGCGCCGCCTGCTGGGCCGCCACCGTGGAGGAGGCGGGGGAGTGGCTTCGTCTGGCGCTCTCGCACGGCGTCAACCACCTCGACATCGCGCCCCAGTACGGGGCGGCGGAGGCTGTGGTCGGGCCGAACCTGGCCGCGGTACGCGACGAGATCTTCATCGCGGGCAAGACGTTGCGGGCCAACCCCGAGGGCGTACAGGACCAGTTCGACAACACGCGGCGACTCCTCAATGCCGATGTGCTCGACCTCTATCAGGCCCACGCCGTGACCTCGCTCGAGGAACTCGACCGCCGGTCGCCTGCGCTCGAGAAGATCGTCTCGTTGCGCGAGGCCGGCCACACCCGCTTCGCGGGGATCACGGGACACGATCTCGAGGTGCCGCGCGCCCATCTCGAGGCGCTGCGGCGCTTCGATCTCGACACCGTGATGTTCCCCGTGTACCCCGCGCTGTGGTCCCGGCCGGACTATCGCGAGGCGGCGGAGGAGCTCCTCGAGCTGTGTGCCGCACGCGACATCGGCGTCATGGTCATCAAGGCCGCGGCGCACCGGCCCTGGGCGGATCATCGTCCCCTCGGCGACGCCATTGCCGGCAGCCCCGAGACGGCCGACCGTTGGGCCTCGTCGTGGTACGAGCCCGCGACGACCGACGACGAGATGGACCGCGGCATCCACTTCGCCCTCTCCACTCCGGGCGTCCACGCGTTCTGCACGCCCGGGGACATCGGGCTCCTGCCGCGGGTCCTCGCCTCGGCCGAGCGCTATGCGCCGATGAGCGACCAAGAAAGGGCCGCGGCAGTCGACGCCATGGCGGCAGAAGAGCTCATCTTCCCCATGCCGCGCTGACGAGCGCCGACCCGGTCAGGCCGATTGCAGCGCGGCCACGACGGCGGCGAACCCCTCGTCGTCCGCCTCGTCCGCCGGGACCGTCACGGTGATGCCCTGGCCGAGCCCGCCGAAGCGTTGCAGGAGCACGCCCGGCAACTCCTCGAAGCTGCCCGCGGGCACCAGCGTGTCGAGGACCTCGTCGGAGAGGACCGCGCCCAGGTCGGCCCAACGTTCGCGCCGGATGAGCTCGCGCAGGCGTGGCCCGAGGTCGCCCCAGCCATAGAGCTCGAGGGTCGGCGCGTAGGCGGGCGTCGAGTAGAGGAAGGCCAGGAGGCGGCGCTGCCGCTCGCGCTCGCGCTCGACCGCCGCAGGCGTCGCCCCCGTGATCACCGACGTCCCGACCACCGTCTCGAAACCGTCCGCCACCAGGTCCCGTCCCGCCGAACGGGCGCCTTCGGCCAATGCCGGCAGGCACGTCTCCTGCAAGTACCGGGGATTCGAATTGGTCGGATGGCTCACGAAGCCGTCGGCCACCTCACCGGCCAACGCACAGGCGCGCCGCTGCACACCGCCGAGGTAGACGGCCGGCGGCGCAATGTCGGGATCGGGACCGGGGTTGAAGTAGGGCTGGAGCCGCGTGACCCGGTAGTGCTCGCTCTCGTAGGACGGCGCCTGCCCGGACACGAACGAGGCGAACGCGGCGCGCACCGCGCCGACGTAGTCGCGGAGCCGGCCGATCGGGTCCTTACCGAACGGCACGCCGTAGCGGTCCTCGATGTTCTGACGGATCTGCGTGCCGAGGCCGAGCTGGAACCGGCCGCCGCTGAGCTTGGCGATGTCCCAGGCCGCGTAGGCCAGCAGCGTCGGACTGCGGGTGAACGCCAACGCGACGCTCGTCCGCACCGTGATACGCGACGTGTGCTCGGCCGCTAACAACGCGACGGTCATCGCGTCGTGGACCGTCTCGGCGACATGGAGGCCGTCGTAACCCAGCCGCTCGACCCGCTGAGCGTGCGCGACGACGTCGGGGAGGCTCAGCCGCGGGTCCATGCCCGCGTAGACCCTCACGCCGGCGAGTTGTCCAGGCCGCTGTTCTGGGACCGGCCCCGGGCCATGATGGTTTCGCGCTCGGTGGCGAGGCGGGACTGGTCGAAGCGGTCCTGCATCCAGCGGCGTGACCAGTTCGACTCGGCCTGCCACGCCGCCTCGCCGGAGAGCGCCCCGATGGCCTCGTACATCCGACGGATCTCGCGCACGTTGTCCCGCGGGATCGACGCCACGCCCCCGGCGACCTCGCGGGCGCGCTCGAGGAGGCGCTCGTGCGGCACCACCTCGGTCACGAGGCCCCACGCGAGCGCGGTCGCCGCATCGATGAAGTCGCCCGTGAAGCTCATCCGCCGCGCCCGGTCCACGCCGACCAGTTGGGGCAGGCGGACGATCAGTCCGGCGCCCGGCATGGCGCCCACCCGGGCGTGCGTGTCGGCGAAACGTGCCCGTTCCGAGGCGATCAGGAAGTCACAGTTCAGTGCGATCTCGAGGCCACCCGTGACGGTGGCGCCGTTGATCGCACCGATGACCGGCGTCTCGTGTGCGGGGAGGAAGCCGAAGTGCGCGGTCGGCCCGCTCTGGCGGTCCATCTGGTCCTGGCGCGGCTCGGACGCCAATGCCTTGAGGTCGACACCGGCGCAGAAGGCCGGGTCGGCGCCCGTCAACACGATGCAGGCCACGTCCTCTCGGCTGTCGAGGTCTGTCACCGCGTCGTCCAACTCCCGCGTGAGCTGTCCGGAGATGGCGTTGCGCGCCTCCGGGCGGTTCAGGGTGATCGTCCCGATCTGGTCGGCTACCTCCACGAGTACGACGCTCAACGTTCCTCCCCACGGTCGTGCCGCATTAGCGGACCTACTGCCCACCCTCCGAGGACCGCCCGGGCTCGAGCCCCTCGAAGGCGACGATCCGGTCGATCGCCTCGGACTCGTCGAGCGAGCCGAAGATCCAGCCTGACATGACGGCCGTGCCGCGCTCCACTCGCTCCCAGGTGAACCGGAAGTAGTGGTGGTGGGCGTCCACCGGGCTGGTCCGGCGCAGCGAAGCCGGCTGCCGGTCGGCGCGGCGCAGGCGCTCGAAGGCCTCGCTGAGGCCCGCCGGGCCGTCGAAGACCGCCCGCGGGCTCACGTAGACGACGTCGGGAGCGAGGTGGTCCGCCAGGGCGGCGAGCCGGGCCTCATCGTCGGCGAGCACGACGAACGTCATGAGGTGGTCGATCCGCGCCTCGAGGTCTTCGTCTCGGTGGTTGCGACGGAACACGGGCGCAGTTTCGCAGCCGGCTCAGCCGGGCACCCACTCCGAGGACAGTTGGGCATAGCAGTCGGCGTCCTTCTGTACACCGTCGATGCGCTCCCAGCCGCGCAGCATGGCCTCGCGCCGGAAACCCGCGAACTCCGCCGTGCGGGCCGAAGCGATGTTCCAAGGCTCGATGAAGAGGTGCACGCGGGGAATGGCGAGTTTCTCGAACGCGAACCCGCACAGCGCGCGCAAGGCGTGTCCCGCCAGCCCCCGGCCGCGGGCCGACTCCACGAGCCAGTACCCCACCGAGGCGCGGCCGCTCTCGATCTCCTGGAGCCACAACCCGATCGAACCGAGCCCCTGTCCCGGGTCCGACGCGTCCGCAATGACGAAGGAGAAGCCGTCGCCGTCGATCGCCCGCTGGTTCTGGCGCTCGATGAACGCCCCTCCGGCTTCGAGGCTGTAGGTGCGTGGCACCGACGTGATCGAGGGGATCTGGGGATCCGCCGACGCCACGTGCACCAGGTCCATGTCACCGAATGCGAACGGTCGCAGGACGACCGGCCCGGACGTCAGGCGCGGCACGCGCAACGGTGGCGACAGCGCGTCGAGGTCGAACTCTTTCATCGCAGCGCGAAGTAACCCGGCACGAGATGATGCGGCGTGTCGAGGTAGCCCTTGGCCTCGGGCAGTCCGCCGAAGCGTCCGTGGCTCCAGCGCACCTCGATATGGCCCGTGACTTCGCTGACCGCGGACGAAGCACGGTCGCGCACGACCGCGTGCCAGCCGACGCGGGGCTGGCCGCCGCGTTGCGGCTCGAGAGAGATCGAGCCGAGCTGGAAGTGCTGCCGCCAGTCCCACGATGTGGCGATGCGCAGGCGCAGCGAGCGCTCGGCAGAGGAGCCCAGGACGAAGTAGGGCGCGCTGCCGATGCGCAGCAGGCGCCACAACATGGCCTCGCTCGTGCCGCCGCGGTCCATGGCGGCCTCCCACCGGCGCACCGAGGCGCGGGCGACCGCATCCGACAGAGCCACGTAGAGGTCCTTCACACCCGGGGGCCAACCGGGTCGGAGCCACTTCCCGAGCGCGTCGCGCTGCGCGCTCGTGAGGTCGGTCGCCCGCTGCGGCAACTCCCGCAGCTCACCGGGCACACCACCTGTCCCGTTGGACCCGACCGAATCCTCTGACCCCTCCGCCTCGACGGTCCCGAGCCCCGGCAGCGCCGGCGCGCCGCCCCCACCGCCAGACCGGGTCACCGTCGCAGCATTCCTCACCCCGGACCGCACCGCCGGAACAGCGCCTTCACCGCGTTCCGCCGCACCCCGGACCGCGGCGTACAGCGCCTGGTACTCGCTCGGCGCCACCTCGGCGTACCAGTCGCCTCCACCGGCCAGAACCGCACCGCCGCCACCACCACCACCAGCACCAGCACCACCATCAACACCGCCACCACCGGCCGCACCACGCCCGGCGCGGCTCTGCCCCGCGACCAGCAGGTAGTCGAACACGGCGGCCGGCGACACGTTGAACAAGATGTCCGAGAGGTACTTGCAGCTCACCAGATAGACGTGGTCGACCCTCAGGTCGATCGGCGCGACCTCGTCGCCCGGAGCGCGCCCGGTGCCTTTCCACTCGACGATCTGGGGCAGCCGGCCGCGCAGGCCGTCGTCGGAGGACAAGAACGCTCGGCCGTTCTCCCACGCCGCGTGGAACTCCGCGTCGAACGCACCGCCCCCGCGCAACCGCGCCAGGTGCTGCCACATCTCGGGCGACAGGCTGTGCATCACCGCCGAACGGGAGTCAATCGCCTGGTCGATGTCCGCCGGTCCCAGCATGCCCAGCCCCGTCCCGAGCTCGGTCACGGTGGTCCGGTCGCTCGGCACCCCGCATCCTTAGCACGGCGTCTCTGCGCCGATCCGGACCCGATCCGGACCCGATCCGGACCCGTCCACGCCCAAGCCGGGACCAGCGGCCGACACGCCCGTGAACTCCCGAGCCCGCCCCGGACCAACCGAAAAAACTCAGTCGGCGAACAGCGGCGTGAGCTGCAATTCGAGCGGCCCCACAGCGGCGTCCGCCGCAAGATGCATGTCCGTGCTCTCGTAGACGTCCACCGCCGTTCCGGTCCGGGCGATGAAGGCGAACACGGCGTCGCCCCAGCGCTCCTCCCGCAGGGCCCGCCGCAGCTCCTCCCGCTCGCCGTCGGCCAACTCCTGCGCCGGGGTCTTGGCCACCAGATGGCAGGCCAGCACCCAGTTCAGGGTGTCGATGTCCTGGGCCACGAAGACCCGCGGCGGGTCGTCACGCACCACGGCGCAGGCGACGACCGCACTCACGGACGCAGCCCCTACACCTTCCCCGGCGCCAGGTCCTGCTCCGACCAGAAGCCTGGCTGCGGCGCGCCGCCCCGGCTCTTGGCGTAGGACACCAGCCGGGCCGCGCCATCGGCCGCGAACAGATCCACCACGTCGAAGATCCCTCCCGGCCCGGGCGCCCGTAACGCACGGTCGGCCTCGGTCCCGGCCCGCGGCAGCTGTGTCGTCAGCACCACCAGCGGCCCGACCCCGCCGGCCGCCATCACATGCGCCCGCCCCAGCGTGCGCCACACCGTCTCTGACTTGGCCATCCCGCCCCTATAGGACGAGTTCGCCCCGGCCACGTCGAAGTACCAGGTCCGACCGCCGGCCCCGACCGCCGAGAAGTTCACCGCCATGCCGAGGCCGCGCAGCCGGCGGTTCGGCCGCACGTCTCGGAAGCCGGCCCCCTCGATCGCGTCGCGGGCCAACGTCATCGCCGCCGTCCCGTCGCCCACACCGACACCAACACCGCCACCGCCGCCAGCACCGCTGACGCCGCCACCCGCCACCGCCTCGTCCCCCCGAAGCCGCGCCAGCGCAATCTCCACGTACTGCGGATCCAGGTCGTACCCGACGGCGTCGCGTCCACAGCGGGCAGCGGCCACCAACGTCGACCCCGAGCCGACGAACGGGTCGACCACCAGATCCCCGGCATACGTATAGAGCTCCATGAGCTTCTGCGGGAGCTCGACGGGGAACGGCGCCGGGTGCTGCACGCGCACCGCGCTCTCGGGCGGGAGGTCCCACACGTCGAGCGTCAACGCCATGAAGTCGTCGGCGCCGATCGTGCTCTCGAAGGGCAGCCCGTCGCGCATCCGCTCCTTCGGAGCCAGAGCCCGCCCGAACCGTCCCTTGCTCGCGATCAGCACGCGCTCGGTGACGTCGCGCAAGACAGGATTCGCCGCCGAACGGAACGACCCCCACGCGCACGATCCGTTCGCGCCCTCGCCCTTCTGCCAGATGATCTCGCCCCGCGGGAGCAGGTGCAGGTCGTCCTGCAGGATCGACATGACGTCGGCCGACAGGCTCCGGTACGGCTTCCGCCCCAAGTTCGCGACGTTGACCGCGATCCGGCCCCCCGGCTCGAGCACTCGCTTGCAGTCGGCGAAGACGTCGCGCAGCAGCTCCAGGTACTCGATGTACGACCCCGGCACCCCCTCGCGGTCCAACTCCTCCTCGTACTGCTTGCCGGCGAAGTACGGCGGCGAGGTCACCACCAACGCCACCGAGTTGTCCGCCACCGCCGACATGTCACGGGCATCCCCGCACACACACGTCACGCCGGCAGCGTGCGGCACAACCCCTTCGTCCGCACTCAGCTCCGGCGCTTCGAAGCGCGCGTAAAAAGCATCACTGACGTGCGATTCCCGGCGCCCGACACCGAAATTCGAGGTTGAGGTCGCGGAGCGACGACGCGGCGGCATGGGCTGACCGAACGCTACCGGCCGGCCCCGAGCCGCACCGGGATCCCGTCCAAACGCCCAGCCAGAGCGGCGCACCAGGCGCAACAGTCCCGCCACACGCTGGAGGCTCGATCCGGCTTCAGGGGCATCGCCGGAACGCTAAAGAACGGCTGTGACACGGGGGCCGAACAACACCCGCACCTCACATCTCGTAGACGACGAAGGAAGTCGGACGCCCCACCTGGTCGTAGAGCGAGCGGGCCCGGCCGTTGTACTGCTGCGTGTGCCAGTAGACGCGCCCCGCCCCCCTGGCCGACGCCTGCTCCTTGACCGCCTCCAGCAGCGCCCGCCCCAGATCCCGGCCCCGCGCCGCCGGTGCGACGAAGAGGTCCTCGAGATAGCACGTGGGCCGCCGGGACCAGGTTGTCGCATGGATGACGCAATCGGCCATCCCGATCCCACGTCCCTCTCCGTCGAGCCCGATCAGCCCGAACATGCCGTCGCGCCCCTCGCACATCCGCTCGAACGTGGCCCGCCCCGTCTCCTCTTTCAGCTCGGCGCGGTAGAAGTCGAGATACCCCGTCCACAGCCTGTGCCAGTCGTCCCAGTCCTCACTTCGGAGCTGCCTGATGGTGGCCACCCCGCCAGCTTCGCATCGACCGCCTCCGGGAGCCGGACCGAGCTCCGTTCGACGCGCAAGTCCCGCTGCTGGCCGGAGTCGGCTCGGCCTCGGCGAGGCGGGCGGCGTTCACGGAAAACCACCTTCAGCAGGCAGGTCATTGCCATCATCGGGCTGGGCGTGGTCGCTTGCTTCCCGACTTGCTGGCAGCGCAGTTCCTTCCGAAAAGAGGTCAATTTACGAAGGTTCTACAGATATACTTCGTTTATGGCAACTGATAACGCAGGATTGGGCCAGGGCAGGGAGGTGCCGATCACTTGGAACGGCGCCAGATTGCGGGCCTGGGTGCCGGCGCCGCTCGCCGGCAGGACGTTCGAGCTGGGGAGCGTCCGAGCGGTACGGCTAACCGAGAAGGCGGCCGGCGCCATCGTGGCTGCGGGAAGTCAGCCAGCCCGGTTCGAGCCCGTCGCCATGCTGCTGCTGCGCTCCGAGGGTGTGGCGTCGTCGTACATCGAGGGGATCCGGACCCCGCTGGTGGACGTCGCCGCGGCCGAGGTTGGCAGCGTGCTCTCGGACACAGCGAGTTACGTCGCAGACAACTTGGCCACTGTCGTCGCCGCGTTGCGCTCGTCGGACGAAGCACTCACCCACACGCATCTTTGGTCCTGGCACCGCGCTCTCATGAAGGCGCGCGGCGGGCTACCGGCCGGCATGGTCGGCGCCTACCGGACCGAACAGTCGTGGGTCGGCGGCACCTCTCCGCGCGACGCCGCTCTCGTGCCGCCACCGCCAGAACTGGTACCCGCACTGATGGAGGACCTCGTCCGGTTCGCCAACGACAACAACCTCGACCCGGTGACCCAAGCAGCGGTCTTGCACGCGCAATTCGAGATAATCCATCCGTTCGGCGACGGGAACGGACGCATCGGCCGCGTCCTCATCGGATGGCTGTTGGCCCGTCGGCTGGGTGTCGCCCTTCCGCCGCCGGTGAGCGTCCTGATTGCGCGGGATTCCGGTGGCTATCTCGCTGGATTGACGTTGTTCCGGCTGGGACAGTTGGATCCGTGGGTCGAATGGCTCGCCACCGCGTTGGAACGTTCCAGCGAGGCGGCGGGGGCGCTGATGGCCCGATCGGAGAAGTTGCTGGACGATTGGCGGGCACGACTCGCCGGTGTGCGCGCCGACGCGGCCGCGCGCGGCGTCGTAGCCATCCTGGCCGAATATCCCGTGGTCTCAGCGGCTGTCGTAGCCGAAAAGCTTGGGATCTCGGTTCGGGCCAGTCAGACGGCGCTGACCACTTTGGCCGAACGCGGCATCTTGACTCGCTATTACCCGGACGTCACCGGCCGCGGGCGGCCAACGCAGTACTGGGTCGCACACGACCTTGTCGCGCTTGTAGCGGGCTGGCCGGGCACTTGAACCGATCCTGAGAGGCCTGCTGGTAGTCCCGGGCCAACAGGGGCGCTCCTAGTGCCCGGTCCAACGCGGCGGGCGCCGCTCGGCTGCAGCCTGGATACCCTCGGCGGCGTCTTGGGAGCGCCCGGCGACGAGCCGCATGGTCTCGCCGAAGCGAATGGCTTCGAGTGACGGCATGTGGCGGGTCCGCATTGCCATCTCCTTCATGACGCGCTGGGCCACCGGCGCCCCCTGGAGCAGGCGAGCCGCCAACGCGCGGGCCTCGTCGAGCAGCGTCTCGTGGGGGACGACCTTCCACACCAGGCCCATGGCGTGGGCGCGTTCGGCGTCGATGCGTTCGCCGGTGAGCAAGAGTTCCATGGCATCGGCCCAGTTGAGGCGTTGGGGCAGGCGGATCGATGCGACGACCGCGGGCATGCCGAGGTTGACCTCCGGCAGCCCGAACTCGGCCCGGTCACTCGCCAGGACGAAGTCACACCATGACGCCAGTGTGAGCCCGTAGCCGAGGCAGTAACCGTTCACCGCGGCAATGACCGGCTTGAAGATCTCCCAGCCGCTCTCGAAGGAGTTCAGCGTCGGCTTCTCCCAGAACGAGCCGGCGAACTCTCCCGTCGATCCGGCTCCGTCGCGCAGGTCACCACCTGCGCAGAAGGCCCGTCCGGCGCCTGTGACGATCGCTACCCATGCCTCCTCGTCGTCGCGGAAACGCGCGAAGGCGGCATTGAGGTCTCGCCGCATCTCGCCGTTGACGGCGTTGAGGACGTCGGGGCGGTTGTACGTGATCGTCGCCACGTTGTCATCGAGTTGATAGAGGACTGCGTCACCCATGGGGCCAGTTTGCCCCGCCTGCCTGGTAATCGGCGGATCCAGGGTGTGTGAGCAGTTTGGGGGGCGCCACGAGATCGACGCGCGTAGGCCTTTATTACCAATCCGGTCAACACCGGCCCACATTCCACCGAAATTCGAAGTGGTCGCCCCTGCGCGGCCAAAGAGGGGGAACGACCGTGGCAGGAGGCGAGGTGGGGAGCGGTCGCTGGAGCGTGAGCGACGGCATTGTCCTATTTGCCAGCGCAGTCCTCCTGCTCTCCCTTTCTTTGGTCATCATCGACGGCGCCGGGACGAATGCCGGCGCATCCTCAGTGCAGACGAGTACGCCGTCGACCTCGGCGCAGACACAAACGACCCTGCTGCCGGCTCCGACGACGACCAGCACGTCCCCTCCGACGACCACCAGCACGACATCCCCTCCGACGACCACCACGACGCTGCCTCCAACCACGACAACCACGACGTTGCCGCCGGCCCCTGCACCGCCTCCGGCTCCATCCACGGCCCTGCCGGCAAAAGGCCAGGCAACGGCAGATGGCTGCGCAGCTGCACTCGCGTACCTGTCCGCCTATTCGGCACCAGGCTTCACGTTCGAGTGTCCCGGGTACGCGCTCGGACACGAGGCCATGACGTGCATCAACGAGGCGGGCGTCTGCGCCAACGAGGACCTCATCGCCATTTCAGACCCCTGTGCGGCGGCCTACATGAACGAGGCGTCAAACTCGTGGGTCATGACGGGAGCGTCCGATGCCCCAATCGATCCCTACGGTGCCTGCCCCTGAGGACTACTCGCTGACGCCGGCGTTGTAGAGGGCGCCGGCCAGACCTCTCGACTCGCGGGCGCGCGGCTGCCGCAAGCGGCTCACCACTCGATGCCCGTGGAAACGCAGAATTCGTTTTGCTCGGGATCCGACAATCTGACCCATCTGGTTCCACCAAAGTTTTGCTGGTCGCGGTCGATGCGCCGTGCGCCCAGAGCTTCCAGTCGGCTCACTTCGATCTCGATGTCGTCGACGATCATGTCGAGGTGCATGCGGTTCTTGACCACCTTGGGTTCGGGAACGCGCTGCAGGAGAAGCGGTGATGCGGAGCCTTCCTTCGGAACGAGCACGGCCAGCTCTGCGTCGGCGAAGTGGTCGCGATAGCCGAGAGCATCGCGCCAGAAACGGGCGAGCCGCTTCGGATCTTGGCAGTCCAAGACCAGCTCCATCGTTGCATTGCGACCCATGATCCGTCTCCTCGTCTGGCGGTACTTGGTCAGAGGAAAGAGGATATGAGGGGCCGGTAACGGGCGCCCCTACCATTGGCCGCCCGAGGCGAGCAGGAGGAATCGATTGGAACCACAACCAGGATGGGACAGCGCGGTCGGTCTGCGGATCGAGGAGCTGTCAGCCACGCGGGTCGTGGGATACATCGACATCGACGAGCGGCACCACCAGCCCTACGGGATCGTCCACGGCGGCGTCTGGACGTCCGTAGTGGAGTCGATCGGGAGCCACGGTGCGGCGATGGCCGCCCGCGAGATCACCGGCGAGCTGGCCGTGGTCGGCGTGGCGAACTCCACCGACTTCCTTCGCCCGCATCGGACCGGTCGTATTCGCGCGACGGGGACGCCGATTCAGACGGGCCGGACGCAACAGATATGGCTCATTGAGATCGAGCGCGAAAGCGACGGGAAGATGGTGGCCCGTGGGCACTTACGGGTGCAGAACCTGCCCGCAATGCCCGAACGCCGAGACTGAGTTCGGGCGTCGGCGCCTGCGTCCGCCGTCAGTTCGCGCAGACGTCGCCTGGCGGCCCGTAGGGAGGTGGTTGTCCTGTCGCGATGTCGACGACGAGGCAGGCCAGGCTCTCGACCTGCTGCACGATGCCCGTGAGCGCGTTCCCCGCCGCGGCAGTCGCCGCACCTGCGGGCGCAGCCCCTGCTGCCAAGCCCAGACCCATGCCGACCGACGCCATGGCCGCGACGGCCGCACCGGCTCGTCCTATCCGCTTGCGCATTTCCGGTTTCCTTTCCGCCACCCGCCCCGGAAACGTTGCTCCGGTCCTCGCTTGTTTTCCCGGTCAGGAGAACAGGTCGATGGAGGGCGTATCACGGCGAGAGGGCCTTGAGCGGCTCCGCTGCCGGTTCAGCGACGGCGGCGCTGGCGCCCCCGGTCCTCGAACTTCTCTCGCACCTCGGCCCGGCGGGCCTGAAGCTCGCGGTGGGTGAGGTGTTCGGCCGAATCGTCGAGTCCGAAGCTCGCCTTGACGCCGGACAGATCGGGAGTCCAGTCGGCCTGCTGCTCCAAGCCGAGCTGCGCCATGATCTGCTCGCCGTGCTTCGTGGCGAACATGAGGGCAATCGACTCGACCTCTGCGAAGAGGTCGAGGTCTGGTGCCAGCGTGGCGATGGCGCCGTCGAGGAACATCATGTTCTTCACGAACAGCATGAGCTCCTTGGGGAGCTTGGCCCCGAGCGCGAGGAGCGTCTTGACGGAGCGCTGCATCTCGCCCACCAGCTCGTCGGCGGTCAACTGCGTCGGGTCGATGGGCGGACGGTCGAGGCCCAGCTGCTCGATCACGCCGCTCACGTCGACGTCGTCGGGGAAGGCGCCGAGGTCGCGCAGCGCTGCGACCTGGGTGGGGATGTCTGCGTTCGATGCGCCGACCAGGAGGGAGAGGAGGGCGAGGCGCTTCGCCTCGGTGAGCCGGCCGGTGATGCCGAAGTCCAACAGCGCGATCTTCCCCGACGGCAGGACGAACAGATTTCCCCCGTGGAGGTCGCCGTGGAAGATGCCGTGCATCATGCAACCCTCGAGGAAGCCGATCATGTTCGCCCGCACGACCTCTTCGGTGTCGATGCCGGCCGCCTGCATGCCCTCGACATCGCTGAACTTGAACCCGTCGAGGCGCTCCATGACCAGCATGCGCCGGGTGACCAACGTCGGATGGGGTCGGGGGACCACGAAGGATCGCTGATCGAGCTCGGCGAACGTCATGGCGATGTCGAGCATGTTCTCCGCCTCGAGGCGGAAGTCGAGCTCCTCCATGATCGTCTCGGCAAAGAGCTCGACGAGGGCGGGCGGATTGGCCAGCGCGGCGACGGGAATGCGACCCACCAGGTGCGGCGCCAGCCAGGCCATGATCGCAAGGTCCTGGCGCACCCGGGATGCCACCGAGGGGCGCTGGATCTTGATCACGACGGGCGTGCCGTCGCGCAGGGTGGCCGCATGCACCTGCGCAATGGACGCGGCGGCCTTCGGCGTGCGGTCCACCGAGGCGAAGACGGAGTGGATGGGACGGCCGAGCTCCTCGCGGAGAACCCGTTCGACGACAGGCCATGGCTCAGCGGGCACTTCGTCCCGGCACCACTTGAACTCGGCGACGAGCTCGGGAGGAAAGATGCCGTCGCCCGAGGCGATGATCTGTCCCAGCTTGATGTAGGTCGGGCCGAGGTGCTCGGCGGCCACCCGCAGCCGGCGCGAAATGCCGGCGATGGACGAGGGGCCGCCGCTGCGGCGCTCCTTGGCGTACCAAAGTCCGAGCGCGCCACCGAGGTGTTGCAGCGTGGTTCCCAGCCGCCGACCGGGAGGCAGGACCCTGGCCCTGGTCAGTCCGGGCAGCGCGGCGTTCAGGTCGGATCGGACGCCAGCCAAGCCGCGACGCCACTGGAGGGCGTCGAGGTCGACCTCCCACGGACCGTCATCGGTGAAAACGCCGATGTCCGTGTCGCGTCCTGTGCCGCCGGTACGCGTTTGGATCTTTCGTTCCGGTTCCATGGCCACCAACGAGGAGCCTAAGGCCCCCGAGAACACCCTCCGTCTGGCAGAACAGCCGTTGGCCAACCGCCCGGACGACGCCCTACTTAGGAAGTCCTGAGCGAGGCGCCCGTCTCGACGAGGGTCTTCAGACTTGAGAGGACGGCAGGCCATCCCTCAGAGATCGCCGGGAGAATCTCGCTTCCCGTTTCGAAGCCGTCGTGGACGAGGGCCAGCTTGACCACGCCGTTCCCGACGTCCTCGATGTCGACGGACACCTTGGAGAGCGGCTCGGCGCGCCATTTCGCCGCCGTGGCCTCGTTCATGCCGACCTCGGCGGCCCACTCGGGCGTGACGCGGTGCCACCTGTAGACCAGCCGGTTGGGGGGATCGGACTCGAGGATCACTTGATCGGGGTCGCTCACGACGAGACCGACATCCTCGTGCAGCAGGTCCCAGCTCGAACCTTTCTTCCAGTCTGAACGAAAGGTCTTCGGGCCGGCCGTCTGGTGTCGCCAGTACCGGCTGGTGTCTTCAGGATCGGTGAGTGCCTGCCAGATCCGCTCTGGTGTGGCCTGGATGTAGATCGTGTAGTTGAAGCTCGTCCGGCTCGGCATCACGAGGGCCGCACGAGTCCCGATTGGAACGCAAAGACCACCGCCTGCACGCGGTCGCGCAGGCCGAGCTTGGCGAGCAGGCGGCCCACGTGTGACTTCACGGTGGCTTCGGACACATAGAGACGTTCCGCGATCTCGGCGTTGGAGAGGCCGTCGGCCACAGCCAGAAGCACCTCGCGCTCGCGGTCGGTCAGCTGCGCCAGTGCGGGATGAGCGTCCCCGGCCGATGAAGTGCCGCCGCCGTTGGTGGAGAGGTCGGGCAATTTGTCCGAATACTCCTCGAGGAGGCGCCGGGTCACGCGTGGCGAGACCACCGCGTCGCCGCGGGCGACGGTCCTGATGGCGCCGACCAGCTCGGCGGGCGGGACGTCCTTGAGCAGAAAGCCACTCGCCCCGGCGCGCAACGCGCTGAAGGCGTACTCGTCGAGATCGAACGTGGTCAGGATGAGGACGCGGGTCTCGCTACCGGCGGGCGATGTGGTGATGGCGCGGGTGGCCTCGATGCCGTCGAGCACCGGCATGCGCACGTCCATCAGGACGACATCGGGCTGATACAGCTCGACCAGGCGGACCGCGTCGGACCCGTCGGCGGCCTCGCCCACGATCTCGATCCCGTCCTCTGCCTCGAGGATCATGCGGAACCCTTTGCGCAGGAGGGCTTGGTCGTCGGCGAGGACCACGCGGACCGTCACGGGGCGACCGGGGCTTTGCAATCGCGCAGGGTGGTTCGCACCTCCCAGCCGCCAGACGGCGCTGGTCCCGCGCTGAGGCTGCCGCCAAAGGCCGCAGCCCGCTCTGTCATGCCGGCGACGCCGTGGCCGCCTCCCGATCCATTGGCATGTACCGGCGGGTGGCCGTTGCGGTGGGTACTGGCCCCGGGCGTGCCGGCCCATGTACGCCCGTCGTCGTGCACGCGTACGGAGATGTCGGGGTCCTCGAAGTCGAGGCAGACCTCGACCGAGGCCGGGTCCTCGGCGTGCTTGAGCGCGTTGGTCAGGGCCTCCTGGATGATGCGATAGACCGTGAGACCGGCCGCGCCTGACACCTCGAACGGTCGCCCGGCGCGCTCGATGGAAACGGTGAGCCCGGTGCCACGGACGCGTTCGATGAGCGCGTCGAGATCGCCCAGGCCGGGCTGAGGCGCCAGGGCGCCACGCCGAGCGGAGTCGGACCTGTCATGGGTGTCAGCGCCGGAGGAGGCGGGTTCGTCCCGCAGCACGCCGAGCATGCGGCGCATGTCGGTCAGCGCCTGGCGCCCAGTGCTCGATACTTCATGCATCGCATCGGCGGCGCGGTCTGGATCCGTCGCACGAGCCGCAGCGTCGGCCAGCGTCACCATGACCTGGATGTTGTGGGAGACGACGTCGTGCATCTCGCGGGCGATGCGGGCGCGCTCGGCTGCCGCGGCCAGCGAGGCCTGCTGGTCCCGCTCGACCTCGAGGCGAGCGGCGCGTTCGGCCAGCCAGTCGAGCTGGCTCCGCAACGCGCGGACGACGACGCCGGCGAGCAACGACGCCATGGCCAGGCCGGTGAGGAAGACGAAGGTCTTCAGGTCGTTGCTGGTCACGGTCCAGCGGATCGTCGCCATGATCACGCCGGCCTCGAGGACGGCGGCTGCGATCACCACGAAGAGCCAGTCCGACTCGACGGCGACCGTGTACATCGCGACGAGGAGCGAGACGTCCGCCAGGGCGGGGCCGCTCACCAGCCACTGCACGAACGCAACGGTGGCGATGATGGCGAAGACGGCTTCGGGGGCGCGCCGACGGAAGACCAGCGGGAAGATCAGTGCGGCAACCACCAGAAGATCCGGGTGCCCGGCGTGGTCGCTGAAGGTCCAGCCCGAGCAGAGGACGAAGAGGACGACGGTCAGCGCGATGTCGACGAACGTGGCGTAGCGGCGGTCGAAGTCGCGCAGCACCTCCCACAGGCGCCAGGCCCGGTCGGCCTGCGGGGCCTGGGCGGTGTCGGCAGCGGCGGCGTCCCGGGTCGTCCCGGGCCGGAGCCACGCCGGATAGAGGTGACGGGAGCTGGGGCGCATCTGATCCTTGGTTCCCAGGCGGGATGTCCATGGTAGTGCCGCCTGAGCAGGATCTCCGTGCGGAAGCGACCCGACTTTCATCCCATACAGCCTCGCCGCCCCGGACTCAGCTGGCTCTCATCCCCAGGGATGATCTGGCCCTCGACGGGTTCATTCCTGCGGGCGATTTGTTCCCGAGGCTTCCGTTTTAGGTTCGACCTGCCTACGGGTGGTGCGAGGCAGCGAGCGTGTTCCGCCCCGAGTACGCGGCGCACCTCGCGCCACCCGTAGGAGATCGAGGAGGCTCAGGAGCCGGCCCGGGCGGCCGCCTCGCGGCAGGGTTCGAGGTCGTCGAAGGCCCGGGCCGCGTCGTCGGGTGTGAAGGCGAAGAAGAGCGCCGCCACTGCGTCGGCGCCGGCCTCGGCGTAGCCCTCGACGTCGGCGGGGGTCAGCTGGTTGAAGTAGGGACAGACCGTGATGCGCAGGTCGTCCCGGCTGCGCCCGGCGGCCTCGAGGTGCGTGTCGAGCTCGGCCAGGCCCTCGGCGAGCTGGGCGGGACTGCGGTTGAAGGTGTGCCACCCCTGGCCGTGCCGGGCGGCGCGCCGCAGGGCGGCCGGGGTCTCGCCGCCGATGTGGATCGGGGGCTGGGGGTCCTGGAGGGGCTTGGGGAACATCTCGCACGGGCGGGAGCTGATAGGTCTCGCCGCTGAACGAGGACACGTCGTCGGTCCAGAGCGTGTGGAGAACCTCGAGGTACTCGTCGGTGCGCTTGCCGCGCTGGGGCCAGGGCGTGTTGAGGGCGTCGAACTCCTCCTTCAGCCACCCGACGCCGATGCCGAGGTCGACCCGTCCGCCCGAGAGCCAGTCGAGCGTGGACACTTCCTTGGCGACGTAGACGGGGTTGCGCTGCGGCAACAAAAGCATCGCCGTGCCGAGCCGGACGGACTCGGTGCGCGCGGCGAGATAGGTCAGCGTCACCATGGGGTCGAGGAGGCCGCTGCCGGGCGGGGCCGGGATGCGGCCGTCGTCTGCGTAGGGGTATTGGCTCTCGTACTCGGTGAAGAGCACGACGTGCTCGCCCACCCAGATGGTCCCGATGTCGCGCTGCTCGGCACCCTCGGCGACGACATCGAGCAGGCCGCTCGTCGTCATGGGGCTCGCCGTCGGCATCCACAGGTCGAACTTCACGTCACCCTCCAAGTCCCCGCCGCACGAAGTCACAGATCTCGTCGGCCGCCTGCGTCGCCGGAATCGGATCGGGCTCACCGGCCCGAACCGACAGCGCGCCGAAGATCTGCTGGCCGATGAGGACGACGGCGCGCTCGGGGTCGAGGTCGGGGCGGAAGTCGCCCGTCGCTTTCCCGGCGACGGCGAGCTCCTCGAGCAGGCGGATCATGTCGAGGCCGATCATCATGAGGGCGCCGCCGACAGCGACCGAGCCGGTTGCGCCGGACGTGGCCTGGGTGGCCATGGCCAACCGGAAGAACTCGGGGCTCTCGTCGATGCGCTCGAGGACGCCGAGGACGAGAGCACGAAGCCGCTCGGAGGGCGAGGCGCCGTCGGCCACGACGTCCGCGATGGTCTCCTTCAGGCGTTCGTACATCGACTCGACGCAGGCGGCGATGAGCTCGTCGCGGCTGGCGAAGTAGACGTAGACGGTCGAGCGCGCCACGCCGGCCTGGGCGGCGATCTCGTCCATGGAGACGTCGGTGGTGCCGCGCTCGCCGAAGAGGCGCCGCGCCGTGTCCACGATCTGGTCCCGGCGGAAGTCCCGGATGACCTCTTTCAGTGCGTCAGGCGCGCGTCGGGCCATCAGGGGAGAAGGTCACGGGGGAGTGGGGTGGTGGCCCGAGATTCAGTCGCCGACGCGGGCGGTCGGGGTGAAGGCCACGGGGAGGTGTTTGACGCCATTGATGAACTGGGACTGTAGATGCTGCTCGTCACCGTCCTGGCGAATGTCGGGCAGGCGGTCGAGCAGGTGCTCGAACATGACCCTTATCTCCATGCGGGCGAGGTTGGTGCCGAGGCAGAAGTGTGGCCCGCCACCGCCGAACGCGATGTGCGGGTTGGGGTCGCGGCCGACGTCGAAGGTGCCGGGGTCGTCGAAGACGCTCTCGTCCCGGTTGGCCGAGGCGTGGAAGAAGACGACCTTGTCGCCTTTGGCGATCTTCGTGTCGCTCAGGACAACGTCGGTCATGGCGGTGCGGCGGAAGTTCATGACGGGCGAGACGAAGCGCAGCATCTCGTCGACGGCGGTCGGGAGCAGGCTGCGGTCATCGAGCAGGCGCTGCCACTGGTCGGGATGCTGGAAGAACGTGTGCATCCCTCCCGACATGAGGTTGCGGGTGGTCTCGTTGCCGGCGACGGTGAGGAGGAGGAAGAACAGCTCGAGCTCCAGGTCGCTCAGCTGCTCGCCCTCGACCTCCACCGTGGTCAACACGCTCATCAGGTCGGCATGGGGGTCGAGTCGCTTCTTGCCGTAGAGCTCCGAGGCGTAGGCGTACAGCTCCATGGCGGCGGTCAGTGCCGCTTCGGCCTGACCCTGGTATTCGGGATCCTCGTTGCCGACCATGTTGTTGGACCACTCGAACATGCGGTGGCGGTCGTCCTGGGGGACGCCGAGCAGCTCGGCGATGACCTGGAGTGGGAGCTCGGCGGAGAGGTCGGTGACGAAGTCGGCCCGGCCGTTCTCGGCGACCTGGTCGATGATGGCGTCGGTGGAGCGGTGGATGCTCTCCTCGAGGTCGCGCACCATGCGTGGCGTAAAGCCCTTGTTGACGAGGCGCCGGTAGCGGGTGTGCAGGGGAGGGTCCATGTTCAGCATCATCAGGCCCTGCTGCTCGATGTCCGACTCGGGCATCTCGAAGGGCATGGTGCCGCGGGCGGCCGAACTGAATCGCTCCCAGTCCCGATTCACGGTGACGCAGTCCTCGTAGCGGGTGACGGCCCAGAAGCCGGGACCACCGGGCTCCTCCTGCCAGTGGACGGGGTCGTGGCGCCGTAGGTGGGCCAGCCAGGCGTGGGGGACCCCGTTCACGTAGGACCGGGAATCCGAGAGGTCGACGGGGGCGAGGTCCGCCAGGGTGCTCATCCGGACAACTCCTCTTCTGAATCGGACACTGTGTCCGATTCCTAGGAACCTATGTCCAACGAGCGGGGAAGTCAATCCTTTCGGTGTTCGCCGGGTGCGCCGAGGAGGGCGGGATTCAGGCCGGCGTGTCGTCGTCCTCGCCGGCGTCGTGGGCCGGCGGGAGGAGGGCGACGGACTTGGACGGGTCGTCGGGATCGAGGATCACCTGGAGACGCTCGGGATCGGGCGGGTCGCCGGGGACGGAGGCGACGATGACGGGCTGGTTGGGCGGCGGAGCGAAGACGTTCTGCAGCCCGCGGGCGATGCTCGTGCCGACGGAACCGACAGCCGAGTCGCGTCGCCAGCGTTCGAAGCCTTCGGGCGCGAACTCCTCGGCGGTCTGGGCCGAGGAGGAGGCGTCCTCGTCCGCGGGCTCAGACGAGGTGGCTTCGTCTTCGCGATCCATCGGATCGAGTTCTTCGTGACCCTTCGGGTCGACGGGATCCATCGGGTCCATCGTCGCAGACACGGTCCCGGCCGGAAGTCAGGGGCCGGATTCGGCCGGAAGCGCCCGCTGGACGTCCCAGAGGTGGTGGCAGACCTCGTGCGCGTTGCGCTGCACGATGTCGAACGCGCAGATGGCGCCTGCCTCGGGGTGTGGTGTCGACACGTCGTGGGGTGCCTCGAGGGCAGCGGTCCGCCAGGCCTCGACCGCGGCGAGAAGGGCGACGAGCCCGACGATCGGCGACAGGGAGTCGTACGAGCGGACTTCGGCGACCAGGTTCTCGTCCCAATCGGGCACGCCGAAAGAAGGATCGACGCTGACCGTCCAGAGTCGCTCTGTGCCGAAGCGGAGTACATCGACGGTGTGCCAGACGTAACGGCTGGCCGACCAGAGCCCTGGATCCACGGCAGCGGCGGGATCGATGCGCGACAACACCGCGCCGAAGACAGCGACGTTGCGGACGCACTGGCCAACGAGGACCTCATAGGCGGACACGCCCCAGTCGAACGAACACTCGGGGCATGTGCCCTCGGGCCGCTCCCAACTGCCGCGTGTGGAGCTCGAGGTGTAGTTCATCGGAGTGTCACTTGCACGGCCGTCGCGCTGGAGCGTGCGGCCGACATGACAGGCGAAATCGGGACGACACCGGCCGATGGGATCAGCCTCATGCCGATACGGCGAAACCGATGATCAGCCACCGGAGCATGATCCCAATTCTGGCGAACTCGTCCACGAGGGCGGCGCCGTTGCGGACCTCGAACCGCCCGACGCGCCCTTGGTCCGACGGAGGGGGAATAAGAGTCGGACCGAAAGGCGCGTCGAGACTGCAACAACATTATGGGTCCGACGTGTGCCCGACACGCGTTCGATAGCGCACCCCATATTGCACATTCTGGCGCCTGAAAGACATGTCGGTCTCGCGATGCGAAGGATGGAACGAAGTGTGCACACGCGGGACCGGCGGTCGCCCTATATCGGACCGGAACGCCGCGAACTTGATCGATCGCGTCGGTGAATTGTCGGGAATTTGACGACCAAATTCCGGTCAGACCGATCGAAGTCGAGACCGATTTTGGCCCTGAAAACCCCCTCTGACGTGGAACGTTTGGTCATTACGACTCGCCAGCACTGACGTTCGCGTAAAAAACACACAACACGAACAGTGTCTTTCGACCCGTTGACCAACGGCGGTTGGCATGTTCATATGACCAGCGATCAGGTACGGGTGATTTGGCGATCATCCGATAGGCGAGAGTGATTTGGCGATCACTCGGTAGAGCGGACAGGCGGTTTCCAGAGTGGCATCGGGCTTGGCAGGACCCCTTCCTCAGCGGCGCGACCCCGGCGTCGCGCTCGAGCTCTCGCACGCGGCGCCCACTTGCTCTTTTTCTCACTCACTTTCGGATTGGTCGACACCTCGACCTCCGTCCTTCAGATGTTGTGGCACCGGACGACGAAGCAACGACTTCGACGTCGCGGGCCCAGCAAACGGGAGCTCGCTTTACGGGTTCCGGGCAGCAAGCAGGAACCCCCTCGGGGGTCCTTGCCTAGGGCGACCTGTCATCCGGCAGGCGCACACGGTGACGCCTGGGAGGGATTTCAGGCGCCCTAATCAAGTAACCCCCAGCAACAAAAACCCCAATCAAAAAGGAGAATCATGAAGCGATTCATGAACAAGAAAGTGGCCACCATCGGCCTCGCCGCGGGACTGCTCCTCGGCGCGGGCGGCGCGGCCTTCGCATACTTCACTGCTACCGGTACCGGTACGGGCAATGCATCGGGGTACACAGCCGTCGAATCGACGGTCACGGCCGCCACAGGCAACGGTGACCTCTATCCGGGGGGCCCTGACACCGCGGTGAACTTCACCGTCAACAACCCGAACCCTTACAACATCCAGTTCACCGGCTACACGCTGTCGAACCTGACGCTTGTCAGCGGGGGACCTTGCACGGTAAGTGGCGGTACTCCTGACGTGTCGATTGCCAGCGGGAGTGGGTCAATCACTGCCTTGCCTGTGGCGCACGGTGCCACGGCGACGGCGGGGACGATCCCAGGTGCCATTTCGATGGCGACTACCGCGGATGACGGTTGTCAGGGTGCGGTCTTCTCGGTCACTGTGAACCTCACAGGCACCCAGACTCCGTAACTGAGCTGAAGTGGTGGGTTTCGGCCCACCGCTTCGCTTGCTCAACTCGGTCGGAAGGCCGGGCCACGGATCCCCTCCGTGGCCCGGCCAACCACCGGGCGAGGTCAGCGAGGGACAGCAGGGAGCGGAACCTGAGGTCCCTCGGTGGGCTTGCCCATCAGAGAGAAAGCACTTGAGGAATCAATGAAGCCAGAGCGGTTCAAGAGGACGAAGTCGGTGGTGGCATCGGGTGCCATCGCGCTCGTCGTCGCGGCTCTGACCTTCGGCGTGTTCTCTGCCTTCGTCGGCCCCCGTTCCGCCTCGCCGGCGCACCCCGGCTTCGACCTGACTTCTGGCGGATCGAGCTTCACCATCACCAGCAACATTTACGACTCATCTTGCAGCGGTTCGACGGCCTCGCTCTACCCCAGCACGCCGCGCTGCATGGTCTTCACGGTGCAGAACCTGCTGAACGTCCCCATCACCGTCCAGAGCATCACGACCGCACTCGACACGAACTACCCGGCTCCGCTCCCACAGTGTGCGCCGCCGACCTACTTCACGTTGCCCACGTTCTCGGGTTCGGCGACCGTTGGGGCCAGCGCCACGACCAACCTTCCCGGCGTGCCGATTGAGTTGAAGGACGACGGCAGCCCCGACCAGACCGCGTGCGAGAACTTTCAGTACCACTTCACCTACACCGGCGGCGCCCAGTACACCGACTCGACGACGACGATCCTCACCTCGGCGCCCAACCCGTCGAACTCGGGCCAGTCGGTCACCTTCACGGCCACCGTCACCGCGGCCAACCCGAGCACCGACGCCAGCCTGCCGAGCGGCACGGTGAGCTTCTACAGCTGCCCGACCTCGGCCCAGTGCGCCTACAGCAGCACCAACCTGCTCGGCAGCGGGACCATCGGGGCGGGCGGCCAGGCCACCTTCAGCACCTCGTCGCTTTCGACCGGTACCACCTACGTGGAGGCGGTCTACCCGGCCTCGGGCACCAACTTCACCGCTTCGATTTCCAACGTGGTGGCCCAGGTGGTCAACTCCGCGACGACTCAAGGCGACGACCACCACCTTAACTCCTCGCCCAACCCGTCGAACTTCGGCCACTCGGTCACCTTCACCGACACCGTCGGCGGCTCCTCGGGCACGCCGACCGGCACGGTCACCTTCTACAACTGCGGCTCATCCTGCGAACTGCAGCTCCAAGAGCGCCTTCGGCCCGGCCGTCGCTCAGCTCGGGCAAGGCCACCTACTCGACCTCGACC
Source organism: uncultured Acidimicrobiaceae bacterium (assembly GCA_963777485.1). Classification (GTDB taxonomy): domain Bacteria; phylum Actinomycetota; class Acidimicrobiia; order Acidimicrobiales; family RAAP-2; genus Bog-473. The sequence goes on along the minus strand of CAVZQP010000003.1, from coordinate 325,666 downwards.
CTGCCGGTGGGCACCACCTACGTCGAGGCGATCTACGGCGGCTCGGGGACCTACCAGGGCTCGACGTCGAACATCGTCGCCCAGGTGGTCAACGCCCTCGGCACCACCTCGGTCCTGACCAGCTCGCCCAACCCGTCGGTCCCGGGCACCTCGGTCACCTTCACCGACACGGTCTCGGCCTCTTCGGGCACGCCCGGCGGCTCCGTGACCTTCTACCGCTGCACCACCAACGCCTGCACGACGAAGACCTCGCTCGGGACCAAGACCCTCGCGTCGGGCCAGGCCACCTACTCGACCTCGACCCTGCCGCTCGGTACCACCTACGTCGAAGCGATCTACGGGGCCTCGGGCAACTACCTGGGCTCGACGTCCAACGTGGTGTCCCAGGTGGTCGTCGCCGTCCCGAGCGTCTGTGCCCCGAGCGGCTACGGCTCCTACCTCTTCGGCAACCCGGTCTTCCCCTTCGTCTACGGGACCAACGGCAACGACTTCATCTACGCCTTCGGTGGGGGCTACTGGATCAACGGCTTCAACGGCAACGACTGCATCGACGCCGGTGACGGGAACAACTTCATCATCGACGGGAACGGCAACGACGGCGTCTCCGCCGGCAACGGCTCCAACACCGTCCTCCTCGGCAACGGCAACGACAAGGTCGAGCCTCGGCAATGGTTCCGATAGCGTGTAGGCCGGGAACGGCACCGACTCGGTGACGCTTGGCAACGGCTCCCACGACAACGTCATCCTCGGGAACGGTTCGGACACCGTGAGCGTCGGCAACGGCTCCAATGGCGAGGTCATGGTGGGCAACGGCAACGACTCGATCACCGTCGGCACGGGGTCCTACAACGGCATCCACCTCGGAAGCGGGACCGATACCGTGACGATTCGCGGCTCGCACGACGACATCGACGGCGGGGCCGGCAACGAGACCATCTACCTCGGCTCGGGCACCTACAACACCTACAGCGGACAGGCGCACCACACCAACACCTGCCACCTGCCCAAGCCGCCGTCCTCCTGGCACGGCACGACGGCGGCCTACTACCACGACACCATCACCAACTGCACGGTGGTCTCGCCATGAGGCGGCGTTCCCTAATCGGACTCTTCTTTGCTGTGCTCGTCGCAATCGGGATCGGGGCGGCGGCATGGGCGTACTTCACGTCGCACGGATCGGGTTCGGGTACCACGATTGCGGGAGCAGCCACTCTCGACCACATCACGATCAGTCCTACCTCGACCTCGGTCGTCGTCGGCCAAGCCGCCTCGTACACGGTCACAGCTGTGAGCAACTTCAACGGCCCAACAGACGTCACGTCTTCGGCGACCCTGACCATTACAAATGGAACCTGCACGGCCAACTCCTGTACTTCGACGGCGGTCGGCGCCCAGACGGTGACCGCTCACTACTCGGGGAAGACGGCGACCGCTACCCAGACAGTGAGCGCTGCCTCGACGACGACAGTGCTCACCTCGAACAGCGGGGCCAACTCCTCGACGCCGACGGCCGGCTCCTCAGTCACCGGCCAAAGCATCAACTACGCCGCGCACGGTGTCGGCCGTCAGTCCCGGCACGGGCATCCCGCAAGGCTCGGTCACCTTCACCTACAGCTACGCTGCCAACGGTGGGGGCTCGGGTACCCTGTGCTCGGGCGTCGCCCTCGTGAGCGGCTCCGCCACCTGTGGCAATGCCGGCATCTTCTTGGCAATTGACTCGCCCTACACGGTGATGGCCACCTACAGCGCATCCCCGGCCAACTACACCACCTCAAACGCCTCGGTGACCGAGAACGTGTCTAAGGCCACCCCGACGGTGTCGATCTCGAACCTTCCGGCCTCGGGCACCTTTGGCGGCAGCTTCACCGCCACCTACAGCGTGACCGCCGGCGACGTGGGGGCGACCTCGGTGACCTCGAACAGCACCGGCGTCTGCACCGTCTCGGGCAACACGGTGAACTACGTCGGCGTCGGCACCTGCTCGCTCACCGCACACGTGGCGGCGACGACTAACTACACGGCGGCCACCGGCAGCGCCCAGACCTTCAGCGTGAACCAGGCCACCCCGACGGTGTCGATCTCGAACCTTCCGGCTTCGGGCACCTTTGGCGGCAGCTTCACCGCCACCTACACCACCTCGGGCGACGGCACAGTGTTCTCGGTGACCTCGAACAGCACGGGCGTCTGCACCGTCTCGGGCAACACGGTGAACTACGTCGGCGTCGGCACCTGCTCGCTCACCGCACACGTGGCGGCGACGACCAACTACACGGCGGGCACCGGCAGCGCCCAGACCTTCAGCGTGAACCAGGCCACCCCGACGGTGTCGATCTCGAACCTTCCGGCCTCGGGCACCTTTGGCGGCAGCTTCACCGCCACCTACAGCGTGACCGCCGGCGACGCGGGGGCGACCTCGGTGACCTCGAACAGCACCGGCGTCTGCACCGTCTCGGGCAACACGGTGAACTACGTCGGCGTCGGCACCTGCTCGCTCACCGCACACGTGGCGGCGACGACTAACTACACGGCGGCCACCGGCAGCGCCCAGACCTTCAGCGTGAACCAGGCCACCCCGACGGTGTCGATCTCGAACCTTCCGGCTTCGGGCACCTTTGGCGGCAGCTTCACCGCCACCTACACCACCTCGGGCGACGGCACAGTGTTCTCGGTGACCTCGAACAGCACGGGCGTCTGCACCGTCTCGGGCAACACGGTGAACTACGTCGGCGTCGGCACCTGCTCGCTCACCGCACACGTGGCGGCGACGACCAACTACACGGCGGGCACCGGCAGCGCCCAGACCTTCAGCGTGAACCAGGCCACCCCGACGGTGTCGATCTCGAACCTTCCGGCCTCGGGCACCTTTGGCGGCAGCTTCACCGCCACCTACAGCGTGACCGCCGGCGACGCGGGGCGACCTCGGTGACCTCGAACAGCACCGGCGTCTGCACCGTCTCGGGCAACACGGTGAACTACGTCGGCGTCGGCACCTGCTCGCTCACCGCACACGTGGCGGCGACGACTAACTACACGGCGGCAGCGGCAGCGCCCAGACCTTCAGCGTGAACCAGGCCACCCCGACGGTGTCGATCTCGAACCTTCCGGCTTCGGGCACCTTTGGCGGCAGCTTCACCGCCACCTACACCACCTCGGGCGACGGCACAGTGTTCTCGGTGACCTCGAACAGCACGGGCGTCTGCACCGTCTCGGGCAACACGGTGAACTACGTCGGCGTCGGCACCTGCTCGCTCACCGCACACGTGGCGGCGACGACCAACTACACGGCGGGCACCGGCAGCGCCCAGACCTTCAGCGTGAACCAGGCCACCCCGACGGTGTCGATCTCGAACCTTCCGGCCTCGGGCACCTTTGGCGGCAGCTTCACCGCCACCTACAGCGTGACCGCCGGCGACGCGGGGGCGACCTCGGTGACCTCGAACAGCACCGGCGTCTGCACCGTCTCGGGCAACACGGTGAACTACGTCGGCGTCGGCACCTGCTCGCTCACCGCACACGTGGCGGCGACGACCAACTACACGGCGGCCAGCGGGCCGGCCCAGACCTTCACGGTCAATGCCGCCAACGGCTTGGGGACGATGTCGGTATCTCCCTCGACAAGGACTGCTGGATCGACGGCGAACACCTTGACCTTCACGTACACAGCAGGGTCTGGCGGTGTCAGCGGCGGTGAGCTCACCGTCGCCGTGCCTACGAGCCAGGGTTGGTCAACTCCGACCACCGGTTCCGTTGGCCATACCACGACCACGTGCAACGGCACCTTGGTGATTTCCAGCTCAACCATCGAGGTGACCAACCTCAACCTGAGCAGCGGATCTTGCACGATCACCTACAGCAATGCGACCGCCCCGTCCCTCACCATTGGCTCATCGGTCTTCACAACGGAAGAAGAGACCTCCGGAGGAACACTGACTGCCATCGCGACGAGCCCCTCGGTCACTCTCACATGGTCGTCCAGCACCGCCAACACCTACTCGATCACGGTCCTGGCCAACTCCGCAGTGTCCTTCACCAACATTTGCGGCGGTGCCGGCGGCGGCGGTGGAGGCACGAATGGCGGCACTGGTGGCATCGGCGGGGGTGCCGGCTGCGTCTCCGGCACGATCCCGGCTCAGTCGGCCTCTTACACGCTGACCGTGGTCGTCGCTGGTGGTGGCGCCGCTCCATCAGGCATTACTGGAGGCTCAGGCGGCAGCGGCCTCAACCCCGGCGGAGCAGGCGGGAACAACTCATCTGCTAGCGGCGGGAGTGCCGGTGGTGGCGGCGGGTCCAGCGCCCTCGAGCAAAGTTCCACCGTGATCGTCATCGCAAGTGGTGGCGGCGGCGGCGGCGGAGCATACGGCGGGACAGGTGCTGCGGGTGGTTCAGGGGGAACAACCAGCCCCGGCACGGGCGTAACCGGCGGTGCCGGTGGTAGCACCGGCGGGGCGGGCGGTACGGGGAATGGAACGGCTGGGAACGGAACCGCCGGGACCAGCGCAAACACGTCGGCACCGGGCGGCGGCGGTGGCGCAGGTGCGAGCCCGGGTCATGGCGGCAGTTTCGACAACTCTGGCCCTACCTACCTCGGTGGTGGAGGCGGTGCGGGTGGCGACTTTGTGATTGGGACTGGAGTGTACGCTCCGACGGGCGTTGCCTACTCGGCTGGCAGCACTACATCGGCGAACAGCAACGGCGCAGTTGGTTCGGTCTCGCTGTCGTGATGTAGATCTGTGGAAACCGAGGCTGCCAACAGTAAGAGCGAGTCACCCAAAGGCCACTAGACCGAGATAGGCCACCGCGCCCGCTTCGGCATGTTCCCGGGGGAACGAATGGAAGTCAGCGGCTCCCGACGGTCAGGATGGGAGCGAGTTCGTCGTCGTGCACCCCATGGAGGGGTCACGGGTGGACACTCGTTGCGGCGCAATCCCATTAGCGGAGCACGGCGTGCATCGGGTTGACCGGGACCGGGTCCTCGCAGGCAGGTACTCGCGGAAGCAGCCCAGCGCGTACACGCGCTATGGAGACGAAGAGCGCGGCGGCATTCCTGTGCGGCGAAGGGCGAATGGGCCAAAGGCCATTCCCAGGGCCATCATGTTGCCTTACTTGGTTCCGGCCAAGCCTTCAGGAGCGTCGGGTGAATCATCTGGGCGATGCGCAACGAGAACCGCCCGGCTCCCGCCTGTACGAGTCCGCCCGGGCCAGGCTCGGTGTCCACCTGGGTCGTCAATGGCGTGTGAGGAGCGCGACGATCCGGTTGAAGCGTGGGTCCTCGTCCCCGGTGATGCGTGCCACCCAGCGCAGGACCTCCGCCGCATCGAGGTCGGCCCCTGCGGCAAGCATCGACTCGATGTCGACCCAGTCCTTCGGCCGGTTGTACGCCGCCTTGCAGACGATCAGATGGTCGGCGGCCAGGATGGGAATGGTCCCGTCCCCGAACGGGACCACGTGGCGGGCCGCGCCCGCGGCTTCGTGGAAGGCGTCGTAGGAGAAGAACAGGTCGATCGGTGTGCGGTCCCACATGACCCCGGCCTGTCCGTCCCGCCGGATCAGCGCCTCGATCGTCGGATCGTCGGCGCTCGCCCCGATCTTGACGAGCGGTACCGCGACATCGGAGAACTGTTCCACCGGGAGGAAGACGTTGAGGCCGATGTCGATGGTCGCCCGGGGCTCGGCGTAGTGGGCCAGAGCGAGCGCACCACCGAAGGCGTGGGACACCTCGGTCAGTGCCGCTCCATGGCCAGCACACGCCCGGCCAGCGTCGGCGGTGTCATCGTGCTCGCCGGGAGACGAGCCGCGGCGCCGTCAGCACCGGGCTGCGAGGACGAGCGGGGATGGCGTCGGCGAGGGACAGCACCTCGAGGAGCCGGCGGCATGCTCCCGGACATCCATGACGGCTGGCTCCTCCGGTCCGGGGTTGGCGGCATCGAGATGCAGTCGTTCACCAGCGGCCTCCACCAATTTGCGCAGCGTCTCATAGGTGGGATCGCGGCGGCCGTGTTCGAAGGCGGAGACCACAGGCTGCGAAGTGCCGGCCCGTCGGGCCAGGTCGGCCTGCTTTAAACCTTGTCGGCGTCGGAAGGTCCGGATAGTCATCGCCGGCTCCATCGCCACGTGTAACGGCCGATCTCGGATCTGTCGGAAGCTCCCGGGTAGCTTGGTCAACCATGGCGACCCGGTGCACCCTTTAAGGGGCCGACGCATTGCTGGGGCTTCTCATCGGCCTGTGCGGCGTGCTCGGATTGGCCGTCGGTTCGTTCTTGAACGTCGTGATCTACCGAGTCCCACAAGGGATGTCCGTCGTCTCGCCTCGCTCCGCCTGCCCTGCCTGTGGAGCCCAGATCGCCGAGAGAGACAACATTCCCGTCGTGTCCTGGCTTCTCTTCAGGGGCCGATGTCGGCATTGTCGAGCACCGATCTCGGCGACCTATCCCTTGGTCGAATTAGCCTGCGCCGTACTCTGGGCGGGCATCGCGGCGCGTTTTGGCTACGACTGGGCGCTGCCCGCCTATTTGGTGCTTCTCGCGGGACTGCTGGCACTCACAGTGGTCGATATCGAACGCATGCTGCTGCCGAAGAAGATCGTCTATCCGTTGATGGTGCTGGTGGCGGGCCTCCTCGTTATGGCGAGGCCGCCACGGGAAAGTGGCACGAGTTCGCCGTTGGTGCAGCATGCGCCGCCGGCTGGTTCGTCGTGTTTCTTTGCCATGAACCTGGCCAGTCCACGGCTTTTGGGCTTCGGGGACGTCCGCCTGTCACTGGTCCTGGGCCTCGCTCTGGGTGGCTGGGCGTCGGTTATGTCTTGCTTGGTTTCTTCGCAGCCAATCTCATCGGCGCCGTGATCGGTATCGCCCTGATCGCTGACTAACCGGTTGAGCCGCCAGGAGTCGGATTCCCTACGGGGTCTTTCTGGCTGTGGGATGCGCCCTGGCCGTATTCGCCGGTCCCGAGATCCTGCGACCTTTCACCGACTACTCGCTCTGTGATGCGGATCGTTGCGAGATATCGCAGGGCCTAACGGACGATCTCCATTCGGATCCCCTGCTCGTCCCACTCGGGATCGCTGGGAATACGGATGGCCGCCTTGGCAAAGATCCTCCCGCCGGTCCACAGGATCGCCGCCGCGTCGAGAAGGTGCGACAGGGTGGCCCCGGGAACCTCGGCGTCGATGATCCGCAGCGCACCGGGATCTTCGTCTCCAGGAGCGATCTCCGCTCCTCCATCCCCTCTTCCGAGTGCTTCGCCCATTGCATCGGGACGCCCTCGTTCATCTGGAAGAAGCTGAGTTCCGGAGTTCACCTCGTAGATGGTCCGCTGTCGAAACGGCGCCATCTCGCTGGCGACCTCCTGATAGCGGGGGAGGAGGGTCCGGCTGATCGCGTCGATGTGGTCCGGGAGCAGATCCGTGCCGTCCCGCGAATCGACTGGACCGGCGCGCTCTTGATGGCGGACCCACGCCGGCCCAGCAGGAGCTCGTGCCTCCCTGTCGCACGTCCGGCCACCCGCCTTGGCCCGTTCCAGGCCGCCCACCGGCGCGTTGAGAGCCATGACGGAATACGCCGGGCCGCATGTCGACCACATCGACGAAGGTCTCATCCGGATCGGGTCCTCGGGGGCGAAGATCGTGCCGTGCAGTTTGGCGGCGGCGACCAGCCAGCCACCTCGGCAGGGCGTGACGCCGGCCACGAGCGAATACGGCAGATTCGGACCGCGCCGGACGGGGCTTCCGCGCTCACGCAGTCGAGAGCATGGCGCCCCGGTGGCTCAGCATGCGCTCGAGCTCCTTGGGGTGCGCCGAAATGGCCATGGCGTCATCGTAGGTGACCACCTCCGCCTGGATCAGGTCGACCAGGCTGGCCTCCAGCGTGCACATGCCTTCTTGCTGGTTCGTCGTGATGACGTTGAGCAGCTGGTTGGTCTTGCCTTCCCGGATGAGGTTTCGCACCGGGTTGTTCGCCACCAGGATCTCGAACGCGGCGACCATGCCTCCGCCGATCCGCGGCACCAGTCGCTGGGCGACCACCGCGCCCAGGCGAGGCGGCGAGCTGGACCCGGATCTGCTCCTGGCGGAAGGCCGGGAACACGTCGATGATTCGGTCGATCGCCTGAGCGGCGTCGTTGGTGTGCAGGGTCGAGAAGACCAGGTGGCCCGTCTCGGCCAGCGTCAGCGCGAGCTGAATCGACTCGAGGTCGCGCATCTCACCCACGAGGAGGACGTCGGGGTCCTCACGGAGGGCCGAGCGCAGTGCCCGCTCGAACGAAGGGCTGTCGAGGCCGATCTCGCGTTGGTTGACGGCCGAGAGGTTGTGCTCGTGCACGTACTCGACCGGGTCCTCGATCGTGAGGATGTGCAGTGCCCGCGTCTCGTTGATGCGGGCGATGATGGAGGCGAGGGTGGTCGACTTCCCGGATCCGGTCGGGCCGGTGAGCAGCACGAGGCCGCGGGGGAGCCGGGCCAGCCATTCGGCGATCGGCGGCAGTCCCAGCTCCTCGAAGCTCGGGATCTCGGACGGGATCATGCGGAGAGCCAGCGCCAGCTCGCCCCGCTGATGGAAGGCGCTTCCACGCAGCCGGGCCTTGTCGTGCCAGGTGAGGGAGAAGTCGACGTCCTGGTGCTCCTCGAGGATGGCCTCCTGGTCGGGGCTCAACATGCTGTGCGACGAGCTCTGCGATCTCGGCGCCCGTGAGCACCGGCTCGCTCTCGAGCGGCCGCAGGCCACCGTCGACCCTGACCCTCGGCTTCGAGCCGCTGACGAGGAGCAGGTCAGACCCTCGCTGGTCCCAGAGCACCTGCAGCCAGGGATCGATCCGTTCGTTGTAGGTCACGCTACTGTCGTCCTTCCATCTTGCTCGGTGTCGACGTCTGCGTGCGAAAGCCAAAGCGCCCGGCCACGGAGGGCCGGGCGCTTTGGTTCACATCTAAGCTGTGTTTCTACGACGAGCTATGCGCCGGTGCAGCCCGCCGCGTCGTACGCGTCGCAGTGCCGCCCTTGGGCGTGACATCGACCTGACCAGAGTGGTGGCCGAGGCTGATGTGTAGCCGTTGGTGCAGTCGTTGCCGGCAGCTGAGTGCAGGTACGTGGGTGCAGCAGAGCTCCTGCGCGGCCTCGGTGCCAGGTGGTGCTGAGCGTTGCCTGGCTGCGCCTCGTAGCGGCGACCTCTCGACCGACTTCGCGTCCGAGGTGCATGCCGCCGCTTGCTCTGACCGGTCACTCCCGTGAGGGAGAAGACGACGATCGCGGCCAGGATGCCGAGGACCACGATGACGATGAGCAGTTCGATGAGGGTGAAGCCGTATTCGGCTCCCTGTCCTCCTGCGCTCTATGATTTCACGATAACGCTCAAACACGCGCGTATACCGCCTTTCTTTGTCGGGCTGCCATTGCCGGAGCCCGTCTCTATGCATGGAAAGGGTCCCGGATGGATTCCCCTCCGCCACGATGCCATTCCTGGCGATCATTCATACTATCTGCATCGGACGATTATTCAAGCGACAAGTACTATGTGACCTGGTAATCAGGCATTTGTTGATCATGTTGAGCTGAACGCTGCACCGAGAATCGCCACGACCGCAGCTCTCGGGACTGCGATTCTGCTTAGGCAATATGGCGCGTTATTTGAAGCATGAACCGCTTATGGCGCTGCGAGAATGGGATGAGCAGGTGGCTCGAAGTGGGACATCCGCATGCTCACGAAGGGGAGCAGTGTCTGCCGACCTTGACCTGGCGGTAGATCGCCGTACATGGCCGAGACCAGCGCGACGGCGACGAAGCCGACGATCAGGCCCATGAAGATGATGATGGCCGGCTCGAACAGGCTCGTGAAGTGCTTCACCTTGATCTCGAGCTCGCGGTGGTAGAACGCGGCCGCAGTCGTACAGCTGCTTGTCGAGCGTTCCGGTCTCCTCCCCGACTCGGAACATCTGGCGGGCCGCCGCCGGGAAGAGCCCGGTCTCCGCGAGCGGGTCGGCCAGTCCGTTCCCCTCCATCATCTGCTCCCGGATGTGGTTGAGCCCCTTGCTGTAGACGGCGTTGTTCGACGCCTCAGCCGTGACGGCCATCGCCCGCGGCAGATCGACGCCGGCCGTGACCAGCGACGCCAGCACGCGGCACACCCGCTCGACGATGGCCGCCTGGAGCAAGGCTTCCGGCGACGGGAAGCTTCAGGAAGACCGAGTCGAGCCAGGCCCGACCCCGCCTCGATCGCCGCAGTGCCACGATCGCGACGACCGACGAGCAGGATGACCGCCGGCGATGGCCCACCACCATTTGCTGATGAAGCCCGAGATGCTCAGCAACATGCGCGTGGGAAGCGGAAGCTTTGCGTTGAGCGACTTGAAGAAGGTCCGGAACTTGGGCAGCACGAAGGTCGCCAGGACGATGACGGTGACGACGGCCATGACCGCCACCACGGCCGGGTAGATGAGCGCCGACGTCATCGCCGAGCGGGCCTCGATGTCCGTCTCCAGGTATTCGGCGAGCTCCATGAGCACGGTGTCGAGCGTTCCCGTGAGCTCCGCCGACTCCAGGACGGCCACGTAGTAGCGCGGGAAGGCCTCGGGATGCGCCGCCGCGGCCGCCGCAAAGGTGTCGCCGGCCTGCAGCTCACCGACCATGTCGAGGAGGACCTTCTTGAGGAGCTTGTCCGTCGTCTCCTCGGAGATCACTCGAGCGCCTCCATGATCGGGATGCCCGCCTCGACGAAGACGCTCAGCTGACGCGAGAAGTGCATGATCTCCTTGCGCGTGACCGTCTTCTTCGTGATCTCGAACTTGAGGATGCTCTTGTGCTCCTTCACGTCGATCGGCTGCAGCCCGCGCTGGATGAGCATGAGGTGCGCCGCGCTCGCTGAGGCAGCCTTCTCGGTCCCGCTGACCTTGTTGCCGCTCTCGTCGAGCGCGCTGTAGCGGTAGCTCTCCAATGGTCGTCATCGCAGTCTCCTCACTCTCACAACGCGTAGATGCTTCTGATCACTTCGGACACTGTCGTGACGTCCTGCGCGACCAGATCGATCGCCTCGTTGTCGCAGCGATCGCATGCCCTGTCGCTCCGCCAGTCTCCGCAGTTCGTCCTGGGTGGCCCATCCGACGACCAGTCGTTTGATCTCGGGCGTGATCCGCAGCAGTTCGTAGACGCCGATCCGCTCCTGGTATCCGGTCCCGCTGCAGAAGTTGCAGCCCTGACCTCGGACGAACTCTCGCTTCTCGGGTCCGCCGCTCTCCTCGTAGAAGGCGCGCTCGGCATCGGTCAAGGGTGTAGGCCACCTTGCACGAAGGGCAGATGCGGCGGACGAGTCGCTGGCCGACGATGCCGATGACCGAAGAGGCCACCAGGAACGACTCGATGCCCATGTCGAGGAAGCGGTGGAGCGCCGAGACGGAGTCCGTGGCGTGCAGCGACGAGAGCACGAAGTGACCTGTCAGCGCCGACTGCACGGCGATGCGAGCGGTCTCGACGTCTCGGATCTCTCCGACGAGGATCACGTCGGGGTCTTGCCGCAGGATCGAGCGAAGGCCGGTAGCGAAGGTCAGTCCGGCCTGCTCGTTCGTCTGGATCTGGTTGATGCTGGGAAAGACGTACTCGACCGGGTCCTCGATCGTCATCACGTTGCGAGCGCCGTCGGCGATCTCCGTCAGCGTGGCGTAGAGCGTTGTGGTCTTTCCGCTTCCCGTCGGCCCGGCGCAGAGGACCATGCCGAACGGAGCCCGCACGAAGGCCGAATAGGTGTCGGCCGCTTCCTTCGGCATGCCGAGCTCGCTCAGGCGCAGAACGGAGCGGGTCCGGTCGAGCAGCCGCATGACGCACTTCTCACCCCAGATCGTGGCGACGGTTGCAACGCGAACGTCGACTTCCTTGCCGTCGATCTCCGTGCGCAGCTGGCCGTCTTGGGGCCGGCGGCGTTCGACGATGTTCATGCCGGCCATGATCTTGATCCGGCTGATCAGTCCGACGCCCATGGAGGAGGGGAGGGTCAGCACCTCTTTGAGGGCGCCGTCGATCCGGTAACGGACCCGGATGCCCAGTTCGGATGGTTCGATGTGCACGTCGGAGGCCCGGTCGCGCATGGCCTGGGTCAGGATGCGCCCGACGACCTGCACGACCGGTGCATCGTCGTCCACGACCTCGGGCGTGACGTCGTGGTGTCGACGGTCCGCCTTCGGGTGCCCTCGACGGCTTCGAACGCCTGGACGAGGTGGTCGAGGCCGCCGATGGCCCGGTAGTTGTTCTCGATGGCGCGGCGGATCTCGGAGAGGGGCGCGAGCATGGGCCGGATAGCTGTCCCGCTCGTCTCGCCCAGAAGGGTCAGGAGTTCGGCGACGGCTGGTCGGCCATCGCCACGTGGAGACCGACCTCGTCCAGACCATCGGAATGACGAAGTGCTCACGTGCCATCGCGTCAGGGATCAGATCCAGCGCCTCTTGATCGGGGTGGTTTGACGGAGGTCGGCGACGTCCATCCCGTAGAGCTCTGCCCGCGCCGAAATGAGGTCATGCTCATCGAGGATGCGCATGCTGACGAGAACGTCGCCGAAGTCGGCACCGGGGGGGTCCGAGGCGAGCGCCTGCTCGATCTGTTCTTCGGTGGCGAGATTCCGCTGCAGTAGCACCTTCTGCAGCGGCAGACTGGAGCGCCCGTTCAGCCTTTCGTGGCACGGCGGCCCCGCTGCACCGTTCGCTGCCGCCGGTGGGGCCCCCTTCACCGCCCTGGGCTGACCTTCCGTTCGTTCGCTTCTCCCTAGTAATGGCCATGACGCCGTCCTCCGCCTGTCGTACCGCACGCGGGGCCTTCACTGTGGGCTGCCTCGAACTGATTGGGGCGGCGCTTCCAGTGCGTGCACCCGTGCTCCAGGGATCCTCCGTTCGCCAAGTGTGCATGCTGAACTCCTGGGTGGACCGCCGCCACGACTTTCGCAAGTCGCCGCCAGCTATCCGCGGAGTCGTTGACACCGTGTTGGTGGCGATGCACCCCGGACCCTAGATATCGGTCCATTCGTGACATTCCTGAAGTCGGCCATGTGTGGCCGCACCAGCAGCTGCGCAGGGTTGCATCAACCGGGGTGGCTCTCGCTTCCGAACCCCGGCCTCCCTTCAAGTAGCCCGCCATCACGTCTCCCGCCATCACCCTGTGTAGGTGAACGTGTCGGCAGGCTGGTTGTAGGCCTGCGATGCATTGAACGGAGACGTGAGATATCCCGCGGGAAGCGTGACGATCGGGTAATAGGTGCCGTCCGTCATCGTCGGTACCGTGACCGTGATCTGGGTCGGGGTCACCGGCGGCACGATCGTCGCCGCGATCAGCGACGCCGAGCATGTTGACGACCCACTGTTGTATTGAGCGGTCGGGCAGAAGCCGACCGTCGAACCGGCAAGGAAGTTGGCGCCTGTGATCGTGAGTGTGGTCCCGGCCCCGCCACTTGCCGGGCTGCTCGCCGGCTGCGTGCTGAGCGATATCACGATCGGCACGTGCACGTTGTAGGTGAATATTGCATTGGGGTTCGGCAGAGCGCTGTAGAGGTTGTAGGACTCCACCTGCACGTAGTACGTGCCGGCGGTGCTGACAGCCGGCGTCAGTGCCGTCATTGTCGAGAGCGTCGAACCCGTGGCGGGCAATGTGACGCTGACAACGGAGCCAGCGGTGCACGATCCACCACCGGTTGGGCAGAAGAAGACCTGTGTCGGGATTTGCGGGTTGTTGACCGCGCTCCAGAACCCGGTGCCCTGGATGGTCACGGTGTCGCCGCCGGTGATAGTACCGGAGGTTGTTCCCACGAGACCTGTGACGTTCGGCGGTGCGGGGTTGTAAGTGAAGGTCGGTGGCGGCGATGGGTCGTAGTCGCTCGTCGTGGTCTGACTGGTGCCTCCCGGCGACTTGACCGTGACGAAGTATGTCGTCCCGGCCGTGACGATTGGCGATGTCGCTTGGATGCACGTTGGGAGGGCACAACCTGGCGGAGGATTGGCAACAATCGTGGCGGGTACAAGCGGGTTGTACGACCCGGTGGAGGGATTCGTTTGTAGGAAGTTCACGGACCCGCCGCCGGTGAAGCCGGTGCCACGGATTGTGACGGTCGTGCCGCCAGTAATAGGCCCGTTCGTCGGTGCGATGCTGGATACCGCCGGCACCAGTGGGTTCCACAGCCAGCTGAGCTCCGTCATGTTCTCACCACACGAGCCGTTGCCGGGATTGATCGGTTGGCATTGCGGAGGACTGTTGGAAATCGCCGCTCCCCCAGACGTGTAGTCGTAGAAGGCAAACCGTGCTTGGAGCATCGGCTTGGCGGCGCAGTCGGCCGGGTTGCGGTCGTTTAGCGTGTTGGAGACGCATGCCGAGTACGTGAAGACCCTGGTGTTGGAGCTGTAGGGCTGCCACACCATGGTGCAGTAGACGTCAATGGTCAGGGTGGGCGACTCATTGGGTACCTGATAGGAGGGGCGACACAGCTCCGGCGCAGCGTTGTTGAGGAATGGCTGGGGCGAACCGGTGTCGAATTTGTAGCGAGTGTTCTGGACGGCAAGGTTCACCGCCGCCGTGGCCGCGTACTCCACGTTTCGCTCGTTCTGGAAGCTCCCTGCAGCAGTGAGGCTGGTCCCGACCCAGGTAAGCAGTCCAGTGACAATCAGGCTCACGGAGACCAAGAAGACGAGCGCCAGTATGAGGACCGCCCCGGACTCGTCGTCGGTTCGGCGAGGAGTGGCGCCGCGGTCTGAGCGCCAGCGATTGGCCGGCGCCAGCGCCGGCAGTCGCGGGGAACGAGTCTTAGAAGCCACTTGTGCTCGCGGACGTAAAGGTCGACGTGGACACAGGGTTACCGCTGGTGTCGGTCACGTTCGCGCTGGCCGAGTAACCCGGGGTCCCCGCCGTTACACCTGTGTTAAACGAGTTACCCCTGCGCGTCCCGAACGTGAACGTCAGTTTCTTGGTGCTCGGACTCCATGCGATCGTCGAGCCAGTGAAGGACACGGCCCCCCCGTTCGACACATAATTTCCCCCAGAGAACACCGTGCCGAAGCGTGCCGTGCTACAAGTGGTTCCACTGACGGTGAAGGAGTCGTTGTTCCCGTTGTTTGTGAAGGTGATGGTTCCGCTCATGGTTTGGTTGCCCGAGTTGTTCCACGACGAGCAGACGGTTGAGGCATTGAGCACCCCGTTGAATGTCACATTCGCCGAGTCACCCTGGTCGATCGTGCCTGCCGTGCCAGTCCCGTTGGCCAGGACCACGGCGATCGGCTGGGTTGTCATCGTTATCGTGTCGTTGGACGATGCCGCCGAGTTGTAGTTGGTGTTGCCGGTCCACGAGTCCGAGACGACGTAAGTGCCGGAGTTGGAGACGGTCAGCATGCAGGTCGCCTGGCTCGATGCGTTGAGGGTGACGGTAGACGACGAGCAGCTTGCCGTCCCTGCGGTCCCGCCCACCGTCCAGGTCACGGTGCCGCCGGTCGGCGGTGTCGCACCGCTGGGGCCGGTGACCGTGGCAGTGAAGGTCACGCTCTGGCCGGGTGTCGGGCTGGCAGGGACATTGGTCACGGCGTTAGTCGGCGTGGCCGCGGCCACCGTGAAGGAATCGGTGTTAGAAGTCGCAGCGGTGTAGTTGGCGTCGGCGGCGTAGGCGGTCTTGGCCGTGTAGGTTCCGGCTCCCGATGCCGTGATGACGCAGGTGTAGGTGGCCACATTGGTCGTGCCGGTCGGACCGGTGGTGCTCGCGCAACTCCCCACCGGGCCGGTGAGCGTCCAGGTGACCGCCCCCGACGGAGTGGCGCCGCCCGTCGGACCGGTGACCGTGGCCGTGTAGGTGACGGTAGCGCCGAGCGTCGGGCTGGTCGGGGCATTGGTCACGGTGTTGGTCGGCGTGGCCGCGGCCACCGTGAAGGTGTCGGTGTTCGAGGGTCCCGCCGCTGTGTAGTTAGCGTCCGTTGCCACACTGGCCTTGGCGCTGTAGGAGCCGGCTCCCGATGCCGTGATGACGCAGGTGTAGGTGGCGACGTTGGTCGTGCCGGTGGGACCGGTGGTGCTCGCGCAACTCGCCACCGGGCCGGTGAGCGTCCAGGTGACCGCCCCCGACGGAGTGGCGCCGCCCGTTGGACCTGTGACCGTGGCCGTGTACGTGACCTGCTGGCCCAAGGACGGCGAGGTCGGCGCGTTGGCGACGGCGATCGTTGGGGTGACCTTGGCCACTGTGAAGGAGTCGGTGTTCGAGGTCACAGCCGTGTAGTTGGCGTCCGTGGCGTAGGCGGCCTTGGCCGTGTACGTTCCGGCTCCCGACGCCGTGATGACGCAGGTGTAGGTGGCGACGTTGGTCGTGCCGGTGGGACCGGTGGTGCTCGCGCACGATGTCACCGGACCCGTGAGCGTCCAGGTGACCGGCCCCGACGGAGTTGGTCCACCCGCCGGACCCGTGACCGTGGCGGTGTAGGTCACGGTCTGAGCGAGCGTCGGGCTAGCCGGGACGTGTGTCACGGTGTTGGTCGGTGCGGCCTTGGCCACTGTGAAGGAGTCGGTGTTCGAGGTCACAGCCGTGTAGTTGGCGTCCGTGGCGTAGGCGGCCTTGGCCGTGTACGTTCCGGCTCCCGACGCCGTGATGACGCAGGTGTAGGTGGCGACGTTGGTCGTGCCGGTGGGACCGGTGGTGCTCGCGGCACGATGTCACCGGACCCGTGAGCGTCCAGGTGACCGGCCCCGACGGAGTTGGGCCACCCGCCGGACCCGTGACCGTGGCCGTGTAGGTCACGGTCTGAGTGAGCGTCGGGCTAGCCGGGAAATTGGTCACCACGTTGGTCGGCGTGGCCGTGGCCACCGTGAAGGTGTCGGTGTTCGAGGTCACGGCCGTGTAGTTGGTGTCACCGGCGTAGGCGGCCTTGGCCGTGTACGTTCCCGCTCCTGACGCCGTGATGACGCAGGTGTAGGTGGCGACGTTGGTCGTGCCGGTGGGACCGGTGGTGCTCGCGCACGATGTCACCGGACCCGTGAGCGTCCAGGTGACCGGCCCCGACGGAGTTGGGCCACCCGCCGGACCCGTGACCGTGGCCGTGTAGGTCACGGTCTGAGCGAGGGTTGGACTAGCCGGGACATTGGTCACCACGTTGGTCAGCGTGGCCGTGGCCACCGTGAAGGTGTCGGTGTTCGAGGTCACGGCCGTGTAGTTAGCGTCGGCGGCGTAGGCGGCCTTGGCGCTGTAGGAGCCGGCCTTGGACGCCGTGATGACGCAGGTGTAGGTGGCGACGTTGGTCGTGCCGGTGGGACCGGTGGTGCTCGCGCACGATGTCACCGGACCGGTGAGCGTCCAGGTGACGGCCCCCGACGGAGTGGCGCCGCCCGCGGGGCCGCTCACCGTGGCGGTGTAGGTCACGGTCTGAGCGAGGGTTGGACTAGCCGGGACATTGGTCACCACGTTGGTCGGCGTGGCCGTGGCCACCGTGAAGGTGTCGGTGTTCGAGGTCACGGCCGTGTAGTTGGCGTCGGCGGCGTAGGCGGCCTTGGCGCTGTAGGAGCCGGCCTTGGACGCCGTGACGACGCAGGTGTAGGTGGCGACGTTGGTCGTGCCGGTGGGACCGGTGGTGCTCGCGCACGATGTCACCGGACCGGTGAGCGTCCAGGTGACGGCCCCCGACGGAGTGGCGCCGCCCGCGGGGCCGCTCACCGTGGCGGTGTAGGTCACGCTCTGACCGAGCGTCGGGTTTACGGGGACATTGGTCACAGCGTTGGTCGGTGCGGCCTTGGCCACCGTGAAGGAGTCGGTGTTCGAGGTCACGGCGGTGTAGTTGGCGTCGGCGGCGTAGGCTGCCTTGGCCGTGTACGTTCCGGCTCCCGATGCCGTGATGACGCAGGTGTAGGTGGCGACGTTGGTCGTGCCGGTGGGACCGGTGGCGTTCGCGGACGATGTCACCGGGCCGGTGAGCGTCCAGGTGACCGGCCCCGACGGCGTGGGGCCACCCGCCGGACCCGTGACCGTGGCCGTGTAGGTCACGGTCTGACCGAGCGTCGGGCTGACCGGGGCATTGGTCACGACGTTGGTCGGGGTGGCGGTGTTGGCTTCCGCGTAGGTGGCGGTGAGCCCAGCGACCGAGGCCGTGATTGTGTAGCCGCCAAGGGTGCCGCTGGCGGTGAAGGTCGACGAAGTCGCCTGGCCGGTCCAGCCTGCTGGTCGTCTGCGTGCACGAGTTCGGCGAGTTGGACGTGCACGCCGCGAACGTCGCGGTTGCACCGCTACCCGGCGCGGCGAAGGTGACGTTGATCCCGGACTCGCCGTTGCCATAGGTATCGGTCGCAGTGGCTACGAGCGGATTGCTGAACGCAGTATTGACCTTTGCCGACTGATTGGCTCCAGAAGTTGCGGCCAACTTCGTGGCACCCGCCGCATTTACCTTGAACGATGTCGAACCATTGATCGACCCGATGGCCACTTTCAGCGTCGCCGTCTGTGCGTCGAACAGGGTGACGGGCGCGGTCGCTTGGCCATTGGTGAACGTGACGGTTGACGGATAGATCGGTGCAGTGGCATTGGGCGAGTTGCCCGGTCCGCTAAACGCCGGGGCAATCGCACCCGCGAGCCCGTTGTCGTACGCATCCAAACCAGTGATCGAGACGTTGAACTGTTGCCCTGCGGTCTGCGTTCCTGGGTTGGCGACGGTGAGCGTGTTGAGGGCTCCCGTCGCCACAGCGAACGACGATGACGTACCGGTGAGGGTTGGCGTGGTGGTGGTCGTGGCGGTCAGCGTCGTGGTCTGGGCGTCGTAGAGCGTCATCGTCGCCTCGCCGATCCCACTGGTGAATTTGACCGAGGATCCGGACGCGCAGGCAGCCTTCGCGGGGGTAGGTCGGGGCGGTGCCGTTGGGAGAGTTATGGGGACCGGTGAAGGTAAGGCATTCGGCCAGCCCGCCTGTGCCGCCATAGCTCGTTGCGGTGTTCCCGTACGCATCCGTCGCAGTAACCGTCTCGCTGAACCCGATGCCGGCACCGGGTGAGGGGGTGGCGAGGGCGAAGGCAGAGGCGCCGGCCGGGTTGACGGTGAATCCAGTCCAGACGCCGGTGATGAAGGCAGCCGTGGCCCGCAGCGACGTCGTCTCGGCGTCGGAGAGCGTGATCCGTGCTGTGCCCACGCCGTTGGTGAAGGTCACCGAAGATCCTGAAGGGCAGCCTCCGATACCTGGGTAGGTCGGGGCGGTGCCGTTGGGAGAGTTATGGGGACCGGTGAAGGTAAGGCATTCGGCCTGCCCGCCGGTGCCGCCGAAACTGGTGACCGTATTCCCGCCGGCGTCCAACGCCGTGATGGTCTCGTTGAATGGCATACCCGCCGTCGGGGTGCCCGGGTTGGAGAGTGCGAAGGAGGCCAACGGGCCGACATTGATGTTCACAGGCTCAGTGGCCGACGTTAGGCCTGTGGCCGCGGCGATGATCGTCCACGAGCCACTCTTGGTGTCGCCGTAGTAGAAGGTCACCGAGGACTGGCCGCTGGGAATACTTACGCTTGAGTTGCCCGTCGGCGAGGTTGCCCCCTGCGTCGTGCTGAAGATGTAGGTCCCCGAGGAGCTCGACGACAGGTTGATTGTCTCGGGCACCGTGGTGAGCGTCCCGCTCGAGGTCTCCTCGGTGACGGTGATCGGTCCGATGTTCGCGTCCGTGTAGGCGTTCCCGGTCACTGGCGGTGTTGTCGGCGTCGTGAATACCAGCTTCCCCTGTGCCGTGTTGATGTTCTCGGTCTGCTTGTCGGAACCGAACGAGGTCGTCGTTGCAGTGATTGTCGGTGTGGTCGGTATTGAGGATCCGGAGTCGCCGTAGTACACGTTGACCGATTGCTTGCCGTTTGCAATCGTTGCGGTGGTGCTACCCGTCGTGGCACCTTGCGTCGTGCTGAAGATGTGGGCCGACGTCGAGTTCGAGACAGGTTCACGGTGATCGTCCCACCGGTGTTCGACGTCGGGTTGCCGTAGGTGTCCTCGAGGGCGACCGTGAACAAAGCGTTGGCTGTTGGCGGGCTCGATGCCCCGGTGGTGAAGGCGCTGGTGAGGAAACCGATCTTGGCGGCGCTGCCCGCGTTGATCTTCTCGGTCTGAGTGCCAGGTGCCAGACCGGTGGCACTGGCCGTGACGGTGGGCGAGCCCATGACTGTGTCCCCATACCAGAAGGTCGTGCTCGAAGATCCCGCTGGGATGGTGACTGAGATGACGGTCGCACCCCCGGACGTGGTGGCAAAAGTTGCGCCCGACGAGGTCGAGCCGAGCGTGACCTTCGTATTGGTGGCGGCCGTCGTCGGGTAGCCGAAGGCGTCCTGCTCGGTGACGGTGATCGGACCCAGGGTCGGCTTGTTTGACGCCACACCGGACACGGTCGGACTCAAGACGAGCTTGGCCGGTGGGGGGCGCCAATGGTGACCGGGACAGCGGACGTGGCCGACACGGCCGGGTTCGAGTCGACCGCCGTAATTGAATACGACCCGGCCGCACTCAGGCTGCAGCCCGAGAACTGGACGATCCCGTACGACTCGCGCCGAAACAGGTGTTCGAGAAGTTTCCGCTTCCGCCCGATGCCTGCAAGGTGACCGAAGAGAAGTCGTTCTGCACGATCTGGTTGGATGCGTTCTCGACGGCCACTTCTGCCTGCGGGATGATCGGGGTGCCCACGGTGCCGCCCCCGGGCTGCACGAGCCATTGGAGTTGCGTGGGCGTTTGGCTGCCGTTGGGTGCACCCGGTGCCGAGGGGTCGGAGACGACGGTGGTCACCTGCGTGCTGTAGCTGGCTGTCGTCGACGCCACCATTAGCGTGAACTGCTGAGGCGCGGTGGCCACGCACGGAGACGGCTGCCAGGTCGTCCCATTCCAATAGGCCACTGTGGGAGTCACGTGGAAGCCGGTCAGGTTGCCGAACGTGGGTGTGAACGGTGGGGTCGGACACGGTCGGATTGTTCGGCTGTCCCGCGTTGGCCTGCGCTTCTTGCTGGACGTCGGCTACAGCCTGGTTGGCGGCGATCCTGGTCGACGAGTCGAGCGATGCAATGTTCCGGTGCTCTGACGACGCCGAAATGGACACGGCGAAGCCCGCGAGGAGCGCGACGCCAGCGAGGCCCAGAACCACCATCGCTATTAGCACTTCGACGAGGGTGTCGCCCTGCTCGGAAGACCGTGTTGGTCACGCGGTGTTGCCATTTGTGAATCACACGCCGAAGAATCGAGGTCGCCCGCATCAGAGAAGCACCCCTAGGAAGATGGCCTGGTAGCTCTCCACCCTGCATTGTGACGGTGACGTTTTGAGGAGCGCTCGATCCCGACGGCTCTGGTGCAGCCACCATCAGTGAACCGGTCTTGTTCAAGGAAATATTGGCCTGGCAGAGGATGCCGTTGGCACCCGTGCTGTACGGAGCCGTGTAGGCCGACGTGGGAAGCGCCTGGGCATTCGAAGAGGAAGGTGGCACCGTCGCCGGTGGCCCCTGGCCGTTCATGCCGACCGCGGCGGCCGTCGGTGGCGTGGACCCGATCCAAGCGAGCACGCCGTTGTTCGGCGTGTTGTTAGCGATGCTCGAGTCTGCGCTGTCGTAGCACGAGTTTCCCCACATAGACGTGCTGGAGTTCGGAAGGATGTTCCACTGGACACTTGAATTCGGAATTCCAGCCACCCGTTGGTGTCCGTCGATTCGGCATCCCCCGTAACCAGCGTCCAGCCCGTGGCTGGTGCGCCGACAGCATTTACCACCTGAATATTCGAGAAGGTGATCGTGGTCAATTCAAACGATGCCCCCCGAAAGCCATTCGGCCAAGTGGGCGTGTTGAGGGAGGTTTGCTGCCGCTGGGAGAGTGCGGGGAGACCGGCGATGCCGGTGTAGAAGCCGTTGTTGCCCAGATAGGCCTCGCTGTCCCAGCCGCCGTCCGTGAAGCCGTAGTAAGTCGGTACCTGCTGGGGAGCCGCTGTATCGGTCGGAGTCTCGATGACGCAGAACTGCAGGTAGTCGGGAGAGTTCGCGATCGACAGCTTCATCTGTTGGCACGAGGTGGCGGGGTCGGTGAAGCTCGTGAGGTCCGCGAAACAAAGCACGTTGGCATACGTGCCGTCCCAGGGCTGGCCAGGTTGCACCCGGCGGGATTTGGCGTCTGCGTGATGGTCGATACCGATCCTGTCGAGGTGCTCGCACTCGGCAGCCCACTCAGCGTGTATTGATAGTTGCTGCCAGGCGCGGTCGTGGAGCTTGACCCCGGAGAGGCCCTGGGTCGACTTCCAGCTGGCATTTGCGCCGAGGAAGGCGACCGGGTTGAAGGTCACGGTAGGGGTGCCGGCATCGTGGGAGGCGACGAAGGTGCTGTTTGGAGTGGTCGAAGCACCCGACGTGCAAATTGTCGGGTCAGGTACTTCGAGGGCCCGTTCCCGCTCCCGGCGCCATTCCCGGCCGTGAGCACGTAGGAGACGACCGTGTCATAACTGCCGTTCGCGTCGAGGGCCCACTGCATGCCCAGGAGCTGCGTTTGCGTGCTGTTTCCGCAGGCCGGCGTGGTGGACGTCTCGATCTGCTGCGCGCTCTGTACGTCCTTGTTGAAGAGTGAGGAGCTGATCAGCACATCGTTGGAGTCCCCGATACGGTTCGTCGTTTGGTTCTGCAAGCCAAAGACACTGAGCAGTGCAACTGCGATTCCACCGACGACCAAGGGCAGAATGGTGACAGTGACGATGAGCTCTATGAGGGTGAATCCAGACTCGTCGCCTTGCCGCATGCGGCGCCGGCTGGACCGGCGGGCCGCGGCGATGGGGTGGTTGAGGGCAGCGCGCTTCATCGGCCGCTAACCAACGTTTGCCCGACCTGGTTTAACGGCGGGATTGTCATGGGTGTTGCGCCTGCGTTTAGGAATCGCCAATCGGAGAGATTGCAGCCCCAGTAGCGCAGGCCCTTGGCGTTCGTCGACAGGCGCGACACAGTGCGCGACGACGACCCGTCGCCGGCAGTGCGCGTTCGCCAAATTCGCCATGTCGCCAAGATTCCTACTCTCACGGGTAGACCGCCCCACCCGGATCTGCAACCCAAATTTACACTGAATTCCCAGGTCGGAGAACCGGGGCTTTGGTCCTTTCATTCTCGTCCAGCGGAACCCGAAACTGGAGTCACAATCTGCCCAGTTCCCTTGCGCCCGGGAGATCGCGTTGGAGCGTTCCTGCGGGGGCCGCCGTGCTCCTGCCAGGGGTTACGTGTTGCAACCGCCATTGGATTGGATCCGGCTCGGGCGCCCGGCCAGGTGGTAATCGGGGTATCAACCCTTGGTTGACGGTGAGTGTTGTGGGCCGTGCGAGGCAGCCGGACCCCTCGGCCGCAGCGCGGATCCAGATCGGCCGGCAGCGCCGACACGGAGACAGCAAAGGCGAACGGGGCGAGCGGTTGCGACCATCTCCGGGCACGGTGCGCGGAGCGATCTCGAATGGGTGGTTGTTTGCAGGCCTCAGGACCCGGGCGGCCTGCTCACGTCGTACTTCCATGCGGCCCGGCTCCCGGAGTGCAACCCCCGATGGACTTGTCGCCCATGTCGGTAACGGCGCGTCTCGTACGGAGGTGCCGTCGTCATGGCCTCGTCCCCGGCAGTTTCCAAAGCAGGAGCAGCAACCTTCGATCACCAACGTCGTCACAGGCGACCCAGCGACCAGGTCGCGCTGAACGATCATCACCCCGATCGGAACGTGAACGCCGCATCGACACCCCACTGCACGCGCCGACAGGGCGACCGTCGATACCGTGGCCCATCCCCGTCCGGAGGTATGCCATGCCGCTGAGGATGTTGTACTCGGCGCATCCATGCTGCGTCGTGTTAGCGACTCCGCTTTCCGGTCGTGGAGATCTTCACGGCGCTGTGCGGTCATACCTCATGACCGCGCGCTGCCGATGTGCCACGCCGAACAGAACTCGCATCGGTAGACGTTGAGCTCGACACCGGCATCAGCACGCCGGTCGTCGGCGACGGAGAGCGCCTCGCGCTGATCGCGATAGCCGGTCTTGGGCGCTCCGTCGGCCCGCCAGTGCGACCGGTGGCTGGGCTCCTTCCGAACGGAGGGGAGGCGACGTCCGGTGCGATCGGATTTGCGCCGGGGCATTCCACCATTGTGTCGTTCGGGAGCAGATGACCTGGAGCGGCTTACCACCGCCCCCTGGCACGGCAGGTTCCGACCTAGGAACGGGCTTCACCCCCGATACCGCCGCTTTTCGGCGCGCCAATGGCATACTTCCCGACGACCAGTATTCGCGGTTCAGACCCTTATGGAGGAATCGAGGAGGTAATCCCGTGGCGGACGACGAGAGCCAGGCGACAGGACTCGAGGAACCGCCGCACGCGAAGGCTTCGACAACCAAGGCCGCTGGGGGCGGTTATATCTCTGCCCAGGCCGAGGATCCGGGGTGGTACAGCGTCGGGCCCAATCCCAATGAGCAGTCTTACTGGGATGGCCACCAGTGGTCTGGAGCGCGTCATTGGGTGGCCGGAAGGGGATGGATGGAAGGCTCCGCCGCCTCGAGTGGCAACCCGTCGGGCGGTTCGACTGCGCCACACCTCAGCGCCAACCCCTACGCCCCGCCAGCGGTCAGCGCTCCTGCCCGGCCTGCCCGCGCGGTCGCGCCGGCGACCTTCAATCTGGGTGTCTTTCTCACCGTCATTGCCGGTATTGCGTTGATGTACGGCTCGATTGGGACCTGGGTCCAGGTCAACGGGTCAGTCGGCGCGGTCCACTTCAACGCCTCGCTCAACGGCATCGATAGCGGCATTACCAACCTGATCGGGATCAACGGGTACACCACCTTCATCGGTGGGATCGTCGTGCTCGTCTTTGGGGGCCTGGCCCTGTCCTCCGAAGAACGGCTCCTCGCGATCCTCACGACACTCGTTAGCCTGGCCGTCTTGATCTTGGCGATCTATGACATGTTCCGGACGGTGCAGAAGATCCAAGCAGTTCCAGTGGCCGTCCAGCCTCACGTCAGTGTCGGTTGGGGCCTCATCTGCGTGCTCAGTGCCGCAGTGCTCGCCATGATCGTCTCACTGGCGCGACTGCTCGGACAGCGCTAGGCGGGTCCGAACGCGACGAAACGGCCCGGATCGCGGAGTGGGTTCCGCGAGCCGGGCCGTTTCGCCTGCAGGGTTCTTACTGCGGCGGCCCTGAGCTCAACTGGACGGTCGCCGTGTGCGTCTGCCCGTTGGCGTCGGTCCATGCGACCTGCACCTTGTCGCCCGGGTGGTAGGCGCCCATATCTCTGGTGAGGTCGTCGGCCGAGTTGATCGACTTGCCACCGAGGGTCGTGATGACGTCGCCCTGTGCAATGCCGGCCTCCTGCGCCGGGCCGTTGGTGACGACACCGGCGACTGCGGCGCCCGATCCGGTCGAGCCGCCGTTCCCGGTGTTGCCGGTGCTGCCACTGTTGCCGCCGAAGAGGCCACCGAAGGGCCCGGAGCTGTTGCCGCCGCCGTTACCCGAGCCAGAGTTCGAGCTCGATCCGTTGGGGCTGATCTCCACGCCCAGGAAGGCCGTGGTCCCGATGTGGATCGTCGATGAACCGTTGCCGGCCTCGATCTGACGGGCGATCGACATCGCCGTGTTGATCGGGATGGCGAAGCCCTGGTTCCCCTGGTCCTGGCCGTTGGACTGGAAGGAGAACCCGGCCGAGGCCGCGGTGTCCACGCCGATGACCTGGCCCGAGGTGTTGACCAGTGCGCCCCCCGAATCACCCGCCTGGATGTTCGCATTCGTCTCGATGAGGCCGCTGAGCTGTTCGCTGGTGCCGTCGCCCTGGTCCTGCGCGGTGATCGACTGGTTGAGCGCCGTCACGGTCCCACCGGCCGCGCTGGGCGTGCCGCCGGTACCGCCGGCGTTGCCGACGCCCACGACGTCCTCGCCGACCGAGATGCCGGACGAATTGGCGAAGTTGGCCGTCTGGAGACCCGAGGCGTTGTGCAGCTGGAGCACGGCGATGTCGCCGGTACGGTCGTAGCCCACGACGCTCGCGGTGTACGTCTTCTGGTTACCGACGTCGGTGACGCTGATGCTTGTCGCGCCGTTGATCACGTGGTTGTTGGTGAGGATCTCGCCATTGGACGTCACCACGATGCCCGTACCGGCCGCCTGTTCCTGTTGGTAACCGAGGGATGTGTTGATGTCGACCAGACCTGGGTCGACCTTGTCGGCGATGGCGTTCACGTCGCTCGGGCCGGACGAGCCCGACGAGGGCGATCCGGAGTTGCCGCTGCTGCTGTTGCCGGAGTTGCCGGGCGCCTCGAACGGGTTGGATCCGTTGCCGTTGAACGGGTTGGACCCGTTGTTGCGAGGGAACTGGTTGTTGTTCGATGACGCAGCCGAGGGGATCTGCGTGCCGTTGTTCCACGCGGCGTGGCCGATACCGATACCGGCGGCCAGCACCACCAGTGCCGCTCCACCCGCGATGAGGCCGTTGCGAAGCCGGTTGTCCCGGTGCCCGGTCGATGCAGCGGCCGGGGAAGCCGGCCAGAACGGTGCGTTCGGGTCTGTCGGCGGGCCGCCGTAGTAGTAGGGCGGCGGTGTCCCCAACATGGGGTTGCCGGCCAACGCACCCATGGCGTAGCCACCGGTGGGAGCGCCCGGCGGCACGTTTTGCGGGACGCCCTGCGGCGGCGTGTCGGGCTGCTGCGGAAGCGAGGTGTCCGAGGCGCCGACGGTGACGGGAGTCTCGGGCGGCGTCGGTGCAGTGTCGTCGACTGCCGGCGCAGTCGCTTCCGCCGACTCTGGGGTCGAGGCCTCCGGCATCGGGATGGCACTGGCGGTTCCCTCGTCAGCCGGCGTGGCTGCCTCGGGTGACTCGGCACCGTTCACCGGCTCCTGTCCGGTCGACTGGTCGTTCTGTTCCTCGGTCATCGGGATCCTCCGTCTGCCTGGGCGTGCAGGCTGCTCACGGGGTCCATTGAAAAGGTCCTAGCTGTATGCCAAATCACAGAAAGCTATGAGTCGGATAAATGTTGTCTGAGTCCATTGTTACAAGCTGACGACCTTTCCTCACTTAGGTGACACTTTCGCGGATCGGTGTGAGGACTCGGTGACTCGGCCGGATCTCGGATCGCCGGGCGTCAGGCGTCAGCCGCTTCCGGCGGGTCTACGCTGGTCGAACGACCTGACAGTGCCGGGGGGCCACCGTGGACACAGCGATCTTCGACGCCGACAGCCACCTCATGGAGACGCCGGATTGGCTAGGGGAATTTGCGGATGATTCGCTGCGCAGCCGGCTCGAGCCGCTCGGCCTGGCCGGCGCCGGGTCGGGGGCGGCCGAGCTGATGGAAAAGCTGCCCAGCGTCTGGGATTCGCACCGCGACCAGGAGATCGGTGCGGAGGTGCTGCAGGGCCCGAAGGGTTGGATGGCGCCCGGCGCGCTCGACACCGGGGTGCGCTCCCGGGTCCTCGATGCGTTGGGCATCGACGCGCAGCTGGTCTTTCCGACATTCGCGTTAGGACACTTTTGGCCGGGACACGACGTCGACCTGATCTACGGAGGGACCGAGGCCCTCAACCGGGCCATGGTCGCCTTCTGCTCGCCCGACCCGCGGCTCAAGGCGGTCGGCTTCCTCCCCCTCAACGACCCGGAACGGGCGCGGACGACGCTCGAAGTTGCGCTGGCCGACGGTGTAGCGGCCCTCTGGGTGCCCTCCGATGCCCCGGGCGACTTCTCGCCGACCCACGTCGACCTCGACCCCGTGTGGGCGCGCCTCGCCGAAGCGCGGGTGCCGTTCGTGCTGCACGTCGGCGGCGGGAAACTGCTGCCCAAGCCGTTTCACCGCAACGGCCTGCCTCGGCCGAAGGACTGGCTCGGCGGCGGCGAGAACCTGCGGGCGAAGGACTTCCCGGTGCTCCACCACTCGCCCGAGCGCTTCCTCGCCTGCATGGCCCTCGACGGGGTGTTCGAGCGCCACCCTGACCTGCGCGGCGCGGCCATCGAACTCGGTGCGACGTGGGTGCCCGGCCTGCTGCGCAACGTGGACCACGCGTATCGCAACTTCTCCAAGTTCGAGCCGGCACTGCAGGATCTCAGCTTGAAGCCCTCCGAGTACCTGCGGCGGCAGGTGCGCTTCACGCCGTTCCCGTTCGAGGACACCGCGTGGCTCATCGAACAGTGCGGGCCCGAGCTCCTCATGTTCTCGACCGACTACCCGCACCCCGAAGGCGGTCGGCGCCCGTTCGAGGCCTTCGGCGACGCCGTCGAAGGTTTCGACGAGGGGACCCGGGAGCGCTTCTTCTGGCGCAACGGCGCCGAACTATTGGGACTCGCTTGAATGGAGCGTCAGTGACCACGACCGACACCTCATCGCTCACGGTCGAGCCGGTGGCCGGTGCCCTGGGCGCCAACGTCATCGGGCTGGACCTCACGAAGGTGACCACGAGCGACGAGCTCGAAGGCTTGCGCCGGGCGCTGGCGGAGCACTTAGTGGTCTTCCTGCCCGAGCAGGACCTGAGCCTCGACGACCTGGAGCGGGTCACCGACCTGTTGGGCGGCCGCGACGTCACGCCGTTCGTGGATCCGTTGGAGGACCGGCCCTACGTGATCAGGGTCATCAAGGAGCCCACCGACGTCCTCAACTTCGCCAACGCCTGGCACAGTGATCTCAGCTATCTCCCCGAGCCGCCCGCCTACA
This sequence comes from uncultured Acidimicrobiaceae bacterium, assembly GCA_963777485.1. Lineage (GTDB taxonomy): Bacteria > Actinomycetota > Acidimicrobiia > Acidimicrobiales > RAAP-2 > Bog-473. Next base: position 297,071 of record CAVZQP010000003.1, on the reverse strand, counting down.
CACTGCTGCACGCGTGGGACGTCCCCGACCATGGCGGGGACACGGTGTGGTCGAACCAGTACCTCGCCTACGAGACACTGTCGGGCGGCCTGCGAAAGACCCTGGACGGGTTGCGCTGTGTGCATTCGGCCGGCATGGCCTATGGCACCGGTGGGCTGCTCGACCAGTTCAAGGACTTCACGTCCATGGCGATCGCACCGTCGGAAGAGGCGTACGCTGAACACGTCCATCCGGCTGTGATCGTGCACCCCGTCACCGGGCGACGCGCCCTCTACGTGAACCCGGTCTACACCACGCGCTTCGAGGGTTGGACGAAGGAGGAGTCACAGGCGCTGCTCGGTCACGTGCACAAACTCAGCGTCAACGAGAACTTCACGTGCCGCCTGCGCTGGTCGGTGAAGACGCTCGCGATCTGGGACAACCGCTGCACCATGCACAACGCGCTGAACGACTACTCGGGGGTGCGCCGCGAAATGTATCGGACGAGCGTCAAAGGCAGCGCCCCCAGAGGCGGTGGCTGAGGTCGCATGTACGTGCAGATCGGGTGGCCCAACCTCCTCTAGCCCCTAGCGTCGGCATCGAAACCAACTTGCGCAGGCTCATCGGCTGATCGTTGCCACCTAATGTCTCCCTCGATGGCCACGGCGGGCATTGGGACCGATCCGAAGAGTGCTTCTCGACATTCGAGCGGTACGCGCGCCTGGCGCGCCTTCGCGTTGGGCACGCTGGTGACCTTCGCTCTGATGAGCGTGTGGGCGGTCACAATGCCGCTCTACTCGGGCCCCGATGAGCCGAGCCAGGCGGCACATGCCGCTGCGCTGGTTCGGGGGCAACTGATCGGCACGTCGACGAATCCGGTGCGTCCGCTGACCACCGTCATCGTCCCCGGCACGCTCGGTAACGGGCAGTCCGACGTCAACTGCTACCAATACGCGCCCCAAACCCCGGCGTCGTGTGCGGCGGGCGTGCATCTCACGCCGCGACCCGTCGCCTCGCTCACCTACTCGGCCCGTTACCCGCCGTTGTATTACTCAATTGTTGGACTGACCAGCTTGGTCGACCAGTCCAGCAGCGCGCTCATTTCCATGCGGCTGCTGAGTGCCTTCCTCGCCGCGGTCATGTTGGGCCTCGCCTACATGACACTCGTCGTTTGGTCGACCAACCGACTGCTTCCCGTCGGCCTATGGGCCGCTCTCACCCCGACGGCTGTCTACCTCGGCGGAACGTTGAACCCCAACGGCCTTGAGATCGCTGCGGCAATCAGCCTGTGGTGTGCGGGGGTGGTTTTCGCGTTGGAACACTCGCAACGGCCGCCACCCGGACTCGTGGTCGTGGGCGCGGCATCCGCCGGTGTGCTCATCTGCAGTCGCGGGCTTTCTCCACTGTTCGCATTCCTCATCATGCTCACATTGGTCGCTTTGGTGAGGCCCCACGACTGGCGACAACTCCTGTCGACGCGCCGTGACGTGAGGTGGGCTGCACTGGTGCTCGGGGTCCTGACGGGCGCATCCGTCGTCTGGATTGTGTTGGCGCGCAGCCTGTGGCTACTGCCGGCCGGCGCGCCTGTCCAGCCCAGTGCGACGGAGCTGAACATCGTCGGCGAGGCGTTCTCGCAGACACGCATCTGGTTGGAACAAATGGTCGGCGTGTTCGGGTGGGACGACACATCCGCGCCTGCCTGGACCTATCGGATCTGGGCCGTTGCCATCGTCGTACTTGTAGTGCTGGCCGTGAGAACGGGCAACCGACGAGGACTCCTCTTGCTGGGCTGGGTCGTCGCGCTCTGTTTGCTGCTGCCGGTCGTCCTGAGTCTCCCCAGCGCGCACAGTATCGGCATCGCATGGCAGGGTCGCTATATCTTGCCGCTCGCTGTCGGGATACCCCTGTTGTCCGCAGCGTTGGGGGCACAAGTTGTGCGGTCCGTCTGGATCGGCCGGACGTTTTTCGTCGCCCTATGGTTGGCGAGCCTGCTGGCCTACCTCGAGACGTTGCGTCGTTATGCCGTGGGCATATACGGGCCCTTCGACTTCTTGGGAGCATCCTGGCGGCCGGTTGAGGGGTGGCCGCTGGCGCTCGGGGGATACCTGTTCGCTTCGGGCCTGCTGGGTGTCCTTCTGTGGCGGCTCACGCGCCCTGCCGCGGGTGTCGTTCGCGATGAAGGGGTCGTTCCTAGCTCGGTTCCCAGTGCCCGCTCCTAGAAGAAGAGCGGGCGCCCCCCGAACGAGGGTTGCCAGCCGGCCCTGCAGCCACGCGCCACCTGCCGCGAGGCGAGCCGGCGCCGGTGGCGCTGGGGCTTGGGCTTGCCCGAAAGCTCGCGCTGGAGTGCCGCGCCGAGGTCGCCGGCACGCTCGCGCACGCCGCGCACCTCGATTCGCCACTCGTAGTCGGCACCCTCGTGCGCCCCGTCGGTGCTCTCGAAGTCCGCGTCGGGGCAGGCCGACCGGGCCCGGGAGAGGAGGTCGAATCGGGCGTCGTAGGTGTCATGGGCCGAGCGCCGGAGCAGCTGAGCGGCCGTGACACTGGGGGACTCGAGGACGACGACCCACGTCTGTCCCTGGCGGCACAGGAAGAGGGTGGCGCCGTCGAGCACGGCGTGGCTGCTGGGGATCTTGGAGGTGCGGTTCGCTTCCATCGCCCAGGAAACGGAACCGGGCAAGGCACCTTACTGGGACCAAAGTCCCATTTTTGGGCCCGTTGACGCTCCCGGCGCAGGTTCCGCCGCAAGGTGAACCCGGGTGGCGGCCGTTCCTCAGCCGACCGGAGCGGCACGCGGACCGGCAGCGGCCCGGTCCCCGCGGCCGGCGTCGGTCCGCTGGTAGGAAGCGAGAAGGTCGAGCTCGCCCTGCCGTCTCGGGAAGAACAATCCGACCACGAAGGCGCCGACGACGACCGCGATCACCCCGGAGGCGTAGGCCCAGTGCTGCCCCTGGATGAAGGCCTCCTTGGCCGCGCTGACGATCTGCTTGGAGTACTGCGCGTACTGCGGCTGCTCTGCGATGTGCGCGGCGCTGTCGAAGGACTTCGTGAGCTCGCTCTGGACGTTCGCGCTGACCTGGCTCGAGTTCGGCGAGGAACTGATCTCTTTACTGAAGGCGGCGGCGTAGCCGGCGGTGAGCAGTGCACCCATGATCGACTGCAAGATCGCGCCACCTAGGTCTCGCTGAAGGTCGGCCGTGCCCGACGCCATGCCGACCCGCGTCACCGGCACGGAGCCGGTGAGCGAGTGCGACGCCGGCGTCCCGGCGAATCCCGACCCCGGCGCCGATGAACGCGTACGCCATGCCCACCTTCCAGTAGGGGATGCCCTCCTTCCACAACAACAGCATGGTGAGGAAGCCGAGGAAGATGCAGGCATAGCCGACGAGGAGCGTGAAGCGGGAGCCCTTGGCCTCCACCAGCTTGGCCGAGCGTGGCGCGATGAGCACCATGAAGAAGGCGGCGGGCAGGATGGCGAGGCCCGCGTCGACGGTCGAGTAGCCGAGAACGTTCTGCAGGAACTGCTGGCCGATGAACATGGCGCCCATCAGGCTGCCGAACACGATGATGCCGGCGCAGGCGGCCACCCAGAACACGCGTCGCCTGGCAACCGTGAGGTCGTAGAGCGGTTCGCGGGCGCGCCGCTCGCGCAGCACGAACGCGACGAGCCCGGCTATCGCGATGATGGCCAAGCTGATGACGAGTGTCGTCTTGTCGGGCACCACCGCGAAGTTGATGGCAAGGATCAGCGCGCCCACGAGCACGAATGAGAGGATCCCGCCGAGATGGTCGACCGAGCCGTCCGTCTCGTTGACGTGGCTCGGGATGAGCCTGTGGGCCAGGGGGAGGGCGACCAAGATCAGCGGGATGGTGATGAGGAACACCGACCCCCACCACCATCGCGAGAGGAAGATGCCCGCGAGCAGCGGCCCGAGTGCCGAGACGCCGCCTCCGATCGCGGACCACAGCGCGATGCACTTGGTGCGGCGAGGCCCGCTCCACAGCGCCGTGATCAGCGACAGCGTCGTGGGGTAGGCCATGCCCGCCGCCAGCCCGCCGACGAAGCGGGCGCCGATGAGGACGCCGATGTTGGGCGCCCACGCCATGACAAGGCAGGCCGGGCCCGAGATGAGGACGCCGAGCATCAGCATCTGCTTGCGTCCGTAGCGGTCGCCCACGGCGCCGAACCAGAGGACGGAGACGGCGAGGCCGAGCGAGTAGCAGACGGCGACGAGGTTCAGCTGGGTTTGCGAAGCGTCGAAGTGGACACCGATGCTCGGGAGCGCCACGTTGGCCGACGCGAGCGGGAGGTTGGCGACGGCAGCCACCAGAATGAGGGCCGCCAGGACCAGGCCCTGGCGGTCAGGGGCGGTGGAGGCCTCCTGGGCGGCAGCCCCTCCCGATGTCACAGCTGCCACCTCGACCTCCTCTCCCGTCCGCCCTCCGACGGCCGCGGCTTCCGGCGAGCTCCCAGGCCAGTTCTGTTGGTCAGCCCTTGGGCAAGCTAGTGCGTTTCGTCGTTCCGGACGGGGAACGAAGGGAGGCCATCGAGCCGCGGCTGTTCACGGTGAGCGGCGCAGCGTGACGGTGACATGGTGGGTGCCGGGCGCCAGGGTGACGGTGCCCGTGTGCTGGTCGACGGTGCCGGCCGACGCCGACGCGACGTTGTCGACGAACGAGGGGAGCTCGAAGAGGATCTTGCCGGCGGTGGCCGCACCGGCGACGGTCAGGGTGACGACGGTGCCGTGGGCGCCGATGGTGAAGCCCGAGCGTTTGCCGTCGGTCGTGGGGAAATTGGTGACGGCGATCGGTGCGGTCGTGGTGAGCCATCGGGGTGGCACGCCGCGGCCGACGATGACCGACCCGTCGGCGCGCTGGGCGACGATCGAGTCGAGGAGGACCTTGTCCGAGCCGGCCATGCCCCAGGCGTGGGGCGAGGACCCCTGGCCTGTGGTCGGGTGGTTGCCGCTGCCGACCCACGGCGAGTGCGGGTCCGGGGCGCTCGAGCTCTCCCACCAGGACCACGGCCCGCTCTGCCCGTGTTCGATCATGAACTCGAAGTCTCGGATGCCCTGGTCGCGGTGCGCGCTGCTGGCGAGGCCGGCGGAGCCCTGCGCGGCGTTATAGGCGCTCGAGTAATAGTCACCGGGGAAGCCGCCGGTGGTGTCCGGCGGGAGGATCGTCTTGAGCCGGTTGAAGCCGTAGTCGTAGGTCGCGTCGATGAGCGTGGCGCCGGGGCCGGTGACCGGGGCGCCGAGGAGGCCGGCTTCCCAGGCCCACCCGCCGAAGCCGAACGGCGAGGTCCAGTTCGCGTCCTTCGGGTTGTTGCAGCGATTGGCGGTGTTCGGCCGCGTGAGGTCGCAGGGGAGATAGTCGAGGTGGTTGGTGCTGATCGTCTCCTCGAGGACGCCGTCGGTGCCCTGGAGGAGGCTTTCGTACTGCTGGCCGGCCCAGTCGGCCTCGGCGGCGTTGCCGATGGTGGCGGCGAGGTAGCGGTAGGCGGCCAGGCCGAGGAGCGCCTCGAAGTCGTCGACGGTCCACAGGCCCTGGGTGTCGATGTCGTTCGTCGCCTGCATCGTGCCGGTGGGGCCCGTACGGTCGGCGGCGATCGCGTGGGCGCTCGCCTCGATGCTGGGCTGTTGGGTGGGGCCGGCGGGGCCGCTGGTGGCGAAGTTGTCTTTGACGAAGCCGATGTCGCCCGTCTTCATGAGGTATACGGCCCAGGGCACGGGGTAGGTCCAGAGCCCGTCGACGTACTGGGTCTGATCGCCGACCACGTTGCGGGCCTCGGTCAGGAGGGCGTGGGCGTCCGTGAACTCGCCCTGCGTGAAGAGGTTGGTGAGGATCCCGACGACATCGTGGCTGAATTCGCTCTCGTACCCGTTGACGCCGGTGTCGAGCGCGTTGCCGCTGCGCGTGAGCTCGGTGGTGATGAAGCCGCTCTTGTAGGCGTCGTTGAGTTGTCGGTTGGGGGTGTCGACCTGGGCGATGTGGGTGAGTTGGGCGTTCCAGAAGGCGCGCATGTGGGCTTCGTGTTGTTGGAAGGTGCCGGCTCCTTGGAGGGCTTGGGTCGTGGGCCAGGGGTAGTTGGCGCCGAAGCGGTCAGTGACTGTTGCGTAGTCGTGGTTGACGGCGTGGTGGGGGGCGACCGTGTTCTTTGTGTTCTGGCTGGTGTCGAGCGGGACGAGGGTGGGTGAGGCGGCCGGGTCGACGGTCAGGGTGCTGCCGGTCGGGTTGTCGACGTGCACCCGGGCGTAGACGGCGACGAAGGGGTTGCCGTTGCCGTTGCCGTTGCCGCCCCGAGGTCGAGCTCGTCTGCGAACTCGGTGATGGCGACGGTGGCGCCTGTTGCTGTGTGGAAGGTGGTGACCTGTTCGGGCAAGTAGCCGCCGGCGTCGGCCCAGGTGGTGCGCTGGCCGTCGTAGATCCCGAAGCCGTATTGCTTGAAGAAGCCGTCGGGGCCGTCCTGCACCACGAACGTCCCGCCCAGGCACGTGATCACGCTGTTGTGGTCGCCGGCCCAGCCGATCGCTGACGCCGTGCCGTAGGCGCCGGTGAACGCGTCCGTGTTGACGTTGAAGCTGCAGTCGTACTGGGAGCGGGGGCCTGGGGCTGGGGCTGTGGCTGTGTCGCTGGTGCTGGTGCTGGGTGTGTGGGTCGGCGCGGCGCCTGCTGCGCTCGTCGTGATTGCCGCGAGCGGGAGGATCGCGCAGCACACGAGGGCGACTGCCCGTGGGGTTGCCGGAGGCTGGCGGCGTCTCACTGTTCCGGGCTCGGGCGTGCCGGGGGTCTAGCCGTCGTAGAAGCCGTTGCGGTGGAGCCCGACGAGGGTCCGCTGCCGCTTGGTCTTGGCCCGGGCCCGTGCCTCGTCCGAGAGGTGGTTCACCTCCGCCGTCGGCCGGAGCCTCTGGGCGAGGTCGCGGCGCCCGTAGTGGCACTGGATGAACATGCGGCCCGGGTCGCCGCGGCGAGACGGCAGCCGGCGGTGCCAGATGTCCGAGACGAAGAGCGCGACGTCGCCCGCCTTGGCGACCAGTGGTTTGGCCTTGACGCCTTGGTAGTCGAGGTCGTCGTCCGCCAGCGCGTGCCATCGGCGGCGGTTGTCCCGACATGTGGCTGCGGGGGATCACGCCGGTCGGTCCCGCTTTGAGCGGGCAGTCCATGAGGTAGATGTGCGCGGCGACGGCGAACACCGGGTAGGGGATGCGCTCGTCCCACGGGACGCCCGGCGGCCGCGGCACGTGGGGACCGCTGTCGATGTGCCAGAACCGGCCCCCGTGCTTGTTGTTGTCGGGCGGCTGCCACCAAGCCGTGTTCGCAATGACGTGGCAGTCCTCACCGAGGAGGGGCTCGACGCTGCTCAGGATCTTGCGGTTGGCGATCGCCCGCTGCACGGTGGCGCTCCGATTGAGCATCTCGTAGCGGAAGGGCTCCCAGTGTTCGGGTGGATAGCGCGACTGGCGTGTGTCGGGCGGGTACTCCTCGTAGATGCGCTCGACCTCGCCGGCCAGCGTCTCCACCGTTTTCGGGGTGAAGACCTGCTCGAGGACGACGTACCCCTCGGCCTGGAGGTGCTTGGCGGCGGCGCTGCCCGAGCCCGGGCGCCGCAGCGTCAGGTAACCGGTCTCACGGGTGAGCACGTTGTGGATTCTGCCTCGGTCTCGTCGGGCGCGCACTGCGTCGGGTGGCGGACCCGGCTGCATGGTGTGCTTCAGTGCTTCAGCCCTGCGGCCGGAACACCACCTTGATGGCGTGGGAGTTGTGCCGGTCGATCGCCGTCTCGATCGCCGTGCGGTAGTCCTCGAGCCCGAACTCGTGGGTCACGACGACGTCGTCGGGCAGCAGGCCGGCGCCGAGGACATCAAGGGCCCGGTCGACCGAGTGGCGGTCGGGACCGCCGGCCAGTCCCGGCGCGGGGCCGGTGTCCACGGTGTGGTCGATGGAGCCGACGAGCGCGGCCTCCTTGTACCAGATGGGCGTCAGGTCGACCTCGCTGATGCCGGCCGCACCCAGCAGCAGGACGGTGCCGCGGTGGGCGACGGCGCGCAGCGCCTCGGTCACCGAGCCCGGCGAGCCGACGGCTTCGACCACGTAGGGGAACCCGCCCATCAGCATCTGGTGCTTCTTGCGCCCGACCACCCGTGAACCGCTCAACGCTGCGAGTTCCTCCCAGTGGCCGTTGGAGGGGTCACTGAGCACCACGTTGTCCGCGCCGCACGCGGTCGCTGCCGTCGCTTGATGCGGATGGCGCGCCAACACCGCGACCGGGCAGCGCGGGAAGAGGCCCCGTAACGCCGCCAGTGCGGCGAGGCCGATGATGCCGGCGCCCACGATCAGCACGGGGTCGCCATCGTGCGGCGCCGCCCGCAACAGCCCGTGGCAGGCGATGGAGACGGGCTCGTAGAGGCTGGCGCCCCGGTCGCCGACCGCGTCGGGGAGCGGGTGGAGCATGGACGTGTGTGCGAGCACGGTGTCGCCCCACCCGCCGCCGAGCCCCTGGGTGAAGCCGAGCGAGCGCCCACCGGTCAGCACCCCGCTGTCGAGGTTGAGACACGACGAGGTCCAGCCCCGGGCGCAGTTGGCGCACAGCGGCATCGCCCCGGGGCAGGCACGGGATGCACGGGTCGAGGGCGACCCGGGTCCCCGTTGCGACCGCGCAGTCGTCACCCGCCTCGACGACCCGCCCCGCCGTCTCGTGGCCAAGGACGAAAGGGAACGTCCCGATGCCGGCGAGCGTTGGCGACGGCCCCGTGTTGTGCGCGAAGAGGTGGAGGTCGCTGCCGCAGATCCCCCCGGTCGTGACGGCGATGCGGGCCCAGTCCGGGCCGGGTAGCTCGGGCTCGGGCAGCTCGGTCAGGCGGGCCGGGAACTCCGGGTCGACCATGTCGAAGACGACGGCGCGCACGGTTCCGAGCGTACGCCGGTCCTCGCCGGGATCCCCCCAGACCCGTCACCCGAGAACTACCTAGCCGCCTCGGCCCGAACGTCCTAACCGGGCGCCAGGTGTGGAGGGGTTCAGATTGCGTCGGGTGGCCCGACGGTCAGGTTCCCGCGGCGTCCCTGACGTTGTTGATGTGGATGCCCAGCCCCGGGACCGATCCGAAGAACTGCGAGCCGGTGCCCGGCCCAGCGTTGAAGGCGTACACGCCTCCGTCGGAACCGAAGACCCAGTAGCCCCGCATGTCCGGTGCTGCGGCGATCGCGACGATGTTGTTCACGTGGACTCCGGCGCCCGGGACGGAGCCGAAGAAACCGGCGCTCGACGGACCGACCGGGAAGGAGAACACACCCCCGTCGGATCCCACCATGTAGTAGCCCGATCCGTCGGTCGTCGGCGCGAGGCCGACGATGTTGTTGAGGTGAACACCCAGGCCGGGCAGCGAGCCCTTGTACTGGGCGTTCCCGAAACCGAACACACCTCCGTCGGAGCCGACCAGCCAGTAACCGCTGCCGTCGACGGCCCGTGCCCCGCCGATGACGTTGGAGACGTGGACCCCGAGCCCCGGTAGCGAGCCGAAGAACTGGGCATCGCCGAAGCTGAAGATGCCGCCATCCGAACCCACGAGCCAATAACCGCCACCGTCCGCCGTGGGCACGATGGCGACGATGTTCGAGACGTGGATGCCGAGGCCGGGGATGGAGCCCATGAATTTGGCGCTGCCGAAGGCGTAGACACCACCGTCGGAACCCACCAACCAGTAGCCCTGGTTGTCAGGGCTCCGTGCCGTGCCGACCACGTTGTTGACGGAGACATGGACGCCGGGTACCGAGCCGAAGAAGCCGGCGTGGAAACCGAAGATGCCACCGTCGGATCCCATGGCCCAGTAGCCCTGGGCGGACGCCCCTTGGCGGTCCGTTGAGCCGGTGAGTCCGCAGCTCGTGTCGCCGACGACGTTGCCGCCGAGCGAGGTGAATCCAGTGTCGCCGCTGGGGATGTTGCAGTCTTGCTCGACGCCGCCCGACGTGCGGTTGCCGGCGATGGTCGCGGCTTGGAGGGTCCCGCCACCGCTGCCGCCGGAGGGCCCCCCGCCGCCGATCGGCGCGCCTACTGCGATGCCTGCTCCGGTGTCCGAGACGTTGCCCGACACGGTGGTGAAGGCCAGCGCGGTCGTCCCCATGCCCGTGGTGGCGAAGATGCCGCCTCCCGAGTTGCCAGAGCCGGTCGCGGTGTTGTCCACGATGGCAACGCTGCGAGTGGAGAAGCTTGCCGCGTTGTACACCCCGCCCCCGTTGCTTGCCGTGTTGCCAGAGATGGCGAAGCCCGTTGCGGTCACTGAACCTCCGTTCAGGATGCCTCCGCCGGTGCCGGTCGCAGAGTTCTTGTTCACCTGACCACCGGTGATGGTGAGTGTGCCGCTATTGGGCACCATAGGAGAGGCCACGTTGCCGATGCCGCCGCCCGCTCCCAGGTTGGACGACGCATCCGTGGCAGCCACATTGCCGTTCACGTCGGTCCCGGTGAGGGTCATCGCGCCGTGGTTGACGATCCCAGCGCCGATTCCGCCGGGGGCGTTGTTGCCGTTCACCTGGCTGGAACTGATGCTCGCGGTCCCGCCATTGGCGATGCCGCCGCCGGCGAGCCCCCCGTTACCGGATTGCGCGGTGTTGCCGTCGACCTGGCTGTTGGTGATGACGAGGTTGGCGCCGACGATGGTGGTGCCGCCGTTGCCGGAGCCGGAGGCGATGCCGCCGCCGTCCGCGCCGGTGTTGCCGTTCACCTGGCTGCTGTCGATGGTGAGGGTCCCGGCATGGTTGAGGATGCCGGCGCCCCCGCCCGACGTGGTGTTGCCGGTGACCTGGGTGTTGGTGAGCGTCATGGTGCCGCTAGCGCCGGAGCCCATGGTTCCGTTGAGGACGCCGCCCCCTGCGGACATGCCGGAACCGGCTGCGCCGTTGCCGGCAATGACGCTGTTGCTGAACGTGGCGGTGCCCTGCAGGTTCACGACCCCGCCGCCGAATCCGGGCGTCGTGTTGTTGCTTACGGTCACGCCGGTGGCAGTCGAGCGAGGCTTCGCTGGCTATGCCGCCGCCAGCTTGAGCTGCCGTGCTGCCCGTTACGGTCACGTTCGTAAGGCTGAGCGCGCCCTGGTTGATAATGGCCCCACCGAACGAGCCGCTGCTGCCGTCCTCAGCGGTGAGCCCGACGATGGTCGCGGCAACCCCGCTGCCAATGATGAAGACCTGGTTCGCGCCGGCGCCGGTCACGAAGGTGTTCGTCATGCCGTTGCCGTTGATGGTGACAGAGGCGCCTGCCATGAATCCTTGGAGTGCAACGCCGTCGGTCCCGTAGGTGCCCGAGGCCGCGATGAAGTTGACGACGTCAAAGGCGCCAGCGTTACCCGAGGCGTCGTTGTTGACCTCGGTGAGGGCGTCATCGAGTGTGCAGTCGTTGTTGGCGTTGCTGGTGCAGTCCGTGGCCGAGTTCGTCCCGGCCGCCGTGTTGCCGACGAAGTAGGTGCTTGCCACCTGCGCATTGGCAGCCGGAGCCGCCAGCACGACCATCCCTCCGATGAGGAAGAGGGCCGACGCTGCGCCAAAGAGCCGGCCTTGAGTGACGCGTCGACCGGACGCGACGCGATGCATCGAGCGGGATTCGGAAACCACCTCAGCCATTTCTGGCCTCCTTCGCGCCGTGATGTCTCGCCAAAGTCCCGGAACGGTCTTGTGCCGTCCCGGCAGGTCGCGGCTGACAGCGACGCTAACACCGCCTCCCGTGTCGCAACAGGGGACTACCTCCCTTGACAAGAGGCGGCACACCGAGAGCCCGAATCCCGACCGCACGGCCGGCGTCGCAGGCGGATTGACGACTCGTTGAGGCGGCCCGCTTGGCTCGCGCTACGAAACGTTGGCCCACAGGCCGTCGGGGCCAGGCGGAGAACGGGCCGCTATCGCGCCGACCTGTGAAACGCAGGTAACCCAGTAGAGATGTGATCGAACCGGGCTTGAACGTGAAACCAATATCCGAAAGCCGCCAAGGCCGTGACCTAAGGTCCAGGTCCATGCGTGTCCCTGACGCCACGCTCGACGAGGTCCGCCACCAGGGCTTCTCGCTGTTCGAGGGTTTCCTCGCCCCAGACGAGCTCGAGGCGGCGCGACAGGCCCTCTGGAAGCACTTCCCGACGCCCGAGGACTATTTCGCCGAACCGTCCGGTCCCGTGCGCGCCCGCTTCGCCGGGAGCCAGTTCGCCGGCGTCGAGGAGTTCCCGTATCGCTCGTGGGACCTCAACCGCCTCGCCGTGCACCCCGACCTCGTCGATGCGGCCGAGCGCTATCTCGAGACCACTGACCTGCATCTCTACAAGGTCGAGCTCTGGGCCAAGTACGCCGGTGCCGTGGACTACACCCAGCCGCTACATCGCGACTACGGCAGCCACAGCCTCGTCGTGCCCCGGCCCGAGCCGCGCTACCAGCAGATCACGACGTTCATCTTTCTGAGCGACGTCACCGAAGAGGACGGTCCCACCGTGATCGTGCCCTATGACGCCGGTGAGGGCATCCCCTACACACCGCTGTACATCCCTTTTGGGAAACTCGCAGAGTCGGAAGTGCGGTGCGTAGGACCGGCGGGGTCGCTGCTGGTGTATCGGACCGACATCTTGCACCGCGGCTCGAACTTCACCGCCGACAGACGGTCACGTTTCTCCATCCTCGTCGACTTCCAGGTCCGTGGCACGACCTGGGGCGGCAAGATGGCGTGGCCGAAGCAATCACCCGAGCGGTGGGCCAAGTTCATCCCGCAGTGCACCGTGCGCCAACGCGACCTGTTCGGCTTCCCCCGTCCCGGCGACCCGTATTGGACCGAGGCGACCTTGGCCGGTGTGGCGCAGCGCTATCCCGGCATCGACCTCGCGCCGTATCGCAGTGAGGCTCTTCCTCCGGGGCACGAACGGTAGGTGCTGCATAGGATCACGACCTGTGATCCATACGCGGTTCACGGAGGCCTTCGGTCTCGATGCGCCGATCATGTCGGCGCCGATGGCGATGGTGACCGGCGCCACGCTCGCCGGTGCCGTGTCCGCTGCCGGTGCGCTCGGCACCTTCGGTGGCACCAATCCCATCCGCGGTCCGCAGTGGCTCCGCGACGAAGTGGCCGCCATCCGCAGCCAGACCGATCGGCCGTTCGGCGTCGGCTTCATCACGCACTTCCTGACCTTCACCGAGGAGCTCTTCGAGGCGGCACTCGCAACTCGGCCCGCGGTCATCGTCCTGTCGTTTGCTCCCACCGGCCCATGGATAGGCCGCGCCCACGATGTCGGTGCCCGAGTCATCTGCCAGGTCCAGACAATGGACCTGGTGCGCGACGCGCTCGACGAAGGTGCGGACGCGCTGCTCGTGCAGGGGCACGAGGCCGGCGGGCACACGGGGACGATGGGGCTCCTGCCCTTCCTCGCCAGCGCACTCGAGGTCAGCGGCGACACACCCGTCCTGGCCGCCGGCGGCGTGTCGAGCGCCCGTACCCTTGCGGCGGTGCTGGCGGCGGGTGCAGACGGGGCCTCACTCGGCACCGCCTTCCTGGCCAGCCGTGAGGCCACGGACGTGCCAGACGCGTACAAAGCGTGCATCGTCGAGAGCAATGGCGAGGACACCGTCTTCACCACGTTGTACGACGACGCACGCGGCCTGCAGTGGCCCAAGCCGGTCGGCATGCGGCTACGCCGCACCAAGCACACTGATCAATGGCAGGGCCGCGAGAACGAGGCCCTGGATCATCTCGATGAGCTGCGCGCCGAACTGCCCGACGTGCTCGACTTTGAGCGATTCGACCCCGAGGTGACGACAATGCTCTACGGACAGTCGGCCGCCTCCGTCCACGCGGTGCGCTCGGCCACCGAGATCGTCCACAGCCTCTGCGACGAAGCGGCGTCGCTCCTTCGCACCCGGCTGCCAACACTCCTCGACGATCGAGCTTGACCACTCCGGGTCGGCCCAAGTTCGAAGTCCACCGGGTGTACGACGCGGACCAGGGTCGCGGCTACCGGGTGCTCGTCGACCGGCTCTGGCCGCGCGGGGTCAGCAAGGAGAAGGCGGCGATCGACGAGTGGGCGAAGGACGTGGCGCCGAGCGACGGGCTCCGGCGCTGGTACGGCCACGAGCCCGACAAGTTCGCCGAGTTCGCCCGCCGGTATCGCGCCGAGCTGACCGTTTCGCCCGGCAAGGAAGCCGTTGCCCGCCTGCGGACGGTCTCGAAGAAGCAGTCCGTGGTATTGGTGACCGCGACACGTGACGTGGAGCATTCTGGCGCCGCCGTGCTCCTCACTGCCCTCGCTCGGCGTAGGAGCCCCGGCCGATGACGCGTCAGGGAGCGAGGTGGGGAACCGTAGCGTTGGTCGCGGTTCGGGGCGCCCGAAGCTGTGCCGGTCGTCCGTGGACGCCCGCCCACCCCTCGATGATCAGCCCAAGGACATACCGACGATCGGCTGAACCAGCTTGAGGCTGCCCGCCGAGCCTTGGAAGTGGGCGCCGGTCCCGAATCCAAAGATGCCGCCGTCAGAGGCCACGAGGTAGTAGCCGTCACCGCCCGGAGCGGCGGCCATGCCCACGATCGGTGCATTGAGTGCCTTGCCACCCATGGACCCGAGGAACGGCGCGTTGAAGGCGAAGATCCCACCGTCCTTCGCGACCTCCCAGTAGCCGCCGGTCACGGGGTCGACCGCAATGCCCACGATCGGCTGGTTGAGGTGCTTGCCGCCCATCGACCCGTAGAACTGGGCGCCGGGACCGTAGGTGAAAATGCCGCCGTCACTCGCAACGAGGTCGTAGCCATCGTTGTTGGGTGTGGCTGCGATCCCGACCACCGGCTTGACCAGCGGGAGCGCTCCGGCCGAGCCGAAGAACGGCGCGTTCGAACCTCTCGCGAACACGCCGCCGTCGGAGGATGCGAGCCAGCACCCGTTGCCGCCGGGTGCGGCCGCGATCCCGACGACCGGCTTGTTGAGTCCGCTGACGGACGTGCAGTCGCTTGCGTGCGGACCGTCCGCGAAGACGGTGCCGTCGCCGCCGACCAGGTTGTAGCTGCCGCCGCCGGCGATCGCCGCCATGCCGGCAATCGGCTGGCTCAGGGCCGTGCCGTGCTGGGAACCGAAGAAAGGAACGCCGTAGCTGAAGATGCCGCCGTCCGCTGCACCCAACCAGTAGCCCTGCGGCGTGGCGTTCGGCATGGCGATCGGCATGTGC
This sequence comes from uncultured Acidimicrobiaceae bacterium, assembly GCA_963777485.1. Classification (GTDB taxonomy): domain Bacteria; phylum Actinomycetota; class Acidimicrobiia; order Acidimicrobiales; family RAAP-2; genus Bog-473. The sequence goes on along the minus strand of CAVZQP010000003.1, from coordinate 281,921 downwards.
GCGGTCGGGTCCTGCACGCTGAAGGCGCATTCACCCGTGGCGAAGCCGCCCACGATGTTCGGTGAAGAACCGGAGTCGGTGTAACCGACAACCGGCGAGTTGCCCGAACACAAGAGGTTGCCTCCAACATGGTTATCGAGGCTCTCCGACGCGTTCGGGATGAGCCATGCGTTGTTGGTGTAGGTGAAGCTTCCCCCGATGGTGTTGCGGAGAGCGCCGAACCAGCACCCGTTCATTCCGTTCACCCGGAGGTTGCCTCCGATGGAGCTGTCCTCGTAGTCGCTCCACCAGCCCGGGGCGCAGGTCAGGCCTCCGCCACCGCCGGTTTCGACGACGTCGCCCCCGATCGTCGACGCGTGGACGATGACGCCGAGGTCGCCCGTCGCCGTGATATTCCCGTCGACGGTTTCACCGACGTTGGCTGTCCCAGAGTCGAGGCAGAACTCATTGGGCTCGCAGCCCAAGATCAGGAGCGCACCCGCACCGACCGAGATGTCGCCAGCGACCGTGATGCCGGTCGGACCACCGAAAACGCTGCTCGAGAACCCGGCGAGGAATTGCGCACCCGGCTCGACGGTCACGCCGCCGGTGACCGTGACGTTGCCGGCGTTCACCGCGCAGGCGCCCGTGACGTCGACGCTGCTGTAGGTGCCCGCGGGGAGCGAGGACGGAGAACCACCGGCAACGCCACAAGAAGTCGGTCCCGGCGATGCTGCTGCGATCGAGCTCGGACCAACGAGGCTCAGGGGCACGACCAATGCGGCCACGACTGCCGTCGACGCCATGAGGCCCCACACTCTGCGAGTTGTCGCGCGCGACCGCCTCGCAATCGGGACGAGGGCCACCGAAGGTTCGCCACTACTCATCCGAACACCGCCTTTCAAGGGTTGGATGACTCCGTTCGTCGGGGGCGGAGTATAGGGAGTTCAGTTCACCGTCGCCTTGGTTACTTTCAGGTCACGTGTCGAATTCGACACGTGACCGCGTCACCACTCATGTCTCTCGCACATTGCTCCCGTCGTCCGCCGCGGTGTCGAGAGTCGGTCCGCGAGACGTAGCGTTGTGTCGTGCCCGAGCCGCTGAACGGAGCGTCATCGAAACCGGCGTTGATGCTTGCCCATGATGAACCCGTCGCCATCGAGTTGGCGTTGGCGGTCCACTTCGGACAGGTCGACATCCTCAAGAGCCTTCTCACCGAGCGATCCGAGCTCGCATCGGCCGGCATGATCGGGCGGAGGGGCCTCGAGGGCGGTTGGCGCACTCCGTTGCACGTTGCGACCGACTGGCCCGGCTACTTCCCCCTCGCACCCGAGTCGGCGTCCATCTTGCTGGAGGCGGGGGCTGACCCGAACCTCGACTCTGGAGGCGGGCGTCCCGAGACCCCTCTGCACTGGGCTGCCAGCAACGACGACGTGGACGTCGCCGTGGTGCTCATCGACGGCGGCGCTCGCCTCGACACCCCGGGCGGCTCGATCGGCACACCGCTCGACAACGCGGTCGGTTACGGCTGTTGGAACGTCGCCCGACTCTTGGCGGAGCGGGGGGCTCCTGTCGACCGCCTGTGGCACGCCGCCGCTTTGGGCATGCTGACCATGCTGGACGATCTCCTGGCCGCTACGCCGGCGCCCGCAGAATCCGACGTCAACCAGGCCTTTTTCCACGCCTGTCAAGGCGGCCAGCTCCGGGCGGCACAGCGACTCCTCGCGGCCGGCGCCGACCCGACCGCGGTTCCCGATTATGCGGGCGACGCGACCGTGCTCGACATGGCACTGAACCCGGACACACGCCGGGAACAGCTCGCAACGTGGCTCAGGGAGCAGGGCGCCATCGCATCGGCCGGAGACGGCGAATAGGAAGAGGTCGCAAGAGAGCGACTACGTGGCGTCGTCCGCCGTCGCCGACTCGAAGGCGCTGCGCCACGGCTGCATGTCCAGGCCGGGGTAACGGGCGGCAACTCCGGCGAGGGTCGCCTTGTTCCAGTAGGGATGGCCCGGTGGGGGGAAGCCCAACGCGGAAAGCTGCCGGACGGTCGCGGCGTTCGCGAAGCGGTGCCACGCCATGCCTTCGGCTGCACCCGGCCAGGCTTGTGACCCCAGCCAATCGGTGCCGGCCGGCTTGAACGAGACATGAAGCATGAAGCGCGCTGAACGCGGTGTGGTCATGCGGATACCGCGGTGGTAGACGTCCGGCCGGTAGGCGAGCACGGATCCGGCCGCACCCGCGGCAGGCACTTCCGCGTCGTAGAGGTCGCTGTAGTCGCTCAGGCTCAGATAGGTCCGTTCAATCGGGATGTGGCCGGTCAGCCGGCGGGACACCATCCGGGTTGCCGCGTCCGCCGTCACGTCACTCAGGTAGACGAAGAGCTCCAGATGTTGGTACCCGACATCCGCCCGCGGTACCACCAACGTGTGATTGCCATAGTCGGCGTGGAGCAGTTGCTCGTCGGATTCGGCACCACCGGCGTACTTTGCGCTCAAGGCGGCCTGGTAGAGGCGAAGGTCGGAGAGGCCGAGGAAGTCCTCCGCCAAGTCGATGAGCCGATCGTGCAGCACCAGATCGTTGAACGCCGCATCCTCGAAGGGGAATCTCGGCATCACGGCGTGCGAGTCCGTGCGAAAGGGCGCATTGCGCGCGGGTTCGCGGTCGTCAGCGAAGTCCGCCGCGCTCGGGAACTCCCGATCGATGCATTTCTGCGCGGCTTCGACGGCCTCGGTGGGCAAGAAGCGCTCCAGCACGCACCAGCCGTCGTCCTCCCACTGCGCCTTCGCCTCGGCGACGGTCGCGTTCCTCATCCGGCTGTCGGAAGAGGTTTCCAGGTTTGCACCGGGGTCCAGCAGGTGCCTCCGGGCGGCTGGTGCGGTTGCGGTGGGCGACAGAGCGTGTTGCTCGGAGGGGAGTTCACGCGCAATCGGACCACTTGATACGCATTCGGGCCCGAGAACTTGTGCGGGCCGTACGTCAGGACAGGCGAATAGCCGCCGGGGAAGTCCTTGATCTGCGACATGGCGGTCACGAACGTGCGGCGGTTCAGGTCACGGCCCGCCGCCTTCGCTGCCTGGGCGAACAGGTGGATCTCCTGACACCACCCCTGCACCGGGCCCTGCTCCTCGATGTCGTCGTTGAGGTTCCCCTTCGGAGTCTCGGGATACGCCTTGTGCCAGACCGTCCAACAGCTCCGCACCCCGGGGTCGTAGCCGCCTTGTGCGTAGGGCCGTGGGTCATCGATGCCGCCGAGGGTCTCGGTGGTGACACCCTCCTGTCCGTTCAGCGCCTTTCCGAACGGGGCGAGGAGGCCCAGAGACGTCTCGATGGAGTTCTCGTAGTCCGACAGAAGGAGTTTGGGGAAGTACTGCTGTTGCGTCTGCGCCACGAGAACCGGAAGGAAGGCGTTGAAAGGGATCAAGGGGATCACCGACGTCACGCCCGCCTGGTGCAGCTTCTCGACGATGAGGGTGGCGTCGCTGCCGGTCGACGCAGACTCGGAGGTCTGCGCCGGGATGGTCTCGATCAGCGGTGTGACGCCGACGCGCGTGAGGTCGGGCAAGAGGGATTGGTGCAGGGCCGCCTGGTCACTGGCCCGGTCGCCGACGATCACTCCCAGCTTCGCCTTGCCGCCGACGGTCCCCTGGGTTCTGCCCCACGTCACGAGCGCCCGCAACACGCCGGCGTCGTCCGGTCCGGTCCACCACAGATACGGCGATGCCTCTTGCGTGAAGGACGAGACCGTCGTCCATTGGCTGAGGAGGGGTGTGTGCCCTTGCTGGGTCACGCAGAGCTGGTTGACGCCGGTGTAGGTCCCGACCCCGTCGAGCACAGCGAAGACTCCCGGGGTGCCCTGGGTCCAGTCGACACAGAGCTTTTGCATCTCCGCGTTGTTGGCGGGGTCGTAGTTCGTGATGATCGGGTTGATCGTGCGCCCGTTGATGCCGCCCTCTCCGTTGATCTGGTCGACAAAGAGGTGGATGGCTTTGGCCTGTTCGGTGTACTCGTAGTCCCCGGCGAACCCGTAGGTGGATGCGAGTGCATCCAGGTTGGCCACCGGGAAGACGACGTTGATGGTCGAGTTGGTCACGCCCCGCGCGCTGGAGCTGGCCTGGGACAAGGGTGTTGCGCCCCAGGCCGCCCCGGTTCCCGACAGCGGGAGCGACAGTGCCATCGTCGCCACGGTGACCGTCAGGAGCACAACCGCGTGACGCCGCGCCGTGCCGGCGCCAGATCTCGCGAACGTCATCACCAATTCGACCATTGCCCCCGACCCCATCCGGTCCTGCAGAGTTCCTCACGCCGGGGCCGTCGATTCGCCCCTGCGTGCTCCTGTAACTCTGTCAGGATGCCATCGGCGTTGCCTGCAATGGTGGCAGGCCCGCTCAGGGCTGTACGCAGAGGGGCGAGAAGGTGTTGATGGTGCTCTCGGCGGTCGCACTGGATTTGGTGCTCGTCCAGTTCGACCCGACCGACACCGTCACCTCGAACCAGTAGTTCGTGCCCGAGGTCAGCGTGCCGCTGGTCCATGAAGTGGTCGTGACCCCCGTGGCGACGGAGGTGTAGGTGCCGGTCGCCGAAGTAGTCGAGTCGTACACCGTGTAGGTGGTGGCGTGGGTGACCGCGGTCCAGCTCACTTTGATCGTTTTCGCGGACGTCGGGGCATTGCAGGCCGCCGTGACCCCTGTGGGGGCCGACGGGACCGTCTGCGAATGGCCCTCGGCCGAGCTTGTCGCGTGCAACGTCACCATCCAGTGTGTCGCCGCCCAGGCCGCGCCGGTACTGGACGCGAGGATGAGGCCCACGAGGGCGATCGGGGCGGCGACGAGGAGGGTGCCGCGTCTCCCCTTCACGCGCCCCCTCCTCGTCGCCTGCTCGGTCCGTTCTCGCTTAGTGCAAGAGAAGAAGATGGATCAGCTCGTCCAGCTGTCGGTCGCCGGCGTCGTCGTCGACGTCGCGGCGCCACCGGTGGCGGTCACTCCCGTCAAGGAGGGCATGGAGAAGTATGTACTGGCACAGGCTGCAGGCGTGGTCGTTCCCATGCTGGCATCGTTCGTGAGCGTGACCGCCAAGGGGTTGTTGGCCTGCCCGCTGGCGCCCACCGTGAGCGGCGTCGTGAGCGTGTGCGACGTACCGGACGTCGCCGTCGAGAAGTTCCAAGTGACCTGACTCGGTGTCGCGGCGAGGCACCCTGTTTGCGTCGTGGTGAGTGCGCTCGACGTGTAGCCCGTGGCGTAGGTCGCGTTGGTGGGCAACTGCACTGCCGTGATCGTGACTGGGTAGGGGTTCGGGTTCGAGATCGTGACGACCACGTCACCGGTTCCGCCCGGGTACATCAGGTTCGTCGCGGACGGCGACGCGACCGCACTGATCGTCAGGTTCGAGATCGCTGCGGATTGGCCCTCAGCCGATGACCCACTGTTCAGTCCCACCAGCCAGTTCGTGGCGGCGTACGCACCGACCCCCGCCAGGAGGATGCCGCACACGGCGGACACGATTTTCATGCGCCGGGTATACCGGAAGGCTCTCTTGGTGTGCGTCGCTCGCTGCACGGGTCGGTCTCCTTGCGCCAATTGCGAGGCGCGCTCGTTGAAACTGCTCCGTTGTTGATCGGAGACTGCACAACGGTCCTTAAGGAGTGTCGAGGCATTTGGACGCGCTCGCGCGCGCCACGAAAGCGCTGATCAGGACGACGTGGGTGACCCTTCCAAAAGCTTGATGGCCGCTTCCCGGTCGGCCACGCCCAGCTTGCGCAGCACGGCGCTCACATGCGAGCGCACCGTGGTGGCCGAGATGAACAAGCGTGCTGCGATCTCCTCGGTGCTCGCCCCTGCACGCATGAGTTCGAGGACATCCCATTCGCGCCCGGTCAGTCGGGCCGCGATGTCGCCGGGCACCGCGACGCGACGCTCCTCGCGGTCGCGGAATTCCTCTACCAACCGGGTCACCAGGCTGGGAGGCAGTGGCGTCTCGCCGTTCAGCACCTGCCGCAGGGCCATCGCGAGCGAGTCCTCGTCCATACCCTTGAGCAGGTAGCCGGTGGCTCCTGCCCGCAGCGCGTCGAAGAGATCTTCGTCCTGACGGGAGACCGTGAGCATGACGACGGCGGTACCCGGGAGCGTGGTCGTGATGCCACGCGCTGCCGCGATGCCACTGCCGGGCATGTTGATGTCGAGCAGGCACACGTCGGGCCGGGTCGCCTTGGCCTCCTCGACCGCCGCGTTGCAGCTGGCCGCTTCGGCGCAGACGACGAACTCCCCGCTCCGCTCCAGCGCCGCTCTGACCAGGGCCCGGGTCCGGGCGTGGTCGTCGGCGATGAGGACGTTGATCGCGCCGTTCACCCGAACGCCACCTCGAGGCGCGTCCCGCGGCCGGGGGAGGAGTCCACCGTGAAGGACCCGCCGAGCGACGCGGCGCGCTCTCGCATCGAAACGAGACCGAAGCGTGTCGGGTCCACATTCTCCGGGTCGAAGCCGCGCCCGTCGTCTGCGATCATGAGTCGACACCCGTCGGCCGCCTCGCGCAATGTGACCGTGACGTAGTGCGCATCCGCGTGGACGGCTGCGTTCGTCAGTCCCTCGCGCACGATCCGCAGCAGCTGTTCGGCCACGTCCGCGTCCACGTCGACATGCTCGTCCAGGTCGACTAGCACGGGCACGCCCAGTCGGGCACCGAGGTCCTCGGCGGTCTGGGTGAGCGCCGCCACCAATGACTGCCGGGCGGTCAAAGAGAGCACCGTGATGGCGCGCCGAGCCTCGTCGAGCGCACGGTCGGCGGCGCCGGAGAGTTCTTTCATCTCACGTGGCGCGCTGCTCCGGCGAGCCTTGGACGCAATGAAGGCGAGCTCGTGGGCAAGACCGTCGTGCAGGTCGCGGGCAACGCGCCGGCGCTCCTCGGAGGTGGCTTGGCGCTCGAGTTCTTCGTGCGCCGCCCAGTTCGCCAGCGCCATCTCCATCAGGTGACCGAGTGCCGTCAGCTGTTCGACGCATCCGTCACTGGAATCCGAGGCCGCCATGACGACCTTGAGCACGCCGTGGACCTCCGCGTCGATGCACACCGGCACCCACGTCCCGCGCTGGAGGCTGCAGCCTGGGGCCGGCGGGCTCCATTCCCGGGAGACCGGCCAACCTGTCCGGGTCACGAGGTCGATTGCGGAGGCGTCGGCGGCGACGCCGGGATCCGTGTTGTTCAGAGATCCGATCCCGCCGTGGTGGGCCACCACCTCCGAGCACCCTTCGCCGATCCGGACGTACCAAGCCTCAGCTGCCGTGCCATCCGGCAACGACACCAGCGATGCCGCCAGCTCGGTGGTGACGGCGGCGATCGAGTCCGGCCCCCGTAAGCGCGCGAGTTCCCGGGCGGCCTCGTTCATGGATTCGGACTGGTGTAACAGCTGTCGCGTTCGCCGGTTGGACGCCTCGAGGCGCTCTCGGAGGGCATGGATCGATACCGACATCACAGCCGCGATCGCACCCAGGAACAGCAGGCGGCGTCCGGTCGTGGCTGCACCTTGGGGGGTGCTGAGCGTCATGACGAGCATCAGGAAGATGACGACGAGCGCCACGATGATTGCCGAGTCCCGGCGTTCCCCGTACATGGCAACGCCGACCACTGCGAGGAAGAAGAGGGTGCCGAGGCCACTGGCGACGACCCCGCCGCTCGCCATCATGAGCGCGGCAACCGAGGCGACGTAGCACGCACCGGTCAGGCACAAGCTGTAGCGGCGGGGAGGGACCACAAACACGACAGCGGCCGCCACGAGCGCAATCGCCGATAGCCAGTACCACGCCATGTTTGTCGGGTTGAACAGTGCGCTGAGTTGCCCGACGAAGGCCACCAGGGCGAACGGGAGCACGCGGACCAACCGCTGGTGAAGGGAACGCTCGGACCAGACACCCGGCGCGGCGTCGCGCGCGGCGTCAGTCGTGGTCATGCTCCCCCTCTCGATCCTGCAGGGCCGCCTTTGCCGGCATCCGCCTGATATTTCGGCCATTTTCGCACGCCGCTGGAGGATGAGGCACGGTTTGTGCCCGTCTGCAACCGAAATGCAACGACCCCCACCCGGAAGAGGGCGGGGGTCGCGCAAATGCTCGGCGCGTTTGCCACCACCACTATCGGCTTCGATGGCTCCGGGGTCCAGCCCTCAACGTGTCCATTCTCCTCAACGCCGGGCCACCGTGCGGGAGCGTGTCTGCGCTCCTCCTCACATCGTGTGTTGCCCCTCCCAGCAACAGAGAGCAACCCGTCCTCCGCGATGTACCCGAGGCAACCGCTGGTGGTCACCGCAGTGCCGAGTGTCGTGTCGGTGACCTGAGGTGCTGCGACGAAGTTGTTGGCGCCCGACCGCTGATGCCGCCCGCGCGCCCGTCAGCACCCTGTTGAAGCACTACCGACGTGGATGCCTTGCGTCGGTTCCGAAAATAAGATGTTTGAGCGGAACGTGTTCGCGGAAATCCACAAACGTCCAACCGTATGACTGCTGTGATGCACGCAATGGTGCGGGTGCAGAGCGATTGAGAGGATCGGACGATGTCAGAGGAAATCAAGCCGATCGAAGTATCACGCAGAATTGAAGCGCCGGCAGCCACTGTCTTTGACGTCCTGGCGAAACCGCAACGTCATATGGATTTCGACGGGTCTGGCATGCTCCGAGGCGCCGTCCTCGATCACCCCATCTCTGAAGTTGGCGACACCTTCACCATGAAGATGCATCGGCTCGGAGACGACTACCTCATGCTCAACTATGTGGTGGAGTTCGAGCCAGATCGGCGCATCTTTTGGGAACCGGCCCCTGGAGACCCTTCTCGGGCTGAGGGTGATGATCCATCCAAAGTCGGCATCCCCGCGGGCTACCGCTGGGGCTACATCCTCGTTCCGGACGGTGACGATGCCACTGTCGTCACGGAGGTATTTGACTTTGGCACCGTGACGGAGGAGACACGCCATTCCCTATTGAGCGATGGTGGGACGTGGATCAACGGGAACAATTCGATGCTTGAGTCCATGGCGGCCAGTCTGGAGAAGCTTGAGAAGATCATTACGAAGTAGGTCCACCGCCCGGAGCGTGTTGGTGATCCTCTAGGACGTTCTGGGAGTCAGACCGCGGCCGCGTGCGACGGGATGGAGTGCCTGAGCCGATGGTCCGACCTTCATGGGATTGGTGCTCGCCTCTTTGCGCTCCGATTATGAACTACCGTCACTGATGACCAGAGAGAGGACGCCATGCCGACCATAATCGGGCACCACGACATCTCGAAGGACAAGGACCACTGGCTGAATTCGCCCAAGCGCGAAGAACTTTTCGGCCCGCTCGGCGTCACCAACATCAGGACGTTCGTGAGCCCCGATGACCCGACGAAGGTGGCGGTCCTCATGGACGTCCCGGACGTGGACGCATTCGCTTCCGCCATGCAGTCAGAGGCTGCCGCCGAGGCCATGAAGCACGATGGGGTTCTGCCCGAGACGATGGTGATCCTCATCGAGGGATGAGCGATCCTCCGAACAACTCGGTTCCTGGCGCCGGAACAAGATTGGTACGGCGGCACGACCCTGGTTGTAACAAACGGGTGCCCCCAGACGCTGGCCTAGGGTGCGATGGCAGTCCATCCACGACGGCGAAGCTCCCCGGCAAGCTGTTCCGACGGCAGGGAACTAAGCATTTGCTCCTGGGCGGATTGCCGCCACGTTGGCGTCGCGACGGCAATGCTCCCAATAGATTGCGCATCCAGTAGCTGGTCTATGAACTCCGTCGCTTCATCGCGTGTGAACTTTCCAGCTGCCTGGCGCTGAGTGAATCCCATTGGCCCACGGGCATCGCGGAAATCGGAATGTCCTGCCTCTTTGAGGAGGTCCATGAGTTCTCGCACTTGCTTTGCTGAGGCAGGTGGACCTGACTGTTGGCCAAACGCCATTGGGGGCATTCTTGCCCACCTGACGACAGACAAAGTGGGACACTCTTGCCGGTGCAGGTCCTCTGCCGCGATCCTGCGATGCCCGACTCAGATTGTTGCCGGTCTCTGAGAGAGCGTGAACAAGGGAGATTTCGATGCGCTTCAACCATATGGAGATGACGTTCCCGGTCGGCACTCTGACCAAGGAGTTCCGGGAGGAAGTCGACGCCTTCTACGGCTCCATCTTCGGATGGACCGCGCTCGACACCGAGGTGGTCGGGCAGTCCTGCCACCTTCTGCTGCCCGACTCGGACCAATTCATCCTGCTAGCCGAGAGCGAGAAGCCAATGAGCTCGCCCGGCTACGACCATCTCGGATTGCTGCAAGACTCCCGCGAAGAGGTAGACGACCTGCTGGTCGCATGCGAGCGCTACGCCGAGAAGGACGATCGGGTCAAGATCAAGCGGTACAAGGATCTGCAGTATCCGGGAGTGACCGTGCACGCCTTCTACGTCAAGTACCTGCTACCTATCTACTTCGACGTGCAGAGCATGGAGCACGGCTCGGCCGACATCTGAGGACAAGGTCAGCAGGCGTATAAACCCGGACGCCGCCCCGGTGGCGCCTTTGCCCGACGAATGAATAAGCCCTTGATTGCCGCGCCCGTTCGAACTTTGGGAGCTACAGCGACGCGCCGATAGCGTCAGACCTTGATGAGGGTGCCGGATCGATGCTTGTCGGATTTGGGGGAGCGGGGCTATCTGGTGTTCGAGGGCTTCCTCGGGACCGACGAACTGGAGCTGGCCCAGAATGCGCTGTGGCTGCACTACCCCAGGCCCCAGGAGTACTTCGCAGACCCGACGGCGCACGCCTTCCTGGCAACGAGCCAGTTCGCCGGCATCATCGGGGGACCGTGGCGATCCTGGGACTTGAACCGCCTGACCTTTCATCCCGACCTCCTCGACCTGGCGAAGCGCTTCTTGGGCTCGGACGACCTCCGTCTCTACGAAGCCGAGCTGTGGGCCAAGTACGCCGGGGCCGTGGATTACGACCAGAGCCACCACCGCGACTTCGGCAACCACACCCTGGTCGTCCCCAAGAGGTCCGACACGGCCACCCAGATGCAGAGCCTGATCCTGCTTTCGGACGTCACCGAGGAGGACGGACCCACAAAGGTCGTCCCGCTGTCCGTTGGGGAGCGCGTTCCCTTCTGGCCGAGTTCCCTCGTCGATGGGGGCACTGACTATGCCTGGACCTACCTGCCGGCCGGGACGTTCGCCGAGGAGGAGATTTCGGTGACGGGGCCGGCCGGGACTCTGTTCTGTTACCGGCCCGACGTACTGCATCGTGGGTCGCGCATGACCGGCGAGCGCTCAGCCCGATTCACTCTGTCCACTCATTACGACGTGTGGGGGCGCCGCTGGACCGGAAGAGTCGCGTGGCCCGCCAATGCACTGGGCCCTGACTGGTGCGAGCTGATCGAGCGGGCGACGCCCCAGGAGCGCGCGGTCTTTGGATTCCCCGCACCGGGCGATCCGTACTGGGACGAGCAGACCCTGGCTGACACCCAGGCGCGCTACCCCCGTGCCGACCTGACGCCCTACCGCTGAGAGCCGCCGACCAGGACATCTTGGCCATTCTCAATCGCCATGAGCTCGATCGAAGGAGGAGGCTGTCGGGAGAAGAACGCCCGGGCCGACGTCGTGCTGCGGGCGTTCCTACGGGATCGTCCGAGGTCGCGGAGGGATGTGTCCCGTCTGTGCCCTGTAGCGATCTCATTCCATAGTCAGTCTCGACGCGATTTCGGCGAGACCCAGATGGTTTAGCGGGGAGCGATTACTCATTCGCAATCGACGGCCACCTCGAGCGCAGCGCAAACCTCATGCATCCTTGCGTCGGCAAGGCGACCGATTCGTTCGACAAGGACAGCGACCGCGACACTTTCGACCGAATCCAGATTCACCGCTGAGCGTAATGGAACCGGATCTTCACCTGGATCGAGCACCACCTCGCTCGGCAGTCCACGGATCGTCGTAGTGCAAGGAGCCACGAGAGTGCGACGCAGTCGAGGGATTGCGGCATCACGAGATAACACGACGACAGGTCTGCGACCGATATCGGGCAGCTCACACCACCAGATGTCGCCTCGTAACGGCAATGGACTCATGAAGCGCCGGCGGCATCACGAAAGGAATCCAGGTCGCCCCACGCGTCCTCTTCGGAAAGTGGGTGCTCGTCATACGACGCGTACGCGGCGTCCACTTCGGCGGCACGATCCTTGGCCAATAACGCGACGAGAGCCTCGTCGATAAGCACCGAGTCAGGCTTTCCAGCTCTCGCTTGACGAGCATCCTCGAGGAGCTGCTCATCGACGGTCGTGCTGAGACGAACTCTGCTCATGCCACAATCATACTACGAACGTGCTACATCTATGCCACGCGAGTCTCGCCGCAACCTCAAACGACCCTCACGATTGCGTGAAAGCCCTTGGAGGTGGCGTGGTTCGAATGGTGCGGGTCCGATGCCGAGAAGTCAGTTCAGAGTCACATCGTCGGCTCCACCTACGGCGACCTCGTGACGGAGATGTTGCGCGCTGGTACCCGTTGAAGCGTGCGAGCACGAGCTGTCGCCGCGCGAACCGTGTTCGATCGGTGTCCTGTTGCAAGAGTTGATTCGAGCTCAGTACGTAAGCGAATGCGTGGTGCTCTATGAACTTTCAGGGGGGTTGCAAGCGGTTCCAAAGCTTTCTGCGATATTTGGAATGTGCCTACGCGTTGTTCCTGCAGCAGCTGGCCATTGCCCGGCAGTATCGATCGCCTCTTGACGACAACGTCAGGAGCCCGTCGAAGTGATGGACGAGCTCCTTGACCACGGCGTGGTGAAACTCACGTTGTGGGAGTTCTAGCGAACACGATATTCAGCAAGTGTGCCGCACTCCGCACAATGGGATAAGCCAGGTTTCAGCTGTGTTCCGCTGTTAGGTTGGCCCTTCATTCGAGGGTATGAGGTGAAATAGTGGCGGGAACCACAGGCGGACTTCGAACGTCGGTTGGCGCGCTCCACGTGTGCGTCGTGGCGGCAGCCAGCACCCTCATGGCACTTGGGGGAATGTGTCTTTGTATTGGTAACGACGAAGCCGCCGCGGCCTCGCCTGTGACCGCGGACGCCGTTTCGATCACGTCGTGGCCGGACGGGCTCTTCGGATACGTGACCGGTGACCAAAAGAATGCCCACTGCGGTGCGGACACGGTCGCTCTCATGGAGCAAGTCGGTTCGACCCAGGATGCTGCCGCCGACACGAAGGTCGCGACGGTTACGCCATCGGAAACGACGAGTGGCGACCGATGGCTTGTCCGGTCAAAGGCCTCGGGCAAGTTTTATGCACTCCTGCATTCAAAGTCTTGTGCCAGTACCGCGAGCAGCACCATCGCGTCGGAGAGCAAGAACGACATCATCCCTAAATGCCCTTCAACCGAGCAGGTCTGCTCGTTTCAGCTGTCTTTCGATACCAACGCACCGTGCCCCAATTTTGGAGCCTCCTTTGGAATGTGTATTGGAACGAGTTTCGGGAGTTCCGTCCCATGGACGGTACCGGTGCTCTCCATTCCGGCGCTCTTCGCCACACTCCAGTGGAGCGGCTCAAGCAGCAAGAGCGTCCTTATCTCGGGCACCAACGGGGGGCCTGTCAGCGGACTCATCGGATCGGTTCCCGTGTCGCACAGTCCGAACTACTCGGTCCAAGATGCGTTTGCTGCGAAGTGGACCAATCCCGGAATTCGTTTCTATACGCCGGACATTCCGGGCGTCATCGCTGGCCAGATGGGCGGTCCGCTATGGCTCAACTTTGTCAACGGCTACGTTGGAGTTACGGTCCACCTGCACGGGTTCTTGTATCGAAGGAACTAGAAGACGGGCATCCACTGACCGTGTGACCGGGGACCCGTTCGGACAACCCATGACGGACGGATCGTTGGAGTTCATGTCGAACAGCATGTGACGCCCTTGGCGCGTGCGAGCACGTTCTTGGATGAAGACGCCGTGTCGCGCTGATGCTCGCTCTTGGCGCGCCGGATGTGCCCGATTGGAGTCCCGATGCCGAACCCTGATGGAAGAGTGCGATTCGGTTACTCGGTCCGCAAGACAAGGGCGGCTGGTGTGCGCGCGGCGACGCGCGCCGGGATCGCGGCGACGAGATTGGCGAGTATGAGAACTCCCGCCGCCACCAAGATCACCGAGGCGGGCACCGTGGGCTCGGGGACAGCGTTGATGTTCTGGGCGAAGAGAGTCCAGAGTTGCCGCCCCGCGGCAATGCCGAGGGGCACACCGATCGCGGCGGCGATCACGGCGATGACCGAGGCCTGCCAGGCGATGGTCGCGGCAAGCTGCCGGGTGGTGAACCCGAGGGTCTTCAACATGGCGAGATCCCGTCGTCGTCGCCGCACCGACGCGATCAGGGTGAGAGCCAGTGCGACGATGGCGCCGATGGCAAGACCGGCGGCGAGGACGACGGGCGTGGCGCCGGTGGACTGGTAGTTGACGATTTCCGCCGGGTGTTGGACGCCGAGCACAGTGACCGTGTCGCCTGTCGTGTTCATGTCGGCGGCGAAGGCCTGGTCGGCCACGGTGGTGATGCGCAGCATGTCCGCCCGTCCGGCCGCAGCGCTGATGCCGTCGCGTAGGCGCACGAAGACCAAGCCAGGTCCGTTCTCGTTCGGGTCCGGGCTCTGGCTGGCCCCTGCGATCGCAGGGCTGACGTCCTTCGAGAGGACCGCTCCGGTACCCATGGAAGTGTGGTCGGTGAAATTGCTGGTGCCGCCGATGGCTGGGAGCGTGGCCGTGCCGGCGATGACCACCTTGAACGGGGGGAGGTAGAGCGGGGCGGTGTTCGGGGTGCCGAACGAACCGATGACGGTGTCGCCAACGTGTTTGTGCAGGAGCGAAAGCGTCGTCGGGCCCAGGACGATCTGGTTGTTGGCATCGACCGCATGTCCGGTGAGGACCGGTGGCGCGACGGTCGCGTGGTTGTCCCCAAGGAGCACAGGGACGGTCTGACCGTCGATCTGTACCGAGAGCGGGAGGTAGCCGGATGAGGCCGCTACGTCAGGGTCGCGGTGCAGGACGGTGAGGGCTGCCGGGGGGACGTCGTTCTCCGAGTTCAGCGCGTAGTTCCAATTCCATCCGTACAGTGCGGGACGCGACACCAAGGTGTTGAGCCCGCTGCTGAACGTGAGGGTCGTAGTCACAAGGATCACGGCCAGCGTGGCGCCCACGAGGACGGAGCGGGCGGGGACCGAGGTCCGGCCACGACCGGACTGCACGGCGAAGCGGAGCCCCACGACCGCAGCGGCCGGCAGGCCCGAGGAGGTCGCCGTCTGCAGCAGCCTCGAGTCGCGTCGGTGGTCGTTGCGGGAATTGGTCGCGACACGGTGCGGGGCGCCCCGATAGGCCAGCGCCACTGCGATCGCGCCGAGCCCGCCAATCATCACGAGAAGCCCCAGGCCCAGGACGGTCCAGTCGAGCGCAAATGCGGACTCGTGGTACACGGCCCGGATTGGTCCGAGCGGGGACAGCGGCGACAACAGAATGGCGAGCGCCACCGCCAAGAGGGCGCCGCACACGATCGCGCCGAGGACGCCGACCAGCCCGTCGGCCATCGTGGTTCCGGGGCCGGCCCCGAGAGCGCGGAGCACGGCGAGATCCTCCTCACCCGAGCGCAACTCCCGCGATATGGCGAGCGTCCCGATCGCCAACGCCGCCAAAGCCGCAATCGCGCCGAACACCCCAAGTGCGATCGATTCCGGTTTGACGGCCCGCTCCACCTTGGTCTCGGTGATTGCGGTGAGGCTGAAGTTGGCATCGCTCCCACTCGGAAGCAGGTGGAGGAGCTTCTCTTCAACGGCGGAAATGGAGGTGCCGTGTTGGAGCTGCATGGCGTACCACGTGCCCTGGATCGAATTGGACGTGAGCAGCGTTCGGGTCAGGGCGGGGGTGAACAGGACATCGGTGGGGAGGCGGTCGGCGTCGTCCTCGATCACCTGATTGTTGAAGACGACGATACCGACGAGCTTCATGTCGATCCTGCGTTCGGGCGCCACGCGCGGCGTGCCGAAACCTGCCTCTCCGAACTGGGTGGACGTGTACACCCCCATGGGAACGACTTGGCCCACGTGCCAGCCCAACGCGCGCGCCCCCAACGCGGTGGTGACGAACTCGTCGACGCGACGTGGATTCGCCATCCGACCGACGACGGGGGTGGCGCGGTCCTCGTTGAAATAGAGGCCGTCGAGACTGCCGGCCGAATTAAGCGACGAGTTCAGCATTGGTGCTCCGTCGGGCGCCACCGGCACGACTCCGAGGCCCACCCAACCCTCGACCCGTTTGACCTCTGGGAGATGCGCGATTGCGCGCGTCACCTTCGCCGAATAGCCATTGGCCGCGCTGCTGCCGGTCGTCCCGTACGTCGACATCGTGAGCTCCGACGCGTTCGTGCTCGCGAGAAAGGCTGGATACGACGACTGGGTCCGCCGAGCCGCCGCGATCGACCCCATGGCGATCCCGCCGACCAATCCGACGAGGAGGGCAATACTCACATAGCCCAGCCAGCGACGGCGGAGTGTCGCCGCAAAGCGATACCTGGCCACGGTCACCATGCGGTTCTCACGCCTCTCGACTCTCGACCTGCGCCGTCACACTCAAGTGTGGCGGAGGCTCGATCGGTGCCCAAGGATGGCAGCATCCGCGTCGCCTTCGTGCCAGCACGCTAAATCCCGCCTCCGGCGGTGGGGCGTCGGCGCACCTTCAACGACCCTCACGTTCTCGCGTGAGAGCCCATGGAGGCGGCGGGATTCGAACCGTGGAAGGACGTTTGCAAAAGCGCACGTCAACGGCATCATTTCGAATCTACCTGCCATATCTGTGGAACGGAGATGGCACCCGTTGACACTCGTTGGCACGCGTTGGCGCCCGTTGTTACGTGACGCACGTCTTCTATTCGTGTCCTACGGCGGGGCGGTTCGTGTCACAGCCTTCGACCAGACTTTGTCGCATGAACGGAGGCGACGATCCAGGGTCGGCGCAAGTGTCGCCACCCCGAACGCCGGCTATTAGACCGTCGGTGGCGAGCGCGGACGTTGTCCTCATCGCGCTTCGGAGCCGGTCGGTTCGGATCGCGCTCCGCGAACGACACCATCAAACGGGGAAGCCACCACGACGAGAGTTCTTGAGGTCGTGCCCCAGCCTGTCGAGCGGATGCCGGAATGGTGCAAATACGCGCTTGATTTTTGCGATGCAACGCGCTTTGACGACTGTTCAATGTGACCTTGGCCTCTACCAAACAATCGCTCGATAGCAGTCCATAGGTGTAGCGCGCAAAGGACGCGCCCGGGTTCGCAGTGTGTCGAACCTAACTGGAGGGCCATCTCCGGCTCGCGCCAGTGGATCGCCTCTATCGCCCTGAGGGGTTGTTGCATGTCTTCCGTCATCGCGCCCGTGCGCGTCTTTTTCACCGCTTTCCTCGGCCTTCTCCTCGCCGCATCGTTGCTCCTGGTGTTGTCCTCTGGTCCGGTGTCGACCGCGAGCGCCAGCCCACCGGCCCCCTCGGACGCCAACTGCCAGAACACGGCGCCGCTCGGGATGGCAGGCACCTGGGCCTGCAGCTTCGACGACGAGTTCAACGGCGCCTCGCTCGATACCACCAAGTGGTTGCCCCAGCTGACGGCGAACAGCGGGTACACCACCGGAACGGCCTCGGGCTGGCCCTGCTACGTCGATAACCCGAGCACCATCTCGGAATCAGCCGGCTACCTGCACCTCAGCGTCGTGCAGGAGGCAGCCCCGGTCAGCTGCGCCGACGGCTACTCCACCCCCTTCGAAGCCGGCATGGTGACGACCGACGGGCTCTTCAACCAGACCTACGGTGCCTTCGAGGTCAACGCCGAGCTCCCGGCGTCGGTAGCCAAAGGTCTCCAAGAGACGTTCTGGCTCTACCCAAAGACCTTGGCGTACGGCGCGTGGCCCCACTCGGGCGAGATCGACTTCGCCGAGTTCTACAGCCAGTACCCGACCCTCGACGTCCCCTACATTCACTACACCGAGGCCGCCAACGGCGACCCCGACGTCACCGCGTACGACTGCACCATCAACCAAGGGGAGTTCAACACCTACGGCATTGACTGGCAGCCCGGAACCCTCACGATCTACCTCAACGGCAACGTCTGCCTGGTCGATCATCCGAACCCGGCAGCACCCCTCACCAGCCCTGAGCCGTTCAATGATCCGTTCTTCCTCGCGCTGACCCAGGCGCTCGGGTCGGGCACTGACGCCTACGTGCCCGGCTCCACGCAGCTTCCGGCCACCACCCTTATCGACTGGGTGCGGGCGTGGACGGCCAACACCGACACCTACAACGTCACCTACGTCGGCAACGGCGCCACGGGAGGGACCGTCCCGGTCGATACCAACAGCTATACCGCCGGCGCGACGGTGAGCGTGCTTCGCCAACACCGGCAACCTGGTGAATGCCGGCTACCGCTTTGATGACTGGAACACCGCGGCCAACGGCTCGGGGACCTCCTATGCGCCGGGGGACACCACCTCCATGCCCGCGGCCGACGTCACGCTCTACGCCATCTGGACGCCCAACATCAGCGACGCCTACTCCTACGCGCCGGGCGCGGGCACCGGCAGCGCCCCCGCCTCGGGCTCGGGACTCGACGGCACCACCGTCACCTTGGCCGCCAACACCTTCTCCGACCCGGGCTACACCTTTGCGGGGTGGAGCGACGGCAGCGTCACCTACGCCGCCGGCGCCACCTACACCCTCGCCGGTGACGGCACACCCATCGTCTTGACCGCCCAGTGGACCCCGATCAGCGACGCCTACTCCTACGCGCCGGGCGCGGGCACCGGCAGCGCCCCCGCCTCGGGCTCGGGACTCGACGGCACCACCGTCACCTTGGCCGCCAACACCTTCTCCGACCCGGGCTACACCTTTGCGGGGTGGAGCGACGGCAGCGTCACCTACGCCGCCGGCGCCACCTACACCCTCGCCAGTGACGGCACACCCATCGTCTTGACCGCCCAGTGGACCCCGATCAGCGACGCCTACTCCTACGCGCCGGGCGCGGGCACCGGCAGCGCCCCCGCCTCGGGCTCAGGACTCGACGGCACCACCGTCACCTTGGCCGCCAACACCTTCTCCGACCCGGGCTACAGCTTTGCGGGGTGGAGCGACGGCAGCGTCACCTACGCCGCCGGCGCCACCTACACCCTCGCCAGTGACGGCACACCCATCGTCTTGACCGCCCAGTGGACCCCGATCAGCGACGCCTACTCCTACGCGCCGGGCGCGGGCACCGGCAGCGCCCCGGCCTCGGGCTCGGGACTCGACGGCACCACCGTCACCTTGGCCGCCAACACCTTCTCCGACCCGGGCTACAGCTTTGCGGGGTGGAGCGACGGCAGCGTCACCTACGCCGCCGGCGCCACCTACACCCTCGCCAGTGACGGCACACCCATCGTCTTGACCGCCCAGTGGGCCCCGATCGTCTACACCGTGACGTACAACTACGAGAGCGGCACGGGAGGCCCCGCCTCGGCGAACTTCACGGTTGGGGGTAGCGCACTTACCCTGCCGACGCCGACGCGCGCGGGCTTTACGTTCGCTGGCTGGTACACCGCCGCTTCGAGCGGCACGCTCGTTGGTGTCGGCGGTGCCTCCTACTCACCGACGGCGTCCCTCACGCTCTATGCCCAGTGGACGGCCAACCCTCTGCCTGAGAAGACGACGACGGGCCTCAGCCTGTCGAAGACCTCCGTCACCTACGGGGCCGAGACCTCGGAGACCTTCACGGTCACCGTTACCGGCCAGTCGGGCGACGGCTATCCCGAGGGCACCGTGACCGTCTACAACTCCTCGACCCAAGTGTGCAGTCAAATCTTGGTCGAGAAGAGCACTGACAGCGCCTCTGCGACCTGCTCGCCTACCGCCATTGAGGGCCCGGTGGGCTCTTACAGCGACGTATTCGCCACATACACGCCGAGCACGACCTCGTCTTCGAACGCCGGATACGTCTACACGGCTTCCACTTTCACGCCTGCGACGCATCTCTCGGTGACAGCGGACACGACGACCACAAAGGTCTCGGTGTCACCGACTAAAGTCACCCGTGGCAACGAATCAGCGGCGGTTTTCACCGTTACCGTCACGACCCACAACGGTGAGGCCGTGCCCAACGGCAACCAAGTGACCGTGAAGGTCGGCTCTGCCACCTGCACCGTCACGCTCAACGCTGGCACGGGTACCTGCATGATCGCCAAAAGCGTTCTGTCAGTAGGTTCGTACTCGGTATCCGCTACCTACCCCGGTGGCGCGAACTTGAGCGGCTCCAGTGGCATGAGCGCGACCAAACTGACCGTGACCAGCTGACTGTCACCGCGAGGGCTGGAACTTGTACACGACCGCCGGCTCGCTAGCCCCTGTAAACCTGACCAACCACCCATGACAGCGCGGTCCAATTTGCCCCACCACCGAGCGCGTCCCGAACAACACATTCGAGCACCTTTGCCGTGTGAGGCACGTCTCACATGACAGCGCGCAATCCAGGATCCGGGACACGGGTCGCGTGTCTTTTGTGTCCTGCTGTGTCCCGCGAGGCGTCGGTGCACCTCCAACAACGTTCCGATCTGCAGGCGCAGCCGAACCGCTCTTGGAGGTGGCGGGATTCGAACCGTGGCAGCACGTTTAGCAGAAGTGCACGTCAACGGCATGGTCTCGAATCTACCTGCCATTTCGACGAGACGAAGAGGTACTCCTGGCACACATTGGCACACACTGGTACTCGCTGTTTCTTGCTGCCCGTGTCTTATTCGTGTCCTACGACGGGAGGGTATTCGAGCCCTGCTTCCGAGTACGAGAAAGGTCGTTGAGGGTGCCCCACTCCAAAGCAGGCACTTCGGGGATACACAAATGCGTATGCCGGTCCGTTAGTTGTAGCTCGACGGGCGGCAGCACAAGGTCGGCCTGCCTCACACGCTCACCGCCGGATCTCGTCGTTCCGGGGTGACAAGATCGATGTGTGAAGCCTGCCGGATTAGGGGTGACTCTGGTGGCGCTGGCTTGTGCCTGTCTGTTGGGCGGTTGCTCGAACGACCGATCCTCGGAATCGAGTCATCGCACGACGACATCGATGAACACGATTATCTCGACTACCACCACGACGACGATGAGCCCGGTCGAGGCGGTTTCTGGTCAGTCAACAAATGGTGCGCTGTCTTCATCCCTAGAAACCATTTCCTGCACGTCGCAGCAAGCATGCGTAGCGGCTGCGTTGCACTACAACTCGGCGCCGGGTGGCGCCTTTGTCGCTCGCAGCACTGACGGAGTGGCGCACTGGGCAACAACGCCTCCTCTGGCGTAAGTGACACAACTCAATGCGATGGCCTGTCCCACCTCAACTTCGTGCATTGCAGTGTGATGGAATGCCGTCGGCAATGATCAAGCAGTGCTTGCGGTTCAGACGTTCTACTGAGGTCACACCTGGAGGATCGGTCCCCCCCTGCCAAAAGGTGTCGGCGTTCTGCACAGTTTGTCGTGTCCCACACCCACGTTTTGCATGGTGGTCTGCTCCTCTACCGACTGCGACTTCGGCGTAGCTCTAACCACCAGCACAATGAGGTCACAGTGGAGATCACTTTCATTACCCCAAGGCCAACTTGCTCTGTCGCTCGCAGCCTGCACAACACCTGACGACTGCATCGTCGAAGGAATCAGTGAGGCAACAGTGTGCGATCTGAGTTCAGTGGAGCAGCTCAGCATCCTGACTACCGTCAACTGCTTATCGACCTGTGCTCAAAGCGCTTCGCCTTTGTGAGGACCTACCGGTGTATACAACTTCAAGTGCTTGGCGTGCTCTATTCCGATGCGCTGCTTTTTCGTCTGAGACGCAACCCCTGGCGATGGATCACCGACTGGCATGATCTTCGCCAGCAGCGATGATGGCAACACATGGACATCGGAGCCTGTGCCTCCAGACACGACCTTCCTGAACGCCATTTCCTGCACCAGCGCGACGGATTGCGTCGCAGTGGGGGGAGGCATCGAGGCAAGAGGTGGGAGTGACAGTGACATTCTCACGACGAGTGACGGCGGCCAGACCTGGCTCTCTCGACCTGTCCCCGCTGCAGTGACTCAACTCGCTGCGATTTCTTGTCCGACTACCTCAGCTTGCGTGGCAACTGTGTTCTGTCCATCGAGCAGCGTTTCAGGCATACAGCCCGTGAGCTCCGCGACATCTGACGGTGGCGCTTATTGTATTGCCATGCCATAACTTCAGTTGAAAGCACTGCCCCCTACCGCCTTGTCTGTGCTACATCCTTCACCTATTTTAGAGTTACCAGATGTTTGCGCTGCTGTGAGTGTTCAGTTTTTATTTACCAAGGGCTACCTGACAGTCTCATGGAATCATTCGGGGGGAGAGGTGGTGAAGACCTACCTAGAACCTCCCCTAAGCGCCGTCTATCTGTACTATCCTCCAAGCGTCGTCGTCGTGGAGGCGATGCCAGTTTCCCCCTTACCGTCTAACGCCGTCGTTTACTAAGTCTATTGCACTGAGCGAGTGCGTCTCATTCCGCCAGACGTGCCAGAACCCATTGTATTCGATCAGGTCTTCAGATCACTGCAGGGGTGGAGGCCGTGTTTGCCTCGCGGAAAATCGACGTCCACGGTGATCCCAACCTTCTCGACTGCACGCTTCGCAACGTTCTTTAGTGGCGCTAAGTGGTGCCTCCGTACGCCGGCTATGTGCGCCTGTCTGAGACCTCTATTGACTGCAGTTCTATCACGATCGCGGTCATCCCAGTCTCAGTTGAGTACTCGTGGCTCTCCTCCGCTTCCCATACTGCTGCCTGCCCAGCCTGTATCTTATTTACAGCGCCTTCTGCGCCTCTGACTTTACCCTCCCCGTCTATTATGCAGAGCATCTGTGTTATCTTAGCCTGGTGTCTGCCTACCACTCCGCCATTATCAATGTTTATACAGCCAACCTGTCCCTATCCGTCTAGCTCCTCCATTTGCCCTAATCTCTCTCCAGTTCTTCCTTATCTTTCTATTTTATTCTCTTCCCCAACCCTTAAGTCCAAAATCTTCATTTTGCATTTTTAGCTACAAGTGCCCCCTTTCTCCTTTAGTGCTTCTACTTTTTCTTCATAGTCCTTCAAGCCCTTACTCAACTTTTTCACATTTCTTTAGTGTGCTTTCTACCCTCTATGCTGCTTAAGTTGCTTACTTCCCACACCAACCATGCTACATCACATTCTATTTTTTCCACTATCTTTTTTAATCTAATCTTTTTTCCTCTCTATTAACTCTCAGCTGCTCTCTTTTCTGCTAGCTCTCCCTATTCAGCGAAAATCGTTGCTTCACTCACTGTGAGTTCTGCTTCTATGTGTCCTATATGCTATTTCCTGCTCCACTTCACTCTTCTTCTCATGAGTTTCCCTCCCTTCAGTATCTCCTCGAGGCAACGTGCCACCTCCGCCGTCAAGCAGTGAACTTATCAACCAAGTTAACCTGTCTGAGTCTCATTTGCCCCTGTACGCCTGCCTGTTGTGCACCCCGCAGTCCCCGCCTTTCCTGCCCTCCTTGCCTTTACAACTCTCTGTGTTATTTGTCGCCTGTTCGTACAATCTTACTTGTGCCAGACTTCCCAGATCCACCTTCCGTTATCGAGCGGCAACGCCAGTCTGCTGCGCTGAACCATCTCCTCTGAGAGATTATCTTTACTTCAGCTGAGCAGACCAAGTTGTGTAATCTGGTCTGCTACCAATAGCTCTGCTACGGACTCCTACCCAAGCCTGTCTTTCCGGCTACTAATACTCCGTTCGTGCCCTAGTCTAGCAATGTTACGAGGCCAGCCATGCTGCTTCTGCCCTACTGATCTTTAACTAGCAGTACCTTCTCTATCTTCGCCAAAAGCTCAAAGAGCTCTACTACAAATACTGCTCCGGCATCATTCGCTCAGCCTACGGTGCCCCTGCGAGACACACTGCCCTGGAGTAATGTGCCGAGCGTGAGAACCCGCCGTACTCTACTTGGCAGCGCATCACCGCTTTTTTCTCTGAACTTGACACAGCGCCCTGTCGTGCACCTAGCGTTCCCTTCCCTGAGTTATCCTATCCGCCGCACTATGAAGTTCGCTATGCTGAGATCCCTGGTACTGACTGTGTCACCGTGTTCTATCGCCTAGTATTTGCAGTAGAATTCGTCGACATCATCGACGTAGCGCAAGTGCACTGATACGCAGTCAGTTGACAAATCTAGGCCTACGGCGGTTCGCTTGACCTTGCCCTGAACGGCACCACGGCTCCGTCTTTGGGTTCGGTAGCAGCCCGCAACTCGTCGATCTTTTCGCTCAGCTGCACTTGCGTTCCCTCGAGCAGGTGGCCGTAGAGGCGAAGCGTCATGGCTGGGTCGCTGTGTCCCATCCGTTGAGCAAGGGCAAGCAGGTTGACGCCCAAGTCGATCATCACCGAGGCGTGCGAGTGTCGTAGATCGTAGGTGCGGAAGGTCTCGGGCAATCCCGCCTCCCGCAAGGCTGGCCGGATCACCTTCTCTCGCAGCTTGTCCCGGTTGAGTGGATTGCCATAACGAGTCTGGAACAACGGCTCACCCTTGCTGCCCGAAGCTGCGGCCTCCACGGTTGGCTCCCCCTCGAGCCGCGACCATCGCTGCCAGGTCGTTGCAGAGCCATGCCGGAATGGGGATACGGCGGTCGCCTGCCGACGTCTTTGGGGGTCCGGTAACCAGCCCGAAGCCCTCGGTGTCGAATGAGTGCACCGGCAGCACGGTTTGGCTCACATGGACCACGTGCTTGGTGAAGTCGACGTCACAAACTCTCAGGCCGCAGAGCTCCGCCGGTCGGAGCCCAGCCAGCATGAGGAGCCACACGGCGGGCTTGTAGGGATCCTTCACGTGTGCCACGAGTTGGTGAATCTGTTCCATGTTCAGCACGTCGCCTTCGTGGAGCTTGCGGCGGGGGAGCGGGATGTTGTGGTCGGCAGCGGGGTTGTCCTTACGCAGGTTCGCCCGTACAGCGCTCTTCATCACGAGCGAGAGCACGGAGACACAGTCCCTGGTGTACTTCGGCGAAAGACCCTGACCGAGGAGATGCGTGATGAACTCCTCGACGTCCATGTAGCTGATCTCCGACAATCGGCCATCCCTCGAAGTGGGGGCGTACATGCCGCTGGAGCATGCCCCAGTACCCCCGACGGGTGGTCGGGCGCAGCTTCGTCGTTGTCGCCCACCACCGATCGGCCCACTCCTCGAAGGGAGTGCGAGCCAGCTTGGGATCGATCCACTCGCCTCGACGGATGTCGTGGCCGACATCGTCGAGATAGCTCTGCGCATCCGCCTTGCGGTCGAATGTCTTGGAGTGCGAGCGACCGGCCTTGTCGCGGTAGCGGGCCCGCCACCGGCCGTTGGGCTGTTTGTCGATGGAGCTCATGCCGGCCCGCTCGAACTGGTTCGTGGGACGGCAAAGGCCTGCCGCACCGCCTTCGGCGGTTTGGCCTCTGAGCAGAGTGCTATTCCGACCGGGTGTACCACTCGAACTCCGCTTCCTTCTTCTCCTCGGCCCGCTGCCGTTGCTGATAGGCGGCGAAAAGCGATTCGCCTCTGTTGGTCCAGCCGGCTCCGATGGCTTGCCAATGGCCCTCGAAGGAATGGTCCTCGGGCACGTCGCCTTCGAACCGCCGGGCCTCGCGCCACTGGACCCGTGCATTCGCGAAGAGCGCCGAATGTGGTCGAGTAGCTGCGTGCGACTTAGTGAGGAAGTGGCCCCCGTACCCGAAGCGGTGCGCGTGCTGTGCGAGGTTGAGATGGCTGAGTTCGGGATCCGCCCCGAGCTCGAGCGCTGTGGCAACCATGCGATGGAGGTGAGCGGGCAGGCGTCGGTGGGCCAAGTCTTCAAGAGAGCGGACGGGAGCGTCGAGGCGCGGGTCGTCGCTCGATGTCTTCGTGGCGTACTTGGCGACGTAGATCGCCACCCGGCGCGCCCGCTCGTCACCTTGCTCGAGGATCTGCACGTCGATCTGAGGGCCCCACATCGCAGATCCCTTCGGATGAACCACGGTGACGTCATTGGCCGCCTGCAAGCAGGAGAGCGCGAGCTGTCCGGCGTCGACTGGCGGGATCGAACCGTTCGGGCCGTCCGCCCGGACGACGGCGTGCAGGTGCACGATGCCTCGGCGCTGGAACTCGGCCACTCGACAGAATGAGAGACGCACCATCCGACCGGTATCGGCCTGGGTGCGACCGAGGACAGCGGCGAGCTGGCGCTGTGCATAGATCATCGTGCGGCGCCACAGCTCGGGGGTGCTCGCGTTCTGGAGCACCGCGCCCTCGTAGTCGTAGCAATCCGGGCAGAGGGGAGTGCCGACCAGCTCGTCGTTGCGCGGGTGCATCACAGAGCACGCCACGGAGCGCCGATGGACGCACAGCGCCCGGACGCCGCCGGCGTGACACGGGGACACGCCCGAGGCCGTGTGGACGGCGCCGAAGCCCGGAGCGGTCAGCGTCAAGAACACCGCCGGATGCAGGGCGATTGCCTCGTCGACGCCCTTGCCGCCCTCGAGCCCGGCCCGCACGAGGTGGCGGGAATCCCCCCGATAGATGGCGGCGCACGATGGGCACCGAACCTCGGAGCGTGAGCCGCAGGCCTTGAGGACGACGCCGTCAGGTAGCGAGGCGCTCGAGAACGTCACGGCCTGCTCGCCGGGACGACCGGAGACGACGAAACCACGCAGACGGATCGGACAGCGGCACCAGCCGCAGCGTTCGCCCTGAGCCAAGAAGTCGTCGATCTGGCGTCGCCGCCCGTGGCGGACGAGCGCTTCGAGCATGGCGTAGTCGTCGGGATCCATGGGCGACCACGGTGGAGCGCTCGGTGTGACAACGTCCCAGGTCAGAAGTGGTGTCCAGCGAGACACAGCGAGTGCCATCGGGACACAGCGAGTGACAGCGGGACGCAGCGGGACACAAAAATTTCTCGAAAGAAATTCTCGGCAGAGGGTGCGTTCGGCGCCTCCGGCCTCGAGCGGCCGTCGGCGCCAGAGCCCACGGACCGAATCGTCGTTCGGAATCTGAGCCCGAGCTCTCCTGGCCATCGACGAGTCGATCGGCGAGCTGTGAGCAGTTCCTCTACCTGATCAAGGAACGGGTCCGCCGGGTGCTTCCGTGGTCGCCGATCGCACGACACAACTCCGACTCTGGGACACGGTTCGCGTGTCTTTTCGTGTCCTGCTGTGTCCTGCGAGGCGTCGGTGCACCTCCAACAACGTTCCGACCTGCAGGCGCAGCCGAACCGCTCTTGGAGGTGGCGGGATTCGAACCCGCGTCCTCCGGAGTCGCAATAGGCCTTCTCCGAGCGCAGCCGGCAGAGGATTGTCGGGGGCGGCACTACTGCCGGCGGCGGAGCCGCCCCGTAACCAACGAAGATTTCCTCAGCGTTCAGTTGGTGTGAAGTGCTGAGTAAGCCCTACTGAATGACGCCCGTATTCCGATCCGTAGGGCGGGGACCGGGCGGACGTCGCTACTTAAGCAGCGAGCGCGAGCTGAGGCTCGGCGTTTGTTTTTGGTTCCGGCTCTTTAACGTGGTTCCGGAGACCACGGCTCGCTTCTCCTACCTTGACGACCGAAGTCGAAACCAATCACCCCCATGTCTGGGTTGCCGACCGCTCTGATCGGCCCCGCCATTCTACGGGCCGGGCGACCCTCCGCCCGCCGGGCCCCCTCCGAACACCCCGCCGGTCGCGATCTCGAGCCGTGCCCCGACCGCCGGGGTGAGCCAGTCGGCGTACGAGGCCGTGATGTGGTTGTCGTCCCGGTATACGAGCAGGTTGCCCACGATCACGGTGCACGTGGTCGAGATGCAGAACCACGGGTCCGTGTCGACGTAGCCCGCGCCGGTCGACGAGGCCACGGCCTGCTCCTGGCCGATCCCGGCGGGGTTGTAGTACGGGTAGTGCCTCGGGATCGAGCAGGCAGGCGTGTCCGAGAGGTGCACGGAGAGGCACTGGGGCACGCTCTGCTGCGGGTACGGGTCGTCACCCATGACGACCACGCGCGCCCCCGTCGTGCTCTGGATCGTGGTGATCATCTCGCTCAGGCCCGCGAGCCACGCCTGACCGTCGACGACGACATGGTCGTCGGGGATGCCGTACTCGCGGGAGAAGCCGAGGACGACGACCGCGGGACGGAGCGTGGCCATGCGCGCCAGCTCGGCCTTCTTCCACCTGTCGCACTCGGTGTAGGTCCGTCCGAGGTCCGGGTTGTAGACCGTCACGTCGATGGGCGGGCATGTCGCCTTGGTCATGACGACGACGGCGTCGTTCTGCTGGTTCGCCAGGTTGTCGATGGCCGGGAACCATTGCAACGCGTGCGAGTCGCCGAACAGCACGATGCTCGTCGCCGAGCTGGTGTCGCCGTAGACGCACGGATGCACGGCGGCGTCGGTGTAGCCGTTGAGGCACCCGTTGTCCTCGGGCACCGGCAGGTCTGACGCCGCGTCAGCGAGCGAGGGCTTGAGGTTGGCAGGCACGTCCGGGTTCGCCAGCGACTGGAACACCTGATGGTTGACCTGCGCGTCGAGGCTGTCCGCCGCTGCGACCGCCGGCGGGACCGTGGCCGATGTCGACGATCGGGTCCGTGGGCTCTGCGCGGCCGAGAGGTGGGCGACTGCGGCGGAGCCGGTGCCGACGGGTGGCGGCACCTCCACCACCACCACGATCGCCATGGCCGCCGCGCCGAGGCTGATGGCGCCGCCGGCCAGGAGGCTGCGCGTCCGCGCCGCCGAGAGCCAGGC
Source organism: uncultured Acidimicrobiaceae bacterium (assembly GCA_963777485.1). GTDB lineage: Bacteria > Actinomycetota > Acidimicrobiia > Acidimicrobiales > RAAP-2 > Bog-473. The sequence goes on along the minus strand of CAVZQP010000003.1, from coordinate 253,189 downwards.
CGAGCGCCGGGCCGGCTGTTCCACCAACGCGGTGGTGGCGGCGGCCAGGACCAGGCTGAAGACACCGAGGCCCACCTTCTGCGCCAGGTCCAGGGGATGGCCGACCACGTACGGCGCCAGGATCAGCACCGGCCAGTGCCAGAGGTACCAGGTGTAGGAGACGGTGCCGATGGCGCGCATCGGGGCCAGGGCGAGCAGGCCCGACGGCCCGAACCGCATGGCCCGCGTCCCTGCCACGAGCGCCAGGCCGGTGCCGATCACGGGCACCAGCGCGGCCGGGCCGGGGAACGTGGTCTGGGCGTTGAAGGCGAAGAGGGACCATCCGACCGCGGCGAGGCCGGCCCACCCGAGCAGCGCCGCCACCCGCGCCGGCAGTCGGGTGCCCTCCCGCACCGCCAAGGCGAGGAAGCCGCCCAGCGCCAGCTCCCATGCGCGCGTCGGCAGCGAGAAGAAGGCCCACGGTTGGTTCGCGTGCGTCAGGTAGACGCACGACCAGAAGGAGAGCACCGCGACGACGCCCAGTACGAGGAGGACGGGCCCGGGGCGCGCCGCGGAGGCGGCGCGGCGGTGACGACCGCGCCGGTGGCGGCCACGACCGGCCCCCGACACGCGGCGCCCGATGGTGAACGCCACGAGCAACAGCGCCGGCCACAGCAGGTAGAACTGCTCCTCGACCCCGAGCGACCAGTAGTTCTGCAGCGGCGACACGGGGCCGTGCGAGGTCAGGTAGTTCGTCGCCTGGAACGCGAAGCGGTAATTGCCGACGTAGAGCGCGCAGGCCACGGCGTCCTTGGCGACCGCGGTCGCCATCAGGGGTCCGGTGACGGCGATGGACACCAGCACCGTCACCACAAGAACGAGCACGGCCGAGGGCAGGAGGCGGCGGGCCCGGCGCGCGTAGAAGCCGGCGAACGACAGCCGGCCCTCGCCCGAGAGCTCCTTCCACAGCAGCGACGTGATCAGGTAGCCCGAGATGACGAAGAAGACGTCGACGCCGACGTAGCCCCCGGGCACCGGCAGGCCGCAGTGGTAGGCGACGACCGCCAGGATGGCGACGGCACGCAACCCCTCGATGTCGCCGCGTTTGTGGCTCTTTGCCCGGTGCGCCCCCGCACTGTGTCTGGCCATCGCTCGATTGCCTCGGGCAAATCTTCACCGACGGCAACTGCGAAGTCGCGGATATCAGCCGCTCCAGCGGCTCATTTCCTTCGACGCCCGGGCGGCCTCACGCTCGGCGTCGCGCGCCATGATCAGGTTGCGCTTGTCGTAGAGGCGGCGGCCCTTGGCCAGCGCCAGCTGCACCTTGGCCTTGCCGTCGCGGAAGTACAGCGAGACCGGGATAAGGGTGAGCGACTGCTGCTGGGTCTTGCCCATCAGTTCGTCGATCTGCGCCCGATGCACCAGCAACTTCCGCTTCCGGTCCGGCTCGTGGGCCCCGAACCCGGTGGCGAACTGCCAGGGCGGGATATGGAGCTGGAAGAGCCACAGCTCCCCGCCGTCCACGCGGGCGTAGGCGTCGTTGAGCTGGGCGTTGCCGTCCCGCAGCGACTTCACCTCCGAGCCCTGCAGCACGATGCCGGCCTCGAACGTCTCGAGGAACTCGTACTCCCGCCGGGCGCGCCGGTTCGTGGCGACCGTGCGGTCCCCGCTGCGCTCCTCGCGGGCTGCCACCCGCTTGGCGATCTGCTTCTTCGCCCTGGCCATGAGGGATACGAGGGTACTGTCCAGCGGTGCTCCGCTTGCCCAGGGACCTCTACATGGCGATGGTCGCCCACTGCCTGGCCGGTCTGCCCGACGAGGCGTGCGGCCTCCTGGTCGGGTCCTACGGAGCCGACGAGGTCGGCCACCTCTTCCCGACGCCCAACGCGGCCGCCTCGGCCATGGTCTACGAGATCGACCCCAAGGACATGCTCAGGGTCGACCGGGCCGCCCGGGAGCTCGGCGCCGACATCATGGGCGTCTTCCACTCGCACACCCACACCGACGCCTACCCCTCGCCGACCGACGTGGCCCAGGCGACCGACCCGGGGTGGCACTACGTGCTCGTCTCCCTGCGGGACACCCACCCGGTGGTGCGCAGTTACGGCATCGTGGACGGGCGCATCACCGAGGAGCCGGTCGACGTCCCGGGTCTCGAGGTTCCCGGCCTGGACCTCGACCGGGACTAGGACCTGGGCCTCGGCCACGGCGACCGGCTTGTAGAATCGTTACCAGATCAGTCAACAATCCGTCCGGCCAGCTCTTTTGCCCGATCCTTCGGCGGAGCACCGGGACCAGACCAGAGCACTGAGCGAGGAGACCACGTGGCCGTCGAAGTCCGCCTACCGACCGTCCTGCGCAGCCACGCCGGCGGCGCGAGCGCCGTCACCGTCGACGGCGCCACCGTGGGCGAGGTGCTCTCCAAGCTGGTGGCCGAGCACCCGGGCATGGCAGGACAGGTGCTCACCGACGACGGCACGTTGCACAAGTTCGTGAACGTCTACGTCGACGACGACGACGTCCGCTATCTCCAGGGCCTGGACACACCGGTCAAGGATGGCGCAGAGGTGTCCATCCTTCCCGCCGTCGCCGGCGGCTGACGGCGCGGCCGTTCGCCCCGAGCCCCGACCCGAGCCGCACATGGCACTCGCCGCCTCCGTCCTCGACCTGATCGGCAACACGCCGCTGGTCGACATCTCTGCGCTCAGCCCGAACGGGTCGGCGCGCATCTACATGAAGCTCGAGGGGCACAACCCCGGTGGCTCGGTCAAGGACCGGGTGGCGCTCTCGATGGTGGAGGACGCAGAGGCCCGGGGTGTGCTCGTCCCGGGCAAGCCCGACCAGGTGTTGATGGAGCCGACGTCCGGGAACACCGGCATCGGGCTGGCCATGGTGTGCCGGGTGAAGGGGTATCACCTCAAGGCCGTGATGCCGACGAACGTCTCGGTGGAGCGTCGCCACCTCTTGGAGCTGTGGGGGGCCGAGATCATCGAGTCGCCCGGGACCGAGGGCTCGAACGGTGCGGTGCGCATGGCCCGCGGGTTGGCCGAGGAGCATCCAGAGTGGGTGTTCCTCTACCAGTACGGCAACCACGCCAACCCCAAGGCGCACTACGAGGGGACCGGTCCCGAGGTCCTCCGTGACTGCCCCGCGATCACCCACTTCGTCGCCGGTCTCGGGACGTCGGGGACGTTGCTCGGTGCGGGTCGGTTCCTGCGGGAGAAGCTCGGCGACGCGGTGTCGATCTGGGCCGTCGAGCCGCCGGCGGGCGAGATGGTGGACGGCCTGCGGAACCTGGACGACGGCTACATCCCGCCCATCTTCGAGGACCTCGGTGGCGCCGCGTTGTTGGATCGCAAGACGGTGGTCCGTCCCCGCGAGTCGATCGAGTGGACGCGCCGGTTGACCGAGGTGGGCGTGTTCGCGGGTATCTCTTCGGGCGCGGCAATGGCCGGCGCCGTGAAGTGCGCGTCGTCGTTGGAGCCGGGCGTCGAGGCGTCGATCGTCGTCGTGTCGGCGGACGGCGGCTGGAAGTACCTCTCGACCGGGGCCTGGACGGACGACATCGACGTGGTCACCGAGCGGGCCAAGTCGATCATTTACTTCTGAGCGGGTCCCTCCTTCACGGTTCGTCGCTTTGTACTTGGCGGAGGGGCGGCACAGAGGCCGGACCCGGCCGACGCCGGTCGAGCTGAGTACCCGCAGGCCACGCGACGCGGGTCTCTGTGGACGGAGCCCCGTTCGTCGCAGAAGATGGAGCTGGTCGTCGGCTGCGTAGCGACCGGGAGGGAGTGTGACCATGCCCCAGAACGCAGGTGCGACGAGCCAACCCGGGCTTGTCGATGTCACAGACACGAAACTCTTCGTAGAGCAACGGGGCGATCCGGCAGGCTTCCCGTTAATCGCTCTTCACGGGGGTCCCGGTCTTGATCACCACATGTTCGGTGACTACCTGGACCCCCTGGTCGCTGATGGGCGCTACCGACTCCTGCTGGTGGACCAGCGGGGCCAAGGGCGGTCAGATCGGAATTCGGACCCCGAGACCTGGACGCTGGCGCAGATGGTCGCCGACGTCACCGACCTCGCTGCATCCATTGGTCTCTCGTCCTATGCCGTTCTCGGTCACTCCTTCGGCGCCTTCGTCGCCCTCCAGCATGCGGTCGACTTCCCGGGCGCCGCCCGCGGCACCGTCGTCTCCGCTGGCGTCGCTTCGGCTCGGTGGCTGGCCGGCGTAGAGAACGCACTCGCAACATTCGAGCCGCTCTCGCTACGCGAGCAGGTGGCCGAGTCGTGGGCTCGCGAAGAGAGCGTGCGGACCGAGGCCGAAATGGCGGAGCTGATGCACGACCAGATGCCGTTCCACTTCGCGGACCCGCTCGACCCACGGCTGGAGGAATACGCAGCTCGTACCAAGGACGCGCGGTACGCACCTGATGTGCTCCGTCGGTTCGCGGTCGCGAACTATGGCGGCATCGAGGTCGAGGACCGCCTCGAGAGCATCCGGCAACCCGTGCTCGTCCTTTCCGGGCGCCACGACAGGACCTGTCCCGCCGAGGCAGGTTCCGACATGGCCACGCGCATACCCGGCGCCGAGTACGCGGTGTTCGAGAAATCCGCACACATGCCATTCGTGGAGGAGCAGGGGGCGTATCTGTCGGCAGTGGCGGCGTTCCTCGAGCGGTTCATCTGAGCGGCCAGGGGGAGCAAGATCCCGGCCTTTATGACGCCTCAACCCGGCGATGTGGGGCACCCAGCCGGCTGCTGTCTGCCTGTGCGCTCCCGATGTTTGCACCCCGGCCAGCAACAGGGCCGACGCTGGCCTTCCTCCAGTTCCTCCTGGGTCCGGCGAATGCGGCGTTCCCGGGTCGTCTCCTGCTTGGCATCCTCGACCCAGCAGATGAACTCGTTACGGGCCAGCGGCGTGATGTCCTCCCAGGCGTCGAGCGCCGTGGCATTGGCGATCAGAGCCTTGCGCAGGTCTCCGGGAAGCGCGTGCACCGCCCCACCAGGCACTCGCTGTGTACTCACACCGCACCTTCGGGAAGAGCGGCGAAATCACGCTTGGCCTGCCGATACCAACCCATGCCTTTGATCGGGTTCTTCCACCGGCCCTTCATGTCCTTCAGGGCACTTTCGTGCGTCGTGTCCCCGTTTGCAACCATCTCTTTGAGATGACGATCTTGCGCCTTGATGACCTCGTCCGCGGTCATGCCTTGGTGCGGAGAATCGCACGGGCCACCCAGTTGCTGACACGTCATGGTCTTCATCATTCTTCGTTTCCTTTCTCGGCGTTGAACTGTCACTTGGAACGACAACGTGGTCCGGGCGGCGTCAACCTCTCGACTTCGCCCGAACGCGAACTATGTCCATGGTCGCCAGCACATCGGGGTCGGCGATCAGTTCGACCTCGCGCACCAGACCCGCCTCGACATGGAATACGAACGCCACCTTGGTCGACCCGGCCTGGATCCAGGCCGCACCCAGGTCACCGTCGATGGTGACCGGTGCCGCCCCCCGCACGCCGTCGAAGCGAGCAGCCACGGCGGCTGCACCCTCGTAGACGGGTTCGGTGCCCATCTCCTGGCCGATCAGGTCGGCACGCATGTATGCGTCGGGGGCGAGGAGCGAGAGCAACGTGCCGAGGTCGCCACCGCGGGCTGCAGCGAGGAACGCGTCGACGACCCGCCCGCTCTCGGCGCGCGCCACCTGCGATGCGGCCGTCTCCGGCACGCCCTGCACCTTGCGCCGCGCCCGGCTCGCCAACTGGCGCACGGCGGTACCCGAGCGCCCCATGACAGCGCTGATCTCGTCGAACGGATACCCGAACACATCGTGCAGGACAAACGCCGCCCTCTCGGCCGGCGCCAGGGCGTCGAGGACGACCTGCATCGCGTCGCCCGTCCTCTCGGCGAGCAACGCGTCGGCTTCCGGGTTGACCGGAGCGGGCTCTGCGGGCACGTCGGATTCGATGACCGACCTGGTCTGACGCTTGCGCAGCTGGTCAAGGCACAGCCGCGTCACCACAGTCGTGAGCCAGGCGGGCAGGTCATCGATGCCGTCGGTGCGGGAGAGGCGAAGCCACGCTTCCTGGAGGACGTCGTCCGCATCGGCCTCCGACCCCAGGATCCGGATGGCTATCGCGATCAACCGGGGCCGCTCGGCCTCGAAATCTGTCACTTCCATCGTCGTCACACCCTATTGACGCAGGGCACTCCCAGAATGTGACTGCAAGGCTCGCGATCGGAAAGATCCCTGGTGGCACCGAGGACGCGCTCGTACGACCGGGGTCGAAGGGGCAGCGCCGATATGGCGTACCGCCGCACCTCTGCGTGCGTCCCTAATTGCTCCGATACTCGACAAAGGCGAAGAGCAGGGTGCCGACGGCGCCGATCACCACCACGATGAGCCCCCACCCGACGCTGGCGTTCGCATTGAACGACTTGATCACCGCACCGTTGAACGACGGATGCTGCGCCTGTGAGATCTTCTGAAGGATGCGGACAAGGTCGTAGACGGCAAAACCGATGACGACCAGCGCGAGGATCAGAATCAGCGAGCGGAACAGCGGCGCGGGGTTGATCGTGCTCAGGCACACCAGGATGAACAGCAGGAGTGCTCCGGAGAAGGTGATCCAGCCGTTCACGCCGATCGCGTCGGAGATGCCGCTGTCGGTGCCGTTGGCCGAGACCGACAGCGAGGCGATCGACACGGTGACCCAAGGCGTAAAGGATCCGACGATCACCATCACGCAGCTCACGAGCAGGCCGATCGCACCAAACGAAACGGTCGGGGTGTTGACGCCGCGCGCTGTCGTGGCGACCGCCGGACCGGCGGCAAATCCCCTGTAGCCACCGGCGCCGGGTACGGCCGCACCGGCTTCGGGTGCCACGCTCGGTGGCGGCTCGCTCACCCATTTGCCGCCGATCCACCGGCGCTGGGCGATCCAGGCGTTGCCGTCCCAGTACTTCTGCAGGTTCGGTGCGATCCGGTCGGGATACCACCCCGGTGCGTTGTCATCCGGGCCTCGACCCTGCGTGAAGCTGTCCGTCACGTTGCCACCGTCCGATCTCGCCTCGCGCCTGCCGGTCGCGTCGGGGTGACAGTACCGCTTGCGCCCAGGTCGGGCCGGCGAGTCGACCGGTCCCGGGGGAGTGAGCCCGGGTGTCGCGGGCTTTAGCCGGCGCGCACGTTGTCTGCCCGGTTTGCCAACTCGACGAGAACGGCGACCACCTCGGTGACGATCCCGTCGTCACACGGCACGAGGTCCTCGCCGAGGTCCCCGATCCCGCGCAGCGCGGGCGGCAACTCGATCTGGACGCCGTGTGCGGAGGGCAGGTTGACCGGATTGCGCGGGTGGAAGCCGAGACGGACATGCTCGGAGCCCGCGTGGTAGCCGGGCAAGCGTTCGCAGAGGAGCCGGCTGGCCGCGTCGACGAGGGGGGCGTTGAGACCGCCGACGATGATCCCCCGCAGCGGGCCGGTCTGGCGCCCGCGCAGCGCCGGGCCGTAGGGCTCGATCACCGGATGGGTTCCGGATTCGACGTGGAAGCTGAAGCTGTCGCGTCCGAACCCGTGCACGGAGATGGCGACATCGACGTGGTCGAGGAACGCCTGCATCGCCGGGGAGTGTCCGGGGTCGTGCAGCCGTGAGGTGAGATGGACCCGCACGTCCCGGGGTTGGACGATGGCGTAGTAGGAGGCCCCGGACTGCTCGGCGGCCCGGCTGGCGATCTCGTGGGTGCCGCGGTCCTGCGAGCCGCCGTGCAGGGCCATGAAACCGACGGCCGACCGGAGCTCGCACACCTCTTCGACGCCGGGGAGCGCGAGGAGCCCGGCCAGGTCGATTCCCGGGGTCGACGGCGCGTGGCTCGGCTTGGCCGGGCTGCTCGTGTTGCTCGGCCGGGCCATCGATCCCACCATAGGTCCAGGTAGAGGTCCACGTGGGTGCCGCCGGGACGGGTCCGGCGCCTTCGGGGCGGCCGCCTCCCGAAGCCGGACGCAATGCTCAAGGACTGCCCAATTCCTGCCGATTCCAACAGGAGTAGAGGGGGGAATGCAGGCGTGCGCTGTCGCGTCGCGGGCCCCCGCCGACGGATCGGAGCTCAGATGAAGATGCGCCGCAAGGGGAATGGTCCGGCGTCCGAGGACGCCGTGGTGCTCGACGAGGTGCAGGAGTCCGAGGCCCCCGAGAAGGTGCTGGCCACGGTCGTGGCCGGAACGGGCGAGGAGACCGCTGAGGTCGGGTCCTCATCGAGTGGCGTGAGCGCGAACGGGGCGGGCGCGGGTGTTGGGGGTGCCGCGGCACCGGGCGCCGAAGGCGGGTCGGGTGCGAGCGGTGCGCCGCGGCCGCGCAAGGGAATGCTCGGGCAGCTCCTGGTCAAGCGCGGGCTGGTCACCGACGAGCAGATCGCGACCGCGCTGTCGATGCAGTCGACGTCGGGCAAGCGCCTGGGTGAGCTGCTCGTGGACATCGGCGCTCTGGACGAGCGGACCCTCGTGGAAGCGCTGGCGGACTACTTCGACATGCCGGTGACGCACCTGCGGCGTGACGCGCCGGACCCGGCCGCGCTGGCGCTGGTTCCCGAGCAGTTGGCTCGTGAGCATCTGGCCATTCCGGTGCATCTGGACGGTGAAGGCCTGCGCGTGGCGGTGGCGCAGCCGAGTGACGACCTGCGCTTCCTCTCTGACCGAGACGACCGGGCACTCGGTTCGGTTGCAGCTGGCGCCGCTGAGCGACATCCGCTGGGCCATCGACCGCAGCTACCAGGCCATCGGTGGCGTCAACAAGATGGTGCAGGCCTTCGAGGCCGTCGAGGGGACCCGCAAGCGTGATGCCCAGGCGGACAAGCCGGACACGGTCAACGTGAACGCGCCGGTGGTGCAGGTCGTCGACAGCATCTTGACGCAGGCGATCCGCGACCGTGCGTCGGACGTGCACATCGAGCCCTCGCAGGACACGGTGTTCGTCCGCTTCCGCATCGACGGCGCGTTGAAGGACGTGTTGGAGCTGCCGGCCAACATGGGTGCGGGGCTGGTGTCCCGTATCAAGATCATGGCGGGGATCGACATCGTCGAGAAGCGACGCGCACAGGACGGGCAATTCACCTCGAACGTGGACGGCGTCGACACCGACGTGCGTGTCGCCACCGTATCGACGATCTGGGGCGAGAGCTGCGTCATGCGGATCCTGGACAAGAACCGCTCGGTGCTCCGCCTCGAGGAGCTCGGCATGCCGGCCGACACCTACGAGACCTACGCCAAGATGGTCCGCTCGCCCTTCGGACTGGTGCTGTGCGCCGGACCCACGGGGTCGGGGAAGACGACGACGTTGTACGCCACGTTGAGCGAGGTGGCCGATCGCGACCGCAAGATCATGACGATCGAGGACCCGGTCGAGTTCGTGTTCCCGATGCTGAGCCAGATCCAGACGAACGAGTCGGCGGGATTGACGTTCGCCTCAGGGTTGAAGGCGATCCTGCGGCAGGACCCCGACGTGATCCTGGTCGGGGAGATCCGCGACGTCGAGACCGCCCGGATCGCGGTGCAGTCGGCATTGACGGGGCACTTCGTGCTCTCCTCGGTGCACGGCACGGACTCGGTCTCGGCGCTGCACCGGTTCCTGGACATGGGGATCGAGTCGTTCTTGATCGCATCGTCGGTCGTCGGAGTCGTGGGGCAGCGCCTCTTGCGGCGGATCTGCCCCTCGTGCAAGACCGCCTACACGCCGTCGGCCGAGGAGCTGGCCTTCTTCGAGGAGTTCGGTGGCGGCGTGGCCAAGTCGGACTTCTACCGGGGCACCGGCTGCAACTTCTGCCGAGGGATCGGCTACCTGGACCGCATCGGCATCTACGAGCTGCTGCACATGACGCCCGAGATGAAGCGTCTCGTCGTCGGGTGGGCCTCGCAGGACGAGCTGCGCCGCAGCGCCGAGAAGCAGGGGATGCGCACGTTGCGCGACGAGGCGATGAACCTCGTGGTGCTGGACACCACGACGATCTCCGAAGTGATGCGGACGGTCTACTCGGGGTAGGGGTCGCTGGTCGGGCTGGTTTCGGCCGGGCCGCCACGCTCAGGTCAGCAGACGTATCGTCGTGCGCCGGCGTGATGCGTCGTACGCCGGCGCCGGGCGCCGGCAATACCGCTTCGTGTCAGGTTGATATCCCGATCGGGGCAGGGTTGGGCACCACGATCACCGGCCTGTGCGTGTGGGCGATGTAGGCCACGTCGCCCGCATGGACATGCAACATGATCACGAGCAGTGCCATCAAGCCCAGGATCCCGATGAGCAGCGCGGCGACAAGCCATGCATGGATCTCGAAGGTCCGATTCACCAACCCGGTTCCATACCCCGGATCAATCGGGGTAAGCGCTGATTCGTTGCGAGTGTCCGGTTACGGCTGGGAGCCGCCCTGACCTGCCCGGACCGCGCTTTGTGGGCGGTCGACGTGCACTCGAAGGTCGTCATGGTTCTCGCAGCGGCGCGACCACCTCTTGGGCCAGGTACTCGACCTGATCCTCCCCGGGATCGAAGATCGAGATGTAGCGAAGGCCCGTGCGGGCTTGCCAATCCCGTAGGCGATCTCGGATCTGGGAACCGGACCCGGTGAGGTACAGGGTCGAGTCCTCCATGGATGTCACGGGTACATCGGTGTCCGCCGCCTCCTTGGCGACGGCCTCGTCAACGTCGTCACCCACGATGGTCCGCGCCACCATTGTGTGCAGCTCGACCTCTGACGGATCACGGCCGGCTTCCTCGGCACCCTGACGCACCCAGCGCGCCTTCAGGGCCATACGTTCCAGCGTCGAATCTGCGACCGATGCCGCGACGGACCATTCTCCCGTCGCCTGCCTCGGAATCATCGAGACGATGTCGGCCACCCGGCCACCCAGGTTCATCATTTTGGGGCCGCCGCCACCGATCAGCACTGTCGGCGTCACGGGCTCACCCAGCACCATCGGGGCGTCGGACACGTCGAAGAAGCGTCCGTGCATCGTGGTCGAGGGTTCGGACCACAGACGACGCATGAGCGAGAGACTCTCCTCGAGCCGGGCGATGCGGTCGCCGGCCCGCTCGAAGGGGACACCGGTTGCCGCGAAGTTCTTGGCGACGTACCCGGCGCCGAGCCCGAGGTCCAACCTGCCGCCGGAGAGGACCTCCAGCGTGGCCGCGGCCTTCGCGGTGAGCACGGGATTGCGCAGGCCCATGTCGAGGACGAGTGTGCCCAGCCTGATCGAGTCCGTGACCGCCGCCACGGCGGCGAGGGCGGCGGTCGGCTCCCACTGTGGCACGACCTGGTGGTCGGTGAACGTGATTGACGAGAACCCGAGTTGTTCGTATCGACGAACGCGCTCGATCCACGACGCCGAGGGGAGATCCCAAAAATGGAGCCCGAAGCGGATCCCGTTGCCGTTCACACCTGCCACGTTCGCAGAGGATAGGTGGGCCGGGGTGAGGTGAGGTGGTGGAAGCGGGTGTCAACCACAGGGGTGGGTTGGATCCTCACGGGAGGTGCCGCGGATCACCCGCAACGCGTCACGAATCCGAACGTTGTGTACCCAGATAGAGCTGCTTCGTCAGTTCTATGTGTCCGAGATGCTCGCACGCGTGACCGTAGTTCCGTAAGACCGACTTGCGATGCATCTTTCCGGCAGACCTTCTTACGGGCCATGGCAATATGGCGATGATGACCGATCGAGCTGCTGTGCGCGGCTGGGTGAAGGCGTACGAGCAAGCGTGGCGTACACCCGGCATCGCGGCGATCCCGGTGCTCTTCACGGCCGACGCCACGTACCTGCACTCTCCGTACGAGGAGCCGGTGGTGGGCGTCGACGCCATTGGTCGAATGTGGGAGGAAGACCGGGAAGGGCCGAACGAGGTGTTCACGCTCTCCGCCGAGGTTGTCGCCGTCGACGATCGGACGGCGGTCGTTCGGGCTGACGTGCAATACGGACAACCGGTCCATCAGGAATATCGAGACTTGTGGATCCTTCAAATCGAAGCTGACGGCCGTTGTTCATGGTTCGAAGAGTGGCCCTATTGGCCCGGTCGTTCGTACTCCCCTCGGGAGAGTTAGCCAGGGTGGCGTGAGACGCATTCGATCCGGCCATTGTCCCGTTGGCTGAAATTCGGCTCCCCTTCGGCGCGCTCGGAGCCAGGGTGTCCGCGTATGCCGACCTTCGGAGCACTCGCCGATCGGGACACCGCATAACGTTTTCGGCGTGAGCGAGCACTTTGGTTATGCGATCGACAAGCGGTACCTGCCGGTGTTGGTGCCCTTCTTACTGCGTCCCGCCAGAGACGGTGTGAAGATCACCGATGAAGGGTCACTCGTGGCAACCTTCGGCGTTTTCAAGGTCAGTACGCCGCTTTCCAACATCACCGGAGCTCACATCACTCGGAACTACCGCTGGTGGACCGCGGTAGGCGTTCGCATGTCACGTGCTGATGACGGGTTGACCTTTGGAACGAACCATGACGGAGGCGTGTGCATTCACTTCGGAGAAAGAGTGCCGTCGCCGTTGCGAAGAAGTGGCCATTCGGCACTGACCGTGACCGTGGCCGACTTGGAGGGGTTGACAACGGCGCTCGGCGGGAGCGATCGAGACTCGAGCAGGCAGCCAGGCTGAGCCGATTGGACCAACACGTGGACAGATGGATCAGACACCCTGCCGGCATGGGGCCACGAGGGGCATCACCCTTCCGATTTCGGTAGCCGATACTTGGGCCATGCCTATTCCCGAGTTCACCGATCCGCGCCAGGTAGTGATCTATGACGCGGTGAACGCATACGAACCCGGGACGCAACCCGACTTCTATCTTGGCGTTGCTGAAGAGGTCAGTGCTGAGGCGGTCATCGACCTTGGGTGCGGTACGGGCATCATCACTCTCGAGTTCGCGAACAGGGGTTATCGAATGATCGGGGTCGATCCCTCTCCCGTGATGCTGGAGATGGCCCGCCAGAAGCCCGGAGCGGACCGTGTCCAGTGGGTCCTGGGGGATGCTGGACAACTGGGAACGCCAGGCGCGGACCTGGCAATCATGAGCGGCCACGTAGCCCAGTTCATCTTGAAGGATGCCGATTGGCTGGAGGCCTTGGCTGGCGTGAGCGAAGCGCTCAGGCCGGGGGGATACGTGGCCTTCGAGAGCCGCAACCCGCGAGCGTGGGAGTGGGAACGCTGGACCGGTCGCAAGCGGATAATCCCGGACTCTCCCTACGGTCGAATCGAGTCCCGGACCGAGGTGGCAAGCGTGGAGGGCGATGTCGTGTACGCGGTCGGCCACCGACGCCTCGTACAAAGTAATGAGGAGCTGGTTTCACCCTTCGCCCTTCGATTCCGCAGCGAAGAGTTGCTCAGACAATCTCTCACCTCATCGGGCTTCTCAGTCGAGAGTGTCTTTGGTGACTGGGATAGGCGACCGTCGGGTCCGGGTGAGCCGGAGCTGATTGTCCTGGCGAGGAGGTCGTAGCTCGGATCCGACCGCCGGGCACCCCGGGGGCAGTGCCGAAACCATGGAGTGGTCCCTCGCCGTTCGGAGGGCACGCCGCCCTCACTCCCGGGCTGGTGACTGACGTATGATGCGCTCCTGACGCTCTGGAAGCAACGGCAGTAGCCTGACGCGGCTTGTCGCGGCACCAACCGGAGCCGGTCCCTCCGGGCCGGCGCGGCCGGGTGACCGTGCAGTGAATGGGAGCTCTTCATGAAGAGGACGAACAGGTTGGCCTCGGCGACTGGTTCCCTCCGGGGCATGTGGCAGGTCCTGGCAACGCTGCTCTTCGCGGCGAGCCTGATCGCCGCAGGCGCCGGCTTCACCTCCGAGGCGGGCGCCGCAGGCACGCCTCCCGCCGCCCCAACCGGGCTGAAAGCCACCGTGAGCGGCACAACTGTCACGCTCAGTTGGACGAACGGCGCAGGAGCGCTGGGCGCCAACGTCTACCGCGACACGACGACGAAGCTCTGGGCCGGCGGTTGGCCCAATCCGGCTCCGACCACCTTCGCCGACTCCGGAGTCACCGCGGGCTCCCACACGTATTCGGTGGCGGACTACAACAGCTCCGGTGAGGGAACGCATTCGAGCGTGACATCGGTCACGGTGGGCGGGACGTCGTCGCCCCCGACGGTGACACTCGTCAATCCGATCTCGGGACCGAGCGGAACCACGGTCACCGTGAGCGGGACCAACTTCACCGGCGCAACCGCGGTCGTCTTCGGTGCGAACCCTTCCACGACCTTCACGGTCAACAACGCCACCACCGTCACCGCCAGCGCACCGGCCGGTTCGGGAACCGTCGACGTGCGGGTCACGACGCCCCAAGGCACGAGCGCAACCAATGCGAACGACCAGTTCACCTACAGCGCCGGGACCTCGCCAGGGGCGATCCCCTCCCCGACGGCCGGAGGATGGCAGCTCAACGGGTCGTCGACCCTCGTGTCGTCGTCATCGCCGCCCAATCTCCAGCTCACTGCGGCGACGGCGAACGAGGCGGGGTCGGCCTTCTGGCCGACTGCGGTACCCGGGGTCGGGATCTCCGCCGCGTTCGATGCGTCCATCGGATCGGGCACCGGCGCCGATGGGCTCACCTTCACCCTGGCCGACGCCAGCGCGACCGCGCCGACGGCGCTCGGGTCGGCCGGGGGTGGCGAGGGCTACGCAGGGATCAAGGGCATCGCCGTGTCGCTCGACACCTACAAGAACTCGGTGAACCCCTCCAACAACTTCGTGGGCATCGCCACGGGTCAGGGCGCCACGGCCGGCACCCTGCAGTACGTGACGACGAACTCTTCGATCGCCTCACTGCGCAACACGGTCCATCACTTCGTGGTCACGACCTTCTCGACCGGACTGACCGTCACCATGGACGGCTCCCAGGTGCTGACGTATGCGACCACTCTGCCCACGTCGGTCCTGGTCGGATTCACGGGGGGGACGGGCGGCCTGACCGATATCCATGCCGTCCAGAACGTCTCGATCACCGCCGGCACTCCGCCCCCGGCGCCCACGGTGACCGGAGTGAACCCCAACACAGGTCCGAGCGCAGGCGGGACGTCGGTCACCGTGAGCGGCACCAACCTGACCGGCGCATCGGAGGTCTACTTCGGGGGAGTGGCGGTGTCGGCGTTCACGGTGAACAGCGCCACCTCCATCAGCGCCACCGCACCGGCCGGATCGGGCACCGTCGACGTCACCGTCGTCACGGCGGGAGGGACCAGCGCCACCAACGCCAACGACCAGTTCGCCTACACGGGCGGGACGCCCCCGCCGACCGTGGGCGGCCTCGCGCCGAATTCCGGAGCAGCGTCCGGCGGAACCACGGTCACCGTGAGCGGGACCAACTTCACCGGCGCAACCGCGGTCGTCTTCGGTGCGAACCCTTCCACGACCTTCACGGTCAACAACGCCACCACCGTCACCGCCAGCGCACCGGCCGGTTCGGGAACCGTCGACGTGCGGGTCACGACGCCCCAAGGCACGAGCGCAACCAATGCGAACGACCAGTTCACCTACAGCGCCGGGACCTCGCCAGGGGCGATCCCCTCCCCGACGGCCGGAGGATGGCAGCTCAACGGGTCGTCGACCCTCGTGTCGTCGTCATCGCCGCCCAATCTCCAGCTCACTGCGGCGACGGCGAACGAGGCGGGGTCGGCCTTCTGGCCGACTGCGGTACCCGGGGTCGGGATCTCCGCCGCGTTCGATGCGTCCATCGGATCGGGCACCGGCGCCGATGGGCTCACCTTCACCCTGGCCGACGCCAGCGCGACCGCGCCGACGGCGCTCGGGTCGGCCGGGGGTGGCGAGGGCTACGCAGGGATCAAGGGCATCGCCGTGTCGCTCGACACCTACAAGAACTCGGTGAACCCCTCCAACAACTTCGTGGGCATCGCCACGGGTCAGGGCGCCACGGCCGGCACCCTGCAGTACGTGACGACGAACTCTTCGATCGCCTCACTGCGCAACACGGTCCATCACTTCGTGGTCACGACCTTCTCGACCGGACTGACCGTCACCATGGACGGCTCCCAGGTGCTGACGTATGCGACCACTCTGCCCACGTCGGTCCTGGTCGGATTCACGGGGGGGACGGGCGGCCTGACCGATATCCATGCCGTCCAGAACGTCTCGATCACCGCCGGCACTCCGCCCCCGGCGCCCACGGTGACCGGAGTGAACCCCAACACAGGTCCGAGCGCAGGCGGGACGTCGGTCACCGTGAGCGGCACCAACCTGACCGGCGCATCGGAGGTCTACTTCGGGGGAGTGGCGGTGTCGGCGTTCACGGTGAACAGCGCCACCTCCATCAGCGCCACCGCACCGGCCGGATCGGGCACCGTCGACGTCACCGTCGTCACGGCGGGAGGGACCAGCGCCACCAACGCCAACGACCAGTTCGCCTACACGGGCGGGACGCCCCCGCCGACCGTGGGCTATCGCGGCGACCTTGGCCGCAGCGGTTTCTACCCGTCCGAGACAGGGCTCACCACGGCCAACGCCGCGACCCTCAAGGTGCACTGGACGGCCAGCGGGGGAGTGGACAGCTTTGCCCAGCCGATCGTGGCCAACAACATGGTCTTCTGGTCCGATTGGAGGGGCGAGGAGCACGGTGCAAATCTCAGCGGGCAGGACCTGTGGACCACCAATATCGGCACCACCACTCCGCCGGCGAGCGACAACTGCTCACCCGCCACCGCCGGACCGACGAGCACACCCACGCTGGCGACGGTGGGTGGCGTCCCCACGCTGTTCGTCGGCGGTGGGAACGGCGTGTTCTACGCGCTCAACGCGCAAACGGGAGCGATCATCTGGCAGACACGGCTCGGGACGTCACCGGACAACTTCTTGTGGGACTCGCCCGCGCTGTACAACGGCACCGTCTACATGGGGGTCGCGTCCTATGGCGACTGCCCACTCGTGCAGGGCCAGCTGGTGGCGATGAACGCAACGACGGGGGCCATCAGCGGGACAGCGAACATGGTTCCCAACGGTTGCATCGGAGGGGGTATCTGGTCGTCGCCCACTGTCGACACGAGCGCGGGCACCATCTGGGTCACCACCGGCACTCCTCACGCATGCAGCAACGGGGTGGGCCTGGCCCCCGCCGTCGTGGAACTCAGGGCAACCGACCTCTCCGTGCTCGGATCCTGGACCGTGCCGGTCTCGAACCAGGCCGCCGGCGATCCGGACTTCGGCAGCACTCCGACCCTGTTTACCGCGACGATCAACGGCCAGGTCCGATCCCTCGTCGGTGCGGTGAACAAGGACGCCATCTTCTATGCATGGGACCGCAACAACCCGGCTGCGGGGCCTGTGTGGCAGTCGACCATCGCCACAGCCAGTGGCGATCCCGCCGTCGGTTCCATCGTCTCGGCATCGTGGGAC
The DNA here is from genome assembly GCA_963777485.1 of uncultured Acidimicrobiaceae bacterium. Taxonomy (GTDB): domain Bacteria; phylum Actinomycetota; class Acidimicrobiia; order Acidimicrobiales; family RAAP-2; genus Bog-473. Next base: position 235,836 of record CAVZQP010000003.1, on the reverse strand, counting down.
GGCACGAATCTCTACGTGGGCGGCGGGAACACCACCATCAACGGGACGAGCTGCCAGGGGAGTCTCGACGCGCTGAACCCTTCGACCGGGGCGTTCGTCTGGCGCAGCTGCCAACCGAGTGAGCTCTTTGCGGGTATCACCGTTGTCCCCGGGGTGGTCGTCGAGGGAACGTTGGGCGGCTCCGTGCTCTTCCTGAACGCAGCGAACGGCGGCACGCTCTACTCGTACAAGACAGGAGTCAGTGAAATCCAGGGGGAGTGCACGGTCTCGAACGGGATTGTCTACATACCCCTCGACAATGGCTCGCTCGTCGCCCTCGGGCAGTAGGTCGGGGACGCCAACGGTGCGACCGCCGGGCCGGGTGCTCTCCGAATGGGGTGGGCGCGGCCCACGCGCGTGACGCCCTGAAGCGGGTCAGCGGGAAGCGAGCTGGCAGAGCTTCGTCACGGTGTTCCAGTTGCGCGTCGTGCTGACGACGCCGAGACGTCGCTCGATGAAGGTGCCGGTGTACTTCGTGTCGGCGTAGCCGCTCGGCGTGTGCACGTAGACCTCGCGCCCGTCGACGACGAGCTCGTCCTTGCCGCTCGGCGGGAGCACGAGCGCCTTGACCGTTGCCTTGCTGGGTGCTGCATCGAGGAACGTGACGTGATGGCGGGCGGGATCAGCTCCCTTCTTGGCGAAGGGGCTCTTGGATCCGATGCGACGCAGATCGGTGACGCTGCGGAGCAGCACGGAGGGCGAATCGCCGAAGTCGTGGGCGATCCGTTGCTCGATGGCATCGACGATCGCACTCTCGCTCTTGGTGCTCGTGGAGAAGAGGACGTTGCCGGACTGGATGTAGGTGACGACGTTGTCGTAGCCCAGGGATCCGAACGTCTCGCGGAGGTCGTGCATCGCCATGCGGCCGTAGCCCCCGATGTTCACACTGCGCAGGAGGGCGACGTACCGCGGCACGTCGTGCCAACCTAATGCGCCGGCGATCCGTCCTGGTCGGGCTCCGATGTATGGGGTGCGGGGTCGATCCGGTCGATCCGGAAGGGACTGAGATCCAACCCTGGTGGCGTCCCTACGGCGAGGTCCGCCAGGAGCTCGCCGAGGAGCGGGCCGAACTTGAAGCCGTGGCCGCTGGTGCCGCATCCCACGACGACGTTGCCGACCCGATCGAGCACGAAGTCGGTATCGGCCGAGTTGTCGTAGACGCAGCGCTCCGTTGCCACCGGTTCGGGGTTGAGCCCGGGCAGGAGCCGGCGGACGGCGTCGGTCAGCGTGTCCAGGCGCGCCGGGTCGTCGTGGTCGAGGGACGGCGTCGGTGCCGAGGGGTCGTAGTCGTGCAGCGTGCGGCCCGGCGTGTGGTGCGACACCTTGAACGTGCCCGCGTGCGCGCCCGATCCGAAGACCGGCAGTCCGTACACCATGGTGTCGCCCCACTCGATGAAGACGGGCAGACGCGTCGGGTCGACGGCGCGTGAGGGCGCCGCCTCGAAGTACGCCACCTGCGGGAGCGACGGTGGCGCACCGACCAGCTGTGCCGGGCCGCCGAGGAGCGCCAATGCGTGCGGCCCGGCGCAGTCGACGACGACGTCGGTGCGCATGACTCGCCCGTCCGTACAGTGCACGGTCACTCCTTGGTCGTCGTCTTCGAGGCGGGTGACATGGGAGCGGGAGTGCACGTCGAACCGACCGGTTTCGACGAGCGCCTGGATGGATTCCGCCGCCGCCAGCACACCGGACTGCGGCTCGAAGAGGACCGCTCCCGGCAGGGCAACGCCGGGAAAGCGCGACTCCGCCTCTTGCTGGGTGATGGGCTCCACCGCGCCTTCGTGGTCGGCCAACGATGCGGCGAGCGCTTCCATGGTGGTGGCGTCGCCGAAGCTCAGTTGCCCCGTGACGTAGAGGAGCCGCCGCCCGCTCTGCTCCTCGAGCTCGCGCCATTGCGTCTGTGCCGCGGTCGCCATCTCGACGTAGTGGGGTTCCGGGTAGCCGAGGCGAAAGATGCGAGCGTCACCCTTCGACCCGGAGAGCGGGTGGCCGGTGCCGTCGGCGGCCTCGAGCACGTCGACGGACCAGCCCCGTCGGGACAGCGAGCGCGCGGCCGAGAGTCCCAACAGTCCGGCCCCGACCACGACGCACCGGCTCTCCGAGGACACAGGTGAATCTTAGAAAGACGTCACTCGTTGTCCGGGGGTCGAAGAGGCGCAGCACTACGCTTGCCCGCAGTGACGATCGGGAGGCATGCATCGACCGAGGTGCCGCCCGACGACGCCTCGGTCACCGATCCTCCCGCCAGACCCTCGTCGTTCGACAACCTCAGCCTCGTAGCGCCACCGGGAAGAAGCACCCGTGTGCGCATGGTGAGGGCGGTCGGGTTCCACCTCGGGGTGCTCGCTCTGTTCACGGTGCCCGCGGTCGCCCTTTGGTGGCACGTCTGGTCGGGACACCCGGCGAACACGTTGACCTGTGCCTGCGGCGACCCCGCCCAACAGGTCTGGTTCACGGCCTGGCCGGCCTGGGCGATCGCCCATCTGCACGACCCGTTCTTCTCGAGCGTGGTCAACGTGCCCCACGGCGCCAATCTGTTGTCGAACACATCGGGCACGCTCGTGGGGGTCGTGTTGGCGCCGGTCACCTGGCTGTTCGGCCCCGTGGTTGCCACCAACGTCGCGCTGACCCTGGCACCCGCGCTCAGCGCCTGGGGTTGTTTCGTGGCCATCCGACCTCTCGTGACGTGGAAGTGGGGAGCGCTGCCGGCGGCGTTCGTGTTCGGGTACTCGTCGGCCATCTACTCATCACTGGTCTTCGGTCACGTCTCGATCTCGCTGCTGGTGTTCCCGCCACTGCTCTTCAGCCTGCTGCACGAGATCGTGATCAGGCAGGAGCACAGCGTGCGGCGCGACGGGCTGTTGCTCGCCGCGCTCGTGGTGGGCCAGTTCCTTGTCTCACCCGAGGAGCTCTTCCTCTGTGGCATCTTCGCCGTGGTCGGTTTCGTCGCCGTGACGGCCGTCGGCTGGCGTCAGGTCCGGGGGCGGGCCGCGCACGCCCTGCCCGCGCTCGCGCTCGCGTTCGTGGTGGCGGGAGCGCTCCTGGCCTATCCGGTCTGGTTCGCTTTGGCCGGCCCGCAGGCGGTCACCGGGGTCCTCTTCGCCATCACCCCGATCGCCGGCGCGCCCCTGTCGGGGACCGTGATGCCCGGCGCCTATGGCGCCACGGCCAACAGCTACATCCGTTTTTCCGGGTACCTCGGCCATGACGGCCCTCCACCGGATTATCTCGGTGGCGGCCTCCTCTTCGCGGCCGCCGCGGCGGTGGTCCTGGCGCGGCGTCGGATGCTCACCTGGTTGCTGCTGCTCCTCGGGGTGGTCGGGTTCTGGTTCACGCTCGGCGCCTACGTGGTGGGCGCGCCCGCATGGTTCCACCACGTGTGGCTGCCGTGGCGCGACCTGGCCAAGCTGCCGTTGTTCAAGGAGATCCTGCCGGACCAGATCGCACCGTTCGTCGTGCTCTTCGTCGCGTTCCTCATCGCCGTCGGCCTCGACGCGCTGTACGTCCATCACCGGCCGGCCTCGTCGTGGCTGGCGGTGCACCGCCGCGCCACCACCATCGCTGCGACCGCCGCGGTGGCGCTGCTCGCGCTGGTGCCGGTCTTCGTCACGTTCGACGTCCCGGTCGCCGTGCACCCGGTGAAGGTCCCCTCCTACGTGCGCACCGTGGCGCGGACGGTGCCGGCGCGGACGGTGATGCTGACCGTCCCCTTCGCCGTCTCCGGCGTGACCCAGCCCATGTTGTGGCAGGCCGTGGACGACATGCGTTTCGACCTGGCCGGCGCGGCGTTGAAGACGCCGGGGCCTCATGGGGGTCCGGTCGGCCAGGGGGCGCCGGGCTCGGCCCGGCGGATCATGACCGACCTGACCATTCCGGGCGCGCCCGAGCCGAGCGGCACCACGGCGCAGATCACCACCGTGCTGCAGGCTCTGCGGAGCTGGAAGGTGGGCCGGGTCGTCGTCGCCGGGTCGAGCAGGGACCCCGTCTACGCGACCGGCTTCTTGACGATGGTGCTCGGCGTCGCGCCGACCGAAGAGGCCGGTGCCCAGGTCTGGACGTTGCAGCACGGGATGCCGACGTCGACACCGGCGGTGGGGGCGTCGTTGTCGTTCTGCCGTGAGGGCACAGAAGCCGTGCCCCGGGCGGGACGCGCCGCGGAGATGGCCCACTGCGTCCTCTCCGCCGCCGGCCGGACCTGACCCGTCGTAGTGTTGACCCGTGCGACCGATCCTCCATCTCTCGTTGCCCGTGCGGGACGTCGAGGAGGCCCGGGACTTCTACGTGGGTGCCTTGGGTTGTCAGCCGGCGCGTCGACGTGACGACTTCGTCGACGTGTGGTTCTTCGGCCTCCAGCTCACGCTGCACGACCGCCCCGACGAGGCGACGGGGTTGGTGCCGGGCAGTGCGCGGCACTTCGGTGTGACGCTCGGTCGCGACGAGTTCGACCAGCTCGTCGAGCACCTGGAGCGGAGCGGGGTCGAGTGGGTCTCTCCGGTGCGGACCGACGACGCCGGCCTGCCGACGGAACAGACCAAGGCCAAGATCGTGGACCCGAGTGGCAACGTGATCGAGGTCAAGACGTACCGCGACGTCCAGGCCGCCCTCGAGATCTCGTCCCACTCGTACCCCGAGACGGTGGCGCGGGGCAACTGAGCCGCGGGTCCGCCGCCGGGCGGCGTCCGGCGCGCGTGCCTGGGCGGTCATGGGCGTGGCCTACGGTGTCGGCCGAAGCGGGCGGATCTCGAGAGGAGTGCAGTGGGAGCAAGTGAGCAGAGCGGGGATCCCCGCACGGCACGCCGGGACGGGCGGGCCATCGACCAGCTGCGGCCCGTCGGTTTCGAACGCGACTACACGGTCATGGCCCCGGGCTCGGTGCTGGTCACCTTCGGGCAGACCAAGGTGCTGTGCACGGCGTCGGTCGAAGAGCGGGTCCCCGCCTGGATGCGCGGCACCGGCAAGGGCTGGGTGACCGCGGAGTACTCCATGCTGCCCGGGTCGACACCCGAGCGAGCGTCCCGGGAGGCGGCCAAGGGCAAGCAGTCGGGGCGGACCCAGGAGATCCAGCGGCTGATCGCCCGGTCGCTGCGCGCCGTGTGCGACCTCGTCGCGCTCGGCGAGGTGCAGATCACCGTCGACTGCGACGCGTTGCAGGCCGACGGCGGGACGCGCACCGCGTCGATCTGTGGCGCCTACGTCGCACTCCACGACGCCTGCACGCGGCTCGTCGGGGCCGGCACGATCTCGACGCATCCCCTGACCGACTCGGTGGCGGCCGTGTCCGTCGGCATCATCGAAGGGGTGCCCATGCTGGACCTGCCCTACGCCGAGGACTCGCGGGCCGAGGTCGACATGAACGTCGTCATGACCGGGGCCGGAAGGTTCGTCGAGGTGCAGGGCACCGCCGAGGGCCTGGCCTTCACCCGCAGCGAGCTCGACACGCTGCTCGGGTTGGCCGAGGCGGGGATCAAGGAGCTGACCGCGCTCCAGGCCGCCGTCCTGGCGGATCCGCCTGCGGCTCGGTGAGCGGGGCCGGGACGGCCACGCCGCTGCGCCTGGTCGTGGCGTCGGCCAACCGCGACAAGGTCAAGGAGATCGTGGCCGTGCTCGCCGAGGCGCTCGACGTCGAGCTGGTGCCGCGGCCCGAGCACGTGCCCGAGGTGATCGAGGACGGTGCGACGCTGGTCGAAAACGCACGGCTGAAGGCGCGGGCCTTGATGCAGGCGACCGGCACCGCCGCGGTGGCGGACGACACGGGGCTCGAGGTCGACGCGCTCGGCGGTGCGCCGGGGGTGTTCGCCGCCCGTTACGCCGGTGAAGGTGCCACCTACGCCGACAACGTGGCCAAGCTGCTCGGGGAACTCGGCGCGTTGGCCGACGGTGGAGGCGAGAGGCGGGCCCGCTTCAAATCGATCGCGTTCGTGGCCTTTCCCGACGGCTCCGAACTCTGGGCGGAGGGTGTGATGGAAGGCACGATCGCCGCGGCGCCGAGGGGGGACAACGGCTTCGGCTACGACCCGGTGTTCGAACCGGACGTCGGTGGCGGGCGGACGTTCGCCGAGATGAGCGCGGCCGAAAAGGACGCACTGTCGCATCGGGGCCGGGCCTTTCGGGCGTTGGCGCGAATGCTGGCGGAGGCTTCTCTTCCGGCCTGATCGTCAGAGAGCAAGGCGGAGCGGTGTTGCAACACCGGGCACGCCCGCCACAGCCGGAAAAGTTCATCGTCACGTCGAGAGACAATCACCTTCGATTTACCGCGAACTCTTACGCTTCCTCCGATCCCCAGTTCCGGGGTCGGGAACGAGGAGGCAATTCTGTTGGCGTTGCGCTTGACCAAGAAGAAGAGTCGAATTGTCGCGGCCGGGTTGGCAGCAGGAGTGCTGCTTTCCGTGGGATCCATGGCCGCCGCGCACAATCAGAGCGACACGGCTGACAATGCCTGGCCCTATGCGCCACAGCCCAGCTCGCCGGTCCTCGCGGCGGTGGGTGACATCTCGTGTCAGCCGGACGTCAACAGCACGTCCCAGCCGGGCGAGACGGCGAAGCCGAACGACACCTGTAGCCAGAACAACATCTCGGATGTGGACCTGCGCAACCAGGCCCAGGCTGCGACCGCCAACGAGGTCGAGTCGATGACGCCGAACCTGGTCGCCATTCTCGGCGACGAGCAGTACCAGATCGGCTCCCTCGCCGACTTCGAGGGCTCCTACGACCAGACCTATGGGGCGTTCAAGTTCCTGCAACGGCCTTCGCCCGGCAACCACGAGTTCTACAGCACGCACGGACAGGATGGCGAGGACGGCACCGGCTACTTCGACTACTTCAACGGCTACCAGCTCGATCCTCAGACCGGAAAGCCGGTCCTCCAGCCGGACCCCTTGTCGACGACGACTCCGCCTCGCGAGGAGCCGGTCCCGCGTCCGAGCGGCCAGGCCGGCCAGTCCGGCGAAGGCTGGTACTCCTACGATCTCGGCAGCTGGCACATCATCTCGCTCAACGCCGAATGCTCGATAGGTGACCACGCTGTCACGACGAGTTGCACCAATCCACCCGCCTGGTACCAGCAGGAAACCCAGTGGCTGGCCCAGGACCTCGCGAACGACCATGCGTCGTGCACCCTGGCCTACTGGCACCAGCCAACCTTCAGTGTGACCAGCGCCCCCGCGTCGGCCACGACCCCCGGCGCCGACAGCGGTGAGGGCACCGCGGCCGACACCTGGTGGAAGCTGTTGCAGGCTCAGGGAGCTGACGTCGTGCTGAACGGTCACGAGCACGTCTATGCACGATCTGCCCCCATGAACGCCGCAGGACAGGCCGACCCGCACGGGATCCGCCAGTTCATCGTCGGCACGGGCGGCGAGGCCCTCGACTCCCTCTCCACGGACTCGGCGGGGAGCGTTTCGGTCCCCAACTTGGAAGCAGCCCAGGGGTCGGGCACGGCCTACCAGAATGGCAAGACCACCTCGGGGTATCCAGGGGCGTTCGGCGTCATGAAGCTGACGCTCAACCAGAACGGCTACAGCTGGGACTACCAGTCCGCGACGGCCCCGATCGTCAACGGCACCCCGGCCTGGGCCAGCTTCTCGGACACCGGCTCATCCATGTGCCACGGACCCGCCCGGGGCCAGGATCAAGATCACTGAGTAACGTCGAACGGCTGCATCGGATCGGCCCGCGCCGGGCACGACCGGCTTGGTACCGGTTGCAGCGACCCCGTTTTGTGCGGTTTAGGCCGTGGACAGCGCGGGCGCCAGCTCCCGGTACTCGGCGAGCGGGAACGTGGAGTAGTCGGCGACGACCTGCACGCACACGTGGTCCGCGCCGGCGTCGAGATGTGCGCGGACCCGTTCCGCGACCGTGGCGGCGTCCCCCCATGGGATGACGGCCTCGATCAGCCGGTCGCTCCCGCCTCCCTCGATGTCGTCGTCGGTGAACCCGAACCGGCGCAGGTTGTTCGTGTAGTTGGGCAGCGGCAGGTAGATGCTGGCGTACTCACGGGCCCGCCGCAGCGCGGCTTCGCGGTCGGTCTCGAGCACGACGGCCACCTCGGTCGCCAGCAGCGGTGCGGGGCCGAGCACCTCGCGGGCGTACGCGGTGTGCTCGACCGGGACGAAGTAGGGGTGGGCGCCGGCCGCACGCTCCTTTGCCAGCTCGAGCATCCGCGGCCCGAGCGCGGCCAGCACCCGCCGCTCCGGCGGGACCGGCGCGTCGGATGCGTCGAGCCCGTCGAGATACTCGACCATCCGTGAGTACGGCCGCGTGTAGTCCTGCACGATCGCCGAGTGGCTGGCGCCGATGCCGAAGAGGAAGCGGTCGTCGAAGCGCGCTTCGAGGCCTGCGATCGTCGGAGCGACGTCGGCCGGCGTGGTCGTCCAGATGCTGGCGATCCCCGAGGCCACGACGGCACGATCCGTGGCGGCCAGCAGCTCGCCGAAGCGCGGGGCGAGTCCCGGCTCGAAGCCGCCCGACGACCAGAGCGTGCCGTAGCCGAGGGACTCGAGCTCGGCCGCGACGTTGAGCTCGCGATCGTCGGCGTCCTGCCACGATCCACTCCACCACACCCCGAATCGGCCCAGGTCCATTGCGGTCACGCCGTACAGCCCACCCTCACCCGTCGACAACGGTCACTGTGACCGTTCGGATCCGGCCGGAGTCTCGCCGGCCTTCGCCGCGGCCTTCGCCTTTGCCTTGCGCAGGTACCCGACCCCCGTCTCGAGCGACTGCTTGATCAGCCGGTCGTTGTCCTTGGAGATGAACGCGTGCACGCGCTTCTCGAGCAGCGCCCGCAGGAGCGGATTGAACACGTGGTACGTCTCGGAGAAATGGACACGGGTGCGGCCGTCGCCCAGATCCTCCAGCCGTGTGCGGCCGACGGCCTCGGAGAGCAGCGGCCGCCCGACCGCGTCGTACTTCCACGACTCCTTCGGCTTGACCTCGGTCAGCCACTCCCACGACTGCCCCTTCCCACCCGTCAGCAGGTAGCGGGGCACCCTGAACCAGCAGTGCCGGATCAGGCCCTCGCCGATCTCGTTTCCGGGGAAGAGGATGTCGATGGTCACGTCCCCGGACTCGGTGTGGGGGATGCGGGCCCAGAACAGCTGCCACAGCTCGTCGACCGTGGCGTCGATGTCCACGTGGTAGCGGTGCTCCTGCATCGGCTCACCCTATCCCTGGACCTGACGGCGGCTCAGGTGGCGCCTGGCCCGTTTTGGAGGCGGCCCCGTCGGAGCGCCGGACCGGGACCCGGGGGAATCTCGACCGCAACGCGCCTACGCCAATTGCTGCTCGCTTTCGTACGAACCGAGCACCCCCTCATGCGCAGTTCTGTCGAACGAGCAGGCCGTTCTGTTCACTTCGGACGAGGAGAGCAGATTTTTGCCTATTCCGCAGACGGACTAAAGGAATGGGTTGCCGTAGCGGTTGAGATGCGCCTTCTCCGAGATCGGCCCGCGCCGGGGCGGGCCGAGCGGCTTGGGGAGACGGCCGAGAGGCACCACCGCGAGCGGCACGACCTCGGGCGGCAGCTCGAGCAGAGTCGAGAGCTCGCCGGCGACGACGGGCAGGGTGGTCAGCGTCGAGCCGAGACCGAGCGCGTGCGCCGCCAGCAGGAGGTTCTGCACGGCGGGGAAGATCGACGACGGCAGGGCGGCCTCGAGGGTGAGTCGGGTGTCGCCGCAGACGACGATGAGCACGGGGGCCGCCGCGACGCCGCCCATGGCCCCGCGGTCGACGTCGGCCAGGAAGGCGGGCGAGAGGCGTCGTTCCTCGTACGCCCGAGCGCCGCCACTCCAGAGGCGGGCGGTCATCTCGCCGATGGTGGCCCGCACCTCGGGGTCGCGTACGACGACGAAGACGAAGGGCTGGCTGTTCTCGGCGCTCGGCGCATGCGTCGCCGCCGTCAGGACCCGCGCCACCGTCTCGTCGTCGATGTCGTCGGGCAGGAACGTGCGGGCCGCACGCTGTGTGTGAACCACGTCGAAGAAGTCGGGCACGATGGGGGATGGTAGCCAGCGAACCGCCGAATCGCCCTGGTCGGGCACGTTGCGCGTCGCTGCGCTACGGATTGGGCGGCGGGGAGGCGACCCGCTACGGTTTGGCGCTGCATCGGCCCCGGAAGGCCGGTGCCCGCCGGGACGACGTGGTTCGGGACAAGGCGGTGGGACAGGAGGCAGACGGTGGCAGAGAGCGCCACATCCATCGAAGACGTGCTCAAGGGGATCATCGGCAAGCCGACCGAGAAGGCCAAGGTCGTCATCGAGCGGGCGCCGGTGCAGCACTTCGCCGACGCCGTGCTCAGCGCGAGCCCGATCTACCACAGCCCCGAGGCGGCCAAGCAGGCGGGGTTCAGTTCCATTCCGGCGCCGCCGACGTTCCCGTTCGCCATGGAGTTCGCCGGCAAGTTCGACGAGATCCAGCCGTCCGACGCCCCGGTGGCGAACCCGCTCGGCGAGGCCATCGGGCCGTTGATGGCCAAGGGCGGCCTCATCCTGCACGGCGAGCAGGAGTTCATCTACCACCGACCGGTGCAGGTCGGCGACGTGCTGGTGGGCGAGGGCACGATCGCCGACGCCTACCAGAAGGAGTCGAAGGGCCGCACGATGACGTTCATCGTGCAGGAGACCAAGTGGAGCGACGAGAAGACGGGTGAGCCGGTCGTGACGACCCGTTTCAACGTCATCCATCGCGCGTAGGTCGCCAGTCTGTCAGGGTCTGATAGGTCGACGGAGAGTCTGCGGGGAGGGTTTGGTGCATCTAGGTCTCGGGGTGAACACGACGACGTGGCTGACGGCGGCCGAATGGCTCGCCGTGCTGCGCATCGGTCTGGGCTTGTGGTGGTTCGAGAGCTTCCGGCACAAGGACAAGGCCGCCTGGTTCCAGCGGGGCGCGGGCATCTCGTGGGGCCAGTCGGTGGCCGAGAAGCACAAGTGGCCGTTCGTGAAGAAGGGCTTCGACGCGATCGTGGTGCCGCGGCCGAAGGCGATGGCCTACATCGTCGTGTTCGGCGAGCTGGCGATCGGCCTGGGGCTGATCTTCGGGTTCCTGACGCCGGTCGCGGCGATCGCGGGGATCCTGTTGAACGTCACGTACTTCATCTTGATGATCTCGGACTGGGCCGAGCAGGGCCAGAACTTCATGATGATCCTGGCGTCGGTCGTCGTGCTCGGGACGCATGCATGGAACACGTGGTCGATCGACCACTGGCTGCACATCTGGTCGTGATGGGAGGAGAAGGATTCGATGGGTGAGAAGAAGCTGTCCTACGACGCCGTCAACGTCGGTGACGAGGCCCCCGTGATCACGCACAAGCTGACCCGTACGGACCTGGTGAAGTACGCGGGCGCCTCCGGGGACTTCAACCCCATGCACCACGACGAGGTGGCGGCGCAGGCGGCCGGCCAGCCGAGCGTCTTCGGCCACGGCATGTTCTCCATGGGGTTGCTGGGCTCCGCGCTGACCGACTACGTCGGCGTCGGCAATATCGAGCGCTACCAGGTGCGCTTCGCCCGCCAGACCTGGCCCGACGAGGTGTTGTCGTCGAAGATCGTCGTCACCGCCAAGCGTGAGGAGGACGGCAGGAAGCTCGTCGACCTCGCGGTCACGCTGTCCAACGCGGACGGCGAGGACAAGGTGGTCGGCGAGGCGACGGCCGCCATTTCCTCCTGAGCATGTCGGCCGAACTGCTGGCCAGGTGCTTCGCCTCGACCCGGAGCGTGCTGGCGAACGTGACGCCGGAACAGCTCGGGGGCGCCGAGACGCCGTGCGCGTCGTGGAGCGTCCAGGAACTGGTGGACCACATAGTCAACGGGACGACCTGGTTCGCCGCCATCGCCGAGACCGGCACGCCGCCCGGCGAAGACGTGTTCCCTACATTCACCGCGGACAACGTCGTCGATGTGTTCGACGTCGGGTCGGAGAGGGCGGTGCAGGCGTTCGCCGCCGACGGTGCGATGGAGCGGATCATGCACCTGCCCTTCGGCGACCTACCCGGTGCGGCTTTCGTCTACGTCGCCTGCGGCGACACGTTCACCCACGGCTGGGACCTGGCCAAGGCGACGGGGCAGTCGACGGATCTCGACCCTGCGACCGCGGCTGCGTTGCTCGAGATCGTGAGCCCGATGTTGCCCGACGCCTTTCGCGGCGAGGACGGGCAGGCGCCGTTCGGACCCCGGCAGGAGGCGCCGGCCGGCGCGACCGCGGCCGACAAGGTGGCCGCGTTCATGGGACGCCGGGTCTAGCCGAATTCAGGACCCGCTCTACACGCTGACGGTCTCGACGCTGGGCTCGAAGCGCAGTGGCAGCCGGGCCGGCCCCCAGATCCCGAAGTTCGAGGGCTTCCACTCGATGTCGCCGCTGCGCGTCAGCCCGGGCATGCGCCGCGCCAGGAGCGGCAGCGCCTCCTGGAGCTCGGCGCGGGCCAGGGCCGCGCCCATGCAGAAGTGGATCCCGGCACCGAACGTCATGTGCGCGGTGCCACGCTCGCGGGTGATGTCGAAGACGTCGGGGTCGTCGAAGGCCTCGGGGTCGCGGTTGGCCCCGGCGAGCGAGGTCGACACGAACGTGCCGGCCGGGAACAGCACGTCGCGGTAGACGATGTCCTCGGACGCCACGCGCGCCGTGCCGCGCACCGCCCCGAGGTAGCGCATCGACTCCTCCACCGCACGGGGTGCGAGCTCGGGCTGCTCGGCCAGCAGCGCCCACTGGTCGGGGTGTTCGCAGAAGAGCGCCACCGAGCACGCCAGCTGGTTGCGCGTCGTGTCGGTGCCGGCCATGAGGACGGCCGTGGCCAGCATGGTCATCTCCTCGGTCGAGAGCCGGTCGCCCTCCTCCTCGATGGCGATGAGGTTGCTCAGCAGGTCGTCCCGGGGGTCGGTGCGGCGCTCGGCGATCATCTCGGTGACGTACTCGTTGAGCTCGGCGCTCGCACGCTCGATCAGCGGCAGGTCCTCGGCGAGGTTGTTGTTGAAGATGCGGAAGATGTCCGTGGCCCAGCCCGAGAAGAGCTTCCAGTCTTCGGGCGGCGCACCCAGCAGCTCGCAGATGATCGGGATCGGATAGGGCTCGCAGACGTCGGCGACCAGCTCGCACTCGCCCTTGCCGGCCACGCGGTCGAACAACTCGCCCACGACGGTCCGCATGGTCGGGCGCAACCGGTTGGCGGAGGCGGGCGTGAAGGCAGGGGCCACGAGCCGCCGGAGGCGGGCATGGTTGTCGCCCTCCATGGTCAGGATGGACTGGCGGCGGTTCTGCGCCCATTCGGAGTCGGCCAGGTCGGGCTGGCGCTGTACGAACGAGAGGGCCGAGTGGAAGCGCTTGTCGCGCAGGATCGCGGTGACGTCCTGGAGCCGGGTGACCGAGAACCCCATGTCCGTACGGGCGAGCCAGTGCTGGGCGCGGGCCGCCTTGACGGCGTCGATGGCGTCGTGGCGCTCGAGCCCGACCGTATCGAGATAGGGGAGCTCGGACTCGAGCTCGGTGACCAGTTGTGCCATTGGGACCCCCATGCCGGACCGGTCGTTGGTCGTTTCTCGTTGGTCGCGCCGGCCCCGCCGGTCGAGGTTAGTTGTCGTGCTTCAGGGCCGGATGCCGCTGGGCCAACATCGGCAGGATCAGCGCCTTGGGCGTGAGGTGCGCGAGCGCCGCCGTCGCGCGGTTGGCGACGCCCGGGATCACGACCGGACGCCCGGTCGCGAGTCCCTCGACGGCTGCCTTGGCGACGTCGGCGGCCGGCACCCACATGAACTTGGGGAGCGACTCGCTCGCCTCGGCATCGGAGATGCCGGCCGACTCGGCGAAGCCGGTTTCGACCGGCCCGGGGCAGAGCGTCGTGACCGTGACGCCGGTCCCGCGCAGCTCGGCGCCCAGTGCCCGGCCGTAGGAGAGGACGAACGCCTTGGACGCGCCGTAGCCGGCCTGTCCCGGCAGCGGCTGGAACGCCGCGGTCGACGCGGTGTTGAGGATGGCGCCGCGGTGGCGCGTGACCATGCCGGCCACGAAGAGCGTGCACAGGTCGACGACAGCCTCGACGTCGGTGCGCACCATCGCCAGCTCGGCGGCGCGGTCGGCCCGGTGCACCGGGCCCATCGTGGTCAACCCGGCGTTGTTCACGAGAACGTCGACGGTCAGGCCGCGCGCTTCGATCTGGGCCGGTATCTCGGCGCGCGAGTCGGCGTCGGTGAGGTCGGCGGCGATGACCTCGGCGCGCACCTTGTGGGCGACGACGAGCTCGTCGGCCAGCGTCTTGAGGCGGTCCTCGCGGCGCGCGACGAGCGTGACGCCGTGGCCGCGCCGGGCGAGCTCGCGTGCGATCTCGGTGCCGATGCCTGAGGAGGCGCCGGTCACGACGGCGGTGGTGTTCTCTTTCGGGGTGGGGAGGGGCATGGGTTCGATCGTAGGTGACCGCGGGAGTGACCACTCATGGTGCAAATGGTGTGGTGGCAACAGACGTAGAACCACGGCGACACCACAACAGATGAAGTTCGCGTGACGGCGCGCCGTTCGACCAGGGAGTTCGCGAATGGCCTGTTCGCGTGGGGTTCACACGCAGGCGCGGCAGGCAGATACTTGGCACTAGAAGCGAGCGGCAACTGGAGCACCCGCCGTTGCCCCGAGTGGAAAGGAGCTTGCCGATGGCATCGACACGCTCGACCGAGGAGGGCGATCCGCCGGGTTAGGCACGCGTCACCGAGTTGCATTCGGTGACGCCGCAAGCAATTCGTTTGGCAGGAAGCCCGGCGTTCGTATTTATGGCCGCGCTCGCGCCGGTGCGTGTGCCGGCCGGCCGACAAGGCGGCCCCCGCACCAGACAACGCCGCAGGCTGGGGCCAGACGAGCTGCATACAGACAAAATCACTACGAGTGAAGGACCGGCCGAATAGGCCGGTCCTTCTCGCGAGGGGGCCGCGCGTCGGCGGCCTCGAGGTGCCAAGGTGGGACATGTCCGGGACGCGGCTGCCGATGTTCCCCCTCTCCGCCGTGCTCTTCCCCCAGGCGACGATGCCGCTCCACGTCTTCGAACCGCGCTACCGCCAACTGATGCACGACTGCCTCGAAGGCGACCCCCGGTTCGGCGTCGTGCTCATCGAGCGGGGGTCCGAGGTCGGCGGCGGCGACCAGCGGGCGGCACTCGGGACCCGCGGCGTCATCACCCGGGCGGCCGAGCTCCCGGACGGACGGTGGGTGTTAGAGGTGCGCGGCGAGGCGGTCGTGTTGATCGAGGAGTGGCTGCCCGACGATCCCTACCCACAGGCGCTCGTGCGCGAGCCCGAACCGGTGCCGGTGCCGGTCCACGACGCGGACCCGGGGCTGCTGCTCGACGACGCGGCGCAGCGGGTCCGCCGGGCCCGGGCACTGCTCTCGGAGCACGGCGGCGGCCCGGCGCTCGAGCCCGGAATGCTCCTCGACGGGGGAGGCGACGCCGAGCTCGCCGCCTGGCAGCTGTGCGGGGTCGCCCCGGTCAACGCCTACGACGCCCAGCGCCTCCTCGCCGCCGACGGCGCCGGCGAGCGGCTGGCTCTCCTGGTCGAGCTGATGGACGACCTCGAGCTCGATCTGCGGCGGATGCTGACCGGGGAGGCCGGAGAGTCCGGGGAGGCCGGGGCGGGCGGGGCGGACGGGTAATGCCCAACGTCGTCCCATCACACGCGCAACGACTGCACAACCTATTGACAGGCACCATGACAATTGCGACCATGGGTCCATGCCACCGCTGATCTCTCGCGCGCCGGCGCCCATGGCCGACGCCGAGGTCGAGCCCGGCACCGCGCCCGGCACCGCCTATCCACCCGGATCTGCCGAACATCCCGGACCCCCCGGCACCGAGGACGGCCGCACCCGCCGGCGGCTCAACTCCTACGAGCGGGCCGTGGACGCCTTCCTCGATCTGGTCGAGTCCGGCAACGAGGCACCGACGGCCCAGCAGATCGCGGAGCGCTCGGGCATCTCGGTGCGCACGGTCTTCCGGTTGACCGAGGACATCGAGTCGCTCCACGCCGCGGGGATCCTCCGCCAGATGGAGCGGACCGCCCACCTCTACGTCGCCCTGCCCAAGTCCGGGCCGCTGGCGACCCGCATGCGCATGCTCGTCAAGAACCGCGTCGACGTGTTCGAGACCATCGCGCCGGTACGCCGGTTCGCCGACCGCATGGCCGCCACGTCGGCCAGGATCGCCGAGGGGCTCGAGCTGCACCACCTCGTGCTGCGGACCCAGGTGGCCGAAGTGTTCGAGCGGGAGCTCAACGAGAAACCACGCCACCGGCGTGCCACTGCGCTCGATGCCATCGACGTCGCCGCCAGTTGGGAGAACTGGGAGCTGCTCCGGCAGGGCAAGGGCCTGTCGGTCACCTCGGCGGCGCGGGTCATGGAAGTTCTCATCGCGGGGGCGGTGCGCGGCTGACGGAGCCGGGCGGAGCCAAGGCCCCGGGACCCCCGGCCCGGCGCCCGACCACAACAGAGAGGACCGCCATGGCCATCACACCGACGAGAGAGCAGTTCACCGAGTTCGCCCACGGCAGGAGTGAAGGCGAGGTGGTGATGATCAACCTGCTCCACTTCGCCAAGCCCGATGCCGACGCCGGCGCCGGCACCGGCACAGCCGCTACGAAGACGACCACCGGCGCCAGCGCGTACCGGGACTACAGCGACCAGGTCGTAAAGATGGTCGAGTCCCGCGGCGGGAAGGTGATCTGGACGGGCCGGCCCGAGAACGTCCTCATCGGCGACTCCGAAGCCGACGACTGGGACCTGGTGGCGCTGGTGTCGTATCCGAGCCGGGCCGCCTTCATCGACATGGTCACGTCGCCCAAGTACGAGGAGGCCCACACGCACCGCGAGCGTGGGCTCGATCGCTCCGTCCTCCTGGCCTGCGAACCCGTGCTGAACGCAATGGCGCCGCGGGACGAGGCGCCGGATGCCTGACACCCCCTCGGCCCAGGCGGCCCAGGCGGCCAAGGCGGGCAGTGCGGGCAAGGCGGGCACGAGCAAGCGGCGCAACATCCTCTTCGTCACGACCGACCAACAGCGTTACGACAGCCTGGGCTGCAACGGCGGCACGATCGCCCGCACCCCGGTCGTCGACCGACTCGCCGCCGAAGGCATCAACTACGCCAGGGCCTACAACCAGAACACCGTCTGCATGCCCGCACGCTCGACCATGCTCACGGGCCAGTACGTCAGGACCCACGGCGTCGTCGCCAACGGCATCCCCCTCCCCGAGTCGGCGCCCTCGGTCGCCCAATACCTGCACGACAAAGCTGGATACCGCACCGCCCTTCTCGGCAAGGCCCACTTCGAGCCGGGCTTCGACCCCGACCTCCGCTTCGAGGAGAACGCACGCGTCGCCCGCGGCGACACGAGCCCCTGGCGCGGCTTCGAGCGCTCCGAGCAGGCGATGCACGCGGCCGCGTGGGGCGACCACCCGATCGCGCACTACGGCCGCTGGCTCCGCGCCAACCACCCCGAGCACATGCACAGCTTCGCCGGCCTCCTGCAGGGCGCTCCCGGCGGCGATACCGGAGCGCCCGAAACGAAGAACAACCCGATCCCCGCGAGTGGTACCACACGGACTGGGTCGCCGACATCACCGTCGACTGGCTGACCTCACTCGGCGCCGACGAACCGTGGTTCTGCTGGATGTCGTTCCCCGACCCCCACCACCCGTGGGACCCGCCCGAATCGGAGCTGGGCCGCGTCCCCTGGCAGGACCTCGACCTGCCGCCCGGCCACCCCGGCAGCGACGACGCCATCCGCAAGATCCTCGCGACCAAGCCCCCGCACTGGCTCGGCTACTGGGAGGGCACCTTCGCCAACATGGAGGGCGGCCCCGCCGCCTTCGTCCCGTCCCGCCTCACCACCGACCAGATCCGCGAGGTCAACGCCAAGGTCCACGTGATGAACGAGCTCATCGACGAGGCCTGCGGCCGCGTCCTCGCCACCGTCGCCGCCCGCGGCTGGCTCGACGACACCGATGTCATCTTCACGACCGACCATGGCGAGCTCCAGGGCGACTTCGGCCTGCTCTACAAGGGCCCGTACCACACCGACGCGTTGATGCGGCTGCCCTTTGTATGGCGGCCGGCCCCTTCCGCCGGAATCCCCGCGGCGGTCGTCCGCGATCCCGTCGGCCAGGTCGACCTCGCGCCGACGTTCTGCTCTATCGCCGGCGTCGAGCCCGCGGACTGGATGCAGGGCCACGCCCTCCCCAGCACCGACGGCACCCCCGGACGCGAACGGATGCTCTGCGAGTGGGACAGCCAGTTCCCCGGCTACGGCATGCACCTGCGCTCCGTCTACCGCGACGGCTGGCTCTGCACGGTCTACGAGCCGTCGACCGCCGGCCAGCCCAACGGCCTGGAGGAGACGTGGGGTGAGGGCGTGCTTCGGCCGTGCTCGGTGATCTACGAACAGTCGTCCACCGGCCCGGGCGGCGTCGGCATCGCCACGGGCGAGCTCTACAACGTGGACGAGGACCCGCACCAGTTCGAGAACCGCTGGGAGGACCCCGCCACGCATTCGCGGCGCGACGACCTGGTCGCCGACCTCTACGCCAACCTGCCCGAGGAGTCCCCGCACCTCAAGGTGATCGCCCCGGCGTAGAACGCCTCTCGGCGCGCACAATGGTCGCATGAGCGACGCCGAGGGTCAGAGCGGATGGGTCAGCTGGACGAGGGACTCGTGGGCCGATCTCCCACCCGAGACGCGAGAGCGGACGCGGCACACCATGGTCGAGCGGCACCGGGCACGCGGCCCGCTCGCCGCCATCGTGCACGTGCGCGTCTTCGCCGACGGCGCGGAGCCGCACGTGTCCTTCACCGAAGAGTGCACGCTCGGCCCGGACGCCGATCCCGCAGAGATCGCAGCCGTCGTCGCACGCGCCCGGGCCGCGCTCGCCGGGTGGCGCTGAAGCCTCAGGTCAGCCCGGGAAGCACCGCCTCGAGGAAGCGGGCCGGCGCCTCGACCATCGGGTAGTGCCCGACGTTCTCGAGCCGCACACACGTGGCGTCGGGGCGCGCCGCCAACAGCGTGTCGACCATCGAGGGCACGGCGATCGGGTCGTCGAGGCCCCACACGACGTGCAGCGGCGCCGGGTCGGTCTCGATGGCCCCGGTGAAGCGTCGCTCGTTGGCCCGCCGCTCTTCGATGTAGCGGATCAGGCGGGGAAGAATCCGGTGTCCCTCGTCGTGGACGATCTGCGCCGCCGCCTCCGGCACGGGATCCTCCGGCCAACCCGGTGGGACCAGCGCCGTCTGCGCGCTGAACGTGTCGCGCAAGCTCTGGGTCAACGATGCGACGTCGATCGGCACTCCCTCGGGGAGGAGCTCGTCGGGGAGCGAGAGCAGGAGCAACTGGCCGTCGGTCAGCTGGGCCTGCTCGATGTAGATGCTCCCGTTCGTCACGACCCGACGCGTGATCTCCGCCGGCCACGCGCCCTCGGCCCGCCGCGCCAGCAGCTCGCCACCGACGGTGTCGCCCATGTCGTGGGTCAACAGGGCGAGACGGTCGAGTCCGAGCTCGGCGACGAACGCCATGGCGATGTCGGCCTGCAGGGCCATGGTGTAGCCGCGGTCGGGCTTGTCCGACAGGCCGTAGCCGAGCATGTCGACGAGCAGCACCCTGCGTCCGGCGCGCAGGCCGTCGAGGACGGCCGCGTAGTCGAAGGACGAAGTGGGGAAGCCGTGCAACACCAGGAGCGGCTCGTGTTCCTCCGGACCGATGGGGGGCACGTCGACGGTGAAGATCCGCTGACCCACCAGCTCACGGTGTTGCCCGATGGCCTCCCACCCCGCGGTGGTGACGATCGTCACGTGCCGGCCAGCTTGCTCACGACGGGCGCCAGCGTCTCCCATGCGTCCGATTCGATCGACCAGTACGAGATCCCGTACTCGGCGCGGCGCCACTCGAGCTCCTCTGCCATCTCGTCGAGGGTACCGATCAGAGCCAACGGGACGTGGAGCGCGTCCGCCGGGTCGAGGCCGAAGGCCGGGGCCATCTGTCCCGCCAGGCCCGCGGCGTCGTCCGTGATCATGACGAAGCCGATCAGTGAGTTGAGCTCGAGGTCGTCGAAGCGTGCGCCGGCTGCTTCCTTCACCCACGCCACCTTGGTACGGGTACGGTCGGGCGTCGCGTCCTCGGCCGTCTCGACACCGCCGGTGCCCGCGCGCAGGTTCACGTTGATGCTGACGATGTCGGCTTCTTGCGCGGCGAACGACAACACACGCCGGCCGCCACCACCGATGATGAGCGGAGGTCCCGGCTGCTGCACCGGCCGCGGCGTCAGGGTGTGCCCGATCACCTCGTAGTGCTCCCCGTGGAAGTTGAACGGGCCGTCCGTGCGCAACAACCCCTGGACCACCTTGACCGCCTCCTCGAACCGATCGACGCGGACAGCGGGTCGGTCGTAGGGCATGCCGGCGAAGTCGTAGTCCGTGCGCTTCCAACCCGCACCGAGGCTGAGCTCGAGGCGCCCGTTACTGAGGAGGTCCAGGGTCGCGGCCTCCTTGGCCAGGACGAAGGGGTGCCGGTAGTCATTGCAGAAGACCAGGGCGCCGATACGCAGCGTCGTCGTGGCTGCCGCCACCGCGGCCAGGGCGGGAACCGGTGCGAGCTGATCGTCGAAGTGGTCCGGCATCAGCAACGCGCTGTAGCCCACGTCCTCGGCCTTGCGGGCCTGTTCTGCCCAGGACCTGGCCGTGCCGTCGGGTGCCTTGCTCAGCTGCGCGGCGAAGCGAAACTTTCGGTCGTGTGCCATGCGGACATGCTGCCCCATTGCGCTTGCCGTTGCAGGGGAGTTGGCCACGCGCGCCACGCGCGGCCCTTGTGGGGCAGAAGTTGTGGCACGGCGCCCACTCGTCGGAAAGACTGCTGGCTGCCGGCAACAGCGGACGAGGAGGAGGGCGGGTAGCGGCCGATGGGTTCTGCTTTGTTCAGGCTCGGTGGATGGTGCTTCCGGCACCGCTGGCGGGTGATCGGTGCTTGGGTGGTGGCGATCGTCGCCCTGGCGTCGCTCGCGCTCGCCTTCAAGCAGCCCCTCAGCGCGAACGTGACGATCCCGGGCACCGAGGCCCAGCAGGCGCTCGACCTCCTCAACCAGCAGTTCCCGGGGGCGGGTGGGGCGCAGGCGCAAGTTGTCTTCTCCGTGCCGGCGCCGGCGACACTCACGACGCCCGGCGCGCGGCAGGCCGTCGAGGCGACCCTGGCGGGCATCCGCAAGGACCCACAGGTCGAGTTCGTGTCGGATCCCTACACGACCGGCACGGTGTCGCGCTCTGGTCAGATCGCGTACGCCGTCGTCGCCTACCCCGTTGCCGTCGCCGACGTCACCAAGGCGGCAAAGGACGCCTTGCTCAATTCCGGCGGACCGGCGGAGGCCGCCGGGATCACCGTGAATTACGGGGGCTCGGTCGTCCAAGCCTCCACCGTCGCCGACACCGAGGCGGTGGGCATCGCGATCGCGTTCGTCGTGCTGCTCGTGGGGTTTGCCTCGTACCTGGCCGCGCTGGTGCCCCTCCTGGCCGCCATCGCCGGGGTGGCCGTCACCGACCTGGCCCTCCTCGCGCTGACCTCGGTGGTCAGCGAGACGAGCACCACCTCCGTGCTGGCGGTCATGGTCGGGTTGGCCGTGGGCATCGACTACTCGCTGCTCGTGATGAACCGATTCCGCCAGCAGCTTGCGGCCGGCATGGCCCCGCCGGACGCCGCCGCCCTGGCCGGCGCCACCTC
Organism: uncultured Acidimicrobiaceae bacterium; assembly: GCA_963777485.1. GTDB lineage: Bacteria > Actinomycetota > Acidimicrobiia > Acidimicrobiales > RAAP-2 > Bog-473. The sequence goes on along the minus strand of CAVZQP010000003.1, from coordinate 214,086 downwards.
GGGCACGGCGGTCTGCGTGGCCGGCACCACCGTGTTCGTGGCGATGGTGGCACTGGCGATCGTGCAGATCCCGTTCCTGACGGTGATGGGGATCGCGGCGGGCGGGGGCGTGGTCATTGCCGTCGCCGCCGCGCTGACGCTGGTGCCGGCGTTGCTGAGCCTGACCGGATCGCGTCTCGTCACCGCGCACCGGGCCCGGCGCCGGATCGAGGCGGCCGAGGCACCGGAGTACCGACCGCTCTCCCGGCGCTACGTCGGCGTGTTGAGCCGCCGGCCGGTGCTCGTCCTGCTCGCCGGGGTCATCCTCCTGTTGGTGGTGGCGTGGCCCGCCCTCAACATCCGCCTCGGGTTGCCCGATGCGGGATCGCAGCCGACGAACCAGACGACGCGGCGCGCCTACGACCTGATCTCGGAGGGGTTCGGGCCGGGCGCGAACGGTCCGCTGGTGGTCGTCGTGTACGCGCCGGGCGGGTTCACCCCGACCCAGACGAAGGCCTTGGACGACTACTACCAGAGCGTGAAGGCGCACCCGCTGCCCAATGTGGCGTCGATCGGGCAGCCCATCGCCAACCCGAGCCACAACCTCGTCGTGGTCAACGTGGTGCCGAAGACGGGTCCCAACAACCCGGCGACCGGGCAGTTGATCAACTCCATCAACCAGGTCGCGGCCGAAGGACAGAAGCAGTACGGGCTCCACACCTACGTCACCGGCCAGACCGCGCTCAACATCGACATCTCGTCGAAGCTCTCGTCCGTCCTGCCGCTCTACCTCGCGGTGATCGTGATCCTCTGCGTGCTGTTGCTCTTCGTGTTGTTCCGGTCCTTCGTCGTCCCGGTCAAGGCCGTGTTGGGCTACGTGCTCAGCGTTCTCGCCGCGCTCGGCGCGGTCACGTTCGTGTTCCAGGACGGGCACCTCAGCGGGCTCTTCGGGGTGGCTGCGGCCGGGCCGATCCTCAGCTTCCTGCCCATTCTCTTGATCGGGGGCCTGTTCGGCCTGGCCATGGACTACGAGGTGTTCCTGGTGGCGCGCATGCAGGAGGAATTCGGCCATGGCGACGACGCGCGGGCGGCGGTCGTGGACGGTTACACCCGCAGCGCCAAGGTGGTGACATCGGCGGCGATCATCATGATCTCGGTGTTCGCCAGCTTCATCTTCACTCCGGACCCCATCACGAAGTCGCTCGGCTTCTGCCTGGCGATCGGCGTGCTGATCGACGCCTTCATCGTGCGGATGACCATGGTGCCCGCGGCCATGACGCTGTTCGGCCGCGCGGCCTGGTGGCTGCCGGGGCGTCTCAAGCACGCGCTGCCGGACCTCGATATCGAGGGGAACCGGTTGGCGGCGTCTGCGGCGGCTGCGGGAGGGGGAGCGGGCTGATCGTCGAGGTGCGCCGGTATGCGCAGCGCGCTGGAGCCCATGTCCTCGGCCTTGGGGGCTTGTGGCCGCTCACCGTCGCCCACGGCTGTGGGCGACGGTGAGCTCGCGATCGCCGGGATACTCAGAAGGCGACGACCCCCTCGCCACCCGCTGCACCCGGTACGAGCGTGGAGCCGATCGCCGTGAGGGAGCCGTTGGCGGCAACCCGGAACTCGTCCACGGTGCCGGTACCACCGGTCTGCACGTAGAGGAAGTGGCCGTCCGCCGACGGTGCGGCGTCGACAGTGCCCGGGTCCGTCCCGGTGGCTCCGAGCAGCGTGAGCTGGCCCGAAGGTTGGTCTTGGAACGTACTCAGATTTGCAGTCCCGGCGTTGGAGGCATAGAAGAATCCCTGAGCCGAAGTCACCCAGCAGGTCGCGGCTTGACCGGTGGCAAGTGTGTCCACCGGTGACACTGTGCCGTTCGAAGAAAGGGTGAAGGTCGACAGTGCGTTCGTGCCGGCATCGGCGACGAGCACGCGGCCCGCAGCGTCGAACGTCATGGCAAACGGGACAGAGCCCGGCTCCGAATTCACGACCGGCGACGGCGAGAGGTACCCGAACCATCCGACCCCGAAGGTGTCGATGTCGTTACCGCTGGCCTTGGTCGTGACCAAGAGCCGGGACCCGTTCGGCGAGAACGCGACTTGTCCCGGCGTGCTGACGAACTGCGTCGTGTCGCTGGGCACAGTGATTCCGAGGGACCGATTCGAACCCGGCAACGGGAACAAGCGTCCGAAAAAGGAGACATAGCCCTGGACGCTGGCGCTCAGCGCGTTCAGGACGTAGACGGAATGGCCGTAAACAGCCACGCTCACCGGGAAGTCCCCGCCCGAGGGCACGACCTGGAGGAGCGCGAGCTCGTCGCCATGCACCGAAAAGACCGAAATGGAGTTGCTCCCGGCGTTGACGGCGTAGAGCAGTCCCTGCGCCGCGTCGGAAACGAGTGAGCCCTGCGAGGCGAGGTGGTCCACCTGGGAGCCGTTGAGCACACCGCCGAGGCCGCCTGTTGCGTAGGTGCCCGCCGCCACGAGGGTGCCGTCGCCGTTGCGGTGATAGGCGACGACCTGGTTGCCGGCTGGGTTGTCCGTCTGGACGAACACTGCATGATCAGCGCCCGAGTGAAAAGCCGGGGGACCGGAGGGTGGGTCAGCACCGGCCACTGCAGGCGCAGCAGCGGTTGCCAGTCCGAGGGCCCCAGCGAAAATCGAATATCGAACAAACCGCTTCATGCAGCCTCCTTCAGTTGTGGTCTTCACCGATACCGTCCCTGGATGTCGTCTTCGCGTTACGCGCCTCTACGAATCGACCTGGCGGGCGCAACACGGCGGGAGGTCTCGAAGGCTGGACGTAACGGGTCGCGTGACCGGGGGGACAAGGAGTCGTGGTTTCTCGAACCGCAAATGCACCGCGAGCCGACACATCGGTCGCCTCACGCAGTTCTACGCTGCTCCGTGTGGAGACCGATGTCGAGCTTCTCGAGCACCTGCGCAGTGGCGACGAGCAGGCCTTTGTGATGCTCGTCGAGCGGTATCACATGCCTATGTGCCGTTTGGCCGCATCGATGGTCGGGAGCCACGCGGTGGCGGAAGAGGCGGTGCAAGACACGTGGATGGGTGTGGTGCGCGGCATCGATCGCTTCGAGGGTCGTTCGTCACTCAAGACGTGGTTGTTCCGGATCCTCGTCAACCGCGTCCGGTCGGCCCGAGTCATCGAGGAGAAGCGACGATTGGATCGCGCACCGTCGGTGGACCCGTCGTGGTTCGACGAGTCGGGCCAATGGGCCCACCCGGTCCAGCATTGGGAGGAGGAGGTCGAGGAGCGTGTCGACGCGTCGGCCTACGTACCGGCAATCCGGAGCGCACTCGAACGGCTTCCGGCCCGGCAGCGAGAGGTGGTGCTCCTTCGTGACGTGGAGGGCCTCAGCAGCGAGGAGGCCTGCGACGTGCTGGGCATAGGGCCGGGCAACCAGAGGATCCTTCTGCACCGGGGCCGGGCTGCTTTACGCGGCCAGTTGGCGGCGGAGGTGGAAAGGTCATGAGCATGTTGTCGCTCCGGCGCCGTGACCTGGTCTGTCAGCAGGCGATCGAACTCCTGACCGAATACCTCGAAGGAACCCTGACGCGTAGGCAACGTCGACGGCTCCAACGACATCTCGCCGCGTGTCCCAACTGCTCCGGATACCTGGAACAGATCCGGATCACGATCAGGCTGACTGGTTCGATCGACGCCGACGCGCTCCCGAGCGACGCCGTCGACGATCTCACCGACCTCTACCGGAGGTGGCGCGACGAACCGTGAGGGCCCGGTCTACAATTCTGCGGGAGGTTCCATTCTTGGCTGATCCCGTGGACGCGCTGGTCCTCGATTTGCTCGAGTGGCTCGCCCCCGCGGCGCGCCCCTACCCCGAGGTGATGGAAGCGTGGCGCACGTCGTGCCCGCGACTGCCGGTTTGGGAGGAGGCCAACGACCGAGGCTTCATCGCACGGCTCCGAGCTGGCGGGTCGGGCGAGCTGGTTGACGTGTCGTCGGCAGGACGCGCCTATCTGCGGCAGCACCGCTCCTGAGTTCAGGCAGCACAGACCGGCGGCCAGGACTAAATGAAGCTGAAGTCCGGCACCCCCGAGCTGATGCCCTTGAACATGTCACCCTTGGCCGCAACGAGCTCCGAAGGGGTCCACGCCTTGTCGCGGGTTACCTGGCCGATCGCCTGGAAGGCGCTCATCACGTAGACGTCGGCGCCGAAGACCACGAGGATCTGGCCGTTGACGTCGGCCGACTGGGGCGCAGCGAGGAAGGCGACGACGTTGGCGATGTTCCTCGGGTCCCACTGGTCGAACACGCCTTCCTTCGCCGCCATCCCGTCGCCGCCGAACAGCGTCTCGGTCATGCGGGTGCGGGCGCGCGGTGCGATCGCGTTCGATGTCACGCCGTAGCGGCTGAGCTCGCGGGCCTCGACCCAGGTGAGCGCTGCGATGCCGGCCTTCGCGGCGGCGTAGTTGGCCTGTCCGGCGTTGCCGAAGAGACCGGCTTCCGAGGACGTGTTGATGATGCGCCCCGTCACTTCCTCACCGGCCTTGGACCGGTTGCGCCAGTAGACCGCCGCGTGATGCGTCGCGGCGAAGTGGCCCTTGAGATGCACGCGGATGACGTCGTCCCAGTCGGACTCGTCCATGTTGAACGACATCTTGTCCCGGAGAATGCCGGCGTTGTTCACGAGGATGTCCAACGAGCCGAAGGTGTCGATGGCCTGCTCCACGACGTTCTTGCCGCCCTGCCACGAGCTGATGTCGTCACCGTTGACGACGGCCTCGCCACCGTTCTTCTTGATGAGGTCGACGACCTCCTCAGCCGGGTGGACGTCGGCGCCGCCTTCGCCGTGCAGGCCTGCGCCGACGTCGTTGACAACGACCTTTGCGCCTTCGTCTGCAAGGGTCAGCGCCTCCTCGCGGCCGATGCCGCGTCCAGCGCCGGTGACGACTGCAACCTTGCCGTCGAGCAGTCCCATGGTGATGCCTCCTGTGCCGCCTTGTGCCTGTCCTGCCGTCGTGGTGCGGCGAAGCAGTGTTGCCGATGGCCCCGCTCAGGGGCAAAACGTGGCCAGGAACTCGGCCGTCGTGCGCCCGATCAATTCGACCGTCTCACGGCGCGCCCGGGCGCGCCCGTAGAGCGCCACCAGGCTGCGGACCTCCATGCCGTCGGGTGGGTGGGCGAGCACGGAACGGTCGGCGCCGCCGGCGACACAGAGGACGGGGACGGGGCCGGCGGGGCCGGGTCGCGCCCGGGCCAGAGCGAGGACGCCGCCGGGGACCTTGCCCTCGAAGGACGGGGGATCGAGATGGCCCTCGCCCGTGACCACGAGATCGGCGCTCCCGAGGCGGGCGGGGAGGCCGACCAGGTCCGCCACGAGGTCGAAGCCCGGGAGGAGGTGGGCACCGAGCACGAGCAGCCCACCGCCGAGACCGCCCGCGGCGCCGGCACCCGGGACTGTGGTGACGTCGACGCCCATTTCTGTGCGGTAGCGCGCGGCGAGCTCTCGAAGGCGCTGCGTGAGGAACTGGACCTGTTCGGGCGTGGCTCCCTTCTGGGGGCCGAAGATCGCGGCGGCGTCGGTGAAGGAGGTTGTGACGTCGCAGGCGACGACCAGGTCGATGTTGCGGAGGGCGTCGGGCGAGCCGACCGCCTCGACCGCGCCCAGGCCACCGTCGGTCGTGGCGGAGCCGCCGCAGCCGATGACGATGCGCCGGGCTCCGGCGTCCCGGGCGGCGAGGAGCAGCTGGCCCACGCCGGTCGTTCCGGCGCGGACGGGGTCGTCGCCGTGGGGGTGGGGGAGCCGGGAGCGGCCCGCGGCCTGTGACATCTCGACGACGGCGGTAGGCCCGGCGGAGTCCGTGGTGTCGAGCATGCGCCATTCGGCTCTGACGGGGCGGCCGAGGGGGCCGGCGACAGTGGTGGTGTGCGGCTCGCCGCCGAGCGCATCGAGCAGGCCCTCTCCGCCGTCCGACATCGGGACCTCGTCGGCGCTCCACCCGGCTGCGCGGGCGGCGTCCGCCATGGCGGCTGCCGCCTCGGCTGCCGACGCGGTGCCGCGGAACTTGTCGGGGGCGGCGACGAGGTGCGGCACGCCGGGCAAGCTACGCGACGCGCCTGCCGGGCGCCTCGATGAACGGTCGGGGTCGTGAGGCGATCGGGACGGTGAGGATCCGGTGGTGACGCCGAGCGAGGACGGGGAAAGTCTCTCGCGATTGCATACGCGCCGGAGCCCGTTGACCACGCGTGACCGTATACGCGGCAAAGTCCGCGTGGTTTCCTCAACCTCGATACGCGGCGAAGGGCGCGCCACTTCTGTGTGTATACGAGGTCTCTGAGGCCGCGTATACACACGTGCGAAACCCAGCCACCTGCGCACATATACCGCCGCGCGACCCGCCGGCCTTGGCGGTTCGCAGAAGGAATCCGGGGCCCGGGGAGCACCCGAGTGCGGGCGAGAGGACTCGAACCTCCACCCCCTTTCGGGGACCGGGACCTAAACCCGGCGCGTCTGCCAATTCCGCCACGCCCGCAGCGGTCCCAGTTGTACCGGTGACCTGGGAGCTTACGGCGCTGTGCCTACGGGTACCCGCTGCGGCCACTAGCCTCGCGCCCATGTCCCACCCCACTGAAGCCCCCCAAATTGTTGCCGCGGGGGCGGATCTCGACTCTTCCGGCCGGATCTTCCAGCAGCTTCTCAAGGAGCGGATCGTCTTCATCGGCAGCGCGATCGACCAGGTCACGGCCAATCTCGTCTGCGCCCAGCTGATCCTCCTGGAGGCCGAGAACCCCGAGAAGGACATCTCGCTCTACATCAACTCTCCGGGCGGGTCGGTGACCGACGGGCTCGCGATCTACGACACCATGCAGTACGTCAAGCCCGATGTCTCGACCATCTGCGTCGGCCTCGCCGCCAGCATGGGCCAGTTCCTGCTGTGCGCCGGCGCGCCGGGCAAGCGGTTCGCCCTGCCGCACTCGCGCATCCTCATGCACCAGCCCTCAGGCGCCATGCAGGGGCAGGCGGCTGACATAGCCATCCAGGCCGAGCAGATCATCTACCTCAAGCGGATGATGGCGGAGCGGATCGCGTTCCACACCGGGCAGCCGATCGAGCGGATCGAGACGGACTCCGACCGCGACCGGTGGTTCACAGCGGAAGAGGCGCAGGAGTACGGCTTCATCGACAGCGTCATCGACCGTTCGGCGACCTCCACCGCGGCGGGGAACAAATAGGCGTGGCCCTGGACGTCCCGGCCTCCTCGTCGGACGCAGACAGGAGATCCGAGGAGGCCCCCGAGGAAAGAGTGGCGGACCGTTCGCCCATGGCGGCGGAGGCAGGAGGCTTGAGCGAACGAGCAGCTCGCCATAGCCAGAACACGCGCATCGTCACGCCCACGATCAGCGTGGGGCAGCGTCTACGCGAGATCTGGCTGTCCCGTGAGCTGCTGGTCTATCTCGTCCGGACCGAGATCAAGGTCAAGTACAAGAACTCGGTCCTCGGCCTCGTGTGGTCGATGTTGGCGCCGGCGATGTCGCTCGCCATCTACTTCGTCGTCTTCTCGATCGTCCTGAACAACAAGCAGCCCCACTTCGTGATCTTCCTGTTCGCGGGCCTGCTGCTTTGGAATCTCTTCTCCTTAGGTGTGCTCACAGGCACCGGAGTGGTGGTCAACAACGCCGGCATCGTGAAGAAGGTCTCGTTTCCCCGAGAGATCCTTTCGCTCGCCGCCGTCGGATCGGCCTGCGTCTTCTTCTTCTTCCAGGCCATCGTGATGGTCATTTTCATGGTCGCGCTGCACACGGTCCCGGACTGGTCGTACCTTCCGGTTCTGCTGCTGGCACTGGTGACCGGCATCGTTCTCGCATCGGCACTCGCCGTGCTGCTCTCCGCGGTCAACGTCTACCTGCGCGACATGCAACACCTCATCGAGGTCATTCTCGCGGCGTGGTTCTGGGCTTGCCCGATCGTCTACGCCTATCAGCAGTACATCGGCAACAGACTGGGACCTGAGGGGCGGACTTGGATCTACTTCCTGAACCCGATGGTGCCGCTCATACTGTCGTTCCAGCGTTGCATCTATGCGGTCCAGACGGCTTACGTCACGACGACCGTAACCGTCGGCAATCACGTCACCCACGTGACCACGAAGTATGACGTGCTGCCCCCGAAGGGCATGCTGTGGTACGTGGGCCTCGACCTGGCCGTGCTCTTCCTGGCGGTCGTGCTCTTCTTTGTCGCCTTGGCCGTCTTCGGGCGGCTCGAGGGCAACTTCGCCGAGGAGCTCTGATCATGAGCGACTTCGCGGTCGACGTCCGCAACGTCTCCAAGCGATTCAGACTCGCCCACGGGCAGTACAACACGGTCAAGGAGCGCATCATCCACGGCGGACGCCGGAAGTCCACCGAGGACTTCTGGGCACTCAGCGACGTCTCGCTCACGGTCAAGGAGGGGGAGACGGTCGGCATCCTCGGCCGGAACGGCTCGGGTAAGTCGACGCTGCTCAAGTGCATCTGCGGCGTGCTGCAGCCCACGTCGGGCGAGGTCGCCGTGCGGGGGAAGCTGGCCGGCCTCCTCGAGCTCGGTGCCGGCTTCCAAATGGACCTGACAGGCCGGGAGAACATCTACCTGAACGGCTCGCTGCTCGGCATGTCCAAGAGCGAGATCGACCGCTCCTTCGACGCCATCGTCGATTTCTCCGAGCTCGAGGAGTTCATCGACGGGCCGGTGAAGTTCTATTCGTCGGGCATGACGGTGCGGCTGGGCTTCGCTGTCGCCGTGAACGTGGACCCCGACATCCTCGTCATCGACGAGGTTCTCGCCGTGGGCGACGAGCGCTTCCAGCGCAAGTGCGTCGACCGCGTCAAGCAGTTCCAGAAGGAGGGCCGCACCATCCTCCTGGTGACCCACGCCGCCGACACCGTGCGCAGCATCTGCGACCGTGGCGTCGTGCTCAGCCACGGCCTCATGGTCGCCGAGGGCGAGCCCGGCGAGGCGACCCGCATCTTCCGCGAGCGCCTCATGGCTGAGGGTGCGGGGATGTCAGTGGTGGACCCGGCCCTCGTGGCCGTGCCGGCGACACCGGACATGGTCGGCAACGAGGGCGTCGGGGACACCGGGTCGGCGGACGACGCGAACCGACCCGTACGGTTCCGTTCCGTCCACCGCGTGTACTCGGGCGACAACTCGGTGCCCTACATGACCACCGGCGACGACCTGACCATCCGGGTCGAATTCGAGGCGTTGCAGGCGACCGAAGACGTCGTCTTCTCGCTGGAAATCCGAGACGACGCCGGCAGCAGCGTCATGCGCACTGACACCTCCATCATCGGTGTGCAGATCGACGCACCGGTCGGGACCGGAATCATGCACTTCGGCATCGTGAACATGCCATTGCTCGACGGCTCGTTCTCGTTCGCGCTCGGGATCCAGAGCCGCAGCGGGATCCTCTACGACTGGCAGGAGAACGCCGGCACCTTCGAGGTCATGAACCCCAGCAAGGTCACCGGCGCGGTGCGGATGGACGTGCACGCCGCCCTCATCTCGTCCGAGAGCAACCTCGACTCGGCCGCGATGGCCTGAACGGACGGAGCGGAGTGGGCATGAGTGACGCCGAACACACGGGCGACGAAACACCGGAGGACCCCGGCGCCTACGTCCATCAGGTCATGGCCGAGATCGCCGAGGAGGTGCGCCTGCGCCGAGCCTCGGGCGACCTGCCGCCCCGCCTCGAGCGCGAGCTCGACGAGCTCTTCCTCGCCCACTCGCCCATTGGCGTGCGCGGGGGAGACCTGAGCGAGGCGCTCCGCCTGGTGGACGCCGCGACGTTCATCGACCCCGTCGTGCCGGTCGAGTCGGAACGGGCCGCCGGCGCCGCGGTGAAGAAGGGCATGCGCACGATGATGCTCTGGTACGTCGGCTGGGTCACCCACCAGATGAGCCAGTCCGCGTCCGCGGTCAGCCGCGCGCTGCACATCGTGGACGACCATCTCAAGGAGCTGGAGCGACGGATCGAGGCGCAACGGGTACCCGACGCGAGCATCGTCGAATTCCCGACCTCGGTGCCCCCCGGCGCCTGGTGGGTCGAGCCCGCGCTCGCCGCCTTGGCCAAGGCACCGGGCCGGGTGCTGCACGCAGCGTGCGGCGACGGGTGGCTGGTCCGGCGGATCGTCGACTCCGGTGTGGACGCGTACGGCATCGACCCTCGCGCCCCGATCGTCGACGCCGCGGAGCTCGGCGGCGCCTTGGACCTGCGCGACGAACACGTCACCGAGCATCTGCGCGCGGTGGCGGCCGCCGGGCTCGGGGGGGTCGTGCTCAGCGGGACGGTCGAGGGCATGGCGGGCGGCGAGCGCACCCACCTCCTCGCCGCGATCGGCGACAGGCTGGCTCCCGGCGGCACCCTCGTGATCCACTCGGTCGGGCGAGGCACCTGGGAGGCGGCCGACGCCCCCTACGGCGCCGACCTCGCACCCGGCCGGCCGCTTCGTCCCGAGACCTGGTCTCGCCTGTTGGAGGACAGCGGCTACACCGCCGCCGCGCAGCAGGGCCCCGACGGAAGCGACTTCCTCGTCACGGCCGTCCGCAGCGGGCTCACGCCGTACGAGCAACGCGAGCCCGGCACCCGGTGACCACCGCCGCCGGGAGGCCGGTGGCCGTCCACCAGTTCCTCCCTGCGCTCAACCCGCACGACGCAACCGGCACGCACACCCTCAGGCTGCGCCAGGTTCTCCGAGCAGCGGGATGGCGCTCCGAGATCTTTGCCGAGGCCGTCCACGAGGACCTGGCCGCCGAGGCGTACAAGCACTGGATGTACCCGGAGCACGCGGCCGACGGTGACGTCGGCGTGTACCAGTTCACGACGTCGTCTGCGGTCGCCCCGTACCTCGCCGAGCAAGGCCTGCCGCTCATCCTCGACTTCCACAACTTCACGAGCCCCGAGCTCTTCGCGGGATGGGAGCCGGGCAACGTGACGCGCGCCGCGCAGGCGGCGGACGACCTGGCGTTGCTGGCGCCCGAGGCGCTGCTCGGGCTGGCCCGCAGCGCCTACAGCGAGCGGACGCTCAGGCACGCGGGCTGTAGGCGTACCGCCGTCACCCCCGCGTTGGCCGACTACAGCCGGGTCACGGCGAACCCCGATCCCCGCGTCGCGGCGGAGCTCGAGGAACGCCGGGCCGCAAACGGTGGCGCGGACATCCTCTTCGTGGGCCGGGTCGTGCCGTCCAAGGCCCAACACGAGCTGGTGAAGGCGCTGTGGACCTACCGCCGCCTCTACGACCCCGTGGCCCGGCTGCACCTCGTGGGAGGCACCTCGAGCTACGCGTACAGCAAGGCGCTCTACGACTACGTCGAGGACCTCGGGCTCGCGGGGGCGGTGCGCCTCACCGGCGAGGTCTCCGACGCCGCACTGGCCGCCTACTACGAGCAGGCCGATGTCTTCCTCTCGCTGTCCGTGCACGAGGGCTTCGGCGTGCCGCTGGTCGAGGCCATGACCGCCGGCCTCCCGATCGTCGCGAGGGGAGCGGGTGCCGGCGCAGTCACGCAGACCGTCGGCGACGCTGCGCTCGTGCTCGAGTCCGGTGACCCGGCTTATGTCGCGGCGGCCCTCCACCGGGTCTGCACGGACGCCGCACTGAGGCAGACCCTTGCCGACAACGGCCGTCGCCGCGCCGCCGAGCTCCAGGGCGACCAGATCGGGCACCAGTTCGTTGAGGCCATCGCGGGCGTGGTGGGCCGGCCGTGAAGACGATGACGAAGAACAAGAAGAAGGTGGCCTTCGTCAGCCCCCGCTACGGCACCGAGATCATGGGTGGCGCCGAGACCGCGGTCCGCCAGCTGGCCGAGCACCTGTGTGCCCAGACCGACTGGGAGGCCGAGGTGCACACCACTGCGGCCCTCGACGCCATCACCTGGAACGACGAGCTCGAGCCCGGCACGAGTGAGCTCAACGGGGTCACGGTGCACCGCCATCCCACCGCCAAGGGGCGGACCATGGACTTCTACATGCTCGACGGCCTGCTCCGACTCGCGCCCCGCCTGACGTCAAGGGAGCAGGGGAAGCGCTGGGTGGAGTACAACGGGCCGGTCTCGCCCCAGCTGGTGGACGCGGTCTGCGCGTCGGACGCCGATGTCGTCGCCTTCACGCCGTACCTGTACCACCCGACCGTCGCCACCATCGGCCGCGTGCCGATGCCCGCGGTGTTCCACCCTGCGGCGCACGACGAGCCGGCCCTTTACTTCTCGGTCTTCCGCGGCACGTTCGGCGACGCCGACGCGTTCTGCTTCTACACGCACTCGGAGCGCTCACTGGTCGAGCGCATGTACCCGGTGGCCGAGCGGCCCCAGATCGTGCTCGGCCTCGGGGTGGGTGATTCGGAGGGCACCGGCCGGCCGGGCGGCGAGCTGCTGGGCCTCGGTGACCGGCCCTATCTCGTCAGCGTCGGCCGTGTCGACGAGCACAAGGGGTCCAAGATGCTGGCGGCGTACTTCGCCACCTACAAGGAGCGCCACCCCGGCCCGCTGGCCCTGGCGCTGGTCGGCCCGATTTCGTACGAGACCGAGCCCCACCCCGACATCGTCGTCACCGGCCCGGTCGAGGAGGCCGACAAGTGGGACATCGTGCGCGACTCGGTCGTCGCCGTCTCCGCGTCGGCGCTCGAGTCGTTCTCGCTCGTCGTGATCGAGGCCTGGGTGGACCGCGTCCCGGTGCTCGTCAACGGCTCGTGCGGCGCGACACGCGAGCACGCCGAGCGCTCCGGCGGCGGCCTGTGGTTCTCCTCGTACCCCGAGTTCGAAGCGGTGTTGGACCGTTTGCTGGGCGACCCCGCCCTGCGCGCCAGGCTCGGCGACCGGGGCCGGGCCTATGTCGACAGCCATTTCCGTTGGCCCGTCCTGGTGAGCCGCTACGACGCCTTCCTGACGTCGGTCGTAGAGCGGGGTCGGGGGACGCCGGGCCTGTTCTGACGCGGCCACGCCGCCGGCGTGCGGGGAATGAGGCGATCAGGAAGGGCGCCGGCCGACGACCGTGTACATGCGCTGGTCGATGGCGTCGCTGCCCATGTCGTGCGACAGGTGGTGTCGCTGGGTGTGGTACGTGGTCTCGGTCTCGCTGAAGCCCAGACGGTGCAACATGGACACCACCGCGCCGGGATAGATCGACCACCAGTTGGTGAGGTGGTGGTCGGCCGAGGGTGCGAATCGCATGATGTTGGACTCGGGTGGGTCGACGTCGTCCTGGAGCGGTTCGGTGACGATCATCACGTCGGATGTGCGCTGCGCGGCCTGCGACAGCGCCCCCCACGGTTCGCGCAGGTGTAGGAGGATCGCGCCGACCAGGGTCACGTCGAAGGTCCCGAGGTCGGCCGGCATGTCGTAGATGTTGCCCTGCACGAACTTGGCGGAAGAGCCGAACGTGCGATGCAGGTGCCACCAGGCGTCGTGGTTGGGATCGATCGTCCGCTCCATGACCAGCTGCCGCTCTTCCGGCTTGTCCTGGCCGTGGAACGGCAGGGTGTCGATGGGAACGTCGAAGCCAGCCTCGAAAGACACGACTTCGGCTCCCTGTCGCTCCATCCAGAACGTCAGATAACCGGTCGCAGGTCCCAGCTCGAAAACCCGCTTGCCCGACACGTCGACACCGCCGAGGTATTCGGGCTCGTGACCGCGGAGGTCCCACACTCCGGGCAGCACCGTGCCGTCGGGCAGTTCGGTCGCGTGGTACCAGGTGAAGTCGTCCAGGTCGGCTCCCGCGCGTCGAGCCGCGGTTGCCTTCTGGTGCGCGTCGTCGAGCTGACCCAGATACTCCTTGGGTGGGTAGTAGGGGAGCAGTGGGCCACGCGCCGACACCGGAGCCTGGTCTGCCTCTTTACCCGTGTGCTCGCTCTCGCGCCGCCGGAACATGGGCGGTCACTCTAGGCGAGACGTCGCTGGCCCCTGGTGGAGCAACGGCGGCTCAGAATCCGAACATCCCGACCATGGGTTGATTGAGCGGTTTTCCTCCCATGGAGCCATGGAACGGTGCGTCGCCGTAGGCGAAGATCCCCCCGTCCCTGGCCACGAACCAGTAGCCGCCCCCGTCGTCGGTGGATTGCATGGCCACGACGGGTTGGTTGAGTTTGATGCTGCCGGTGGAGCCGAAGAACGGTGCCCCGAAGGAGAACACGCCGCCGTCGGACCCGATCAACCAGTAGCCACCCGTGACGGGGTCTGGCGCCATTCCGACCATGATTGCGTTGAGGTGTGTGCCGGTCATGTCGCCGGCGAAGACGGCGTCGCCGAACACAAAGACACGCCCGGTCGTACTCACTTCCCAATACCCGCCACCATCGGGCGACGACGCCATCCCGACGATGTCCTGGTTGGGCGCCGAGGCCGCGGAGCCGTAGAACTGCGCGTCGCCGTAGGTGAAGATGCCCCCGTCGGACGCGACGAGCCAGTAGCCCTTGCCGTCCGGTGTCGCGGCCATGCCCACTACGGGCGCGTTGAGATGCAACGACCCGGTCGAGCCGAAGAACTGCGCGTTGCCGTACGTGAACACGCCGCCATCCGACGCGACGAGCCAGTAGCCGCCGCCACCCGGAACGGCGGCCATCCCGACAACCGGTTTGTTGAGGGCGATGGCGCCCGTGCTCCCGCAGAAGTCCTGACCGAACGCAAAGATGCCGCCGTCGGACGCCACGGTCAGGTAGCCGTTCTGGGCCGCATCAGGACGGTCGCAGCCGGCAAGGGCATTGCCGGCGCCGGCGAGGCCGGTCAACTGCGTGTCGTGGTGGAACTGCGGCCAGGCGCCGTTCTCGTTCACGAGCGCCCCATTGGAACCGGGGACCTCGAAGTGTTGGATGGTTCCCTGTACGGCCGGGCAGTTGGGAACCCCGCATCCAGTAAGGCCGTGATAGCCGGCAACCGTGATGCCGATCGTCCCGTTGGAATCAGCCGTCACCAGGGGTGCGTTCTGGAAGCCGTAGACCTCGTGGAGAGGTACTCCGTCGTTTCCTGAGCCGTCGTCGAAGTTCGCCACTTTTTGACCCGACGTTCCATCCAGGATCTCGATTCCTTGAACGGTGGGCACGATGACGTCCTGATAGCCCTCGCCGAAGTCGGCCGTCGTCACGGAGCCGTAGACGCCTCCGAGAACGTTTGTGTTCCAAATCACCTGCCCTGTCGCGGCGTTGAGTGCCCACACACTTCCGGACGCTCCGTTGTTGCTTTCAGTTCCCTCGATGACTGCGAGCTGGCCGTTGCCTTTGATATCGGCCAATGCGGGGCTGCCTCCGGTGTAGCCGTCCAGACGTCTGACTCCACACCTGGTTGCACTTGGTGTCGTACACCTTGACGGCGTTGTCGTCCGATACCGGGTGCCCGCTGATGATCCCCCAGTAGCTTCCGGTTCCCGGTCGCGATCCCGTAGCCACCTCCCGCCAGGATCGGGCCGACCGCGGGCGACGAGTCGACCTCCTCGGTCGTGTTGGCGGCACAGACGAGGCCCCCGTGGTCGTTGTAGATGCGAACCTGCCCGCCGTTTCCGTAGCCTGTCCCGTAGGCGAAGCCCTGAGACGTGGCGCCGCCGACGATGAAGTTGCTGCTGCCGGTGTTGTACAGGTCGGCTGACGCTGCCGTCGAAAAATTGCTGTCGGCGTCGAACTGCGGCCAGCCGGGCGCCGGAGACCCATCGGCGGTGTTCAGCCCGTAGGTCACCTGACCAAGTGAGCCGGCTTCCGCGAGCGTGCCGGCGTCGCCGAGGCTGGGAGATGCTTGCACCCCTCCGTTGGGCACGGTGTCGGTCGACGGGTTGGTGACGACCTGGTTCCACACTCTGGTCCCACCGGGGGTGTAGTCGTAGTAGCCCCCGTCTACCGCTTCGGCGGCGTTCCCCGCGTCGAACAGCAGGGTGCCGTTGTTGGGGTCAACGGACGCGGTGGAGTCGATGGGTGCGCTTCCGGGCACTTCGATGCCTTGGTACCCGTTTAGGACCGTGCCCACATTCGACGTCGACTGGTTGCATCCAGTGCCAGGACCGACCGCCGTTCCCGTTGCCGTGTTCCAACCGCTCGGAACGGCGCCGCCATCAAGGCTGAATGCATAGAGATCGCCCTGCCGGTCGCCGATCTCGACTGATGGGGTGCCGTTGTCATTGAACGCGGCGGGTGATGCCTGCGCCACGCCGCAGGGCGCGTCATCGAGCTCGTGCTGCCACATGAGGCTCAGGTTGATGGTGTTCGACGCATCCACCGCTGGGGCATAAAGAGTGCCGACGACCACGACGAGTCCAGCGGTGACCACCGCCGCCAACAGGAGCCGCGCCGCCGTTGCATATGTGTGCGTCACGGTGCGCTCACCCCTTTCCCTGCGTCTCGCCAAGCCTGCAAAGCTAGCGGCCAAACCCCGGCAAATACTTGGCAACCTCATGAAATTTCGGGACTCGAGGACGCGCCGCTAGCATCAACCGGCGTGTCGATCTCCAGGTCAGGGCCTGCCGCAGGGCACGACGACGAACCGCACGACGAACCCACTGCCAGCGGCGTCTCCGCCGAGGACCGCGCCCGGGCGGGTGCCGCGCTTCGGGCCTCCTTCGCCCGTCTGTCGCCGCAGGGAAGTGACGAGTGGAACTTCATGGGCGCCTTCACACACCTCGGTGATCGCTACGGCCCCTACCAACCAGGGACATCGGACCTTGCGGATCTCCTTGCGAACCAAGAGCGGCTCCACCAGCCGGCGCGGCCGGCGGGGTCGACCTTCTTCTGCGGATGAGGAGGAGAAGTCCGAAGTCGAAGATGCGATGACGCATGTCGTCGAGGCGTTCCGGTTCATGCATGCGCGCGTCAGCACGCTCGAAGCACGCGTGAGCACAGAGGACATCCCGCTCGATGGTGCGGCATGGCTTGCGCCGGCGCGCGAGCTCGATGGATGGGTCGAGCCACTTGTCTCACTCCTCACCGAAGGGAAAGCAGGAGGCGAGGTCCTGCATGCGGATTGTGGTGAGGGTGCGCTCGTCAGCGCGCTCACGCAACGCGGCGTGTCGGCCACCGGTGTCGAGCCCCGAGGCGGTGTGGCGCTGCGCGCCCTCGAGCGCGGCTGTGACGTCACGATCAGCGAGATCGGCGAATACCTGCCACAACGATCCGCCGCGTCGCTCGGCGGCCTGGTGTTGAGCGGCGTGGTGGACCGGCTGCCGCTGCACGCGATCCTGCCGCTGCTTGAGGAGGCTCACCGTACGCTCGCAAGCGACGCGTCCATCGTGATCGTTGCCGAGCCTCTCGGCCCCCTCCCGCGCAACGCACCGACGTCGCACGACATGGTCGACCGGGCGGCCCTCCATCTCGAGACCTGGGAGCTCCTGCTCGATCGCAGCGGGTTCGTCGATGTCACGCCGTTACCGGTCGCGACCGGGAGCGACGAACGGTTCGGCGTCTCCGCCGCCACACCCGCCACGTGAGCGGGGTCCACCACTTCGTCCCTGTCCTTCACCGCGGCGACGCGGTCGGCCGGCACACGCTGCGGCTGCGGGACGCGACGCGCCGCCGGGGCCTCGAATCCAACATCTTCGTGGACGTCGTGCAGGACGAGACGGCGGACGAGACCCTTCCGGCCATCTCCTACGCCGACCAAGCCCACCGTGGCGACGTCGTCGTCTATCAATTCGCCACCGCCTCGCTCATGGCCCCCTGGCTGGCGGGCCGGACCGAGACCTTGGTCGTGAACTACCACAACATCACCCCACCGGAGCTCATGGCGCCTTGGGACCACCACCTCGCCCTCGGCCAGGAGCGCGCCCGGGAGGATCTGGCCGTGCTCGCGCCACGGACGACGCTTGCCATCGCCGATTCGGCGTACAACGAGACACACCTGGCCGAGGCGGGCTTCGCCGCCACCGCCGTCGTGCCGCCGTCGGCCGCGGTGGGAGAGGAGGTGACGACCGACGCAGGTTCCCTGAGCGGTGACGCCCGAACGGGCGCCGTCTGGCTTGCGGTGGGCCGGGTCGCGCCAAACAAGGCGCTCGAGCACACGATCGCCGCACTGGCCGTGGCGCGCCACAACAGTCAGCAGGGCGCCACGCTCCGCATCGTCGGCAAGCCCGCGACCGACGCGTACGAAAGGGCGCTCCGACGGTACGTCGCGGACCTCGGGCTCGAAGACGCCGTGACCTTCACCGGGTATGCCACCGATGCCGCCGTCGCGGCTGCCTACACCACCGCGGACGTGCTCGTGGTCACCTCTGAGCACGAGGGTTTCGGCGTCCCCGTGGTCGAGGCCATGGCGGCCGGCCTTCCGGTCGTCGCATACGACCAGGGAGCCGTCCCCGAGGTCCTCGGCGACGCCGGCGTCCTCGTCGCCTCGCGTGACCCCTACGCCCTGGCCGATGCGATCGGCAGCTTGCTCGCCGACCCGACGCGGCGATCGACCCTCGCCGAGGCCGGGCGACGCCGTTTCGCCGAGCTCGACCTGCCCAACGCCGCCGACCGCTTCGTCGACCTCCTCGTCGAGGTCCAGGAGAAAGCCGGGGGTCGGCGCAGATGAGCGCGATCCACCAATTCGTCCCGATGCTGCACCGTGACGATGCGGTGGGCCGTCACACGTTGCGCCTCCGCGATGTCCTGGTGGCCCGCGGCATCGAATCGCGGATCTACGTAGAGATGGTCGACCCTGAGACGGAGGCCGAGACGAGCCTCTTCCCGCGCTACGCCGATGAGGCACAGAGGGGCGACGTTCTGCTCTACCAATTCGCCACCGCGTCGGCGATGGCCCCCTGGCTGGCCGAGCGCCGCGAGACCCTGGTCGTCAACTACCACAACGTGACGCCGCCCGAGTACTACGCGGCGTGGAACAACCCGATGGCCCGGCACCAGCTTCGGGCCCTCCACGAACGGGCGACACTCGCTCCTCGTACCGGTCTCGGCATCGCGGTCTCGGCGTTCAACGAAGCCGAGTTGCGCACCGCCGGCTACGCCCGCACTGCAGTCGTGCCGCCCGCTGCGGTCGCGCCGACGTCAGGCTGCCGGCGCACCAGGTGCTGGGGCACGCTCGAGCGGCGGTGCGCGCTGGATCTGCGTCGGCCGCGTCGCGCCCAACAAGGGGATCGAGCTCGCCGTCATGGCGCTGCTCGTCACCCGTGCCCACCACGATCCTGAAGCCACCTTGCAGGTGGTGGGCCGGCCTGTCGTCCCCGCTTACTCCCGAGCGCTCGAGCGATTCGTCGACGAACTGGGCATCGGTGACGCGGTCACTTTCCGCGGCGGGATCAGCGACGGGGACCTGGTCGCCGCCATGGACGCGTCGGACGTCCTGATCATGGCCTCGCGTCACGAGGGCTTCGGGGTCCCGGTGATCGAGGCAATGACGATGGGCCTGCCCGTCGTGGCGAACCGGGAGGGCGCGCTGCCCGAGATCGTCGGTGACGCGGGGCTGCTCATCGACGCGACCGATCCGTATGCGCTGGCGGACGCAGCCGCACGAGCCGCCTCCAACAGTGAGCTCCGGCGTTCGTTGGCGGAGGCCGGCTCAGAACGCGTGAAGGAGCTCGATCTCCCGACAGCCGGAGACAGAGCGGTGGACCTGATCGTCGGGCTCGCTCGCTGAGACCGCCGGCGCCGAGAACCCAGAATCAGTCCAGATCGACGCGGACAGATAGCGGAGTTGTAGCCGACGCGCGGAAGAAGACGCTGTCTGCACGGCCGACCCAACCGTTGGCCGCCACGATGCGATGGTGCCGGGCTAGCGGGTCGTCGTAGGGGACCACTGTGGCCCGGCCCGCGTGCCAGGTCCGCCTGACCTTCACCCGCACAACGGGATCAGCGATCAGATTCTTGACGTAGGCACAGTCGGTGCCGTGCACGGCCACTGCCCAGAAAGTCGGACCCAATATCGCGCCTCCGACCGGCGTTTGGCGAGGGCGCCCGGTCTTGCGACCTGTCGTTTCGAGCAACGCAAAGTGTCTCGGCGCCAGACCCTGTCGCACGCCGAAGCGGGCGACAGGGTTGACGAGCTTCTTCTGCACCCAGTGCTCCACGGCGCCGCCGGCCATTGCACCAACGCTAACGCCGCCCTCGCTCACCCCGACTCCGGCCGCGCTCGTCCCTACGCCCCGACAGCCTCCCGGACGAGCGACACGAAGCGGTCCGTCGAGGCAGCCAGGTCGAAGCCGGCAGCTCGCCCCCGCCCCGCCGCCGCCAACAGGGACCGCAGCTGCGGGTCCGCCAACACCCGTCCCACTGCCGCTGCGAAGGGCAGCGCGGACTTGTCCGGCAACACGAGCCCGGCGTCGCCGACAGTCTCGGGCACGGCCGCGACGCCGTAGGCGACGATGGGCACGCCGTGGCCCATCGCTTCGGCCAGCGGCACGCAGAACCCCTCGTGGTCAGAGGCCATTACGAACACGTCGGCGGCCCGGAAGTACGCCTCGAGCTCGGCACCGGACACCGAGCCCGGCAGGTTCACGGCCTCCTCCAACCCGAGCTCGGCGATGAACGCGCGCAGCGCCGGCTCGTACGTCTCGCCCAGCGGAGATCCGATGAGATGTAACCGCGCCGCCGGGTCGTAGGCGCGGCGCAGGACGTCGAGCATCTTCACCAGGTCGTGCGGTGCCTTGTGCGGCGAGATCTTTCCGACGTACAACAGGTCCGCCCCGCCCTCACGCTCCTTACGAAGCCGCAGTCGATCGGTCAGGGCCGGATCGGGCGCGTCGCTCTTCGAGTGCATGTCGATGAGCAGCGGCACGACGGCGGTGCCCGAATATCCGAGCGCCAGCAGTTCACTTTCGTTGAACCCCGAGTCGGCCACGGCGAAGCGGCTCTGTGGCGCCAGACGCGCCAGCTGTTCGCGGCCGAGCGATGCCTCGTACGCCACCGCGGGTTCCCAGTCGCGCAACAGCGACGCCGGGGTGATGTTGTGGTAGTTGACGAGCTTGGGTTCGGATCGTGCCGCGAGGATGTCGTAGACCGGGCTCCCGATCGAGGCTTGATACAGGAGCCACCGCCCACGCATCGCCCGCCCCAGCTCGATCACCGGGCGTCCCTCCTGCTCGACGTCCGGCGTGAAACTGCCGTAATAGATGTCCGAGTCGATGCCCGCCGCCCGCAAACCGTCGCGCAGGTGCAGCGAGCTGACGCCGATGGCGTCGCGACTAGCGAGCGACGGAATAACCTGGTCGACTCGCACGGCGCAGCAGTGTACCGGCGCACCGGGTACCCCGATTGCGCCCATGCACCCGTTTGCGGTGCTCGACGCCCTAGCCTGGTTGCACCGTGCCGACGTCTCGAGCCTTTGTCCCGCGCGCCGGATTCTGGCAGCGCTCTACGCGGGCGGTTCTCGGCGCACTCGTCGTCTCGTTCGCCTTTGTGTTGCCGGCCGCCCTGTTCGGCCCGGCCCCGACAGCGGCGGCGTCCCTCCCTTCGGACTCGACCAACGTCAACATCGACATGCAGGAGAACGACGGTCTCGACGTCATCGTGCAGGGTTTTGGCGGGGGCGTGTCTGCCCCTGGTGTGTCCAATGCACAGGCGGTCCGCTTCCAGCAGAGCGGAGGTGGGACGTGGAATGTCGACACCGCTTCTGGGTGTAATGGTCCGTGGACCCAGGTGTCCGCGAACCAGAGTGGCCCCCTGACGGCGTCACCCGTCGGTGGATTGCTCACGCTGTGCGTGACGAGTTACAGCCCCACCGTGTACGGCACATTGAGTGCGACCTACAACTCCGGTGGCGCAGCACGAACGGTGAACACGCTGCCGCTCGAGCGATATGTTGCCGACACCGTTCCCGGTGAGTCACCCTCCTACTGGGGCACCTTGGGTGGATCCGGTCCGCAAGAGATGCCTTGGGGTTTCCAGGAGCTCGAGGCGCAGGCGATCGCTGTCCGCTCCTACGTCCTGGCAAACCTCGGGGGTTACGGCGGCTACGCCGACACCTGCGATCTCTACTGCCAGACGTACAGAGGTGTCGAGTACGAAACCGCGACGAGCATCGCTGCCGCCAACGACACCGCGGGACAGGTCATGGTGATGCCGGGCGGCCAGATTGCCACCACTGAGTACTCCTCATCGACCGGTGGTTACACGGCGAGCACTGCCAGCGGGGAATCGCCGTTCACGGCAGTGCCCGACGATGGTGACGCGGTTTCAGGTAATGCGAACCACAATTGGACTACATCGATTTCCTACGGGACCATCCAAGCGGCGTGGCCATCGATCGGTAGTTTTGAAGGCTTTTCGAACCCAATGGAGGATCCGGGTCGCCCAGCCGACTTTCCTTACGCGGGACGAATGATCTCGATAACCATCTATGGAACCGGCGGTAGCGTCACGGTGCCTGGCACCGAGTTTTCCGGGAACGTGGGCCTCCTCTCGAATCTCTTTACCATCAACTCCCAGAACGGCAGCAGTGTTTCGATCACAGGCCAAGGCTGGGGCCATGGGATTGGTATGGGCCAATGGGGTGCGCTGGGCTACGCCATCGGGCAGGACAACGGCGACGGCAACTACACGTATTCGCAGATCGTGGACCACTACTACGCGCCGGCCCAGCTCGAGAACCTCTCGAACATCACACAGGTCGGGGGGTCCAGCGGCGGGGTCGGGGGTTACTGGGTCAACGCCTCCGATGGTGGCGTCTTCAGTTTCGGCAATGCGCAGTTCCACGGCAGCACCGGTGGCATGCGACTGAACAAGCCTGTCGTCGGCATCGCGGCGACGCACGACGCCGGTGGGTACTGGGAGGTCGCGTCGGACGGCGGTGTCTTCAGCTTCGGCGACGCGCAGTTCATGGGCAGTACCGGCAGCATTGTTCTGAACAAACCGATGGTCGGCATGGCGGTGACGCCAGATGGCGGCGGCTACTGGCTGGTGGCGTCGGACGGCGGGATCTTCGCCTATGGGGACGCCCCCTTCCACGGCAGTACCGGCAGCATGCGGCTCAACAAGCCGGTCATCGGCATGGTGCCTACCCATGACGGCGGCGGCTATTGGCTCATCGCGTCCGACGGTGGAGTGTTCGCGTTCGGTGACGCAGGCTTCTTCGGCTCATTGGGCGGTGCTCCTCCCGCCACCGCGTTGGTCGGTGTCGCGCCCACGCCTGACGGTGGTGGCTATTGGGTGTTGGGTGCCAATGGCACCGTCTATCCGTTCGGCGACGCGCCCCAACTAGGCGTGAGCCCGGTTTCGCCGGGACTGAACACCATGCGGGGACAGATGACAGGGCTCATCCCAGACTTCAGCGGGCAGGGCTTCGATGCTGTGAACGGCAGCGGCCAGGTCTTCGCGTACGGCGACGCGCCTTGGTTCGGCGACGTCACCACTGCCGTGCCCGGGTATTCGGGTCACGCTGTCGGCATGGCAGTGACCCCCGGCTAAGGGCCGTCGCCATGGACGACATCGAGGCGATCCGGCAGTTGAAGGCCCGGTACTTCCGCACAATGGACACGAAAGACTGGGCAGCGATGCGCGAGGTGTTCTCCGACGACGTCGTGCTCGACACCAGCGAGGCGGGAGGGAGCGTGGTCACCGGTGCGGACGAGTTCATGACGTTCCTGCAAGAGGTGTTGAGTGGTGCGGTGACAGTGCACCAGGGTCATATGCCGGAGATCGAGCTCACCTCACCGACGACGGCGACCGGGATTTGGGCCCTGAACGACATCGTGATCTGGCCCGATGGCACACGGCTGACCGGCTACGGGCACTACCACGAGACGTACGCAAAGGTAGCTGACGACTGGAAGATCACGTCGTCCAAACTCACGCGATTACATACCGACATTCGTCCGCCGGAGACCGGCTGACCTACCGGGAATTCGAAGGGCTGTCCCTTTAACTGCGCGACCCACAAAGTGTTGCATGGGACGCCGGATACGAGATCCCGACACCCTCGCCCCGACCCGGCAGTATCGATCTGGGACACCTTCACCGCCCTCATCAGCCTCATGGGCAACCCCAGGATTGAGATCCTTGACTCAAGGCTCGCTCACGATCGTCGTTCTGCACCAACACGACAGAGTCTCGCCGCGCGATGCTGTGAAAACGGAAGTCGTCGGAGCTTGGCCGATTGGCCGAGTCCGCAGCCGCGAGGAGTTGACATGCCCGATACCGTCTACCTACCCGACCGGCTCGAGGTGACCCGGGCCATCCCTGCGCCACCGGCCGCGATTTTCGACATCGTGAGAAGTCCGGCAGGTCATGTGGCTATCGATGCATCGGGAATGCTGCAGGACTTCACCGGTGAACCAGCGGAGAAGGTTGGGGATACGTTCGTCATCCATATGGACCGGGAGTCGCTCAACGACTTTCCGATGGGCAAGTACGACGTGACTGTGCACATCATCCGTTTTGAACGCGATAAAGAGATCGCATGGAATCTCGGGCCCGACATTCCCTATCCGCACTTCTATGGGTATCGCCTGAATGCTCGCGAAAATGGAGTCACCGAGGTGACGTCGTACTACGACTGGTCGAAGATCGGCGACGACATCAAGGACCGCTTCCCAATCGTGCCGGAGGCAGCCCTGCGGGCGACGCTCGGCATCTTGGAACGAACGGTCAAGAAGGGTTTGTGACGTGAGACGCTGAGCTGCCGAGAGGAGTCGCTCAAGTCATCCCGTACGGTCACAGATCAGGCGTACTGGATACCTTGATACCGTCTTTTGTGGCGCTGAGGCTTCCGAAAGACGGACCACTTGCCCGGGCGCTGGTGGACGCAATACACGCCGGCGAAGTCACACGGGTAAGAGACTTGGTTGCGGAGAACCCAGACCTCTCCCGCGCCCGCATTGTGGATGACAAGGGTGGTTCCGGCACCCCTCTCCACGCTGTGACGGATTGGCCCGGTTACTTCCCGAAAGGGCCAGAGATCGTTTCGATCCTTATCGGTTTAGGCGCCGATCCCAACGTCGCCGTCGAGGGGAGCTGGCACGCTGAGACGCCATTGCATTGGGCGGCCAGTAGCGACGACGTCGAGGTGGCCAGAGCTCTGATCGATGGGGGTGCAAACATCGAGGCGACTGGCGCATCCCTCGGAGGAGGCACACCGCTCGATGACGCCGTGGGCTACGGCTGTTGGCAAGTCGCCCGTCTCTTGGTGGAACGCGGAGCGAGCGTTGACCTGGGGCAAGCGGCGGCCTTGGGCATCAAGGCACGAATCGAGGAATTGCTGGAAACAGATCCTCCTTCGCCGCAGGAGCTCGCGGACGCTTTCTGGGGGGCCTGTCATGGCGGCCAGCGACGGATGGCTGAACTCCTGTTGAGTCTCGGTGCCGATATCAACGGCACTCCTTCGTGGGGCGGCGGCACACCCTTGGACGCAGCGGACTCTCAAGACACTGGCCGTGAGTCACTCGTGACCTGGCTGCGAGAGCACGGCGCTACGAAGTCATCCGACGTAACGACCGAGCCGAATTGAGACGTGGCGATAGCGGAGTCCCTGCTCCGACCCGGCAGCGAGGATTGAACTTTGCCGCTCCTGGGCGGAGGCTCGATCGACGAGGACGGATGCCTCGTGTGCCCGTGGCATCAGGCGAAGTACGACATGCACACCGGCAAGATGGTTCGAGGTCCGCCGGGGATCTTCGCCAAGATCCCCGGCTTCGGTGCCGTGGAAAAGGCGATCACGGCCGTTGCGCCGCTTCGGCGAGGCGCCGTCATCGAGCGGGACGGGACTCTCTACGTTTCGTAGTGCAGCGACGAGCCGGCTTTGACTGAGATTCGAACAGAGAGAAATAACCTGTTCGACAAGTGAGCTTCTTCGAGCCTCTCCCATCCCCGCCGCCGCAGTCGGCGCGTGTCTGGGCTCCGCCTACGTGGGATCGGCCGTCCGAGGGCACGATGCCGGCAACCCTCGCGATCGATGCACTGCTTCACGAAGGTGACAACGCTGTCTGGTGGATCCCAACGTTGGATGTATTTCCGAACGGGTTCCGGATCAACGTGACACTGCAACTCAATCCTCATCATCAGGATGAGCTTCTGTCGAGGATCCAGCGACCGATCGGCATGATGCGCGTCGGTGTCCGATTCTCCGATGGCCGAGTCGGCGGACGTGGCCGCATTCACGGGCTCTTCGAGCTTCCGAAGGATGAACACGGCGTGCCGACCACGCCGATTGTGCGTCATGGTGGAGGGAGCGGGGGAGGCGGCAGTTGGCGATTCAGTGCCTGGGTGTTTCCCTTGCCACCAGACGGACCAGTGGAGATCTTCGTCGCCCCGCCACCGCCCGGCACGGGCGAGTTCCGGGCCGTGGTGGAAGGGGCCGCTATCCGAGCCGTGGCCGAACGAGCCCGCGTTATCTGGAGCTGATTAGGAGGGACGGGTGTCGCGGACGCCGCCGGTGACGTCCGACAGGCGGGGGAAGCGCCGGAGCCGGCCGAAGCGCCCGAGCCGTCCGACGTCGACGCCGTGGTCAGCCGCTTCGAGAAGGCGAAGGTCGCCGCGGCTGTTGCCGTAAGCCCACAGGATCGGCTGCTCGCCCGAAGGACCGGGGGCCGGACCCACCGCACGCAGGTGGCCGACCAGGCGGGAGTACTTCTCGGAGCCTCGACAGTTCTTGCCTTCGTACCCGCCGCTGAGCAGGCCACCACCGCCGACTGCCAACCGTGTCGCCACGACGCCGTCGACACCGAGCTCGCTGCCGGCCGGGCTGACGTAACACTCGGGCGATGCGGACACGATCACCGTGTAGTGGCCTTGGTTGCGGTGCCACTCGAGGCGCCGACGCATGTCCTCGCGGAGGTGACGCTGGAGGTGACGTTGTGCGAATGCCGCGGCGCGGCGGTTCAGCTCATCAGCGGGCATGCCGGCGAGAAGGCGGGTGAAGAGCTTTTGTTTGACCTCGTCGGCGGTCGTTCCGCCCACGATGGCGGCGTGGATGAGACCGGGGGAGAGCGCGAGCAACGCGCGCAGAACCGGGATGAGGCCGCGCACGCTCACGAGGAACGGGAACACGCTGCCCGCATTGGTCAGCGTGCCGTCGAAGTCGAACGCGGCGACGGTGGGACGTTGTGACGGGGTCGGTCCACCGTCGCCGCGGTCAGTCGATCGCAGCGCCACCTCGTCCCTCTCCTCCCGCAAAGCGGGCCGCTCCGGCCAACGTCTCGCCGCTGCTGATGACCTCACGCCCGCGGCGTGCCTCGTTGAGCGCCGCCTCATCTTCGGTCATGCCCCATTGCTCGAGGGCGGACATCCGGTCCGAGCGCAGGCAGAACTGGGGGAGTGCGGCCAGCTGGTGGGCGAGGGCGACCGCGGCGGTGCGGGCCTCGCCGGGTGCCACGACCCGGTTGACGAGGCCCAAGGCGAGCGCCTCGGGGGCCACGACGGCGCGGCCGGTCAGGATCAGGTCCATGGCGCGACTGTGGCCGATGAGGCGCGGCAGGCGCACCGTGCCGAGGTCACAGAGCGGGACCCCGAAGCGCCGGCAGAACACACCGAAGATGGCGTCCTCGGCGGCGACGCGGAGGTCGCACCAGAGGGCGAGCTCGATACCGCCAGCCACGGCGTAGCCCTCGACCGCCGCGATCACGGGTTTGGAGAGCGTGAGGCGGGTCGGCCCCATCGGCCCGGGGCCGTCGTCGGGGATCGGGCGGCGGTCGCCCTCGGCGATCCCCTTGAGATCGGCCCCGGCGCAGAAGGTGCGCGCCGCGCCGGTGAGGACGGCGACGGACTGGGCATCGTCGGCGTCGAAGGCGAGGAAGGTCTCCCGGAGCTGGTCGGCGCAGACGCTGTCGACCGCATT
The DNA here is from genome assembly GCA_963777485.1 of uncultured Acidimicrobiaceae bacterium. Taxonomy (GTDB): domain Bacteria; phylum Actinomycetota; class Acidimicrobiia; order Acidimicrobiales; family RAAP-2; genus Bog-473. The sequence continues at coordinate 186,443 of CAVZQP010000003.1, read as the reverse complement.
GCGGCGTTCGGGCCGGTCGATGGTGACCACGGTGACCGGGCCGTCCCGCTCGATGCGCAGGGTGTCGCTCTTGTAGGGGCGGTAGGTGGACCCGGCATCGGGGGCGACTGCGGCGGGTTGTGCGCTCACGGTTGGCATTCTCGCATGGGGCGGGGGTGTCTCCGCACATCGGCACCGGGCCGACCCCCAGGTGAGGGGCGGTTTTTGCCGGCGGGGCCGGGCGGAGCAAAATATGACCAAACGTGTCGACAATTGCCAGAGATCCCGGTAAGGTGCAGCCCTCACGTACCGAGCGACACGACCTCAGGAGGAGAAATGGCAGTACGACTCGGGGATACCGCCCCCGATTTCACGGCGGACACCACGGACGGGACGATCAACTTCCACGAGTGGCTCGGCGACAGCTGGGGGATCCTCTTCTCCCACCCGAAGGACTTCACGCCGGTCTGCACGACCGAGCTGGGCGCGTTCGCCAAGGCCAAGCCGGAATTCGACAAGCGGAACACCAAGCTCATCGGGGTCTCGGTGGACTCGGTCGAGTCCCACAAGGGATGGGCCGGCGACATCGAGGAGACGCAGGGCTCCGGGCTGAACTTTCCGCTCATCGGGGACGAGGACCGCAAGGTCGCCGACCTCTACGACATGATCCACCCGAACGCGAACGACACGCTGACCGTGCGCTCCGTGTTCATCATCGGGCCGGACAAGAAGGTCAAGCTGACCCTGACGTACCCGGCGTCGACCGGGCGGAACGTGGACGAGATCATCCGCGTGCTCGACTCGCTGCAGCTGACCGACGAGTACAAGGTGGCCACGCCGGTGAACTGGACCGACGGCGATGACGTCATCATCGTGCCGGCCGTGAGCGACGAGGACGCCAAGTCCCGGTTCCCCAAGGGTTGGAAGGCACTGAAGCCGTACCTGCGGGTGACGCCTCAGCCGAATCGCTGAGCGGGCGCCCGCCGGGAGGCGGGTTCTCGAAGTGAGTGTTTTGGATCGAGCCGGCCTGCGGGCCGGCTCGATCGCGTCGGGGCGTCGGGGCGTCGGGGCGACGGGGCGTGGGGGCGTCGGGTGACGGCGCCGGTGCGCGGGTTCTTGCCCCGGCATGTGTGTATAGACGTGTGTATACGGGGCGTCACAACCCCCGGCGACGATGGCGTCTGCAGCCGAAAACCGAGGAGAGGACGCTGTCGATGGAAGAAGCCGATGTGTTCGTGCTGGCCGATCGGGCCCTGGCGGAGGTGGTGGCGCAGATCCGGCCCGAGCAGTGGGACATGACCATGCCCGGGAATTTCGCCACGCGGAGCCATCCCGCCGCCCCTGGGCTGCGGGAAGTCATCAACTACCACGCTTACGACGACGCCTGGGTGCCCGACATGCTGGCCGGGCGGACCATGGAGCAGGCCGGGGCGACGAAGTTCGACGGCGACCTGCTGGGCGACGCGCCCGTCGAACGCTTCGAGGCGATCGTCGGTGACGCGTGTGCCGCGGCGGAGGCGGTGCGCGACTACGACGCTGTGGCCCATCTCTCCTTCGGCGACTACACCGTGCGCGAATACTTCTGGCAGATCAACTCGTTCCGGGCCTTGCGGGCCCACGACATCGCGCGGGCCATCGGGGTGGTTCCGTCGCTTCCCGAAGCGTTGGTGCAGGGCGTCTGGGACGAGGTGAACCCGCACGCCGAGGAGTGGCGGACGATCGGCGTGTTCCCGGCGGCCGTGCCCGTGCCCGACGACGCGCCGCTGCTCGACCGCCTTCTGGGACTGACCGGCCGCGACCCGGCCGGGGGCTGAGCCAGAGGGGAAGGTTCAGCCGGAGGTATCGACGACCTCGTCGCGCAGTTGGCGCTTGAGGACCTTGCCCTGCGGGTTCCGGGGCAGCGGCTCGGAGCGGAAGTAGACGTGGGTCGGCACCATGAAGCCGGCCAGGCGCGCCTTGACGTGCAGGCCGAGCTCTTCGGCTGTCACCTTGGCGCCGGGGCGGAGCACCACGACCGCACCGACCTCCTCTCCGAGTGTCGGGTCGGGGACGCCGACGACCGCCACGTCGGCGACGGCGGGGTGCTCGAACAACGCGGCCTCGACCTGCACCGAGTACACGTTCTCGCCGCCGCGGATGATCATGTCCTTGGCCCGGTCGACGATGTAGATGAAGTTGTCGTCATCGAGCCGGGCCACGTCGCCACTGTGGAGCCAGCCCTTCGAGAACGTCTTGGCCGTCTCCTCCGGCCGATGCCAGTAGCCCCGGACGATGTTGGGGCCCTTGATCCATAGCTCGCCGCGCACGTCGGGGCCGCGGGGAATGGTGTCGTCGGGTTCGTCTCTTTCGTAGTCCTCCGGGACGATCGCCACGTCGCACACGGGCACCGGCGGCCCGACGCTGTCGGGCTTGGCCACGTAGTCGCCGCCGGCGTTCATGGAGGTGACCGACGACGTCTCGGTGAGGCCGTAGCCGTTCGAGGGCTGGCCGACCGGCCACGCCTCGCGGATGCGGCGCACGAGGTCGGGCGGGGCCGGGGCGCCGCCGTAGGAGACGCCGCGGACGGACGAGGTGTCGTACTTGGAGAAGTTCGGCGAATCGAGCACCTGCATCACCATGGCGGGCACACCGCCGAAGGTGCCGATCTTCTCGCGCTCGATCAGCTCGAGGGCGCGCTCGGGATCGAAGTGGTGCATCATGATGATCTTCCCGCCCGCGGCGGTGTTGGTGACCATGATCGAGTGGCAGCCGGTGGCGTGGAAGAGCGGGACCGACAGCAACATGGCGGGCTGCACGTGGTCTTTCGGATCGGCGGCCTCGTCGAGGAGCGAGGTGCCGAAGCGCATGGAGCCCCGCGTGTTGAGGAAGAACAGGCTCATCAGGTTCGTCGTCATGTTGCGATGGGTGCCGACGGCGCCCTTGGGCCGCCCCGTCGTGCCCGACGTGTAGAAGATGGTGGCGTCGTCCTCGGGGTCGATCGCAACGTCGGGGGGCGTGGCGTCTTCGCTGACGGTGCCCAGGGCGAGGGGGAAGGGCCATTCGGGGATCGGCGGCGCACCGCCGGGCGGCTCGTAGACGGCGAGCGGTGCCTTCAGCTCGGTGCGGTGCTCGTCGGCCACCACGATGGCCTTGAGCGTCTCGAGGCCGCCGAGGAACGACCGGATGCGCTCGACGCGCTCGGTGTCGACGAAGGCGACCTTGGAACCGGAGTCCTCGAGGCCGTAGCGCAGCTCCTCGCCGCTCCACCACGCGTTGAGGGGCACGACGATGGCGCCGGCAAGGGCGGCGCCCCAGAAGGCCATGATCCACTCGGGGATGTTCCGCATGATGATGGCCACCCGGTCGCCGGGTTCGACGCCGAAGGTGTCGCGCAGCCGGTGCGCCAGGGTCGACGCGATCCGGTAGTGCTCGGCGAAGCTCGTCCGTTCGTCCTCGTAGACGACGAAGGTGGCATCGCCGTGCGCCGCCGACATGTCGAACACGCTGCGCAGGGTCGGGGGCGCGTTCTTCCAGATCCGGGTGGGGACGCCGCGGATGTCGACGGTCTCCATCTCGAAGATCTGGCCCGGAGCCGTGAGTTGGGCGTTGGCGTCTTCGATGGACATCTTGGGCGTGTCCTTGCCGGTGGTAGTCACGTGCTTGCCTCCTCGGTTCCGGTTCCCCCGGTGTGATCGGCTCCCGCGGCGGGGTTGAAGAGCGCCGCCCGGTAATAGGCCAGCTCGCCGACGCTCTCGCGGATGTCCTGCAGCGCGCGGTGGCCGCCCTTCTTGGTAGGCGCCGCCTTGTACACCTCGGGGCGCCAGCGGCGGCACAACTCCTTGATCGTCGACACGTCGACCGAGCGGTAGTGCAGGTAGTCCTCGATGTCGGGCAAGAGCGTGGCCAGGAAGCGCCGGTCCGTCCCGATGGAGTTGCCCGCCAACGGGACGGTGCGCGGTTGGCGGATGTGCTTCTGCAGGAAGGTGAGCGTCTGGGCGCCGGCCTCGGCCAGCGTCAGCGTGGAGGCCTCCATGTCGGCCAGGAGGCCGGACGTCGTGTGCATGTTGCGCACCACGTCGTCCATCTGGGCCAGCTCCTCGGGGCTGGCGTGGACGACCAGGTCCGGGCCCTCTTCGATGATGGTGAGGTCGTCGTCGGTGACGAGGGCGGCGATCTCGACGATGGTGTGGCGCGCCGGATCGAGCCCTGTCATCTCGAGATCGATCCAGGCCAGCATGTCGCGGGCATGCTAGTGCGAGGTCGTGGATCCACAGCCGGTGCCGGGCGCGGTTGTCGGCCCGGGCGGCGGCCGTGGGCGTCCGTGGCTCCTTGTAATGTCCGGCGATGCTGCGCGTCCCCCTGCACCAGCTCGACCCGGATCTGCCGGCACCGTGTTACGCGCGCGAAGGTGACGCAGGCGCCGACCTGCTCGCCCGGACCGACGTCGTGCTCGCGTGCGGCGGGGGCCGGGCGGTCGTGCCCACGGGGGTGGCGGTCGCCATCCCGTCCGGCTACGCCGGATTCGTCCTGCCGCGCAGCGGCCTGGCGGCGCGCCACGGCATCACCTGCCTGAACACGCCGGGGTTGGTCGACTCGGGCTACCGCGGCGAGCTCCAGGTCGTGCTCGTGAACCTCGACCCGTCGCACGACTACGAGGTCAACCGGGGGGACCGGATCGCGCAGCTCGTCATCCTGCGGGCCGACCAGGTGGCCTTCGAGCTCGTGACGGACGATGAGCTGGGCACGTCCGAGCGGGGCGCCGGCGGCTTCGGCCACACCGGCGTCTGATCTATCCAGTCCGAGCGGTTCAGGATCCCAGGTGACGGAGCCGGCGCCGATGGTCAAGAATGCGATGATGCGCTCCCTGGTCGGGATGGATGCGGCGTTCCTGTCGCTCGAGACGCCGACCACGCCGATGCACGTCGGAGTGGCTCTGGTGCTCGACCCACCCGAGGGTCGGCGCTCGCTGTTCTCGCCGGAGACCCGCTACGCGCAGATCCGCCGCGTGATCGAACAGCGTCTCCATTTGGTGGCGCCGTTCCGTCAGCGGGCGGTGCGGGTGCCCTTCGGCCTGCACCACCCGGTCTGGGTGGAGGACCCCGACTTCGAGCTCGACGACCATCTCAACCGGGCGAGCCTGCCCTCACCGGGTGGCAAGACGGAACTCGACGCGTTCGTGGCGTCGGTGATGAGCCGCCAGCTCGACCCCGACCGGCCGCTGTGGGAGATGCACGTCGTCGAGGGGCTGGCGGGGGAGCGGACCGCGCTGGTGGCCAAGGTCCATCACGCCATCCTCGACGGAGTGAGCGGCGCTTCCGTCCTGGCGGCGTTCCTCGATCTCAACCCGCGCTCGCGCGTCGTGGCGTTGCCCCAGGAATGGCAGCCGGGCGCGCTGCCGTCCAACGCGCAGATGTTGAAGCACGCGGCCTCCTCGCTCGCGCACCAGCCGGGGACGACGCTGTCGACACTGCAGGCCGGCGTGGAGGCGGTGGCAGACCTCGGCATGCACAACCGAGAACTCGCCGGGCGCGGCGAGCAGGCGCCGCCGGGATTCTTCAGCGCGCCGCACACCTCGTTCAACGGGGCGGTGTCGAACCGCAAACGGTTCACCTCGCTGTCCGTGCCGCTCGAGGACGTCAAGCTGGTGGGCAACGTCTTCGAAGCCACGGTGAACGACGTCGTGCTGGCGTGCGTGTCGGGTGGGTTGCGCGGTTTGCTGGCGGCGCGGGGTGAGGAGATGGACCACTCCCTCGTGGCGATGGTGCCGGTGTCGACGCGCCCCGAGGGAGAGAGCGAGGCTCTGGGCAACCAGATCTCGGGGATGCTGGTGTCGCTGGCCAGCGACGTCGAAGAGCCGGTGCGCCGGCTCGACGCGATCTCCGAGTCCGCCCGGGTCGCCAAGGAGCAGGAGAAGCTGCACCGGGGCCGGTTCATCGGGGACCTGGCGCAGATCGCACTGCCGGCGCTGACCAGCCGGCTGGCGCGGGCCGTCGCCGGCACCCGCCTGTTCGACAAGGTCCGTCCGCCGTTCAACGTGACCGTCTCGAGCGTGCGGGGACCCGACTTCTCGCTGTTCTGCGCGGGGAGCCGCGTCGTCGACCTGCATCCCGTCGGGCCGATCGCCGAGGGGACCGGGCTCAACGTGACGGTGTTCTCGTATATGGACCGGGTGCACTTCGGGCTCTTCGCCTGCCGCAAACTGCTACCGGAACTGGAGGAGCTCGGGAACCACATCGACGACGCGCTGGCCGAACTCGTGGCGTGCGCGCTCGACGCCCGGGGAGCGACGGCGTAGCTCTTTGTCCGGGAGGCTCGGAATGACGGTCCGAGGATCTCGAGAGGCGGTGGCGCAGGCCGCTCGGCGAGACGGCCCGCGCCACCCTCCTCTCTGCCACCCGTCGGGGTTCCGGGTGTCCGTCTGCCGGCCCTAGGAGGCCGGGGTGGAGCCGGATCCGGCCGCGGGTGGAGCACCGTGAGAACCCGACCCCGAGCCGCTGCCCATGTTGGGGCAGTTGTGCGTGGAGCCGGAGTTGGAGCTGCTCGAACCGGAGCTGGACGATCCGGAGTTCGTGCTGCCCGAGCTCGACGGGGGCGTGGTCGTCGAGGAGTTCGAACTCGTGCTCGAGCCCGTCGTACCCGTATTGGACGTGCTGGTCGTTGCGGCATCGGCGACGAGTGCACCACCGGTGACGAGACCGGTGGTCAATGCACCCATCGCCAAGACGTTTCGCAATCGGATCTTCATGGTTTGCTGCCCTTTCGCTTCGTGCAATGCACCGCCCCGCTCGGAGCGGCAGTCACACGTTGCGCTCTGGACCTGTGTCCGGGCGCACAATCACCGCAAAGCGTTGGTTGCGTTTCCCGACGATCGGGTGACGATTCACAGACGACGTGCGTGGTCGCAGTTGCCGCACAGGGAGCTCGGCGGTCACCCACAGCGCCGTCGAAGCCGACGATCAGATCAGCGTGTCTGTGCCCGCCAGCAATACGCGCGCATCGGCACGTCTATTACGTCTTGCCCGGCCAGGAACTCCAGGTTGTCCAGAAATTCCCGCATCGCGCTCAGGTGTCGCTCGCGGGTGTCATCGTCCATTGTGATGACGACGCTGTACGTGGCGCACAGCGCAACGAGGTCCTCGCGTGTCATGGGTTTGGTCCAGCGGAAGAGCGATGTCTCCGGCTCGTGGAACGGGCTCGGTCCACCGGCTTCGAGGTTCACGACATGGCGGCCGCGCCGCCGCTGATCGACGGCATCGCGTTCCTCGGGGCTGAACACGATGCCTCCGGCCCACAGCGAACGCATCCAGGCCACCGAACGGTCGGGGCCGCTCCATACGAGGGCGAGCCGGCCGCCGGGACGCAACACACGGGCGACCTCGGGCACGGCGCGTGCCTCGTCGACCCAGTGCCAAGCGGACGCAGCGATGACGACGTCGCAGGATGAATTCTCGACGGGGAGCTCTTCAGCGAAGCCAGCTCGCACGTCGGCGCCGGCGGTCGTGGTGCTGAGCACGGCGCGCATGCGGTCGTCGGGCTCGACGGCAGTCACGTGAGGGATCCGCTCGACGAGGAGCCTGGTCAGGATGCCGGTGCCCGCGCCGATTTCGAGGGCGTCAGTCGTACGAGCAGGGAGCAACCAGTCGAGGGCCTCAGGAGGTGGGCCGGAGCGGAGCCGGTCGTACTCGCCGGCGACGGCACCGAAGGCCCCGCGCAACACGTCCGTGTTCTCGTCTTGGAGCACGCCCGGAATCTACCTGGAGGGTGGCGCGGCCACTCTGCGCGACGCGTGCTTCGACCGGCTGAACCCGCAGGTCAGCTGCGCCGTGCGTGGCACCCCGTCGTGCAGAGTCGGCGCGATACAGTGGTATCCCACGCGGAAGTGGCGCAGCGGTAGCGCATCACCTTGCCAAGGTGAGGGTCGCGGGTTCGAATCCCGTCTTCCGCTCAAAATGGCTTAGACCCCTTAAGTCGAGCCAGCGTTGTAAGAGTTTTGGTCGTGCGCTCTGAACCAAGGGACGAGAAAAGCTCACCCGGTGCTATTCCGTGCCGTGGTACCAGTCCAGAATACGCACACAATCATCAACCCCCACAGTTCGGCAGCTGACCTAGCCTCAGCCCGGTACTCGCTTCATCTGAAGCGAGCGTCTGAGAGTGTCCGCGCCGCTACGAGCTCCCTGTGAAATCGCTGATCGGAACCCGGCCGATCCAGGAGTTCAGTTCACCCGATGGCGGCGATGATCCTTGCGCGATCGGGTTGCCCGACGTCGCTCGCCAGTCACCCCACGCACCGTAGACATACTGGGATGTCACAGCCACCCAGGACACGTCATCCTCTGCCAGCTGCGCGGGATCGGGTGGGGGTGACAGCGCGGAGTTGAGCTTCACTGGAGCGCTGAATGTCTTCCCGTTGTTGCGCGAAACTGCCGCGAAGACGTTCTGGTAGCCGGGCGTCAAGAACGATGTCGGATTATACGGAGGGTAGCTATTGCGCCACAGGGCAGCCAGAACCCCCGTAGGGCCATAGGCAATCCAAGGTTTATCGGTGATATGCGCGACCGATTGATGCCCAAGGATCGTTGGACTTGTCCAGCTGCTTCCCGAGTTGTTGGTCGCAACGATCTCGACTTCTTGGGGCACAGTCTTCGTCGCCGGAAGGCCGGGTAGACCGCCGGAAACAACGGCCCCAGGCTGCAGCTGCATGGCGTAACGGCCCTTGTGAGAAGGGTCAGCAGCAATGAGAACACCCGACCCCGATTTCAAATTGTCGAAGACGACGTGACGGTTCCAATGGGCTCCGGCATCAGTGGTGGTCTCGAAGATCGCACAGGGGCAGCTATGGCCAGGTGCGGCGCTCGAGATGTACCCAGCCGCAAGGACACCGAAAGCGGCCGCAATATTGCCGTCACCCGACTCCGGGTACGTGTTGCACGTGACATTGTGGTTGGGGTTGGTTGCCGGACCCTCTTCACAGTCGAGCGCCTCTACTCGCCCCCATGTGCGTGCCTTGTCTTGGGAAACCGCAACGTAGCGCTCAGGATGACCGGTGGTCGATACGTAGACGGCACCGGTCGTCTGGTCCACGACCATCCACGGACGGTCATAGGGATTGACCCCGAAAGCTCCGATGGGTTGGGGGTTCATCCCCCGATTGACCATGCCCTGTAGGTCCTGATCGGTCAGGACAGCGCTCAACGGCCCGAAGGACCGACCGCCATTGGTGGACCGGAAGACCGCGATCCCACCCTGAGGGACGGTGAAGTTAAAGGGTGGAGGACCCGGAGACGTAGAGTGCACAAACACGCCTCCCGCATAGATCGACCCGTCGGGTCCGCTCGCTTCGATCGGATCCCCGGTGCCGTTGCTGGTCAACGTAAACCCAGTCGCTCCAGGAAAGCCGTGAGCGATCGCATACGGATTCGGTCCCTCTGAATAGCCAGACGTGTGCAACGGTCTGTTATCAGCCGACCACGTTTTGCCGCCGTTGAAGCTCACCTGAAGGCCGCCCGGCACTGCTGCGAACGTGTCGGCAGTCGTGTTCTTGGTGTAGGTGTTCCCGACAACCGTGTGGCCCATCACGATATTTTGAGGATTCTTCGGATTGATGGCGAGTTCGGGCTCGCCCCCTCTGACCACTTCGTTCATCACGTTGACTTCGAGGCGTCCGCCCCCTGATGCGCCACTGGCGGTGCCTGCAAATGTTGCGAACAGCGGTGCGGCGACTCCCAAGGAGGCGAGCACCATCAGCCAACGAGCATGACCGCGACGAACACGCATGAGCCTCGCTCCTTTCTGCCTATCGCGGCGCCAGCGACAAGGAGATCCACTCCCGAGACGCACTGCGAACGCCGCGCATGTCCGTGAGCCCGCTGTCCGTGAGTCTTAGGGCAGCAAGTCCTCGCATCAGTCCGTGGAGAAGCACCGCGGTGGCGATCGGGTCGACATCGGGGCGCACCGACCCATCTTGCTGGCCCGCGGCGATGAGCTGGGACAGCCCTTCGTAGCTTCTCCTTTCGGCGTCGGCCATGCCTTCTACCGATGCACCGGAGGGGAAAGTCGAGCCCCACATGACGAGGAGCGCCCGCTCGTCGGGTGTGGGATCTTCGAACATCTCAAGGTAGGCGTCCACGGTCAGGAACACTTCGTCGAGGGCCGACAGGTCGCCGATTCGTACTGCTTCCTTGTGTGCGGCTTTGAGCATCTCCTGGCGGATTTTGCTCTGCGCGCGCTCGGCCAGCCGGGAGACCAGCGCGTCTTTGGAACCGAAGTGGTGTGTTGGTAGGCCTCGGCTGACTCCGGCGCGGCCTCCGATGCTGGCCAACGACGCGCCCTGTACCCCTCGTTCCGAGACCAAGGAGGCCGCAGCATCCAGGAGGGCATCTTCGGACCGGTTCCGCCGCACGGCTTGGCTCTGGCGCTCTTGGGTCTGAGCCACTCGATGGAAGTTACTTGCTGAGTGATCAGCAAGCAAGTACGGTACCAAGAGCTGGTGCCATGCACAGGCGGCCGGCCGGAGCGGGGCCTGTCCGACGCTGAAAGGAGGGCCATGTCGAAGTTCGATGTGGTGATCAAGGGCGGCACCGTCATCGACGGCCTGCGCACGCCGCGCTACAAGGCGGACGTCGGCATTGCCGGCGGCCGTGTGGTGGCGATCGGTCGGGTGGACGCGTCGGGTGGGCGTGAGGTCGTTGACGCCTCAAACAAGGTGGTGGCGCCAGGGTTCGTCGACCTCCACACGCACTACGACAGCCAGGTGTTCTGGGACCCGTGGTGCACCATGTCGGGCTGGCACGGCGTCACCAGTGTCGTGATCGGCAACTGTGGGTTCGGTTTCGCGCCCTGTCGGCCCGAGGATCGTGAGCGCGCCATGCTCACGGTCTCGCGCAACGAAGCGGTTCCGCTCAAGACCATGCGCGTCGGCATGCCGTGGGACTGGGTCACGTACCCCGAGTTCCTCGACAGCGTGGACCGCACGCCCAAGGGCGTGAACGTGATGTCGTTTGTTCCGTTGGCGCCGCTCTATGCCTATGTGGCGGGCGTCGACAACGCCAAGGCGTACCGGGTCACCGACGAACAGCTCGACGAGATGTGCCGGCTCCTCGTCGAGGGGATGGCCGCCGGCGGCTGCGGCTTCAGCGCGCAGGTCTCCGGAGAGGTGGGGAACGTCCAACTCGACTATGACGGCACGCCGATGGTGACGGACTGCATGACCGAACAGGAGGTGATTGCCTTCTCCCGCGCCATGGGCTCGCTCGGTCGCGGGACCGCGCAGCTCACCGGCACGCTGGAAACCGCTGCCCTCATGGCACGCGAAAGCGGCCGCCCGATCATCTGGAACGCCTTGCTGGCCGACGGAGCCCTCAATCAGCATGGCGGCGCGAAGTACAGCCATCGCGATGCTCTCAAGCAACTCGCCTACCTGAACGAGGAGGAGGGACTCCGCGTCTTCGCGCAAGCGCTTACGACCAACTTCGTCTCAGAGTTCACGCTCGAGGACTACAACCTGGCCGACACGATCCCGTGTTGGCGGGAGGCCTGTCTCGGCACCGTCGAAGAGAAGATGGTCAAGTTCGCCGACCCGGTTCGCCGGGCAGCGATGAAAGAGATTCATGAAGAGCGTGGCGGCCTCTTCGGCGCTGGCTACGACCTCACTCAGATCAAGATCCACTGGATCTCGAGCGACGTACCCGAAGCGCAGCAGCTTAAGGAGACCTACGAAGGGTTCACCGTCGGGGAAGTCGCGGCCCGGGAGGGCAAGCACGAGATCGACGCATTCTTGGACGTGGCGGTGGCCGGCCAGCTGCGGGTCGGTTTCGCGACGCCCATGCTCGCGACGCCGCCCGAGGCCATGAAGGAGATCGCCACGTCGCCAGTCGCGTTGCCGGGCGTGAGCGACGGCGGCGCCCACACTAAGTTCGTGACCACGGCGCGCTATCCCACCGAAATGCTCGGCTACTGGGTGCGCGAGCACGAGATCATGTCGCTGGAGGAGGCTCACTGGCGGCTTTCGTACTACCCGGCCGTCGCCGCCGGTCTGAAGGGCCGCGGCTTCCTGGCCGAGGGAGCGCCGGCCGACGTCGTCGTCTATGACCCCGAGACCGTCGACAGCACGCCGCAGGAACGCGTGTGGGACTATCCGGCCGGGGAATGGCGCCTGATCCAAAGGGCGATCGGCTACGACAGGACCATCGTGAACGGCGTGACGACCTTTGTGGACGGAGAGTGCACCGGGAACACCCCCGGCAAGCTGCTCCGCCACGGCACGGACTGAGGAGCAATTTTCATGGGCACAACCAACTCCGACATCCAGACAGTCTTCGACGCCGACAACCACTACTGGGAGGTCACCGACTCCTTCACCCGATACAGGGACCCTGCGTTCGCCGATCGGGGTGTTGTCCTGAAGGAGGTCGACGGCAAGCCCCACTACTTCTTCGGGGAACGAGCCCACCCGATCATCCCGGGTCCCGGCGACGCCCACCCCCGTCCGCGACCGGGAGCGCTCTACGACTACTTCGCCGGGAATAGCAGCAAGGAACGGGTCGGCAACGAGCTCGCCTGTGAGGATCCGGCTGCGCACCCGGAGTGGTTCGATCATGACGCCCGCCTCGCCTGCATGGACGCCCAGGGTGTCGAAGCGGCGTGGCTGTTCCCCTCGCAAGGGGTCTGCATGGAGGGCCCGATGCAGCCCGACATCGAGGCTTCGATCGAGGTGCTCCGGGCGTTCAACCGCTGGCTCGACGACGACTGGGGCTTCGCGTATCAGGACCGGATCTTCGCCGTCCCGTTCCTCACCCTGTCGGACGTCGACAGAGCCGTGAGTGAGCTCGAGTGGTGCCTCGACCGTGGCGCCCGCATCATCACGATTCGCAACGGTCCGGTCTTCACTCCCGAAGGACTGCGGTCCCCGGCCGATCCGTTCTTTGACCCCTTCTGGGCCAGGGCCCAGGAAGCCGGCATCGTGGTGACGACGCACGCCGGATTCGAAGACGGCTACACCGATGTCGCGTCGGACATTGCGCGGACTTGGGGGATGACGGCGCCCCCGGAAGGCGAGCGCCGGCCCGACGCGGCAGCCGTCCAATCCGCCTCGCTGGTGGCCCAGCTCATGAAGCACCGTCTGATCGAGGACTTTGCCACCGTGCTGGTCGCCCACAAGCTGTTCGAACGCTTTCCCCGGCTGCGGGTCGCCTACATCGAGAACGGGGCCGACTGGGTGCCACGGTGCCTCCACACCCTGCGCATGCTGGCCGGTCAGAATCCGGGCCTGTTCGCGTCGGACCCGGCGGAGCAGTTCATCGAGCACTGTTGGGTTGCACCCTTCGTCGAGGACAACGTCGACGACCTGGCTCGGCACCTGCCGGTCGAGCGAATCCTGTTCGGCTCGGACTGGCCGCACGCAGAGGGGCTCGTGCAGCCGCGCGACTTCTTCGCCAACGTGGCGTCCTTCTCGCTCGAAGACCAGCGCAAGATCATGGTGGAAAATGCCAGGTCGTTGACCTTCGTTTGAGAGTTCCCACGCGGGAAACCGGCTTACGCCGGAGTGTGGTCAGCTCGAGGGTGCGTGATCTTCCCGAAATCGTCGCTCACGTCGTTCACAACGGATAGTAGAGCGCTCTACTACAGGGGCGGATTCGGTGGAAGAGATGGAAACTCGGTGGACGGAACAGCAAGCGGGGGGATTGACCACGACGCGACGGACCAAATCCCTCACCTTGCCAAGGTGAGGGTCGCGGGTTCGAATCGATCGTCATCTCGGCCTTCTGGATCTCCGCTATTCAGAGGCAACAGATCGGCCTTCCGTGGGCGAGAGCGGCGTCGGTCGGCGGCGCGCGCTATGCGGGCTCGCGCATCCGGCCGCGAGCGCCTCGACGACATCACCGCAAACAGGGAATTCGAACCAGCCGAAGTCCTGGTAGCGCCGTCCAGTTCCGACTGCATAGCCTTGCGCTGTCCGGCGCCCTAGCGCCCTGAGCCGGCCAGCACATCCCCTACATCAAGCCGAACCCCTCCAATGGAGAAAGCAATGAATCTTGAGCAAACCCTAGAGAAGGTCGTTGAGCATGCCCACGAGGAGCTCCGAATCGTTCGGAAGCGGGCTGAGGAAAAGACCGCTGCGCGTGACCACGGCAAGGATTACCACGAAGCTCAAGTGGCGGCCGATCGACTTGACCATTACGCCCATCTCGTCCGTCGGCTGCATGATGCCCAATACAAAGATGGTTGGCGGCACGAGAGTCTCAATGAGGGGTCGAGTAGTTAGCCCGAACGGCGGAAGATTGTCACAGCGTCGGGTTCGGTATTTGCGCGAACACCGAGAGGCCAAAATCTGACGAATGCGACTCTTGCTGGTGGCTTATCCGGGTGCCGGAAAGGGCACTCAGGCAACGAGGTTGGCTGCGCACTATGGAGTAGCCAAACTGTCGAGCGGCGAGTTGTTGCGAGCTGAAGTGGCCCGCGGCACACAGATCGGGAAAGCCGCAGCTGACTTTTTGAGAAGTGGCGATCTCGTACCCGATGAGCTAGTCCTCAAGGTGTTGTCCTCGCCACTCCTTGAGGCGGCTAAGAGCGGAGGCTTCATCCTCGATGGCTTTCCGAGGACGGTAAGCCAGGCGGAGGCGGCACACTCGCTGGCGCAGGAAATGGACGTCGAGCTTCAGGCCGTCATCTATCTCAGGGTCAGTGAGGGGGAGCTTCTCAGGCGACTTCGCGCTCGCGCCGATGGAGAAGGACGTTCTGACGACGGCGAGAAAACGATCTCCCACCGTTTCGAGGTCTTCGAGGCTCAGACCGAGCCCCTCCTCGCGTATTACGAACGCCGCGGAATACTGCTCGACATCGATGGCGAACAGCCTGTCGAGGACGTATTCGCCGACATTACAACCGCCGTGGACAGCCTCGTCGGCTGAAATCGCCCTGCTCGAGAACGTCGGCACGACGTGCTCAATGATCGCGAGTCGAACCCTGTTCCGGTGTGACGTTGTACGCGCCTATATGCCGGATCCTCCTTGGACCCGTAGGGCACTGCGTGCGTCGATCGATTCGGCATTGGGGACCGATGGATCGGGGGTGCGGAACTGGTAGAGATCAATTCGCTCGAGTCGAAGCCGGCGCAGAGGCCTCGCTGGCGGAGCAGAGATGCTGGGGGCGGCCGTTGGGCGACTGTGTAGCAATCAGTAATTCGGTTCTTGGCGCCTGGCTGCTGGCAGCCTCCACCGTCGGGCGCGGCGAGCAGGTACGGTCTGTCGGTAATGGCGGACTTCGACCACGTGGCCGCGGAGTACGAAAGCATTGGTCGGGAGTACCAGGAGTCGAAGCGACTGCCCTTCCGCCTCCACGTCGAGGAGCACACGATGTTCGGGCTCCTCCCAGATCTCCCGGGGCTCTCAGTGGTTGACCTCGCCTGTGGCGAAGGAATTTACTCCCGCAAACTTCTTCGCCGAGGCGCTGCCCGCGTGGTCGGCGTGGACATCTCGCCCGAGATGGTTTCCCTTGCTCGACGAGAAGAGGAAGCTGAGCCACTCGGCGCGGAGTACGTCGTAGCCGACGTGGCAACCGTGGATATCGACGAGCGCTTCGACGTCGCCCTCTGCTCCTTCCTGTTCAATTACGCCCGCAATCGCGACGAACTGCGCTCCCTAGTGGAGAGAGTGGCTGGGCTTCTCCGGCCGGGGGGACGTGTGATCGGCTGCAACGACTACCCGGAGAATCCGCCCGGCCACTTCGACCGCTACCGGCCGTACGGGTTCGTGAAGTTCGGTGCGGCAGACCCACAAGAAGGCAGCACAATCACCTACCGGTTTTACAATCCGGACGGAACCGTGTTCGAGATCGATAACTACTACCTGCCGACCGAAACGTACCGACACGAGTTTGAGGCCGCTGGGTTCACCTCGTTCGACTGGGTGATGCCCACGGTCTCTCGCGAAGGACGCTCCTCGTTCGCGCCTGGCTATTGGGACGCCTACCTGGGCTCACCGCCGATGGTCAGCCTCACGGCCACCTTGGAGGGAGCACAGTCCGAAGTTGCGATGGCCTGATGATCGACGGGCTGGGCACCGTAGTGGAGCCCTCTACAAGGCGGACGTAGTCGAAGGGATGGAACACGGCGGTCAGAACCGCAGGCCATGGGAGCGGCGAGGACCCGTGGACGAAATCCACCACCTTGCCAAGGTGAGGGTGGCGGGTCCGAATTTCGTCTTCCGCGCTCTCGAACAGGCGGAGCGGGCTGTCCAGACCGAGCGAACTCGCAGATCGCCCGCGCAATAGGACTTTAGTCCCCTTCCACGGGCGTCGAATTCCGTCGATAGAGACCACATGGCCTTAGTTGCCGACGCGAATCTTGGTCAACCGATCACGCCGAACGTCGGTTCGAAGGTTGATCCGGTTCCTCGTTACGCGTCGAATAGGCACGTCGCGGCCTTCTGGCAGTCCGTCATGTGGTTGGGATTCGGGATCCTGGCTGCCGAGAGCGTCGCTGTGCTCTTCTATCTGATGCTGACGCCTTCTGGTCAACACAGGATCGTGATTGCGACGATTGCAGCCCTGACGCTGGGATGCGCAATTGTTGGGATCAGCCTTGCGGGGCGAGTTGCCAAGACGACATGGCATAAGAGTTACAGCCTTGCTGTCACATTGGCGGCCGGGATCATTGTCACGATCTGTTGCGCTCTCGACGGAGGGATCGACAGTCCACTTGTCTATCTCATCGTCGTACCGGTTGTGTCAGCGGCTTTGGCGCTCCCGGCCAGACATGTCGCGATCTGTGCCGGCGCAGCAATTGCAGAGGTCTGTCTGTTGGCAGTGCTCGATCCCGATGTCATCACCCATGGCGGAGCTTTGGTCCTCATCTTTTCAATGGTTGTCGGTGTCTCTGGCTTCGCGGCGCTCACAGCTGTAGCGCGAACTCGACTGCAGACTGAGGACGATCGCATCCATGACGAGTTGGCCCATCTCATCGAAACTGATTCGCTGACCGGCTGCTTGAATCATCGGGCGTTCAATACTCGCCTTAGCAACGAAATCGATCGGTTCGATCGGTATGGCACTGCCTGTTGCCTAATGATCGCGGATGTCGACCTTTTCAAATCGTACAACGATTCCCACGGTCATTTGGCCGGTGACGACATGTTGGCAGCGATCGGATCAGCCTTGATGACGGCGAGCCGGCGATCTGACATGGTCGCACGCATCGGTGGTGACGAATTCGCCGTCATCTTGCCAAGTACGTCTCTAAGGTCGGCCGAGGAGGTGGCGAATCGCTTGCGAGTTGAGATCAACGCCACGGGCGAGATCGACGTCACTTTGAGCACTGGGGTCGCCGCGATTGACCCTGCCGAGCCGACGGTGAGAAAGCTCTTCCGTGACTCCGATACCGCTCTCCACCTCGCCAAGATGAGCGGCCGAGACCGCGTCGTACCTCGTTCAAGCGATCCAGAGTTCTCCGACCACTTCCGCGACGCGAGATCACACAGCTTGAAAACTTCTGAGAACGGACACCTCTTAGAGGAGCGAATGCGCCAGATCGAGCGAGAGAACGCAGAGACGGGTGCCCTGATGGACGCGATGCTCCAAACTGCACCGGTAGGTCTGTGCTTCGTAAATCACGACTATCGCATTCTCCGAATTAACGATGCCCTTGCTCAAGTTCTGGTTGGAACGGACATCGTGAAGACGTTGAAGGGTCAAAAAGTGCCAGACGTTGTGTCGCCGGCCCTTTGGCAACAGCTCGAGCCTGTCTACGAACGCGTCTTCGACAACGGCAGCCCGGTCGTCATCGATGACATCGTGACAGAGTTAGAAGGCCAGTCGGAAAGGTTCCAGTACTGGCATTCCACGTTCTTCCCGGTTGTTCTGGATGACAAAATTACGGGAGCAGGCGTCGTGGCAGTGGACATCACGGATCGGCGAGAACTGCAGAACGCGGAACGTCATCTCATTCACAGCATGGTCGGAGCACTCGGAGCGGCAGTCGACGCACGAGATCCTTACACCTCCGGCCATCAGCAAAGTGTCGCGTTGATTGCTACGGCAATCGCCGAAGAACTGGGGCTCGAGCCGAAGACGATCGACGAGATTGAACTGGCTGCACGCATCCATGACCTCGGAAAAGTACGGATACCATCTGAAATCTTGGCTCGACCCGGTCGTCTGAACGCAGCAGAGATGGCATTGGTGCGAGAACATCCCAAGACAGGAGATGAAATTCTCTCGTCAGCGGACTTTCCGCCCTCGATCCGCGAGATGGTCTTTCAACATCATGAGCGAATGAACGGAACCGGGTATCCACAGGGTCTCGTCGGCGCCGAAATCAGTCTGGGGGCCAGAGTGATCGCGGTGGCCGACGTCATGGACTCGATGGTGTCCGCCCGTCCGTATCGAGCTGCGTTGGGTCATGAGGTCGCCTTGGCTGAGATCACAGGCAATCGGGGTACGTTGTACGACGAGCGTGTGGTCGATGCGTGTCTGCGCATTTTCCATGAACACCGACTCCCCCTTGCTGGTCCCAGGACCGCGTTGGTCTAGAAACAGCGCCACCGAGACAAGGAACCAAGTGTCGAGAACGGCCAGCGATGAATGGCTGTAGTGGAGCCGGACGGCCCGTTCAGTCGAATCCCACCCTGGCACGAGAGTCCATCGGGACGGCCCGAGTCCGCCTCCTGTCATGGCCGTTGGCACAGCACCTGCTCGACAAATGGGAGGAATGTCCCTATTCGACAGGGGTACCCAGTGTCGATACCTACTAGGTGTGTGGAAATACCAACGAGGCAACTCAGCTTGTGCCGCGATCCCGCTGAACTCGATCGTCGCCTCGAGAGCGCCGGTGACCTCCGTCGCAATGCGTCGGAGCTAAGCCCCCAGGGCCCCGTATGACGACTTCCGAGTCCACCGCACGTCACCTCGGTCTCGCCTCCATGAGCTTCCGCTCCTGGCTGATCCTGGTGTTGGTGTTCCCCATCGCAGTCGGAGTCGGCTTTGGGTACTCCGCCATCCACAGCCACTGGACAAGCCGCGATCAGGCAGTGGCAGCCCGGCAGTCATCACTGACCCTCGATTCCTATCTTCGGGCCGAAAATGCCGTCTTGGACGAGCAGGTACCTAGCTCGGCTATCGCCTACGCCAAGACTTACGGAGTCCCGATCGCCCAGTTGGACGCTCTACTGGGGATCAACTTCGTCAGCGAACGATCGAGCACCCGGAAGGCGGTCGATCGGCAGACCGTCTTGCACTACGACAGGTCTCTTGCACCCTCTTTCGCAATGCTCCTGGCCCTCCGACACAGGATCGACGCCGGCACGTCTTCCTACGCGGACGTCCAGAGCGTTTTCACCCAGCTGAACGATCACATCCAGGCTCTGGAGGAGAGCGTGGTGAAGCAGATGTCCGCCGAAGCCGGGGCTTCCTCGGCGGCTACACGACAGAGTCTCGGAGCATTCAGCGCGACGTTTTCTGCGTTCACTTCGGGAAACCAGCAGTCTGCGCTTCTGCCGGCTCTCCTCCTTCAATCGATCCAACCCGCGCAGGTTCGCCAACTCATTGAGGCCACCGATAACTACAACTTGGCCATCCAAAATTTCCCGAGGCAACTCGGGTCCCAGGCAGGAGTGGTCTGGCACGAAATAGCAACGAGTCCCCTCGCCGCTACGTTCAAGAGCTCCGTTGAGTTGGCCATCGCAACGGGACTACGCGGCGACACCAAGGCGCCGTACGCGTCGAACCTTGAAGCGTCAGGTACTGTCTTTCGTGCCAATCTGACAATGGTTCGCTTGCGTACGAACCTTGCCCTTGCCGCATCGACCGATCTGCGAACAACAACAGTGCTACAGGAGCATTCGGCGTCCTCAGCGCTGACCACCGACTTGCTTTGGCTGGTCTTGGTTCTCATTCTGGCGTTCGTCGGCGTATTCATCCTTAATCGATCTGTCGGGCGTCCTCTTTCGAGAATTGTCAAGGCTTCCCGATCCGTTCAGGCTGGAGAGTTCGACTTGCCACCTCTCAAAGTGAGCGGCCCGAAGGAGCTCTCGCTCGCAACGCATGCTTTCAATGACATGTCGCGCACCCTGTTCGCCGTTCAGGCGCATGCAGTCGCCCTTAGCGGCCGTGATTTGGACGATCCCGTGCTCAGCACTCCGCTGCCTGGAGAAACGGGCCGAGCCTTGCAGGAAACGTTGACCGCGCTCTCAGAGTCGTTCCGTGAGAACGAGCGGCAACGATTACTCCTGGCCGACCGCGCTTCTCACGATTCGCTGACCGGTCTACTCAACCGCGGTGCTGCGCTCGAGTTCTTAGCTCGTGATCTCGCCAGGGTGCACCGTCAGGGTTCTTCACTCGGCATCCTGTTCATCGACCTGGACGGGTTGAAGCAGATCAACGACACCCTTGGCCACGAAGCGGGTGATTCGGCGTTGCTGGCAATCTCTGGTGCGATCGAGGCCACCACCCGAAGGTCAGATGTCGTTGCGCGCATCGGCGGGGATGAATTCATTGTCGGACGGCTTGATGAGGACAGTAACGGGATAACCCAACTAGCCGATCGGATCATTCGGAAGACCTCCGGACTAATGGCGACGGTCGGTGACACACAGTTTGTTGTGGGCTGCAGCATCGGCATTGCGACATCAGAGCCATCGGATGCAGAAATCGACTCCGTCATCGAACGTGCCGACCTGGCGCTGTACCGAGCGAAGTCGCATGGACGCGGTCAGGCGGTCTTCTTCGATGCCGACATCGACGAACATAGGAATGCTTCGCCGCGCGAACGTCAGCCATCGCTGATCAGCCCAGCCTCAGTCGATTCGTGAGTGCCGGCAACTCGAACGTGCAACATCCGCCGCACCGCGCGGCGATACTGACCAAGAGCAGCGGGGAACTGCAGACGCGGACAGGGGAATGGCGCAATCGCCTCAGCCCAATGCCGCCAGATGCCGCCTGTGCAGCACCACTACTCAGTGCAACGGTCATCGTGGTCGTCGTCAAGAGAGCAAAGAGTCCGACGAGCCACCCGTACCGATTCTTCATTTCCGCCCCCAGGCCGTCGCGAAAGACAACCCGTGTGTGAAGCCCTACGGAACTCTTGCGATTCCAACGGGCATTTTTCAATCATCTGACCGGGCATTTCGTACAAAAAGAGCAATTAGTACCGGGTCTTCCGGGCTCACTGGTAGCGCCCCTCGGATCGTGGAGGGACCCTCACGACCCCTTCCGTAATGGCGTTTTTGGGTGTGGCGCGCCAAGTGGCAGGTAGCTCCAACCACGTGGCCAGTTCCAGCCGCAATGGCCAAACCGCCGTCGGGCGGCGCTTGCTTCGCACTGCTTCTGCCCGCCAGAACGTCGAGGAACTTGCCTCACCCAACCAAGAGAGTTGGAGTCACCGTGTTCACCACCACGACAGCGGATAATGACGGTTCTCGTCCGGAGAGAGGTTGTTGATCAGGAGCGCTACGACGAGCAACGTCATGACGCCGACTAGGACTGGGCTGAGCACGTACGCATAACCCAGCGCATGCACTTTCGCCGGACCGAGAACGGCGATGAGTGCTGTCGCTCCGGCCGGCGGATGCAGCGAACCGGTGAGAAGCATGATCGCCGTGGCAGATCCCACGGCCAAGCCGGCGGCTAACCCCACGTCACCGCCGACGAGCTTGAAAGCCGTCACTCCACAGACCGCCGCGATCAGCTGACCAAAAATCAGACTTCTTGGCTGCGCGAGGGGAGCGCGGGGTGCTCCGAAAAGAAGTGCGGCGGAAGCTCCGAACGATCCGATGAGAAAGAATTTGGTGGAAAGCGGGAGGTCGACCACCTCGGGCAGGGCGATCACGTATATGCCGACGAAGCAGCCAAGGAACGCGGTCAACACGGTAAACGGACTTGCTTTCGGGTGAACGCTTGCGCCAGGCGTTCCCCGCATTCTTCGCAAGTAGCGCTCAAACGGCGATCGCCGCATGGACTCTTGGAAGCTGATGTCTGGGTTCCCCTTCATGGTCCCCTCCCGGCCCGTGTGAACTTCGCAGACCGGTGAAGCCTTAAGTCGCCGAACGCCCGTCTACCGCCCATTCCGGCGTTGCCATACTCGCCAAGGGTTCAACGTTTGTCGCGGAAGCAGGCCACCCCGGATCCCCGAAGTTCGTACCGCTATTTCGCCAAGTGCGATGTCATCATCTCATAGTTAGCCGCCGAAATCCCTACCTTTTCGATCAATCGTCCCTCCAGAGTCGATGCGGGGAGCGAAAGGTGAGTCTGAAGTCGTAGGGCGGACCCAGGCGCGGGCACAGAAGAGCGCGGCAGGGGCGTTTCTGCTCGTCCTATGCGAAACTGGCGAGATGTCTGCTGGCGCCGGCAACGCCTACGAAGTGCGCGACATCGCCTTCGACGCAGAAGGGAACACCTTGAGGGGGTGGCTCTACCGTCCGAAGCCAGATCAGACTCCGGCGCCGGTCGTGGTCATGGCGCACGGTTACAACTGCCTCAAGGAGTTCTATCTCGACAAGTACGCCGCCGCCTTTGCTGCCTCTGGATTCTGCGTTGTGGCTTACGATCATCGGAACTTCGGTGAAAGCGAGGGGGAACCTCGACAAGAATTGGACCCGTGGCTGCAGGTTCGTGACTACCGGCATGCCATCACCTACGCGGAGACGTTGAAGGACGTCGACCCCGATCGAGTGGGCATCTGGGGAACCAGCTACGCGGGAGGTCACGTCCTTGTCGTGGCTGCGATCGATCGACGCGTGAAGTGCGTGGTGGCACAAGTTCCCACGATCAGCGGGTGGCAGTCGACGTTGCGGCGCACGGCTCCTCCTGCGCTTGTTGATCAACGCCGTGCCTTTGATGCGGATCGGAGAGCGCGATTTCGAGGGGGATCGCCGAAGATGGTGCCGATGGTGGTCGCTCCATCGGACAGCGTTCTTGCGTCGCATGCCAGCTCGGATGCCTGGGCATTCTTCACCGGACAGTTGTCGCCACCGGAAGACCAATGGCGTTTTGCCAACTGGAGGAACGAGGTGACCCTCCGATCGCTGGAGCTTTATTCGGAGTACGAGCCCGGATCTTTTGTGGAGCGCATCGCGCCGACCCCACTATTGATGGTCGTCGGTGACTCGGACGTCGTGTGTCCCACCGACCTGTGCCTGGGGGCGTTCAACCGGGCCCTAGAGCCCAAGCGGCTCGAGCTCTACCCAGGAGGACATTTCGCGGCCTACACCGATCAGTTCGAGCGTGCCGCGAACGTCGCCTGCGAATGGTTCTCGGCTCACCTGCGGCCAGCCGGGGGACGATAGGCAAGCGAGAGAGCCTGGAGCGACCAACGGCTACTTCGTGATCAAGGCAATCGTGCGGCCGACGGTGTCCCGTCGAGCCATCGCGTCGATCGCCGCTGGTATCTCCTCGAAGTCGACGACGCGTCCAACGACCGGCCTGACATCTTTCGAGAGTACGAGTGAGACGATTTCATCCATGATCCGGGAGCCCAACTCACTGGGAATGAAGTTCCAGCCCATGCCTGTTTTGAGAAATGCCAAAGCGTCCGGCTCTTGGTAGGAAAGTAGGACACCGCAAAGCTTGAGATTTCCCAATGCGATCCGTCTCGGCACGATGAACTTCTCGTCAGCGACTGCCTTGTTGGATGCAAAGCCCATCATCAGGTAGCGACCGTTGTACTTGGTGCACTGCAGCGACTTCTCCAGGACCGCCTCGCCGACATTGTCGAAGACGACATCGACCCCTTGGCTCCTCGTCTCTCGAAGCACGATCTCCGCAAAGTCGTCCGTGTTGTAATTGACCGCCACATGAGCCCCGAGTTCTCGACACAGGCGGACTTTGTCATCGGTGCCGGCGGTTGCGAAGACCCGGGCACCGCGGTATGCGGCGAGTTGCACCGCCGCCGAACCCGACCCACCGGCTGCAGCATGGATGAGAACCGTCTCGCCGGCTTGAAGGTTTGCACGGTCGATAAGGCCCAACCAGGCCAGATGAAAAGGGAAGAACAAGGCGGCGGCATCCGGAAGCGGAATCGACTCTGGCATCTCGAATGTCGAAGTGAGGGGACAGATTGCATATTCGGCGAAGCCGCCGTACGCCCCGGTGGGAATCGACACCACGCGCCTGCCGGCCCAGTGTCCGGTTCCGTCACCGCACGTATCGACCGTGCCCATGACTTCCATGCCAGGACTGTAAGGAAGTTCGGGACGAACCATCATGTTGCCGCCGGTGATCCGTTCGAGGTCGTTGAGATTGAGCGGGATCGCGTCGACCTTGATGCGCAATTCCCCGGGGCCAGGGTCAGGAATGGGAACCACGTCGAGCTTGAGCGCCTCTAACGGTTGCCCGTACTCGTGTGTTCGCCATGCGCGCATGTGGCTTGGAACTGCCATTGGCTCCGACATTACGGCAAGGGCTCCTCCGGTATGTCGAAGAACTCGGTATACGCACGCGTCCGTTCTCGCAGGAGTCCCGCATCGAGGCCTGTGTCGGCGAACGAGTACTTGTGCCCGCCGTGCTTCTCTTGTGGGTTGGCGGCCAGGAAGGCTCGCATTGCCTTCTCTGCATCGACGCTCAGCTCGATGCCCAAGCGTTCGTAGATCGTTCCGACGACTGCCATGGGGTCCTGAAGGAAATCCCTGAACAGGACGTCCACCGCTTGTCCGGCCGGCACAGTCCCGTTCTTTCGCGCCTCGATGGCCCTATCAAGACCGAGGACGATATCGTCGACCCACTCGGCCGCGACCTCTGAGATCAACACGTCGTCGCTCGCTAGGCGACGAAGAAGATCGACGAGTGATGCCAGCGAGCAGACGACCCGCAGGGGATCCCGATGGGTCTGAACGATCAGTGCCTCCGGATACTCGCGGAACATGGCGTCGAGCGACCACAGATGGGCGGGCGACTTGATAACCCATCGATCGCCGGAATGCGCCGACTGCAAGTACTGCAAGAACAAGCGGTGGTACCGATAAGCGGACGCCATATCGGCCTGATGGAGCAGCCAGCGTTGGTACTCCGGCACCCGGTACTGCGTCGAGAAGATCATGCTTCGGAAGTCGGCTGCTGTGATTCGCACGCATTCCTGGCCGAGCCTGGCGCCCATGTCGTGCATGGCGCGGAAGCCCGGGATGAGGAGGTCTACGTTGGCCAGTTTGGCGTCCACCTCTTCGATTCGGGGGTCAGATTCGTAGGTGGCGGTCTCCGGCGGAGGCCACGGCTGGTCGACCTCCCACGTCAGCGGCACGCGGTTTGCGGGGTCCTGAGCCAGAACATCGAACAGGATGGTCGTCCCGGTCCGCGGTTGTCCGAGGACGACAATCGGGGGTCGGATGTCCGCCTCAGCTATAGAAGGATTGCGCTTGACCCAGTCGACGACGCGCAGTCGACCGCTCAGGTATTCGACGACGTCGGACCCAGCGATGAGGCCGCCAACTTCGGTAAGGGCGGCCCTCTCGTTCAAGTCAGAAAGCAACCGTTCGGCCCCCTCCTTCCACGACTGATCGCCGAAGTCGTCAAGCCCTGTGGTTTGTTGCGCTTGATCGACCAGTTGGGAAAGCGCAAGCGTGTCGGCGGTCATCAACTCAGTCTCACCCGGAGTCAGGCCGCTATCCCGCCATCGACTGCGATCTCGGCGCCGGTCACGTATGACGCAGCGTCCGAAAGGAGGAAACATACGACTTCCGCGACCTCCGTTGGCGTGCCCGCGCGACCCAGCGGAAGTTGGGAGAAGCGCGTGGTTCGTTGGTCCTCGGGTACGGGCAACATCGCTGTATCGATAGGGCCGGGGAGCACGGCGTTGACGCGGATTCCGTGAGGACCGAGCTCCACGGCGGCGGTCCGGCTGATGCCACGGAGTGCCCACTTGGCTGCTCCGTAAGCGGTGTGGCCGGGGAGACCCCGGGCGCCCGCGAATGACGACACGTTGACGATCGACCCTCCCCTCATAGCGGGTGCCACGGCCTGGATGCCGAGGAAAGGTCCCAGGGTATTGATACGGAAGAGTCGTTCGACTTCCTCGACCCGCTCTTCCAGAAGCGGCCGGGTGTGATGGACCGCGGCATTGTTGACGAGGCCATCAAGTCTGCCGTGACGTTCAAGGACGCCTTGAACCAAAGAACTCCATGCTCGCTCGTCGCACACGTCGGCGACGACGTCGACCTCTCCTGCGACATCGGTGGTCACGACGTCCCACCCGCGCGAGCGGAGCAGCTCTGCTTCGGCAGCACCCTGACCGCGCCCCGCACCCGTCACCACGGCGACCGGACTCATCGCAACTGTGAGCTTGCTCGGCACCGCACGTCCGGCAGCATATGCCGAACCGCCGTATCCTGACCGGGTGCTGACGGGTACGCCATGCTCGATCTGATCACCCTCGAGGAGACGTTGGGAGGCCTCCCCAACGAGCTCTGGACGAGGACCTGCTCAACCCGAGGCACGGTCCGCACCGGGTCATGACGCGCAACCGGTTCGCGGGTGAGCCGTTCCTGGACGATGACGACGCCATCGCCAAGGCGCTCGCGGAGGTAAGCATCCCGGCCCTGATGTGCTCGCTGGTGCATATGACCGGAGATCCATCGTTCATCCGGGGGGATATTCGGCCGCGCATTGCGATGTCGCTCGACATCCAAAGCGGCATGCCGAACGACGACCGTGCTGCGGTGCGTCGCCGTGCGCTCCCGGCGATCGCGGCCTATCGGGACAGAGGTTGCGAGCCGGTGGATCTCCCAACGGAAGTGCTGCAAGAAATGATGGAATTCCTTGGCTGCCGCCCCGTTGAGGGCCGTTTGGCGGGACTCTTCTTCGACGACCTGCAGTTTGAAGGTGGCGACGCCGGTGCCATCGCGTGGGGGAGCGATATCACCGAGGAGCAGAGGGTGTCGACACCCGTCGTTGTGATCGGCTGCGGGATGGGCGGGATCCTGGCCGGCATCCGACTTTCACAAGCCGGTTTGCCCTTCACCATCATCGATAAGAACGGGGGACCCGGAGGCACGTGGTGGGAGAACCGGTACCCCGGAGCGCGCGTCGACGTGGGGAGCCACCAATACTGCTTCTCCTTTGAACCCGCCGATCACTGGACCGAGTACTACTGCCAACAGCCCGAGCTCCGGGCGTACTTCGACACCATCGTCGAGAAGTACGGTCTGCGGTCCCATTGCCGGTTCGGCACCACCGTCACCGAAGCCAGGTGGGACGAGGATCGAGCTCTGTGGCGCTTGGCACTCACGAGGTCGGATGGCGCCGAGGAGGATCTCGATGCACGCTTCGTCATCAGCGCGGTCGGGTCACTGAACCTGCCGCGAATGCCCCAGATCGACGGAATGGAGCGTTTCTCGGGTCCGTCGTTCCACTCCGCACGCTGGCCCGATGACCTCGACATCAGCGGGTCCAGGTTCGCACTCATCGGCGCAGGGGCGAGCGGCTTTCAGATCGGGCCCGCCATAGCACCCGAGGTGGAGCGACTGACCATCTTCCAACGCACCGCGCAATGGATCATTCCGAATCCGCTGTACCACGCCGCAGTGCCACCCGGAGACGAGTGGGCGCTGCGCCATCTGCCCTTTTATGGGCGCTGGTATCGATTCATCATGACCTTCGCCGGCATCGCGATGGGGATCGAGCCTTATCGCATCGACCCCGCGCACGATGATCCAACCCACAGGTCAATCAACGCTGTCAACGCCCGACGGTCCGAGGCCCTACTGGCTTCGATGGAGTCCCTGGTTGCCGAGCGTCCCGATCTTCTGGAGAAGATCGTGCCCGATTACCCCGCGACGGGGAAGCGCATTCTGCAGGATGACGGCACCTGGTTGCGCTGCCTGCAACGACCCAACGTCGACATCGTGCGCACCGCCATCGTGAGGATCGACGCAGATGGCGTGGTCACAGCGGACGGGACCCACTATCCCGCGGACGTAATCTGCTACGCGACCGGTTTTCGTCACAACGACTTCCTTGCGTCGCTGCGGGTGACCGGTCGGCACGGCATTTCGTTGCGGGACCAATGGGGAGACGAACCGACGGCGTATCTCGGCATCACGATGCCCAACTTCCCCAATCTGTTCTGCGTGTACGGACCAGGGACCAACCTTGCTGCCGGCGCGAGCCTCTTCTATCACGCCGAATTCCAGGTGCACTACGCGCTCGAGGTAATCCGCGAGACGCTGATCTCTGAATCACGCTGGAGCGAGGTCCGCCCCGACGCCCACGAGGAGTATGTCAACCGATACCAGAGTGAGATTGGCCAGCTGGTCTGGTCGCACCCTTCCATCGAGCACAGTCATTACAAGAACAGCCAAGGCAAGGTCTTCACCCTCTCACCGTGGCCCCTGGATCTCTACTGGGAGTGGACCCGTCACGTCGAACGCGCCGACTACGCCTTCGGCTGAGTCAATCTCGCGGCGCTTTCGTTTCGGTGGGGCACGAGGAACGGGCTCAAGCTCGTCTTCAGGTGGTTACAAAAACCGGAGTCCAGGAGTCGCCACGCGGAACACATCGCTTGCCAGGAGCTTGCCCAGTTTCTCCGCATCCCATCGCTGCTGTTGCGAGGAGACCTCGGCTGCCTCGCGCCATCCCTGCATCCAGATCACTTTGTCGTGGATGGCGCGGAAGACCTGCCCGTTGACGATTTGGGACTCGTCACTGGCCAGCCAGGCCACCAGAGGGGAGCTGGTTGCGGGGTCCATGGCCTGCCATTCGTCTTCGGGAATCTCATCGGGTTCCACAACCGGGGGAGCCGATGGCATCGTCCCGGTGATTCTGGTTGCGCCCGCCGGGCCGACAACGTTGGCGGTAACTCCGTACGGAGCGAGTTCCTGGGCCAGGGTCAGGGTCAATCCGACGATCCCTGCCTTGGCGGCGGCGTAGGCAGTCTGTCCGAAGTTGCCGGTGAGTCCCGCTCCAGAGGTGGTGTTGATGACGCGGCCGATCACTTTGTCGCCGGATTTGGCTCGGTCGCGCCAGTGCCGGGCGGCATGATGAGAGCAACACCAGGTCCCCCGGAGATGGACGCGGATCACAGCGTCGAAGTCGGCTGCGTCGAGATTCCAGATCGCGCCGTCGCGCACGATGCCGGCGTTATTGACAAGGATGTCGAGCCGGCCCCATTCGTCGATAGCGCGCTTAATCAGCGTCTCGGCCTGTTCGTGGTCGGCTACGTCGCCGTAGTCGGCCACCGCCATCCCGCCGCGGTCGCCGATCAGCTTGACGGTGTCGTCGGCGTCGCGGCCGCTGCCTTCACCACGAACGCTGGAACCCAGGTCGTTGACCACGACCCGCGCCCCTTGTTTGGCGAGTTCGAGTGCATGCGCCCGGCCTATTCCGTGCCCGGCTCCGGTCACGATGGCCACCTTCTCGTCCAACAGCCCCACGCGATCCTCCTTCAGGGATTACGAAAACGACGGGGAGTTTGCGCGGCATCGTGGCCCAAGGTCCAACGCCTGCCCGCACGCCACGCGAGGTCGGCACCTTCGTCGACCCCTAAAGAGAAACAATATACATTATTGAATCAGTTGAAACCGGCGACGGGAGGACGCAGTGGAGAGTTGGCTCGGGCAGTACTGCCTCAACGTCACCGACCTCGAACGTTCGGTTGCCTTCTACACCTCCGTCGGCCTCACCTGCACAAGCCGCACCGAGATAGAGCAGGCCTGGGAGGCGATCGTCGAGAATCCAGCCGGCGGATCGAAACTTCAGCTGGCCCAGCAGAAGGAGCGGAGCGAGCCGTTTGACTTGGGCACCGCGTTCTGGAAGCTCTACGTGAACACGCGAGACGTCGCGACGGTTTTCGAGCAAGCCGTGGCACAGGGGGCATTGGTCGACACTCCGCCAGTCCGTCTCGATCGATGGCCGGTGACCGTCGGTTTCGTACACGACCCCGACGGATATCTCGTTGAACTCGTCGAACGCGACCCCTGGCCGGAAGAAGCTCCGACGAACGGACCGTGGCTCGGCCAATACTGCATCAACGTCACTGACATCGAACGTTCCTTATCCTTTTTCGAAACCGTCGGCCTCACCTGTACGAGCCGAACGGAGATCGAGCACGCCCACGAGGCCATCGTCGAGAGTCCGGGTAAGGGATCCAAACTTCAGCTGGCACAACAGCTGAACTCCGACGACCCCATCCGGATGGGTTCGATGTGGAAGCTCTACGTCAACACGAACGACTGTGCCGCCGTCCACTCTGCCGCCCTCGTATTCGGTGCGACGTCCGTCCTGGACCCGATCCGCCTCGACCGGTGGCCCACAACGGTGGCGTTCGTGACTGCCCCGGACGACTACCTGGTGGAATTCGTACAGCGTCACGCCGATTGACGGGCTTGGACTGAGAGAAGCTGTTGCCGGCCGTCCTCGGCACGCGGCCCGTCGCCGGACCAGGCGTTGGCCCTCGGAAACGTGTTGCTCATGCGCGGAACAGCAGCGCATTGCGCGAAGGCCAGGACGACGCCACAAAGCGAGAGTCCAGCGACTGGACGCTGCGCTAACTGCCCAGCGCTGTCACCTGCTGGGGCGTGAGTGTGACGACGTTCTTCGGGTTGCAGTTCCAGATGCTCTGGGTCGGTTGCGTCATGGCCTTCTGGTAGACGAAGCCGCTCGGCTTGGCCTGAAGAAGGGCGAAGCAGGGTGATGGCTGCGGATTGTCGTTGGACAGGGCCAGCTTGGCCACCGGCGCCTGGATGCCGCCGGCCGACCAGTTCTTTTCTGCCGCCGCGTGGTTCAGGACGCACGAGACCGTGAGATTGGCGCCGCAGGCGGAGGCGGACTTGGCCCACAGGAGCCATGCCTCGGCGCCTTCCTCGTCGTCGAAGTCGACAGTGTCACCCTTGGCGTATGTGTGCATCACCTGGAGCAGCTGCTCGGTCGCGGGACTCTGCGAGGCCAACTCGAGCGGCCACCAGCTGGTCTCGACGTAGACCGGAGGCAGGTGCAGTCCGGCCATGCCTTGAAGGGTGGACTTCTCGTAGAACTGGACGCCGAGGAGGACGAACGCCGGGTTGTAGTTGCTGGTCGACATGGCCTGGAAATAGGGAGCCATATTCCCCGTGTCGGAGGGCCAGATCGCCTGATAGCCGCCAGTGGCCATCTGCTGGACGTAGGGAGCCCAGTCGGTCACCGTGAGTGGCGCAACCTGGAAGGTCTTGACGTTCCAGCCCATGGCCGTGGCCGCATCCGCGTACTTTCGCTCGGGCTCCAGGACGCTCGGATTGTTCTCGGCCCCCATGGCCGCGTCCTTCACCGCCTGCGGGTACTTCTTGGCCAGAGACGCGAACCAGCCTGCGGTGACCTCCTTTGTGTTGATGCCGGTCGGGTTCACCTGCAGCGTGGATCCCGCGCTTGCGTCGGAGACCGTGTAACCGGTGATGGAGCCCAGCCCACATGCCTCGCGTACCGGCACCGACGGCTGGTCCAGTGCCATGCCGCCCCCGACTTCCATGAAGTCGCTCTGGCACGACTGACTGGTCACCTGCGCGGCGTTGAACAGCGCGGCATCACGATTGTCGATCACGATGTGGCGCCCGTTGATGCCGCCCGAGGCGTTGCACCAAGAGGCGAAGGCGTTGGCGAATTGCACAAACTCCTTCTCGAGGCCCGGCACAACGGTGTTGGACGCGTCGTTGGGGACGGCGATGTGGATCGTGTTGGTCCCGACGCCGCGAACGGAAGAGGAACCCCCTGCCCCTGACTCGCAGATCTTGCCGACGCCGGGCCACTCCCCGTTCGTGGCGGGCGACGAGCTCGCCAATGTGCGGGCGGGAGTGACCGAAGCCCCGGCTGGTGAGACGGCGGCGAGTGCCGCCGGGCCCGCAACCATCGACGTGGCCGCCGCGAGCGCCAGCGTCCTGCGTCGGATTCCTCCCCTAGCCTTCTGTGACATCATCCGTCCTCCCTAGGCTCCTGCGAGCGAGCATTTAATCAGGGCCCCGGCGCCGAAAGGCGTCGCGGCACATGACACGCCCGGTTTTGTGCCGATAGCCTGAATAAAATATATCGTTGCCGGGTGACGTGGGGGAGGGAACCGAAGCCACCTGATGCATGACTTCATCATTTTCACCATCGGGGGCTTGGCGACCGCCAGCATCTACGCCATCACCGCCAGCGGCCTCACGCTGACGTACGCCACCACCGGCATCTTCAATTGGTCTCACGGCGCCATCGGGATGCTGGCGGCGTACGCCTATTGGCAAATGCACATCGGATGGGGTTGGCCGACCCTCGTCTCGTTCGCCGTGTGCCTGTTCGTCCTTGCACCCCTCTTGGGCATCATCCTCGAGGTCGGTGTCATGCGCAGGCTGGAGGGCACGTCGGAAGCGGCGAAGCTCGTCGTCACGCTGGCCCTGGCGCTCTCCATGGTCGGTGTCGCGCAGTGGATCTGGGATCCGCAGACGTACCGGGCGCTCCCCCCGCTCTTCGCTGGCGACACGCTCGTCATCGGCGCGATCCGCATCTCGTACAACGACGTCGTGGTCCTCGCCGTCGCCTTGGCTGTTGCCATCGGCCTCCGCCTCCTCCTCTACAGGACGCGGGCAGGGGTCACAATGCGCGCGTCGGTCGACGACCGGACGTTGACGACTTTGAATGGTGCCAGCAGCGTCCGGAGTGCCCGGTCGGCCTGGGTCGTTGGGTGCGTCCTGGCCGCGCTCGCGGGCATCTTGGTCGCGCCGACGGTGACGCTCTCGGCCACGGCGCTGACGCTGATCATCGTTGACGCCTACGCCGCGTCCGTCATCGGCCGGTTGCGCAGCATCCCGATGACGTTCCTCGGAGCCATCATCCTCGGCCTCGCTGTCAGCTACTCGGTGGCGTACCTTCCCGCGAACTCCTACGTGCAGGGCTTCGAGGGTGCCGTGCCTGCGGTCGTCCTGTTCGTCTCGCTGCTGTTGCTCCCTCAGTCGCGGCTGCGCGGCCACGGTCTGCTCCGCAGCCGAGAGCTGGCGCTGGTACCGACATGGCGCGGCACGGCGATCTTCGGGGCAGCCGTCGTCCTCTTCACGGTCATGGTGGCGACCGTGGTCAGCCAGTCTGACCTCTACAGCCTCGACCGTGTGTGGGGTTTGGCCATCGTCGGCCTCTCGTTGGTCCCGGTGGTCGGCTATGCCGGCCGCCTCTCCTTGTGCCAGATGACCTTCGCGGGAATCGGCGCCATTGTGGTGGGCCATCTCGGGGGCAACCCGTTGTCGATCCTCGCAGCGGCCGGGATCTGCTCTATCGCCGGCGTCCTGGTGGCCCTTCCCGCCCTCAGGCTGTCGGGGATCTACTTCGCCCTCTCGACGGCGGCGTTCGCGACCGCAATGGATGCCTGGGTCTTCCCCCTCCCGGCCTTCGACCTCTTCGGGCACCAATTCGCGCCCTTCGGATCGGGCTCGCTCAATTTCGTGCCGTTCCACATAGGTGGTTGGTCGCTCACCAGCAAAGAAGGGCAGTTCATCGCGGGGGCGGTGGTCTTCGTGCTGCTCGCCGCGCTCGTGGTTCTCGTGCGTCGTTCCGAGTTCGGAAGCAGGTTGTTCGCCTTTAAGGACAGTCCGGTGGCGTGCGCCACCCTCGGGATGAACACGCGGCTTCTCCCGATCGCAGTGTTCGCGATCTCCGCCGCGATTGCGGGCGTCGGTGGCGCGTTGTACGGCGAGGCCCTGGGCAGTGCCGCGCCCGACATCTACCAGTTCCTCACCGGCCTCACCGTGCTCTTGACCATGGTGGTCGCCGGCATCGGTGCCGTAGGAGCTGGAGTGGGTACCGGCTACTTCCTGGGCGGCCCGACGCTGACCAACTTCTTCCCCTCACTCACGCAGCTGCAGACGGTGCTCGTCGGGGGCAGTGCCGTGGGTGTGGGGACCTCGCCCAACGGTCTCATCTCGTCGGGCCTGCGGCCGGTGTGGAGTTCTGTCGTCCGTCGCCGCGCGCTCTTCGGCGCGGTATTGCTCGCCGTGTTCCTCCTCTGGGGACTCCGCCTGGCCGGCGTAATCGCCAACTGGACCTTCGCCTGGGCGCTGTTTGCCATCGTGCTCGGTTGTTCCGTCGTCCCGTACGCGCTCGATCGCCGGCGTGGGGACGCGCCGGCCGCTTTCGGCATGCCGGCCCTGGTGTCTTCGCATCCTGCCGGGCCTGGTTCGGCCGATACATCGTTCGCAGCACAGGACCTGACCCCGATGCGAGAGCAAGAGTCGACGATTGCGGGGACGGGGACACATGGCGCTTGAGGTGCGCGGCGTCAGTGTGAACTTCGGGGGTCTCGCCGCGCTCTCGGAGGTCTCGCTCGAGGTTCCCGACGGATCCATCACGGGTCTCATCGGGCCAAACGGTGCGGGCAAGACGACGCTCTTCGACGTGATCACGGGCATGCGCAAGCCGAGCCGCGGAGACGTCACTTTCAACGGCCAGGATCTGAAGGGGGTATCTCCGTATCGTCGCTCACGGCTTGGGTTGGGCCGTACCTTCCAAAGGTTGGAGCTCTTCGGCACCCTCACGGTCCGAGAGAACGTCCGGGTCGCGGCATCCATCGGTCGCCGGCGCGCGCGGCAGTCCTCCGGCGACGGGCACGAATCGGTGGACGAAGTGACCGACGGCCTGCTTCGACGGGTCCATCTCGATGGCGTCGCCGAGGCCCGAGCCGACACCCTGCCGACCGGCACCGGAAGGCTGGTGGAATTGGCGCGCGCACTGGCCATCCATCCCACGACCCTGCTCCTCGATGAGCCTGCCTCGGGCCAAAATCCCGAGGAGACGAGCCGCTTCGCCGACATTCTGCGAACGCTCAGTGCCGACGGCCTGGCCATTCTGCTGGTTGAGCACGACATGGACCTGGTGATGAGCGTGTGCGACACCGTGTTCGTGCTGGTGCAGGGGGAGGTGCTGTGCTCGGGAACCCCTATCGAGATACAGCGCGACCCTGCCGTCGCGGACGCCTATCTGGGCAGCCTGGTGGAGGCCGAGGGTGGCTGACGGGGCGAGCCCGCTGCTCGAGGCCCGCGGCATTCGGTGCTGCTACGAGAGCGTCGAGGTCCTTCACGGCGTCGACCTGCAAATCGCGCGGGGGAGCGTGACTGCCGTGCTCGGACCGAATGGCGCCGGAAAGTCGACGCTTCTGTCCGTGCTGGCGGGGCTCAACCACCCGTCCGCCGGCGAAGTCTTCTTCGACGGTGCGCCGGTGCGGGCTGGTGCCGGTCACGCGCTGGTGCACGCGGGCCTGTGCCTCATCCCGGAGGGAAAGGGCATCTTCCCCAACCTCACCGTCCAAGAGAATCTCTGGATGATGACGCACCGGGGCACCAACCGGCGCCAGGTGGAGGAGCGGGCGTTCGGCCGGTTTCCGCAATTGTCGACCCGGCGCAAGCAGGCAGCCGGCACGTTGTCGGGGGGTGAGCAGCAGATGCTCGCCCTTGCCCGCGCCGTGTCGACCGAACCGAAACTCCTGATGCTCGACGAGCTCTCCATGGGTTTGGCGCCGATCGTCGTAGAGGACCTCTACGACGCGGTGGGAGCGCTGGCACGCGAAGGAGTGACCGTCGTCGTTGTCGAGCAGTTCGCGCAGTTCGCCCTCCAGGTCGCGCAGAAGGCGGTGGTGATGACCGGGGGACGGGTCGTTCACGCCGGGCCTGCGGCCGAGGTGGCGACCCATCTGGCTGAGCTGTACCTCGGCGGGCACGCGGAGAACGGCAACGCCCCGACTCCGCCGCTACGAGCGGATCCGCCGAACGCTGACGACGGCGGGGTCAGACCGCCGAGCTGAGCGAACGGCGCTCGTGGAAGAGGTCGACGACGTATTCGGCCTGTTGCGCCAGCATCTTCGAGTACTCGGTGGCGGCACGATCGGCGTTGCCCTGGCGGATGGCCCGCACGATGGCGCGCAGACCCTTGCGTTCGGGCTCGATCGCTCGTGGCACGAGGACGAAAAATGGTCCCGGCACCAAGGCGGACATCGCACGGAGTACCACCGTGATGCGGGGGGAACGGGCGGCATCGACCACGGTGGCGTGGAAGGCCAGGGCGAGCTCGCCCAGCCTGACTTCGTCGTCTGTGGCGTCGACCTGCCGGCTGAGCGCGGCGAGACGATCCACCACCTCGGGATCCGCTCGTTCGGCGGCCCGCCGTGCCGCCAGGCCGTAGATCAACCCGAAGAGTTCGTAGTGGTCGCGGATCACGTGTTCGTCGAATGCGTTCACGAACGTCCCGCGGTGCAGCCGGGTTGTCACCCAGCCCTCGCGTTCGAGCGCGATGATCGCCTCGCGAATGGGGATGCGGCTGACGCCGACGGCCCTCGCCACTTCGTCCTGCGGCAACCGCATGCCTTCTTGGAGCTGCCCGTCGAAAACGAGCTGGCGGATGTAGGCGGCGGCCTGCTCGCCGCTGCCCTTGCGGATGACCGCGCCGGCCGAGGTGGGGATCTGCGCGGACTTGGGAGTGCCGGTCACCTCAGCAGGGGGTTTCGGCATGGATACATCATATTCTCTACACAATCCGGGACCGGCGACGGCCGTCCGCACCTGTTTCCCGTGCCCCCGGGACAGTGCCGCTGCCCGGCGCCCCCGCCGGTCTTCCAGAAGTTTGTATATCTTATATAGGGCGTTCCCCGAGCGAGGGGTGGCATGAACGGAGGTGCATGCAGTGGAGGCGCGTAAGACAGAGCGGGCGGACGCCGCCACAGTTGTCAACGGGATCCCTCCGATCGTCGACCTCGACGCGCACGTCGTCGAGCCTGCCGACGTGTGGTCGACACGGTTGCCCGCGCGCTACCGCGATGTCGGCCCGCACATCGAATTGCTGCCGGGCGGAGTGCCGAAGCTGGTGGGGAGCAGCTACGTGGAGGAGCCCGGGACCGACGGGCCCGAGGTGGCGTGGTGGTGCTACGAGGACCATCGCGCGTCGCTCAAGCGCACGATCGCCGCAGCGGGTTTCCCTCGCGAGGAGGTGCAGCTGCGCGGCGTGCGCTACGACGAGATGCGGCCGGGCTGCTACCGGGTGAAGGAGCGCCTCGAGGACATGGACGTCAATGGGGTGGAGGCGCAACTTTGCTTCCCGAACTTTCCGCGCTTCTGCGGCCAGCAGTTTCTCTGGGGCAAGGACCGCGAACTGGCCAGGCTGTGCGTCGAGGCCTACAACGACTGGATGGTGGAGGAGTGGTGCGGCGGGAGCCGCGGGCGGCTCATCCCGCTGTGCCTCGTTCCGCTATGGGATGCGGACCTCGCCGCGGCCGAGGTCCGGCGCAACGCCGAGCGGGGCGTGCGTGCCGCCGCCTTCAGCGAGCTCCCCACCTATCTCGGTCTGCCGAGCCTCTACAGCGGGACGTGGGACCCGTTCCTCGCGGCCTGCGAGGAGACAGGGACCGTGGTCTGCATGCACATCGGATCGGGGACCAAAACCCCGCAAGCCTCGCCCGACGCGCCGGACGCGGTGGCGGCCACGATCTTGTTCGGCAACAGCGTCGCCAGCCTGGTGGACCTGCTCTACTCCGGAACGCTGCACCGCTTTCCCGACCTCAAGCTCATGTACGCCGAGGCGCAGATCGGATGGATACCCTACGTCCTGGAGCGGGCGGACGACGTGTGGACGACGCACCGGGGCTGGTCCAATTCGCAGCGCCACTGCCCCGAGCCACCGTCGACCTATTACCGGCGGGGGAACGTGACCAGCTGCTTCTTCAAGGACGCCGTCGGCGTCGCGCTCCTGGACGATATCGGCGTGGACAACGTCGTTTTCGAGACGGATTACCCGCACTCGGACAGCACGTGGCCGGAATCTCGGCAGGCCGCCGCCCAGCAATTCGGGCATCTCGATGCGGACTCCGTGCGGAAGATCGCGCGGGATAACGCCATTGCGCTGCTGGGCCTCACGCTGCCGGCGGCCTGAGCAGACCGCCATACACTCTGCGGTCGTGCACGGGATCATTGGGTTCGGCGGGTACCTCCCTTACCGGCGCCTCGACCTGTCGACGGTGGCCGACGTGGCCGGTGGCGGCGGGCGCAAGGGGACACGGTCGGTCGCCTCCTTCGACGAGGACGCCACGACGATGGCGGTGGAGGCAGCACGGGTGGCGCGGCGGCGGGCACCCGACGCCCCAATCGAGTCCATCTGGTTCGCCACGGTCGCTCCGCCCTACCTCGACAAGACGAATGCCACGGTGCTGCAGGCGGCGCTGCGACTCCCCGGGGAGTGCGGTGCGTACGACCTCGTCGGCTCGGTGCGCGGCGCTCTGGGCGCGCTGCGGGCCGCCGCGTCCCAGAACGGGCCTGCACTCGCGGTGGCGGCCGACCTGCGCTCCGGCCTCGCCGGCGGCCCCGACGAGTCGTTCTTCGGCGACGGCGCGGCCGCGCTGGTGGTCGGCAGCGACACGGACGGGGACGTCGTGGCCGAGCTCGGTTCCTGGATCTCGGTGACGGGAGAGTTTGTGGACCGTTGGCGGGTCCCGGGCGAGTCACGTTCAAGGGTGTGGGAGGAGCGCTTCGGCGAGGTGCGCTACGGCGAGCTCGGCGCCGACGCGTTGGACCGTCTCTGGAAGGCCGCCGGCATCGGGCCCGAGGATGTGGACCACCTCATCGTGACCGGCACGCACGGGCGTGCGAGCAGGGCGGTGGCCCAGCGCTCCGGTGTCGCGGCCGACAGGGTGGTCGACGACGTGACACCCGCGGTCGGGAACACGGGCGCGGCGCATCCCTTCTTGCTACTGGCCGACTTGTTGGAGCGGGCAGAGGCGGGACGGACGATCGTGCTGCTCACGCTGGCCGACGGGGCCGAGGCGGTCGCTTTGCGCACGACCGGTGCACTCGTGGAGGCGCGTGCTGCCGGCGCGAGCGTGGCGTCGCAGGTCGGTGCCGGGGGGCCCGTCTCCTACGGCCGCTACTTGGCGTGGCGCGGCATCCTGCCCATCGAGCCGCCCCGCCGTCCCGAGCCGCCGCGGACATCGTCGTCAGCGGCGGGGCGGTCGGTGCCATGGAAGTTCGGGTTCGAGGGCTCCCGGTCTTCCGATGGCAGCATGCATCTGCCACCACTGCCCGACGAGGGCGAGCTCGAGCCCATGGCCGATGCGCGCGGCACCGTCGCCACGTTCACCATCGACCGGCTCTCGTACACGCCGAGCCCGCCGATGGTCTTCGCCGTGGTGGACTTCGATGGAGGTGGGCGTCTCCCGGTCGAGCTGACCGACGTCGATGCCGATCAGGTCGCGGTCGGGGACCGGGTCGAAATGACGTTCCGGCGGCTCTCGACCGCGGACGGGATCCACAATTACTTCTGGAAGGCGCGGCCGTGCCGGGGAGGCGATGACTGATGGGCTCGCACGGGATCACCGACAAGGTCGCCATCGTCGGCATGGCGTGCACGAAGTTCGGCGAGCACTGGGCCATGGGGACGGACGACCTCGTGCTACAGGCGGCCGAGGGCGCGTTCGACTCGGCCGGCGTCGGTCGCGCCGACGTGGACGCCTATTGGCTGGGCACCGCCCAGTCGGGCATGAGCGGCCTCGTGCTGGCGCGGCCACTGCGGGTGAAGGACAAGCCGGTCACACGGGTCGAGAACTTCTGCGCGTCGGGGTCGGAGGCGCTGCGCCAGGCGGCCTACGCAGTCTCGAGCGGGGCCTATGACGTCGCGATGGCGCTCGGGGTGGAGAAGCTCAAGGACTCGGGCTTCCAGGGCGCCAATGCGTTCCCGGTGCCGAGCGACGGGACGAACCGGACGGTCACTGCCGCCGCCATGTACTCCATGATCGTCCCCGCCTACGCCAAGCGCTACGGCATCGACGTCGACCAGGTGAAGCAGGCTCTGGCGCGCATCGCCTCGAAGAACCATGCCAACGGCGCACGCAATCCGCGAGCGCAGTTCCGCAAGGAGATGGGTGTCGAGCAGCTGCTCGCCATGCCGCGCATCGCCGGGGAGCTCTCGGTGTTCGACTGCGCCGGGGTCGCCGACGGAGCGGCGGCTGCCGTGGTCGTCCGGGCCGAGGACGCCCACCGCTACACCGAGCACCCGCTCTACGTGAAGGCACTTTCGTTCATCGTTGGCGACGGCAGCGGCGTGAGCGACCCCGACTACGACTACACCACGTTTCCCGAGGTGGTGCTCTCCGCGCAGGAGGCCTACCGCCAGGCCGGCATCACCGACCCGCGCGCCCAGCTGGCGATGGCGGAGGTCCACGACTGCTTCACGCCGACCGAGCTCGTGCTGATGGAGGACCTCGGCTTCAGCGAACGGGGCAGCGCCTGGAAGGAGGAACTCGCCGGCACGTTCGAGCGCGACGGTGAGCTCCCGGTGAACCCCGACGGGGGCCTCAAGAGCTTCGGGCACCCCGTCGGCGCGTCCGGCCTCCGCATGATGTTCGAGGCCTGGCTGCAGCTGCGGGGCGAGGCCCCCGAGGAGCGCCGCATTTCGACCTACGGGAAGCGGAACCTCGCGCTGACACACAACCTGGGCGGCTACCCGGGCGAGATGGTCTCTTTCGTCTCCATCCTGGGCACGCAAGGCCCGGCCGCCGCGGGCTGAGTCGTCCTCCTCAGGCGGTCAGCCTGTCGGGCCGGCGAGGCGAGGGGCCGGCCTCCTCCGAGGCCGGGGCGTGCGTGCCCCTTTCGGCGACGGGCTTCCAGTCCTCCCCCCGCCGCACCGCGACCCCGACGAGGACCGTCGTCAGATGGTCCTCGAAGTGAGGCGTAGTGCGAATGGGCGGCAGGTCGAGCAGCGCGCGGAGGCCGACCAGTTCGTCCGGTGGGCGCGCGGCGACCATTCGGTGCAGCTCGGCGAGGAGCGAACGTCCCTCCTCCGCGGCGGCGCGCCCGCGGATCTCGTGCGCGGCAGCACCGACCGCGCACTGCGCCGCCGTGTCGAACGCGTCCAGGGCCTCGATGGGGTCGAAGCCGGCGCGGCCGAGAACCCGGATGACCGAGTCGACCACGTCGCCCATGGCGTCCCACCGCAGCCCGCCGCTCATGTACTGCACCAGGATCTCGGGCTCCTCCACGAAGGAGCGGTAGACGTGACGGGCCCACTCGCGCAGCCACTCGTCCCAGTGCTGGCCGGTGTCCTCAGGAGTGACGACGCGGGATAGCGAATGCTCGGCGGCCAGCACGAGCAGCTCACGCCGGTTGGCGACGTGGTGGTAGAGGCCGGCCACGCTGACGCCCAGGTGGTCGGCGACTGCCTTCATGGAGATGCCGTCGAGCCCGAGGTCGAGCACGGCCTCTGCGATGGCGGTGCGATCGATGCGGGCCGGACGCCCGACTTTGCCCGCCGGCATCAGGTCGCCACCATCGCCGACGCCCCGTGCACATCTGTTTGTGACGGTCCGATGCGCGCGGCAATCGGCTGCAGCTTCTCGACGTCGAACCGGTAGACCGCGGCGGCGTTCGCACCCAGCATGCGGGTCGCCTCGTCCGGCGGTACGTCGGCGAACGCCTCGGTGATCGCCTTGCGCGTGTGGGGCCAGGTGCCCTCGGGGTGCGGGAAGTCGTTGCCCCACATGAAGGCATGGACGCCAATCTCGTGGCGGCGCTCGATCTCCTCGGTGCTCGGCGTCGACGCGCCAACGAAGACGTTGGTCCCGAAGAACTCGCTCGGCTTCTTCGAGATTGTCGAGGTGAACGCGTTGCCGAGTTTCTCGGTGTTGTGCCCGCCCACGTACTTCTCGTCCATGCGGCTCACGATGCCCGGGAGCCACCAGGCGCCGTCTTCGGTGATGGCGAAGCGCAGGCCGGGATGGCGCTCGAAGACGCCTCCCCAGAGGAGTGCCCACAACGGGCGGGCCGCCCACCACCACGCCTCGGTTGCGTAGATGGCGATCAGGCCCGGCGCCAGCATGGAAATGTCGCGCGACGCGCCACCCGAATGGACGTGCACCACCATGCCGTTGGCCTCGCAGGCCGACCAGACCGGTTCGTAGCGCAGGTCGTTGTACGACGGCTTGTCGACCCACAGCGTCGGAATCAGGATCGCCCGGAACCCGGCCGCCGCCAGCCGCTCTATCTCGGCCACGGCGGCATCGATGTCGTGGAGGATCGGCACGGTGGCCACGCCGCATCGACGCTCGGGGCTCGCGGCGCAGAGCTCTTCGAGCCAGCGGTTGTGCGCCTGGGCGCCCGCCATGACCAACTCGCCGTCGAGGTCGCCCGCAGATCCGAGGCCGGCGTGGAACGGCGCCGACGCACCGCCGCCAAGCACGTCGGCATCGGGGAAGATCACCTCGGCGGCCACGCCCTCCTTGTCGAGCTCGTCGTCGCGCACCGCCGGGTCCCACGAGGCCCGCCGGCCGCCGTCCCCGGTCTCGGCCTCCCACTTCGCCTCGAAGGCGGCCGCGTCGCTCTGCGCGGCGCGGGCCTTGTTCATTTCCAGCGTCATGGCCAGGTCGGCATCGAAGGCCGCTCGGTACTTCGGGTCGAGGTAGTCGCGGTAGCGCTCGGCCGGGGGGCCGGCGTGCGTGTCCGATGAGATCACCAGGTAGCGGGGGCTGCTGTCGTTGTGTCCGGTCATTGGTCGTTCCT
Source organism: uncultured Acidimicrobiaceae bacterium (assembly GCA_963777485.1). Lineage (GTDB taxonomy): Bacteria > Actinomycetota > Acidimicrobiia > Acidimicrobiales > RAAP-2 > Bog-473. The sequence continues at coordinate 144,057 of CAVZQP010000003.1, read as the reverse complement.
CTTTCTTCGCGTCGCCGCGGACGGTTCAGTCGATGGCGTCCGCGGGCTCCGAATAGAACTGCGTGCACCAGGCGCGGTGGTCGAGGATGGTCCGCTCTTCCTTCATGAGCACGGGCCGTTCGACGTAGCGCTTGTTCTCCCAGATCGGGATGTCCTGGCTCAGGCCGCCCAGGAACGACTCAGCGATCTTCTGGGCCGCGTCGGGGCCCGCGCTCTTCGGCGCAGTGAAGATCCAGCGGACCAGGACCTGTTCCTCGTCGATCGGCGTGGTCGAAGTGAGGAACGTCATGGTGCTCGTCATGCGCAGGACCCCCAGCCCGAGGCCGAAGGTCTCGCGCACGAAGAACCCGTCCATGCTCGTGGCGCGCTTGTAGCAGCCGTCGATGAACATCTCCTGTTCGGGGATGGCCGGGGTGCCGTGCACGAACTGGAAGTGCACGGCGTCGTGGTTGTTCTCGGCCATCTCCTGACAGCAGGTTTGGATCGTGAACGCGGCGGTGTACGGGTCGCTCCACCCGGGGTCGGAGAGCTCCGGCACCTCGGGCACGTCGTAGAACGGCGGCTTGCCCCCGAGGTGATGCCAGGCCCACACCATGCCGTTGCGCTCCAGGGTGGGATAGGCGCGGACGGCGGCCTGAGTCGGGATCTTTCCCGAGCCGTAGGGGATGTCGGCGCACTTCCCGCTCTCGCCGTCGTAACACCAGCCGTGGAACGGGCACTGGAGGACCTCGCCGCGGACGGTGCCGCCGACGCCCAGATGCGCACCCAGATGGGCGCAGTAGGCGGATGTGACCCGCGTCACCCCGCTCTCGGTGCGGAAGAGAACGAGGTCGCGTCCGAAGTAGTGCAAGGGCTGGACGGCGCCCGTTGCCACGTCGCTCGACGCGGCCACGATGAACCAGCCGTTCGGGATCGGGAACGGGAAACGCGGGCCGGGTTCGCTGCGGACGTGGGCGCGGACCGACGGGTCACCGATCAGGTCGAGCCGCCGCGGCATGCCCGCTCCGGGCTGTATGCCCATCCTCCCCTTGATCGCCTCGTCCTCGGTCCGAACGTCGGTCATGGCCACCCCCTAGGCGGTCGGGCTGTAGCAGGGCCGTTGCCCCGTCCACATTTCCGTATCTATTATCAAAACTGCTCCGGCTTTGACTGTCAAGAAGGGGAGAGCGTGATGGAAGACCTGCAGGACAAAGTGGCCGTGGTGACCGGCGGCGCCAGCGGCATCGGTCTGGCCCTGGTGCGGGCCTTCCTGGGGGAGGGCATGCGAGTCGCCGTGGCCGACGTCGACGCGTCGGCGCTCGAGGGTGTGGCCAAGGAGTTCACCGGCGAGGCCCGGGTACTCGTCCACCGCACGGACGTCACGAGCGCGGAGTCGGTGGCCTCCTTGGCCGACGCCGTGTACGAGGGCTTCGGCTCGTGCCACGTCCTGTGCAACAACGCCGGCGTCGGTGCCCCCAGCGCGAAGGTTTGGCAGACCACCCCGAACGACTGGGCCTGGGTGTTCGGCGTCAACGTGACCGGCGTCGTCAACGGCCTCCTCACCTTCGTGCCCCGCATGCTCGACGCGGGCGAGGAGGGACACGTCGTGAACACCTCCTCGTCGGACGGCCCGATCTCGCCGTTGCCGTCCGCCTCGGTGTACGCCGCCAGCAAGGCGGCGGTGAGCGTGCTGACCGAGTGCCTGGCAGTACAGCTGGCCGAGGAGGGCGCGCCCATCGGTGCCTCGGTGTTCTATCCCTCCGGGGGACTGTTGCGGACGGGGTTGTGGACCTCGGACCGTACGCGGCCGCCGGCCCTGGCCCGGGAGCGTCCCCGCGAGACCGAGGCGATGACGCCGGAGAAGCTGGAGGAGATGGCGTCCTCGGCGGGGCGTGAGTTGCACTGGCAGCCGCTCGACGAGCTGGCGGCACTCGTCGTCGAAGGCGTCCGCGCCGGGCGGTTCGTGATCATGAAGGACAACGACGACGCCGCCGCCACGCTCCGGGGGCGCGCCGATGCGTTCGCCGCAGGGGAGCTCCCCGTGCCGGCGCATTTCGGGTGAGCCGGGGCCGCTCTGCGGCCCAGAAATAAGAACTAGACTCCGGTTCTAAGTCCGTGTACGATGGTCCCATGGCGACATCTGCATCGACCGCGCCTCTGACGCTCATCTCCGCGGACTGCCACGCCGGCGGGAGCCACGAGCAGTACCGGGAGTACCTGGACCCGGCGTACCGCGAGGAGTTCGACGCCTGGCGGGCGAAGTACAAGAACCCGTTCAAGGACCTTCGCGACACCGACCTGCGGGTCCGCAACTGGGACGACGAGCGACGCAGTGCCGACGAGCTCGCCGACGGCGTGGTGGGGGAGGTCGTCTACCCGAACACGGTGCCGCCCTTCTTCCCGGGCTTCGTCCTCTTCGCCGGGCCGCCGAAGCCAGAGGACTACGAGCACCGGCGCGCCGGGATCAGGGCGCACAACCGGTGGCTCGTCGACTTCTGCGCTCGCCGCCCGGCCCAGCGCGCCGGAGTGGGCCAGATCTTCCTGAACGACATCGACGACGCGATCGAGGACGCCACGTGGATCAAGGAACAGGGCCTACGAGGCGGCGTGCTCCTGCCGGTCGTCCCGCCGGACGTGACGTGGGTCAAGCCCCTGTACGACCCCGACTACGACCGCCTGTGGGCGACGCTGCAGGACCTCGACGTCCCGGTCAACGTGCATGCCGGCACCGGTTTCCCAAATTACGGCCGCTACCAGGCGACCCCGATGCTCATGATCGCCGAGGTCGCGTTCTACGGCATGCGGCCCTTGGTCCACCTGATCCTGTCGGGCGTGTTCGAGCGCTTCCCCCGCCTCAAGTTCGCCTTTACCGAGGGCGGTGCGTCCTGGCTGCCCGAGACGCTCCGCCACCTGGATTACGTGATCACGAACGTGCAAAAGGGCTCCATCGGCGAGCTCAAGTACACGAAGGACCAGGCACTGCCACGCACCGCGACCGAGTACTTCAATCAGAACGTCTGGATGGGCGTCAGCTTCCCGAAGCCGGCCGACATGGACGTGCGCAGCATGATCGCGCCCGACCGCTTCATGTGGGGGAGCGACTACCCGCACGACGAGGGCACCGAGCCCTACACGCGCGAGCACCTGCGGCAGGTGACCCAGGACGTCCCCGAGGACGAACTGCGCCGGATCCTCGGGGCCAACGCGGCGGCGCTCTACGACTTCGACCTCGACACGCTGGCGCCCCTGGCCGATCGGTACGGCCCGACGTTGGCGGAGGTGCGCCAGCCGCTGCTGGAGTTGCCCGAGCAGCCGAACCGCGCGCTGATTCAGGGCCAGCGCAACTACTCAGCCGCCACGCCCGCCTGACGAGGGCGGCGCTCTCCGCCTACGCCGTGGCGCGCGCCGCCAGCCGGCCGAGGTCGGTCCCAGTCCCCTTCCGCTCGAAGCGGCCCTTGTCGAAGGATCGGACGGCGACGTCGTGGCCCGGTGCCTCGCCGCGCAGTGCCGCGACCGTGCAGCGCTCCTTTGTCCGGTGCGCGAAGGGATCGAACGAGTACCAGCGGCACGCGTTCTCGTAGGTGATGCGGGCCAGCTCGTCGTCGGGCACGTCCGCCGCCACGCGGGCGAGCTCCTCGGGCGCCTCGGGCCACGACGAGTCGGAGTGCGGGTAGTCGCACTCCCACGCGATGTTGTCCAGCCCGATTTCGTGGCGCAGTGTGATCCCGACCGGGTCGGCGATGAAACAGGTCAAGAAGTGCTGGCGGAACACGTCGCTGGGCAACCGGTCGCCGAAGTCCTGCCCCGTCCAGGCGCGGTGCATGTCGTAGGTGCGGTCGAGCCGGTCGAGGAAGTACGGGATCCAGCCGGTGCCGCCCTCGGAGAGCGCGAAGCGGATGGCGGGGAACTGCTTGAGGACCCGCGACCACAGCAGGTCGGCCGCCGCCTGGCAGATGTTCATGGGTTGCAGGGTGATCATGACGTCGACCGGCGCGTCGGGCGCGGTGACCGACAGCTGCCCCGACGAGCCCAGGTGGACGGACACGACCACGCCCTCGTCGCACACCGCCTTCCACAACGGGTCCCAGTGTTCTGAGTGGAAGCTCGGGTACCCCAGCGTGGCCGGGTTCTCCGTGAAGGTGATGGAGTGGCAGCCCTTGGCGGCCACCCGCCGCACCTCCGCGGCGGCCAGCTCCGGGTCCCAAAGCACGGGCAGCGCCATCGGGATGAAGCGGCCGGGGTAGGCGCCGCACCAATCGTCGATGTGCCAGTCGTTGTACGCCTGCAGCACCGCGAGCGCGAGGCGCTTGTCCTCGCAGGCCGCGAACAGCCGCCCACTGAAGCCGGGGAAGGAGGGGAAGTTCATGGAGCCGAGCACGCCGCCGGCGTCCATGTCCTTTATCCGCTCGTGGACGTCGAAGCAGCCAGGGCGCATCTCGTCGAAGGCCGTGGGCTCGACGCCGTACTCCTCCTTGGGCCGCCCGGCCACAGCGTTCAGGCCGATGTTGGGGATCACCGCGCCGTTGAACACCCAGGCGTCTGAACCGTCGGGCCGGCGCTCCACCCGGGGCGCCTCGTCCTTGTAGCGCCCGCGCAGGTGGCCGTCGAAGAGGTCCGGCGGCTCCACCACGTGGTCGTCGACGCTGACGAGGATCATGTCCTCCGCCCTCATGGCACCTCCTCCCCGGCCCGCGAACGGACCGATTGCAAATGATACGGCCGACCCCTTTGTGGGGCCGGGCGCTGCCCTAGCGTTTCTCGTACTCGATTCCCGCGGCCTCGGCGTCCCAGGTAGTCGGCGTGACACCCTCCCCGCGCAGCTCACGTTTCAAGACGCGCCCGACGGGACTGCGCGGCAGAGCGGGGCGGAACTCGATGTAGCGCGGCAGGCAGAAGTACGGGAGCTGGTCGATACACCAGCGGAAGAGCTCCTCCTCGCTGAGTTGCGCGCCCTCCTTGACCGTGGCGGTGATCTTGAGGTCGTCCTCGGTCAACGGGCTGGGGACCGCGTGGACCGCGACGTCGGCCAGCGCGCCGTGGCCCATGAGGATCGACTCCACCTCGTAGCTGGCGATGTTCTCGCCCCGGCGCCGCAGGTAGTCCGCCTTCCGGTCGACGAAGTAGAGATAGCGCTCCTCGTCGATCCGGCCGATGTCGCCCGTGTGGTACCACAGGTTGCGCATCGTCTCGACGGTGATCTCGGGACGGCCCCAGTAACCCTCGAACATCACATGCGGCTGCTTCGGGCGTATCACGATCTCGCCGTCGGATCCCGTTGCGAGTTCGTGGTCGTCGTCGTCGAAGATCCGTACGTCGAAGAACTCGTCGTTGACGACGCCGGCGGCGTTGGGTCGGTTCTCGACGCCTGGCGGCTGCCACGAAACCAGGCTGGCCTCGGTCACGCCGTACGCACCGCTGAACGTCTCGATCCCGAAACGCGACCGGAGGATGCCGTCGACCTCGGGCGGGAGGGGGACTGCGCCCATCAGGCGCAAGGTGCCGTTGGCCTCCGGGGCGCCCGAGCCCGGCATCTCGGGGCGGTCGATGTCATGCGCCAGCAGGTAGGCCATCGTGCCGAGTGTCGAGGTGACGGTGGCCCCGACGCGGTTCATCTCGGGCCAGAATTGCGAGACGGAGAACCGGCGGAAGATGGCGCCGCGCCCGCCGAAGAGGAGCGTGCCAACGACGGCGGTCACCAGCGCGTTGAAGTGGTACATCGGGAGCGGCGTCCAAGCCACGTCGTCGGCCGTGCGCTTCCAGCAGAGGCCGATCTGGCGGGCCAGGGCCTCGTGGTAGTTGTGCGTCAGCATGCACCCCTTGGAGAGCCCGGTGGTGCCGCCGGTGTAGATGAACGTGGCCAGGTCGGACGGCCGGACGTCGACGGTTGGCGCCTTGCCGGCCGCCGCCGTGATGTCGTCCCAACGGTGCACGGTCACCGGACCGAGCGAGGGTACGGCCGGGCGCGACGTCGCAGCCGCCCCGTCTTCGTCGTCGCCGGCGTCCACGTCGTCGACCACGATCACATGCTCGAGCGTCGGGACGTCCTTGGCGATGGCCGCAACGCGGTCGAGGTAGCTGGCCGCCACGACGATCACTCGGGAGCCGGAGTCGGTGAGCTGGTGGGTCAGGTACGCGCCCTTGTAGGCGGTGTTGATGGGGACGGCGATGCGGCCGGCGCACACGGTGCCGGCCCAGGTGAGGAGTGCCGGAGCGGAGTTCTCGAGCAGCGACGCGACGCGGTCGTGCTGCGTCGTCCCGAGCTCGTCGAGGACCCCGCCGAACCGGTCCGCCGCCGCCATGACCTCGCCGGCCGAGAGCTTCGTGCCGGCCACGTCGAGGTACTCGCGGTCAGGGTCGGTCTCGAGCCTGCGGGCGAACAGCTGGGGGACCGTGGACTGCTCGCCTCCGGCCCAGACGCGGTCGGCCACTGGTGCTCCCTTCCATTTCTTCTTCGGGCCCGCACCCGGGGCCGGTTATCGCCAACGGGATATTGTATGTAAACCTTGGAGAACCTCGGCAACCTCCTCATCGACCACCCCTTCGCCGACGGGCGCGAGCTGCTGTGCACCATCGACGAGGTGCGCAACGCCGGGGAGGCCCGGTCCGCCGCGCGGGCCACCGCCGAGATGCTCCGGGCGGCCGGGGTCGAGCCCGGACAGGGCGTGGCGGTGCGTCTGCCGAGCGGTCCGGACCTGGTCACCACCATGGCCGGCATCTGGCTGGCCGAAGCCGTCTTCGTGCCGGTGAACGAACGCTCCCCCCGGGCCGAGGTCGACCATGTGCTGGCGACGGTCCGCCCGGCTGCGCTGCTCGACGAGCGCGGCATCTCCACCCTCGCGGAGCCGATGCGCCACGACCCCGACGTGGCGTTCGTCACCTGGACGTCGGGGACGACCGGCGCGCCCAAGGCGATCCTCCAGACGCACAGCGGCTACCTCGAGCTCCTCGACCGCGTGCTCGCGCCGCTGCGCGGGGATGGCGGAAGACCGAAGGAGGCGAAAGAGCCGACGCCGAACCTCGTGCCGGTGTCGATCGCGTTGAACGCCGGCATCTACAACGTGTGCTTCGGGCTGCGGGCGGGCGCCGCGATCGTCCTCATGCCGAGGTTCTCCACCCGCGAGTTCGCCGAGCTCGTGCGGCGCTACCAGATCCGCTCGACCGTGTTGCCGCCGGCGGCAATGGTCATGCTGGTGGCGGACCCCGACGTGCGCGACCTCGCCCCGTTGCGCTACGTCCGCAGCATCACCGCGCCGCTGTCACCGCCGGCCGCGCGTCGCTTCATGGAGCGCTTCGGCACCGTCGTGCTCAACAGCTACGGACAGGCCGAGGTGGGCGAGGTCGTAGGTTGGACCGCGGCCGATGCCCGGGAGCACCCCGAGAAGCTCGGCGCGGCCGGCCGGCCGCACAAAGGCGTCGACATCCGGGTCGTCGACGAGGCCGGGCGCGAGGTCGAGCCGGGCACCGTCGGCGAGCTCCTGGTGCGCCCGCCCCGCATGGCCGCCGGCTACGCCGGCGGTGCCTCCCTCGCCGACCGCGTCGACGCGGAGGGGTTCGTTCGCACCGGGGACCACGCCAGCGTCGACGCCGAGGGATACGTCTGGATCGAGGGCCGCACCTCGGACCTCATCAACCGCGGCGGCAACAAGGTCTTCCCCGAACAGGTGGAGGAGGTGCTGCGCCTGGTCCCCGGCGTCGACGACGTGGCGGTGATCGGCCGCCTCGACGAGCGGCTGGGCGAGGTGCCGGTGGCCGTGCTCGTCGGCACCGCGAACGACGAGGACCTCGAGGCGGCCTGCCGGGCCGAGCTCGCGCCCTACAAGGTGCCGGTCGCTTTCGTCCGCGCCGAGTCGCTGCCCCGCAACGAGATCGGCAAGCTCCTGCGCAAACAGCTGGCGGGAGATATCGCGGTGCCTTTCGGCTGAGCGTTCGCTACTCCTCCGACCAGCTGTCGTCACGGTCGCGGCGCGCCGGCTGGCGCCCGATGCGCAACGGGCTGAGCGGCGCGTCGACGAGGAGGATGCGGCGCAGGTCGCGCACCGCCGCGCACTGGCGGTCCCGCCAGGGGTGCCCGGCGCGCAGGGCGGCCTCCGCGGCGCCCCAACGCTCCCAGCTGGGGATCGACCACAGCAGGAACGCCTCGTCGTCGTTGCGCATGGCAGTCTCGAAGGCCCCGATCAGCCGCCAGCCGTGCTCGGCGTAGAACGCGCCACCGGCCTCGCGGGCCAGCTCCACGAAATCGCCCGCGGCGCCGGCGGGGACCGTCACCTGGTCGTGGGCGTAGGCGACACCACCGGCTCCTTGCGCGCAGAGCTCCTCGATGCTCAGTGACCACGGCGCGGGGACGAGGATGCGATCGAAGCCGCCGGAACGGAAGTCGGCCGCTCGCGCCCACCAGCGCGCCAGCTTCGGGTCTTGCAGGTGCGCATGGCCGAGCTCGTGGCCGAAGGACGCCGCCAGGCCGTCCCACCCGTCCTCCTCCCACATGTTCACCACCGAGGGCCACGGCCCGGTGGAGCCCACGATGCCCCACACGCCGTAGCAGAGTTGGTGGCGCTCCTCTTGCGCGATCGGGCTCCAGTTCGCCGTCATGTGGTGCATGTAGTCGGCCCGGTGGTGGCCGGTGATGTCGATGAACTCGTGGATGTAGACCTTGTCGTTGGCCACGGTGATCCCGTCTCGGTGGGCGCGCGGCCGCAGGCCCAAGGGCGGCGACCGGCAGACTTCATATAATATGCGACTTCGTGTCCGAGGGCACCATCACTGAGGAGGGCGTCGCCCGGCTGCGCGCCCGCATCGGCATCCCCGAGCCGCACACGGTGCCCGTGCCGCGCTACGTGCGCCCCGGCATCGATGCGTTCCGGCACGTGGCCGAGGCCTACGGCGACGACAACCCGCTCTGGTCCGACGAGGCCTACGCGGCCGGGACCTGCTGGGGCGGGGTCATCGCCCCGCCACCCCTGGTGGGCGGCGACTCGCTCATCGGCTTCGACGAGGTGCGCGAGGTGCCCGAGGAGCACCGGGACCTCATGAAGGGCGACCCGCTGCGCGGCGTGCACGCGTTCTACTCGGCCAGCGCGCGCGAGTGGTGGGCGCCGCTGCGGCCGGACCGCCAGGTCAGCCGGCGCAATGCGCTGGTGGGCGTGCTGGAGAAGCCGAGCGAGTTCGCCGGGCGCGCCGTCCACGAGTGGATGGCCCAGGTGTTCCGCGAGGTCGACGGCCCGGCGCTCTCGGCGCAGTACCGGCTCATGATCCGCACCGAGCGCACCCAGGCCCGCGCCCGCAAGAAGAACGACGCGCTGGAGCTGCGTCCCTACGCCGACGAGGAGATCGACGCGATCGAGGCGCAGTACGCGGCCGAACGGCCCCGGGGTGCCGAGACCCGGTGGTGGGAGGACGTCGCGGTGGGCGACACCGTCGGCCCCATGGTCAAGGGCCCCATGACGGTCACCGACATGGTCTGCTGGCACGCCGGCGTCGGCATGGGGCTCTACGGCGTGAAGGCGCTACGCCTCGGCTACCAGAACCGGACCCGGATCCCGCGCTTCTACCAGCGCGACGAGCTCAACGTCCCCGACGTCATGCAGCGCGTGCACTGGGACCCCGAGTTCGCCCGGCGCGCCGGCAACCCCACGACGTTCGACTACGGCCGCATGCGCGAGACGTGGCTCATCCACCTGTGCACGGACTGGATGGGTGACGAGGCGTGGCTCTGGAAGCTCGACTGCGAGTTCCGTAAGTTCAACTTCGTGGGCGACACGCAGTGGCTGTCGGGGACGGTGACGGACCACTACCTGGCCGAAGGCCGGCGCCCGGCCGTCGACATCGAGCTCTCCGCCGTGAACCAGCGTGGGGAGCAGACGACGCCGGGTCACGCCACCGTCCTGCTGCCGAGCCGCGAGCACGGCCCGGTGCGCCTGCCCGAAGCGCCCGGCGGTGCCCGCGACCTCCAAGAGGTCCTGGCCGCCATCAGTGCGAGGTACGCCGGGCGATGAGCGACCCGACCGAGGCACCCAATCCCTATCGGTCCGTCGAGGGGCTCAACGTGCAGCACGACGGACCGGTGCTCTCGTTCGAGATCGACCGTCCGAAGAAGCGCAACGCGCTCACCGACCCGATCGTTGCCGCCATGATCGAGGCCCTCTCCGCCGCGGGGCCCGACGAGTCGGTGCGCGTCGTCCTCATCCGCGGCGCGGGCGACCATTTCTGCGCCGGGTTCGACATCGTCGGGCGCAACGCGGGCGACGAGCGGCCGCGGGTGGGGAGCATCCAGCGGCGCCTGCCCACCGAGGCGCACCGCCTGATCGAGCTGTTGCTGACCACGCAGACGCCGGTGGTCTGCCAGGTCCGAGGTTGGGCGGCTGGCATCGGCCTGCACGTCGCCCTCGCCGCGGACTTCGCCGTCGTCGACGAGGAGGCGCGGCTGTGGGAGCCCTACGCCCAACGCGGCTTCACGCCCGACACCGGCGGCACGTGGCTGTTGCCTCGCCGTATCGGCGAGGTGCGCGCCCGCGAGATGCTGCTGCTCGGCGAGGCCGTGTCCGGTGCCGATGCCGCGGCGTGGGGCATGGTCCACCGCGCCGTTCCGGGCGACGCGCTCGCAGGCGAGGTGCAGACGCTGGTCGACCGGCTGGCCGAGGCGCCCACCGTCACGATCGGTCTCACCAAGTGGCTGCTGCACGCGGGCGACACCGCGCCGTTGCGAGAGCACCTGCAGAACGAGGCCCTTGCCATGGAGCTCTCGTCGCGCAGCGACGACTTCAAGGAGGGTCTTGGCGCCTTCGTCGAGAAGCGCCCACCACACTTCAAGGGCCAATGACCGCCGATCCCGCAGCGCGTGCCCCGGTCGACGGCCGCCTGGCGATCGATCCCGACACCCCCCTCGAGGACGCGGTCGCCGCCGTCAGGGACTGGGTCGAGAAGTGTGTCCCTCCGGAATGGGTGGCGGCGGGGCGGCGGGGTGGCCCCGCAGTTGTGCGCACCGTCCGCACCAGGGCGCAGTACGAGGAGTGGTACCCCGTCTACGGGGTGTCGGGGCTGGTCGTGCCGACATGGCCGGTCGAGTACGGCGGGCTCGGCCTGTCATCCGGGGTGGCGCGTCGGCTCGACGAGGAGCTGCGGCCCTTCAACCTCGGCCGGTTGAACCCGCTCGGGCTCAACCTGGCCGCGCCGGCGCTCTTCGCCCACGGCACCGATGAGCAGCGGCTCCGTTATCTGCCGCCGATCGTGCGCAACGAGGAGAAGTGGTGCCAGCTCTTCAGCGAGCCGGGCTCGGGCTCCGACCTGGCGTCGCTCGCCACCCGGGCCGAGCGCGACGGCGACGAGTGGGTCGTCACCGGGCAGAAGGTGTGGACGACGTGGGCGCACGTCTCGACCCACGCCGTGTTGCTGGCCCGCACCGACCCCGACGCGCCCAAGCGCGACGGCATCACCTACTTCCTGATCGACCTGCGCCAGCCGGGCGTCGACGTGCGGCCGCTGCGCCACATCGGCGGCGAGGTCGACTTCAACGAGGTCTTCCTCGAAGGTGCCCGCGTGCCCGACGCGCAGCGCCTTGGCGGGGTGGGCGAGGGGTGGAAGGTGGCGAACGCCACGCTCTCGGGCGAGCGCCAGATGGTCTCGGGCGCCGGCTCGGGCGGCGTCGACCGCATCGGCGGGGGCGGGGCCGACGCGCTGGTGCGGCAGGCCAAACGGCTCGCCGCCGAGGGGCGGCCCGGCGGCTGGGGCAACCCGGTACAGCGTGACCAGGTGGTCCGGGTCTGGTGCGAGGAGCAGGTGCGGGGGTGGACGAACCAGCGCGTGCGCGCCAACCTCCGGGCCGGGCGGTCGCCGGGCCCGGAGAGCTCCATCGGCAAGGTGCACCAGGGAGAGCTCAACCAGCGCATCCAGCTGCTGGCGGTCGACATGCTCGGTGCCGCCGCCACGGCGTGGTGCACCGAGGCAGAGGACGCGTCGGCGCCGACCGAGCCGGGTGACTGGGCGGCCACCGTGCCCTACGAGCTCCGCGGGATGTTGCGGAGCCGGGCCAACACGATCGAGGGCGGCACGACAGAAGTGAACAAGAACATCTTGGGCGAGCGTGTGCTCGGCCTGCCCCGTGAGCCCGACCCTTACAAGGGCGTCGCCTGGCGCGACGTCCCGCGCAGCTGACGCCGATGCCGCCGACGACGCCGATCGCTCCGATGGCGTACGAAACGCTGCTCGTCGAGCGCCGCGGGCCCGTCGGCTGGCTGGTCTTCAACCGCCCGAAGGCGGGCAATGCCATGGACGCGCGCATGCTCGACGAACTGGAGGCGGCCTGGGGCGAGCTCGACGCCGACCCCGAGGTGCGCGTCATCGTCACCACCGGTGAGGGCCGCTCGTTCCAGACCGGACTCGATGTGGTGCAGCTGGCCCGCGACCCCGACGCGCTGCGCAAGCAGTCGGGCCGCACCCGCCGCGCCGAGCTGCGCATGACGGCCTGGCACTGTGGCGTGGCGAAGCCGGTCATCACCGCGGTGAACGGCGTGTGCGCCGGCGGGGGACTGCACTTCGTGGCCGACGCCGACGTCGTGCTGGCCGCTTCCGACGCGCAGTTCCTCGACCCCCACGTCTCGGTCGGGCAGGTCAGCGCCTACGAGGTGATCGGGCTGGCCCGCAAGATCCCGTTCGAGGCGGTCATACGCATGGCCCTGCTCGGGCGCCACGAGCGCATCGATGCGGCGCGCGCCTTCGCCCTGGGCATGGTCAGCCAGGTGGTCGACCCGCCCGAGGCGCTGCGCGAGGAGGCGCAGGCGCTCGCCGAGAAGATCGCGCAGAACTCGCCTGCCGCCATGGCAGCCACCAAGCGCGCGTTGTGGGGTGCGCTCGAGACAGGCCTCACCGAGGCCTGCAAGGCGGGCGCCACCGAGCTCACCTCCATGTGGGGCCACCCCGACCAGGAGGAGGGCCCGCGCGCGTTCGCCGAGAAGCGCGCGCCGCAGTGGCAGCCGCTGCGCTGATGACGACCGTGACCACCCTGCCCGTGACAGAACCCGTGAAAGAACGGCACATTGGATTCTGGCGGGGTCGCACCCTTGTCACACGCACCACGATCGAGCCCAAGACGCTTTCAAGTTCGGTGGCCCTTCGGGCGGAGGTCGTCGGAGGGCCCAGACGAAACCCTGCTCGAATTGCACGAACTGAACACACCCCTGTGATCACTTTTGAGAACCGAACAGGACGTCCTGCGCAAACGGCGAGATTCGAGCAACTTTCCGCGTATGTTTTGCGAAAGGTCCGAGGCCACACCCACGCTCGTCGCCGAGCTTGCCACGTGCCTCTTGGTCGTCGCCCCATCAAGGTCGGGACCGTCACGCGGGGGCGACCGTGCTCAGTCTCCGGGCGCGGCCCCGCTGAGATCCGATGAGCCGAAAGAACCCCGTGACAGAACCCATGACGACGCTGACCGTGGAGGTGCAGTGACCTACCCGACCCTCGACACCCTGCTGCTCGAGCGGCACGGCCCCGTGGGCTGGCTCATCAACAACCGGCCCGACCGCCTCAACGCGATGAACTCCCACATGCGCGACGAGTTCGAGACGGCGTGGCGCACCCTCGATGCGGACCCCGAGGTCATCGTGATCGTGCACACCGGCGAGGGGCGAGCATTCCAGACCGGCGTGGACGTCATGGAGATCGCCGAGGACGGCATCGGATTCGAGCGCTATCGCGAGTCGACGGAGAAGTTCGACTACCGGTTCACGGCCTGGCAGAACCACATCTGGAAGCCGGTCATCACCGCGGTCAACGGCCTCTGCGCGGGTGGCGGCTTCCACTGGGTGGCCGAGGCCGACATCGTGATCGCGGCATCCGACGCGCAGTTCTTCGACCCGCACGTCTCGGTGGGGCAGGTGGTGGCCATGGAGGCCATCGGGCTCACCCGCAAGATCCCTTTCGAGGCGGTCATGCGCATGGCCCTGGTCGGGCGCCACGAGCGCGTGTCCGCCGAGCGCGCGCTGGCGCTCGGCATGATCAGCCAGATCGTCGACCCGCCCGGCGCCCTGCGCGACGAGGCGCAGAAGCTGGCCGAGAAGGTCGCCCAGAACTCGCCGGCGGCCATGGCCGCCACCAAACGCGCCCTGTGGGGCGCGCTCGAGGCGGGCCTCACCGACGCCTGCAAGGCGGGCGCCACCGAGCTCACCTCCATGTGGGGCCACCCCGACCAGGAGGAGGGCCCGCGCGCGTTCGCCGAGAAGCGCGCACCGCAGTGGCAACCGATCGGCCCGAGTGGTGACGCCGGCGGATGACGGGCCCGACACGGTGACGGCCGGGCTGCTCCTCGCCCGGGTCCTCGCGGCGGGCGGGATCGGTGCCGCCTACGGCCGACCGCTCGACAGCGTGCCCGTGACCGAGGTCGCCGACCCGGCGGTGGCGGTGCTGCTGGCGCGGGCCCACCGCGCCGTGCACGCGGTCGCCGCGGCCGCGCACGTGGGCGACGGGACCCTCGTTGTGCCGGGACTGCGGCCGGGAGGCCCGGGGCACGGTGCCGACACCGTCGTGGTCGAGGACGTCGAGACGCTGCGCGCGCTGGCGCCGCTGCTGGCGGAGCGGGTGCGCGGCGACGGCATCCGGCTGCAGGTGCGGCTCGACCTCGCGCGGCCCGCTCCCGACGGTCCGGTGCGACCATTGCCCCCGGAGGACTGGGTCGAGCCCGAGGAGGCGCTCCTCCACGATGTGGCACGGGCGGGCCGGGTGGTGGTGCTGGCCGGGCCCGGCGTCGTGGAGCGCCGGGCCGTGGGCGCGTTGCGTGCGCTCGCGGCGACCGGGCGCCTCGGCGTCCTCAACACCTGGGGCGCCAAGGGCGTGTTCCACTGGCAGAGCAGGCACCACTGGGCGACCGTCGGGTTGCAGGCGCGCGACTTCGAGCTGGGCGGGATTCCGGAGGCCGACCTCGTCCTCGCGGTGGGCGTGGACGAGCGAGAGGCGCCACGCCACCTGTGGGACGGCGGCGCACCGGTGCTGGAGGTGGCGCCCGAGGCACTGGGCCCGCTGGCCGAGCGGTGGCCCCCGGCAACTCGCGACTTCCCCGGCGTGCCGCCGCTGCGGGGGCGACTGGCCGCGGTGACCCAAGCCGGGTGGTCGGCGGCCGGTACACCGCTCATGCCGTCGCGGGTGACGCGTCACTACGCGCAGGTTCTGGGCGAGTCAGGTCTCGTCGCCGCCGACACCGGGACGGCCGGCTACTGGGTCGCGCGCACCTTCGCCACCACCCGGCTCGGATCGGTGCTGGTCCCGGCCGTGCCGATGGAGGGATGGGCGGCGGCGTGTGTGCTCGTCGCCCGCCTGGCCGCGCCGTTGCGGCCGGCGCTGGCGGTGGTGGACGGCGGGGCCGGGGAGCAGGGGAGCGCCGTGCTCGCGGAGGCGGCACGCCTGGGCGTCGGCATCGGCATCGAGGCGTGGGACGAGGACGAGGAGCCGTCGACGCCCGAGCACCACCTGGCACGCCTCGATGCGCTGGTCTCTCCCGTGCCCTCGGCACAGATCCAGAGCACGCTGGC
Organism: uncultured Acidimicrobiaceae bacterium; assembly: GCA_963777485.1. GTDB lineage: Bacteria > Actinomycetota > Acidimicrobiia > Acidimicrobiales > RAAP-2 > Bog-473. Next base: position 128,563 of record CAVZQP010000003.1, on the reverse strand, counting down.
CACCGACCCGTCGCAGCTGGCCGAGATGGTGGACGCCGCCGGCCCCGTCCGGGCCTGGACAGGCGACGAGGGGCGGCCCGGGTGACGGAGGGCGCGCGGCGCTAGCGCGAGCTGGCGATCGGTCGTCCCCCCGCGCTGAGGGATCGGAAGTAGTCGCGGTCGCTCTCGTCGGGGGCGCGTCCCACATGGGTGACGGTGTCGACATCAGCCGCCTCGGCGCGCAGTGCCTTGACCGTGCACGCCTCGGGCCGCCGCACGGCGAAGGGGTCGAACGAGAAGTGGTGCATGGCGTTGCGGTGCGTGATCCGGTCGACCACGTCGTCGTCCAGTGCGGCGAAGAGCGCCTCGTTGACCTCGGGTGCGTCCGGCCACGTGCTGTCGGAGTGCGGGTAGTCGGATTCCCAGCACACGTTGTCGATGTTGAAGTGGTCGAGCAGGCTGACGCCCACCGGGTCGTTGATGAAGCAGCACAGGACGCGCTCGCGGAAGATTGCGGCCGGCCCGTAACCCTCGGGGAACTGGTGCTGGGTCCAACCCGAGTGCTTGTCCTGGACGTGTTCGGCGCGTTGGAGGAAGTAGGGGATCCAGCCGATGTCGCCCTCGGTGAGCGAGAAGCGCAGGTCCGGGAAGCGCCACCAGAAGTCCGCCCACATGAGATCGCCCAGGGAATACGTGGACATCAGCGACGACAGGCTCATGCCCACGGACGGCGGCGCGTCGGCTGTCGTGGAGGCCGATTTCGAGGAGGACCCGACGTGGCAACAGAGCACGGTCCCCTCGTCCGAGCAGGCTGCGAAGAGCGGGTCCCAGTGGCCCGAGTGGATGGACGGCATGCGGAGCGCGGCCGGGTTCTCGGAGAACGTGACGGCGTGGCAGCCCTTCGCGGCCAGCCGGTGCACCTCTGCCGCCGCCTTGTCCACGTCGAAGAGCGGGAGGATGCCGCAGGGGATGAACCGCTCGGGGTGGGCGGCGCACCACTCGTCGACGTGCCAGTCGTTGTAGGCCTTGATCATGACGTCGTTGACAACGAGGTCGGGCCCCTCGTTGAGCACCTGACCCGAGAACCCAGTCCAGTTGGGGAAGTTGAGCCCGGCCAGCTGTCCGCCGGCCGACATGTCGCGCACGCGCTCGTGTACCTCGTAACAGCCCGGCCGCATGTCGTCGTAGCGGGCGGGATTGACGTTGAACATCTCGCGGGGCTTGCCGGCGACGGCGTTGAGACCGAGATTGCGCCCCGGCTTCTCCCCGTACCACCACTGCTGGAATCCCCGCTCGTCGGTCTCGACGCGCGGTGCCCGATCCCGGTACTTCGCCGGCACGTGCTGGTCGAACATGTCCGCCGGCTCGGCGATGTGGTCGTCCACGCTGATGAGGATCATGTCGTCAGCTCGTCGCATTGCGCGTGCTCCTTCCTAATGCTCGCGTTCTCGCTCCGCTGGTCATGTCAGGCCCCGACCAGCCGCTCGCCGATGACGCGGCGTTCCCGCAGCGCAGCGCGCGCGTCGGCATCCACGCCGAGCGCGCCGAGCACCTCGTCGTTGTGCTGGCCGAGCGTGGGAGACGGGGCGCGCAGCCACCCTGCCACGTGGGCGAACCGGAACGGCAGGGTGGGCACCGGATGGGAGCCGGTGACCGGGTGGTCCTCGTTCTCGAAGATGCCGCGCTCGCGCAACTGGGGATTGTGGAGCACGTCCCGCGCTGCGATGACCACCTCGGCGGGCACGCCGCCGGCCGAGAGCGACGAGACTGCTTCCTCGGCCGTACGTTCGCTCGTCCATACGCCCAGGTGCTTGTCGAGCATGTCGTGGTGGGTGCGCCGGCCCTCGGCGGTGCGCAGCGCGGGGTCGGCCGCCCACGCGGGCGAGCCGACGGTTGTGACGAGGGCGTCCCACTGGGCGTCGGTCTCGATGGCGAGGGCCACCCAGGAGTCGGTGGCGGATCCGGGGTAGACACCCTGGGGCGCCGCGTCGGGGCCACGATTGCCCCGGCGTCCCAGGGCCGGCGCGCCGGCGCCGTACTCGACGATGGCCTCGGCAGCGACGTTGAGCGCGGATTCGACCATGACCGACTCCACCAGCATCCCTTCGCCGGTGTCTTCGCGGGCGCGCAGCGCCAGCAGCGTCGCGAACACCGCATGGGCTCCGGCAATCGGATCGCAGGCCCCCAGCACCAGCATGGGCAGCTCGTCCTCGTAGCCGGTGCGCCAGGCGAGGCCGCTCACCGCCTCCATGGTCTGGGCGAAGCCGGTGCGGTCGCGCCACGGTCCGTCCAGTCCGAACGACGGCATCCGCACCATGACGAGTCGAGGGTTGCGCGCCCGGAGCGATTCGAAGTCGAGGCCGAAGTGGTCGATGACCCTGGGCGTGAAGTTCTCGACCAGCACGTCGGCCGAGTCGATCAGCCGGTGCAACAGCGCGAGCCCGTCAGGGGAGTTCAGATCGAGGGTCACGTCGCGTTTGGAGAGGTTGGCGGCGTGGAAGATGGGACCCCACTCCCACCACGCGTCCGCTGGCGGATGACGCGTGCCCGAGAGCCGCATCTGATCCGGCCGGGCCACCGACTCGACCTTCACCACGTCGGCGCCCAGCGCGGCGAGAACGTTCGTCGCGGACGGCCCCGCCCACCACGCGGTGAGGTCCACCACCTTCACGCCATGAAGCGGGAGCCGCCACTCGTCGTCCGGTGCGGTGTCGGGAGCTGCCTGTGCCGCCCACTCGATCGCGCCGTCGTCGGCGCCCCGCTCCGGCGCCGCGGTGAACGGGCGGGGTGCGAAGCCGTCGATCCGGTAGGGCACGCGGGGTTGGGCGAAGCGGCCGGAGGGGGAGCGCACGAAGACGTCCCGGTCGGTGAAGTGCTCGAACGCGAGAACGCCGGGAGCGTCGAGGACGGGTGCGGCGGGGATGCGGAAGGCGGCGGCTGCATCGAGCAGCTCCGCTGATGTCTTGGTGCGGGTGTATGCCCGCACGGCGTCGATGAACTCGGCGCGGCGCGCGAAGCGCTTGCCCACCATGGCCAAATCGTGGTCATCGAGAAGGTCGGGGCGTTCCATGAGCACCAGGAAGTCCTGGAACTGCTGGGCGCTGTTGGCCGTGAAGACGACACAGCCGTCGCTCGACGGCTCGATGGACGGAAGCTGGATGCTCCGACCGGTCCCGGCGAGCGGTGGCCAGCCGAAGAACGACGCGAAGACCGACGGGTAGGTCGTCATGGTGACGGCCATGCAGTCGAGGATGGCCACGTCGACGTCCTCGCCCCGCCCACAGCGCAGTGCTTCGCGCGCCGCCGCCAGCGCGGCCAGCGCGGCATAGGTGCCCGCCACCCATTCGCCGATCCGGCCGCCGGCCGCGAGCGGGGGCCGCTCCGGGAGCCCGCGGTTCCCGGTCGACCCGCAGGCTGCCTGGAGCGTGAATTCGGTCCAGGGTCGCCCGACCCACGGCCCGTTGCGGCCGAACGGCGTGATGGTCACCACGACGAGGTCTGGACGCGCCCGGCTGAGCTCGTCGTCGGTTGGCGGCTCGTTGCAGATCAGCACGTGCGCAGACCCGAGGAGCGAGGTGTCGTCGGTGACAGCCCGCTTCGACGCGTTGAGGAACTCGAAGAGCGCGCCGCTCCCGTGCGTGCGCAGCGGGTCAGCGGCGCCGCGCTCGACCTTGACGACGTCCGCGCCCGCGTCGGCCAGGAGCTTGGTGCAGTACGGGCCCGCGATGCCGGTGCTGCGGTCGAGGACCCGCACACCCTGGAGCACGGGCCCCACGGTCATCCTGCCTGCTGGTCGCCCAGGAGGAGGCCGACGGCGTCGGAGATGGAGCGCCGCATGTCGGCGGTCGTGGCGCGTCCAGAGGACCAGGCCCGCAGTGAGCTGTCGAACACTGCGTCGAGGACCCGGACCACGCGGCGCGCCTCGTCGCGAGGCAGCTCGTCCAGGAGGTCGAGGTACACGTCGCTCGTCGCGGCGTCGAGCCGGGTCAGCACCTCGTGCGCGAAGGGCTCGTCCGACGTCTCGAAGCGCGTGAGCAGGCGCGCCAGCTGGGGCCGCCGCTCGAACGCCCGGGCGGCGCGCAGGAGCGCCCCTTCGAGGCGCTGAGCGGCCGTGGCACCGTTCAGTGGACGCCGCGTGACGTCGGGACCCATGGTCGAGGCCCATTGGACCAGTGCCTCGGCAAAAAGGTGGTCCTTGGACGGGAAGTAGTGGTACAGCGTCGCCAGCGCGACCCCGGCGGCCTCCGCGACCTCGCGCACCGAGATCCGCTCGTAATCACGCTCCTCGAGGAGCGCCAGCGCGCTGTCGAGGAGGCGTTGCCGCCGGGCGGCCTGCCGCGTGCTCAACCGCGTCCCGGTCGACTCGGCGGTGTCGGGCTGGACGATCACGGTGCCGCGAGCCGTGTCCTGTGTCATCCCTTTCGCACCCCCTGGGCCGCCGCTTGTCAGAACTAGAATCCGATTCTAACATCACCCCCCTGAACCGGCCACGGCCGCCGCACCTGACGACGGTGGCCCGGGAGTTTGCAGGAGGGATCGCGCCGTGAGCATGCCAACCGATATCGGGATCGTCGACACCATGATCGGCTTCCCGCACGGGGACATGAAGGAGATCTACAAATTCATCACCCGCCAGACGAAGGACGCCGAGTCGAAAGAGAAGATGGCGTTCCCGGCGGAGTACATGTTCAAGCAGGTGCCCGAGCGCGAGCTCGAGGGATCCGACGACCCCATCGGCATCACGTTGCACGAGATGGACCGCTGGGGGATCGAGCGGGGACTGATCGGTTGCAACGGCATCGGCCAGGAGGCGCTTGCCAAACACCCGGACCGTTTCATCGCCTCTTCGTCGGCGGACCCGAACGAGGGCATGGCCGGGATCGCGCGCCTGGTCAAGGAGTACGAGACGTACGGCGTGCGCGCCGTCGGCGTGTTCCCTGCCGGCACCTTCCCTCAGGTGTCGATCAACGACAAGAAGATGTACCCGCTGTACGCCAAGTGCATAGAGCTCGGCATCCCGATCTTCGTGTGTTCCGGAATCCCGGGCCCCCGGCTCAAAGCAGCCTGCCAGCACGTCGAGCTGATCGACGAGGTGATGTTCGACTTCCCCGACCTGATCTTCGTGACCCGCCACGGGTGCGAGCCGTGGACGGAGCTCGCCGTCAAGCTGATGCTGAAGTGGCCGGGCCTGCACTATTCGACCAGCGCGTTCGCGCCCAAGTACTACCCGAAGAACATCATCGACTATGCGAACACGCGTGGCGCCGACAAGATCATCTACGCGGGCTACTTCCCGATGGGGCTCTCGGTGGAACGGATCATGACCGAGATGCCCAATGTCGGGCTCAAGGACGAGGTCTGGCCGAAATTCCTCCGCACGAACGCGTTGCGCGTGTTGGGGCTCGACAAGTGACCGCCGTGCTGCCCGATTACGGGGTGTTCGATGCCGACAACCATTACTACGAGGCCCCCGACGCCTACACCCGCCACATCGATCCCAAGATGGCAAAGCGCGCCATGCAGTGGGCCGAGATCGGTGGGAAGCAACGCCTCCTGGTGGGTGGCCGGGTCAACCGATTCATCCCCAACCCGCTCTTCGACCCGGTGGCCAAGCCCGGGAGCCTCGACGAGTACTTCCGGGGTCGCAATCCCGACGCCCAGGACATGCGCGCGCTCTTCGGCGATCTCGAACCGATCCGCGCCGAGTACAGGGACCGTGACGCCCGGCTCGCGGTCATGGACGAACAGGGCGTCGACGGCTGTTTTCTGTTTCCCACTCTCGGTGTCGGCATGGAGGAGTCGCTGGCCGATGATCCTCCCGCGCTGGTGGCCGCATTCAGCGCCTTCAACCGCTGGCTCGAGGATGACTGGGGTTACGCCTACAAGGAGCGCATCTTCGCCGCTCCGATGCTCACGCTGGTCGATGTGGACGCCGCGGTCGAAGAGCTCCGCCGGGTGCTCGACCTCGACGCCCGAGTGGTGTGCATCAAGGGTGGGCCGGCGCATACCCCGACCGGCCTTACGTCGCCTGCCGACCGGCGCTTCGACCCTTTCTGGGCCGTGGTGAACGAGGCCGGCGTCTCCGTCGGGATCCACTCGGGGGACGCCGGGTATGCGCGCTACGTCGCCGATTGGGAACCCATGGGTGCCTTCGAGGCCTTCCGGCACTCCCCACTGCGGATGGTCCTCTCGGCAGACCGTCCGCCCTACGAGACGATGGGTGCGCTGGTCTGCCACGGCCTCTTCGACCGCTTCCCCCGCGTCCGGGTGGCGAGCATCGAGGCGGGTGCGTCGTGGGTGCCCGTGCTCATGAAGAAATTGAAGAAGGCCTACGGTCAAATGCCGACGGGGTTCGTCGCGGACCCGGTCGAGACCTTCCGTGAGCACGTCTGGGTCGCACCCTTCTACGAGGACGACCTGGGTGCGCTCAAAGACGAGCTCGGTCTGGACCACCTCCTGTTCGGCTCGGACTGGCCGCACGCCGAGGGCCTGGCGCAGCCCAAGGCCTTTGCCGAGGACCTGCGCCGCTGCGGCTACAGCGAGGACGAGATCCACACCGTGATGGCGCAGAACGGCTGGCCCCTGACGCGACGGATCTGAAAGGGTTCGGCCGTTCGCCGCGGCGATACCGGACCACAACGGGAGATCATGGACTTCGACGACACGAAAGAAGAGGCGGCGTTCCGCGCCGACGCGCGCAGTTGGTTGGAGTCCCACGCGCCGTTGCGCCATGACGGGACGGCGGCACGCGTCGGCCTACCGACCGACGAGGCGTCGCAGCGCCGCCACATCGACTGGTGCCGGCGCTGGCAGCGCACTCTCTACGACGGCGGATGGGCCGGCATCACCTGGCCGAAGGCGTTCGGGGGGCGGGGCGGCACCCCGGTGGAGCAGATGATCTTCTCGCAGGAGGAAGCGCAGTTCGAGGTGAGCGCCGGGGCCCTGTCGGTGGGTCTGGCCATGGTCGGACCGACACTCATGGCGTGGGGTACGCCGGCGCAGCAGGACGATCACCTGGCGCCGATGTTGCGCGGCGACGCGCTGTGGTGCCAGCTCTTCAGCGAGCCGGGAGCCGGGTCGGACCTGCCCTCGCTCATCACCCGGGCCGAGCGGGACGGCGACGAATACGTGGTGAACGGGCAGAAGGTCTGGACGTCCTTCGCCCAGTTCGCGGACTGGGGCATCCTGCTCGCTCGGACCGGCGGCGCCGGATCGGGCCGCGAGGGGATCTCGTACTTCCTCGTCGACATGACATCACCGGGCATCGACGTGCGGCCGCTGCGCCAGGCGACAGGGGTCGCGCACTTCAACGAGGTGTTCCTGTCCGACGTGCGGGTGCCTGCCGAGCACATGGTGGGTGCCGAAGGCGAGGGCTGGAAGGTGGCGCGCACGACCCTGGCCAGCGAGCGCATGTCCATCGGCGGCGGCAGGGGCACGACGTTCGCCGACGTCCGGTCCCTCGTCGACGGGCTCGGCCGTGACCTCGACGCGCTGGAGCGGCAACAGGTGGCTCGGGCGTACATCAGCTTCGAGTTGTTGCGCTATCTCGGTCTGCGGGTGCAGACGTCCGTCAGCCAGGGCCGGGCGCCCGGCGCCGAGGGGTCCATCTTGAAGCTGGCGATCTCCCAACAGAGCGCGCTCCTGGGCAACCTCGGGGTGGCGCTGCTCGGCCCGGCCGGTGCGGCGTCGGGCGGCACGATTCCCGACGCCGGCTTCTGGCGGGAGAAGTTCGTCGGGCAGTGGTCGGTGCGTATCGGCGGCGGCACCGACCAGATGCAGCGCAACCAGGTCGGGGAGCGGGTCCTCGGCCTGCCCCGTGAGCCGAAACCCATATAAAGTATTCATCATGGTGGCCACCACGGCCGGAGAGCCGCTGACCTGGGATCCGCTCGATCCGTCCTTCAAGACCGACCCCCACCCGATCTGGCGGCGGTTGCGCGACGAAGCCCCGCTGTATCGCAACGACACCTACGACTTCTGGGCCCTCAGCCGTTTCGACGACGTCTTGGCGGCGTCACTCGACCCGCGCACCTTCAGTTCGGCCCACGGGACCGTCCTGGAGCACATGACGGAACTGCCCATGGGCGGGATCCACATGATGATCTTCATGGACCAACCCGAGCACACCGTCTTCCGGCGTCTCGTCTCGCGCGCGTTCACCGTGCGGCGGGTGGCCGAGCTCGAGCCCCAGATCCGCGCGTTGTGCGCCGACCTGCTCGACGCGCAGAAGGGAAGCGCGGGCTTCGACTTCGTCGCGGACTTCGGCGCGTTGGTCCCCGCCAACGTGATCGCCATGCTGCTCGGCGTCCCTCCGGAAGACCGGGACATGGTGCGCGAGGCGATCGACGGCATCTTCCACCTGGAACCAGGTGCGGGCATGGTCAACGACGTCTCCCTCGAGGCCATGATGAAGCTCTACGGCTACATCAGTGATCAGCTGGTCGAGCGGCAGACCCGTCCCCGCGACGACATGTTGACCGATCTGCTCAACGCCGAGGTGGCAGAGCCCGACGGCTCGCGCCGCACCCTCACGCTCGAGGAGAGCACGGCCTTCGCCATCCTCATCGTCTCGGCCGGCACGGAGACGGTGGCCCGGCTGCTGGGCTGGGCCGGTCACACGCTGGCGGCGCACCCCGACCAGCGGGCGGAGCTGGCCGCCGACCCGACGCTCCTTCCGCAGGCCATCGAGGAGCTGTTGCGCTACGAGGCGCCCTCCCCGGTCAACGGACGCTGGACCACCGCACCCGTCGAGCTCTACGGGACCGAGATCCCACCGGATTCGAAGATCCTCATGCTGACCGGTTCGGCGGGCCGGGACGAGCGCGCGTTTCCCGACCCGGACCACTTCGACATCCACCGGCAGTTCGACCAGCACGTGACCTTCGGGTACGGCATCCACTTCTGCCTGGGCGCGGCCTTGGCCCGCCTGGAAGGCCGGATCGCGCTCGAAGAGACGCTGGCCCGCTTTCCCGAGTGGGACGTCGACCACGGACGCAGCGAGTTCCTCTTCACCAGCACGGTGCGCGGCTACAGCAAGTTGCCCGTCATCGTCCCGGGCTGACCGGCCGTAGCCGGCCGGTCAACATCGGACCGATCGAAAGGACCCTCGATGGCGCAACAGCCCGAATACGTGGAGCGGATGTTCCCCGAGCCGGTCGACCTCGGCATCGCGGAACCGGATCGGGCGGTCTCGTCGGTCACCCACGGCACCCGGGCGTTCCTGGAGGGGAGTGGTGGCGACGCCAACCTCTGGTACGAGGGGACCGGTGCGGCCAAGGACCAGGCGGTCCAGAACATCACGATCTACCCGCCGACCCGCGGCGTGCAGACGCAGGGCGACGCGTGGGAGCCGGTGAAGATCGGGATCCTCATCGACATGGACCTCAACCAGCTGACGGCCGACTGGATCGACCCGACGATCCTGGCCATCGAGGACGCCATGAACGAGGGCGTCTGGGCCCGCTCGCCCATCCAGCTCGTCGTGGCCGACGCCCGGGGCCTGCCTCGGGAGAGCTACCGGAAACTCCTCGACGGCTACCGATGGCTGGTCGAGCAGGGTTGCGTGGTCGTGCTCGGGCCGATGATCTCGGACAACTGCCTCACGATCCAGGACCTCGCCAACGAGCTGAAGGTCTCATGCATCGGCTGGACGGGTGCGTGGAAGTTCGCTTCGGACTACTGCTTCTCCATCGCCAACGGTGACATCCCGACCGAGGGCGTCATCTGCGCCAACTGGCTCTACCAGCAGGGCGTCCGCAAGGTGGGCCTGTTCTGGGAGGCCGGGTCGTCGGGGCGGGACTACGCCGACTTCTTCCGCGACGAGGCGATCCGCCTGGGCATGACGGTCACCCGCGAGGTGAAGCTCGAGCCCAACCCGCGCGGCCTCCAAGAGCATCTCGCGGCCATGCGCGACGCGGGGACCGAGGGGCTCTATTACGGCGGCTACGGGTACGCCTGCTTCCACTTCGGGGCGGCGTTGCAGGCCCTCGAATGGGACCCACCGCGCATCATGGGCACGGCGTTCATGTTCTATTCGAACAAAAACGAGTGGGCGGGGGGCATCGAAGGCTGGCACGGCATCGACCAGCTCGGCGAGGACGGCGCCAATCCGAATTACAACGCGATGGTGCAGCGGTTCTCGAAGCGCTTCGGTCGCGAGGCGCGCAACGTCGTGGTCGCCCTCGCCTACGACACGGCGCGCGTCGCGATCCACGGGATCGCCAACGCGGCCATTCCCGAGCCTCGCTGGGTGCACGACGGGCTCGAACGCATCCGCTGGATGCCGGCCACGAACGGCGGGCCCGGCTGTTACATCACCTTCGGCCCCGGCGACCACAAGGGCTATAAGGGCGACTTCCTCACCATCCGTGAGCTGCGGGGCGGCGACCTGCGCTTCGCCGGCTACTTCCGTCCCGAATGGCAATCCAACGAGTAGGGCGTGAGCGACCGGTGAGCAACACGCAGGAGAGGCAGGAGGGCGAACCGCTCGTCCTGGTCGAAGCGGACGGCCCGGTCCTCGTCGTCACCCTGAACCGTCCCGAGAAGCGCAATGCCACCAACGCAGAGGTGCTGTGCCGGCTCTACGACGCCTGGGTCCGGCTCGACGGCGATCCCTCGCTCCGCGTGGGTGTCCTGACCGGCCGGGGTTCGACGTTCTGCGCCGGCATGGACCTCGCCGAGATCGGCCGGCTCCGTGAGGGGGCCGCCGACAACGAGTGGATCGTGCGGCTCCGGGACGAGCCGGAGGTGATCTTCGGTGCGTGGTTGAAGACCTTCCGGCCCTCTAAGCCCATCATCCTCGCCGCCGAGGGCTACGCGCGGGCCGGCGGGACGGAGATCCTGCAGGGCACCGACATCCGGGTCGCCGGCGAGAGCGCGGTGTTCGGCGTGACCGAGGTGCAGCGCGGCCTGTTCCCCATGGCCGGCTCCGCTGTCCGCCTCCGGCGCCAGATCGGTTACGCGGTGGCGGCCGAGATGCTGCTGACCGGCGAGGACATCACCGCCCCGCGGGCGCAGCAGCTCGGCCTCATCAATCACGTGGTCCCCGACGGGCAGGCCCTCACGCACGCCCGGGCCATCGCGGCGCGCATCGCGGCGAACGGCCCCCTCGCCGTCTCCGCCATCCTCCGGACCCTCCGGGAGACCGACTCCCTGCCCGAAGCCGAGGCCTTCGCGATAGAGGGCCGCCTGGGCATGGAGGTGATGGCGTCGAACGACGCCGCAGAGGGCCCGCGGGCGTTCCTGGAGAAACGACCCCCGCAGTTCACCGGCACCTGACGGGACGGAGGGGGGAACCGACGTCATGCACCGACTCGGTCGTGTGCTGGTCACGCTTGGAGCCGTCATCGCCAGCGTCACCGTGTGTGCGGGCGGCGCGGCCACCGCCAGCTCGTCGGGAACTCAGAACGGCCACCTCACCCGCGACGGAACCTGGCCCGGACTCGGCACGGTGTGCGAGCACGGACCGGGCGGCGCGGCGAGCGCGCGCGGAGTGGGCGCGCACAGCATCAATATCGCCACCTTCGCCGATCCCGGCAACACCGCCTCACCGGGACTGAACAAAGAGTTCTTCCAACTCGCCGGTGCGTTCGCCAAGTGGTGCAATGCCGCGGGCGGCATCGACGGGCGTGCCCTCGTCGTCCACGACCGCGACGGTGCGCTCTTCAACGCGGCCCAGGTGACCGACGAGGCCTGCCAGCAGGACTTCATGTCGGTCGGCGGAGGTTTGGTCTTCGACCAGTCGGCGGTGCCAGTGCGGGTGGGGTGCGGCCTGGGCGAGATCCCTTCCTACGTGGTGTCCAACGAGGCCGACAGCGCCGCCCTGCAGGTGAACCCCCAGGGGATCCGGGTCGACGAAATAGAGGCGGGGTGGTACGGCGCACTCGGGCGCCGTTACCCGAGTGCGATCAAGCACTTCGGCATCGGCGCGGCGAACGAACCGAGCATTCTCGAACCCACCCAGAAGTGGGAACAGGCCGCGGAGCAGCAGGGATGGAAGGTGGTGGACTTCCAGGAGCCGCCGTTCAGCGTGGCCGACTGGTCGCCCTTCGTGTCCCGCGCCCAGTCCAAGGGCGTCGAGGCACTCGAGACGCCCACGGGTACCAACGTGCAGACCTATTTCGAGGCCATGCAGACCGCCGGGTACCACCCGACCTTCATCTTCCTCGGCATCGGCATCCCAGAGAACCTCGGCAAGCAGAGCTACGACATCTCGTTCTCGGGCTCCCTGCCGCCCATCTATTTCGCGACGCAGATTTGGCCGTTCGAGCTGGCTTCCCAGAGCCCCGGGCTCGAGCAGCTGATCGCACTCATGCGCACCGATGCGCGGGGTGACACGATCGACACCAACGACGAGTACGCCGTCGACGCCTGGCTGCTCTTCGCCAAGGCGGCCTCTGCGTGCGGCGCCAACTTGACGGTCTCGTGTGTGCTCGACCATGCGGCGTCGCAGACGAACTGGACCGGAGGAGGGGTCTACGCGCCGATCGCGCACCTGGCCCTTTCCAACCAACGTCCCACGCCGAGCGACTGCTTCCTGCTGATGCAGGTGAAGGGCAACGCATTCTCCTACGACAAGGCCGACACGCGTCCGAACGACCAGATCTGGCACTGCGACCCCAAGTCGCTGTTCACGGTCTCGGGCGCGAACAGCTGAGCCAACCGCGTCAGGCCACGGGGCGGAAGTAGGGGAGTACCAGCTCGTCGGAGGCCGGGTGGAACTCGACCTCGAGGGCGAGCCCGTCGCGCAGTTCGCTCGGCGCGCAGCCGACGACCGCGCTGAGGAACCACCACCCTTCGTCGAGCGTCACGACGGAGGGGGCGTAGGGCACGACGAAGCCCGGATGGGGCGGGCGCCAGACCACCGTCCAGCTGTAGAGCGTTCCCCGGCCGGCACTCTCCTCCCAGCCCAGCGCGGTTGCGGAGCACTGCGGACACACGGCGAACGCGCGCAGGGCACGCGCACCGCATGCGGAGCAGAGAGGGAGCACGAGTCGGTTCTCGAGGCAGCCGCTCCAGAAAGGATCGGAGCGTTCGGATGGGCGAGGCATGGGGAAACCGCCGGGAGGCGGAGGGGTGAGCAGCCCGGCGTCCGTTGCGCTCACGGGCGCTCCTTGCCCAGGACCAGCACGTCGGTGAACAGCGCACCCGAGCCCCCGTTCGAGCACAACGCCACCTGTGCACCGTCGACCTGCATGCTGGGACACTCGCCGCGCAGCTGCTGTACGCCACGCGTGACGCGCTGGAACTGCTGCGCCGCGATCCCCGGGTGGCTGTAGGACATCGTGCCGCCGTCGGTGGTGACCGGCAGCGTGCCGCCGGGGCCGATGGCGCCCGACTCGACCATGGGGCCCCCCTCACCGGGTTCGCAGAATCCGTACGCCTCGAGCTGGCGGATGATCTCGAAGGAGAACGGGTCGTAGAACTCGGCCACGTCCACGTCGCCCGGCCCGAGCCCGGCCATGGCGAAGGAGGCCTGGGCCGCTCCCGCTCCCACCCAGCCCGCGGGTCGCACGCCGGGACGCGGGGTGAAGTCCCAGACGGGCGCCACGGTGTAGGCGGGCCCATAGCTGTCGCTGCCACAGCCGAGGATCCAGACTGCCCGCTGGTCGTGACGTGCGATGTCGGCGCGGGCCAGCACGAGCGCGCACCCGCCCTCGGAGACCGTGGCGCAGTCCAGGAGATGGAAGGGTTCCGCGACCAACGGCGACGCCAAGATGTCCTCCGGGCCGAACGGTCCCCGTCCCTGGTAGACGGCCTCAGGGTTGTGATGGCCGTTGGTGCGAATGACCGCCGCCGCGGTGGCCAGCTGGAGCTCCGTCGTGCCGTACGTGACCATGTGGCGACGGGCCATCAACGCGAACTCGGCGGCGGTGAAGAGACCGAAGCCCGCGACGAGCTCGTTGGGCGGCGTGGTCCAAGGGGCGGCGGAACCGTGGCTGCGCAGCCCGGCGCCACCGGCCAGGACCAGCACGACGCGGCACTGGCCCGTTGCGATCAGCGCCGCGGCGTCGACGATGCTCGGAATGCCGAGGCCGTTGGGGCGGCGCACGCAGGGGCCGAGCCCAAGCTCCAGCACCGCGTCCGCGGCCGCCTGCCCCACCACGCCGTCGACGTCGCCGGCGTCGATCCCGGCGTCGGCGAGGGCGCCGAGTGCCGCCTCGAGCGCGATGGACGAGGAGTCGTGCCCGGGCAGACGGCGCGCCTGAGGGGTGTTGAAGACCCCGACCACGGCCACGTCGCGGAAGGGATGCGTCATTGCCGAGAGGATGTCACGCGCCCGGTTGGCGCAGGCGGAAGCGCTGCACCTTGCCACTGGCCGTCAGCGGCAGCTCGTCGACGAAGTGCACCTCCCGCGGCACCTTGTAGTTGGCCATGTGCTCGCGGCACCAGGCGACGAGCGCCCCCTGGTCGACGGCGTCGCCGCGGCGCGGCACCACATAGGCCTCCGCCACCTCGCCCAGGCGGTCGTCCGGAGCGCCGACGACCGCAACCTGGGCCACGCCGGGATGGGTCAGCATGATGCCCTCGATCTCGGCCGGGAAGGCGTTGAAGCCGCCGACGATGAACATGTCCTTCTTGCGATCGGTGATGCGCAGGTTCCCGTCTTCGCCGATGTGGCCGATGTCACCCGTGCGGAGGTACCCCTCGTCGTCGAAGGCGCCGGCGGTGGCCTCGGGATCGTCGAAGTAGCCGCGCATGACGTTGAAGCCCTTGACCAGGATCTCGCCGGTCTCGCCCGTTGGCACCGTGCAATCTCTTTCGTCGGCCACCCGCACCGAGACGCCCGGCAAGGGCCGGCCCACCGTCGTGGCGACGACCTCGGGTGGGTCGTCGTAGTGGCACATGCTCACCGTGCCGGTCGTCTCGGTGAGCCCGTAGCCCGTCACCACCGTGGCGATGTGCAGGTCCTCGCGCATGCGCCGGACCACCTCCACGGGCACCGTGGCGGCGCCGGTCACGGAGAGGCGCAGCGAGCTGAGGTCGAACCGCGCGCGCTCGGGGTGCTCCAAAATCGACTGGAACACCGTGGGTGGTCCCGGCAGGACGGTGATGCGTTCCTCCTCCACCCGCTGCATCACGATTCCGGCGTCGAAGACGGCGTGCGGGAGGACGGTCGCGCCGCGGAGCACGCAGGCCAGCACCGCCGACTTCAGGCCCGCGGTGTGGAAGAAGGGGTAGACGCACAGGTAGCGGTCGCCGCGCCTGAGCCCGACGGCGTCGCTCCAGGCTTCGTAGGTGCGCACGCTCGGGCCGTGACTCAGCATGGCCCCCTTGGGGGCGCCGGTGGTCCCGGAGGTGAAGATGATGTCGGCCAGGTCGTCGGCCCCGATGTCGGGGAGCGGCCGATCGCCTGCCGCACCGCGGGCCACGAAGTCGTCCCAGGCGACCGCACCAGGGCGCGCCGGCCCTTCGAGGACCACCAGCTCGCGTAACGCGGGCAGATCGCCTGTGCCCTCGAGCAGGGCCAAGAGGTCGGTGCCCACGGCGTCCGTGCTGGCCAACAGGAGCGTGGCGCCCGAACGCCCGAGGACGTGAGCCGCCTCCATCCCCTTGAAGCGCGTGTTCACGGGAACGAGGACGGCGCCTGCGGCATAGACGCCGAAGCTGGCGGCGATCCAGCGTGCGCTGTTGGGCGACCACAGGGCGACGCGGTCACCCGGCCTGATGCCGCTCGCCGCCAGCGCCCGGGCGACGCGCAGTGACTCGGCGTGCAACTGGGCGAAGGTCCATCGGTCGCTGCGGTCGACGACAGCCTCGGCATCGCCGAAGTCGCGCGCGGCCCGCTCCAATGCGGCCGGGACGGTCTGGGGGAGCGTCACCAGTCCCGCGTTACGCGACGACGCCGCCGGCGCGTAGTTCGGCGACCTCGTCGAGGGACAAACCGAGCTCCTTGGCCAAGATGTCGTCGGTGTCCTCGCCGACCCACGGCACGCGTGTGTCCGCTGTGCCAGGTGCGGTGAGGATCCGCACCGGATTGCCCGGGGTGAGCACCGGGCTGCCCCCTCCTTGTGGCCGGTCGATGCCGACGAGCATGCCGTGCGCTACCACGTGCGGATCGCCGACGAGCTCCTCGTCGCGCAGGCAGGGTCCCGCAGCGATACCCGCCGCGCCGAGCTCGGCACACGCCTGCTCCCGCGTCTTGTCGGACGCCCACTGCTCCAGGGCCGGACGGATGGTGTCCTCGAGGTGGTCAACCCACCCCTGTCGGGTGGACAGGCGCTCGTCGGTCCGCCATTCGGGGTGGCCGACGATATCGGCCAGCCGCTCGAAGTAGTGCTCGCGGGTCACCTGGACGATGATCCAGCCGTCGCCGGCCCGGAACCCGTGATTGATGAGGGGGCCGACCTCGCCGTTCTTCAAGCCCATCGACCAGAAATTGGACACGATGTCCGTCATCGCGAGCACCGAGTCGAACATCGCGATGTCGACCTGTTGCGCTTTGCCGGTCCGGTCGCGCTCGCGCAACGCGGCCAGGAGGCCCACGGTGGCGAACAGGGCGGCACTGATGTCGCCCAGCCCTCCCACCGGCGAGGCCTCTGGCGGCTCATCACCCTTCTGCTTCATGGCGTAGATACCGGACATGGCCTCGACGATGGGGGCGAAGGCCATCCGCTCGCGGTAGGGGGACGTGGTCACGTTCCCGAACCCCGACACCGACACGTAGACGCAGCGCGGGCTGACTGCGACGAAGTCCTCGAAGCCGAGACCCAGCTTGACCATGGCCCCGGCCCGGAAGTTCTCGGCGATGACGTCGAAGCGGGGAGCCATGTCGAGCACCAGTTGGCGCCCGGCGGGGTTCTTCAGGTCGACGCAGATGCTGCGCTTCCCGAGGTTGTTCCGCAGGAAGGTGGCGCCCATCGGACGTCCCTCCGGATCGGGCACCGAGGGCTGGGAGCTGCGGCCCAACTCACCGCCGGGTGGTTCCACCTTCACCACGTCGGCACCAAGGCGTGCCAAGAGCTGGGTGGCGAACGGCAACGCCTGCATCTGCTCGAGCGCCAGCACCCGGATACCCGTCAACGGGCCAGCGGACCGCCGGTCCGAAGGCTCAGCGGCCACATCGACCATATTTGTATATGGTATCTGATTTTCGGGATCTGTCCGCTGGCCGCCGCGCTCCGCGCGACGGCGGCGCGGGCTCGAAATTCGGGTTCAGGGGCGGACCGCAAGGAAGCGAGGAGCGACACGGTGGCCGGAACGGTGCGGCTCGAGGTCGACGGTGCTATCGCCACCATCACCAACGACAACGCGGAGAAGCACAACGCGTTCGACGACGCCATGGACGCCCAACTCTTCGACGTCCTGGCCGAGTTGCGCACGAAGTCGGACGTCCGTGCGGTCATCTGGCGCGGCGAGGGCAAGTCCTTCTCCTCTGGCCGGGATGTCGGCGCACTCGGTGGTGCCGGCGCGGGAATGTCCCATCACGAGCTCATGCGCCGTGGGCACCGCGGCATCCGCGCCATCTTCGAGCTCGACGCGCCAATCGTGGTCGCGCTCCAGGGCTGGGCGATCGGCGCCTCGTTCCAGCGAGCACTGCTGTGTGACATCCGGGTGGCCGCCGAAGGCGCCCGGTTCATGCTGCCCGAGGTCGGTCACGGCGTCATCCCCGACACCGGCGGCGTCGCCCGCCTCTTCCAGATCTGTGGGCACGGCGTCGCGGCCGACATGGTGCTCACCGGCCGGGTAATGGGGGCGGACGAGGCGCTCGCGCACGGGGTGGTCTCCCGCGTGGTGCCCGCTGACCGGCTGGACGAGGAGGTGCGCGCCGTTGCCGCGAAGATCGCGGAGGCGCCGGCGGTGACGGTGCGCGCGGCGCGCCGGATCCTCGGCCACCTGGCCCTGCCCGAGTTGCTCGCGTCCATGGACGAGGAGATGATCGCCCAGACCTTCATCGCCCGGTCCGACGACATGGCAGAGCTGCGGGCCGCCCGGGCCGAAGACCGCCCGCCCGAATACAAAGGGAGCTGACGTGCCCGGACTGCCCGAACCTCCGCCTCCCGGGACGACCGCATTGCCGCCCGGGACCTTCGACGGCGTGGCCGTCGTCGTCACCGGTGCGGGCACCGGGCTCGGGAGGGCCATTGCGGTGGAGTTCGCCCATCTCGGCGCGGCGGTGGTCGTTGCGAGCCGCAGCGAGGAGCACCTCGATGCCGGCGTCGCCGCCGTGACCGAGGCCGGCGGCCGGGCTCTGGCTGCGACGTGCGACATCCGCGAACCGGAGCAGATCGCCGCCGCCTTCGACGCGGCCGAGGCCGCCTTCGGCCTGCCCGGCGTGTTGGTCAACAACGCCGCCGCCAATTTCCCGGTGCCGGCGGAGGACATGTCGCCCAACGCCTGGCGGACGGTTGTCGACATCACCCTCAACGGGACGTTCTTCTGCTCACGTGAGTTCGCGCGACGACACATTGCCGCCGGCACGCCCGGGTCGATCATCGACGTCGGTGCGTCGTACGCCTGGACGGGCGGACCGGGCTTCGCCCACTCAGCCGCGGCCAAGGCCGGGGTGAAGAACATGGTCGAGACCCTGGCCGTGGAGTGGGGTCCTTACGGGATCGCGGTCAACGGGCTCGTCCCCGGGCTCTTCCCCCACGAGGACATGACGGCCGACATACAAGGCAACCTCGACCGTACGAGCGACAAGGACGTGTGCCAGCCGGCGCTGCGCGTGGGAAGGTTGCGCGAGCTCGGATGGGCGGCCACCTTTCTGGCGTCGCCCTACGCACGGTTCATCTCGGGTCACGTGCTCGTTGTGGACGGCGCCAACTGGCAGCGCCGCATGCTGACGAACCCCCCGGTGGTCACGGTGCGCGACCAGATGGGTCGCCCGCCGTTCGACCCCGATGCACGCACGCGTTGAGGGCGGCGCGGGATTGTCAGTGAGCATGCCGGGCGGACCCGTCCGCGTCGAGGACTCCGACGGGATCACGACCGTCGTGCTGGACGACCCCGGGGCGCGCAACGCACTCTCGTGGGGACTGGTGCGCGCGTTGAGCGAGGCCGTCGAAAGCGCCGCCGCCCGCGGCTCACGGGCGCTGGTCCTGCGCAACACCCCGCCCGTGTTCTGCGCCGGCGGGTCGGTGGACGAGCTCCTCGAGCCCAAGGTCGGCCTCGAGGAGATCTACCGTGCCTTCCACGCCTTGGACGAGGCGCCGATGCCCACCGTGGCGGCGATCGACGGCGCGGCGATCGGCGCCGGCGTCACGCTGTTCCTCTGCTGCGACATCGCCATTTGCACACCTGCGTCGCGCTTCGACCTGCGTTTCCTCGACGTGGGGATCCACCCGGGCGGCGGTGCGCTGTGGCGGCTCGAGCGGGTGGTGGGAAGGCAGGGTGCAGCTGCGCTCACGCTGTTCGGCGAGGTGCTCGACGGGGAAGAGGCCGCGCGTCGCGGGCTGGTCTGGCGATGTGTGGACCACGACGAGCTGGTCGGGGAGTCCGGAAGGTTGGCGTACAAGGCGGCGTCGCGAGATCCTGAGCTGGTGTCGAGGACCAAACAGACCATGGCGTCGGTTGCGGCGGTCGACGAACCAGAGGCTGCCATCGACCTCGAGCTGGCTGCGCAGCGGTGGTCGATGGAACGACCCGCCTTCCAGGCGTCACTGGGCGAGCTGCGCGAACGCCTCGGCCGGCCGAGGAGGACGGACGGATGAGGTCGATGGCCGACGCCTGGGCGGCCCGGGCGGGTGACGACACCCCCGGCCTGCGCTACGAGGACTCGGAGTGGTCCTGGCGCGCCGTGGTCGCCGAGGCGACCCGGCGCGCGGCGTGGTGGTCGGGCGTGCGCGCCGACGCGCCGCCTCACATCGGCGTGTTGCTGGACAACATCCCCGAACACGTCTTCTGGCTGGGCGCGTGTGCGCTCTCCGGGGCGGTCTATGTCGGGGCCAACCCGACGCACCCCGGTCCCGCCCTCGCCGACGAACTGGGCTTCACGCGTTGCCAGCTCCTGGTGACCGACCGTGCCCACCTCGAACTTGTCGAGGGTCAGGACCTCGGCCCGGCCATCGGCATCGCCGCCGCCGACAACCCGAAGATCTGCCTCGTCGACGGCCGCCCGCCCCTCCCTGCGTCCGCCGATCTCCCCGACGTCGACGCCGTCGAGGACGTCACGCTGGGCTACCTCATCTTCACCTCCGGGACCTCCGGCTCGCCCAAGGCGTGCCGGTGCACCCAGGGCCGTATGGTCCTGATCGGCGCGTCGCTGGCCCAGCGCTACGGGTTCGACTCCGGCAGCTGCTGCTACCTGTCCATGCCGCTGTTCCATTCCAACTGCCTCATGTCGGGTTGGGCGCCCGCCGTGGTCGGCGGCGCCACCATCGCCCTCCCCACGGGTGGACGTTTCTCCGCCTCGGGCTTCCTGCCCGATGTGCGTCGTCACGGGGTGACCTACTGGAACTACGTCGGACGCCCGCTCTCCTACGTCCTGGCCACGCCCGAGCGGCCCGACGACGCCGAGAGCACGCTGCGCGACGTCTTCGGGAACGAGGCAGCCCCCGGCGACGTGGATCGCTTCGCCCGGCGGTTCGGCTGTGCCATCTCGGAGAACTACGGGTCGACCGAGGGGGGGATCGCGATCTCGCGCAGCCCTGACACGCCGGCCGGCGCGCTCGGACCCGCACCGCCGGGCGTCCTGGTCGTCGGGCAGGACGGTAAAGAATGCGCCGTGGCGCGGTTCGGCGACGCGGGCGGCCTCCTCAACGCGCTGGAGGCGGTGGGCGAGATCGTCTCGGACTCGATTCCACCGAACTTCGAGGGCTACTGGGACAACGAGGAAGCCGACCGGGCCCGGGTCCGCGACGGGTGGTACTGGTCGGGTGACCTCGCGTACAAGGATTCGGAGGGCTACCTCTACTTCGCCGGCCGCGGCGACGACTGGTTGCGCGTGGACGGTGAGAACTTCGCCGCGGCGCCCGTGGTGCGGATCGTCGACCGCCATCCCGACGTGGTCGTCTCGGCCGTCTACGCCGTGCCCGACCCCACCGTCGGTGACCAGGTGATGGCGGCGGTGCAGCTGCGGCCCGGCGCGACCTTCGACGGGGACGCGTTCGGCTCGTTCCTCTCCGAGCAGGGAGATCTCGGCCGCAAGTGGGTGCCGCGCTACGTGCGGGTTTCGCCGGCCTTGCCGACCACGGCGACGTCGAAGATCCTGGTCCGGCAGCTCCGCCGGGAAGGCCTCGATTGCGACGATCCCGTGTACGAGGTGCGGGGCGAGGGGACGCTTGCGTATGTCCTCCGCGCCCAGGCCGACGCGTCGCCGTGAGCACGGACGCCCCGGCCCCCGTCGCCGTCCTGGTGCACGGCGGGACGCTCACCTCCACCATGTGGGACCCCGTGCGCAGCCATTTGGCCTCTCCCTCCATCGCCGTCGACCTGCCCGGGCGGCGCTACAAGCCCGCGGACCTCGCCGAGGTCACGATCGGCGACTGGGTCACCTCGGTGGTTACGGATATCGAGCAGGCCGGCCTCGCGGAGGTCCTGTTGGTCGGGCACTCGTCGGGCGGGTACGTCCTGCCCGGGGTCGCGACGGCGTTGGCGGCCCGTTCGGTACCGGTGTTGACGGGATTGGTCTTCGTCTCGGCCACCGTGCCGGCAGACGGCCAACGCCCGCTCGACTATCTCCGCGACGACATCAGAGCTCTGGCGAGCGACCATCGAGAGCTCACGTTGGAGTCGGCACGAGGCCGGACCATCGGCGGCCTGCGACCCGGAGAGCCTCCCATCGAGACAGACCTCGAGATCGTCGAGAACGAACCGCGCATGGGACTCGAAGCGCCACTCGTCCTCTTCGAACAGGTGTCGTGGGCGGGGTTCCCCGCGTCGGTGCCGAGGGTCTACGTGCGTGCGCTGCGGGACAAGGTCATCCCTCCCGAACTGGCGGACCGGATGATCGCCGCCATGGGCGGGGCGACGGTGATCGATCTCGACGCCGGGCACCGCTCGTACGACACCCATCCGGCCGAGCTGGCGGCCGTGATCGACGAGTGCTGCGGCAACACGCAATGACGGAGCCTCCAGGCGTCGAGGACCAGACTCTGTGCTCCCTCGTGGACTGGCGGGCGTCGGCCACTCCGGAACACGTGCTGCTCGTCGACGAGGCCGGCCGCACGATGTCGGCCGAGGAGTTCCGGGCGGCGTCGCAGCGCGTGGCGGAGCGTCTTGGCGCCGCCGGCATCGGTCGCGGGTCGCTGGTGTCATGGATCCTTCCCACCGGCATGGACGCGCTCGTCGTGACCCTGGCGCTGAGCCGCCTCGGCGCGGTGCAGATACCGGTCATCCCCGTCTACCGCGAACGTGAGATCGGACACATCCTCAACGAGACCGCGCTCGACGCCTTCATCGTGACGCCGCGATGGCGCGGCTTCGACTACCTCGAGCTGTGTCAGGACCTCTCGTCCTCGCGCGGCGGACGCACTGCCGTCCTCACCGTCGACGACGTGGTCGGCGACTCGGCGGAGCCTCTCGCCCAGCGGATATCCCAGCAGGCGGCCCGGGACCTGGGCGCTGGGCAATGGATCTTCTACACCTCGGGTACAGGCGGCCTGCCCAAAGGCGTCCGGCACGGGGACGCGGCGCTCGCCGCCGCCGCCCGCGGCATGGTGGATCACCTGGCCATGTCGTCCGAGGACCGGAGCGGCATCGCATTCCCGATCGCGCACATCGGCGGACCGATCAATCTCATGGCGGGCCTTCTCGCGGGCTCGACGCTCATTCTCATCGAGAACTTCGATCCGCAGCGCACGTCAGACGTGTTCGCCCGCGAGGGTGTGACCATGGCCGGTTCGGGCACGGCATTCCATCTCGCCTACCTGGAGATCCAGGCACAGCGACCCGCCGCGCCGCTCTTTCCGCACCTGCGGTGTTGTCCGGGGGGTGGCGCGCCGAAGCCCGCGGGCTTGCACGAGCGTGTGCGGCGCGAGTTGGGCGGTGCCGGCATCGTGTCGGGTTGGGGCCTGACGGAAGCACCGGTCCTGAGCATGGGTCGGCCCAGTGACCGCGACGAGCAGCTGTCGGAGACCGAGGGGCGTCCGCTTCCCGGGGTGCGGCTCAGGACCGTCTCCTCCGATGGCCGGATTTGTGACGCGGGGGAGCAGGGCGAGCTCCGGGTCAGCGCACCGCAGATGATGCTCGGGTACGTCGACCCGACCCTTACCGCCGATGCCTTCGACGACGACGGGTGGTTGCGCACAGGGGACCTCGGGACCATCGACGAGGAGGGGTACGTCAGGATCACCGGGCGCCTGAAGGACGTCGTCATCCGCAATGGTGAGAACATCGGCACCGCCGAGGTGGAGGAGTTGCTCCGCGGACACCCGCACGTGGCCGATGCGGCCGTGTTCGGTTTGCCGGACAGCCGCACCGGCGAACGCGTCTGCGCCGTCGTGGAGCTGGTGCCTGGATCTCCTCAGCTCGGGCTCGATGGTCTCGGTGCATTTCTGGAAAGCCGGGGCCTGCGCCGCCAGGCGTGGCCCGAGCAAATCGAGACCATAGAGGCGCTGCCCCGCACGGTCGCCGGGAAGATCGACACCCGTCAGCTCCGGGAACGGTTCGGCGCGACACAGGCGAGCTCCCCGTGAGCGTTGGACGGCTCCCGTCTCCAGTGCTCGGTTCGTAACTTCGAAGGGCTACCCCTTCAACTAGGGCGATCAGTGCAGGACCGGCTCCAGGAGCTCCGTCTCCAGGTGCTCCGTCTCCGGCGGATCCACCACCGGAGCGGCCGTTCCCCGGGAGGCGGCCCGCTCGGTCCAGATGTCGAGCACCAGCAGGCTCAGGTTGGACACGACGGCCGCACCGATGATCGTCGTGATCAACGTTATGAGCCCGCTGGTCACGTGGTACCCGAGTACGGCTCCGACCAGCGCACCGACACCCGCGGCACCGATACCCTTGGGCCGCATCGCCTTCGGCGTGTCGGTGCGGACCCAGCCGGCGTAGACCCCGAGCCAGATCGGCACCGCGGTTGAGACCACTGCCAGCAGCTGGTCGTCGAGCGGCTGGCTCGGCCAGAGCCAGAACCGCAGTATCAACAGTGCGCCGAGGAACCATCCGCCGAGTCCGAACACGATCGGACCGGCCGAACGGATCCATGCGCCCGTCTTGCGGCCGGTACCGCCTCGGCGGCGGATCCGGATCGCCAACACCACGAGCCAGAGCACTGCCACCAAGGCGACGCCGACCATTGTCGCAAGGATCTTCTTGGCAATCGCTGCCTGCGTGTCCGATGTGGCGAAGCTGACGTCGTTCGGGGTGTAACGGGAGGTGTCGACCTGGCCGGTGGCGTAGAACGTGGTCAGCAGTTGCGTGCTGGCGCTCGGCTCGTAGGCGTCGAAGTCGTCCACGTGCCCGAGTCCGGACACGATGACCTGATGCCCGTTGGAAAGGTGCGGCAGCAGCTCCTTCGTGGCGTTCTGGGCCGGCGTCTCGAAGTCGAGCGTCCCGCCGATGAGCAGCGTCGGGACGCTCGAGTTCTGCACGCTGGTGTACTGGTTCTCGCCCGGGTTGGCCGGCCAGGCGTGCACAAGGCCTCCTGCCCCCCACAAGAACTCCCCGAGGGGATTGCCGATGATCGAGCCCCGGTCCGCGCCGGAGCTGAAGTAGCGCTCGACGGGCTGCGCGTCGGCCATCCCGATGCTTGCAAACTCGCCCCAGACGAACGACTCGGGAAGGACGAGATTGGCCATCGCCGAGAGGAACCACAGGCCGCTCGGGTCGCCCTGCGCGGCGGAGATCCACGAGTTGAGGGTCATCGGCCCAGTCAGTGGCGAACCGGTCGCCTCCGTGAGCCCGAGGAAGGTCCCGACCAGGACGTTGCCCGGCTTGATCGGCAGGGATAACCAACTGCTCGGCATGTGTGCCGCCGTGTGCGGCACGCTCGCGGCGAGGTTCTTGGTGCGGGCGCGGCAGGCAGGCTGCTGCGCGCACAGCGCCGAGTACCGCTCGATCCCCTGATCGATCTCGGCTCCGCTGTAAATGAAGTTCCCGGGCGGGTTGACCCCGACCATCACCGAGCGGTCGACACTATTCGGGTACCGCCACTGGTAGATCATCCCGAGACGGGTCCCAGCGCTCTCGCTGAGCAGGTCGATGCGCTGGTAGCCGAGCGCGACGCGAGCGGCCTCGATGTCATCGGCCTGCTCCGCCAGCGTGTAGCCGGCGAGGTCAACGCCGCCTCGCTCAAGCCGCTGCGCGCACGAGGCGAAAGCCTGGGAGTACGCACTCAGCGACGCTTTGGCGAGGAAATCAGCGGAGCTCTGGACCGCCGACGTCACCTCGGGACAGTTCAGCACCGAAGAGCCGTCGACGCCGCGGTAGCCGACCATGACGACATCGTGCTGGGCGGCCAGGCGGTTCGCTTGGGGGAACGTCATGTTGGTGATGCCAGGGCCGCCGTTGAGGTGGAAGATTGGCGCCAACGGGTGCGATGAGCGAGCAAGGATCCGGGTCACCGGCAGCGCGATCAGGCGCGACCGGGGGTCTGCCCGGTTCTCGGGCACGACGAGCGTTCCGCAGTCGGCGCGGTAGCCGCCTTTCTCGGTGGAATACGTGCACGAGTGCATGGTCAGCTGGCCGGCGTGCGCCCCCTGCGGGACCGAGACCGCGGCGTCGCCGGATGCGAACCCCATGTACGTCAGGCCGAGCAACAACACCCCGATGACCACCAGGGCAACGATCCGACTGGGGGTGTAGATCCGCTTTGCCTTCATGACGGTGGCTCGCTCCTGAGCGAGACGATGCTGCTGATCAGGACGAAGACGAGGAGCAGCACGAATCCGATCAGGTCGAGAACCAGGCCAAACGATGCGATCACACCGCCGAGGCCGAAGGCCTGCAGAAAGAGCAGGGGCGCGGCGAGGATCGAGACCCACCCAAGCCACCGCGGCAAGGCTCCGCTCCTAAACACGAGCACCCCAGCAGCAAGCGCGAAGAGACTGCCGAAGACGTCCGCGACGCTGTCCACGGCGTAGGTCAACAGGTACAGCGTGTAGGAGACGCTGTGGTCGTGTTGCGCACCGAACACCGCCAGCTTCCCGTCGAGCACGCCGTAGATCCCGATATCGCTGAACGCGTGAAGGGCGACAAACATCATGCCACCGACCAGCATCAAGGAACCGAGGGCACGAGAGCCCTCGGCATCGGCGTGTAGGAAACGGTCGTACAGCTTCCACAGGTAGATCGGCAACATGGCGGCGTAGACGACGCAGAAGCCCTCGACCACCACCAACCGGTTCCGGTGATTGGCGAGTGTGTTCGCGATCTTGGAGGCCGAGTCGTTCTGGTTGATGCCGACGCCTAGCCCGATCGCGGACTCCACCAGGACGGCAAGAACGAAGAGGATCCCTGCCAGCCAGGCATACCGCTCCCAGCCAGGTGCGGCCCTCGTGGTCGCTCGTGAGGTCCCTGCATCAATGATGCTGGTAGCCATGACGTCATCCTTCCTTGGCGGCGTCGTGCCAAGGCGTCGTCAATGACGCGGACCCTGTCGTCGGGGCCCCGATGGGGCACCGTACACCCCGCATTCACTTCATAGGGGACGACGTTGCTACCGACATGGTTATTGAAAGGGCGAGTGCCCCCACAAACGTGCGGCCACCATTCCGGTTGAAAGTGCCGCCTACCGCCGGAATGGAGGCCGTTGATGAAGCCTGCTGATCCCCTTCTGCTCACGAGCAAGGAGAGTGCCAAGGTTCGACGGTCAGGGTTCCTCGACCGAGGAAATCACATACCTCTTGACGGCCGCAGATTCGATGGGCGGCGAGTCGGATTCTGGCTGTCCGGCGCCTCGAAATGCGAGTAGGTGTTCCTCTGTATCCCAGCGCTCAAAAATGTTGATACGGGTGGGATCGACCGGATCGGCCGCCTGAACGAAATCAAGGCACCCGGGTGCTTCACGCGCTTGGCCAACGACGGCAGCGTTCGCAGCCAGGAAGTCTGACCGGTGGTCGGGACCAAGGAACAAACTGCCGGCGATGATCAGCATTGGTCAACCATAGGCAGTTGTAAGGACCGTACACCTGGGTGAGTCCAGTTCGCCGGTTCGGCGCGGGGCGTCCGACGAAGTCACCCTGGAAGTCCTAAACAACATCTTGTGGGTCGCGCAGTTGAAGGGTTAGCCCTTTAACTGCGGCACCGCCGGTGTGCTACCCGTCGGGCGTTCCCGGGTGAGTCACACGCCAATAGTCCAACATCGCCCCGCCGAGTAGCTCGAGCCCGCGATCGACCGCCGTACGGTCGCGGGCGGGGAGCGGGGCGAGGATCCGGTCCATGGCGGCCTGGCTGGCGGCGCTCGCCTGTGCGATGGCGCTTCGACCTGCGACCGTGACCCGCAGCACGTTCCGTCTTCTGTCGTTCCCGTCCACCTCGCTCGAGACGTACCCGCGCTCGGTGAGGCCGGCGACCAGCCGAGTGACGGTCGGAGCCTGGACGGTCAGGCGGTACGCCAATTCGGACGGATTCGCCGGAGCCTGGTCGAGGTAGGCGAGGACCCGGTACTTCTGAATCGTGAGGCCGAGTGACTCGAGGGTGACCTCGAACATGCGCGCCACGGCGGCGATGGAGGTCGTCGCAGTCGGGACCTCGCTGCGGCGTGCCACCGCGGGGACGTTAGTTGTGGGTGTCGGCAATGGGTGACCCCTCAAGGGCTTGACGCCGGGAGAGCTCTGAGAAATACTTAGCCTATGCTAAGTATAACGGGGCGCTGATGCCGGGTGCTTTGACCGGCATCCGCGTGCTGGAGCTCACCTGGGGGATCTCCGGGCCGATGGTCGGGATGATGCTCGCCGACCAGGGGGCCCTCGTCACGAGAATCGAGCCGCCGGAAGACGTCTTCGCCCAGTCCCCCGGCTACCGGGTGTGGAACCGTGGCAAGCGCAGCGCGGTCCTCGACCTCAAGGCGCCGGACGGTCGCCGGGCCTTTCTCGATCTCGCGGCACGGGCCGACGTCGTGCTCGATTCGTACCGACCGGGCGTCATGGAGCGGCTCGGGTTCGGGCATGCGGAACTCGCCGCGCGCAATCCGCGCCTCATCACCTGCTCCATCACCGCGTACGGCGAGGGCAACGAGCACAGCGATCGTCCCGGCCTCGAGGCGTTGGCCGCCGCCAGGACGGGGTCGAACTGGGCTCAGCGCGGCGGCATCATGTCGACGGGCGACCTCGGGCTCCCGGACGTCGAGATACCCGCGGGCGCGGAACAGGCGGCCCGGGCGGACGGCCCCATCTTCAGCGCCTCGCCGTGGATGAGCATCAACGGCTTCTATCACGGGACGCTGGCGATCACCGCGGCGCTGGTCGCGCGGGAGCGAACCGGCGGCGGGCAGCACATCGAAGCGTCCATGCTGCCGCGAGCGGCCTTCGTCCCGACGAGCACCCGCAGCAGCGGACCCATGGCGGCTACGTGGATGAACCTGCGCGGGGCGCCGCGGGGGTTGTTCGAGTGCAAGGACGGCCGGTGGGTGCACCAGTGGCCCATCAAGCCGCAATCGATCATCGATGCGGCCGAGTTCGACCGGTTGGAGGACGCGCCCGCTCCCGAATACACGCATCGGCGCGTCGACCCGGCGCGGATCGGCATGGAGCCGGAGAATATCGTCGTCCTCTTCTATTACCTCCCGCTCATGCAGGCTGCCTTCAAGAAATTCACAGCGGAGGAGTGGCGTGTCTGGGGCGAACGGATCAAAGAGGGGGTCCAGGTCGTCCGCACTCCGGAGGAAGCGTTCTCCGATGAACTTCTCCTGGCGGAGGGCAGCGTCGTCGAGGTCGCTGACCCCGACCTCGGGCCCATACGGCATCTCGGCGTGATCACCGAGCTGAGCCGCACGCCGGGTGCCGTGCAGGGGCCCGCGCCGCGGCGGGGCGAGCACACTGCCGAGGTCATGCGTGAGGCGGCGGAGAGCTCGGATGTGGGCGCCGCCCGCACGACCCCCGCTGATGACCGGTCGGAGGGACCACTGGCCGGCGTGCGGGTCCTCGACATCGGTCTCGCGCTTGCCGGTCCCTACGGCACCTCGCTGCTGGCCGACCTCGGGGCCGACGTCATCAAGGTCATGGCACCGTGGGACGGGCCCTGGATGGACACCGGTATCGGGCAGATGGCGAACCGCGGGAAGCGGGGTGCGCTGCTCAACCTCGGAAAGCCGAAAGGGCTCGACGCGTTCTACAAGCTGGTCGAGACGGCAGACGTGGTCGCGCACAACATGCGTGACGGCGTCGCCGAGCGGCTCGGGGTCGGCTACGAGACGTTGCGGGCCATCAAGCCCGACCTGATCTACTGCGCCAGCCGCGGCTTCGACCGGGACCGCAGCGCCCGGCGCCTCCCCGGGACGGACCAGTCGGGCTCGGCGCTGGCCGGACAGGAATGGGAGGACGGAGGGTGCTGGCACGGCGGCCAGCCCTTCTTCGGCACCTCCATGGGAGATCTCGGGAACGGGTTTCTCACGGCCATCGCCGTCAACGAAGCGCTGTTCCATCGTGCCCGAACCGGTGAAGGCCAGGCAGTCGGGACGTCCATCCTGTACGCCTGTCTCGCCGGTACTTCGAGCACGTTCGCCTATCCCGACGGTTCAGGCCCCGACCGCCCGACGCTCGACGCCCTCCAGCTCGGATTCCACGCCTTGTACCGACTCTACGAGACGGCGGACGGCTGGCTCTGCCTCGTCGCCGTCACCCCTCAACACTGGGAACGCCTCTGCCGGGTCACGGGACGCTGGAACCTGCATGCGGACGACAGGTTCGCCGACGCCGCGGCACGCCGCGCCAATGACGACGAGCTCGCGAAGATGCTCGAAGAGGTCTTCGCAACGCGCACCGCGGCCGAGTGGTTCTCCGCTCTGGACGAAGCCGGCGTGCCCGTGGAGCTGTCCAGACCGGGGATGGTGGCCGCTCCGCCCGGCACACCGTTCCTGCATTTCTCAGTCACCCCCGCCCGTCCACCGGGGGAGGCCCCTGTGCTCGACGAGCACACCGACGAGGTCCTTGCCGAACTGCGGCTCGACGACGAGACGGTGGCCGCCATCAAGCAAGAAACGGCCAACCGCGCCCGCGGATGACCGATGCCAGAGCCGCAGACAGCTCGCAACTGGAAGGAGCACCGATGGAAGAGCGCCTGATTTCGGCGGACTCGCACGTCAGGATCACCGAGGACTGGGTGAAGGAGCGACTTCCGAAATCCGCCCTGGACTCCTACGCGAACGCCGTGCGCACCCTCAAGGAGTTCGAACTGGACCAGCGGGGTGGCGAACAACGCAGCCTGGAGGACTTCGGCGACCTCGCGCCCGGAGCCAAGGACCCCGGCTACTGGGATCCCCACGCGCGGCTCGCGGCAATGGACAAGGACGGGGTGTTCGCCGAGGTGCTCTACTCCGAGCTCAGTGCCTTCCGTCAGTTCCACTTGTCCGGGGATCACTGGAAGGAGGTGGCGCGCGCATTCAACGACTCGCTCGTCGACTTCTGTGCCGTCGATCCCGCTCGACTCGTGGCGAGCTACCAGCTCCCGATCATCGATATCGACCACGCAGTCTCGGAGGTCGAGCGTCTGGCCGGGTTGGGTGCGCGATCGGTCCAGCTTCCGAACTATCCGACCGAGCTCGGGTTCAAGCCCTACCACGACGAGTCGTACGACCGGCTGTGGGCGGCGTTGTCCGAGACGCAGATGACCATCAGCCAGCACCTCGGGTTGAAGAACTCCCTGTTCGATCTCTACCGGGCCGATCCGACCCCCTACAAGATGATCTTCAACCTGATGCCCGGCGTCATGATCGTGGAGAACGTGTCCCTGTGGCTCCTGACCGGGGTGCTGGAGCGATTCCCCAAACTCCGGATCGTCTTCGTCGAGCCCTCCTTCGACATCTTCGTCGTGTGGCTGCGTCAGCTGGACGGATCGTGGAGCCGAGGTCGCGATCGTCTGTTCCCGGGCGTGACCAAGCCGCCGTCGGAGACCTTTCACGACCAGATCGCACTGACCTTCATCGGTGCCGATCGCCACAGCCTGGCGCAGCGCCATGAGGTCGGGATCGAGAACGTCATGTGGTCGACGGATTTCCCGCATCCCGCATCCACGTGGCCCAACTCCCGCTCGGTGGTGGAGTCGATGATGGCCGACATCCCGGCCGACGAGCGACAGCTCATTGTCGCCGGAAACGCCGCGCGGATGTACGGGCTCCAGGCGGCGTGACGGGCGCCGCGGCGCAGTACGCGCGTCCGGCCCCGGTACTCGACGCGGACAACGCCTTCTACTGGCGCGCGGCGGCACGGGGTGAGCTCTGCATCCAATCGTGTGGGGAGTGCGGGGCACTGGCTCACCCGCCCGTACCGCTGTGCCCGGTCTGCCACAGCGCCGAGCGCCAGAGTCGGCGGGTGTCCGGGTTGGGACGCATCACATCGTTCATGATCGTGCATCACCCGCCCAACCCATGGTTCGAGATGCCCATCGCCGTGGTGAGCGTCGAGCTTGCGGAGGGTCCGCAGGTGACCTCGAACATCGTTGAGGTCCCGCCCGACGAGGTCGACATCGGCATGGAGGTCGAAGTGCTCTTTGCCGGGACGGACGACCCGGAGGTCGGGGTGCCGCTCTTCCGTCCGAGAGGTCGCTGATGCGGGGGATCGCCGCTATAGCGGGGATCGGTCAGACGGATTTCTCGAAGTCGTCGGGACGCAGCGAGCTGCAGCTGGCGGCGGAGGCGAGCCTGGAGGCTCTCGCCGACGCCGGACTGACCGTCGACGACGTGGACGGCATGGTGACCTTCACTATCGATCCCACGGAGGACAACGAGCTCATGCGCACGCTGGGCGTTGCCGAGCTGTCCTATTCCGCGCGCATTCCCCACGGAGGCGCGGCATCTGCGGCAACCGTCTTTGCGGCCGCCTCGGCGGTTGCGGCGGGTCTCGCCAAACATGTCCTTGTCTACCGGGCGCTCAATGCCCGCTCGGGGAATCGATTCGGTCGTGCGCGCAATCCGGGTTCGTCGCCCACGAAGGGGACCGGATGGGACTTTGCGAACTGGCTGGCGCCGTACGGGGCGCTGAGCCCGGCCGCGATCCTGTCGCTGCAGACGCTGCCCTGGATGCGTACGCGTGGCCTGACGAACCGGGACTTTGCCGACTACATCGTGGGGATCCGTGACCTTGCCGCGACCAACCCCGCCGCCTGGTTCTACAAGCGGCCGATCACCGTCGAAGACCACCAAGCGTCGCGATGGATCGTCGAGCCGATGCTCCGGCTCTTCGACTGCTGCCAGGAGACCGACGGGGGCGTGGCTTTGGTCGTGACCAGTACGGAGAGGGCACGCGACCTCAAGCAGACCCCGGCGGTCGTGCTCGGAGCCGCCCAGGGCGTCGGGCGGGACCCTGGGTCACCCTCACGCGCGTATGCCATGGCGGGACTGGGGCCCGAAGACCTCGATGCGGCAATGATCTACGACGCCTTTTCCCCGCACGTCTACATGGGCCTCGAGTCGCTCGGCATCTGCAAGGAGGGCGATCTCAAGGGTTTCGTGGCGAGTGGTGCTATCGCCCGGGGCGGATCCATTCCGGTCAACACCAACGGCGGCCTGATCGGAGAGGCCTACCTCCACGGCATGAACCTGATCACGGAGGCCGTGCGTCAGATCCGGGGGACCGCCGTCAACCGGGTGGAGGATGCCGAGGTCGTTTCGATGTCGTCGGGCACCAACGTCTGCATCCTGGGCCGAGACCGCAACTGACGCTCGACGAGCAGTGGCGCAGTCAGCCCCGATACTCCTCATCGGTCACGTGGTCACCCCACTCGGCTTCGCCCTCACTCACGGCGAGGTGCGTCATCAGGTGATCGGGTCCGGCCCCGTGCCAGTGCCACTCGCCACTCGGCGCAAACACCGTGTCGCCGGGCCGCAGGACGACAACGGGTTCGCCGCGGGACTGGATCCGCCCCTCACCCTCCGTGACGTACAAGCTCTGACCAATCGAATGGCTGTGCCAGGCCGTGCGGGCTCCAGGGGTGAAATGCACATGGGCGACCGACGCCGGCGAAGTGCCATGGGTCTGCGCCAGAAAGTCGATGAAGACGTCGCCGGTGAACCAGTCCGACGGTCCCTTGACCGTTGCGGCCTTTCGATCGAGTTCCATTCATCTCTCCTCTCTCAAACGCATTCGTGAGGCACGTGCGCTTGCAGAACAAGGCCCAGCACTCGCTGTGAACCCTCGTCATCCCAGCTGCAGGACCCCGGCCAGCCGCCGCATCGATTCCAGCCAGGACTCGAGGTCAGTGCGCCAGGGGGCGGCGACCACGTGCTGGATCCCGGCTTGTTCGAAGCCGGCCCGTTCGGCCGCGATCTCGGCTGGGTCCATCCCTTGCGGGTCCCAGCCGGTCCGCAGCGAAATGGTGAAAGTCTCTGGATCAGGATGGTCGTGGCGCAGGCGTGCGATCGGTTCGACGACGGTGTCCGGTTTGAGGCCGATGACTTGGAAGCCCGAGCCGAAGCGCGCCGCCCGACGGTAGGCCGCCTCGCTGGAACCGCCGATCCAGACGTCGATCGGATGTGCCGGTTTCGGTAGGACACGTAGGTCATCGACCTCGTAGAAACTGCCCTTGTACGTCGTCGGGTCCGTCGTCCAGCAGTCCCGAAGGAGCTCGAGGATCTCATCGGTGCGCTTGCCGCGGTTGTGGAAGGGCTGCCCCAGGGCGTCGAACTCTGCTTCGCTCCAACCCACACCCACCGCCAGTCGCAGCCGCCCTTCGCTCAGCGAGTCGAGGGATGCGACGGCGTTCGCCAACCAGACGGGATGGTACTGACTCGCCACGAGCACGCTGGTGCCGAGCCCGATCCCGGTGGTCACCGCCGCAGCGGTAGCCAACGTGAGGAACGGATCGAACAGATGTGGAGATGGATACGACTGGTTCGCCGGCTGTGAGACGTGGTCACTGACCCAGACGTCGTCGAAGCCGAGCTCCTCTGCCAGGACTGCGGCGCGCCGAATGGCATGTCCGCTACTGGCACGCCCGTACTGCGGCAAGTGGATACCGAAGCGCATCAGTGTTCCTTCTGACCGACCGTTTCCCGTGTGGCTTCCGACCCGATGTCGAGGTGACATCAAACCACCTTCCAGCGGTAGCGGGCTGAAGCCGGTCAGCCCGGGTTGAATCCGGTCGGTCGGCCCGGGCAGCCGCCGTGGGCTCCATCGCGCCACTCGCGCGCGATCTGTTTGAATGGGCGTTGATCTGAGCAAACCGATCGCCGCGAATCATCACGATTTCGTCGCGGAGAAAAGGAGGAGGGGCATTGGCCGACATCATGGAAGGGGTCCGAATCCTTGAGGTCGCCGAGCACACTTTTGTTCCTGCCGCCTCCGCCATCCTCGCCGACTGGGGAGCCGAGGTCATCAAGATCGAGCACCCCGAGCGCGGCGACGCCATGCGGGGCCTGGCGTCGAGTGGTGTCATGCCCAACTTCGGCGCGGTGCACGTCCTTCTCGAGCACTCGAACCGGGGCAAGCGGAGCATCGGGATCGACATCCAGACGGAGGCCGGGATCGAGCTCATTTACAAGCTGGCCGAGACGAGCGACGTGTTCCTGACCAACAAGCTGCCCGCGGTGAGGGAACGGCTGCGGATCCGGCCCGAGGACATCCGAGCCCGCAACCCCAACATCATCTATGTCGCTGGCACCGGCTCTGGGGAACGCGGACCCGATGCGAATCGCGGGGGTTACGACTTCTTGAGCTTTTGGTGCCGCGGGACGAGCGCCACGGGGTCGACGACAACCGATGCCGAGTACCTCACCGGCCAGCCCGCGCCGGGCTACGGCGACTCCATCGGCGGTATGACGATCGCGGGAGGGATCCTCGGAGCGCTCTTCCACCGGGAGCGGACGGGAGAGGTCAAGACGCTCGATGTCTCGCTCCTGGGCGTCGGCATGTGGGCCATGAGCCCGGCGATCGCCCTTTCCCTGCAGCTGGACCGTGCATGGCGACCGGGTCCGGGTGGCGCGACTGCGCCGTTCAATCCGCTCGTCGGTACGTATCGGACCCAGGACGGGCGGTTCCTGGCCTTCTCGTGCCTCCAGGGCTTCCACTACTGGCCCGGTGCCTGCCGGGTCGTCGGTCGCGAAGACCTCATCGACGACCCCCGGTTCGCGACGCCTGAGCTGTTGGCCGAGAACGCCGGCGTCGCGCGCGAGATCCTGGCCGAGATCTTCTTGGCGTCCACATTGAGTGAGTGGCGCACACGCCTCGAGAAATTCGAGGGCCAGTGGTCCTTCGCCCAGGACACCCTCGAAGTCGTGGAGGATCCTCAGACGGTGGCGAACGGCTACATCGGCGAGACGGCGACCGCCGACGGCACGCCCTACCGCCTCGTGACGACCCCGGTGCAGTTCGACGGGACGGCGGCGGCACCGAAGCGTGGTCCCGAGTTCAACGAGCACTGTGACGAGATCCTGGCGGGACTCGGCTACGACCAAGAAAAGATCATCGAGCTGAAGGTCGCGGGGGTCGTCGCCTAGCTTCGTTCCGGCCGGCGATGAAGGGAGTCTGTCTGTGGAGAGAGTGCTGGAAGGGGTCAAGGTGCTCGAGGTCTCGGCGTGGGCCTTCGTGCCCTCGGCCGGAGCCGTCTTGTCCGACTGGGGGGCCGACGTCGTCAAGATCGAGCCCCCGACCGGCGATCCGATCCGGGGCCTTGTCAATGCCGGCCTTGGCGGGGGATCGGGGCCTTCGTTTCCCTGGGAGGCTTGGAACCGGGGGAAGCGAAGCGTCGCCCTCGACCTGAAGCACCCGCGGGCCCGCGAGATCCTCCTGAAAGCGGCCGAGACGGCCGACGTGTTCCTCACGAGCTACCTCCCTCCGACGCGGCGTTCACTCGGCCTCGACATTGACGACATCCGAGCGGTCAACCCGTCCATCGTCTATGCGTGCGGCACCGGCCAAGGTTCCCTGGGCGATGAGGCCGAGAAGGGCGGCTACGACTCCATCAGCTTCTGGGCCCGCGGTGGCGTGGGTGCGACCGTCACCCCACCGGGCGCAAAACGACCGATCGGACAACCCGCGGGTGCGTTCGGGGACTCGTTGAGCGGTATGGCACTCGCCGGTGGCGTGGCCGCCGCCCTGTTCCGCCGGGCCCGTACCGGCGAGGGAGCCGTGGTGGACGTGGCGCTGTTAGGGACGGCGATGTGGTGCCTGCAGATGCCCATCGTCGGTGCCGCCGTCATGATGGCCCAGCGTCCGGCGGACGATGCCTCACGGCCGAGTTCTCGAGACGCCAACCCACAGATCTTCAATCCCCTCGTCAACAACTATCAGACGTCGGATGGCCGGTGGCTCTCTCTCTGCATGCTGCAACGCGATCGGTACTGGGACGACGTGCTCGTGGCCATCGGCCGGGAAGACCTGCGGGTCGATCCGCGGTTCAGCACGCCGGACGCCTTGGGCGCCCACACCGACGAAGCCATCGCCGAGTTGGAGCGCACCTTTATGGCGATGTCGCTGGACCAGGCACGTACGGCACTCGGCTCGCAGACTGGCCAGTGGGACGTGATGCAGAACGTGCTCGAGTTGCCGGCGGACCCGCAGGCCGTGGCCAACGGCTTTGTCCAGTCGATCGAATACGACGACTCGGTGACGTTGCCGCTGATCTCATCCCCGGCGCAGTTCGATCGCACTCCGAACCCGCTTGGCCGGGCTCCTGAATTCGGGGCGGACACCGATGATGTCCTGGCAGAGCTCGGCCTTGACGCCGATGAGGTGATGCAGGCGAAGATCGACGGAGCCGTCCAGTGACCCGCAGGTCACTTCGGTCAAATCAGCGCGTCGACTAGGCGACAGAGGCGACCGCTACCCCGTCGGATACGAGGGACGCCGTCGCGTCCTCGTCGTGCCCCAGTTCTCGTAATACCTCCCGGGTGTGTTCGCCCAGCAACGGCGCGCGCCATCGAGGGGCCGGCGGCCTGCCATCGAAGTCGACCGGTGTCGCCAGCATGGGCAACGCCCCCTGTTCATCAGGGACGTCCACGACGGAGTGCGCGGCGTGGAATTGCTCGTCGGCGAGCACGTCGTCGATGGTGTTGACCGGACTCCAAAAAAGTTCCGGTTCCTCCGCGAACGTTGCTGCCCATTCGTCCAGCGATCGTGTGGCGAAGATCTCATCGAGCAACCCGATTAGTTCTCGGGCATTCACTGCTCGGTTTCTGGCTCCGTCGAACCGACTGTCAGTGATCCACTCCGGATGTCCCACCGCCCGGGTTAAGGCAGGCCAATGACGATCGCCTTCGAGGCCGACGATCCAGAACGATCTGCCATCGCCCGCTGTGTAGTTGTTGAGGACGGGGCTGTGCATGGTCTCCCGGGTGCCGATCCCGAGTGTTCGACCCCACATCACAGCGACGTTGACGTCGAATCCGATGGTGTACACCCCCTGCCGCAATAGTGAAGTCGAGACGAGCTGGCCCCGTCCCGTTCGCGCTCGTTCGACCAGGGCGGCGCTGACCATGGCGGCACCCGTCATCGCCACGGTGTGGTCGCCCATGCCTCCTCTCTGGAATGGCAGTGGCCCGCCCGGTGCGCGGAGAGACTCGGCGATGCCGGCGCGCGCCCAGAAAGCCGCGATGTCGTATGCGCCTCGCTCGGCCTCGGGGCCTTCGAGGCCGTAACCGGTGATGATTGCGTAGACCAAGCGCTGATGACGATCGCACGTCTCCTTAGGTCCCACGTCCATGCGCCCGAGGGCTGCGGGTCGCAGGTTGGTGAGGAACACGTCGGCGCCTGCCATCAATTCGTGCATGACGCGGACCCCCCGCTCCTTGGAGAGATCCAGTGAAATGCTTCGCTTACCTCGGTTGTCAAGCTCGAACACGGGGTTAGTCGGTAGGTCCCCGCCGAGCATGCGCCCGAAGCCGCGGGCTGGATCCCCCTCCGGTGGCTCTACTTTCACCACGTCGGCGCCCCAGTCGGCCAGGATGCCACCGGCTCCGGGACCGGCGACCCAGACGCCGAGCTCGATGACGCGTATGCCTTCGAGCGGCCCGGTCATCAAGCCACCGTAGCGACTTTCCTCAGGCGTCGACCAGAGCTACTGCTTTATAACGATGAGCTTCGAGGCGCCGCCGCGCCATGAGGAGAGCTGCGATGCCATCACCCACCGCCGATCCCAATTGCTTGGTCGAGCCAGAACGAACGTCACCGGCGGCGAAAACCCCCGACATCGACGTCTCCATGGTGTCGTTCGTGACAAGGAACCCGCCGGCGTCCCGCTTCACGGTGTCAGCGAGGTATCCAGTATTCGGTTGAAGGCCGATGAAGACAAATGCGGCAGCAGCCGGGTAGCGATGGGTTTCGCCGCTGTCGCGGTCTCGCGCCACCACAGCGCGGAATCGGCCTTGCTCACCCTCCAGCGACACGATGTCCATGCCGGTGTGGATCGTGAACTGCGGATCAGAACGGACGCGGTCTTGAAGTACCGATGAGGCGGTGATGTCTGAGCGTGCGATCACTCGGACTCGTTCTGCGAATTCGGAAAGATGGAGTCCCTCCTCGAGGGCGGAATTGCCACCACC
Organism: uncultured Acidimicrobiaceae bacterium; assembly: GCA_963777485.1. Taxonomy (GTDB): domain Bacteria; phylum Actinomycetota; class Acidimicrobiia; order Acidimicrobiales; family RAAP-2; genus Bog-473. Next base: position 90,072 of record CAVZQP010000003.1, on the reverse strand, counting down.
GATCACCACGACTTCATGGGCGCCCTTGTAGAACGGCCCATCACAGGTCGCGCAGAAATGAACACCGCTGCCGATCAGCTCATCCTCACCCGGAACGTCGAGGCGGCGATATTTCGACCCCGTGGCCACGATCACTGCTGCGGAAACAAGCTGCTGTCCCGAGGAAAGTGACGTCACCAAGCTTTTGCCATCGGTCTCAAGTCCCGCAACCGACACGGCCGAGAGGAGTTCTACTCCGTAGCGGCGAGCCTGGGCCACGAATCGCTCAACGAGTTCCGATCCGGAAATTCCTTCGGGAAACCCCGGATAGTTGTCGATGCGGTCGCTGATGCCGGCTTGGCCCCCCAGAGCACTGGCGTCGACGACGATGGCATCAATGCCTTCGCGAGCCGCGTAGATGGCAGCTGCCAACCCCGCCGGCCCCCCACCTACGATGACGAGATCGTACGCCGACCGCTCGGCCTCGACGGTAAGGCCGATGCGGCTGGCCAGGGTTTCATCGCTCGGATTCACATCATGAGACCCGTCGGCGTAGACAACCGTGGGGATGATTTGTGCCCCGTTCTGCAACGCCTTGAGGCGCTCGATGGCTTTTGGGTCTTCGTCGAGGTCGACTACGTCGTAAGGAACTCGGTGCGCGGCAAGGAATTTCTTCACCCGCTTGCAATGAGGGCACCATGGGGCCGAGTAGACGGTCAGATCGGAGCCGTGAGGAGAGGGCATCGTCTGACATTAGGTGTTGCGAGGGTTACGACAGGTGCTCCCTCGACCAGCACGGCTGATTTCTTGGACGAAATCTGCCACTTGGTCAAAGTGGGTGGCCGGTCCGATTTCTACGGCTGCGCACGTCGAGGAACCACGATCGTCTCAAGGCTGATGGAGGCGCCGTACGTGCAGTCACTGCTCGAAGTGCATCCGTCCTATCCGCCTCACCCGAAATGCGACTCACGCCGGAGCACGATGGCACACAGCGTCTCGTTGTAGGGGGCATCAAGCCCGAGCTCATGGCTTAGCGTCACGACTTGTCCGTTGATGACATCTATCTCGGAGTGTCGACGTGCCAGGTGGTCGAGGCGCATCGACGGGCTGGCGTCTGGGATGGTGGCTGCGAATTCGGACACGTAGCGCAGCGGATCACCGAACGGAAACTCGACGCCCTTGGCCAGCCCGAGTTGGTACGCCTCAGCGGTGCAACCGAGCGCGACCTTCCAGGCTTGCGGGTCTGCCATCAATTCGCCCACCGTGACGTCGAACACGGCACATGGTGCACTGAGCGTGACGTTGCAGAGAAACTTCTCCCAGATCATTACGCTCACATCCGCGAAAGCCCGAACGTTGAATCCGGCTTCGAGCCAGATCCGCTCGATTTCTCGGACCCGATCGGTCATTCCGCCGTTCATCTCGCCAATTCGGATCAACCGCATTCCCTCGTGATGGACGTGACCGGCTTGGGGTATCGACGAGCCAAATCCCTCTGCGATCCCGATCACGACATGAGCCTCGGGAATCCGGCGAGCGACGCGCTCGCCCGCCCCGAGCCCGTTTTGGAAAGCCATCACCACGTTGCCGGGCTCGAGCAGGGGCGCGATCTGCGCTGCTACATCTTCCACCGCCGCCGCCTTGGTGGCGATCACCCACATGTCGCAGGGTGCAGCCACGGACGGCGCATTTCCGACGTGTATCCCCCCTACGACGAAATTTCCACTGGCGCCTGAAACGGTGAGTCCAGAGCTGGCAATGGCATGGAGGTGCTCTTGCCAGACATCGATGGCCCATACCTCATGCCCAGCTTTGCCAAAGAGGCCCGCGTAAACAGAGCCCATTGCACCCGTTCCGACGATCGCGACCTTCATTTCTGCCTTCCGGTGAGCGGTGCCGCCAGCAACCGGGACTCCGCCACCGGCTGCATAAGCTTCAGCGGTAGCGGATAGTAGACCCCCTGGTGGTAGGTCGATTTCACGTACTCACCGACCTCGTCGGAGGGGGTGAGAAGCTGAGAACGTGGCGATCCCAGCCGTAACCAGGTTAGGTCCCACGATGTCGTTGAAGGAAGAACCAGTCCGCATGGGCATGGTGGCACCGCAGACGACGGCGTCTGTGCGCGCACTCGAGGAAGCCGGTATCGATTCGCTGTGGGTGGGCGGCCATCTGGCATCGCCTCGGCCTTCTCCCGAACCGCTCGTATGGTTGGCCCGGCTGGCAGAGCAGGCCAAGGTCGCTTCCATTGGAACCGCCACGCTCGTGCTTCCTTGGTATCCACCTCCGGTGGCAGCAAAACAGCTTGCGGATATCGACCGAGCAGCACAGGGACGTCTCATTGTCGGCGTGGGAGCGGGCGGGGAGTATCCGGACGATTTCGCCGCCGCGGGTGTGCCCATTGAGGAACGCGGTCGACGCCTCAACGAATCGATCGGCCTGCTCCGGCGCTTTTGGACATCCGAACCGGTCGACTACAAGGGAGAACTCTTCCACTACTCCGGGTTGCGCATCCACCCACCTCCGACGCGTCCAGGTGGACCGCCGATCGTGGTCACCGGAAGACGACCGGCAGCGATGCGGCGTGCGGCATCTCTCGGAGACGGCTGGATGCCGTATCTCTATTCTTCGGAACGTTACGCACGGTCAGTGGCGACGATCCGGGAACTGGCCGCAAATGAGGGGCGGTCGTTGAACGGCTTCCTCTGGATGGCCTACGTGATGGTGGCGGTCGACGTGAAGCCGGAGAAGGCGCGCCAGCGAGCGGCCAAATTCTTGGGTTCCACCTACGCGCAAGACTTCACCGAACTGGTCGATCGCGTCGCCGTTGCCGGCACGCTCGACGCTGTGGTCGATCGACTGCTTGCATTCGTGCGCGCCGGAGCCCGGCACCTGGTGCTCTTGCCGTGTCGCGATCCAACGTCCCGGGAGACGGCGCCGGAGCCTTGGTTGCCTGAAGTGTTGGCTCGCGTACGTAGCTCAAGCACCACCCGTGAAGCGCCGATGGATGACCCCTCGCGCTAGCCAGGCTGCGCCGGTCGTCGTCCTACCGGCGTGAACGCGCTCGGGTTGACGTTTTTCGCTCGACTCCGTCCTCGCCGAGGCCGAGCGCGTTCGCCCAGAGAAGGGTCAATTGTTCGACTGCATGTTCGAAGTCGTAGTCGCGGTAGCCCTGCACGAGCCAGAGCTCGGCGACGCGGGCGATCATTGCACCGAGGGCATCGGCGGCCATAGAGGGATCAAGTCGACCGTCGACTTTCCCTTCGCGCTGCAGTCTGCGGATGGACCGCTCGGCGCGCTCGACAAAATGCTTCATAGTCGCCATCCGAGCTTCGTTGACGTCCTCGTCGAAACGTGAGACTTGTTCGATAACCCCCATCAGAGCGGCTTCGTCGCGGTAACGCTCGAGATACATGCGATTAGCACGCCGGATGCTCTCAACGGGTGAAGGCTCGTCCTGTCCGCCGGACGAGTCGTCGGACGGCGCCGTGAGCTTCTCCTCTTGCGTCTGCGCCACTTCGAGGAACAGCTCTTCCTTGGAGTCGAAGTAGTGGTAGAAGCCACCCGGCGCGAGGTTGGCCGCCTCCGTGATGTCGACGATCCTCGCGTCGAGGAAGCCGTCGCGTTCAAAGACCTCCTTCGCTGCGTTAAGGAGTCGAGCGCGGGTTTGTAGGCCTTTACGTGAGAGCGGGGCTTGACGGCCCGCGTTTCCGTTCTCGCTACTGGCTCGCGCCACGCTGGCCACGCCTCGTCCTTTCGTCCAATCGCGCGCCCACGGTAACGGCATCGATGTCGGTAACGACGTGACCTCCGCCGCTGGCGCTGCCGTCCTATTTTAGTATCGAAGTCGAATTCGATTTTCGGGGAGCACCATGAAGACGACCGTTCGGGAGCCACTGCAGTTCGAGGTTCTGGCCGCGGGCCAGGGTTTCACCGAAGGCCCGGTGGTGGAGTCTGATGGGACTGTGCTGGCCGTCGACATCGACGGAGGCCGGGTGTTGCGTATTAGGAGCGGGTCGGTCGACTTGATCGCATCCCCTGGTGGCGGGCCGAACGGCCTGGCCTTGGAGACGCCCACAACCGGAATCGTCGCGAACAACGGTGGCTTTCTGTGGAGCGAGGTCGAGGGAGGCGCACGGATCCCGATCGACCGCGCCACACATACGAACGAACCACCGGATTTCGCCGGGGGCTGGCTCGAGCGTGTCGACCTGGAGTCCGGCCAGGTGACCGTGCTGCACCGCGAGTGTGGCGGGCACCGGCTGCGAGGACCCAACGACCTGGTGTTCGACGAGGCGGGCGGGCTGTGGTTCACGGATCACGGCAAGGGCCGGCACGCCAGCGTCGATCGAGGCGGGCTCTACTACGTCCCGCCCGATGGGTCCGAGGTCCGCGAGGTGGCCTTTCCTCTGCTCGGCCCAAACGGTGTGGGCCTCTCGCCGGACGGTGCGAGGGTCTATGTCGCCGAGACCTACACGGGGAGGCTGTGGGTTTGGGACCTTGCGGGACCTGGTGAGTTACGGGCTTCTGCTGGCTCACTGGCCGTCCGTCACGGAGGGACGTGCTTGGCGGCAACGCCGTTCTCTTTCGACTCCCTGGGGATCGAGGCAGACGGTCGGATCGCAATCGGCGCCATCGCCGACGGGATCGTGGTCATTACGCCCGATGGGCTGGAGGCTGAAGTGTTTCCGATACCCGGTGACGTCACGACAAACATTGCGTTCGGAGGAAGGGATGGTCGTCGTGCGGTGATCACCCTTTCACGCAGCGGCAGCGTGGTCGAGGCCTCGTGGCCCAGACCCGGTCTGGTAGTCGGCCCTCCATCGTCATGACAACCGCCGCCGAAATCCTCCGTCGGCGCGCCCAAGACGAGGCGATTGCCCTCTGTTTCGAAGAACAGCAATGGACATACAGCCAGCTCATCGAAGAGGCAGCCCGGCGCGTCGCTCTGTACGACGCCTTGGAGGACGGCGACCGGCCGCCACATATCGGCGTTCTCCTCGACAACGTGCCCGACTATTTGTTCTGGCTTGCAGCGGCTGCTCTGTCGGGAACAGTCGTCGTGGGTATCAACTCAACCTATCGAGGAGAGCAGCTTGCGCAGTTGGTCAGGCACACGGAATGTCAGCTCCTCGTCACATCAAGGTCCTACCTCCCGATGATGGAGGGAGTCGATATCGGAGTCGAGCCCGAGCAGGTTCTGCTGGTGGACGACGAGAATTATCGGTCGGACGTGGCCCAACAGGTGACACGGATGCCAGAGCGCGCGGTCGCGGAGGACGACCTGTTCCTCCTGATATTCACGTCCGGCTCCACCGGCCTGCCCAAGGCGGTTCGGTGTACGCAGGGCCGCTACGGCCGAACCGGAGGGCACGTAGCCGCCGTTGCTCAGTTGGAGGAGAACGACGCCGTCTACGCACCCCTTCCCTTCTTCCACTCGAGCTCACTCTTTACCGGCTGGGCCTCCGCCATCACGGCCGGCGTGCCGCTGGCAACGCGAAGTCGCTTCTCCGCATCGGGAACATTGCAGGACGTGCGTCGCTACGGGGCAACGGTGCTGACGTATACCGGCAAGGTCCTCAATTATGTGTTGGCGACGCCGGAAGAACCGGGTGACTCCGACAACCCGCTGCGGCTTGCCATCGGCAACGAAGCGTCGTTGAAAGACATCCGAGCGTTCGCCCGCCGATTCGGTTGCACCGTGCGAGACAGCTACGGCTCTACGGAAGGGATCATCATCATCCGCCGGGACCCGTCGATGCCCGATGGTGCTTTGGGTTCGGCCGATCCGAGTGTCAAGGTGCTCAATGCCGATACGGGAGTCGAATGTCCGCCGGTGGAGCTCCTTCCGGACGGACGACCGGCAAACCTCGAGGAGGCGGTCGGAGAGATCGTCGAAACGCAACCGACGACCAGCTTCGAGGGCTACTACAAGAACGAGCGCGCGACGAGTGATCGTTTCAGGCGGGGCTCGTACTGGTCCGGTGACCTCGCTTACCGTGACAAGGAGGGCTGGTTCTATTTCGCCGGCCGATCCAACGAGTGGCTGAGGGTCGATGGTGAGAATTTCGCGGCGGCGCCAATCGAGGCCATCGTGGCGCGGTACCCCGGCCTGCGATCGGTCGCGGTCTATGCGGTACCCGACGACCCTGTGGGAGATCGGGTGATGGCCGCCCTCGAATTGGAAGATGGCATCAATTTCGCCCCAGATTCCTTCGATGAGTTCCTCGACGCGCAGCCAGACTTGGGCACCAAATGGCGGCCGGCATTCGTGCGGGTGGTGTCGGAGTTGCCGAAACTGGCCAGCTTGAAGATCGACAAGCAGCGGCTCCGACGTGACGCTTGGCGTGACGACCAGGTTTTCTGGAGGCCTGGTCGCAACGAGCCATTGCGGAAGGTCGACGAATCGGCGAGGCGACGCCTGGACCCGCTCCTTGGCTGATGTCAGGTCAGCGTTGATTCTGACTCAAGGACGTCCGCCGCCGGTGAGCCATCAGACCACCTGGCTGGCGTCAACGCGGGGTTGTGGTGCCCTCCGTAGTGATGCTGTATGACTGCGATTCTTCGTCGTCGAATTCGACCCCGACGCGGACAGCTCCCCCAGAAGTCACTGTCGCGTGTCTGACGATGCCTTCAAGGCGGATGTTGACGCGATCGTCGACCGCGGAAACCTCCACCGAGATGCGACAACCGACAAGGCTGGAGGGCGAAGGGTGCTGGAACACCAATCCGAGACCCAACATCGAGATGTCGACAACACGGCACTGGTGTCGCTCGGCATCTGGCTTTCCATCCATGGCGCAGGTTCCGGTCCACCCGGCCAATTGTCGAGGGACCCGACGGCGGAGGGGGAGGATTCGGTTTTCCCCGTCACTACTGCCCTCGAGTTCCTCCGTCTCGAGTGGTGTCGACCCGTCTATTGCCTCTGCATGTAGATCGATGACCCTACGGAGGTGGCTCAGTCGCGCCACCATGAGGTCACCGTCCTCCTCGGTGATGGTGCAACGCACGGTGTCCGCGACGGCGCGGTACCCCATCATCTGAGCCCGGAGCCGTTTTTCGAGCTGCTTGTCGGGACAGGGATGGTGCTCGATCCAGTGCACGGCCAGATCGGCCACGTCATAAAGGTCATCGAAGTCGGCCAATGCAGGAACATCTGCGTCGTCGCGTACGAGCGCATTGAAGTGCCGTCCCGCCACCTGGATGGGGTTCCAGGGCCGGTTGGCCCGGGCCAGAAAGTCTCCGATCTCGAACGGTTGCTCACCAGGCACCCGTTCCTCGTCTGGAATACCCATCGACTGCTCCTCCCGCCAAGAGCGATGCCGCAATGGCCCACCGCGCGCCGGACCAACGGCCGTTTCCTACACGTTCACTATCGACCCACAACGGGGTTTCCTTAAGCGGTGGTGCTGCCGAAGGAGCCATCCTGAAGGTGTCTGGGAGAAACCTTTAGATGGAAATGGAGGGCTACGCCAGCCCTGCTGCAACGGGAATGGCAAGGGAGACTGGACGGCGGCGTCATACAGCCGCGCGGGGTGCGAACGATCCAAGAAGGGCGGGCGGCTAACGGCGCCTAGCGGTGAGGCCGATTGCGCGCACGAACCGGTTGATCTGCCGGTTGCCCTCGCGGTAGATGACTCGTCGAGCTTCTCGTTGGGCCGCCCCGCCGGCGGCGCCGGAAAGACCACCGCGGCTGTACCCGTGCTCGACTGCCTCGATGTTCCCGAGGTCACGCGCGAACCGGTAGAGCTGCGACCGGGTGGTGCTCATGATCCGTCCTCCTTGGTCAACCGATCGGCGAGGATGACGCGTTCGACGATGTCCCGGAGCTGTTCCGGGTCGTCCGTCTGCTCCATCAATGCGAGGTCGGCCGGCGAAACACCGACGCAGCCGACTCCGTCGTCGTCGAACTCGGCGATTCTCCATTGCAGCCACGACGCTCCGTCCGGGTCCTGCCCGTCCTCCTCGACGGCATTCACCAGCGCGATGAGCTCGATTTCGCCGTCGCGATGGACGTCGTACTCAATGAACAGCATGTTCCTCAGCCGGGAAGGCGCCGCCAGATGGCCTGCGGAAGCAGCCGAAATACCGAGAAGACATACCGCAATACGCCCGGTGACCAGATGACCGTGTCCCCGCGCTGAAGGCCGCGGACGACATCGCGCGCGACGCGCTCGGGTCCGACGGCGAAGGGAGCAGCCGGTCGTCCAGCCGTCATCTTTGTATGGACGAACCCCGGCCGTACGACATGGACCGAGATCCCGGTGTCTCGCACCGCTTCACTCAGGCCGAGAGCGAACCCGTCGAGGCCTGCTTTCGTCGAGCCGTAGACGAAATTCGATCGCCTGACCCGAAAGCCCGCAACGGAGGACAACACGACGATCCTGCCGTGCCCCTGCCGCTGGAGCCGGGCCGCCACCTCAGCAAGCGCTGCACACGGCCAGATGAGGTTGACCGTCATCATGTGTGCGATGCGACGGGGATCCGTTTCGTCCGTCTCCTGGACCCCCAGTTCTCCGACCGCCATGATCACGAGGTCCACCTGTTCGTTCGCCGCCTCGAAGCACTGCCTGAGCGTCTTGTCGACGTCGTCAGTCGACGTTGCGTCGAAGCTGACGGTTGCAACGTTGGCCACCGAGTGGCCGAGCTCGCGGGCGGCTCTTTCCAACGCCGACGTGTCACGTCCAGCGAGCACCACGCTGCGGCATCGCTGCTCGGCCAGGAGGTTGACGATTTCCCGAGCGATTTCGGAGGTGCCGCCGAGGACCACGACCGATTGGGGGTGGCCGAACGCGTCGTACACAGCGTCAGCCGCGGCTCGGGTTGCCCGCCGACATCGCGATGAAGTCACGGGCCCACCAGGACGCGAAGTATCGGGACGGTCCGCCGGTCATGCCCGGCAACAATAGGGTGCCGTTGGTCGGAGTGGCTTGTCCCGTCGGCGTCGACGGCTGGTAGATGCTGTAGTTCACCCAGTCCGTGTTGATGTCGAGCTCCATGGCCCGTACCGCTCCGGCCTTGACCAGGATATTGGCCAAGTCGACGATGTCGAGACCGGGGCCGCCGACATAGACCAGAGCCCCGTTCGCCGTGACGCCCAGACCCGATCGCCACACGTAGAGCGCCCCGCCGAGCGTGGCGCCCCATTGCGTCGCGCTCGAGTTATACGCCGCCGGGACCACCTGGCCGTTGTCGACGAGGAGATCGAGGTTCTGGCGCACGGACACGACGTCGGGAGTCATGGTCATGTCCCGTCCCCATTGCCCAACCGTCGAAGACCCGTTCTTGTAGACGACGAAGGAGGCAGCCCCGGTACGCAGCGGGTCGATGATCTTGCCGTCCGTGTAGTAACCGCCATTGGCCCCGGACATGAGGAATCCGGCGTTAAAGGCCGTCACTAACGACGTGGCATCCGACGGAGCGATCGGCGCAGTATGCGTGTACGGCCCGCCTCCCGGGATCTGGCTCCCTGAGTAGAGCGTCGCCTTCAAGAGGGTCGTATCCATCCACGCCACGCCGACCACGTAACTGGTGTGGATCGCGCTGGGCCGCAATACAGTGGTGTACACCGCGGGCACGCCGTCGACAAGGCGGCCCGCCGGCGACCATTGTCCTTCGCCCGCGACGGCCGGGCTGACGATCGGCACGATGGGTGCAGGTGCGGGAAGGTGCGACACCGTCGCTGTCGGAACGGTCGTGCCCGTCTTCGGCTTGTGGATGGTCCCCTTCGGGAGCGCACCACCAACCTTTGGCTGATGATGCGAGTACCACTCGTTTTCTGCCCAGTTGACGATCGACGCCCCACCGTGTTCGCGGAACCACTCGGCAAGGCGGGCGCCAGCGGAGCTCCCGAGCGCCGGGTTGGTCAGCGCACCGCCAAGAGAGATACCCAGCCAAATAAGGAAGACGGCGAGAACCAGGCTGATCGCCGCGAATATGCGCCGGCGGCGTCGGTGTTTTCGAGTGCGCGACCAACGGGACTTTCGATGCGACGCGGGCTTTGGTTGATCGAGCTCGACGTCGAGATCGTCTTCGATCGGGGGACTCAGCATGGGCGCTCCATGACCGGCAGCGCGTCGTTCGGGCATGACGGGAGTGCCCGTACCCTGCGGGTCACGTCGGCGTTGTGGCCGCGACGTCCCCGACGGAGACGGCAACGCGCTGGCCTGGAATTATATGGCCGCGTCGAAGCCGAGGGCAATATCCCATGTCGCCATCGTAGTGGTTAGACGCTGACGAGAAGATGAATCGGGGGTCTTCAGGTTAAGGAATCAGTAAGGGGGCGCTCGGTCTCGGTCGGCATCTTCGTCCGGCGTTGCAGGGTGCGGCGCCAGCTCGCTTCTATGCGGGCGCCACCCAGCTCGGCCACACCGATGTCCCAAGAGCCCTGGGTCGATCTGACCACCGAATCGGCAATGGCCAAGCCGAGTCCGGTACCGACGACAGCATCGTTGGCCCGATGGAAACGGTCGAATACGGCTTCGCGCTGATCGTCGGGAATTCCGGGTCCCGAATCGTCGACACACAAAGTCACACGGTTTCCCGCGCACCGGACACTCACCTCGACGCGTCCGCCGTTACCAGCGAACTTGCAAGCGTTGTCGATGAGGACGCCGGCAAGGCGTTCGATCAGTGCATCTGACGCCTGCACGGTGAACGGTCCGGGACCCACCCGTTCGAAAGTCAGAGCCAAGCTGTTGGTTGCCGCCACGGCGCCGAAGCGCTGCACGCAAGTGTCCGCTACCGCGGCTACGTCCGTAATTGTGAGCGCGTCCGCTGGGACTGGCTCGTCGTCGGCGCGAGCCAGCCACAACAGGTCCTCGACGATGGATCGGAGCCTTTTGCTCTCGTGGCTCACACGCTCCAAGACGTCCCGGTATGCGTCGGGATCACGGGGACGATCCAGGGCCAGATCAACCTCTGCCTCGATCACCGCGATCGGCGTTCGCAGCTCATGGGAAGCGTCCGCAGTGAACTCGGCTTGGCGGCGACGGACAAGCTCCGACGGCGCTGCGGCGCGCAGACCGACCATGATGGCCCCACAGAAGACGGCGACGGCCAAGATGGCGCCAAAGGCGATCTCCGCGAACCACAACGTGGTCTGTATCCTCGACGCGTTGGCGATGCTCTGACCGGCGACGAGGATCCTGCCGTGTGCCCGCACCGAATCGAAGCGGAACGTGGAGCTGCCAACAGGCAGGGATACTGGAGCGGAACTCCAGTTCGACGCCGGCAACTTTGGTGCCCCCTGCGTCAGCGGCGTGACGGCACCTGTCGAGCTGACGGACCACAGGAACAACGGTGCGTCGTCGAGGTCGGGCGTCTCGAGCGACCCTCTCTCAGGCGCCGGTCGTGGCAGGGCATCTTCAACCCGGTCTGAGAGGCGAGCGTCGACGTCTGCGATCAAGTGGTGCGTCACGATCGCGTTGACCACGACCGCGGCAACCGTGTAACACGCCATCACGAGCAAGGTAGTGATGGCCGCAACGCGCACGACATGCCGCCGATGCGCCCGCGCCATGTTCATCTCTCGCTCATCCGATATCCCAAGCCCCGTACGGTCTCGATCTGCGCGCGGCTGTCCGACAGCTTGGCGCGCACCCGCCCGATGTGGACGTCGATCGTGTTCGAACCGACGGCGTCCGCCTCGTCGTTCCACACTTGCAGCGCGATCATGCGGCGTGTCACGACCGCGGGAGAACGCCGAAGCAACAGTTCGATCAAGGAAGTCTCGATCGCAGTCGCTGCGATGGGACGGTCCGAAACCGAGACCACCCGCGTCGCCGGGTCGAAGCACAAATCGGCGCATTCCAGTACGGGCTGCACCGTCAGAGGTGGCCGTCGCTGCAGCGCGCGGATCCGTGCGAAGAGTTCGGAGATTTCGAACGGCTTTACGAGGTAGTCGTCTGCGCCGCTGTCCAACCCGGTGACGCGGTCGGACGCGGTATCCCGCGCGGTCAGCATCAGTATCGGCGTGCGATCGCCCGCGCGCCGCAATTCCTCGATGACCTCCACTCCGGTTTGTTCGGGCATACGCCAGTCGAGGACCGCCACGTCGTACTCGTAGGCGCGCAAATGGCGCAGGGCCGCTGAGCCGTCCCCGACCGAGTCCACCACATACCCGTTCTCGCGCAAGCCCCTTTCGAGGACCGATCGCAGCGCGGTGTTGTCTTCGGCAACGAGGACTCTCACGGCGCGTTCAAACTTCTGAGCGACATGCACTAAGGCTACGAGGTGCAGGTCATTGATCACCATCGGGACGCGTCATTCGCGCGTCAGGTTCTCCTCATAACGTCGAATAGGCCGATGAGCCCGTCGTCCTCCCGCGTCCAGGGATCCCGCCATCCCGATTCCGCCCATCGCATTCGGCGTCCACACGGAGTCCGAGCCCGCGAGCGAGCGCAGGTTCGCATCCGGCTCCTCACCGGAGCGATCGTGCTTGGGGCCGGCAGCGCTACGGTCTGGATCGGCGTCCTGGTTGCCTCGGAGCATCCCGGCGCAGCAGCGCCTGCACCGCTGCCGCAACCCGGCACGCCTGGATCAACCGTATTGCCCACAACTTCCAGCGTCCCCGCGTCTCCCACTACGACACCTGGCGCTTCGGCAACGACGACGACCACGACGGCGGTTGCGCCGACGACGACCACCACGACGCCCGTCGTGACTTCGGGCGGTTCCTCGCGCCGCTGAGATTCCCGGATCCAGCAGATTTCCACCTTGAGGCGAATGGAAATCAGCCCTGAGACGCATCAATTTGGCTTGCGCCCTGGCGCCCTGGCGCCAAAGATGACCGCCAAACGACTGGCGGGAGCAAGGTAGGCCGTGACTCATTTTCTTTACTCAGCGGGATATGCCGCCGTTTTCGTGCTGAGCTTCATCTCCTCCATGGGCCTGCCCGTCGGCTCGGAATTGGCCATCATCGGTGGTGGCGCATTGGCCAGCGGCCAAATACAGGGCGGCAAGCCGTTGAATTTGGCCATTGTGATAATCCTCGCCACGCTCGGTGAGGTGCTTGGATCGGCAGCCGGCTACGGCATCGGTCGCTATGGCGGCAGGCCACTCGTCGATCGAGTGGGCAAGTACGTGCTCTTGACCCATAAGGACCTGGACCGCGCCGAAGCGTGGTTCGCCCGGCGCGGCGAACCGGTCGTGTTCTTCGGCCGCTTCATCCCGCTGCTGCGGTCCTTCGTGTCGTTCGCCGCCGGGCTGGGCGAGATGGCAATTGGGAAGTTCTTCCTCTTCACGGTGATCGCCTGCGCCATCTGGTGCACCGCGCTCGCTTCGATCGGCTACAGCCTCGGCAAAACGTACGACGAAGTGGTCCACGCCTTCAGCTACGCCGGCTACGTCCTGGTCGCGCTCGCCGTGGTTGCTGTCGCCGTCGTCTTCTGGCACCGGTACCGGAGCTACAAGGCCGAACAGGTCCAAGGGCGGCACCAGCGCCACCGTTGAGTCGATGGTCCCGGGATCGCAGCCGCAACCTGATTGCGACCGGATGCCCACAATCGCTGGTCAGCGCGGACACAGAAAGAACAATTGGGCCAAATTAGGGCCAAATGGCCTATAAAGACTGACTAAAGTCGTTGAAGTCCCGTAACCCCGGTGTTACCTTCCGAGGCGGAGGAAGTTGGGGGGAGGGGGAAGCATGGCGACGTTGCGTCGTGCCCGTCACGCGATGGGTAGTCGTTGTTCTCGGTTGGGCGGATTCGTTCTTGCTGGCGTTGCTGCGCTGAGCATGTCGGTCATCGCGCTGCCGGCACCTGCGCAGGCTGGGCTGTTGGGTGGAAGCTCCGCCGAGTACATCGTTTCGGCACCGGCCGGAACGGTCGGGACGGTCCTGAGTGCGCTCAATGGTGTCGGTGCGACTGCGGGGAGCCCCCTCGCCTTTGTAAACGCTGTCACCGCACAGCTCAACGCCCTGGAGGTCACCCTCCTTGAGGCCGTCCCGGGCATCGTGGTCACTCCCGACCTCACCGTGAACGTCGAGGGGTCCGTCGGCTCGTCGGGTCACGCCCCCTCCGATGCCTTCTCTCAGCAGACCGGTGCTACCCAGCTGTGGGCGCAGGGGAACACCGGTGCAGGCGTCAACGTCGCCGTTCTGGACACCGGTATCCAGGCGCTCCCTGATTTCGCCGGCCGGATGGTCGATGGCGTCGACCTGTCGGGCGGCAACAACCCCTGGCAGGACGCCTACGGCCACGGCACCTTCGTCGCCGGGCTGATCGGAGGCAATGGAGCCTCTTCCAACGGTGCCTACACGGGCGAGGCTCCCGGCGCCGGCTTGGTGTCGGTCAAGGTTGCCGGCGCGAGTGGCCAGACTGATTTGGCCACCGTCATCGCCGGCGTGGGGTGGACGATCGCCAACCAGAGCACGGACAACATCCGCGTCCTGAACATGTCGCTCGGCTACCTGCCGATCGAGTCGACCGTCGCTGACCCGCTCGACCAGGCTGTAGAGAAGGCGTGGCAGTCGGGAATCACCGTCGTCACATCGGCTGGCAACTCAGGCCCCGGCAACGGGTCGGTCACCTCACCAGGCGACGACCCGCTCGTCATCACATCCGGCGCCGTCGATGACGGGGCGCAGGCCAACCCGGCCAACGACACGATGACCACGTTCAGCAGTGTCGGGCCGACCAATCCCGACGGTTGGTTCAAGCCGGATCTGGTCACGTCGGGTCGCTCCGTGGTGAGTCTCCGCGACCCCGGCTCGACCATCGACACGCAGAATCCTTCCGCCCGCGTGGGTTCCAGCAATTTCGTCGGTTCCGGCACGTCGTTCAGCGCTGCCGTCACGACCGGCGCGGCGGCCCTGCTGCTTTCTGCCGACCCGTCGTACACGCCGAACACGGTGAAGGGGACGCTGCTCGGGACGACGACACCAGGTCCGGCGGGAGACCCGTTCGTCGACGGTCACGGCATCCTCAACGTCGCTGGGGCCGTGGGCTCCGCGCCGATGACGTTGAACCAGTCGGTGCCGACGGTCGTCACTCAGATCGGACAGACCGTCAGCATGGAGGTCACCGGTGCCTTGTCGTCGTGGAACCCCGGCAACTGGACGGGCTCCACCTGGAACGGCTCCACCTGGAACGGCTCGACCTGGAACGGCTCGACCTGGAACGGCTCGACCTGGAACGGCTCGACCTGGAACGGCTCGACCTGGAACGGCTCGACCTGGAACGGCTCGACCTGGAACGGCTCCACCTGGAACGGCTCCACCTGGAACGGCTCCACCTGGAACGGCTCCACCTGGAACGGCTCCACCTGGAACGGCTCGACCTGGAACGGCTCGACCTGGAACTGATCTGGATGTGAAAACGAGGCCACAGGCGGAGCGGAGAACGAGGTGAAACTTCCGAAGTCATCGCGGGTGGTGGTCGCACTCTGGGCGGCCGCGGGCTTGGTCACGGTGGCGCTGTCGTTGCTTTCTATGGTGAACGCAGGCCCTCCCGGCGGGATGGATGTGGCGTTTGCCGCCGTGTTCGGCGCGCTCCTGGCGGCCACCTGGATCTGGCCCCTGACGCTCTACTTCGATGGCGAATCCGACGGGGTCGACTTCGACGAAGGTTTCTTCGTCCTCCTGATCCTGCTCGTGCCGTCGGCCATGACGGTGCTGGTGTTCGCCGTCGTCACGTTCGCCGCCCAGATCATCAAGCGACGCCCGCTCGCGAAGTCCATCTTCAACTCCGGGCAGGTGATCACCTCGGTCGGAGTCGCCGCCCTCGTCTTCACCGCGCTGCACGGGACGCCCGAAGGCTACGTGGGCTACGCAGGCGTCTTGGCCGCGCTCGCTGGTGCTGCCGCCTACTTCTTGGTCAACAACGCCGCCATGGTCTCGATCATGACGACGCTCGGCGCGCCGTGGCGCCGCACCGTGTTCGGTGGCCTGAGGAGCAAGCTGCTGGTCGTCGTCGGCGGCATCGCCATCGCCGTACCGACGGCGCTTCTGCTGGACCGGGACCCCGCCTACCTTCCGATCGCGGTGCTGCCACTGCTGATCGTGCGCTATCTCGGGGCGGGCCAGTTCTACGCGCTCCACGACCGGGCTCGGCTCCGTGGCTTGTTCGAGACGACGCTCGACGTCAACCGGTCGATGGGCACCGAGGAGACGAAGGATGCTGTGCTGGCCGCCGTCGGCGCGCTGCTCCGTTCGCCCGAAGTCACCCTGACGGCGACGCAGCCGGAGGGCGACGGGATGTGGGCCCCCATATCACTCGACGACCGGACCATGTGGCTCGGCGTGTCCGGCCGCAGCCGCACCGAGCCCTTCGACCCCGAGGACCGTGCCCTGCTCGATGCATTGGCCTCGGTCGGCTCCGTGGCGCTGTCGAATGCCCACCTCTACAGCGAGGTGCAGCGCCAGCGGGAGCACCTGTCCACCATCACCAGCAGTCTCGGTGAGGGTGTGTGCGCCATCAGCGAAAGCGGCGAGGTCACGTTCATGAACCCTGCTGGCGCAAACATGCTCGGGTGGTACACCCTTGGCCTCGGCTCCGGCACCGAAGGGCCCTTGCTGTCGGCGGGGGAGACGCCGCGGTTCTTGCTCGACCCCGCCATGCGGGCCATGTCGTTGCGGCGCAACGTCACCATTCACGAGACCCGGTTCGACCGCCCCGACGGCTCGCATTTCCCCGTCAACGTCACGGCGTCACCCGTCGTCGGGGGCTCGTCGCCGGGCGCAGTCATCGTCTTCCGCGACACATCGGAACGCAAGGCGTTCGAGGATCAACTGGCGCGTCATGCCTTCCAGGACGCGCTGACGGGTCTGGCCAACCGACGGTTGTTGCTGGACCACCTCGACCACGCGTTGCTCCAGGCGGACCGATCGGGCAGCCAGGTGGCTGTGCTCTTCTGTGACGTCGACCGTTTCAAGCTCGTGAACGACAACCTCGGCCACCAGGTGGGGGATGAGCTCTTACGCGTCATCGGCGAACGCCTGCGGCGGGCAGTGCGCGCCGGCGACACGTTGTCGCGTTTCGGCGGTGACGAGTTCGTCGTCCTGCTCGAGGGCATCTACTCGCGGGACGACGCGATCGTGGTCGTCGACGGGCTGCTCGATGCGTTGCGCGATCCCGTCACGCTCAGTGGTGGTCACGAGCTCGTGGCTTCTTTGAGCATTGGCGTCGCGCTCAGCGACTACGGCAAGTCCCGCGACGACCTGCTCCACGACGCCGATGTCGCCATGTACCGGGCCAAGGAGCGCGGGCGAGGCGGCCAGTACGCGATCTTCGACGCCGACATCATGGGTGGCCGTTCCGCCCGTCGCCTCGACCTCGACACCGCCCTGCACCACGTCGTCGAGCGGGACGAGATCGAAGTGCTCTACCAGCCACTCGTCTCGCTGGATGATCACCGGATTGTCGGTGCGGAGGCGTTGGTGCGCTGGAACCACCCCGAACACGGTTTGCTGCTGCCCGCGCAGTTCATCAAGCTGGCCGAGGACAACGGCACGATCTTGCCGATCGGCCGCGCCGTGTTCGAGCAGGCGTGCATGCAAGCGAGGACGTGGCACGAGGCACACGGCCTCACCCTTCAGGTCGGCGTGAATCTCTCGGCCCGCCAGTTCCAGCAGGACGGTCTCGCCGACGAGATCGCGAGCGTGATCCAGGCCACGTCGGTCGACCCGGCCCAGATGTGCCTCGAGATCACCGAGGGCTTGGCCATGGACGACGTGGAGTTGACGTCGACGATCCTGCATCGGCTGCACACCCTCGGGGTGCAGGTCGCCATCGACGACTTCGGCACCGGCCACTCCTCGCTCGGCTATCTGGCCCGCTTCCCGATCGATGTCGTCAAGATCGACCAGAGCTTCGTGCGAGACATCGACCGCGACCAGGTCAAGTCGGCCATCGTCTCGGCGGTCGTCGCGCTCTCGCACGCCATCGGGTCGACGACCGTCGTGGAGGGCGTCGAGACGGTGGCACAGCTGGAGGAGCTGAGGAACCTGGGCTGCGACATCGCGCAGGGCTTCTACTTCGCCCGGCCCGTCTCGGCCGCGTCCTTCGACAAGCTGCTGATCGCCAACGCCAATCCGACGGCGCCCGATCTGCGCGTCGTCCGGGGGGCCCTGGCGGGCTAGAGGGGCTCGCGGGCCTCCCGGTAGGATTGGCAGGTGGCCGATCGAGACAGCTGGCAGGCCGAATTCGACCGTTCCCCGCTGCGGGGGGCGCGCTTCGAGACCATGTCCGGCCTGCCGCTGGAGCCGGTGTACGGCCCGGCCGAGGCCGAACTGCCCGGCCAGTTCCCCTACACGCGGGGCCCCTACGCCTCCATGTACCGCTCCCGCCTCTGGACCATGCGCCAGTTCGCCGGGTTCGGGTCCGCTGCCGACACCAACGGCCGCTTCAAGGAGCTGCTGCGCGCCGGGGGCGACGGGCTCTCGACGGCGTTCGACATGCCGACCTTGCTCGGTCGCGACTCGGACGATCCGCTGGCCAAGGGCGAAGTGGGCCGCGCCGGCGTCGCCGTCGACACCCTCGACGACATGGAGACCCTCTTCGCCGACATCGACCTCGGTGCGGTGTCCACCTCAATGACGATCAATTCGCCGGCCGCGCCGGTCCTGGCCATGTACGTCAAGGTCGCCGACAAGACGGGGGTGGCCCGCTCCGCGCTGAGCGGCACCATCCAGAACGACATCTTGAAGGAGTACCAGGCGCAGAAGGAATACGTGTTCCCGCCGCGGCCATCGGTCCGGCTGGTCACCGACGTCGTGCGCTTCGCCGCGGCCGAGCTGCCACGCTGGCACCCGGTCTCGGTTTCGGGCTACCACATCCGCGAGGCGGGCTCGACGGCCGCCCAGGAGTTGGCCTTCACACTGGCCAACGGGTTCGCCTACGTCGAGGCGGCCGTGGCGGCCGGGTCGGGCGTCGATGACTTCGCACCCCGCCTGAGCTTCTTCTTCAACGCGCACATCGACTTCTTCGAGGAGATCGCGAAGTACCGCGCCGCCCGGCGCATCTGGGCCCGCTGGATGCGTGATCACTACCACGCCACCAAGGACCGTTCGCTCCAGCTGCGCTTCCACACCCAGACCGCCGGCGTCTCGCTGACGGCCCAACAGCCCCAGGTGAACCTCGTTCGCGTCGCCATCGAGGCCCTGGCGGGCGTCCTCGGCGGCACGCAGAGCCTGCACACCGATTCCTTCGACGAGGCGCTGGCCTTGCCCACAGAGCATGCGGCCCGCTTGGCCCTGCGGACCCAACAGGTGATCGCCGAGGAGTCGGGCGTCGTGCACGTGGCCGACCCGCTCGGGGGGTCCTGGTTCGTGGAGGAGTTGACCGACGAGCTCGAACGCCAGGCCGAGGAGGTGTTCGCTCACCTGCTCGAAGAGGGCTCGGGCTCCATCCTCGACGGCGTGATCGCCTGTGTCGATGACGGCTGGTTCGTCTCCGAGATCGCCGATGCGGCCTACGGGTTCCAATCGAAGATCGCCCGCGACGAGTGGAAGCTCGTCGGCGTGAACGCCTACGTCGAGGACGAGGGCATCGCGCCGCCCACCCTCGCCATCGATCCGGCCGTCGAGACCGACCAGTTGGCCCGGTTGGCCGCGATCAAGCAGGCACGCGACGACGATGCGGTCCGGCGGTCCTTGAACCGGATCGCCGCGGACGCCGCCGACCCGGCCGTGAACCTCATGCCCGCGCTCATCGAGGCCGTCGGCCACATGGTGACCGTGGGTGAGGCCATGCATGCCCTCGAGACAGTGTTCGGCACCTACGTGGAGCGCCAGGTCGCCTGAACGTGGAATCCAAGAGCGGCGGTCGGCCGCTTCGCGTGCTCATGGCCAAGGTGGGCCTGGACGGCCACGACCGCGGCCTGCGCGTCGTCGCCCGCATCCTGCGTGACGCCGGTTTCGAGGTCGTCTACGCGGGTCTGCGCCAGTCGCCCGAGACCATCGCGGCCATGACCGCGCAAGAAGACGTCGATGTGGTGGGCGTCTCCATGCACAACGGTGCCCACCTCACGCTGGCTCCGGCCGTGGTCGAGGCGTTGCGCGCCGCCGGCCTCGACACGCCCGTGGTGATCGGCGGCATCGTGCCACCCGATGACGTCGCCACCCTGCTGGACCAGGGTGTGGCGGCGGTGCTCGGTCCCGGGGCCTCCAACGACGAGGTCGTCGCGTGCGTGCGTGCTGCCGCCGGGGTGGGCCCGGTCAGCTGACGGGCGCCCCCTGCCGGGGTTGCCGGCGAGCGGCGAGGGCCTGCGTCAACTTCGGCACCACCTCGTGCCAGTCGCCCACGATCCCGACGTCGCAGTGCTCGAAGACGGGCGCGTCGCGGTCGCCGTTGACGGCCAGGATCGTCCCCGCCGCGCGGACCCCCACCATGTGGTTGAACTTCCCACTCAGCCCGAGGGCGACGTAGAGCCGCGGCGCGATGGAGCGGCCCGTGATCCCGACCTGTCGCGCCCTGGGGGCCCAACCCCTGTCGGTCACCTTGCGGGTCGCCGCCAGCTCGGCACCGAGCACGGCGGCGAGCGGGCTGAGTTCCGCGTACTCGTCCGGTGCCACGCCGGTGCCCACACCGATCACGACCTGCGCCCGGGCCAGCGTCTCGACGTCGTCGTTGCGGCGCTCGCCGAGGATCCGCACGCGCCCGCGCGTGCCGACTTCGCGCATCGCTGGCGCCGCAGCAATTTCCGTGCCGTCCCGTACATCCCCTGCCGTCGGCAGGACGCCCGGCCGCACCGTCACCATCTGCGTCGGCGTTCGGCTGGTGATGTCGGCCACGAGGGCACCGGCGAACGCAGGTTTGCCGGCCACGAGTGCGCCGTCGCGTACGTGCAGGCTGACCGCGTCGCCGACCAGCCCGGACCCGGTGGCGGCGGCAACGCGGGCGGCGACCTCGCGCCCGAACGCCGTGCTCGGGACAAGGAGGGCCCATGGTGATACTTCTCTGACGAAAGTCGTGACCGCGTCGGCCACGTCCTCGGGCACGCTTGATCCGTTCAGCACGATCACCGCATCCGTCCCGGACGGTGCCACGGACGCGGCCTCGGCTCCGGGTTCTCCGGGCGACGGCCGTAGGAGCTGCACCACCGCTCCCGCGTCATCGCCGAGGCGCGCCGCCGCCGCCACGAGCTCGACGGCCACTTCGCCACGTCCCGGCTCGTCGAGCACCGCGATCCGACGCGCCCGCGCTCCGTTGTCACGCAAGGGCCCGTCCGACGACCGGGGAGCAGGCGCGGCCGTCCCGTCGCCGAGCGCCCCGCGTGCCTCCAGCCGGCGAACGGCCTCCTCGACCTGCTCGGCTATCGGCCCTTCGAACACGAGGCAAGCCCGGTCGTGCTCCATCGGGTGGATCTCGCCCACGACCGTCGGGCTGCCCTCGGCCCCCCACGGCCCCGGGCCGAGCCCCGCCGCGTCGACGCGCGTGATGCGAGAGGCGGCCACGGCCGCCCGTCCGGCCGGGTCGACCTTGCACGGGTCGCACAGGCGCTCGGCAACCGACAGGACCGCGGGCAGCATGACCTCGACGTCCTGGGTGCCGTCGTCGTGCTCGAGATGGAGGCGGAGGTGGTCACCGAGGTCTTCCAGTCGGCGCACACCACTGGCGAAGGGGAGGTCCAGCAGCTCGGCCAGCTCCGGGCCGACCTGGCCGGTCTCACCGTCGAGCGAATTGAGGCCGAGCAGCACCAGGTCGTAGGGGCCGGTCGTCTGCACGGCCGCGGCCAGCGCCCGTGCCGTCGCCAGGGTGTCGGAGCCGGCGAACGCCGGGTCGCACAGATGCAGTCCCGCGTCGGCCCCCCACGCGACCGCCTCGCGCAGCACGTCCTCGGCGCTCGGAGGCCCCAGCGTCACGACGGTGCACGACCCTCCTGTCTCGGCGGCCAGCGCGACCCCCTCGGCCACGGCGCGGCGACAATATGCGTTCATCTCCAGCTCGACGCCGGCGCGGACGAGCCGGCCGTCCACGATCTGCATCGCCTCGGGCTGGGGGATCTGCTTGGCGAGCGACGCGACGCGCAGCGGCGCCCCGGTGCGGCGCGGCCCAGCCGGACCCGCCGCCACCGTCACCGCGCCACCGCCGCGCCTTCGGGGCTGCGCGGGTCCGACGCGGCCACCAGGCACCGCCCTCCGCCGCCCTGTTGCTCGACGGCGATGATCTGCGCACAGCCGACGGCGACGGGGTCGAACGCGCTGATGGTCTGAACCCGGTGCCCGCGCGCTGCGAGCCCTTCGAACCACTCCGTCGGCGCGTCGGCCTCGATCAGCACCGTCAGGTCGTCGCCCCACCAGAGCCGGAACGGGCCGGCGGACCGCGCATCGAGCGTCAGCCGCGGTGCGCTGATGGCGCGGGCCGGATCCTCACCACTGCACAAGAGCCGCGCCAGCAGTTGGCTGATGATCTGCGGTTGGGCGTCGCCCCCCATGGCGCCCACCAGGTGCGTCAGCGGGCCGTCCGGGGCGGTCACGAGCATGGGGGAGAGCGTGTGCGGCGGCCGCACGCCGGGCCGGACCTCGGCAGGGTGGCCCTCGACGAGCGAGAACCCGACGCCGCGGTTGTGCAGGAATACGCCGGTCGTCGGCTCCACGAGATGCGAGCCGAAGTCGAGCGCGTTGGACTGCGTCAGGGACACGCCCAGCCCGTCGGCGTCACAGGCGCACAGGTGCGTGGTGTCGCCTTCGCCGATCCTGGCGACACCCGGCGCACCGTCGAGGGCTCTGCCCACCACGTCGGGCTCCGCAGCGATCTCCGCGGACACCCGCGCTGCTGCCCGGGCGATGCGCTCCTCGTCCAGAAGCGCGTTCCCGTCGGCCCCGTCGTAGAGCACGTGGGGACGGTCGTGCCCCACCGAACGCCACGCCTCGACGAGGAGGTGGGCCCACTCGGGCTCAGCCGCATCCGCACCGAGCCCCACCCGCTCCGCCACGGCGGCGCCGGCGAGGGTCAGGTAGCCCTGGGAAGGTGGCGGCACCGTCCACAACTGATGGCCCCATACCGTCAGCCGCAGCGGCGCACACCATTGCGCGGCACTCGCTGCCAGGTCGTCCTGTGAGAAGTGGCCCGCCCCCAACTCGAGCAAGCCGCGCCCGAACTCGGCGCCGTAGAAACCGGCGCGGCCCTCGCGCGCGATCGAGCGCAGCGTGCGGGCGATGCCGGGCAGCCGCACGATGCTGCCCACCTCGAGCGGGCCGTCGGGGCACAGCTCGCCGGCGCCGGGCCGGTCGTGCACGAGATGCGTGGCGAACGCCAGCATGATCGACGCCGGAAAGCCGTCCTCGGCCAGCTCGATCGCAGGCGCCAGGACCCGCTCCAGCGGAAGGCGCCCGTAGCGTTCGTGCAGGGCCAGCCAGCCGTCCAAAGCACCGGGCACCTGGACGCTGCGGATGTCGCCCCGCAAGGGCATCGTCGTCAAGCCTTCGGACCGCATGCGTGCCGCGTCGGATCCGGAGCCGGCCCGGCCCACCCCGAGCAGCGCCTCTGGCGGTCGGCCCGGTGGGGCGACCATGGCCAGGACGTCGCCGCCGAGCCCGCACAGGTGCGGCCCGACCACGGCCATGGCGGCACCCGTCGCGACGGCAGCGTCGGCCGCGGAGCCGCCGTCCGCCAGTACACCGATCCCGGCCACGGTCGCGAGCTGGTCCGCCGCGGCGACCATGCCACGGGTGCCGCGGCGCGGCCCGAAGGGTGCGAGCGGAAGGCTCACACGACGACGACGGAGCGCAGCACCTCGCCGCGTTCCATGCGGGCGAACGCAGCTTCGACGTCGCCGATGCCGATCGTCTCGCTGACGAAGCGATCGAGGTCCAGACGACCGTCGAGATACAGGTCGACCAGCATCGGGAAGTCACGTGACGGCAGGCAGTCGCCGTACCAGCTTGGCTTCAGCGCACCACCACGGCCGAAGAACTCGATCATGGGTAGATCGATGCGCATGTCGGGCGTCGGCACGCCCACTTGCACGAGCGTTCCAGCCAGGTCCCGAGCCATGAACGCCTGCTCCATCACCTTGGGGTTGCCGACTGCCTCGATGCACACGTCGGCCCCATTGCCGTCCGTCAGGGCCTTGATGGCTTCGACCGGATCCGCCGCGCCTGCGTCGACCGTGTGGGTCGCGCCGAACTCCTTGGCGAGCTCCAGCTTGCGGGGGTCGAGGTCGACGCCGATGATGACGGCCGCCCCGGCGAGCTTCGCCCCGGCAACGGCGGCACACCCGACTCCGCCGCAGCCGAAAACGGCCACACTGTCGCCGAGTCCCACATTGCCGGTGAACATCGCCGCGCCGAGGCCCGCCATTACTCCGCATCCCAGCAGGCCCACAGCCTCGGGCCGGGCCGACGGGTTCACCTTCGTGCATTGCCCGGCGGCAACGAGCGTCTTGTCGGCGAACGCGCCGATGCCCAAGGCAGGCGAGAGCGGGGTCCCGTCGGCCATTGTCATCTTCTGCGTCGCATTATGGGTGGCGAAGCAGTACCAGGGCCGTCCTCGCCGGCAGGCACGGCACTCACCGCATACGGCGCGCCAATTGAGGACGACGAAGTCGCCGGGAGCGAGGTCCTTCACGTCCGGGCCTACCGCCTCCACCACACCCGCGGCCTCATGTCCCAACAGAAACGGGAACTCGTCGTTGATGCCGCCCTCTCGGTAGTGCAGGTCCGTGTGGCAGACGCCGCAGGCCTTTATGGCCACGACCGCCTCGCCCGGGCCGGGGTCGGGCACCACGATCGTCTCCACGGTGACGGGTGCGCCCTTTGCCGTGGCCACCACCCCGCGCACCTCTTGTCCCATCCTGTGAACTCCTCCTCATCCGCGAGCACCACATGATGCCCGATCCCTCTGTGTCCGATGCAGTGGCCCTCAGCCTGCCCCGGCGTTTCCTTCTTGCGCCATTCAAGCTGCGCTTTCGAACGGTGAAGGCGCCGCCACCAGCGCCACCCGGGCTGCCCGCGTGAGGAGATAACGGATGGTGAGGTGGTGGATCGGCCGGGCTATCGCCCACAACAGACGCGCCACGGCGTGGGAGTAGTGGACGAGGGTCACCCAGGTGACCGTCGACGGCTCGACCATCACGATGTTTCGGGCCCGCAGGAACCGCGACTCGGCAAGCAACTCAGTGCTCCCCGCCACGAGATCGCCTTCGGCGACCGCCCAGCCAAGCACGTGATCGTCAGACGGTCGTGGCCCGAGCTTCAACCCGAGCGCGCGTCGCCATCCGAAGATCATGCACCAGCGCAGGGCCGCAGGCGCGCCGTCGAACACCTCCCTCGCCCACTGGAGCGCTGTCCTCGTCTCTGCGGTGTCGGTCGTCAATGCGAACGCTGCCGCGTAATTGGCTGTGCTGCGCGCAAAGGTTGCCGCAATCAGCTGAGGGACCTCGACGCGCCGCACCCGCCTCGGTTTCACGGCGTGATCCTAGGAGTTCGATCAGGCGGTGCTGTCGTGGCCTCTGACCAGCGCCATGACGGGTGCGAACGCGTCGATTTCGCGAACGGTGAAGTAGCTGAAGCCCCAGCGGGCACGACAGGCCAGCAGGTGCTGTGCCATCTCCTCGTGGGCGCCCAGGCAGAGGAAGGGCGTCGACAGGACGTCGTCGGGTCGCGTGGCAAGGCGCGCACTCAAGTCGTGGACTGCCGTTGTTCGGTCCTCTGTCGCTACGACAGCCTGCACTACTAGGGCATACAGCTCGAGCTCCGACCAGCGTGCCCCGGCACCGGCGCGAACGGTGATCCAAAGGTCGGGGCGGAGTGTGAGACAGTATGCACGTGGCGCTCCCGGAGCGGCGGATGAGGACGGGAATGACGGGTCGCGGTTGGGGCCGATCGGTCACGCTCTGGGGTCTGTGTCTGGCTGGTGCAGTGATGTCACCACTGTTCGGACAGTCCCTTGCTGGAGCAGCTGTGGGACCCGGTTGGGTCCAGATCAAGTCCGTTTCGACGGCGGACGTGACGGCCACGTCGGCCGTGCTTCGTCTCGGCATCGAAAAGCTCCAGGGCCAGGGACCCGCCTGCGTCGTTCATCTGTGGGCGAACGTCGGCGCATCGAGGCAATCGGGTCGGGGCACGACGGAGACATCTCACACGCTTTTCGCCGAGACGGGCAGTCACACGATCAGCTTCCGCGTCGATCATCTAGAACCCAATTCGCTGTACTACTACACCGCGACCGTGGGAATCACGGGCCGAGGACCGGAGTCCGCACCGTGTCGAGACGTCTCTCGGCACACGACCGGCGTGCAGGACTTCACGACACAGCGCGATCCTGCCTCCCAATTGTCGATTGCCGACGTCAACGCCCACCAGGGCATCACGACGTTCAAGGTGACGGCTCGGCCGTCCACACACGGAAAGAGCACTGTCTCGGTCGAGTACGGCCCTACCACCGCATATGGGTCGGTGATGCACTCGCTCGAGTGTCGCCCGAGCGAGTGCACGACAATCTTCTCGATCCCGCCCAACCCGACCGTCTTAAAACCCCACGAGACCTATCACGTGCGGGCGGTGTTGGAAAACGAGCTCAGTGGGCGGCAGGTGAGCGCCGACCGAAGCTTCATCGCCACCGACGCATGCACCCAGCCGCCCAAGAAAGGTGCGAACTTCACCGGCTGCATACTCAACGATGTGGACTGGCGCTACAAGGGAGTTCTCGAAGGCGGCCAAGTGCCAGATTGGAAGCAGATCGTGCTCAATGACGCGACAATGATCAAGGCAGACCTCAGGGTGCGCTCAATGAGCGAAGCGCAGATGATGGGTACCAAATTGCATGACGCCAAGATGGAAAACATGAATTTGACGGGCGCCAAACTGCAGGGAGCCGACCTGTCTGACGCCGACCTGTCGGGGGCCGTGTTGACCGGCGCCAACCTCGCTGGCGCCGATCTGGTTGGTACAGACCTCCACGGCGCGAATCTGACTCGTGCGACGTTGCCCGCCTCGATTTCGCAAGCGAAATGCACGTTCTCGACGTATTGGCCGAACGGATTCCAGGATCACGGCACGAGGTGCCCTCCTCCCTCTCAGTAAGGGTCGGAGTCTGTGGACCTAATCAATGTGCACCTCCGAATCCGATGATTCGCCGGGATCGAGACTTCTGACCAGCTCCATGACAGGTGCGAAGGAATCGATGTCGCGCACAGTGAAGTAGCTGATACCCCAGCGGGCACGACAGGTCAGCAGGTGGTGCGCTATCTCTTCGTGCGTGCCGAGGCAGAGGAAGGGTGTGGCCAGCACGTCGGACGACGGCGTCGCCAGCTCTTCGCCCAGGTCTTCCGCCACCTTCGAGCGGGCGTCGGTGACGATCACGGCCTGGACGAGGGCATGCAGTTCCAGCGGCGGCCGGCGATCGCCGGCGGCCTCTCGGATGTGGTCGATGGTTGCGTCTAGGCGCTGGGCTTCCCAACGCATCTCGTGGTGCTGGCCGTCCTCGAGGGTCCGGCCGAGCATCGTGAGCGCGACGGTGTCGGCGTGACAGGCGGCATGTGCCAGCGCGGCGCGGCCGTTCACCCCGACGAGGATGGGCAGGTGTGCCTGGACCGGTCGCAGCGTCTGGGCATCTGCGACCTGATAGTGGGTGCCCGTGTGGTCGACCTGGTGTCCGTCGAGAAGTGGCCGGAGAATCTCTACCGCCTCGGAGAGTCGCGCCTTGCGCACTGCCGGCGGGTCGAAGAGCAGTCCGATGGTGGCGTACTCGGGGAAGGAATGTCCTGCACCGAGTCCCAGCTCCATGCGGCCAGCGCTCACGCGGTCGAGCGTCGCCGCCTCTTGGGCCACCGCCACCGGATGGCGCAGGTCGTTGTTGAGCACGAGTGTGCCGATGCGGATGGTCGACGTGGCGGCCGCCGCCGCGGCCAGGGCAACGAAGGGACTCAACTGGGCGCCCACGTGGTCGCCCACCTGGAAGATGTCGAAGCCAGCGGATTCGGCTTCCACTGCCGTGCGCGCCATGTCGGCCACGTTGTTCGAGGTCGATTGAAAACCGAAGCGAAACGGCTGCACCCCGTCGACCCTAATGACGGGCAACCGTCAATCTCGAATCGGTGTGGAGCGCGCACCCGAACAACGTGACACTCGAGGGCGTGTTGGCACTATCTCCGCGACAGTCGCGCCTACACGAGGGCGCGGCGATCAGTGGCTTGGCGTCGCCTCCGGCTCGAGCACCCACGCGCGCAGCTGGCCGAAGACCTCTTCCATTGATTGCCGTCGGGCCGGCCGCTCCAGGAGCTGCATCCCGACGAGCACGCTGAGCGAGATCTTGGCCATGCGCCGCGCCCGGGCCGGTTGGAGGCCGGCCTCGACACCGGCCTCGGTCAGGTGGCGGAGCCGGGCGCGATCCACCCGCTGCTGGGTCGCCGCCACGACCGCACTGTTCCAGCTCCAGGCCCGGATCGCGGCCTCTGCGCCGTGAGGGAGGCCGACGGCGATGCCCTCGAGGAGGTCGAAGCGTTCGTCGGGGTCCGTGACCGATTCGGACAGTGCGATGAGGCGCGTCGCGTGTTCGGATTCCCAATGGTCCAGCAGCAGCGCGACGTACTCGGCCATGTCGCCGAAGTGGTGGTAGAAGGACCCCTTCGTCACACCCAGTCGATGGCACAGCGCGGCGATCGTCAGGGACGCGTGTCCGCCCTCGGCCAGCAGTTCGAGGCCGGCCTCGTAATAGGCGGTTCGGCTCAACCCCTCCGGCGGCACTACGCGCGCACGCGGTAGCGGATCGGCAGCGTCTTGAGGCCTCCCACGAAGACGGTCGCCGACGAGGTCGGTGTGCCCGCGAGTTCGATCGACTCCAACCGCGGCAGGAGCTCCGCGAAGATCGCCCGGGTTTCCAGCCTGGCCAGTTGCGCCCCCAAGGCAGAAGTGCGGCCCGAACCCGAACGCGACGTGCTTGTTCGGCTGACGGCCCACGTCGAAGCGGAACGGATCGTCGAACACGGCCTCGTCGCGGTTAGCCGAGAGGTAGGCCAAGTAGAGGGACTGACCTTCGGCGATCTCGGTGCCGCCGACAACGGCGTCCCGGGCGGCCGTGCGCATGAATTCCTTCACCGGGGTGACCCAGCGGATCATCTCCTCGACCGCGGTCGGCAAGAGGTCGGGTTCGGCCCGCAGGCGGGCCAGCCCGTCCGGATGCCGGAGCAGCGCGTGCAGTCCGCCGGCCATGGTCGAGCTCGTCGTGTCGTGGCCCGCGGTCGTGATGATCACGTAGTACGAGGCCAGGTCCATGTCGGGCAGGTACTCCCCGTCGAGCTTTGCGTTGGCGAGGACCGAGGCCAGGTCCTCGGTCGGCGTGGCGCGACGCGACGCGGTGAGCTCGGTGAAGTAGTTGAAGAAGTCGAGCAGCACCGTGAACTGCTCTTCGAGGTCGGTCGAACGCCGCAACTCCTCGTCGTCGCCACCGAACAGCTGCTGGGTCAGCATGAGCATGCGATCGAAGTCGCTCTCGGGCAGGCCGAGGAGCGAAAGGATGACGTAGAGCGGGTAGTGCACCGCGATGTCGCGCACGAAGTCGCATTCGGTGCCCAGCTCAGCCATGTGATCGACGAAGCGGACCGCCAGCTCCTTCATGCGGTCCTCCATCCGCTTCAAGGCGTTGGGTTGGAACCAGGCCGCCGCGATGGCCCGGTAGGCCTTGTGATCGGGCTCGTCCATGTGGATGAGCGTGCGCAATACCTGTCCCTTCTCGATGGCCAGCGCCTCGGCGGCCTCGGTTGCCAGGAGGGGCCGCGGCGCGCTCAGGAAGAGCGTGTTGTCGCGTTCCACGTCCATGACGTCGGCGTGACGTGTGATCGCCCAGAAGGGGCGGTAGCCGGGCTCGTCGACCCAGTGGACCGGCGACTCACGGCGCAAGAGGGTCGTGGCCTCGTGAAAGCGCTCCTCGTCGGCGTAGGCCGTGGGGTCGACGAACACCCGACCCGCCTCGCCGACGCTCAATCCCGCCGTGCTCGCCATGCTGCCCCCGATCTCGTGACGGCCCTCTGTTCCATACCTTAAGGTATGGAACGTTCTGCGTCGAGGGTCAGGAGCGTCCCGAGCGGCTAGGGGCCCGTTTCCGTCCCCGCAGCGTGCTGGCCAGCAAGAACCCGGCCGCCAGCAGCGGCAGGAGGATCGCACCGAGCCATTCGCTGCCGGCGAGCAGGAAGGCGAACGCCACGAGGACTCCCGTTGCCAGCGCCAGTTCCGGGGTGTCGCCGACGATGAAATCCCAGAGGAAGCGTCCCAACCAACGTGCCGCTCGAGCGATGCCGCCGGTCATGGCGTCGACGCCTCTTCGGTGACGGCCTTCCCTGGTGCGGGCAACAGCGTGCGCAGCAACGCCGTGTACGAGAAATAGACCACGAGCCAGAAGCCGACCAGCACGGGGATGGCCAGGTCGGAACCCGGCCAATGGATGCCCGCACCTTCACCGACCCAGAAGACCCCGAAGCTGCTCAGCATCACGCCGACCGCCGTCTTGATGGTGTTCTCCGGCACTTCGCTCAGCTGGCGCGAGACGATGATGCCGACGATCATCACCACGACGAGCGCCGCGACCGCGGCGAGCGCGGCGAGGCCCAGCCGGTTTTGGGCGGCGCCGAGGCTGATGACGATCAGGACCACCTCGGTCCCCTCGAGGAACACCCCCTTGAAGGCGACGGCGAAACCGACGGGGTCGCGGCCCTTGGAGGGGCGACCGGAACCGGCATCGGTGTCCTCGCTCAGCTCGGCCACCGTCTCGGCATAGATCGCATCCTCGTCGTGCATGGCCTTGTGGCCGCTCGAACGCAGGATGGCCTTGCGCAACCAGTTCAGCCCGAGGACCAACAAGAGCGCGCCCACGACGACGCGCAAGGCGTCGATCGGCATGTAGCGGATGAGTGGCACGCCGACGGCGAGGACCAGGACGCCTAGTACGAGGACGGCAACCGCCGCGCCCTCGAGTGCGGAGCGCCAACCTCGGCTGACACCGGCGGCGACGACCAGGGTCAGCGCCTCCACCATCTCGACGAGGCTGGCTCCGAACACGGCCAGGACGAGGACGAGGGTGGACGAGGTGTGCATGGGTGACCGGCGCCAAAACTACCTGGCACGCGCCGTCCGCTGTGCCCATTGGCCCGGCGGTAGTCTGCGGGCACCGACCAGGGTCTCTGGTGAAGGGAGACGGTTGCCATGGGTGATGGCACGACCGAGGCGGCGGGACCGGGGGACACATCGATGCGGGGGCGCAACTACGTGGTCGTCTCCGCCGACACGCACGCCTCGCCGGACAGCCTCGACGAGTTCCTGTCCTACGTCGACCCGGCCGAGCGTGACGCCGTCGCGGCGTTCGGCGACATGTCGGCGACCGCCATCACCATGTTCGGCGGGTTCGACCCGGGGCAGATCGACGACCCCGACCCGGTGCGGGCGACAGCCGCGCGGCGCCTGGCCGGCATGGGTGTCGACACGGTGGCCGCCAAGGGCTGGCTGGCGCACTACGACGAAGAGTGGGTCGTGGCGGGCGACGGCGATGGACGCAGGCTCAAGGTGCTCGAAGAGCAGGGGATCCATGCCGAGGTGACGCTGCCGGGGCCGATCCTGGCCGGCGGGCTATCGCCGGCCATGTATCTGGGGGCCGTGAGCGACAAGGGGCTCGAGGTCGTGTGGCCGGCCCTGCACGCGTACCTGCGCTGGCTGTCCGACTTCTGCGCCGCCGCGCCAGGACGCCGCGCCGGCTGCATGCCGATCGACTTTCACGACATGGACCGCGCCGTGTCGGAGGTGGGATGGGCGCGTGCCCAGGGCATTTCCGGTGGCGTCATGCTGCCGGCGATGTCGGTGACCTCGCGCCTGCCCGGGTACGCCGACGACTACTACGAGCCGTTCTGGAGCGTGTGCGAGGACAACGACATGGTCGTCACCCTGCACACGGGGGCCTCCGGTTCGGCCACGGACACGAAGTTCCTCTACGACGAGGCGCACGGCGGGATGCTCGGGCTCTATGAGGTGTTCGTCTTCACGCGCCGGCCGCTCTGGTTCATGATCTTCGGCGGCGTGTTCGACCGTCACCCCGACTTGCGGGTGGTCGTGACCGAGAACGGCGTGCAGTGGCTACCGTCGCTGATCCGCGACATGGAGTCGTTCTTCGACACGCACGGGGGCGCACCGGTCCGTTCGTATCTGACGATGCGGCCGTCCGAGTACTTCGAGAAGCACGTGTGGCTCGGCGGCTCCTTGATGAAGCGCTACGAGGCTGAGATGCGCCACGAGATCGGGATCGACAAGCTCATGTGGGGGGCGGACTACCCGCACCTGGAGGGCGCGGCGCCCGTGCATCGGGAGACGTTGCGCTACATCTTCGGTGGGATGCCCGAAGACGAGCTGCGCGCGATCCTCGGGGGCAACGCAGTGAATCTGTGGGGCTTCGACGCCGCGCTGTTGCAGTCCGTGGCCGATCGGGTGGGACCGACCGTCGAGGACCTGGCTACACCAATCGAGCTGGCCGACATCGAGGACACGTTCAGCTGGAGCCTGGCCCGGCCGGTGCCGCTGGCGGCGCGAGCTTCGTAGGTCGGCCGGCGTTCCCCGTTTCAGGGGTGAGCGCGCAAGGGAATGATCTCGAGCTCCTGCCCGAGCCACAGAGCTGAGCGTTCGAGGTCGATGAAGAGAGCCTCGTCCTCGAGGAGGGTCTGACCAGCGGCGGCGCCCTCGGGCGTCGAGGTGGCCGCAACGAGTGCGTCGAGGTCGTCCCACCACAGCTCAGCCACTCCGTCGAAGGGCTCGAGCGCACGCCGACTCGCTCGGAGTGCGTCGTTGAACGGCGTCTCGATGCGGTGCGTCTGCACGTAGCGGCGGATGCCGAGCACCGGCTGGAGCGACCGCACCAATGGCCCGTGCTGATCGCGCCAATAGCTCTGGAAGTCGGCCGGCTTCACATCGGCCCGCCGCCGCACGGCGAAGGACAGCTTGATCACCGCGTGTGTCTAACACGGGAGCCAAGGGCGTCGCCGCGGTATGGATCAGAGGGAGAATCCGGCTAGTCCGGGAGCCACCGGGTTGCAGAAAGTTGTCGGAGTCGGCACGGTGAAGCCGAACGCGTCGCCCGCATCCGCCAGCAACCACGAACCGTCACATTCGCTGTCGGCAACGACCTGCTGGAACGGAGCAGGTTCAGGCGGCACGTCGGCGGTGTAAATCGGCCCGACGCGCCCTCGAACACCACGGCGTCCCCATCGAGCCACGCGATGTCGAAGGGGTGTCCCTCTGACTGCGCGGCCCACAAGATGTTGTATTTCAGGCTG
Organism: uncultured Acidimicrobiaceae bacterium; assembly: GCA_963777485.1. Taxonomy (GTDB): domain Bacteria; phylum Actinomycetota; class Acidimicrobiia; order Acidimicrobiales; family RAAP-2; genus Bog-473. The sequence continues at coordinate 56,907 of CAVZQP010000003.1, read as the reverse complement.
CGGGAGAGCTCCTGCCTCTGACGTCGGGACATGGTCCACCCTTCGGCACGACGGAGCTAGTCCGAACGCGACCGGTCAGGTGCTCAGATCGACTCGCGGAACTCGGCACCAGCGGCGGTCACTGCCACATTGTCCATTATGTCAATTACCGGGTCGATATCGAACTCGAGCCAGGTGGAGAACTTCGCCGGCGCGTCGGCCAGGCTTGCCGGGTTATCCGTCTCGACAACTGCGTAGCCACCTTGACCGTCCGTTCGGGCCAAAAACTGCAAGAAGTTCTGATCGGCCGGAATCTGCCACTTGGCGAAAGTGTCGAGCAGCTTCTTCCCGTCATCGTGATTCTGCTGGGCCGTTCCGCCCGATCGCACCTTCCAACTCACAACGTATTTGGCCATTGATCTCTCCTTCAGTTCTTCTATCCGTCCTACGACGTGTTGCCGCACCGTAATCCTTATTGCACTTTCTTGCCTCGACCCGCTACGAAACCGCTTGACGGTCTAGCGATGCTGCGAAAGGTCGGGGGGAGGACCTGCCCCCGACCGCCGGGTCGGCGGGACGTATCGTCATATGTTGGCGGCCCGTCCATGGGGCTCTCCACTGGACCGTTGATCTCAGGCCGAGCTTATAGATCAGAAGCCGTTTGGTTCCCAGAGCCAGAGACTTCATGTGACCTAAGCTTCTTTGTGACTTGATGACCGGTGTTTCCATGGACGGTAGGTGTGGTGAGCGGGGAAGGGGAGGAGGCTGTCATGCCTGGTGTCTTCGTGGTCACCGATAGCTCTTGCGACTTGGAACAGGACGACATCGATCCGTTCCACATCCAGGTCGTACCCCTCACGATCCGCTTTGGTAGCGAGGAATTCACCGACCGTCAGGACCTGAGCGTCGAAGACTTCTACCGACGCATGGCAAACTCGGAAGACCTCCCCCAGACGGCCTGCCCTTCGCCCGGTGCGTTTGAAGAGGCATTTCGCAACGCAAGAGACGCTGATGCTGAGGCCGTGGTTTGCCTGACCATCTCGAGCGACTTGTCAACCACATTTCAGTCAGCCCTCACCGCAGCGGCCGCGCTCGAGACGCAGCTCGTCGTCCATGTCGTTGACAGCCGGACCGTGTCAAGTGGACTCGGCACCCTCGCCATTGAAGCCGGCAAAGCAGCCGCCGGGGGCGCCAACATCGAGACTGTGCTACGCCGAGTCAATGACCTCATCGCACATACACACGTGTTTGCGGCTCTGAACACGTTGGAGAACTTGAAGAAGGGCGGCCGAATTGGGGGAGCCAAGGCAATGGTGGCGTCATTGCTATCGATCAAGCCCGTGATAGACCTCAGCGGCGGCATCGTTCACGAGGCCGGGAAAGCACGAACCCGCAGGCGGGCACTGCAGATGCTCGATGAGCTCATGATCGCAGCTGGTCCGATCGAACATGTTGCTGTGATGCATTGCGGCGCGCCGGACATCGATCAGTTCCTCGATCTGATCGCTCCGCATTGTCCTCGAACCGATATTCGGCTGGGCACGCTGGGAGCCGTCGTGGGTGTGCATGGCGGAGCCCAGATGATTGGCGTGAGCTGGATTGCTGCAGCCTAGGAAGAGGGTGCCCCCGAACAGTGACAATGCTCGGCAGGGTCCACCGCTGCATCGCTGGCCCTAAATAGTTTCGGGGGCTGGGTGACGCTCCTAACCTGTCGAAATGGCCCTCGTTGTGGAAGAGATTGTTGCAAGATGTCAAGAGGCTCTGACCGAGCACGCACCTTCCTTGGCTGCTCGCGACGTCCTGGCTGAGCTTGTCTCTAATCGCAGCGAACTCGAGCATGCGCTCGGCCCGATCACCCGCGGTGGTATCACAACCCTGCACAACGCCGCCGATCTCACGGTGCTGCATGTGGCGTGGACGCCAGGTATGGCTCTATATCCTCACGAACATCGGATGTGGGCTGCGATCGGCATGTATGGCGGGCAGGAGGACAATGCCTTCTTCCGCCGGGCCCCAGGTGGTCTCGAACAAGCTGGTGGCCGACTGTTGCCGGCAGGAGAAGTTCTGGTTCTCGGCGACGACGCCATCCATTCAGTGGCCAATTCCCGTCAGGACTTCGCGGTGGCCTTACACGTGTACGGAGGGGACTTCTTCTCGGTAGAACGTTCGGAGTGGGATATTGAAAGCCACGAGGAGCGCCCGCGTGACTTCGAACGCACTCAGCGGCTTTTTGACGAGGCCAACGCGCGCTGGTTCGAGCTCTCTTAATAGAGCTGTGGAATCCGGTGTCCCAGATCGCGGGCTCAGGGCACTCGCGACCCCAGTACGCAAAATTCATTGCCCTCCGGGTCCTGAAGGACAATCCAGGTCTGCTCCCCTTGCCCAACGTCCGCTCGCGTGGCTCCGAGGGCGAGCAGTCGGTCAACCTCCGTATCTCGGTCGTCTGGGCGAAAATCGAGGTGCAGCCGATTCTTCGTGGTCTTCGTCTGTGTGGCGGGCACGAACAGGAGGCCAGGGAGACGATCCGCAGTCGGCCGGATCTCGAACTCATCAGGATCGTTGTTGACGACAACCCAATCAAGCGCCGCTCGCCACCATTCACCAAGGCTGCCGGGGTCGCGTGCGTCGACGATTGTCTGTTCCCACTCGAGGGTCATTGGACGAGCGTAGAAGAGTCAAGCGCTCGGGCTGTCCCAGTTCGCCGTTTATACGAGTGAGCAAGCCTCGAAATGGTCGGGAGCTCTTGTATCGTTCGCGCACCAGTCGTTCTCACGGAGTTCCAGTCGCTCTGGGGATTGCGGCAGGCTGGATTGCCCTTGACTCAATATTCATCTACTTGGTCCTCTCCCGGCGGACCTCATTTGACTCCCTATGTCAGTGAAGGAAGGGGATCATGGTTTTGAGGAACCATTCAGTGATGATCATGATTGGGGCTTGTTCGGAGTCAATGCGATAGGTGCGGGCAAGAAGGTGATCGCCGGCCTTCACATCGCTGTTCGATCGAAGGACGCCATCTTGACCGCCAACGTCTTGACGGATGACAGGTATCCCCAATTCGTCCAGTATCCGACCAATCGGGTCGGTGTCGGTCTCAAGCCGATTACAGAACTCTGTCGGTAGACGACTAACGACAATGATGCTCTCCGCGTACACGTATGAACAGCCGGATTTTCGACCACGAAGAGTGGCCGCCCGCTGAAGCAGTGGCTCACCTTCTTCAACTCGTAGACCATTCGCGTTGTGGGCTTCGACCATGTGGTGGTGGTGGGTATGGGCATCGATTGTCTCGCCGACAAGCTGCTCCAAGAAGTCCGTCACAGTTCCGCTCGACCTGTCCAGAGCAGCCTGTAGACCCAATCGATTCGCCACCAGCACCATTGAATCGCAACTCCGCCAGCGGGTCGTCGAGATGACAGATGCTCCGAGGGCCAAGTCGTGTCCCACCCCGGCACATATGCGATATTCCTGCTAGTCAGGCAAGTGCCGCTCGGTAACCGCCATTTCCGTGCGGAGTCGTCCTTTGTTGGAGTTGGTTTTGGTGGTCCGGGTAGCCGTGTCTACATTGGCCGCTGATACCGCCAACGACAGGAGACCCTTGTGGGAAGGATCGTGGTCAGCGACAACGTCTCGCTCGACGGAGTGATCCAGGATCCAGCTGGCGACGAGGGCTTCAGGGTTGGTGGCTGGGTCGGCAAGCTCAAGGACCGCGAGGAACTCAACAAGCTCGCTCTCGACGACGCAGTAGGGGCCGAAGCCCTGCTATTGGGTCGGCGGAGCTATGAGTGGTTTGCCGCGAAGTTCCCGTCTCGGAGCGGCGCATTGGCTGACCGGCTGAACAGCCTTTCCAAGTACGTCATTTCCTCAACCCTCGAACATCCCGCCTGGAATAACTCGACCGTGTTGAAGGGCGACGTTCTGAGCGAGGTTTCCAAGCTGAAGCAGGAACTAAACGGGGAAATCGTTGTTCTCGCTAGCTTCCAGCTCGTACACACGTTGATAGAGCACGATCTCATCGACGAGTTGCGTCTGAAGATCTTCCCGATTCTGCTGGGTACCGGCGGCCGCCTCTTCGGAGAGACTAGCGACACGAAATCAATGCGCCTGGTCGAGACTCGTGCCCTGGACGACGGTGTCGCCGTTCTAACGTACGAAGCAGTCCGAGAAATTTAGCCGTCCCATACCGCCGGAAGGCAGCTACCTCCTCACCCACCCGGCGTCCGGCAATATTTGCTGGTGCCGGATAAGGGGTTCACGGAGTTTCGATCTGCAAGGGTCACCCCACCCGGGACTTCTGTCGGCCGACGCGTTCTGGTCTCTGGCTTGGCCGGAGCGGGCAAAAGCACGTTCTCGCGAGCGCTGTCCGCCAAAACTGGCCTTTCCGTCATCCATCTCGACATCCACTTCTGGAAACCGGGCTGGGTGGAGCCGTCGGAGGACGAGTGGCGGGAGAAGCAGCGGGGCCTCCTCACCGGCGACGACTGGATCGCTGACGGCAACTACCACGCCACCCTCGATCTTCGGCTTGAGCGCGCCGACACAGTCGTGTACCTCGATACGCCATGGTGGGTCTGTGCACGGCGAGCATTGGTTCGCGGGGTTCGCAAGCGTGCGGTTGGCTTCCAGCTGCCTAACGGCTGCGACGAGTCGGCTTTGCGACGGTTGCGTGACGAATGGTCGCTGGCCTGCCGCATCTGGCGAGTCCGCCGATCTGACCGCGATCTCGAATTTAGAACCCTGTCGCAGCTGGGTAACCACGTGACGCTGTACGTTCTCCGTTCCAAGCGTGAGATCCGTGACTTCCTCAGTGCATAAGCGCCGTAAGCGAACGATCTCATGGGTGCCCCCGCATGCCGGTCCGAGGGTGTCCCGTGGCTAGGAACTTCTCCTCGGCTCTGACGCTTCTGTGCACCGTTTCCCGTCCAAATGGTCTCTTTGTCCCATGCGCTGTGAAGGCTGCAAGCGCACACTGCATCCAGGCGGGATTCCGAGAGGGTCAACGCGGTATCGGAGGGGAATGGGCGATTACGTCCTTGAGAGCAATCCAGCTCTTGGGCGCTTGATCGAGCGCCTCGGCGCGGAAGGCAAACGTCCAGGGCCTGAAGAGAGCTCAAGCTTCCACGACTCCAGGCGCTTTCCACGGCGCGGACGGTCCAAGATCCCAAAGCGCACTCGCGAGAATCCGACGACAGTCGGCGCACAGAAGCGTGCTGAGGTCGCAAGCTTCGTAGAGCCAACTTCCACTGTCGAAGAGCTGGTTGTCGAAGACGACCTCTGGGCGATCCACGAAGACCCGCTAGCCGCTGACGAGATCGTTCTGGTCGATTTCGACGAAGAGCCGGCAGTTTTCGCGGAGGAACTCGGGGACGGCGAAGACCTCATGGAAGGCGACGAGGCGGACGAGATCCTCGATGTCTATGGCCGCACAGACCTAGACGATTTTGGAGAGTCCGCTTACGAAGACGGCGAGGCTTTCGAGGAAATGGACATGCTCCCCGAACAGGACCCGGACGACGACGGGGTGTCGGTTCAGACAGTCAGCGCCGTCGAAGACGCAGCGGGCGACTGGATTTTCGATGCGTTCAAGGCCTGGATGCTCGAGGTCGATGAATCGGTCGCGTAGCGAATTGCCCCCGGCCGCCGTTTCAGTGACCAAGGATGCTGCTGATCATCGCCCAGACGAGCGAGACTCCAATCACAGCTAAGACACACCACACGACGAGTTTGCCGAACCTGGACTGACCGAGACGTCGTGTGAGGAACCATTCCCGCTGCGCGGTCCCGGCAGGGCTGAATGGGTCCGCCTCGAACCCAGAATCTGCAGAGGGCCACATGATCGGGGGCTCGTCCGCATCGCTGATCGGACGATCATGCAAGGGCGGCAGAGGCCGCCGCGGTTTGCGGCGTTTGATCCCCTTGCTGCCCACGCTCGAATTATCTCACCCAGGCCCGCGCCGGGTGAGTTCCGTTCGCCGGACCGGCGGCTGATGCTCTTCAGTGTTCCATTCAGGAACGTTTCAGGTTGCGGGGCGTTCTACGAGGGGTCGGGGGAGGCAAGTCGTCTGGGACGGCAGCGATCGCATCGCGGATACGTGCCAGGGTGCCCAGGAACTCGTAGACTCGGTGTCGTCGATCCCGGTCATCACCACGGTCGTGGTTTGGACGACCTCGGGGAGCAGTCGATTGAGCACCGCTTGGGCTTCCGGCGTCACGTCGACGAGGACTCGGCGGCGGTCGTTGGGATCCGTGAGCCGCCTGATGAACCCGTTGCGCTCCAAGTTCGAGCACGCTGGTCATGGTCCCGTTCGAAATGTGCATGTGGGCGCCGATTGCGCCGGCGTCCTGAGCCCCGGCCCTCTATGACGGCAGGCGTTGAGGCTGGTGCGACAGGCCCTGTTGGTGCACCACGCTCAGCGTGTCGAATGCCCTCCGACCACTTCGGGATTCCGGAAGACATGGCAAAAGCCAGACGCACCGGGAAACTCCATTTCGAATGCTGCTGCCTCTGATGCCGGCGCCGAGGCAGCGCCCTTCCGGGCGCTACCTCTGCTCTTGGGTCGGGACGGGCTCAGTTCAAGCCTCCACCGCGATCTCGATCCGGGGTGCGCCCTTGACCCCGGCGCGACCCATGGCCTGACGCAGCTCGTTGCTGCTGGCGAAGGCTTGGGCCTGCTCCACGGTGGGGAACCGGTGCAACACGTACACGTCCTGCTTGTCGGACGGATCGACCAGCACCTCGGCATCGGTGCAGCCATGCTCCTTGCGCAGCCCGTCCACGCTGTCGTACGCCGAGCGCCAGGCCGAGTAGTCCTCGACCTCATGTTGAACCAGCAATGTTGCCTGTGCCATGTGTGCACCTCTCTCTCGTTATCCTCATTCTCTTGAGGACAAGTATCTTGGTCTCAAGATAACATCCCCCATCGGGATGTCAAGAGAAAGAGTCGTGATTCACTGCACGCATGGTGATGGCTGTCCCCGTTCGCTGCCGGGACGGCGGGCACTTCCACCTGGTGGAAACGAATTCGGAGGGTGGCTGTCCTGCCGTGTCCGGCCAATACCAGTGGTCCGATCGTCTACCTTCGATCCACTGAGAGCACGGCAACACAGCTGATCTCGACCAATGCCTCGATGACGGTGAGTTCGGTGACGAAGACAGCTGTCCATGACGGGAGGGATTGCTCAGAATTGGTCTCAACCCATAAGCGCCTCCGACTGTTCACAGCCAGGTTGGAAGTTGTTGTACACGACATTGACCAGCGCCTCCTGCCTCGGCCAAAGTCAACGCGATGTTGCGGAATACCTGGCGTATCTGCGTTTCCGGATTGGTGGAGAACACGCCATCGGCCGTCTCGCCGGTATGTCCCGTTACCCGCAGAATGTCGCCAACTCTCAAGGCCGCTGGAATGCGGGTCTCTTCGTAAAAATCGTCACCACATTGCTGGCACGATCGTTCACCCGCGTTCGCATCTCCGCCTTCAGATCAGCGTGGGACAGTGGCTGTTGGCGCTCCACGCGAGTTGGTTTGATGGGGGCTGATGAATACCCGGCAACCTCGAATGCCGCGTTGGGGAAAAAAGAAGTCGGCTATGTGGGCCTGCTCGGAAAGTGGGCCGATCGGTCCGAGATCTTCACCTTCGACGACTGCATTGCTCGCAGTGACGTACCAGATGCGCAGGGGATTCGCATCGAAGTGCTGGCGGTTGGACGTGGTGCCAGTGAGCTGCACCTTCCCAACGCCGAGCACCCGCCCCGCCACTGCTCCCATGGCATTGAACACCGGTCCGGACCGCCACGCGGCCAACGGCATCACCGAACCCATCGTGCTCATCATCCGGGTCGCGACGGTTGAGCCGATCGTAACGTTCCAGTCGATGGCGCCGTCAGCTACGCGGACGCGAAGCCGGTTCGGCGCCACCCATTCGAGGTCGATGGGTCCTTCGCGTACCCGCTCGACGTCCGCCCCGAAGTACCGGGTGCAGGCGATCTCACAGTCCACCGACTCATAGAACGTCCACCGCCCATGGGTCCCGATCCAGATTGAGTGAATTGGTCGCCCACTGACGAGGCCGTCCACCGGCGAAGTCCGAGGACGTGGCCAGAAGCGAACGGCAAACCCATGACGCCATACCCGGATACCCGCTCACAATCGCCCGGAGGCAGGCTCGGCCGGTGCTCGACGGCCTGGGCAAACTCTGCTGGTGACCTCATCTGACCACCTCGGCGTATAGGTGCTTCCGAGGATCGTGATCATATGTCGAGTTGCCGCTTTCGCGACGGGCGTGCGGTGACATCGCGGGGTATCCCCGAACACCGGATCTGGGCGAGGGAACGGCATCCCGCATCCGCACTCCCATCCAACCAGTGCGCCCAGGACGAACGGAATGGTGAGCCACTGGTTCTGCTCGACCTGGTGGCGCCTTTGCGCCCTCCTGGCGCGGGTTCTGCGAGCCCATGTTCGCCCGGTCGGCGTCCCGATTTGCTCTCGGTAGTTCACACGTCCTCCCAGGTAGCGTTGGCCCCGATGCCCACCTACCAGCTCGAAGAGCGCGACGGCAGCTGGCTGGCCCAGGCCCCCCTGGTGGTGTCCAACGAGGTATCGGTTCCCGCGTCGTCGGCCCACGTCTTCGCCGTGCTTGCCGACATCGGCAATTGGCAAACCTGGTGCACCGGCGTAACCGAAACCGTGGTCGTCGGTCCCTTGCCGACAGGGATCGGTGCAAAGCGCAACGTGAAGGCTGGAGGTGTCCGGTTCGAGGAGGTTTTCGTGAACTGGGAGGACGGCGTGCGGGTCACGTTCTCGGGCCTGACGAGTTCGGCGCCGGGGTTCCGCTCACTCGTGGAAGATTGGTCCGTCGTGCCGGATCCGGCCGATCCATCGAGGTCGGTGTTGACGCAGACCATGGGGGTCGCACTGCGTGGCCCATTGCGGCCGCTGGCAGGCGTTCTGCGTTGGTATCTCCAACGAGGGACCCGCCGTGGAGCCCAAGGGATGGCGAAGCACTTCGCTTAGCGCTGGAGGACCGGTGCCCCCAGAAACGACGCTCCGCGTGGCTCTCTAGGATCTCAAAACACACTCAGGAGGCGACATGGCCCAGGTTCGTACCAACAGTTTCTCGATCTCCTTGGACGGGTTCGGGACGGGCGAAGGCCTGTCCTTCGAGGCGCCGTTCGGTCACGCTGGACACCGGTTGCACGAGTGGAGGCTGCCCACCCGGGCCTGGCACTCGATGACCGGCCAGCCCGGCGGCAAGGCCGGCATCGACGATGCGTTCGCCGAAGGCCATTTCGCCGGCATCGGTGCGGAGATCATGGGCCGCCGCAAGTTCGGCCCGCAGACGGGACCGTGGAGCGACATCGGCACCGATGACGAGTGGCGCGGCTGGTGGGGGCCGAACCCGCCGTTCCACACCCCGGTCTTCGTGCTCACCCACCATCCGCGCCCTTCGCTCGAGATGGAAGGCGGCACCACCTTCCACTTCGTCGACGCCACTCCGCAGGAGGCGCTCGACCTCGCCTTGCAGGCAGCCGGCGGCCTCGACGTGCAGATCGGCGGCGGTCCGACGGTGGTCCGCGACTTTCTCGGCGCCGGCCTGATCGACATACTGCACGTTGTGCAAGTGCCGATCCTGCTCGGACGGGGTGTACGCCTCTGGGACGGCCTCGAGGGCATCGAGGAGCGCTACGACATCGAGGCTGTCTCGTCGCCCAGCGGCGTCACGCACCTGACGTTCACCCGTCGATAATCGATCCCGGGTCCTCGACCACCCTTCGGCGTGGTTATTGCGTGAGCCTTCCCTCCTCTGCCGGCAGCCGGTAGATCGCCATCGGGTCGTCGGTGGGCTCCGAGCTCATCGCCTTGACCGTGACCAACCCGAACCCGTTCTTCTCGAGCACGCGCCGCGACGCCGCGTTCTGCGCGTCGGGGTCCGCGATGATGCCGCAGCCGGGTCTTGCCGCCCGCACGAGCCGGACCAGAGAAGCGATCAGCTCCGTCCCGACGCCACCCCCGATGCGCCCGGCGTCGCCGATGGCGTAGTCCACGCCGACGTCACCAGGTTGGGCGCCGACCTCCGCCGCCCACTCCGGGTCGTCCGCACACAGGTACCACTGGCACCACCCGGCCGGCTCGCCGTCGTAGAGGACCACGAACATGTGCATCGCCCGCGCGCCCGAGACGCTCGCACGGATGTCGTCGAGCTCGGCCCCGAGCGACGACCCCGCCAGGTACCAGCGGGCGACGTGCGGCTCACCCAGCCACCGCTCGACCAGCGCGAGGTCCTCGGGCTCCATCGGCCGCAGCGTCACCATCGGACTGATCCGCCTCGGCTCAGCCGGCGACGAGCAACCGGTACCCCATGTCGATCGAGTCGCGCTCCATCAGATCGGCGTGGCGCTCGTGCCAGGCGCCGCACGCCAGGTCGGCCTCCAGCCGCGCAATCCCGAGAGCCGTCGTTTCGGGGTGCGCGAGCGCGGTGCCCGAGTTGTTCGCCCGGACCCGGTGGTCGAGATACTGCTCGGGCCGGCACCAGTAGGCGCCCAGCACCCCGTCCTGCAGGTCGCGGTAGACGGGCATGTCGATCTGGGTCGTGGCACCGATCGCCCGGGCGATCTCCTCGGCCCCCGGCGCGCACTGCAGCGTGTGCTCCAGGACCTCGGGCAGGTACTCCTGGAGCAGCCAGAACTTCGAGTGGACCTCGAAGTCGATCCCGAACACGACCCGTCGCGGTGCGAGCCGGCACAGCTCGCCGAGGCCGCGCTGCCAGTCGGACCAGTGGTGCACGGTGAGGATCGCCATAACGACGTCCGCCCACCCGGCGACCACCGGCAGGTCCGCCGCGACCGCCCGCACCGCCGGCGCCGCGCCCGCCGTGCGCTGCTCGAGCATGACGACCGACGGTTCGATCGCCACGACCGCGCGCCCCACCGGCTCGTAGGACCCCGTCCCCGCGCCGACATTGACGATGCGCCGCGCGCCGCCGATCTGCTCTGCAACGAGCGCCTCCCAGCGCGGGTCGGCGCGCCGGTTCGTCGTGTATTCCCGCCCGATCCTGTCGTAGACCGGCGACGTCGTCACGGCCGGCGCCGGTGTCGGACCCGGACCCGGCCCTGGACTCGAACTCGGTGACCGAGCACCCCGTTCAGGCTGCGGACTTCTCCAAGATGTGGACGCCGCATGCGGACCCGAGGCCGATGACGTGGGCCAGGCCCACCTTCGCGCCCTCGATCTGGCGGTCGCCCGCCTCGCCGCGCAGGTGCGTCGCCACCTCCCAGATGTTCGCGATCCCCGTGGCCGCGATCGGGTGGCCCTTGGACTCCAGCCCGCCCGAGACGTTCACCGGGGTCTTGCCATCGCGCCACGTCGCGCCCGAGTTGAAGAAGTCGGCCGCGCCGCCCTCCTCGCAGAGCATCAGGTTGTCGTAGTGCACCAGCTCGGCCGTGGCGAAGCAGTCGTGCAGCTCGACCAGGTCGAGGTCGGCCGGTCCGACGCCCGCCTGCTCGTACGCCTGGTTGGCTGCGTTCCGCGTCAGCGTGTTGACGTTCGGGAGGATCTGGCATGCCTCCTCGAACGGGTCGGTGGTCAAGATCGACGCCGAGATCTTGACCGCCCGCTTCTGCTGCTCCTTCGAGAGCGTCTTGAGCTTGGAACCCGACACCACCACGGCCGCCGCCGCGCCGTCACAGTTCGCCGAGCACATCGGCCGCGTGTTCGGGTAGGCGATCATGACGTCGTTCATGATCTCGTCGAGCGACATCTTCTTCGTGTAGGCGGCCTTGGCGTTCAGCGTCGAGTGCGAGTGGTTCTTCTCGCTGATCTTGGCGAACAGCTCGAAGCTCGTGCCGCCGTACTTGTGGCCGTACTCCAGGCCGATCTGGGCGAACACGCCGGGCATGATCTCGGTGCCGATGCGCCCGTCGACCGCCGCCACCGCGCCGTAGCGGCCGTGCGGGGTCCAGGTGTTGGAGTCGGCCGAGCGGCTCCCGCCCGCCAGCAGGCCCGCGCCGGCGAGCTTCTCGACGCCGAACGCCAACCCCATGTCCGTCTCGCCCGCCTTGACAGCCATGGCGGCCACACGAAGGGCGGTGGCACCCGTCGCGCAGGCGTTCGACACGTTGTAGACGGGGATGCCCGTCTGCCCGAGCTGCTTCTGCACCATCTGGCCGGTCGGGGCCATCGCCATCATCAGGTTGCCCGCCCCGATGATGCCGATGTCCTTCATGGTGACGCCGGCGTCGGCGAGCGCGCCCTGCACGGCCTCGGAGGCCAGGTCGACGATGTCCTTGTCCGGGTGCTTCCCGAACTTCGTCATGTCGATGCCCAGGATCCAGAGCTCTTCGGAAGCGGATGCCATCGTGCTTACCCTCCTAGTGGTTCAAAGCCGAAGCCGACCGCTTCGGTGCCTTCGTCGTCCGTGCCGATGACCTCGGTCGCCAGTCGGACCTTCATGCCGGTGCTGACGTGCTCGGCGTCGGGGGTGACGTTGATCAGGTTCGCCCGCACGCTCGTGCCCTCGCAGTCGACGACCGCAGCCACGTAGGGCACCGGGATGCCGGGGGCGGCGAAGGACACGATGGTGAAGGTGCGCACCTCACCGGTGGTCGCGACGTCGGCGGGCTTGAACTCGGTGTTCCCACACGAGGCGCAGGCGTTGCGCCGGTCGAAGAAGCGCGCCCCGCAGGACGTGCACTCGTGGGCCACCAGGTGCGGGTCGTCGCCCAGCACCAGATAGTCCACCAACGGGATCTGCTTGGCCATCAAAGCCCCCAAGAGCTCGGTCGAAAAGAGTGTTCTCAAACTACCGCCCGCCCCGGCGACTCGGCCAAATTGCCCTGAGCCCTGCGGGCCCGCCGAGTCCGTCCGCCGGGACGGGTCCGGCGGCGCCGGGCCGACCGTCCTCCCAGATCGTGCGCCCGCTGCAGGACGCGATTCCCACCGCTAGGTTCGGCGTCATGCGCTACACACACCTCGGCCGCACCGGCCTCACCGTCAGCCGCCTCTGCCTGGGCACCATGAACTTCGGTCCCGAGACCGACGAGGCGACGTCGTTTGCCATCATGGACTCGGCGCTCGACGCGGGGATCAATTTCTTCGACTCGGCCAACGTCTACGGCCGCTCCAAGGGCCGCGGCGCGACCGAGGAGATCGTCGGGCGCTGGTTCGCGCAGGGCGGGGGCCGGCGCGAAAAGGTGGTCATCGCCACCAAGCTCTACGGGAACATGGGGGAGTGGCCGAACGAGGGGCAGCTGTCGGCACTGAACATCCGGCGCGCCTGCGATGCCAGCCTCAAGCGGCTGCAGACCGACTACATCGACCTCTACCAGATGCACCACGTCGACCGGGCGACACCATGGGACGAGATCTGGGAGGCGATGGAGGTCCTGCGGAACCAGGGCAAGATCCTCTACGTCGGTTCCTCGAACTTTGCGGGCTGGCACATCGCCAAGGCGCAGGAGGCGGCGAAGCGGCGCAACTTCCTGGGCCTGGTGAGCGAGCAGTCGCATTACAACCTCCTGACCCGCAAGATCGAGCTCGAGGTGCTGCCGGCGGCCGAGGACTACGGCCTGGGCGTCATCCCGTGGTCGCCCCTGGCGAGCGGGCTGCTCGGCGGCGTCGTGCGCAAAGAGCGCGACGGGAGCCGGCGGCTGGCCGAGCACCTGCAGCAACGGGTGGTCGCGAAGCGCGCGCAGTTCGAGGCCTACGAGGACCTGTGCGACGAAATCGGCGAGGAGCCGGGCGCCGTCGGTCTCGCCTGGCTGTTGACGCGGCCGGCCGTGACGGGGCCGATCGTCGGGCCGCGGACACCCGAGCATCTCGAGTCGGCCCTGCACGCCGTCGACGTCACCTTGGACGACAAGGTCTTGGAGCGGCTGGACGAGATCTTCCCGGGCTACAAGACGGCGCCCGAGGACTACGCCTGGTAGCCGGCGAGTTCCGTATGCAAAATACTGCTCGTCTGGAGAGTTTTGAGCAGGATGGGTTGCGTATAACGCGAGTCTGAGCAGAACGCTCTATTCACTTCGCGTCTTGTGAGCATCTTTGGACGTATACGAATTCGCGAGTATTGCCCAACCCTTCTTGCGAGGATCGCAGAGCGCCCGTATCTGTTTAGGGCTTGCTCACTCCCGCCAGTTCCAGTTCGGGCTCCGGGGGCTCGCCAGGGCCGCCCTCGGCCGCGGTGGGCGCCGCCAGGTCGTCGGCGTCGACGGAGAGGCGTGGTAGCGCACGGTCGAGCCACTTCGGGAACGCCCAGTTCCACTTGCCGAACAACATCATCAGCGACGGCACGATGCACATCCGGATGAGGATGGCGTCCACGAGGATGCCGGCGGCGAGGCCGATGCCGAATTCCTTGATCACCCGCTCGCCGCCGAGGATGAACGAGCCGAAGACGAGGATCATGATGACCGCGGCAGCCGTGATGGTCTTGCCCGTCGCGGCGAGGCCGTTGCGCACGGCGATGCGGTTGTTGTTGCCCGACTTGATGTACTCCTCGTGCATCCGTGAGACCAGGAAGACCTGGTAGTCCATGGAGAGCCCGAAGAGGATGGCGAACAGCATCACCGGCAGGAATGCCTCGATCGGGCTCGTGCCGATGAGGCCGATGATGCTGCCCCCGTAGCCCCACTCGAACACTGCCACGAGGATGCCGAAAGCGGCGCCGATGGACAGCAGGTTCATGGCTGCGGCCGTCAACGGGATGACGAAGCTGCGGAAAACCGTCATCAACAACAGGAACGACAGCAGGACCACGAGGCCGATGAAGAGCGGCAGCTTGGACGACAAGACGTTGGAGAAGTCGATGAAGATGGCCGTCGTGCCCGCGACGAGCACCTTGACCCCCGTACCCGCCGTGGCCTGGGGCAGCGTGTCGGACCGGAGATGGTTGACCAGGTTCGTCGTGGCGGCGTCCTGGGGTGCCGTCTTCGGGTAGACGTTCAGCAGCATCACGTCACCGCTGCCCGACTTCGACGGGATGAAGAGCGGCTGCGCGACCTTGGCCACGTCGGCCTGCTGCGACACGTCGTTGACGACGGTGTTGACGACGTTGTGCTGGTCGGGCTGCACGACGCTGACGAGCATCAGGGGCCCGTTGAACCCGGGACCGAAGCCCTTCGACAGCGTGTCGAACGCCACGCGGGTCGGTGTGCCGGCCGGGTCCGTCCCCTGGTCGGCCGCGCCCAGGCGCAGGGAGAAGAACGGCAGTGCGATGACCACGATCACGATCAGCGCCAGCGACGCCGAGAGCCACGGGTACCGCTGTACCCGGTCGGCCCAATTCGGCCAGAAGCCCTTGTTGTCGGCGCCGACGATACGCGGGCCGTTCTGGGCCAGGTTCCGCTTCTGCTTGCGGCTCATGACCTTCGGCCCGATGAACCCCAGGAGCGCCGGGAGCAGCGTCAGGGCGGAGATCATCGTGAAGGCCACGCCGATGGCGGCAGCGACCGCGAGCCCGTAGAGGAAACTCACTCCGAGCGCGAACATCCCGAGCAGCGCGATGCACACGATGATGCCGGCGAAGAGGACAGCGCGCCCGGACGTGTTGACGGCGTTGATGATCGAGGTCTCATCGTCGATGCCGGCGACCAGGCCCTGGCGGTGCCTGGTCACGATGAAGAGCGCGTAGTCGACGCCCACCCCGAGGCCGATGAGCAGCACGAGCTCGGGAGAGAATTCGGGCATGCCGATGACGTGGCTCAGCAGACCGATGATGCCGATCGCGGTCCCGAGTGCGAACAGCGCGGAGATGATCGGCAGCAACGCCGCGAAGACCGACCCGAACACGAGGAGCAACACGATCAAAGCCAGCAGGACGCCGAGGCCGCTGCTGCTGAAGGACTGGTTGTTGGCTTGCTCGGCCAGCAAACCGGTGACGGACACCGTCAGATTGGAGGTGGACGTGCTGGTGACGGTGTGGACGAAGTTGGTTGCCTCGTTCGACGGGAGCTTATTCGGCAACTTGTCGAAGTTCACCTGGAGGAAGCCGACGGTCTGGTCGGCGTTGATGTTGGCCGTGTTGACGAGGTTGCCCGACGAGTCGTACGGGCTCGTGACGTGGGTCACGTTGGGCAGCGCGTTGATCTTGTCGACCATCGTGGTGATCCGCTGGCCGACGGCGGGGTCGTTGAGGGTGGTGCCGCCGGAGGTTCCGAAGACCACCTCCTCGGTGTCGCCGGAGTGACCCGGTGCGGCCGATTTCAGCAGGTTGATGGCGTCGGAGGACTCCGTGTGGGGGAAGTTGAAGTTGTTCGTGTAGTCAGCGTGCAGCGCGCTGACAAGGACCAGCGAGCTGACCAGGACAGCCGCCCACAGAAGGAGGACGATGCGCCGGTGTCGGACGCACCACCCGGCCAGTGTGCGCATGAGGCAGTTTCCTCCGGAGATTTCGGTTTCGGACGGTTTCGGGGAACGCGGCGCCGCCGCCTACGGGCGTCGCCGGGCGCGGCCCTAATCGTACTGGCCGCCCAGGTGCCCTCCGGTGCGTTCGATCTTCGCCAGGTCCAGGTGGACCAGGGCGTTGAACACGGGCAGGGCCAAGCGGTCGGCCGACGTGGCCGATCGGGCCACGAGTCGGCCGGCCAGGACCGGGTGGCGCTCGGGCACCGCGAAGAAGCGCCGCTGGCTCAGCGTCAGCAGTGTGAGGGGTGAGAGCGCCACGACGCCGATGGACGAGCGCAGCTGGTTGAGTAGGGAGTGTTCGGACCAGGAGTCCCCTTGGCCCAGCAAGCCGATCGGGGTGCCGTCGCGCTGGACGACCGCATGGCCGCCGGTGATGACATGCCAGTAGCGAACCGGCACGTCCTGGGCCTGGACGACCTGGCCGGGGTGGGCGGTACAGAGCTCGCATTCGGCGGCGAGCTCCTCGAGCTCGTCGTCGGGCAGCCCGGCGAAGAGCGGCATGGCGCGCAGGGCGTCCGCGAGGTCGTCGTCCACGATCGGGTCGTCGGGGGTGCGCTCGGGGTGGGGGAGGTGGGTGCGCATCGGGTCCTTTCTGAGGGTGCTGAGGGTGCTCAGTTGTCCATGACGGAGCTGGGCCGGGTCCCCCCGCCGGCGTGGTGGTGGTGCCAGTGGCCGCCCGCAGCGCGGCGCCAGAGGATGAAGCCGACGATCGCGAAGAGGAACCACGGCACGTGGTACAGCGGATAGAAGGGCAGCGTGGCCACAGCGACGACGGCCACGAAGGCGAGCAGGAAGAGCCACGGCACGGCGCGCTGGCGCCGCGTCGGCGGTGGCGCCGCCGGTTCCGGCAGCTTGGGCAGGTCGTGGAACAACCCGTTCAGGTCGCCCCGTGTCGTGGCCGACATGGCCGCGTCGAGACGGGTCTTGAACTCGGCCTCGTCGAGCCGGCCCTCCGCATAGTGGCGGGACAGCCTGTCGGCGACGGCGTTGCGCTCGTCGTCGGATGCACGCAGTCCGGTGTCGTAGGGCGTGGCATCCCGCCGGCCCATCGGGTAGGCGGGGTCCCAGCGGTAACGCATCGGTGATCGTCTCCTTCTCTGTCAGTAGTAGACGTTTGGTATCGCTCGGATGTGACGTTCTCTACGGTCTCTTCGGTGTTCAGTAGGCGCCGCGTGGGCGTTCTCGGGCGAGGATCTCCTCTGCAATCGAGGTGTCAGTGTCCTCGTCGGGGATGAGGGCCCAGCCGGCCAGGTACAGGGGCACGGCCAGGCCACCCACGAAGGTCAGGACGACGAACCCGACACGGACCAGGACGGGGTCCACCGCGAAGTAGTCGGCCAGGCCGACGGCCACGCCACCGAGCATGCGTCCGCCTCGGCGGCGGTGGAGGCGCATCTCGTGGCTGTGGCCGTGGCCGGCGGCCTGGCCCGGGGGTGGCTGGGAGGTGGCGGTGGAAGCGCTGGTGGTGGTGCTGGTCCCAGGGGAGTCGCCGGGGCCTGCGGGGGTCTCGTTCGCTGCAGTGTCCATGAGTTCACTCTGACTTCGGGCGCGCCTCTGGTGAATCGGGAAACACCCTGGTCGGACCCTGAAGGGGACCCCGACCCCTCAGGGATGTCCCTGATGGCCCGGCCTTCTTGGCCCGCGCGATCATCGAGGTATCGCAGAGGCACAGGATTCCGGACCGTTCCCGCTCCCCGAGGGCGGGGGCCCGACCGAACCGCTGCGCGTCGCGTGCCCGGACGATCGCGAAAGTCCCACCGCGCCCGAGGCGCCCACCCCCGTCGGCGCGGACCCCGGGTGCTACGGCCCCGGTGGCCGACACTGGGGCCGCCACGACTGGACGCGCCATCGCCACCATGGCCACGAGCACGTCGCGCGCAAGTTACGGTCCCTGCGCCGCAACGAGGACAACCGAGTGCTCGGCGGGGTCTGCGGCGCCGTGTCGCAGGCCACGGGCATCGACGTCACCTGGGTGCGCATCGGCACCGTGCTGTGCTGCCTCGCCAGCGGGATCATGGTCTTCGTCTACGCCGTCGCCTGGCTCATGATCCCGATGGAGGGGCAGTCGAGCAACATCTATGCGCGCGCCATTCGGGACAAGCGGGGCATCCGCCTGGTCCTCGCCGTGCTGCTCCCCGTCCTCATCTTGCTGTCGGTGATCACGAGCACCGTGCACATGCCCTTCCTCGGGTTCATCAGCTGGCCCACCCTGCTCGCCGCCGGCCTCGTCGTGCTCATCTGGCGCAACGCCAACGATTCGGAAAGGGAATTCATCGACCACGAGGTCGTCCCGTTGCTCGGCACCGACGTCCACGGGCAGGGCCGGCGCCACCTGCTCATCGCGCGCATCGTCGTCGGCGTGGCGATCGGGGCCCTGGGGATCGTGTTGCTCGTCGAGGGGCACACGACGATCGCCGCTCTCAAGCCCGTTGGGGGTGCGGCGCTCGTCGTCGCGGCCGCGGTGATCGTGTTCGGGCCGTGGTGGCTGAGCCTGGTGCGGGACCTCATCGCCGAGCGCCAGGCGCGCGTGCGGGCCGAAGAGCGGGCCCAGATGGCTGCGCACGTGCACGACTCGGTGCTCCAGACGCTGGCGCTGATCCAGCGGTCGTCGGATGATCCCCAGAGCGTGGTGCACCTGGCCCGCGCCCAGGAACGAGAGCTGCGCGAGTGGCTCTTCGAGGGACGGCCCCCCGGGGTGATCGGCGACGAGGCGACCTTCCTGGGGGAGGGGGTCAGCCTTCTGCAGCGGCAGGTCGAGGCGGATCACGGCATCACAGTGCAGGTCGTCGTGGTGGGTGACTGCGAGCTCGACGACGCCCTGCGGGCGCTGCTCGATGCGGCGCGCGAGGCCACGGTGAACGCCGCCAAGTGGTCGGGGGCCGACCAGGTGTCCGTGTTCGCCGAGGTCGAGCCGCACACCGTGCAGATCTACGTGCGTGACCGCGGCAAAGGCTTCGATCGCGCCGCCGTTCCGGAGGACCGCCAGGGCATCGCGCAGTCCATCGAAGCCCGGGTGGCCCGCTTCGGCGGAGATGCCGTCATCCGCTCGGCCCCGGGCGAGGGGGCCGAGGTCCAGCTCCGCATGCCAAGACGCGAACGGGTCAAGTGACCACGGGCGGCGAAGTCCCCGCGCCGCGGGGGCGCCCTCGCATCTTCCTCGTCGAGGACCATGCCGTCTTCCGTGCCGGCGTGAAGGCCGAGCTGGGTGACGCGGTGGACGTCGTCGGCGAGGCGGACGAGGCCGACGCCGCGGTCGAGCTCATTGGCGAGCGCCTGCCCGAGGTCGTACTGCTCGACGTGCATCTGCCCGGCGGTGGCGGCCTCGCCGTGCTGCGGGGGGTGCTGCCGCACCATCCCGAGGTGCAGTTCCTCGCCCTGTCCGTCTCGGATGCGCCCGAAGACGTCATCGACGTGATCCGGGCCGGCGCACGCGGCTACATCACCAAGACGATCTCGGGCCCCGAGTTGCTCCAGGCGGTGTACCGGGTGGCCGCCGGTGACGCGGTCTTCTCGCCCCGCCTCGCCGGGTTCGTGCTCGATGCCTTCGCCCACGGGAGTGCGGCGCCGGCTGCGGGTCTCGACCCGGAGCTCGACCAGCTCTCCCCGCGCGAACGTGAGGTCCTCCGCCTCATCGCCCGCGGTTACACCTACAAGGAGGTGGCACGGGACCTCAGCATCTCGGCCAAGACGGTCGAGTCGCACGTCTCGTCCGTGCTGCGCAAGCTGCAGCTTTCGACCCGTCACGAACTCACGAGGTGGGCCACCGACAGGCGTTTGGTCTAGAACAAGGGCCATGTCCGACGACCTTGCAGCGGAGCACCGCGACGCGGCCGCGCTCGCGGCACTGGCCGGCCGGGCGTTGATCGAACTCCGGGAGGCACCGCCCTCGGGCACGCGCGACCTCGGTGCGGCCGGCGATCACATGGCGCACCATCTCCTGGTCTCGGAATTGAACCGCCTGTATCCGGGTGACTACGTCCGGTCGGAGGAAGGTCTCGAGCACGTTGCCAGCGAGGGCCGGCTATGGATCGTCGACCCGCTCGACGGCACGCGGGAGTTCCGCGAGCGGGGGCGCAGTGACTGGGCCGTACACGTCGCCCTGTCCGTCGGTGGCGCGCCGGCGGTCGGCGCAGTCGCCCTGCCCGCGCTCGACATCACATTGTCGACGGGGGAACCCCCGGTGCTGAAGCCGCCGACGGGCGAGAAGCCGCGGCTCGTGGTGTCGCGCAGCCGTCCCCCGGAAGTCGCCTACGACGTGGCCGAGGCGCTGGGCGCGGTCATGGTCCCGCTGGGCTCTGCCGGCGCCAAGATCGCCGCCGTGATACTCGGTGACGCCGAGATCTACGTGCACGCGGGCGGTCAGTACGAATGGGACTCCTGTGCACCGGCCGCCGTGGCGCTGGCCAGCGGCCTCCACGCCAGCCGGCTCAACGGGGACCCCCTGCGGTACGGAGACCCCGATGCCTGGCTGCCCGATCTTGTCGTGTGCCGACCCGAGTACGCGTCCGCCGTGCTCGACGTGACCACCCGCCAGCGCCGGCCCTACTGGTAGCCCGAGACCACGTAGGAGCGCAACGAACGAACAGGACCCCGCCTCAGAAGAGGCGGGGTCCTGTCGTCAAGCCTGCAAGTGAGACGCTCAGATGGCGCGCACGTTGGCGGCCTGCAGCCCCTTGGGGCCTTGGTTCGTCTCGAACTCGACCTTCTGTCCTTCTTCGAGATTGCGGTAGCCCGAACCTGAAATCGCGCTGTAATGCACGAATACATCGGGACCCCCACCGTCTTGGGTGATGAAGCCGAAGCCCTTTTCACCGTTAAACCACTTCACGGAACCAGTTGCCATTGAAAAATCCACTCCTCTCCTGGCCAGATTTGGCCCGTTTGGCGGGGGCCATGGCCGGTAGCTCTTTCGAGCCAGAGGGATTTCCAAAGCATTGCTGGTGGTGCCCTCAGGGAGAACAATAGCGCGGCCTTCAGAGCACGCGCAGTGTTTTCCGGGGAACACCCGCAATGTGGTCACACATTGTTCACACGCCCATTCGTGCCTATGGTTGGAGCCTCGTTCCCCCGAACGGAAGGGGCATCCATGACCACGGTCACCAACCCGTATCTACAAGGGAACTACGCCCCGGTGCACGAGGAGCTGACGGCAACGGAATTGGCCGTGTCCGGCTCCATTCCCGAGGAGTTGTGCGGGCGTTACCTGCGCAACGGTCCGAACCCGGTCACGGCGCCAGATCCGGCGACGTACCACTGGTTCACCGGTGACGGCATGGTGCACGGGATCCGCCTACGGGACGGCCGCGCCGAGTGGTACCGCAACCGCTGGGTCCGCGCGCCCCTGGTCGCACAAGCGCTCGGAGAAGAGCCCAAGCCGGGCCGGGTGCACGGCGACATGGACTTCGCCGCCAACACCAACGTCATCGGGCACGCCGGCCGCACCTTCGCCATCGTCGAGGCCGGCTCGTTGCCCTACGAGCTGACCGACGAACTCGAGACGGTCGGGCCGTGTGACTTCGACGGGACGCTGGCCGGTGGGTACACCGCCCACCCCAAGCGCGACCCGCAGAGCGGGGAGCTCTACGCCGTGTCGTACTTCTGGGGTTGGGGCGACGACGTGGACGTGAGCATCATCGACACTTCGGCCCGCGTGCGATCGTCGCGCCGAGTGACGATGGGGGGATCGGTCAGCCTGCACGACTGTGCCATCACCGAACGCTCCATCGTGCTGCTGGACCTCCCGGTCATCTTCAGCATGGAGGCCGTCGCCGAGGGCGCCAGTTTTCCCTACCGGTGGCAGGACGGCTATCAATCCCGGGTCGGTCTGCTGCCGCGCCAGGGCGACTCGACCGAGGTGGTCTGGCACGACGTCGAACCGTGTTACGTGTTCCACGTCATGAACGCCTACGACGAGCCGGGCGGCAACGGGGTCGTGCTGGACGTTGTGCGGCACCCCTCCATGTTCCGCACGCACCTGCTCGGTCCGAGCGAGGGCGCACCGACGCTCGAGCGCTGGCATCTCGACGGCAGCGGTGGTGCCGTCAAGGAAGAGCGTCTTGACGACCACGGGCAGGAGTTCCCGCGTGTCGACGAGCGGGTCGTGGGCCGGCCGCACCGCTACGGCTATGCCGTCGCCGTCGGCACGAACGACGACATCATTGGGACCGAGTCGATGTTGGTGTGCCACGACTTCGAGCGCGGCGCCTCGGTCGAACGATCCTTTGGTCGCGGTGCCATCGTGGGGGAGGCCGTCTTCGTCCCCCGCGCTGACGACGCCGTCGAGGACGACGGGTGGCTGCTCACGCTCGCTTATTCACCCGACAAGGACACGTCCGCGCTCTACGTCCTCAACGCGGCGGATCCTGCCGGCGAACCCCAGGCCGTGGTCGAGCTCCCGCGGCGCGTCCCGGTCGGGTTCCACGGCAACTGGGTGCCGGACCAGCCCTGACCCCGGCGTCAGATTCGCTTTCGTGCCCCCGGGGTAGGATTTGGTCGTGATCGTCTGGCACTGGGTCCAGCAGCACCGGGTGCTGTCAGTCCTGATCCTGGCCATCGTGATCGTGAGTTCTGCCGGTGGGACGGCGTGGGCCCTCGTTTTCCGCACCGTCTCGTCACCCGTCGGCCTGCGTGAGGCGCTGCGCATGTACCGACGCGAGCAGACCGAGAAGGTGCTCCAGACGCTGCGCAACCACCTGCCGTCACCGGGCGTCTATTCGTACCGGACGAGCGGCGGCGAGAGCGTGAGCCTTCCGGGGATGAACCGGTCGTTCCCCCCGACCACGTCGATGATCGTGACGGGCGGCCACTGCGCCACCGTCAGCTGGGTGCCCCTCATGCAGCACACTGAGACGACGACAGAGTGCGCGGGCCCAGGCGGCGGTTTCAGCGTGCCGCGCCTCGTCACCCAGGAGTCGATCGCCGGGGCCAACACGACTTCCACTGTGCTCTGCCCGGCGACGGCCTACCTGTTGCCGGCCCATGCGACGCTTGGACAGAAATGGACCGCAACGTGTGCCCTGCAGAGCCCGGCCGAGAAGGTGAGACTGGCCGGCCAGGCGTTGGGCGAGTCGACCATGGCGATTGCCGGCCACTCCGTGACCGTCGAACACGCCCGCTTCACGCTGACCTTCGACGGCAGCCAGGCCGGCACGAACCCGACCGACTTCTGGGTCGTCCCGAGCAACGGGCTGATCGTGCAGGAGAAGGAAGAGGTCGCCGCGACCTCCGGCGGCGTCAGCTACAGCGAGAACATGCTGTCGACGCTGACCAGCCTCTCTCCGTTGCGCTAGGGCGAGGACAGCCCTAGGCCCCAGAGCGGGAAGGGTCCCTCTTGGTCCAGCCGAAGATGGGCACATCCACGGCGTCACTCACCTGATAACAACGGGGCCATGAGGTTCGTCCGACCGTCGGATTCGGCCGCCATGACGCGATTGGTGGAAGACCTCGAGACCGCCGAGCCGACCTACGGCGACATCGGGGCCACACTCGCCGGCAAGAGGCCCAAAGGTTTTCACCACGACCGCTTCGAGGACGCGCTGGGTGAGGGCGCCGAAGTGTTTCAACGGGCGATCACCGGCCTCAAGACGTGGAAAGCACATCGCCTACCCGGCATGCGGGTCTTCCCCGAGGGTCAGGTCATCCACACCGGCGCCACGGTTGTCGTGACCCTGGGCGCACCCATCGCCTCGGTCGCCGCACCGTGTCGGGTCGTGGGCGTCGTCGACGGCCAGACGCGATGGGGCTTCGCCTACGGCACGTTGCCCGGACATCCCGAGCAAGGTGAGGAATCATTCGCGGTCTCGATGTCGTCTGACGGAACCGTGCACTTCGAGATCGAGGCGATCTCGCGACCCGGTGATGCCCTCGTCCGCCTTTCGGGCCCGTTCGGCCGGGGCATGCAACGGGGCGCCACCGCTGCCTACGTCCGTGCGCTCAAGCGGTACGTGGAGGGTGCCGGCTCGTGAATCGCGGACGGCCTGGTGTACGTTCGAGTCGTGCCGAGCGCTCCTCAAAGTCGATGGGAACGGTTCAAGCTTTGGCTGGCGAAGCGGATATCCAACCGTAAGTACTGACACTCATCGCAGCGTGCCCGAGATCCCAGAGTAGGTAGGGCACAGTGCGTCACGAGTCTGTACCGCGTCGCGCAGGAGCAAGAAGTGCCGCTGTACGCTGGATCCCGGGCGGGATTTGGGCCGAGCGGGACCACGGCCTGTGGATGCCCCTCGATGAGCGCGGACTCGCGTTCCGCAACTAACGCGGAGGAGGACTCGGATGGCCAGCCTGACTTATTTGGCGATCGCGTCGCTCGACGGTTACATCGAGGACGAGCAGGGCAAATTCGACTGGGCGGAGCCGGACGAAGAGGTGCACGCGTTCGTCAACGACCTTGAGCGGTCCGTCGGCACCCACCTGTACGGGCGGCGCATGTACGAGACGATGGTCTGGTGGGAGACCGGCGATCATGCGGGGGTGTACCGGGACTACGCGGAGATCTGGCGGGCGGCCGAGAAGATTGTCTACTCCCGGACGCTTCACACGGTTTCCAGTGAAAGAACCCGGATCGAGCGCGAGTTCGACGCCGAGGCGATCAAGCGGCTGAAGGAGAGCTCGCGATCGGACATCTCGATCGGCGGGGCCGAGATCGCAGGCCAGGCGATTGCCGAGGGTTTGGTGGACGAGTGCCATCTCTTCCTCGGACCGGTCCTCGTGGGCGGTGGCAAAAGCGCCTTGCCCGTCGGCGTCCATGCGGAGCTCGAGCTGTTGGACGAGCGTCGCTTTCGCAGCGGCGTGGTCTACCTCCATTACCGTCTCTGAGTCGAGAGCCGCCCCGCCGTTCGCACCTGGCGCCTGCCGGCGGCCGGTCTACTCCTCCGGCGAGACCGCAGCCCGGTCCTTGGCCACTTCGTCGTAGGACTCGTAGTCCGAGCCGGTGTCGTCGGCGAACTCGAACTCCAGCAGCCCGGCCTCGCCCCAGCGCTGGCGCAGCCAGCCGTTGTTGGCGTCAAGGAGGCCGAGCTTGCGGACGTTGGGGACAAGCTTGGCGAAGAATCCCCGCGCGAAGCCGCCCATCAAGTTCGTCTTCATCTGCTCGGCCGCCTGCAGCAGGAACGGCAAGACAGCCTCGCCGGTCGTCCCGAGCCGCTCCCACACCTCGGGCGTCGTCGCCCGCGCCCGCTGGTTCAAGGTCGCGTCGACGAGGAATTCCTGGCGCTCCAAGAGCTCGGCCTCGCTCAGGTCGCCGTAGAACTCCGACAGCGTCAGGACGCCGAAGGCCACGTGACGCGCCTCGTCGGACATCACGTAGCGCAAGAGCTTCTGGAGCAGCGGTTCCTTGATACGCCTGAGCATGTCGCCGAACGCCGCCAGCGCCAGCGACTCGATCACGATCTGCATCCCCAGATACGCGATGTCCCACCGCGGGTCCTCGAGCAGCCCCCAGATCTGCGCCTTGAGGAACGGGCTCATCGGGTAGGCGTCGCCCAGCTTCGTCCGCAGGTACTTGGCGAACACCTCGGTGTGGCGCGCCTCGTCCATGGTCTGGGTCGACGCGTAGTACTTGGCGTCGATCCACGGCACGGTCTCGACGATCTTGGCAGCGGTCATCATGGCGCCCTGCTCGCCGTGCATGAACTGGGACAGGTTCGCCTTGAAGAACTCGATGCCGAGTTGCGAGTACTCCTTCTCCGTCCACTTCGCCATGGGCGACCCCGGCAGCGTGCCCGCCACCCGCGCTACGTCGACCACGGGGCTACCCCCTTCGGCCACCAGCCGCTCGGGGTCGACCTCGATGGACCAGTCGAGGTCCTTCACGCTGTTCCACTGCGAACCCATGGCCTTGTTGTAGAGCGTGACGAGCTGCCCGCGATCACGCTCGTAATCCCAGAGGAACAGGCGCTCCGCGTTGTCGTGAATGACTTGGACGGAGGCCTCGACGTCCTGCCGGGCCGGGAGCGGAGGAGTCACCTCGGCGACCATGGGACCGAAACTACCCGCGCCGTCCGCCCATGTTGGCGTTGGGCGCCGCCTTCGCGACCAAATCAGGCACAACCTTGCCCAGCTCCTCGGGCTCCCAGCGGTCCTTCTTGTCCTGACCCGGGCCGGCCACCCAGCCCTCGGCCACACTGATGTTGCCGCCCATCACGTTGAAGACGCGGCCGGTGATGTCCTTGGACTCGGCGCTGCCCAGCCACACGACGATCGGCGCGATGTTGGCCGGGTCGACGGGGTCGAACTCCTCCGGCTTGCGCTCCGTCGGCCGGTCGCCCATCCCGAGGTTCTCGGTCATGCGGGTCAGCGCCGCGGGTGCGATGGCGTTGACCGTCACGCCGTAACGACCGAGTTCCTGGGCGGCGATGATCGTGAACGACGCGATGCCGGCCTTGGCAGCGCCGTAGTTCGTCTGCCCGACGTTGCCGTAGATGCCCGACGGCGACGTCGTGTTGATGATGCGGGCGTCGTTGGTCTCGCCCGCCTTCGTCCGGTTGCGCCAGTACTCGACGGCGTGGCGGGTCGGGGCGAAGGTGCCACGCATGTGGACCTTGATGACGGCGTCCCATTCCTCGATCGTCATGTTGACGAGCATCCGGTCGCGCAGGATGCCGGCGTTGTTCACCAGTACGTCGATCGTCCCGAAAGTGTCGATCGCCGTCTGGATGAGGCGGCCCGCCCCGTCGTAGTCGGAGACGTCGTCCCCGTTGGCCACGGCCTCGCCGCCCATGGCGCGGATCTCGTCGACCACTTCGCCGGCCGGTCCCGTCGAGGAGCCGCTCCCGTCCATCTCACCGCCAAGGTCGTTGATCACGACCTTGGCGCCCTCCCGGGCGTAGAGCAGGGCGTGCTCACGGCCGATGCCCCGGCCCGCTCCGGTGATGACGACGACCCGACCGTCACAGATACCCACGTTGTTCAGCTCCTTTGGTGTTTGGTCAGCTACCGGCCGCGGCGGTCCGGTACTGCTCGCGCAGCTTCCTCTTGAAGATCTTCCCAGTATCCTCCCGCGGCAGCTCGGCGACGAAATCGACGCTGCGTGGACACTTGTAGTGGGCGAGGTGGGCCCGGCAGTACTCCATCAGCTCGGTCGCCAGCTCGTCGCTGCCCTCGACGCCCTCTGCGGGTTGCACGACGGCCTTGACCGCTTCACCCCACTCTTCGTCTGGTACGCCGATGGTCGCGACATCGCCCACGGCAGGGTGCTCGAGCAGCACGGCGTCGACCTCGGCGGGGTAGATGTTCACTCCGCCCGAGATGATGAGGTTCGCCGTGCGATCCGTGAGGAAAAGGAACCCGTCCTCGTCCATGTACCCCATGTCGCCCAGCGTGAAATAGTCGCCCCGGAACGCGTCGGCCGTCTTCTTCTGGTCTCTGTAGTAGTCGAACCTCGTCGCCTCCGGCGCCTGCAGGAAAACCATGCCGATCTCGCCCGCGGGCAGTTCGTTGCCGTCCTCGTCTGCCACCTTGACGAGGCCCGGCACCATCGGCCGCCCGACCGTTCCGGGGTGCTCAAGCCAGGTCTTCGAGTCGACCCATGTCCCGAGGCCCTCGGTGGCCGCGTAGTACTCGGTGACGACAGGGCCCAGCCACTCGATGAGGCGCCGCTTGATCGGGACCGGGCAGGGCGCGGCCCCGTGGATGACGAAGCGCAGCGACGACGTGTCGTAACCCTGCCGCGTCTCCTCGGGCAGGGCCACGAGACGGTGGAACATCGTCGGCACCATGTGGGTGTGCGTGATGCCGTGGGTCTCGATCAGCCGCAGCGATTCGGTGGCGTCCCAGTGGTCCATCACGACAATCGGCACGCCGTAGAGATAGGGGACGGCGACCGAGAAGGCCAATGGCGCGGCGTGGTACAAGGGGCCGGTCAACAGGTGGGCGTCGGTGCTCTTCGCCCAGTCCTCGTCGTAGCCGCTGAAGTTGACCATGGCCAGCGCGCTCGTCGCGGCGGTGGCCCGGTGCACGCCCTTGGGCCGGCCCGTCGTACCCGACGTGTAGAGCATCTGGGTGCCCATCACCGGGTCATCGATGTCCGACCCGTCCTCCTCAGCGACGACCGAGTTGTACATCTCGAAGCCGGGCAGGTAGCCGCCGGTGTTTATCTTCACCAGCCCGGGACCGCCGCCCTCGGCTGCGCCTATGACCCGCTCGCCGAGTTCACCCGAGCAGACGAACGCCTTGGCGCCGCAATTCCCGATGATGTACGAGGCTTCTTCGCCCGTGAGGTGCCAGTTGATCGGCGTGAGGCGGAGACCGATGCGCTGCGCCGCGTAGAGGACCTCGAGGAACTCGGGCCGGTTCGTGCACATCACGGCGATGGCGTCGCCCGCCTGGAGCCCCCGTGCCCGCAGCGCGCGGGCCATCCGGTTGATCTCGTGATTGAGGTCCTCGTAGGTGCGGTCGCCGTGCGGGGAGATCACCGCCAGGCGGTCCGGGATGCGTGCCGCCCACCAGGCGTGCAGCATGCCCTGGGCGGCGGCGGCCCGCTTGTCATCGGGCAGGGTCATGGCCGCCGCCTCATGGTGCGGTCTGTCCCGACTCGAAGAGTGGCAGCCGGCGGCCGTCGCTCAGCGGCTCCCACGTGACGGTGACCGGCATGCCGCAGCTGACCTCGTCGGGCGGACACCCCACGACGTTCGTCAGCATGCGCACCCCCTCCTCCAGGTCGACCAGTGCCACACAGTACGGCTCGCCGCCCGAGAACTTGGCGCCGGCGGCCTCGGGCCGGTTCTCCACGACGGCGGCGTACACGGTCGCCCGCCCGCTCGCGGTGCGCCATTCGAGAGCGTCGGCCCCGGCCGCGCAATGCGGACAGAACACTCGCGGATAGAAGACGCCGCAGTCACAGGACGTGCACCACTGGACCAGCAGCCGGCCCTCGCGTGTGGCGTCCCAGAACGGGGCGGCTTCCACGCCCACTGGAGGTTCGAACCGCGTGGGCGCCGTGCTTGCCGCCGGGTCGGGGCTCACAGTGCCGCCTCCGTGCCGAGCACCGCGGTGGACATGACGGAGAGGAACATCCCCGAGCCATGTGCTACCGCCACGTTGGCCCCCGCTACCTGGCGCTCTCCGCATTCGCCGCGCAGCTGCCGCGTCGCCTCGGTGATGAGGAACATGCCATACATGCCGGGATGGGTGAACGAGAGCCCGCCTCCGTTGGTGTTCATCGCGAGAGATCCACCTGGACCGAGATGGCCGTCGGCGGCGAACGGGCCGCCCTCGCCCTTCTTGCAGAAGCCGAGGTCCTCGAGGTGCAGCAACGCGGTGATGGTGAAGCTGTCGTATCCCATGAGGACGTCGACATCGGCAGGCTCCATGCCTGCCATCTCGAAAGCGCGTGGCCCCGACACGGCGCCTGGCGTCGTGGTGAGGTCGGGCATCTGCCCTATGACCATGTGGTCGGTGCACGTTGCTGCACCCAGCACGAAGACCGGTGGTTTGGCGAGTGCGCGGGCCCGCTCGGCGCTTGTCATCACGAAGGCCCCGGCCCCGTCGGTGACGAGGCAGCAATCAAGGAGGTGCAACGGGCTGACCTGTAGTGGCGAGGCGAGCACGTCGTCGATGGCGATCGGGTCGCGGTAGCGCGCCCGTGGGTTCAAGGCCGCCCACTGTCTCGTGCTGACCGCGATCTGGGCGAGCTGCTCGGACGTTGTGCCGAACTCGTGCATGTGCCGCGCCGCTGCCAGCGCGTAAGGCCCCATGGGTGTGCGAAGGCCGTAAGGCATGTCCCACTCGGCCATCGGATTGGGTCCTGCGGGGCGGCGCCATTCCCGCCGGCGGCCCTGAGTCCGGTCGCTCCGCGGCGTGGCGGCGTAGACACTGACCACGACGTCGCAGATGCCGGCGGCGATGGCCGCGGCCGCGTGCTCGATGTGGACCTCGTAGCTGGAGCCACCCGTCATGGTGGACTCGACAAAGGTCGGGTGGACGCCGAGGTATTCGGCGAATGCGACGGCCGACTCGGGGTGGCATATGCCGTCGACGTCGGCAAGTGTCAGTCCGGCGTCAGCCAGCGCGTCGAGCACCATGGCGACCTCGAGTTCGCGGCCGAAGCGATCGAGTTCGCCGGTCGGGGAGACGTCGTCCGCGACGCCCACGATGGCGGCGGCACCGCGCAGACTCCGGCCGACCACGCTCATCCTCGACAGCCCCCCGGCCCTTGCCCCATCCCTGCCGCGTCGGGGGTCAGGCGTTCTTGGGCAGTTGCGAGAAGGGCGTCGTGCGGTCGTTGCTGGGCTCCTTGGGGAGTCCGAGCACCCGTTCGCCGATGATGTTGCGCTGCACCTGGTCGGTTCCGCCGTAGATGGGCGGCGCCTGCGCGAACAAAGCCATCTCGGTGACGCCACCCGCGAATGGATCGCGCGTGGACTGCTGCAATTCCGCTTTCGCTTCCGCGTCGTAGGCGTGGAGCATCCCGGCCGGCCCCAAAATGCGCAGGCCGAGGTCGCGGGTCAGCCGGACGATCTGGCTCATCGATAACTTGGAGACGTTGGGCATGCCTGGGATGTCGCCTCCCTTCTCCTTCACCGCCTTGACCCGCAGGCCGTTGAAGCGCCCGATCTCGCCGAGCGTGTGGAGGCGGGCCAGGTCCTGGCGGATCCCCGCGTCCTTGTTCAGACCGCGCGACTGGGCCAGCGAGATGAGCATCCCGGCACCGCCCCGCATGGCGCCGAGCGCACCCGCCGGGTTCTGGGACCTCTGCTTGCCACCGGCGGCGGGCTTCGGCCCGACGAGGTCGCCGACGCGCTTGTCGAGCATGCCCATGACGGTCCCCGGCTGAGCCAACCCGCCACCGGCCGCGTTCCCGCCCCCGGAACCGAGGCCGGCGCGCTCGTTGGCCAGCGTCGTGTTGGCGGCGGCCCACCCGTTGTTCAGGCCGCCGATGAGCGCGGAGTCGGCTACGCGGGCGTCGGTGATGAAGACCTCGTTGAAGAGCGCGTGCCCGGTCATCTCCTTGAGGGGACGGACCTCCACCCCGTCTTGGAGCATCTCGAAGGCGAAGTACGAGATCCCTTGGTGCTTTGGCACCTCGGGGTCCGTCCGGGCGAGGAGCATGCCGAGATCGGCGTACTGGCCGCCCGATGTCCACACTTTCTGCCCGTTGACGATCCATTCGTCGCCGTCCTTGATGGCCCTCGTCTGGAGGCCGGCCAGGTCCGATCCGGCCTGGGGCTCGCTGAAGAGTTGGCACCAGGCCTTCTGCCCGGTGACGATCTCGCGGACGTAGAGGTCGATCTGCTCCTGCGTGCCGTGCGTGGCGATCGTGGGCGCGGCGAGGAGGAGACCCAGGCCCGCCGGGGCTCCCAGCGCGCCGAACTTGGCAACCTCCTGCTGGACCAGCACGGTGTCCGAGCGGGCCATGGCTTTGCCGTAGGCGTTGAGCGGCAGGCCGGGAGCGGACCATCCGGCCAGACCCAAGCGCTCCCACCATTGCGCCACCGTCAGGTCGGGGTCCCAGTTGTGCTCCAGCCAGGACCGCAGCTCGCTGAGCAGCTCGTCCGTGCTGGTCGTCTCGGTCGCGGTGTCGGTCACGAACGGAAAGCTACCGGGCGCGTCAGGAAGCGGGCGACTCGGCCCCAACGCCGGTAGCGTGCGGCTCCATGCAGGATGACCGCCTCAACGCAGCATTCGACGCCTGGCTCCAGGCGCAGACGGCCGCCCTCGACGTGGTGCGCCAGGCCACCGGAGTGCCGGAGAGCGAGGTGGACCTGGCCGAGGGATACCGGTGGGTGACCCGGCTGTCGCGCCTCGCCCTGGATTGGATCGTCGAAGGCTCAGATCCGCTCCATCCTCAGATCTTCACGCTGCAGAACGAGTACAAGAAACTGCTGGTCGACAACCCCGACACCAACTATCTCTTCTGCGTGCTCGACGACACCCGCAGCTATCGCATGCTCGGGCTCCGTGGCGAGTCCGCCTACCTGGGGATGACGTTCGGGACGGCCTTCGGGCAAGGAGCGGTCGGGGGACGGACGGGCACCCAAACGCAGACCAACATCGACGAGTTCGAGCTCGGTCCCAACGGGGAGGTCGACATCCTCATCGCACCGGCGGACAAGATGCCCGATCCGCGGCCGCGCAACGCCGTGGTCCTCGAGCCGGGCACGGCGCAGCTGGCGTTCAGGGCAACTCATTTCGACAAACGCAACGAGAAGCTCGCCGATCTGCGGATGGAGCTTGTGTCGGAACCGGGCGAAGTTGTGCCGCCCCCACTGCTCTCAGTGGACGAGCTCGCACCGAAGCTCGAGTTTGCCGCCATGTTCCTGACCTTTGTGGGCAACACGGCCCTGCAGATGTGGCACGACGCGGCCCCAAACCTCAACTCTTTCGGTGGACAGGCTGGGTCTGCGCACATCGCCGCACAAGAGGACGAGGTGCGGACGCACACCAACGCCGAGATGACGTACCACGGCGGTCGCTTCGAGTTGACTGAAGACGAGGCGCTCGTGATCACCGTGCTCGAGCCGGACAAGCAGTTCCTCTACTGGGGACTGACGTTGACGTCACCGTGGATGGAGAGTTTCGACTATCGCTACACCACAACGAACTTGAACAACAAGAGGGCCAAGCGCTCGGACGACGGATCGTGGCGCCTGGTCGTCGCGCCGAAGAACCCCGGACCTAACGTCGACAATTGGCTGGACACCGGGGGGCGGCTCGAGGGCTACATGATTGTGCGTTGGATCTTGGCGGACGGGCCGCCCCATCCTACCGCTGAGGTGGTCAAGGCCGCTGATCTCTGACAGTCAAATCCCGGGCCGCTCAGTTCGGCCGGCTGGGCACCTCCTGGACGAGCCAGCTATTGCAGTCGGGGTCGCTGAAGGAGAGGAACGTCTCGTAGTCGGTCCGCTCGGGACCCGGGCCGTTGGTCTGGACGCCCTCGACGAAGTGAAACAGGTCACTGCTGGCGACGCCTGCATCGCGGAGCTGTGACAACGCCGCGTCGATGTCGCGCACAACGAGGTGGAGGCCCTGAAGCGTGCCGGCGGCCGTCTCGTTCTTCATCACCGCGATCGAGCAAGCCGATCCCGGAGGTGTCAGCTGGACGACCCGGAACTCCTCGCCCGCGCGGTGGTCGACGTCTACGTGAAAGCCGACCGACTCGTAGAACCACTTCGCCCGGTCGACGTCCGCAACGGGAACCACGATCTGTTCGATCTTCCAGTCCATCTCAGACCTCGGAGGGCACGCCGTAGCGCTCCTGGTAGGGCGCAACGAGCGCTCGGTGCGTGGGGAGGTCAAGCCCGGTGTCGGCGAACGAGTAGTCGTGTCCGCCGGTGCGGTTGGTGTGCCTCGCGGCCAGGTACGCATCGAGTGAGGCGCGGAAGAGGGGTGTCAGTGGGAGGTCCCACGACGCGTAGAGCCGCTCGATGACGCCCAGAGGGTCGGCTACCAGCTCTTTGTAGAGGACGTCGGCGATCTGGTCGTTGGGTACGGCGCCGGCGTCGCGTTCGGCCGACACCGGGTCCATCTGCATCTCCATGCCCATCGCCATGAACTCGACCAACACGGCGTGGTCGACGTGGTCCGAGTGCATGAAGTGCAGTGTGGCCATGAGGTCGGAAAGCGACCCGATGACGCGCAGCGGGTCGCGGTGCATGAGCACGACCCGGGCGTCGGGGTATGTGGAGAAGAGGAGGGGCAATGCGGAGATATGTGAGGGCGCCTTCACGACCCAGCGCGTGGTCGGGCGGTCGGCCACCCATTGCAGCGTCTGGAGGTGGCGCTTGTGCCAGTCGTAGATCGGCGCCTGGTCGACTCCGCTGCGCCACACGGTGTACTCCGCCACGTTGTACAGGCCCGTGAAGATGTCGCTCGAGAACTGATGCGCGAACGAGAAGATGCATTCGGTCGGCAGCCGCCCGCCGTTCTCGTGCATGTCGGTGAAGGCGGGGACCATCTCGTCCATGAGCTTGATCTCGTCGTCGCAGAGGTCACCGGCGGCATCGTCGTGGGGGACGGTGTGCAGGAGCTCCCAGAGGAGTGGTGGCCGGTTGTCAGGATCGCAGGCCAGCAGCTCGTGCAACAACGTGGTGCCGGAGCGTCCGAAGCCGGTAACGACGATCGGCCCGTGGATCCGTTCGCGCAGCACCGCGGGCTCCTTCTTCCAGAGGTCGACCATGCGCAGCCGGTTCTGGAGGATCAGCTGGAGCTCGCCGCGGGTACGCAGTCGGCCGGGCAGATGGAGGCGCGCTTCGCCGTCGAGGGAGGCGCAAAGGCGGGTGAAGGGCTCCTCCCACCAGGTGTCGCCGAAGTCGTCGAGACCCGTCGTGGTGGTAGCGGCGGCGCGCAGATCCTCGGCTCGAAGCGAGACGAGGGAACGTCCGTCGTCGCCCAGACCACGGCCGAGCGACACCATCTTGTCGGTCCAGGAGCTGCGTGAGGGTGGAGACCAGGGCACGCGCCACCGTACCTGCAACGGGGGAGAATGGCCGGGTGCACCGCAAGCCGGAGCTGAGCGTCGATGAGATCACGGTCGTGCTGGCCGGCGGCGAGCGGCGTCCGCTGAGCCCGGGCCAGCCGGTGACGCAGCTCGAGCACGCATTGCAGACGGCGGCGATTTTGCGACGGGACGAGCCGGGCGACCTCGAGCTGGCGGTCGCCGGGCTGGTGCACGACTTCGGCCAACTCCTGCCGGGAGCGCGCGACGAGATGCACGCCGCCGACGGGGCGGCGGCCGTGCGGGTGGCGCTGGGGGATCGTGTGGCGGAGATCGTCGCCCTGCACGTCGAGGCCAAGCGGTATCTCGTCGCGACCGACGACAATTACAAGGCAAAGTTGGCGGGCGACAGCGTCGTATCGTTCGGACGCCAAGGCGGCGTATTGACGTCGGGCGAAGTGGCTGCCTTCCTGGCCCGACCCTGGGCGAGCGATGCGGTCACCCTGCGCCGTGCCGACGATCGCGGGAAGGTCGAGGGCCTGGGGGTTGACGGCCTGGACCAGTGGGTACCTCTTCTTCGAGAAGTGTCGGACAAGGGCGGAGGCGCCCGTCGCCCACCACGCAACGATCGGGGCGATTGACTACTGTCACGGCGCCCGGGGCGGGCGTCCGGGGCGGCATCCTGCGGGGGGTGTGCACAGGAGATGAGCGGCGGGAGCGGTGGGGCTCTCCATGGCGGGACAGATCGGCCGATGCCGCCGCCCTGGCGGCATGGCGAGGGGGCTTGGCCTGGGGCTTTCCCCGTCCGGCCACCGGAGAGCGGCCCGGCGGTGCCGGCGTGGCCGGTTGCCCTGCCTTCCAGGTCCGAACAGACGAAAGTCGCCCGTAGGGAACGAGCCGAACGATCGTTGAACTCCCAGGATCGAAGCGGAGATCCATGGGGAGGGCTCGCAGGGTGAATCGACCAGCACGGTCGCTGAGAACGCGGTTCCGCGAACGCCGCTACACGCCCGCCACCTTCCGCGTCGGCCTCGCGTGCGCCCTGGGTGCTGCCGTCTGCATCGTCGAGTTCGGGTCGAACTCGGGTGCCGACACGTCCTTCGTCCCGGGCAACGCGACGGCGCAGGCCCAGGCGATCACGGTGGCGCCGACGACCGGCGGCCTCAACTACGCGATCAGTCTCGGCATCTCCATCTCGGACTACCAGAACATGGAGGCGCAGTCGCTCTCGCAGACGATCGA
Organism: uncultured Acidimicrobiaceae bacterium; assembly: GCA_963777485.1. GTDB lineage: Bacteria > Actinomycetota > Acidimicrobiia > Acidimicrobiales > RAAP-2 > Bog-473. The sequence goes on along the minus strand of CAVZQP010000003.1, from coordinate 20,923 downwards.
CCTCGGCGCCATCGGCACCGCGCTCGAGGCCGCGGGCTGCAGCGGCGGACCACCCGAGCTCAACCCGAAGGACGTGCCGGCCTCGGTGCAGGCCGAGTCGGTCAACGGGAACCAGTCGCTGAACAGCTCCATCACGCCGGCGACGTCGCCGGTCGGTGCCGGCAACGAATCGGCCGTCGTCACCACGCAGCCGTCGGCCACCTCCCTCACCCAGGTCGCCGACATCACGGTGCCGGGCGGCCTGCTGACCGTCTCGGGCCTGGCGTCGAGCTCGCACACGGCGCTCGACAACGGCAGCACGCGCACGTCGACCGCGACGTCGAAGATCGGGTCGATCTCGCTGGCGCACGGCGCGGTCCAGCTCGGCAATCTCACGTGGACGGCGACGCAGCAGACGGGGGCGGCCACGACGGCGACCGGCACCTTCAACATCGGCTCGCTCACCGTCGCCGGAGTCAAGATCGACACCTCGCAACTCACCTCGTCCTCGACCTTCAACCCGCAGACGGTGTTGAACGTGATCAACACAGCGCTGTCGCCCGTAGGTCTGAACGTGCAGTGGCCGACGATGTCGACGTTGCAGGACGGCACCGTGCAGATCTCGCCGCTCACCGTCGGCATCGACAACAACACGCTGGGGCAGGAGGTCATCGGGACGAACCTGGGCCAGGTCCAGACGGTGCGTTCCGCGATCGTCAATGGCCTGCTCGGGCTCAACTGCAATTTCGCCACCCCGATCCTCGTCGGTGACATCGGCATCGGCGTGCTGGCCGGCGGCGGCAACCTCAACGTCAGCATGGGCGGCGCGTCGGCGTCGACCAACGACCTGGCGGAGCAGTCGCCGTTCGGCAGCGCGTCGTTGTCGAGCGGGCCGGCGGCCTCGGTCAGCACGACGAGCGGGAACACGGGCGCCAGCGCCAGCGGCCTCGGGGCCTTCACCGGTTCGAGCGGCGCGGGGGGCTTGAGCACGCCGGGCACCGCCAGCACGCCGGGGACCGCGGCGTCGGGGTCGGGCGCCAAGGAGTCGCTCGGGCCTATCTCGAAGACGACGGCCTGCGTGAGCCTGGGGCCGTCGGGTGGGGGATGCAGCGGCACGAACGCCGCGGTGCCGATCGGGCTGGCATCGCTCGGCCTGGTGGTGGCGCTGTTCGTCTGGGACTACCTGCGGCAGCGACGCCGCGACCGATTGATGGGAGCAGTGGAGGGAATGACGTGAGCGAAGACGGCAACGTCGCGGGCGCGGGCGCCGCTGCCGCCGGGAGCAGCGGCAGCAAGCTGCGGCTCTCAGCGGTGAAGAACAACGGGCGCCTCCTCAAGGGGTACGGACCGCTGGCCGCGCTGCTCGTGGCGTTCGTGCTGATGGCGATGCTGGTGCCGACGAAGGCCCCCCAGCAGGACGTCGTGCACGAGACGCAACGGGTCACGGGCGGGACCGGCGCGGGCACCGGGACCAACGGCACGGCGGGGACCTCCGGCTCGACGACGGGCGGGAGCGCCGCGGCGGGCGGGGCCGGCGCCGCCGGAGGCGCGAAGGCGAGCGGGGCCGCGGCAAGTTCGACGGCCGCCGGCCACTCGAGCGCATGCGCCGGGCAGCAGGTGGCGGGTGACCCGTACTCACCGCCGTGCATCTCGTTCTCCGGGGACAACGGGGGCGGTACGTCGGCGGGTGTGTCGTCGTCGCAGATCAACGTCACCTACCGGATCACGTCGGACTCCGAGAGCTTCCAGCAGACGCTCGCCTCGCTCGGCGGGGCCAACATCGTTGACACGACGGCGGACATCGAGCGCACGATCACCGCGCTGGCGCAGTACTTCAACACCCACTTCCAGTTCTACGGCCGGAAGCTCAACATCGAGTACTTCAACGGCCAGGGCTCCATCACCAACGAGCTCCTCGGGAGCGGCCAGCAGCAGGCGGACGCCGACGCCGTGACGTCCGCCCAGCAGCTGCACGCGTTCGCCGAACTGAACGGGGCGTCGGAACCCTACGGTGTCGCGCTCTCCCAGCAGCACGTCGTGAACTTCGGAGTGCCCTACCTGTCGGCCGCGTTCATGGGCCAGTACGCCCCGTACATGTGGAGCCTCGACACTGAGTCCAACGACGTCGTGTCGGCGACCCAGGAGCTGAACCTGAAGTCGATGGCGGCTGGGAACGCCGACTACGCCGGCGGCAGCCTGCAAGGGAAGCCGCGCAAGGTGGCGATCATCGCCCCGAGCGACCCGTGGTACCAGACGGCGGCGCAGAGTGCCGTCCAGGAGGCCGCGGCGGCCGGGCATCCGGTGGCGGACAACATCCAGTACCAGCTGAACCTCTCGACGCTGTCGAGCCAGGCAGCCACAGTCATCAGCCAGTTGCAGAACGACGGCATCACGACGGTGTTCTGCGGCTGCGACCCGGTCTTCCCCGTTTACCTGACCTCCCGGGCGGCCGAACAGGGCTACACGCCCGAATGGGTCGTGGCGGGCGTCGCCCTGACCGACCAGGACATCGTGGGCCAGCTCTTCCAGCAGAGCGAATGGTCGCACGCCTTCGGCGTCAGCTTCAACGGCCCGACCCTCCCCAAGCAGCAGACGTTCGGCTACGCCGCCTACAAGCAGGTGAGCCCGAACTCCGAGCCGGCGAACGCGGTCGACCTCATCTACGCGCAGATGTACGAGATGGCCATCGGGATCCAGATGGCCGGCCCGAACCTGACCCCGCAGAGCTTCGAGAGCGGCATGCGGGCCTATCCGGGTAGCCAAGCGGGCGCGCCCAATGCGCTGTACGGGACGTGGGGCTTCCCGGCCGGGCACTTCACTCCACAGGAGGACTGGACCTTCATCTACTGGAACCCGAACCTGACATCGCCGTACAACGACAAACAGGGGGCTTATGTCTTCTCCAAGACCCGGACCAAGATCGGCTCCTACGGCGGCGGCCCGCTGCCGCTGCCCCAGGGCTTCCCGTACTAGCGGATGACGGCTAGGGCTATGGCTGGGGCGGGGGCTGACTGCTGATGCGCCTCGACGTCCCCGAACGGGTTCACGACATCTGGTCCAGGGTCACGAACCTGTGGGTCCGCACGCCGGCGCGCCTGCGCGGCGGCGTCGTCACGGTCGCGGCGGCGCTGATCCTCTTGTTCGTGATCCCGGCGATCTGGCCGCACGCCGCGCCACGGGGGCAGATCCTCGTCGGCGCGGAGTTCGGCGCGATCAACGGGCTACTGGCGCTGGGGCTCGTGTTGACGTATCGCGCCTCGCGCGTCATCAACTTCTCCTACGGCGCCATGGGCGCCCTGTCGGCGACGATCGGCGTCGAGCTGTACCTGGCGCACCACGTGCCGTGGGGCGTCTGCATCGCGATCGCACTGGTAGGCGGCGCGGTGCTGGGCCTGTTCGTCGACGCCATCATCCGTTGGCGCTTCTTCACGGCGCCGCGCCTGATCGTCATGGTGGTGACGATCGGGCTGGCCCAGCTGTTCGGCGGGATCCAGTTGCTGGTGCCCGGCTGGCTGAACGGACCGGCGATCGTCGGCGGTTTCTCGACCGGTCTGAGCAGCAGTACGGTCCGGATCTTCCCCGACTCCTTCAACGGCAACGACCTCCTGATCGTCATCGCGGTCCCGGTCGTGCTGGTCGCGCTGGGGTGGTTCCTGCTGCGTACCGACGCCGGTGTCGCCGTGCGGTCGGTGGCCGACAACTCGGACCGGGCCCGGCTGCTGGGCATCCCGGTGCGGCGGCTGTCGACGCTGGTCTGGGTGATCGCGGGCGTCATCGCGGCGTTGACGACCGTGCTGAGCGCGCCGTCGAACGGCCTCACGATCTCGGCCGGCGCCGGGCCGACCCTGATTCTGCCGGCACTGGCCGCCGCCATCATCGCGGGCATGGAGAACCTCCCGTTGGCCTTCGGCGCCGGCGTGGCCCTCGGCATCACCAGCGGCCTTTTCCAGTTCAACCTGCCGCGGTACGGCAGCGCGACCGGCGACGTGGTCAACCTGGTGGCGATCCTCCTCGGCCTGCTCCTCCTCCAGAAGAAGCGCAGCCGCGCCGACGACGCGGAAGAGACGTTCTCCGCGACCGGCATCCTTAAGCCGATCCCCGACGCCCTGCGCCGCCTGCCCGAAGTCGTGGCCGGCCGTTGGGGTGCGTTCGCGATCGCCGTCGGCCTCGTGGTCATGGTCCCGTTCATGTTCGGGCCGGGCACCACCCTGGAGTACACGGGCGCGCTGGTGTACGGGATGATCGCCATCTCTCTCGTGGTTCTCACCGGGTGGTCGGGCAACGTGAGCCTGGGCCAGTTCGCCTTCGCGGGCGTCGGGGGCGTCGTGGCCGGCGACATGATCGAGAAGGCCAACATCGACCTGTTCTTCTGCCTAGCCGCCGCGGGCGCGGCCGGTGCGTTGTTGGCGGTGGTCGTCGGGGTGCCCGCACTGCGCATCCGGGGCGCCTACCTGGCCGCGGTCACCCTGGCCCTGGGCGTGGCGGTCAACAACTTCTTCCTCAACCCGACGTACTTCCCCAACATCATCCCGCAGCAATTCACGCGGCCGGTGCTCTTCGGGCGCTTCGACCTGGCGTCCAACACCGCCATGTACTTCCTCTGCCTCGCGTTCCTCGTCCTGACAATCCTGTTCGTGCAGGGGCTGCGGCGCGCCCGCTCGGGCCGGGTGCTGCTCGCGACGCGGGACAACGAGAAAGCGGCGGCGGCGATGTCGGTGCCGCCGGTGCGCACCAAACTGTCGGGCTTCGTGCTGGCCGGTGCCGTCGCGGGCATCGCCGGGGCGCTGTACGCGGTGCTGCTCGGCGCAGTCGGCTTCAACACCTTCGATCCCTCGTACGGCCTGGTGGTGTTCTCGATGGCGGTCATCGGCGGGCTCGGATCGATCAGCGGGGTGCTGATGGGCGTCGCGTTCATCGAGGTCCTGAGTTTCTGGAAGCCGCAGTACCAGCTGGTGTTCACCGGGTTCGGCCTGCTGGTGATCCTGCTGTTCCTCCCGGGCGGGCTGGCGGCCGGTGTGCAGTCGATCCGCGATCGTCTCCTCAAGATGGTGGCCAATCGGCGGCAGATCCTGGTACCGAGCCTGGTGGCCGACAAGCGGGTCGAGCTCGTCGACCACGCGCCCGAGGAGACGTCCCTCTTGGAGCACGCGCTCGACGAAGAGGGCGATGGGGACAGGGTCGCTGCATTGCAGGAAGGTTTTGTGCCCGCGCCGGCGACGGCCGACGAGGACACGGACCAGGTGCCGGCGGTCGGGGCGGGTGTCGGGGTGGGACGGTCGACGAACGGCTCGAACGGCTCGAACGGCTCGAACGGCTCGAACGGCCGCGTCCCGGACACGCCGGTGGCGTTGTCGTGCGACAAGGTCGAGGTTTCCTACGGCCCGGTGCAGATCCTCTTCGGTGTCGACCTCGAGGTGCACGAGGGCGAGATCGTGGCGCTGTTGGGTACGAACGGCGCCGGCAAGTCCACGCTGCTCAAGGGGGCCAGCGGCCTGGTCAAGGTCGGCGGCGGCTCGGTGCGGCTGGGCGACGCCGGGATCGACGGGCAGCAGGCCGAGTCGATCGCGCGCAAGGGCCTCTCGCTCATGCCGGGCGGCCGCGGCATCTTCCCCACGCTGAGCGTCGAGGAGAACCTGCGGCTCGGCACCTGGATGGTGCGCAAGGACCACCGCGCCGTCGCGGAGGCCAAGGAGCGCGTCCTGGACCTCTTCCCGATACTGCGCCAACGCGCCCACCAGCAGGCGGGCAATCTCTCGGGCGGCGAGCAGCAGATGCTGTCCTTGTCCATGGCGCTGATGGTCACGCCGAAGGTCCTCATGATCGACGAGCTCTCGCTGGGGCTGGCACCGACCATCGTGAGCCAGCTGCTCCAGGTGGTGAAGGGGCTGCACGAGTCGGGGGTCACGATCGTCGTGGTGGAGCAGTCGGTGAACGTCGCGTTGGAGCTGGCCGAGCGCGCCATCTTCCTCGAGAAGGGCGAGGTGCGCTTCAGCGGGCGCACGGTCGACCTCCTCGAGCGTCCCGACATCCTGCGCTCGGTGTTCATCGCCGGCGCCGGCTCGGTCGAAGGGACTGTCGTGACACCCGACGCGGGGCCGACCGACCATCACGAGCACACGAGTGCGTCCTCGGCCTTGTTGGTCGCTGACCCGCACAAGCGCATCCCGCCCTCGGCAGAGGCGCCCGCGATCCTGGAGTGCAACGGCGTGCGCAAGAGCTTCGGCGGCATCGCGGCGATCCAGGACATCAGCCTCACGTTGCGCGACGGCGAGATCCTCGGGCTCATCGGCCACAACGGCGCGGGTAAGACGACGTTCTTCGACTGCGTGTCGGGCTTCCTGTCGCTCGACGGCGGACGCATCCGCCTCGGCGGCGTGGACATCGACTCCTGGCCCGGCTACGTGCGCGCTGCAGCCGGCATCGGTCGCACGTTCCAAGAGGCCCGGCTCTACCCGTCGCTCACGGTCGTCGAGACGATCGAGGTGGCGCTCGAGCGGCACCTGCAGTCCCGCGACATGATCGCGGCGGGCCTACGCCTCCCGGCCTCGCTCGACTCCGAGGCGGACGCGTCGTCGAAGGCCGAGGAGCTGATCGAGCTGATGGGGCTGGGCGCGTTCGCCGAGAAGCTGGTGGGCGAGCTCTCCACGGGCACCCGGCGCATCGTCGAGCTCGCCTGCGTGCTGGGCCAGGAGCCGGGGGTCCTGCTCCTCGACGAGCCGTCGGGCGGTGTGGCGCAGCGCGAGACGGAAGCCATGGGGCCATTGCTGATCAGGGTGCAGCAGCACACGGGCTGCTCGATACTGGTGGTGGAACACGACATGCCGTTGCTCACCGCGATCTGCGACCGGATGATCGCCCTGGAGCTCGGCGAGGTCATTGCCGAGGGAACGCCGGCCGAGGTGCTCGAGCACCCGGCGGTGATCGAGTCGTACCTCGGCACGGACGAGTCCACGATCCAGCGGTCGGGCGTCAAGGTCTGAGAAGAGCCCGCCGGGCTACCTCTCGTCGTCTAGACGTCCTCAGGTTCAGTGGTCCTGTACGAGGGGAGGGCCGCGTCGAGAGCCGGCCGTTCCTGGCCGGGCTTGTCCCGTCGTCCAGCGGTACGCCAGAGTCGGGCTGTGTACGTGCCGGTCGTCGGGACTTGTGACCCCAGATTCACCCTGGTCAAAGAGGAGTTCACCCGCAATTTCGCGGAGCGCGACGAGGTGGGTGCGGCGGTCTGCGTGATCGTCGATGGTGCGCCCGTGGTCGATCTGGCGGGCGGATGGGCCGATGTCGACACGCAGACGCCTTTCGGGCTGGACACGCTCGTCGACTTCTACTCGGTGGGCAAGGCGTTCCTCGCGCTCTGCGCACTCCAGCTCGTCGACGGCGGGCTCATCGGACTCGACGACCCGATCGTCCGCGTCTGGCCGGAGTTCGCGGCCGCCGGGAAGGAGGCCGCGACACTGCGCCACGCGCTGTGTCACCGAGCCGCCGTACCTGCGATCCGCGAACCGCTCGTGAACGACGATCTCTGGCAATGGGACCGCATGACCAACGCGTTGGCGGCCACCGAGCCGTGGTGGGAGCCCGGGACGCGGCACGCCTACCACACCAACACGTACGGGCACCTCGTCGGTGAGGTGATCCGCCGGGTGAGCGGCGACTCCGTACGCCAGCGTCTGACCGCCGTGACCGGACCGCTCGGTGCCGACGTGCATGTCGGCGTCCCGGCGGGGGAGCAGCAACGCTGCGCCACCGTCCTCTTCGTTACTCGCGGCGGCGACGACAGCGGGACGTTGCCCGATCTCTCCGGGCTCGAGGGCGATCAGCAGATGGAGATGCTGAGCTACTTCAATCCGCCCGGGTATTCGTCGATGGGTGTAGCGAACACGCCCGAATGGCGCGCCGCCGAAGTGCCGTCGACCAACGGTCACGGGACCGCACGCGGTGTGGCGCTCGTGTACGACGCACTGCTCCAGCCCGGCCTGCTGCTGTCGAGTGAACTGTTGTCAGAGGCGGTCACGCCGCAATCGGAGGGTTTTTGCCCGATCCTCCATGAGGAGGTCACGTTCGGCCTCGGCTTCAAGCCGACCACGCCGCGCCGGCCATTCGGACCTAACCGGAACAGCTTTGGTCACTTCGGAACCGGAGGTGCGGTCGGCTTCGCCGATCCTGACGCGCGGGTCGCGTTCGGCTATGTCATGAACCAGGTCATCCCCCGTTGGCAAAGCACGCGCAATCGCGCACTGATCGATGCTGTGTACGCGACGCTCTGACTTCAACTCGCGTTGAACTCTACGTATTGAGACGGCTGATTGTGCGCGCGTTGCGCGTTCGTTAAATGCGGCACGTCGCCGCATAGTGCGCGGCGGTACGGGTATAGGGACCCCAGCCGCGAAGACGGATGACAATGCGTCCCTGCGCCTCGGACGTCCGAGACCCACGTTCGAAATCCATCTTGCCCAGGACGATCCGTCGCGCGCGTGCTGCCGTTCGACATCGCCACGCCCGTTTGGAACCCGCACCCATCGATCGATCAGTGAGGACCCCCCACATGAGCACAGACGTCATCGGATCCCGATACCGCCTCGGGTCGGTGGTGACGTGTACGCCCGAGTCGACGACCTGGGACGCGCGTGACACCTGGCTGGACGAACGGGTGCTGGTTGTCACGCCCGAACCGGGATGTGACGAGCGGTTCGCCGCGTTGGCCGGTGCCGTGCTGGATCGGTCGTCCTCTCATCTGGTGGGCCTGTACGACATCGGTGCGACGGCTGACGACTTCGTCGTCTTCGGCGTACCAGCAGCCACCCTCTCGGACGAGCAGGTTCCCCGCGAAGAGGAAGACGTGCTCCTCGCCGGACGTGCGCTCGGCGACGCGCTCGAGGCCCTGCACGAACGTGGGATCGTCCACGGAGACCTTCACCCCGGTTCCGTGGTCCTGGCTGGCTCGGGCGACCCGGCGCTGTCGCCGTGGCCGCTGGCACCCCGCCCACACAACTGGAGCGGTCCGGGCGGCTTCGCCACCGACCCGGACGAGCCTCGCGATGTTTCGACGAGGGACGATGTGCGCGCCCTCGGTGCGGTCCTGCTCGGGGCGCTGGCCGGCCCCCCGTTGCTCTCCAGCGAGCAGGTCGCGAACATCGAACGCGAATTGGCGGGGCGCGCACCGAATGCAGTGACGATCGCCGACCGCGCGCTCACACCGCCGGCGGGTGGCGGTTACGCCGTGGCAGCCGAGCTCCGCGACGACTGCGCCGCCGTGCTGGCGGGCCGGCCGATGGCCACCGCGGTCTCCGATCCGCCGGCGAACGTCTACAGCGCCTCGGCCGCTGCCAACGCCGAGGCCCCAGAAGGCCGCCGCGCCGCCTTGGTGTTGGCGGCGTCGGGTGCCGCACTGTTTGCCGGCTTCGGGATCGCCGGATCGATCGGGGCCGGCCCGCACGCCCCGCCCCGCCCGGCCGCGACGCACGCGTCCGGCTGTGCCGTTCGCTCCGCCTTGCCTCGCTGCACGGGTCCGGACGGCGCCCAAGCTGGGGCGACCGCGGCCCTACCTGTTGCCGCGGTCCCGGCCCGGTTCGCCGATAATTCGGTCGCGGTGGCGCCCGGACGAGCGTCCGGTGCACCGGCAACTATCTCGACGGCGACGCGGTCGACGAGCGCAACCGCGGCCGGCCCGCCTTCGTCGTCGACGACGACGACGACGTCACCCCCCAGCACGACGACATCGAGCAGCCCAAGCACCACCACGACGGCACCGCCGGCTACGACCACCACAGCACCGACCACGACAACGTCGGCACCCCCGAGCACGACGACATCGACGACTTACAACGCCGTGCAAGCCGGGCCGAGCCGCGGGAGTGACTCGTTGTCGGGTGGAGGGCCGGGGGGTGGGCCAGGACAGGTTCTGGGGCACTGATCGATGATCGTCGCCGTTGCCATCCTCGTCATCTCAGTCTGTCTCTTCGGTGTCGCAATGGCGACGCTGTGGTGGATGCTCCACGCCTGGCGCACCCCCGAAGTGTTCCGTTCGCTCGGCTTCGGCCAGGGCGTGGTCGGCCGCGCTGAATCACCGCTGAGCTTCTCGCTCATCGTCCCCGCACGGCACGAGGAAGCCGTGCTCGGAGCAACGTTGGACCAGCTGGCAGAACTGGACTACTCGGCCTTCGAGGTCCTCGCCGTCGTCGGCCACGACGACCCCGGCACCAGGGAGGTGGCGGAGGCCGCGGCACGCCGACATGGCGGACGGATCCGGGTCGTGGTCGACCATTCGTTGCCGAAGAACAAGCCGAGTGCGCTCAACACGGCGCTCGCCGATTGCCGAGGCGACGTCGTAGGCGTGTTCGACGCCGAGGACGAGGTGCACCCCCGGCTGTTGCGGCAGGTGGCGGGCGCGTTCGACCGCAGCGGTGCCCATGTCGTGCAGGGTGGCGTCCAGCTCGTCAATTTCCAGTCGAGCTGGTACGCCCTGCGCAACTGCCTCGAGTACTTCTTCTGGTTTCGCTCGCGCCTGCACCTGCACGCGGAGCGAAGGTTCATCCCCCTCGGTGGCAACACCGTGTTCGTCCGCACCGATCTCCTGCTCGGCGTCGGCGGGTGGGATCCCAAATGCCTCGCCGAGGACTGCGAGCTCGGGGTGCGTCTGTCCAGTCTCGGCGCCCGCGTCGACGTCGCGTACGAACCGATGCTTGCGACGCGCGAGGAGACTCCAGGAACGTTGCGCGGTTTGCTCAAGCAGCGCACGCGATGGAACCAGGGATTTCTCCAGGTGCTCCGCAAGGGTGAGTGGCGCCGGCTGCCGACCCGGGGCCAGCGGGCGCTCGCGCGCTACACGCTGGCGATGCCGTTCCTGCAGGCCTTCACCGGCCTGGTCATCCCGGTGTCGATCTACTCCATGATCGCCCTGAAGATTCCGGTCGCCCTGGCGCTCGTTTCCTTCCTGCCGGTGATCCCGACGCTGGTGGCACTCGCCTTCGAGCTGGTGGGCCTCCGTGAGTTCGGGCGCGTCTTCTACATGAAGCCGCGGGCCTATGACTACATCCGGCTCGTGCTCGGTTTGTTCCCGTACCAGCTCTTCCTCGCCAGCGCCGCGGTGCGGGCGGTCGTGCGTGAGATGTTCGGCCGCCGCGGCTGGGAGAAGACGGCGCACACCGGTGCGCACCGTCCGGCAACGGCACCGGCGACCGCGGCCACGCGGCCGGCAGCACCCGTGGATCCGCCGGCCCCACGTGAGCGCGAGCTCGAGCCCGCCCTGACCATGGTGGCGGAGCGCAGGTGACGCAGGCCCCCGAGCTCCCGCGGCTGGACCGGCCGCTCGAGCTTCCACCCCGCCCCCTCGACGCGCCAAGGCGCCGTGTCCCCTCCGTCGACGATCTGCTCGGCGGGCGATCCCGACGGACCTCGGCCCGGCCGCCGCTCGCTCAGCGCACCGTCCAATACGTCAAAGCTTGGGTACGCCGGCACCGCGTCAGCCTGATCGTGCTCTCCAGCCTGCTCGTTGTAGTCGGCATCGTGCACGGGATCGGCATGGCGGGCATGCCGGGGCCCGTCGACGACGAGGGGACCTACATGGCCCAGGCGTGGTCCGTTCAGGTCCGACACGCGCTTACGCCGTACACCTATTGGTACGACCACCCTCCCGTCGGCTGGATCCAGCTTGCGGGGTGGACCTTCATAACTCACGCCTTCTCCGGTTCCACCCTCGCCATCGTCGCCGGACGCCGCATCATGCTGCTCTATGCGCTGGCCGATGCGGCGCTGCTCTACCTGATCGCCCGCCGTCTCCGCCTGTCCCGTGTCTGGGCCTCGGTCGCCGTCCTCGCATTCGCGCTGAGCCCGCTCGCGGTCAACTACCAGCGCATGGTGTATCTCGACAATCTGGCCATGCCCTGGCTGCTGGCCGCGTTCGCCTTGGCGCTTACGCCGCGCCGTCGCCTGTGGACCTTCGGCGCGAGCGGCGCCTGCTTCGCGGTGGCGGTGCTCAGCAAGGAGACGATGCTGTTGTTCCTGCCGGCGCTCGTGTACCAAGTGTGGCAACGGGCGCATCGCACGACCCGCGCCTTTTGCGTCACGGCCGCCTTGTCCGTGTTCGGGATGCTGGTCGCCATCTACCCGCTGCTCGCACTGCTGAAGAACGAGTTGGTCCCGGGACGCGGTCACGTCAGCCTTGCCAGCGCGATCGCCTTTCAGCTCAACGGCCGTCAGGGCACCGGCAATCCCTTCAACCCCTCGAGCCAGGCGCATTCACTCGTTGCCGGGTGGCTGCATATCGATCCGTGGTTACCGCTGGCGGGAGTGGTGTGCCTCCCGCTCGGGCTCTACGTCCGCCGACTCCGGCCGCTGGCGGTGGCAGAGCTGATCGCTCTCCTCGACGTCCTGCGCGGCGGTTACCTCCCGGTTCCATTCGTCATCGGGATCCTGCCCTTCTCGGCCCTCCTCTTGGCCGGCACCGGTTCGACGTTGCAGGGCCTGGTGCGGTGGGAGGCCGGGCGACGCGCGTGGGCCGCGGTCAAGGGGGGCGTGCTGCTGGGCGCCGCGGGTGCGCTCCTGGTCTCGGTCGCGCCCGTGTGGGCCTCCGGCTTGCACACCGAGATGACGACAGACGAAGTGACGCCGACGGCCCAAGCGGAGTCTTGGGTGGAGCACCACGTGCCCCACACCGACCGGTTGCTCGTCGACGACACCGTCTGGGTCGACCTCGTCGACCACGGCTTCGACAAGCCGTATGGGGTCGTCTGGTTCTACAAGCTGGGTGCGGTCAACAACCTCGATCCGTCCGTGCGGCGCACCATCGGCGGAGGCTGGCGAGACTTCCAGTTCGTGATCGTGACGCTGTCAATGCGCGCCGCACTCGTTGGATCGGGGAGTCAGGCGCTTCCGCAAGTCGCGCAGGCAGTGGCGCACTCGCACCCCGTGGCCTCCTTCGGCAGCGGGCCAGCAGCCGTCGTCGTCCGTCGCGTCACACCTTCGACAGGACACGGCAGCCCAGTGCCGGCCACGGCGCGGGGTAACACCTCGGCACGCAATGCAACGAAAGCAGGGAACCACACATGACAGTTGAGGAGACTCCAACCCCGACCCCGCGGTTCGCCACCGTCGTGCGCGGTTACGACCGCCTGCAGGTGGACGACTACGTCGAGCACCTGCACCGCTGGATCGAGCAGGCTGACTATCGCGCCCAACAGTGTGAGGTGGCTGCCACGCGCGCCAACTCGGAGGCCGACCAGATGCGGCGCCGGCTGGCGTCCGTGGACGCCGGAACGCTCACCGCCACACCGGAGTCCATGAAGGCGTTGGGTGATCGTGTCGGCAGCATCATGCAGTCCTCGTTCCAGGCGGCGAAGGATCTGCACCGCCGCGCCGAGGACGAGGCCGGGGCTCGGGCCGCCGCGGCGGAGGAAACCGCCACGCAGATCATCGCGGAGGCGACGATGCGTGCCGAGGAGCTCTCGCGCGCGGCCGAGGGTCTTTTCGTCCAGGCACAGGAAGCTCTGGCCCGGGCCAACAGCGCGGCCTCTCGCGAAGTGGACGACGCCAAGGCACGGGCGGCGACACAGGGCGAGGAACTGCTGGAGGGAGCCCGCAAGGAGGCGCGTGAGTTGGCGCGTCTGACCGCCGAGGAGGAGCACGTGCGCCGAGAGCAACTGGCCGTCCTCGAGGAGCACAGGAAGCGTGTCATGGAGGAGCTCGGCGTGTTGCACAAGCGGTTGGGCAACATAGGTGACGGCCTTTCGGCGCCAGCGCCGGCGCAGGTGCCCCAGGAGGCGCAACAAGGACAACAGGCGAAGCAGCGACCGCGCCAGGCACAGGCTGAGCTCAAGTCCGCCGCGCCCAGACAGGGTGCTGCCGGTCGTGATGACGAGACGACCGTCGTCGAGCTGCCTTCAGGGGGCACCGGCGCGAAACCGACCCGCAGGAGAGTGGCGTCGTCAACCCGCTGAGCCAGACCCGGCGGCGTATTCCCGCGCCGCCGGCCGATCCCCGGCCTTCGGCGCCACGGCGACCGTCACGCCACGTCGGCCCGGCGGAACTCGCGCGGATCATCCTGTTCGTGCTGGTGGCTCTCGGGGTTCTCGCGGGCGCTGTCGCGATCGGTATCGGCACGTCGGGCGAACCGGCGACACCGGCCGGCCAACGGCACGCCGGCTCTCGTCGGGCACCCACATCTGTTCCTCCGGTCGCCACGCCGCATTGGGCAGCTGATCAGGCCTTCGGTGCGGCCCTCTACTTCCTCGGTCACTATGAGCTGCCGAGCGGCCGTGTCGTGCGGTGGGACCAGGGCGGGGACACGGTCAGTGAGGGAGAGGCATACGCCATGTTGCTGAGTGTCGCCGTGGGCGACCGGCGCCATTTCGATGCCGCTTGGCAATGGACCCGTACCCACCTCCTCCAGCCCGACGGCCTGATGGCATGGCACTGGGCGAACGGCTCGATCACGAGCAGCGAGCCCGCGACCGATGCAGACGTCGACGCCGCGTATGCGCTCGAGCTCGCGGCGACCCGCCTGCACGAACCGGCCGATCTGGTCTCTGCTGAGGCCATGGCGGCGGCAATCGCGGGGAACGAGACCGTCGGCACTCCTAACGGCCCCGTGCTCGTTGCCGGCCCCTGGGCGGTGGGTCCGCCGGCCTACGTGAATCCGAGCTACGCCTCGCCATGGGAGTTGGCCGGACTGGCCCGTCTCCCGGGTCAGGCGCAGAGCTTCGGGGACCTCGCCGCCGGAACCCGGGCCCTCGTCGGGCAGGTCCTGGGGTCGACCACGTTGCCGCCGGACTGGGTGCAGCTCACCAGCGGAGCACCGGCCGACGTGACGCCGCAGGGAAGCGGGAGCGACGACCGCTATGGCTTCGATGCGGTGCGCGTTCCCATCCGTTGGGCAGCCTCGTGCACGGTGTCCGAACGCAAGGCGGCAGCCTCGTTGTGGCCGGTCCTGGGACCCGCGGCTCTCCGCGGCCCTGCGAACGTCGACCTCGGCCTGCGACGGGGCGGCATCCAAGAGCACGGTGCGGTGAAGTCACCGGTGGGGCTCGTGGCCGCCGCGGCGAGCGGGTGGGCTGCAGGGAACCGGGACGAGGCGCTCCGCCTCTTGTCCCGGGCCGAGGCGCTCGACCATGCACACCCGAGTTACTACTCGAGCGCGTGGGTGGCGCTGGGCCGTGTCTTCCTCGAGACCGGCCGTCTCGGGACCTGCCCCTCATGACTGGGCTCACCGCCGCATTGCGAGACCGGAGATCGAACCGCGCTTCTCCCTTGCTGGTCCTCTAGCGTTCGGCTCACGCGGCCGCCGGGGACGGTGGGGCTGGAGCCAAGGGAGCGCAAATGGCATACGTAGCGACCGCCGACCCGGGCAGGCGAGCCGACATGTGGTTCGACGGACCCGCTCGGCAGCGCCGGTGGACCGTCCTTATCCGCCTCATCCTTCTCATCCCACAGGCTGTGGTGCTGTTGATCATCGGGATCGCGTATTTGGTGGTCTTGATCATCGGGTGGTTCGCCGCGCTGGTGATGGGCCGGCTCCCGGCGTGGGCCCACCGGTTCCTCACTGGCTTCGTGCGGTGGCAAACCCGAGTCACTTCGTACTTCTACCTCTTGACCGACCGGTACCCTCCCTTCACCTTCGAAGACGAGGACTACCCCGTCCGTCCCGTGCTGCCTCCCAACGGGAAGCTGAATCGTTGGTCCGTCCTGTTCCGGTTCATCCTGGTGATCCCGGCGGCTTTCTACTCGACGTTCGTCCAATACGGACTCGTCGCTCCCTTGCTGGTGGTGACGTGGGTCATCGCCCTTTTCACCGGCCAGGTGCCCCCCGCCCTCTATTGGGCCTATGCAGCTCTGCAGCGATATCAGATGCGCTTCCAAGCATTTTTCGCCATGCTGACCTCGGAGTACGCCTGGGGCATGTTGGGTGACCGTGAACCCGATCGTTACGGACATGCCTTACCAACGCCACCGTTCGCCCGGCCGGGTGACGCGGTTCCCCCCGCGCCAGCCGCACCGGCGGCAGGAACCCAATCCATGCCCTCTGCGACACCGCAAAGCGAGCCCGCTTCAGATTCCGAACTACTGGGAGCTGCTTCCGATCAGCCGACAGACATCGGACAGCCCGGCACGACACCGATGCCTGAGCCGCCCGCGGAGAACCTTGGACAGGTTGCCGAACCCGGGCCTTCTCCCTCCGTCGCATCTTGGCCAACGACAGGGCCGTCGCAGCCGTCTTCCTACTGGCCACCCCCGTTACCGCCCCCGACGGCGGGCTCAGGCATGCCACCACCGCCGCGCCGCGAAGCAATGCGGGATCGGGGATGGCTGGTCCTCCCTCGGGCCGCCAGGAACTGGCTCATCTTTGCCATCGTGTGGGGTGCGATCCTCTTCGTGTCACAGACGGCGATCAACTCGATCGTTGCCAGTAACAATCGCAACCGGATCGAGTCGGAGCAACACACCGTGATCAACGATTTCAACAATCAGAAATTGGCAGTGGACAACGCGATCTCGGTGTCCCAGCATTGCGCGACGATCGCGTGCCTTCGTCCATCGCACCTGGCGGCGGCTGCATCGCTCCAGCGGTTCGCCTCAGATGTCAGGGCCATGAACCTGCCGTCTGGCGCGCGAGGGAGCGCGCAGCTCGTCGAGAGCGACGCGTCGCAGCTCGCATCGGCGTTCGACCAACTGGCCAATAGCGCGAATTCGCAGGGCTATCGATCCACGGTCCAAAGCAGTCAAGTCAACACGTTGCTGCGGACCCTTCCCAACGACACGAACAGCCTTCTGTCCGCGTTGAATCACGCCTTGCAGTGTCCGGCGTCAAACGGGCTGACGTTCTGCAGCAGTTGAGTTCCTTCGAGGCACTGGTCGCCGAGGGTGCCGCCGTGCCCGTCGAAGGATGGGACTTCTCCTGGTTCGAGGGTCGGGCCACAGAGGAACGCCCGCCGTGGGGTTACGCCCAACTTATGGGGGAGCGGATGGGTATCGTCGCCTGCGCACTCGACATCGAGACAGGCGGGGGCGAGGTCTTGGCCACCGTCTCGCGGCCACCGAGGGTGCTCGTCGCCACCGAATCCTGGCCACCCAATGTTGCCGTGGCCCACGCTCGGCTCGCCCCGCTCGGTGCTCACGTGGTCGCGGTGGCCGATATGCCGTCGCTGCCGTTCATCGCCAACGCGTTCGATCTGGTCGTGAGCCGCCACCCCGTCGTGATCCTGTGGGACGAGATCGCCCGGGTGCTCCGGCCGGGCGGCACCTATCTCTCCCAGCAGATCGGGGCCGGGACAAATCGCGAGCTCACCGACTTCATGATGGGTCCGCAGCCCGTCAACCAGCGGCGCAGCGTGGAATCCTTACGGGTCTCAGCGGACGATGCCGGCCTCGAGGTCGTTGACCTGCAGTCCCGCGCGCTGCGCGTGGAGTTCCACGACGTCGCCGCCGTTGTCTACTTCCTCCGGAAGGTCCACTGGACGGTGCCCGACTTCTCGGTCCAGAAATACGAGCAACGGCTTCGTGCCATGCACGAGCTCATCGAAGGTGAGGGGCCCTTCGTCTCCACCGCCCAGCGGGTTCTCATCGAGGCGCGCAAACCGGCGTGAAGGCCGTGCCCGCCAGGATCAGTTTGGCGCGCGAATTCGAAGGGCTGTCCCATCAACTGCGCGACCACAAGGTGTTGGATGGGAGCGCGGATACGAGATCCCGACCCGTCGCTCCGAACCGGCGTTTAGGGGCAGTCGGGGATGCTTCGGTGCTACCGTCAAAACGTCCTGATTGATGAGGCGCTGATCAACGGTCAAGCTCGTTGCGCCCCTCCTTGTTGACAGCGCCCGCCGAACAAGGAGTACGTCAATGACTTCAACAGTGGATGAGATCGCCCCCGGCATCTACCGGGTGTCCACATTTGTCTCCGAGATCGGTCCGACAGGGTTCACGTTCAATCAATTCTTGATTGACGATGACGAGCCCTTGCTCTTCCACACCGGGCACCGCTCCATGTTCCCTTCCATCTGTGGAGCGATTGAGAAGGTCCTACCCGTGAGCAGCCTGCGGTGGATCACCTTCGGACACGTGGAGTCTGACGAATGCGGATCAATGAACGAGTTCTTGACTGTGGCGCCGAATGCCCAGGTCGCACACGGAGCCTTGGGGTGCATGGTTTCTATCGCTGAGATGGCTGATCGACCGCCGAGAGCGTTGGCGAACGGCGAAGTCATGGAGATCGGGGCTAAGCGGCTTCGCCACATCGATACTCCGCATGTCCCCCACGGATGGGAGGCAAGAGTCCTTTATGAGGAGACGACAAGGACGCTCTTGTGCGGCGATCTCTTTACACGACTTGGCGATGGTCCACCCATCACGGACGATGACATCGTCGCGCCAGCGATGGAAGCGGAGGGACTCTTTCGCTACAGCTCACTGACACCTGAAACGGCTGTCGTCATGAGGACACTTGGGGATCTGTCACCGGCGGCGCTCGGCCTCATGCATGGTTCCTCGTTCAGAGGAGACGGCAAGAAGGCCCTCTGTGATCTTGCGGGGGCCTACGAGTTGCAGTACTTCGTCTGACCGAATCGCGGGTTAACGGTGCGATGGCCCCGGTTCGGCCATCTCACCCACCAGGCGAACTGGGGCACCTGCGACGTTTGGGAACGGACAAGCTGTACGGATGACACAGGTCCTGGCAATCGATGATCTCAGGCGTTCATGCAATCTGCTGCTCGACCAGCTGCAGGAACGGTTCGGATCCCAGATTGCCATCGATGACACATTTCCCGCCGACTATTGGAAGGTGGACTTGGAGGCTGCGTATTCGCTTGCCTCCGCACCAGAGATTGTTGTCGGCGAGTTCCGGGAGGATGTGAACGAAGTAATGAGTCTGACGACAGAGGCGGGCAACGCGGTCTCCCTCTGGCACGACCTGGACCACATGTCGGGACTGTTTCGAGGTTTGGCGTTCATGGACTCGCCGCCGAGGTAACTCGGTCCCGGCGAAGTGCGGCACCTCGAACAGCTCGTAGGCCGATCAATCATCTTCCTGTGAATCGATTCAGATAGGCCGCCGCCACCGCCCTTGACTCAGGATCACGAAGCGCCGTTACCAAAGAGTCGGCGTCGTTCCAGGCGCGCGCCGTGCTGACCATGCCTTCACTGACGGCGTCTACATGCCGCTTCGTCGCGGAAAGCGTTTGGAGCGACTTGCTCTCGAGCTGAGTGACGAGGGCGTCGACCGATGCGTCGAGTTCGGCCGGTGGCACGACCCGATTGAGAAATCCTGCGGCATGAGCCTCGGCTGCGCTGAACGGCCGGCAGGTCATCACCAGTTCTTTGGTCAAGGCCGGGCCAATTTCGCGGACAAGACGGGGAACCCCACCCCAGGCGAGAGGGATCCCAAGGTCGAGCTCAGGAATCGAAAAGACGGTGTCGTCAGCGGCGACTCGCAGATCACAGGCGGCGGCGAGGACAACCCCCCCGCCCACACAATTGCCGTGCAGTCTCGCCACCGTGACGGCTCGCATTGACTCGATTGCCTCTGCCATGAGGCGTCCGGCATCAGCCGCATCACGAAGAACACTGGCAGAGGGGGAAGAGCCTTCGTCGGGGGAGAACGCAGCCAAATCCGCTCCGGCGCAGAACGCCCGCCCCCGGCCGCTCACGATGACGACCTTCACCTCGTGTCTCGAGTCGAAGAACCGGGCCGCCTCGACCAGTTCCATGAGCGTGATCGTGCTAAGCGGGTTGAGCTTCTCGGGGCGGTTCAGGGTGATGGCCCCTCGAGCATTGCTGACGCTCACGTCGATGGTGGAGAATTCCATGTCCCTCAATCCAACTCTGGCAGCGTCCTCCGAGCAACATGGTCGACGGGATCCGCCGTGTCCGGCTGAGGTCCCCGATGGCACTCGCCGCCCCGCACTTCGAGGGATCCCGTCTCATCTACCCGGCGAACTGGGGCAGGCGGATCACCGGTATAACCGGCGAATTGAGACACCAGGCAATGGACGAAAAGCAACTGTCCTTGTGCTTAGTACCCAGCGAGACGAGGATGTCGACGTGACCGTCCGGGTCCTAGGCACCGGGGGGACGATTGCCGCCTCCATCGAAGGTGATGCCATCAGCTACCTGGCGGTCGCAGATCTTTGCCAGGCGTTGCCCAGCGGGCTGTCGTCAACGGAGGCGGTTGACCTCGAACGAGTAGCCAGCTCTGCCCTGCAGGCCTCGGACATGCTCGGCATCGCCCATGAGGTGCGCAGAAGTCTTCGGGCCGGGGTTGAAGGAGTCGTTGTCACTCACGGCACCGACACCTTGGAAGAGACCGCCTTCCTCACCGATTTGCTCGTGGGAGATGACTCGGACCTCGGCGGAGTCGTCTTCACCGGTGCGATGCGATTTGCCTCCGATAGCAGCCCCGATGGTCCAGGCAACCTCTCGGACGCCGTTCGGCTGGCCGCGTGTCCCGCGGCTCGGGGCTTGGGTGTGCTGGTCACCTTCGGCGGGGAGATCCATGCCGCCCGATCGGTCTCAAAGACAACCACGTTGGGCCTCCAACCCTTTGTCTCACCAAGCGGTGCGATCGGTCGAATCGGCGAGCATGAGATCGAACTCGCGGCCGAGCCGGGCCCCCGTTGGCCCAGTGGGAACGACGTTGAGACCCGAGTGGCCCTGGTAAAGGCCTATCCCGGAATGTCGGGGTCCGGACTCGAGGCCGTGCTCCTAGAAGGTGCCCGGGGAGTGGTGATCGAAGGATTCGGCGTCCTGAACGTGCCCCAGACACTCCTCCCGGCGATTGAACGTGCGATCGGCGACGGGGTTGCTGTGGTCGTTGCGTCTCGTGCGCGCACCTCGGGCGGACTGGACCAAGGACCTCGGGGCCACCGTGTTCTCCATGACCTCGGAGCGGTTGGTTCTTACGGGCTGTCTCCCGGCAAGGCGTGGGTTGCGCTCATGGTTGGATTGGCCCGCACGGATGGTTCTCCAT
>CAVZQP010000002.1:0-1482694 GCA_963777485.1 uncultured Acidimicrobiaceae bacterium | reverse complement strand
TCAGGTAGATACGCTGCACAATAGATGCACTATGCATCAAATCCTGGAGGCGCCGCCAAACGACCAGGTCGTGGATGCTGTCCTCAGCGCCAGCCGCGTCCTGGTTGCCATCGCGGCGCGCTCGCTTGCTGAGGTGGGAGAGGAAGTGACCCTCACCCAGTACCGTTCCCTCGTCGTCTTGGCGTCCCGCGGTCCCCAGGGCATGGCCACCCTCGCAGACGAAGTTGGCGTGACGTCACCGACGGCCTCGAGGATGTGCGAGCGGCTCGTGCGAAAGGGTCTCGTCACCCGCCGAGCCGATCGCCGGGACCGTCGCCAGGTGCGCATCGCGCTGTCGCCGGCGGGCCGCCGACTCGTCGACACGGTGACGGCACGTCGCCGGGCAGAGATCGAGCAGTTGGTCGCGGCCATCCCCCTCGCCTCACGCGGCGAGGTGGTCGATGCACTGCACCATCTGAGCGAGACGGCAGGCGAGGTGCCCGAGCAGGACTGGACCACGGGGTGGGACCTGTGAGCCCACGCCGGTGAACGAAGAGCCGTCAACTCCCCATCCGAGCCGCTCGGTTCGCGCCCGCGGGAGCGCGGCGGCGCTCGGGCGCTGGGTGCGCTCGTCGTCGTACCTGCAGCGCTGGATCGTCCTCGGCATTGCGATCGGGGCGATCGCGGGTACCGGGGCGATCGCGCTCTACGAGGCGCTGCGCCTGTGCACACATTTCTTCTTGGACGTGCTCGCAGGGTCTCCTGTCCCGACCCCCAAGAACGAAGGTGGTGCCGCCGGCGTCGTGCACGCGGCTCGCCCATGGGCGCTCCCTTTGGTCGCAGGAGCGGGTGCGCTCCTCGGCGCCGTGTTGGTCTACCGCTTCGCTCCCGAAGCCGAGGGGCACGGCACCGACGCCGCCATTGCTGCGGTCCACCACAACCCCAAGGGCGTGCGCTTCCGCGCCGTGTTGGTCAAGATCGTCGCCTCGGCCCTGACGATCGGCTCGGGCGGTTCGGGTGGTCGGGAAGGCCCGACCGGACAGATCAGTGCCGGGTTCGGCTCTTTGCTGACCAGAGTGCTCGATCTGGACCCGGCTGACGGGCGCATCGCGGTGGCCACCGGCATCGGCTCGGGCATCGGCGCGATCTTCGGCGCTCCGCTCGGGGGCGCCGTGCTCGCGGCCGAGATCCTCTATCGCGACGACTTCGACCCGAGCGCCCTGTTGCCCTGCTTCATCGCGTCGTCGGTCAGCTACGCCATCTTCGCCACGGTCGAGGGGTTCGGGCCCCTGTTCGGCTACGTCGGCGCGTATCACTTCGACGATCCAGCCCTGCTCGGCTGGTTCGCGCTGATCGGTGTCCTCGGCGGCCTAATCGGATTGCTCTACGCCAAGGGCTTCTATGGCATCGCGCAGATCTCGGCGGCCGTCCCGCGCCTCCCCAGGTGGGTGAAGCCCGCCATCGGGGGCCTGATGGTCGGCGCGATCGGCATCGTGATCCCCGAGGTACTTGGCACGGGTTACGGCTGGATCCAAAAGGCGCTCGGACCTGAACTCCTTACCATCCCGTTGTGGATCGTCCTGCTCGTGCCTTTCGCTCGCATCGTCGCCACCGGGCTCTCCATCGGCACCGGGGGGTCAGGCGGCATCTTCGGGCCGGGAATGGTCATCGGCGCCTTCATGGGTGCGGCCGTCTGGCGGCTCTTCGAGCCGGTCGCGCCGTCGATGGGCCACGACCCCTCGCCCTACGTCATCGTCGGCATGATGTGCTGCTTCGGCAGCATTGCCCGCGCACCACTCGCCGTCATGATCATGGTGGCCGAGATGACCGGCAGCCTTTCGATCCTCACGCCTGCCCTCGTCGGCGTGGGCCTCGCCTGGCTGATCGTGCACCACTTCGACGACACGATCTATCGCAGCCAGATCCGTAGCCGGGCCGACACTGAAGCCCGGCGCATCATGGCAGGACTGCCGTTGCTGGCCAGCATCGAGACGTCGAAGGCGATGGCGGAACCGCGGCTCATCTTGAATACCGCCACGGCGATCCGCGTGGCTCGGGCGCAGTGCGCTCAAGCCGACGTCCCCGGAGCTCCGGTGGTCGACGCGGCCGGTCGCTTCGAGGGGAGCGTCAGCGCGGCCGAGCTTGCGGCCGCGCCGAAGACCGAAGAATCCGTCGGGAGTGTGGCCGACGCCGGCGCCCCGGCGGTGGCGCTCGACAGCCATCTCGATGTGGCCCTCGAGTCGATCACCTCCGCGCAGGCGTCGTGGGTACCCGTGCTGGACGACGATCGCCGCGTCACGGCCACGCTGTCCATCTCGGACCTGATCCAGGCGTACCGACGCGAGCTGTTGGCTTCGGCCGAGCGGGTGGGCGCGCTGGGCGCATCTCCCGGCACCCTCCAGCTCTTGATCAGCGAGCAATCCGAACTGGCCGGCAAGGCGCTGCGGACGGCCGCTCTGCCCGAAGGAGCCCTTGTGACGTCCATCGCACGAGACGGGCAGGTCCTCGCACCCACGGGTGACTTCGTGCTCGAGCCCGGAGATCGCCTCTCGCTGCTGCGCCCAGACGACCTGACGACCGGCGTTTTGTAGGAGCACTTGAACGTTGCCCCTGATCGACCTGTCTCACAAACCCTCCGGATGGCTCAAATGGGCGCTGCGCGTCCCCGCCTATCTGTACCGGGCCCGGCTCGGGTTCCTCTTCGGGCGTCGCTTCCTGATGATCGAGCACCGGGGCCGTCACTCTGGTTGTCACTACCGCACGGTCGTCGAGGTCGCCGGTCGGCGCTCGGGCGAGTGGATCTGCGCCTCGGGCACCGGACCCGGCTCCGACTGGTATCGCAACCTGCGCCAGGGTGGCCTGCTTGCCGTCTGGGTCGGATCGAGAAGACGTTGGGCGTCGGTCCGCTTTCTCGAGGCACGCGAGGCGGCCGGAGTGATGGGCGACTACGAACACGAGCACCCGAGGACGGCGACACGGCTGCAGCGGATCATGGGCGTCTCTTACGACGGCACGGTTGAAGGACGCATCGAGATGATGGAGAAGGTGCCCATGGTGGCGTTCTCGATAGCTGGCTAGAAACCCATCTGAACTTAGGATCCGAACAGAACTTCTGAATGGAGCCGCCGTGCCTGAGAGGATTTCGGACCTACGTGATTCGGTGGTGGGAATCAGAGCTTCGGGTGAGGTGACGGGCGACGACGGTCAGAGCAAGCCCAGTTGAGTGGCAACCTCGATCAGATTGTCATCGAGCTGCCGCCCGAGTATCCACCCGACATACACCGCGAAGTGGACCACCAGTTCTTGTAGCTCCTCGTACGTCAGTTCGTCGTTGACCAGAGCTGCGGTGAGTTGATCCTTGATCTCCGTAACGACGCCCGCGGCGGCACTGCAACAGATGCTGACGATTCGACGGTCGCGTCGCGTCAGAAAGGCGTCACGGGTCCAGATTTCTCCGTAGAGGTAGTCGAGATACGCCTCGCGACGAAAGGCTGTGATGGCCGGCGCTGGTCCGACGCCGTGGAGTTGCTTGTAGGCGGCGTCGCCCCGCTCGTGTCGCTCCTCGGGGGACACCGGATCGGTCCAGGGAACGAAGTCGAGGGATAGGAGTTCCTCTTTTCGCTCCTCGGCGATCTTCATCGCTGACGTCATCCCGAATGTCGTGAGGACCGCCGCCTTGGGCCAGCCCAATTGCGTGGCGAAGAACAGAACGAACTCGTCGAATTCTTCGCGCGAGACGTCCCCGCTGTTCAGGGCGGCATAGACGTGTGTCTCGATCGGAAACGCCGCGTCGACGGCCCCCAGACACGAGAGGGTGATCCAACGGCGGTCACGCGGCGTCAGGACGCCCCGGCGCCACATCTCGCCGAACACATAGCCGATCACGCCTGCGTCGATGTAGGCCGAGATGGGCTCCGGGCTGGGCGTGGTCATGATGTGCTCGTATTCCGATCGCGCTGCGGCTTGACGGGCGTCTCGGTCAATCCATTCGTCCACCAGACCATCCCTTTCTCGCTCTAAGACATGCGTCTTTACACTAAGTCGGCTGTCTCATAGAGTAAAGGGGGTGCCCTACTGGCAGACGGTCCGGCCATGACGTCGGCGACGATCCCCCGCTCGACCAAGGAGCAGATCGTTCTGGCTGCCGAACGACTCTTCGCAGAGCGTGGGTATGACGGAGTCTCCTTGCGCGAGATCGGCGTGGCGGCCGGCAGCAGCAACAACTCGGCGGTCCAGTACCACTTCGGCTCCAAGGAACAGCTCGTCGTCGCCATCTTCGAGCACCGCCTCAGCTACATCGACGAACGCCGTGAGCTCCTGGTCGCGCAGATGCGGCCGAACGATCTTCGCTCGTGGGTCGAGTGTTACGTGTTGCCTCTTCTCGAGCAGGGCGAGATGGACGGCAGCCATTACATGAGCTTCATCGCGTCCGTCGAGCAAAAGTCGACGCTCTTCGAACAGCTGCCCGACCGATTCTGGTCGAGGACCGAGGAGTTCCGACGTGAGGTCGGTGCGCTCATGGCAGGCGTTCCCGAGCCGTTGCGCGCGCATCGGATTCTCCAGGTCGTCCTCCTCAGCGTTCACGCCGCAAGCTTCCGGGAACGAGCGAAGGCGAACGGCCTCGACGTCCTCCCCTTCTCCATCCACGTAACGGATCTGCTCGACGCGTGGGCCGGCTTCTTGGCAGCACCGGTGTCCACGGCCGCGTTGCGATCGATCGGCAACCTCCCGGACAAGGCTCCGGGCTGGCCCTTCATCCTGTGATGACGAGATCGCCATCGGTTGGCTTCATTGGACTCGGCAGCCAGGGAGGCCCGATAGCTCGCCGGATCGCGGACGCCGGATTTCCACTGACGCTTTGGGCCCGACGCCCGGAGACTCTCCACCCCTTCGCGGACACTCCCGCAACGACCGCGAGCAGTCCAGCTGTGCTCGCCCAACGATCCGAGATCGTCGGCATCTGCGTCACAGGCGACGACGATGTGGACCAGGTCGTCCTCGGCCCGGACGGGGTGCTCGCCGGCCTTGCACCAGGCGGGACCCTGGTGATCCACTCGACGGTGCATCCCCAGACCTGCGTGCGGCTCTCTCAGGCCGCGATCGAAAAGGGGGCGCAACTGATCGACGCCCCGGTGAGCGGCGGTGGTCCAGCAGCGTCACAGGGAAGTCTTCTGGTGATGGTGGGAGGCGACGAAGAAGTCGTCGAACGAGTCCGCCCCGTTTTGGAGACCTTCGGAGATCCCATTCTCCAGCTCGGCCCGGTCGGCGCAGGGCAGACAGCCAAACTGGTCAACAATCTCGCATTCACGGCGCAGATCGCCCTGGCCCTCGACACCTTCGCCTTTGTCGAGCGATTGGGATTGGATCCGGCTGCGATGGCCCGGGTCTTGGAACGAGGGAGTGGCGGGAGCAAGGCTGCCTCGATCGTCTCGGGGTCCGCGCTCGGGCTCTCGGGCCTCGCCCAGGTCGCAGGACCCCTTCTGCAGAAGGACTTCCGCCTCATCAGCGATGTCGCTCGGAGTCAGAGCGTTGACCTTCCTGACTCGATCCTCAAGCTGGCGGAGAAGAGCCTCACCGTGTTGCGTCAGGAGGGAACATCGTGATCGCCGACCTGGATGGGCGCGTTGCCGTCGTCACAGGTGCAGCGAGCGGTATCGGCCGAGCTGCAGCAACAGCGTTCGCTGCGCACGGGATGCGGGTCGTGTTCGCGGACATCAACGACGAACGATTGGCCGAAGCCGTGGAGGAGGTCCGGGCGGCGGGTGGAGAAGCACTCGCCGTGCGCTGCGACGTCACGAGTGACGAGGACGTCGCCGTTCTTCACAGAGCAGCGAGCGAGAGCTTCGGCGCGGTTGACCTCGTGATGAGCAACGTCGGCGTGCTCGTGCTCGGGGATCCGGCCGACATCCCGATCGACGCCTGGCAGCGCGTGCTGGATGTCGACCTGCTGTCCGTGGTCCGGGCCGTGCGAGAGTTCCTCCCGACCATGTTGGAGCGGGGAAGCGGCCATCTGGTGAACACCGCTTCCACCGCGGGATTGTGGGGCTACGGCGCCGAACGGCTCCCGTACGTCGCAGCCAAGGCGGGGGTCATCGCCGTCTCCGAAGCGCTGGCGGCGTACGCCCGCCCGAAGGGCGTGGGTGTGACGTGCCTGTGCCCGGGACCAGTAGCAACCAACATCGCCGAGCAGGTGACGATCCATGGGGAGGTCGCGAACCTCTGGGGCCCGCCCCTCGAAATCCTCGACCCGGCGGTCGTCGCGGCCCAGGTCGTCGACGCCGTGAAGACCGGACAATTCATGGTTCCCACGCACGAAGAAGTCTTCGGGATCCTTCGCCGCAGGGCTGAGGATCCCGAGGCATTCCTCGACGAGATCATCGACCTCCGGGAGTCGGCTACGAAAGCGCTCTAAACGTTGGCGACGCTGTACTTGCCACCAACCGTCACGGCTTGCGGAAATCGAAGACCAGCGCCGACCCGGAGGCATCTCCGATCCATACGGCGAGACACTCGTCGCGCAGATCCGTGTGGGCGGGGTGTTCTTCGTAACCCTTGCGCGTTGGCGCAGATTTTGCCCCAGCCGGCTTCTTTATGATTCGGAAGTTGCGACGACGGGTCCGAGGTGCCGCTCGGGTGGAGACGCGAGAAGCGGCGCGACGTTGGCCGTCATCCAAGACGAGCCGACCTCGGTCGCCACTCTGTCGAGGACAGCTGGGCTGTCGCCAGTGATGATCAGAATGAAGTGGTCCGGCGCCGCCTCAACGATGTGGAACTCGCGAAATCCTTCGATGGCGCGGGCTTGTGGCGCCACCTCCTGTTCGGCACGAGCGAACAGATCTGGGTCCGGCGGTTCCCGGAAATGAAGGTGATTGACAACCACAGCAGGCATTCCGTCACCCTAACGGGGGTAGAAGGGTCCGCCCGTTGCCTCGCGCAGGCATTCGATTCTCTCAGTTGGTTGATCATGGCCTGCCGTGACGTCTTCGCTCCCGGGTGCCCTGCGGGCGCACGAGTGGCTCGCGAGAATGGGACGTGCCCTTATCCCGCGGGCTGAAGCGTTGGTGGCCGGCCGCAACCATTGTGCTCCTCGCCGTCCTCGCGTCCGTCGCCACGTTCGCCGCAACGTCGGGTTCCCCGCCGCCCGCCCCGAAGGACTCGAGTCGCGTGGCCGGTTCGACATCTTCACACCGGACGTCACCAGCGCCGACGGCGCGACCGACAGGCGAGCCGGCGCGTCCACCCGCGCGGCTCCCGACCTCCACGACAACGTCGACCACCTCCGCCCCGGCCGCGCTTGCCGGTTGCCCCGTGCCCCCGCACGCGCCCCTGCCCCCCTCTCCGCCGCCGTGGCACCCGGCCACCCTCGTGACCTCGTTGCCGTCGGTGACGTCGCCCGCCCGGTGGACCTCACACCTCGCGGCCCTCGCAGGGAAGGGCATGTGGATCTGGGAGTGGGACAGCACCGACGGAGGCAACGCCGACGCGATCGTGCAGCAGGCCGTCGCCGCCGGGCTGCACCAGATGTGGGTCCGCGTGGGTGACTCTCAGAATGGCTTCTACGGAGCTCAGGAGCTCGACGCACTCGTGCCTGTGGCCCATGCCCACGGGATCGACGTGATCGCGTGGGGTTTCCCGTATCTCTGGGACCCCGTCGGCGATGCCCAGTGGACCACGCAGATCCTCGACTGGCACGCCGCCGACGGTGAACAGGTCGACGGCTACAGCGCGGACCTCGAGGAGTCGACCGAAGGGGTGATGATGAGCGCCCAGCGCGCCGCCGTGTATCTCGGGCTCGTGCGGCAGACAGCAGGCAGCCGGCTCATCGTGGCGACGGTCTATCCGCCGAGCGACGCGAACTGGGACGGCGGATACCCGTACCAGGCGATGGCCCCCTACGTCGACGCGTTCGCCCCGATGATCTACTGGGAATGCACCGATCCGGGCGGCGACGCAACACAGGACATCGCCCGCCTGCAGACCCTCCGGCCGGTGCACGTCATCGGCGAGGCCTTCAACTTCGCCGACACCGGCGGCCGGACGGTGTCGCCGAGCGGCTCGGAGATCTCCGAGTTCTTGAGTGACAGCCGGCAGGCTGGTGCGGTCGGCGCGTCGTTCTGGGTGTGGCAGGAGGCCACCTCAGAGGAGTGGTCGGCTCTGTCCGGCTTCGCCTGGAGCCAGCGACAGGTCCAGCATTCGTCGAATTGATCGTCTACGCCTCGCGTGGCCTCTCAATCTGAGGCCGACAGGCACGCTGTGACGTCGTGACAGCCGGTCCGTCGGTCGTCCCACCCACCGAGGCGTAGATTTGCAAGCAGAAGCACGGTGCCATCCAAGGTTTCGGGAGGCTTGTGGTGGACAGGTTGACGCTGGCGGAGCTGGTGACTCGCAGTGGGGTCCCTGCGAGCACCATCCACAACTACCGGCGACGCGGGCTCATTCCCCCGCCGACGCGCGTGGCGCAAAACCGGTTCGCATACGACGAGAGCCATCTCGAGGCACTGCTGGCGATCCGTTCGCGCACGGCTTCCCTGGAACCCGAGCAGCGAAAGCGCATCGTCGCCGTCGCCATCGAGGCGTTCAAGACACGCAGCTACAGCGAGGTGACCGTCAGCGACATCGCGGATGCGGCCCATATGGCAAAGGGCAACGTCTATAGGTACTTCGATTCGAAGGAAGACCTGCTCACGGCAGCCATCGAAACGCTCCTCGAGAACACCGACGAGCGTTTCCAGGCCGCAGTGGACGCGCTCGGAGGGCCCGCAGGAGTCCGGGGCAAGCAGGAAAAGGCGACGCTGATGTTCGGTTACCTCGTCGCCGACGTGCTGCCCATGTTGCTCGAGCTCGGTGCGCGTGCGGCGAAGGGCCACGAACCAAGTGCCGACCTCGCCCGCAAGGTTCTGAGGACGCTGGCCGAGACGGCTGGACGCCCTTTCACGGGTCCAAAGGCGCCGGTGGAAGACGCGATCGACGCCGGCTTGAGGCTCATCGAGAGCGCGTTCGCCACGGTCCTGGAATGGTCGGTCGGGCCGGACTGGCCGCCCGACGACATGCCCGCCGGCGCCATCCCCGAAGTCTGAACCCGGACCTCCTCTTGGGGGTCCCAGGCACTGAACCTCGCGGTTTCTCGCTTGACAGCGAGCGCGACTTCGCGTACAAGTTGTGACTCTGCGGTCACTCACTTGCACACAGGTTGCACTCGCGGACCGGGCCCGCGGCGAGAACTTTACCGTCGCCTCGCGCGTCCTGCCCCCGTCCGTGCGACACCACCTCCTGGGCTTCTACGCCTTCGCCCGCTTCGTCGACGAGATCGGCGATGCCTACGAGGGAGACCGCCTTGCCGCTCTGGACGAAGTGGAGAACCAGACGCGTGCGGCGCTGCACGACCCTGACCTGATGGGCGCCTTACCCGTCGTGGCGACGGCTGCCCGCTCGGTCTCGGAACTCCATGCCGACCCCAGTCTGCTGTTCGACCTCATCGCCGCCAACCGACAGGACCAGGCCGTCTGCTCCTACGAGACGTTCGACGACCTCCTCGCCTACTGCGCCCTCTCCGCCAACCCTGTCGGGCGACTCGTCCTTGCCGCCTTCCAGGCCTCTGGTGAGGCTCTGTTCGCCTGGTCCGACTCCATCTGCACGGGCCTGCAGCTGGCCGAACACTGGCAGGACGTCGCCGAGGATGCGGCTGCGGGTCGCGTCTATCTCCCTGGCGAAGACATGGCCCGTTTCGGCGTCGAGCCGGCGTCGCTATCCGCCGGGCCGCCGGCCAGCCGCGCTCTGCGCGCCCTGTCGGTCTTCGAGGTGGCCAGGGCGCGTGGCTACCTCGACCGCGGGCAACCCCTGATCGGCGCACTGAACGGCTCGGCGCGCTGGGCGGTTGCGGGCTTTTGGGCCGGTGGCCACGCCGCACTCGACGGAATCGCTCAGCACGGATTCGACGTACTGGCTGGCACACCACATCGATCGCGTCTCCGGACCGTGACTCGCGCGATGAACGTCGTCATTGCCGCACATCGTGCGCAGCCCGGCGAGATGGTCGCATGAGCCCCGTCGGCGTCGAGGCGGCCTATCGTGCCTGCGAGCACATCACGCGCACCGAGGCGCGCAACTTCAACTACGGCATCAAGCTGCTCCCTGAGGGGAAACGCCGCGCCATGTGCGCCCTTTACGCCCTGGCCCGCCGCATTGACGACATCGGCGACGGCAACATGCCGGATCCGGAGAAGCTCGCAGGCCTGGCACGGGTTCGGAAGGAAGTCGCTTCACTCCGGGATTCCGTCGACGGCGCGGACGCTGTCCTGGTCGCGGTGGCGGACGTCTGCCGGAACTACCCGATTCCCCTTGCCGCACTCGACGAACTCATCGACGGCTGCGAGCTGGACGTGCAAGGGACGAGCTACGAGACCTTCGACGATCTCGTCGCCTACTGCCGGCGCGTTGCCGGCACCATCGGCCGCCTGAGCCTCGCCGTCTACGGCTGTGCCGACCCCGAGCGTGCGGCCCCGCTGGCCGACGACCTCGGTGTGGCGTTGCAGGTCACCAACATCCTCCGCGACATCGTGGAGGACCACCAGCAGATGGGTCGCGTCTACTTGCCGGCGGCGGACCGTGAACGTTTCGGGGTTCCAGCCGACCTGAGCGGACCCTCCGACCGGCTCGTTGCCCTGATCGCGTTCGAGTCCGTCCGCGTCGAGGAGTGGTACGAGCGGGGCCTGCGGCTGTTGCCGATGCTGGACTGGCGGTCGCGCGCCTGCACGGCCGCCATGGCCGGCATCTATCGCCGGCTGCTGACGGCGATCCAGCGCGACCCCGCCGCGGTGCTCCGCGGCAGGCTCTCGCTCGCGGCCTGGCAGAAGGCGGGCGTCGCCGTACGCGCCTTGGCGTGGGGCGAATCGTGAACGGCCGCCCGCATGTCGCCGTCGTCGGTGGCGGCTTGGCTGGCCTGGCCGCTGCCCTGGATTGCGCCGATGCCGGCGCCCGGGTGACGCTGGTGGAAAGGCGTCAGCGGCTCGGAGGGTTGACCTGGTCCTTCGAACACAACGGGCTGCACGTCGATAACGGCCAACACGTCTTCCTCCGCTGCTGTCGCGAGTACCTGTCCTTCCTCGATCGCATCGGCTCCCGTCGCGACGTCACGTTGCAGGAACGGCTCGATATCCCGGTGCTGGCGCCGGCCACCCGCGGGTCGCCACCGACGCTTGGTCGTCTCCGCCGGTCGGGGCTGCCCGCGCCGCTGCAGCTGGCGGGTTCGCTGTTGCGCTACCCACACCTGCCGCTGGCGCGACGGTTGCAATTGGGCCGAGGCCTCACCGCCCTTCGCCGTCTGAGCCTGGACGATCCGACCTTGGACGACGTCACCTTTGGCGACTGGTTGCGTGAGCACGGGCAATCCGAGGCGGCGGTGGCAACCGTGTGGGACCTCATCACGGTCCCCACCCTGAACCTGCCGGCGGCCGAGGCGTCGCTGGCGCTCGCTGCCATGGTGTTCAAAACCGGCCTTCTCGAGGAAGCCGCCGCGGCCGACATCGGCTGGAGCCGGGTTCCGCTCGGTTCGTTGCACGGTGAGCGGGCGTCGGTTGCGCTGGCCGAAGCAGGTGTCGCCGTGCGTCTCGGGGCTCGGGTCCAATCGGTCAGGCCCGACCCGATCGGCGGGTTCTCGATCGACGGCGCGCGCGCCGACGCCGCGATCGTCGCCCTCCCGCATGAAGAGGCAGCATGCGTGCTCCCGCCGGGTGCGGTCGCCCACCAGTCCCGTCTCGCCGAACTAGGCGATTCGTCGATCGTCGACGTCCACCTGTTCTACGACCGTCCGGTCACGAAGTGGCCTCTGATGGCCGCGGTGCACTCACCGATTCAGTGGGTGTTCGACCGGACCGAGTCGGCGGGTCTCACCACGGGCCAGTACCTCGCCGTGTCCATTTCCGCGTCGGACGACCTGTTCGCCGAACGGCCCGGCGAGCTGACGCGTCGCATCAGCGCCGCACTGGCGCGGCTGCTCCCCTCGACCGATGAAGCACGGATTGTGGACTCGCTCGTCACCAAAGAACGCCGCGCGACCTTCCGAGCCGCTCCGGGTACCGCTTCCCTGCGTCCCGTCGCCCAGACATCGATTCCTTGTCTGGCCGTGGCGGGCGCGTGGACCGATACCGGGTGGCCGGCGACCATGGAAGGGGCGGTACGGAGCGGGCGAGAAGCGGCGAGGGCAGCGCTCGGTGCATTGCAAAGGATCCCTGTCACAAAGGAGGTGGCGTGACCACGCCCACACCCGTCCCCGACATCCTCACCCGCTGCCGGCGGTCGATCGACCCCGTCCTTGCCAAGGCGGTCGAGACGTTGTCTCCCGAACTGAGCCAGATCGCCCGCTATCACCTCGGGTGGTCGGACGCCGAGGGCCACCCTGTCGCCGCACCAGGCGGAAAGGGCATTCGGCCGGCCCTGGCTTTGTTGGGCACCCGCGCGGTCGGCGCCGCGGCCGAGGTCGGCATCCCGGGTGGTGTCGCCGTCGAGCTCGTCCACAACTATTCGCTCATCGTCGATGACGTCATCGACCTCGATACCGAGCGCCATCACAGGCCCACGGTCTGGACACTCTTCGGGGTCAGTCACGCCATCATCGCCGGCGAGGCGCTGCAGGTGCTGGCGCACCAGGTCCTTCTCGACCCACCGTCCAAGATCGGAGCGGCAGCGTCCGCTTCCCTGGCCGAGGCAACCACGACGATGATCGCCGGCCAGTCCGAGGACATCGCATTCGAACGCCGCCGCGACATCAGCATCGACCAATGCATCGCCATGTCGTCTTCCAAGACGGGCGCATTGCTCGGCTGCGCCGCCTCCATCGGGGCGATCCTCGCCGACGCGCCGACCGAGGCGGTCGCGGCGCTGCGCGACTACGGCCGGATGCTCGGCCTCGCGTTCCAGGCCGTCGACGACCTGCTCGGGATTTGGGGCGACCCGGCCCGGACGGGGAAGCCTCAGGGCAGCGACCTGCGGCAGCGGAAGAAGTCCATGCCGATCGTGTACTCGCTCGGTGCTGACGGTCCCGAGGCCGACGAGCTGCGGTCCATCATCCTCGGGCCGGCCGAGACTGCGGATTCTCGTCCATCACTCTCGGCGGACGAGGTCGCCCGCGCCACCCGCCTCATCGAAGCCATCGGCGCGCGGGAGTGGACCGTCACCGAAGCTAAGTCGAACCTGGATGCCGCCCTCGGTGCGCTCGAGCGCGTGCCGCTGGCCGCGGACGCCCACCGGGAACTGGCCGACCTTGCCGTGTTCGTCGTAGAGCGCGAGGCGTGACCGCCGTCACCGACGCCGCCCCGACGCGGACGGCGACCGACGCCCTCGACGCGGCACGCCAGCGGCTGCTTGCCCTGCAGACGCCGGGCGGTTGGTGGAAGGCCGAGCTCCAGACCAACGTCACGATGGATGCCGAAGATCTCATGCTGCGGCACTTCCTGGGCAGGCTCGATCCCGATCTGGCCACCGCGACGGCACGTTGGATCCGGCAGAACCAACGGCCCGACGGGACCTGGGCGACCTTCTTCGGCGGGCCTCCCGACCTCTCGACCACGGTCGAGGCGTATGTGGCGTTGCGCCTTGCCGGAGACGCCCCCGACGCCACACACATGGAGGCCGCCGCCGGCTGGGTGCGTGCGCACGGCGGCATCGCCGGGACGCGCGTCTTTACCCGGATCTGGCTGGCCATGCTCGGCCAGTGGGACTGGGAAACCTTGCCGGTGCTCCCGCCCGAGATCATGCTGCTTGGCCCAAAGGTCCCTCTCAACATCTACGACTTCGCATGCTGGGCCCGCCAGACGATCGTCGCACTGAGCGTGGTCATGGCCTTCCGGCCTCAGCATGCGTTGCCCTTCGGACTCGACGAGCTCCGCGCGCCCAGCCCACAAGCGCAGCGACGCTCCCTGCGCACGCGCGGGTCTCTTCGAAGGTTTGGACCGCCTCCTGCACCGTTACGAGCGCTTGCCGGGGTGGTTCCGGCCCCGCACCGCGCTACGGCGGGTGGCTCTCGGCAAGGCCGAGCGCTGGATCCTCCAGCGACAGGAGGCGGACGGCCTGTGGGGAGGCATCCAGCCACCGGTCGTCTACTCCATCATCGCCCTCCATCTCCTTGGCTATCCGGTGGACCACCCGGTGTTGCGTGCCGCCTTCGACGGACTGGAGAAATTCAGCATCCACGACGACATGGGGCGACGACTCGAGGCATGTCAGTCGCCCGTATGGGACACCGCCCTCTCGGTCGTCGCGCTGGCCGATGCCGGCATGCGGCCCGACGACCCGGCCCTTTGCAACGCCCGCGACTGGCTAGTGAAAGAGGAGATCCGGGTGCGCGGCGACTGGTCGGTGCGGCGCCCCGGCGTGGCACCCAGCGGATGGGCGTTCGAATTCGAAAACGACAACTACCCCGATATCGACGACACGGCCGAGGTGGTCCTGGCCCTCCGCCGCGCGGCGCCGACACCCGCGGCCGACGATGCCTGCGACCGCGCGGTGCGCTGGACCCTGGGTCTGCAGTGCCGCGACGGGGGATGGGCCGCCTTCGACGCCGACAACGACAGCGATCTGGTCGCCGCCCTGCCGTTCTGCGACTTCGGGGAAGTCACCGACCCCCCTTCCGCCGACGTCACCGCCCACGTCGTCGAGATGCTCGCCGACGAGTCGACGGATGCGGCCGCACTCTCCCGCGCTGTGCACTGGCTCTGGGGGCAGCAAGAAGCCGACGGCTCGTGGTTCGGGCGCTGGGGCGTCAACTACGTGTACGGGACGGGGGCCGCCGTGCCGGCGTTGATGGCAGCGGGCGTGAGCCAAGACGACCAGCGGATCCTGCGCGCCGTCGGCTGGCTCGAGGAGCACCAGAACGAGGACGGGGGTTGGGGCGAAGACCTCCGTTCGTACGTCGATCCCGAGTGGGCGGGGCGCGGCGAGTCGACGGCATCCCAGACGGCTTGGGCCCTCCTGGCCCTGCTGGCGGCCGGCCGCAGTGAGACAGACGCGGTGATCCGCGGGATCGACTGGCTCGTGCGGAACCAGACCGACGACGGAACGTGGGACGAGCCATGGTTTACGGGCACCGGTTTTCCCTGGGACTTCTCGATCAACTACCACCTCTACCGGCTGGTGTGGCCGATCATGGCCATCGGCCGGTACGTGGCGTCGTGATTACCGCCCCGGAAGATCGGGCAAACGGCCCGCGCGTGCTGCTCGCGGGGCCCCGGTCGTTCTGTGCCGGCGTGGAGCGGGCCATCGCGACGGTCGAGCGTGCCATCGACCGCTTCGGAGCCCCCGTGTACGTCAGGCGCCAGATCGTCCACAACCGCCACGTGGTCTCGGACCTCGAGGAGCGCGGCGCAGTCTTCGTCCACGAACTCGATGAGGTGCCTGACGGAGCGACCGTGGTGTTCTCGGCGCACGGGGTGGCGCCGGCCGTGCGCGACGTCGCACGATCGCGACGCATGCAGGTCGTGGATGCGACCTGTCCCCTCGTTGCCAAGGTCCACCATGAGGTGCATCGCTTCACAAAACAGGGCTATCAGGTCCTGTTGATCGGGCGACGCGGACACGACGAAACCGAGGGGACGATGGGCGAGGTCGATGGCATGACGTTGGTCGAGAGCCCGGAAGACGTCGCCTCGTTGGAGGTCGAAGACCCCGGAAAGGTCGCCTACATCACCCAGACCACTCTCTCCCCCCGAGATGTCGCCGACGTCGTCGACGCGCTGTCGGCGCGCTTCCCCTCTCTCGTCGGACCGCACTCGGCCGATATCTGTTACGCCACCCAGAACCGACAGGAGGCCGTCGTCGCCATGGCCGGCGAATGCGACGTCATCATCGTCGTCGGCTCCGAGAACTCGTCCAATGCCGCCCGCCTCGTCGAGGTGTCGTCCCGCGCCGGTTGTGCCGCCGTGCTCGTCGAAGACGAGACGCACCTCGATGCTGCTCCGATGCTCGAGGACGCCCACACGGTGGGAGTCACCGCAGCAGCGTCGACCCCGCCGGCCGTCGTGGCTCGTGTGGTCAATGCCCTCAACCCGTCCTCGGTCGAGGAGCGGGTGCTCCGCACCGAGCAGGTCAATTTCCCCCTACCTTCGGAGGTCCGTTGAATGCCTATCCCATTGCGTCAGAGCCTCAAGATCGGGTCCTACCTCGCGAGACAAAAGCTGGCGGGCCGGAAGCAGTTTCCCTTGATCGTCGAGCTCGAACCGCTCTTCGCCTGCAACCTTGAATGCAACGGCTGCGGGAAAATACAGTTCCCGACCGAGATCCTGCGCAAGCGCCTCAGCGTGGAGCAGGCCGTGGCGGCCATCGAAGAGTGCCGCGCCCCGATGGTCTCCATCGCCGGCGGGGAGCCCCTGCTGCATCCCCAGATCGACGTGATGACGGCCGAGCTGCTCGACCGAGGCCGGTACGTCTACCTCTGCACGAACGCCCTACTGCTCGAGCGCAGGCTCGATCGGTTCAAGCCTCATCGGAGATTCAGCTGGGTCGTCCACATCGACGGCTTGCGTGAACGACATGACGAATCGGTGAGCAGGTCCGGCACCTTCGACAAAGCGGTCGCGGCGATCAAAGCCGCGCAAGCCAAGGGATTCCGGGTCACCACCAACACAACGTTCTTCACAACCGACTCGCCGCACACGGTCCGCGAGGTGCTCGACTTCCTCAACGACGAACTGAAGGTAGACCAGATGATGATCTCGCCCGGTTACGCCTACGAGAAGGCTCCGGACCAGGTGCACTTCCTGAACACGAGGAGCTCGACCAACCTCTTCGAAGAGGCGTTCTCGGACGGGCGCCGGAAGCGTTGGCGGCTCAACCACAGCCCCCTGTTCCTCGACTTCCTCGAGGGCAAGGTGGACTTCCAGTGCACGCCCTGGGGGATCCCGAGCTACTCGGTGTTCGGCTGGCAACGACCCTGTTACCTCATGGCCGACGGCTACACGGAGACGTACAAGGAGCTGATCGAGACGACCGACTGGGAGCAGTACGGCCGGGGACGCGACAAGCGCTGTGCCAACTGCATGGCCCACTGCGGCTACGAACCCACGGCGGTGCTGGCCACGACCAAGTCATTGCGCCAGTCGTTGCGGGCCGCCCTGAGCAACTGACAAGGCTCTGAGCGGGCCGGGACCTGCCGCGGCCTGACCCCGACGCCCAGAGCGCGCGGTGGAAGATAGGGCCGTGCACGCGGTCGCGGTCGTCATCCTCGTCCTTTGGGTCGCCTTCTGGGTCTACTGGTTGGTCGCCGCGTCCACCGGATTCAAAGCCGGTCGGACCCGTTGGGGCCGTTTCGTCGGGGTACGGGTCGTCTTCGTCCTGCTCGCCCTCTTGTTGATCCGCACCCGGGCCTTCAAGGGTGGGCAGACGATCACGCAGGACCCCTGGCTCCAGGCGATCGGGCTCGTCGTGTTCTTGTCGGGCTTGGCGCTGGCCATCTGGGCGCGTCGGTACCTCGGCCAGAACTGGGGCATGCCGATGACAGAGAAGGTTGACCCCGAACTGGTGACCACCGGCCCCTACCGCAGGGTCCGGCACCCGATCTACTCGGGGATCATCCTCGCCATGGTCGGTACGGCCATAGCCGTGAGCTGGTACTGGCTGCTCGCCGTCATCCTGCTCGGGGGCTACTTCGTCTACAGCGCGGTCATGGAGGAGCGGTACATGGCCGGCCTCTTCCCCGATTCCTACTCCGCTTACAAACGCTCGACGAAGATGCTGGTGCCGTTCGTCCTCTGACGGCCCCCGTCCGCCGCAGGCCAAACCTCTACGCTCTCCGCGGTCCGGGTACACCGGGCCGACGCGAGCGGGGGACGGATGACAACAGAGACCGAAGAAGCCTTTACCGAGTTGCTCGGAGCAGTGACCGAGACCCACGCCCGCATGGTCGAGCAGCTGCGCGACGACGAGACGACGCTCCTCGAGGCGCACAAGTGGCTCCTCTCGATCCTCCAGGTGGCGGGCGACGTGCAGCTGTGGGCCGACACTGCCCGCCCGCGCTTCGTCGACATCGTCGGCCGCTACAAGAAGTGGGGCGGGGACAACGCGGACGCCTTCTACTGCTACGCGCCGATCGACCCGACGCGGACCTATCGCGTCACGTGGGAGCCCGGCGATGCCGTCTATATGTCGCTCACCGTGTACGGCGGGCCCAACGACGGCCGTTATTCCGAACGGATCGTCGGTGCCGTCAACAGTCGTGACGCCGGTCGCCAGCCCGACGGCACCATCCACATCGTCCTCTCCCCCGACGAGCCGGACGAGCCGGACGAGCCGGGCGTGGCCCACATCCGGCTCGAACCGGACGCGGTGGCGGCCATAACCCGCGACTACCTCGAGGACCCAGTCCATGAACGACGCGCTGCGTGGCATATCGTGGCCGACGACCCGCCCGCCGTCTTCACCCAGGACGACGCCGACCTGGCCCGCCGCCTGCGCGCCATGACGACGTGGGTGCGCGACCAGGCCGCCATCGTGCCCCTCCCGCCCGCCACCCCCAACTCCATCGACCCGCCGTATCCGGTGCCCACCACAACCTTCGGCTGGGCAGCCGGCGACGCCGCCTACGCCATGGGCGCATTCGAGCTCGCCCCCGATCAGGCGCTCGTGATCCGGGGCCGTTCGCCCGAGTGCGTGTTCTGGAACATGTGCCTTTGGAACCGGCTGCTGCACACCTACAACTACGACTACGAGCGCGTCACCATCAACGGGACGCAGGTCGTATACGAGCCCGACGGCTCCTGGACCATCGTCGTGGCGGCGCACCAACCCCGCCATCCCAACTGGGTGTCGACGGCCGGCCACACAAGCGGCCGCATCTGGTTCCGTTGGTTTCTCCCCGCCGAGACACCCCAGCAGCCCGAGGTCGAGGTGGTCCCAGTGGCGTCCTTGTGAGCGACCGGCCGCCCCCGGTCCGCATCGACGACCTGGCCGAACCGCGCTTCTCCGACGAAGCGCGCGCCGTCCTCGACTTCATGCGTGAGTCCGGGTCACAGCTCACGCTCGACCCCGCGGCGCTTCTGGCCGCCGCAAAGAACGAGACCGGGTTGGACGACTTCGGAGCCGCGGACTTCGCGCCGCGCCTTGACCTGCTCTGCCGCGCCATGACCGACGAGGGCGGCTTCAACAGCGCCGGCATCCTCCAACAGCACACGCTGATCCTCGGTCTGTTGAAGAACCGCCTCCTGGTCGAGGACATGATCGCCCGTCATCCCGAGATCCTCGAAGAGGAAATCACCACACCGATCATCATCTGCGGCCTGCCGCGCACCGGCACCACCCACCTGCACAACCTGATCTCGGCCGACCCGGCCATTCGGTCGCTTCCCTATTGGGAGAGCCTCGAGCCCGTGCTCGCCGATCGCGAGCGGCCCGCGGCGGGCGAGCCCGACCCACGCCGGGAGCGGACCGCCATGGCACTGTCCTTCCTCGATGTCGCCATGCCCTACTTCAACCGCATGCACGAGATGACGGTCGACCACGCGCACGAGGAGATCCAGCTCTTGGCGATCGACTTCTCGACCATGTTGTTCGAGACCACCGCACCCATGCCGACGTGGCGCGACGCCTATCGCGCCCGGGACCAGAGGCCGAGCTACGCCTATCTGCGGCGCGTCCTCCAGGTGCTCCAGTGGCTGCGCGGCGGCACCCGCTGGGTGCTCAAGTCCCCCCAGCACCTCGAGCAGTTCCCCGCGTTGTACGACACCTTCCCCGATGCCACCTTCGCCGTGACCCACCGCGACCCGGTTTCGGTGACCACCTCGATGATCACCATGCTCGCCTACTCGTCCCGCCTGTCCCGCGACCGGGTGGACGTCGAGGGCATCGGGCGCTACTGGGCCGACCGCCTCGAACTCATGTTGCGACGCTGCGCGGAGGAGCGTGACGTCCTGCCGGCCGGGCAAACCATCGACGTCCACTTCGACGCGTTCATGGCCGACGACCTGGCCATGGTCGCCCGGGTCTACGACCTCGCCGGTCAGCCCCTCGACGACGACGCCCGCTCTGCGATGAACCGGTTCATCGCCGACCACCCGCGCGGCAAGTTCGGCGCCGTCGACTACGACCTGGCTGCGTTCGGTCTCGACTCCGGCGCCCTGCGCCGGCAGACGGACTTCTACACCGAGCGCTTCTGTGTGACCCGGGAGTCCTGACCCGGCCGTCGGAGGCTCAACGGATCACGGAACGACGAATGCGCCCCCAGCGGCGCGCCACGTGCACCACGAGGTAGGCCGTCAGTAACAGCGCGGCGGAGACGTGCCAGCCGATGTCACGGAACGGGATGCCCCAGTCACGGGGTTGGAGGATTACCTGGTTGCCCCTCGCGAGGTCGTAGCTCCCCGAGACCAGGACGTTGAGGGTCAGCAAGGCGAGGATCAGGTCCGACCACGCCAGCCGTCCTCGGCGCCGCAGCCAGGTGAGCGGCCGCCCCAGGTTCCCGACCAACCGCGCCACCGTGTGACGGCGTTGCACTCCGTGGATGACCACCAGGCCGACGAAGGCGGACCCGATGACCAGGTGCGGCCATCCCTCCGTCATCGCCGTCACGGTGGCCAGCGAGGCGGCGAACGTCCCGAGCAGGACCAGGTGGACGAGGAAACGGGCCCCCATTTGGTGCCCTCGCTCCCTCGACCGGGCCACCCTGGGCCGGGCCCGTGACCGTTGGGGGGTGTCGACCGACACGGGCCCGGCCTCGCTCTTGGTGGTCATGCTCCTATTCCATCGGTCGGGTTGCGATACTCCGCGGTTCGCGTCCCGCGAGCACCCATCCGATAACGACGGCCGCGGCGGGCATGGCGATCAAGATGAAGAACAAGTTGCTCCACGGCACGTTGTTGGTCAGATCAGACACTCCGCCCTCGAGCGAATTCGCACGGAACCAGCCGAAGAGGCCCACGTACGCTGCCACGCACCCGAGCAGAGCGCCGAGGAAGGCGAGCCCCCCGGCAGTGACCGCCGTCAGGGCGCGACGGGTACGCGAGCTTGCACCGGTGGCGCTGAGCGTGCGCAGGTCGCCCGCCGTCTCGCTGCGGATCAGGCCCACGCTCATGGCCAGCACACCCAGGGCGAGTGCGATACCGAAGATGGTGGCCCAGTTCACGATCTCCGAGGCCGCGGGTGCGTCGTTCTTCGACTCGATCGTCAGGTCGCCCGACGCCGCCAGCGAGTTGGCGCTCGTCAGCTGGGGCTGAGTGATCGCATCGTTGGACAGGAGCACCCAGCCGCCGAGGCTGTTCTGGCTCGTGAGGCCGAGCCGGTGCAGCGCGCTCTCGGTAATTACCGTGTTCGGCGCCGAAGTGCCGTTGGGCAGCTGGCCCTCCTCCTGCACTACCGGGTGCGCCAGGCACGAGCCTGGCGAACACGAATTGCCGCTACCGCCTGGTCCGCCCGGACCAGGGCCGCCCAGGTTGGCCGGTTGAGGCTGGCCGCCGCCCTTCCCGGCGCCGGAGCTGTAGGTCATTTGCACGCCCGAGCCAGCGAGTCCCGACCGAGAGCTCAGGATGTCCACGTTGGACGGGATCGACGACGGGTTGATGCCGTACGCCCGAAGAAGCTGCGGCGTCGCCACATAGATCGGGCCGTTGAACTGCCGACCGTCCCCACTCGGGTTCTGCAGGTTGACGGCTGGCTGCACGAGCGCGACGACGTCCTTTGCGCCGACGGCGGAGGCGATCGCCTGTACCGATGCTTCCTGCGCCGCGGGGCTCGGCGCCGGCGGCGCCTGCTGGCACACGGGTGCTGCTGACGGTGACGTCGACTCACAAGTGGGTCCGGTCGGCGGGGTGTACACGTTGATCGCGTTCGACGCCATGTTCGGACCGACGTAGTCGAAGACGTTGGAGTAGCGGGCGGTTGCGACGGCGACGACGATCATCGCGATCATGATGCCGAGGCTGATGGCCGACAGCGCGGAGCCCGAGCGCGCGCGGTAGCGGGCCATGTCGCGTAGCGGGAGGCGCACCGCGATGGGTGCCTTTCCCCCGATCTTGGCCAGCAGGACCAGGAAGAAGGGCGACACCAGGATGATTCCGACGACCAGCGCGATCAGCCCGGGGATCAGCCAGATGACCCCGCCGCCGTGATGCGACCCGCCCGAGATGGAGAAGAAGACGAACCCGATGGCGAGGGCCACCACGCCCGGCACGAACGAGCGGTGGATCTGGCGCGGCGGCGCGGGCCGCCCCGCCAGCGCGCCGACCACGGGGAGGCGGGTGATGGCTCGAGCTGGGTAGCTGGCGGCGAAGAAGGTCGCGAGCACGGCGAGGACCATGGCGGGCACGATGACGTTCCAAGGCAGCGCGAACATCCCGATCAGGTGGTGTGCGTCCTGCTCGTTCGTCGGCCGGTAGAGCAACCACGCCACCAAGCCCACTGCAAACCCCACGACGGCCCCGACGAGCCCGACGATGAACCCGTTGGACTCCAGGACGAGCCGCACGTTGCGGTCGGTCGCCCCCATGGACTCAAGCATCCCGAGGGAGCGCATGCGGCGTTGGGCCAGCACAGTGAAGCCGCCGATCGACACGAGGGCGATCAGGAGCATGCCGACGGTCGCAAGCGCCAGGATGATCGTCGACGGGTTGACGATGTTGCTGTTGCTGGCCGCGCCCGCTGTCGTGACGTACGACGGCACGTTCTTGGCGTTCGCAGGCGTCGTGTCGAAGAGCACCTGCACGTCTGTCGGGTTCGAGACCTGACCCGGCGGGACGAGGGCGAACTCGTCGAGGAGGCTCTGGGGGTTCTGCACGATGCCAACGACGGTCTTGCCGCCCTGCGACCACGTGTCGCCGACGTGCAGGTTGAGCGCCGAGGCCAGCGCGGGGGTGATGGCGATCTCGTTCGATCCCGTCGGGTAATGACCTGACAGCAGCTGGAGCATCGGGCCGGCGTAAGGACCGTGCGGGTCCTGCGCGCGCAGATCGTAGGTCTGGGTCGAACCGGGGACCGTCAGGTTCTGGTTCTCGATGACCTGCACCGTGCCGAAGTGCTGCTCCAGACGGGCGATCTGGGACTCCGCGTACGCCAGGGTGTTCGTGCCCGACTTGTACGTGTTGTGACTCACGGGCGACAGGTTGAAGGTCGCGAGATCGTGCGCCGTACCGAAGCCGGAGTTGGCCGGCGGCGGCGTGTTGACCGCGACCGCGGAGCCGACGACGACGGCCGCCACCGCCATGATGATGAGGAGCAGGATCAGTAGCTGCTGGCGCCATTCGCGCCGGAAGAGGCGCCAGGCCCAGCGCACCATGGCGCGGCGGGCCGCGACCCCGCCGCTGCTCGGCGCGGGGGTTGCCGACGAGGTCGCCGGCCGCTCGAGGACGCCGACACTCATGACTTCGGGAGCTCGGCGAGGAACTTCTCGGGGCTCTCGGTCGGCAACGTCTGGTCGACGATGCGGCCGTCGCGGAGGAAGATGACGCGGTCGGCCCAGGAGGCCAGCTGCGCGTCGTGCGTCACGACCACGGCGGCCAGGCCGCGGTGGCAAGCCGCGAGGATCAGGCGCATCACGGCCTCGGCGTTCGTCGAGTCGAGCGCGCCGGAGGGCTCGTCGGCCAGCAGCAGCTGACGCCCGCCCACGACGGCGCGGGCGATGGCGACGCGCTGACGCTCGCCGCCCGAGAGCTCGTCTGGATAATGCGTCGCCCGCTCCCCCAACCCGAAGTCCTCCAACGCCTCGAGCGCCGACTTCTGCCCCTTGCGCGCCGAGATGCCGTCGAGCTCCAGCGGCAGCGAGACGTTCTCCACCGCGCTGAGCCCGGCCAGCAGGTTGTAGTCCTGGAAGACGTAGCCGATCGACCGACGCCGCAGCTGCGCTTTGGCGTTGCGCGACATCGACGACAGCGGGCGCCCGC
The DNA here is from genome assembly GCA_963777485.1 of uncultured Acidimicrobiaceae bacterium. Taxonomy (GTDB): domain Bacteria; phylum Actinomycetota; class Acidimicrobiia; order Acidimicrobiales; family RAAP-2; genus Bog-473. Next base: position 1,458,863 of record CAVZQP010000002.1, on the reverse strand, counting down.
CGATGTAGACCTCGCCACTGGTCGCGTCCTCCAGGCTGCCGGCGATGGTCAGCAGCGTGCTCTTACCCGAGCCGCTGGCGCCCATGACGGCCACCAGCGACCCGGCCTCGACGGAGAGTTCGATGTTCGAGAGCGCGTGCACCTCGGTCGCTCCTTCTCCGTAGACCTTCGTGATGCCGCGTAGTTCGAGATAGCTCATTGCGTATTTCCCACCTTGCGCCGGGCTTTGGGGAGGGGGAACGACTGCGGGGCCGGCGCGTCCACGCCCGCAGCTGCTCGCTTCAAACGGCCATCGACCGTGTCCAGCCACCTGATCAGCGAGTCGAGCCGGAAGAGCTCGGCGTCGACGACCAGGGCGAAGTTGAGATCGAGGCGGGACTCGTCCTCCTTGAGTCGCGTCCACTGCTGCATCAACTCGACCAAATACCGGCGATGCACCTGCACGACGTCGTGGACGTCCACGCCCGGCAGATCCAACGCCACGAGCACCTTGATCACGAGCTCGTCCCTCGGTGGCGACGAGAAGTCGGGCGGGGTGCGCAGCCACTCGGCCAGCTCGACAGCGCCCTCCTCGGTGATGTGGAAGCCCTTCTGCGGTCCCTCGTCGGCGTTGTCGTCGGACTCGACCAGCCCGTCGCGCTCGAGGCGTTGCAGTGTCGTGTACACCTGCCCGACGTTCAGCGGCCACACCTCACCCGTCCGCGCCTCAAATTCCTGGCGCAGCTGCAGTCCGTACTTCGGCCCCTGGCTGAGCAGGGCCAGCAAGGCGTGCCGGATGCTCATTCGCCCTCTTTCCTAGGTAGCATACTCAGTATCCTAACCAGAAAGCCCTGGTGAATGCAAGGGGGGACATCCCCCATCTTCACACTGGTGCCAACCCCAATTGAGCCCGTCCCCCAGCTTCTGGCGGGCGTGCGTCAGCTCAGCTCGTCGTCTCCCACACCCGCACCCAGTCGATCTGCGTCGTCGCCGGCAGCGGCGTGGCCGCCGTCACGGCGTTGCCGCCGATGCCGAGCGCCTGCGTCAACGAGATGAAGAACGGCTCGTCGAACGGGGCGGGGCCGCCGATCGGCCGGTCGACCAGGCAGACCTGGCCGTTGGCGAGGATCGTGATCGACTTCGGCGTCCAGTCCACCGCATAGGTATTGAAGGCTCGCTCGTTGATGATGCAGCCGTATGCCGTGGCATTGGCGTCGCTCGACGAGTTGGCGTAGTGGACGTACGGCACGTCGTGGCCGGCGGCGTTGCTGTAGAACTCGGCGAAGTCGATCTCGCCCGAGGCCGGCCACGGTCCGTAGGTGAGGTTCTGCGGATACAGCCACAGCGTCTCCTGGAGCCCGGGGACGGTCGCCGCAGGAACCTTGGCCCGCACTTCGAACACCCCGTAGGTCTGGCTGAACAGCTTGCTGCTGGTCACCATCCCAACCTGGTAACTCGAGTCATAACCGGCAGCACACGGGAAGGGCGTCACCCGCAGAGCAGACAGGTCGAGGTGCCCGCCCGAGACGCTGATGGTGTGGGGGTTGTCGACGTAGCAGTCCGGACCTCCGGTCACGTAGCCGCTGTTCGCCGTCAGCTGCGGCTGCCAGTTGGCCGTGTTGAGCGAGCTGCCGTCGAACTCGTCGTCGAACGAGCACTTCCAGTGACCGGTGACGCCGAGTGGGTTCCCTCCGCAGGGTGACGACGTCGAGGCTGGGGTCGCGATCGACGCGGCCGGTGCGGTGGCTGTTCGGTGTGCAGCGTCGGGATTGTGCTTCGAAGGACCCAGGATCGCGATGAGCAAGAGTGCGACGGCGATCACTGCGAGCACCACACTCAACCAGGGACCGCGAAACAATCGACGTCGCGTGTGACTCGCCCCCGCGGAGTCCGACATGCCGCTCTCCATCCTCTGCCCCGACGACGCGGAACCCCGCGTCGGTCCGGCATCGGCAAATGACAAACGCCCGCCGATCGCTGTTCACGCCGGTGGCTTGCGTAATCGTAAACGACGCTTCGCTCGGATTTTGGTCAGAGTCCGGAAGGAGGGAGTAACCCCGCAGCTCAGGACGAGGGCATGGGGGCCCCGGTCTCAACCAGAGTCTTGAGGGCGGAGATGACGGCCGGCCACCCGCCGCTGATGCCCTGGAGCACGGCGCTGCCGGGCTCGAAGCCGTCGTGCACGACTGTCAACTTCACCACGCCGTTGCCACCGTCTTCGATGTCGAATGCGACCTTCGAGCGGGGCTCGGCACCCCATTCGGCCGCCAGGGCCTTGTCGATGCCGTGCGCAGCGGCCCACTCGGGGGTGAAGGTGTGCCACGTGTAGGCGAGGCGGCGGTACGGGTCCGACTCGAGGATGACTTGCTCGGGGTGGCTGACGACGAGCCCGGATTCCTCATAGGTGACGTCGTAGGTGGAGCCCTTCTTCCAGTCGGTCCGTATCTCGACGCCGCCGGCGCTGGGGTGGCGCCAGTACTGCTTGGTGAACGTCCGGTCCGTCCGGCGGCAGGCACTTCGAGAGCGACCTCGCCCGGACTCCTGAACGCTACGGATTACCCGCAGGGTCTGCAGGAAGTCTCAAGCAGGCACTTCGGGGTCGGGTTTGAATCGACGGCGGGCGTCGCGTGGCCCGTTCTCCCAAAGCTGTCCTCCAGGTGGTGGACGTAGGTCGGCGCCGATCGTCAGCGGCGGCGAGCGAACACGAGAGAGGCGGTGAGGGGGCGGACGATCCACCCGTCGTAGCGCGAGTCGATGAGCGCCTCGACCTCGGCGAGCATTGCCTCGCGGGCTTCAGGGTCGGCCATCGCCCGACTGTTCGAGTCGGTCCGCTTGAGCTCCGTGTAGTCCCGAGCCGTGTAGCGCTGGTCCCAGCGGTAGCGATGGATCGAAGGCTCTGCGAACTCTGGCGAGGCGACGATCTCTTCGACGAACGAGGGAACAAGCTCCTCGTGTGTGGGGACAGGGTCGTGCGTTCCCGGCAGTCCGTGGCGGCTGAACACGTGATGGACCTCGTCGAAGAAGCCGCGGTCAGCGGGAGAAGCGACTTGGTTGAGCGCGATCAGCGCCAGGTGCCCGCCGGGTCGGAGCAGGGCCGCCGGTCGGGTCATCCGCGCCTCGGGCGGCACCCAGTGGTAGCTCGATGCGGCCACGACCGCGTCGAACGAGCCCGGCGCGAGGTCGACGTGCTCGAAGGGCCCGATGACGACCTCGACGGTCGGGAGGTTGCGGGCGAGGACGGCTGCCAGGTGGGCACCCAACTCGACCGCGGTCACTCTGGCGCCTCGGGCAACGAGGCCTTTCGTGGCTTGGCCTGTACCAGGACCGACCTCGACCACGGCTGGCGACCGCGGCAGTGCGGCGGCCAGCTCGTCGAAGAGGTCGTCGGGGTAGCCGGGGCGCACCCTGTCGTAGAGCTCGGCAACCTCATCGAAGCCAACGCGCCAGGCTCGCGGAAGGTCGGGCATTCACATCTTGCTAGCCCATCACCCCACCCACATCCACGCATCTGAGGAATTGCCGACCAGCGGAGCGCCGAGTGGGAACCAGTCCGTCATCGCGCGAACGACAACCTGTCCCGAAACGCCGGAGCGCTGTGACACGATTGCGTCGTATGCCTGCCTCGCCGTACTACCGATCGGATCTGGCGCGCATCCATCACGAAGGGTTCGGGTTCCACGCGGATGCGGTGGCACCCGGGATTCTGACCATCCTCGAGCCCGTCCTGGAGCGGTCCGGGCTCGTCCTGGAGCTCGGTTGTGGATCCGGGTTGTTCACGAAGTACCTCGTCGAGGCAGGCCATCGGGTACTCGCGACCGATGCGTCTCCGGCCATGGTCGAGCTTGCCCGTGACTTCGTTCCCACGGTGCCGGTCGAGGTCCTTCGGCTTCCCGAGGATCCGCTGCCGACCGCCGATGCGATCGTCAGTGTCGGTCATGCGTTGAGCTACCTCGACAGCGAGGAAGAAATCGATCGTTCGCTGGCCGCCATGGCGGGTGCGCTCGAGGACTCCGGGGTACTCGCGTTCGACATCTGCGACCTGGAGTGGGGATCTGCCCGGCGCGGGCAGCCGCCCGGGGTCTGGTTCGGAGAGGACTGGGTGCTCACGACGCGTCGCTCGGTCATCGGTGATCGGATCTTCCGGCGTGAGATGACGATGTTCGTCCGTGACGGCGAACTCTGGCGTCGTGATGACGAGACGCACGACAACGTGCTCATCGACACCGGCCGACTCCCAGAGTTCCTTGCTCGGTTCGGCGTCGACGCGGACGTCCGCCAGGCCTTCGGCAACGAGACACTGCTTGCCGGACTCGTCGCGGTCGTCGGCCGCCGCCGAGCCCCCTGACCGGGACCACCTGACGCACCTGCCCCATACCGCCGCCAGAAGGCCTGCAACTCGCTCTGTTTGGCCCCAACCCCCTCGCGGGGTTAGGGCTCGAGTTTGCTCTTGGCGATACAAATCGCAAGATGGGCTTCTAAGACAGCGTCCCGTGTAGCGGATGACACACCCTGGTCCGCCTCCACCGCCACCTTGGCACTATCACCGGCTTGCTCCAGTTCAATGACGGCCACGCGCACGTCAGGCGATTGGGCCGCCTTCTCTGCCTTCTTGGCGAATTCGTTGACCACCGCGGCAAGCACCGGCGACGCTCCGTCGTCTCCTCGTACGGCTTCGCGCGCACTATTGATCTTGATCTGACCTGCTTCAAGTCGCTCTGTCATTTCCGTCACAGGGAAAGGCTACGCCTGGCTGCACCAGGTGCCCCACTCCGCCGGGTAGGACACACCCGGGCGGAAGAAAGCACCTGCGGCTAGCTATGTCTTAGGACCTGGGTCATCCGCTCACGAAGCCACTTTGTATAAACGGCCCCGAGGACGAGTCGCCCGTCGTAGTAGTACGCCTCACCGGTGGAAAGGTCCACGATCGCTGGCATTGTGATGGCGGCAAATCCCCTCACGGGCCGGGCCTTCACTGACTCTTTGGCCTCGGGCGATACCGCGTTGGACGCCAAGATGGGCATGGCCGCTACCCCCGTCTGAAGCCCACGCAGGCGTCCCTTTGAACCGCCCCGGGATTGGTGACTGCTCCTTCCCTTGAGAGGATGGAGCAATGCCAGAGAAGAGCAAGGCGGGACGAGGTCCCTATCCGCCCGAAGTCCGGGAGCGGGCCGTGCGGATGGTCTTCGATCACCAAAGCGAGTACCCCTCGCAGTGGAAGGCCATCGAGTCGATCGCGGCGAAGCTGGCGATCAACCACGAGACCCTTCGGCAGTGGGTCAGGCGGACCGAGACCGACGCCGGCGAACGGCCGGGGCTCACCACCGACGAGCGGGCCCGGATGAAAGAGCTCGAAAGAGAGAACTTTGAGCTGCGCCGGGCCAATGAGATCTTGAAGGCGGCCTCGGCTTTCTTCGCGCGGGAGCTCGACCCGCGACCGCCGCGCTAGTCGCCTTCATCGACGAACACCGCTTCCGCTTCGGGGTCGAGCCGATCTGCCGGGTGCTCACAGAGCACGGCTGCAAGATCGCCCCGAACACCTATTGGGTGGCCAAGAAGCGTCCACCGTCGGCCCGTTCGATACGCGACGAGGAGCTCAAGATCGAGATCGTCCGGGTCTGGGGCGACAACCTCGAGGTCTATGGGGCCGACAAGGTCTGGACCCAGCTCAACCGTGAGGGCATCCGCGTGGCGCGCTGCACCGTCGAGCGCCTGATGCGTGACCTGGGGCTGTCTGGGGCCCGGCGGGGCCGGGCCTACAAGATCACCACCCGTTTCGACGAGCGCCAGCACCGTCCCGCCGACCTCGTCGAGCGACAGTTCAGCGCGGATGAGCCCAACCGGCTCTGGGTGGCGGACCTCACCTACGTCAAGACGCATTCGGGCTGGGTCTACGCCGCCTTCATCATCGACGTGTTCTCGCGGCATGGTGGTCGGCTGGCAGATCTCAGAGTCGTTGCGCTCCGACCTCGCCATCGACGCTCTCGAGATGGCGGTGTGGAACCGGACTCGTCACGGTCAGGTTCTCGACGGCCTGGTGCATCACAGCGACCGCGGAGTTCAGTACTTATCGATTCGATACTCCGAGCGCCTCGACGAGAACGACATCGTCGCCTCGGTCGGCTCGCGCGGGGACTCCTACGACAACGCCATGGCGGAGGCCTTCAACAGTCTCTACAAGTGGGAGCTGATCTACCCCCAAGGACCGTGGCGCGGTCTCGACGACGTCGAGTACGCCACCCTCGGCTACATCGACTGGTTCAACCACCGCCGGCTGCACGGTGAGATCACCGAGGACAACTCCTACGTCACCCCGGCAGAGTTCGAAGCGACCTACTACCGTCAAACACAACCCGTCGCAGAGGCGGCTACCCAATAACCCGAGCAGTCATGGAACCCGGGGCGGTTCACTCCGTCCGACCGGCAGGTGTCGAGTGGGTGACCGGGCCAGGCCGACGGATCGAACTAAAGACAGTCCCGAAGGACGTCAGCCGGTTTGCTGGAGTCAGACCTGGCCTGGGCACCCACCCACACGCTGACCAACCCATTCACCGAAGTGGTGGATCAATCAGCGGCCGTCTCAATCCTCGCTGCCGGGAGGGGTGCCATCGCTCGGCACCTTGCGGGCGAGTCTCGTTGTTATGTGCGGCTGCTGTCGATGGTCTCCCGGATGATGTCAGCGTGACCAGCGTGCCGAGCGGTCTCCTCGATCATGTGTACCGCAACCCAACGCAGGTTCCCAGCCATCTCTCGCCTTGCGCACTGCGCGTCAAGATCGACCGTTCTAAGGATTTCTCGCGAAGCAGCGATTTGTTCCCGGTAGTACGCGATGACGGATTCGATGGTGTCGTCGTCGTTGATCCGAAACCCGTTCTCGTCATTTGGCTGCACTTCAGGCCACTCCCCTGCGAAACTCCGTCCGGCGACGACGATCTGGAACCAACGGCGCTCCCAGATTGCCGAATGTTTGACCAGGCTCAGTAGCGATAGCGAACTCACGGTCGGCGTTCGCTTGGCCTCCTCGTTAGAGACTCCTTCAAGCTTCTCGATCAGTGCTTCACGCTGCATGTCGAGAAACTCGCACAGACCTGCCCGTTCTGTCTCGGCGTACACCAACTCAGAATGCCCGCCATGCGCTCAGTCCGCCACTCTGGCTCACCCAGGCGGTCGGTGCCCAGTACGCCGGGCGAGTTGTGACCGAAGTGGGTGAGTGAAGGATGGTTCGAGTGGGTGCTGATGCGACCAATACGGCCAGCCATCGGGCTCCGGTGGGTCTTCACAAGACCCGACGCCTTCCTTATGATCGGATCGAGGAGAGAGCAAGATGCGTAATGGACGTGGTGAACGACCCGAAGTGGTGCTCGATTCGATTCTCCCCCTGCACCCACGGCTTGGCCAAGACGTATTCCAGATGGATGCAGAACTGTGGGCGATCCACGGCTATGTCCCAGTCGACGGTGAAGTGATCTTGGCTGAGTTCGACCACCGTGAGACGGCAATGGCCGTTCTCGCCCAGCTTGCGGCAGCGCAGGAACATTCACGAACTCGGCATTAGGGGATCGCGTGAGCTGACAGGGTGAGTTCCTGTCGCGGGGGTGGGGTGACCTTCTTTATGGGCTGACGAGAGCGTCGGTCAGCAATTCAATCCCAGCAAGGTTGGCAGCGAGGTCATCTTCGAGGGAGTAACGATCAGCGAGGGTCCGAGGAGCGACATACGACACGTGTGTTCGATCTCCATCGGCCCAAACGAGCACCTTGAGGGGTAGGTCGAGAGCCGCGAGCGGCGCAGCGTCCATAACCGGAGTTCCTGCAGCCGGATTGCCGAAAAGGACGAGAGTGGTCGGCCTAAGGAGGAGCCCTACACTGCGGGCCTCAGCGGACTGGTCAATGACCGCAAAGATCTTCATCCCTCGGTCTGTGACCAATTCAGTCAGCTTGCTGACGGTGGCTTCGAAAGGGTGCGGACTGTCCTTCGTGATGATGCCAGCGGGGAAGGCTGGACGGGTGGAGGTCATATCCAATCTCCCGGTGTCGGCGACAAATGGACTTGTTCTGCCGAAATCGTATGGTGACGAAGGCGCCCTCAGGACGGACCGAGTGACCGGATATGCCACAACAGAACCTGCCCCCGACCGCCCGCCGGAGCTGGGCGTGCCCGCCGACCTCGACGGGCCCAGCACAAGGGACGTACACCGACTGCGCCGCAGTCGCAAAATGGTCGCATTCCGAGCCAATCCCGTGGGTGCCTCCGATACGCCGGGACTGCAGGACTCGTGGCGATTCCGGCGATTCGGTTTCTTGATTCTCGAAGCTGGATTCGGCGAGGTACATAATGGGCTCTCGCAATGCGACGGGAGCGCCTGACATGGTCAGCCGAGAGCGGATGTGGAAGTTGGTCTCCGTTGCCACCGGCTTGCTGGGCGGGCTGCTTGCCCGAAGGCTCATTCGGGGCGTCTATCAGATCGTCCGCAAGGACACAGCACCCGTCACGCCGTTCGACCCCACCAATCCCCAGTTCTCGTGGCCGGACGCCGTGTTGTGGGCTGCCGCGGCCGGCATCGGACTCGGCATCGCCAAGGTAGTAAGTGCCCGCCTCGCCGCCTTTGGCTGGGAGGCCGCTACGGGCACGCTCCCGCCAGGAGCTGTAGAAGAGCCAGCAGACGACTGAACATGGCTGGTGCCACTCACTGAAGGTGTGAGCGAGTCAACACCGCGCAACTTTCTCAGGCGCCAGGACTACGCCGAACCGGTCCCGTTCGATGCTCGCTGCCGGGTCAGTGACCCACCGATCGCAGGTGGTGGGGCGAGGCGTTCGGCGCCGGCAGCGATATCAGCCAAAGTAAAACCGTCGTAGCCACCACCGGAACGCATACGCTCACGTGATGGGCCAAGGCGATCTTCCTACGCCAAGGAGTGGCCTCCTTAGGCGTCGCCGAGAGAAGCATCAGCTCCAACGGTTGGCTCAGGCATCTGTGAGGGACGTCGCGCCAAGAACCGGCGTAGGTCATATCAGGATCATCGAGGATCAGGTGCCCAACGTGATCGAGGATGGTATTGATGCCCTCGAACTCGGTCCCGAAGGACTAGAACCCGAACCACCAGAAAGACCTGGCGTCGGTTTTCACATCCGACCGGTGCCGATCAACGAGCCGATTGGCGAGAGCGGGAACGTCAGTGGGCCGGACTCCGCGCCAGTTGACTGAGCGGGTGCCTCCATTCGCAGGGACTGTTGTTGCCTCGCCCTCCGTCCTACTCGCCTCGTAGCATTTGTGACTGCGCGATGTCGCGGAGCCGTGATTGAGCGATGAGCCAATCGCTCGATTGTTTTTCTCGACCTTCTTGCACCACGTGGCGCGCTCCTGCAGGGCTGTCGGTACGCGCTCCACATCGTCTGCAGACGGGTATTCGGCCGTTCGTCTCGGGGGCATGGTGTTCGTCGAGTTGAGCAGCAAGGTGCAACGACTGAGATGAGGTCATGGGTGCTCCTTGGGGGCGTATCCGTCTGATCGCAGGATGTGTATCGATCTCCGCGGCCTGCGGACGAGATGCTTGTCCCGCATCTACCCTACGCCGATGAGGGTGCCTCAGTTCGCCGGGTCGGTTGGGCCCACGTGGAGGACTTGTGGGGTACCTCGGGGATATGCCCCATACCCACTATTTCCATGAGGTGATCGTCGCTGAATAGTCAGGGACATAGTGGTACCGATCGCGGGGCGGTCGCTGATAGTCCCCGACAGGAGGGCGGGGAGGAAGCTTGACTTTCGGGGGTTTGCGGGGGTGGTACGGCACGATTGACAAGAGGTGAGCAATGCAATTGAGCCGGGCGCGCTTCTTGTCGTCGGCTTCGACCTCGTACCAGGGGGAGTCCGGCAAGTCGCAGTGAGCGAACATCTCGTCCTTGGCCTTGGAATACGCGACCCAGCGGTTGCGGCCCTCAAGGTCCATCTCGCTGAGTTTCCAGCGCTTCAACGGCGCGTTGACGCGCTCTTTGAATCTCCGCTCCTGTTCTTCGTCGCTCACTGAGAACCAGTACTTGAGCAAAATGATGCCGTCGTCGATGAGCATTCGCTCAAAAGCAGGGCACTGCCGGAGGAAGCGGTGGTACTCCTCATCCGTGCAGAAACCCATCACCCGCTCGACCCCGGCCCGGTTATACCAACTGCGGTCGAACAGGACGATCTCCCCTCCGGCGGGAAGGTGAGAGATGTAGCGCTGAAAGTACCACTGGCCCTCTTCGCGGTCGCTCGGGGCTGGGAGGGCAGCGATCCGGCACCATCGGGGATTGAGGTATTGGGTAATGCGTTTGATCACGCCACCCTTTCCAGCTGCATCGCGACCCTCGATCACGATGACGACCCGTTGACCCTCGTCGCGGACCCACTGTTGCATCTTCACCAGCTCTTCTTGGAGGTGCAGAAGTGCCTGGTCGTATGCGCCATTGTTTGCCATGCGCTCATCCTGCCAGGCGATTAACAATGGATACGCAGCGCTTGAGGTGATTAGCACTTGGGGATGACAATCCACGGGTGCCCCCGTTCAACAGTGCGAAGTGCCGCCTTCGGCTCTTTCGGGCTAGGGCGTTGGATGACAGGAAGCCCAGTATTCGGAAAGATGGGCGTCGTGACACCAAGGCCGATCCAAGACCAAATGAAAGACAACTACTGCTGGGGTTGTGGGGTAGACAACCCCGCGGGTCTCCATCTGAAGAGTTACTGGGATGGTGAGGTCGCCGTTGCCCAGTGGATTCCAGGCGACGAATACGCTGCTGGACCACGCCATTTCCTAAATGGCGGGATCATCGCCACGCTTCTCGACTGTCATGGCGTCTGTACGGCTATTGCGAGCGCTTACCAGCGAGAAGGGCGAGACATAGGGACGGACCCCGAAATTTGGTACGCCACCACATCTATGTCGGTCGACTATCGGCGTCCGGTACCGATCAACTCCACTGTTCAGCTCAGCGCCCGCGTCGCCGCACATGAAGATCAGATCACCACAGTGACGTGCGTGCTGAGCTCCGATGCGAAGGACCGCGCTGAGGCGTCTGTTCGCTCCGTCCGCGTGCCGGACGACTGGCGTCACGGAAAGAAAGGTTGATGGCTTCTGCGCCACAGCATCTGGGAGCTGCCTGGGAAGCCGCCTCTAGCGATCCAGTCGACCCGGACGTGTAGGCGAATCAATCGCTACCGAAAGATGTCCCAACACCGGGGACTCCGCCCGCGTTCACCACGGTCGCGCCAGGGTGTTGTGTGCTCAGATCGAGCAGGGAGAGATTGGCGGGAGTCTCGGGCAGGTACTCGTAGGTCTGGAACTGCACGGTCTCCGGGCACTGTCCCTGCTCGCAGCCCACGGTCCCCTGAATGAGCAGCGGTCGATAGTCGCTCTTGGCGACGTCATAGGTCGCATTGGCAAGCCCACTGCCAGAAGGTTGACCCGACAATGACAAGACGTAGGCCGGGACCCCGTCCACGACGGCCGAACCAGCGACTTGCGCCTGGCCCGACGAGATGAGGGAGCGGATGGTGGCGGCCGTGTCGACCGGCGCGTGGTTCGGAGGGCTGTAGATCCCGACGTAGAGCGTGTTGGAAGCGGCGTCATAGCTGGACATCGTCGTTCCGTTCCACGCGGCCTCGTAGCCGAACTTGATGAACCGATACGAGGATCCGGCCGCCCATAGCGCGTAGGGCTGGGCAGGACTCGACCCCACGGTGATCGTGGCGGCGACATGGAACACCGAATCGGGCGGCGGAGTGAGAGCGCCTTGAGCAGAATCGAGGATGGCTGCGTCTGCGCGGCTCGGCCCGGTTCCACCGCCCAATACAAGGGCGAGGATGAGGATTATCGCGGCAAGTCCCCCTGCCGGAATGCCTAGGACAGTCGCTCGCCTGAGGCGGCGCCCGTGACCTCGGTGGCTATCCAGATCGGCCTCGACGGCGGCACGAAGCTCGTCGCGGAATGACTGCAGCTCAGGCTGAAGCATGGTCATGTCAAAACCCTCCTAGGGCGAGGTGGAGACGGCGGAGAGATCGAGATACTCGTAGGCGGGCTGCGACCGGCGTGCAATGAATGCGCTGGGCAATTTCCCTATATGGCCGTCCCTCGACCAAGCGCAAGACGAGAAGCTCGCGCTCGGAGTCCGGAAGGTCCGCGAACGCTCGAAGGACAGCTGAGGGAAACGACAAGCGGTCGTCGATGGCATCGAAGTCGGTGTGCATGACCGTGACCGGCAGACCCAGGCGCTCTCGAGCGCCGTGCTCTACGCGTCGCTTGCGCAGTGACGACCGAAAGACATTTTGAGCGATGCCATAGAGCCACGGCAGTGCGGACCCATCGTGCTCGTCTCGGAACCGCTTTCGGCTATGCCACGCCGCCGCAAAGACCTCGGCGGTTAGATCGGCGCCATAGTCACCCACCCGGACACTCGACCAGGCGAGGATCTGGCCTACGTGTCGGTCGTAGAGCTCGGCAAAGGCGTCAGGGTCGTCTAGGACCAATAACTCGGCGTCCGACTGCTCCGTCCACGCGCTCACACTCTGTATATGACAGCTCAGCCGAAAATGTGTCACGTCACCTCACAACCAGGGGCTTGGCCACGCAGGGCCATACTCGAGGCCCTGAGGCACTGCCCCCTGTCGCCGGCTCGGAGAGCCAAGCGCCGCACTACCGAAAGCCAGGTATCTGCCCAATTCGAAATGACGACGAGCGAGTGAGACGAGCAGACCGACGTCGGGTTAGCTTCAACGGGGCTCGGGTGCTCACCGCGAAAGGGCCTCATACGCTGGTTCAAGGTGCTCCTCAGCAGTCCGGTTTGGATTTTGAGGCACCCGGTTGGAGCGATGACCCGAGAAGGGAGAGCCATGAAGACACCGTCGATCGTTTCGCGGGAGGAATGGAATGTCGCACGAGAGGAGATGCTCGTCAAAGAGAAGGAGCTGACTCGCGCTCGCGACGCGCTCGCAGCTGAACGCCGACGGATGCCCTGGATGCTTGTAGACAAGGAGTACTGGTTCGAGGGTCCCTCCGGACGGATGAGTCTCGCGGACCTTTTCGAGGGTCGCCGACAGCTGATCGTTTACCGCGCCTTCTACGGACCCGAGGTGACTACGTACGCGGAAGGCGGCTCGTATCCCGAGCGGGCGTGCGTGGGCTGCTCCATGGGCGCTGACCAGGTAGCTCACCCTGGCCACCTGAACGCGAGGAACACGTCGCTTGCGTGGGCATCGCGCGCGCCTCAGACCGACATCCAGAACTTGAAGAAGCGCCATGGATGGGGCCACATCCCGTGGTACACGATCACCGACGACTTCGACAAGGACTTTGACGTCGATGAGTGGCACGGCACCAACGCATTCATTCGCGAGGGTGACCAAATCTTCCGCAGCTACTTCATCAACGTTCGGGGCGACGAGCACATGGGTGGGACCTGGAGCTACCTCGACATCACCGCGCTCGGTCGTCAAGAAGAATGGGAGGCCTCACCTGAGGGATACCCGCAGACCCCGCCATATCAATGGTGGAATTACCACGACGCCTACAAGACCTGATCAAAGGACCAGCCCGTAACGCCGCGACCGAGCACATTCGGATCGCCGCAAACTGTTCGGACCAGCCATGATGAGTCATGGCCAATCGTCGCCACGGCGGACCAGGGCACAGCATCCGGGTCTCGGCCGAGCGTGCATTCCTGTTTGTAGGGATCGCCACAGCCATGATCCTGGGCTTCGTTGGGGCAATTCAGCTAGTGGGGAACGAAGTGGTGGCCGCCAGCCCCTCTACATCCTCGACGGTGTGGCTGTGCCGTCCGGGATTGTCGGATAACCCGTGCACGAGCAATCTCACGACGACAGTGGTCCGAGCGAACGGGACGACGTACATCCAGCGGGCCCGTCCAGCCACGCATCCGCCCATCGACTGCTTCTACGTATATCCGACGGTCAGCACCCAGCCAACTGCCAACGCCAACCTCCACATCGATCCCCAAGAACGAGCGGTCGCTATGGCTCAGGCCTCCCGCTTCTCCCAGGTCTGCCGGGTTTACGCCCCGATGTACCCCCAATTGACTCTCTCGGCGATCAGCAACGGGATCCGCCCTCGATCAGCCGCCATTGCGTACCTCGGCGTGCTCTCTGCATGGAACGACTACCTCGCCCATTACAACAAAGGCAGAGGCGTCGTCTTGATCGGGCACTCCCAGGGCGCATCGCTTCTTATCGCACTCATCAAACGCGAGGTCGATCCGTACCCCAAAGAGCGTCACCTGCTCGTGTCGGCGCTGTTGATGGGCGGCAATGTCACCGTGCCGACCGGTCAGGTCGTGGGCGGAGACTTCGCCCACATACCGGCTTGTCGGACCAGTGTCCAGACGGGCTGCGTAGTCGCCTACTCGACGTTCAGCTCGCCACCTCCCGCCAACAGTTTCTTTGGTCGCGTCGGCACCAGCATCAGCGCATTGTCCGGTCTCTCGCCCACCACCACCGTCGGGCTAGCGGTTCTCTGCACGAACCCCGCCGCGCTGGCTGGAGGGACCGGTGCCTTGCTTCCCTACTTCCCGACCAAAGCGTTTCCGAGCTCTCGCTCCACCCCTGAATACGGAGGAACCTCGAAGCACAGTGTTCGAACTCCCTGGGTGTCCTATCCAAACCTCTACGGCGCCCAGTGCGAGAGCTCGGGCGGTGCCACCTGGTTGCAGGCCACGGACATCGCTGGGCCCAAAGACACTCGACCAATTGTGCAGCCCGTGCTCGGACCCAGATGGGGACTCCACCTCGATGATGTCAATTTGGCCCTTGGCAATCTTGTCCAGATCGTCCGCGTCGAATCGGTTGCTTACAGCCGCTAGTCCCTCCGAATGAGACAGACCTGAAGAACGGTTTCGGAATTCGGTTCTGACCGATATCCTGCGGGAAGTCAAGGAAGGGCAGCATCATGCAAAGGGGCCTTTTTGGGGCCCTTTTTGCGCGTCAGTCCGCCACGATCCGAAACCAGACGCACACGAACAGGGAGTCGTCAGAGACGATGACCCCGTCTTGCTCGTAGTAGCTCCGGTGTTCCTCTCTCCAATCCTCGATTGATGTGGACCCCTCGCCCTCGTCGCAGGCGAACTCCCACGGTACGTCGATGAAGCGATGTGTCTCGACCCGTGTGATCTCTACTCGCGCCACGGGCCCATCCGGGCCAAGTAACACTTGGACCTCGCCGACGTGTTCGACATCCTCGCCCTGGTCCGCGTACTCACGTTGCAGAAGGTCGCCAGTGGCCACCTTGTTGCCGTTGAGGCTTAGCGCGGTAAGGCGCTCCCGCATCGGGCCCGGGCTACCGAGAGAGAACGCACGGAGGCCATCGACTCGGGGCCACACATCATGAACCTAGCCAAGTGTCACCGCCTGCCCAGTTCGCAGAGTCAGCGGGTTCATACGGTTCCGGCACGCCGGGACGGAGACACCATTCCTCAAGGGACATCTCTTCACTCTGGAAGTGGGAGGACGGCCGTCGCCCGAGCCCGGATCCATGTGGGCCAGGGCGGGGCCGTCTCTCCAGGGGGAAACCCTGTGAGGTGTGCAGGTCAGGCGCGGCTCAAGAGGCCGGCGTCCAGGCCCGCACCCAGTCGATCTGCGTGGTGGCGGGTAGTGGCGTGTTGGCGTTCACGGCGTTGCTGCCGGAGAGGCCGAGCGCCTGGGTCAGTGCGATGAAGAACGGTTGGTTGAACGGCGCCGGGCCGTTGAGCCAGGAGTCGGTCAGGCAGACGTTCCCGTTGTAGAGGACGGTGATCGACGTCGGTGTCCAGTCGACGCCGTAGGTGTTGAACTGCGACGGGTTGATGCTGCAGTTGGACGACGTCACGTTCGGGTCGGTGCTCGAGTAGTTGTAGTGGATGTACGGCACGTCGAGGTTCGGGTACTGGCTGTAGAACTCGGCGAAATCGATCTCGCCCGAGGCCGGCCACTTCCCGTACGTGAGGTTCTGCGGATAGAGCCAGAACGTCTCTTGCAGGCCGGGCGCGGTTGAAGCCGGCAACTTCGCCCTCACTTCGAACGCGCCGTAGGTCTGCGTGAACAGGGAGCGCGTGGTGACCATGCCGGTCTCGTATTGGGAGGTGTAGGTGCCGACGCAATTGAACGTCGGCACCTTGACCGCGGAGAGGTTCAGGTAGCCGCCGGACTCCGAGATCGTGTTCGGGTTGTTCACGTAGCAGTCGGGCCCAGCCACGTACAGGTTCTGCGCCGTGAGCTCGGGCGCCCACAGGTTCGTGTCGAGCGACGGGCCGTTGAACTCGTCGTCGAAGGTGCACGTCCAGGCGCCGCCGAGGCCCAGCGGCGTGCTGCCCTGGCAGCTCTTGGAGGTCGTGGTGTTGTTGGTCGGCGGGCTCGTGGTCGTGGTCGTGCTGGTGGTGGTTGTGGTTGACGTCGTCGTGGTCGTGCTGGGCGGCGCGGTCGTCGTGGTGGTCGTTGGCGGGGCGGTCGTCGTCGTAGGCGGCGTGGAGGGCGGCGCGGGGTTGTTCGGCTTCATCGTCCTGAACCTGGCCTGGGCGTGGAGCTGGTACCAGGAGGCCGACGCGGGGCCCGGCGAGAGGATGGGTGTCACCAAGAGCGTCGCCGTGAGCACGGCCGCCGAGGTGCCGGCGAAGAGCGCGATCGTCCTCTTGCCGCGCAGCTTCTCGAACGCCATTGCCCCGATCCCCCTCGGTCCGCCGCGCCGCCTGTGGGTCAGGCAACGTGCAGGGCCAGTGTGAGGGTGGCCACGCAACGTATCCAGGTAAATATGGACTAGAGCGCGTCAATTTGGGTCCTTTGGACTACGCAGTTGTGGACGCGTTGTGCGCGAAACTGCGCGCCAACCCGGATTGCTGCGTTCTCGCGGTTGGCGTTGTCCTTGGCTTCGGCGTTGGTATTGCCTCAGGCTCAGAGGGCGGCGAGCACCTCTTCGGCCGAGCTCACCTTGAGGCCGGGGCCGGGCTCGACGGCGAGCCACGAGACGACCCCGTTGTCGAGGATGGCGGCGAAGCGCTGTGAGCGCTTGCCGAGACCGAAGCCCGTGCCGTCCATGGTGAGGCCCATCGCCTCGGCCAGCTCGCCGTTGCCGTCCGCCAGCATGACGACGTTGTTGCCGACGTTCTGGTCCTGGCCCCACGCGCCCATGACGAACGGGTCGTTCACCGAGACGCACACGACCTTCTCGGCACCCTTGGCTCGCAGCTCGTCGGCCCGGAGCACGAATCCGGGAAGGTGGTGGTCCGAGCAGGTCGGCGTGAAGGCGCCGGGGACGCCGAAGAGCACCACCTTGCCCTGGCCCAGGACTTCGGCCGTGGTGGTCGCCTCGGGGCCCTTGTCGCTGAACGTGAACACCTTCACATCGGGGATGCGGTCGCCGACTGCGATCGTCACTGGAGTTCTCCTCGGGCTCAGGGGGACGGGTCGGGGTTTGGGACCCAGGGTGCCATAGGCGCGGGCGCCACCCAGAATCGGTCACAGAGTTGTAACCTGCCGACGCACGGCGTCCGGCAAGCGCCGGCACGGGAGACAGAGACCTTTGGGGGGTTGCGATGTCCAAGTCGTTTGATCGGCGGTCATTCCTGGCGGGCGGATTGGCACTGGGTGCCGGCGCCGCGGTCCTCGGCGGCGAGGGTGGCGCAGGCGCCTCGCTGACGAACGGGCCCGGTCGAAACGGGATCGCAACGGGCAGGCCCGTCCAGGGCGGGTCCGTGACCATGGGCATCGACACCGAGGAGAGCGGCTTCGACCCGACGTCGGCCCGCTGGGACGAGGGCGGCTTCCTCTACGGCCGCACCGTGTTCGACCCGATCGCGATCGTGAACGCGCAGGGCCAGGTCGAGCCGTATCTCGCGCAGTCGATCACGTCGAACGCCGACTTCACCTCGTTCACCATCACTCTGAAGCCGGGCATCGTCTTCCACGACGGCACGGCGCTCGACTCGAGCGTGCTGCACTTGAACCTCGAGAAGCAGGCGAGCTCCGCATTGGTCGGGCCTGCGTTCGCCACGAACATCCAGGACGTCTCGGTGAGCGGTCCGATGTCGGTGACCATCACCACGAAGACGCCCTGGGAGCCGTTGCCGTATTACTTCGCACAGGCACAGACCGGGTACGTCGCGGCGCCCGCCATGCTGAACGACCCCAACGGCACCTCGCACCCCATCGGCACGGGACCGTTCGTGTTCAAGGAGTGGGTCCCCAACAGCCACATGACGGCGACGAAGAACCCGCACTATTGGCGTAAGGGCTACCCCTATCTGAACCAGATCACGTACAAGCCGATCATCGACCCCAACGCGCGGGCGGCCGCGCTCGACACGGGCGAGATCGACCTCATGCACACGAACTCGCCGACCAGCATCCAGCAGTTCCGGGGCGACAAGAAGTGGGCCTACTTCGACAACGCCGGCCAGGTGATCGGCCAGCCCACCGTGCAGTGCATCATGCTCAACACGTCGGCATCGCCGTTCAACAACAGGACCCTGCGTCAGGCCATGGCCAAGTGCATCAACCAGGCCCAGTTCTCCAAGGTCATCAACAAGGGCATCGACGCACCGATGCACGGCCTGTTCATCCCGGGCAGCGAGTACTACACATCCACCGCGTACCCCACGTACGACCCGTCCGGCGCGGCAAAGCTCGTGTCGCAGATAAAGAGGCAGGGGGGCTCGGTCTCCTTCAACCTGAACGCGACCAGCAACTCGGACGTGCAGCGGGCGGCCCAGTTCCTCCAGCAGGCGTTCCAGCAGGCCGGCATGAGCGTGAGCATCAACACACTGGCCCAGTCGACCCTCATCAACGACGCGCTCGCCGGCACCTACCAGGCCACCCTGTGGCGCCAGTTCGGGGCGGTCGACCCGGACCTCAACTACGTCTGGTGGACGACGCAGCTGGCCTCGGGACCTCTGGCGCTGAACATGGCGCGCAACGTCGACCCCCGGATCCAGACCGCGCTGGTCGCGGGACGGACGACGGGCGTGAAGGCGGCGCGGGTGAAGCAGTACCAGAAGGTCAACCAGTACCTGGCCGAGGACATGCCCTACATGTGGCTGGGCCGCGACACGTGGGCGGTTGTCTCCAACCCCAAAGTGCAGAACTTCGCGAACCCGAAGACTCCCAACGGGTCCAGGGCCGTCGCCTTCGACGAGGGCGTGATCTGGCCGACGCAGATCTGGGTGTAGATCGGCCGGCGGCTCTGCCCCTAGCGCATCTCGACGTCGTCGAGGTACTCCTCGCGCCAGTGGGTGTAGCGCTCCTCGGGTAGACGCAGGCAATAGGTCGGGCGCAACGCCTCGACGAAGCCTCGCTCGTGGCTCACGGCGATGATGGTGCCCGGCCACTCGCCCAGCATCGTCCCCACCGCGGTGATCGACGACGGGTCGAGGTTGTTGGTGGGCTCGTCGAGCAGGAGCACGTTGGCCTCGCCGGCCGAGAGCATGGCCAGGCCGAGCTTGGCGCGTTCGCCGCCCGACAGCGTCGCCGGCATCTGGTCCGCCGCCTTGGAGGGCAGGCCGAACGAACCGAGCAGGGCACGCCGGTCCTTCTCCTGGGCGAGCACCGCGTCGCTCACGTTGGCCAGCGCGGTCAGGGTCGGGTCGATCTGCTCGTGCTCCTGCGCGAAGTAGCCGAGGACGACGTTGGCCCCGAGCTCGACCACGCCGTTGGAGGGGTCCTGCACCGCGGCCAGGCAGCGCAGCAGCGACGACTTGCCCGCGCCGTTGCGGCCGATGACGACGATGTGGTCGCCGCGTCCTGCGTGGAAGTTGACGTTGCTGAGGACGTCGTTGCTCCCGTAACGCACGCCGAGCTTGGAGACCTCGAGCGGGACGGCACCCGAGCGCGGCGGCACCGGAAGCTTGAATTTGCTCGCCCGCTCCCGCTTGTCGACCCGGGTCCGCGTCGCCTCCATCCGTTCGACCCGCTTGTCGAGCTGTTTCGCCTTGCGCGCCCGCTTCTCCGTGCTGGCCCGCATGGAGTCGGCCAGTGAGCTGAGGCGCTTGATCTCACGCTGCTCGAGCTCAGAGGCGCGCTCGCGCTGGGTCAGGTCGGCCTCGTGCTGGGCCTGGAACTTGGAGTAGTTGCCCTTCCACTCGGTGAGGCGCTCGTTCGAGATGTGGAGCACCTTGGTGATGGAGTGGTCCAGCAGCTTGAGGTCGTGGCTGACGACGAGGAGCGCGCCGGGGAAGCGGGCCAGCTCGTCGAGCAGCCACCGCTTGGCCGAGCGGTCGAGATGGTTCGTCGGCTCGTCGAGGATCATCAGCTCGGGCTCTTGGAACAGGACGCGCACCAGGTCGACCCGGCGGCGCTGGCCGCCCGACAGCTCGTCGATGTCCTCGAAGAGGAGCTCTTGTCGCAAGCCCAGGCCGTCGGCGAGACGCGCCATGACCGCCTCGGCCTCGTAGCCGCCGCTCGTCTGGAACTTGTCCTGGAGGTCGGTGAACAACTCGATGTGCGCTTCGCTGGGATCGTCGGCCAGCGCCTTGCGTGCTGCGTTGAGGGCCTCGTCGAGGACGTCGAGCCCGCGAGCCGAGAGGATGTGGGAGAAGCCGGTGGGCTCGAGCCCCAACCCTCCGGGCACGGGAGCCTGGGGCAGATAGCCGAAGGAGCCGAGAAGCCGCACGTGGCCCCGGTGGCGCAGTTGGGGGCCGGGCTCGGCCACCAGCACCGAGATGAAGGACGACTTGCCGGTCCCGTTGCGGCCCACGAGCCCGACCTTCTCCCCCTCCCCCACCACGAAGGACGCGTCGGTCAGGAGGGTGCGGTCGCCGATTTCGATGGTGAGATTGGAGCCGACGATCACGGCACATGGTACAAGCCGGAACATTGTCTCGGTACACTCCGCCAATGGCCGCTCTCGATCGCAAATGGTGGACGCTGATCGCTGTCTGCACGGCGACGTTCATGCTCCTGCTCGACATCACCGTCGTGAACGTCGCGCTGCCCGACATCCAGCGCTCGCTGAACGCGAGCTTCTCCGACCTGCAGTGGGTGGTCGACGCTTACTCACTGACTCTGGCGGCGTTCTTGCTCACCGCCGGCGTCGTCGGCGACATCTACGGGCGGCGCAACGTGTTCGCCGGTGGGCTCGCCGTCTTTTCTGTTGCATCGCTCCTGTGCGGCCTGTCGACATCGCCGCTCATGTTGAACCTGTGCCGCGGCCTGCAAGGCGTCGGTGGGGCGATCATGTTCGCGACATCGCTCGCGCTGATCGCCAATGCATTCGTGGGACGCGACCGCGGCACGGCGTTCGGGATCTACGGGGCGGTCATCGGCGGCGCCGTCGCCATCGGGCCGCTGATCGGCGGGGCGATCACGAGCGCCTGGGGCTGGCGGTGGATCTTCTTCGTGAACGTGCCCATCGGTGTCCTCGCCATCTTCATCACGTTCACCCAGATCGCCCGTTCCAAGGACGCGCAACCGCACCGGGTCGACTGGGTCGGCTTCGTCACATTCTCGGGGAGCCTCTTCACGTTGGTGTTCGCGCTGGTGCGGGGCAACGACCTCGGCTGGAGCAGCGTCACGATCGTGACGCTGCTCGTCGCCTCGGGTGCCCTGATGGTCGCGTTCTTCGTCAACGAGAAGTTGGCCCGCGAGCCGATGCTCGACCTGGGCTTGTTCAAGATCCCCGCCTTCGCCGGCCTCTCGATCGTCGCATTCACGATCGCCGCGTCGATCTTCGCCATGTTCCTGTACCTGACGCTGTACATCCAGGACGACCTCGGCTTCAGCCCGCTGGCGGCAGGCATCAAGTTTCTCCCGTTGACGCTCCTGTCGTTCGCGGTAGCCCCCATTTCCGGCCGCCTGCTCGTGCGGGTGCAGTCGCGCTATCTGCTGGGTGTCGGCATGCTGTTCATTACCGGCGGCCTGCTGGCCATGTCCCGCACGACGCCGACGTCGGCATGGACCGTGCTGCTGCCCGGTTTCATCCTGTGCGGCATCGGGATCGGGACGGTCAACCCGGCCCTGGCCAACGGCGCCATTGCGGTGGTGCAGCCACAGCGCAGCGGCATGGCCTCGGGCGCCAACAACACGTTCCGCCAGGTCGGCATCGCGACGGGGATCGCCGTGCTGGGCGCGGTGTTCCAGAGCCAGATCATCGCCCACACGACGGCGGCGCTGAACAAGACAGCGAACGGGGTCGAAGTGCTGCGCCACAGCGGATCGGCGCTCCACGGGGCGCTGTCCGCGGGACAGGTGCAGCAGGCGACCACGCACATCCCGTTCGCCGGCGCGCGTGCTGCGCTCACGAGTGCCTATCACGTCGGCTTTTCGGCGACGCTCAACCACCTCATGACCATCGGCGCGGTGGTGGCGTTCGTCGGGGCGGTGGGCGCGGTGGCGCTCGTGCGCCAGCGTGACTACGTCGTCCCCGGCGCGCCGTCGCCGGGCGCCGCGGGCCAGCCGGGCCAGGAGGACGTGGCGGTTCCCGCCGCCCATGCTTGACCCCTTCACGTTGGAGGGCACGTACGTGCGGCTCGAGCCGCTGTCCGAGGACCATGTGCCCGCACTGGTCGAGGCCACGTCCGAGGACCGGAGCAGTTACCAGTGGGCGATCGTGCCTGACGGCCCCGAACAGATGGTGGCGTATGTGCGCGATGCGATGGCCAAGGTCGCCAGCGGGGCCCACGTGGCGTTCGCGACGGTGCGGCGCGGCCGGGAGCCGGGCGAGCCCGACCGTGTGGTCGGCTCGACACGCTTTTGCGAGGTGGCCTACTGGCAGTACGCGCCCGGCGCGACCCTGCAGCGGCACGGCGTGCCCGACGTCGTCGACATCGGCTTCACCTTCCTCGCGGGCTCGGTCCAGCGCTCGCCGGTCAACACCGAGGCCAAGTTGCTGATGATGACGCACGCCTTCGAGGTGTGGCAGGTACATCGGGTCGCGCTCCAGACCGACGTGCGCAACAAGCGCTCGTGGGCGGCGATCGAGCGCATCGGGGGCCAGCTCGACGGGATCATGCGGGCCGACCGGCCCGGTTCGGACGATACGGTGCGCACGTCGGCGCGGTTCTCGATCGTGGCGGATGAGTGGCCCGCGGTGAAGACGCGCCTGACGGCGCGATTGGCTTCGGGGTAAGCAGTCCGGCTCGGGGTCTGGTTGGACGCTCGTCAGGCCCGGGCCATGGTGGCCTGGATCTTGCGCCGGTGCAGCGCGTGGACGGCTGCCTCCGCCTCGTTCTTGGGCCGTACCGCGGCAACCGCCTTGCCCGTGCGGTGGATCTTCTGGGCCAGTTGGTCGGCCCGCTCGACCGTGTGGCCGAAGATCTCGACGAACGCCTGGATCACGGTCTGAAACGTCGTCACGTCGTCGTTCCACACGATCACGGCCCAGAGGTCCTCGTAGGCGAAGAACGCGTCGATGTCGGCGTCCTCGAGGTCGGGCGCCTCGATGGTGGAAGGATTGGAGTGCGTGGACATGTTCGCCTGCTGCGTTACGTCGCACGGCCGATCTGGCCCAGAGCATCTTAAACCAGCGCGGTAGCGTGCCGTCTTATGCGAGCCACCGTCCTCAACGGACCACGTGACGTCAGCCTGGAGACGGTGCCCGACCCGGTGCTTCCGGGGCCCGAGGGCATCATCGTCAGCGTCGAGCGCACCGCGATCTGCGGATCTGACCTCCACCTCTTTCACGATGCGCCCACCGGAACCGGAATCCGCTTGGGCCACGAAGCAATCGGGACGGTGGCAGAGGTCGGCGCGCACGTGCGCAACGTCGCACGCGGCGACCGGGTCCTCGTGTCGGGCGTCATCGGCTGCGGTACGTGCGGGCCCTGCCTGGCCGGACAACCGAACATCTGCCTGAACGACAAGGCGGCCGCGTTCGGCACCATGCCCGACCTCCCGGGCGGACAAGCCGAAGCCATGGCGGTCCCGTTCGCCGACCTCTTCGCGTTGCGGATCCCCGAGAACGTCGCCGACGAGGAGGCGGTGCTCCTGACCGACATCCTGCCGACGGGTTACCTCGGCGCGCTGCGGGCCTCTATTCGGCCGGGTGCGACCGTGGCCGTGATCGGGCTCGGGCCCGTCGGCATCATGGCGCTCCAGTGCGCCGCGTTGTTCGGCCCGGCGCGCATCCTCGCGGTTGACCAGGTGCCCGAGCGGCTGGCGCGAGCGGAACGGCTCGGGGCGGAGCCCATCGACGCCTCGTCCGTGCCGGGCGCGCCGCAGGTCATGGAGGCCACCGGTGGCCGCGGCGCGGACGCGGTAATCGAGGCGGTCGGCGCAGATGCCACCGTCCTCGATGCGGTCTCGTGTGCGGCGGCCGGTGGGACGGTGTCGATCGTCGGGGTGAACCTGTCGCTGGCGCTGCCCTTTCCGATGGGCCTGGTCTTCCTGAAGAGTCTGACGCTGCGCACGATCTTCGCGCCGGTGCCGGGCACCTGGCCTGCGCTCGTGCCGCTCGTGCAAGCGGGACGGCTGCAGCTCACCGACACCTTCACTCACCGGATGCCGCTCAGTCAGGTGTCCGAGGCCTATGACCTGTTCGACTCCCGGCGCGACGGCGTATTGAAGGTCTTGCTCTTGCCGAACTGACTCTTGCCGAAGTTCAGCGTGCCCTCCGGCGCGTCGGGTGTGCGGTTTTTCACCTCGGGCCATGTGACGTCACCCAGCGCGGGTTGGGCGACGAACCAGGGCGCCGGCGGTGGGAGGATCAGGAAGGTGAGCGTGTCCACGATCGATTCGTAATTGACCCGCCAGCCCTGGAAGTGCCTCCACGCCTCGTCGGCATCACGCTCCATCGGGAAGTGCACCTCCTCGAGCCGGCGGAAGCCGTCGTCGAACTCGGCCCGGGTCAAACGGGTGCCCGTTGTGGGCAGAGGGTCGGTGTCGTAGGGGATTTTCAGCGCGCGGGCGATCGAACGCAGGCACCGGATGCCCATCGACAAGCACAGACGGGCCTGCTGCGGCGTCTGGTCCGGGCTCACGGCGTGGTACAGAGCGGCGGCGTCCATCATCGCCACCAATCCGACCAGCCAGCTGCGCCGCGGGACGGGCGAGCGGAACCAGATCAACGTCGGGTAGTTGGCGTGACTCTCCGAGACGGCCGCCGCCCAGCGCTCCCAGTCGAGATACAGCGGCGGGAGATCGTCGATGTTGTCGAGCCAGTAGTGCCGGGCCAGGATCTCCGGCCCCCACGCCGGCGCTCCCCCGCGGGCCTCGAGCAGGGTCACCTCGGTCTCACGGGCGGCGAAGGCGTTGTAGAGCGCGGGCAGGTAGGCGATCTCGAGCGCGATGACGAGCAGCCCGACCCCGGCGGTCAGTATCTCGAGGGTGTGCGGGCCGGCACCGCTGGCCGACGCGATGCCGAGGGTGAAGATCGACGAGCCGGCAATCCCGATCGCCGACGCGAAGTCGTCGCCCGCGTTCCACCAGATGATGAGGCTGAAGCCGAACATCAAGAGCAAGATCCACAGCCCGAACAACAGGATCATGGAGGCCGGTCCCACGAACGACAGGATGCGGTCGCGCAGCTCGTAGGTGGGCAGGCGGGGTGAGACGTGCCGCGTGAGACCGGCGACCACGCGGGT
This sequence comes from uncultured Acidimicrobiaceae bacterium, assembly GCA_963777485.1. Classification (GTDB taxonomy): domain Bacteria; phylum Actinomycetota; class Acidimicrobiia; order Acidimicrobiales; family RAAP-2; genus Bog-473. The sequence goes on along the minus strand of CAVZQP010000002.1, from coordinate 1,433,371 downwards.
GATGCCACGCGGGATGCGCGAGGAGGTCACGCGGGGCAACACGAGAGCCGTGAAGACGTTCCACATCGTGACGAGCACGATGGCAATGCCCGCGATCAGTCCGACAATGCGGGCCAGCTCCACGCGGGTCATCCTGCCAGATGGACCGCGGCCAGCCCGCGGTTTGGCTCAGGCGGTGTGCGGCGGGCCTTCTGTGTGGGACGCGAGCCGCCGCGCGGGCCGGCCGGAAGCGACGAGCGCGACCGGCACGTCGATCGCCCGCGAACGGAGGAGCTCACCCAGTCCCTTGGCCTGGGTGTCGAGCCGCAGGTTCGACGCAACGCCCCACCCCAGGATGCCGTGCACCACGAAGTTGACGGCCCGCAGGTTCGGCAGCGGGTACCGGTCCACCTCGAAGGTGGCCAGCTCGGGGAGCAACGCGCGGAAGGCCTCCGTCGTGAACTGCGACTGCAGCCACTTGGCCACGTCGTCCTCGTCGGCCCACACGCCGACGTTGGCGTCACCGCCCTTGTCCCCCGAGCGGGCTCCGAGGAGGATGCCGAGTGGGACCCGTGTGAGCTCGCCGGGGCTGGCCGACGCCTCGGGCTCGGTGCCTGATTCGAGCGGCGGGCTCTCGCCTGCGTCACCGGGCGCCGGCGGAGCCGCCGTCGGCTCGATCACCGTCCCGTCGCACGCGATGCGCGGCGTCACGGCCGACGCCGCGACCGTGGTGGGCCAGTAGCGGGCCACGCCCTGCGCACCGCTCGGTGCCGAAGTGAAGAACGTGCCGGGATAGCTCGACAGGCTCGTCTCGACGACGGCGCCCGAGAAGGCCCGCCCGACGGCTTGCTCGTCGTCTCCGCGCACCGCCAGGCGGAGGTACGCCATGCCGCCGCCGGTCAGGTCACCCGAGAGGTCCTCGGCCGTCTCCGCAAACGCGGCGCGGCCACCGGGGATCCCGGCCCACACCGCGTGTGCGGCGAAGCGCGCCTTCTCGGCCACCTGCGCCCCGGTCAGCGCGAGCGTCATCGAATTGCGCCAGCCGGCGTCGAGATTTGCCGTCACCTTCAGTGTCGGCGGCGGCGCCTCGCCGCGCACGCCCGCGATGCCCACCCGGTCCGTGCTCTGCTGCGTGAGCTCGATCGTGTCGAAGCGCGCGACCGCGTCGGGACTGAGGTAGCGCGGGCTCCCGATCTCGTAGAGGAGCTGCGCGGTCACGGTGCCGACGGTGACCGCGCCGCCGGTACCGGGGTGCTTGGTGATGACCGACGAGCCGTCGGAACACACCTCCGCGATGGGAAAGCCGATGCGTTCGGGATTCGGCACCTCCTCGAAGAACGCGTAATTCCCACCGCAGCACTGCGCGCCGCACTCGATGACGTGGCCTGCCACCACGGCCCCGGCGATGGCGTCGTGATCGCCGTCGGCCCAGCCGAAGGCGTTGAGCGCCGGCCCGACCACCAGCGCAGCGTCGGTGACCCGGCCGGTCACCACCACCTGCGCCCCGGCGGCAAGTGCGTCGGCGATAGGGCGGGCCGCCAGGTACGCGTTGGCCGTGACCAACGGGGCATCCTCGGGGAACGCCTCGCCGGTGTCGAGGTTGACGAAGCGTTCGCCGGCGGCACGCAACTCGTCGAGGCGCGACGTGATGTCGTCGCCCGACACCGACGCCACCCGCACCTCGACGCCCTGGCGCCGGGCGAGCTCCCGTACGGCCTCGGCCAGGCCCTCGGGGTCGAGGCCGCCCGCGTTGGCGACGACGGTGATGCCGCGCTCGACGCACGCCGGGAGCACGTCCTCGAGCTCACGCAGGAAGGTGCGGGCATAGCCACCGCTGCGCTGGCGCGTCTTGTGGAGGATGTACATGGTCAGCTCGGCCAGCCAGTCCCCCGTCAGCACGTCGATCGGGCCGCCCTCGACCATCTCGCGAGCAGCGGAGAGCCGATCGCCGAAGAAGCCGCTGCAGTTGGCGATGCGCAAGACGTCGCGACGCGCCGGTGGGGGGTTCACACCGGCTCCATCTCGACCAGGAGGTCGCCCACATCGACCTGCTGCCCCGGTGCGCCGTGGACGGCGCGCACCGTCCCCGCACCGAGCGCCCGCAGGGTGTGCTCCATCTTCATCGCCTCGAGCACCACAAGGCCGTCGCCTTCGGCGACGACGTCGCCCACGTTCACCAGCACTTTGGTCACAGCCCCGGGCAACGGCGCCCGGCACTCGCCGGCGATGCCCCCGCGCTCGGCGGCGTCGTCCTCGGCGCGCAATGCGAAGGTCGACTGGCCCTCGGGTCCGTTGACGAAGGCAGCGTGCCGTTCCAGCCGGACTCGATACCGGCGTCGCAGCCCGTCCGGGGCCATGTGATCGACGACGCCACCGTGCGTGGTGGCCGAACCGGCGGACTGCCACTCGCCGTCGACGCGGAGTTCGGCCGGCGCGTCCGGTGCCGGGACCCGTACCTCGATGGTCCCGGCCGCATCGCTCAGCTCGTCTGCGTGCAGGGCGCGGCCCACATTGCGCCAGCCGGCCGCGGGCACCGGGACGAGGCTCCGCGCGGCCCGCTCCTCGAGCAGGCTGAAGCCGACCGCCGCGGCGTGACGCCACCGGACCTCGTCTGGCAGACGCGCGTCGCGCAGGTCGGTCCGGGCGTCGAGAAAGTGGATGTCGATGTCACCGCGCCGGAACGCGTCGTCGTCGAGCACCGCCCCGAGGAGATCGCGGTTGGTCTCGAGGCCGTCAAGCTCGAGGGCTCGTAACGCCAGCGAAAGCTTTGCGATTGCGCCGGATCGGTCGTCGCCGTGCACCATCAGCTTCGCAACGAGGGAGTCGTAGGCCGGGCTGACCACGCTGCCCGACTCGATGGCGCTGTCGACGCGCACCCCGGCGCCTCCGGGCCAGCGGACGTGCGCCGCGGTGCCGGGCGTCGGCCGGTACCCCTCACGGGGGCTCTCGGCACACAGCCGCACCTCGATCGCATGGCCGGCGCTGGTGAGGGCCTCCTGGGAGAAGGGCAGCGGGCGCCCGGAGGCGACGGCGAGCTGCAGCCCGACCAGGTCGAGACCGGTCACCAGCTCGGTGACCCCGTGCTCGACCTGCAGACGGGTGTTCATCTCGAGGAAGTAGAAGCCGCTCGAATCGGCGAGGTACTCCACGGTGCCGGCGCCGACGTAGCCGACCGCTTTCGCAGCGGCGACCGCGGCTTCCCACATCGCATGGCGCGTGGCCTCGGGCACGAGCACCGCAGGCGCCTCCTCGACCACCTTCTGGTGCCGGCGCTGGACGGAGCATTCGCGGTCGAAGAGATGCAGGACGGTGCCGTGGGTGTCGCCGATGACCTGCACCTCGACGTGGCGCGGTTCGGACAGATACCGCTCCACGAAGACTTCGTCTGACCCGAAGGCGGCGGCGGCCTCGCGCTGGGCTGCGGCCACGGCCTCGGCGAGCTCGCCCGGCGCTTCGACGAGGCGCATGCCACGTCCTCCCCCACCGGCCGACGCCTTGACCAGCAGCGGGTAGCCGACGTCTTCGGCGAGGGCGGCCAGCGCCGTGTCTTCGGTCCCGGCGGGCACGACGGCGCTGGGCAGGACGGGCACGCCGGCCCTTGCGACCACCTCCTTGGCGCGGGCCTTGTGTCCCATGACCCGCATGGCCTCGGCCGGCGGACCCACCCACACGATCCCGGCCCCTGCCGCGGCCTCGGCCAACGCCGGGTTCTCCGACATGAACCCGTAGCCGGGGTGCAATGCGTCTGATCCGCTGGCCCGGGCCGCGGCGACGAGCGCGTCCGGGTCGAGATAGGTCTCGCGTAGTGACGCGCCGGGGAGCAGCACGGCGGCATCGGCCTCTCCGACGTGGGGGCTGGCCGCATCGTCCGCGGCGTACACGGCGACGGCCTCACACCCGGCGTCGTGCGCGCCGCGGATGACGCGGCGGGCGATCTCGCCCCGGTTGGCCACGAGGACGCGCTGGAGCGCGGACGTGGGCATCAGTGCCGCACCACCCCGAACACGGCCGTCCCCTCGACCGCGGCGGAGTGCACTGCGCTCAACGCGATGGCGAGCACGGTGCGGGTGTCGCGCGGGTCGATGATCCCGTCGTCCCACAACCGCCCGGTCGCGTACTGCGCCGTCGATTCCTCCTCGATCTGGTTCTCCGTCGCCCGACGCAGCTCCTCGTCGGCGTCCTCGTCGAAGGGCCGCCCGGCCGCCTCGGCGGCGTTGCGCCGCACGATTGAGAGCACACCCGCAAGCTGTTTCGGTCCCATCACGGCGATGCGGTGATTGGGCCAGGTGAAGATGAAGCGGGGGTCATAGGCCCGTCCGGCCATGGCGTAGTTGCCGGCCCCGTAGCTGGCCCCGACCATCAACGTGAGGTGTGGCACCTTCGAGTTGGACACCGCGTTGATCAGCTTGGCGCCGTCCTTGATGATCCCACCCTGCTCGTACCGCGTGCCCACCATGAACCCGGTGATGTTCTGCACGAAGAGGATGGGCGTGTCCGTCCGGTTGCACAGGGCGATGAACTGGGCGCCCTTCTGCGCCTCGGGCGAGAACAAGATGCCGTTGTTCGCCACCACGCCGATCGGGTAACCGCCGATGGACGCCCACCCGCACACGAGCTGCGGGCCGTAGGACTCCTTGAACTCCTCGAAGCGTGAGCCGTCGACGATGCGGGCGAGGATTTCGCGGACGTCGAAAGGGACGCGGACGTCGACCGACGCGATGCCCAGCAGGTCCTCGGCCGGGTAGAGAGGCTCGTCCGGCGGGCCGCTCGGGCCCGGGCCGAGGCGGCGCCAGTGCAGGTGCGCCACGATGCCCCGGGCGATGTGCAGCGCGTCCTCCTCGTCGCGGGCGAGGTAGTCGCACAGGCCCGACGTCCTTGCGTGCATCAACGCGCCGCCGAGCTCCTCCTCGTCGGCGTCCTCGCCGATGGCCATCTTCACCAAGGGCGGCCCGCCCAGGAAGACGCGGGCGCGGTCCTCGACCATCACCGTGTAGTCGCTCATGCCCGGCAGGTACGCGCCCCCGGCGGTCGAGGAGCCGAAGACCACGCAGACGGTCGGGATGCCCTGCGCGGAGAGCTGGGTCAGGCGGCGGAACTGCTCGCCCCCGGGCACGAACACGTCGGCCTGGCGGGGCAGGTCCGCACCTCCGGACTCGACGAGGATCAGAACCGGGAGGCGGTTCTCCTCGGCCACGTCCATGGCGCGCAAGAGCTTGCGGATCGTGGTGGGGCTCGTGGTGCCGCCGCGCACCGTCGGGTCGTTCGCGATGACGAGGCACTGGGTGTGCGACACCTCGGCCAGCGCCACGACGACACCCCCGCCGACGGGGTCACCGGTGTGGAGTCCGGCGAGCGGGCAGAGCTCGAGCACCGGCGTGCCGGGGTCGACGAGTGCCTCGAGGCGCTCGCGCACCATCATCTTGCCGCGCGCTCGGTGCCGTTCGACGTACTGCGCGCCGCCGCCCGCCAACACCTCATCGTGCAGCGCGCGGACTTCGTCGACGAGGCCGCGCATGGCGTCCGCCTGGGCGCGGTGCTCAGGATTCGACGTCGTCAGCAGCGTGCGCAGGGCCGTGCTCATCGTCGGGTGCTCATTCGGTCGTGTCCCACGACGGCCGGCGCTTTTGGAGGAACGCCTCCATGCCCTCCGCGGCCTCGGCGCCGGCGAACAACTCGGCCGACAGGGCGGCGGCGGTCGCGAGGCCCTCGCTCCAGTCGTGTTGCGGCAGGTCGCGCAGCAGTCCCCTGGTGGCCCGGACGGCGCCCGGCGCAGCCTTCCGGATCGCCGTCGTCTGTGTGGTGACCCATTCGTCGAGCGCCGCGTCGCCCTGCGCGGTGACGGCGCTGAGGAGGCCGGCGGCCATGGCCTCGGGCGCGCCGAAGCGCTCGCCGGTGAGGGTCATGCGGGCGAGGAAGCGCCTGTCCATGACGCGGAGCGCCGGCACCAGGATCATTGCGGGGGCGACGCCGACGCGGACCTCGGTGAACGCGAACGTGCTCGGCTCGGGCGCGACCGCCATGTCGGCGGCGGCGATCAGCCCGAGGCCGCCGGCCCGGGCGTGGCCGTTGACCCGGGCGATGACCGGGACGGGGCTGTCGACGATCATCGTGAGGATGCCGGGCATCCGGTTCGGTGCGGCCCTCCCGCGCTCGGACAGGTCGGCGCCGGAGCAGAACACCGTGCCGGTGCCGGTGATGACCACGGCGCGCACCTCTGCGTCGGTCGTTGCGTCACGCAACGCCAGCTCCAGCTCCTCGAGCAAGCGGGCGGAGAGCGCATTGCGGTTCTCGGGCGAATCGAGGGTGAGCGTGCGCACGCCGCCGCCGTGCTGCACGCCGACCAGCGAATCCGTCACGGATGCGCAGTGTAGGGGGGCACGCCTGGGTGGACCGAAAAGGGCCGGTGGTACCGTTGGCCGGTGATCGAGTCCGACGAGCAGCAACTGTTCCGCAAGACGCTGCGCGACCTGTTCGAGCGTGAGATCGAGCCGCACGTCGACGAGTGGGAGGCGGCCCGGATGTTCCCCGCCCACGAGCTTTTCCCGAAGCTGGGCGCGGTCGGCCTGTTCGGGTTGGAGTACGACGAGGCCTACGGCGGCATGGGAGCGGATCACAGCTTCACCCGGATCGCGGCCGAGGAACTGGGGCGGGTCAGCTGCGGCGGCGTCCCCATGGCCATAGCCGTCCAGATGTCCATGTCCACGCCGGCGCTGCACCGCTACGGCAGCCCGGAGTTGAAGGAGAAATTCCTGGCGCCCGCCGTCCGGGGCGAGGTCGTGACGTCGATCGCGGTCACCGAGCCCGATGCCGGCAGCGACGTCGCCGGCATCCGCACCCGCGCCGTGCGCGACGGCGACGAGTGGGTCATCAACGGCTCGAAGCTCTTCATCACGAACGGGGTTCAGGCCGACTGGCTGTGCCTGCTGGCGCGCACCTCCGACGAGTCCGACGGGGCCCGCGGCATGTCATTGATCGTGGTGCCGACGGACGTGCCGGGTGTCGCCGTCTCCCGGAAGCTCGAGAAGCTCGGCATGTGGTCGAGCGACACCGCGGAGTTGTCCTTCTCCGATGTGCGGGTGCCCGTCGCCAACACCATCGGCGAGATCGGCCGGGGCTTCCAGCAGCAGATGGTGCAGTTCCAGGCCGAACGCCTGACCACCTTCTACAAGCAGGTGGGGTCCATCGAGCTGGCGCTCGAGAGGACCGCTTCCTACGTACGTGAGCGCAAGGCCTTCGGGGCACCGCTGTTGGCCAACCAGTACGTGCAGTTCACGCTGGCCGAGCTCAGGGCGCGTCACGACGTCTTGCAGCACTACGCGTCGATGATCGCCGAGGCCGTGAGCCGGGGCGAGGACGCCACGCGCTACGCCACCATCGGCAAGCTGCTCGGCTCCCGGTTGCAGCGGGAGGTGGCGGACTGGGCCGTGCAGTTCCACGGCGGCATGGGCTACATGGACGAGAACTGGACGTCGCGCTACTTCCGCGACACGCGGCTCGACTCCATCGGCGCGGGCGCCGACGAGGTCATGCTCCGCATCCTGGCCCGGATGGACGGGTACTCGGTCGAGTAGTTCGGGGGCCCGATGAGGAGTCAGTCCGCGTCAAGCGGATAGAAGACTGAGTCATTGGCGACCGATCGCCGCCACAGCAGAGTCCGGGTCGTTTCCCTGACTTCCAGCTTGTCGCAGACTTCGTCGAATTGGTCACGCACCACGCTGGAACACTCGTCGGCTATCGACTGCGCCGCCGTTGCCGAGAGCCCGAAGACCCCGGAGGCATCCACGCACACACTGAGGCGCGATCGGCGATCACCATTCGGACTGATCGCCATCAGCTGCTGGGACTCACCGGTCGAGCGGGGTTGCGGGCAGACATCGAACGCAGGAGTGAGCTTCAAGCTGATCCCGTCCCAAAAGGCCGCATGGTTACGGGGGTGATCATCGGTGTTGCCCACGAGCACGTTCACGACGATCCTCTTGAACATCTCGTGGAGCGCGTCTTCCGGCCTGTCGAAACCGAGGCGAATGCGCTCAGCAAGATCCACGTACGAGCCATAGCGAGAAGCCAGCTCGTGTAGCCCCAGCAACGTGAGGCCACTCAGGACGGATCGGCGCGATCCTCCATCTGGCCGATCGAATCGATCAATGAGAAGGACGTCGCGCCCAGCGGCCTGAGTGGGTCGCGTCGCGGCGACGCTGACGCCGCAGCGTCGCGCCAACTCCATCCCGACTGCCTCCGCCTCGATCCACGGGAAGGTGTCGGTGGAAACCGAGAACTTGGCGATGCGCTGTCGTTCCCCGTCGACCAGTAGTGCTTTGGGGCGCGCACCACCGATGGCTGTGCCATAGGTGAGGGCATCATCGAGCTCGGGCGAGAACGGCAGCCCCTGGGCGAGACGCTCCCCTGCCTCGACCAGTTCTGTCAGGCTCCCGTGCGTTATCCGGGCTCGGTAGCGGTCAGGTGCGGACTGAAAGTCCAGCGCGCCGACGCGGTTCGACCCGGACTCCAAGAGGTAGGTGAGAAGCGGCAGTTCACCGGTGTCGCGGGCTTCGGTTCCAGCCAGCCGGCGCAAGATCACCTGCATGCCCCAAGAGTCGGGGGCGGCGTCGCGAATCACCCCGTGTGCATCGAGTCCTGCTGGTGGGCGTTGCTGGCCCGGTTCAAGGGGAAGGCCGTCAGGTTGGAGAGCGATGGCATCCGCGCGTCGGAGATAGGACCGGCCATAGGTGAAACGCAGCTCTCGATCGACCTGGTCGACCCTGCCCGCGACAACCGGCTCACTTGCTCCTGGCAGCCAGGCCCAGACAAATGCCGGGCCGTCAGAAGTCATCGTCGACGTCCTCCAGGCGTACGTCGACCCGAGAGGGCAGTAAGGCCAGATCCCGCTCTCCCCGTGCCGCTAATTCGGCCAATTCGCGGCCCTGGGCGCCGAAGAGGGGCACCGAGAGCACCGTGGCTACTTCGAAGTACAGACCCAGGGCGACATCCGGATCGCCTCGTTCGATCCGACGAAGCGTGACCCGGGTCAGGTGGGCCCGCTCGGCGATCTCTTCTGCGGTGCGGCGTTGCCTTCGACGAGCTGCCGCGAGCTGGAGACCCAGGGTCCTGGCTGCATTCTTGGTCTGTGAGAGATACTGGCGGCGTGCCACATCCTCCTCCTAAATGGATACAGAAGTATCCATAACCGTCATTATGGATAGTGTACTGTCCATATCGGAGCAAACCAGCCGGGACTTGATTGGGCCGATCTTCCTGGGAAAGCCCGCATGTCGCATGACGAATGTGCCGGCCGACAGCTCAGGTGTGCCGGAACACCGCCTGGCCCCCGCCGCTGGCGATCAGACGGCGGTCCTGCGACCAGACCCGCCCGGTCCACGAGAGCAGGCCACCCTGGGAGACGGGCGAGTGCGCGTCGAGCAACATCCACTCCGAGGCACTTCCCGGGTACTGGAACGACGCGTAGAGGTCGAGACTCGGCGCGACGAAGGGTGGCTCGAGATACGCGTGCGGCCGCGACCCCGCCGGCCAGCTCCCGACGTCGAGGACGATGAGCGACCGCGCGCCGTCCACCCACGGGTCGTCGAAGGTGGCGCGGGGTCGTGGCCGCACCCAGGTCTGCCACGTCGGCGGCAGCGGGCCGTCGGGCGGCCAGGAGTCGGACCACGCCAGCGGCCGCTGGTCGAAGTTGCCCCAGTAGGCGAAGGGGGGACGGTCCTCGTCGGGGAGGCGCTCCTCGATGCTGGGCAGACCTTCCGGACCGGGCACGTCGGGCGGCGACATGTCCTCGTGCTCGAGGCCGGCGACCTCGCCGACCGACCACACCATCGCGTCGAGCACCGGACGGTCGTGCTGGGTCATCTCGACACGTTGGGCGTGGACCGTCCGGCCCGAGCGCAACGAGGTGACCGTCAGGTCGACCGGCTCGAACGCCGCGACCGCGAGGTAGTGGCAGAAGAAACTGGCGGGCCGCAACAGCCCGCTCTCCGCCCCCGCTGCCCGCAAGGCGATGGCCGCGACATAGCCGCCGCAGGGCCCCCAGATCTCCCAGTCCTGATGGACGTCGGCGGTGTAGCGGCCCTCACCGGCGGGACGTACTGCGGTCTGCTCCTCGATGTCACCCATGCGCGCTCCCGGCCCGCTCCGCCCACCGCTGCCGCGTCAGCTCCATCACGTGCACAGTGTTGCCCCTCGGACCCGACGTCATGCGCTCGAAGGTGAAGCCCAGTCGCTCCATGACCCGTCCCGACGGGATGTTCTCGGGCTCGTAGATGCTCACGATGCGCTCCAGGCCGCCCTCGGTGAAGCCCCAGTCCACCGCGACCGATCCCGCCTCGGTGGCGAGCCCCTGTCCCCGGTGCGCTCCTCCCAGGCGCCACCCCACCTCGACGGCGGGGAGGATCTGGGGCAGGAAGTGCGGCACCGCGAGCCCGGCCCACCCCATCATCGTCCCGCCGGCACGGTCCTCGACCGCCTCGAGGCCGAAGCCGTCGGAGTCGTAGCGCTCGATCACACGTGAGAGGAAGTCCTCGGTCTCCTGCTCCGACATGCCGCGACGCAACGGGTACCACCAGAACGACTCCTCGGCGTGGAGGACCGTGAGCGCGGGCAGGTCGTCGGGCGTGAAGGGGCGCAGGACGAGCCGCTCCGTCGTGAGGACGGGTATCACTCGAGTGGCAGCCCGGGTGCCTCGGCCAGTGAGGCATCCCGGCCCGGACGCGCCGAGGGCGCATAGAGCTGGTCCGGCCGGAAGGAGCGGACGGAACGGTCGCCGGCGCGGCCGCCCACCACCTCGACCCAGGCCTCCCCCGTCTCGCCGTTGGTCACGTGCGCCACGAAGGCCCACGACGCGCCACGCAGCCGCGTGCCCTCGACCTGCACCGGATCGCCCGGGCGCAGCCCGGCCCAGCGGGTGGAGCGGCGGAGATCAGCCACGTATGCGCGGTGCCATGTGACCTCTTTTTACCCGCTCCGAACCGGACCCCGGTCCAGGACCGGACCCGGGAAATGAACCGGTGCGGTCGCAGCCCCGCCGTAGTCTGACGCGATGGCTCTGAGTCCCCCGCGCACCCTGAGCCCCTCCAAGGTGAGCTCGTTCACGAGCTGCCCGCTCGCGTTCCGGTTCTCCCAGATCGAGCGCCTTCCCGAGCCGCCGTCGCCGCCGGCAGTGAAGGGGACGCTCGTGCACGCCGCCCTCGAGCGCCTGTTCTGGCACCACCCGGCCGGCGCGCGGACGCCGGTGGCAGCGGCGGAGGAAGTCGGGCGCGCCTGGGACGCCCTCCGGGACGACGCGGAGGTCGTGGGGCTCGGCCTCGACGACGCCGCCGCCGCCGAGTTCGTCGCGGACGCGCGCCGGCTCGTGGCGAACTACTTCCTCCTCGAGGACCCGAACGAGGCTCGGGCGGTCGGCGTCGAGCTCGGAGTCGAGACCGATCTCGACGGTCTGCGCCTCCGCGGCATCATCGACCGCCTCGACGTGATGCCCGACGGGCGGCTGATCGTCGTCGACTACAAGACGGGCCGCGCGCCGAGCGAGCGTTTCGAGCGGGGCAGCCTCGGCGGGGTCCAGACGTATGCCCTCCTGTGCGAGAGCATGCTCGGGCAGGCGCCCGCGGAGGTGCGGCTGCTCTACCTGCGCGAGCCGCTGGTGATCACGGCGATCGCGACCGAGCAGACCATCCGGGGCCAGCGCAAACGGGCCACCGCCGTCTGGACTGCGATAGAACGAGCCTGCAATGCCGAAGACTTCCGGCCCAATGTCGGCCCCCTCTGCGACTACTGCAGCTTCAAGGCCTCCTGCCCCGCCTTCGCGGCTTGACATGTCCCAGATGACGGCGATCGACGAGGCGGTCGACGCCGCCTTCGAACCGCTGCGGGGCAACCCTCAGGCCGACCGCGCCGCTGCGGTCCTCTCCAACCTGGCCGACTACGGGCTCATCTGGGTCGTGCTCGCCGCTTTCAAGGCGCGCCGCCGCGGCCCCGACCGCCGGCGGGCCGTCGTGGCGCTCGCCGCCGCCGGCTTCTCGTCGATGATCGTCAACCGGGTCGTGAAGCAGGCGGTCGCCCGGGAACGGCCCGACGACCACCTCTCCGCCGCCGTGCGGACGCCCTCGAGCAGCAGCTTCCCGAGCGGCCACACCCTCGCGGCCTTCTGCACCGCGTTCGTCCTCGCGGACTCCGACGCGCAGACCGCGGCCAACGTCGGCTTCGCCGCGGCGGTGGCCGCCAGCCGGGTGCACCTGCGGGCGCACCACCCGAGCGACGTCATCGGCGGAGCCGCCATCGGGTCGGTGCTCGGGCTCGGGATCCGCCCGTTTGTCAACCTGGTGACACCCGGCACCCGCGGCGGCCGCAGAGGCCGGCGCGCCCGCAGCCGGGGAATGACTACCAACGAGGTCCTGTTGGAAAAGTTATGAAGTTCGCCGTCAACTGGGATTACCGCTGTCCGTTCGCCCGCAACGCCCATGAGCACATCGCCGCCGGTCTGGCCGACGGGGCCGACTGGGACGTCACGTTCCTCCCGTTCTCCCTGAGCCAGATCCACGTGGCCGAGGGCGATCCGGCCGTGTGGGACAACCCCGACAAGGCCAAGGACCTCATGGCCCTGGCGTCGGGCGTCGTTGTGCGCGACCAGTACCCCGACCGGTTCCTCGATGCACACGTCGCCCTCTTCGCGGCCCGGCACGACGACGGTCTGGATCTCCGTCTCCCCGAGGTCGTGGCCGGCGTTCTCGACGGCGTCGGCGTCCCGGGAGACAAAGTCATCGCAGAGGTGCAGTCCGGCGCGCCGATCGAGGAGATCCGCCGGGCCCACGAAAAGTCCGTCGACGATTGGGCCGCCTTCGGCGTCCCCACCTTCGTCGTCGACGGGCGCGCCGTGTTCGTGCGCATCATGAGCCGGCCGAAGGGCGACGCGCAACGGGCGCGTCGCAACATCGACGGCGTGCTGCAGCTCTTCGACTCGCTGCCCGACCTCAACGAGTACAAGTTCACGACACTCGAGCGCTGACCCGCTCTCGCGCGCCGGGGCGCCCTCGGCTCAGCCCTTCGCCAGCTCGCTCATCAACGCGAAGCCCCGCTCGCGCTCGGTGGAGTCTCCGGTGATCGCCGCACCGAAGTCCGTGGCGCCTGCCTCCGCCAGCCGGCCCACCGCGGCCGCCACCGTCTCCTCGTCACCGATGAAGCCGACATCGGCCGGGCTCTGTGCACCCTCCTTGTCGAGCATCGCTCGATACGAGGGCAGGTTCGGGTAAATCGCCAGCTCCTTGTTGATGCGCTCCTTCGCCGCCTCCACGTCGCTCGTCACCGCCACCGGCAGGGACACGAACACCCGCGGCGCGGGACGCCCCGCCGCCGCGGCCGCCTCCCCGATCGTCGGCGCGATGTGGTCACGGATCGTCGCCGTTCCGGTCATCCACGTGATCGTGCCGTCGGCGACCCTCCCCGCCAGCTTCAACATCGCCGATCCCAGTGCGGCGACCAGCACGGGCGGCGGCGCCGCGCCCTTCATCCCGACCGGCTGGAACGCGTTGCACGTGATGCGCTCTCCCGCGAACGACACGGTCTCGCCCCGCAGCAGCGGCATCAGAGCGGACAGGTACTCCTTCATGTACGAGTACGGCTTGTCGAAGCTCATGCCCCACATGCCCTCGACCACCACTTGATGCGACAGCCCGATCCCCAATATCAGGCGGTCGTCGGTCGCCGCCTGCACGGTCAGCGCTTGCTGCGCCAGCATCATCGGATGCCGCGGGTACACCGGCACGACGCCGGTGCCCAGCTCGATCCGGGGCACCAGCGACCCCGCCACCGCCAGCAAGGTCAACGCGTCGGGCCCGAAGATCTGCGAGGCGAAGGCGTGAGCGAACCCCGCCTCCTCGAAGCGCTGCAGCTGCGCCACGATCCGGGCAAGCGGCTGCTCCACATCGAGCAATGCCCCGATGCGCAGTTGTGTGGCCATGGTCGTCGGACTCCTCGCGTAATCTGCCTGCTGTGTCCCCCCTGTCTATGCGAAACCCCGGACGGGGGCGAGCGAGCTGAGCACCCACGACATCGGCTTCGTCGGGGCCGGGCAGCTGGCACGCATGGCCGGGGAGGCAACGAGCGCGCTGGGCCTGTCCATGGCCGTCCTGGCCCAGCGATCCGATGACGCCGCCTGCGCCGTCGCGGCCGAGGTCGTCATCGGCTCGCCCTTCGTCGAAGCCGACATCCGCACTCTGTGCGAGCGCTGCGCCGTCGTCACCTTCGACCACGAGCAGGTCGACCTCGACATCGTCGCCGGACTCGCCGCGGAGGGCTACGTCCTGCGCCCCGGCACGTCAACCCTCGAGTTCGCCGTCGACAAGGCCCACATGCGGTCGGTCCTCGACAGCGCCGGGGTCCCCGTTCCCGCCTACGCGATCGTCGACGCCGGATCTGACGCGCCCGACGCCGTCTCCCGTTTCGCCGGCGAGCACGGCTGGCCCGTCATGCTCAAGGCCGCACGCGGTGGCTACGACGGCAAAGGGGTCTGGCCGGTCGCCGACGCGGCCGAAGCGGCCGAGGTCCTCTCCCACGTCGAGGGCCTGGTCGTGGTCGAGGAGCTGCTGGCGCTCGACGCCGAGTTGGCGGTCATGGTGGCACGGCGCCCTTCCGGGTCGTCTTCGGCCTGGCCGGCCGTCGAGACCGCACAGGTGGACGGTGTGTGCCGCGAGGTTCTGGTGCCGGGTCGCCTCCCCAGTGAGGTCGTCGAGGCGGCGACCGGCCTCGGGCAGAAGGTGGCCGAGATCGCCGGCGCCGTCGGTGTCATGGCCATCGAGCTCTTCTGGTCCGGGGGCCGGATCCTCGTGAACGAGGTGGCGACCCGTCCGCACAACTCGGGGCACTGGACGATCGAGGGCGCCGTGACCTCCCAGTTCGAGAACCACGTCCGCGCCGTCCTCGACCTGCCCCTGGGCTCGACCGCACCCCAGCACCCCCAGGTCGCCAGCGTCAACGTCTTCGGCGGCCCCGAGGCTGCCGACCCGTCGGCACTCCTCGCCCGGGGGCTGGCCGTCGAGGGTGCGCACGTGCACCTGTATGGCAAGGACCCACGACCGGGGCGCAAACTGGGGCACGTGACCGTGTGCGGCGACGACCCCGAGTTGGTGCGCGCCCGCGCCTGGTCGGCGGCGCGGGCACTCGGCACGCCCGTCCCGTCCGGGCTCGCCGTGCCCTCGGAGGCCGCCTCGTGAGCGCCACGCCCCTGGTCGCGGTCGTGATGGGCAGTTCGTCCGACCTGCCTGTCATGCAAGGTGCCGTCGAGATGCTCGAGCGCTTCGATGTGACCCATGAAGTCCGTGTGGTCTCCGCCCACCGGACCCCCCGTGAAATGCTCGCCTTCGGCCAGGACGCGGCCGGGCGGGGCGTCAAGGTGATCATCGCCGGCGCCGGCGGTGCCGCCCACCTGCCCGGCATGTTGGCCTCGGTCACCCCGTTGCCGGTCATCGGCGTCCCGGTCGCGCTGGCACAGCTCGACGGCCTCGACAGCCTGCTCTCCATTGTGCAGATGCCCAAGGGCGTGCCCGTCGCCGCCGTGGCGGTGAACGGCGCCCGGAACGCCGGGCTGTTGGCGGTGCGCATCCTCGGCCTCGGGGATCCCGACCTGGCGGCGAGAATGGTCACGTTCCAGGACGAGATCGCGTCGGACGCGCGGGCCCAGGACGCGGACGTGTCCGGAGGAGCAACCGACGATGGCTGAGGCCAATCTGGCGCAGCGGCTCGGCTATCCGGCCGACGCCAAGTTGGTGATCATCAACGCGGACGACCTCGGGTCGTGCCACTCGGCGAACGTCGGGGTCTTCGAATGCTTGGCGACCGGCACCGTGACGAGCGCCACCCTCATGGTCCCCTGCCCCTGGGCCCGCGAGGCCTCCTCGCGCTACCGGGGCGAGGACGTCGGGGTCCACCTCACGCTCAACGCGGAATACGAGCTCTACCGCTGGGGGCCGATCACACACGCACCGTCGCTCCTCGGCGGGGACGGCGGTTTCCCGAGCACCGTTGAGGACGTCTGGGACCACGCCGATCTCGACGAGGTCCGACGCGAATGCCGCGCCCAGATCGAGCGCGCCATCCTCTGGGGCTTCGACGTGAGCCATATCGACTCGCACATGGGCACATTGCAGCTGCGCCCGGAGTTCTTCGACGTCTACGTCGACCTGGCGGTCGAGTTCGGTTTGCCGCTGCGCATGGCCGGCCCGGCCACCGAGCGCTTCACGGGATTCCCGGCGCGCGCCGTCGCCGCGGAGGCGGGAGCCGTCTTCACCGATCACTTCCGCTACGTGGGCGGGGTGGGAACCCGCCAGACGTTCGAGCGTGACTTCGCGACGCTGCGGCCGGGCGTGACCGAGTTCCTGCTGCATCCGGCTGTGGACAGCGCCGAGCTGCGCTCACTCGCCACGGACGACTGGATGCGACGAGTCGACGACTACGAGATGATCTGCAAAGAGGACTGGGTCCGCCGCTCCCTCGACGAAGTGGGTGCCACCCTCATCGGGTACCGGCCACTGCGCGATCTGGCACGGGCCGGCGGCTGAGTCAGCAGCGGGTGATCGGTACGAGCCCGACCACGATCCAGGGTGTTTCGATCCTTTCGAGACAGAAGAAGCGCGGCAACGACGTGTTCGAGCTCGTGCTCTCGCGCGAAGGCATCGAGGTGCGCCGTCCCGAGCGTGCCGCCCAGCTGATGTCGTGGGACCGCGTCTCGCAGTGGGAGATCGAGGAGCGCAAGGGGTACGTCCTCCTCACGCTGCGCGGCTCGGGCGCGACGACGCCGCTCGTCGTGCCGGGCTGGACGCTCGACGACCTCGAGCTCCTCATGCGCGACGTCACGGCCGGCGGCACCGCGGAGGTGCCCAAGGTGCCCGAACCGGTGGTGGCCGACAGGAACGATGGTGGGACGGGTGCCGCGGTGGCGGTGGTCGCACCGTCGGTCCCGGCGACGTCGGCTCCGGTACCGGCCGCTCCACCACCGGCTTCCGACGCTCCCGCGCCCGCCGTCCCAACTCGGGCCGAGCGCCGGAAGCGCTCGACGCGGGGGGCGTGGCGTCGCCGCCTTACGTGGAGGGCGGTGGCGACCGTCGTGATCCTGGGAGTTTTGGCGACCGCCGTGATCCTGGTGCTGCTCCAGAGCGCCGGGGTCATCGACTGGAGCTTCCTCGGGCCGGTTGCCTGACCGTCTCGAGCTCGGCGTGGAGAAGCCAAAAATCAGACTTTTAGCGTCTATTTCCACCTTAATAGTCTGATTCTTGACCGTTCAGGATCCATTCGGGTTCACCTTTCCGCCTAATGGCTATTAGAATGGCTATCGGAGGCACACATGCAGACCGACGAGCTGGAACAGCGGCTGGGAGAACGCCTTCGGTCCCTCCGCATCCAACGTGATCTGACACAAGCCGAGCTGGCGGAGGCGGCCAACGTGTCGCTCGGCGCCCTCAAGAGGCTCGAGCGGGGCATGGGGTCCACGACGACCACACTCGTCAGCGTGCTGCGCGCCCTCGGCCAGGAGCGCTGGCTCGATGCACTGGGGCCGGCGCCCTCCCGCTTCAACCCACTCGACGTCCTCGAGGCCCGCAACAGGCGCGCGGCAAGGTCTTCAGATGCCCCCAGGGTGCGCCGTCGAAGGTCGAGCACCCCATGACCTATCAACCGACGGACGTCATCGAGGTGCTCGCCTGGGGTGACCGCGTCGGCGCCGTCGCCCTCGACCCCGGCACGGGCTGGTACGCCTTCGCCTACGCGCCCGAGTGGGTGGAACGGGACTTCGAGCTCGCCCCGCTGCATATGCCGCTGCGCAGCGAGCCTTACGAGTTTCCCGACCTCCGGCCGGACACCTTCTACCGGCTGCCGCCATTGTTGGCCGACGCGCTGCCCGACGCGTTCGGCAACGCCCTGGTCAACGCATGGCTCGCCGAGCAGGGCATCCCCGCCGAACGCATCACGCCGCTCGACCGCCTCGCCTACGCCGCCGACCGGGCGATGGGAGCGCTCGAATTCCGGCCGCCGGCCCGGGAGCCCGGCACCGACGCGCCGACGGCGGTGCAGCTGGCCGACCTGGTGCTGGCGGCGCGTCGCACCGTGCGCGGCGAGTTCAGCGGCGACGAGACGGCTCACGCGGCTCTCGAACAGCTCATCCAGGTCGGCACGAGCGCCGGCGGCGCCCGGGCCAAGGCGGTCGTCGCCTTCAACCCAACGACGTACCAGGTCCGGTCCGCCTACGCGACACCCGCAGAGGGCTTCGAGCAATGGCTGATCAAACTCGACGGCGTGAGCGGCGCGGCCATGGACGGGCACGGCGACCGGCTCGGTGACAGCGCGCCCTACGGGCGTGTCGAATACGCCTACAGCCAGATGGCACGGGCGGCCGGCATCGACATGACCGAGTGCCGGTTGCTCGCCGAGGGCCCGCGCCGTCACTTCATGACCCGGCGCTTCGACCGGGGCCCGGGTGGCCGACGACACCACATGATCTCGCTGTGCGCCCTCGCGCAGCTCGACTACAACATGATCGCGACCCACAGCTACGACCAGTACCTGCAGACGGTGGTCGCGCTCGGCCTCGGGCCCGAGGCGCTCGGGCAGGCCTTCCGTCGGATGGTGTTCAACGTCATGGCGGCGAACTGCGACGACCACACGAAGAACTTTGCGTTCGTCCGGCCCGAGAATTCCGCGTGGCAGCTGGCGCCGGCCTATGACGTGACGCATGCCTATCGACCCGACAGCGAGTGGACGAGCCGCCATCTCATGGCGGTGAGCGGCAAGTTCGAGGAGATCGGCCTCGAGGAGATCTACGGGGTGGGCCAACGCGCCGACGTGCCGGGGTACCGCAAGGTCGTGCGCGAAGTCCGCGACGCCGTGGACGAATGGGCTGGCTTTGCGGCGTCGGCCGAGATCGACGACGACACGATCAAAATGGTCGCAGCGGACATCGAGCGGTTCCGGCCGCGCTGAGCCGCGCGCATCGTGTCGACCGGGCAGGAGCTCGCGGGGTTTGAGCGGACTGGTGGTCGGCGGGCCCTCCACCAAGAAGAGGGCGCAACGCGCCACACGATTTCAGAGTGATAGGTCAGAAGGCGGCGTCACGGCGCGGGATTCCCTCGCTATGTCCACCGGTTGAACACCGATCGCTGAGGTAACCAGGTGGCCTTGAGCGCACGGCACCGAGGCCTCCCGTGGTTCTGACGGCGGGTGCCGCCATCTCTTCCACTCGGCGAGGAGAATCGCCACCGCGGGTAGGACGAAGAGGATCAGGAGGGACCCGCCGCCGGCGAGATCGGATGGCCACTGGAGGGGTACATCAACCAGCGATTGCGCATTGCTCGGGTCGGACGGGTCGTAACGAGCCGGAATCGTCGTTCCTTTCGGGTGCCCGCTCGGATTGTTCGTGGGCACCCTGACGTTGCAGTGGCAGGCGGGGATCGCGATCCACAGATAGTCACTCGACTCGCCGTCGCCGTCGTCCTCGTGGTCGTGGCCGACCACCTGAGCCTGGAGCACGACGCCGTAGTGGGCGAGCGTGATGTCGTCAACCTCGTTTCGGAGGAAGATGGCAAGAGCCCACAGGAACACCGCAACGAGCGCTATGGCGAGGGCAAGGCGCCAACGCCTCGTCGAAGCCTTTTCGGGTTTCGGTGGCACGGAGGGTTTCGGGTTCGCCCTGTTGTCGACGAGCCAAGTCTCGATCTCGGTGGACGGCGTCTCGACGCCTCGGACCTTGTTCATGGCGTCGACCCATTCGGCCACGGCCACGATGCTCTCAGGGCGTTTCCTCAATTTCCGGCGCAATCCCGCGTAGATGCGGTAGCTCTTCCCGCTCGTGAGCCGCAGCGTCGGTGCGAAGTAGACGCCGTCATTTGCACCGATTTCGACGTTTGCGACCTCCGTCCAGGCGAAGGTGCGCCTGCGCCAGAACCCGTGCGCGATGACGCATTGATCATCGAACTCGAGTCGGCGTGCCGTGTAGAAGCGGAAGGTGATCAATCCGAACAGAGCCGGCCAGATCAGGGGCGCAACGTCGGCGTCACGATTCGAGATCAGAGTGGCCACGACGGCGATGAACGAAATGGTCGTCACCGCGATGGAGATCGCCGTCGGCCATCGCCAGAAGGAGCCGACGAGCACGGTCCGCGTCTGTTCGCGAGGTCGCCCGCGCCTTCCAGCCCTCCCCCCGGTCCTCCCACCGCTCGAGAGGCTCCCTCCAACTCGGTGGAATGCACTCACGAACCAAATTCTTACTGCACGGTGCAATGGCCATAGCACCACACGCTGATCCGCCCTCGCCTCGCCAGCAGACTTCGTGCCGGGGACGCGTGCCCATGCAGCGAGCCACTGCGTCCACGGGTTTCCTTCAGGGGCGCCGTGGCAGTGGACGGCGCGGGACAGACGGAACGCCGATACCGCTCCTGCGGTCAGCCCTGGCGCACGCCCTCGAAGAGGTCCTTCTCGGTCACGCCGGTCGTCGGGCCGATGCGACTGCGGGCGAGATAGAACTCCTCGACCGGGTGGATGTCGCGCATGACCTCGGGCGGCAGGCCGAACCAGAACTTCGAGGTCGGGTCGACCTGGGTGGCGTGCGCCTTGAGTGCGTCGGCCCGTACGTCGGTGAAGTCGGCGATGTCGATCGTGGTGGTGTAGGTCTCGTCACGGCCGATCCGTGCGAGCCACTTCTCGTCGAAGGGTGACTCGAGCCCGAGCTCCTCGAACTTGGCGTGGATCTCGCGGAAGCGCGAAGCGGCCCAGACCGAGTAGTAGAGCTTGGCCGGGGCGAAGGGAGGTCCGGCCTCCGGGTACTTGTCCGGATCACTGGCGGAGTCGAAGGCCGACACCGAAATCTGGTGGACGCGGATGTGGTCGGGATGTGGGTAGCCCGAGTGGTCCTCGCCGTAGGTGATCACGACCTGGGGACGGGTGCGGCGGATGATGGCGACCAGCTTTCCGACCGCCTCGTCGAGCGGGGCCTGGCCGAACGACGCCGGGTTCTTGTTGGCCTCGGTGTCGGGCATGCCCGAGTCGCGGTAGCCCAGGAGGACCGTTTCGTCGTAGCCGATGATGTCGGTGGCGGCCTTCAGCTCGGCCATCCGCACCCGCCCGATGTCGGCCCGCACCTCGGGTGTGTCCATGGCCGGGTTGAGGATGTCGCCCTCCTCGCCGCCCGTTGCGGTCACCAACACGGTGTGGACGCCCTCGGCGTGGTACTTGGCCACCGTGGGCGCACCCTTGGAGGCCTCGTCGTCCGGGTGCGCGTGGACGCTCAGGAGGCAAAGGCGGTGGGGCACCTGCCCGAGGTTAGCGGCGGCCCTGTGCTGGGCCGCTCGGCTGGTCGTTCGTGCCTCCTGCGACGCCCCGCTCGTCGCCGGCTCGGCCGGTGCCACCGCTCCCCCGCTGGGCTTTATGCTCGATACTCATGGCAGGCACGTGGCAGCGCTTCCTCGACATCTTCCGTTCGAAGGCCAACAAGGCCCTGGACAAGATGGAGGACCCCCGCGACACGCTCGACCTGTCCTACGAGCGCCAGGTCGAGCAGCTCACGAAGGTGCGGCGGGGCGTCGCGGACGTGGCGACGGCCCGCAAGCGGATCGAGCTGCAGGCGCAGGGTCTGCAGAAGCAGGCCGACAAGCTGCAGGGCCAGGCGAAGGCCGCGTTGGCGCAAGGCAACGAGGACCTCGCCCGGGAGGCGCTGGCCCGACGGGCCGCGCTGGGTGAGCAGCTGACGGAGCTCAAGACCCAGCACGACCAGATCACCGAGCAGGAGCAGAAGCTCGTCGCGACCTCGCAGACGTTGCAGGCCCGCGTCGAGCAGTTCCGCACGCAGAAGGAGACGCTGAAGGCGACGTACACGGCAGCCGAGGCGCAGACCAAGGTCGGCGAGGCGGTGTCGGGGATCTCGACGTCGTCGAAGGACGCCGGCGCCACCATGCAGCGCGCCCAGGACAAGATCGCCTCGATGCAGGCGCGGGCGGGCGCCATCGACGAACTGCTGGCGTCGGGCGCGCTCGAGGACCTGTCGACACCGGTGGACGACATCCAGAAGGAGCTCGACAAGGTGTCGTCGACGAACCAGGTCGACAACGAGCTCGCGGCGTTGAAGGCGGAGTTGGGGACGGGCGGCGGCGGCTCGGCGGCGGCGTTGCCGTCGGCGGATGCCGTGGCGGCATCGGCGGAGACTTCTGGGGCCGGGGCCGGGGCCGGAGCCGGGGCCGGGGCCGGGGCCGACGGGGCGGCGGAAACTGCAGGGACCGGGGGCAATGGAACCGGGGCGTCTGGAGGAGACAACACCTGATGGCTATCTCACGCAACATCCCCGCCGACCGGGGCCTGACCCGTCGCATGCTGATGACGGGTTTCTTCATCGTCCTGCTCTACGGCGCCTTCATCGCCATTCTGTTCGCCCTGTTGCACAGCCTGGTGCTGATCCTGGTCATCGGCTTCGGCTTGTTGTTCTGTCAGTACTGGTTCAGCGCCAAGATCGCCATGTACGCCATGCACGCCAAGGAGGTCACGCCCGAGCAGGCGCCCGAGCTCCACGGCGTGGTCGACCGCCTGTGCGCGCTGGCCGACATGCCCAAGCCGAAGGTGGCGATCGCCACCACCGACATCCCCAACGCCTTCGCCACCGGCCGGAGCCCCAAGTCCGCGGTCGTGTGCGTCACGACCGGCCTGCTGCGGCGGTTGGAGGAGCCCGAGGTCGAGGCGGTGCTCTCGCACGAGATCTCGCACGTCGCGCACCGCGACGTGGCCGTGATGACCATCGCCAGTGGCTTGGGGATGATCGCCGGACTGCTGACCCGGGTGATGTTCTACTCGGAGATCTTCGGCGGCGGCGGGAACAACAACCAGGGCGGCAGCCAGGTCGCGCTGATCGAGACGCTGATCATGCTGGTGTCGATCGTCGTCTACTTCATCAGCTTCCTGTTGACCATGGCGCTGTCCCGGTACCGGGAGCTGGCGGCCGACCGCTCCGGCGCCCTGTTGATCGGCCGGCCCTCGTTGCTGGCGTCGGCGCTGGTCAAGATCACCGGCGAGATGGGTCGCATCCCGACCAAGGACCTGCGGGCCGCCGAGCCGTTCAACGCCTTCTTCTTCACCCCGGCCGTGTCCAGCGGCGCCACGCAGGGCGGCGGGGGCGGGTTCAGCTTCGGCCAACTCTTCCGGACCCACCCCACGCTCGAGAAGCGTCTGGCTCAGCTCGAGCAGCTCGAGTACGAGCTCGGCCAGACCGGCTCCAGCCCGGTTGTCTGAGCTTCGCTGAATCGGGCCGCCGGCTTCGGCCTCCGGCCTCCGGGTCTGGCAGGGCCGACGCGGCCGATTGCTGGAAGCTGGGCCAGAGGCGCTAGAACGGCGGACAGCCATGGGCATCTTCGACACCATCCTCGGCCGCACCAAGCCCGTCCGGGCCAACCTCGACGCGCTCTTCTCGCTGCCCACAGCCGCGCTGACGCTGGAGAGCGCCGGCGGCCTGGTGTCCTCGGGGCATGCCGGCGTGTGCTGGAAGCCACCGCCGGGCCAGGCGGTGGCGGACGCCGAGAAGGAGATCTCCGAGCTGGTCGGCCAGGAGTTCAAGCACACCACCGACTCCTTCGACTACGGCTGGCTTTTGCTCGACGACCCCGACCTCGAGGACCTCGTCACCAAGATCCACATGGCGAACTCGACGCTGCAGGACAACGGCTGGAGTCCCCAGCTGCTGTGCTCGGTGTTCGGGTTCGTGCCCGGGACGGACGCACCGTCTGACGCAAAGGCCTTCCGCCTCGTCTACCTGTTCAAGCGTGGCACCTTCTACCCGTTCGCGCCGGTGGACGCGTCGAAGGAGCGGCGCGACACCGAGCTGGAGTTGCGGATCCGCAGCATGGTCGGCACCGATCTCCCCGTCGAGTCGGACCTGTCGCGCTGGTTCCCCATGTGGGACATGCCCGTCTCGTGAGCCTCGTGCGCCTCCTGCGCCCGTGACCGCCGCGGCGGACGCCAAGGCGTCGGAGCAGGACCGGTGGGAGCGGCGGATCGCGCTCGAGGGGGCGGTGAACTTCCGCGACCTCGGCGGCTACGACGCCGGCGCCGGCATGCGCACGCGCTGGCGCACGTTGTTCCGGGCCGACGGCCTGGGCGACCTGACCGAGGCCGACTTCACCATCATGCGTGCCCTCGGCATCCGCACCGTGATCGACCTGCGCTCGGCGGAGGAGCTCGAGCGGGGGCGCTTCGACGTCGACGCGCACCCGGTGACGTTCCACCACTTCCCCATCATCGAGAAGCTGCCCGATGCCGACGCGTTCGACCGGCAGCCGGGCCTGCTGGGCACCCAGTATCTCGACATGGTGCGCGATGCCGGTGCGTCGTTCGTGTCGGTGCTCGAGATCCTCGCCGCGCCCGGTTCGCTGCCGGCCGTCTTCCACTGCACCGCCGGCAAGGACCGCACGGGCGTGTTGTCCGCGATCGTCCTGTCACTCCTCGGTGTCGACGAGCCGACGGTCGTCGCCGACTACGCGCTGAGCGGCGCCGCCATGACCCGGCTGCGGGCCAAGATCATCGTGAAGTACCCCGACAGCCGGGAGACGATCGAGGGCCTCACGGACGTGTTCTCGGCCGAGCCGGCCCAGATGGAGGCCCTGCTGGACCATCTGCGGGCGACGTTCGGATCGGTCGACGCCTACGTGGCGGGCCTCGGTGCCGGTCCCTCGCTGATCGCCGCGCTGCGCGCCGCGCTGCTGGAGCCTGCGGCTGCGGATTAGACGTCCGGCCGCAGCCGGTCGATGGCGCCGGCCATGGCCAGGTCGAGCAGCGTGATGCCGCCCGAGTCGTGCGTCGTCAACGCGAGGCGCACCTTGTTGTAGCGGATGTCGATGTCGGGGTGGTGGTTGGCCGCCTCGGCCGCGTCGCCCACCGCACGGACGAAGTCGAGTGCCGCCGCGAAGTCGTGCAGCTTCACCGTCGTCGTGAGCTCGTCGCCCTCGTGCGTCCAGTGCAGCTGCTGCTCCTCGAGCGCAGCGTCGACGTCGCCAGGCGACAACATGGGCTCGCTCACCGGTCGCTCACGGGTGCGTCATGTCCTCGGGCCGCACCGCCTGGTCGAACTCCTGCCCCGTGAGCAGGCCCAGCTCGAGGGCGGCCTCGCGCAGCGTCGTGCGCTCCTGGTGCGCCTTCTTGGCGACCTTCGCCGCGTTGTCGTAGCCGATGATGGGGTTGAGGGCGGTCACCAGCATGAGCGAGTTGCGGAGATGCCGGTCGATCTGCTCGTAATCGGGCGTGAGCCCCTCGACGCAGAACTCGCGGAAGCCGCGGCAGGCGCCGGTCATCAGCGAGATCGACTGGAGGACGTTGTAGGCGATCACCGGTTTGCAGACGTTCAGCTCGAGGTTGCCCCGGCTGCCCGCCGACGTGACGGCGACGTCGTTGCCGATGATCTGGATGCCGACCATGATCATCGCCTCGCACTGGGTCGGGTTGACCTTGCCCGGCATGATCGACGAGCCCGGTTCGTTCTCGGGCAGCCGCAGCTCGCCGAGACCGCTGCGCGGCCCCGAGCCCAGCCAGCGCAGGTCGTCGGCGATCTTCATGAGCGACACGGTGAGGGTCTTCAGCGCCCCGTGGGTGAATACCAGCGCGTCGTGCGCCGCCAGGGCGGCGAACTTGTTCGGCGCCGTGACGAAGGGCAGCCCCGTGGCGTCGGCGATGGCCCGGGCCACCCGCTCGGCGAACTCGGGGTGCGTGTTGAGGCCCGTGCCCACGGCCGAGCCCCCGATGGCCAGCTCGTACACGCCGGGCATCGTCTGCTCGATCCGCGTGAGGTCCTCGGTGAGCTGCGCCACGTACCCCGAGAACTCCTGGCCCAGAGTGAGCGGCACGGCGTCCATCAGGTGGGTGCGGCCGATCTTGGTGACGTCCGCGTACTCGTCCGCCTTGACCGCCAGCGCGTCGCGCAGTGCGGCCACCGAGGGGAGCAGCCGCTGCACGATCTCCTCGGCCACGGCGATGTTGATGGCGGTCGGGAACGTGTCGTTGGAGGACTGCGACATGTTGACGTGGTCGTTGGGGTGGACGGGCTGCTTGGAGCCCATCACCCCGCCCGCCAGCTCGATGGCGCGGTTGGAGATCACCTCGTTCGCGTTCATGTTGGTCTGCGTCCCGCTGCCCGTCTGCCAGATGCGGAGCGGGAAGTGGTCGTCGAGTGCGCCCTTGGCGACCTCACCCGCCGCCTGCTCGATCAGCCCGGCCAGCGGGGCGTCGAGCTTGCCCAGGTCGCGGTTCACCGCCGCCGACGCGCCCTTCAGGACGCCGAAGGCCCGGATCAACGACTTGGGCATCGTCTCGGTCCCGATGTCGAAGTGGTGCAGCGACCGCTGCGTCTGCGCCCCCCAGTAGCGGTCGGCGGGGACCTCGATCTCCCCCATGCTGTCGCTCTCCACCCGGGTGTTCGTCACGAGATTCAGCTTAGGACCAGCGCCGAGCGGAGGATCCCGCAGTTCACGGCCCCGCTACCCGCACGCCGAGCCGCCCGCCCGACTTACCCCGCTGGATGGTCGGCCGGGCAGGCGCCGGGCGGGTCGTTGAAGTCCGGGTCCGAGGTCCACGAGCCCTGGGACCAGTCCCCCGTGGCCGCCGACAGCCCGAAGGCCTGCGTCATGTCGGCGAGCAACGCGGCGGCGTAGCGGGCGCTGCCCTCCGCGCACAGGTGCACCTCGTCCAGCTTGCGCACCCGCAGCCATGCCGACTTCGGTGCCCGCGGGTCGCCCTCGGGCGGCAGCCACGCCGAGTACTCGCCGTGCAGGAGCACCGAGTCCGCCAGCGGGAAATACATGACCTGTCCCGGGAACGCGGCGGTCATCCCCTTGGCGATGTCGTTCCAGGCGACGACGCCGGCCCGCCGCTCGGCGTTGTAGGCGGTCTGCGGTTCGCCGTTCTGCCCGATCAGCCGGCCGGACATGGGGAACTCGGTGAAGATCACGCCTTCGACGCCGTTGCCCGGCGTGAGCATCGTGGACACCGCGCTCTTGAGGAGCGCCGTATAGGCGGCCGGCTGGTGCAACGCGTTGGGCGTCGTCGGGCCGTACTGGTCCCAACTCCACGAGGCCACGATCAACTGTGGCTTCGCCTGCGCGATCAGGTCGGGCAACGAGGTGCGCCAGTTGCTGGCGTTCACGAGGCCGAAGCCGGGGATGGTGCGCGCGGCGACCGTGGCCTCCCCCGTCGCATCGAGCGCGGCCGTGATCCCGAACGACGCGTCCTGCATGACCGAGTCGCCGAGGACCATGACGCGTAACGGGTCGGCCGGCGACGGCGCCACCGCAAGATGGATCGGCACCTGACCCGCGAACCCACCCGCCCCCGCCACCACCGTCCCGGCCCCGCTCCCCGTCCCCGTCCCCTTGGACGCTGTCGCCGGCAGCCGCGACGTGCGCGCCACGGTCGCCGGGTCCGCCACCGCCGGGAACGTCGCCACCACGATCAGCACCGCGCTCAGCAGCCCCGCCAGCGGCGCACCCCAGTAGCGGACCCACCCCTTCAGGTGCGCAAGCCGGATCGGGCGCTCGACGAGGTAGTAACTCGCGGTCGAGAGCACCAGCGTCACCGCCACCCGCAGCAGGTCCAGCGACCACGATGACAGACCCGTCCGTGCCCCGTTGAGGTACACGATCACGGGCCAGTGCCACAGATAGATCCCGTACGAGATCGTCCCGATGAAGTGCAACGGCCTCCACGCCAGCCCCCGCGCCAGCCCACCGGCCTCGACCAGCCGGGCGTCCGCCACCACGACGCCCGCCAACGCGGCGCACACGAGGAAGCCGCCCTCGAACATGACGTTCGTCGGCACGCCGGCGCGCACGCCACTCGTGTAGCCCGCCGTCACCCAGAACACCAGCAACGCCAGCCCCGCCAACGGCGCCGCCACGTGCAGGGTCCGCCGGGCGCGGGCGTTGGGCTGCGGCCGCGCCGCCGCCACGAACGCGATCGTCGCTCCCGCCATCAGGTCGAACAGCCGCGTGTCGGTACCGAAGTAGACCCGTGACGGATCGGTGCCCGGCGTGAACAGGACCGCCATCAAGATCGCCGACAGCACCCCCAGCCCCACCGCCAGCCCCACACCCGCCGACCGCCATGCCCGCCGCCCGTACCGCAACAGCACCAGCAGCACCAGCGGCCACACCAGATAGAACTGTTCCTCGATAGCCAACGACCACGTGTGCTGCAAGGGCGACGGCGTCGAGAACTGCGCGAAGTACGACTGGTGCACGAAGATCGCATGCCAGTTGTTGACGTACAACAGCGTCGATATCGCATCGCCCCGCAACCCCGACAAGTCAACGAGCCCGTTCGCCCCCGCCCCGCCCCACAACCCGTTCGCCACCAGATACACCGCCAGCGCCGCCACCACCAGGAACAGCGCCGGCAACAGCCGCCGTGCCCGCCGCCCCCAGAACGCCCCCAAACTGATCCGCCCGGCCCCCACCCACTCCTCCAGCAACAACGTCGTGATCAAGAACCCCGACAGCACGAAGAACAGGTCGACCCCCAGGTACCCGCCCTTCGCCCACCCCAGCTGCAAGTGGTACGCCACCACCCCGATCACCGCCACACCCCGCAACCCGTTCAGCGCCGGCAGGTGCCGCCCCGTCACCGCCCTCTCGGCCAACCCCGACGTCCGCCCCTCCTCGACCTCGGCGAGCGCCGTCTGCACGTCCGTCACGCGCGCTCCAACCGCCACGCCGCGCCGTCCCCCGCCTCATCGCGCACAACGACCATGTCTGCCAACGCCGCGCATCCGCCGGCCTCGTCCCGGGCGCCGGGCCCCGTCAGGTCCAACGCGATCACCGGGCTCCCCTCTCCCGCCGGCCCCGGCCGGTTCAGGGCATCAGCGACGGGGTAGACCGGCCCCTCGCTCGTCGCCGTGCCTTCCCGCCACATCGCCCGGCAGATCCCGATCGCCTCGTCCAACCCCTCCTGGAAGGGCGGCCCGAAGCAGAGCAGGGTCCGGCCTCCGTCCACCAGGTCCAGGCTCGTCGCCTCCCGGGCCAACAAGGTGGGATGCCGCCCGTCCGCACCCAGCACGACCCGAGCTGCCAACGTGAGGCCTGGGACGGCGTCGCTGAGCCCGGCCAGCAGCACGAAGGGGTCACCCAGCGGCCCCGGGCCGACCATGACGGCCTCGACGCCCTCCTCCTTCGCCCGCACGGCCTCGGCCCGAAGTGAGGCGAGATCCTCGGCCTGCAAAAACCTGATTGGGCCACCGTCCACGGCCAGGCAGGATACGGCCCCCGACACCCCCTCCCCGTGTCGTCCCAGGTCAAACCCGCTCCCACCAACCCCCCACGTCACGGGCCAAGCCCGCTTGGGCGAGCCGCTCGAGACCCCCGCACAGCTCGGCGAAATCCAGGCCCGTGATCCGGGCCAGCTCGTCCAACGAAACTGGGTCGGGCGACAGCGCGGCGTACAGCTGCTGCTCCCCATCGGGAACGGGCCCCGTGGGCACGGGATTGTTCTTAGGTCGGGTCGGCATCGCCACGTCGGCGCCAGCCCGTGAGAGCGCAAGCAAAATGTCGGTGGCGCCGGAGACAAGAAAGGCGCCATCGGCCAACAAGGCATTCGTGCCTTCAGAGGTGGCGCTTCGAATAGATCCTGGCACTGCGCCAACGTCGATTCCCCTCGCGAGCGCTGCGTTGACGGTATGCCGAGATCCACCGCCGTGACGGCTTTCGACAACGACGACGACGTCGCTGAGCGCTGCCATCAAACTGTTGCGTACCGGAAACCGCCACCTCTCCGTCTTGGCACCCGCCGGCGACTCCGAGACGATCACCCCCTCTTGGACGACTCGTTCCCAGAGGCGTGAATGGCGTCGCGGGTACGGTGCGTCGACACCACCCGCGACCACGCCAATAGGGGGCGCGCCGGCGCCGCAGGCCCCTTCATGTGCCGCTCCGTCGATTCCCAGAGCCAGTCCGGAAACGACGCTCACTCCCGCAGCCGATAGTTCTGTCGCCAGTTGTGCGGCTACACCGATGCCATACCGGGTTGGCGCGCGGGTACCAACGAGCGCGGCGGTCGGCTTGTCAGAAAGCACCCGTGGATCGCCTCGACAGAAGAGCACAGCAGGCGGTGCCATCGAGTCCCGCAGTCGATGCGGATAGAGCTCGTTGTCTCGAAGCAAGATGGTTATCCCGATGTCGCAGTGGTGCTGCCATCGTCTCGCCACTGCCGCCCGGGCCTCAGCAGAGACTTCACCGAACTTCTCCCAGGCCACCGGGGGCGGGTCTGCGTCGATCACACTCCGCAACGTCGCGGGACCAACGTCAGGCAGGAGCGCCAGTGCGATGGCATAGGCCTCGTCAGGCAGTTCTTCGCTCATGCCACGACCACCGATCGTCCGGCCCGAAGAGAGAGTGCTTCGGAGACGTGGTTGTCGTTCACGATTTCGGCCCCCGCGAGGTCGGCAATGGTTTGGGCCACCCGTGTGACCTTCCCGAGACCGCGTGCACTAAGTGCGCCCTCACCAAGCTTTTGGAACAGGATTTCCGTCGCTTCTGCCGTCAAGATGGGTTCTTGCGCCGCTCGGGAATCGGCCGTTCTTCGAGCGATCGCCACTCGGGCTGCAACATCCGCCGAACATTCCGCTGGGACACGGGACAGCAATTCGCTGGCAGTCGGTCGGGTTACCGGCACCACCAGGTCGAACCGGTCCAGAAACGGCGCGGAGATGCGTCGGCGGTAACGAGCGCGCATGACGACCGAACACGAGCACGCCCCCTCGTAAACGCCCTCGCCACAGGGGCACGGATTCATGGCCGCTACGAGCAAGAACGACGCAGGAAACTCCGCGCTTCCCGCCGCGCGGTTGACCCGGATCACCCCTTCCTCCAATGGCTGACGCAACGATTCCAGTGCCGCGACTGGAAACTCGCCGAGTTCGTCGAGGAAGAGCACTCCGTGAGTGGCCAAGCTCGCCTCACCCGGACGCGGCGACGCGCTCCCACCTCCGACGAGCGAGATGATTGTGGCCTGGTGATGTGGTGCACGGAATGGCGGTCGCTCGAGCAGCGTGGTGTCGGGGAAGGAGATGCCAGCACTCGAGTGGATGCGCGACACCGTCATGGCCTCTTCTTTGGTAAGAGGAGGCAGCAGCCCAGGCAATCGTTCCGCCAACATGGTCTTGCCCGAACCGGGTGGCCCGATCAGAAGCAGATGATGGCGACCTGCCGCTGCCACTTCGAGGGCACGGCGGCCCACCAACTGACCATGGACGTCAGCGAGATCGGGACCGGGTGAAGCGACCACTGGTGCGCCGACGTGGGCGACCTCCGGCCACGCGACCTGGCGCCGCAAGATGGACACCAGTTGAGCCAGAGTGGCAGCCCCGTGGACGCCGGTGTCCCTCACCAATGTCGCCTCGCTCACATCGCACAGTGGGACCACCAATTCGTCCGCAGTGCTGGCGTCAGCCAGGGCGATCATCCCGGGGACGTGCCGCAGGGAGCCGTTCAGCCCAAGCTCGCCGCAGAAGCCAAGGCCCTCAGTGCAGTTGGGTGGGAGGTCACCCGTCGCAACGAGGAGGCCCACGGCGATGGGCAGGTCCAGTCCAGCGCCGCCCTTCCGGACTGCCGAGGGTGCCAAATTCACTGTGACTCGTCGCATGGGCCACGACAAGCCGCTGGAAAGTACGGCCGCCCGGACGCGATCCCGTGCTTCACGAACCGCCGTGTCAGGCAAGCCCACGATGGTGAAGCACGGGAGGCCGTTGGTCACATGGACTTCGACCGAGACGGCGTATCCCACCGTGCCGCTGAGTGTCGCTGAGGAAATGGAAGCCAACATGCCGAAGAACGGTCGAAGCCGCGGCGTGCGGGTGGTTCCAAATTTTTTTGTGCCGCCACCGAGTCGGATATTTCTTTGCGGTCGTATATGGGTCCGGTCTCGAGTCTTCGGGTCGGGCGTATATGGCCCCTCCCGCCCCGGCATCTATCGCATATACACCTGCGGGAATACCCGGGCCTCTGACGCAGATACGGGCGCCGGCAAAGCACGGGGCTCAACCCGTATACCAACGCGACTAACTATCGGACCTTGATTCGTATGCGCGTGCAAGGAAAACCCGGTACTCGTCGCGTATAGGAACCCACGAAACTCCCGGCGCCCCGGGGTAAGCCGCGGGAAGCCCCTCCCGGGAGAATCAGGTTACGTAGGCCAGGGCGTCGACCGCACCACCTCGGGTTCGGCCATCCAGCGCGTCAGTCCTGCGGCGGCAACTCCTTGGTCGGCGGCTTCGCCGGCGTCGCGACCGGCGGCGCACTCCCATTGCTAGCGGCGCCCATGTCCTCGTTGCGCAGTGTCGACAACAGGACCTCGGCCGCGCCCATGAGGCTGGTGGCCTCGTAGGGCACGACAACTTTGGCGTTGTCGGAGGCCGCGATGTCCTGCAACGCCCGCAGCTGCAGCACGGCCAGCGTGTGGGGGTTGATCGTGGCGGTGTCGATTGAGGTCAAGCGCGACGCCTCGCCCTGGCCACGGAGCTCCAGCGCCTTCTTCTCGCCCTCGGCCTGCAGCTCGAGGACCTTCATCTGCGCCTCGGCCCGCAAGATGGCCGACTGCTTGGCGCCCTCGGCCTCGAGTACGGCCGCCTGCTTGCGCCCTCCGGCGCTGTTGATGGCGGCCTGCTGCTCCCCTTCTGACTTGAGAATGGCGGCGCGCTTGTGCTGCTCGGCCTCCTTCTGCTCTGACATCGCCTGCACCACGTTCATCGGCGGGGTGATGTCGAGGATCTCGATCCGGTTGAGTCGCACGCCCCACTTCGCAGTCGCGTCGGCCATGTGGTCCTGCATGCGACTGTTGATGGTCTCGCGCTCGGAGAGCGCCTGGTCGAGGGAGAGCTCGCCGAACACCGCCCGCAGCGCCGTGCGCGAGAGCTGGTCGACGGCCAGTTGGAAGTCGTTGATCTCGAAGAGTGCGCTCCTGACGTCGATCACCTGGCAGAAGATGGTCGCGCTCACCTGCAGGGACACGTTGTCCTTTGTGATGACCGCCTGCTGGTCGCCCGTCATGGGGAACTCGCGCACGTCGACCTTTTCCATCTTGTCGATGAAGGGCGTCAGGACGTGCAGGCCCGGCTGCCCCACGGTCTTGAACTCGCCGAGGCGCTTGACGACGCCCACGCTTCCCTGCTGGACGATCTTGATAAACCGTGAGGCGAACAGGGTGAAGATTCCGACCGCAGCCAGGGCGGCGACAACAACGATCCCGACAACTTCTCCTGCCGATGCGAACATGGGCGCCTCTTTTCTAGGTGTCGGTGGCGTAGACGACGAGCAGCCCTCGCTCGACGTCGGCAACAACGACGTCGGTCCCGACGGCGATACAGGCTTCGGGGTCCAGAGGGATTGCCAGCCACTCTTCGCCCCTGGCCCGGATCCGCCCGGGGTGATGCGCGCCGTCAATGGCCTTGGTCACCAGGGCGGTATCCCCGATCATCCCCTGAACACCGTTGAGCACAGCTCCACCTTATTACCGGCCGATGAAACTGGGCTCCCGCTTCTCCTTGAAGGCGGCCATGGCCTCGGCGGTGTCCACGCTCGAGAAATTGAGGGCCTGGCACCGGGCTTCGTCCTCCACCGCCTGCTCCATAGAGGCGTTGGACGAAGCGTGGAGCAGCGACTTCGTCATGGACAACGCGAGGGGCGGCCCCTCCGCCAGACGCCGGGCCCAGTCCTCCACGAAAGCGTCGACTTCGGACACGGGGAGCACTCGATTGACGAGGCCGATGGCCAGAGCCTCCTCCGCGCTCCACATGTCCCCGAACAAGGCGACCTCTTTGGCGCGGGCCATGCCGATGAGCCGGGGCAACAGCCAGGAGGCGCCATTGTCCAAAGAGAGCCCGCGCTTGGCGAAGATCATCGACAAGCGGGCCTGCTCGGTGCAGCACACGAGGTCACACCCGAGCGCCAACGAGAACCCGGCGCCCACCGCCACGCCGTCGACCTTCGCGATCGTCGGCTTGCTGATGTGGTGCAGGGCCAGCGCCACGTCACCCAACCGGCGCATCCGCGACAGGCCCGACCGCGAGGGGTCGTTGGTGGGACCCTGCGAATCACCGAGATCCGCTCCCGAGCAGAAGGCACCGCCGGCGCCCGTCAAGACCATCACCCGGTCATCGGGGCTGTCCTCGATCTCCTCGAAGATCTCCCGCAGCTCCACCAGCATCCGGCCGTTGGCCGCGTTCTTGCGTTCGGGTCGGTTCATCGTGACGGTGACGACACCGTCTTTGCGCTCGACGAGAAGGGTCTCCATGGAGACCGACCCTACGCCTCCGACCTCCTAGAACGCACTTTCCACGACGTGGAGCGCCTGCCCGGTCACCGCCACGACGTCGAAGCGGAGGTGGTCGTAGTAGACGTCCTGGCTCTGCAGGTATGCCGTCGCCAACCGACGCAGGCGCTGCTGCTTGGCGGGAGTCACGGCTTCCAGCGGGTGGCCTCGGGTGTTCGACGTCCGAGCCTTCACCTCGCAGACGACGAGTGTCACGCAGCCTGGCGGGTTGACCTGCGTGCACAGCAGGTCGATCTCACCCTCGGCACAGCGCCAATTGCGCGCCACGATCTCGTAGCCGTTGTCGACGTACCACTCTGCGGCCCAGTCTTCGCCCCTGTGGCCCAGCGCAATCCGGCGGTTCCTGTGGCTCACCCCGGAGAATGGTCGCCGTCGAACCGAGTTCATCAACGCGCGACAAAGTTCAGGCAGGCCGGCCTCAGACGGAGACCCCGCCGGAAAGCTCCTGTTCCGGCAGGCGCTCGACGTTCACGTCACGGAACGTGACCACCCGCACTTCGGGCACGAAGCGGGCAGGGCGGTACATGTCCCACACCCAGGCATCTCGAAGCTCCACCTCGATACACGCCGGCGTCGTGTCGGCGCGCACCTTCAACGACACCTCGTTCGCCAGGTAGAAACGCCGCTCCGTCTCGATCACATAAGCGAAGACCGGCAGGACCGCCCGATACTCCTGGACGAGGCCGAGTTCGATCTCGGACTCGTACCGCTCGAGGTCCTCCTCGCTCATGCGACGGCCCTACGCGTCGGCAGCCTCCTCGGCAGCCTCGCCCTCATCCTCGCCCGCCTCGTCGACAACCTCGTCGTCGGCCTCGGCCTCCAGCGCCTCGTCGCCGTCGGCCAACTCGACGTCGTCGAGCGTCAGGTCCTCGACCTCGTCGACCTCGACCTCGCCGACCTCGACCTCATCCACCTCGTCGGAAGCCTCCGCCTTGACGGCGGCCGCATAGGCCGCGGCCTTCGTCCCGCGCCCTCCACGCTTCTCCTTGATCTTGGCCGCCTTCCCATGTCGCTCACGCAGGTAGTACAGCTTGGCGCGCCGGACATCGCCCAGCGTCGTGACCTCGATCTTGGCGATCGTCGGCGAGTGCACCGGGAAGGTCCGCTCGACCCCGACGCCGAACGACACCTTGCGCACGGTGAACGTCTCCTGCACCCCGCCGCCCTGGCGCCGCATCACCGCGCCCTGGAACACCTGCACCCGCTCCCGGTTGCCCTCGACGACCCGCACGTGCACCTTGACGGTGTCGCCGGCGCGGAAATCGGGGATGTCCGAGCGCAGGCTGTCGCGGTCGATGGTGTCAGTCGGTTGCATGACAAGCGTTCCTTCGAGATCAGGTCAGGCCGGTTGGGTGGGATCCACCCGATCCGAGCCGGACGGAACATCGTAGCCGTGCTCGGCCAACGCCCGCACGTCGTCATCCGACAGTGCCGACGCCCTCACCAGGTGCTCCAGTAGGTCAGGCCGCCGCGCCGCCGTGCGCAGCAACGCCTGGGTCCGCCGCCAGGCGGCGACCGCCCCGTGATCGCCGGACCGCAGCACGGCGGGGACCTCCCATCCACGGAACGAGGCCGGTCGCGTGTACTGCGGGTACTCGAGCAACCCGGCCGAGAAGGACTCGTCCGCCGCCGAGTCCTCGTTGCCGAGCACCTCCGGCCGCAACCGGGCCACAGCCTCGATCACCACCAGCGCCCCCAGCTCCCCGCCCGCCAGCACGAAGTCGCCCACGGAGAGCTCGTCGTCGACCAGGTTGTCGGCCACCCGCTGGTCGACGCCCTCGTAGCGGCCGCACAGCAGTGAGAACCCGCCGGAGGGCCCGTCGGCCAGCGCCGCCAGCTCGGCCGCGAACGACTGATCGAAGCGGCGGCCCCCCGGTGTCAGCAGGAACAGCGGACGGGGCAGGTCCGGCACCGCCTCGACGCTGCGGAACAACGGCTCGGGCATGAGGACCATGCCGGCGCCGCCGCCGAACGGCGAATCGTCGACCGAGCGCCGGGCGTCCGACGCCCCCTGGCGCAGGTCGTGCACGCGCACGTCCAACGCGCCGCCCTCGACGGCACGCCCCAGGATCGAGGCGCCGCAGTAGCCGGCGACCACGTCGGGGAAGATCGTGAAGACGTCGACCCTCACCACGTGCTCACAGGTCCAGCAACCCCTCGGGGATGTCGACGTCCACCGTCCCCGCGCCCGCGTCGTGGCCCGTCACGAAGTGCACCGGGATCAACCCGCCGGACTCCAACACCATCAGGTCGCTTGCAGGGTTCGCCTCCACGGCCGCCACAATCCCCAACTCGGTGCCATCCACGTCACGAACCACGGCACCAACGAGCTCGTGCACCCACAACGTCCCGGGTTGGTCCAGCCCCTCGGCCGAGAGTTCCACTCCGCGCAACCGGTCCGCCGCGGCGCGGTCGGCGCACTCGGCGAACGTGACGATATAACGGTCGCCGCCCTGGCCTCCTGGCCCCGGGCTCGACGAGACGACCGACAGCGGTCCCGACGGCGACGACAGGACGGTCCCCGGGCGCAAGCGGTCTAACTGGTCGGTCCAGAGCTGGACGATGACCTCGCCACGAAGTCCGTGGGGCTTGGTGATCCGGCCGATCTTGAGGAGGTCCGTGGGATCGTCCGTGGGCTCGGCCCCGGGCTCGTCCGTGGGCCCGACAGTCTCAGTCGTCGACGATGTCCACGCTGGCTTGGACGCCGTCCTTGGCGCCGGCCACGTTGACCATCGTGCGGATGGCCTGGGCCGTGCGGCCCCGGCGGCCGATGACCCGGCCCATGTCCTCCGGCGCGACGTGCAGGTTCAACCGCAGGCCGTTCCGGCGCTCCTCGGTCTCGATCTCCACGGCCTCGGGGTCGTTGGACAGCGACTTGGCGAGATACGTCAGCACCGACAGCGGCGTGCCCCCGTCCAACGCGGTCCGCTCGTTGCCCACGCCGACCCGGTTGCCCTCGCCGGCGACCTCGTCCACGTCGTCCTCGTCGCCGTCGTCAACGTCCTCGAGGTCGTCCCCGTCGTCCAGGTCCTCGATGCCATCGGTCTCGTCGATGTCGTCGTCGTACTCGTCGTCAGCGCCGGCCGAACCCCCGCCCCCGACTTGATTGATGTCACCCGCCTCGTAGAGATCCGTCACCGGTTCCTCACTTCGCCTTGGCGGCCGAGAACTCGTCCCAGGCGCCACTGGTCTTCAAGAGCCGCTCCACCCGCTCGGTCGGCTGGGCGCCGTTCACCAGCCACTTCACGGCCTTCTCGTTGTCGATCTCAATCACGGCGTCGGGCTCGGCCCTCGAGGCGCCCCGGGGGGCGTAGGTGCCGACGATCTCGAGGAACCGGCCGTCACGGGGCGACCGGCTGTCGGCCGCCACGACCCGGTAGGTCGGCTGCTTCTTCTTGCCCATCCGCACCAGGCGGAGCTTCACTGCCACGTACTGAGTCCTTCCACGCTTCGAATGTCCAGGTCCCCGAGGCTTCGCATTCCGAGGTTTTCCCGGGGGCCGGCGCATCGACGGACGCGCCAGGGCGACCATTGTGCCAGATGGGAGGGGTGGCCGGCCTCCCCCCTCCGCCGGACCCCTCCCGGAGGCCCACGACGGCCCGGCGCCGCCTGCACGGGCCACCCACCACAGACCCACCACAGCACCCACACGGGCGCCCCAGGGGGGTAACGCCGAGCGCCGGCGGGTATGCAACCTGGGCATGAAGGCCCAGGGCACATCCTGATGCGGCTCCGACGCTCGCACGTCGACGAGGCCGGCATCACGAGGCGCCGCCGCGGCAAGGGCTTCAGCTACGCCTACGCGAACGGCCGTCCGGTCAAGGACCGCAAGACGCTGGAGCGCATCCGGGCCCTGGCCGTGCCGCCGGCCTGGACGGACGTGTGGATCTGCCCGTGGCCCAACGGCCATATCCAGGCGCTGGGCACCGACGCGGCGGGCCGCCGGCAGTACCGCTATCACGACGAATGGCGCCTCCACCGCGAGCGGGAGAAGTTCGAGCGGGTGCTGGACTTCGCCGCCGCCCTGCCCGAGATCCGATCCGTCGTCGAACGCAATCTGTCGCAGGACGGGCTGGGACGCGCACGCGTGCTCGCCGCGACCGTGCGGCTGCTCGATGTCGGACTGTTCCGCGTCGGCGGCGAGGAGTACGCCGAGGAGCACGAGACCTTCGGCGTGGCCAGCCTGCGCAAGGAGCACGTCCGCGTCCGGGACGGCGCCATGGTGTTCCGCTACCCGGCGAAGGGCTCGATCGAGCGCACCGTCGAGATCCGCGACGCCAAGGCCCGCAAGGTGATCGAATCTCTGCGCCGCCGTCGCACCGGTGACGGGCACCTGTTCGCCTACAAGGAGGACGGGCGCTGGACCGAAGTCCGCGCCGAGGACACCAACGCCTACATCAAGGACGCGGCGGGCGGCGACGAGTTCTCGGCCAAGGACTTCCGCACCTGGTCGGCCACTGTGCTGACCGCTGCCGCGTTGGCGGAGAACGACGCGCCGCAGAGCGAACGAGACGCGCGGCACGCCGTCGTGTCGGCCATTGCGGAGGCCGCCCACTATCTGGGCAACACGCCGGCGGTCGCCCGCTCGGCGTACATCGACCCCCGGATCATCGAACGCTTCGAAGACGGGCAGACGATCGCTGAGGGGCTCCCGAGACTGCCGAAGGCAGAGGCGTTGAGCGAAGCGAGCACCCGGAACGGCGGCCTCCGCCGCACCGTCGAAGAAGCGGTGATCGACTTGATCAACGACGCCGCGGCAGACGCGAAGGCCGGCGCCGCCTAGCGGTTCTTGGGCGGCGTGACCCGCCCGCCCTTCTTCTTTTTCTTCGTTCCCTTGTTGACCTTGACCACCGGCCGGGGGGCACCGCCCGACGAAGCCCCCGAAGGGAGGGCGGGAAAGCCCTGGGCCATTTCGGCGAGGTCGGCGTCCGAGGCGTCGCCACCCATGAGTTGGGAGAGCATGTCGAAGTCCGCGCCGCCGGCGGCGCCGGGAGCGGCCCCTTGTCCGGCGCCACCGAGTCCGCCCGCCTGTTGGGCCAGTTTCCGGGCGGCGCGGCCGGACATACCGGACATGTTCGGCATGCCGGGGAGGTTGGGCATGTTCCCCGACGCCATCCCCTTCATCATCTTCTGCATCTCTTTGAATTGTTCGAGGAGTGAGTTGACGTCTTGGACGGTGGTGCCCGAGCCGCGGGCGACGCGGCTGCGGCGGGAGCCGTCCATGACCGTCGTGTCGTTGCGCTCCGCCGGCGTCATGGAACAGACGATCGCCTCGACCTTGGCGACCTCGCCGTCGTCGATCTGGCCGGCCGCCTCGCGCATCTCCTTGTTCATGCCCGGCATGAGGCGCATGAGGCCGCCGAGCGAGCCCATCTTCTTGACTTGGCGCAGTTGGGAGAGGAAGTCCTCGAGGGTGAACTGGCCCTGCATGAGGCGGCTGGCGCTCTTCGCCACCTCGTCGGTGTCCATGGTGCGCTCGGCCTGCTCGATGAGGCTCAGGACGTCGCCCATGCCGAGGATCCGCTCGGCCATGCGGTCGGGGTGGAACAGGTCGAAGTCGACGAGGCGCTCGCCCGTGGAGGCGAAGGCGATCGGGCGGCCCACGACGCCCTTCACGGAGAGCGCGGCGCCGCCGCGGGCGTCACCGTCGAGCTTGGTGAGGATCACGCCGGAGAGCTCGAGCGCATCGTGGAACGCCTTCGCGGTGGCGACGGCGTCCTGCCCGATCATGGCGTCGATGACGAGGAACGTGTAGTGCGGCTCGGTGGCTTTGGAGATCGACTTGATCTGCTCCATCATCTCGGCGTCGATCGTGAGCCGGCCGGCGGTGTCGATGATGCAGATGTCCCGTCCGAGCCGTTGGGCCTCGGCGAGGCCGGCCTTTGCGACGCTGACCGGATCGGTCGGCTCCGAGAAGACGGTGACGCCGACTTGGTCGCCGAGGACGCGGAGCTGTTCGACGGCGGCTGGTCTCTGGAGGTCGGCGCCCACGAGCAACGGGTTGCGCCCCTGCTGCTTCCACCACTGCGCGAGCTTGGCGCTGTTCGTCGTCTTTCCCGAACCCTGGAGGCCGGCCATGAGGACGACGGTCGGAGGCTTGGACGCGTACGTGAGCTTGAGGCTCTCGCCGCCGAGGACGTTCACGAGCTCTTCGTGCACCGCCTTGATGACCTGCTGGCCCGGCGAGAGGCTCTTCGACAGTGCTTCGGTGCTGACGCGCAGGCGGATGCCGTCGCAGAACCTGCGGGCTACGGAGAGTTCGACGTCGGCATCGAGGAGCGCGGTGCGGATCTCCTTGAGCGCCTCGTCGAGGTCTTCTTCGCTGATACGGCCCTTGCCTCTGAGCCGTGTGGAGATGCGCTCGAGGCGGTCGGACAGGGCGTCGAACATGGGGTCTCAGGTTAGTGGGGTGCCCTGCCGGTGCTGCGGCGACCGGCTACTTTCTGGCCCCATGCCACGCCTCTCCTTGCGCTCCGGCGCGCTCGTGCTTTCCATCGTCCTGGCCGGCGCCCTCGGGCTCGCCGCCTGCAGTTCCTCGCCGTCGACGTCCGGCTCGGCGACCACGACCACCTCGGGTGGATCCGGCGGCGGGCCGTCCACCACCGTCACGGCACCGCCCGGCAGCCCCCTCAACGCGATCGGTGCGATCCCGGCCGCCGACCGCTCGGCCGCGGGAACGGCGGGGGCGGCGCCGACGGTGACGGTGCCGTCGGGGACACCGCCCACCAAGCTCGAGAGCGCAGACCTGATCGAGGGCACCGGCAAGGCCGCGGCCACAGGCGACTCGGTGACGGTGCAATACGTGCTCGCCACCTACTCGAGCGGCAAGGTGATCCAATCGTCGTGGACGAGCCAGCCGTTCTCTTTCACGTTGGGCGCGGGCCAGGTCATTCCCGGGTGGGACAAGGGTGTCGTCGGCATGAAGGTCGGCGGGCGGCGCGAGCTCATCATCCCGCCGAGCCTCGGCTATGGCGCGCAATCGCCCGGGCCCGGCATCGCGGCGAACGACACGCTCGTCTTCGTGATCGACCTGCAGAAGATCGGCTGAGCGGCGCCACTTCGGCGGGGTGGGTCCGGCTGAAGCCGGCGAGTAAAGGTGGCAGGCTGGTCTCCTCGTCCTATGGAGATCGCCACCTGGATCGCTTCGCTACGCCAGGAGGGCGCCCGCATGACGGCGGCGGCGCGTGCGGTGGAAGCGGACGAGCCCGTGCCGACGTGTCCCGAGTGGGTGGCACGTGACCTGATCCGGCACCAGGGCGGCATCCATCGCTGGGCGACGTCCTTCGTGGCGGAGGCGCGCACCGAGCCCCGGTCGGAGGGTCTCGAGGTGATCGCAGGCGGCTGGCCCGGCGACGAGGTGCTCGCCGACTGGTTCGAGGCCGGCTACCTGGCGCTGGTATCGGCGTTGGAGGCGGCGCCGCCGGACCTGCAGTGCTGGACGTTCCTGACGGCGCCGTCGCCGTTGGCGTTCTGGAGCCGCCGGCAGGCGCACGAGACCGCGATCCACCGCGTCGACGCCGAGCTCACCGCCGGGCGGACGGCGGACCACCTCTCGTCGGTGTCACCCGAGGTCGCGGCCGACGGCGTCGACGAGCTCATCGTCGGTTTCATGCCGCTGCGCGCCGCCAAGCTGCGAGCCGATGCGCCGGCCTCGCTGGCCTTCGTCTGCACCGATGTCGACGGCTCCTGGGTCCTGACGACCGGGCCCGATGGCGCAGCGGCGAGCGTCGGCGCCGAGGGCTCGGGCGTGGGCGAAGTCGTGGGCGAAGCCGACTGCACCGTGTCGGGCCGGGCCACTGACCTCTTTCTGGCACTGTGGAACCGCGGCCACTATGACACGCTGTCGATCGACGGGGACCGAGCCGTGCTCGACCGCTTCGGTGACGCGATGGGCCTGCATTGGACGGACGACTGACACCGGTCGGCGGAGCGAGGAGATGATCGTCCGCCCCGCACGGGTCGGTTCGTTCAGGCCTCGGCATCCCCCAGGGCCAGCGTGCGCTCGGATTGCGCTCGCCGGCCGAACAGCCAGTAGGTGACCGACCCCGACGTGTTCAGGAGGGAGGCGAGCCGCCACATGCCCTTCTTGCCGCGCACCGCAGCAGCCGGGCGCCGGCTCAGGTCACGCCAGGTCAGGCTCAACATGATCACGTGGACCACGAGCGCCACGGTCAGGATCCGCTTCTGCTTCTCTGTCATCGGCTCGGACTCCTCGCTCCGCTCGGACGTGCTGCGAAACGCGGACGCGCCCGGCGCCGGCGGTTCAGTCGCCTGCGAGGAGCGCGTCGACGAATTCGTCTGGGTCGAAGTCCACGAGGTCGTCGGGGCCCTCTCCCAGCCCGACCAGCTTGACAGGCAAGCCGAGCTCGCGCTGGACGGCGATGACGATGCCACCCTTGGCCGTGCCGTCGAGCTTCGTGAGCACGATGCCGGTCACCTCGACCGCCTCGGTGAACTGGCGCGCCTGCGCCAGGGCGTTCTGACCGGTCGTCGCGTCCAGCACGAGCAGCACCTCGGTCACGTTGCCGGGGTCGCGATCGGCGACCCGCCTGATCTTCTTCAGCTCCTCGACGAGGTTCGTCTTCGTGTGCAGGCGGCCGGCGGTGTCGGCCAGCACGAGATCGTTGCCCCGGGCGGCGGCGCGCTGCACGGCGTCGAACACGATGGCGGAGGGGTCGCCGCCCTCGGCGCCGCTGACGATCTCGGTGCCGGTGCGCTCGGCCCACATGGCGAGCTGGTCGGCGGCGGCGGCGCGGAACGTGTCGCCGGCCGCGAGGAGGACCGAATGGCCTTCGGCGGTCTGGCGGCGCGCCAGCTTGCCGATCGTCGTGGTCTTGCCGACGCCGTTCACGCCAACGATGAGCCAGACGTCGGGCGCGCCCTCCTTGCCGTCGAAGCGCAGGGCACGGGTGTCGGCCGTCTCGAGCAGCTCGCGGATGGACTGGCCGAGCGCGGCGAGCAGGTCGTCGCCGCTGCGGAGCTCCTTGGACTCCACCTTGGCTCGCAGCTCGCCGAGCAAGGCCTCGGCCGTGGCGACACCGACGTCGGCCCGGATGAGCGCTTCTTCGAGCGAGTCCCACGTTGCCTGGTCGATGCGGCCGGCCCGGAGCGCGGCCACGGCGCCGCCGAACAGGCCACGCACGCCACCGAGGCGGCTGCGATAGGTCGCAGCGGGGGCTTCGGGCTCGGCGACCCGCTCAGGCTCGGCCGGCGCCTCGGCCTCGGCCTCGACCGGACGTGCGGGAGCAGGAGCGGGCGGTGCCGGTTTGGTGGTCGGTTTCGTCGGTGGACGGGTCGGCGGCGCCGTGGGCGGCGCCTCGGTCGTCGGTCCGGCGGCACCACGGCCACGCCGCCGCGATCGGGCGACGGAGAACGACCCGGCGGCAGCCGCCAACACGATCACCACGACGGCGATGATGATGTAGGTCCCCACCATCGAAGCGAGCAGCACGCCCGTCATGTCCGCCACGCTCGTCACGCTCGTCACGCCGGCGACGGCTCCGTTTCCTTGTCCTTCGCGACCCGCTGGCTCACGACCTGTGACGAGCCGCCGGGTGCCATCGTCACGCCGTAGAGCGCGTCGCCGGTCTCCATCGTGCGCTTCTGGTGGCTCACGATGAGCAGCTGCGCCTCGTCGCGGAACTCGTGCACGAGGGCGAGGAAGCGGGAGAGGTTGACGTCATCGAGCGCGGCCTCGACCTCGTCCATCATGTAGAAGGGCGAGGGGCGGCTGCGGAAGACGGCGAACAGGAACGCCAGCGCAGCCATCGAGCGCTCGCCACCGGAGAGGAGCGAGACGCGGCGGACGTTGCGGCCCGCGGGACGCACTTCGATCTCGACGCCGGTGTTGAGGAGGTCGTCGGGATCGACGAGCGAGAGGCGGCCGGTGCCGCCGGGGAACAGCATCGCGATCAGCGCGGAGAAGTGCTCGTTGACGTCGGCGGCCGCGGCGGCGAACGACGTCATGATCTCGTGGTCGAGCGTCCTGACGACCTCGTGGAGCTCGCGGCGGGCGCCCCGGACGTCGTCGACCTGTGCCTCGAGCTCCTTGTGCCGCTCTTCGAGCTGGCTCAGCTCCTCGAGCGCGAGCGGGTTGACGGGGCCGAGCGCAACCAGCTTTCGCTCGAGCTCGTCGGCGTGCTGTCGGAGCGTGGTATCGGCGGGCGCCTCGGGTTCGGGGAGGCCGACGAGCTCTTCGGGCCGTGCGTTGAGGTCGCGGTGGATGTGCTCGGTGAGCGATTCGGTGCGCAGGCCGACCTCGTTGGCCTCGAGGTCGAGTGCTCGCGTGCGGTTGCGCACCGCATCGAGCCGCTGCTCGGTGGTGTGGCGGTCCGCTCGGAGCTGCTCGAGCTTCTCGCCGCCGGCGCGGACCGCGTCGACCTGGTCCTGGTAGTCGTGGCGCAGCGCGTCGAAGACCTGGTCGAGTCGTTGCTGCTCGGCGACGACCAGCTCTTCGAGACGGCGGAGCGCCGTGCCCTCGGCTTCGAGGCGTTCCCGTCGTGCGGCGGCGCTGGCGCGCTCCTCGGCGTGGCCGGCGAGTCGTCTCTCGACCTCGGCGTGGCGCTCCG
This sequence comes from uncultured Acidimicrobiaceae bacterium, assembly GCA_963777485.1. Lineage (GTDB taxonomy): Bacteria > Actinomycetota > Acidimicrobiia > Acidimicrobiales > RAAP-2 > Bog-473. The sequence continues at coordinate 1,388,504 of CAVZQP010000002.1, read as the reverse complement.
AGAGGACGCGGCGGCGCTCGGCGACGCCGGCGACGCGGACCTCGAGCTCCTGGCGGTGTCCGAGGACTTCCTCGCGGCGCTGCTCGAGCTCGCGCCAGGCATCCAAGGCCTCGGTCAGGTCCGGGAGCGCCCGGACGAGCTGCGCCTCCTCGGCGGTGACCTCGGCGAGGCGTTGCTGTGCCTCGAAGACGGCGGTGCGGGCGTCATCGAGCTCGGCGGCCAGGCGTGTCTGCTCCTCGGCCGCTCGCTCGACCTCGGCGCGCTTGGTCTCGAGCGCGGCGCCGTGGCGGTCGGCTGCACGCTCGGCCGCGGTGCGGGCGTCGCGTGCCCTCGACGACGCGATGCGGGCCTCGGTCATCGCCGCCTTGGCGAGCTCGGACGCGGCGGCGGCTTCTTCGGCCTGCCGTTGTGCCTCTTCGACCGCGGCCTTGGTCACGACACCGGCGGCGTTGCGCACGCGCCAGCCCGTGGCGGCGAAGCGGTCGCCCTCGGGCGTGACGACGACGAGGTCGTCGCGGGCGAGCGAGAGGTCGATGGCCTCCTCCCAACCGTCGACGCGCACGGCGCGGCCCACGAGCGCGTCGAGCACGGACTCGGCGATGGCACCGCCCTGGCGGGCGCGGACGTGCGTGCGTACGGACTGTGCGCTCGTGCCGGGCGGGAGGCCCGTCGTGGCGGCGTGCACCGCGTTCGCTCCCCCGTTGGCGCGGGGCGCGAGCACGGCCCCCGTGACGCCGCGCTCGCGCAGCGTCGTCAGCGCCGCCTGCGCGGAACGGCGACCGTCGACGACGACCGCGGCGACGCCGGCGCCGGCCGCCGCTTCGAACGCCGCCTCCCAGCCGTGGTCGATCTCGACGAGGTCGACGAGCGAGCCGACCACGCCGTCGACCTCCCGCAACAGCTCACGCCCTCCGGCGCCCTGCAGCTCGGCCAGCGCACGCTCCAGGGCTTCGGCGCGGGCGTGGCTCCGGTGGCGGGCGTCGGTCGCCTCGTCCGCCGTGGCCTGCGCGGTCTCCGCGGCGCGGGCGGCTTTCTGCAGTTCCTCGGTCGAGGCGGCGAGGGCAGCGTCCAACGCGGCCGTTGCGCCGTCGAGCTCCTCGGACTCGCGCACGAGCAGGTCGGCGCGCACCGCGGCACCGGCCTGGCGCTGTTCGAACGACGCGACGCGCTCGCCGAGGCCGTCGAGATCCTGTTGCTCCCGCGCGGCGGCGCGGGTGATGAGCTCGCGCCGGGCCTGCGTGCGCGCCATGGCCTGTTCGGGGTCGGGTTCCCCGCCCAACACGTCGGCCCACCGTTCGCGCAGCGCGCCGACATCGGCGTCGAGCGCCGCCAGCGCGGCAACGATCTCGGCCCGTTCCGGCGCGCCGCCGGCCGTCTCCTCGGCATCCGCGTGCTGCAGCTCGGCCGCCAACCGGGCGGCCTCCGCCTCCAGGGTGGAGACGACGTCGACGTCGGCCGCCGCGTCCAGCGCCGCGAGCACGGCGCGGCCCCGTTCGCGCAGGACGCCCTGGAGGCCGCGGGCCCGCTCGACGAGCCCCTGCACCCGGCCCAATGCGTTCGCCAGGTCCTCCTCGCGGCGCGACGAGAGCTCGGCCGTCGTCGTGGACGCCTCGGCGTCGAGGCGATCGAGCGCGGTGTGCAGCTCGCGCTCCTCGTCGCGGCACACCGTCAGGTTCTGGGCCGCCGCCAGGCGGCGGGAGGTCAGCTCCGCCATCTCCGCGCCGGCCAGGTAGCGGCGCACCGCCAGCAACTCGGAGGCGACCGCGTCGTGCGAGCGGGCGGCGGCGGCCTGGCGCTCCAGCGGACGGATCTGGCGCCGGACCTCCCGCACCAGGTCACCCAACCGCTCCAGGTTCTCGGCCGTCGCGGCCAGTCGGCGCTCGGCCCGCTCCCGGCGCCGCCGGTGCTTCAACACCCCGGCCGCTTCCTCGATGATCGCCCTGCGGTCCTCGGGACGAGCGTTGAGGACCGTGTCGAGCTGGCCCTGGCCGATGATCATGTGCTGCTGGCGGCCGACACCCGAATCCGACAACAGCTCCTGGATGTCCAGCAGGCGGCAGGGCGCGCCGTTGATGGCGTACTCGGAGTCGCCCGAGCGGAACAGGGTCCGGGTGATGGTGACCTCGGAGAGGTCGACGGGGAGCTTGCCCGAGGAGTTGTCGATGGTCAGCGAGACCTCGGCCCGCCCCAGCTGGGGCCGCGAGGAGGTCCCGGCGAAGATGACGTCTTCCATCTTCGCCGACCGCAACGAACGCGGCCCCTGGGCCCCCAAGACCCAGGTGACAGCGTCGACGACGTTCGACTTCCCGCTCCCGTTCGGCCCGACGACGACGGTGATCCCGGGTTCGAACTCCAGCACCGTCGGGTCGGCGAAGGACTTGAAACCCTTCATGCTGAGGGACTTCAGGAACATTCGGAGCGACCCTATCGGGTCAGGACCGGGATACCGGGGGCTTTGCCGCCTTTTGCGCCACCGCCTCGGACCGTCGGACTCCGACGTCGCGGCATGGGTCGTACCACCCCCGCGGAGAAGAGACAGATCCCGTCACCTGTCGACAGCCGAGATCATGGCCGCGATGGCCGGGTTCGCGTTGATCGGCACCAACTGCGTCGATGGATGCTCCCTCACCCAAACTCGAAACAGCTCGTCCGCAAATCCCTGACCGATGCGGTCGACGCCGGAGAAATCGAGTTCCACCACCTCAAACCCTTCGAGCCGCGCACCAATCAGCTTGGCCTCCGTGCGGGAGACGAAGTCACCCTTCTGAAAGAGCTCGACATGGAGTGTCGTCTTGTTGAATCTCTTCGTCACTGGGTCGGAGAGCCTGTCGAACACCTGCTGCGGACTCACCGACGTGTTACGTCGGATCTCGCAACGGACGAGGGTTCCGGATCGGGGCCGGTCCAACCAGCCGACCGCCGTGTCACCGATCTCATTGTCAACGGTCCACACAAGCCTGTTCGCGGCGAGGATGAAACGTTCAACCATCCGTGAGGAGAAGAAGATCCCCAGCCCGCTGTGCCTGGTCGGGTCCGTTGTCTGCTTGCCTTTGGAGAGCTCGCCCACAGCCTGAAAGTCGTCCTCCAAGCCGCGGGACTGACGAATTTCTGCGAAGGCACCGACGCCGTCGTCCTCTATCTCGAAGACGACACGTTCCGAGTCGTCCAAGAACCAACGGATGGTCACCTGTGTGCCCTTCGAATGATCGATGGCGTTGTTGACCATCTCCGTGAACGTGAAGTTCAAGATCTGGAGCAGATTGTTGGCATCTTCAATCCCGGGGTCGAGCTGGCGGAGGGCGATGCGCTCGGTGCCCCAGACCTCGTGTTCGGTCAATCCGTCCAGGGCGTAACTCGCAGTGCGCTGGGCGTTGAGGCGATATCGACTCGATCGGCGCGCCCCCTCTCGTACCAGCAGTCCGTCCCTCAGCATCCGACTGAGGTGGTAGTGAGCGGCCTGACGAGTGACGCCTGCCTCCTCCGCCACCTCGGAAGAAGTGACGTAGGTCTGACCTGCGAAAAGGCGGGAGATCACTTCCATGACGGTCTCGTGGGCCGATTGGCTCTCCAGGGCCGTGCCTCCCTTCTCAAAGGTGGTGCAAAAGACCCGGCGAGTCCTTTACATTTTTACTCAAATCTCATTCTACCCGATTTTGAGTAAAAATGTAAAGGTCCCTTCTCTCACAGAACCCGGCTGATCCTTTACATTTTTACTCGGGCGTCAGTTCAAGTAAAAATGTAAACCGAACTCAGGCCGAACGGGCAGCCCGTTGGCCCTTCCCGGCCTAAGTGCGGGCCCGCCGAAACCTAAGACCGGCCTCGGATCTCAGACCTGGCAGTGCTCGCAGAAGAACGTCGAGCGCCCGCCGGTCTTCACGCGCACGATGTTGTTGCGACACCGCCGGCACGGCTGGCCCTCCCGGTCGTAGACCTGGTGCGAACCCTGGTACTCGCCGACCTCGCCGAAGAGGTCCCGGTACTGCTCGTCCGCCAGCGACGACCCCCGGTGCTTGATCGCGTCGGCCAGCGTCTCGACGATCGCCCGGTACAGACGACGGACCTCGGTCGCGGTCAACGAGTCGGCCGCCCGGTCGTAGCGCAGACCGGCCTGGTAGAGCATCTCGTCGGAGTACAGGTTCCCGATCCCGGCCGTGAAGCTCTGGTCCATCATGAGCGACTTGATGCCGCCGTGGTGCTGGTGCAGCAGCACCCCGAAGCGGTCCCAGCTCATGAGGTCCTCGATCGGGTCGAACCCAAGGTGCGCCAGCTCCGGGATCGCCTTGCGGATGGCGGCGCCGTCGCCCCCGGCGGTCCCCGACACCGGCGACATGGGCGTCCCGTCGGACTTCAACGGCGGCGTCGACACGAAGAGCTCCCCGAACGTGCGGGGGTCCACGTACCGCAACTCGCCACCCTGGGTGAACGTGATCACGACGTGGGTGTGCTTTGGCTTGGGGTCCTTCAGCGACTTCACGCGCAGCAGCTGCCCGCTCATCCCCAGGTGGACGACCAGGGTGTCCCCGTTGTCGAGCGTCAACAACAGGTACTTGCCCAGCCGCCCCACGGACTTGATCGTCCGCCCCTCCAGAAGGCTCCGGAAGTGCTTGGCGGACGGGTGCCGGCGCACCGACCGGCCGTTCGCGACGGACACGGCCTTGATCTTGCGGCCCACCACCTCGCGCGACAGGTCCTGGCGCAGCGTCTCGACCTCGGGCAGCTCAGGCATCGCTCACCTCCGGCACCGCCACCTCGGACACGGCCACCGCCGCATCCGCCACTTCGGACACGGCCACCTCGGACACCTCCACCTCCGAGGCGCTGTGCTCCTCCCACGCCGCCCACGCCGCCCGCGCCGCCTCCTGCTCCGCGTCCTTCTTGGAGCGACCGGACCCGATACCCCACGACTTCCCGCCCAGGAACACCTCTGCGGTGTACGCCCGGTCGTGGTCGGGCCCCGACCCCGCGACGACATAGCGGGGCGTGCCGTCCCCGTCGCGCACCGCCTTCTCCTGCAGGCGCGATTTGTGGTCGAAGTCGTCGGGCTCCTCCCCCGCCTTCGCGATCGCAGCACCGAGCTCCCGCAGGACCACCGCACGCGCCGCGGCCCACCCGGCGTCCAGATACACCGCCCCCAAGATGGCCTCGAACGCGTCAGACAAAATCGAAGCCTTCTGCCGCCCGCCCGAACCTTCCTCCCCACGCCCCAACAACAAGACGTCGCCCACGCCCAGACGCCCGGCGACCTGCGCCAGCACCCGAGCGTTCACGACCGCCGAGCGGACCTTCGCCAACTTCCCCTCCGGGAATTCTGGATACTGCTCGAAGCAGTACTCGGCGACCACAAGCCCCAGCACGGCATCGCCCAGGAACTCCAGTCGCTCGTTCGACGGCGCACCCCCCTCCTGCTCGCCGCACCAACTGCGATGCGCGAGGGCGTGCTGCAGGAGGCTCAGGTCGCCGAAACTGTGGCCCAGACGTGCGGCTAGGACGGCGGCGCCCTCAGCGCCGGCGCCGCTGTCATCCCTGCTGGAGCTTGGCGTAGACGTAGTCAACGGCGTCACGGACCGTGCGCAGGTCCTCGAGATCCTCGTCGTCGATGCGGAAGCCGACGGTGCGCTCCCCCAACTCCTCCTCCAGCGCCTCGACCAGCTCGATCAAGGCGAGCGAGTCGGCATCGAGATCCTCCACGAAAGAGGCACCTTCGGTGATCGACGAGGGTTCAGTCTCCAAAATGTCGGCCAACTGGTCCCTGATCAGCTCGAACACCCCGTTCCGATCGAGGGGGCCCTGGTTCGTGTGTGTCTCAGCTGGCACATCGCCCAGTGTAGGTGTCACAACCGTGAACCTGCCGGTTTACCCACTCTGAACTGGACTTTTGGCCCGAACCCGCAATTGGCGAATTCGCCTCCGGCCGGCCCCGCGCCACCGCCGGGCCCTTTCCCGGGCGCCACGCCGCCCGCGCCCCTCCACCCCCGACCCCCTCAGGCGCCCTCGGCGCCCTCGCCCTCCTCGACGGGCCGCACGGCCGCCGCCACCTGGTCGGCCAGGCCCTTCGTGGCGCACTCGTGGGCCACGAGCACGGCGTTCATCACCGCCGTCGCGTTCGACGACCCGTGGCTGATGACGCACACCCCGTCGGTCCCGAGCAGCATGGCGCCGCCGGTGTTCTCCGGCTCGAACTGGGCCGCCAGCGGCAGCAGGTGCGGCAGCAGGGCCCCGGCCGCCGCCCGGGTCTCGTCGTCGGTGCCGAAGACGCTCAGCATGGTGTCGAAGAGGAAGCGCAGCGAGCCCTCGAGAGTCTTGAGCGTGACGTTGCCGGTGAACCCGTCGGTCACGATCACGTCGGCCGGTGAGGGCAGCAGGTCCCGGCCCTCGAGGTTCCCCACGAACTCGAAGTTCCCGTGCGGGCCGGCCGCGTCCTCGACGAGGAGGCGGTGGGTCTCCTTGACCAGCGGGGTCCCCTTGGTCGGCTCCTCGCCGATGGAGAGCAGGCCGACGCTGGGCGCCTCGGTCCCGAAGCGGGCGGACACGTAGGCCGCGCCCATCTGGGCGAACTGCACGAGCATGGTGGGCGTGCACTCGGCATTGGCGCCGGCGTCGACCAACACGGCGGGCGTGCGGCCGAGCCTTGGCAGCGGCGTCGCGATGCAGGGTCGGACGACCTTGGGGAGCCGCCCCATGCGCAGCAGCGCCGAGGCCATGGTCGCCCCGGTGTTGCCGGCCGAGACCATCGCCGACGCCCTGCCGTCGCGCACCAGCTCGGCGGCGCGCACGAGCGAGGAGTCCTTCTTTCGCCGGACCCCGCCGGCCGCGTCCTCGTCCATCGCGATGACCTCGGTGCAGGCCACGAGCTCGAGGCCCATGGTGTCGCCCACCTGCTCCGGCGGTCCGACCAGCACGATGCCGATGCCGTGCTCGGTGGCGGCGCGCTTGGCGCCCTCGACGATCTCACCCGGTGCCTTATCGCCGCCCATGGCGTCGACGGCGACGGGGAGCTTGGCCAGTGCCTCGGGCGACGGTCGTTCGCCCCGGCGGCTCAAGTCAGTCGACCTCGACGGCCTGGCGACCCTTGTACCAGCCGCAGCTGGGGCAGACCACGTGGGGGGTCTTGGCCGCCTGGCAGTGCGGACACACGCTGCGCGGCGGCCGGCTCAAGCGCCAGGCGCCAGCCAGGTGGCTACGGCCCTTGGCCTTCGACTTCTTCTTCTTGGGAACTGCCATGGACGGACTCCAACGATCGGTTCAGAGCGCTCCGGGTGCGCCCAGCGGCAAAGCGTGGGCACTCTGAGACGGGCAAGCCCTCCGGAAAGGGCTACCTGAGCACGTCGAGGTTAGCCCACCGGGGGTCCCGTGGGGCAACGCAGCCGCAGTCGCCCTCGTTGCGGTTGGCTCCGCACTGGGGGCACAGGCCGGCGCAGTCCTCCTTGCACAAGGGCGCCATGGGCAGCTCGAGCACGACGGCGTCTCGCACCAGCGGGGCCAGGTCGATTTGGTCGAGGTCGATCGGGTAGAAGTCCTCGTCGCTCGGACCGGCCACCGCCACGTCGGCGAAGCGTTCGTGCACGGGGATCTGGAGTTCGCCCTCCACCCGCTCGGCGCAGCGCCGGCACGTGCCGACCCATGGCGCCCGAATGGTGCCCTCCGCTTCGATCCCGCCCTCGAAGGAGATCAGCTCGACGTCGATTTCGGCTTCCGCGCCGGTCGGCATGACGCTGCGACCCACGTCGATGCCCTGCTCGTGCAGCGGGCCGGCGAGTGCGACCTCGCCCCGTCGCAGCTCGTGCGCGTGCTGCCCGCTCTTTCGCCTCAGTCGGGCGACGTGGACGACGAACGGGTCGGCCGTCGTCATCACGACTGATCCTGGTCGAAGAACCCGTCCTCCTCCAGTCCGGCTGCCTCGTCCTGGCCCGGCGCCTCGATCGTCGGGGCGGCCAGCTTGGCGCGGCCGGCCTGAACGGTGCGGGTGAGGCGGTCGAGCACGATTTCCATGCCCGCGAGCTTCTGGTCAACGAAGTCCTCGGCCTGGTGTCGCAGAGCGCGGGCCTCCTCGTTGGCGTCATCGAGGATGCGCTGCGCCACGGCATTGGCCTGCCGCACGATCTCGGTGCGCTGCACCATGTGCTCGGCCTGCGCCCGCACCTCGTCCATGAGCGCTTCGGCCTCGCGGCTGCGCTCCGCCATGAATTCCTCGTGCTCGCGGAGGAGCCAACGGGCCTGGCGTAGCTCCTCGGGCAGGCTCTCTTGACCGGCTTGCACGAGGGAGATCACTTCGTCGCGCGAGACCATCACCGACGAGGAGAGCGGCATCGACTTCGCCGCGTGGATCAGGTCGAGCAGTTGGTTGAGGATCGACTCGATCCCGACCTCCTCGACCGGTTGTTCTTCGTCGACATCGAGGAAGCGGTCGCTCACCGCTTTCCCCCTCCCTCCTTGTACTTCGCCGCTAACGCCTTGGCGACAGGCTCGGGCACGAAGGCAGACACGTCCCCGCCGAAGCGCCAGACCTCTCGCACCAACTTGGAGGCCATGAAAGACACCTCTGGGCTCGTGGGGATGAAGATCGTCTCGACACCCGAGAGGTGGTTGTTCATCTGCGCCATCTGCATCTCGGCCTCGAAGTCCGAGACGGCCCGCAACCCGCGGATGATGGCGTCCGCGCCGACGTCACGGGCGACCCAGACGGTAAGCGTCGACATCGACACGATCTCCACGCCCGGGAGATGCGCGGTGGCCTGCTCGAGCAGCTCTTGACGCTCCTCGAGATCGAAGAGCGCCGCACCCTTTTGAGGGTTGCGCACAGCCGCGACGACGACCTTGTCGAAGAGCTTGGTGGCTCGCGCAACGATCTCGAGATGTCCGTTGTGGAACGGGTCGAAGGAGCCCGGGAACAGTCCGACCTTCATGCGGTTTCTCCGGTGTCGCCTGCGTCACCACGGTGATGAGCCACGGTGACGAGCGTACCGCCGTACCGTCGCTCTCTAGCGACCACCCAGGTGTCAGGCAGCGTGATGGGCGTCGAGGACTCCAGGACCACCGTGGCCGCGTCGAGGGATTCGAGGAGGGCCGGCCAATCCACGAAGTCGTAGGGCGGGTCGCACAGCGCGAGGTCGTAGTCGTACCCCGTGCCCCGGTGCTGGTTCCCGCTGCCCATGCGGAGCCACCCGGGCAGGGTGCCCCGCACGAGGGTCGCATCAGCGTCGGCCAGCCCGACGGCGGCGAGGTTCTCCCGTACGGCGTCGAGGGCATCGGGGTCGAGGTCGACGAAGGTCGCCGAGGCGGCGCCTCGGGAGAGCGCCTCGACGCCGAGGGCGCCGCTGCCCGAGAAGAGGTCGATGACCCTCAGGCCTTCGACGCCGCCTTGGGAGCCCAGGATGTCAAAGATCGATTCCCGCACCCTGTCCGATGTCGGCCGCACGGACTTGGGCAGCTTGGCGGCGAGCCGGCGCCCGCGGCTCCGGCCTCCGATGACCCGCATCGGCCCACCCTACGACGGCCATCAGATGGGTTCAGCACGGTGGTCACTCTCGCCAACCCGCCAGAGTCCCCGGCTGTCGACGAGTTGGTAAGCCCGGGCCCACAGCTGCTCCGACGCTGTCTCCTCAATGACGTCGTCGTCGACGCAAACGAGCTCCTGCGGTCGTCGGGCCAGCTCCTCGGCCGCCTTGCGGTGAGCTTGTGCTCGCACCATTGCGTCAAGTGACTCCGCGGGTATCAGTGCGTACACGACCCGACAGTTGAGGCCCTGCGCGACGCGACGGAGCATCTCCAACCGGATGGAGCCGTCAGCTTCGGCCGCCTCCAGCTGCAGCACGCGTGACGCCGACAGTCCGACGCGCTCGGACAATTCGTAGGTCGACATGCCGAGGGCGGTGCGGATCGCACGTACCCATCCCCTTGGTGGGGGCGGCGGCACAATTCTGTCCAGGCCGGCGATCTCCTGATCAAGCTGCCGTCGAAGCTTGAAACGAAACGGCTGCACATTCGAAGAACGGGCGGATATATGGCATTTCTTGCGCATTCCGAAAACAATGCGCGGACCTTGGTGCGCACAAGAACTCAGTTTGCGTAGGGCGTCCTGCGCACAACGATCGCGAATACACAGGATTCGTCGTATACGAAAGGGGTTTGTGGAAACCCTTGCCGCCGGGGTCCGTTGGACACACGGAGGCAGATGGCGTTGCGACGGAACAGTTGCCCTCAGCTCTTGAAGAGGTACTCCCCCTCGTCTTCGCTGATCAGCAGGCCCACCTCTTCGCGGAGGTCCTCGTGGTCGGCCAGTTGCGGATCTGCGTCGACGATCTTCTCAGCCGCCTTCTTGGCGTCGCCGAGGAGCGCAATATCGCTCTCGTCGGAGAGCGAGGCCAGGCGGAGGTCGCTCTGACCCTTCTGGCGTGCACCGAGCAGCGTGCCCTCGCCGCGCAGACGCAAGTCGGCCTCGGCCAAAGCGAAGCCGTCAGTCGAACCAGCCACCGCGGCGAGACGTTCGTTGTCGTCCTCGCCCCCGAGGAGGTAGCACCAGCTCGGGTCTTGCCCTCGGCCGACGCGCCCACGCAGCTGGTGCAACTGGGCGATGCCGAACCGGTCGGCGCTCTCGACGACCATGACCGTCGCCTCGGGCACGTCGACACCGACCTCGATGACCGTGGTCGCGACGAGGACTTGGACCTCTCCGGACCGGAACCGTTCCATCACTTCCTCGCGGGCTGCGGTGGCCATCTGTCCGTGCATGAGCCCGACTCGGAGGCCCGACAGCTCGTGCGCCGCCAGACGCTCGTATTCCTCTGTGGCGGACTTGGCCTCGACGCGGAGCGACTCGCCGACGAGCGGGCACACGACGAAGGCGCGTCGGCCCCGGGCCGCCACTTCGCTGCGAACTCGGTCCCACGCTTCGGTGGCCGCATCCTCGCCCGGCAGCCACTCGGTCGTAATCGGGACGCGGCCGGGGGGCAGCTCGTCGAGCGTGGTGAGGTCGAGGTCGCCGAAGATCACCATGGCGGCGGTGCGAGGAATCGGCGTCGCCGTCATGACCAGGAGGTCGGGGTCGCCATCTGCGCCCTTGCTCCGGAGCGTCGCTCGCTGCTCGACACCGAAGCGGTGTTGCTCGTCGATGACGACGCAGCCAAGGGAATGGAACCTGACCCCTTCGGTCAACAGGGCGTGGGTGCCAACGACGAGGCCGATGGCGCCCGAGGCCAGGCCCTCGAGGACGGCCGTGCGCGCCTTTCCTTTCACCTTGCTCGTAAGGAGCTCGACGCGGATCAGGCCACCGGCCATGCCGCCCGGGCCTTCGAGTTCGCCAAGCAACGCGCGGACGGCGGTGAAGTGCTGTTCGGCCAACACCTCGGTCGGCACCATGAGGGCGCCCTGGTGCCCGCTTTGGCATGCGGCGAGGAGGGCAGCGAGCGCGACGACGGTCTTGCCGGAGCCGACGTCGCCTTGGAGCAGGCGGTGCATGGGGAAGGGGCCAGCCATGTCGGCGACGATCACGGCGAGCGCCCGGCGCTGCGCAGTTGTGAGCTCGAAGGGCAGACCGGAGAGAAAACGAGCCACCAGCGTGTCCGAGACGCCACCGGTGACCTCGCGGGGCGAGACGTCGTGGCGGAGAGCGCGGGCGTTCACCTCGAAGGCGCGGCGGCGGAGGACGAGCGCCAATTGGAGGCGGAACAGCTCGTCGAAGACCAGCCGGCGATGGGCTCGGTCTTTGGCGTCGAAAGACTCCGGCCGGTGGATGGCGTCGAACGACTCGGTGCGGCCCCACAGATCGAGCGACGCGCGCACTTCGTCGGGGACGGGGTCGGCGAATTCGCCGGCGCGCTGAAGCGCCTCGTCGACGAACGAGCGGATCTCCCAGCTGGTCAGGCCGACCTTGGCCGACGCCGGGTAGACCGGGACGATGCGGAGGGTGCGCCGTTCAGCGGTGGCGCCGGCGATGACGTCGACGACGGGGTTGGTCATCTGCCGACGGCCCCGGAACTCGGTGACCTTGCCGAAGAAGATGGCGTCGGTGCCCGAGTCGAGTTGCTTGGCCCGCCAGGGCTGGTTGAAGAAGACGATCTTCAGCCGTCCGGTGTCGTCGCGCACGGTCAGCTCGACCATTGCCCGACCCTGGCGGGTGCGGCGGGAGGAGACCGACTGGACGGTCGCGAGCACGGCCGCCTCGTCACCGACGATCAGGTCGGAGACGTCGGCCTGGCGGGTGCGGTCGATGTAGCGGCGCGGGTACGTGGTGAGAAGGTCGAGGACGTTGTCGATGCCGAGCTCGGACAGCATCTTGGTCCGCCGCTCCGAAACGCCGTGGAGCCGCGTGACCTCGATGTCGCGCAGAGCGCGCAGAGTCCGGCCGCTACTACTCAATCCCAAGCAGGTACGGGTAAAGCGGCTGACCGCCCTGGTGCACCTCGAGTGCGACGTCGGGGTACTCCTCGGAGAGCCATTCTTCGATCCGCCTCGTGTCCGCCACCCGGGCGCCCTCGCCCTCGATCAGCGTGACCAGTTCGTGGCTGTCGTCGAGGAGACGGCTGAGCAAGAGGCGCGTGCAGACGACGACGTTGTCGGCGATGGAAACGACGCCGTCACGGGAGATGCCGATCCAATCGCCCTCGTGCACCTCGCCGGCATCCGTCGACGAGTCGCGGACGGCTTGGGTGACCTCGGCGGGGACGACGCGGGCGGCGGACTCCGTCATGGCGGCAGCATTGGTCTCGACGTCAGCGGCAGGGTCGTACGCAAGCAGCGCGGCGAAGCCTTCGACGATCGAGCCCGTTGCGACGACCCGCACGCGCTTGTCGCTGAGGCCGTCGACCTGCTCGGCGACAGGCCGGATGTTCTTGTTGTTGGGCAGGATCACCACCTGGTCCGAGGCCACCGCCTCGACCGCCTTGACGAGGTCGGCCGTGGCGGGGTTCATGGTCTGACCACCGACGACGAGATGGTGCACGCCGAGCGAGTGGAAGATGCGGCCGATGCCGTCGCCCGAGACGACCGCGACGACGCCGGTGGTGGCCGGGGGCCCGGCGCCTTCGGTGCTCGGGCCGGCGCCGGGAGCGCCGACACCCTCGCGTACCCAGCGCTCCTCTTCGACCTGCTCGTCGAGATCGGTGACCCGGATCCGGGAGGGGCGCCCCTCCATGATGAGCGCCGCCTCGATGGCGGCACCGACGTCGTTGGTGTGGATGTGGCAGTTCCACATCCCGTCCCCGCCGACCACGACGATGGAGTCGCCGATGCCGGCCCAGACGTCCTTGAAGCCCTCGATGGAGTCGTCGGGGGCCGCGAGCATGTACATGACCTCGTAGCGCAGGTCGCTGACGTCACCGCCTTCGTCGTGCTCGCCGGCTGCACCCTCGGAGGTGTCCGCAGAGAGGTGGCCGTTCAGGGCGGAGAGGTCGGGGGCCGCCACTCCGGAGGGTTCCGGGAGCGGGCGGCCGTCGAGCACGAAGAGGAAGGCATCGAGAAGGAGCACGAACCCCGCGCCGCCGGCGTCGACGACACCGGCGCGGGCGAGGACGGGGAGTTGCTCGGGAGTGCGGGCGAGGGCGTCGGCTGCCTGGCTGCGGGCGCCTTCGACGACGGCGAGGAGGCTCGGGGCCGCGGTGGTGGCGCGGGCGGCGCCCTCGGCGGCGGCGCTGGCGACGGTGAGGATGGTGCCCTCGACGGGGCGGACGACGGCCTTGCGGGCGAGCTCGGCGGCGTGGGTGATGGCGTCGACGAGGATGTCGGGGCCGATGCCGTCGTCACCGGCGGCGCCCATGCGCTCGGTCATGCCGCGGAGGAGCTGGGAGAGGATCACGCCGCTGTTGCCACGGGCGCCCATGAGCGACCCGTGACCGATGGCCTTGCAGACCTCGGGGAGGCCGGCGGGTGGGGGGGTGATGTCCAGCTCGGCGACGACAGCCTCGAGGGTGAGCGCCATGTTGGTGCCGGTGTCGCCGTCGGGGACGGGATACACGTTGAGGCGGTTGATGTCGGCCTGGTGGAGCCTGAGGGCATCTCGGTAGCCCCCCATGACCGCACGCAGGTCTTCCGCGTGCAGGGCCTGGGCCGCCGGGGATGCTGCGGCCGCCGGCGGCGCCGGGGGGGTCATGGCAGCTGATGCTAACCTTTAGGCCGTTCTCGAAGGCCTAGCTGGTCCCTCTGGCCGCGGCTTTCGATCGGGTCTTTGGCCGGCTTCGTCGGTTCTCTTCAGGAAGGTTCACCTCCAATGGCATCTGTGTGCGACATCTGCGGCAAGAAGCCGGGGTTCGGCATGAACGTGAGCCACTCACACCGGCGCACCAAGCGGCGGTGGAACCCCAACGTGCAACGGGTGCGGGCCGTGGTGAACGGGGCGCCGAAGCGGCTGCACGTGTGCACATCGTGCATCCGGGCCGGGAAGGTGACGAAGCCCGTCCGTCGGAGCTACGCATCAACGACGGGGTCGGCGGGCTGAAGCCGGCTCTGCGTCTGGGCTGAGACTTCCTCGGAGGGCATGGGTGCCCTCGGGGGTTCAGCCGGCGAGGGGGACGGCCGACCAGCTGCCCTCGACGAGCTGGCGCCGGGCCGTCCAGGTGCGGCCGTCCCAGAAGCGCTCGTCCGACAGGCTCCCGTCGACCGAGTACCAACCCATGGGGCGCCCCTTGGCGCGGCTGGGCGGGGCCACGGCGTAGTAGCTCTCGCGGGCCGGTGCCGGCGCACGGTGTGCTGTTGCCGTCGCCGGTGGCCTCGCGGTTGCCGTCGCTGTTGCCATTACCGGTGGCGCTGCGGCGACTTTCGTCGTCGCTACCCGTCTCGGTGCGGGGTTGTTGCGGACTTCAGCGGTGGCGGGCGCGATCGATTGCGAGCGCGCCCGGCTCTTCCACACGGCCAACGCCAAACACACCACGCCCGCCGCGAAAAAGATTGCGCCGCCCACGATTACCGACACTTCTGAACCTCCACCTCAGTGCTCGCCAAACGCACTGAGGGCGAGGCTAACAAGGGGCGTTGCCGAGCGGACAGGGCCATATGGCCTTATGTGTCGACGGATTCGAGGCCGTTCATGACCGGGTAATTGGACCTAGTCGGGCAATTGCGGCGTGCGCTACCCGAGACGGTGCTGCCACCCCAGCCGCTCGAGGGGGCTCGTGCCCAAGATCCGGAGCTCGGGGTCCTCGACGATGCGACCGAGGCGGACCGGCTCACGCAGACCCGCCCCGTCGAACGAGCCCTCGAGCGCCTCGACGTCCGACTCGGCGACGGCCACCAGTAGTTCGTAGTCCTCTCCTCCACCGAGCGCTTCTTCGAACGTCGCTCCCGCGGCGACCGGCACATCCTCGAGCGCGAAACCCACGCCGGACGCGTCGGCCAGCCGGTGCAGATCGAGCGCCAGGCCGTCGGAGACGTCGATCATGGCGTGGGCGCCGCAGCGCCGCACCACCTCGCCCTCGGCCAGGCGCGCCACGGGCCGGCGATAGGCGTGGCGGGCGTCGGCGTCCGGCGCGCGCGACACGGAGCTCGCGCAACCCGGCCGCCGATCCGCCGCAGGGGCCCGTCACCAACACGATGTCCCCCGGGCGCGCCCCCGACCGGGGCACGGGAGCGCCCCCGCCGGCGACCGTACCGAGCACCGTGACCGCCAAGACCAGCTGCTCCGCCGACGACACGTCCCCGCCCACGATGGGGCACCCGCTGGCCGCCGACGCCTCGGCCACGCCGTCCGTCACGCCCAACGCGAGCCCGCCGCCGCCCCGGGCCCCCGCGGCGTTCTCGTCCTCGAAATCGAATTCGACTTCGACTTCGACACTCCGGTCGCCCGGCAACCCGAGCGCGATCAACGCGCCCACGGGCGAAGCTCCCATAGCGGCCAGGTCGCTCAGGGCCTGCATCAAGGCCTTCCAACCCACATCGGACGGCGCACAGAACGACAGGTCGAAGTGCACGCCTTCGACGACGCTGTCGACCGAGACGACCAGGGTTTCCCCGCCCGGGAGCCGGACGACACCGGCGTCGTCACGCAAGCCGAACAGCTCAAATTCGTTTCCCAGGCGCCCCCGAATAGACTGGACCATCTCGTCTTCGCTGGCGAGATGTGTGAAGCGCCGAGGATTGGGGGATCCCACGGCATCATGCCTACCATTGGACCCCACCAAAATCGGTCGGAAATAAGGAGCTGATCCCCCGCAATGGCGCCTACGAAGCACGCGAAACTCCTGGCTTGGGTCGACGAGGTCGCGCAGCTGACCACACCGGACGACATCGTCTGGTGCGACGGGTCGGCCGACGAGTACGACCGCCTCTGTCAGGGGATGGTGGATGCCGGGACGTTCACCCAGCTGTCCGACGCCAAGCGGCCCAACAGCTACTGGGCCCACTCCGACCCCGGTGACGTCGCCCGCGTCGAGGACCGCACCTTCATCTGCAGTGCCAAGGAGATCGACGCCGGCCCGACCAACAACTGGTGCGATCCGGCCGAGATGCGCACGCAGCTCAGGGGTCTGTTCAAGGGCGCCATGAAGGGCCGCACCATGTACGTGGTCCCCTTCTCCATGGGCCCGCTCGGGTCCGACATCGCCCACATCGGCGTGCAGTTGACCGACTCGCCCTACGTGGCGGTGTCGATGAGGATCATGACCCGCATGGGCAACGGCGCCCTCGAGGTCCTGGGCGACGACGGCGAGTTCGTCCCCTGCCTGCACTCGGTCGGCGCCCCGGTCGAGCCCGGCGAGCAGGACGTGCCGTGGCCGTGCAACGCGGACAACAAGTACATCGTGCACTTCCCCGAGACCCGGGAGATCTGGAGCTTCGGCTCGGGCTACGGCGGCAACGCGCTGCTCGGCAAGAAGTGCTTCGCCCTTCGCATCGCCTCGGTCATGGCCCGCGATGCCGGCTGGCTGGCCGAGCACATGCTCATCCTCAAGCTCACCTCGCCCGAGGGCGAGACCCGCTACATCGCCGGCGCCTTCCCGTCCGCCTGTGGCAAGACCAACCTCGCCATGCTCATCCCCACGATCGACGGGTGGAAGGTCGAGACGGTCGGCGACGACATCTGCTGGATGAAATTCGGTGACGACGGCCGCCTCTACGCCATCAACCCCGAGGCCGGCTTCTTCGGCGTCGCTCCCGGCACCAACAGCCACACCAACCCGAACGCCATCCTCACCCTCGACGGCAACTGCATCTTCACCAACACCGCGCTGACCGACGACGGCGACATCTGGTGGGAGGGCATGACCGACGAGAAGCCGGCGCACCTGACCGACTGGAAGGGCAACGACTGGACGCCCGAATCGGACACGCCCGCCGCCCATCCCAACGCGCGCTTCACCGCACCGGCCGCGCAGGACCCGGCCATCGCGCCCGAGTGGGAGGACCCCAGGGGCGTGCCGATCAGCGCCATCCTCTTCGGTGGCCGGCGCGCCGGCGTCGTGCCGCTCGTGTTCCAGTCCCACGACTGGGAGCACGGCGTGTTCCTCGGCTCGATCATGGCGTCGGAGACGACGGCCGCCCAGGCCGGTGCCGTCGGCAACCTCCGCCGCGACCCCTTCGCCATGCTGCCGTTCTGCGGCTACAACATGGCCGACTACTTCGCGCACTGGCTCCGCATCGGCGCGGAAGCACCGGACCGCAACGTCCTGCCGAAGATCTTCTACGTGAACTGGTTCCGCAAGGACGAGAACGGCAAGTTCCTGTGGCCGGGCTACGGCGAGAACTCGCGGGTGCTCGAGTGGGTCTTCAACCGCGTGACCGAGAAGGCGCCGGCCGTCGACACGCCCATCGGCTCGGTCCCGACCGTCGAAGCGATCGACATCGACGGTCTCGACGTGTCCCACGACAACATGGAGGAGCTCCTCCATGTCGACGCCGACGGCTGGCGGGACGAGGTGCCGCTGATCCGCGAGTACTACGCCAGGTTCGGCGACCGGCTCCCCGCCGCCCTCGCCGCGCAGGTCGACACGCTCGAGAAGCGCCTGGGCTGACAAGCCCTATCGGTCTGCGCAGTACCCCCAAACCGAGACTGCACTGCCCCGCACTGCGCCGCGACGGCACGGCACGGATCGTCACGGGACCCGCGGGTGACGCGTCCCTTCCCGCGCTGAGCCACAGGCGACCGAGAAAGAGCGGCACGTAAGTCCACCCCGGTTGGAAATCGATACACCCGGGTAGTCGGTACGGTGAACCGTCATGGCGTTGTCCCGAGCTGTCAATCCTCGGGCCGGCCATCGCAGCGATTCCGTCTTCGGGTGGGCTTTGGCCGGCATCGGTCTTGCGGGTCTGTGTGCCGCCGTTGCCGCGAGTCCAAGCGAGGCGCGTGCAGCGGCCGCTCAGGTGTGGACCCCGTTCGTTCTGGTCGCCGGACTGCTGCTGATCGGCCTGGTCGCCGACGACGACGGACTGTTCGCTGCCGTAGGGCACCAACTCGCGAGGACGGCACGCAGCGGCGCCGTCATCTTCGTGGGTGCGGTGGCGATGGTCGGCGTCGTCACGGCGTTTCTCAACTTGGACACGGCCGTCGCATTCCTGACGCCGGTGCTCGTCTATACGGCTCGGAGTCGCGGCGAGGGCGAGGCTCCGCTCCTCTATGGATGTCTCCTCTTGGCGAACGCGGGGTCCTTGTTCTTGCCGGGGTCGAATCTCACCAACCTCATCGTGCTCGGTCACCTCCATCTGACGGGCGGACAGTTCTTCGCGCGTATGTGGGCGCCGGGGTTGGCCGCCTTGCTGGTCACGGCAGGAGTGGTGGCAGCCTTTGGGCACAAGGCTCTCCGGGTCCGGAGTGAAGGCCTCGGCCAACCTGAGCGCCCCGTGCTCGGCCTCGGATTGCTGGCAGTCGTCGCAGCGGCAGTTCTGGTTGTCCTCCTCCGCTCACCGGCACTTCCCGTCTTGGCGATCGGACTCGCCGCCGTCGGAGCGCGCATTGCAACGAGGAGAGAACGACTCGGGCACGCCATCGGAGTGCTCGGCTTGCCGGTGTTGGTCGGGCTCTTCGGGGTCGCCGTCGCCTTGGGCACGCTCGGACGGGTCTGGACCGGACCGGCAACCCTGCTCTCGCATCTCGATCCCTGGGGGACTGCGGTCGTGGCGGCGCTGGCCTCGGTGTTCATCAACAACCTTCCCGCAGCATCGCTCCTCGCCGCTCATCGGCCCCAGAGCCCCTATCCCCTGCTCATCGGCCTGAACATCGGACCCAATCTGTTCGTGACCGGATCATTGGCGTGGTTCCTGTGGCTCCGGGCCGCTCGGGCGGCCGGCGCAAGGCCGTCACTGGCCGCGGCAAGTCGTATCGGGATCGTGGCGGTGCCGCTCTCACTCGCGGCGGCCGTCGGCCTTCTCGTGATCCTCGGAACCCATTGAGATCCTCAGAGCGTGACGGGCATCGAACGCTCGAGGTCCGTGGGCGCTGTCCGCGACAACACGGTGACGCTCAGAGCCATCACGCAGAAGGCCACTGCCGCGATGGACTTCTGGGCGACGCTCTCCGCGAATCGCTCGTCGAAGATCCAGACGCTCAACACGATGGCGACGGCAGGGTCCACCACCACGATCAGAGGTTGGGACACGCTCAAGGGGCCGACCTGCAACGCGGCCTGTTGGAGCACGGAGCCAATGACTCCGGAGGCAATCAACGCGTAGATCTGCCAATGCTCGAGCACGCCCAGCGGACCTGATCTCACGAGTACGTCGGTCGTCGCCTTGATGAACGCGGCCATCAGCGCCCACGTGATCGAGGCCGCGGTCGCATAGAGCGCAGCACGGCGCACGGGCGATCCCCACCGCGCCCCGACCGCCAGCACGGCGACGACGCCCCCGAAGACGGACAGCGCGGACACCCAGTCGATGACATCGGGCTGCAGGTGGCCGCCATGAGGCTCGGCCGCCGCCAGGAACACCGTCAGCGCAGCACAGGTGGTCAGTGCGGCAGTCCACGCCATCTTGGCGATGTGCTGATGGACCCAGAACCGGCGGAGGAGCAGGGCGAAGACCAATTCGGTGACGAGGAGGGGTTGGACGATCGAAAGCTGCCCGCTGTGGAGGGCGACCGCCTGGAAGGCAAAGCCACCCGCCGCCGCCGCCCAACCCAGGAGCCAGAGGGGTTGGCGGATCAGGAAGGCGACGAGAGCCCACCCACGGTGCGTTTTGGAAACACCAACACTGGCCGCATGCTGGGTCATGAGGTGCACCGCGTTCGCCAGGGCAGCCGCCAGAGCGAAGACGACCGTGACCGTCACGTCACGTCACGGCTTCTGATCGAGCGCTACCGGAACCCATTGATGGATTCTGGGTGCTGGAGACGCTCCGATCCAGTGCATTTCACCGTTGGGTGTGAAGGAATCGCGCCGAACCTTGCTGACAGACTCTTCGCATGGCGAGACGTTCCCCCGTCACACGCAGCGGGTTGCATCGTGCTCGCCACCCGATCCACGTCCGGGAATTGGCGTGCATTCTCTGTGGTACCTACCTCCTGCTCTCCCTCGGGATGCCCGATGCGGCCCAGGCACAGAGTGCTGCGTTCGCCTCAGCCACGCCGACGCCCAAGGCCGAGGTCGTCGACGGAGTACCACTGGTCCCGACGACGAAAGCCCAACGAGCCGAGTGTCAGAGGTTCGCCGACCATCTCAAGCGTCCGGTGCCGTGTCCGGGGCTGCTGCCCGACCCGATTCCTGTTTCCACAGCCGACGCCGCCGGGCCTTGCTTCCACCAGGTCGGTGCGTTCGGTGAGGCGTCGTGCGGACCAGCCGGGATCCAAGTGGACGGGAATCTCTTCGAACTCTCGCAGGCCAACTTCCAGGTGCCTCCGGACTACGTCGGTGTGACCTTTCAGCAGTCCAGCGGAGCGATGGCCCCGGAGGTCTCCATCAGTGGTGGGCCGCTCGGTCACTTCGTGTTCATGAGTGGGACCGATCTGCCCTACGTCATGACGAACAAGCGCGGCAAGGGTGCGGCGCCGGTCCCGTCCTACTGCACGCCCTTGAACGCTGCGAGCCGCGTTCGTGTGCACGGAGGTACCGCCAAGTTGTACCAATGTGCAGATTCGCGGACCTCCCCCTCCCAGCTCGAGATCGTCACGGGCCATACGTTGCTCGTCTGGAACGACGCCGGCATTACCTGTGAGGTGAGCTTTCACGGTCACAGCCAGGTGAACGTCGATCTGGATGTCGCAGTCGCGAAGGCAACAGTCTCGGAGCGCCCACAGAAACGGTGATCGGCCGGCTAACCCCCCACTAACCCCCCACTAACCCCCCACTAACCCCCCGCTGACCCCCCGAACTCACCGACGTCGCGGATGTTCCGGTTCGTGTCCCTGTTCCCGATGTCGCGGACGTTGCGCACCACCCGGGGCGCGAGCGCGGCTCGCCGGCCCGAGACGTAGGAAAGCCCGCCCAACGCGGCCAGGACCGCCATGGTGGCGTCGCCCTGCGGCAGCGAGAAGGCGATGATCACGGGGATCAGCGATCCCACCACCCACACGAGTTGTTGGCGCATCCCGAACCGCGCGAACGCACGCCCCTGCGCGGACAAGGGGATGAAGCGCTGGGTCATGGAGTCGAAGGAGGGCTGGGCCACGGCGCCGCACAATCCGACGAAGAAGGCCAGCACGACCTGCGCGAGCAACGTGCCCCACACCGCGCACCCCCCCGCCGTTATCGCGATCACCCACAGCGACGACAACAAGAGCTGCTGTTCCGACATGCGTTTGCGCAGGCGGCCCACCAGGACCAAACCGATGATCGCCCCCACACCGGTTCCGGCCAGCACGAGGCCGTACCAGTAGAGCCCGACCCCGTGCATGCGCCGCAGCCCGAACGCCAACATGAACGTCATGAACCCGGTGAGCCCCCGCACGATGCACATTGCCGTCAACCCCAACATCACCTCCGGGTTCGCGATCGGCTGTAGCGCCATGAGGTCCTGCTCGCGGGCCAACGTCTCCCCCTCCGAGCCGTACTCGCGCACCCGCGTCTCCTGATCGGCCCACAGCCGCTCCGCCCGCCGCCCGGAGATGACGGGCAAGCGCGCCGCCGCCACCGCCGCCCCGACGAAGACGATCATGGCGAGGACCAACACCCCGGGTGACCCCGTGATCTCGTACAAGATCGCACCGGGCGCCGACACGACGAAACCGGCCAACGTGCCGAGCAACGTCAGGCGCGCGTTCAGCGGCGCATACCCCGCCTGCACCCCGGTCTCCTCGTCCGGCTCGCTCAGGGCGGCCATCTCGGGCACCAACGCGCCCTTCGTCACCAGATAGAGCTTCTGGAACACCAGCACCAGGAACGCCAGCGGGAACAGCAACAGGCCCTTGATGTGCATCGCCATCAGAGGGCAGCACACCGCCTGTCCGATCGCCGACGCCACGCACATCGCGCGGCGGGCCCCCCGGCTCCTGTCGATCAGCGGCCCCAACAACGGCGACACGATGGCGAAGGGCGCCAGCGTGAACAAGAGGTACAGCAGCACCTTGTGGTCCGCCTCGTTCGGCGAGATCGAGAAGAACAACGACCCCGCCAGCGAGATCGTGACGAGCGTCCCCCCGCCGAGCATTGCGCATTGCAAGAGCGACAGCCGCCCGATCGGGTGCGACTGGTCGAACAGGTCACGGCGCGCCTGACGCGCCATGTCCTTGAACTGCTCGACCCGTGCGGACATCGCCACGAGGCCAATGTACGGTGTGCCGTGACCGTCCACGCGTACGTCCTGATCCAGACGGACATCGGCAAGGCGGCGCACGTGGCCGACCAGCTGGACGGCCTCGACGGCGTGGCCCTCTCCGAGGCCGTGACGGGCCCCTACGACGTCATCGTCCGGGTCGAGGCCCCCTCGATGAACGACCTCGGACGCATGGTCGTCCGGGACATCCAGCAGATCGAAGGCATCACCCGCACCATCACCTGCCCGATCGTCCGCCTCTGACCTCTGCCACCCCGACGGCCCCGACCGGGCCGCATCTTCTACTTGCTCCGCCGGCCGGCCGCTACTGCCCCGATCCGTCCCGGCGGCCGCACTCTCTGGCCGCCTCCTGGCTGCACCTCTCCCGTTGTGCACCCGGCACACGCATGCTCGTGCAGCTGTATATGAACCGAGAATGGCGTCCCCGGCGCGACTGCATACGGCCCTGGCCGGGGGCCGTATATCGCCGGGCGAGTGACCCGTTGGTCCACGTAGACAACGGCGGACGAGGCGCGCATTTCTCCGCGTATACGGGCTCGGGCGACACCCGCCTTCCTCGACATATGTGCTCAGAAGAAGCCGGCCGAGGCCGGCTCGGCATCCGCAATGAGTATTGCCGCCAACTCGCTACGCAACCCCCGTAAACCCTCATTAGCACGGGGGTTGGGCGCTGGTGCGTTGCCCTCCGAACACCCGCATTTCATATTTGCCGCGAATGTGCAATTGAGCGATTCCCTTCGATCCGACTGGGTAGTGACCGCGAGCTAGACGTTCCGGACCCCAGGAGCACTCACCCCATGCGTTCCCCCTTGGCGCGGCGAAGCCGCGCCGTCGGGCTGGTGCCGATTTTGCTGGTAGCCGTCTGCACCGTTGTCGCCGTCCAGATCGCCAACGTCGGTCACACCGCCGGACACAGATCGGGCACATCCGCATCCTCGTCCCCATCCGCGTCGGCCGCCTTCCACCGCCCGTCGAGCCGACCCCATGCCGGCGCGACAACCACAACCTCCACGACTGTGCCACCCACGACAACGACCACATCTACGACGGCGCCACAGGCCCCACCACAAGCTCCGGCGGCGGCCACCACGACGACCGCTCCCCCCGCACCGGCGCCGGCGCCGGCAGCGGCCGCACCGGCCTCACCCCCGGGGGCGGTGCCGCTTCGAGGACAGGCGTCCGTCTGGGGCTGCGCCGCAGCCGTGGCCTATCTGTCCGCGTACTCGTATCCCGGCTTCACCTTCGAATGTCCCGGCTACGCCCTGGGGCGTGAAGGCATGACTTGCCTCAACGAGGCGGGGGTCTGCCCCGGCGAAGCGATCATCGCGATCGCCGATGCCTGCCCGGCCGCGTACATGAACGAGGCCTCGAACTCATGGGTCCTGGAGGGGCAGTCGACTGCGCCGATCGATCCCTTCGGCGCGTGCTGACGGACCGCGTGTCCAGCCCTAACTGAGCGCCCCCGACTCGCGCAGCTTCGTCACCGCGTCCTCGGCCACGCCCCACTCGACCAACGCGGAGATCGTGTCGGCGCCCGGAGGCGAGGGCGGCTTGGAGATAGCCGATGGTGTGCGCGAAAAACGGGGCGCGGGCGCGGGCTGCACCGTCCCGTTGACCTCGACGAACGTCGAGCGCGCCATGTTGTGCGGGTGGAGGTGCGCCTCCCACGGCGACAGCACCGGCACAACGCAGGCGTCCGTGCCGTCGAAGATCGCGGACCATTCATCGCGGGTCTTCGACTTGAAGATCTCGGCGAAGCGCGCCTTCATCGCCGACCACTGGTCGCGGGACATCTGCGAAGGGAACGACGAGTCGCCTTCCAGTCCGAGCCCCCGGATCAACTCGGCGTAGAACTGCGCCTCGATCCCACCGACCGCCATCCATTTGCCGTCAGACGTCTCGTACACCTCGTAGAAAGGGGCGCCGGTGTCGAGCATGTTGGCGCCGCGCTCGTCGTTCCAAAGACCGTGGCGGTGAAAGGCGTGGATCATCGTCATCAATGACGCGGCGCCGTCGACCATGGCCGCGTCGACGACCTGGCCCTCACCGGAGCGGGCGGCCTCCAGCAATGCGGCCACCATGCCGAACGCCAGCAGCATGCCGCCGCCTCCGAAGTCGCCGACCAGGTTGAGCGGCGGAACCGGCGCGGAGTCGGCACGGCCGAGCGACCACAACGCGCCCCCGATGGCGATGTAGTCGATGTCGTGCCCGGCCATCGAGGCCATCGGCCCGTCCTGGCCCCAACCGGTCATGCGGCCGTAGACGAGGCGCTTGTTGCGGGCGAAACAGTCCTCGGGCCCGACGCCGAGCCGTTCGGCCACGCCGGGTCGGAACCCCTCGATCAGCCCGTCCGCCTGCTCGACCAACCCGAGGACGAGCTCGAGCGCGTCGGCGTTCTTGAGGTCGATCCCGACGGACGACCGAGACCGGTTCAGCAAGTCCCAGTAGGAGCCGGCCCCGGACTTCTCGAACTCCTCCCCCGCTTCCACCGCACCGGCGGCTGCCCGTTCGAGGCGCAGCACCTGGGCGCCGGCGTCGGCCAGCATCATGCAGGTGAAGGGCGCCGGCCCGATCCCCGCCAGCTCGATGATCTTTATCCCGCTCAGCGGGCCACTCCGTGTTCCCTCGGCCATCGCAGGATCGTGACCCGGGCCGCCCACAGCGGTCAAGCCGGGGCAAGCGGATGCGAACCGAAACGCCGAACCCCGGCGCGGGCGTCGGCTGGGACAAGCTGGACGCACGTGCCCAAGGCCCGTGCACCCGGACGAGTCACCGTCATCGGCGACCATACCGACTACAACGGCGGGGTCTCGTTGCCGATCGCCATCGACCTTGCGACCGAGGTCACGTTCACCCCGAAGCCGGGGAGCTTCCTGGTGGGCATCGAGTCGGACCAGTTCCCGGACGAGCCGCTCGAGATCGCCCTCGACACGGCCGGCACCGTGGCCTGGGGCCAAGTGGCCGCCCACTCGCACCTGGCTTCCGCGCTCTTGCGGGTGCAGCGCCCCTCGGCAGGCGGGGCCGTGCGGGTCACCAGCACGCTGCCGGTGGGTGCGGGCCTGTCGTCGAGCGCCGCCTTCTCGGTGGCGCTGTTGCTCGCGCTCGGCCACCCCGACGACCCGCTCGCGCTCGCCCACACGTGCCAGGAGGCAGAGCGACTGGCCGGATCGCACGTCGGGCTCCTCGACCCTCTCGCCATCGCGGGCGCCGAACAGAACCACGCGCTGCACATCGACTTCCACACACTCGAGACACATCACGTCAAGATCCCCGACGAGGCGCAGTTCGTCATCGTGCACAGCGAGTCGCCGCGCCTCCTCGTGGACTCGCCGTACGCCACGCGCCGAGCCGAGTGCGAGCGCGCGGCCCAGGTGCTCGGCCGGCCGCTCGGCCTGTGCACGTTGGGGGACCTCAGCGAGTTGCGCGATCCCGTGCTGCGGCGGCGGGCACGGCACGTCGTGACCGAATGCGCACGCGTGAGAGAGGCCGAGAAGGTGCTGGCCCGGGGCAACCTCGGCGCGCTCGGCGAGATCATGAGCGAGGGTCACCGCAGCCTGGCCAACGACTACCGGGTCTCGGTCCCCGCTGTCGACGAACTGGTCGAGGACCTGCTGGCCCGGCCCGGTGTCCTCGGCGCGCGGATGACGGGGGGCGGGTTCGGCGGCTGCGTCATCGCCTTGTGCACGGGTGATTCACCGGCTTTGGATCCGACGGCCCACTCGCCGAGACGGGCCTGGCGGATCAGCCCGGCTGGTCGCGCCGAGCTGCTTGTGACGTAGCGACGAGCGCGTCGAGTACCGCGACGGCGCGCCCGCTGTCGATCGACTCGCGAGCCAGGGTGAGACCGGAGGCGAGGTCGGTGACGCGGCCGGCGACCATCAGGGCGGCGGCCGCGTTGAGGATGCCGATGTCGCGTCGGGCGCCCGCCTCGCCCTCGAGCACGGAGCGGATCACCTTGGCGTTGAAGGCGGCGTCGCCACCCTTGAGGTCGGCCATGGTGGCGGGCGTGAGGCCGAGGTCGGTCGGGTCGACGCGCCACTCGGAGACCTCGAAGCCGGCGTCGGGTGTCGCGGGGTCGGCACGGACCTCGAGCACGGAGGCGGGCGAGGTCACGCTGAGCTCGTCGAGGCCGTCGTCGGCGTGGATGATGAAGGTGCGGCGGCTGCCGGTGGCGCCGAAGACGCCGGCCATGATCGGGCCCATGGCGGGGTCCGAGACGCCGACGAGCTGGTATCGAGTGCGGGCGGGGTTGGTGAGCGGCCCGAGAAAGTTGAACACCGTCGGCACGCCGAGCTCCTTGCGCACGGGGCCGACGAAGCGCATGGCGGGGTGGAAGCGCTGGGCGAAGCAGAACCCCATGCCGGCCGTGTGTACGCATTCGGCGACGCCAACGGGGCCGATTTCGATCGCGACGCCGAGCGCCTCGAGCACGTCCGCCGTGCCGACGGCCGACGACGCGGCGCGGTTGCCGTGCTTGCACACGGGCACGCCGCATCCAGCGGTGATGAACGAGGCGAGGGTGGTGACGTTGATCGACGCCAACCGGTCGCCGCCCGTGCCGACGAGGTCGACCACCACCGTGTCGTCGGGCAGGCCCAAGGGACACGGCACCGCGACGTCGACCATGGCCCGGGCCAGGCCCGTGACCTCCTCGGCCGTCTCGCCCTTCGCGTGCAGCAGCGTGAGGAACGCGCCGATCTGGGCCGGCGTGGCCTCGCCGGCGAACACGACGCGCATGGTGGCCTCGGCCTGCGCCGCCGTGAGCGCCTCGCGGCGCGAGAGCGTGGCCAGGACGTCCGGCCAGCCGGCGAACTCGGCGTCACTCACGAGCGGCTCCCGGTCACGACCCGCTCTCGATCCGCTCACGAGCCGCCCGGCTCAGTCCCACCACAGGTCGTGGTCGAGGACACCCCGGGCGATCAGGCCGAGCTGGACCTGCGACGTGCCCTCGACGATGGTCAGCTGTTTCGCGTCGCGGTACCACTGCTCCGTGGGGTGGTCCTCCATGTACCCGGCCGCGCCCAGCAGCTGCACCGCCAGCGAGGAGGCCCGCACGGCGAGCTCGGTCGCGTGGTACTTGGCCATCGACAGGTACGGCACGTACTCCTTGGTGAACTTGCCGGCGTCGGCCATGACGGCGGCCCGGTACGTGAGCAGGCGCGCCGCTTCGATGTCGACCGCACACTTCGCGATCTCCCACTGGATCCCCTGAAAATCCGCGATCGTCTTGCCGAACGCCGCGCGCTGCTGCACGTACTCGGTGGCGTACATCAGCGCGCCTTCGGCGAGCCCGATGCCCCGGGCGGCGACGATCGGGCGCATCGCGTTGAGGCCGAGCATGGCCAGTCGGAAGCCGCCGACCTCGCCGATGACGTTCTCGGCGGGGACGTGGACGTCGGTCAGCACCAGCTCGCCGGTGTCGACGCCGCGCACACCCATCTTGTGGTCGGTGCGGCCCACCTCCACGCCGTCCCACGCCCGCTCGACGATGAACGCCGTGACGGAGTCGTGGGCCCGGCTCGTCGGCTCGGAAGTCTTGGCGAAGACGGTGTACCAGTCCGCCTCACGCACACCCGACATCCAGCACTTGGTGCCGTTGAGGACCCAGCCCCCCGCACCACCGGCGCCTTCGTCGGGCACGGCCCGCGTGCGCATGCCCATGACGTCGCTCCCGGCCTGGGGCTCCGACAGGCCGAAGGCCGCCCGCAGGGAGCCGTCGCAGATGCCGGGCAGGTACTGCTTCTTCTGCTCCTCGGTGCCGGCGATCATGACCGGCCCGGTGGGCAGGCGGGTCAACAGGAGCATCAGCGCCGCGGTGTTCGAGTACTTGGCCACCTCCTCCACTGCGATCGCCAGGCCGAGGATCCCGGCCCCCGAGCCGCCGTACTCCGACGGGATACACAGGCCGAGCAGGCCGGCGTCCCGGAACGCGTCGAAGAGGTCGGCCGGGTAGGCGCTCTCCTTGTCGATGGCCCGGGCGCGGGGCTTCACTTTGTCCTGCGCGAGGCGTCGCACCGAAGCCTGCAACTCGGCCAATTCGTCGGGAAGGTCGAAATGCACGGGCGCAGGCTATCGAACCCTCCGGGCAGGTATTTTCTAACTCTTGACCCCCGACGCATCAGAGCCGCCCGAAAGCGCGCCGACACCGCCCGACGATCCGGGCGAGGCCTCGGGGGAAGCAGCCGCGCCGGAACCGCCCCATGCCGTCACGGCGGGCGACGCGCCGCCGCCGGGCGACCTCGACGCTTCGAGCGCGGCGGCGGCCCGGTCGCGCGCCGACCTCCAGGCCGAGCTGCGCCAAGCGCACAAGGCGGAGCACAAGGCGGCGCGGAAGGAGGCCAAGCACAAGCACCGCTGGCGCCGCCGCAGCATCTGGGCCCTGTGCACGATCGTGGTCCTGGCCGGCCTCGGGCTCGGCGGCATCTACTTCTACGCCCAGTACCGCTACGACCAGATCAAGAAGATCCATTCCCGGCACCTGGTGACCCAGTCGGCCGACCCCCTGAAGCCGTTCAACGTCCTGCTCGTCGGCTCCGACTCGCGTGCCTTCGTCGGCAACAACTCGACCCTGTCCAACGAGATCGGAAACGAAGCAAATGCCGGGGGCCAACGCAGCGACGTCACCATGGTCGCCCGCTTCAACCCCGCCGCGAAGACGGTGACGGTCCTGTCCATCCCCCGTGACCTGTGGGTCGACATCCCCGGCAACGACAACGGCATCTCGGGCATGAACCGGATCAACGCGGCCTACGACTCCGGCCCGGACCTGCTCATCCGGACGATCGAGAAGGATCTGGGCATCCAGATCAACCACTACATCGCCGTCGACTTCCCCGGCTTCTCGGACATGGTCAACGCGCTGGGGGGCATCACCATGGACTTCCCCACTGCGGTCAAGGACGCCTACACCGGCCTCGACGTGACCCAGACGGGCTGCCAGACGGTCAACGGCACGGTCGCGCTCCAGCTCGTGCGCAGCCGCCACCTCAACTACATGAACTCGAACGGCTACTGGGAGGGCGACGGGCTGTCGGACTTCAGCCGCATCCAGCGCCAGGACGGGTTCTTCCGCGCCGTGCTCGCGAAGGTCAACACGTCCATCACCGACCCGTTAGCCATCAACTCGTTCATCGGCGCGTCCGTCGGCCACCTGACGATCGACGACACGCTGACCGAGAGCGAGCTCTTCCACATAGCCGAGGACTTCCGGGGCCTGCAGTCGTCACACCTCATCACCGAGACGCTGCCGGTGACGGCGTTCGTCACTGACGGCGGTGCCGACGTGCTCCAGATGGCCCAGCCCTACGCCCTGAGCATGATCGGCGCGTTCAATGCCATCGGCACCGCCCCGCCCGCCCCGCCCGTCGTACGTACGGCCAAGGGCGGGAAGAGCACCCCCACCACGACGACCACGACGCTGCCCCACCACCAGGTGAACGTCGACGTCCTCAACGCGTCGAGCGACCAGGCCAGTGCGCTGGCGGGACTCGTGTCCGCAACGCTGCGCCTCGACGGCTTCACGACCGGCGAGGTCGCGAACGCGGCGAGCCCCCTCAGCGGCACGAGCTCCGAGATCCTCTACGGCCCCGCCGGCCTCCAGGCGGCGCAGACGCTGAACGCGGAGTTGCGCGGCCCGGTGACGATGGTGGCCGACCCCAGCCTCAGCGGCTCGACGGTCCAACTGCTCGTCGCAGGGACGTCGCTGATCGTCTCGACCCCGTCCAACCCGGGCCACGCCGGGAACTCCGGCACGGCCACGACGGTGCCGACCGGGCCGACGACGACCACCACGACGACGATCCCGCCCGACGTCTACACGAACACCCAGAAGGAGCCGTGGAACCCCTTCCCCTGCACGCCGGGCGCGACGACGCAAGCGTCGCCCAGGACGCCGACGACGGTGAAGGGGAAGCCGAAGAAGTAGGGAGGGCCGGCCGGGTCAGGCCGACTTGCGCCGCTGGCGCACGATCCGCCGGCGCTCCCGCTCGGTCGTGCCGCCCCAGACACCCTCACGCTCGCGGTGGGCCAGAGCGTGCTCGAGGCACAGCTGGCGAACCGGGCATTCGGCGCAAACAGCCTTGGCCTCGGCCGAGTCGGCCTCGTCCTCGGAGGCCGGGTAGAAGACCTCGACGTCGAGGCCCCGGCAGGCGGCTTGCTTGCGCCACAGGGTGGCGGTCATCGGGAACACTTCCTCATGGTGAAAGGCGGATACTGACGTTCGCCCTGGTCGGAGGCCCTTTCGGTCCGGGGACCGGAGGCATCAGCTCCGATTTCGGCGAACGAAGAGTATGGCTCAATTCTCGAGCGCCTGTAAAGAGTGGCGCACAGAATTGTCCCAGGTCAGGCGATGGATAGAGGCTTTGTTGTCCCCAACAGGTCCCCGAGCAGCTCCTCGCGGACCGCCGGCGCCAGCGCGGTCCGGGCGGGGTAGGCCGGGTGCTCGGACACCAACGCGACCTCCGGGGCCGTCGCGAAGGCCTCCACCTGCCTGTCGGAGAAGGGGAACCGCAGGTAGTGGACCGCCGGGGTGATCTCCTCGCGGGACAGGGCGGCGGCATGGTCGGCCTCGGGCACACTCAGGACCACGTCACCGTCGAGCGCCACGCCCAGCTGCGCCTCGATCCCCACGAGTTTGGGCAGCCACTCCCGGAGGTCGGCCTCGGTGGTGAGCTCGATCAGGAGCGTGGCCGACAGCTCACCCGGCGCCGGCAGCAGCCGGTTGTAGATGTCGAGCTCGGTCTGGATCCCCTCGTCGCTGATGATCTTCTCCACCCGCGCCATCTCCTGGACCTGGAAGCGCACCGTGTCCAGGCACTCGAACACGAGCGTCATGATCGGCCCGAGCGCGACGCGGCGGTTCTTCTTCATCGCAATGACCTTGGCCCGGTAGTCGCCGCGCACCCGCTCATAGGCGCGCAGGTCCAGGACGTCGTCGAGCGTCAGGTCGCGCACCGCGCCGCCGTCCACCGCCGCTATGAGTCGAGCGCCTCCAGGCCCTTGGTGAAGCGGCCCGCGTGCGACTTCTCGGCCCGGGCGAGCGTCTCGAGCCACTCGGCGACCTCGTCGTAGCCCTCGTCGCGAGCCGTCTTGGCGAAGCCCGGGTACATCTCGGTGTACTCGTAGGTCTCGCCCTCGATGGCCGACTTGAGGTTGTCGGAGGTGGCGCCGACGGGCACGCCGGTGACGGGGTCGCCGGTCTCGCGCAGGAAGTCGAAGTGGCCGAAGGCGTGGCCCGTCTCACCCTCGGCGACGGAGCGGAACAGGGCCGCGACGTCGGGGTAGCCCTCGACGTCGGCCTTCTGGGCGAAGTAGAGGTAGCGGCGATTGGCCTGGCTCTCGCCGGCGAACGCCGTCTTGAGGTTGTCCTCGGTCTTGCTCCCCTTCAGTGCTGGCATGGCTGTTCGTACCTTTCTCTTTCTCTGATCTGGTGATCTGCTTACTACGAGATCTGTGACGCCGTCTTGACCGGCCGCGCCATTGCCCGGCACTCGTCACAGAGCCCGCGGAAGACGACCTCGGCACTGTCGACCGCGAAGCCCTTGGCGGCCCGACGGGACACGGTGAGGCCCGGAAAGTCCGCGGCCAGGTCGCGCACCTTGCCGCACGAGCGGCAGACCAGGTGGTGGTGCGGCGTCTCGACGTTGGGATCGAAGCGGGCGGAGCCGGTGCCGACGTCGAGCATCGAGATGGCGCCGAGCTCGGCCAGGTCGTTGAGGGTCTGGTAGACGGTCTTGAGCGAGACGTTGGGCATGTCGAGGCGCACCTTCTCGTAGACCCGCTCGGCCGAGGGGTGGGTGACGTCCCCCTCGAGGGCGCGGAAGATGCACTGGCGTTGCGCCGTGATCTTGCGGCCGTTCGCCCGGAACAGGTCCGTCAGTGCGTCGGGTGATTGCATCGCGTCGTTACCCTAGCGGCCACAAGACTCTTTTTGACAACGATTGTCGAAATCAGGCTGCCACCTGCCGCGAGCCACGTCAGACCCCCTCCGCTGGGATCTCCTCCCACCACTGGCACCACCAGTTCCCACCCACCAGGATGCGGACCTTCGAATGCCAGCAGTACGAGAGATCCTTGGTCTCGTCGAGGTAGTAGCGGCAGTTGTCGCAGCGCTCGTCGCCTGAGGGATGGCCACGGAGGACGTTGAAGTCCACCATGTGGGCGAGCTCCATGGCGTTCTGCTCGTCGATCTCCTGGGGCTCTGGCTCGGGAATCGTGTAGTCGGACACGCCGGGGACCCTAGCGGGCCTCTACGGCCCATTTCGACAATCGTTGTCGAAATGGGCGTCCGAGCTGGAGAAGCCCGACGCGCCCGAGCTCGAGCCGGACGCCGAGTACGCCTAGGCCCGGAACTGCTCCAGGTCCCGCATGGTGAAGAGCGCCCGCAGCTCGATCCCCTCGGCGGCGACCACGTCGGCACCGCCGCCCTCCCGGTCGATCACACACAGCGCGTGCTCGACGATCGCGCCCTCGGCGCGCAGGTCCTGGGCCGAGAGCACGATCTGACCGCCCGTCGTGACGACGTCCTCGATGATCAGCAGCCGTCGCCCTTCGACGTCGCCGCCCTCGCACACCTTCTCCGTGCCGTATCTCTTGGGCTCCTTGCGCACGAAGTACGCCGGCAGCCGGGTGACCGACGAGAGCATCGTGGTGATCGGCACGCCACCGAGCTCCATCCCCGCCAGGCCCTCGACGTCCGGGGGCACGAGGGGCACCAGGGCGGCGACGATGTCGGCCAGCAGGGCCGGGTCCGACTCGAAGCGGTACTTGTCGAAGTAGTGGTCGGCCCTGCGCCCCGAGCGCAGGACGAACGTGCCCGTCAGATGCGAGGCGGCGAAGACGCGGGCGGCCAACGTCACGCAACCCATTCTGCCGGTTCGGATACCCCGAACGCCGGACCCGCCGGGCCACGCGCCGGTGGCCGGCGCCAATCGTCAGTCAGGCGACCGCGCGTCCCCCAGGGCCGAGCGACCCGACGATCCGGACCAGCCCGGCGACGCCCAGCGCGAGCCCGAACACCATCAACACCCCCGACGCCAGCAACGTGGGCGGCGCCACGCTCGATTGGAACGGCATGCCGTTGCCGATCACCTGCGAAAGGAACCCCGGCGTGTGCACGGCTTCGGTCGCCCACCAGGCGACCAGCGACACGATGGTCAGCGCCATCACACCGACGAGCGCGATCGCCATGACCCCCAGCGCCTGCAGCGTCCGGTGGGACAGCGCGACCCGCCGGGCGACAGCGACCGCCGCCACGGTCCCGCATCCGAGCGCAGCGAAGAACACGAGGCTCACGAGCACGAAGAACCAGCCGTAAATCGGCAGGCCGCCGTTGCGGTCGTGACCGCTCAGGCTGTGGGCCCAGGCCACCAAGATGACGAAGAGCAGCGCCGACGCCGCGAACGAACCGAGCGCGACCAGGATCGGGCGGCTCACCTCGCGCCAGCCGCCCGACCGCACGAATCGCACGAACGCGGGCAGGACCAGCAGCGCAGCCAGGAGCACGACCAGGGTGCCGGCCCCGGCGGCTGCGCCGACAACGTTGAACCCCCCGGTGGCCACCCAATGGGCCGCCGAAGGGCTCCCGCTGGACGAGTGGTCCGCGGACTTGGCGAAGATCGCGCCGGCCACGACGTAGAAGGCCCATCCGCACAGGACCAACAGCGAGCCGCCGCGCAGCCGCAGATCGGGGGACGGTGACCGGCCGGCGAGGCCGGTCGACCGGGCCCGTTCCCCCAGGCCCGACCAGGCGAGGCTGACGCGCTGGCGCAGCGGCACCTCGCTCGCCGTGGCGTAGGAGTCCTCGAGGAGGGCGGCCATCTCGTCGCCGTAGCGCTCCCGCCACTGCGACGGGTACCAGCGCATGATCTGCTCGTAGCCCTCCACCGTCACGCCGGCACCCCGCGTACCGCCACGCGCCCGGTGATCGCGAGCCGACGGGCGCCCACGTCGGCGAGCGTGCGCATGTCGCGCACCGCCGCCTCCAACGCGACCCGGCCCTCGCCGGTGATGCGGTACGGGCGGCGGCGGGCGTCGCTGCCCGTCGGCTCGGGGGCGATGAGCCCGCGTTCTTCGAGCCGGGCGATCGCGCCGTAGAGCGTCCCCGGCCCCAGGTTGACCCCGGCGAACTCCTCGATGTCCTTGGTCAGCGCGTACCCGTGCTTGGGGCCGGCGGCGAGGCTGGTGAGGATGAGGACGCGCGGCTCGTTGCTACGGCCCAGGTCCCCCTTCGGTGCGCTGCGATTGCGACTCGGCATACCGGCACACTACTACGCCCGACGTAGTACGTCAAACGTAGCCCGTCACTCCGGCGTCACCGTCCAGCCGAAGTCGCTGCGCCGCCCGCCGTCGCACCCGACGACCGCCCATACCGGCGGCGTCCACTCGAAGATGGCGTCCTGCCCGTACCGCGCGCCGATGTCCAGCACGGCCTCGAGCGTCAGTCCGCGCACGGCCACCCCCTCCTCGCGGTGGCCCGACACGGGGTCCACGCCCACGGCGTCCCACAGCTCGTCCGGCCCCAGGCCCCGGAGCTCCGCCTCGAGCACCGCCTGGTTCGTACGGTTCTCATCCTCGCCCCGTCGCGCATCGCCGGGGTCCCACGCGGTGAGGACGTACAACGCGGTGTCGGTCGGCCAGGGCCACGCGCCCCTCTGACCGGGCGGTGCGCCCGCGACCACCAGGTTGGTCGCGTCGGGGCGGACGATCACGACAACGGTCCGCGCGTAGCTCGCCCACGGGTCGTCGGGCGGCAGCAACTCCACGCGTCCGACGCTACGCCTGCCCACGCTGTCACTCGCGGCGGCGTGCGGCCGATGTCGGCGCGCCGATTGGTGGATGGAAGCGGAAGGGCGTCGGTGTCACCGATGTTGGGTACGCGCGGCAAGCCTTCCGCAATCGCCGTCGACCGTATTTCTATACTCATCTTTCGATGGACATCCACGTGGTGACCGACGTTGACCAACTCGATGACTTTGTCGAGGGATGGGAGTCCTTGGTCGACGTCGCATCCCTTCCGCGTGCTGGTGGGGGCATCGTGGCGGCATGGGCTCGGGAAATGATGAGTCCGGAGGTGACTCTCCGTATTTGGATTGCCACCGATGGTTCCGAAGTGGTCGGAGTCCTTCCTTTCGTGAGTGAGACGATGACGCGCGAGCGCCTACGCTTCCTCCCGGCTGCGACGGACATGATGTTTGGCGCAGTACCCGTGGCGCACCCCGATCGCGATCGCGAGGTGGCAGAGTTCCTCGTCGCTGATTTTGCGCAACGTTCGCAGTCGATCGAACTCGCAAGCCTGTTCTGGTTAGCGGAAGACTCGCCGTGGCAGGCCGCATTCGGGCGCCAACTGTTCCGACCCGAATGGGTCTGCGTGACGACCTCTCGGTACAGCTCGTACTACTCGAACATCGTTGGGGGCCTTGACGGGTGGCTCGGGCGTCGCAACAAGGTGTTCAGGCAGGGCACCCAGCGTCGAGCTCGCCGTGCCGCGGATCTGGACTTCCGGCTCTTCACGACCGTACGGCCAGACCAGATCCAGGAGCGACTGTCTCGACTTCAGACCTTCTATCTCGCTCGGAAAGAGGCGAGGGGCGGCGAGGGGTATCGGTTCGATGATGCAATGGTCAAGGCGATCGCGACTGCCGCCGAGATCTCACCCGCAGGCCGTTTTGCCCTGTCGCTGCTCGAGAAGGATGACCAGGTGATAGGGATGTACTTGGCTCTACGGGCGGGCAAGAGGATGAGCGGCTGGCTCACGGGCTATGACCCCGAGTTCTCGAGGCTCGGACCGGGCATTGCGACGATGGCCGAAGCGCTTGATGCCGGGGCGCGTGCCGGGTGCGAATTCATCGATCTCGGAGTGGGCGATGAATCGTACAAAGACGATCTTCAGGATGCGGCCTTTCCCCTGGAGTCTCTTACGTGGTGCCGGCCACGACTGGCGCGTCTGCTGCAACTGCATGACGGAGCGCGCCCGAATGCTTCGGGCGATGAGGATGGAGAGGCCACCGAAACGGTCTCGTGAGAAAGAGCGGCGGCTTCCGGTCTTCCCACCCGGAACGCGATGGCCGATGTGTCCGTGCCACGGTCCGGAAAGGCCGGAGAGCGGCGTAGACCGTCGCACCGAAGATTGCGGCCCCCTCGCCGCAGGCCTGGGGCCCGTCGGGGCTGCTGGAGAGCGTGCGCCAACGAAGACACGTCCGCTCGACCCGATGGTCCTTCACCTGGCGCGTCGCCTACTGCCTCTGAATCCCCCGTTTCGGTGCCCGGGGTGCACCGGATCGGGGTCCGGACAGCTGTGGCAGGCTGGGTCCGTGCACCCGTTTCGCCGCGACGACGCGCTGCGCCGCCTGGCGGACGAGTCGTTCGACGTGCTCGTCATCGGCGGCGGTGTCACCGGGTCGGGCGTCGCGCTCGATGCGGCGAGCCGGGGCCTGAAGACCGCCCTGGTCGAAAAGAACGACTTCGCCTCGGGTACGTCGTCGAAGTCCTCCAAGATGGTGCACGGCGGGCTCCGCTACCTCCAACAGCGTGAGATCCGCCTCGTCTACGAGAACCTGGCCGAGCGCCAGCGTCTGCTCGAAAACGCACCCCATCTCGTCTCCCCCTTGCCCTTCCTGATCCCGCTCTTCGGGCGCGACGGCGTCGCGTCCAAGGCGTTGGCCCGCTCCTACTCCTCGGCGCTGTGGATGTACGACCTCACGGGGGGATGGCGCATCGGCGAGCGGCACCACGAGGTGTCCAAGCAGGACGCACTGGACCATCTGCCGACACTCAAGACGGACCATCTGGTCGCGGGGTTCCTCTACTTCGACGCCCGCACGGACGACGCGCGCCTCACCCTGACGCTGGCCCGCACGGCCGCCGTCGATTACGGCGCCGCGATCGCCAACTACACGCCGGTGGTCCAAATGAGCACCAGCGCCGGCACCATCCGTGGCGCCCGCGTGCAGCCCGACCCTACCGACCCCACGAGCGCATTCGACGTCCGGGCCCGGGTCGTCGTCAATGCGACGGGCGTGTGGGCCGACGACGTGCGCGCCCTCGACGAAGGCATGCACCCCAAGTCGATCCGGCCCGCCAAAGGGGTCCATGTCACGGTGCCGGCCGACCGCCTGCCTTGCGACATCGCCGCGGTCATTCCCGTGCCGAAGGACAGGCGTTCGATCTTCGTGGTGTCGTGGCCGGGCACCGACCTCGTGTATCTCGGGACGACGGACACGGACTACACCGGGCCGCTGGACAATCCGGCCTGCACGCCCGAGGACGTCGACTATCTCCTCGACGCGGCCAACAACATCACGACGTCGCGCCTGACCCGGAACGACGTCACCGGCGTGTGGGCGGGCCTACGGCCGCTGTTGGCCCCCGAAGGTGGCCACGTCTCCGAGCGCACGGCCGACCTGTCACGGCGCCACACGGTGACGACGTCAGGCGACGGCGTCGTGACGGTGACCGGCGGCAAGCTGACCACGTACCGCAAGATGGCGCAGGACGCCGTGGACGCCGTCGTGCGCGAACTCGGCGAGTCGCCGCGGCGGCGGCGCTGCGTCACCAAGAGCCTGCCGCTCATCGGCGCCACCACCAGGACGCGCGACCCTGTCTCGATGGCCCAGCCCCACGCGCGGCTCCTCGGCCGCTACGGCAGCGAGTCCCCGTTTGTCCTCGCCCTCGGCGACGATCGCCCGGAACTGCTCGAGCCGGCCATCGCCGGCCTGCCCTACACGCGCGCGGAGCTCGTGTATGCCGTCCGCGAGGAGATGGCGCAGACGCTCGACGACGTGCTGTCGCGAAGGACGCGGGCCACGATTCAGCGGGCCCACGCCACCATGGACGCGGCGCCCGACGTGGCCGAGCTCCTCGCCAAGGACATGGGCTGGAGCGCATCGGAGACCGCGGAGCAGACGGTGCGTTTCACCGAGTCGTGCGAGAAGGAGCTCCTCACCGCCGGGCTCGACCTGCCGTGACGACGCCCACGCCGGTCACACCCATCGACGCCGCGCCCGGCGACGTCGCCGATCGCCTCGGCACCTCGGCGGTCGACGTCGCACCCGCCCTCCTCGAGCGCCTGGCCGCCACCGGGGCCGTCGTCGACACCGACGCGGCCGCCCGTGCCGAGGCCGGGCGCGACTGGTGGCCCGTCGCCATCGGATGGGCCGCCGAAGGCGGCGTCCCGCAGCGCCCGGCCGCCGTGGTGCGGCCGGCGACGACCGAGCAGGTGGCGGCCGTCCTCGCCGTCTGCGACGAGGCCCGCGTGCCGGTCACCGCCGCAGCCGGGCGGAGCGGCGTGTGCGGCGGCTCGATCCCGGTCCACGGCGGCATCGCGCTCGACCTGACCGGGCTCGAGGGAGTCGTCCGCGTGGACGAGACCTCGCTGACCGCCGACGTGCGTGCGGGCACCTTCGGCCCCGACCTCGAGGCAGCGCTCGGCAAGGTCGGCGACGGTTACACGCTCGGGCACTGGCCGCAGTCGATGGACCTGTCGACGGTGGGCGGCTGGCTGGCCTGCCGCGGTGCGGGCCAGTACTCGACGCGCTACGGGAAGATCGAGGACATGGTCATCGGCCTCGAGGTCGTGCTCGCCGACGGCCGCGTGGTGCGTACCGAAGGCAAGGGGCCGCGCGCCGCCACCGGGCCGAACCTCACCCAGCTCTTCGTCGGGAGCGAGGGCACGCTCGGCGTCATCACCGAGGCGCGGCTGCGCATCCACCCCCTCCCGTCCGCTCAGGAACGGCGCGCCTTCGGCTTCAACTCGTTCGGCGCCGGTCTCGAGGCATGCCGCCGCATCATGCGCCGGGACGCGACACCGGCTGTGCTCCGCCTCTACGACGAGACCGAGTCGGAGCGGAACTTCGAACTGGGCGACACCAACGTCCTCATCGTGCTCGACGAGGCCGATCCCGCCGTTCTCGCCGGCACGATGGCGGTGGTCGACGCGGAGTGTGGTGCGCAGGCCGGCGCGCAACCACTCGACGTCGCACTCGTCGATCGTTGGCTCGGGCACCGAAACGACGTCTCGGCCCTCGCTCCACTCTGGCGCGCCGGCATCGTGGTGGACACCGCGGAGGTCTCAGGCGAGTGGGCGGCACTCCCCGCCCTCTACGACGAGGTCGTCAAGGCCCTGAAAGCCGTCGATGGCACGCTCGCCGCATCGGCGCACCAGTCGCACTCCTACGTCGACGGCGCGTGCCTCTACTTCACGTTCGGCGGGCGCGGCCCCGAGGGCGATGGCGAGTGGCGCGAGCGCTATTACCGCGAGTGCTGGGACGTGGTCACCGACGCGACCCTCGCACATGGCGCCGCCATCAGCCATCACCACGGCATCGGCCTGAACCGGAGCCGTTTCCTGCCCCGGGCTCTCGGCTCGGGGTTCGAGGTCCTACGCGGCCTGAAGCAGACGTTCGACCCCAACGGCATCCTCAACCCCGGCAAGTTCGGGCTGGACTCGCCTTTCGGGCCGGCGCCGTGGGCATGAGCCGGTGAGCGGCAGCGTCCTCGTCGTCGACGTCGGCACGTCCGGCGTGCGCGCCGCGATCGTGCGACCGGACGCGACGGTGGCCCACGAGCATCATGTCCACGTCCTGCCGGAGACGCCGGCGCCCGGCTTGGTCGAGTTCGACGCGGCCCGGATGGCCGAGGCGGCGTTGGACGTGGCTGCGGCGGCGCTCGCCGACGGCGGCCCGGTCGACGGCGTCGGCATTGCCAACCAGCGCGCCTCGGTGATCGTGTGGGAGCGCGACAGCGGGCGGCCCGTCGCCCCCGGGATCGGCTGGCAGGACCTGCGCACGGTCGGCACCTGCCTGGCCCTCCAGGCCGAGGGCATCCGGCTCGCCCCGAACGCGTCGGCCACCAAGGTGATGGCGATCCTCGACGAGGTCGATCCGGACAGAGCACGTGCCGAGCGCGGCGAGTTGTGCGCCGGCACCGTGGACACGTGGGTCGCCTGGACGCTGAGCGGCGGCGGCGCCGGATCCGGCGCCTTGCACGTGACCGACGCCACGAACGCTGCGGTGACGCAGCTGGTCGACCCCTCGAACATCGAGTGGGACCACGATCTGCTGAAGAAGCTCCGGATCCCCGCGGCCATGCTGCCGGCCATCGTCGATTCCTCCGGCGCCGTGGGCGCGGCGACCGCGCTGTCCGGGTCGCCGCCCATCTGCGGCATCGCGGGCGACCAACAGGCCTCGCTCGTCGGCCAGGGCTGCACCATGCCGGGGATGGCGAAGGCCACCTTCGGGACCGGCGGGATGCTCGACCAGTGCACCGGTCAGGGAAGGAACCCCACGAGCGCGCAACGGAGCACGGGTGGGACCTTCCCGATCGTCGCCTTCCGCGTCGGCGGCAGGGCGACCTGGGGCACCGAGGCGGTCATGCTCTCCGCGGGCACCTGTGTCGAGTGGCTGCGCGACGACCTCGGATTGCTTGCGTCATCGGACGAGTCCGAGGCGGTCGCGCGGCAGTGCGAGAGCGCAGAAGGCGTCTGGTTCGTGCCCGCGTTGCTCGGCCTCGGCACGCCGGTCTGGGACTTCGGCGCCCGCGGCACACTGGTCGGGCTCACCCGCGGCTCCGCTCGACCCCACGTCGTGCGGGCCGTGCTCGAG
Source organism: uncultured Acidimicrobiaceae bacterium (assembly GCA_963777485.1). Lineage (GTDB taxonomy): Bacteria > Actinomycetota > Acidimicrobiia > Acidimicrobiales > RAAP-2 > Bog-473. The sequence goes on along the minus strand of CAVZQP010000002.1, from coordinate 1,347,285 downwards.
GGGGTGGCCCACCGAGGGGCGGACCTGCTCGAGGCATCGGAGGCCGACAGTGGCTATCCGATCGAGGCGCTCCGCGTCGACGGGGGCATGTCCGACAACGGCGTGTTCGTCCAGGCCCTGGCCGACGCGACCGGCCGCCCCATCGAGATCTCGCCGGTCCTCGAGGCAACGACGCTGGGCGCCGGCCTTCTCGCCGGCCTTGCCATCGGGGCCTACTCGTCCACCGACGAGTTGGCGACGACCTTCGTGCCCCGCCGTACGGCCGAGCCGCACCTCGACGAAGCAGCTCGGGCCGCCCAGAGAGAGCGCTGGCTCCTGGCGCGGGGCAAGGCCGAAGCGACGATCCCGGAGCTCTCCGGCCTGTCGTTCTGACGGCTCACGGCGCGGAATCATCTGTCGACGATCTTCCAGCGTTTCGGGGTGCATTCGCAGGCCGCGCTGGTCGACAGGTTCCTACGGCCACGAATCAGCTGACTGCCGACACCCGGGGCGGGCGCTGCCGCCGGCGTTCTCGGGTATCTCCAGTTGAGCGGATCGCCTTCCGCTCAACTGGAGACCAGGTCCCGAAACTCCCCCTTCTCCACCTCGCAAGCCAGGTGCCCGGGTTCCCGCCGAAACCGCTGAGCCGCCAAAACCAAGACCGCGCGTAAAGGATCACCTGCATCGTAAGAAACAGAGAGGGCCGTCCAGTAGAGCCGTTCGGTTCTTCCGAGCACAACGGAGCGAAAACTCCGGCCGGCGCGGTCGTGATCGAGACCCGCTCGGACCTCAGGACAGTCCGTGCGCCAGCGCCTCGTCGAAGCTGGCGCCGTTCTGCAGCAGAGGCCGGAAGCCCATCAACTGACGCGGCTTGCCGATGGCCATCACCGCGCGCAGGCGTCCGGCACGGCCGTACAAGGCGAGAAACTTGCCTTCCTCGAACGACCCCTCGGTGATCACCATCTCGTCGTCGCCGCCTGGGTTGCCGAGCACCTGGATGCGGATGCCGTACTGGTCGGACCAGAAGTACGGGATCGGGGTGAAGGACGGCGCGTCCGCGCGACCCGCGAGCAGGCTGCGCGCCGCGGCCCCGCCCGCGTTTGCCGCCACCTCCCAGTGCTCGATACGGATGAGCTCCTCGGATCCGTCGTGACGCCACAGCCAGCGCGCCATGTCGCCGGCCGCCACGATCCCGTCCGCCACGAACAGGCGGTCGTCGCAGACCACGCCGTTGTCGATCGTCAGGCCGGAGCTCTCGAGCCAGCCCGTCGACGGGGACACGCCGATGCCCACGACCACGACGTCGGCGTCGAAGACCTCCCCGTCGCGCATGTGCACACTGAGACGACCCGACCCGGATCCGGCCACCGGTCCGGCCTCACTGCGCTCGATCCGCTCCAGTCCCACCCCGGTCCGCAGCGAGACCCCGTTCGCCCCGTGCAACGAGGCGCAGTGCGCGCCGACAACCGGGCCGAGCACGTTCGACAACGGCACGTCCATGACCTCGAGCACGGTGACCTCACAGCCGAGTCCCGCGCAGGTGGACGCCACCTCCGACCCGATGAAGCCCGCACCGACCACGACGACACGGGCGCGTTCCCTCGACGTCAACGCCGCCCGCAGCGAAAGCGAGTCGTCGATTGTGCGCAACACGTAGAGCCCGTCGGCCGGACCGAGCGACTCGGTCCCCGGCAGGCGCCGGGGTGCGGCACCCGTCGCCAGCACGATGGCGTCGGCGGTCAACGCCGATCCGTCGTCGAGCTCCACCGTGCGGCCCGCCACGTCGAGCCCGGTCGCCCGCCGCCCCAACACCTCGTGGACGCGGAGCTCGCTCGAGCGCTTCTTGTCGGCCAGCACGGCCTTTTCGGGCGGCCACGTTCCCGCCAGTATCTGCTTGGACAGCGGCGGACGGTCGTAGGGAAGGTGACGCTCCTCGCCCACGAGGCTGATCGTCCCTTCGAAGCCTTCGGCGCGCAGCCCTTCGGTCGCCCGCCACCCGGCCAACGACGCGCCGACGACGATCACGGAGTCCATTGCCACCTCAGAAGAGAGCTCAGCCGCCGAACATGGCCATCCACTCCTGCGCGGAGCGGGGCCGGAAGACATAGTTCCACTTCCGGGTCTCCCCCATGCTCTGGGAAGGCTCGGCCGAGTAGAGGTGGCCCGGGAAGAGGATGGCGTCGTCGGGCACGCGCGCCAGGCGTGTGTGGATCGACTCGTACATGGCGAGCGGGTCCGAGCCCGGGAAGTCCGTCCGTCCGCACCCTTCCAAGAAGAGCGTGTCGCCCGCGACGAGCCGGCCGTCGACGAGGAAGCACTGGCTGCCCGGCGTGTGGCCGGGCGTGTGGATGAGCTCGACCTCGACGCTGCCGACGCGCACGACGTCGCCGCTGTCGTGGCCCACCAGGCTGTCCCGACCGACGCCGGTGGTGCGCTCGACCCATGGGACCTCGTCGGCCTGCACGTGGATCGGCACCGAGACCTTCTCGAGCAACGCGCTGATGCCCTCGAGCGACCATCCCGCCATGGTCCCCCCGAGATGATCCGGATGGAAGTGTGTCCCGAGGACCCCTGTGAGCCGCATGTCGTCGGCCGCGACAATGTCCAAGAGGTCTTGCACGGCGTAGGCCGGGTCGACGACGACGGCCTCGCCCGTCTCGCGGTCACCGATCAGGTAGACGAAATTGACCATCTGGCGCGCCATCATGTCGCCACGCGCGAAATCGCGGCCCGAGAGAAGCTGCTTGAAGTACACCCGGTCGTCCAACCCCGGCGGCACCTCACTCATCGTCGTCTTCTCCTCTCCCACCACTCGGACCCTTCTCGGCTGCCAGCGACTCGAGCCGCGGCACCAGCTCCTCGACCTGGGCCCGCGTCTGACGCAACCGCTTGTCGAGCTCGTCGATGAGCGCCGTGGCCCGCTCCAGCCGCGTCACCAGGACGTCGACGTCGACCTCACGCTGCTCGAAGAAGTCGACGATCCCATCGAGCTCGCGGCTTGCCTCGGTGTAGCTCAGCTGGTCGACGGGCACCGCAGCGGGCGCCTTGTCAGCGGCCATCATCATGTTGCCCCGCTCTCGTCCGTCCCGTCGCTCTCCACTTCGACCCTTTCCACCCCGTCGACCGTGCTCCGCACGCTCCCGTCGGCCAACCTTGTCACGATCTCCTGGCCCGAAGCCACGTCGCCTGCTCGCCGCACCAAGGCCCCGTCCGCCGTCAGGGTCAGCGAGTAGCCACGCTCGAGCTGGCGGTCCACGTCGTACGCGGCCAACAACCTGCGCCACCCGCGCACCTGCTCGTCCCGCCGGCCCAACCGATCGAGCGCCAGCACGCCCAACCGTCCCGCCCGCTCCGACAACACGCGCTCCGAGCGCTCGACAGCCGAGGGCGCCTGCCGCGCCGCCGCCACCGCCCGCCCCGACAACCGCTCTCGATGCACGCGCAGCTGTTGCCGCGCCGTCGCCGTCAACCTCCCCCGGGCCCGGGCGTCGCGCGCCGACGCGTCCGCCAGGAACGAGGGCACCCGGCCCGCCAGGAACTCCGCCGGCTCCGCGACATGCCGGCCCCACCAGTGCGCCGTACGGGACACGATCGACTGCCCACACTCGGTCGGCGTGATGCACGCACGCGCCGCCACGATGTCCGCGACCGCCTGATCACCGGTGTGCCCGATGCCCGTCCACACCTGCACCGGGCACGCGGCCACCGCCCGGGCCACGACCTCCGACTCGAACGCCGCCAGGTCGGCCCGGCCGCCCCCACCGCGGACGACGGCCACGACGTCACAGCCGCTGCGTCCGAGCATCGTCACCGCACGCGCGATGGACGCGGGCGCACCCGGTCCCTGTACCGGCACCTTGACGTGCGACACACGGAACCCGAACCCGGACCCGGTCAGCTGGCCCAGGAAGTCGCGGCACCCCTCGGTGTCGGGACTGGCCACCAGCCCGATGTGCATCACCACGTCGGGCAGTCCGACCGCGGCGTTGCGGCGCAACAACCCTTCGGACTCCAACGTCGCCAGCAACTTCGTCCGTTGGGCGGCCAGCCGCCCCATCAGCGCGGTGACGTCGATGTCGGCCAGGATGAAGCTCAGTTCGCCCCGTGCCCGGTACAGATCGAGCGACCCGCGCAGGACGACGACCATGCCGTCCGCCAGCTCGATGCCCTCCTTGCCCAGCGAGTGCCGTAGCGGTGCCCACGACGTGCGCCAGCACTTGACCTTCAGGACCGGCTCGCCCCCTCGCGCCCGCCCCCCCCGGCCTCGATCCCCCCCGGCACCGCGACCCGCGGCCTCCTCCTCCGGATCCACGAGGTCCAGGTACAGGTGCCCCGACCGGCTGTGGTCCGACAGATTCTGGATCTCCCCTCGCACCCACAGGTGCCTGCGCCGGGGGAACGACTGGGCCAGCGCCGCCTCGACCTCGTCGTAGAGGCCGCCGATAGAGAGGACACCCGTTCGCTCCTCGGCCTGACCCCCTCTCCCGGCGCCCTCGGTAACCTCGACCCCGACCCCTTCATCCGCACCTCCAATCGGCGGCTCCTCTGGGTCGAAGAGCCGGCGGGCACCACCAGAAGACGCGGCGGACGCTGGGGAGCTGGGCATTGCGGAGCCACGTTAGCGACGACCTGTGCCCCGGCCCGCCAGCCCCAAAGCCTGCGAGGCCATGACCAGCCCGTTGCTAGCCATGCCGGGTGCAACCCTCATTACAGCCCGTTTCTTCCACCGAGGCGGACGGAGCATGGTGGGGCCCCATGACTCGGGCGGATCCGACCGTGCGGTGGGCGAGACACCGAGAAGGGCGTAGAGAGCATGCGGAAACGAATCCGGAGAGCTTCGACGTTGCTGGCCGCAGTGGCGGGCATGGCCGCGTCCATGGCCGTCGCCACCGCTCCCGGCGGCGCAGCCACGGCAACCACCACGGTCGCGTTCCCCGCCGTCGGAGCGCCCACGGGCGGCAGCTGCGCGGCGACGTATCTGCAGTCGGCCATTCCATTGGTAGGAACGGACGACAACATCCCGTTCACTTCCTACGACGGCATCCCCCTCGGCCTGCTGGTCGAGAGCCCGCCGCCGCTCACCAAGCTCTCGAACCCGATCGGCGAGAACTGCGGCGACACCACACACGGTTCGAGCGCCTTTGGACCCCTGTCATCGGCCAAGACTGCGTTCGCTGACGGCAACGGCGTGCTGGGATTGACGAGCACGGCCACGGTCACGGCAAACCCGATCTTCAATCCGACGGGGATCTTCCAGATGTCGATAACTTCAGGGCAGCAATCGGTGAGCACGTCGTTGATGCCGGTGCTCGGCCCGGCGAGCCGTTCCATCACCATCACGGTGAACTATGACGTCCTCGCGGCGCCAACCCCGAATGTCTCCTATGTGGCGCCGATTCTCCAGCTGGCCGGGACGGAATGCAGCGGTGGGCCCGGTCCGACCGTGACCATCTCGGGCGACGGGTCTCAGACCGTGGGGACCCACGCCTTCAGCATGAGCTGGTCATGCCCCACCGGCGAGACGATCACCGGCAGCCTGGCCACGGCGGGGTTGACCGAGTACACGACCGCCCGGGAAGGGCCATCGGTCGGTACCGCGACGGTGGCCGAGTCGGCCGAGTACGAAGGAGCGCAGCTCAGCGTCGGTTCGTGAGCCGGGAACGTACCCCGCAGACGACACGCGCCTTGAGCTCGGTCTCTTCCGAGACCCGATTGACCACCCCGGATCGACCACCCCGAATCGACCACGCCGGATCGACCGGCGTCCTCTCGACCCGTCCGGATGGCAAACTGGATACGACGGTGAGTCGGCCGGGTGGCCGCGGCCCGGACCGGCGAAAGCCGGGATCGTGTCGAGGAAGGTCGGGACTCCGCAGAGCAGGGTGCTGGCGAAGCCAGTCGAGGTGACTCGCAGGACAGTGCCACAGAGAACAAACCGCCGATGGCGGGCCCGGGGTGCCGGGTCCGCACAGGTAAGGGTGAAAAGGTGCGGTAAGAGCGCACCAGCGACGGGGGCGACCCCGCCGGCTCGGTAAACCCCACCCGGAGCAAGGCCAAGCGTGGAAGACGGGCTGCTCGCCCGGTCCCTGAGAAGGGGCGCTTCCCAGGTAGGCCGCTCAGATGGATGGCCACCCCGGCCTTCTGCCCCTCATCGGGGCAGGGGCCGGACAGAATCCCGCCTACAGGCCGGCTCACCGTCACCTGCTCGAATCGATCTTCTGAGTGCATCGATGCCCGAACGGGTCAGCGCCCGACGCAACCCCGACACGACCTCACGCTGGTGATCCCCAAAACGGGGCGTCACCGAAGGCGAACACCCCGCCGTCGCCGGCCACCATCCAGTAGCCACCGGCATCGGATGTCACGGCCATCCCCGTCACAGGGGACACGAGCGGGATGCCACCGAGCGACCCGTAGAACGTGGCGTGGAACGAGAAGACGCCGCCGTCCGAGGCGACCAGCCAGTAGCCGCCCGTGTTGTTCGCGGCCATCCCCACGACCGGCTTATTGAGAGGGGTGCCGCCCATGGAGCCCCAGAAGTGCGCGTCGCCGAACGAGAAGATGCCACCGTCACTCGCCACCATCCAATAACCCTGGCCGTCGGGGGTCGAGGCGATGCCGACGACCGGCTTGTTGAGCGACGCGCCCGGCGGGAGCACACCGGGGACCGAGCCGAAGAACTTCGCATCGCCGAAAGCGAACACACCGCCGTCAGACGCGACCAGCCAGTAGCCGCCGTGGTCGGGCGTCGACGCGATGCCGACCACAGGCGCGTTGAGCGGAGATGCCCCCATCGACCCGAAGAACGGCGCGCCATAGGCCCAGACGCCGCCGTCGGCCGTGGCGACCCAGTAGCCGCCCGACGACGCGGCGGCCATGCCGACCACGGCCACGTTGCCAAAGGGCATGCCCAGGTTCGTGGCGTTGCCTTCAGTGCCGATCCCTCCGCCGCGCTGAGCCAGCCAATAGCCGAGGTTGCCGGGCGTCGAGGCCATTCCGACGTAGGTGGCGGGATCGGCGACGATCACGAAGGGTGAGACCAGGGTCGAGGCGGCAACGTTGCCAAAGCTGCTGCACGCCGACCCTTCGAGCGACATGCTCGACGCCGTTCCAGCGCTCGGGCTTGATGCAGTGAAGCGGTACGCGTTGCTCACCGGGTCAGCGCAGTGCGGTGACCACCCCCAGAACAGGTCGGGAGGCGGCTCGCCGGGAAGGAAGCTGACCGTGAGAGTCATGGCTTGGCCGTTGCCGTTGACGTTGGTCGGCCGCGTCCCGCCGGGCGTTGCGATCGTGCCGGTCACCGAGATGGTCGCGTTGCAGACCTGCCCCGCCACTGCCGGGATCGTCGGCACGTCGAAGATGAAGCTGCCCAACGCGCCGAGTACCTGCGGCGTCCCCAAGGTCATGCCGCATCCGGTCGACGCACCCGCTGGGGCTGCTCCGCCGCCCAGGCTCAACGTCGCAGTGAGGAAGGTAAGGGTGCCAGACGCCATGGCCATCGTTGCGGCGACTGTCGCGATGCGGTGCCGCATACCACCCCTGCTCCGTCCTCCCCACATACCCACAAGTCTTCTCCCAGGGGCGACGAATTTCCAGTGTCCCGATTCCCAACCGGCCCAGTCACACCGTCAACCAGCACTCTTTTGGCCCACCGTCAATAGTTTCTCTGAGCTGGGTTTACGCGAAACCGGCAGGTCGGAGATTCCGCATGGCCTGCACCGACGTGTTGCGGCGACGGGGCGAGCGTCGCCGTCGGCACCGATGCCTGTGATTTTTTGCACATTTGTCAGCGCGTCAGCCAAAAGGTCACCGGCGAACTTGCCGAATAAGTGAGGTATGGAATCTCAGGGCCCTTCGGGCGCCCTGGCTCTGCCTTCCCAGCAGGGCCGGCCGAGCCGCCGGATCGCCGCGTGCTACGCCGCGGCCGCCGTGCTCCTCTTGGCCTTAGGCGTCTCCCTGGTGCTGCGCCAGCGCGGCCAGACATGGGCATGGCTCGACAACTGGGGTGTCGATGCCCTGGAGGTAACCCTGGCCTGCCTCTGCCTGGGCCGAGCCGCGGTGCGCGGGCCGGGGCGCTGGTTGGCTCTCCCTCTCGGGCTCGGCCTTCTCGGATGGGCGCTTGGCGACGTCGTGTGGACCGTGGAATCGCTTGGCGGCGCCTCGCCTCCGACACCTTCAGCGGCCGACCTCTTCTACCTGGCTCTCTATCCCCTCGCCTATCTGGCCCTGATGCTCGTGCTGCGCCGCCAGCTCGGTCGCTTCCAGCCCAGCCTATGGCTCGACGGAGCCGTGGCCGGCCTGTCGGCCGCGGCAATCTGCGCCGCCTTCGCCTTCGACACCATCCTCCACTCCACTCATGGCTCGCCGGCCGCTGTGGCCGTGAATCTGGCCTACCCCATAGCCGACCTGGTGCTTCTCGCGCTGGTGGTGGGAGCCGTCGTCGTCGCTCCGGGGCTGCCCCTGCGACTCATGCTGCTCGTGGCCGGGTGCGCACTCCTAGCGCTGGGCGACACCGTCTATCTCTTCCAGTCCGCTGCCGACACCTACGTCGTCGGCACCCCTCTCGACATCACCTGGCCCGCCGCCCTGCTTGTCATGTCAGCCTCGGCCTGGGTCCGGTTGCGTCCCGCTCGGGCGAACGAGTCGGAACGGACACCACGCTTCCTCGTGCCCGGCCTTGCCACCGCGGCGGGGCTGACCATCCTCGTGCTGGGCAGCGTGCGACACGTCAGCTCGGTGGCCGTCGGACTCGCTGCAGCCTCGCTGGTCGCCGCCGGCCTGCGGATGATGCTGTCACTGGGAGAGATCCGCCGGCTCGTCGAGGCCCGCCGACACCAAGCCGTGACCGACGAACTGACGGGTCTCAACAACCGCCGGCAGCTTCTGCAACGGTTACAACTCGCGCTGGGTGGCACCGATGAGACCGGCGTGCGCCCGGTCGCCCTCCTGTTCATCGACCTCGACCAATTCAAGGAGATCAACGACTCATTCGGGCACGCGGTGGGCGACCAGCTCCTGCAGGCAATCGGTCCCCGACTCGCGGAGGTCGTACGAAGCGAAGACACCCTGGCCAGACTCGGCGGCGATGAGTTCGCCGTCATCCTCGTCGGTGCCGATAGCACGTACGCCGAAACGATGGCGCGTCGCATCACCGCCGCCCTCAAGGAGCCGTTCCTCGTCGAGGGAACCGAACTGCATGTCGGAGCGAGCATCGGCATCGCCCTGGCACCCGAGCATGCCACCAGCCCGGCCGAGCTCATGCGCTGCGCGGACGTCGCCATGTACCGGACGAAGCGGGCCCATTGCGCGTTCGACGTCTATGAGGCGCGTCTCGACTCCGGCGCCACGCACATTCACTTGATGGAGAGCCTGCGAACGGCCATCGAAGAGCGTTCGCTCGTTCTGTATTACCAGCCACAGATCGATCTGCACACCGGGGCAATCGTCACCATGGAAGCGCTCGTTCGATGGGTGCATCCGACGCTGGGCCCCGTACCGCCCGACCATTTCATTCCACCCGCCGAGGAGGCCGGGCTGATCCGCGAGGTCACTCGCTTCGTGCTCGGCGAGGCGACGGCCCAGTGCGCTCAATGGTGGCATCAGGGCCATTTCGTCGCCGTCGCGGTCAACATCTCGGCTCGGGACCTCCTCGACATGGAACTCCCCGATGAGGTTGGCCGCGCGCTGGAGCGGGTGGGACTGCCCCCGACCGCGCTCGTGCTCGAGATCACCGAGACGGCGGTCATGGCCGATTTCGACCGCGCTGCCGAAGTCATCCGTCGCCTATCGGAAACCGGCGTAGTGGTATCGATCGACGATTTCGGCACCGGATTCTCGTCGCTCGCCTACCTCAGCTCCCTGTCGGTCGGCGAGATCAAGCTCGACCGGATGTTCACCGCCAGGCTGGTGTCCGAAGTGGGTAATGGCCGCGACCATGCCATCGTCCGCTCGGCCGTAGATTTGGGCCACTCACTTGGACTCCGCGTGGTGGCAGAAGGCGTCGAGCAACCCGATCTCGTCGATGACCTCTTCGCTATGGGATGTGACCTGGCCCAGGGCTACGCCATTGCCATGCCTCAACCCGCTTCGGCCATCGATCTCGACGCCATTGGAAAGAGGGCCTCCCGGAAGGGCTCCTCGAAGCAGTTGACGAATTCTCGCTAGCTCACTCATTGGGCACACTCATTGAGAGCACTCATTGGGGGCGAACCGCAGAGCTGGACGACGTCCTGCCGCATCACATGCTGACGCGCAGTGGGCACCGGCCCGGTGGTCCGCCGATCGTTGACGGACCACCGGGTCCCGAGATCACCCGCCTGCGTTCCCCAGGTGCTGGATCCCGACGATCGGGCCGTTGAGGCGGATGCCGCCCATCGAGCCGAGGAACGGTGCGTCGCCGTAGGTGAACACGCCACCGTCGGCGCCCGCCTCCCAATAGCCCTTGCCCGAGTGGGTGAGGGCGATTCCCACGATCGGGGCGTTCAGATGCTGTCTGCTCGCCGCCAGAGTGCCGGGCACCGACCCGAAGAAGCCGACTCCGTACGAGTAGACCCCACCGTCGGCACCAACCTGGACGTAGCCCTGGCCACCCTCCAGTGAGGCAATCCCGACGATCGGCGCGTTCGGATGCACCGTGTTCGCCCCACCCAAGTAGAGCGCGTCGCCCTCGGCGTAGACGTCACCGAGCTGATCGGTCAGCCAGAGGCCCTTTCCGTCGGGGGTCGACGCCATTCCCGTGATATGGGCACCTGCCGGCAACATCACCGCCGGGAGGTCTGGCGCGTTCCCGAAGTGATACACCTTGCCGTTCTGGGCGGCCAACCAATAGCCATCACCAGCCCGTGTGCTGGCAATGGCCGCGATCGGAGACGGCAGCATCTGGCCTCCGAGGGAGCCATAGAAGTTGGCACCGCCCTCAGCGAACACGCCCCCGTCGCCGCCGGCCATCAAGTAGCCGTCTGGACCCGGTGAGTTGGCGATCCCCACGATTGGGGCGTTCAGGTGCGTGTTCGCCAACGAGCCGTGGAAGTTCAGCCCGTAGGCGAAGATGCCGCCCTCGTTGGCTACAAGTCGGTACCCGTTGTTGCCCGGATTGAGCGACGGGATGCCACCGTTCACGAAGAAGATGTAGCGGCCCATCGTGGTGCTGTTGAGGTCGTTAGCGATGAGGGCGTTCGGTCCAGAGTCAAGGAACGCACCGGCGACACCGGAACCCGGCAGGTTGTACACGTTGGCAGCCGTCGACGTCCCGTCGCTATAACCGACGAATGCGGACGTCGCGCTAGCCGTCGGGTTCTGGCAGACGGAGTTGCCATTGCTCGCTTGACCGGTGTCCCACTGGATCTGGTTGTAGTTGTACTCGATCTGGAAGTTGTCACCGAGTCCGCCGGTACCAAAATCGGGCCGGTCGATCAGGACGAGCTGGAAATTGTTCTTCACCGTCGCGGTCTGGTCGTAGCACCCGACGTTGGGAAAGTTGACAACGAACACATGGTTCCCGTTCAGTGTGCCCGTCCCATAGTCGACCACGCCGCTCCCAGCCCCACGGGTGTCCACGTCCGCAAAGAACGCTGCGAGGATCGGATTGCCGAAGGTCGTCAGGTTGGACGGCGTGTAATCACTGAGAGCCGCTCCGAATGTGACGTTGCCGTTGTTGTTCACCCAGACATCGCTACGCGATTGCCCGAAGAAATTGATGGTGAAGCCCAAGGGGATGGCAGTCGCCGTCGAGTCGTCATCGTTGGCAGGCAGGGTGGTCGGCGTGTAGTTGTTGATGACGTCCGGACTCGTGCCCGGGCTCGGCGACGTCGGCAGTACCGCATTGCCGGCCGCAGACGCCGGAGCCGTCGAGAGCAGCGCCAGAGCCGGCGTCAGAAAGGCACTTACGCAAGCGGCGGCCGCGATGGTCGCGCCGACACGCGGCGCCCGACGACGCGACTCCCTTCTGTCATTCGTGTTCCACTTCATGTGTTCCGCTCCTAGGTTCTTGCAGTCGGTGGAGATACCGGCCGCTCCGAGTCGGGTCGATAACCAGCGCGAGCAGGAACATCTACTTTTGATCTGCCCGCCGATCGCCAGTCGCCAATCGCCAGTCGCCAATCCGGGTTGCACGTTAGGCCTGCAATGGCAATTTGTCCAGGGAGTTTCGGTGACCAATCAAATGGGTCGGTTAAATCGGTGTGGCAAACTGATCGCCCCTGTGGCGAACGAACGCTGGCCGGTCCGGTCGCGCACGGCCGTCTCCTCGAAAGCAAGCTGAACTTCTCCGGATCTGCGGCCAGTCTTCTGCTCGACGCACCTGACGTCCCGCAAACTGCGTGATCAGGCGCCCATCGACTGCGGTAAGGCAACCCCTCAGCCTGCTCCCAGACCTGTTGAAATGGGGATAGCGTGAAAGGGAGGAGAGGGTGACTTCTCGCCACCCAAGAAAGACAGCATTGGGGACGGGCAAGTGGGGACATTCGTGGACGACAAGCCCCTGCTTGCGGTCGTCTATAGCTCGCGATCGAGGCCGTGGTCTGAGATTGCTGAGGCGGCGGAAAAGCTGTGCCGGCTGCTCTGGATCACTGACGAGACCGAGCTTGGCACGACAGCTCGAGTCCTGCGCAAGCTCGGCACGGTCATCGATACAGCCGGCCGCACAGAAGAGGAACTCATCGGAGCCGTACGCGGCGAACATCCGGACGGCATCATCAGCTACGTCGACCACGACCTGCCCCGACAGGCCGTGCTGACCTCTGCTTTGGGGTTGCCTGGACCTTCTGTCGAAGCCGTGTCGCGCCTCAACGACAAGCTGCTACAACGTCAAGCGCTCGAAACGGCTGGGGTACCGGTGCCGCACTTCACAGCGATCAACGACGACCTGGACAGCTTCGAAATCGACCGTCTATGCGAGACCCTGAGCTTCCCGATGCTGCTCAAACCGAGGGACGGCACGGCAAGCCGCGATATCGTTTCGATCGCGGACAAAGACGAGCTCATCACATCGCTCAAGGGTGTGGGGCGTCCCTCACGCATGATCCTCGAAGACCGGTTGGAAGATACTTCCCGCTCAGACTGGTGCGCGCACCAAGTCTGCATCGAAAGCATCGTGAGTCATGGCAGGTTCAACCATCTAGGGGTGCTGGGATTCTTTCCCATGGCGCCGCCGTTTCGCATATCTGGTTGTTTCTTTCCCGCCGATGTTCCCCGATCCGATGTTCCAGAATTGTTCGGGTTGGCCAGGGAGTCCATTCAGGCCGTGGGGGCGCAGACCGGATGGTTCAGGACCGAGATCAAACGTACACCGGATGGATGGAAAGTCATCGAGATCAACGGCCGTCCGTCTGGTCTGATGCCCGCCATCGTGCAGCTCGCCTCGGGGGTGCCGGTACTGCAGCTCAGCATGCGGCTTGCGCTCGGACAGCGGGTATTGGTGGACGGTCCGGTTCCCTGCGACCGAATCGCCTTTCGATACTTCTGCCAACCGCCCATGACAGCGTTGAAGGTGCGCACCATCTCACGACTCAACGAGTTACGAGAGTGTGCTGGTGCACACGACATCGACGTCTTGAAGGAAGTCGGCGATCCGGTCGACTGGCGCAATGGATCGTTAGATAGGGTGTTTCACGTCACCGGCACAGCTGCCGATTATGTGGAGCTTGCTGAGCGCTATCGCGCCTGCTCGACAGATTCCTTCGTAACCTACGAGCATGAGCAGCGCGACTGTCCAACGCCATAGCCCCGGTTCAGACGCATGAGCACGATGACCGAAGGAAGCTCTAGGAGGCGGGGCTCCGCTGCTTTCCGGCAGCGACTCTGAGTCCGGAATGATTCACACCTACGGACCGCATCCCGATCAATACGCCGAGCTGACCCTTCCGAAGGAGATGCCGCTCGGGGTTGTCGTGGTGATCCACGGAGGCTTTTGGCGAGCCGCTTACGACGCCTCACTGGGCCGCGATCTGTCCCGCGATCTCACAGAGCGCGGATGGGCTGCCTACAACATCGAATACCGACGGGTAGGCCGAGGTGGTGGCTGGCCAACGACCTTCCAGGACGTTTCCGACGCCGTCGACCTACTCGGGACACTGCAACTCGACCTCTCCACGGTGGTCGCCATCGGTCATTCCGCCGGTGGGCACCTCGCGACATGGGCGGCATCGCGCGCGAACCTGCCTGAGTCCGCTCCCGGGTCGTCGCCACAGGTGACGGTGACGGGTGTGATGTCACAAGCCGGCGTCCTCAGTCTGCGCACCGGAGCCGCGAAAGGCGTCGGCGGGACGGCCATCGCGGACCTCCTCGGCGGGACCCCCGACCACGTCCCGCAGCGCTACGACTGGTCGGATCCCATCGGCCAGGTGCCGCTCCACGTGCCCGTTGTTTGTGTCCATGGTCACGACGACGACTCGGTGCCGTTCGCCCAAAGCGAGGAGTACGTGACAGCCGCCCTGGCGACAGGGGCCGCCGTGGAGTTGGTCGAGTGCGACGGCGGCCACATGGCTCACATCGACCCCACATCCAGCGCATGGGCCGCCGTGGTCAGCCGGTTGCCGCGATTCCTGGCCCACTGACGCCTGGCCGGACCGGGCTGGCGAGGACAGCGACCGCGCTATTCGTAGACGACTTCAATCTCCTCGTCGACGAAGCCCTGCATCGCCCGCACCGCGTCGTGGTCGGGGGCTTGGCCGAGCACGGCATAGACATATTCGTGGCTGCCCAGGCGCCAGTCGACCTCGTCACCCGGTCGCCGGTTGAGCGAGACGGAGTCCACCCCGGGATATGCCGCAACCTTGTCGAGACCGGCGACGCTGACGACGCGGTGTGCGCCGATCGGGGGTTGGCCCACGGTGACGTAACCCACGTGTGGGGTTGGGAGCACGTCCGCGAACACCACGTGTTCACCGAGGGCTACGCGCTGTGAGATCTGGAAGAAGTCGGTCCCAGAGGACGCCAGCGCGAGGACCGGAGCGACGAACCCGCCGATGCGACCGTTCACCTCGATGACCCGAGGGCCGTCGTCGGTCACCTTGATCTCTGTGTGCAGGCACCCAGTGCGGATCCCTAACGCCGCGATCGCCTCGCTCGCCATGTTGAGAATGGACACCTGGAGGGACAGAGTGAAGTCACTTGGGATGATGAGGCCCGTCTCGCGAAATGGCTTGGCACCCGGAAGGCGACCCGTCACTGCGAGGTGACTCACTTGTCCCCCGGCGACCACGCTTTCGACCGAAACGTAGTCTCCGAACCACGAACTGGGATGCTCCGGGGGATCGGCCATGAACTCCTCGACCACCATCTCCGGGGCTGCGGACCCGTCCGGAAGCTGCGCCACGAGCGTACGCAGCTGTGCGGCATCGGCTGCGAGATGAGTCTCCCTGCTCGCCGCGCCATGCCGGGGCTTGAGGACGACTGGAAACGTGACACTATCCGCCACCGCGTCGACGTCCCCGGACGACGGATGCGATGGCAGTGCGAGACAGCGCGGCGCGGCGAGACCCGCGTCGCCGAGAGCCCGGCGCTGTACGACTTTGTCGAGCAGACGCGCCGCCACGGTGCGGTCGAAGTAGTCGAGGCCGAGGCGTTCACCCAGCACCGCCGCGGTGTCGATCTGAGCGTCTGCATACGCCACGATGCCGTCGGGCCCCTCCGCGCCCACGGCCGCAGTCGCTTGATCTTCCGAGAGGCCGGCGAGGTCGACCGTCGCGCCGAGTTTCCGCAAGAGCCGAAAGGACGATGCATTGCGCGTCGCTGACGAATCGATCACCCAGACGATGTCGCACAGGGAAGCCGCAGCTGCGGTCAACGACATGGCGGGAGCCGAGCCGTCCCCATAGACGACGGCAAGTGTCGGACGACTTGCAGCCGTCATCGAATGAGCCTGCCCGTTCTCAGCACCACCCGCCTCGTCGCCGGCCGGCTATGAGATCCGGAAGTCGAGATCGCTGGCCAGCGAATCCGGTAGACGAGGCAGGGACGCACGAGGGAGCAGGTACGTGGCCACATCGAAGAGATCCTTGAACGGCGCATAGCTGTGTGCCGTCTGATCGAGGTAGTCGTACCCGCTGCCCGCTGTCCCGGTCAGCCGCCCCAGCATCCGGTGGGCCATGAGTGCGTGACGCTCCCGCCACATCGTGAACGCCTCGTCGATGTCGACAATGGCGGTCAGGACCAGATACGGCATGTGCAGGATTGGCTCGTCCCGGTACAGGTTGATGAACAATGCCGCCATGAACGCCTCATACGACAGGCGCCGCGTCCCCTGTTCGACGTCGCGCTGCCATACGGTCTTGTCGAGGACCGCGTCGAACTTCCTGACGCCGTTCTCGAACACGGCTAACTGTTCGGGGTTGTCGGCCAGCGACGACCGGGTCGCATCGTGTTTCGCCGTGACAATGTCCCGGTAGGTCGCAACGAAGTCGAAGTCCTTCGTTTCGAGGAACGGCGTCCTCGACAGCCACCGCTCAACATGATCGAAGAGCGATGGCGAATCCTCGGTTCGGGTCACGAGGTCGACATGGTCCCGGCGGAGGGTGGCCAGATAGTCGTGTCCATCGATGCGCAGGCGATCCCGCTCGAGCAATCCAAACGTGTTTTCGATCAGGCGGAACTGCACGCTCTGGAATCCAGATGCAGGCAGCAGCATGGAGCGAAAATCGAGGAAGTCGAGCGGCGTCATCGTTTCGAGCACATCCAACTGCAGGACGAGCAGGCGTTGGATCACGTTGATGCGCTGCAGGCGCGACAGGACGATTCCCAGGTCTCGCTCAGGGATCGGGGCCTTATCCATGAGGGTGAGCACGGAATGGAGCTCAAAGAGCACCTGCTTGAACCACAGCTCAGAGGTTTGGTGCACTGCAATGAAGATGAGCTCGTCGTGTATGACGCCGCCGTGCTCAGCGCTCTTGGGTGTCTGCGCGCTCAGCAGGCCGTCGAGGTGCAGGTAATCCCAGTAATAGAGGACATCGGACTCCTGCTCACCCTCGCCGGACATCATCGGGCATCCCTCTGGAGGCAGTTCGTCCGACGTGGGGACGATGTCAGGGAGTTGCACGATGATTCCCGACTCGCCTTGCCGGGCCCGTCGGCTGTTGTCCGACATGGGCGTCATCCTAACCGCGCCAATGTTCACACCTCTCGTTTTTGCGACAAGGCGCCGCTGGAGATCGATTCACCTCCACGCTGGCGGTTCCCCTCAGGCTGTTTCGCCCCTGATCCACGCCGAGCATGGTCGAAGGCACGATAGATGTATCGGGTCGTCGGAAGGGGCGCTTGAGCCGCTGACGTTGCACCGGGCTGTCTTCCCGGTCTCCCACCCTCGAATTTGGCCGGTTTTCGTTACAATGCCGAGCGGCGGTCGACTCCCCAGCCAGCCACGACTCCATGGGAGGTTCCCATCCGATGACGCCGAACCGCTACGAAGGCTTCGCCAGCAAGGTGGTGCTCGTCACCGGCGCCAGTCGGGGCATCGGGCGCAGCATCGCCCAGGCATTCGGCGACGCCGGCGCCCATGTGTTCGTCAACAGCAGGACGTCTGAGGGGGCGGCGGAAACCGTCGAAGCGATCGCGGCCAACGGCGGTTCGGCCGAACCTGCCGTCGCGGACGTCGGTGATGCCGATGGCGCGCGCGCCTTGGTCGCGTCGGTCATCGAGCACCACGGGGGGCTCGATGTGCTCGTCAACAATGCGGGAGTTGGCCCGATCATCCCCTTGCTCGAGATGAGACCGGACACCTGGGAAGAGACACTGCGGGTGAACGAATCTGCCCTCTTCAATTGCGGTCAACCGGCGGCAAAGCAAATGGTGGACCAGGGCGGTGGCTCCATCGTTGTCATCAGCTCGCCGGCGAGCACGAATGCCTATGACGCGCAGACGGCCTACAGCGCGTCCAAGGCGGGGCTGCACATGCTCGCAATGGGCATGGCTTGGGAATGGGGGCCACTCGGTGTCCGGACGAACGTCGTCGAGCCGGGATGGGTCGAGACCTCCCTCAATCGCAAGTACTTGTCCGACGCCGATGTGCGCGAGCGCGTGACCAAGCAGATCCCGCTGCGGCGGATCGCGTCTCCTGAAGAAGTGCCACCGGCTGTGCTCTGGCTCTGCTCGGAGGACGCGGCTTACGTCAATGGTGCGACCATCCGGGTCGATGGAGGCCTGCAAGCGGGACGTCCCACCGTCGTGTCGAAGCGCCTGGAGTGGGCCCGGCGCTGAGGACGTGACGCCGCGGGAGGACGGCCGGGCGGTTCAGTCGCGGTCGATCGGCTGCTCCACCAGATCTTCCACCTCGAGGACGACATCGAACGGCGCATGCTCGACGGAAAGCGTCGATGCCAGCCTTCGAGCATTGGACGTATAGCTCTCGTCCCCCAGCACCTCGAGGACGGCCCCCCGGATCTCTTCGGCGGTAGCCGAGGGCGGCAGAACGATTCCGGCTCCGAGCTCGGCAACCCGCGCCGCGATCGCGTCCTGGTCGCGACCCATCGGGATGCACACGATCGGGACACCCGCTGCGAGCGTTTTCATGGCCGTCCCGTGGCCACACGCAGTGATGACCACCGAGGCGTCAGCGAGGAGCACGCTGTGGGGCGCGGAGCGCACGACGGTGACATTGGGCGACGGAGAGACGTCGTCGGGCTCGAGCATCCGGCCGAGCGTCACGACGGCACGTACTGGAAGCGCAGAGAGAGCATCGACTGTCCGCTGGAGTAAGGGACCTTGGTTCTGGTAGATCGAGCTCAGGCCCACGAGTACAAGGGGTTCGGCGGCGTCGCGGGGCCACGGTGACGACCAAGAACCCACCCACGCCGGGTCGTCGAGCACGGGACCCACGTAGCGAACGTTGTCGGGGACGAACGCCGAGGCCCGGTCGAACGCCTCGCTGGTCAGGACGAGGATCCGGTCTGCGCTGAGGATCTGGTCGAAGAACGAGGGCAACGGCGGAAGGCCACGCTCACCCCTCGCTGCGTTCAGATCGGCGAGCCCGGCTTTGACGACACGTTCCACGAACGTGCGGACGGCCCTGTCGCCGACCCCCGGGGTCGGGACCGACCACTGGTTCGGCATCAAGACGGCCACGGGAAGCCCTGCTGCTTGCGCAGCGATGACCGACCCGAACAGCTCGGCGTCCGCCAGCACGGCGTCGGGATGGACGGTATCGATGGAGGCGGCGGTGTCCGCGGCGAACTCCGACGCCGGGCCGGACATGATCTGGTCGCGCAGTCGCCGCAGCACATCGAGCGGATCCTCGGCCTCCCAGTCCTTGAGAAGATCGTCCTCCTTGTCGAGGGTGGACCGGTGCGGCGCGCGGGTCCAGGGCGTGAAAGTGCATCCTGCGGCTTCGACGTCCCGGACGAGCGTCGGGTCAGCGAGCACGTGCACCGTGTGACCCCGATCCACCAGACGCTTCGCCACGCCCAACTCCGGGGGCGAGGTCCCTCCTCCGTCCCATGTGGTCAAGAGGAAGGAACGTGAGCGGGGGGTCATGTCAAAGTGACGACGGCCCGGGAGCCCCGGAACGCCGGGCTCATGGCCACAGTCGCTCCCGCGTCGCTCGCGGCCAGTCCTCGACCCGCAAGCCGTGCGTCCGCAGGAGGGCCAGCGTGATCCGATCGAGTCCGAAGCCGAAGCAGCACGAGTGCGCGACCTCCCCCTCGGCGGTGACGATGCCGAACGGCTGCCCGAAGTGGTCGAGGTGGCTGTTCGACGATGCGATCGCCGTCGGGTTCTCGGAAGAGTTGATCGGCGTGACGATCTCGTACTTCAGCGCTTCCGACCGCTGGTTGCTGGCCAGGATGCGGCCCACTCGCCCGAAGAAGGCGTCGTTCGCCACCACGATCTCCACATCGAGGCCCAGCTCGACGAAGATGTCGTGGCCGAGCTGCAGCCAGCGGTCGCGGTGCTCCGTGGCCCGGACGGCGTCGCCGACGTAGACGAGGTCGTGCTGGCGGAACGACTGCATCCGGGCCGGATCATCGCTGGGCTCGTGACGGAAGCACCAGCCCACGACGTCGTATCGCCGGCCACCCTCGGGCAGGGATCCGCGCAACGTGGGGTAGAGCGGGTGGCAGACCGCGGGGCACAGGCTGACGCCGGCGTCCTCGAGCATGGCCGTCCAGTCGTTTCCCGACTGCACGGCCTCCATGAGCCGCTTGTGGTCCTTGTCGTCGCCGGCGAAGGTCGACACCGTGCCGATCAGGTCGGGGAAGGAGGAGAGATACCCCGTTTGCTCGAGGACCTGACGTGGCATGACCGGCGGGAACCGGTAGCTCAATGTCCCTTCCGACTCGGCTGTTGAGACGGCCAGCTGATCCACGCCGTCGACGACGGACTCGTAGAGCGCCGACCGGCCGTACAGACCCTCGGTACCCGTCGGCACGAGGATCCCCGCCTCGACGAGCTCGTCTCGGAAGGGTTGCCCTTCGGATCCTGCCATCGTCACCCGCCCCCTCGGATCGGGTACGTCATGGTCCCGTGTTGTTCGGTCCTGACCCGGTCAGCTCGCTGATCGCGGTCCGGATGGCGGCGACGGACTCGAACGTGCTCCGACGGAGCATCGGTTCGGGGAATTCGATCTCGAACTCGTCTTCCAGCGCCAGCATGACGTTGACGCTCGCGTGCGACGTCAGGCCCGCCTGGTAGAGGTCGTCCTCGTCTTGCAACGTGCCGACGTCGACAGGAAGGTTGCCGTGCTCGTCCAGGACCTTGCGAATGTCCTCATCCATCAGACGGCACCCTCCGTGTCGGTGAAGTTGAGCGATCCTCCATGTCGTCCTATGGCGTTCGACTCGTCGCGGCGACACAGTGCGACCACCACGGCCGCGGCCATGTCGCCCTCGTGGGTCAGGCTGACCGCCAGGTCGGTGATGCCCGCCGCCTCGGCCAGGTTGGCTGCGTGGCCCGAAAGCGCCATCGTGCACCACCCCCCGGCATGGCGCTGCACCTCCATCGAGCGCCAATCGGGTTGGTGATCGACCGGTCGCAGCACTTTTATGGTCGCCTCCTTCGCGGCGAAGCGAGCCGCCAACCGAGCCGCTTGCACCGGTGGCGTACCGCTGGCAGAGCTGATCTCGTGCTCGGTGAAGACCCGCCGCAGGTAGCGATCGCCGAAGCAGGCCACGCTCTTGGTCACCTGCTGGACCGACAACACGTCAGACCCGACGCGAATAGCTGTTGTCGTACTCATAGAGCCGGATCTCCTACGCCCCTAGCCTCGCTCCAACCGACACCGCCGTCAGCTGCCCGCTGTGGCGCCATCCACAGTCGCGGAATGACCGTCGAACAATGGCCGCCATCGTAGTCCCTGACAACGATTATCGACGGCCAACCGCCTAACTTGAGGGTGATCTTCGCCCCGCCTCCGTCGACCGCACCCGGGCATTCTGGGGCCCCGCCGGGTCAGGGCCACTGAAGGTCGCGTCGCACCTCGAGGTTCACGCCAGGCCTGGAGTCTCTTCGAACTCGACTTCGATCAGGTCATCGATTTCTCGACGCGCCGCCGCGAGATCCTCTAACCGTTCGACGGACCCGAACACCTCGCACACACTGGAGCCTGCTCCCTCGGCCCAGTCGAATCGGTCACCCTGACGTCCCTTCCGCAGCACGCTCGACACGTGGGGCAACGCCGCCACCTCGTCGAACCCCTTCACGCTCAAAAGGCGCGTCGTTCCCATCGGGGACTGGACCGAGGCGAAGTAGCCCACCCGTGACCAGCCGTCGCTGAGAATCTGCGTGAGCACCGGATCCTGCGCCATGGCACGACCGAGCGCCAGCCGGAAGACCAACGGGAGAACGGGCGGACCTCCTGCCAGCTCCATCAACAACTGCACGTGCCCGCCGAGGCGGCCGTTCACCTCCACGACGCGTGGGCCTTCCGGTGTCAGCTTGACGTCAACGTTCGCGAAACTGTCTTTGATGCCGAGCGCGACGACGGCGGCTTCGGCGGCTTCGAACAGTGCCGCCTCGATGGGGGGATCGACATGGCTGGGCAGGAAGGTGCCCCGGCCACGAAAGGGTGGCGCGTGCTTGAACTTGCCGGTGGTGGCGAGCCTGAACACGTGTCCCCCCTGGACCAAGAGCTCGACCGCAAAATCGTCGGCGAATGCGCCTCCTTCGTCCCGGCCAACGAGATACTCCTCTACGAGGAGGCCACCATCGACGTCAGCGAACCGGGCGAGGAGGCCGGACAGTTCGCCTTCGTCGTCGGCCCGCGCCGTCGCAACGCTGCCGGTGCCACGCCGCGGTTTGACGACCACCGGAAAGCGGAGCTGGGAAAGGAACGCCGGCATCTCACTCGATTCGGCCGGCACCGTCCAGACCGCGGGTCCGGGTACGCCCGCCGAGCGCAGCGCGAGCTGCTGCTGGCTCTTGTCCGACAGCCAGCCGGCCGTGCGCTCCGAGTGGTAATTGAGCGACAGTTGGCGCGCCAACGAAGCTGTCAGCGGCATGAAGAAATCCGAGAACGTCGTCATGGCGCTCGGAGCGAACGGACGCAGCGCGGCGGCGGTGGCGGGGACGTCGAGCCCCGCTACGTCGACGACGTCCCCGATTCGGTCAAGGAGCCGCACCGGCGGTGCGGTCTCGGCGTTGCGGCCGTCGAGCACCCAGACCAGCCGACAGGGCGTCTCGCGCGCCGCCTCGGCGAGCACGATCGGGTTGAACCACGGCGGGCCGTACACGACGGCGACCCGGGCGAGCGGGCTGTCGAGCGACTCGGCATCTTGCGTTCCGCGTACGGCGGTCGCGTCCATCATTCCGCTTTCAGGGCATCAGCACGGACCGGAACTCCCGTGTCCCTCCCGGTACTGACCACCCACGCGTGGAGGATGTCCGATACGCGGTCCCTACCAGTCCGCTCGAGCAAGGTGTGCTCCAGATTGGGGATGCCCTCCAAGCGGAAGAGGCCGGTGCGCGTCAGCGCGTCGTAGCGGCGCTGCTCCCCGCGTCGCAGCCGTTGCGCGTCCTCACTTCCCGTCACCACGAGCACCCCGACACCGGATTGGGTCAGGCGGTCGAACATGCTGGCCGGGCTCGCCGTCACCAGATGACGCTTCAATATCCACCAGGCCCCCGGGATCTTCGACACCGTTCCCCGCAAGGGAGCGAGGCGCGCCATGACCCGAGACGCCCAGGGGTGTGTCGCCCCGGCCGGCTGCTCTTGGCTGTCTTCGGTTTCGTTCGGCTCGAAGCGGCGGTAGGGGTGTTCACCCCATCGGTAGTGGGTGAGCGCGGGATTGATGACACAGACGGAGGCGACCGGGTCGTCGAGCGCCGATTGGATGGCGTGGTAGCCACCGGAGCACAACCCCACGAGGACGATGTCCGACCCGAACTCGGCGCCCACGACGCGGTGCACGTCGCCCAGATCCTTGAGGCCGTCCGTCGGGAACTCGACGTTCTCGGTCCGCTCGGGACGCGTGGGGCTGTCGCCCAGGCCGCTCAGGTCCAGCCGCAGGCACCGCACGCCCTCGGACGACCACGACCGCGCCAGGTCGACCCAGAGCCGCGCCGGCCCGTGATGGCCGATCCGTCCCACGTTGAGGAAGATGACGGTCGGGCCCGACCGGACCATCGGATCCTCCGCTTCGCTGAGGATGCCGAACAGGCGTGCTGGTCCGATGTCGAGCACTCGCTCGACCACCGCGGGGCGGCCGTCCAGTCGGAGTGTCAGCGTCTTCGCCGGCGTCGGCACGTCGACCTGGGTCACCCGCCCGGCGGGTGGAGCGAGCCACAGGAGGATTCGTTCCAGCGTGCTTTCCGGGGTCATGGCCTGGGCGTCGAGCAGCGCATCTTGGCCACCGATCTCGGCGAAGTCGACGTGTGGCAGCGTCTGCCGCTCTGCCAGCACCCGGTCGACCTTGCGGCCCTCTCGGGTGAGGAGCAGTTCGCGGGAGGCCAACCTTTGATCACCGGGCGCGATGGCCAGTGCCCGCAGGCCCGACACGGTTTGGGCAGAGAGCATGGCGCCCGGCGCCTCGAACAAACCGGTTTGCGCTACCTCCCCCGAACCCCACTCTTCGCCTTCCCGCAGCGTCCCCCACGCGATGGCCTGATTCCTTCGGAATGCCCACAGGGCGCGCTGCTCGCGAAGGAACGCCTTCCCCGTCGCACAGGGATCCCACAGAACGAGATCGTCGACGGCGCCGTCGGCGGCGAGCTCCGCGGCAGCCAGTGTGGCGCCGAGACGGAGCCCTAGCACGGCGACCCGGGGAGTCTCGAGAGCCCGGGCGTACTCGATGGCCTCCCGGACGCCGTGACGCCATTCGGCCACCGGGTCCGGGTCCGTCCACGTCCCAGCCGAGTCCCCGGTGCCGGGGTAGTCCACGCGCAGAACCGCCCAGCCGGACACGGCCAAGCGATGGGCAAGGTCGCGCAGCGCACGCGCGGAGTACTCCCCCTCCAATCCGATCGTCGGGAGGAGAACCGCAGCGCCGACGACGCTGCGGTCGTCGGGAACGTCCAGCCAGGAGAAGAGGCGCCTGTCGGCTGGCCCGATCCATTGCGCGATCGACGTGACACCGCTTTCAGGTGGTACCGCAGTCGCAGTGTGGTCTGCACCGATGCTCCCCGGCTCCACCGCCCCGCTCCCGGACCCGCCATTCCGTCTGAGATGTGCGAGCACGGCTCTGGTGCGAGCAACAAGCGGTCTGCGCTGGTCGGCGGGCATGGACACCAGAAGGACGGCGTAGAAGAAGGCCAACAGGGCCGCCCCGGCGACGCCGACAACGACAAGACCGGCGAGACGGCCGTGCGTGTCCGTGAAGGCGTACAACGGACCGCCCGCGCGCCCGAGGCCCCAGGCGAACACGCCGGTACAGAGCGCCGGCAGGCTCAATGTGCGCACGAAACCCATCGCCCTCCGGGCAAAGCTGTCGCCCAGCTGACGGTAGGCCAACGGGAGCAACAGCATCCCTTCCATGGTCACCACACCGATGAGCACTGCCTCGGCCATGCCCACGGGACCGTACGCGGAGGCCAACACGATGCCGAGGGACACATGCAGCGCGGCCTCCACGCCGTAGAGCGTCGCCGGCAGCTTCGGCCGGCGGGAACCGCTCAGGGCGAATCTGACCGTGTACGCCCAACTTTGCACGACGCCGGCGAGGCACAACAGGCCGACGACCGTCGCCGCCTCGCGGTAGAGAGGCCCGACCCATGCCTCCACGGTGGGGCCCGCGAGAAAGCCGAGTGCGATTGCTGCCGGCACGCTCAGGTACAGGGCGAACCGCGCGACATCGTCGATGCGATCTCGCATGCCCGATACGTCACCCCGCGCGCTGAGCTCGGTGGCGGTCGTGAACAGCGTGTAGAGACGCGGTTGGACGATACGCACCGGAAGAGGGCCTAAGCGCTGGGCCACGGCGTAGACAGCGGCCGCCTCCACACCTGCGGCTGCACCCACGATCAGAACGTCCGACAGCGTGATCACCGCCTGGGAGACCTGATCGAGCGAGTACCACCCCGAGAGCGTGGTGAACGTCCGGAGGAGGCTGCGGTCGAACCGGCGTATCGAAAGGCGGAACCACGGCAAGAGGTGGTTCAGGATCAGCAGGCGCGACGCCTGTCCCAGCAGGCTGATGGCAACCGTGACGATACCGAGCGCAACGAGACCGCCATGAAAGGCCAGGACGATGATCCAAGCGACCGCCTGCGAGACCAGAACGGTAATGAGGCTGTAGTTGAGGAGGTCGTATCGCTGCAAGCCGATGAGCGCGCCGCCGAACGTGTCCATCGGGATGGAGAGCGCCATGTCGAACGCCATCAGCAGTAAGAGGAATTGCGCCTGACCCACCAGGTTTTTCGGAATGGTGGTGATGATGTCGGGAAGGAAGATCGTGAAGACGACGACACCGACGAACGCGATCAACCCGAGCACGGAGAGGAGCACGAACGAGGTGTTGATCGTGGCCTCGACCCTTTCGTGCTCCTCCAATTCGAGGTGCCGTCCGACGAAAGTCACGGTGACGCTGGCGAAACCGAGCTCGAGGAGCTCGAGGAACGGAATGAGCGAGCCGATGAGCGCCCAGACTCCATAGCGCTGGATGCCCAGTTGGTGGGTGAGGATCGGCGTGGCAACGAATCCCACCAACACACTCGCGACCGCGAGGAGATAATTCGAAGTTACGTTCCGCCGTTCGGTCGCCTTCTTGGGTCTGCGGATTGCAGACGCTCCGACGGAGCCAGATTCGGACTCGCCTCGCAAGGACTAGCCCGATCGTGTCAAGCGGCGGCTCTTCGGCTTGGTGTCGTGGTCCGTGCTGACGTCGGCCGGCCGGATGTAGCTGTACGCGGAAACAACCTTCGGCCGGCGCACGCGGTTGAGCACGATGCCGATGACGTTCGCCCCGGAT
This sequence comes from uncultured Acidimicrobiaceae bacterium, assembly GCA_963777485.1. GTDB lineage: Bacteria > Actinomycetota > Acidimicrobiia > Acidimicrobiales > RAAP-2 > Bog-473. The sequence continues at coordinate 1,320,982 of CAVZQP010000002.1, read as the reverse complement.
CCCCTTAGCTGCGTGATGCCCTGCACGAGTCGATCGAAATTGACGTTGCGGGCGTTCACCACCACGAGCACACCATCCGCCTTCGTCGCAAGAATAGACGTCTCGGCCACACCCATGACCGGCGGGCAGTCGAGGACCACGGTCCGGTTCGATTCCTGGAGGGCGCTCAGAAGTGGTGGGACGTCCGCGGTCACCACGTCGGCGGGATGACGAGTCGGGAGACCGCTCGCGATGAACTCAAGGTACGGGTTGCCCGTGTGGACCAGCAGGTCGTCCAGACTGGCGACGTCGAAGTCGCTCACGCCCGGCGACAGTGGGCGCGCGAAGATCTCGTGGAGCGACGGCTTCCGCAAGTCTGCGTCGACCGCGGCGACGAGATGCCCCGGGTTCGCCAACGCCCACGCCGTATGAGCGGCGACGGTGGACTTGCCGTCGCGGGGGTCACAGGACGTGATCGCAATGACCGGATGCATCTCCCCGTACATGAGCTGGAGAAACGCGCGCAGCTGTTGGAACGCCTCCTGGCCGAACGGGTCCCCGGCCGATTCGAAGACGTACGTCGGGTCATTTCCCGTGTGGGCCAACCGCGGCACTTCGCCGACCACCGCGATGCCGACCCGTTCCCAGATCTCGTCTGCGGCCACATGCCTTCCGACAGCCGCCGACCCGAGAGCGGCGAACACCGCGGCAATCAAACCCAGGACGAAAGCCGCGAAGACGATGGATGTGCGTGATCCCGTCGGCGACGTCGGCAGGGCAGCGGTACCGAGCTGCTTCAGGACCAAGACGGTGTTGTCCGTTTGATTCGTCACGGTGACGACCCGTGCCGCGACTGCGTTGGCCCAGGCCTGCGCCGCGTGAGGATCCGTGCTCTTGGCGTTGATGGTGACGGTGTTGGAGGCGGGATCCCCTGTGGCCGAGATCGTCACGGGCACGGACCGATATCTGGCCGGCACCCTCGTCTGTGCCACGTCCTGGACGACCGGGGTGCTCACCTCGACCACGATCTGGGGGATCTCGATCTGAATCGCGCCCACATCCGCGCCAGGGTCCGACGCGTTCGAGGGCGGCTGCGCCACCAGGACGACGGTGGCCTGGTACTGCTTCGCAGGCAAGGTGACGTAGGCGAGGCCGGCCACGAAGAACACGAGGAGCGTGACCAGGGCAACGATCCAGTGCGCGCGTACCGCACGCACGATCTCTCTCAGACTCACCTGCCTCCTTCCTAACCTTCCCCGACGGCCGCGCTGAGCGAACCCTCCACACCCTCCACCAAGTGGTCGAGTGAGAAACGGTCCCGCACGTGATCTCGGCACAGGGCGGCGAGCGCAGGCTCGCGGTCCCGCCAATCTACGAGGCTTGCAAGGGCGGATGCGAGCATCCCCGTGTCCCCCGGCTCCACCAACAAGCGCTCGAAAGGTCCCTCGAGCAATTCGGGGCTCCCCCCCGTCCGAGTAACGATCGGCGGACGGCCCGTGGCCAGGGTCTCGAGGATCACCCGTGCGCAGGGCTCGTCCCACAGGGACGGGACGACGACGACGTCGGCCGCGTGCAGGAGGACGACCACGTCGGCCTGAGCGGGCCGCCAGACGCATCCCGGCGGGGCGGATTCCCGAAGCCCCGCCGCGTAGCGCTCGCCGTTGGGGTCGTGGGCACTGGGCGAACCGACAACCAGGAGCGTGCCCTCGGTGCCGCCCATGCCGAGTTTCCGCCAGCCCTCCAGAAGGACGTCGACGCCCTTCTCGGGGTCGAGACGTCCGTAGTACAGCGCGACGAATCCATCTTGGTCGAGGCCGAGCCTGGCCCGGGCGCTGGCCCGCTCTTCGAGGCCGCCCATCGGGTAATCGTCGCCCGATACCCCGTTGTGGACCACGTCGATCCGGTCGGCGTCGAGCCCCAGGTCCACCCACTGGCGGCGGAGAAACTCGGAGACTGCGATGAACCGTCGCACGTGTGTGTTCGGGAAGGACCCTGGCCGGGCATGGCGACACTCGTGGAGGTGGCAGACGACCGGTGCCCCCGACAGCTTGCCTGCCGCAGCGGCCCAGACGATCTCCGCAAAGCGGTTCGGATAGACGACATCCGGCTTCGTTCTGGCAGCCGTCACTACGGCCGGCGTCATGCGCATCAGGTCACGGGGCGCACTGGCACGGGCGAAATCGAAGATCGGACGACGGGCCACACTCCGGCAGAACGTGCGGTACTCGGGGGCCAACTCGCCGTCGCGCGCCGCCACCAGATCGAGCGTGTGCCCGCGCCGCACCAACCCGCGCGCGACCTGGAACGCGTTCAGCTCGGTCCCTCCCGCGCGGGACATGGCGTGAACCCCCATCGTGATGTTCACAGCGCACGCCCTAACGCGGGTTGCTCAGCCGGATGCCGGGAAATGTGGGCCATGGACGTCACGGAGGACCGCAGCATGCCCAACGTCACGCCGAACAAGGTGGCGAGCCGGTACTCGTCGAGGAACGGTTCGAGGAAGGCCGTAGCGAGAAGTCCACACAGCACCGCGAGGATGCCCAGACCCAAGGCGGCCACGATGGGATCCGGATGTCGCCGCCATACCTTGACGCCGTCCGCGAGGGAGGTCGCCATGGCGATGACGAACATGACGAGCCCGATAAGGCCGATCCGGAGCCAGAGGTCGAGCACGATGTTGTGCGCATAGGCGATGGGCACGACCTTGCGTTGGCCCGCCTCGTAGTAATTGAACTCGACCCCGAGACCCCATCCGATGAAGAGATGCTGGGGGATCAGCTTCTCCGCCTCCGACGCCAGGTTCAGACGGTCCTGGGCCGACTCGACCTTCCCTTGGCTGTAGAAGAGCTCGTCGAATTGTTTGCTCAGTGGGATGTGCACGGGCTGTTGGTCGATTGCTGCCGGTACGAACAGGACGGCCAGGGCGACGCCGACCACGGCCAGAGAGATCAGCACGATCTGGCCCCCCCTAACGCTGAACCGCCGCACCGCGCCACGCCACGATCCCGCAAAGAGCAGGACGAGCAACACCCCGGCCACCACCCCGAGGTTCACCAGCACGGCGCGCTGGTTCGCCAGGACGACGCCGGCGATGATCGGCACCAGAGCCAGCACGTGCCGCCCTCGCACCGGTCCTGACGCCAGCCTTACCAAGAAGCAAATGGTGCCGATGGCCAGGGCGATGGCCGCCGTCTCCGAGCCGACCGCACCGAAGTCCTGGAGCGGGAGGCCGGGCAGATGGGTATTGAAACTGATGTGTGCCATCGTCATGAGATCGACGATCGTGATGCACGCGACGGTCAGGTTCCCCAGCCGCAACAGAGCGCCACTGTCGATATAACGACGAACGGGGACCCCGGCCGCCAGCGCGTACGCTCCGACGATGTAGAGGATGTCCTTGGCCTCGTAGAGGTCCTGGGTCAACCGGTTGTGGTACAGGTGCCCCTCGACCGCGCCGACGACCATCCAAGCCGCGAAGGCCAACCAGAGGCCGGCAGCGAGGCCGATCCGGCTCGGCTTGCCGCGCGCGATCAGGCGTGCGATCAGGGCGAGCGTGATGTAGACCTCGGGGAGCCGCAACTGTGCCGAGCCCGATCCGGGGTGGAAGAGGCTCCGCGGCAACGTGTTCTGATCGGCATAGATGGTGGCCTCGACCACCAGCAGGCCGAGGAGCACGAGCGGCACCAGGTGATCCTTGCCCTCCCGCTCCCAGCGGACGAAGAGCGCGATGACGCCCACGGCGACACAAAGCAGGATCAGCACCTCGAGGAGCTTCAGCAAGCTCGGACCGCCTGGAGCAAGGGCGCCAAGGCGCGGTCCCATGTGTGGTCGGCCGACACCGCGTCGTGTCCGGCGCGGCCCAATGCCGACGCACGCGCCGGATCGAGAAGGAGGCCGGCAATGGCATCGGCGAGGCCAGCCGCGGTGTCCGCAACCACCACGCCCCGTCCGACAAGGTCCTCGGTCCCCTCACACCCGACGGAGGTCGCGACGACGGGCCGACCGACGTCCAGTGCCTCCATGATCTTGAGTCTGGTCCCTCCACCTGCCCGCAGGGGCGCCACCACGACGCGGGATTCGGCCAGATACGGCGTGACGTCGGGCACCGTCCCTGTCACCTCGATGTTGCTGCCGGCCAGCGCCAACACCGTCGGGGCCGGGTCCCTCCCCACGAGCAGCAACCGGGCCTGCGGCACCTGGGCCACCACCAATGGCCAGATGTCGCGGCCGAGCCACAGCGCGGCGTCGATGTTCGGGCGCCAGCCCATGGTGGCGACGAAGGCCACGGTCGGATCCGGTGCCGGAGGCAGCACGGCCGAGGGGTCCCTGCCGTTTGGGCACACCAGTACGGAACGGGCGCGGTCGGGCAGCCGCGTCCGCTCCTGCTCGCTGACGACTGCCACGTGGTCGAACCGGGTGATGGTGCGCCGCTCCATCCGCCGCAGCGCGGCCGCCTCGGCACGGAGGCCGGCCGCCGCGACCCCTCGCCGGGCGTGCGCGTAACTGTCCACGAGAGCCGACTCCACGTTGTGAAGGTCGAGCACGGACGTCTTTGCCGGGATACCGGCGCTGAGGGGCACCATCTGCTGATATTCGACCTGGAGCAGGTCCAGTGACTTCTCGGCGGCGGCGCGGCGGACGGTCTCGGCGGCGGCCGCACTCCAGAACCGCGCAGCCGAGAAACTCTGCGTCCTGACGACCCCACTGAGGACACTGCCGGGCGTCACGTGCCACGGGACGGACCTGACATCGATCCCGATGTCGCGCAGACCTTGGTGATCCGCGTTGCCGTCGTCGAACCCGAAGAGAACGAGTTCACCCAATTCGGCCAGGCGCCGCGCGATCGCCAGCGAACGCTGTAGTCCCCCGTTGTTGTCGGGCAACGGCAGGAACTTCGTGAGCATGAGCGTCCTCACCGCCCGGCAGACGCCCCGACCGGAGTCAACGAGCGGTACAGCTGCGCCACCGTTTCCGCCCGCGCGGCAATGGTGTGACGCGCGACCACACCGCTGCGGGCCCTGTGGCGGAGGTCGTCACGAAGGCCTGAGGTAGCGAGGAGCCTATTGAGCTCGGCAGCCAGGTCGTCCGGCCGGCCGGGCGTCACGAGCAAACCCGTCTCGCCGTCGGTGACGAACTCCGGAATGCCGCCCGACGCGGAACCGATCACAGGCACGCCACAGGCTTGCGCCTCCAGGACGCTCAGCCCGAAGGGCTCCGACGCCGAGGCGTTGACCAGCACGTCGAGGGAGCGCAGCACGGCAGGCACCTCGTCGACCTGCCCGACAAAGCGGCACCGGTCACCCAGCATGCCGGCGGCCTCCGCCTGGAGTTCGGCCTCGTAGCTGCCGTTGTCGAGCGCCGGTGCACCGACGACCGCGAGATGACTGCGCTCTGCAGGACCGTCGAGCATGGTCATGGCCTGCAGCACCGTGCGGATGCCCTTCTCCGGATCGACGCGGCCGACGACGCCGATAATGGGGTCGTCGGGGTCGCTGCTCAGTCGGGCCCGCCACGCGGCGTCCGGTGGACCGGGTTGGAATCGCACCGGGTCCACCCCCTGCGGGACGACGTGCAGATTGTGCGGCCGACCGCCGACCGATTCGGCGACCGCGCGGCTCACCGCGATCGTGCACGAAGCAAGGCGGACGGCTGCGCGCTGCACTCGACGACCGACCCCTTGGCGCACCAGGTCGTGCAACTCGAGCACCACGGGTCTGCGGGCGATCCGACCCGCAAGCGCGCAGTCCAGATGAGCCCAGAGGCTGTTCGAATGGATGACGTCGTAGGCCTTGGCCAGGCGGGCGAGGCGCCGCGCCGTGCGCAGCGTCTCCGCCACCTCCTTGGCCAGAACGGCCGGCCCCGGGCGCCCACCGTCGTTGTCGCGCAGCCCCTGGCGACCGGCGAAGGGGAAAGCGACGTGAGGAAACCCCGCCGCCGTCCAGGCCTCGGAGAGCGCGCCCGACGGCGAGGCCAACGTCAGTGCCACCCCCAGCTGCCGGAGGAGCGGCGCCAGTCCGAGCAGGCTGCGTTCGGCGCCCCAGACCATGGGCGACGTCGAGACGACCAATACGCTCGGCGATCCCGTGGCCGGCGCGTCAGCACGCCCGTTGCTCCGGGTCACCGTGTTGGTGTCGACCACTTGGTCTGCCGGTCCCCACGCAAGTAGCGTGCCAAACCGCCCAGCGCCACCGCCTGCAGGAACACGACGTGTCCCGAAGCTGCGACCGCAGTCATCACGGGATCCGACGGTGCCTTCGTGTCGTCGCCGGTCGCATCCGTCCGCGCTTCGACCAGCAGGCTGGCGCCAGCAGCCACATGGCCCAGCAGGAAGACGCGGGCCAAGACGCTCGACCGCGCCTTGGTGACGGCCAGCACGAGGAGGGCCACGTGGGAAACGGGGCTGACGGTGTAACGAACCAGGCGATGCCCCCAGAGCTCCGCCGCGACGAGGCCCGACGACGGCCGCAGCTGGCGGCTTCGCTGCGCGATCACGTGGAGTGCTCCCGCGATCGTGCGCGTGCGGCGCTCCCATTGCAGCGCCAGCGGGATGGGGGGCTCGAGCGCCCGTGCCGTCGGCTCGTACGCGACCCGATAACCCTGTTCGACGATGTCCAGCGCCGTCCACAGATCGTCGATGGCCACGTCCGGGGGGATCGGCCGCCATGCGTCAGCTCGTATCGCCGCAAGCTCGCCAACTAGCCCGATCGTCGTGCCGAGCTTGTCCTCCTGCTGTTTCAACCAGGACTCGAACTTCCAATAGATGCCTTCGCCCCGGCTGTTGTCGGTCTTCTCGCCGGCCACCGCCGCCACGTCGGGGGCGTCGAAGTGCTTCACCAGGGCCGACAGGGCGCCGGGCGTCAGTCGGTTGTTGGCGTCGCTGATGACCACGATGTGAGTATCGGCGGCCGCGAACCCCCTGTTGAGGGCTTGCGCCTTGCCCAGCCGGTCTGGGCCGCTGAGCACCCGGACGCCGCAGGACTCCGCGGCGGCTGCCGTCTCCGGATCGCCGTCAGCGACGACGAGGACCGTCAATCGGCCCTCGTACCCGTTGGCCTGCACGTCCTCGAGTTTGCTGGCAATGACCCCGGCCTCCCGGTAGGCGGGCACGAGCACCGTGATGTCGGGCCACGTCCTGTCCCTCTGTTCCTCCCGGGCCGGGGCGACCCGGCCGCGACCACCGCGGGTGCGCCAGGCCAGCCATGCCGGGTAGAGGACGTGACCCGCCGAGGCCATCACCGTCAACGCGGCGACCGCGGCCGCGGTCCCGGTCCCGACGCGACGGCGCCTCACTGTCGCACCTCCTCGGTGACGTCGACGCCGCGGAACGTTCGCGTGCTGGCCGGAGTGAAGCCGGCCTGCCGCAGCGCGCCATCGATCGACGCCGCCCCACTCGAGTACAACTTCTGGTCGGCCGTGGCGCTCAGGAACCATATGCGTTGGTAGTTCGGGGCCGTCCGCTCGACGTCACGGGCATTGAGGGAGACGCTGCCGTCGAAATACAGCGGGTCCACTCCCCAGGCCTTCGCCGGATAGACGGGGTGCACCTTCGCCCGTGCGTCAGGCTGGCCGGCCATGTACCACTCGACAGGCACGCGCTCGTAGGGCGCGTAGATGAGCATGCCGTCTCCTGGCTGTGCACGATCCGCGACGTACGACACGGCCGAGCGGAAGTCCTGGGGACCTCCCTGCGAATACCACTGCGCCACTCCGACCAACGACACCGCGGCGACAACGAACAACAGGGTCACTGCGACTGCAGTTGCACGACGACGAGCCAGGGACGCGACGCGCACGATCCCGACGGCTACCAACATGAGCGCCGGTGGCAGGCTGACCATGAGGTACCGCACGACGAAGAGCGGTCTGTCCACCAACGACAGCATCACGACGGCCGCGACAGGAACGACAAGCCAGCACGCGGCGAACAGAACCGCCCACTCCCGGACGAAGACGTCGCCGATCGCACGCCGCCGGCGCAGGAGCACGATCGCGACAACGACACCCACGACGGCGGCCAAGACGAGGACATCGAGTGCCGCGTGCGGGACCGACGACCGAATGCGGGTGAACAGGTGGCCGGCCGAGGAGCCGGCGGCCCAGTTCACCCCGGCGCTGTCGGTGGACTGGATAAGGAGGCCGAGCGGGACCAGCAACACCGCCAATGCGGCCGCCGTCGGCAGGAGCCGGCGCCAGGGGATCCTCCCCGGCGGGAGGAACGCCAGCGAGAGGGCTTGAGCGAGGGGCACGAGCGCGGCCCAGAAATTGCTGTAGGCCGCCAAGGCTGTCACGACGGTGTAGGCCGTCCAGCAGAACCGGGGGGCCGGAGAACGGAGGCCCATGCCCCGGACGAAGAAGTAGCAAGAAGCGCTCACCAGGAGCAGCGCCAGGGCATATCCGCGCACGTCCTGGGCGAACTGGACGTAAAGCGGGTTGACCGCCAAGAGGAGCCCGGCGGCGAGTGCGATGCGCCGGCCGAAGAGCTCGCGCGACAGCATGATCACAACCCACAGAGCGCCCACAGCCAGGATGACCGAGAGGCTCCGCAGCGCGATTTCGCTGTGCCCGAACACGACCCAGCCGCGCAGCAGCAGGTAGTAGAGGGCCATGTTGGCCTCTCGGTGACTGACGACGTTGGCGAAACGGTGCCATGGCGCCGTGGCCAGAGTCGCGCTGACCGACTCGTCCAGGAACAGGCTGTGGGTGCCGAGGAAGAGGGAGCCGAGGACGCCCCCCAATACGAGCTCCCCCACGACCCCGAACCGCCACTGCCTCGTATCCATGGACGCGGCGGAACCCTCAGCGTGGCTCTCTGCGTGGGCGGCGACGTCAGCGCCCGTGGTCGTCGTCATCCCCTCTAGTTTCGGCGAACCCCCGCTCCTCTTTGAGGATAGAGGGTCTTCGGGCCGAAGTTACTCCCGGGCCTGCCTGACCATGGCGCCGGCGGTCCGCGCCAGGATCGCCAGGTCGGCGACCGCGGACCAGTTTTCGATGTACTGGTTGTCGAGCCAGGCCCGGTCCTCAATGGAGGTGTCGCCTCGGAGGCCGTGGACCTGGGCCAGCCCGGTCAGGCCCACTGGAACCCGGTGCCGGTCCTCGTACCCGGAGACCTCCTCGGAGAACCTCTGCACGAAGTGGGGTCGCTCGGGACGTGGGCCCACGAGCGACATGTCGCCACGCACCACGTTCCAGAGCTGCGGCAACTCGTCCAGCGAGGTCTTGCGCATGAACTGGCCGATCCTGGTGACCCGGGCGTCGTCGTCCACGTTCCACTGCGTGTCCGATTCGTCGTTCTGGTGCATCGACCGGAACTTCAGGATCTCCACCTCGCGCCCGTTCATTCCGATACGACGCTGGCGGAAGTACACCGGACCGGGGCTGCTGAGCTTCACGCCCAGTGCCAGGACGCCGAAGAGCGGAGCCGTGACGAGCAGCAAGCCGCCGGCGACACAGGAATCGAAGACCCGCTTGACGCGACGGGGCCCGGTCCGCACGGTCGACCGGCGCAGGCGCACGAGGGGGAAGCCCCAGACCATTTCGGCGTCGCGGGGCACGCCCTGGAGTCCCAGCTCGAAGAAGCGAGGCACCACGTACATCTCCACGGAGGCGTTCTCGCAGCGGCGAATGATGCTCACGAGGTCCGAGCTCCGGTAGTTGCCGAATGCGATCACGATTCGGTCGATGCGGTGAATGCGCAGGACGTCGTCAAGGTCGTCGACGCCACCGAGCACCGGCAGGCTGAGCGACTCGCCCGGCTCGTCGTCCACGAAGCCGATCGGCTTCAGTCCGTAGTCCGCGTGCACCTCGAGAATCCTCGCCAGGCGCTCCGCCACTTGGCCCGCCCCGATGACCAGGACCCTCTGAACGAAAGCCCCTCGGGCCCTGGCTCGCCGGATCCCGATGTACGCACACGCGCGGCCGACCACGAGCAGGCAGAGCGAGGCGACCGCGAGAACCACGATCGGGCGCATCTGTCGCCCGAAGCCCTCGAGCAACGCGATGGTCATGAGCGGCACGGTGACGCCCAGTGCCAGCGTTCCGAAGTCCTTGCCCACGCTGAGCGAGGTCCGCCACCTGTACTGGCCCCGCAACGCGCAGACCGTGAGCACCCCGAGGGCGAACGCGCCGGCGGACCAATAGAGCGTCCGCGGCACGAAAATGACGGCGGCGAGCACGATGACCAGAAGGTCCGTCTCCGCCAACACCTGACCGAACCCGGTCAGGAACCCGGATCGAGCCACCTTCGGCGCAATGACCGATTCAGCCCCAGACTGTGTCCAAGCGCGGGGATGCGCGTCCCCGCTGATGGTTACCGACGACATCCGCCGTGTCCTTTGCGAGGTCGCCGCGGATTAGGCGGTCCGGCGACGGCTGCTGCGCACGAGCACAACGCCAACGCCGGTGGCCACAAGGCCAATCACTGCCATTTCCTCGATGTCAGCTCCGGTAAAGGCGATCCCGCTCGGGGACGTCTTTGGCCCGTCAGGCGCAGCGACGCTGCCCGACGAGGTGACCGTGCTTCCACTTGTGCAGCCCGTGTAGCAGGTTGTGTCCGCGCCTGCGGACCCTGCGAGCAGGCCACCGAGAGGCAGCGCTACTGCGAGACCCATCGCGGGCACGCATGCTGCTGTGAGCAAGCGCCGAACCTTGTTCGTCTTCATTCTTTGATCCTCCACCTGAGATCGCTCATTTTGAGCGCTCCACCGAAATGCGGTGCCTGTATCGCCAGAACAGTCGCCAATACCGCTTGTGCATCATCGCGCGAAAGCGAATGGCGGGGAAGGGTCAAAAGTAACTAAAACCCCTTACAAGCCCCGTTTACAACGACGAGAACCTTCAGAAAACCGGCCGTATCCAGGGATATCGACCTCCAATGGCGCTCGACGTGACGATAGCGCAACGGAAGGACAAATACCCGTCATTGGGGCTCCGGCCTCGGCCCTTGCTGACCGACCCGAGTTTCCCCGCTCGGCGAGCGGCGTGCGTGGGCGGATCCCACTGTGAAGACGTGAGGTGCGCCCCGGCACCGAAGGTGGGCATCCGCGGCAGACATCGCAGCGGGCAGCTGCCCGAATGGTCCGAAAGCGGATCTCTGAGGTTGCTCAGGGTCGGCTTCAACTCCCGTCCCGTCAAGAAGCAAGCGTAAGGAACAAGGAAGAAATGGCTGGATGCCGCCGTCGCGTGAAGACCCAGCAGTACGCTCCCCGGGGGTGAGCGACGGCTTGGGGCAATCGCGCGCCGACCGCCGCCCGGCTCCCAGCGAGGAGGATCCTGCACCGACGCGTCGTCGGCGCAGCAGACGGTGGAAGATCGTCGCCGCCCTGGTGACCGTGGTGGTGATCTGGGGAGTGGCGGTCGTCGTCGAGGTCGTGTTGGCGTACGACCACATCCACCAGGGTCAGGCCGAGGTGCAGTCTGCCAAGGGCAAGCTCTCGGCAGACGAAGTCCTGACCGGCGCGCCGGTCGGGGACCTCCACGCCGCCGCCGACAGCTTCAGCTCGGCACACAGCCTGTTGTCTTCTCCCCTGCTCTGGCCGGTGGACGTCCTCCCCGTGGCCGGGCGTCAGCTGCGCTCCGTGCAGGATCTTTCAGGGGCGGCCGACCAGGTCGCTCGCGCCGGCGTCACCGCGGTGCAACGATCCCAGTCTTTGCTCCGGCTCCCGCACAGCGCCGGCCCCGAACGCGTCGCCGTGCTCCGGCAGCTGGCCGCGCTGGCGTCGGCCACGCATCTGGAGTTGTCGAGTGTCGACCTGGGACCCGATCAGGGCCTCATCGGCCCGATCGCCAATGAGCGGACCGCATTTGACAACGACCTCACGCAGGTACGGACGACGCTGGCGCGGACGTCCGCGGCGGCCGCCGAGGCCGCCGACCTCTTGCAGGGCCCCGCGACCTACTTGCTCCTGGCGGCGAACAACGCCGAGATGCGTTCGGGCTCGGGGTCGTTCCTCGAGGCAGGCATCGTCACCACCGGCGCCGGCGAGCTCCATCTCGCGAACATGGTCCCCACTGCGAACCTGGCCCTCCCCCCGGGCGCCGTCCCGGTCGGAGGCGACCTCGAGGCACGCTGGGGCTTCCTACTACCCGGGGTGGATTGGCGGAACCTCGGACTGACCCCCCAGTTCGAGGTCAACGCGCCGCTGGCCGCCCGGATGTGGCAGGCCGATACAGGCCAGCACGTCGACGGTGTGCTGGCGATCGACGTCCAGAGCCTCCAAGAGATCCTCAGCGTGACCGGCCCGGTCACCACCAGCTCCGGCCAGGTGGTGTCCGCAGCCAACGTCGTGCCGTTCCTCCTCCACGACCAGTACGTCGGCGAGACCTACGGGAACGCATCGGGCCAGCGCGTCGACCAGCTGTCCGCCCTCGCTTCCGCCACCATGAATGCACTCGAGAACCGGCCCTACAGCCTTCGGTCGATGGTGAACGCCCTCTCGGCGGCCTCAGCGGGACGCCACATGCTCGTCTGGTCCGCCGACTCCCGCACGCAGGCGGTCTGGAGCACGGTGGGCATAAGCGGCCAACTGACGTCGTCGTCTCTGATGGCCACCGTTATCAACCGGGGCGGAAACAAGTTGGACCCGTACCTGTCGGTGACTTCCTCCCTCAAGCTCACGACGAACGGCAACGTGACCGACGGCCGTCTGACTCTGACGATGGCCAACCACACCCCACCGGGACAGTCGGAGTTCATCGCGGGTCCCTACCCCGGTCTCAACACGAAGTACGGCGAGTACGTGGGCTTCGCCACGGTCAACCTGCCGGGGTACGTGCGTCACGTGTCCACGCCGTCCGCGCGATCGGTCGTGACCTCAGGCCCCGAGGGCCCGACCCTGCTCGAGGCAACGTCGATCGACATACCTGCGGGCGGCACGCAGACGGTCACGTACAACTTCGTCCTGCCCGTGGCGCACGGCGCACTCACCGTGCTTCCCAGTGCCCGTATCCCCACGGTCTTGTGGCACGCCAACAGCACCTATTTCGAGGACAGCAAGTCGCACACCGTTTCGTGGTGAGCGCCAGCCCCTTCGAACTCCCTGGAGTGCCGGCCGGGCCGGCCGCCCTCAGCCGAGGTCGGCCTGGTATGCAGCCAGCGAGTTCGAGTAGTTCGAGAGGATGCTGTTCCCGCCGCTGTTGAAGTTGAAGTACGACGCCCAAGCAACATTGTTCGCCTTCAGCCAGGTGCTGAAGCTGTTGACGAACGTGGGGTCGTCGCCACCACCGTGTCCGTCGCTGCGGTTGATGACACCGAACTCACCGATGCCAACCTGCTTGCCGTGGGACGAAGCGAACGAGGTCAGCTTCCCGAGCAGAGTGTTGAAGTCACGGCTCCAGAGGCAGTTCTCCTGGGTGGCCGTGAAATTCGATCCGTTGTAGGCGATCCCACAGGAGCCGTCCCAGGACTGGTCGTAGAAGTCGAACGTCACGTAGTTGACGTATGCGTCTCCGGGGTAGGCCGTGTTGTTCGTGGTGGCGTCGAAGTTGCCGCCCCAGTACCAGGCCCACTGGAACTGGGCGCCGGACACCGACATCATCGCCGAGTAAGCGTCACGCCACAGCGTTGCGTAGTTGGCCGCACTGGTGAGGTCCTCGTTGGAGTAGGTACCGCTGTCGGGCTCCCACATCAGACGGATGATCGAATTGGAGAAGCCGCTCGACACGAGGTTCTTGGCCAGCGTCGTGAAGTTGGCGTCCCATGAGGTCGGATTGCCTGCGTACGAGGCGAGGGCCGCCTGGTGGCTGGAGAATCCCGCAGTGATCAGAGGCACGCTGAGCTCCAGCCGCGCGCTGCCGAGCTTGCCCTTGATATCGCCGATCACCCATGGCGGGCTGCCCGCCGAGCCGACCATGGAGCTCCAGGACGAACCGTCCAGGTAGTCGGAGTAGATCGACGTGGTGGTGTGGGTCTCCGAGGCGAACGACTGCGCACCCGACGTGTTGCCGGCCCCGTCGTAGCTCCCGAGCAAGAGGCCCGACGAGTTCGGCGTCGTGGTGGTGGTCGTCGTTGGCGGGGTCGTCGTCGTGGTGGTCGGGGGCCGCGTGGTCGTGGTGGTCGGGGGCCGCGTGGTCGTGGTGGTCGTCGGTGGCGGCGTCGTTGTCGTGGTCGTCGGTGGCGGCGTCGTGGTCGTGGTCGTCGGTGCCGGCGTCGTGGTCGTGGTCGTCGGTGGCGGCGTCGTCGTCGTGGTCGTGCCTACGGAACCGTTGTTCGAGGACCCGTCGTGATGCCGGCGGCCGAAGTAGGTCGCCGAGCCACTGCGCGAGACCAGGGCGTAGCTGTATTCCGGCGGGTTGACCACGATCCCGAGCGCGTTGGTACCCGTACCCGCGGTGGACCCGGAAAAGGTGGCGTCGCCGTAGCTGAAGAGGCCGCCGTCGGAGGCCACGAGCCAGTAGCCGGCACCGTCCGGCGTGGCGGCCATACCGACGATCGGCTGATCCAGGCGGATGGCACCGGTCGAGCCGTAGAAACTCGCGTCGCCGTAGCTGAAGATGCCGCCGTCGGAAGCGACGAGCCAGTAGCCGCCGCCGTCAGGGGTGGAGGCCATGCCGACGATGGGTTGGTTGAGGTGGATGGCGCCGGTCGAGCCGAAGAACTGTGCGTCGCCGTAGCTGAAGATGCCGCCGTCGGAAGCGACGAGCCAGTAGCCACCGCCGTCAGGGGTGGAGGCCATGCCGACGATCGGCTTATTGAGGTGGATGGCGCCGGTCGAGCCGAAGAACTGCGCGTCGCCGTAGCTGAAGATGCCGCCGTCGGAAGCGACGAGCCAGTAGCCACCGCCGTCAGGGGTGGAGGCCATGCCGACGATCGGCTGGCTCAGCGCGATGTGCGACTGTCCGGGTGAGCCGAAGTCAGGGGCCCCGCCGTACGGCGTGACGTCACCGGCGGCATCGACCGTCCAGTAGCCACCGTTGGGATCGGCGGCCATCATCTGCCCACCGCTGTACTCGGCCGTTGGTGCCGACGTCACCGCGTCAGCTGGATTTCCGTCGAGCACGCCTGTGCCGAGCAAGCCGGTCAACGATATGAGCGCCGCTCCAAACCCTGCGACGAGCGGCATTGCTCGACGCCGTTCCCCCGTGCTGCGCATGTTCCCCCCTCGACCCACCAGGGTCGAGCCGCCAAGCGGAGTGCGCAGTGCTCACTGCGAGTTCGGCGGCCCGGCTGACTCGGCGAGTCCCGTAGCTTTGCGTCCCCCCCTCGCGGGAGGTTTGCCTTTATCGATGTCGCTGAAGCGTTTCCCCAATCGACAATCAAAATATGAACCCGGGGTTGCTTTTCATCAAGGGCCATATTGACTATTTGCCGGGCGGACGCAGCATGTGGCCGCAGGTAAACCCGCCAAAGCGGGTGAAAACCGCGCCTTTGCCCCGCCCCACACCGATGGCGCCCCGGGACGCAATGCATCGAACAGCGAAGTTGACCGGGTATTGATCTGACGCGTCGCGCGGAAGTGAGAGCCGGGGCGTGCAAGTTCCGCCGTTCGCGACGCGTCAGCGTCGCGCGTCGAACTGCAACACCGATGTGCATCTCTCGTAGGCTCGCCGCGTGTCCTCTGGCGAACGCAACGCACCGACAACGGCGCGACGCGACGAATCCGGGAGCCCTCGGCTCACTCTCGCTCCCTTCGCTCCCGGGTCGATCTCACTGCGGCTGTACCCACACAACGAACTTCCCGCTGAGGCGGTCGTCAGTGAGCTCTGCGCGCAGGCCGGGCTCGCACTCGACAGTGGTTTCGACGGCATCATGACGAGCGAGCACCACGGCGGGTTCGCAGGCTATATGGCGCAACCGCTCCTGATGGCCTCCTTCGTGTTGGAGGAACACCCGGAGGGGTGGGCCGCGGCGGCGCCGTTGTTGTTGCCGCTGCGGCCGACCGCGCTGGTCGCCGAGGAGGTGGCATGGCTGCGGGCGCGGCATCCCGGACGCGTCGGGCTCGGAGTGGCGGCGGGCGCGCTTCCCCTGGACTTCGAAGTCGCGGGCGTCCGGCAGAGTGAATCCGTAGATCGCTTCAAGTCCCAACTCCCCCGGCTCGTCGCGATGCTGCGTGGTGAGGAGCTGGGTGACCTCGAGGGTGACCCAGCCCTTCTGTCGTGCCGCGCGCAGCCCGTGCCCGTTCTGAGCGCCGCCGTTTCGGCTGCCGCCGCAGTACGCGCCGCGCGGTCCGGAGCGGGCATCCTCATGGAGGGGATGTCGGCACCCTCACGGCTCGCCCGGTTGACCCGCGCCTTCGCCGAGGCGGGGGGCGTCGGTTCAAAGGTTCTGATTCGTCGGGTTTGGTTCGGGCGGGTGCCCGACAGCCTCGTGACGAGACAGCGGGCCGTCTACGAGAGTTACGCCGGGCGTGGGAGCGCGTTCGGTGAGGACCAGACGATCGCCTCCGACGATCCCCGCGAGCTCTCGGAACGTCTCGCCGCGGCCGCCCACGAGGTCGGCGCGGACGCGCTGAACCTGCGCGTCCAGCTTCCGGGCATGGCGCCCGAGGCGGTGCGCGAGCAGATCGCTGCCATCGCGACGTTGGTCGTCGGCCGCCTGAGGGAATCCTGGGCGCCGGCCCGATGAGGCGATGCCGGACTATGTGATCGGGGTCCAGCCGCTCCTGAGGTGATTGCCACCGTCGACGTCCAAGTTGATGCCGGTGATCTGGCGCGCCTCGTCGGAGAGGAGGAAGCACACGGCCGCCGCGATGTCGTCCGCCTCGGTCAGGCGACCGACGGGAAGATTGGCGCCCGCCGCCGCACCGCCGTCGCGTTCCCAGATTGGCTTCGTCGCGCTGGTCCGCACCAGCCCCGGGCTCACGGCGTTGACGCGCACCCTTCCCGCCAGGTCCGATGCGATCGTTCTGGTCATCGCGTTCAAAGCGGCCTTGGCCGACGCATAAGAGACCATCGCCGAGGTGGTCTTGTGCGGTGAGCCGCTCGAAATGGTCACGACCGCACCGCCGTGTTCAGCGAGCCCCCGCTCGAGCGCGGCCCGGATGAGTGCCACCGTGGGCCACGTGTTGAGGCGGAACGTCTCGAGGAGCTGTGCCTCGCTGATGGCGCCGAACGAAAGCGGATGCGGTGCGCCACCCAGCGTGCTCACAACAAGATCGATCCGGCCGAAGGCATCGACCGCACGGTCGGTGAGGAGGGTCACACCTGCCTCGTTGTCCATCGAGCCGGCGACGCCGATGGCGGCGAACCCCTCGGACCGCAAGGCCGCTTCGGTCGACGCGACGCGGTCTGCATCGCGGCCGTTGACGACCACTGCGGCGCCCTCCTGCGCCAGGCGGTACGCGCACGATCTGCCGATGCTCGGATCGGCGGTCGATCCGGTGACGATGGCGACCTGACCGGAAAACTGCTGCGTCTTCATCTCGTGGTTCCTCCCGCTGATCCATCCTCGGACCAGACATTGTCCTGCGGTTCCAGTTCGGCGTGCACCCCCGATGTGCGCCCAGGGACATCCCTTAGGGCATCTCCCGGGCCCACTCAGGGATGATTCCCACCTTTGACGGATTCCGGGACCGTCCGCCGGAGGCGATGATGGTGGAACCTGATCGCCACGGCACGGACGTCAGCCCGGTCGGCAGGGCAGCCCGCAGACGCAGAGGAGCATGGTGAACACGGAGCACCGCACGTGATCGAAGTCCGGGGCGTCACCAAGCGCTTCAAGGACACCCTGGCCGTCGACGACCTCTCCTTCGACGTCAAGCCCGGTCAGGTGACGGGGTTCCTCGGCCCGAACGGCTCGGGGAAGTCCACGACGATGCGGATCATCATGGGCCTCGATGCTCCCGACGCCGGCATCGCGACGGTCAACGGGCGCAACTTCCACGATCTGCCTCTCCCGTTGCGGGAGGTCGGCGCGCTCCTCGAGGCCCGCGCCATCCATCCGGGCCGGAGCGCCTACAACCACCTGTGGTACCTCGCCCGGTCGAACGACATTCCGAGCTCCCGCGTGTCAGAGGTCCTCGAGTTGGTCGGGCTCGAGAAGGTGGCGCGCAAGCGCGCCGGCAAGTTCTCGCTCGGCATGGGCCAGCGCCTCGGCATCGCCGCCGCCCTCCTCGGTGACCCCGAGGTCCTCCTCTTCGACGAGCCGGTGAACGGCCTCGACCCCGAAGGCATCCTCTGGGTCAGGAACCTTCTCAAGGGACTCGCATCGGAGGGACGGACCGTGTTCGTCTCGAGCCATCTCATGAGCGAGATGGCGCTGACGGCCGACCAGATCGTGGTGATCGGCAAGGGCCGGCTGATCTCGGCCGGGTCGACGGCGGCGTTCATCGCCGAGAGCTCGGAACAGTTCGTCCGCGTCCGTTCGCCCCAGATCGGCCGCCTCGAGGAGCTCTTGCGGGCGAAGGGCGCCGTGGTCCGGCGTGAGGCCGACGGCGCGCTCGCCGTTTCCGCGCTCTCCGCTCCCGACATCGGTGACCTCGCCGGCACCAACGGCATCTTCCTCCACGAGCTCGCCACCCAGTCGGCCTCGCTCGAGGAGGCGTTCATGGAGCTCACGCGCGACAGCGTCGAATTCCACGCCGAGTCGCTCCCGCCCCACGAGCGCGTCCCGGTCGCCGGCTCTGTCCCTGGGGAGGAATCGTGACCGTCGCCGTCCCGTCCCGATCCGCGCTGCCGCCCGTCGAGGGCCGCCGCATTCGTGTCCCGAGCGTCCTCGCTTCGGAATGGATCAAGATGCGCTCGGTCCGCTCCACCGGCTGGAGCATCTTCGCGATGACGCTCATCACGATCGGCGTCGCCGTCATCGCCGGCATCACGGTGACGAACCAGTGGAACACGTTTTCCCTCCCGGAGAAGCTGACCTTCGATCCGACGGGGCTCAGCCTGCGCGGCCTCCTCTTCAGCGAGCTCGTCATCGGCGTGCTGGGGGTGCTCGTCATCAGCGCCGAGTACGGGACCGTGACCATCCGAGCGACGCTCAGCGCCGTTCCGCACCGCCCCCTCGTGCTGGCGGCGAAGGCCGCCGTGTTCGCCACGCTCGCCTTGGTCGTCGGCGAGGTCCTCTCCTTCGGCGCCTTCTTCCTCTGCCAGGTGCTCCTGTCGAGCCCCGCGCCCCACGCCACACTCAGCCAGCCCGGGGTGTTGCGCGCTGTGGTCGGGGCCGGGCTCCTCGTTCCGGTCTTCGGGCTGTTCGCCTTGGGGCTCGGGGCCATCATCCGCCACACGGCAGGCGCCATCACCGCCTATGTCGGGGCCTTCCTGGTCCTGCCGCTCATCATCGAGGCCCTGCCGTCGTCAATCAGCCACCCCATCCTGAAGTTCATGCCGTTCGTCATCATCAACGCGATGGCGTCGACGGGCCGCTCGTTCGACCTCGGCCCGGCCTTCAGCCCCTGGGTCGGGTTCGGCGTGATGTGCGCCTACGCGGCCGCCGCACTGCTCGTCGGTGGGTGGCTCATGGTTCGCCGCGACGCCTGACGCGCCGAGCCGCGTCAGGCGGCGTGCACCTTCCCGAGGGCCCGGAACCACTCGTAGGTCGTGCCCAGTCCTTCGTCGAGACCGATCGGGCTGTAGTCGAGGCGCTTGAAGGTCTTGGAGTCCTCGAGGGTCCTGCGCTCAGGGGTCCCCCGGGCGGCCTTCTTGGCGATGGCGACCAGCGTGGGCCCGAAGACCTTCGCCAGCTCAGGGTCGTCGGACGCCTCGACGTCGACGACGTGGTGGTCGAGACCGGCCACCCGGCACATGCGGTTGCAGGCCTCGGCGGTGCTCACGACGTCCTCGGGCCGGCCGTCGAGCATGTAGCGCTCCCCCGCCACGCCCTTGTCCAAGGCGAGGATGCAGCCGCGGGCGATGTCCTCGGCGAACACCCAACTGACCGGGAACTTGATGTACCGCTCGATACGCCCTCGCGCCGCCGAGAGCAGCACGCGGTTGAAGCTCGTCATGCCGAGTGCGTTGCTCGCCACCGGCGACGGGCCGAAGATGGCGCCGGGATGCGTGCTGACGACGTCGCGGCCCTTGGCGGCGCGCGCCATCGCGTCGAGGAACGCGGCCATCTTCGTCACGGTGTAGGGGTCCTGGCTCGGGTTCTTCATCACCGGCGCGTCCTCGCGGTCGAGACCCGTCGTCGTGTCGAAGAAGGTGCCGGTGCTCACGGCCACGACGCGTCGAAGGTCCACCTTCTCGGCTGCGTCGAGGACGTTCTTGGTACCGCCGATGTTGACCGCCTCGAAGTCGGCCATGTCCTGGCTCGCCCCACCGAGCAGCGCGGCGCAGTGGATGGCGGCGTCGCTCCCGGTCGCGGCCCGCACGACCGCCTCGGGGTCGGTGACATCGCCCGTGACCACTTCGACGCCCAGAGCGGCGAGCGGCCCGGTGTCCGCGCTCTCGCGGGCCAGGGCGCGCACGGCGTCACCGCGTTCGGTGAGCAGTTTGCAGATGTTGGCGCCGGCCAGGCCCGTGGCCCCCGTCACCAGGACGGTCTGGCTCACGGTGCGCCGTGCAGAGCGGGCTCATCGATGGCGGAGTCCACCTGTTCAGCGCTGTAGGGGATGACCGGCGGCGAGTCGCCGAAGACGTCGAGGGTGTGGATGAAGCGGTGCAGGCCCATGGAGTTGGCACAGGCGAACCCGAGCTCGATGATCTGCGCCGCCGTGAAGTGCTCCCCGAGCCGCCGGTAGAACTCGTCGTCCATTGCATGGTGGTCGGCCGAGAGAAGGTCGAGGAACTCGACGGCGAGCCGCTCCTGGTCGTTGAGCTCCGACCCACCCGGCGACACGAGGCAGGCCACGTCCTCCTCGGTGATGGAGTCGTGCTTGCGCGACTGCATGCAGGGCTGGCACTCGCCTAACTGCGCGCTGCGGATGCGCAGAAGCTCCAGGATGCGGCCCCCGAGGAGCGACTTCTGGCCCCACGTGGTCCGCGCCGCGTTCGTCATCAAGATCTGCTGCGTCTTGTAGGCGAAGATCTGGAGCGGTATCGGCGTGGCATAGAGCCCGTCGGCCACCCCCTCCTCGATGATGCGGCGCGGCTCCGGCGCCAGCTCGTCCATCGGAATCGGCTCGATCCTCGGCACGCACACCCCCCGACCGCCCCGGGCCCACCCCGGGGCATCGCTCAGTTTTCGACCTCGATACCTGACGTCGACGTCAGGGTCACTGTACTGTCCATCTCGTGCCGCTCGACCCCTCGTCCATCCTCCTCACCGACCGGGTCGCCGTGGTCACCGGCGGCGGTTCGGGCATCGGGCGAGGCATCGCCAACGGTTTCCGGGCCTTCGGGGCCAAGGTGGCCATCTGGGAGCGCCACGCCGACACCGCCGCCGCCGCGGGAGAAGAGGTGGGTGGCCTGGGCCTCCAGGTCGACGTCCGAGATTCGGCCGAGGTGGACGCCGCGCTCGAGCGCACCGTGGCCGAGCTCGGCCCCGTCAGTATCCTGGTCAACAACGCAGGGGGCGTCTTCAACTCGCCGCTGCTCGAGACGACGGAGAACGGCTGGGACGCGCTGTACCGCTCGAACCTCAAGCACGTGATTCTCTGCACCCAGCGCGTCGCCCGGGTCATGGTCGAGCACCAGCTCAAGGGCAGCATCATGAGCGTGACGTCCATCGAAGGCGTCCGGGCGGCCCCCGGCTACGCCGCCTATGCCGCCGCCAAGGCGGGCGTCATCAACTACACCAAGACCGCGGCGCTCGAGCTGGCGGGCCACGGCATCCGGGTCAACGCCCTGGCGCCCGACATCACGTGGACCGAGGGCCTGGCCGCCATCGCGCCCGACCCCGCCGGCCAACAAGAGCGGTTCGGCCTGACGGTGCCAATGGGCCGTGCCGGCCACGTGGACGAGATGGCAGGGGCGGCGATCTTCCTGGCCAGCGAGCTCTCGAGTTACGTGACCGGCCAGACCATCCATGTCGACGGCGGCACGCACGCGGCGAGCGGCTGGTACCACCACCCGGGCAGCGGCACGTACGTCCTCGGGCCCTCGACCTGAGGGCGACGCGGGGCGGACTCCTGCGGACGACTCCTACCCGTCTCCGAGCCCGACGTGGGCTGACATGCCGCCGTCGACGGCGAGCATCTGCCCGGTGATGTAGCGGGACTCGTCGGAGGCCAAGAACACGACGACGTCGGCGATGTCGTCGGGTTGACCGACCGAAGGCGTGAGTGTCGCCTTGCTGAGTGAGGCCAGCATCTCCTCCTTCAGGTGCGCCCGCACGGCGTCGGTGATCACCAGCCCCGGCAGGATCGTGTTGGCCCGGATGCCCTTCTTCCCGTGGCTCGTGGCCACGTACAGCGTGAGGGCGTTGACGCCGGCCTTCGAGACGCCGTAGGCCGTCCTGGTGCGGTCTCCCTTGAGCGACGCGCCGGATGACATGTTGATGATGGAGCCACTGCCCTGGTCCGCCATGACCGGCACGGCGTGCTTGCACATGAGCATCTGACTGCCGAGGTTCACCGCGAGTGTGCGCTCCCAGACCTCGAGTGAGAGCTCCGTGACGGCGGTGTCGGCGCTGAGGAAGTCCGAATCGGTCAGTGCCGCGTTGTTGTGCAGTACGTCGAGACGCCCGAATCGTTGAATAACCTCGGCAATCACCGCTTCGACATCCTGCTCTTCGGAAAGGTCGGCCCGGAAGCTCTCGGCGACTCCGCCGGCGTCCCGGATCCCACCAGCCACCGAATCGGCCGCGTCCTTGTTGATGTCCACGACCAGTACCGACGCGCCCTCGCGCGCGAGTGCGCGCGCTGTGGCGCCGCCGATGCCACCCCCACCACCGGTGACGATGGCCACCTTGCCTTTGAGTCGATCCATGGAGCCTCCGCTCTCGTAGGTGGGTAGACCTTATGAGCCTCTGCGTTCCAGCCTCGCTAGGGTGCAGCGGCCACACGTCGACGGCGCCAGCGATTCATGGGAGGGAACGGTGCGCTTCATCCTTCAGTACCCCGAGGCCAGCGGGAGCGGCATCGACCTGCTCGATGCCGGAGCGATGACAGACCTCGCGGTAGCCGCCGAAAAAGCCGGCTGGCACGGGATCGCGCTGACCGAACACCCGGCACCGAGCAGCCGGTGGCTCGAGACAGGCGGCCACCAGAGCCTGGACCCCTTCGTCGCCCTCGCGGCGGCTGCCGCGGTCACGACGAATCTGGCGCTCGTCACCAACATCAGCGTGATCCCCTACCGGAACCCGCTCCTCCTGGCGAAGTCGGCGGCCACGCTCAACCAGATGTCGGAGGGTCGCTTCTACCTGGGCGCCGGCGCCGGGTATCTCAAGTCCGAGTACTTCGCATTGGGCGTCGACTTCAAGGAGCGCAACGCCCTCTTCGAAGAGGCGCTGCAGGTGATGCAGCTCCACTGGAAGGGCGAGCCGTTCACGTTCGAGGGACGGCACTTCTCCGCCCGCGACATCCAGGCGTTGCCGGCACCGCGCAACCGCTCGGTCCCGATCTGGATGGGCGGCAACTCCGACGCTGCCCTGCGGCGCGCCGCCACGTACGCGGCCGGGTGGATGCCGATGACGGCGCCGGCCTCGGTGGCGAAGACGGCAAGGACGCCACCGGTCACCACGACCGAAGAGCTGCAGGAGCGCCTGGGGGTCCTCAAGGAGCTCGCCGGTGACCGGTACGAGGAGCTCGAGCTGATCATGGGCTTCTCAGGCCCAAGGCTCACCGACTTCGACCGCGATGCCGAGAGGGTCCGGCATCGGATCGGCGAGCTCGAAGAATTGGGCGTGGACTGGGTCTTCGTCGGGCCGCCCTGGTCGCCGGCGCCCGGGCCGCAGGAGTGGGTCGAGGCCTTCGGGGCGAGCTTCCTCAAGGGCTGAACCGGTCGAGGGAGTCGGTGCGACCGGCCGCCGAGAAAGGGGTCAGAGGATGTTGCGGCCGTTGCGAATGCGGCGGCGCATGTCCCACAGGTACAGGTCGAAGGGAAGCGCGCGTAGCGGCCTCGGGGTGAGCGCATTGGCGACGCGGAGCAAGCGGCGGTTGAGCGCGAAGGCGCGCTGCTCGCGGGGGCCCCACGCCAGGCCGAGCTCCCGACGGAAGGCCGCAGGGAGGAATCCGGCGGTGATGGCGCGGTGGAGCCACCCGAAGACCTTTGGTACAGGCCAGGGCAAGAACCCGAGTGACGCGAAGTCGTAGAGATAGCCGCGGGTGATCTCGTCCATCTCGATGCGGGCTTCCGCCTCGGACCAATAAGCCTCGAAGGTGGCGCGGTCGGGCGGCCACATTTCGGCGGGGACTTGGAGCATGGTGGCCAGGCGGGCGCCGTGGCGGTAGATGAGGTCGAGCAGCTCATGCGGCGGCGGCCCGTAGAGGAGCCCGTAGCCGTCCTCGAGGCCGCGGTAGATGCACGCCGCAACCCAGAGCTGCAGCTTCGGGTCGAGCGCGGTGTAGCGCACGGTCTCGCCCGGTCCCGAGCGGACCTGGCGGTGCACCGCTGTGACCGCGTCGGCCAGCGCGGCACGTTCGTCGTCGGTCCCGAAGACGGCGACCATGACGTAGCCGAACGTCGTGCGAGCCCGTTTGATCGGGTGCTTGTAGAGATTCCCGCTGTCGACCTTGCTCTCGGCGACGCCGTGGCCGACGGGGAGCTGGGCCAGCTGCATGATGATGTTGGCGCCGGCGAGCGAGACGGTGGCGGGCGTGAGCAGATCGTGCAGCTCTCTGGGGACCTCGCCGTCGGGTCCGAGGTGGGTGATCGGTCCGGTGGTGGTGTCGGTCGTGACGTTGGCCATTGGGTGAACGGTCATCGGGGCGGCGGTGGACGTCATGGCGCCGGCGTCGGTGCGAGGACCGGCAGGAGCAGCTCGTCGAGTGCCGATTGCAGGTCCCCGGGTGGGGGTGCGACGAGCGCGGCGAGCGCGATGCGGAGCATCCAGTGCGCGAGGAGATGGGGGTCCTGCTGGCGGACGAGGCCCGCCGCCATGGCCGCAGAGAGAAGCGGCACGGTGACCTCGACGCCCTGGGCCAGGAGGTGGTCGAGCTGGCGGGTGACCATTCGACCCATCCAGTCGCCTTCGTCACGCAACACTTTGGCGGCCACTGGGTTGTCGGCGAGCGTTGTGATGGCGTCGGCCATCACCAACGTGACGGTTCTTGGTCCCGTGGCCGCGCTGAACTTGGCGGGGATGCGTGCGAGGAAGCGCTGGGCCTCGCGGGCGAAGACCAGCATCGTGACGTTGTCGACCGAGCCGACCTTGCGGTACACGGTGCTGGGGGCGACGCCCATCTCGCGGGCGATGTCGCTCAGTGTGGTCTTGGAGATCCCATGGCGGGCCAGGCACTCGGAGGCGGCATCGAGGACCGGGTCGAGGGCGGGGTCGGGTGGCAGCGGGAGGCGTTCGGCCAGGACAGGAAGCGCCAGCACCTCGGCGGCGTCGGTGGCCATGGGCCCATTGTGGCGCATGAATGCAAAGATATACCTGTTTCTTTGCGTCATTGCAAAATGCGGGTCCCGCGTCGTTCGTCGAGGTGGCGGGTGCTAGCACGACGTAGCAGCAAGGGGGTAACCACCTTGGGGGAATCGGGGTTGGCGGTGAGAATCAAGGCATGACCGGCCCGTCCTTCGAGGGGGTCCACGGCCTCGAGGATTCACGGGCGGGGGCGTCGGCGTAATGGGTGCGGTCCTCCGCGAGAGCCTCTACCGGTTCCGCGCCACGTTCCGCCGGCGATGGGCCGGCTACGTCTGGCTCGTCGTGCTGGTCGGCGTCGTCGGGGGGGTCTCCATGGCTGCCATCGCGGGAGCGCGGCGCACCCAGTCCTCCTTCCCCGTGTTCGAGGCCAGCACGAATCCCTCGGATCTCCAGAGCTTCGAGGAGTTCGCGCCAGCGACAAACATCGGCTTTTCACAACACGTCAACCGGGAGATCGCGCACCTGCCCTTCGTGAAGAGCGCGACGCCAGTGGTCGGGTTCGACGGCACCCTCCAGATCGTGTCCCATCTGCGGAACGACGCTGTCCCCGGCGAAGCGCCTCCCGCCCTCGAGGGCAGTACAGGCGGTGAGTTCCTCACCACCGACCGCGTTACCGTGCTCCAGGGCCGGACGTTGGATCCTTCTCGCCCCGACGAGTTGATGTTGTCATCCGGCGCGGCCAAGGCGTACGGCCTGCATCTCGGTTCGACGATCCGCCTGGCCTTCTTCAGCGACGCGCAGGCGGCCTCACCGACGTATGCGGGTTATCCGGCCGACAAGCCGCGCCTGCTCATCACGCTGAAGCTCGTCGGCATCGTCGAGGACGACGTCCAGGTGGTCCAGAGCGACGATGAGGCGCTCGGCGACCAGTTCGGAGTGCTGTCCCCCGCGCTCGTCCGGCGCATGGAGGGATGCTGCGCGTACTACACCTACGCGTCGTTGAAACTCGACGGCGGCCTCAGCCATGCCGGGGCGGTCGAGTCCGGGATCAGCCGCATCGTCTCGAACGTGCAGAGTATCGGCGGATATCAGACCGCCGCTCCGACCGTGGCCACAGCGGAACGGGCGATCCGACCCGAGGCGATCGCCTTCGGGGTCTTCGGTGGCGTTGCGGCCTTGGCGGCACTGGTGATCGCCGGTCAGGTGTTGAGCCGACTGATCCGGCGTGACGCCACGGACCGCGCTGTGCTGCGCGCACTCGGCGCCGGCCCAGTCATGGCGGCGGGCGACGCCCTTGGTGGTGTCGCCCTCAGCGTGGTGGCAGGAACAGTGCTGGCCGTGGCGGTGGCCGTTGCGCTGTCCCCGCTGGCACCGATCGGCCCGGTTCGATCCGTGTACCCCGACGACGGCGTCGCTTTCGACTGGGCCGTCCTCGGCCTCGGTGCTCTGGTGCTGGTCGTCGGACTCGCTGCGTGCGCGCTGACGGTGGCGTACCGGTCGGCCCCGCATCGCCTCGCAGGCCGCAGCGAGACCCGTGCGACCGGGAACACCAGCTTGAGCCGAGCGGCCGCTGCGGTGGGGCTACCGCCCAACGCCCGACTCGGTGTCGAGGCTGCCGTTGGCACGGCAGCGACACGCCGCACCGCCCCGGTGCGTTCGGCACTGGTAGGCGCTGTGCTGGCAGTGGTCCTCGTCGTGGCCACGATCGTGTTCGGCTCGAGCCTCAACTCGTTGAGGTCCCAACCGGCGCAGTTCGGATGGAACTGGGACTACGCGCTCCTCTCCGGTTTCTCTGGCGCCGAGGACCTGCCGGGCGCCACGACCGCAACACTGTTGGCGCACGACCACGACGTCGCCCATTTCGCGGGTGTCTACTTCGAGAGGGCTGCGCTGGACGGCCAGCACGTCGGCACGCTCGCCATGCGCCCGGGCGCTCCGGTCTCCCCATCGATGTTGTCGGGCATCGGTCTTGGGTCGTCGCACGACATCGTCCTGGGCCCGGCCACCCTCGCCGCGCTCCACAAGCAGGTGGGCCAGACCGTCCTGTTCCGAACCCGGGGCGGAAGAGTCCGGTTGCGCATCGTCGGCACGGCAACCCTGCCGACCATAGGTGGGTCGGGTCAGCCCACCATGGGGATGGGCACGGGAGCGGTGGTGGCGTCCTCTCTCTTCTCCGCGGGCGACCTGAACCAGCAAGGGAGCCCGATTGCCGGGCCCATGGCGGAACTGATCTCGGTGCGGCCGGGGGTGCCTCCGGCTACCGCTCAGGCCTCGCTCGACCGGATAGCACGCCAGTTGAATGCACCGAGTGACGGCGACGCGCCCATCGGCGGCGTCGTGGCGGCACTCCGCCCCGCCGAGATCGCGGCCTACGGCAGTGCGCAGTCGACCGTGGCCATCCTGGCCGCCGTCCTCGCTCTGGCCGCGGTCTGTGCGCTCGGGCTCACCCTCACGGCATCCGTACGCTCGCGCCGGCGCGAGTTCGCGCTCTTGAAGGCCATTGGCTTCACCCGCCGCCAGCTCGCCTCGACCGTGGCGTGGCAATCGACGGTGGCGGCGTTGCTCGGCGTGATCGTCGGCGTCCCCGTCGGCATCGCGGTCGGCCGTTGGCTCTGGACCTTGTTCGCCAATGGGATCAGCGCGGTGCCGCTACCGGCCGTTCCGGTGCTGGAGGTGACGCTCGTAGCGCTCGGCGCGATCGCCTTTGCGAACGTAGTGGCCCTGCTGCCCGCCCGGATCGCGGCCAGGACCCCGACCGCCGTGCTGTTGCGGTCGGAGTAGCTACCGGCAGTTCGCTCGGGCGATCGGTTCAAGCACGAGGCCCCGCAGGCACAGGTGACGCCGTCTGGGTCGCCGGCACCGTCCAAGGGCGCAACCAGACCTCGAAGCGCGAGCCTCCGTCGGGCCCGAAGGGCGACACCGCGCGCACCCGGCCGCCCATGGCTGCAGCGAGCTCCGCCACGATGGCAAGCCCGAGGCCCGAGCCCATCAGCCGGCTCCGGCCCCGATCGGCTTGGTAGAAGCGTTCGAAGACGTGCTCGAGGTCGCTCGGCGCGATGCCCGGCCCGTTGTCGTCGACCGTGATGACGCAACCGCCGGCGGGGCCGGCGTCCGTCAGGGCCACGGTGACCCGGCTTCGGGCGTAGGTGCACGCGTTCTCGATCAGGTTCGCGACGATCTGGGCAAGCCGGTCAGGATCGGCTGCGACAGGCAGAAGGGCCCGTGGTTGCGCCGTTGCGTACGGGCTCGCAACGTCGACAAACGCGTCGGCGTCTGTTTCGGGGTCCGCCGATCCGGCCACGCGCAACGCGATGTCGATGCCGTTTCTCGCCGCGGCCGGCCGGAAGCCTTCAGCCGTCGTCGTGACCACCTCGACCGCATCGGTGGCGCGCATGGCGATGGACATCTGGTGCGCCTCGAGCTTGGTCAGGTCGAGGAGGTCGCCCACGAGGCGTTCGAGCCGACGGGACTCGGCGAGGATCACGTCGGCCGCCCGCTCGCTGTCGTCGATGGCGCCGTCCTTGATGGCCTCGGCAAACCCGCGGATAGAGGTGAGCGGCGTGCGCAGGTCGTGCGAAACGGCAAGGAGGAGATGGCGCTCCCGTGCCCGGCTGTCCTCGAGGCTCTTGGCCATGTCGTTGATGGAGCCGGCGAGCGAGGCGAACTCGGGATAGTCGTGCTTGTGGATCGGAATGCGGCTCTCCAGGTCGCCCGCCGCGATGCGCCCGGTCGCCTGTGTCGCCTCGACGAGCGGGCGGGCCATGCGCCGGCTCATCTGCCAGGCGATGAGCGCGGCGATGACGAGCGCGGCGCCGCCGGCGATGATGAAGTAGCCCCAACTGGGGCCGAGGTCGCCGACGTTCCGGGTGAGCAGGACGGCGAACGTGCCCTCGAAGGGGATCCCACGGTCTCGCTTCTCGAGTCTTTGGATCTCCTGTTCGGAGAGCGACACCGGCGAGACGGCGTAGACGAGGTTGCCCTGCCGTCCGGAGACGGTCTGGCCGTTCTGCACGGAGGCGACGTCGATGTCTCCTTGGGTGATGTCCGACGGGAGGGTCCCCAGAATGTTTCCGAAGTGGGTGATCCGGATGATGTCGGCGTTTTCGAGAGTGAGGGTTTTCTTGATGATGGTGAGGGTGTACAGCGATTGCGAGCCGAGGTTGGACTGGGTGAGCGATTTCGCTTCTTGTGTCAGCTGCTCCTGGGCCTGATTGCGGGCGGCGTTGCGGGTGAGGAGCAACGAGCCGACTCCGGCGATCACAAGGACGACGGCGACGAGTCCGACCATGGCGAGCATCAGGCGGCGTCGCATGGTCAGCCGAACCGGTAGCCCACGCCCCACACTGTGACGAGTGGGAAGTCGGGGCCGAATTTCTTTCGCAGCTGGGCCACGTGGACGTCGACGGTTCGCTCGTCGCCGTACCAATCCGGGCCCCACACTCCGTCGAGCAGCTGTTGGCGCGACAGGGCGAGGCCGGCATTGTTGGCGAGGAAAGCGAGCAGGTCGAATTCGCGGGTGGCGAGGCCGATGACCTCACCGTCGTGGCGGGCCTCGCGTCGGCGCAGATCGACTTCGACGGTGCCGATGCTCACGACCTCCTGAGGCGGAGGTGCTTCTCGGGTGCGGCGCAGGATGGCGCGCACCCGCGCGACCAGCTCGCGCGGAGAGAACGGCTTGACGAGGTAGTCGTCCGCGCCGAGCTCGAGCCCGAGGATGCGGTCGACCTCATCGTCCCGTGCGGTGAGGAAGAGGACGGGCACCGAACTGCGGGCGCGGATCTCGCGACAAACCTCAAAGCCGTCTCGGGCGCCCGGAAGGCCGACGTCGAGGATGACGATCCAGGGGTCCTCCTGGCCGAAGACCTCGAGGCCTTTCTCGCCGTCAGGTGCCAACAGGACGCGATACCCCTCGCGCCGTAGGTAGAGGTCGACCAGGTCGGCAATGTTGGGGTCGTCCTCGACGACGATCACCGTCCCGTTCTCCGTGCTCACGCCCCCAAGCCTCGCATCTCCCGGTGCCGAAATTGCTCCGAAGGGCCGATCCCTTACAGAACCATCATGTTTGACGCGCAGACTTCTGACCTGGCGAACGGAGGATGGGCAGGTGTCAAGACGCTGATGTCAGGACGTGCGGCAATGCGGGGAATTGCGCTCGGGTCTGACAGGCATCGTCGGGTGGCCCTCCTCAACACCACGACGAGCTGATCCCGGACACCAACCTCGTCGGGGCGGGTCGTCACCGCCCGGCACCGGAATCGTTCATCGGTGCCGGGCGAGTGACGCCCTCGTGATGCCCCAGAAGAACGCAAAGGCTCCTGAACTCTCGGTCAGCCCTTCTTGCGGTGCATGACCTGCAGCTCGGAGAACTCCGCGAGACCCCACGGCCCGTTCTCCACGCCCAGACCGCTCCACTTGAAGCCGCCGAACGGCTGGTGCGGCGCGAGCGCCAAGTGGGTGTTCACCCACGCCGTGCCGCATTCGAGTTGGCCGGCCACCTCGGCCGCACGGTCGGCGTCCGCTCCCCAAACCGAGCCGGACAGGCCGAAGTTTGTGGCGTTCGCCCGGTCGACAGCATCGGTGACGTCGCGGTACGAGATGACAGGCAGGGCCGGCCCGAACTGTTCCTCGTCGACGATGCGCGTGCCATCGGAGAGCCCGGCGAGGATGGTCGGCTCGAAAAAGTAGCCAGGTCGGTCCATCGCCTTCCCGCCGGTCACGGCAGTGGCGCCGTGGCTGAGGGCGTCGGCGACCAATTCCTTGACCCGCTCGTATTGCGGTTCGTTGTTGATCGGCCCGAGTTTCACGTCTTCTTCGTTGCCCTCGCCCACTTTGATCGCTCGAGCCTGCTCGGCCAGCCCTTCAACGACGTCGTCGTAGAGGGCTTCGGGGACGTACACCCGCTTGACGGCAGAGCACACCTGGCCGTTGTTCATGAAGGCGCCATTGAAAATGGCCTCGGCGACGGTCTTCGGGTCGGCGTCGTCGAGCACGATGGCCGGGTCGTTGCCGCCGAGCTCGAGGGTGACGCGCTTGAGATCCGGAGCGGCCGCCATGTTGACCTTCTTGCCGGTTTCCACCGAGCCCGTAAAGCTGATCTTCCTCGGGATCGGGTGCGACGTCATCCAGGCGCCGAGTTCGTCGCTACCGCTGACGATGTTGACAACACCGGGTGGGAACACCTCGCGCAGGAGCTCGCCGCACTTCAGCGTGGTCAGCGGAGTGAACGGGCTCGGCTTGAGCACGAGCGTATTGCCGGCGAGAAGCGCCGGCGCGATCTTCCAGAACGACAGCAGGAGCGGGTAGTTCCACGGCGTGATCGCCGCGACGACGCCGAGTGGCCGTCGGACCACCTCGACGTAAGCGCCATCATCGTCCTGGATGACCTGCGGCGGGACCTCGAGGTTGGCGAAGTACTGCGCCCACACCCCCGAGCCGATGACCTCCATGGTGGCGTCGGTGATCGGCTTGCCCTGTTCGGCCGTGAGGACCGGAGCGAGCTCGGTGCCGGAGCCCATGAGGGTCTCGGCGGCCTTTTGGATCACGGCGCGGCGCTGCGATTCGTCTGCCTTCCAGTCGCGGACGGCCTTGGCCGCGGCATCGAAAGCTGCATCGAGTTGCTGGCGCGAACACTCGGGCGCTTGCGCGAACACCTCGCCAGTTGCAGGGTTGCGCACCCCGAACGTGGTCTCGGCCGCCGCTGGTTCCCCGGCGATGGTCATGACGAAGTCGGACATGGCGCTCCTTCGACTCGATGCCCCTGCTTTGGTCGCGGCCATCCTCCCACCGCGGCTGGCGCAGCTCAATGGGCCCGGTCGTGGGACTCGGGATCAGCCGAAGAGCTTGGTCAAGAACGCGTCGACGGTGGCCGTGACCGCCTCGCGACGGGCGCGGTTGAACGGTGCGGCAGCAATGAGCCCGGCCGCCTCGTTGAGGAAGCCCAGGAGCAGGGCGGCGGCCACGCCGGGGTCACCCGGCACCTCGATCCCCTGATCGGCCGCCCGGGCGAAGCCCTCCTCCAGGAGAGGCAGACACGATTCGGCGTCGAGCTGGCGGCACGCGGCCACGCCGAGGACGGCGGGGGCATCGGCAAGGATGCGGGCAATCGTCGGGTCGGCGGCGGCGTCCATGTAGGCACGGCAGGCCAGGTGCAGCTGCGTCCGGACATCCTCGGCCTCGGCTGCCGCGGTGACCACCCGCTCGACGAGCTCGTCCTCCAGCCCGGCCACCACGGCCACCGCAACGGCCGTCTTGGACTCGAAGTGGTGGTAGAGCGCCCCCCGCGTGACACCAGCACGTTCGGCGATCTGATCGCGGCTGGTGGCGGCGAAGCCCTGCTCGGCGAAGAGCTCCCGTGCCGCCTTCACGAGAGCCGCGGTGGTCGATGCCGAACGGTCGGCCTGCGTCCGCCGGGGCCGGCGGGTGGCGGTGCTCTCGGATGTGGGCATTGTCATCGTGATCCTCTGCGCGATGCGGTTTTCCGTTGGCGGGTATACGGAGCGCCTTGGGACCCCTCGGTAGGGGTGTATATGGACTCCTAGTTTACATGCGGGCAGCACGCATGTTAGCGTTCTCTGTGCGTCGGGAGGTGCGGAAGTGCCGGAACACAGGTTGGAAGCTGACGTCTGCGTGGTGGGTGGGGGGCTCGCAGGGCTGACGGCGGCCCGCCGGCTTACCCAGGCGGGCCGGTCGGTGGTCGTGCTCGAGGCACGGGCCCGGGTGGGAGGCCGGG
Organism: uncultured Acidimicrobiaceae bacterium; assembly: GCA_963777485.1. Classification (GTDB taxonomy): domain Bacteria; phylum Actinomycetota; class Acidimicrobiia; order Acidimicrobiales; family RAAP-2; genus Bog-473. The sequence continues at coordinate 1,287,995 of CAVZQP010000002.1, read as the reverse complement.
TGTGGACCCAGACCTCGGCCGGGGGCGTGCCGGTCGACATGGGCGGCTGCTTCATCGGGCCGAACCACGACCAGCTGCATGCGCTGGCCAAGGAAACCGGCGTCACCACGTTCAAGACGTACGTCGATGGTGACGCCGTGCTTGCCACCGGGGGGAAGGTCCGGCGTTACCGCGGTGACATCCCCAAGATCAGCCCGCTGGCGCTGGTCAGCGCAGGGCAGGCGGTCGCACGGATGAGCTCCATGGCGAAGAAGGTCTCGCCCGCCGCGCCGTGGGACGCCCCTCGAGCGGCGCAATGGGACGCCCAGTCGGTGCGGGCATGGCTCACCGCCGGGCGCGTGCCGACGAAGCTGGCCCGCGACCTGGTGGAGGCGACGGTGCGCGCGTGCTTCACCTGCGACCTGTCCGAGGTCTCCATGCTCAGCTGGCTCTTGCTCGTGAGCTCGGCCGGCGGTGTCGAGTCACTGATGAACATCGCCGGCGGCTACCAGGACTCGCAGTTCGACGGCGGGGTGAGTCAGATCCCCACCGCCATGGCGCACGAGCTCGGCGATGCGGTCGTTCTGGGCGCGCCGGTCACGGCTGTGACCCAACAGGAGGCCCGGGTCGAGGTGGTGTCCGATGCGGCGACGGTGACAGCCCGCCGCGTCGTGCTGGCCCTCCCGCGGGCCCTGGCCGCCGGGATCCGCTTCGAGCCCGCGTTGCCCGCCGATCACGCGCTGCTGATCCACAAGATCCCAGCAGGCACCGAGGTGAAAACCGTGGCGATCTACGACGAACCGTTTTGGCGGGCCGACGGAGTGTCCGGAGCGACGGTCGCGACGGACGACCTCATCGAAGTCACGCTCGACACGACGCAGCCCGGGCATTCGCACGGCATCATCGCCACATACTCGGCAGGGCCGAGGGCCCGTGCGTTGTGGGCCCTCCCCGAGAGCGAACGACGCTCGGTGCTCTTGAAGATGCTGACCACCCGCCTCGGGCCGAAGGCGGCATCGCCGCTCGAAGTCATGGAGCTCAACTGGTCCGAGGAGCGTTGGACGCGCGGCTGCTCGTGCGCGCACTTCGCACCCGGTGTGCTCACCCAGTACGGACGGTTGCTGCGCGAGCCGGTGGGCCGCGTCCACTGGGCCGGCACTGAGACTGCGACGACATCGTTCGGCGCCATGGACGGCGCTGTGCGCTCCGGTGAGCGGGTGTGCGAGGAGATACTGGCCGCCGGACGCTGAGTGTGGCCCTGCCGGTCTCCTATTCCATCCCAGCGGGTCGCGGCCCGGGCCCCGATCCCACCCCGAGCTTCTCCCTGAAGAAGGCGAGTGTCTGGTCGAGCGCGGCCCGTGTCGGCGCCCCTTCCTTGTCGATCAGGTGCTCCGTGACGACGGAGTGCGCTTGCTTCGGATGACCGTACGGATTGCCCGGCGCTGAATCGATCTCTACCGCAATGAACTTGTCACCGAGCTCGCGGCGCAACGTCTCGAAACGATCTGGGAAGCAGAACGGGTCGTTGGTGAAGCGCAGGCCCAGCAGACAGGTCCCCCCCGCCGTACGCTCCTTGACCCTCGCCAGGTCGCGGTCGGATATGCCGATGTCCGCTTTGCGCTTCTTCGACAGCGGGAACGGCAGCGAAGGCTGGCTCAGCACCGGCGCCAGCATGATGTCGTCCACCATCATCGCCAGCGCGAACCCACCGGTGAAGCACATGCCGATGGCGCCGACGCCGGGACCCCCGCAGCGCTCGTGCTCGGCCGCGGCAAGCTTTCGGAGCCACGACGTGACCGGGCTCGTCTTCTTGAGCGCGAACCAGGCGAACTCGCGTGAGACACAGGCGGGACCGATGGACCGCATGGCGTAGCCAGGGCTGGCGGGCCGGCCGGGGTCACCGAAGAGGTGCGGCAGGACCGCCGTGCAGCCGGCCGCGGCGATGCGGCGCCCGAATTGTGCAACGAGTGGGGTGATGCCGGGGATCTCGCTGATCACGATCACCGCAGGCCCACTACCGATGCGATAGATGTCTCTGCGCTTCCCGTCCGCCTCGAACGACTCCTTGGTGAAGCCCTCCAGTGCGTCCTGCCACTTCACTTCGCTCGTCGCCATTCGCGGACCGTAGCATCGCCCGCCGTGACGCAACCCGACCATCCGATCGACCCGCGCCAACCCGTCCTGGTGGGTCTGGGCGCGACAAACGAACCCGGTCCGGTCACCGAGCTCATGACCGAGGCGGTGCGCCGGGCTGCCATCGACTCCGGCGAACCGGAGCTCTTGGGATCGATCGACCGCATCGTGTACACGCAGGGATCGTGGCGGCTCACGGATCCTGGGCGGAGCGTGGCGCGCCGGATCGGTGCCGCCAATGCCCGGACCGTTCTGGCCGAAGTCGGCGTGTCACAACAAGAGGTCATCAACTACGCGCTGGCCACAGTGGCCGCAGGCGAGTGCAACGCCGTCGTTGTGGTCGGCGCCGAGGCGCGCGCCTGGGGACGAAAGGGTGGGGTGGAAGAGGACGACGAGCCCGGGCCCCCCGACGAAGTACTGAAGCGACCGCCTGACTTCATTGCACCGATCGAGATCGCCGCTGGGCTGGCGTGGCCCGTCATCCAGGAGTACGCGTTGATCGAGAACGCACTGGCCGCTGCCGAGGGACTGTCGAGCCATACCCAGCGTGAGCAGATCGCTGGCCTCTGGAGCCGCTTCAACGAGGTGGCGACCCGCAACCCCGACGCGGCCTTCGGTGCGCCTCGGAGCGCACTCGAGATCGCAACGCCTGGGCCGGGCAACAGGCCGCTCGCCTACCCCTACAACCTGCGGCACTCGACACAGTGGACGGTGGACCAATCCTCGGCGTTATTGATCAGCTCCGTGGAGGTCGCTGCTCAGATGGGGGTCCCGCGGGACCGTTGGCTGTTCCCCCATGTCGCCCTGCACTGCTCTGAGGCGGTGACGCTCACCGCGCGCAGGCGCCTGCACGCTTGGCCGGCGATGGGCGTGCTGGGCCAGGCGGCCGAGTCCCATCTCGGCGTGGCACTGCGCGAGCTGCACTTGGCCGAGGTCTACTCGTGCTTCCCCGCGGCGGTCCGCGTGCAACAGCGAGAGCTGAGTTTGGATCCCTTCGGAACACCGACGCTCACCGGCGGTATGGCTTTCTCGGGTGGGCCGTTCAACCACTACGTCTTGCAGTCGCTTGTTACTTTGGGCCGCCGGCTGCGTGACGAACCAGAGGAGCTCGGACTCGTGACGACAGTCTCGGGAATGTTGTCCAAGCCAGGGCTGGCGGTGTGGTCGGCATCGCCGCCCCGCAAGGCCACGCTTCTGGCCGACATGGCGGTGGAGGCGCTGGCGGCCACCGAGGTCCTGCCGGTCGCGGACGAACCGCCGGCGAGCGGGACGGGTGCCACCGTGGCCAGCTTCACGGTCACCTACGGCGGCGCCGACGGGTTCGAACCCGTGCGCACAGCGGTCATCGCCGACCTGCCCGATGGGGTCCGCACGGCGGCCACCTGCGAAGATGCACAGACCGCCCGCCTCGCCGCCGCAGAGGGCCTCGCGGGTAGGACGGTCATGGTGAAGGACACGACATTTCGACTCTGAACGCGACGCCCTCACGACCGGGCCCGCCCCGACTGGTCGACCCGGCCCTTGCGGCGCGGGTGCCGGGCCTCCGGCGAGTGGCCGGCGTTGCAGTCTTCCTCGCGGCCTTGAGCGCGGCGGCCATCGTCGTCCAAGCGGTGGCATTGGCTCACGTCGTCGACCGCTCGCTGCTCCACCACGCGCCGCTGAGCGCGGTCACGGGCGCGCTCGTCGTGGTCGGGCTCGCCTTGATGGTCCGTGCACTCCTGCATGCGGCGGCCGACTTTTCCGCCTTGGGCGCCGCCGATCGCGTCGTCGGCCGGCTTCGGCGGGATCTGCTGCGGCACACCCTCGACCTGGGGCCGGCATGGCTCGCCGGCGAACGCACCGGCGAGCTGTCGCTCACCGCCACGCGCGGCATGCGTTCGCTCCATGCCTACTACTTCCGCTACCTGCCGCAGGCGGCGGCGGCCGCGGTCATTCCTTTCCTCTTGTTGGCCTGGGTGGCCACACAAGACTGGCTGTCCCTCGTTGTGGTCATTGCGCTCGTGGTCGCAGTACCGATCACGATGATCTATTTCGGGCGCGAGGCGACACGACGGGCCGAGCGCCAGTGGCGCCGGCTCTCGTCGCTCGCCGGGCGGTTCCTGCAATTGGTCGAAGGGCTCCCCACCTTGCGGGCGTTCGGACGGGAGTCGCAAGGTCGCCGCGAGGTGGAGGCCGCGAACGACGGCGTCCGCTCCGCCACGATGCGGACGCTGCGCATCGCGTTCCTGTCCGCCCTCTCCATGGACATGATCGCCGGGTTCGGCGTCGGCTTCGTCGCCATGGTCCTCGGGCTGCGTCTTCTATGGGGACAGCTCGGCCTGCAGACGGCGATGGCGGTACTGCTCGTGGTACCCGAGATCTTCATCCCCCTCCGACGCGCCGGCGCGGAGTTCCACGCCAGTACGGAGGGGCAGGCCGCAGCCGACCGCGTGCTCGAGGTGCTCGATACGCCGGCTGCAGCGGCTCGGGTGGACCACTCCCCGTCGCGCTCGTCGTCGCCCGGGATGCTCGACGTCGCGGGGCTCGTCGTCGAATACGAACATCGGAGCCGGCCGGCCCTGGTCTCTTTCTCCATGCGCGTGCCGTCGGGCACGCGGCTGGCGCTCACTGGGCCTTCGGGTTCGGGCAAGTCGACCGTGCTCGCCGCGCTCCTCGGGTTCGTAACGCCCAGTGCGGGGACGGTCGCCGTGGGTGACCGGATCGCGGGCGCAGACCCGGCCTGGCGGGACCAATTTTCCTGGCTGCCCCAGCGGCCACACCTCTTCAACGCGACATTGGGAGCGAACCTGCGACTCGGCGCACCCGAAGCGGGCGATGACCAGCTGCGCGCCGTGCTCGACGCCGTCGGACTGGGCGACCTCATGGCGGGCCTGCCCGACGGACTGGACACCACTGTCGGCCACGACGGGCTGACCCTGAGCGCCGGGGAACGCCAACGAGTTGCGTTGGCCCGGGCCCTGTTGCGGCCCGCTCCCGTGCTGCTGCTCGACGAGCCCACCGCCTCGCTCGACCCGCCGACCGTCGCGCGGATCGCCCCTGCCCTCGAGCCTTGGTTGGCCGGGCGCTCCGTCGTCGTCGCCGCGCACGAGGCCACGTTGCTGCCGCGCTTCGATGCCGTCGTCGCGCTCAGCGCGGCCCAGCCGATGGCGGTGTCATGAGCCCACACCGGGGTTCGCTCCACCGCGTCTTCGCCGAACCCGGCACCCCTTACGGCCGGCTTGCGGGCGCCGGGCTCTTGGGTCTGGCCTCGGCCGCCGCCACCATCGGCCTTCTTGCCGGGTCGGGCTACCTCGTTGGCCGGGCCGCTCTGCGCCCCGGACTTGACTCCATCGTTGGCCTCCTGGCCGCGGTGGAAGTGCTGGCGTTCCTACGGGGGCCGTTGCGGTACGCCGAACGCCTCGTCGGCCACGACGCCGCCCTCCGCGCGCTCACCGGATGGCGCGTCTGGCTCTACGACCGGCTGTCTCCACGTGTGCCCGCCGCCTTGAGTGGGTGGCGGAGCGGCGATCTCCTCGCTCGCGCCATCGACGACGTCGATGCGTTGCAGGACCTCTATCTCCGCACACTGCTGCCGGTCACCGTCGCGGTCGGCGCCGCCGTCCTCGGCACCGTCGCGGTCGGGCTCATCCTCCCCTGGGCCGCGTTGGGCCTCGGCATCTCGCTTGCCGTCGCCTTTCTCCTGCCCGTCCTGCTCACGTGGCGGCGCAGCGGCGACGACGAGATCGCCGAGCTCGCCGGCTTGTTGTCGGCCCAGGTGGTCGACGCACTCGAGGGTGCCTCCGAGCTGATGGCCTTCGGGGCCGACGGCGCCGCATTGGAGAAGATCGAGGCGTTGGGGGCCCGCGCCGACACCCTCGAGCGCCACCATGCCCGCATCGCCGCCGCTTCCGCCCTCGTGATCCAGGTGTGCCTCGCGGTCGCGGTGACCACCGTGCTGGCCCTCGGCGTCGCCGCCGTGCACGACCACCGCATCGGCCAGGTGATGGTGGCGGTGCTCCCACTTGCTGCTCTGGCGACGTTCGAGACCGTTCCCGGCGTCCCGCTCGCAATGGGACGGGCACTCTCGGTGCGGGCCGCGGCCGACCGCCTCTACGCCCTCGACGCCGTCCCCGTACCCGTGCGCGACCCGGCGGAAGCAGAACGGATCGGTGCCGGTGTGCCCGAGGTGCGGTTCGACGATGCCGCGCTCCGGTACGGACCGGGCCTGCCGCGCGCCCTCGACGGGGTCAGCTTGCGCCTGGCACCGGGTGGCCGGGTAGCGGTTACCGGTTCGAGCGGCGCCGGCAAGTCGAGCCTCGTCAACGCGCTCTTGCGGTATTGGCCGCTCGAGTCGGGCTCGCTTTCACTCAGTGGGACAGATGTCACGCGCTGCACCCAGGCCGACGTCCGCGGGGCGATGGCGCTTGCCGACCAGCGCGCCCAGCTCTTCGCCGGCACGGTGCGCTCCAACATCACCTTGGGCCGGCCCGACGCAACCGACGCGGAGATCGAGGCCGCGCTCAGCGCCACCCGGCTGGCCGAGTGGGTGTCGACATTGCCCGAGGGCCTCGACACCCCGGTCGGCGAGGACGGCGTGTCCATATCGGGGGGTGAACGGCGGCGTCTCGCCGTTGCCCGCGCCCTGCTCGCCCCCGGGCCCCTGCTGATCCTCGACGAGCCGACCAGCGGGCTCGATACCGCCCTGGCCGAACAACTGGTCGACGGGGTGTTCGCCGCAGCGGGTGAACGCAGCGTCCTGCTGATCACTCATCGGGCCGGCGAGGCGGCTCGGTGCGAGGAAACGCTGACCCTGGAAGCTGGGCGCGTGTCCTCTCCCGCTCCCGACTGACGATTACGGCGAGGCCCTCCGATAGGCCACGCCGGCCGCAATCGGTGCGACCGCAGCATGACGACCGTTCCCACCGTGCCGCGTCGTGGTTCCGACCGCCGAGCCGGAGGTGCACCACGCGTTGGACGGCACGCCGGCACACGGGTCGGCCATCGTCGGCAGCCCACGCGGCAACGCCTCGAGTTGCACACCCGACTTGGCCGGGTACTGCGTCCCCGCCGGGCAGGACGCCAAGCCGGAGTCGCACTCGACCTGGGTGACGAGCGCGCCGTCGAGGTTCGTGGTCTTGGACGGCACACCACAGGTGGGTTGCAGAACCTCCAGGCCGGGCGGCGCGGCGCCATGTGGCGCGTTGTTGACGGCATAGCAATTGGAGGGCAGGCCGGCGTGGAGGACGATCTGGCCGAAGTCTGCGTTCGTGGGATTCCCGAAGAAGCCGTCGTGGACGTAGGTGTTGCCGGCCAGCCTGTCGTTCATATCCTCGAAGACGCATCCGAGGCCGCTCATCTGGAAGCCACCGTAGTTGCCGCATTTTTGGTGGAGCGACGGTGTGCCCGAGTCCGGGTAGGGGATGAACAGCGTCCCCCAGGCGCCGTTGTTGGCGAACGTGTTGTCCATCACGGTGTCGTTGCGCCCACCCGACAGTGTCATGCCTGTCCCGATCGGGCCTGCGGCCGCGGTGCCGGCCTGGGGCACGTCGGGGTTGTTGTTGTCGTGCACGTTGTTGTGGATGAACACCCAACACGAATGGGTGTGCGTGATCGGGCTCGTTCCTCCATTTGGGCACGCGCCGTTCTGCGGCGGCGGTGGGTCACCGCCAATCTGGCTGTTGGTGTCCACGCCATCCTCGTTGTTGTCGAACTGCGAGTTCTCGATGACGACGGATCCGCCCGAGTTGGTTCCGGAGTAACCGAGGGCGTTGTTCTCCATCCACGCGTGGTCGATGGTGACGTCGCACACCTGGAGGCAGGCGCCGACGTACATGCCAGAGTCGCTCATGTTGCTGCCATAGATCTGGTCCCAACGCCCCGGCCCCTGTGCGTTGGACGAGAAGATGCCATACCCCGCCGACGTGCTCTCGGTGCCGAAGAAGCTGGTCGTCCCGGTCAGAAACCTGCCGGTGTAGCCGGTGAGGCCGACCTTGCCCGAGCCGTCGCCTCCGTTCCACCAGACCTCGTTGCCCGAGTCGCCCGGTCCGCCCCCGAAGTTGCACACCGTGAGATTCTCGATGCTGACGTTGTCCGCCTTCCACACGACGATGCCGTTGCGGCCCTGGGCCTTGCCGCCGACAACCGGGCCGAGGTTCTGGTCCTGCGGTGCGGCACTGCACGTCGACGAGCCCGCCTTGGTTCCGTCGACGACGACCGTATTGCGGTTCAAGCCGCGGATGTGGATGTCCGGGGTGGTCACGACCACCCCGCCGTGATCGCCGCTCGACAGCTGCGCGGCGGAGGCGACGTGGGCGTCGTCGGCCTCGTGGTAGTCGCCCGGAGCGACGAGGATCCAGTCCCCCGGCTGGGCCGCATCAACCGCTGCCTGGATGGAGGCGTACTGCCCTGTCTTGCCGTGGTAGGTGCCGACGAGCAGGACGGTAGAGCCACTCCTCGATCCGTCCGCCAAGGCCCAGCCGGCGAGGGCCAGGGCGACCAGCGCGGCCGACAACCCGACCACCATCCGAACTGAGCTGGCCCGCAGCGCCATCTACATCCCCCCATGTCGGCTTGCTGGCCCGATGCCTAGCAGCTTGCAGCCCGCCCCGAAATTACCTTTTGACACGGGGATTGTGGCATGTGAACCTGTGAATCTCGGAGCCGGCGGTTGCGTCCCTGGTGAAGGGCCCTTCGGGGGGTCCCCGCTCTCGGCGCAAGTATCAAGCGACCGTTTGATTCTCTCTGTAACAGGAACGTGGACTCGGTGGCTCCGAGCTCGAATCTGGCGACGAGCGGACAGACGGTGGAGACATGAAGATCGGAAAACCCTTACCGGATCTCTTGCCACCTGAGTTCGCCGTGGCCGAGCTCGACGCCGACAACGCCCCCGAGTCGACCGCGACGGACGGACGGGTGGCCCGGGGGCAGCGGACGAGGCGCAACGTGGCCGAAGCCCTCATGGAGCTGTTGCGCGAGGGTGATCAGGAGCCCACGGCGCGGGCGGTCGCCCAGCGGGCTGGCGTGTCGTTGCGCCTGGTGTTCCATCACTTCACCGAGATGGACGACCTCTACCACTACGTCGCAGCGTTGCAGCTGCGGCGCCAGTGGTCGGAAATGCCCTGCATCTCGTCCAAGCTCGCGCTGGCCACGCGCGTCGAGCGCACGATCGCGCACCGCGCCGCGCTGTACGAAGAGGTGTCGGCGATCCGCCGTTCTCTCGTGCGCCGGATCCCCTCGTCGAAGGGGGTGACCGTCACGATCGCCGCCGCCGACGCGCTGATGCTCGAGGACCTGAAGGAGACGTTCGAACCGGAGCTGGCGGCCCTCAGCGCGACCTCCCGCCTCGAACTCCTCGAAGCCATGGACGTGGCCACGTCCTGGGAGGCCTGGGAACGGCTGCGCAGCAGCTCCCTGCTGCAGACGCGTGGCGCGCGTCGTGTCATGACGCGCATGCTCGATGCGCTGTGTGCGCCCGCAGCCCGCGCCCGGCGCAGTGCTCACGCCGGCGTAGCTGCTGTCGCCGTCTCCTGACGGGTGGGCCCGCCTGACATTGCCCTGACCGGCTAGCGCGTGGGGCTGGAGGCCGGGTCCCCGGTGTCTTCTTCTGCGATACGGCGACGGATCTCGACGACCGTCGGCGCCGGATAGAGCCCGAACATCCCAGGTCGCCAGCCGGCGTCGATCTTCTGTGATCCGGGCCCGTTCTCGATGAACACATGACATGTGTTGGCCAAGAAGCTGAGGGCGCGGCCGCCGTCGGGGTACGCGCCGCCCTCCTCGAACTGCTGGGCCGCCGCCGACGTCACCGACTGGACGACCGCGGGCCCGATGGCCCGGGCCAGGAACTCGAGGTGGCTGCAGCCGCGTTCACGACCGAAGCGCTCCTGCACGGCCGCCGTGTACCCCCGCGCCACCGACAGGCCGATCAACTCCGAGAACTTCGGCTCGATGACCGTGCACTCGGCATGCGGGAACGTCTTCATGTCGGCCACCGCGTCGGTGATCGTCATGTCGGCGCGGCGGACAACGATCGCCAACTCCATGCGATGCAGCTCACGCGGGCCGAACTCGCCGGTGGCCCAGGGCCGCACGTCGGCCAGGGTCCCGATGACGACCAGGTGATCGCCCCGCACGAACACCTCGACCTCGATGGTGCGGCGGTGGACCGGCTGCTCCTCGTCACCCTCTTGCGGGCGCAAGGAGGCAACGGTCGATGCGGCGTCGGGGCTCTCAGGCACGGCGAGATTGTGGCGTCCCGCTCCGTTCGGGCGCCAACGCCACCTCGTTGAACCCGTGCAGGATGGGCGCGTCGCGGTTCCAGCTGATCCGTGTGACCGATGCCGTCCGCAGGTAGAGCCGCCAGTACAGGTCGGGCGTCCCGAGCGCCCAGGCCACCGCTGCCTTGATCGGGGTCACATGGCTGACGATCACGACATCGCCGTCGCGGCGCCGTGCGCCGCTCCCGTCGGACGCGAACAGCTCTTCGCAGGCGGCGGCGATCCGCACGTCCACTTCTGTCAGCGACTCGCCGTCCACCGGGCGGAAGTCGCGGTCGCGCTGCCACCTCTGCCACACGTCGGCCGGGATGTCGCCCAGCGGCTGGCACTCCATCTCGCCATAGTCGACCTCGATCCACCGTTCGTCGACGACGACCGGCAGGTCGAGCCGGAGCAATTCGGCGGTGTCAACGGCGCGGCAGAGCGGGCTCGAACGCAGTTCCACGACGGGACGCTCCAGGAGCGTGGGCACTGCGGCCGCCTGGTCCCGGCCGGTCTCGGTCAGTTCCGCATCGGTGCGTCCCAGCAGCAAGCCTTGCGCGTTGGCCACCGACTCGCCGTGGCGGACCAGGATCAGCACCGGGTGCGGTCGCCCCTCACGTCGGGATCAGGATGCGCCCGCACTGTTCGCACGTTGCGACCTCTCCTGGAGGCAGCGCACGAATGCGCTCGACCTCCATGGAGGGAAGCTCGAGGTGACACCCGTCACAGTGGCTCCCGATCAGCCGCGCCGCACCCGTCCCCTTCAATCTGGTGCGCAGGGTTTCGTACCGGTCGGAGAGCGCGGACGGCAGCTGGGCAGCCTCGGCAGCACGCGTCCCGGCTGCGGAGGCGATGGCTGCATCGATCTCGAGGCGTTCCTGCTCGACCTCTTCCCGCAATTCCTTCACCCTCACTTCGAGCGGAGCCATCCGTTCACGCAGCGCGGCGAGCTCCGCGTCGATGGGATCCGCTTCGAGCATCGCCACCAACTCGAGCTCCTCGAGTTGGGCTCGGCGGTCGGTCAGGTGCTTGACCTCTTCGTTCATCGCCTGCAGGTCGCGTGCTGACGAACTGGTGGCGGCGTAAAGGCGTTTCTCGACGAGGTCGCGTCGCTCCGTGATGCCGGCGATCTGTTCCTCGAGGCTGTTCTGCGTCGCCGTCAATGTGGCACGTCGGCCGGCGGCATCGGCTTGCCCGGCCCCGAGAGTGGCCAGCTCGGACTCGGCCGCGACGAGGCCGGACGTCTCGGCGAGCGCGCTCCGACGGTGCTCCATCTGGGTAATCGAGGTGTCGAGGTCCTGCACCGCGAGCAGGTGCGTGAACGTGTCGCTCACGACACACCCCGGCCTGGGCTGGCGCCCTCGGCGGCTTCGTAGGTGGTACGAGCCAACGGCAAGGCGTCAATCAACGCTGCGTCGGCCATGGCCATCGCTTCGTCCCAGGTGTACCAGCGGGCGTCGGGGCTCTCGTCGGGCGGTGGGTGCGGGTCGTCGTCGCCGGCGATCAAGAGGTAGCGAAGATCGAGGTGTGTATGCCCGAGGGCCGCCTCGTGCACGTCGACGTTGATGAGGCACGGGCCGGACGCCAGGTGTTCGACGTCCAGGCCGAGCTCTTCGGTCGCCTCGCGACGGGCGGCGACATCGGGGGTCTCGCCCGCGTCGATGTGGCCACCCGGTTGCATCCAGATGCCGAGGCGCTTGTGGAGGTGCAGCACCGTGCCCCGACGTCCGACCACGATGCCCGAGGCGGTGACGTGGGTCGGGTGGGCGTGTTCGTCGCACGGTGCCGACAGTCCGGACAGTTCCTCGAGGAAGCGCAACTTGGCCGCGGCCTCCCGTAGCGACGCCGGCTCATGGCCTTCGACGAGTGCCCGCAGGTCCGCCGCGGTGGCGTCCATGATCGCACTGGTTAGCACAGGTGACCCGTGAGCACCGTGGTCGCGTGGCCGCCGATCCGGACCCGCTCGCCCTGGGGCCGCACGTAGAGCGTGGCGCCGCGCTGGGAGAGCTGCCGCACCACCAGGTCGCTGCGGCCCAGCTCGGACGCCCAATACGGACCGGCCGAGCACTGGGCCGAGCCCGTTGCCGGGTCCTCGGGGATGCCGACGTTCGGGCCGAAGACCCGCAGCACGTAGTCCGCCCCCGAGGCGGGCTCCGCCGCAGCGGTGAGCAGCAGCGCCTTGTCCCCCGAGGCGGCGATGGCGTCGAGGTCGGGCTCGTAGCCGCGCACTCCTTCGGCCGAGGAGAGCGCGACGAACGTGAAGAAGGAGGTGCGCCCGCTGTGCTCAACCGCACCCGGCCACTCTGCCTGCAGGCACTCGGGCATTGGTGCCGCAGCGATGGGGTCGGCCGGGAAGTCGAGGATCACGCGGTCGTCGTCGAAGCCGGCGTGCAAAGGACCGCTCTTGGTGTGGAAGGTCAGCGGTGCCGTCCCGTCGACGGTCCCCCACTGGCGGAGCGCGTGGGCCGAGGCCAGCGTGGCGTGACCGCACAGGTCGATCTCGGTCGCCGGCGAGAACCACCGCAGGCCGAAGGTCGTGGGGTCGTCGCCGGGAACGAGGAAGGCCGTCTCCGCGATGCCGAGCTCGAATGCGATCGACTGCATGCGCGCCTCGTCGAGGGGCTCATCGAGCAGGCAAACACCCGCCGGGTTGCCCCCAAACGGCGCGTCGCTGAAGGCGTCGACCCAGGCCAGAGGAATGGTCATGGTTCCCACGATGCTAAGCGGGCAATTGCATCGTGCAGCACGGCCTCCTGCTTGCAGAAAGCCCAACGGACGAGCGAGCGGCCGGCGTCCGGGTCCGCCGGGTCGTAGAAGACCGAGCTCGGGATGGCTACGACGCCGCAGCGGCCGGGCAGCCCCAGACAGAAGTCCTGGGCGCTGAGGCCGGGGGCGATGGCGGAGATGTCGGTCGTGGCGAAGTACGTCGCCGAGGGCCGGTAGACGGTGTAGCCCAGGCCGGCCAGGCCGTCGCAGAGCACGTCGCGCTTGGCTGCGAGCTCGGTGGCGAGACTGGCGATCCGGGCGGGTGGGAGGCCAAGGCCGTGCGCGATGGCGAGCTGCAACGGGGCGGGGCTTGTGTAGGTGAGGAACTGCTTGGCGGCGCGCACGGCGGCCACCAGTGGGCCCGGGCCGCTGACCCACCCGACCTTCCAGCCGGTGAACGAGAACGTCTTGCCACCAGAGGAGATGGTCAGGGTGCGCCCGCGCATGCCGGGCAATGTCGCCAGTGGGATGTGGGTGCCGTCGAAGACGAGGTGCTCGTAGACCTCGTCGGTCACCGCCAGGAGGTCGTGGGCCCGGCACAGGGCGGCCGCCTGCCCCAATTCATCGGCCGAGAACACCTTGCCGGTCGGGTTGTGCGGAGTGTTGAGGAGGAGGATGCGGGCGCGGGGGCGAGCGGCTGCCGCGGCGAGCTCGTCCGGGTCGAAGCTCCAGTCGGGCGGGTGGAGGCGGACGAGGCGGGGAACGGCGCCGGCCATCGAGGCGCAGGCGGCGTAGGAGTCGTAGGACGGCTCGAACATCACGACTTCGTCGCCGGGCTCGCAGAGTGCCAGGAGCGTGGCGGCGATGGCCTCGGTGGCGCCGACGGTGACGAGGACCTCGGAATCGGGATCGAGGTCGAGTTCATACCAGGCGCGCTGGTGCGCGGCGACGGCGTGGCGCAGCTCGGGAATGCCCGCGCTCGGCGGGTACTGATTGTCGCCGTGGCGGATGGCCTCCGCCGCGATCTCCTTGAGCTCGGCCGGCCCGTCGGTGTCGGGGAAGCCCTGGCCGAGATTGACGGAGTTCGTCGCTGTCGCCAACTCCGACATCGTGGCGAAGATCGTCGTGGTGAACGGGCGTAGCCGCTCGGCCAGCACCGGATGGGCGTCGCCGTCGTCGGTGTCGGCGTCCCCGGCGGCCACGCCGTGTGATGGTAACCGGCGATTCCGGCCTATCGTCTCCGCCGATCGATCGTGCTGACCGTTACCAACTACAACATGCACTGCGGGATGGACGGCTGGGGCCGGCCGTACGACTACATCGAGGTGATCGCCTCGTTCGATTCGGACGTGATCGTGCTCGAGGAGTCATGGACGGTTGCGGGCGAGAACGATGGTCAGGCCGAGAAGGTGGCTGCGCATCTCGGGTACCAGATCGTGGCGCACACCCTCGGCGAAGGGCGCCGGGTCCGGCCACAGGGAGATGCGGACTCGTCGTGGATCAAACAGCCGGCATGGACGGCCTCGAACAGGGCGCTCTTCATGGACGGTGTCCGTCCGCAGCCGGCCAAGGTGCAGGCGTTGACCCGGTGGCAGGAGGCAGAGCCGGGCCGCTGGGGTGTGGCGGTGCTGGTGCGGCCGGACCTGCCGATCCAGAGCTCACGGGTGCTCCCGATGAGCGTGTTGCACGGCGACGCCGTGCACCGGGCGGCGGTGGTGGTGGACCTGGAGGTCGACGGACATCCCATCTCGGTTGCCGGGACGCACATGTCGCACCTCCACCTCGGATCGCACCGCAATTGGGCCGAGCTGCGCGATCTCCTCCGTACGGGCGCGCGCGCCGACGCCGTGCTGCTCGGGGACATGAACACCTGGGGACCCCTCGTGGTGACCCTTTTCATGCCGGGCTGGCGCCGCGCCGTCGTCGGGCGGACCTGGCCCGCCTGGCGCCCGCACTCCCAGATCGACCACATCCTCGTGCGCGGTGCGCTGCAACCGGTACGTGGCGACGTCCTGCCGGACGGGGGTTCGGACCACCGGCCGGTGCGGGCGGAGTTGCGCCGGGTCGGGACGGCGTGAGGCACATGCGGGTGCTGGTGCGGACGGCAGGGTTCGTCGGAGTTGCGGTGCTCGCGTCGGCGTGCTCCAACACTTCGTCTCCGTCGGCGCAGAACGGCACGACCACCACCACCGCACGTGTGCACGCGTCCACCTCGACGCCGGGTTCGACGGTCGGGTCCACGTCGACCTCGACGACGACCGGCGGGCACGGCGGTGGGGCGACAGCCACTTCCCCGACACTCGGCGCGGCCGCCGCGTGGGGCACGGCGGCGGTCGGCTTCGGGCAGGTGAAGCCGGTGGAGATCTCGCTCGGGGGAGACCCGACGGGCATGCTGACCGGGATCACGTGGCAGTCCTGGGGCGGGGACACCGCGACGGGGACCGGCACGAGCACCTATGTCGGGCCGAATCAGTCGGCCGCCCAGGGCGTGCAGGAGCGCGCGACCGTCGTCGCGTCCGACCTCGGCACGTGTGGCGGTGGTGCGGCCTACCAGCAGGTCAAGTGGTACTTCCCCGAGCAGGGCGAGACGCTGAGCACCGGGGCGAACACCACGATCAACGCCTGCTCTGGCCCCTAGGACCCTCGGGCGCCCGGTGATGGCCCGCCGGCGAGGGCGGTGACCGCGGCGTCGACCGTCGAGAAGCAGTGGTCGGGTCCGATGCGCTGCATCAACCCGCTGCGCTCGAGGCTGCGGCGGACGTGGTCGCCGGCGCGGGCGATGGCGAAGTCGATGTGCTCTCGTTCGCACCGGTCCAGCAGCTGCCCCAGCGAGCGCGCCCCGGTGAAGTCGAGATCCGACATGCCGATCGTGTCGAGGACGAGCACCCGCGTCGCCGGACCGGACTCTGCAAGGGCATGGTCGACCTCTTCTCTGAAGTGGACCGCGTTGGCGAACCAGAGCGGCGTGGCGAAGAGGACCACGACCACGCCGGGTTCCCGTACGGCCTGTACGTCGACGGACAGGGGCGTCCAGCTGGTCGTTCCCGGGACGTGTCCCATCCGGTGCACCTGGGGCCGCGCCGTCAGCCGGATCCGATCGAGGATCGCCAACCCGACGGCGACGGCGATGCCCTGCTCCACGCCGACCAGGACGACGACCAGCAGCGTGACAGCCGCGAGGCCGAACTCCAACGAGTCGAAGCGGGCGATGGAGCGAAGTTCCCGCCACTTGAACAGGCGGGCCGCGATGTAGATGAGGACGGCGGCCAACATGGAGAGTGGGACGTCCTTGAGCACGTTCGCGAAGGGAATGAAGACGAGCACCATGGCGGCCGCGCCGAGGGCACCCGCCTGCGTGCGGGCCCCCGCGTTCACGAACGCGTCCGTCCGGGGCGGGCTGGCGTCCACCGGGAAAGAGCCGACCAGTCCCGAGAGGACGCTGCCGGCCCCGACGGCGAGGAAGTCGCGGCCCGCGTCGACGTCGTAGCCCCCCTGCTCGGCGAACGCGCGTGTCGTCGCGGCACTCTGCGTCACCACGACGAGCGCGACGACGGCGGCCAGGGGGGCGAGATTGCCCATCGTGGTCCACGACAGCCCAGTGAGGCCGAAGTGCGGCGCGCCGCTGTGGACGGTACCCAGAACGGGGACCCCGTGTGCCTGCAGGTCGAACGCATTGACCAGGAGGATGGAGCCGACGAGCGCGATGAGAGCACCAGGGATACGGCGGTTGATGCGGGCGCAGACGATCATGACGACCAGGACGCCGAGCCCCATGACGAGCGCGCCCGCCTGGACCTCGGAGAGATGGTTGAGGACGTAGAGGAACCGGTGCCGGTCCGAGCCGGTGTCCGGCGGGAGGCCGAGGAAGTCCGGCAGCTGGTGGATGACGATGATCAAGGCCACACCCGAGAGGAAGCCGGTCGTGATAGGGGTGGAGAGGAACTCGGCGATCCACCCGAGCCGCAGGAGGCCCACGAGCATCACCATCACCCCGACCATCACGGCCAGGATGCTCACCAACTCGACGTAGTGCGGTGATCCCAGCACGGCGAGACTGATGACCCCGGCGGCGAAGAGGGGGGCGATCGTCGAGTCGGCGCCCACTGACATCTGGCGGTTGGAACCCAGCAGGGCGAACAGCACGGTGCCGGCGATGAACGCGTAGAAGCCGGTGATCGGCGGCATGCCGGCGAGGCGCGACGTCGCCAGCTGCTCGGGCAGGGCTATGGCCAGCAGCGTCAGGCCCGCGACGGCGTCCGCGCTGACCCAGGCGCGTTGGTAACCGTGCAGCGAGGTGAACACCGGGGGCGGACCCACCGCGACATCTTCTCCCAGCTGGCGTGCCGTGCGACCGATACCAATTGAATAGTCTCGGACTCGAGCCGTGTCGCCCGTCCGCTGGAGGCCGCGGCCGGCCCAGGGGCTCAAGGAGGCCCCGACACCATGAGCGACTACCCCTACGCCGACCGCTTTGCTATCCACCGGTCCCTGCCCGAAGAGGGCACGAGCCGCCAGGACGTGCTGGCCCAGCTCCACACCATGGCGACGGAGGAGGACGCCTTCTGGGAGACCGGCAAGTGCTCGGGCACCATGTACTGCGGTGACCACGACCACTACA
Source organism: uncultured Acidimicrobiaceae bacterium (assembly GCA_963777485.1). Taxonomy (GTDB): domain Bacteria; phylum Actinomycetota; class Acidimicrobiia; order Acidimicrobiales; family RAAP-2; genus Bog-473. The sequence goes on along the minus strand of CAVZQP010000002.1, from coordinate 1,270,322 downwards.
CGTTCATGAATGAGGCCTTCGGGCTGTTCGCGCACGTCAACGTCCTCCAGCGCGACATGTGCCCGAGCGCGACGAAGTTCGAGGCCGAGATCATCGCCATGACCCTCGGTCTCTTCTCGGGCGACGCGGCGGCTGCGACCGGCGACGAGCCGTGCGGCCTCGTCACGACGGGAGGAACCGGCAGCATCCTGCATGCGATCCTCGCCTACCGCGAACATGCGGCCCAGACGAGGGGCGTAACCCGGCCCAACGTGATCAAGCCGGAGACGGCGCACCCCGCGTTCGACAAGGCCTGCCACCTCTTCGGGGTCGAGCTGCGGCGCGCCCCGGTCGACCCGGTCACGACACAGGTGGACGTGGACTGGGTGCGTGACCACATCGACGAGGGGACGGTCGCCATGATCGGGTCGGCCTGCAACTACGGCTACGGCACCGTCGACCCCATCGCGGATCTCTCCGAGCTGGCGCTGGAGAAAGGGATCGGCCTGCACGTCGACGCCTGCCTGGGCGGCTTCATCCTGCCGTTCGGCCGCGAGCTCGGCTACGACATCCCGGTCTTCGACTACTCCCTGCCCGGCGTCACGTCGATGTCGGCCGACACGCACAAGTACGGCTACGCGTTCAAGGGCTCGTCGGTCTGCAGCTTCCGCACCAAGGCCTTGCGCAACGCGCAGTACTTCTACCTGACGGACTGGAGCGGCGGGAAGTACACCTCGCCCGGCATGGAGGGCTCACGCTCGGGTGGCCTGATCGCGGCGACGTGGGCGTCGATGGTGCAGCTCGGCCACGCCGGTTACCTGGGCTACGCGCGGCAGATCTTCGAGACGGCCTTCGCCATGCAGGACGCGGTGCGCTCGCACCCCGAGCTCCGCCTGGTGGGCAAGCCGACGTTCCTCTTCTCATTCACCTCGGACGTGTTCGACATCTACCACGTGAACGACTTCATGCGGCTGCGCGGCTGGCGCTTCAACGGCCAGCAATACCCCAACGCCCTGCACATGGCGGTGACCCGGCCCCAGACCCAGGGCGGCGTGGTCGACGAGTTCACTGCCGACCTGACCGACGCGGTGGCGTACGCGAAGGAGCACGCCGCCGATGCGCCGAGATCGGGGGCGATCTACGGCGGGGTGGCCGGCGGCATGACCGACGAGGCCGACGAGTTCATCCGCGCCGTGATGGCCGACATGCTCGACGGCCAGTCTTCGATACCTGCGAAGTGACGGGCGGCGGGGCCAGCACCCGCGACGGCACCGGTGCCGGTCCACCGCGGGAGTGGATCGGCGGGTGCCTGGCCGCTCAGGCCGCGCTCGACGAGGCGATCCTCGGTCTTGACGACGCGACGGCGCGCTCTCCGAGCCAGTTGCCTGCATGGAGCGTCGGGCACGTGCTCACCCACATTGCCCGGAACGCGGACAGTGTGGTGTGGCGGCTCGAGGGCGCTCTGCGGGGCGAGCTACGCGATCAGTACCCGGGTGGCCTGGAGCAGCGACGCCAGGACATCGAGGCGGGGGCGGGCCGGCCGGCCGGCGTGTTGGTGGCTGACGTGCGGGACAGCTCAGCCGCGGTGGCGCGGGTCGTGGCCGAGCTGCCAGACGAGGCGTGGGACGCGCCGTCGCGGACCTCACGGGGGGTGGTGGAACCCTCACGCGACGCGGTCTTCTCCCGCTGGCGCGAGGTCGTCGTCCACCACGGCGACCTCGGGCTCGGGCCGGTCCCGTTGCCGCCAACGCTGGTGGCGGTGTGGCTGGCGCGCGAGCTGCCACGGCTGGGCGAGCGCACCGACGCGGCGGCGCTGTTGGCCTGGATCATCGGGCGCGGCGACGCGCCCGAGCTCGCACCCTGGTGAGGCGACGCCAGAGGTAGTGCCCGACCGCCTCATTCACCCGCTCGTCCGGTGAGGTCGTCGCTACACTCGCCCTGAATGCAGATCGGGGTGCTCACAGGTGGCGGGGACTGCCCGGGACTCAATGCCGTCATCCGGGCCGTGGTCCGCAAGGGCGTGGAGATCCACGGTCATGAGTTCGTCGGATTTCGGGACGGCTGGCGCGGGCCGCTCGAAGGGGACTTCATTCCCTTGGACGTGTCCAGCGTCCGGGGCATCCTCCCGAGGGGAGGCACGATCCTGGGGTCGAGTAGGACCAATCCCTACAGCTCCGACGACGGGGAGCACCGGGTTCTCGCAACGATGGAGCAGATGGGTCTCGACGGCCTCATCGCCATCGGCGGCGAAGACACGCTCGGCGTGGCGGCGAGACTCAGCGCGACGGGGTTCCCGATCGTCGGCGTGCCGAAGACGATCGACAACGACCTGAGTGGCACCGACTACACGTTCGGGTTCAACACCGCTGTCACGATCGCGACGGAGGCGATCGACCGGCTGCACACCACCGCGGAGAGCCATCACCGGGTGCTGATCGTGGAGGTGATGGGCCGGCACTCGGGCTGGATCGCGTGGTATTCGGGCATCGCCGGCGGCGCCAACGTGATCCTGATCCCGGAGCGGCCGTTCCAGATCGATGAGGTGTGCCGGTTCATCGAGCACCGCTTCGCCAGTCAGTACGCGCCGATCGTCGTGGTCGCCGAGGGTGCCCAGCCCGTCGAAGGGACCGCGCCCCACCGCCTCGCGGAGGTCGACGCGTTCGGTCACGAGCGGCTGATGGGCATCGGGAATTACCTCGAGGCAGAGATCGCCGGACGCACGGGCAAAGAGGCCCGGGCCACCGTCCTCGGCCATGTGCAGCGCGGTGGGAGCCCGACGGCGTTCGACCGTGTCCTGGCGACCCGCTTCGGTCTCCACGCCGTCGACGCGCTGCACGACGGGCTATCGGGTCAGATGGTGGCACTACACGGCACGAACATCGAGCTCGTCCCGTTGTCCGAGGCCACGGCGCAGCTCAAGCTCGTCCCGTCAGAGTTGATCGCCGAAGCCGAGGTCTTCTTCGGCTGAGCGGGGGGGCGGCGGCGCCTAGCCCCGAACTCACGACCTCGCTATCACGCAACGCGGCTTAGCGAAGCCAGTTGGTGCGTCTCGGTCTGCGCAGGTGGCTCCAGGATCGCTCCCACGCCGCCTCGAAATGTGCTTGACGGCGGCGTGTGTCGGCGGCCAGACCTCCGGCTTCGAAGGCAACGTCGCCGGGCAGCCGTGTTCCATGATCCTCATAGGCCAGGGCATGCAGCCAATCGCCCGCCGCCACGGCGTCGTGGTGCTCACCGAGCTCGTCCTGCAGTCTGCGGGCCGCGCTGGCCAGGCGTCGCGCTGGCCCCTCGTAGAACGTGATTGCGGACTCCGACGAGTACCGCAACTCCTTCGCCTTGATGCGAACCTTGTGCAACCGTTCAGGAGACGGGTGCCGCCTGGCCTTTCGGACCTGTCGACGCAGCTTGCGCCAATTCGCTCCAACGATCAGTGGGAGGGCATCTCGCGCCCTCCCGCCTGCGAGATCGGCGGCGTCGCCACCGGCGATCGGTACCAGATCCGACGCCGCGTGCAATCGGTCGAGCAGGTCAAGGTAGCGGCCCTCTTCCAGGACCAGCGTCAGGCGCTCGTCCGCAGCGTGTCGCAGCTCGACAAGCGTTCGGTCCAGTTCGGATGGGAGGCCCTTCAAGTTCTTGCGCAGGACGTCGAGATCCCTGACGTCCCCAAGAGCAGAGCCGAGCCATTTGAGGTCACTTCTCATGTGAGCCTTCCAGACCGGGTCCAGAACACCGCTGAATGACTTGAGGTCCGAGCGGAGGCGACGGGTCGCGACCCTCGCTCGATGAATGTCGCTGGGATTGAAATCTGGGGCCACGAGGCGGAGACGCCAGTCGTGCTCGAGCAGACGATCAAACCCTTCGAGAAGACGCATCCGGACCAGTTCGGCCAGCGTGGACTTTGGGCCCAAGTGCGTATCGCCGGAACTCGGCGATGTCTGCGGCATCGCGAGGGCCAACTTCGGCGACGACCCTGCGGTGAACCCAGCCGCCTCCAAGCGATGCACGACGGGCCTGCTCGACCAATCTTCGCTCTGAAGCTCGAGTTCGACCTGTCGAAAGCGCAACCCATCGCGTGGGCCTCCCGACACCGAGACCAGATCGTCGTCGAGCTCGGCGACGGCCGTGTCCTCGTCGTCACGGAGCGAAAGGCGCTCTCGAACGGTCTCGAGCTCGACCAGCTGTCGCAACGATTCCCGTCTGAGCACCCCGTGCAGGATGCGCTGGGCGTCCGGAGGCACGTCGCCGCGATCCCCCAGCCACGAGAACTCGTTCCGTACGAGCGCTTCGCCCGAGTCCACCGGCGTCTTCAGCGTCCACACTCCGTGCCCGTCGCCCTCGGTCTTCCGGTGTCGCAAAGTCAGTCCCCGGCTCCAGAGGCGCCCGTCGATCGAGTCGAAATAGGCGGTGTGCAGCACCTGCCGGGGTTGGCGAAAGGTCCCCCCGACTAGAGGACGCAGGTCGGGAAGCGGCGCTCCCACGCGCGCCTCGAACTTGAGTTCTCGCTCTGTATGCAGGTCGAGTGCCACGATCGGTCGATACCCGCGCAAGGGCCTGCGTACGCATCAGCGGGTGGAGGTCGACAGTCCGCGGCGCTCAGCCTTCGCCGAGCCGTGACCTCTCAGCCGATGGCCGGAAGCGTGAGCGTGCAGTGGACGGGCTGTGCCCCCCAGGGGTCGAGCGCGTTCAGGACGTCTTGGGCCGCGACCTGGTCGGACTCGATGGACAAGTGGTCTGCGAGGTCGGAGGGGCATTGCTGCTGCACCGTGATGTTGTCGACGCCGATGCCGTCGCCACCGGTGGCACAGCGCGAATCGATGAAGTCGCTGTCGTAAGGCCGGACCAACTCGTCGTACTCGGTTGCGATGGAGGTGTAGCTCACGCCGTCCACGGCTGCGCCGTCGTATGGGCACGTCGCCGCCTCGCCCGCGGTCGCCTGCGCGTTGGGGGCATCAAGCGTCTTGATGAAGCTCGACCCGGTCAGGAACTGGGTGCACGATCCGCAGAACGACGCCAACGCGTTCGCCTGCGAGCTGAACCCATAGGCCGCTGCGAGTTCGTAGAGGTCAGACAGGCCCCAGAACGTGGTCCCATGAGGCACCCCGCTCAGCATCACGAACTTCGCCACCACCCGTGACCCGCCGAGGAACTTGATGTAGTAGTCGGGCATCGTCCCGCCCTCGGAGTGGCCCACGATGTCCACCTTCGGCGCGTGTGTCGCGGCCAATACCCGGTCGACGAACATTGCCAAGTCCTCGGCACTCTTCGTCATGTCCGTGAGGCCACCGATCTCGTCGAAAGGACGCGAGAGCGAGGCCATGTTGCCGTAGGTCAGCGAAAAGACGCAGTAGCCCTGATCGGCCAGGAACGGTGACATCGTCTGCCAGTTGTCGTTCTGGTTCCCTGCGAGGCCGTGCACCAGGATGACCGGGTCGGGATGTGCGGCACTGGGCACGCACGGGACGTTTGAGCCAGGTGGCGCGGCGTCTGGCCCGTTCTCGAGAGCGCTTACGGCCGCGGTCGGAAGGAACGACCACACAACCGGGTAGTGCGGAGCCGATGAAGCCGAATCGGCCGCGGTGGCCACTGCCGGCGCCACGACGCCAGCGATGAGCAGGGACAGAGCCAGGCACGCACCCGTCCCGCGCAAGATCCGCCTCCCACGCATGCGTGGGTTTGTAGCACAGATCGGCGTACCGGGATTTTGAACCCGGAGTGCACAAAGAGGCCGGTGGGCGTTCTAGCTGGAGAAGAACGCGTTACCCGAGCGGTCGACGGCGACGCAGTAGGTGGTCGTCGGGCACGAGATCGCGGTGAGCGCGTGGCCGTTGTCGATCAGCGTGCCACCGCTCCAGGACGTGCCGTTCCAGCCGAAGACACGCCCGATGGAGTCGACCGCCCGGCAGAACGCCGGCGTCGGGCAGGAGACGCCGGTGAGACCCGAGGCGTCGGTGCCGTTGAGCGGTGGTTCCGTGGCGATCGATGCCGGTGCGGTGAACCCGAGGCCGTTCCACGTCAGCACGCTGCCGCTGCTGTCGACGAGCGCGCAGTAGGTCGTCGCCGCACACGAGACCGCGTTCAGCTGACCCTGTGCGTCGGCGTCGTTGGGCTGGGTCCAGCTGTGACCGTTGAAAACGGTGGGACCCCCCTCGGCGGCGACGCAGAAGCTGGGCGAGACGCAGGAGATCTGGTTCGCGGCGCCCCACGCTCCGAGGTTGCCGGACCAGCCCGAACCGTTGAACGCGAAGGAGTTGCCCTCGCCGTCGATGGTCACGCAGAAGGTGGGCGCGGTGCAGTCGATGGCGGTGAACCCCGCAGCCCCCGAGACCGTGGTCGGGGGCTGCCACCCGGAACCGTTGTACATCGAGACCTGGTTCTCACTGGGTGCAGCCGCGCAGAAATTGGCAGTTGCGCAGGAGAGATAGGAGGTGCCCTGGGGGGAGGGCGACGGCAGGGCCGGTCCCAACGCCTTCGACTTGTAGAGCTGAAGGCGATACGTGTTGCCGTTCGCGTCACCGACGACACAGTTCCCGGCCGACGGGCACGAGATTGTGGTCAGGTTGGCTCCCGCTGCGACCGGGATGGCCTTGGACCAGTTCCCCGCGGGACCGCTCGTCGTCGACGTTGTCGAGTGCGTGGTCGTCGTCGGCGCGCCTGAGTTGGACGGCGACGAGCTGCAGCTCGCAGCGACGAGCGCGACGGTGGCGAGCGCGACGGCCGTCAGTGCGGTGCGGTACGACGCGGCGCCCTTGTGCACTACTTCTGGACCGGCAGGCCGTTCGCCTCGAGCGCCCGATGGCGCGACCACGTGTCGAGCACGATGAGCGTCTTGGTGCCGGTGACGCGGCCGCGGCGACGCAGCTGTTCGATGACGTGGCCGAGACGCTCCACGTCGGGCACCTGCAGCCACACCAGCGCGTCGGGGTCGCCGGCGGTGGTGAAGACGGCCTGCACCTCTGCGAGCTGCATCGCCGTCTCCTTGATCTCCTGGAGGTCGGCGGTGCCCGCGAAGCGCACCTCGGTGAACGCCTGGATCGGACGACCGGCCTTGCGATGGTCGACAACCACCGTGTAGCCGGCGATCACCCCCGTCCGCTCGAGTCGCTCGATGCGGCGAGTCACGGCCGATGCGGACAGTGACACCTGCTCACCGATGTCGGCCATGGTGCGGCGGGCGTTCTGTGACAGCAACTCGATGATCTGATGATCAATCGGGTCTAGTTCCTCTGTTCCCATGGCCAAAGCCTAACGAAACGCGGTTCGTCCGCACATTCGGTGCGATTTGGGGTGCCCCACGCCTCTCTCCGTTGCGTGGTACGGGCACGACAGCCTCAGCTGGGCCTCCGATGCACCGAAACGGCGTAGGCGTGGGCGGGAGCGTACGGATCGCGGTCCCAGGAGGACCAGCGATCCTCGAGCACGAGGCCCGCGGCGGTGGCGTCGGCATCGTGGCCGGAAGGCTGGAGCCCTCCGGGACGAAGGGAGTACCCGGCGACGAGGTGGCCACCCGGAGACACGTGGCGAGCCGTGTTCCCGATCACCTGTCCCTCGGTGCCCGAGGGCACGAAGATGAGGACGTTGCCGGCCATCACCACGACGTCGAACGTGCGGCCGAGATCGAACACGGGATCGGTGAGGTCCGCCTCGACCCATGTGAGCCCGGGCGCCTTGGCGCGGGCGACCTCGAGCATGGCCGGGTCGACGTCGACGCCGACGACGTCATGGCCGCGACGGGCGAGCTCGATGGCGACGCGGCCGGTTCCGCACCCGGCATCGAGCACGGTCGTCGGGCGGTAGGACGCAACGAGCGCGGCCTCTCCGTGCATGTCCATGCCGGAGGCCGCCAAGTCCTCGAAGCGACGGTCGTACTCGGCGCCGCGCGGAACCTTGCTCTGCTGCCAGCGGTCAGGCACTGGTTCGACGGTAGTTCGTTGCAGGTGGTGCGTCGCTGCGCGCAGGCAGATGCTCCCCAAGAGAGATGTCGGGATGGACGCGCCGTGCGGGACCTATGGGACCGATGGGATCGTCACAGTGGTGGCGTTCGCCGGCAGCTTGAAGAGACTCGGGCTCGGACTGCCCGAGTACTTGGTCATCTTGAAGGCCGAACCGCCGGTCCCGCCGATGTACGCCAAGAGGCCCTGGTTCGTGACGCAGTACTTGCCCGACTTCCCTCGCACGGTGGCGGACACGCAGGTCGCTGTCTGCCCGGCGAACTTCTGCGTGGACGTGGTCACGTTGATGCCGTAGGCACGTGCGACGGCCGATACCTTCGCCTCGTTGAGCACGGTCAGCAGGTACGCCGGGCTGAAAATGCCGGTGAGGCCGGCCAACGGGTTCGCCCCACTCTCCGTGATGCATCGGAGACCCCCCGCACTGGTGGTCGTGGTCGTGGTCGTCGAGCCGGAGTTCCCGCTGTTCCCCGAGTTCCCGCTGTTCCCCGAACTGCCACTGTTGCCCGAGTCGCTCTTCGAGCAGTAGTACGTCTTCTTACCGGTATTGATGATGCTGCTGCCGTCCGAGGAGCTGAAGTTCGACTTCCCCGACTGCTGGGCGATGGTGACGGTGCTCCCGTCCGACGAGACATATGTTGCCGAGTACGTCAGCTTCTTCCCCTGGTTGAGCTTGTTCTCGAGCTGCTGGATCTGGGAGTTGCTGAGCCCCTTGGCGGCGGCCGGCAGGGCGGGCAGCGCGACGACGAGGGCGAGGCCTACGACCGCCGCCACACCGACTCCGGAGAAAACACGAGTTCGCATGCCAGAACGGTACTCCGCAACCCCGGGCGCCGGGGTCAATTTCTTCGCAAAAGTGCTCGGTAGGGTGGCCTCCGACATGTGCCTCCTGGTGGTTGCGTCGCGGATCGTGCCGGAAGAGCCGTTGATCGTGGGGGCCAACCGCGACGAGGTGCTCGACCGGCCCTCGACGCCGATGACGGTGCTCTCGGCCGGGCCGCCCCGGGTGCTGGGCGGGCGCGACGAGCTCTCCGGCGGGACATGGCTCGCAGTCAACCGGAACGGGGTGTGCGCCGGGCTGACGAATCAACCCCTGGGCGACGCGAAAGACCCCACGAAGCGCTCACGGGGCGAGCTGCCGCTGGGGGCGGCCTGCGGTGCGACGGCTCGTGAGGGGGTCCAGGTGCTCGAGCGCGAGTTCGACCCGGCCGACTACAACGGCGCGTGGTTGCTCGTAGGAGACCGGACGTCCCTGTGGTTCGTGGACTTCACGGGTGCTTCCGTGGTCGCGGTGGAACTGCCGCCGGGGATCCACGTGCTGGAGAACCGAGCCGTCGACACGCCGTCGGAGAAGGTGGACCTGGTGCGGGAGAGCCTGGGCGACGTGGGCGGTGCGGGGGCGGTGGGGTCGGGTGCGGTGCCCGACGGAGACGCCGTGGAGGCGGCGTTCCGGCGGGTGCTCGCCGACCACAGGATCCCCGAGGGGGACGAGCGGCCGAACTCGGGGAACTGCGTGCATCTCGACGGGTTCGGCACCCGGTCGTCGTGTGTGGTGCGCGTGGGGGCCGGTACGGGTGGTGCCGTTCAGGCGCCCCGCGTGTGGGTGGCCGACGGGCCGCCGTGTACGACGCCGTACGTTGACGTTTCGGCGCTGTGGGGTGAATAGAGCTGTGAGGCGTCCGTCGTCAGACGTTCGTCGTCGTCAGTCGCGGACGAGTGGTTTGTAGCGGATGCGGTGCGGCTGGTCCGCGTCGACTCCGAGGCGCTTGTGCCGGTCGGCTTCGTAGTCGCTGAAGTTCCCCTCCCACCACCGCACTGCTGAGTCGCCCTCGAAGGCGAGCACGTGGGTGGCGATCCGATCGAGGAACCAACGGTCGTGGCTGATGACCACCGCGCAGCCGGGAAAGGAGAGGAGTGCGTCCTCGAGGGCGCGCAGTGTGTCGACGTCGAGGTCGTTGGTCGGCTCGTCGAGCAGCAGCACGTTGCCGCCGCTGCTCAGCACCTTGGCCAGCAGGACACGGTTGCGCTCGCCGCCCGAGAGCTGTCCCACCTTCTTCTGCTGGTCGCTGCCCTTGAAGCCGAAGCCCGCGACGTAGGCGCGCCCGTGCATCTCGCGGCCACCAACGACCATGTGGTCCGCACCGCCGGTGATCTCCTCGAAGACGGTTTTGTCCCCGTCGAGGCTGTCGCGGGACTGATCGACGTAGGCGAGTTGGACCGATTCACCAACGGTGAGGGTGCCGTCGTCGGGCTTCTCCTCCCCCACCATCATGCGGAACAGCGTGGTCTTCCCCGCGCCGTTGGGGCCGATGATGCCGACGATGCCGCCCGGCGGCAGGAAGAAGGTCAGGTCGTCGATGAGGAGCCGGTCGCCGAACCCCTTCTGCAGGTGGCCGGCGTCGACGACCTGGTCCCCGAGGCGCGGCCCGGGCGGGATGGTGAGCTCGACGTTGTCGGCGCGCCGGTCGGCGGATTCGGCCTCGGCGACCAGCTCGTTGTAGGCGGTGATACGGGCCTTGCCCCTGCTCTGGCGGGCACGTGGCGACATGCGGATCCAGTCGAGCTCTCTCTCGAGGGACGCCTGACGGGAACGGTCGGCCTTCTCCTCGGCCGCCAGGCGCGCCTGCTTCTGCTCGAGCCACGACGAGTAGTTGCCTTCCCAGGGGATACCGGCACCGCGGTCGAGCTCGAGGATCCAGCCGGCCACGTTGTCGAGGAAGTAGCGGTCGTGGGTGACGGCGACGACCGTGCCGGGATACTCCTGGAGGGTCCGCTCCAGCCAGGCGACCGACTCAGCGTCGAGGTGGTTGGTCGGCTCGTCGAGGAGGAGCAGGTCGGGCTTGGAGAGCAGGAGCCGGCACAATGCGACGCGTCGGCGCTCGCCGCCCGAGAGGGTCTCGACGTCGGCGTCGCCGGGCGGGAGCCGGAGCGCGTCCATCGCGATCTCGAAGGTGCGGTCGAGATCCCACGCGCCGGCGGCGTCGATCTTGGTCTGGAGGTCGGCCTGTTCCTTGAGGAGTGCGTCGATGTCCGCGTCGGGGTCGCCGAAGGCGGCGCAGACCTCGTTGTAACGGTCGACCAGTTGCTTGGTCTCGCCGACGCCCTCCGCCACGTTGCCGGCGACGTCCTTCGTCGCGTCGAGCTGCGGTTCCTGAGGCAGGTACCCGACGGTAAAGCCCGGGGTCAGGCGCGCCTCGCCGGTGAAGCCGTCGTCGTCGCCCGCCATGATGCGGAGCAAGGAGGACTTGCCCGAGCCGTTGGACCCGATAACACCGATCTTGGCGCCGGGATAGAAGGACAGGTTGATGCCCTTGAGGACCTCGCGGTCAGGTGGGTAGAAGCGCTTGAGACCGCGGATGGTGTAGATGAACTGGGGCGCCATCAGGACCAGTGTGCCCGATGTGCCAGGGCCCGCCGGACAGGACGCTTCTGCTCAGGCCGTTGCCTTCTTCTGCTCCGCCTTCTCGAGCTTGAACCTGTGATGCTGGGCGAGGATGTCTTCGTGCGTCGCACCGTGATTCGGCACGTCCGGGTGATGGTGCTTGCAGAGGATGTAGGGAGTGCCCTCGAGGAGATGGTGGCCGATCCTCCAACACCCCTTCGTGTGGCAGTTCACCTTGCGCACCCCGGTGTAGACGCCGATGCCGACGGCGCTGATGAGGGTGGCCTCGCCGAGGTCGGACCCGAAGCCCGACCAGAAGTTGTAATACACGTCCGGTCCGCCGTGAAGCGTTCCCGTGTGCAGCGCGAACCAGTGACGGAGGGCGCCGATGAACGCGATCAGCAGTGCGACGAGCACGATCAAGAGGAGCAGGCCGCCCAGCCAGGCGGTCCTGTTGCCAGAGCTGTCCGGTGGGAAGGCCGGAGTCGAGGGCGCGGCGGCGCCGCCGGAGGTGCCCGCCTCGCCGGTCGGCGTTGGCGTGCCGGATTCCGTCGTCTCGGTCATGGTCCCTCCCATTGCGGTCCCCGAAGCGAAATGGGGGCGCACACTCGGATCCCGCGATTCTGCCGTCGCAGACGCCATTCGGCGTGGATCTGCCGCGTACCGCCGCCGCGACGACGCCTAGCTGCTCGGCTGCGCCCAGGCGATGCGGCGAGATCGGCGCTCGCTCACCATCCCGCGGTCCACGAACCAGCGGGCCGAGGCTTCCAGGGCTTCGATCGCGGGCCGCGGCGCGTACCCGAGCTCGTCGCGGGCGCGGGTGGTGTCGAAGGCCATCTGGGACGTCGACATGCGGGCCGCCTCGAGCGGGATGGAGGGATGGCGGTGGAGGATGCGGCCCTCGACGGTCTCGGATACGGCGGCGACGGCCAGTGAGAGGGCGCGTGGCACCTTGATGCGCGGCCGGGGCAGGCCGGTGATTGCCGCCAGCTCGCCCAGCAGCTGCTCGAGGGTGAGGTTCTCGCCGCCGAGGATGTAGCTGCGTCCGTTGCGGCCGCGCTCGAGCGCGAGAAGTTGGCCTGCGGCCACGTCGTCGACGTGCGCGACGTTGAGGATCGTGTCGACGAATCCAGGGACGCGGCCGTTCAGGAAGTCGAGAATCAGCTGCCCGGTGGGAGTCGGTGCGCGGTCCCCCGGTCCGAGCGGGAAGGTCGGCAGGATGATCGATGCCGGCAGGCCCTCGGCGATGGCGCGCAAGACCTCGTGCTCGGCGACGTACTTCGAGCGCTTGTACGAGCCGTAGAGGTGACGGACGTCGGGGAACGAGCGTTCGTCCGCCGCCGTCGTCCCGTCGGTCACGTGCTCGAGCCCGAGTGTGCCGACGGTGCTCGTGTAGACAAGCCGCTCCACTCCCGCTTCGGTGGCCGCACCCAGCACATTGCGGGTCCCGTCGACGTTGATGGCGTAGAACGCCGAAGGGTCGCGGGCCCAGAAGCGGTAGAGCGCCGCGACGTGGAAGACGGCGCGGCAGCCGCTCACGACCTGCCGCACGTCGTCGGCACGGCGCAGGTCGCCCACGACCTGCTTCACGTCCAGGCCCTCGAGGTTGGCCGCGTCGACGTTCGGCTCGACCAAGGTCACGACCTCCTGCCCGCGCTCGATGAGCTGCCGCGTGACGGCGGAGCCAATGAACCCGGTCGCCCCGGTGACGAGGACGCGATCGCCCGATTCGAGCTTCACAGCCGGTACTTGTGGAGTGAGCCCTTGGCCATGGTCTTGCCGAACTCGTAGATGAGGCTGGACCCCTTCTCGGCGCTCTGGAGCACGTCGTCGAGCGCGTCGGTGAAGAGCTCGACCTCGTCGTCGCCGGCGATGAGCGGCGGCAGGAGCTTCACGACGTTCATGTTGTCGGCGGCGACCTGGGTGAGGATGCGGTGCCGGTGGAAGAGCGGCACGACGATCATCTGCGAGAACAGCGCTGAGCGCAGCGCCTCGACGAGGCGGTAGCGGCGCCGCAGGGCCGGCGTCGTCGGCTCGCCGAACACCAGCCCGATCATGAGGCCCATGCCGCGCACCTCGTGGAGGAACTCGTAGCGGTCGACGAGCGGCTGGAGCGCCTTCGTGAACGCCTTCCCGGTGCGCTGGACACGGTCGAGGATGTCCTCGTCGTCGAACGCGGCGAGAGTCGCGAGGCCTGCCACCATCGCCAGCTGGTTCTGGCTGAAGGTCGACGAGTGGACGACGGCGCGGTCCATGGAACTGAACACCGCGTCCGAGACCTCGGCCGAGCAGAGCATCGCTCCCACCGGGACGTAGCCACCGGAAAGCGCCTTGGACACGGTGATGATGTCGGGCGTGATGCCGAATTGCTCGTGGCAGTGGAACGTGCCGCTGCGCCCCATGCCGACCTGGACCTCATCGAGGACCATGAGCGCCTTGTTCTTGCGACACAGGTCCTGCGCTTCGAGCCAGAACTCGTCCGGGGCGAGGTTCACGCCCTTGCCCTGGATGGGCTCGATCACGAGGGCGGCCACGTCGCCCCGCCGGAGCTCGCGGCGCAAGGCACCGATGTCGCCGAACGGGACCATGTCCGCTCCTGGGAGCAAGGGACCGAACCCGGTGCGGAACTCGCGGCCGCCGTTCAGGGCGAGCGCGCCGGTCGTGAGGCCGTGGAAGGCGTGGTCGCAGTAGAGGATGCGGGTCCGCTTGGTGGCGGCGCGTGCGAACTTGATCGCGCTCTCGATCGCCTCGGCGCCCGAGTTGGTGAAGAACACACGCTCGATGCCCGAGTGCGACCGCTTGACGAGCTGCTCGGCCAGGACACCCGGAAGGAGAGCGCAGTCCATCTGCACGAGGTTGGGCAGGTCGGCATCGAGCGCGTCATGGAGCGCCTGCACGATGGCCGGATGGCCCCGGCCGAGGGCGAAGACGCCGAAGCCCGAGAGGAAGTCGAGGTAGCGATCACCCTTCTCGTCGATCAGGTAGCACCCCTCTCCCTTCTCGAAGAAACGGTCGAACTCGATGGTGCCAAGGACGCGGGGCAGCTGAGGGTTCACGTACTTCGAGTGGAGGGTGAAGTTCTCGCCCCTTCGGTCCTCCAACACCTTCTTCAGTTCAAACGGCATGCAGAGTGCTCCGCGATTCGATCGGTGGACGGTGCGACGAGGTTATATGCGGGCACTCGGGTTGCGAACGCCATGCGACCGTTCGTTCCAACGTTCGTTCTGTTACGGACGAGACCCTCCGGTCCATCGGATCACCGGAGCCTCTCTTCCCGGCGGTTTCGTGCGAAGATCGGCGCCGGAAGGGCCGCCGGTGTCGCTCCGGCGGGCGTCGGGGGAGGAAGCCACACGTGTCGACCACCAGTCCGAACATCGTGCTCGTCATGTCCGACCAGCACCGGGCCGACATGATGGGTTGCGCCGGCGACCCCAGCATCGAGACGCCGGTGCTCGACGGCCTGGCGGCCGAGGGCGTCCGCTTCTCACGGGTGACGTGCCAGGGCCCGCTCTGCATGCCCTCGCGGGCGTCGTTCATGACGGAGCGCTACGTGCGCGACCACGGCGTGTACACAAACTGGGAGGAGATCGCGGCGGACAGCCCCACGTACGTGCGGGCGCTGCGAGAGGCCGGCTACCACACGGCCTTGCTGGGCAAGGCCCACCTGTATCTCGACGAGAAACTCTCGGTCGCGCACATCGACGAGATGGCGGGCCGCCTCGAAGACCTGGGCTTCGCGGAAGTCTTCGAGACAGGCGACAAGTTCATGCCGAAGATCCCCACCCGCTACAGCGACTACCTGGCGAACGCGGGCTGGCTCGAGGCCGCGCGCAAACACCTCGCCGACCGCGCCTACCAAGGGGACAACGAGGACGGGCAGAACGCAACCAAGTGCATCCCGATGTGGGACTCGACGCCGATGCCCATCCCGCTCGAGTCCTACGTCGACACCTGGCACGGCGCGCAAGCGGTGCGCTGGATCGAAGAGTACGAGCGCGATGCGCCCTTCTTCCTCTTCGTCGGGTTCCCCGGGCCGCATGACCCCTGGGACGCCCCGGCGGAGGCGGTGGCACGGTACGACGGGGTGGACATCTCCATGCCGGTCTCGACACAGCGGCCGGTCGTCGAAGGCACGGGTCGCTATGGCGCGCTGCTGCAGGGCTTCTTGTGGATGTCCGACTCCGAGACCATGACCGACGCCGCCATCGCCGGCATGCGGCGGTCCTACGCGGCCGACATCTCGGTGATCGACAATGCGGTGGGGCTGATCGTCGACGCGCTGGAGCGGCGGGGGATGCTGGAGTCGACGTGGATCGTGTACACGACCGACCACGGCGAGATGGCCGGGAGTCACGGAATGATGTCGAAGTGCGTGTTGTACGAACCGGCAGTGCGCGTGCCGCTGATCGTGCGGCCGCCGGGCGGGTGCGCGCCGCGGGTCATCGATTCGCTCGTGGAGCAGCTCGACGTCCCGGCGACGGTGCGGGCGATCGCGGGTGCGCCGGACGTGGCGGACAGCGCCGGGCAATCGCTCCTCGGAGCGGTGGCCGGTGGTGC
The DNA here is from genome assembly GCA_963777485.1 of uncultured Acidimicrobiaceae bacterium. Classification (GTDB taxonomy): domain Bacteria; phylum Actinomycetota; class Acidimicrobiia; order Acidimicrobiales; family RAAP-2; genus Bog-473. The sequence goes on along the minus strand of CAVZQP010000002.1, from coordinate 1,254,461 downwards.
GCCGCCCGTGCACGACGTCACGGTGAGCGAGAACTGGGGCTTCGCCGCGTTCGAGACGGAGCGACACAAGCTGGTCGTCGACGAGGACGCTTGCGCACCGTGTCAGCTCTTCGACCTGGCCGAGGACCCCGCCGAGGACCACGACCTCCTGGGCGACCCGTTGGCTGCGGATGTCATCGAGGAGATCATGGAGACGCACGTGCGGCCGTTCTTCACGACGCCGCCGGCACGGCCGCACCCGAGCATCTTCACGGGCGGCCCGCCGCTCGAAGACCTGAAGGGCTGAAGGGCTGAAGGGCTGACGGACTAGCCGGTAGGGGCCGCCGGCGCGGCGCCCTCGTCCGCGGCAGGATCGGTGCGCGCACGGAGCCGCCGAAGACCGATGATCGGGAAGACGAGCACGGAGAGCATGCCGGCGGCGACGAGCGCCGCGGCATTCTGCGGCTTCATCTTGTGCTCGTCGACACCGATGGTGGTGATGACGACGACGAGCGGCAGCGCGGTCGACGCGAGGATGCTGAGCGCCTTGAGCTGCGTCCTGTCGATGACGCGACGAAAGACGATGAGCGTCGGCAGCCCCCGGGTGAAGAGGAACAGCAGGGCGAAGAGGGGGACGAGCAGCAGCACCTTCGGCATGTGGACCAGCGTGTGGAGGTCGAGGTTGACGCCGGTCTCGATGAAAAAGATCGGGATGAGGAACCCGAAGCCGATCGCCTCGAGCTTGCTGGTGATCTGCTCGGTGTTGCCTTCGGTCCTGATGAACAGGCGGACGATGACGCCGGCCGCGAATGCGCCCAGGAGCACGTCCAGGCTGAGCTTAGTGGCCAGGTAGACGAGAAAGACGACCAGCGTGACCGAGATGCGGACAGGGAGCTGAGACGACGAGTGCAGGTGACGGCCCAGCATGGCCACCAACCGCGGCGGATGCACACGGACCGCGAGCAGCGCAGCGGTCGTGGCGACGGCGGCGAACACGACCAGGAGGAGGATCGTGATGCTGGCGTCGTGGCTGGTGAGCAGCAGGGCGACGGCGAGGATCGGCCCGAACTCGCCGATCGCCCCCACCGACAGCACGGTCGGGCCGAACGAGGACTTCAGCACCCCGGAGTCACGCAGGATGGGAAGCAGGGTCGTCAGCGCGGTCGTCGTGAGGCAGAGCCCGACGACGACGGTATCGAGCACCAGCCCAGTGGACTCCAGGACGGCGCCGACGCCCAATGCGAGCAGGAGCGAGCCGAGCCAGGCCGTGACGGCCCGCGTCATGTGCCCCTCTCGCATGCGGGTCACATCGAGCTCGAGGCCGGCAAGGAACATCAAGTACGTCAAACCGAGTTCCGACAACGCCGTCACGACGCTGTTGGTCTGCGTCAGCGCCAGCACCGACGGGCCGATGAGGACGCCGAGCAGGATCTGGATGACGACCTCGGGGACGGGGACCACGCGGCGGGAGAGGTCGGCCAGGATCGGTGCGACCACGGCCGCGAGCGCGATGAGCAGCAGCGTGGGGAGGGCCTGCGTGGCCGTCAACGGTTACGTCCTCGATGTTTCGCCATGAGCCGTGGCACGCCCGAGCCACCTCCAAGACCCAACGCTAGGCGGGATGCTCGTCGTTTGGCGATGATGGCGGCCGCGGCGGAGCCGGTTGACGGCTTCAGAGTGCCGCGAAAACATGGCGCCATTCTCGGGGGAAGGGGTGAGGCGGTGGTGTTGGCGTGATACGCACGCGGAGGATCCGATGACTGGCCCGTTCGTCAACCCCTCGTGGATGCCCCATTCGGTGAGCGAGGCGGCCAAGGCGGGCGACGCCACCGCTGAGGATCTCCTGTCCGGCCGTGCGTGGAAGCACCTCCTCGACGCGCTCGGCCAGGCAGCCGACGTCGTCTGCTCGAACGAAGTGGCCCGGAACCCAGCCGACCTGGCAGCCGGGTTCCGGCACCTGCTCGTGCTGCTCGCGCTCGGCGCGGACCAGGCGCTGCGCGCCGACCCCGACCCCGTCCTGGCGGTGAGCCCGTCCGGCGTCGACAACGTCTACAAGTGGGGAATGGACTGCCCTGACTGCATCTATACCGGGGCGCCGCTGCGCGGCGGCGAGACATACCGCATCTGGGGCAATCGGGGGACGGCCCGCTATGTCGGGCTCCAGTCGATGGCCGGCATGGCGTCCTCGGCCAACGTCCTCCTCGACGAGCTCGACCTCGGGCCCGACGGCGAAGTCGAGCTCACGCTGTCGGCTGAGCGCCATGACGGGAACTGGCTGCCCATCGCAGAGGACGCCACGATCCTGGTCGTCCGTCACTTCTTCTACGACTGGGACACCGAGGTGGCGTCGTCGTTGTCGATCGAGCGGGTGGGCGCCGACGGCGCGGAGCGCGCTGGCGGCGGCGGGAAGGACGGGAGAGCGTCGCGTGACCCGCGGGAGGTCGCGGCACGTCAGTTGATCGCGTTGGGCGACTTCGTGCTCGGGAACCTGGACTTCTTCCTCCAGTTCTCGCGACCCGAGACGCCCAACACGTTCCTTCCCCCGCTCGACGGCACGAAGATGGGGGCGGCGGCCGAGAACCGACCCGTCATCGGCTCCTTCCAGCTGGAGCCGGACGAAGCGCTGGTGGTGGAGGTCACGCCGCCCGAGGGCCTCTACTGGAGCTATTCGATCGGGAATCCGTGGTGGGAGACGATCGACTACGCGCGGCATCAGAGCAGCCTGAACGGGCACCAAGCCACGGTCGACGATGACGGGGTGCTGCGGGTCGTGATGGCCCACCAGGATCCGGGCGTCGCCAACTGGCTCGACACCGCTGGTCATAGCGCGGGACCCGTGATCCTGCGCTTCGTCCGCACCGAGTCGGCGCCAGTTCCGGAGACGCGTGTGGTCCGGTTCGACGACATCGCGGGAGCACTGCCGGCCGGCACGCGCCGGGTCTCCCCGGAGGAACGGCGCCGGACGATTGTCTCGCGCCGGCTCGCGGTCAGCAAACGGTTCTCCCGATGACGCTCGATGCAGACGCCCTGGAGGCCGAGGCGAGGGAGTCCACGGGCCTCGAGGACTTCGGTGACGGGTCACACCGCGAGGGGCTCGAGCGCCTCACGGCGTCGCTGAACACGGAGGCCGACCTGACCGACGCGGGTGAGGTCATGCTTCGGATGCGCCTCGCCGGTGCGCTCGCGTCGCGGCTACGGATCGAGGAAACCTACCGTGCGCATCCTGAGATCGACGACGAGGGGGTGGAGGGGCCGGTGTTCGTCATCGGACTGCCGCGGACGGGCACGACGGCGCTCAGCCAGCTCGTGGCGGCCGATCCTCAAATCCGCTCGCTGCGCTTGTGGGAGTCGTCGAGCCCCTGCCCGCCGCCCGAGTCCGCGACCGAGCACAGTGATCCGCGGATCGCCGATACCGAGGCCGGCCTCGAGATGATGAACCAGATGTTCCCCCTCATGGCGTCGATGCACCACGAGGAGGCCACGGGGCCCACCGAATGCCAGGACCTGCTGGGCATGAGCTTCCGCACCGTGCACTTCGACGGCTTCGGGCGCGTCCCTTCCTATCTGGCCTGGGTGACACAGTCCGATATGGACGCCACCTACCGGTACCACCGTCGCGTGCTCCGGCTCCTCCAGTGGCACTGCCCGCCGCGACTGTGGCACCTCAAGACGCCCGTGCACATGTTCGCGCTCGATTCGTTGCTGGCCACCTACCCGGACGCCAAGTTCTTGTGGAGCCATCGCGACCCGGCCAAGGTGCTGGGGTCTGTGTGCAACCTGATCCACTACACGCGCAGCTGGGCCAGCGACCGCGACGACTCCTTGGAGTTGGGACCCGAACAGCTGGGCCGGTGGTCCGAGGCGATCACGCGGGCCATGGACTTCCGGACTCGTGTCGGCGAGGACCGCTTCGCCGACCTGGCCTGGGCCGACTTGCAGGTTGACCCGGTCGGCGCGCTGGCCGCGGCGTACGGACGGATCGGCCTCGAGTTCCCGGAGCGTTCCCGCGCCGCGGTGACGCGGTGGGCGGCGGGTCACGAGCCGGGAGCGCACGGGCGACACTCCTACGAGCTCGCTCAGTTCGGCCTCGATGAAAACGGAGTGCGGGAGCGGTTCGCCCGCTACATGGCGACGTACGATGCGGCGGCCTGAGCGACTCGGGCCGTTGGGAGGAGGCTAGGTGGATCTCGGAATCGCCGACGCTACGGCTGTCGTGACCGGCGGCAGCAAGGGGATGGGGCGTGCCGTGGCGGAGATCCTGGCCGCCGACGGCGCTCGCGTGGCTGTCATGGCCCGCGGCCGCGACGCGCTGGACGAGACCGCGGCGGCGTTGCGCGCGGCCGGGAGCCCGGACACCCTCGGCATCGCCGTCGACGTCACGGACCGCTCCTCCATCGATGCCGGGTTCCGCGAAGTAGCCGAACGCTGGGGTGCGCTGAACATCCTCGTCAACACCGTCGGCCCGGGAGCGGGCCGCTTCGAACAACTCGACGACAGCGGCTGGGACGAAGCGTTCGCGCTCGGCACGATGTCAGCGGTCCGCGGCGTCCGCGCGGCGCTTCCGCTCATGCGGGCGGCGGACTGGGGGCGCATCGTGATCTTCTCGGCCCACTCCATCCAGCGCCAGAGCCCGAATCTCGTCGCGTACACCGCGTCCAAGGCTGCGGTGACGAGCCTGGCCAAGAACCTGGCCAAGTCGCTGGCGCCCGACGGGATACTGGTGAACACCGTCTGCCCGGGGTCGATCGTGACGGCGAGCTTCACCGAGGGCCTGCGCGACACCTTCGCCGCCGAAGGCCTCGACCCGGCCGACCCCCACGACGTGATGACGTGGATTGACCGGAACTTCCATCACCCGGCGGACCTCGGCCGGGCGGGACTGCCCGACGAGGTCGCCTCGATCGCCGCCTATCTGGCGTCGAGGCGCAACGGCTACGTCACGGGTGCCTGCGTCAACGCCGACGGGGGCTCGGACTTCGTCTGACGGCATACGCCCGAGACGCCAGAATGATGACCTTCCAGGGAGGTGATTTGGTGATCCGGGCCGTCCTTTTCGACTTTGGAGGTGTGATCTCCTCGAGCCCGTTCGAGGCGTTCGCCCACCTGGAGTCCGAGCGCGGCCTCCCGGCCGACTTCATCCGTACCGTGAACGCGACGAACCCGCACACCAATGCCTGGGCCAAACTCGAGCGCGGCGAAGTCGATCTGGAGACCTTCGGGCCGATGTGGTCGGACGAGGCCCGCGCTCTGGGACACGAACTCGACGGGCGGTCGGTGCTCGAGCGGCTGGCCGGAGAGATCCGGCCGGAGATGGTCGAGGCAATCCGCACCTGCGGCACGAAGTACAAGACGGCGTGCCTGACCAACAACTTCACCCGGGCGGAGGCCATCCTGTCGGACGAGGTGGCCGAGGTGTACAGCCTTTTCGACGCCATCCTCGAATCCCGCGTCCTCGGGGTGCGCAAGCCCGATCCACGCTTCTACGAGCTCGCATGCGAGGCCCTCGCTGTGGAGCCAGCCGAGTGTGTTTTCCTCGACGACCTCGGAGTGAACCTCAAACCGGCGCGGGCGCTCGGGATGCACACCATCAAGGTGACCGACCCTCACCTGGCGCTGACCGAGCTCGGAGAATTGGTCGGACTGTCACTGACGGGCTGAATGACTCCGGGCGGCGACCCCCACGCCGGCACGCGGCATGAAGCCGAGCGCCGGCGGGTTACATCCCGAGCAGCGGGCTCCGGAAGCGGCAAAGATCTCTGCATGGCAGACAACCGGATCGAGATCTCACGTGAACTCAAGGCGTCGCCCGAGAGCGTCTATGCCGCCATTTCGGACGTGACCCGGATGGGTGAGTGGTCCGAGGAGTGCTACGCCTGCGAATGGCACGAAGGCTTCGACGGTCCCACGGTGGGCGCCAGCTTTGACGGCCACAACCGCAACGGGGACCGGACGTGGACCACGCAGGGCAAGGTCATCGAGGCCGACCCCGGTCGTGCGTTCGCCTTCGAATGCTCCATGATGGACTTCCACTATTCGACCTGGGGTTACCGCATCGACCCGACCGAGGCCGGCTGCCAGGTCACCGAGTGGAACGAGGATCTGCGACCGGAGTCGGCCTTGGAGTTCAGCAAGCAGGTCTCGGGGATCGACGACCGGACCGACCGCAATCGCCAGACCATGGGTGGGACCCTCGAACGCCTGGCTGCCGCGCTCGAGACGGCGGGGTAGAACGGTCTACGCCGCCCCGGTCACCTCGGGCATCACCACGTCGGTCACCGTGCGCAGGTAGCGCCACGCAATTTCGGGAGGGAGTCCCCCGATGAGCGGGTGAAGCTGCAGCGGCATGCCCGATCGGACGGTCTCCACCGCCTCCTCGACCGTAATGATCCGGTGGCTCCGGTCCTCGGCACGCAGCTCGTCCACCGTCTGTGCTTCGGAGATGCTGGCCGTAAACGCGTGTCTTCCGACATTGATGCTGGCGTAGCTGGTGACGTCGTGGAGGATATGCCGGCCGAGCTCGTCCCACGCCCGGTCGACGTCCTCGGCAACAAACAAGGTGGTTGCCATGTCGAGGGGCGGAATCATGCAGAAGCCCGGCTCGTGACCCTTCGAGCGCGCCGCCTCCTCATACACCTCCGACAGGGACGGGTCGCCACCCTGCGCCATGAAGTCCAATCCGAACCGGCCGGCACGGGCTGCGGCCGGAACACTCCCCCCGCCCCAAGCGACCTGCGGGCCTCCTGGGGTCACCGGATGCGGCGTCACGTGGATACGACGGCCCTCATGGTCGAAGGGTTCTCCCCTCTTCGCCTCGAGGAGCAGTTCCAACGACTCCTCAGCGATCCGCCCACGCCGGTGAAAATCGACACCGTGTTGTTCGTATTCGGAGGGCACGTAGCCGATGGCGGCGACGTAGTTGACCCGACCACGACTGATGTTGTCGAGCACCGCCATGTCCTCGGCCAGGCGGACAGGTTGGTAGAGCGGCAGGACGACCACCGCCACGGTGATGGGCAGCGTCGTCGTGCGGGCGGCCATGGCCGTGGCCAGAACCATCGGCGACGGTAGGTAGCCGTCGCTCACCCCATGGTGCTCGCACACAACCGCGGCGAGAGCTCCTCTGCTCTCTGACCATTCGGCCATCTCGAGGGCCGTCGCGTACAGCTCAGGAGCGGGAGCGCCCCAATCCGGTGCTCGCATGTCGAATCGCATCAGGAACATCTGGGAATCCTTTCGGTGCTTCCGACTCGCCAGCCGATCGGTGAAGGCACGCGTGCACAGTATTCGCCGGCGGCGAATGCGATCTCCGATGTCAGGTATTTGCGGGCTCGACCGCGTGCTGCGACGTGTCGAGCCGCGCCGCGAGGCGACTGCCGGCGACTGGCACAATCAGGAAGAGCAGCCAGACATATCGCGACAGGCCGGTGTCCGTCCAGGCCAGGATGACCGCGAGCGAGACCACCCCGACCGTCAGCAACGATCGCACCCGCCCGACTGTCTCCTCGTAGCGCGACCGTCTTTCCTCGTCCAGAAGGTTGTGGCCGGCGGCGTAGATATAGATCCACTGGGTCGTCAGGCTGATGGCAACCAGGTTGACGGCGAAAATAGTGACGGCGAGCGGGTTGTCACTGAAGCGCCCCAGGAGGTCGGATGTGAACGGCATGAGCGTCAGCGTGAGGAGGAAGGCGAAATTGCGCCACGCCAGTCCCTCGCTGTGACCGCGCATCGTGCGGAGAATCCGATGATGGACCAACCAGAACTGGGCGATGACGACGAACGAGACGAGGTAGCTGGTCAGCTCGCCTCCGTCCACGCCGAGCGCATGCCAAAGCTGGCCGGCCGAATTCACGTCGAAGTCCTTCGCCGCCGGGACCTGCAGTTGGAGCACGAGAAGCGTCAGCGCAATCGCGACGACGCCATCGGTCAGAGCCAGGAGCCGATCGATCCCGGGAATGTTCTCTTCGTCGGCGACCCGCGGAAATATCGGCACCGACTGCAAGCTTCGCAGAGGCCGGAAGACAGAACGCGGAGCGTCGGCCTTCGGTCGTGAGCTCGAGAGTCGGCGCCATGGCAGGCTTGGTGTCCACACGGAATCCCGAAGGAGACGCCCCGTGAGCGCCGAGCCATCTGATTCGTCTGTGCATTTCGGAGTCAATGCGGTGCTCGTGCGTTACGCGTCTGGCATCGACCGGCGCGATTGGGGCCTGTTCCGATCGTGCTTCACGCCGGATTGCGCGATCGACTACGGAGAGATCGGGGCCTGGAACGGGGCCGACGAGATCACCGCCTTCATGGTCGCAGTGCACGAACACTGCGGGCACACGCTGCACCGGATCTCCAACGTTGAGGTGGCGCGCCTCCCCGATGGGGCCCAAGCCCGGAGCTACGTCGACGCGGTCATCATGGATCCGGACCATCGCGACGGCGTCCGAGCGATCGGTTTCTACGACGATCGGCTTGTCTGTTCGGATCGCGCTGGGTGGCAAATCGCACGACGGAACTTCACAACAGTGCACGTCGGCACGGTCGGTGAGGCGCCCACCGGATAGCGGCCTGGTTCACGTGCGATATTGGATCCAAGAAGAATCTCACTCGTAGCGAAGCAGGATTGCTGTCGAGGTGCGCGCCGCGTTCCGTCCAGGGACAGTGGCAACCACGTTCGCGAGCACAATCGTCGCCAGTGTTATCACCGTGATCAGGACGACCGGAACCGTCGGATAGGGCACTGCGTGGATGTTGCGGGCAAAGACGTCCCACAACCAGCGACCGAGAGCAATCCCCACCGGGACACCGACGACGGTGCCGATCAGCGCGACGATGGTGGCCTGCCACGCGATCGTGGACGCGAGCTGTTGCTTGGTGAACCCGAGCGTCTTGAGCACCGCGAGGTCCCGCCGTCGCCTCCGAACCGAGGCGGCGAGGGTGAGCGTGAGGGCAGCGATGGCTCCTGCCGCGAGACCCGCACCGAGGAACACTGGCGTATCGCCCAGAGAGCGGTAGTTGACGATCTCCGCTGGGCGAAAGCTCTCGACGCCCTGAACGGCTACGCCGAAGTTCGCCGTGTTCGAGGTCGCCTGCGCGATCTTCTGGAGCGAGTGCAGCTCGGCCGCCTGCGTATAGCCGCTCTTGAGGCGTACGAGTACCGCGTTTGGCCCTTGGATCGGGTTGTCGAAGGGGTTGCGATCGACGGCCGGGAGGAGCTGCGACGCAACCACAGCGCCGGTCGCCATCTCGAGATGTGGGCCGCCGCTGCTGCCGAGGACCGGCATGGCTGCAGTGCCGACGATGTGCAGACGACGCGGAGGGCCCGAGCCTGACGACACCTCGACGGTGTCGCCGACCACCTTGTGCAGCTGTGTCAGTGTCAAAGCTCCCAGGACTACCTGGTTTGCACTTTCGAGGCCCTGGCCGGAAAGCACCGGAGGAGCCACCGCCGTCCCGGGGTTCTCTCCCAGCACCGGGATGGTCTGACCGTCCATCGAAAGTGCCGTCGTGTAGATGCCCGACCACTGCGACACATAGCGGTCATGGTCGAGGAGTGATGTCAGATGCCCTTGAGGAATATCGCCGCCAGAGACCAACAGGTAGTTCCAGTTCCAACCGTAGAGAGCGGGATGTGAAACGAGGGAGTTCAGGCTGGCGCCGAAGGTGACCGTCGCGACGACCGCCACGATGGCGAGCACGGCGCCCAGGATTGTAGAACCGACCGGCACCGGGTCTCGTTGTCCGCGGGATTCGAGCGCGAATCGAGCGCCGGTGACCGCCGGAGCCGGAAGTCCGACGCCGGTGGTAAGTCTGGCGGCCAGCGACGCACGCCCTGTCGAAGGACGTTCGCGACGACGTTCCCGGTGCGGAGCACCCAGCCAGCCAAGGAGGATGGCGGCGGCGCTCAGCCCCACGACGAGAACGACCACACCGAAACCGATGACCGTCCAATCGAAGGACATCCCGGGGTAGGGATACACGGCACGCACCGGTCCGAGTGGTGCGAGCGGTGACAGCAATACAGCCACGACGACGGCGAGCAGCGCTCCGAAGACAATCGCTCCGAGAATGCCAGGCAACCCGTCGGTCGATGTCCCGATCGTCCCCGTGCCGAGCGCGCGCAGCACGTCCCGGTCCTCCGCACCGCGGCGGAGTTGCCGTCCGATCAGCTGAGCAGCGATGAGGAGAGCGGCGACCGCCACAATCGCTCCGAAAGCTCCGAGCGCGACGGCTTCGGGCTTGATCGCTCTCTGAGCCTTGGCAACGCTCCCCGCCGACGTCGAGGCGAACGGAGGGAACCCCGGCAGCACGATCTTCGAAATCCGAGCTGCTACGGCTCCGATATCGGCGGGATCGCCTCGGACACGGATCCCCGTTTCGGTGTAGTTGACGCAGCAGCTGAGGAGCTGGCTCGTGAGAGCGGGGGTGAACAGATTGTTCGGAATGCTGCTGGCGTCCACCGCATCCTCGATGATCGACGTGGGGAAGACGAAGATCCCTACGACTCTTTCGTCGAGGGTCCGAACCGGCTTCACGCTGGCCGTACCAAAGCCCGGGAGCGTCGTCTGCGCGTTCGTGTAGATCCCAATCGGCAGAACACTTCCCACGTGCACCCCGAGCGCGGCGGCGCCCTCTGCACTCAACATGAGCTCGTCGGCGAGCCGGGGATCGGCCCTCCTGCCCTGCACCACCGTCACCCTGTCCTGGTCGAAGTACAGACCGTCGACGCTGCCGTAGCCGTTGCCCGCCGAAGGGGGGTAAAAGTTGGGAGCATTCAGAGGCTCGCCATTGCGCTGCAAGGGCAGAAAATCGATGCCCGACTGGCTCTGCACCTGCGTCACGTGCGGGAGACGCTTGATTTTCGCCACAGCCGGCGCGTTGTACCCGTCTTTGAGGCCGATCGCGGGATTCAGCACGCCGGTCGCTCCCACGAGATCGGACGGGTTCGTGCTCGCCCAATACGTGGTGAACGATGACGCCGTGCGGCGGGCCGCGGCAACTGAGGCCATCGCGAGGCCCCCGACTAGCCCGACGAGCAGGAAGAGCGTGATCAGGCCACCGAGTTTTTGCCTCCATGTCGTGCGGAAGCGGTACGACACCAGCCGCAGGGTCGCCCGGCTCATTGCTCTGTTTTCTCACAAATACGACACGATCACCAGGAAGGAAGCACCACCGGTCAGGTGGTGGTGGGATCCCTCCGGTCGGGGCAAGCCGAGTGGGCGCTGAGGTGTAACGAGTGGGCGCTGAGGGACTCGAACCCCCGGCCTGCTGGTTGTAAGCCAGCTGCTCTAACCAACTGAGCTAAGCGCCCGAGCGCCCCGAGATGCCACCAAACGAGGTGGCGGCCAACGGGCGGCCGCCGTCAACGCTAGCCCTCGGGAACCGGGCCGCCGTCACCGCGCCGATGTTCCCGGACGGGCCACGAGAGTGCGCAGTGTCAGCGTTCAGCGCAGGTGCTCGGCGAAGACCTTGCTCCAGGGCCGGACCAAGGCGCGCAGCTCGGCGCAACCCTCTTCGCCCAGGGCACGATACGGAACCGATGACAGCGCGTCCGTGCCGTCCTCGATCTCCTGCCGCTGTCGCGCGCCCGACGTGGTGAAACGGAGTACGTCACCGGTCTCGAGCCAGCCGCGCTCTCGGAGGTCGTCGATAGCGCGTTGCCACGCATCCTCGGACCATGCCCTCGTGGCGAGGAGGACGCGAGCGGGCACGTCGCCAGCAGCGGCGTGGGTCACGAGCGCCTCCAATCCGTTGAGCCCGTGGGTGACGAGGAGCGCGATGTGCCCGTCGCCCCGGAACTCGCGCAGGATCGACTGTGCGTGCCAAAGCTGGAGGTGAGGTACGTCCGGCCACTCGAGATCCGCATGACCCGCGGCTAGCGGGCGGCCTTCGACGTGGCGGGCCGCCTCTTGGGCCGCGGTGCGCGCCAGCGCGGCGGCGCGGGCCATGTCAGGCGATTCGACCACTTCGTCGCCGAGGATGCGACGGCACGCGGCATCGACGGCGCTGAAGCGAGCGGCGATCAGGTCGGCGGGGGTGGCGTGGTCCCACGCGTCGGGGATCGCGCTGCGGACGAGCTCCGGGTTGAAGTTGAAGAATGTTGCGATGACAACGTCCGCGCTGACGGCGCCCATCGGGGCCGCGCGTGATGCGAAGTAGCCAGCGGTGCCGGTGACGCCGAGGCGGGCGTACTCCTCAGCCGCCTCGGGGACGAAGTAGATCATCCCGTGGAGGGGCTCGACCGTGCGCCAGGTCTTGTGCGCGACGAGCGCCGCCGCGCCCCGGGCGACGTCGCCGGCGCCGGAGGGGTCTGTCACAGCGCTTGGTCCTGCGCGAGCTGCGTGGCTAGCGCAGTGGTCGCGGCGACCACCGGGCGCCGGCTCGAGGCGTCACGCACGATCAGGTCACGGCCGTCGCGTTCCGCCGCGGCCGCGCCGGCTTCACGGCACACCAACAGCCCCGCCAGGTAGTCCCAGCCATAGAGGGTGCTGCGCCCGACGGTCAGATAGGCATCGAGGACGCCCTCCGCCACGGCGCAGCACTCGAGGGATGCCGCCCCGAGCGCTCTGAATTGGGCCCAGCCCGGATGGCGACCCGGAAAGCCCGAGACGCCGACGATCGCTTGGCCCAGCTCGTCACAACCCGACGGCTTGATCGGCCTTCCGTCACGCTCGGCTCCGCCGCCCCGTGACGCGGCATACCGGGTGCCGAGCTCCTGGTTCACTACGAGGCCGGCCAGCGGTCCTTCGGCGTCCAGCACGCAGATACTCGTCGAATAGAACGGCACGCCCCGGTGCGCATTGGTCGAGCCGTCGACAGGGTCGATCACCGCGAGGAGCCCCGAGGGGCCGTCACCCGTCAGCCCCGACTCCTCGGAGAGCACCGCCAACCCGGCGCCGTGCAGGATCGGCAGTGCGGCGTCGTCCGCCGCAAGGTCGAGGCGGTACTGCCCTGGTTTCGTGCCTGCGGGACCCCAGTCCTCGAGCTCGTCGAGGGCCGTCCGCACGGCGCCAACGGCGTCGTCCAGCACTTCGAACAGGCGGACCTCGTCCATGCGCTCACCATAGAGGGGGCGCACCAGGACGGCCCGCCTCCCTGGTGATGTGTGTATCGATGTGTGCACGTGCCGGTGTGTGAGTGCCTGTCTCGGCGCCCTAGGCTCCTCACGCTGTGGCTGCCATAGACGTCGCCGGCTACGTGGCCGACCTGAAGGATCACTCCGTCGACCACGGGTTTCACGTGCACGACGAGCGGCACTTCGTCGAGACCTACTCGCTGCGCCAAGTGTGGGAGGTCGACCTGCACCCCGAAGAGGGGTGCGGCGGACCGCTCGACCTGCATCTCGCCCTCGACGTCGATCCCCGGGTGCTTCTCTCTTTCGAGGACGCCGTCGTGCTCCTGTCGGAAGACGAAGAGCCACCCGACGAATTCCACTTCCCACTGACCTTCACCTGGGCGCTCCCGCCTCTGCCGAGCGGGCCCGACCTCTTGCGGCTGGCCATCGACCTGGCCGGCGTCGGCGGGATCGAGCTGCCACTCGAGGTCTCGGCGATCGACTCCTTCGCGAACGCCACCGATGGCTCAGAGCGGCGTCTGAGCATCGTGGCGCGCCACCCCGTGTCACTCGCCCGGGTCCTGAGCGGTGAAGAGCTCCTCTGCGACGTCTTCGACCGTGCCCTGGCTGTAAGCCGCTTCCTCCTCGAATCCGCCGAAGGCTGGCTGTCCTGACGTGACGCCGGCCCGCCGCCACCGGGTCTGGGCCGGGGCGGTACTACTTCTGATCGTCCCTGTCGTCTTGGCGTCGTGCTCGTCGGTCCACGACGGCCAGGCGTTGGCTCAACAGGCCTGCGTCCACGTCAACCGCTCCGTGGCCGACTGGGTGGACTCTCAGCGCGCCGGCACGCCGACCGCGACCGCAGCTTCCCTGCAACAGCGAGCCGCGCAGCAACTGCGCCTGGCGCTGCCTCTTGCCGCGGCGGCGACCTCTGACGACGGCACGTGGAACTCGCTCATGACGACGATCTCTGAGATCGAATCCGTCGACGAGGGGCATCTCGTCCCGGCGTTGCACGCGCAGTGCGTCGTCGCTGACTCCAACCAGAACGTCAACCCGCAGAACCCGAACGGCAACAGCGGCACCGGTGGAAGGCATAACAGTCCACCGACCGCGAACGTGAACCCGAAGCCTGCGTCCGGGTAGAGAGCTACTTCGTCAGTCGCTTAGCTGCCCGTCGCGGCCGCTTGAGCCTTTCCGACAGCGACGATGGGCGGCATGATCAAGGGCGCCAGGTATTCGCCCCCGGCAACGGTGAAGTGGACACCGTCGCTGCGGCGGATTTGTACTCCCCGAATGGATTCGGCATAACGCCCTCCAGGGCAGGTCGCCGCGTGGAGGTCGACCACCGAGTCGGTCGTCGGATGCTCGGCTGCGACTTCGCGAACCAACTGGTTGTAGACGTCAAGGCGTTTCGAGCTGTCCTCTGGCCAGGGCGCGCCGTCGGGCTGCTCACCTTCGTTGTTGCACGCTGCCGTGAGGAACACCATCCGCGCCCCGGTCGCGGTGACGACTTGGGAAGCACGGTTGAGTTGCTGTTTCACGTACGCCGCAAAGACGGGATTCAAGATGTTCGTCCACTGCCCCTGATACTCGCGGTCGGCTACCTCCCAACGGCCCGCCAGGAGGACCACGACGTTCGGCTTCACCTCGTTCATCGCCGCCAGCCACTGATAAGGCCAGGGCTGATCGGTCTCGGGCTCGCCCGGCGTAAACGCGGAGCCGTCGCACGCTGAAGGCGTCGTGTCGTGGGCCCCGAGCAGATCAACTTCTGGCCCGTCGACGACGCCACAGCCCAGGATGCCCTCGTCGGAGAGCACGTAGCCGTATTTGTTCTGATCGACCGAGTTGGAGAGCCCGATGCCTAACGTCAGCGCCACCGAGTCGCCGAAAAGGAGGACGCGGACCGGCTGCGCGAACGTGGGTGCGCCGGGCGATGTGGTCGTGGTTCCCCCGTTGGTGCCGATGCCGACGGCCGGTATGCCGGCCGTGGCCGGTGTCGTGGTCGTTGCCGCTATGAGCGCGACGAGGACCGCGCCGACGCCGGCGGGGACGACGAGCCAGGCCCGCCACTGGCTGACGAACGTGCCCATCCGGATGGGACGTTCCACGAGGTGGAACGAGACAACCGATACGCCGAAGGTGACGGCCACGCGCACCGAAAACAGTTGCCATCCGATGAGGCCCGTCCGTTCGTGGTTCAGCCAGATGAAGATCGGCCAGTGCCAGATGTAGAGGCCGTAGGAGATCCGGCCGACATAGCGGATGGGTGCCACAGCGAGGAAGCGGGGCACGATGCTGCGCGGGGCGGCGACGGCGGCGACGATGACGGCACCGACGGAAAGGCCGAGGAGGAAGAAACCCCCCGAATAGGGGAACGATGACAGCGACGTCGTGAGCAGCCAGATCGACACGGCGCCGGCCGCGCCGGCGATCCCCAGGGCGCCACACGCTGTCACGCCGGCACTGCTGGTCGGGCGCCACAACTCCCCCTTGGCCAGCCGGCCCTGTTCGTGACTCCGTTGGGCGAGGAGCACAAGGCCGACCGCTATTGCGCACCCGATGAACAGACACTGCGAACGGGTATCGGTGCCCAGATAAGCCCGGTTCGTGTTGAGGCCGCCGTCGTAGACAGCGTGCATCCAGACGGCTGACGCGATCGCAGCCGCCACGCACAGCCCGAAGAGGACCTTGAGGTTGCGCGTGAAGTGCATCACGCCGAGGACGACGAGGGGCCAGATCAGGTAGAACTGCTCCTCGACGGCCAGGGACCAGGTGTGGAGCAGCGGGGAGGCGGTTGCGCTGTTCTCCGCGAAATAGTTCGAGTTGATCAGGATGAAGTGCCAGTTGCTCACGTAGAGCAGCGTGGAGAGTGCGTCGAGGCGCAGGGCACCGTAGGTCCCCTTCGGCACGATGACCGACGCGAAGAATGCGACGAAGAGCAGCATCAGCAGCAGCGCAGGCAGCAGACGCCTCGCCCGTCGGGCCCAGAACGCGCCGAGCTTGATCGTCAGCGTCTGGCGCCACTCGCCGATCAGCAGCGACGTGATGAGGAACCCGGAGAGAACGAAGAAGGCGTCGACGCCCATGAACCCGCCGTCCATGTGCGGGATGCCGCCGTGGAACATCATCACGGCGACGACGGCGAAGGCCCGGACCCCGTCGAGAGCCGGCAGATAGGCGAGACGGGTGTGCGAGACGGCGCTCTCGTCGTCCTGCATCCGGCCCTGTCCTCCCGGTTCGGTCAACCCGGGCTCCGCCGTCCGGACGCCCAGGGAGTCGCCATTGTCGCAGACTCCCGAGAAGGCCTTTAGGCGCCACCGCGTCCGGGGCGGGGGTCGCTACCCTGAGTCCCCCTGAGTCCGACCAGGCCATTGGCTGCCCCCCTGCCCCGCCGGAACCCCCCGGCTCGACGACGCGGTTGGGCCGCGTTCCTCCTGGTGGTTGTCGTTGTCGGTGCCGGCGCCGCGCTGGCCTACCAGCACTTTGCAGGCGGATCGAACCTCAGCCCGATGCGGGCACGCATCGTGTCAGTCGCCCAGGGACAGCTGGGCTACGCGACGGACCCGTCCAACACCTACTGCAACAAGTTCAGCGCGTATTGGAATGCGGGGGTCGACGACTGCGGTGGCAACGGCAACCTCGCCGAGGAGTGGTGCGCCGACTTCGCCGCCTGGGTGTGGAAGGAGGCGGGGGCGGACGTGGCGTACCAGTTGGCGCCCGGCTATCTCAACGCGGCGTCGGCGAGCTTCTACGTATGGGGGACGAACCACGGGACGTGGCACCCGGTCAGCTCGGGGTATGTGCCCCAACCGGGCGACGTCGCCGTCTACGGCCTCGACACCAGCACGGTGACCGCGGTCCATGTCGCGGTGGTCGTCGGGACCACCGGCGACAATGCCGCACCCGACGTCGTCAACGGCGACGGCGACCGCACGGCCTACAGCGTGGTCGAGGTCGGGAACAGCCAGGCGTACGCCGACGTGAAAGGCAAGGGCGCACCCCTTTCGGGCTATGTATCGCCCTCGTCGCCGTCCGGTCCGTCGACCTCGTCCTGACGCGTCGCCGCGTCGGCCGCGGCGTAGGCAGCCTCCTCGGCCTGGTTCGCCGCCATGGCAGTCACCACGGCCTCGAACACCTTGGCCGTGTCGTTCTCGATGTGCCGGCGTGCCAGCAACAAACAACCGGCGCCGAGGAACGCGATCGGCATCACGATCAGGAACGCGGTCCGGTAGTTGTTGTCGAACTGCGCGGCTACCGCGGCGGTCACCAGGGGTGCCGCCGCCGCACCGAAGACGACGGAGGCGAGATTGAAGGCGGCGAAGCCGGCGCCACGAACCTGGGCCGGGGACACGTCCGACAAGCCGGCCCGTAGCGCCGGCACCGAGGCGGTCGCAGCCAACAGCCCGAGTAACTGGAGCAGGTAGACGAGCCCGTGCGGGATGCGGGCCAGCGACAGCACGATGAGCGTGGCGCTCACCATCATGCAGACGGCGGGGATGACGACACGCGCCCCGAGGACCCGGTTGACCCAGCGGTCGGCGATCCGGCCGCCCCAGATGGTGCCGGGTATGCCGCCGAGAATGAGCAAGAGTCCGAAGACGGCGGTCGACTTGGTTTGGGTGAGGCCGAGCTGGTTCTGGTAGAAGCTCGGCATCCACGTCCCCACCGCGGTCACGACGAAGCCGACTGTCGACACGCCGACGAGCGCAAAGCGCAGCGTCGGGATGTTGATGATCACCCGCATGTCCCGGTTGAGTCCCGAGACCATCTCTTTGGTGAACACCTTCAGCCCGTGAGGGAACAATGGCTCGAGCGGTTGGTCGGAGATCTCCATCTCACCGCTGAGCGTCACGTGCGCCCGGTCGGCCGTGCCGCGGCTCGGTTCGGGCAGTCGCCAGCACATCCAGGCCACGAGAAGTCCCGGGATGATTGAGACGAAGAAGGCGACCCGCCAGCCCTGGCCGTGGAACAGCGGACCGAGCGCGCCACCGATGACCAGGCCCACGCCGAGACCAACGTAGTTGAGACACTGCTGGATGGAGTACGCCTTGCCGCGTTTTTCTATTCCGTAGAAGTCGGCGATGACGCTGCTCCCCGAGGGGTCCGTGATGGCCTGGCCGAAGCCGAGCGTGCCGCGGATGATCACCAGCAGCACGAATGCTGATGTGGGCACAAGCCCGCCCACAGCGCTGATGATCGACCAGGCCACGATCGTGACCGCCATGGCCTTGGTGCGGTTCCAGCGGTCGGCCAGGTAGCCCGAAGGCAAGGTGGCGATCCCGTTGACCAGGATGAACGCGGAGAACAGGATCGCGATCTCGACGTCGCCGACGTGGAACGCCGCCTTCAGCTGCTTGGTGTCACCCCGCGGGATGTACTGGTCGAGGCCGTCGATGAACAGTGTGAACCCGACGACCCACATGGGCCAGTCGGTGACGCGGATGGTGCGGGTCGCGGGCCGAGACCCGCCGTGCACTCCCCCCGCCTCCGCCAGGCTCATGTTCGTCGACGTCCGCCTCTTCGCTTCCGGCGGCGGTTAGGACCCCGTGCCCGGCGTGTAGTCGGCCGGCAGGCCGATGGACTTTTTCTCCAGGAAGCTTTCGAGGCCCTCGGGGCCGAATTCACGGCCGACGCCCGATTCCTTGAAGCCGCCGAAGGGTGTCGCGAAGTCGATCGGAGCGAACGTGTTGAGCATGTACGTGCCCGTGCGCACCTGACGTGCGATGCCAAGACCGCGGTCGTTGTCGTTCGTCCAGACCGATCCGCAGAGGCCGTAGTTCGAGTCGTTGGCGATCTCGACGGCGTTGTCGTCCCCGTCGTAGGGGATCACGACGAGCACCGGCCCGAAGATCTCCTCCTGGGCGATCTTCATCTTGTTGTCGACGTCGGAGAAGACGGTCGGCTCGACGTACCACCCCTTCGCGAAGTCGCTGCCGCCCGGGCGGCCGCCGCCGATGGCGACCGTCGCGCCCTCCTCGCGCCCGCTGTCGAGATAACCCTCGATCCGCGTCCGCTGCCGCTCAGCCACGACGGGGCCGACCTCGGTCGCCGGGTCCATGGGGTCGCCGACCTTCATCGCGGACACGCCCGAGACCACGGCGTCGACGACCTCGGCGTAGCGGGCACGCGGCGCCAGAATCCGCGTCTGCGCGATGCAAGCCTGCCCGTTGTTCATGATGGCGTTGGGCAGCAGCGTGGGGATCGTGGTGGCCAGATCGGCGTCGTCGAGGATGATGGCCGCAGACTTGCCGCCGAGCTCGAGCGTGCAACGCTTGAGACGCTCGCCGCACAGCCCCCCGATGCGCTTTCCGCCGACACCGGAGCCGGTAAAGCTGATCTTGTCCACACCGGGATGGGTCACCAGGTGCTCGGACACCTCGCGGCCAGCCGGGACCACCGAGAGCACACCCTTGGGCAACCCGCACTCTTCGAAGATCTCGGCCAGACGGAAGGCGTCAAGCGGAGTCTCGGGCGCAGGCTTGTAGACGACCGTACAGCCGGCGGCCAGCGACGGAGCCAGCTTGGCCGCGGCAATGAAGAGCGGCACGTTCCACGGCGCAATGGCCCCGACCACGCCGACGGGCTCCTTGGTAACCAGGACCTTGGGGTTCAGCAGCCCGTCGCGCACCTCGTCGAAGGCGAACGTCCCAGCCAGATCGGCGTAGTAATTGAAGATCATCATGGGTGCCATCACCTGGCCCAGGTTGGAGAAGGTGATCGGCGCGCCCATCTCCCGCGTGATGATCTCGGCCAGGTCGGCCGTCTCCGCCATGATCTGTGCGGCCACGTTGCGCAGAATTTCGCCACGCTCCGCCGGCGCCATGCGGGGCCAGGGCCCGCGGTCGAACGCGATCCGCGCTGCGGCGACCGCCTTGTCGATGTCCGCCTCGGTGCCGTCGGGAACGTGGGCGATGACCTCTTCGCTGACCGGCGAGATCACGCCGATGGTGTCGGTCCCTTCCGGAGCCACCCAGTCGCCGCCGATGTACAAGCGGTCGTAGTCCCGAATCGCCATGCGTCCCTCCCGGGGTCAGGGGCCCACGCCCCGCTGCCGGACTCATCCGGCGGCGCACCAAGGGTAGCGGCGCCTTCCCGAATTGGGACAGTCGGTGCCTTCGATCAGCCGGCCTCGTCGCGGGTCTCGACGTGGGCGACGATCCCGCCGTCAGGCTCGATCCAGCCCCTGCCGGCGGCGTACTCGCACATGCCGGCGAACCCCTCGTCCCACTCGTCGGTTGCGGCCGTCCCGGCCAACGCCCGCAGTGCGACCGGGTCGACGACCACCTGCTCGCCGTCGTCCTTGAGTCGCCCGAGCCCGGACTGGCGCACGATCTCTGCCAGGTCGCCTTCGCCTTCCGTCGCGACCGAGAAGCGGTTGAAGTCCGCGGGGTCCTGCAGCAGCACCCGCGACTCCGAAAGATCGATCACGATGATCATCCGCGAGCGACGCTACTCACCGGCACATCAGCTCGCTGCGAAGAATCGGGCGAAGTCCTCCTCGTCCTCCCGGATCGCCTGCGCCAGTGCGGCGAGCGCCGGGGCGCGGGTCCGAAGTTTGCTCGCGGCGTGCGCACGTGGGTCGAGGGTGAGTGCCGCACGCGCCACCGAAATAGCTGTGTCGACGACGTCGTCGAGCGGTACCAATTGGTCGAGGTAGCCACACGCCGCGGCATCAGTCGGGCTGAATTGATACGACAGATTCACGGCGCGGTCACACGCCGCGGGCGTGAGCCGCAGCCGGAGCATTTCGATCGCGGCGCGCGGCATCGTCAAGCCGATGGCCACCTCGTTGGCGATCCACTTGTACGAGCCCGCGTCGGGGCCGATCCGGTAGTCACCGGCGAACATCAGGAAGGTGCCCATCGCGATCGCGTGGCCCGTGCAGGCGACCACGACCGGGCGCGGGTAGACCAGCACGCGCTCGGCGAGCCTGAACCCACCGATGACCATGGCGGCAGTCTCCGGTCCACCCGCAGCAATGATCGCTAGGTCGAATCCCGCCGAGAACACGCCGGGCCGGCCGGTGAGCACGATGGCGGCACCGTCCGCATCGGCGCGGTCGATCGCCTCCCCGATGGCCGCCTGCATGTCGAGGCTCATGACGTTGACCTTCCCGTCGTCGAGCCGGATGGTGGCGATGCGGTCGTCGAGCTGGTAGTCGAGAAGGGTCACGGGTCTCTTTCGGCCAATTCCTGGTGCGTCGTTCGGGAACTTAGTTGCAGGGACCCGATGGGGCGCCACCGTCGGTAAAGTGCCGCCCCGTGCCGGACATCGACCAGCGTGACCCCGACGAGGTGGCGGCGGTGCTCTCCCGCTGGCTCGCCACCAAGTCGCCGGGAGGCAACGGGCCGGAGGTCTTCGACGTGCAGGCGCCGGCGTCCAACGGCTTCTCCAACGAAACGATCCTCTGCCGGACCCGGGCGGCGGACGGCGAGGAGCGACGCCTGGTGGTGCGGGTGGCGCCCACCAAGCACCTGCTCTTCATGGACGCCGAATTCTCGACGCAGTACCGCGTCATGAAGGCCCTGGCCGACGGGGGCTCGGCGGTGCCGCTCCCCCCGCTGGGCGACTACGAGGAGGACCCGAAGTATCTCGGTGTGCCCTTCTTCACCATGCAGCACGTGGAGGGAAAGGTCCCGTCGGACAACATCCCCTACACCATGGAGGGATGGGTGATCGAGGCGACGCCCGAGGAGCAGGCCCGCATGTGGTGGAGCGGCCTCGACGCGCTCGCCGCGGTGCACAGAACCGATTGGCGCGCCCTGGGCCTCGATTGGCTCGGTATGGCGGGGCGTGGCAAACCAGGGATCGAGCAGCAGATGTCGTACTACCGCGACTTCCTCGACTGGGCGGCGAAGGGCCTCACGGTGCCGGTCCTCGAGTCGACGTGGCAATGGATGGTCGAGCACAAGCCGGCAGAGGACGGGGATGTGGTGCTCAGCTGGGGCGACAGCCGCCTCGGCAACATCATCTGGGACGACTTCCGGACGGCGGCGGTCCTCGACTGGGAGATGGCGTCGCTGGGTCAGCCCGAGATGGACCTGGGCTGGTATCTCTACTTCAACCGCCAGTTCGCCGACCCCCTCGGCGTGCCGCGCCCGCCGGGGTTCGGCTCCCACGAGGAGTCGATCGGGCGCTATGAGGAGCTCTTGGGCCGCCCGATGAAGGACGTGTTCTTCTACGAGGTGTTTTCCGGGTTCCGCTTCGCCGTGATCATGCTCCGGCTGTCGGAGCTGCTCGTCGACAACGAATTCATGGAGCAGGAGTCCGACATGGGGACCAACAACATCGCCACACAGCTCTTGACGACGATGCTGGAGTTGGATCCGCCGAGCTGATCAGGCGTTCAGGTCGGGCCCGTCGTCGGCGATGGCGTCCTGGCCGGGAGGGCCGACGGCGACGCCGGCGGCGCGGAGCTGGTCACCGAGCCACTGGCCGCCGCCCGGGGTGAGCATGTGGTCCTGCCAGCCCTTGAGGATCTGGTGGAGCTGGTCCTTGTTCGGGATGTTCGCGATGACGTGGACCGTCATCTTCTTGTCGTAGTCGGGTGGCTCGGAGAAGTGCAGGCCGCCGAAGGGGTCTTCCCTGATGTGGGGGGACGGCTCGCGCAGCACGTAGAGCTCGCCCGTGTCCTCCACGTAGTTGAGCTCGTGGCGAACGCTGTCCTCATCTAGCCACTCCGTGCCCAGCTCGAGTTCGGCGGACTGCCGGCGCCGCGGGTCGGCCTCGTAGAACTCATCGATATCCATGCGGCGGCACACTACCGCCGACCTGGGCTGTCGTCGGGGGGAGCGATCGGGGGAACGGCGGTCGCGACCGTGACGCGATGACGAATACCACCTCGGCCTCCGCCGCCCGCATCCGCTCACGCTCCATCGTCCAGTCGACCACGCCGACGAGACGTCCCCGTCCCCGCGCCCGCACCGCGGTGATCGACCAGATGGACATCGAGTGGCGGTCCGTCGGACGCACTCGGTGCGCAGTCCGGGCCCTTCACGAGGTGGCACGACGTGACCCGGGCCTGGGGCGCCTCGTCTTCGGTGACGGTGGTGGCGACGGGCGGCCGGCGCTGTGTCCCACCCCGTTTGACCTGGTCACGCACATGCGGCGGGCCTCGGGCCGCGTGCAGCGCGAGGAGGCGGCCCGCCTGGTGCGGGTGCTCCTCCGGGAGGCGGGGACCGACCCGTTCATCCCGCGGTTGCTCGTCCAGGCCCTGGTGCCCGGCCTGATCAGCTTGGCCGGGAAGCTCCGATGGGGCCAGGGCGGCGACTGGCAGGACGGCGAGGAGTTCTTTTGCGAGCTCCTCGCCACGACGTGGAGTGTGATCGGGGAATGGGCCGGCCAGGACCGCCCGTATGCGGTCCGTGACCTGCTCTCGGCGATCCGGTGCCGCGCCCGGCGGCAGCTCTTCCGCGCCAAGGAGCTGGCATCTCGCGTCATGGCGATGGGCGACGAGGACGTGATGGACCGCGGGACGACCGCCCAGACGCTGCTCGACGAGCTGGCGCGCGCGGTGATCGACGAGCGGGGCCAGGGCATGCCGCTCGACGAGGCCCAGGTGCTGTACGGCCACAACGTCCTCGGCTACTCGATCGCCGAGCTCGCCGCCCTGACCGGTCGGGACCGCCGCGGCCTCTACACGCGGCGCAACCGCGCCCGGAGCCGTTTGTGCGCGTGAGTACCCCTGTACGGACGGGATGACGCGTGCGTATGGTGGGATCCCAGTGGCTCAGGGGACCGGGTCCTCCGACGGTGAGCGTCCGAGAGTGGCTCGAGGCCGCCCCAATTGGTGGGTCATCCTCGCCGTGTCCCTGGCCCTGATGGCGCTGCTCGTCGCGACGGCGGGCAATCCGAAACGCGTCGCGCGTGGTGCGGGCGCGCACGGGATCGCCAACACGCAGTCGAGCGACTCGCACGGCCCTCGTGGTGGTGCGAGTGACTCGGGCGCCTCGTCCCGGCCGGCGTCCACGACGCGGTCGACCACAACGACGGCACCCGTTGCGACGAACGCCGCCACGGCCGGCACTGCGCTGACGTCGACACACGGGGCGACCGCCGCCCCGACGACGGTGCCGCCGGCGGCGCCGGATACGACGACGACCACACCGGTGGTCGCTCCGACCACGACGACCACGGTCACGTCTCCGCCTTTGGGTGCCGGCAGCCATCAGGGTGTCCTCGAGCCGCCGGCCCAACGTTCGAGCAGCGTCGGCTTCACGGGCACAGGAGCGATGCAGGTGTCGGTGGTCTGGTCCGGAACGACGTACCTCACCATGCAGGTCAGCTGTCCCAGCGGGAGCCAGAACGTCGGCGGGTCCTCCGCCATGGCGGCGTCGTTACCCGACGCAAGCGGGAGCTGTCTGGCCACGGTCAGCGAGCCTGCGTCGGAGTCGACGGCCCTCACGTACACGATCACGATCGGGCCGGCGGGTGGCTGAGACCGGCCGGGCAGGGTCGGAACCGCGGCGGCAGCGGTCCCGGCGGACCGCCGACGTCGTCGGTGCGTTGGTGGCGGCGCTCCTGGCGTTCACCGCCGTACCGGCGGTCCTCGTGCTCGTCGTGGGCGACCCGTTGTCGGGAGGGCTGGGCCACTCCTGGCAACCTGTCCCACGCGACGCGCTCGTCGCGTTGGCAATTGCCGCGTGGATCGCGTGGGCGGCCTGCACGTCACAACTCGTCCGCGGGGTGGCGGTGCACGTCCGGCGTGGCGAGGTGCGGCCGGTTGGCTTGGTGACGCCGCTCGACCGGATCGCCGCACGTATCGCTGTGGGTGTCCTGGCCCTGACCACGGCCGGCACACCCCTCGTGTTGGCGTCGGGGGCCGGCGCGGCCACCACGCCCTCTGTCGTCGCGGTCGCGACGCATGCTGCGCCGCCGACGGCGGCGGCGACGGCGGCGGCGACGGCGCCCACAGCCGTCCACATGGTGCAGCCGGGCGAAGGCCTGTGGCGGATCGCGGACGCGCGCCTCGGTGACGGGGCCGACTGGATGCAGATCGCAGCCCTCAACCTTGGCCGCGACATGGGAAGCGGTCAGCGCTTTGTCGACCCTGACCACGTGGTGGCCGGGTGGCGGCTCCGCCTGCCCGCCGAGGCCGCGGACCCCCGCGCTGATCACGGAGACCCGCATCCGTCGTCCCCGTCCCGGCCGTCGGGAGCGCCCGACCGCCTGCCCGAACTGGTCGCGTTGGGGTGCGGCTCCCTGGCCTGCGCCGCCTTGGCCCGGCGCGCACGGCGGCGGCACCGCCCCGGTCCGTTCTCCGGCGACCTCGACCTGCCACTCGGACGAGGGCGCCGGCGCCCGTCCGAGAAGGCTGTCGACACCGACACGCTCCTGCAGCGCTTCCCGTCGGTCCCGGCCCTCGATGCCTTCGAGGCCGCCAACTGCCTCCTCGCCCGCTCGCTCGGGCTCGCCGACCAGGCCGATGCAGCCCGAGTCCGGACCGTCTGCGTCTCACCGGCCGGCGTGACCTTCTCCGTGACGGGAGACCACGGCGACGCACCGGACGGGTTCGTCGCGGTCGCGGGCCCGGGTTCGGCGCACGGATGCACCGCGTGGCGCGTCGGTCACGAAGACCTCGAAGGTCTGGAGTCCGAGGCGTGCTTCCCCTACGCGCCGATCGTCTTCCCCATCGGCGACGACGACGATGGCACGTGGCTCGTCGTCCTCGGTCCCGGCGACGTCCTCCCCGTCCTCGGCGAGGCAGCGGCATCGCTGCTGCGTGCCGCGCGCGCCGCAGCCGAGTCGTGGGCCTGGTCCGACCTCATGCTGGTCACGGACGACGCGGACGACCCGGGGCTCGAACGTCGCTCGGCCCCCGCGCTCTTCTTCGGCGACCCCGGAGCGTTGCGGCCCGGCGTCGCTCGGCACATCGCCGTCGTCACTGCGGCACCTGTCGCCGCGACCGACCTCACGGTGCTCGTGGACCGCCAGGCCGCGACGCTGCACCCCGTCGGCCGCGTCCTGCGCCCCCACCTGCACTCGGCGGACACGGCGCAACTCGTCGCCGAGCTCGTCGACCCGACGGACCCGTTCGGGGTACCGGCGCTCGAAGTCGAATCCGAGCTGGAGCTCGAGCCGGCCGAGCTGGCCGTGCCGGCCGAGCCGTCCGTCCGCGCCCCCGTTCCCCCGCCGCCGGCCGCGTCCGCCCTCACTCCCGGGCCGGTCGACGTCCGGTTGCTTACGGTCACGCCTCGCCTCGACGGTCTGGCGGAAGAGTTCCCACCGAACCGCGCCCGGCGCGCCGTCGAGCTCGTCGCCTATCTCGCCCTCCACCAGCCCGACGTGATCACCAGCGACCGGTTGCGCACCCGCGTCTTCGGTTCGTCTGACGCCGACGCCGCGGCCAAGACCCTCCAGAACATCGCGTACGCCGCCCGGCGCGCCATGGGCGCCGGCGCAGAAGGCGCGGCGCTGTTCCCCGGGGCCACCCGCAACGGCCTGTACCAGCTGTCGCCGGAGGTGACCGTCGACGTGCACCGCGCCGCGACCCTGGTCGCAGAGGCGAAGGCGCACGATGACGTCCAGCTGGCCATGGCCCACTACCGGGCTGCCCTCGACCTCGTCGAGGGCGAGCCGCTGGCCAACGCGCTGTCGGGCTATTCGTGGTGGGAGGCGGAGGGGCACGGCGCCCGCATTGCGGCTGTGCTCGTCGACGCGGCGTGCTGCCTCGGGGCCCTCGCCACCGAGGCCGGGCTGTTCGATCTCGGTCGCTGGGGCCTCGAGCGGGCCCGGCTCGTCGAGCCCTACAGCGAGGCGCTCTCCCGGGCCGCCATGGAGCTGGCCGCCGCGGAGGGTGACGCCGACCGGCTCCGCCTCGAGTGGCGCGAATGCCAACGGCGCGTCGATGCGCTCGACCCGGGCTCCTCGCCCTCCCCGCGCACCGAAACCCTCTACGGCGAGCTCAGCCGACGGGTTCTGGTCGGCGCGCGCCCCGACGACGCCTGATCACTCCCCTGCTTCGTACGCCCGCACGACGTCCTCGAGCCGGGCCACCCGGCTGCCCTTCACCAGCACCGCGTCGCCCGGACCCACGCCGCGCAACAGCGCCACCGCGGCGTCGACGCCGTCGACCCGGGCGGCGCCGTAAAGGTCGGTCTCGTAACCGACGACCTCGATCCCGAACTCCTCTGCCAGCCCGGCGAGACGCCGGTGCTCGCCCTCGGTCGCCTGGCCCAGCTCGGCCATGAGCCCGAGGAGCGCCACCCGTCGGTCCGCCGCCAGCGCGGCGAGCGACCGCAGCGCAGCCTCCGTCGAAGCCGGGTTCGCGTTGTAGCAGTCGACGATCAGCGCCGGACCGTTACCGGGACGCCGGACTTCCATCCGCAGCGCGGGCGCCTCTACGGAAGCCAACGCCTCCACCACGGCGTCGAACGCCACGCCGCACCAGAGCGCGGCCGCCGACGCCGCCAGCGCGTTGGACACCTGCTGCGCGCCCGCCAGCGAGAGGCGCACGTCACCCTCCCCCCAGGGCGTGACCAGACGGAAGCGCGGCCGCAAACCGTCGGAGAGGGTCACGTCCTCGGCACGCACTTCTGCCTCGGCGACACCGGCCACCGAGTAGCCCAGGACCGGGCTGCCGCACTGCCTCCCCATCGCCGCCACCCGCGGGTCGTCGAAGTTGAGCACCGCTACCCCGGAGTCCGGCAGCGCGGCCACCAGCTCGCTCTTCGCCCGCGCCACCCCGTCCAAGTCCCCGAGATACTCCACGTGCGCCATCGCCACGCTCGTCACAACGCCCACGTCCGGCCGCGCCACCTCTGCCAGCTGCGCGATGTGGCCGAAGCCCCGCGCCCCCATCTCGAGCACGACCCAGCGCACGTCGTCCGCGGCGTTGAGCAACGTCAACGGCAGGCCGAGTTCGTTGTTGTAGGAGCGCTCACTCGCCGCCGTCGGGAACGCCGCCGCCAGGCACGCCCGCACCAGATCCTTGGTCGTCGTCTTCCCGACCGACCCGGTGATGCCGACGACCCCGCCCCCGAGACCCCCGATCCGGTCCCGCGCCATCCGCCCCAGCTCCAGCAGCGCCGCCGACGTGTCCGCCACCACGACAGCCGTCGCCGTCGCCGTCGCCGTCCCCGTCCCCCCAACCGCCCCATCGGGCTCGGCCGCCGTCAGATACGCCGCCGCCCCCGCGTCCACCGCGGCGGCCACGAAGTCGTGCCCGTCCCGCTCCGCCACGATCGGCACGAAGAGTTGCCCCGGCACCAAGGACCGCGAGTCGATCGACGCGCCGTCGACCAAGACATCGGGGCCGATGAGCGTGCCGCCGAGCCGGTCGGCGAGCTCAGATGTCGTGAAGCGCACGCAATCGTCCTCGGCGGGCGATTGTATAGCCTCGGTCGATGCCTGAACCGGGCCAGGGCGAGCTGGCGGTCGTCTACGGGGGCCCGTCCGCCGAGCACGAGGTGTCGTGCGTCTCGGCGCGCCGCATCGTGCAGACCGCTTTGGACGGGGGCTGGTCGGTCACCCCGATCGGGCTCACCCACGACAAGCAGTGGGTCGACGCGCGCGCCGTTCTCGTCGACGTCGCGGCCGGCGGCACCGACCACGAACTCACCTCGCCCGACGATCTCCTCCGCGACTTCCCGGACGCAGCCCTCGACGGCCTCGCCGACGCCCTCCCGCCCGACACCACGCAAGCGGTCGTCTTCCCCGTCCTGCACGGCCCCTTCGGCGAGGACGGGATCATCCAGGGCCACCTCGAGGCACTCGGCGTCCCCTACGTGGGTGCGGGCGTCCTGTCCTCCGCCATCTGCATGGACAAGGGCATCGCCAAGTCGGTCCTCCACGACCACGGCCTCCCCGTCGCCGCCTGGCGCGTCGCCCACCGCCACACCTGGACCCGCGACCTCTTAGAAGAAGCGACCGCCGCCCTCGGCCTCCCGCTCTTCGTCAAGCCCGCGAATCTCGGCTCCTCCATCGGCGTGGTCAAGGCCGCCGACGCGGCCGCCATCGGCGACGCCGTCGCCGTCGCCTTCGAGTTCGACGACCACGTCGTCCTCGAGGAGTTCATCCGCGGCCGGGAGCTCGAGCTCGGCGCCCTCGGCAACGAGGACGTCCGCGTCACCAAGGCCGGCGAGATCCTCGCCAGCCGCGACTTCTACGACTACGACGACAAGTACGTCCTCGGCGCCGCCGAGACCGTCGCGCCCACCGATCTCACCCCCACCCAGCTCGCTCACGCACAACGCGTGGCGACTGCCGCCTACCAGGCCCTCCGCGTCGAAGGGCTCGCCCGGGTCGACCTCTTCCTCCAGGACGACGACGAGATCGTCGTCAACGAGGTCAACACCATGCCGGGCTTCACCCCCATCTCGATGTTCCCCATGCTCTGGGAGGCCGAAGGCCTCTCCTTCGCCGCCGTCCTCGACGAGCTCGTCCGCCTCGCCCTCGCCCGACACGGCCGTCGCAACGCCCTGCGTACCCACCGCGTCACCTGACGGCGAGATTCCCTCTCAGCCGCCCCCTGGCGGCCCCGGCGTCGCCCGAGCAGAAAACCTGTCGAAACGGCCGCACGCCGGTGGTCCGCGCGGGCATCATGTGGATCGAAGTAGCGAGAGGCCGATAGGCGCACCATGCCGGGAGCGGTGGCGTGCGGGGAAGGTGACCCACAACTAAAGGGATAGCGCAGCGGGCGGGGATCGACGTGTCCCGGGTGGGTGTTGCCCCCGGTGAACGCGGACCGTGGCACCCGCCCGCCTTGCACGCGGGCAACAAGGGGGTTGGGGACATGGACAGGGTGAGCCGGCGGGACTTCCTCCGCGCCGGGGCCGCAGGTGCGGCGGGAGCGGTCGCGCTCGGTGCCGGCCTCGACCTGCCCGAAGACGTCCCGGCCGACGCCGCGTCGGGACGACCGCCGTCGAAGAATGCGCTGCGCCAGCTGCAGCGCCAACTCAAAGGCCGGCTGCTGCTGCCCGGCGACCCCGGCTACCTCGCCGCGAGTACGCCGGCCAACGGGCGCTACCGCTCGGTCCGGCCTATCGCGGTCGCGGCGTGCGCGGACGAGCAGGACGTGGTCACCTGCGTGAACTGGGTCCGGCGCAACGGCGTCATGCCCGTCGCCCGCGGTGGCGGCCACAGCTACGCCGGCTACTCCACGACGACCGGCCTCATGATCAGCATGAAGGCCATCAACCACGTCAACGTCGACAAGCAGCACGCGACGGTCAGCTGCGGCGGGGCGGCGCTGAACAAGAACTTCTACGACGTGGCTGTCGGCGGCCCGCTCTTCCTGCCCGGCGGCACCTGCTTCGGCGTGGGCGTGGGCGGCCTCGCCCTGGGTGGGGGCATCGGCTATCAGACGCACTGGGCCGGCCTCACGTGCGACCACATGCTCTCCTCTCGCATCGTCACGGCGTCGGGCGACGTGCTCCAGCTGAGCCCGACCGAGAACGCCGACCTCTTCTGGGCCTGCCGCGGCGGCGCCGGCGGGAGCTTCGGGATCAACACCGCCTTCGAGTTCTCCTTGGTGGAGAAGCCCGAGACGGTGTCGTGGTACCGCTTCGACTGGAAGGGGGCCGAGGCGGCGGAGGCGGTGCTGTACACCTTCAACAGCCTGATCGCCAAGGCGCCCGCCGCGCTCAACGCGGTCGCGGCCGCCACCGCCGTCCAGGTGGGCACCGGCGGGCCGCGTGAGGCGATCGAGGTCTTCTCCCGCGGGCAGTACATCGGCCCGCTCGGCGAGTTGAAGGACCTCGTGCAACCCCTGCTCGACGCGGCCGGCACGCCGCGCAAGTCCGAACTGCGCCCGATCGGCTTCTGGGAGGTCGTCACGATGATCTCGACGGAGGAACCCCCCTCGCACGGCTTCGGCGACATCTCGCGTTACGCGGTCGACCCGCTCCCCCAGAGCGCGGTGACCGACCTCGTGGACCTCGTGTCGCTCTCGCCGAGCCGCGACAACGACAACAATGGGTCCATCTGGTCGCTCGGGTGGGTCGGTGGCAGCGTGGTGGACAAATACGCCCGGACGGACATGGCGTACGTGCACCGCGGTGTGTCGACGCTGATGCGCCCGACGACCGTCTGGGACGACAATGCCGACCCCGCGGTCGGGCGGGACCTCAACGATTGGACGAACTCGGTGATCGACGTCTTGAACCCCTACACGCCGAACGAGAGCTACCAGAACTTCCCCAACCGGATGATCTCGGACTGGCAGCAGGCGTACTACGCCGAGAACTTCCCACGCCTGGTGCAGGTCAAGTCGAAATACGACCCGGGCAACCTGTTCCAGAACACCCAGAGCATCCCGGTGGCGACGTCGTGAGCCCCGCGCCGATCTCCCGCCGCCAGCTGCTCGGCTACGGCCTCGGCGCCGCGGCCGCCGGCGCCGCGTCCCGCGCCCTCCCCGCCGGCGCGGCCACGCCGAGCCGGACCCGGCGTCCCCGGGCGACCCAACTCGAGCTCCCCCAGCCCTTTCCCCAGAAGAGCCAGGGCGGCGTCCTGGCGGTCCAACTCGAGGCCAAGCGCGCCACGGTCGACATGGGCGCCCCCAAGATGGTGGACACCTACACCTTCAACGGCGTCGTTCCCGGCTACACCTGGGACCTCAACGCGGGCGACCAGCTCCAGGTCGACCTCATCAACCACCTGGCGCCGGCGATCCCTGCACCCAAGGACATGACGATGGACCGCCCGCACCAGTGGACCAACACCAACCTGCACACCCACGGGCTCCATGTCTCGCCGTCGGACAACAGCGACAACGTGTTCCTCGACATCGCGCCCGGCCAGACGCAGCACTACCAGATCGACATCCCGGCCGACCACACCGGCGGCACGATGTGGTATCACCCGCACCGCCACGGCGCCGTCACCCAGCAGGTGCGCGCCGGCATGGCCGGCATGTTGATCGTGCGCGGCGACATCGACAAGGTGCCCGAGGTCGCGGCGGCCAAGGAGCAGGTGCTGGTGTTGCAGTCGATCGAGCTCGGGAACGACTACCAGCTCCTCGATCCCATCCCCGATCCCTCCAAGACCGAGGCCTTCTTCCCCCGGACCACCGTGCTCTACACCGTCAACGGCACCCTCACGCCGAAGGTCACGATGTATCCCGGCGAGGTGCAGCGCTGGCGGCTGCTCAACGCGGCCGAGGGCAAGTACATGTCCCTGCGTCTCGAGAAGCACCCGTGGAACGCCATCGCGTACGACGGCCTGACGCTCGGCGCCCCCGAGGTCGTCGATGACCTCATGCTCTCGGCGGGCAACCGCTGCGACGTGCTGGTCAAGGCCGGACAGCCCGGGACCTACAACCTGGTCCTCACGCCCGGATCGAGCCAGAAGCCGAGAATTCCGGGCATGCCGCCCTCCGCGTCGCCGCAGGACGCCGTCCGCGCGCCGCTTCCGGCCAAGATGAGCCCGCAGGCCATGGCGGCGATGATCCCGACGAACAGCGCGCCCGACATGACGGTGCTCCGGGGCGAGCTCGATGCGCGCACCATCCTCACGGTCGAAGTGAAAGGAACCGGGCCCGAGATGGGGCTCCCGACCGGCCTGCCCGCCTACAACCCGCCGATGCCGCCCATCTCCCGCACCCGCGAGTTCGCGTTCACCGTGCAGCGCGACGCCAACAACGAGTTCATCTCGTTCGGGGTCGACGGGATCCCCTTCGATCCCAACAACACGCCGTACCAGGTGCCGCTCGGCACGGCCGAGGAATGGACCCTCGTCAACGCGCACGACCTCAAGCTGATGGACCACGCCCACGTGTTCCACATCCACGTCAACCCGTTCAAGCTGGTCAAGATCAACGGACGTCCCGTCAGCGGTCCGATGTGGCGCGACACCTTCGTGCTCACGAAGACGACGGGCGATTCGCTCACCTTCCAGATCGACTTCAGCGACTTCAAGGGCAAGTTCGTCGAGCACTGCCACGTGCTGGGCCACGAGGACCTTGGGATGATGCAGTCGATCGAGGTGATCTGACCACCCCATCCGCCTTCGCCGGCCCCGCCGGTTCGCCGGACCCCTCCATGGGCGCGATCGCCGGATCCGCCGGGCCCACCGGCCGGCTGGGCGCGCCCGGCTTCCGTCGGCCACGATAAGGCCCGGGTCCCTCCCGGCCCGGTGCCGCCCTTCAACGGCCCTGGCTGCGAGCACCCCACCTATACGGTTCGGAGAGTGGTGATGACGTTCGAGGGCTTCGAGAACGACACCTGGGAAGCCCTCCCCGGCGCCAGCCGCCTCACCGTGGCCCAGCGCGAAGCCATCGAGTCGGACGAGCCACTCCTCTGCGTCGTCGCCGGCGCCGGTGCCGGCAAGACCAGGGTCCTCACACTCCGCGTCGCCCGCCGGGTCCGTGAGGGCACGATCGAGGCCGACCGCACCCTCGTCACCACGTTCAGCCGCAAGGCGGCGGAGGAGCTGCGCACCCGCCTGTGGTCCCTCGGCGTTGCCGGCGTGAAGGCCGGTACCTTCCACCGCACCGCGCTCGGCCTCCTCCGCGAGCACCGCGAGCTCCGCAACCGGCCGGCGCCCCAGCTGATGACCGACCGCCGCCGCCTGCTTGCCGACGTCACCAACGGCGACGCCCGCCGCACCCGCGCCCTCGACAGCGAGATCGGCTGGGCCAAGGCGCGCCTCGTCTCACCCGATCGCTACGAGGACGAGGCCCGCCACCACCGGCGTCGCAGCGGCCTGCGCCCCGAGCAGGTCGCGGACGCCTACGCGCGCTACGAGACGGAGCGCACCCGGCGCCGGCTCCTCGACTTCGACGACCTCATTGTCGCCTGTGCCGACGCGCTCGCCGGCGACGCCGAGTTCGCCGCTTCCATCCGCTGGCGCACACGCCACCTCTTCGTGGACGAGATGCAGGACGTGAACCCCGCCCAGTTCCGCCTCCTCACGGCGATGCTCGCCGACGAACCAGATCTCTTCGTCGTCGGCGACCCCAACCAATCCGTCTACGGCTTCAACGGCGCCGATCCCACGCTGCTCGCCCGCCTGCCCGAGCTCCTGGGCGGCACGAAGGTCATCCGCCTCGACGAGAACCACCGCTGCACTCCCCAGGTCGTGGCGGTGGCGACCGCCGTGCTGCGCGAGGGCGGCTCGTTCTCGGGGGACGGCGAGGTGGTGCCCCCTCACACCACCCGTGTCGACGGGCCCGTGCCCCAGGTCATCGCCCACGCCACCGACGACGACGAGGCGATCTGGGCTGCGTCCCGGGCGAAACTGTCCCGCACTCCCGGGCGTCGCTGGTCCAGTATCGCTGTGCTCACCCGCACCAACGCCCAACTGGCCACGGTCAAGGCGGCCATGGACGCGGCGCTCGTGCCGAGCCGGATCGCCGGATCGGACCTCGGGCCGGCGAGCGACCTGCGGGGGGAGGCCGACGCCGACCGCGGGGTCGACGACGACCGGAACACGTTCGTCGAAGACCGGGCCGCCCTGGACAACGTCGTGCTGACGACGTTCCACCGCGCCAAGGGCCTGCAATGGCCGACGGTCCTGGTCCTAGGACTGAGCGCGGGACTGATGCCGATCGCGTCGGCGCAGACTGACGCGGCAATCGACGAGGAGCGGCGGCTGCTCTACGTCGCTCTCACCCGCTCAGAGGACGAGCTGTGGTGCAGCTGGTTCGAGCACGCCGGTGACGACCTCTCGGGCCCCGCCCGTCCGCCGAGCCCGTGGCTGGCCCCGATCGAGCGGACGGTGGCCCAGCTCGAAAAGGAGGCCGCGCCGACGGCGGCCTCCGAGGTGTCGGCCCGGGTGGCCGAACTGCGACAACGCCTGGTAGACGGCACCGAAGGCGCCGACGTCACCCGATAAGGTCGGTCGGTCCGCCGATCGACCCAAGGTGGGGGTGCCTGTCACATGTCGGATCTCCTGGAGCAGCTGCGCAAGGCCGTGGGCGAGAGCCACGTCCTCGTCGGCGACGCCATCCACGACGACTACACGCACGACGAAACCCTGACCCTGACGCCCGTCGTGCCGCGCGCGCTCGTGCAGCCAGGCTCGACCGACGAAGTCTCCGAGGTGCTGCGCCTCGCCTCCGAGCACCTGGTTCCTGTCATCGCCCGCGGAAGCGGAACCGGGCTCTCGGGCGCCGCGTCCCCCCTGGCCGACGGGATCCTCCTCGCCTTCGACCGGATGAATCGCATCCGCGAGATCGACACCGAGAACCAGGTCGCCGTCGTGGAGCCGGGCGTCACACTCGAGCAGCTCAACGCGGCGCTCCTCCCGCTCGGGTTGACCTATCCGGTCTCGCCGGGCGAGCAGACCGCCTCGCTCGGAGGCAACGTTGGCACCAACGCCGGCGGCATGCGTGCCGTCCGCTACGGCGTCACCCGCCAGCACGTCCTCGGCCTCGAGGTCGTGCTGGCCGACGGACGGATCCTGCGCACGGGCGGCAAGTTCGTGAAGTGCTCGACCGGCTATGACCTCACGCAGCTCCTCGTCGGCTCAGAGGGCACGCTGGCCGTCACGACCGAGGTGACCGTCAAGGTGCAGCCCCGCCCCACCGAGACCACGACCGTGCTCGTTCCGTTCGCCACACTGGCCGAGGTGACGCACGCAGTGCCGCGGATCGTCGCCAGCGGAGTCAACCCGACGATCCTCGAGTACGCCGACGCCCTGGTATTGGGCAGCATCACCCGCGCGGCCGGCCTCGACCTCGGCATCCCCGAGGACGTGCAGCAACAAGCCCTCGCGTACCTCGTCGTGGTGCTCGAAGAGTCGTCGGTATCCCGACTCGACGAGGCCGTGGAACGGCTGGGCACGCTGCTCGGTGACCTCGGTGCCATCGACGTCTACGTCCTGCCGCCCCAGGCCGGCACCTCGCTCATCACCGCCCGGGAGCGGCTGTTCTTCGTGAGCAAGGCGGCGGGCGCCGACGACATCATCGACGCCGTGATCCCCCGTGCCGCCATCGCCGACTACTTGGCCAAGGTCGCCGAGTTGGCGGCTGCGCATGAGACCTTCGTCAGCGGGTGCGGCCACGTGGGCGACGGCAATGTCCACCTCGCCGTCTTCCAGCCGGATGTTGAGAAGCGCAAGGAGCTCACCCATGAGATCTTCCGGATCGCGGTGGAAGCAGGTGGTGCCATCTCGGGCGAGCACGGCATTGGCACCGAGAAGATGCCGTACTTTCTGGAGATGGCAGACCCCGCCGCCCTCGAGTTGATGCGGGCGATCAAGAAGGTCTTCGATCCGCTCGGCATCCTCGGCCCGGACAGGGTGCTCGGCACGACCGGGACAGGAGCGACCTCATGAACGGTGCCCGTGCTCTCCTTTCGACGCTGGTAGACGCCGGTGTCGACGTGTGCTTTGCCAACCCCGGCACCTCGGAGATGCACTTCGTCGCCGCCCTCGACGATGTCCCCGCTATGCGCGGCGTCCTGTGTCTGTTCGAGGGAGTGGTCACCGGAGCCGCCGACGGGTACGGCCGGGTCGCCGGCCGGCCCGCGGCCACGCTGCTGCATCTCGGGCCTGGTCTCGGCAATGGGCTGGCCAACCTGCACAACGCCCGCCGGGCGCACACGCCCATTGTCAACGTCGTGGGCGACCACGCCACCTACCACGCTCGCTACGACGCGCCGCTGCAGTCGGATATCGCATCAATCGCTGGTCCGGTGTCGGGCTGGTACCGCTCGACGGCGCGGGCCGACGACGTGGCTGGAGACGCAGCTGACGCCGTGGCTGCGGCAATTGGCCCTCCGGGATGTGTTGCGACCCTCGTCCTGCCGGCTGATGCTTCCTGGTCTGAATCGTCCACCGGACCATGCCCGCCGCGGCTGGTCGGACGACGGACGGTCGTGCCGGCGGACACGGTGGACGAGGTAGCGAAGGCGCTTCGCTCGGGCGAGCGCACGGCGTTGCTCCTCGGCGGCAGCGCGCTCCGCGCCGACGGGCTGCACGCGGCGAGTCGGGTCGCGGTGGCAACGGGAGCGGCGCTCTTGGGCGAGACGTTCCCCGCAAACCTGGAACGTGGTGCAGGCATCCCGGCCGTGGAGCGCCTCACGTACTTCGCCGAAATGGCGCAGGCCCAGCTCGAAGGCGTCCGCCACCTCATCCTGGTCGACTCCACGCCTCCCGTTTCCTTCTTCGCCTACCCGGACAAAGCCAGCTACCTCGTGCCAGACGGCTGCACCGTGCACACGCTGGCCCGCGCAGGCGAAGATGCAACTGGCGCACTCGATTCGCTGGCCGAAGCGGTTGGTGCCCCGGCCGACGGGGGAGCACCGGCTCCGGCGCTACGGCCCGAACGCCCGACGGGTGCACTGACCACCGAGTCCTTGGCCGCGGCCGTCGGTGCGTTGCTGCCCGAGGGTGCCATCGTCGTCGACGAGGGCAATACGTCGGGATTGTTCGTGCCGGCGGCGACAGCAGGGGCGCCGAGACACGACTGGCTGACGCTGACAGGCGGCGCCATCGGTATCGGACTTCCGATGGCCACTGGCGCCGCGGTGGCGGCGCCCGATCGCGCCGTGCTGTGCCTCCAGGCCGACGGCAGCGCGATGTACACCATCCAGGCGCTGTGGACACAGGCCCGCGAAGGGCT
Organism: uncultured Acidimicrobiaceae bacterium; assembly: GCA_963777485.1. Classification (GTDB taxonomy): domain Bacteria; phylum Actinomycetota; class Acidimicrobiia; order Acidimicrobiales; family RAAP-2; genus Bog-473. The sequence goes on along the minus strand of CAVZQP010000002.1, from coordinate 1,216,938 downwards.
CAACGTGACGACCGTCGTCCTGTCGAATCGGAGCTATGCGATCTTGAACATCGAACTGCACCGCGTGGGCGCAGACGCAGGCGGGCCCCAGGCCCGGCGGCTCTTGGATCTCACCCAACCAGACCTCGACTTCTGCGCGCTGGCACAGGGGATGGGTGTGCCGGCGCACCGAGCCGAAAGTGCGGAAGACCTCGCAACCGCACTCGAGAGTGGCTTCGCTGAAGCTGGCCCCTCGCTCATCGAAGTGCTGCTGTAACCCGCGCCGCGACGTGGCCCAACGGTGCGACAACGGATCGATCAATCGGCCGACAACTCCCCTTCCAATAGAGCCGAACGGCTCTAAGGGGCCCGAGCGCCTGCTGTCAAGATGCGACCAATGGCGGTGCTTCATAGTACTTGCATCGCTGGGCGGAGGGTGAAGATGCAGAGGCAGGCCGACGACGCCCACCGCATAAAGCGGCGAGCCGAGTTGATCGAGAAAGGTATCGAGCAGCTCCGCCGTGATCTGGACGACGCGCCTTCCAAGGACAAGGGTCTCGAAAGGCTCGAACGCGATCTGCGCGACGTGGAGCCGGAAGAGGGCGGAGAAGCAGACTTTTCGGACAATCCGCCGATCGACTACGAGAACTTTGCGTCCGAGGTGGAGCGCCTGCGCAAGCGACTGGCCGTCTGGGAGATTTTCCTCCGCTACGTCAAGGACGGAGCACGGACGTGGCCTGAGGTGCAGCGCGCCGTTACGCCCGAAGACCTCGATGAGATCACCCGCATCTGCGACGGCACGCCGCTGCGTGACCTGTTGCTGAACCTCGGGTAGGTCCGTCTTGATCAGGAGATGCCGCTTGGCCGATCAACGCTCCGGCGCTGATTCTTGGCGACGGCCAAGGGCACTCCCGATCACGAGTTGGCAAAGTCCACTACGACGGGCGCGTGATCCGAAGGCTTCTGTCCCTTTCTTGCGTCTCGGTCGCGAAAGGCCCCAGTGGCGCGCTCTGCCAGGTCATCGCTCACCAACACAAGGTCGATGCGCATACCTCGACCATTGTGAAAATCGCCCGCCCGGTAGTCCCACCACGTAAAGGTTCCCGGCTCGTTGAATCGGCGGAAGACGTCGTCGAGTCCCCAGCCCTCGATATTGCGAAGCGCAGCGCGTTCCGGCTCGCTGACGTGGGTGGCTCCGACGTACGCGGCGGGGTCCCAGACGTCGCCATCGTCCGGAGCAACGTTGAAGTCACCGGCGACGGCGAGCGAGGAGCCGGGCGGACAAGCCTGGTCCAGCGTGGTGCGCAACTGCGCGAGCCAAGCCAGCTTGACCGCATAGAACTCGTTGTCGAGCGCACGGCCATTGGGCACGTAGACCGAGAAAACTCGTGTACCGGCGCAGATCGCCGAGATGACGCGACGCCCGTGATCATCATCTGAGGTGCCGAAGCCACGCGTGACATCGTCCAGCCCAACCTTGCTCGCGATGGCGACACCGTTCCAACGGCCATCGCCGTTGGACACCGTCTCATACCCCAGCTCGGCGAATTCCTTTTCGGGGAACTTGTCGTCCGCCAGCTTCGTCTCCTGCATGCAGAGCACGTCCGGCTGGTTCGACTCGATCCACTCGGTGACTCTGGGAAGGCGTGCCGTGAGGGAGTTGACGTTCCAGGTGGCGAGCCGCATCAGGCGTCACCTGCCTCACCGTCGACGATGACGAAGAGCAGATCGGCCTCACAGGCAGTCTGACCTCCGACGGTCGCCTTCCCGTGTCCCTTGCCGGCGCGTGCGGACAGCCGGTCCATCGACACCTCGAGTTCGAGCTTGTCGCCGGGGACGACCTGGCGTCGAAAGCGAGCACGCTCGATCCCGCCAAAGAGAGGGAGTTTGCCCGCATAGCGCTCGTCGAGCAGGACGGCGATCCCACCGAGCTGCGCCAGCGACTCGACCATCAAGACGCCTGGCAACGTGGGACGCCCGGGAAAATGCCCGGCGAAGAACGGCTCCTCCCCCGTGAGCTCCCAGAAACCACGTGCACCCACGCCGGGCTCGACCGAAGTGACCTCGGTGACGAAGAGGAACGGCTCCCTGTGTGGGAGCACGTCATCGGGACGCGGCAAAGTCATGCAGCGAGGGTATCCACCCGCGGCGACATCACGCCCTGGCCTTCGGCGTCTTCTTGGCGGGCGCCTTCTTCGCGCTGGTGGACCGCTTCCCCGCTGTCCTGGTCGACTTCCGGGCGGGCGCCTTCGCAGCGGCGGTCTTGGCCACCTTTTTCGCGTTGGCCGTCTTGTTCGCTCGCGCAGTGGATGCGGGCGCCTTCGCGCTCTTCGACGGAGCCTTCTTCGTTTGTTTCTTGGCCGTTGCCTTCTTGGCCGCCGGTGGTCCCTTCTTAGCCGCGGCCGTCTTGCCTGGTAGCACGCCTCTTTTCGCTGCGGCCTTCTTCGTTGGGGCCAGTCTCTTCTTGGCGGGGGCCTGGGCGATCCCAGCCCGCGCCTCCTTCTTGCCGGCCCTCTTGGCTGGGGTCGGCGCAGCCCGTGCCGTTCCGTCGTCGCGCTGCTTCTTGGGGCGCACTTGGATCGGGAGAGCGAGCTCGGCAACTCGCCGAGGCGGGTCAAGACCCGCGAGAACGAAGGGACGCACCTCGCCCTTCTTGAGCACCTTTCGCGCTTTGGTCGGCGGCGGGGTGCCCATGGCGGTCAGTGGGATATAGCAATGCAAGACGCCGCCGCCAGGCAGCGCCACGTCCACCATGGCGCCGTGCGAGGTGAACGAAACCACCTCACCGTCGATCGTGCTCCCCACCGAAAACGCCGCGGCGAAATTTATGAAGGCCAACGGCTCATTGACAGCGGGGGGTGGCGCGGACCGTTGCTTACGCTGCTTCGAGTTGCTCTGCTCCTGCTTCTGTTGGCCCTGGGTCTTGGCTTTGCCCCTCGGAGCATCCTTCTTCGCCTTCGCGCTCTTTTGGGGCGGCGCTTTCTTCGCGGCGGCTTGCTTTCTCGACGAGCCTCGGGGCTTCTCCGGCTTCGGCGGATGCAAGGCCTCTTCGACAGCCTCCTCGATCGCGCTCGAGACGACGGGATCTTTGGCCCGACCCGGCGGCGGCCTGCGGGGATTAATCGGCCATGACGTGTCGATCGTGGTTGCAGCCCCCTTCGAAGGCGCCTTCTTGGCCTTGCCCGACCGCTTGGCTGCCTTCTTTGCCGCCCGCGCCAATTCGGCGGCCTTTGCAGGTGCCGACGCGTGGTCATCCAGCTTGGCCTTCGCCTCGGCGGTCGCGGCCCTGCTCTTGGGACCGCGGATCGGCACCCGCGGTGTGAATATCCATCCGACGCCTGGAACGGGCTTGCCGCCGATCAGCCGGCCGTCGTCGAAGAGCCAGGGATGCTCCCCATGGAACTCTTGGAACGAGTCATTGGAGAGCACTGTCGCACCAGTTCGCTCAGCGATGCGAAGTACGAACGCATCGCCGCGGCCGATCGCGCCCGCCGGTGGGGAAATGATCTCGCCGTTGAGCATCGCATTGCGTACCTCTTCGCGCTCGGCCTCAGATACGCGATGCTCAAACGTGGCGTCGACGACAACGATGATGTCGGCGCCCGGATCCTCGCTCGCATAGGCGCGGACGGCCTCGTCAAGTTGCTTGAGACTCGGGGAGCTTCTGCCTTCCGTGGCGAGGTTCGACCCGTCCACGACGGCGTGGTGTGCGTTAGCCAATGGCACGCCGCAACAAGTCTGCCTGCTCCAATTGGTGCAGGCCTGCGCTCCCTATGGCAGGGCTCGCGGACTCGGCGCGGCTCACGTGGCGGAGCCGCAACCGCTCGGGCATACAGGCGTGGAGGCGGGCATGCACAAATGACCAGGCGCCCATGTTTTCGGGCTCCTCTTGCAGCCACACGACCTCGTTCGCCTCGTCATAGCGTTCGAAGACGGCGGTGAGTTGTTCAACCGGCCAGGGATAAACCTGCTCAACGCGCACGAGTGCAATCTGGGCGGCGTCTTCGGGTGAAAGGTTCGCCCGATGCGCGTTCGCTTCGTGCGCGACCTTCCCGCTGGCCAACACGATGCGGCGGACAGCGGACACGTCCTCGTCGGTCGCGTCGTCGATCACGTGCTGGAACGAACCACGCTCCAGCTCGTCAAAACTTGAACGTGAGGCGTGAGCGCGCAGCATCGACTTCGGCGTCACAACGACGAGAGGACGCTTGGGTGTCGCCAAACCCTGAGAGCGCAGCAGATGGAAGTACTGCGCGGCGGTGGAAGGGATGGTGACGCGGATGTTGCCGCGTGCCGCCGAAGAAAGGAACCGCTCGAACCGGGCCGAGGAGTGCTCGGGACCTTGGCCCTCGTAGCCGTGGGGCAAGAGAAGGGTGAGGCCCGAGTACTGACCCCACTTGTATTCGGCGGCGACCATGAAGTTGTCGATGATGATCTGCGCACCATTGACGAAGTCGCCGAACTGGGCCTCCCAGGCGACCAATGCGTCCGGCGCCTCGACCGAGTAGCCGTACTCGAAGCCCACCGCGGCGTATTCGGAGAGCAGCGAGTCGCGCACGGTGAAGTTGCCCATCTCCCCCGAAGGCTCCAGTGACTCGGCGCCGATGCGGCGAAAACCATCGCGGATGTGAGCGAGGGGTACGTACTCTTCGCCGTTCGAGTAGTCGACCAGGACATCATGGCGCTGGCTGAACGTGCCTCGCCGGGTGTCCTGGCCAGTGAGGCGGACGTTGACGCCCTGGTACATCAGCGAGCCGATGGCGAGCGACTCGGCCAGCGCCCAATCGACCTCACCAGACGCCACGAGCTCGTCACGTTGGGCGAACTGGCGCACGAGCTTGGGATGCACCGTGAAGGCGTCGGGCACCGATCGCACGACCGAGGACAGCGCGCGTAGCACGTCGGGAGCGACACCTGTGTCGGCGGACGGAGTGTCGACGGGGAGGGCTTTCGGTTCGGGTAGCTCAGTCGGCGCCAGCGACGGCTCGCTGCGCACCTCGTCGAGCACGCCCTGGAGCTTTGCGTTGAAGTCGTCGAGGGCGGATTCGGCTTCTTCGAGCGTGATGTCACCCCTGCGAACCAGTGTCTCGGTGTAGAGCTTGCGCACCGAGCGCTTTGCCTCGATCCGCTGGTACATCAGCGGTTGGGTGTAGCTCGGGTCGTCGCCCTCGTTGTGCCCGTGCTTGCGATAACAGACGAGATCGATGACCACGTCCTTGTGGAAGGTCTGGCGGAAGGCGAATGCAAGGCGTGCGGCGCGAACGGCCGCCTCGGGGTCGTCGCCGTTGACATGGAAGATCGGCGCCTGGACCATCTTGGCCACGTCTGTCGGGTACACGGAGGTTCGGGCCGACGCAGGCGCCGTCGTGAAGCCGAGTTGGTTGTTGATCACCACGTGCACCGTCCCGCCGGTCCGGTAGCCGGAGAGACCCGAGAGGTTGAGCGTCTCGGCGACAACGCCCTGACCGGCGAAGGCGGCGTCGCCGTGCAGGAGGACCGACATGCAGGGGAAGCCGAAGGCGCCATCGGCGGCACCGGCGGGGGTGCCGTCGGTGGGAGGCGAGATCCGGTCTTGCTTCGCCCGCGTCATGCCTTCCACCACAGGGTCGACCGCCTCGAGGTGCGAGGGGTTCGACGCCATCGTGATCGGCAGCTCTTCGCCGGCACTCCCGTGGAAGACGCCGTGTGCGCCCTTGTGGTACTTCACGTCGCCGGAGCCCTGGACCGACTCCGGGTCGAGATTGCCCTCGAACTCTTCGAAAATCTCCTGATACGACTTCCCGACGATGTTGGCGAGCACGTTCAGACGGCCCCGGTGGGCCATGCCCATGACAACTTCGGCGACGCCGGCGCCGGCGGCCGAGTCGAGCAAGGCGTCGAGCAGCACGATGGTGGACTCGGCGCCTTCGAGCCCGAAGCGCTTCTGGCCGACGTAACGCGTGTGGAGGAAGCGTTCAAACACCTCCGCCGCATTGAGACGGTCGAGGATGTGCCGCTGCTCGTCGAGGTTGAGGGTGGTGGGTTGGCCCTCGACGTGCTGTTGGATCCAGCGCTTCTGCTCTGGGTCCTGGATGTGCATGTACTCGATGCCAAGCGTGCGGCAGTAGGCGTCGCGGAGAACGTGAAGGATCTCGTCGAGGGTCGCGATGTCACGACCGGCCAGCCCGTCGGCGACGAACTGGCGCGGCAGATCCCAGATGGTCAGGCCGTAAGTAAGCGGGTCGAGCTCGGGGTGGATGCGCGGCGGCTCGGCGTCGAGCGGGTCCAAGTGGGCGATCAGATGCCCGCGAACGCGGTACATGTTGATCAGGGTCTGGACGTGCACCTGCTTGACCAGGTGCTGCTGGCCGCCCTCGCCCATGTCCGCGTTCGAGTCCACCTGCCAGCGCACCGGCTCGTAGGGCACGGCCATCGACTCGAAGAGGTCCTCGTAGAAGCCCTCGGATCCGGTGAGCAGCGACGCCACGCGACCGAGGAACAGCCCGGACTCTGCGCCCTGGATGATGCGGTGGTCGTAGGTAGAGGTGAGGGTGACGACCTTGCCCAGGCCGAGTCGGGCGACGACCTGCGGGTCCGCCGCCTCGAACCCGGGGGGATAGCCGAGCGCGCCGACGCCGATGATGGCGCCCTGGCCGGGCATGAGGCGCGGCACCGATTGCATGGTGCCGAGGGTGCCGGGGTTCGTCAGCGAGACGGTGGTGCCCACGAAGTCGTCGGGGCTGATCTTGCCGGTGCTGATCTTGCGGATCAGCTCCTCGTAGGCGAGGACGAACGAACGAAAGTCGAGGGTGTCGGCGTCCTTGATGCAGGGCACCAGAAGCGTGCGGGTGCCGTCGCTCTTCTCTTGGTCCACGGCCAGCCCGAGCCCGACGTGCTTGTGGTGAATGACGCCGGGCTTCCCCGTCCCGTCGACGTCGGGCACGAAGGCCGAGTTGAGCGCGGGCACGTCGTGCAGGGCGCGCACGACGGCGAAGCCGATGATGTGGGTGAAGCTGACCTTGGCCCCGGTGGTCCGGGCCAACTGGTTGTTGAGGATGAGCCGGTTCACCTCGAGCAGGCGCGCCGGGACGGTGCGGACGCTCGTCGCGGTCGGGACCGAGAGGCTGGCCTCCATGTTGGCGACGATGCGGGAGGCCGCGCCGCGCAGCGGGGTGGCCTCCTCGGTGACCGCCGGGACGATGGGGCTCGGAGCCGGGGCGGTGACCGCCGCCGGTGCGGCGGCGGCGGCAGGAGCGGACGGAGGCTCGGACCCGGAGGGTTGGGACGGTGCGGGGGGCTGCGACGGGGCGGGGACGGAACCGGGCTTGTAGTCCGTGAAGAACTCCCGCCAGCTCTCTGAGACCGAATCGGGATCGGCCAGGAACCGGTCGTACATGTCGTCCACCAGCCAGGCGTTGGGCCCGAACGAGCCTCCTGATCCGCCGAATTGGGACACGAGCCGACTCTACCGGCGGAGGTCGGGGACGGGAGGCGGGTTGCTAGCGTCTGGCCTGCTCATGAGCTACCCGGCCGCCCTCCACGTCACGGCACGGCCAGCGGTGGACGGGGTCGCGACGGTCGTGTTCGTGCACGGCTCGCTGGACCGGGGCGACAGCTTCCGCCGGGTGATGCGGCGGCTGCCCGATGCGACGGCCGTTGCATACGACCGGCGGGGGTACCAGGGGTCGAGGGGCGGGGGTGTCGTGGGGCTGGGCGGCCATATCGAGGACCTGTTGGCCGTGATGGAGGAGGCTCGGACGGGGGGCGGTCCTGAGGCCGGGTCATCGGCGGGACGGGATCGGCCGGTCGTGGCGATCGGGCACAGCCTGGGCGGCGACGTCGTGATCGGGGCGGCGTTGGCCGAGCCGGCGCTGTTCGACGCGATCGCGGCGTTCGAGCCGCCGATGCCGTGGTTGGGGTTCCGACGGGACGTGGGGGCGGGGGCGGGCGGGGGTGCGGGCGCCGGGACGGGGATGCCGTGGCCGGCGATGGCCGAGGACCCAGGCGTAGAGGTGGAGCGTTTCTTCTCGCGCATGGTGGGGGCATCAGCGTGGGCGCATTTGACGGAAGCCGGACGCGAGTCGAGGCGGGCCGACGGGCCGGCTCTGGTGGCGGACCTTCGGAGCTTTCGGAGCGAAGTCCCGCCGTTCGACGTGACGGCGCTCGAAGTGCCCGCGGTGTTCGGGATGGGAGGTCCGACGTCGCGGCCGCATCACCGCCGGACGGTGGAGTGGCTGGGCGCCAATGTGCCCAACGGGGTCGTCTACGAGATAGCGGGCGCACAACACGGGGCGCACTTGTCGCACCCGGACCACTTCGCGTCGATGACGCGTTTGGTCATCGAGCGGGCGGCGACTGGGTGAGCCGATGTGGTCCGGCCGGCGCAGGTCGCGACGGGGTCACAAGTTGGACTCAGGTCAGGGGCTGGGCGCCGGCGTGGGTCTCCGGGGGTGCTTGAGCCGACGGGAGAGCATCTCTTCGTACTCGACGCCCTTTCCTTCGCTCTTCATGCCGGTAATCAGCGGTGAGTTGGAGAGGAAGACCGCACCAATGAACACGAGGAGGAGCGACACCGCCTCGAGGGGCCCATAGGCCCCGCCGGTACGCAGGGTGTCGCCGTAGAGCGCGATGCCCAGGCAGATGCTGACGAGCGGGTCGACGAGGACCAGGGTCGACTGGGAAGCGGCGAGCGGACCGGCATGGAAGGCGTTCTGGGTGAGGAAGAGCCCGAGCAGCCCGAAGACGATGACCCCGTATGTCTGCCAGTGCTCGAACAACTGGACCCAGTCGGTGGCCGCATAGTCGCTGACCGTCTTGATGAGGGCAGCCGTGAACGCGTAGGCAATGGCCGCCGAGCTCCCGAACATGGCCGCCTTCCACCAGCGTGGCCCCCACCGGGTTGCGACGACGGTCACGCAGATGAGGACGACCGAGGCGCCGCCGACGACGATCCAGCCCAGATTGGTGGGGACCTCGTCGCCGCCACCGGGTGCGGCGAAGAACAAGAAGCCCGAGAGCCCGAAGGCGATGGCCGACGCGCCGATCCACTCACGGAGGGAGATGGAGAAACGGAAGTAGGTGCCCAGGATCGCGACGAGGAACAGCAATTCCATGGTGAGGATCGGCTGGACGACCGAGAGGCGGCCTATGTGCAGGGCGAACGCCTGCAACAAGAACGAGGCGACCATGAAGCCGAAGCCGAGGAGCCAGACGCCACGACGTATGGCGTGCGCCAAGAGGCTCAGGCGCATGGTCGACTCCTCGGGGGCGTCTTCGACACCCATGCGCTGAAACACGCTGGTGAGCGCGTTGGACAGCGCCGCGGCTACCGCAAGGACATAGACCATCGCCTCGTCACCGAATGTTAATTGGGCGTCGTCACAGGGAATGCAGTTGGCACACAGCTAGTACTCAGATTCTGTTCGCTGCGTGCGACTGGGGGCGAGGCGCACGAATCGTGTGTCAGTCGTTGCGAAACAGGGAATCAAGTCTCTCGCTTGCGCGATCCTGCAGAAATTCTCCTGCGATGAACCACATCCAATGTGGCAGTTAGGTTACGTTTACGACATCTTCCGGCCACCTTGCGTGGTGGAGGGGGTACCGGCCGTCACCGGGGCGGCCGGCCGAATTACTGGGAGTGCTATGGGACTGCAGGGGAAGTTCAGCTTTCGCCCGTCTGAGCATCTGAGTCAGGAGCGTCCGCGCCGAGGCATTGCGCTGCGGACGGTGCGGAGCACGGCAATGGCCGGAGTCACCTTTACGTTGATGTGCCTGATGCTCGTCGGAGTGGGCGCGAGCAGCGCGGGCGCCAGTGGCATCCCCACGGGAGGCACCAAGGTCAGTGGCGGGACGGTCCGTTGGGCCGAGCCGCCGGGCACTCCCCCGACCTACATCTTCCCGTTCATGAGCGCGCAGAACAGCAGCGTCGACAACATCAGCCAGTTCCAATATCTGATGTACCGGCCGCTGTACATGTTCGGATTCCCGTCGAACAACAAGACCACGCTCAACTCCACACTGTCGCTGGCGAGCGCGCCGGAGTACGGCAGCGGTGACACGACGGCGACGATTGCCCTCAAGTCGCAGTACAAGTGGTCCGACGGCGAATCGGTGACTGCGGACGACGTGCAGTTCTTCATCAACATGCTGCACGCCGAGACGTCCAACTGGTACGACTACGTGCCCGGCTACGTCCCGGACAACATCAAGAGCATCACGGTCTCGAGCCCTAGCGCACTCACGCTGACCATGTCCAAGGCCGTGGACCCGACCTGGTTCACCTACAACCAGCTCTCCCAGGTCACGCCGTTCCCGGCGGCCTGGGACGTCACCGGCGCCGGCGGTGCTCCGGGCTCGGGCGGTTGCTCGACCGGCACCTACGGTGCCGCCTCGACAGACGCAGCGTGCACGAAGGTCTACAACTACCTGTCCGGCCTGGCTAACGACCCCACCAGCTACTCCACGAGCCCGACCTGGGGCATCGTGGACGGCCCCTACACCGTCGCGGGCTCCAAGGGCGGCTCCTTCAGCACGTCCGGCCAGGTGACGATGGTGCCGAACAGCGCCTACACCGGGCCGCAGAAGGCCACGATCACGCTGCAGCAGCTTCCGTACACGACGGACAATGCTGAGTTCAACGCCCTCGTCGGTGGCAACCTCGACATCGGGTACCTGCCGCAACAGGACGCCACGCAGAACACGACCAACGCCACGGTGGCAGGCCCGAACAACTCGCGTCTTTCCAACTTCTACATGAGTCCGTGGGTCCTCTTCGGCTTCAACTACGCGGTGCTGAAGTACGAGTCGACTGGGAACAATGGCAATGCCGGAGCGGAATACAAGCAGCTCTACATCCGTCAGGCTATGCAGAGCGCGGTCGACCAGCCGGCCATGATCAGCAAGTTCCTGAAGGGGTACGGCGTGCCCACGTACGGGCCGGTGCCTGTCCTGCCGAAGAACGACCTCGTGGACGCGTACGAGCAGCAGAACCCATATCCGTACAACACGTCCCACGCCAAGTCGCTGCTGACGTCGCACGGTTGGAAGAACCAGGGCGGCGTGGACACTTGCGTCAGCGCCGGCACGGGCAAGAGCCAGTGCGGCGCGGGCATCCCGAAGGGCGCCCAGCTCAACTTCACCATGGTGTACGCCAGCGGTACACAGTGGCAGCAGCAGGTGATGCAGGTCGAGCAGTCCGCCTGGAACTCCATCGGGATCAAGACGGCGCTCGAGAGCAACACGTTCCCGACGGTCATTCAGACCTATGCCGCTCCTTGCCAGAGCGGCTCACCCTGCACGACCGAAGAAGGCTGGTGGGGCGGTGGCTGGGAGTACAGCCCCGACTACTACCCCTCGGGTGAGACGCTCTTCTACACGAACGCTGGCAGCAACTCTGGCAACTACTCCAACGCGAAGGCGGACTCGTTGATCGCGGCGACGACAAACACGAACACCAACCTGAACAACTACCAGAACTACATCGCGCAGCAGTTGCCGATGATCTGGGAACCCAACTCGGACTACGAGTTGTCTGAGGTAAAGAACACCCTGCGGGGCGTGGCGCCGCAGAACCCGTTCGCCAACCTCTTCCCTGAGTACTGGTACTACGTGAAGGGCTAGGCCCAAAGAGTACTGACGAGTACATGCCGGTCACGGCCCGACTGCAGGCATAGCATCGGTCCGTGACCGGCTTTCTCGTGCGGCGGCTACTCCAAGCCGTGGCGGTGATCATCGGGGTCGTCGCCTTCATGTTCATCCTCATCCACCTCATCCCGGGGGGTGAGGCGCGAGCGGTACTCGGTCCCAGGGCCCAGCCCGTGGCCATTGAGAATTTCAACAAGGCGAACGGACTGAACCTGCCACTGTGGGACCAGTTCACGCACTACGTGTGGAATTTGGGCCGATTCCACCTGGGCCGCTCCTACATCTTCAACCAGACCGTCGATTCTCTCATCGGCACGGCGCTGCCCAAGACGCTCGTGCTCGTGGGCATCTCGACATTGTTCGCCGTCGTGGTGGCGATACCCCTCGGCGTGTACCAAGTGGTGCGGCGGAACAAGCCCGAGGATTACGTCATCACGGCGTTCACCTTCGTGTTGTACGCCATGCCCGCATTCCTCCTCGGAACGCTCTTGATCCTGTGGTTCGCCATCGAGATCCCCATCTTCCCCACCGAGGCTCCCCAGAGCCAGAGCGTGTGGGGGATCCTGGCGGACCCCCGTGCCCTCGTACTGCCCGTGCTCACGCTGTCCGCCATCACGGTCGCTTCGTTCAGCCGGTACATGCGCTCTTCGATGATGGAGACGATGACCGAGGATTTCATCCGTACGGCGCGCGCCAAGGGGGCTGCACCACGGCGCGTGCTCTACATCCATGGGCTCCGCAACGCCATCATCCCGATCATCACGCTGCTCGGCCTGTCGGTCGGCACCATCGTCAGCGGTGCCGTCATCACGGAGAGTGTGTTCAACTACCCGGGCATGGGGTTGCTGGCCGTGAACTCGGCGTTCCGCGAGGACATTCCGACCTTGCTCGGCGTGACGTTCGTCGTGACGATCGCCACCATCATCGGCAACCTCCTTGCCGACATCCTCTATGCCGTCGTAGACCCGAGGATCCGCTATGCAAAATCCTGACGACGCGTTGCGAGCCAGGGAGATCGAATTGGGCGAACCGGTATCGCCTGGCGTCGCGTCGTATTCGGTCGGCGTCGACGATTTGTTGTCGGCCGAGCTGACCGATGACGCCGTAGCAGCACCGAGCGGAGGTGAGGTCGTCTCCCACGGTGGGATGGGCCGCCGGATTCTCAGCGTGTTCGTCGAGAACAAGCTCGCCGTGGTCGGCGTGGTGCTGATCATCTTCTTCGTGCTGTTCTGCTACGTCGGCCCGCTCGTGTACCACACGAACCAGACCGACGCGGCGGCCGCGCTCAACGAGCCGTTCAATGCGCCGCCGGGACAGGGCCATCCCCTCGGCACGGACGCCAGCGGCTTCGACATCCTCGGCCGGCTCATGTACGGCGGACAAGTCTCGCTGCTGGTGGGATTCGCGGCCGCCGCGGTGGCCAGCATCTTCGGCGCGCTCTACGGTGCGATATCGGGGTTCTTGGGCACCTGGGTGGACTCCTTCATGATGCGGGTCGTCGACGCCTTCCTTTCGATCCCCGTGCTGTTCCTGGCCATCGTGCTCGCGACCGTCTTCCGCCCGTCGCTCACGGTCTTCATCTTCGTGATCGCGTTCGTGTCCTGGCTCATACCAGCCCGGCTGATACGGGGGGAGGCGCTGTCGTTGCGCCAGCGCGAGTACGTCCAGGCCGTGCGCGTCATGGGAGGAGGGCGGACCCGCATCGTCGGGCGCCACATCATCCCCAACAGCATCGGCACCATTATTGTGAACGCAACCTTCAACATTGCCGACGCGATCCTGTTGCTGGCGGCCCTTGGCTTCATCGGTCTCGGCGTGCCGTCGCCCCAGACCGACTGGGGATCCATGCTCTCCAACGGCGTCAACTACGCGACGGACGGGTACTGGTGGGAGATCTACCCGGCCGGCCTTTGCATCGTGCTCGTCGTGGTGGCGTTCAACTTCATCGGCGACGCACTGCGGGACTCCCTCGAGGTGCGACTGCAACAACGCTGAGGTCCGGCGGCCCGATGCTGCCCGCCGGGACATGTTCCGGCGGAGGTGGCTCGGTCGTCGCCGTCAGGCGGTCTCGGCCGACTCCGTGGTGGGCGTCGGGCTGAGGATCTCGTCGACCGGCCCACCGGTCGGCGTCTGGAGCGGGAAGTGGCAGGCCGCAACGTGGCCGTCCCCGAAGGCCCGCAACGCAGGCTCTTCTTCCGCGCAACGATCCTGGGCGAAGAGGCAGCGAGTGCGGAACCGGCAGCCCGACGGTGGGTTGACCGAGGACGGCAGCTCGCCGGCGATGTGGCCGGACCGCTGGACGGGGACCGTTGGGTCGGCCACGGGGATGGTGTCGATGAGCGCCTGGGTGTAGGGGTGCGCTGGACGGTCGTAGAGCTCGCGGGCCGGGCTCAACTCGACGAGCTTGCCGAGGTACATCACGCCGATGCGGTCGGCCATGTACTTCACGACCGCCAGGTCGTGCGAGATGAAGAGATACGTCAGGCCGTGGCGCTCCTGCAATTCTTTCAAGAGGTTGAGGATTTGCGCCTGAATGGAGACGTCGAGTGCGGAGACGGGCTCGTCGGCAACGATCAACTTGGGCTCGAGCGCAAGGGCACGAGCGAGCCCGATGCGCTGGCGCTGTCCGCCGGAGAACTCGTGCGGATAGAGCTCGGCCGCTCTGGTCGGGAGTCCGACCTCGCCGAGCATCTCGAGGACCCGGGCCTTCTGTTGCTCGGCCGACCCCATGTTCTGCACCTTCAACGGTTCACGCAGGATTGACCCGACGCGCATGCGGGGGTCGAGCGACGCGTAGGGGTCCTGGAACATCATCTGCAGATCGCGACGACGGCGACGGAGTGCGCCGCCACTCAGATCGGTGATCTCCTCGCCCTCGAACTCGATTGCTCCTGACGTCGGGTGCTCGAGGGCGACGACCATGCGGCCCAGTGTGGTCTTGCCGCAGCCGGACTCCCCCACGAGCCCGAACGTCTCGCCGTGGCGGATCGCGAAGGACACGTTGGTCACGGCTTTGACCGTCCCCATTTTGCGTTGGACGATCGCGCCACTGGTGACGTCGAACTCCTTGACGAGCTGGTCGAGGCGGACGAGGACGGGCGCCTGGGCCAAGGCGTCGGCACGGGCGTGATGGCGGGCGAGCGCGACTTCGTCGACCTTGACCGTCAGGTCGGCCGCCTTGGCCACCGACTCCGGCCGCAGCGCAATGGTCCGTTCGTCGACGTCGACCTGGTGGAAGCACGCGGCCAGATGCTCGGGGCCGCTGTTTGCGGCCGGGGCCAGAGGCGGGTCGCTCTCACGACAGTCGTCCTGGGCGTAACGGCAGCGGGCGGCGAAGCGACAATGTGTGATCGGCTGTGACAGGTCCGGTGGCAGTCCCGGGATGCTGACGAGCCGCACCGAGGGGTCCTGATCGAGCTTCGAAACCGAGGCGAGCAGCGCCTCGGAGTACGGGTGGCGCATGGCGGTGAAGAGTTCCCGGGTACTCGTGCTCTCGGCGATGCGGCCGGCGTACATGACCAACACCCGATCCGCCCGCTGGGCGATCACCCCCATGTCGTGGGTGATGAGGATGACGGCCATCTGCAGCTCCTGGCGGAGGCGGTCGAGCAGATCGAGGATCTGGGCCTGGATGGTGACGTCGAGGGCGGTGGTGGGCTCGTCAGCGATGAGGAGCTTGGGCGAGCAGACCAGCGCGATCGCGATCATGACGCGCTGGCGGAGGCCCCCCGAGAGCTGGTGAGCGTAGGCGTCGAGTCGCTGCTCCGCGTTCGGGATCTCGACCAATTTGAGGACTTCGAGGGCCCGACGACGGCCTTCTTCCTTGGAGGCGCCCTGGTGGAGTCGAGCGCTCTCGGCGATCTGCGCGCCGATGGTCATGGTCGGGTTGAGCGACGTGAGCGGATCTTGGAAGACCATTCCGACGTCGTTGCCCCGGACCTTGCACATCTGCTTCTCGTTGAGCGGCGCGAGATCCTGGCCCAGCAATTTGATGGAGCCTCCGATCACGTGCCCGACGTTGGGCAGCAGCTTCATGATGGAGAGGCCGATCGTCGTCTTGCCACAGCCCGACTCGCCGACGACGCCCACGCACTCGCCCTGGTCGACGTGGAACGAAACCCCGTCGACGGCGACGACGTTGGCGGTCTTGAGACGGAACTCGGTGCGGAGCTCGTCGACCTCGAGGACCCGGCTCACCGAGCGGACCCGGTCCTCAGACGCCCCCGCGGCCCCGGGTTACCCCCCTTCACGAAGCTGCACGCTAACCCGATTTCGGCCTCGATGACGGTCATGACGCTTCGAACAGTTGTCCCTGGCTGTCATCGACGCACGAAATTTGCGTACGCACGGGGCAGGGATGACCGCGCCAGGGGAGCTCGCCCATGAAGGCCCAACTGCGGCGATGGATGGTCGACGGTCCGTACCCGCGCAGGGCGGTCTGGTGAACCAGCGACGGGTAGCCCTTGTTGCGCTCGAAGGCGTAGACGGGGAAATGGTCGGCTTCGTCCCGCATGATGCGGTCCCGGACAACCTTGGCCAGCACCGAGGCGGCGGCGACGGAGACGCACCGGGCGTCACCATCGACGACTGGCCGCACCACTCCCTGATAGGGCTCGGCTTCCAGCTGGCCCGGTCGCAACAGGTTCACCGGCCCGTCGATCAGGAGGGCGTCTGGTGACTGACCGAGGCCGGCGAGCGCCCTTTGGGCGGCGACCCGGAGCGCCTCCGTCATGCCCCACTCGTCGCATTCCCTCGAGGTGGCATGGCCCACCGACCACGCTTCGCACCACTTGCCGACCGCTCCGAAGATCTCCTCCCGCCGCGCCTCGCTCAACATCTTCGAATCGCGCAACCAGGCCGGGACAGAGCGGAGCTGGACGCGAGGCCGGACGACGGCGACGCCGACGGTCAACGGCCCGGCCCAGGCGCCACGCCCCACCTCGTCGAGTCCCGCCACCCACTCGTGGCCCTCTCGCCGGAGCCGGCGCTCCTCTTTGAGATCGGGGTCGCAGACGGTCACGTGGACGACCGGCTCCAGCTGGGACCCTGTCGGTGCCCATCAATACGATGGGGGCCGTGAGCGACGGTGGGGGGCAAGTACTCGATCCGAATGCACGGTCTCCGCTCGCGCCTGGGACCAAGGTCGACGTGCGCAACCGTTATCAAGGGACGTGGGTACGGGGATTCGAGGTCGCCGAGTCCACACCTGACGGGTACCGCATTCGCCGTCTCTCCGACGGGAGCGTGCTCGGTGACCTCTTCTCCCGCGACGACGTGCGGCGAGAGCGCAAACGTCAGGGCTTCTGGTGGCACTGACTCCGGAGTACCTGTGGGCGCTGCGGGCACGAACGAAGCGTCAGCCCTTCTCCGACTTCAGGACCGTCTCGATGTACTCGTCGATCGGGATTGCCGACAGCGTCAACGTTTTGAGCGTGCCCCTGGAGCCGAGTACCAACGCGACGCGCGCCATGGTGGGCTCATCCGGCGCGTCGAGGACCGTGCAGAAGTCATAGGGCCCGAGCAGAGCCCACTGCGCGAGGACCTTGACGCCCATTGCTTCCACCTCGGCGTTGACAGCCTTGAGGCGGTCCGGGTTCTCGGTGAGAGTCGCCGCACCGTCCGGTCCCACGGTCGACAGCATGAGAAACGTCGCCATGACGTCACGCTACCTCAGGGCCGCGTCCCGACTCTGGCTCGGATCAGCGTGACCGGAGGTCGCCCCGGACCACCTTGCCCAGCGCGTTGCGTGGCAGGGCCTCGACGATGTGGACCTGGCGTGGCCGCTTGAACGAGGCCAACTCCCGGGCCGCCAGGTCGTTCAGCGAATCGAGGTCGAGGTCGGGGTCGCCGACGACGAACGCCTCCACCGTCTCGCCCCACTCCGCAGAGGGCACGCCGACGATCGCCACCTCGCGCACACCCGGGTGGCGGGACAGGACGGCCTCGACCTCGGCAGGGTAGACGTTGTGGCCTCCAGTAATGATCAGCTCCGTTCGCCGGCCGCAGATCGTGACATACCCGTCGTCGGAGACGGACACCAGGTCGCCGGTGGCGAACCAGCCATCCGCGTCCGTCGTCGTTTCGTCCGGGCGGCCCCAGGAGCCACGACACAAGGGTGTGCCCCGGACCAACAACTCGCCCACCCCCTCTTCGTCCGGATCGTCGATTGCGGCCTCGACGCCGGGCAGGGGGAAACCGACCGATCCCGGCCGGCGCTCGCCGTTGAGAGGATTGGACAGAGTTAACAGGGTTTCGGTCATCCCGTAGCGCTCCAGCACCTCGACGCCGTTGGAGGCAAGGCGGTACCAGAGTTCCGCCGCAAGCGGGGCCGAGCCCGAGACGCACAGACGCAGTCGGGACAGCGCTCGGGACTGACCCGCCGCCTCGAGCCGGTGGTACATGGTCGGAACGCCGAAGAACATGGTGTGCTCGGACGCCGCGTCGAGAACTTCGTTCTCGGCGAACCGGTCGAAGACCGTGGCGGTCGCGCCGGCGGTGAGCGTGCCGAACAAGCCGGCAACCAACCCGTGCACGTGGAACAGCGGCAGCGTCAGAATGAGCCGGTCTTGTGGTTGCCACCCCCACGCCGTCAGCAGTGCGTCGACGCCGGCGCAGAGCGAGGCATGGGTGTGCACCGCCCCCTTCGGACGGCCCGTGGTCCCCGACGTGTACACGACGAGTGCGTCATCCGGCAGTCGGGTCTCCGGCGGAACGTACGACGCGTCCGCGGGCGCGGCGTCGGTCAGTTCGGCGACCGACAAGGTCGGGACCGACGATCCGAACGCAGCTGGATCGTCGGCGATTGCGACGACCGGTCGGGCGTCGCTCACGAGGTACTCGATCTCCGCCGCCGTCGACGCCGGGTTGACCGGTACGAGGACGGCGCCGGCACGGAGCACGGCGAGCAACAGTTCGACGGAGTCGAGCCGGGCCCGCGCGCACCACACGACGCGGCTCTTGGAAACCACTCCGTGCCCGGAGAGGATCGCTGCGAGGTCGGCCGTCCGTTGTGCGAGTCGCGCTCCGTCGACGGTGCGCTCGGGCTCCCACCCGTCGACCAGCACGACCCGGCCGGGTTCATTGCTCCAGTGGGCCAGCCAGCGGTCCACGAGCGTGCCGCCGGGTTGCCGGCGCGCGCCCTCGGGCCATTGCCGGGGTGGGACGAGCGCCCTCACCGCCGGCGACCGCACGTCATAGTCTGAGGCTCATGACCGCGCGCCGGATTGCCATCGTTCCGCACACTCACTGGGACCGGGAATGGTACAAGTCCTATCAGGACTTTCGCCTCAACCTGGTGGAGTTGATCGACACACTGATCCCGCTGCTCGAACGGGATGCGAGTTACCCCTACTTCATGCTCGATGGACAGATGGCGGTCGTGGATGACTACCTCGAGGTCCGGCCTGAGAACGAAGGGCGCCTGCGGGCGCTCGCCGCCGCGGGCCGGGTGAGCATGGGGCCTTGGTACATCCTGATGGACGAGTTCCTCGCCTCGGGCGAAACCGTCGTGCGAAACCTGCAGATGGGCATCGAGCGCGGGGCCGCGTTCGGTGGCGTCATGGATGTCGGCTACCTGCCCGACATGTTCGGGCACATCGCCCAGATGCCGCAGATCCTGCGCCTGGGTGGGTTCAGCGACACCGTGGTGTGGCGCGGCGTGCCTTCGCAGGTGACGACGAGTGGGTTCGTCTGGGAAGCGCCCGATGGTTCCTCTGTGCGCGCCGAGTACCTGCCGGTGGGTTACGGGAACGGCGCCGCGCTCCCCGACGATGCCAAGGCGCTCGTCCGCCGGACGCACGACCACCTCGAAGAGGTCGGTGAGGAGTTCGTTCACGGCGACCTCCTCTACATGAACGGTTCGGACCACCTGATGCCGCAACCTTTCCTGGGTCGCGTCGTGGCCGAAGCAAACGACCTCCAGGACGAACTGCAGTTCGAGGTCACCTCGCTCCCGCGGTATCTGTCCCGCAAGTCGACCGACGGCCTCACGACGGTGCACGGTGAGCTTCGGTCGGGCTACCGGGCCAACATGCTCATGGGCGTGACCTCGAACCGAGTGGACGTGAAACGCCAAGGCGCCCTGGCCGAACGCGAGCTCGAACGGCGCGCAGAACCGCTCGCAGCTCTGTTCCAGCCGGCTGAGGCGTATCCGGCGGCGCTCCTGAACCTCGCCTGGCGAGAGATGGTGCGCAACTCGGCACACGACTCGATCTGCGCCTGTTCCGTCGACGATGTCATCGACGCCGTGCTGCACCGCTACGCCGAGGCCCGGACGATCGGTGCGGGCTTGGCCGACCGCGCCGTGAAGGCGTTCGCCCGTTCGCTGGCCAATCCCGGCCCGTCCGTGCTCAACCCCTCGGCACGGAC
This sequence comes from uncultured Acidimicrobiaceae bacterium, assembly GCA_963777485.1. Lineage (GTDB taxonomy): Bacteria > Actinomycetota > Acidimicrobiia > Acidimicrobiales > RAAP-2 > Bog-473. The sequence goes on along the minus strand of CAVZQP010000002.1, from coordinate 1,196,970 downwards.
GCGCTCGGGCGTCGTCGAGCTCGTCGTGCCGGCGGACGGACCGGCACCCGACACCGTGCAGGTCTTGTCGGAGCGGGCCGGCCTGCCGGGCTCGATGCTGCTCGACGCCAACACTGTCCGCACCATGCTGGGAATGCTGCAGGGACCCCGCATCAGCGACGACGCCTGGATCCACGACGTCAGGATCGCCGACACCGAGGACGGGCTCGACATCACCATCGCCGTCGGCACAGAGGAGAAGCCGAACGTGCCGATCGCAGAGGCGAAGCAGGAGGTCTTCACCAAGCTTGGAGCCCGCCCTGACATGAGCGTGCGCGTCGCGATGGACCAGCCGGCGACCCGGCGCATCGTGGCCCGGGCCGCCGGCGTGCCCGGGTACGGGTGGGCGGCCTTCACCCCAGCGCCGTTGGCGCACCCGGTCGAGGTGACCGAGACCGACGGCGGGCCGACCGTGCTCGGCAACGGGCTCGTCGGGGTGGAGATCGACCGCAACACGGGCACGTTCGCCCTCAACGGCGTCGCCGGCCACGGCCTGCTCGTCGACGGCGGGGACCTCGGCGATTCCTACAATTATTCGCCTCCGGGCCAGGACTCCTTCGTCGATGCGCCTCGCTCGGTAGAGGTCCTGGTCAGCGAGCGCGGTCCCGTCCGGGCCCGGGCGCGGATCACCGCCACTTACGCCTGGCCCGACCACGTGGACGGCTCGTCACAGGCGCGGGTGGGCGAGCACCTCGTCGAGGTCGAGACCGACGTGGAGGTGCGGGCCGACGAGACCACCGTCCGGGTCACGACCAGCTTCGTCAACCCGAGCGGCGACCACCGCCTGCGGGTGCACCTGCCGCTCCCCGAACCCGCCGCGGAGTCGCACGCGGAGAGCGCGTTCACGGTTGTGACGCGAGGCCTCACCGCCGAGGGACGGGTGGATGAATTCGGCTTGCCCACCGCGCCGGCGCAGCGATTCGTGTCGGCCGGGCGACTCACTGTGGCGCATGAGGGTGTCTGCGAGTACGAACTGATCGACGTCGAGGACGGTGCAGCCAACACCATCGCGCTGACCGTTTTGCGCTCGACCGGGATGCTGTCACGGCTCGGCATGGCCTACCGACCGTTCCCGGCTGGGCCGATGACGCCGGTCGAGGGGCTCCAAATGCGCGGCAAGCGCGTGACGTTGCGCTACGCCCTGGCGCTCGACTGTGAGGACCCCTACTCGTTGGCCGATGACGTCCTCCTGCCACTCGAGACAACCGCCAGCCTCGGCGGCGGAATACGACCCTCCTCGGGCTCTGAACTGACCGTCGACGGCGCGGAGGTCAGCGCACTCCATCGGGTCGCCGGCACGCTCGAGCTCCGCGTCTACAACCCGCGCCCGGAGGCCACGACGGTGTCGCTACCCGGTCGATCCGGCTGGCTGGTCGACCTGCGCGGCTACCCGCAGGAGCCGTTCGAAGGCTCGTTCGATCTACGACCCTTCGGGATCGCCAGCGCCCGGCTGCGCGCCGACTGACTCCTCTGGCCGGTTCGCCGTCAACAACCGCTCGCCGACGCCTCGCAACTCCTCGAGGTCCCGCAGGACCTCGCTGAGACGCTCCCAGCGGACGTTGCGACGGCGGTCGGCCGCGACACCCGCTCCGTCGGTCTCCTCACCGGACCGGCCGCACCACCACAGCTGCACTCGTCCCAAGTCCTTCAGCAACCGCGGCCGCAACGGTTTGCCCGTGAACTCGTCCGGCGCTTCCTCCAGGAGCGACGTGTGGAATTCGTCGGACATCAGCACCGTGCCCGGGTTGCCGATGTTGACGATGCGATGGGCCAGGTTGACGGTGGGGCCGAAGTAGTCCCCGTCGCGGAGGAGCACCGGCCCGAACGCCAGACCCACCCTGACATCGGACAACAGGTCGTCGTCGGCGTAGGCGTCGGCCAGACCGAGCCCGATCCGGGCCGCGTCGGCGACGTTGTCAACGACGAACATGACCTCGTCGCCGATCATCTTGACCACCCTGCCCCGTGCGTTGGTCACGATGTCGTGCGAGATGTCCTCGAACCGCCGCACGACGGCCGCCAGCTCCTCGTCGGTGAGGTGCTGGCTGAGAAGTGTGAACCCGACCATGTCGGCGAACCCGACCGCCATCTCCGGGCTCTGCCCCGGGCCCAGACCGTGGCTGCGCAGGAGCATGTTGCGCTGGATGCCCGCTGCCACCTGCCGTCGCCACACGAACTCGAGCAGCCGCGCCAGCCCCGAGATGGTGACGTCCGCCACGCTGGCAAAGGCGTCCGCGGAGATGATGGGGTCGACCTCGTTGCTGATCAGGTTGCCCGTGCCGAGCTCGGCCTCGGCGATACGCGCCATCGACGAGCCCATCACCCGCGCCAGCTGTACGGACGTGTCGACGTCCGCGGCGCCCAGGGCCTGCAGGCCCTGATAGATCCGGACTGCCTCGAGGTCGAGGTCGGTGAACACCGTGTCGGCGTCGTCCGGCGCGGGGAAGCCCAGAGCCCGCCAGAAGCGCTCGAGCTTGTCGATCGAGACCCCTGTGAGCTCGGAGACTTCCATCCTGGTGTAGCGGCGCCTCGACGGCACGAGCATGCGATCTGCGACGAAGAGGTCGATGACGCCGTCCGCGACGGCTTGGTCGATCTCTTCCTCGGTCGCCCCGCGCATGAGCAAGAGCTCCTTGATGTGCACCAATGCGGCAGCACGCCTTGCCTCGTCCACCTGCTCCGGCGACTCCTCGAAGCTCTGGAACAGTCCGGTCACGACGGCAGGCCCCGCAGGAGCGCCTCGTCCCACTCCGGCCGCGAGGGCCGGCTCATGAGCGACATCAGTGCCTCCGCGGGCGAGCACCGTCCTTCGACGATCGCATCGACCTGCTCGGCGATCGGCATCTCGACCCCGGCGGCTCGGGCGAGCCCGACGAGCGGTCCCGCGCTCTTCACTCCCTCGGCCACCATGTGCATGCCACTGATGATCTCCTCGAGGGACCGGCCCTCGCCCAGAGCGAATCCAACGGTGCGGTTACGACTCTTGGGGCTGGCGCAGGTCGCCACGAGGTCGCCTACCCCCGCGAGACCGCCGAAGGTCAGGACCTTGCCACCCAAGGTCACGCCGAGGCGGCCCAACTCGGCGAGGCCGCGTGTGATGAGCACGGCGCGGGTGTTGTCGCCCAGGCCGAGGCCATCGCTGATACCGGCGGCGATGGCCATGACGTTCTTGGTTGCGCCCGCGATCTCACAGCCCACGACGTCAGTGCCCGTATATGCACGGAACGTCTTCGTGTGGACGAGGTTCTGGACTCGGCAGGCCAGATCCTCGTCTGGCAGCGCCACCACACACGCGGCGGGGTGGCCATGAGCGACCTCGCTGGCCAGGTTCGGGCCGGTCAGCACGCCGGCGGCCACGCCGGGCAGCACTTCGGCGACCACCTGCGACATGCGAAGGTTGGAGCCGATCTCGATGCCCTTGGCCAGACTGACGATGGCCTCCACATCGCCCGCCAAGGGCGCCACGTCGCTGAGCACGGTGCGGAAGCCATGTGAGGGCACGGCCATGAAGGCGACGTTCACCCCTTCGAGCGCCTCCTCGAGCGAAGACGTCACCCGTAGGCCGTCCGGAAGCCGGACCCCGGCCAGATACTTGTCGTTTTCGCGAGTGTCGTTCATCGACGCGGCGAGGTCCGGCGACCTCACCCACAGAGACGTCGGATGCGTGGCACCGATGAGGGCAGCCACAGCTGTGCCCCACGAGCCCGCGCCGACCACCGCCACCCTGTTGCTCTTCATGCCAAAAGACTACGGCGGCCCCGCGGCGCGCTCTGCGGGCGCCCGTACACTGTCTCGGTGTCGAGGGCGAGCACGCCGACCGTCGGGGACGTGCGCATCGGGACCGAAGTCGTCCTCATACCCGTCAAGGCCTTCCACCAGGCCAAGCGACGCCTCGATCAGGTCCTCTCCGAATCCCAGCGGGAGCGGCTTGTTCGCACCATGGCGGCACACGTCGTGGCCGCCTGTGCGCCGCTCCCCGTGGCCGTCGTGTGCGACGACGAAGAGGTGGCCGCGTGGGCGGCCGGCCGAGGTGCCACCGTCCTTTGGGAACCTGGACAGGGGCTCAACGGAGCGGTGCGGGCTGGCGTCGGGCGGCTCGCGGCGTCCGGAGCACGATGGGTGACCATTGCGCATGGCGACCTGCCCCGTGCCCGGGGGCTGGGGACCCTGCCCCCCTTTGACGGCGTCACCCTGGTGCCGGACCGTAAGGACGACGGCACGAACGTCCTACGTCTGCCCGCGCATAGCGACTTCCGCTTCGCCTACGGATCGGGATCCTTCCGTGCGCACCGTGCGGAGGCCACGCGTCTCGGCCTCGCCGTCCGGGTCGTCCGTGACCCCCACTTGGCCTATGACGTCGACTTGCCAGCCGACGTCGAGGAGCTCGACCGCACCTGACCCGTCCGCGGACGCGGAGCCGGGGGCCCGAAGGGCCCCCGGTCTCACACGTTCCAAGCGGAACTGGCTTCTAGCGCCGACGCGCCGCCTTGCGAGCGCGAGGACGAGCCACCCTCTTGGCGGGTGCGCGCTTCTTCGCCGCACGCCGCTTCGCCGGGCGCCGCTTCGCAGCCTTCTTGGCCGGAGCGCGCTTGGCCGTCGAACGCCGCTTCTTCGCAGCCTTCTTGGCCGGAGCCCGCTTCGCCGTCGAACGCCGCTTCTTCGCAGCCTTCTTCGCCGGAGCCCGCTTCGCCGTTGAACGCCGCTTCTTCGCAGCCTTCTTCGCCGGAGCCCGCTTGACGGACCGCTTCTTTGCGGTCCGCTTCGCTGCCTTCTTGGCCGGAGCCCGCTTGACGGACCGCTTCTTCGCAGTCCGCTTCGCTGCCTTCCGAGCCGGAGCCCGCTTCACGGCCTTACGCGTCGTGCGCTTGGCCGCTTTCTTTGCGGGAGCCCGCTTTTTTGCGGCCTTTCTGGCCGGGGCCCTTCTCTTCGCGGCTACTGCCACAGGTGCACCTCCCTAGGAGCATGGTCACTGAATAGAGGTGAAGCCTGCGCCACGTCGAGGACCGACGCCCCACGCCGTGCGCACTGCCGCACCGGTTTCATTGTCATTGCTGACGGATGGCGATCGGTGGTGACGTCATCGACGCTTCCACACCACACCACGCCGCCTTGGTTGCCCTACTTGCGACGTCGAGCTGACGCACAGCGACTGGACGCCAGGCGCGCAATGAGCGATCCGACATCCTTCGCTTTTGCGCGCCACACATCGTGTCGCAGCACATGTCAACCCTCCCTCACACGTCGGGTAATACCCATTCTTCTGTTGTCAACATGCTCAGGTCAAGCATTCTTGTTCGCGCGGGTCATTTTTGTTTCGCTTCTGAGTTTCGTTAGAGACCGTTCTAGGCACGAAATCGATCCTCACGCTGCATGTGTGTGACATGTCAGACGTTCGCGCATTGCCGCGTTTAACGAATATGAAAATGGAAAATTTTCTGTTCACCAACGAAAACTCGTCTCGCGTGGAACGTACTGATTCGTTCGTACGTTCCACTCCTGCATTGCATGAGATCCACCGTTTTGCGCGTCACAGCATCTATGTTGGAGAAGGCGCTCGAGGGTGGATGTGGGCTGGCGCGCAGCGATCCACGCTCGTACTCGGCCCTCCGCGCTCCGGGAAGACATCTTCCCTGGTCATCCCTAATATTTTGGTGTCGGACGGACCGGTGGTTTCGACGTCCACCAAGCCGGACGTGATGCGGGCGACAGCTTCGTCGCGCTCGAGCGAAGGGTGGGCGTTCGTCTACGACCCGAGTGGTGAAGTCGAGTGTCCCCCCGGCGTCGAACGCGTCGGATGGTCACCGTTGACGACTGCGAAATCCTGGGATGCGGCGGTCGTGACCGCCGACGCCATGGTCGGTGCCACGAGGCTCAACGGCCTGCGGAGCGGGGAACATCATTGGACCGAGCGCGCCAGCGCTCTGCTCTCGACCCTGATGCACGCCGCCGCGCTGGGGGAGCACCCGATGCGGGACGTGCTCCGCTGGATCGACCGTCATGACGGCAGCCCGGCCCTCGAGCTCCTCGATTCGCATCCTGGGCACGATGAGGCAGCCACCGATCTGCTCGCCGGGATCGTCGCCACCGACCCCAGAGAGCAATCGGGCATCTGGTCCACCGCTTCCGGCGTGCTCGCCGCGTATCGCACCGCGTCGGCCATGGCTTCGACGACCATCCCGCCGCTCGACGTCGACAGGTTCTGCTCGGGCCCGAACACGCTCTACCTCTGCTCGGCAGGCCGGCGTCAACGCCAGTTCGCACCCCTTGTGGTCGCGACCATCGGCGACGTGCGTGACGCGACCTATACCCGGGCTCTCGACGGCCACGAAGGACCGCCCACCTTGCTCGCCCTCGACGAGGTCGCCAACATCGCCCCCGTCCCCGACCTGCCCTCCATGGTCAGCGAGGGAGCAGGTCAGGGCCTGTTGGTGCTCGCCTGCCTGCAGGATCTGTCGCAGGCCCGGGCACGCTGGGGCCAGGCCGCCGACGGCTTCCTGTCACTGTTCGGCACGACCGTCGTCCTGCCCGGCATCGCGGACACGGCGACGCTGCGCGATCTGAGCGCGCTCGCCGGCGACCGCGAAATCATCTCGACCACGATCAGCCGCTCGGTGGACCATTGGGGGCGCATCCGGCCGTCGACTTCGTCGAGCCCGTCACGGGAGCGGCGTCTCCCCGTCGACGCCCTGTCCCGCGGTGTACGCGGCCACGCGCTCGTACTCGGCCCGGACAAGGACGTCACTGATGTCACCCTGACCCCGGCACACGAACGCTCGCCGTGGCGCGAATTGGTTGGTCGGGCGCGGGTCCGCGACGCCGTCGAGAGGGAAGCACCGGGTTTCGGCCGTTGATCGGATCGTCACCGGTCCAGTCCGAGCTCCATCTCCGCCGGCGCACGCCGTCCGAGCCGCGCCCGCGCTGCGTCGAGCTGGCGCGCCACCCGCACATGGTCCGCCAGTCGGGCCGCCGGCAGCGACGACAACGGGCGGTCGGTGCCGAGCGGCTCGGACGCCCGCTCGACACCCCACCGCGTCCGGTAACCGTCGAGCGCCCGCGCCGCCGCCAGCCACGTCTCGTGGTCGGCCGGGTCCAGCGGCCGCGGACCGAGCGCGCGCAGGTGGTGGTTCGCTGCCACCACCGATCGCCGTGTCGTCAGCTCCTCGGACACACCCACCCTCTCCTCGGGAACCCACAGGTCGGTGACCCGCTCGAGCGAGGCCGCCGGCACGCCGTCCCGGGCCGAGCCGGCGAACGCGGCCACCACATCGCGTCGATGCGCCCCACCGTGGGGCGTGACGGCGATGACCCCGGCGAAGCGGTGTTCGTCATACGAGCCGGGCACGCAGCCGAGGCCCGTGCCTGGACCCGGAGACCGCATCCGCACCCGCAGCTCGTGCTCCGGTCCCGGCCCCGCGAAGGCGGCACGGCGTCGCCACTCCACGGCGAGCTCGTCATACGGGACCCCGGCCGTCTTCGGGGGCCGCGTCGCCGCCCATGCCACGTGCCGGCCGCGGGCCGACCGCGCCCCCACGGCGAACGCGTGCATCCGTACGTCGGCACTCCTCGACGAGAATTCACCGAGCAACGCCGGCGACACCCCGGCCATCTCCGGGGTCCGGGTCCGACCAGGAGCTGTCGGCGCGTCCCATCCCACCCCGAGTGCCGACGTCAGCGCGTGCCGGAGGTGCGCCTCGTACACGCCGCCCGCCGCCGCACGATGCGCGTCGAGCCCCCTCCCGTCGCAGGCGCTCCAGCGTCCGTCCACGCCGTGGACCGCGTTCACCACGACCACGTGGCTGTGGAGGTGCGGATCGAGGTTCCGGCTGACGCCGTGGGTGAACAGCGCGCCGGAGAAGCCGGAGGTGCCGATGACCTCACGCTCCACGTCCTCACGGCGCCACCGGGTCGCGCCCAAGCCGTGCCGCTCCAGATACCGCAGCGCGCCCGTCACCGCCTCGGTATGCGCCGCCACGACCGCTCGTGCGACCTCCTCGCCATCCAACGCGAAGACGACGCTCGCCGACTTCGGTGCGCTGAAGGTCAGGTCGTAGCCCGCAACCCGACGCCTGCCACCCGTCGGGAGCGGAAGCGGGCGCCCGGTACCCGGATGCCGCCCGGCCAACAGCGAGCGGAACTGCGCCGGCGCGACGGCCACCCCGATGTCCAGCCCCAGATCGACGGTGGCCGCCCCGACCCACCGACCCGCACCCCGATCAGGTCCCGGCACCGGCAACTCCGTCGCCAGGTCGGCCAGGTAGTAGTCAGCCCGGCCCGCGCCGATCCGCCGGATCCCCAGCATCACCGACCGAACGGTCGGCGACCGGCGACACCGACACGCCGTCCCTAGGTCGTCCGGCGCAACTCCACGACGGGGATCACCCGGCCCCGCGTGCGTGCCTGGTAGTCGCCGAACCCGGGCATCTGCTGCACCTGCACCTCGAACAGCCGGTCACGCTCCGAGCCGTTCACGACGTGGGCGACGGCGGAGAACTTCTCGTCCCCGTACTCGACCTCGACCTCTGGATGCGCGACCACGTTGTAATACCAGTCCGGGTTCGTCGGAGCCCCGCCCTTCGATGCGAACACATACAGCCGTCCGCCCTCGGGCAGCGTCGCCAACGGGTTCGTCCGCTTCTTCCCCGACTTCGCTCCCGTCGTCGTCAGGAGCACGAGCGGCGCACCCGTGAACGGGCCGCCGACGACACCGTGGTTGGAACGAAACTCCTCGATAATCCCCGTATTGAAGTCGTTGACCTGGCTCATCCAAGGCAACCTACCGGGACGACAGCTATTGATAACGCGCCAGAACCCGCCGTGCCGCCTCCGCCGCCAGCCCCGTCAACTCCGCCGGCCGCACCACCCGTGCCGCCGGCCCCAACTGCAGCAAGAGCCGCTCGAACCACGCCATCCCCGCCACGTCCAACACCACGTCGGTGATGCGGCCGTCCCCGTCCCGGGTCACCGTCCGCACCGGCACCGACTCCGGCACCCACTGCGCCGACGGCCCCAGCCGCACGTGCACCTCGACCGCACCCGGACCCGGCACGAACATCTCTTCCAACGGCCGGGTCCGCTGCGCCACCGTCGCCGACGACCCCGACCCTCCGCCGGCCCCGTCCGGTGCCTCCCGCACCGCATTGATCCGGTCCACCCGGAACCGCCGCATGTCCCCCGCCCGATGGCAGAACCCGTCCAGGTACCAGTGCCCGTCAATGGTCGTCACCTGCACGGGATCGACCACCCGCGTCGTCAGCTCATCACGGGACCCCGACAGATACTCGATCTCGACCGGACGCCCCTCCTCCGTCGCGCCCCGCACGGCACCGAGAAGCCCCGGCGCATCCACGTCCAGACCCACCGCCGCCCGCACACCCAGCGCCGCGTCCAGCTTCGCCAGCGCCCGCGCCAACGCGTCGTCGTCCGAGCCGGGCACCGCCAGCAACAACCGCGCCGACGCCGCCACCGCGAACCCCTCCGCCGGCGTCAACGGCCGCGGCCGCCCGAACTCAGCCGGGAGGAACGCCCGCACCGAAGTCTCCGACACCTCGATCTCCATGAGCGTGTCCGGCGTATACGGCGGCGTCCCGCAGCACGCCGCCAGCTCCAACTCGGCCACCAATTCCTGCTCGCTCATCCCGAACCGCTTCGACACCTCGGCGATCGGCGCCTCCCCCACGTGCGCCAGCCACCCGATCACGGCCAACAACCGCCGCAGCCGCCGGCTCGTCTCGGCTCCTGGCGCAGAACGTTGTGAGCCCGCCGCGCCGGTTCTGCCCTCATCGGACGCGGCGGCCCCCACCTTCTCCGCCCGACCCGGACCACCGTGCGTCCCCGTCTCTGCCTCTGCCTCTGCCTCTGCCTCTGCCAGCGCCGTCAGCCAGTCGACGAGCTCGTCTCTGAACGCCTCGGGCTCGAGCACGGTGGCGTGATCGGCGAGGCCGAGGACCCATGAGCGAATCGAGGTGAAGGACGACACGCCGAGAACGAGCTCGACGCTGCCGTCGTCGTGACGGGCGACGACCTTGTCCTCTCCGACCTGATCGGCGACGCGGCGGGCTTCGAGCGCGTCGACGAGGATGCGCATCTCGACGGGGTCTGCCGCCTCCGTGTCCCACGGCTCGTCGGGGAGCGCCGCCTCGATGTCGACGGCGCCCTCGCCCTCCGGCACGACACCCTCGGCGCTGCCGGCCTCTCCCCTTGTGACGTCCCCCTCGATGCGGTCGACGCGGAACGTGCGCACGGCGTTGCTGTCGAGGTCCCACGCGACGAGGTACCAGTGGCCGAACCGGAACCACAGGCCGAGCGGGGCGACGCGACGATCACGCCCTGTGCGGTACGAGAACGCGGCAGTGGCCTTCGTGCGGACGGCCTCGAACAGGTCGATGAGCGCCGGCGTCGGGACGATCGACGCGATGGGACGGACGTCGCCGAGGCCGGACGCGCCCAACTTCAGCAGCGCATCCCTCCCACTAGGATCGCCCAGGTGGACGCCGGCGACGGCGAGGTGAAGCGCGACCTGCTCGTCCGGCTCGAGTGCGAGGTCGGGCAGGTAGAACTGGTCGCGGTCGATCCGGTACCCGTACTGCTCGTTGCCCGCGAGGCGCTCGGTGAGGACGGGGATCCCCTCGTCCCTGAGGAGTCGCTTGTCACGTTCGAAGGCTTGACGGCGGGCCGCGTGTTCCGCGGGGTATCCCGGGACCTGGTGCGCGATGGCATCAAGCGTCAGCGGTTGCTGCGTCTCGAGCAGGACCAGGACGAGGTCGGTGACGCGCTCGAGCCGGTCCAACTTCGTATTCGCGGGGGCTGGGCTGGGGGTGGCGCTGGCCATCGTGACGAGCCTAAGACACACGCCGGGACGTCGGTCACGTGCTGACGGCCGTGGCTGGGCCGGGCCATCCGCTCGACTGGCACCTGCACGTCGTCTGGCTGCTCGCCGTCGTGGCTCTCATCGCCGGGTACCTCTGGTTGACATCGAGGTCGGGGTCCGAGTCCCGGTGGCCCGCCACGGCGCGACAGAAGTTCCTCTTCGTCACGGGTGCAGTGCTGTTGGGCGGCTCCGTGACGTGGCCGCTCGGCGACCTGGCCGCGCACTGGCTGCTGGTGGCGCTGGTGCTTCAACGGCTGGTGCTCATGCTGGCGGTGCCACCCCTGCTGATACTCGGGACGCCACGGCCGCTGTTGGTTCGTCTTACGAGGCCCGTCCCGGTCGACGCCGTGTTGCGGGTGGTCGTACGGCCGGTCCCGGCCATTGCGATCGTGACGGTGGTGGCGGTGGCCACGCTGACGACCGGCGCCGTGAGCTGGGCCGCCCGCTCGTCGGTGGCGCAGGTGCTGCTCGAGCTTGTGGTGCTCGGGGCCGGCTTCGTGCTCTGGGCGCCCGTCCTGCACGAGTTGCCCGGGTCCCCGAAACTGTCGGCGCTGGGACGCGGGGGATATCTGATCGTGCAGTCGATCGTGCCCAGCTTCCTCTCGATCGTGTGGATCTTCGCCCGGCATCCTCTCTACCCGGCCTTCGCACATCCGGGAAAGGTGATCTCCATGTCGCCCCTGCTCGACCAGCAGCTTTCGGGGTTCGTGGCCAAGCTCGGGACCATCGCCGTGCTCTGGACCGTGGCGTTCGTTGTGATGACGCGGGCGGAGTCGGCTGACAGGGCCGGCCGGGACTCCGAGCCGATGATGTGGTCCGATGTCGAGCGCGAGCTCGAACGGGCCGACCGGCGCGAACGGCGGCACGGATGGCGAGATCTCCTGCCACCGCCGCAGGACCCGTCCTGACCTGACCTGACGTCGGCTCGGCTCGCCGCACGTCGTGTCGCGCCGGGCCTGTAGCGATGCACCTGTGTCCCGGTGCCACAATGGTGCCCTATGGGTGTCACGGTGATGGTCCGTGTCCGCGGACAGGCGGACACGGCGGGACGAGCGGCGACGCAGTCTCGGACAGAACTTCCTTCGGCCTGAGCGGGCCGACCAGCTGGTCGACTCGGCGGGCTTCGCCGCAGGCGACCTCGTCGTCGAGATAGGCGCCGGGCCTGGCGCGCTCACCTACGCGCTCGCCCGCCGGGGCGTCCAGGTCGTTGCGCTCGAGAAGGACCCACATTGGGCCGACGCCCTGCGCCGCGAAGTGGGACGACGCCGACTCGACGGTGGGGTCAGGGTCGTCCGTTGCGATGCCCTCGACTACCGCATGCCACGACGGCCGTATCGCGTCATCGGTTCGCTGCCGTTCGGCGCGACAACGGCGATCCTCCGCCATCTGCTCGATGATCCCGGCTCGTGTCTCGTGCGAGCGGACCTCATTGTGCAGTGGGAGGTGGCGCGCAAACGCGCCGTCATGCCGCCGTCGACACTGCTGTCAACCACCTGGGCGCCGTGGTGGTCGTTCGAGGTCGTCCGGCACATCCCTGCGACTGCGTTCCGCCCGGTCCCCTCAGTCGATGCCGCTGTGCTCTGCGTGACGCGCCGCGACCCGCCCATCCTCCCAGCGCGCATGGCAGCCCCCTTTGCCTCCTTCGTCCGCCGGCAGTGGCAGTAGCGTTTGCTGGTCATATGGAGGACGAACACGAGCCGTGGACCGTGCCCGACGTCTACCTGTTGACTGCGGGCTCGGACGGCCCGGTCGCCGTACCGCATCTCCGGCTCACGTTCCGTAAGGGTGGCCTCGAGCTCGACAAGGCGGACGGCGAGAAGGTGTGGGACTGCGACTGGTCCGACCTGGTGGAGATGGCGCCGATCGAACGGTCTGTTCTCCCCGACGGCACGGACGGTGTCGTGATGGTCGTCGTCGAACGCGACCATCGCCGGCGCCACCGCTTCGTCCTGGCGACGGACGACGCCGACGCGACGGAGGCCTTCATCCGCGGACGCGCCGGGAGCCACGGGCTGCGCACCCGGTGGCCCCGTCCAGCGGTCTCACGGCTGCTGACGGTGGGCATCGCCGCCACGTTCGCGGTCACGTTGACGCTGCTGCTGCTCTCGGCCGTGCACGTCATCCGCTTCTGACAGACAGTCGGACGTCGGACGAGACCGCCTCGGAAGAGAGAAACCCGCCTGCCTGTTGTCAGCGCCAAACAGCGCGTCAGGCCAGTGAGGCGCTCCGCAGGTCGTCGAGCGACAACTCGGCGGTCTGGTTCCCGCCGCACTGCGGGCAGTGCTCGACGTGGCGCCACGATCGCAGCAGACGCGTCCCCTCAGGATTCAGCATGACGACGAAGGATTCCGAAATCGGGTCGATCTCGAGCCCGTAGTAGGCACGCCAAGCCGTTGTCGCCGACGGCGCGTCCAGCGCCAAGCCCTTCAGGACGCGCCGGAAGCGCATCTTGTCCGTGTCGAAGATCCAGGTGCTGTGGCACGACTCGAGGACGAAGAGAGAGTCGTCTGTGGGGGGGACCACATCGCTGATCATGCCCGATCTCTTACCGAGTTCGGCGTCGAATGCGCCTCAGGATCGTTACGAATTGATGACAATCCGCATCGTCCCAGCGTGTAGACCTATTGCGGCCCCGTGTCGTGTTTCCGTCCCACTACAAACTCCCGTTTCGTCGCCAGCTGGCGCAACACCGCACACAGAGCGATGCGACTCTCGGCCGGGTCGATGACCTCGTCTACGAGGCCCCGTTCCGACGCCGGCCAAGGATTCAGGTAGGCCTCTTCGTACGCCGCCTCCCGGTCCGCCCGGGCCCCAGGCTCCAACCCCCGGTTCAAGATCTGGACCGCTCCCGACGCCCCCATCACCGCCACCTCGGCCCCCGGCCACGCCAGGCACACGTCGTTCCCGATCCCTCGGGAGTCCATCACGATGTACGCCCCGCCGAACGCCTTCCGCATGATGAGGCACAGCCGGGGAACTGTCGCCTGCGCGTACGCAAAAGCCAGTTCGGCCCCGTGCCGGATCATCCCGCGCCACTCCAGGTCCTTCCCGGGCAGGAATCCGGGCGTGTCGACCAGGCTCACGATCGGCACGTTGAAGGCGTCGCACAACCGAACGAACCGGGCGGCCTTCTGCGAAGCGACGATGTCGAGCGTCCCCGCCAGTATCCGGGGCTGGTTCGCCACGAATCCGACCGGCAACCCGCCCATCCGTCCGAACGCCGTCACGACCTGCCCCGCCCACCGGGCCCACAGCTCCCGGAACTCCCCGTCGTCAGACAGGGCCCGTACGACGTCCCGCACGTCATAGGTGGCCGCCTTCCGGTCGGGGATCACCGTCCGTAGCTCCGGCGTCGAGCGCAAGACCGAGTCCCCCACGGGCGCCGTCGGAGGCAGCTCGTCCGTAGACGAGGGCAGGTATTCGAGCAGCTCGGACACGGCGCCCTCGACATCGTCGGACTCGACGGCGCACAAGCCGCTCGACGTGGCGTGCTTCGCCACCCCCCCCAGATCGCTCAGCCCCACCTCTATGCCGGTGAACTCCCGCACCATCTGCGGCCCCGACACATAGGCGACCGCGTCCGAGCTCATCACCACCAGGTCCGACAGCCCCAGCAACAGCGCCGGCCCAGAGACCACCGGGCCCGTCGCCGCGGCGATCACCGGCACCTGGCCGCTGCACCTCGATACGGCTGCCGCCGCCTGCCCCCATCCGTGCAGCGCCGCCACCCCGTCGTGCACGTCGGCGCCGCTCGATACGACGTAAAACACAAACGGGACCCCCAGCTCCCTCGCCTGGTCCGCCGCCTCCGCCAGCCGCACCCCGTCGGCATGCGTGATCGCCCCGCGCCGCATCGAGCCTTCTGACCGGCAGATCACAATGTTGCGCCCGCCAACCCGCCCGACGTGCGACATGACCGCCCCGACCATGCCCTTGCCGACCTGTGGCGCCTCCGTCGTGGTCACCGACGCCGAACGTACACGACACGACGCGCCCGACCATTCTCCCGACGATGGCCCCTACCTCGACGACCACGACGATGCCGATCTCCTCGATCGCCACGCTGTCGACGTCCGAGTTGATGGAAGAGGCCGCCGCGACGTCCCGCCAACTCGCCTCCCTGGCGGGGCGCATCGTCCTACTGGCCGCGGAGCTCGATCGCCGCGAAGCCTGGAGAGAAGAGGGGGCCACCAGTATCGAGGCCTGGCTCTCCGAGCGTTGCGCCGTCTCCACCGCCACGGCGCGGGCCTGGTCCCACGTGGGCACGCGCCTCTTCGACCTGCCCAAGCTGGCCGGCGGCCTCTGCAACGGCTCGGTCAGCTTCGACCAGGTCCGCGCCGTCGTCGACGTGGCGAGACCCGAGAACGAAGGGACCCTCGTCGCCCAGGCTTCCGATTGCTCGGTGCGCCAGCTCGCCGAAGTGGCCAAGACGGCCGCCGCCCCGGTCCTGCCGACCTCCTCCTCTTCAGCCCACGAACACGAGACGCGTTCTGTGCGCTTCAACGACGAGTGCCGGACCATGACGGCCCAGCTCCCCGCCGAGGCCTACGCCGAGGTGCGCGCCAGCCTCGAGATGCGAGCCAAGCAAGTCCCCTCTGACGGCGAGACCCGGTGGGACCAGCGCCTCGCCGACGCCCTCGTCTCGCTGGTCCGTACGCGTCGGTCGACCGAGACCTCCGACGAACCCTCTGCTCCGAGTCCCTTTGTCGTCGTCGCCCATGTACCGCTTGTCACGCTTACCGAGGACTCCGAGCTGGCCGGCGAGCTCGAGCACCGGGGACTCATCGATTCGGTGGTCGCCCGCCGCCTGGCCTGTGACGCCACGTTGGTGGTGGCCCTCGACGACGACGTGGGCCACACGATGTACGAGGGGCGGACCCGCCGAGATCCGACCCCCACCCAGCGTCGAGAACTCTGGCGCCGAGACCGACATTGCCGCTTCCCCGGCTGTAGAAACGCGACCTTCGTCAATCCCCATCACCTGCGGTGGTGGAAACGCGACCGCGGCAAGACCGATCTCGACAACCTCGCGCTCCTCTGCGAGCACCACCACGGTCTGGTCCACTCCAAGGCCTGGAAGTTGGAGGGCGACGCCAACGGCGAGCTCAGCTTCGTCGGCCCGAGCGGCCGGGTCATGACCTCGCGCCCGTCACCGTTGTGGACCCGGGTGAGCGCGCCCGGCGCGGCGTCTCCAAGCGCTGAAGAAGGCCGCCCCCGTCGGCGACGCCGATTAGCGGGCGTTCAGCTCGGTCCGCCGCCAGGGACCGGACCGGCCGCCTGCCTTCTCCCAAAGAGCGAGATGCTCGACCGTCATCGTGCGGTCAGCGGACTTGCACATGTCGTAGACCGTGAGGGCGGCGACCGCACAGGCGGTCATGGCCTCCATCTCGACACCCGTGCGGTCCACGGTCTCGACCTGGGCCTCGACCTCGACGTAGTCGTCGCCGATCGAGAAGTTGACCCCGATGGAGCCGACCAGCACGGGGTGGCACATGGGGATCAGCTCGGCGGTGCGCTTCGCGGCCTGGATGCCGGCGATCCGGGCCGCTGCCAGCACGTCGCCCTTGGTGATCGCGTTGTTCGCCACCTTGGTAGTCGTTTCGGGCTGCATCGAGACCCGGCAGCGGGCGAGGGCCCGGCGGTGCGTGGGCTCTCGAGGCGTGACATCGACCATTCGGGCGCCGCCCAGCGGGTCGAGATTGGCCAGCATGCGGTCGGTCACGGAGCCCGAGTCTACTGACCTGGGGCAGACCTGAACTGCCGAGAAGCGTGGTCGAGCGAGTACACTTGGCAGTCTCAGGTAGTGAGTGCCAGCGAGCGCCGCAGGAGGAATCCATTGCCGACCTACGAATACGCCTGCACGGCGTGCGGGCACCGGCTCGAGGCCGTCCAGAAGTTCTCGGACGACCCGTTGACGGAGTGCCCCGAGTGTGGCAGCGCGCTCCGCAAGGTCTACGGCGCCGTCGGGATCGTGCTGAAGGGCAGCGGGTTCTACAAGACCGACTCACGGGCAGCCGCCGGAGGCAACGGGAACGGGAACGGGAAGAGCAAGGACAAGGAGAAGGAGTCGACAAGCTCTTCGACGTCCGACTCGTCGACCAAGGACTCGAAGGACAGCTCCTCGAAGACCGACAGCGGAAATGGCGGAAGCGGCGGGAGCAAGGACTCCAAACCGGCGGCCGCAGCCGCGAGCTGATCAGCTCACTCGCCGCTCAGCTGCATGTCGGCGATCGCCAGCGTTTGACCCGCCGCTGACCCCGGCAGCCAACGCAAGTCGGCACCGATGGCCACGATCGACTGCAGCATGCGCTGGAGTGTCGAAGCGACGGTGATCTCCCGTACGGGTTCCGCGAAGGCGCCGCCGCGGATCATCAGACCCTCGGCACCGACCGAGAAGTCGCCGCTCACCGGATTCACGCCCGAGTTCACACCGCTGACCGACTGCACGTAGAGGCCGCTGTCCACCGTCGCCAGGATCTGTTCGGCGTCGAGGTCCCCGGGTGTGAGCACGAGCGCTCGGCAACCGGCGCCGGGCGTGCCCGCGAAGCCGCCCCGGACCGCCGACCCGGTGGAGGAGGTGCCTGCGCGCCGGGCAGACACGGTGTCGTACACGAACATACGGAGCGCACCGTCGGAGATGAGGACGTTGCGCCGGCAGGCCAGACCCTCGCCGTCGTGAGACGCAGCTCCGAAGGCACGGGTATCGGTCGGGTCGTCGACAAGCGTGACGGCGTCGCCGGCCACCGACTCGCCGATGCGGCCGGCGAAGAAGGACCTTCCCTTCACAACGGCCTCGCCCGACAACGCGGACGCGACGATGGCGAGCAGCGTCGAGGTGACTCGGGGGTCGAAGACGACGGTGCATCGAGCCGACTGTGCCTTCTGCGAACCCAGCATGCGCGTGGCACGGAGGACGGCGTCGTCCATCGCCTCGTCGGGGACGAGCTCGCCCGGGCCACGTCCGACGCTGAAGCCGGAGCCGGTCTGGGTGTCGGATCCCTCGCCGGCGATGGCATCGACAGAGAGGAAGGACGTCGTACGCCTACGGTACGACGAGATGCCGGTGGTCGAGGCGAGTGCCACTTCGGTCCGGCTGTCGGAGTAATCGGCCGAAGAGACTTGTCGGACCCGGGGATCGGCGGCGCGGGTGGCACGCTCGAGTTGGACGGCGAGCTCGACCTTCTTCTCCATCGGGGTCGAGGCGACGCCGTCGTCCCAGAGATCGAGCTCGATGGCGGCGACGCCATCGGGCTTGGCAAAGACGACGTCGGGGTCGGGGGTGGCGAAGCGGGCGTTGTCCCGGGCGTCGGCGAGGGTGGCGGCGATGACGTAGGTATCGAGCGATCCTGCCCACGCAAAGCCGACCCGGCTGCCGACCGCTTCGGCGTCAGGACCGTCACCGTCGAGGAGGACGCGGATGCCGACACCCGACGAGTCGGCGGACGTCAGGGACTCGACCTCGCCCTCGTAGGCCCGCACCTCGGTGTCGGTGCCCCGGGTGACGTAGACCTCGAGGCCTTCGCCGGGCTTGGCCTGGTCGACGACCGAGGTTGCGAGGGCCATGAGGTCCGTGCCGGTACCGGTACCGGCGCCGGCGTTGGTCACGACGTTCCCCCGAGCGTGATGCCGGTTATGCGCAGTGTCGCCTGGCCGCAGCCGACCGGTACCGCCTGGCCGTCCTTGCCGCAGGTGCCAGGTGTCATGTCGAAGTCGGTGGCGACGGCGTCGATGCGGCGCAGGACCTCGGGGCCGTTGCCGATGAGGTTGGCATCTCTGAGGGGCTCGGTGATGCGCCCGTTCTCGATGAGGTACGCCTCGGTCGTGCCGAAGACGAAGTCGCCCGTCGCCGTGTTGACCTGACCTCCGCCGAGCTTCTTGACGTAGACGCCGGTGGGGGTCTGGGCGATTATCTCGTCGGCGTCCTCGTTTCCTGCAAGGAGGTACGTGTTCGTCATACGGACCATCGGCAGGTGCTGGTAGCTCTGACGGCGGCCGTTGCCCGACGATTTGCGGCCTTCCTTGCGGGCCCGCAGCCAATCCCACATGTAGTCGGTGAGGACGCCGTTCTCGATGAGGACGTTTCTGGCCGGAGCGTTGCCCTCGTCGTCGACGGCGAAGTTGCCCCACTCGCCGAGGACGGTGCCGTCGTCTACGAGGGTGACGAGGGGGCTGGCGACGAGCTCGCCGACTCGGCCTCTGTAGACGGACGCGTCCTTGACGACGTGGTCCGCTTCGAGGCCGTGACCGCACGCTTCGTGGAACAGGATGCCGCCGCTACCGCCGGCGAGGACGATGGGGACCTCGCCCGAGGGTGCCGGGCGGGCGGAGAGCTTGGTGAGGGCGCGGCCGGCGGCGGTGCGGGCGATGTCCTCGACGGCATGGCGCTCGAAGATCTCGAAGCCCTCGGTACGGGCGAGCGATTCGTAGCCGGTCTGCATGCCGGTGTCGCCGTTGGCGACGCAGGAGACGTTGAAGCGATTGCGGATCTGGTCGTCTGTGGCGAAGAGCCCGTCGGAGTTCGCGATGAGGACGCGGCGGCGGCTGTCGCCGATGCCGACCTGGACCTGGGTGATGGAGTCGCCGGCGGCGCGGGCGGCGTCGTCGGCCCGGGTGAGGAGCTCGAGCTTGCGCGCCTTGTCGACGTCGCCGGGAAGGGTGCGCTCGCCGCGGTCGTGACCGGCGAGCGGGCCGAGCGCGACGGTGCGGGTGCCCGGGCCTGCCTCGCGGGCGACGGCGGCGGCGGTGCGGGCGGCGGCGAGCAGGCCGCTCTCGGTGAGGTCGGCGGTGTGGGCGAAACCGGTGGTCTCGCCGTCGACCACGCGGATGCCGGCGCCCCGGGAACGGCCGGAGGAGAGCTCCTCGATGCGGCGGTCATCGAGGACGGCGCCGGACGTGACGGCATCCTCTGCGAAGACCTCGGCCATGTCGCCGCCGGCCTGGAGCGCGGTCGAGAGGACGCGTTCGAGCACGTCAGGGTCTATGAGGGCGGTGTCGGTCACGGCGGTATCGTAATCGTCGTGCCCGAACGCTCATCCGAGACTGCCCCCGCGACCGCAGCGGGACACGGGCCGCATGCCGGGCTGAGCGCCCAAGTCGAGCTGATCGTCAGCGAGGAGGACACGGCGGAGGCCTTCCGCTCGGGCGACGTCCCCGTCCTGGCGACGCCCCGCCTGCTGGCGCTGTGCGAGGAGGCGACGTGCCGGGCGACGGACGGGCACCTCGAGGACTCGCAGGCGAGCGTGGCGACGCGGGTCCAGTTCGACCACCTGGCGCCCGTGGGGATTGGGTCGGTCGTGCTCGCCGAGGCGACGTTGGTGAAGGTGGAGGGCCGCCGCTTGATCTTCACGGTGTCGGCGGCCCGCCTGGAGGGCGACGGAGGCGGACTCGTCGGCGCTGGCCGCGTGACGCGGGTGGTGCTGGACCGCGGCACGTTCCTGGCCAAGGCGGGCGCGACGGGCAAGTCCTGACGACCTCGTCTACGAGGTCGGTGCGGGGGTCGCCATCACCGCTGGCGGGAGCGGGGCCGGTCATCGCGTCGTTCGTTACGTTCGGCGTGTTCTGGGGGAGCTGGGCGGTGATGCTCTTCGACATCCAGCACGCGTACTCGTTGTCGGACGCCGAGCTCGGTGTGGTGCTGGCGATCGCCATCGCGGTGGCGGGCGCGTCGAGCGCGGTGATGGCGCACATGGCCGACCGGGTCGGGGCGCGGCGCATGTTGTGGCTGGCACTGGTGGCCTGGTCGGTGCTGTTGTGCGGTTTGGCGCTGACCCGGGAGCGGTGGGTCTTCGTGGTGGTGCTCGTGTTGACCGAGGTGGCCGGCGGCAGCATCGACACTGCGATGAACGCCGAGGCGTCGCACCGGCTCGTCAAGCATCCGTCGATGCTCGTACGACTGCACGCGCTGTTCAACACGGGGGCGTTGGTGGGTGCGGCGGCCGCGGCGCTCGTCATCCACGCGGGCGTGTCGTGGC
This sequence comes from uncultured Acidimicrobiaceae bacterium, assembly GCA_963777485.1. Classification (GTDB taxonomy): domain Bacteria; phylum Actinomycetota; class Acidimicrobiia; order Acidimicrobiales; family RAAP-2; genus Bog-473. The sequence continues at coordinate 1,176,093 of CAVZQP010000002.1, read as the reverse complement.
GGTGGATGTGGCCGGCGATCGCCGTCGTCGGTCTGGCGGTGGCGCTATGGGCCGCCTCCACCGATCCGGGGCCGTACGGGGCGGCGGCCACGCCGCTGGACGGGGAAGAAGCCGAGACGCGGCCGAGGCACCCGTTGCGGCGCTTGCGGCGGGACGGGTTGGTCGTCTTGTTGTTCGTGTTCGCGTTGGCGGAGGTGACCGAGGGCGGTGTGGACACGTGGGGCGTCCTGTTCTTGCGGAACCACTTGGCGACGGGCGTCTTGTTGGGGGCGGGGGCGTACGTGGTCGGGCAGGCGGTGGCGGCGACGACGAGGGGGGCGGGGGGTTCGTTGCTGGGACGGCTGTCGAGCCGGACGGCGTTGGTGGTGGGTGGGTGTGTTGCGGGTGCGGGGATCTTGTTGGAGTCGGTCGCGCCGGCGGCGGGCGCGGCCGCGGTGGGGCTGGCGCTGGGCGCGGGTGGGGCGTCCTTGTTCTGGCCCTTGATCATGAGCACCGTGAGCCGGAGTGCGACACGGATGGTCAGCGCGGTGGGGACGTTCACGGCTGCTGGTTATGTGGGCTGGGTGGCGGGAGCGCCGATCGTCGGATGGGTGTCGGAGGCGTGGGGGCCGGCCCGGGGACTGCAGGTGCTGGCGGTCGCCGCGTTCGGGGTGGCGCTGATCACCGTGGTGAGCGGACGACGGGGTGGCGACGGGGGTGTGTTGCGACCGCAGGGGCACACGGGCAGCGGGTAGCCTGAGGCCTCCTCATGATCTTGCAAAGCATCGAGACGCCAGCCGACGTCAAGGCCCTCACCAGCGAAGAGCTGACCCAGCTGTGCGAGGAGATACGGGCTTTCGTGGTCGAGACGGTGACCACGACGGGCGGCCATTTGGGGTCCAACCTGGGTGCGGTCGAGTTGACGTTGGCGCTGCACCGGGTGTTCGACTCGCCTCGTGACGTCTTGTTGTGGGACACCGGGCACCAGGCGTACGTACACAAGCTGCTGACCGGGCGTCGGTACGGGTTCAAAGGCCTGCGCCAGACGGGTGGACTGAGCGGGTACCCGAACCGTTCTGAGTCCGAGCACGACTGGATCGAGAACTCTCATGCGTCGACGGCGCTGTCGTACGCGCACGGGATCGCTTCTGCGTTCGCGTTGCGTGGGGTGGATGGCGAGCGACGGGTAGTGGCGGTCGTCGGTGACGGGGCCCTGACCGGCGGGATGGCGTACGAGGCGCTGAACAACCTGGGCCATTCGCGTCGTCGGGTCGTCGTGGTCCTGAACGACAACGGTCGGTCGTATGCGCCGACGGTGTCGCAGCTGTCGCAGTCGCTGACCGCGCTGCGGTTGAACCCGACGTACACCGCCGCACGTGAGCGTTGGCGGCAACGGCTGCGGGACCTGCCCGGGTTCGGCGAGCTGGCGTACTCGAGCGTGCGGGCCCTGGACAGCGCCGTTCGGGAGATGGTGACGCCGCACACCTTCTTCGAGGCGCTCGGGGTCCGTTACGCGGGGCCGATCGACGGGCACGACATCGCGCACATGGAGCAGGCCTTCGCCCACGCCGCGGAGTGGGACGGGCCGATCGTCGTGCACGTGCTCACGCAGAAGGGGCGGGGGTACGCGCCGGCGGAGGAGGACGACGTGCAGCGACTGCACGACTTCAAGGTGCCGACGTCGACCGGTGGCGGTGGCGGTGCCGCGGGTGGCGTTGGCGGGTCCGGAAACGTCGTCGGGTCGTCAGCCGGGATCGCCGTCGGCGGGCCGGGCAGTACGGACGGCGGCGGGCTGTCGTCATTGTCGTCGCCGGTTTCGGTGCCCGAGACCGAGATGGAGGTCGACGGGGCGCCGCAGCGGGCGGCGACGTACGGGGACGCGTTCTCGCGGGCCCTGCTGGGGGTGGCCGAAGAGGATGCGCGGATCGTGGCGCTGACCGCCGCGATGCCCGGGCCGACCGGGCTGCTCCCGTTCCAAGCCCGCTTCCCTGACCGCTTCTACGACGTCGGGATCGCGGAGCAGCACGAGGTGACGGCGGCCGCCGGGATGGCGATGGCCGGGCTGCGCCCAGTGGTGGCCGTGTACTCGACGTTCCTGAGCCGGGCCTTCGACCAGGCGAACCTGGACGTGGGGCTACACGGCTGCCCGGTGGTCTTCGTCCTGGACCGGGCCGGGATCACGGGCGACGACGGGCCGAGCCACCACGGGGTGCTCGACCTTGCGCTGGCGCTCTCGATCCCCGGCATGACGGTGTTCGCCCCCTCCGCGGCGGAAGAGGTCGAGCCGATGCTGCGGACGGCGTTGTCGTTGTCGGGGCCGTCGACCATCCGCTTCCCCAAGACAGCGCCGCGGCACGTAGCGCCGGACGATGTGGGCGAAGGGCTGTCGGCTCGCCGGTTGCGGCGCGGGGACGGGTCGGTGTGCCTGCTCGGCGTCGGCAAGATGGTCGGGCCTTGTTTGGCGGCGGCGGACGAGCTGGCTCGTGAAGGTGTCGATGCGACGGTGTGGGATGCGCGGGTGATCTCGCCGCCGGACGTGGCCATGTTGGCGGACGCGGCGCGCCATCAGCTGGTGGTGACCGCGGAGGACGGGGTGCGATTCGGCGGGGCGGGTGCGTTCCTCGTCGACGCGATGTCGGCGCAAGTGGACTCCGAGGGTTTGACGATGCCGGCGATCCGGGTGCTCGGGGTCCCCCGGCAGTTCCTGGCGCAGGGCAAGGCGGACGCCATCTTGGCCAGCTTGGGGCTGGACGGCGCCGGCATCGCGGAGAGCGTGCGGCGCGTGAAGCTCGAGGTGCCGGCGACAGAACCGCCGCACTGACCTCGACCTCGTCTACGCGGGGTCGGCGAGTGGTGCCGGGGGGCGAGGTCGTGACCGGGAATGGCTCCGCAGTTCACGCAGGCTGACTCGCTGACCTGAGCGGAGCACGGCCCGCCGGTAGATGCCCGCGGCGAACCACGCCATCAACGCGGTGCCGCCTATTGAGAGCACGACGGAGATCAGGAACTGCCACCAGGCTACGTCGTTCAAGCTGACGAGCACCGGCATCGCGAACGGTGCGGTCGGCGGAAAGTAGGCCAGCGCTTTGAAGAGCGTGCTCGGACTGCCCGAGCTCGCCACGGTGATGGAGTAGATGTAGGCGATCAGGATGGGCAGGCTGAGCGGGAGCGCGAGCGTCTGGACCTGGTCCTGGCGTTCAGCGGTCGAGCCAGCGGCGGCGTACAGCCAGCAGTAGAAGGCGTAGCCGAGAACCAGCCAAAGGAGATCGGCCAGGAGGAGCAGCCCGCCCGTCCCTTTGAGTAGATCCGAGCCGACTGCCTTCCCCACGACGAACGCGAAGGCGACGATGAGGGTGGCTTGGCCCATGGCGACCAGCCCGATGCCGAGGACCTTGCCGCCGAGCAACTGGATGGGCCGGACAGCGGCCAACAACACCTCGACGACGCGGCTCGCCTTCTCCTGCATCACGCCCATGAGGATCCAGGTGTTGTACTGAGTGAGCATCAGGAAGATCAGCACGACGCCGATCACCGACGTGCCCTTGCTGACACCGCGCCTCGTGTTCGGCTGCAGGCTTTCGACCGGCACCGGCCGGGCTTTCGCGACCGTCTCGATCTGTGGCGCCGTCAATCCGGCCTGCTGGTAGGTATGCAAGACCCCGAGCTCGGGCGCGAGAACCGAAACCAGCGTGGCCGTGTCCGAGGTGGTGTCGGAAGTAATGGGCTGGTAGACGAGGACCTTGTCGCCATTGACGACGGCGATGTCGAGCTTGCCGGACCGGAGCGCTGCCTCGGCCGACTCCTGGCTCGGCTCCGAGACGACGTGGACGGGTATTTTGCTCTGCGTACCGCTGTACTTGATCACCTGATCGAGTGCGGCGTTGGGAGAGCCCACCACGCCGACCTGCTGCGAGGGTGTGGTCTTGTTGGTGTGAATTTTCGGGATGACGATGGCGGCGCCGACGGCGAGAAGGATGATGATCGTTCCGACGCGGAATATGCGTCCTCGGACCCGCTCGAGGACCTCGCGCCTCGCGACGAGGCCGACGTCGCCGAGCCTGGCTCCGGTGAGCCACGTCCTCCGGGCAGGAGACAAGCTCGGAAGTGCGGCGGCAACGCCGGCGTGCTCGGCTGGCGCGGCCGCCTTACGGCGCCGTTGTCGCTGTCTGACGATCAGCCGGAGCGCGAGCGCCACCACCACCACGATGAGGATGTAGACGGCCCTCACTGGACCGCCTCCCTGAACACTTCAGAGAGCCGTCGCCGCTCGAAAGAGAACTGGGTGACACGGCCCGCGGCCATCGCGGCCTTGAGCACGACGTCGCTGTCGACCTCGTCGTCAAGCACCAGCCTGACAGCCCCGGCGGAAACCTCCGAGATCGAGACGCCCTGCAGCCCGTTCGCCCAGTCCGCATCGCGGTCCCCTTCGACACGAACGACCAGCCGGCGGGCGCCACTCGTAGCCAGATCGTCCACCGTTCCTGACACGACGAGGCTGCCATGATCGATGATCATGACCTGTTCGCACAGGTCCTCGACCAGGTCGAGCTGATGACTCGAGAAGAGCACGCAACAGCCGGCACGAGCTTGGTCCACCAGAACTCGTCCGATTGCGTCGATACCCGTGGGATCTAGCCCTGAGAGCGGCTCGTCGAGCACCAGCAGTTCGGGCTCGTGGACGAGCGCCGCACACAGTTGCACGCGTTGCTGGTTTCCGTGTGAGAGAGATTCGACCTTGCTGAGTGCCCGATCGGCGATAGAGAGGCGTTCGAGCCACGTCCGGGTCGCCGCTGCGGCGTCGTGGGGGCTCATGCCATGCAGGCGTCCGAGATACTCGACTTGATCCGCGACCAGCATGCCCGGATACAGGCCCCGCTCCTCGGGCATGTAACCGAACCGCCGCCACTGGGCGCGTCCGACGGGGGTGCCATTCCATTTGACAACGCCCGCATCGAGGTCGGTCAGGCCGAAGATGGCGCGCATCGTCGTCGTCTTGCCGGCGCCGTTCGGCCCGAGGAAGCCCACGACCTGGCCGCTCGGCACGGTGAACGTCAGGTCGTCGAGTGCGACCACTGATCCGAAGGTCCGCCGCAACCCCTCTAGCTCCAGCAGCCCTCCCATCGGGTTCAGGCTAGGCGGGAGCGATCAGCTGGCGGTGTCTCTCCTACGGATGGTTGGCGCCGTGCTCGCGCACGAAATCGTTCACCGTGTAATAGGCATCAATGGACTCGCCGGCGTCGCCCCAGAACCCCTCTTGGATGTCGTGCGCCATCTGACCTTTCCCGACGAAATGGTTGTTGACGTCGGTGATCTCCAGTTCGCCTCGTCCCGAGGGCTCCAGGTCGCCGATGATGTCGAACACACCGGCTTCGTAGCAGTAGATGCCGGTCACGCAATACTGCGACGCCGGGTTCTCGGGCTTCTCCTCGATGTGCACGACACGCCCATCGTCACCGAAGACCGGAACACCGAGATGACGAAGGTGCTCGGGTTCGCTCACCGGAGAGAGCAGGATGCGGGCGCCGACAGGGTTCGCACGGAAGGCGTCGACGATGGGCCTGATGGAGCGCTCGACGATGTTGTCCGCGAGCATGACGAGCACGGGACCGCCTTCGGCGAAGTGTGCGGCCAAACCGAGAGCTTCGGCGATCCCACCGGCCTTCTCCTGATAGCCGTACGACAGCTGATCGATGCCGTATTCGTGGCCGTTCCCCAGGAGACGGAGGAACTCACCCGCGTGGGTGCCTCCCGTCACGAGCATGATTTCGTCGATGCCGCCCTGCACGACCGCCTCGATCGCCCAGGCGATCATGGGGCGGTCATAGATCGGCAACAGGTGCTTGTTGGTGATACGGGTCAGCGGGTACAGGCGCGAGCCGGTGCCCCCCGCCAGGATGACCCCCTTCATCGCGTCGCCGTCTGGTCGATCGAATCCATGCGATCTGTCTAGTCGAACGTCAGGACGCCGCGCGCTACCCGACCGGCGTGCATCTCGTCGACGACGTCGCCGAAGCGCTCGAGCGGACGAGTGAGAGAGACGAGCTCATCCAACATGAGCTGCCCGGACTTGTAGAGGTCGACCATCAACGGAATGTCATGGTGCGGGCGAGATGAGCCGTAGCGGCAACCGAGCAGCCCGCGGTCGACGTACGCCAAAGCGTTGACATCGACCGCCACCTCGGTTCCCCGCGGCGGGATGCCGATTGCAACGGCGTTACCACCCCAGTCGAGGCAGTCGAGCGCGCTCTTGAGCACGGCCGGATGCCCGACGCAGTCGAAGGCCCACGTAACGCCGCCAAGCGGAAAGAGGGCGCCGGCGGCCGATTCGCGGTTGGCCGGGACCAGATCGCGGACAGCCGCTGCCGCATCGCCGGCGCTGGCGTCGACGAAGTGGGTGGCGCCGAACTGGCGGCCCAGCTCCTCCTTGGCAGCGATCGTGTCCACAGCGACGATGCGGGTGGCGCCGGCAATACGGAGGCCCTGGATCACGTTGAGCCCCACGCCGCCGACGCCGAAGACCGCCGCCGTGTCGCCCGGCCGCGCCTTGGCCCGGTTCAAAACGGAACCGACTCCGGTCAGCACACCGCACCCGATGAGGCATGCCGACGTCAGCGGGACGTCCTTTGGAATGCGCACGGCCTGGACCTCGCTCACGATCGTCACCTCGGAGAAGACCGAAGCCGCGGCGAAGTTCGATGCCGCTTCGCCCTTAAAGGTGAACGGCGTCGTGATATTGCCGAGCGAGCTCTTGCACCACGTCGGGTGGCCAGTCCCACAGGCGCGGCAGGCTCCGCAGCTGGCCAGCGTCGCGATCACGACGTGGTCGCCCGGCTTGACCGACCGCACGGCATCGCCCACCGCTTCAACCACGCCGGCGCCCTCGTGACCGAGCACGGCCGGCGCCGGGAATGGGATGGTCCCGTCGATGACGGACAGATCCGAATGACACACGCCGGCAGCCTGAATCCGCACCTGTACCTCATTCGGACCGGGCCCTCGAACCTCGAGCTGGTCGGTGACCTCGACGCCTTCTCCCGTATAAACGATGCCTCGCACTTACTTGCTCCTCTCGCTCGTCACGACGCGATCAGTTCCAGTCGCATGGCGACCGCGCAGCTCCCGCTTCAAGACCTTCCCGCTGGCGTTCACCGGCAGGCTGTCGACCAGCACAATGCCGCGGGGCACTTTGTAGTTGGCCATGGCGCCGCGGGACCAGCTGAGGATGGTGCGGCCCAGCTCGTCGGCCTCGTTGTCGGAATCACCGGTTAAGGCTCCGAGCACGGGCACGACGTACGCGCACCCCACTTCTCCCATCCGCTCGTCGGGTACTCCGACCACGGCCGCCTGGGCCACGGCTTCGTGACCACGGAGAATTGCCTCGATCTCGGCCGGATAGGCGTTGAAGCCACCAACCACGTACATGTCTTTCAACCGGTCGGTGATGGTGACGTTGCCTTGCGCGTCCATCATGCCGATATCGCCGGTGTGCAGCCATCCGTCGGTGTCGATCGCCTCTGCCGTCGCCTCCGGATTGCCCCAGTACCCAGACATGACGGTGTAGCCGCGGACGACGACCTCGCCCGGCTCGCCGGTTGGGACCTCCTTGCCCCCTGCCACGACGCGCACCTCCAGGCCGGGAATCGCTCGGCCCGACGTGCGGGCGACGATTTCGGGCGGGTCAGTGCGCCGGCACATGGTGACGGTCCCGCATGACTCGGTGAGCCCGTAGGCGGTCAGCACCGTCGTGAACCCGAGCTCGTCATCCATAGCGCGCACGAGCTCGACGGGAACGACGGCGGCACCGGTCACGCCGAGGCGCAAAGAGGAAAGATCGTGCTTGTCTCGGTCGGACTCGCCCAGCAGCGTCTGGTAGAGGGTCGGTGGTCCGGGCAGCACGCTGATGCGTTCCGCCTCGATACGGCGGAGCACCGCCCCCGCATCGAACACGGGCTCCGGGACCACCGTGGCACCGGCCATCAAGCACGCGAGGATGCCCGCCTTATACCCGAAAGTGTGGAAGAACGGGTTCACGATCAGGTAGCGATCGCCGGACCCGAGGCCGACGATCGAGGCCCACGTCCCGAAGGTCCGCAACGACTGCGCATGCGTCGTCGCCGCGCCCTTCGGATGTCCGGTGGTACCTGAGGTGAAGATCAGGTCCGAAACGTCGTCCGGCTGCAGTTCCTCGACGCGTGCCTTCGTTGTGGCCGGGGGAACCCGTTCGCCGGCAGCGAGGAAATCGGCCAGACCAATGGTCGATAGCGGAGCGGGCCGCTCGACGTTTCGGTCGTCGGTGCCTTCGTCTCTGAGCAGAAGGATTCTTTCGAGTGGACCAACGTCTTCGCCGCCCAGCATCGACGGGTAGTCGAACCCAAGAAAGCCGCGCACCGTCACCAACAACGTTGCGCCCGAGTTGCGCAAGATGTAGGCCGCCTCTCCCCCTTTAAACCTTGTGTTCAGCGGGACGATCACGCCACCTGCACGAAGCACACCCAATGCGGCAAGCATCCACTCGGCGCAGTTGGGGCCCCAAATGCCAACCCGGTCTCCCATGCCGAGCCCAGCCGCCACGAACCCGCGGGCGTAGCGATCCACCAGGGGTGCGAGTTGTTCGTAGGTGATCCGGAGGTGCGCATCGACCAGCGCCTCGGTCGACGCGTGCCTTGTCGCAGCGTCCTCGACGAGGCGCGGCACCGTCCCCCAGATGAGGTCCGCCCTCGGGTCCTCCTGGGTGGCGGGTGCGCCGCCGATGCCGTCGTTCATGGGTGCTGGCTGCTCACGGAGATGACCTCTCCGGACATGTAGGAGGAGTAATCGCTGGCGAGGAAGACGATCACATTGGCCACCTCCCAAGTCTCCGCCCCCCGGCCGAAGAGCTCGCGGCGTCGCAGCACGGCGAGATCCTCGTCGGGAATCGCCCGGTTCAAGAAGGGATGCTCGGCCAGGCTCGGCGACACAGCGTTGACCCTGACGCCGGAAGGTGCCGCTTCGGCGGCTGCACACCTGGTGAGCGCCATCACTCCTGCTTTGGCGGCCGCGTAGTGGGCCTGGCCAGGTTGGGCCCGCCATCCGAGGACCGAGGCGTTGTTCACGATGACGCCACTCCTCGCGGGGAGCATCCGGCGCAGCGCCGCCCGGGTGCATCGAAACGTCCCGGTCAAGGTGATGTCCATGACGGTCGACCACTGCTCATCTGTCATCTCGGTGAGCGGTACGGTCCCGCCGAGGCCCGCGTTGTGGACCGCGACGTCGATCCGACCGTAACGATCGATTGAGCCGTCGAAAAGCGCTTCGACCTGCGCATCGTCTCGCACGTCGCAGGCCAACGAATGGACCCGCTGCGAGTTGTCGATCTCGTCGGCCAACTGTGCCGCGGTCTCGGCGAGACGCCGTTCGTGCGCGTCGCTCACCACGACGGTTGCGCCTTCCTCCAGGCATCGGCGGGCCGTGGCCGACCCGATGCCGGTCCCTGCCGCCGCAGTGACGACGACGACCTTCCCCTCCAGGAGCCCGTGTCCTGTCGGCGGTGGAGGCGGCGATGGCGGTTCGAATGATCCACCGAGGCTCGAGCTGGTCACCTGGTCACCTGGTCCCCTTCGGTTCGGGCGGGAGACCCAGCACCCGCTCACCGATGATGTTGCGCTGAATTTCGTTCGATCCGCCGTAGATGGTCTCCGAACGGGCGAAGAGGAACGATCGCTGCAGCTCGTTGAGGCCATAGCCCGCGTTGTCGGGGGATGCGTCGCCGTCCAACACCGTCGAACCCATCCCCATCAGGGTCATGCAGAGTTCGCCCAGCCGGCGGTGCCAGGTCCCCCAATAGAGCTTGGCGATTGAGGCCTCCGGCGGCGCAACGGGCCCGTCGATGCCCGCCAGTGACCGCAACGTGTTGTATCGCATGATGGCGAGCTCGATATGGGCCTGCGCCAGACCCTGCCGCACGACGGGATCGCGGGTGCGACCGTTCTCCTGTGCCAAGTTGACGATTCGGTCGAGCTCACGCCGGAAGGTGAGTTGATAGCCGAGCAGTGCCACGCCGCGCTCGAATGCCAACGTGGCGAGGGCGACGCGCCAACCCTCGCCCACGCCTCCGACGACATTCGATGCATCGGTACGCGCACCATCGAAGAACACCTCGTTGAACTCACTCGTTCTCGTGAGCTGGGTAATAGGACGCACCTCGATGCCTGGCTGGTCCATCGGCACCAGGAGGTAGGACAGGCCTTTGTGACGGGACGAGTCGGGGTCGGTGCGGCAGACCACGAAACACCAGTCGGCCTGGTGGGCAAGCGAGGTCCAGACCTTCTGTCCCGTGACCACCCACTGGTCGCCGTCTCGGGCCGCCCGCGTCTTGACGTTCGCCAGGTCACTTCCAGCGTCCGGCTCCGAATACCCCTGACACCACAGTTCGTCGCCCTCCCTGATCGGCGGCAAGAACCGAGCTTGTTGCTCGGGCGTCCCGTAGTGGATCAGGGTGGGGCCGAGGAGGCCTTCGCCCATGACGGATACCCGCCCCGGGGCGGCAGCCCGGGCGTACTCCTCGTTGAAGATGACCTGCTGGGTCATTGTGGCGCCCCGGCCTCCATGCTCGACCGGCCAGCCCAGGCAGGTCCATCCGCCGTCGGCCAGGACCTTTTCCCAACGGCGGCGGACCTCGAATCCGAACGTCTCGTCGCCCGAACCGCCTCGACCCTTGATCTCGGCGAACTCTCCGACGACGTTGCCGTCTAAGAACCGCCTCACCTCGGCGCGGAACGACACGTCCTCCGGGCCGTCGCGCAGATCCATCGCCCCGGGAGCGTAGCCAAGCTCGCACCCCTGATCTGACGGGGCGTCAGATCTATCGCCAGGCGCACCGCCCCCGTCGGCTCGCCCTGAAATACTCATGGCGCGGAACGAGAACACGAAGGGAGGGTCACGATGCCGTACTCCCAGGGGCGGGTCGTCCACGACGCCGACGCCCACATCATGGAGACGCCGACCTGGTTGCGGGACCACGCGGAGGCAGCATTTCGGGACCGGCTTCCTGTGCTCCGCTATCCGGGCGGAAACGAGCTTCGCCAGACCGGCGACCCGTCAGAACAGCAGCGTGACCTCGAGGCTGCCTTCGAGCGGCTGCGGGCACGACATGGGTCGGCCGAATATCGAGCCGACGAGGAAGCCGAGATCATGGCTCGCAAGAACTTTGCCGCGACCGGTTCGTTCATTCCGGAGGACCGGCCTCGAGCACTCGATCTCCTCGGGTTCTCGAGCCAACTCGTCTTCAATACCTTCCACAATGGCCGCCTCCACGACCTCGAACATGCCGGCGACGTCGACCTCGCCTACGCGGCGGCCCGGGCGCACAACCGAGGCATGCTCGAGTTCTGTTCGGTCGACAACCGACTCCTCCCCTCCCTCTATGTCCCGCTATGCGATCCCGAGAAGGCGCAAATAGCCACCAAGGATGCGCTCGAGCAAGGGGCAGCGGCGCTACTCGTCGCGTCGGGTTGTCCGCCGCGCTACTCACCAAGTCACACGGATCTCTATCCGGTGTGGGAACAAGCCCAGGATGCGAACATCCCCGTGGTATTCCATGTCGGTGGAACGGGCGACCTGATCGACAAGAACTACTTCGTGAACGGAAGGCCAATCCCTCCGGATTTTCATGGCGGAGAGGAGAATTTCCGATCGGTCGACTACATGGGGATCCCCGTGCCTCCGGCGCAGACGCTCGCCACTCTTATTTTCGACGGCGTGCTCGAGGCCTTCCCGAACATGCATATAGGGGTCATCGAACAGGGGGCCATCTGGGTGCCTTCGTGGCTCCGGCAGATGGAGTCGGCGTTCGAGGCGTTTCGCCGCCACGAAGAGCGCCTCCAGGCACTGTCGCTCTCGCCGTCCGAGTACGTGCACCGCCAGGTCCGCTTCACGCCGTACCCCACCGAGGACGTCGGCTGGATCATCGACCAGGCAGGAGCCGACCTTGTCCTGTTCTCATCGGACTATCCACATGTCGAAGGGGGGCGTAAGCCGCTCGAACGTTTCGAATCCTCCCTGGGTGACCGGAGTGAGGGCATCCGACGCCAGTTCTACGTGGACAACTTCCTCTTCTTGATGGGGAGCGCCGGCTTGGCGCTGGCGGCCTGAGCGATGGCCGATTCGGACACAATCACGGGACTGGTCGAGCCGGGGTTCGAGGCCGTCCGGGACGCGTTCGCCGGCAACTTCGAACAGGGCCGCGAATTAGGCGCAGCCTTTTGCGCGCACGTCGAGGGTCGAAGGGTGGTCGACCTTTACGGCGGTTCGTTCGACCGAGCGGGTACCCAGCCCTACGGACCCGAGGCCCTGCAGCTGGTGTTCTCCACGACGAAGGGAGCGACGGCCATCTGCGCCAATCTCCTGGCACAGCGCGGTCTTCTCGACATGGACGCGCCGGTGAGCACCTACTGGCCCGAGTTCGACCAAGCCGGCAAGGGGTCGATGCCCGTGCGATACCTGCTCTCCCACCAAGCGGGCGTGCCGGCGATCGACCGACGGCTCTCCCCGGAAGAACTCCAGGCATGGACGCCTGTCGCCGAGGCCTTAGCCGAACAGGCACCTTTTTGGGAGCCGGGCACCGCACACGGGTACCACGCGCTCTCTTACGGCTACCTCGTCGGCGAAGTAGTTCACCGGATCACGGGCCGTTCACTCGGGACGTACTTCGCTGAGGAAGTGGCCGCGCCACTCGGCCTCGAGTTCTTCATCGGACTGCCCGAAGAATACGAAGACCGCGTTTCACCCATCGTCGGTGCGAACTTCGAAGGTGGACTGACTAACGACAGCGACGCCGACGGCGCACCGTCGAGCTTTGCGTCCACCCTCGTCGCCCGGGCCCTCAACCTTGGGGGCGCTATCCGGGACCGGGATTGGATGAACCAGCGCGCGTGGCACGCGGCGGAAATGCCGGCAGGCAACGGGATCACCAACGCCACCTCTCTGTCGCGGATGTACGCCGCGCTCATCGGCACGGTCGACGGTGGCCCGACCGAGCCGCTGCTGACGCCGGCACAGCTCGAACGAGCTCGCACCCCACTCACGTCGGGGGCGGATCAGGTGTTCGCCTCGGTGGGGTTCAAACTGGAGCAAAAGATCGGCCTCGGATTCTGGCGATCGAGTCCGGTGACCCTCTTCGGCGGGGAGGGCTCCTTCGGCCATGGTGGTGCGGGAGGCTCATACGGATTCGCCGATCCTGAACACGGGCTCGGCGTCGGCTACGTCATGAACAAGATGGCCATGGAGGAATTCACCGGCGACGCTCGCAGCCACGCCCTTGTCCGCGCCCTCTACGAAGCGATCGGAGCAACGCCGAAATACTTCTGACCTGGAAATTGTTGTAGATGTCGGAAGAGAGGCACTGATGTTCAGACGCAAGCCGGGCACGCAGGACACGACCGACTACGCCGTTACGAAGACCGACGAAGAGTGGCGGCACGAACTCCCGCCCGATCGCTACGACGTGCTCCGCCGGGCCGGGACCGAGCCCGCATGGTCAGGAGAGTTGCTGCACGTCGACGGCAAAGGAGTGTTCCATTGCGCCGGCTGTGGCGCCGAACTGTTCGACACGCAGGCCAAGTTCGAGTCCGGTACCGGCTGGCCGAGCTTCGACCGGGCCAGCGCCAATGGGACGATCATTGAAAGGGTGGATCGCTCGTTGTGGATGACCCGCACCGAGATCCTTTGCGCCCGGTGCGGTGGGCACCTCGGGCATGTGTTTCCCGACGGCCCCACCGACACCGGACTCCGTTACTGCGTCAATTCCTTGTCGCTGACCTACGCGCAGGACGGCTCGGCCAAGGACTGACTGTCCTCTGCCAGGCGGGCGGCGACGGCGCCGTAGAGCGACTCGAACCGCACCGCCTCGGCGCCCAGACCGAGGCGGCGCAGCAGGGAACCGCCGAGGGCGAGTGCGCCACAGATGTCGGCGACTTCGTCCCTCATGAAGTCGATCGATGGTGGCGTGAGCGGATCTGGAAGACCAACAGACACGCCAGTCCTGCAGCCGCCAGCGCAATCGACGTTTCCGAAGGACGATGCAGCGCACCCGCCATGCCGTGGATCGTTGCCCCGATGAGCCACGACCATGCGGTCGTCGTGATGAGCCAGGGCGACACTCACGCCTCGACGGCCATGCTGTCGTTGGCCTCGGTGGCGCCGTCACCCGTCAGCGCGCCGCGGCGCTCGACCTTGTGCACGTCGGCGGTCGCGAACCGCAAGCTCGGCCCGACCTCTTCGGCCGTGATCTCGACCTTGGACCGATGGTCTCCCTCCTCGGTCTCCCAGGTGCGCTGCTCGAGCCGGCCGGTTACGACGACGCGCATCCCCTTGGCCAGGCTGAGCGCCACGTTCTCGGCCAGGTCCCGCCAACAGATGACGTCGAAGAACGATGTCGACTCCTGCCACTCCTGGGTCGCCCGGTCCTGCCAGCGGCGGTTGACCGCCACGCCCAACTGCGCAGTCGCCTGACCCTCTCGGGTGTACCGGATTTCGGGTTCCCGGGTCAGGTTGCCGATGATCGTCGTGGTGTTCGCCATTGCATCCTCGCTTTCGTCACGCCCTCGACTTCGAGAGCGTGACGGAGCATGGAGGCGACGGCTTGCTGCGAACCTTGCACGAAACCTTGCAGGAACATTTTCTTGCCCGAATATCTCCGGGACCGACCAAGCCGCATAGCCGCTCAGCCGCTCAGTCGCTCAGCCGCCCCCACCCGAGCGCTCGGCCAGGAGACGGCCGCCGATCACATACGCCACGACCCCGATCACCAGGGAACCGACGATCGTCCAGCGCACGACCGCTGTCTCGAGCGACGTTGGCGATCCGTTCGTGCTGATCTCGGCAAAACCACCGCCGATCACCAGGGCGGCGAACGCCACCACGAAGAAGAACAGGGCGACCTTGCGCGGCACATTGCAGAAGAAGCGCGACTGGGAACGGTCCGGCCGACGGGACCCGTTGGTCGCCGGCGCCGGGCTCGTCGGTTCAGCGGCCACTGAGACCTCGCCCCGCCGGGACCCCGTCAGCGTCGCCGCGCACCGGCAAGGCGTCCGCCAGGGCGGCACGGAAGTGCTCGCAGTCGAAGACGTTCGGGCTCGGGCAACGGAGCGCATGGTCGAGCTGGTCGGCGACGGTGCCGAGATGTTCCGCCCGTGCCCGCAGCTGGTCGCGCTTGCGTTCCGCGAAGGTCTTCCAGCTCGGCCCACCACCCGTGGCCAGCACCAACTTGATCTCCTCGAGTGTGAACCCTGCCTGTCGGCACATGGCGACGACCGCGAGCGTCGTGAGGACATCCGGCCGGAATTGGCGCCGCAGGCCCTTGCGGTCGACGCTCGCGATGATCCCCTCGCTCTCGTAGTAGCGAAGCGCCGAAGGAGCCATGCCCGAGCGAGACGCGACCTCCCCGATGTCGAGCAGATCGGGTTCGTCGTCGAGGGCCGGGTCGGACGAAAGATGGGTCGAACGCATTGACTTGAAGTTTACTTCAAGTGGTTGGGTTGGACGCATGGAGAGCCGGAGCCGCCCGCCCAGCTTCGACGGCACCGCCGGGAGGCTGAGCGGGCCGCTGATGGCCCGCATGAACCGGGACATGGAGTTGGCGGCGATCGAT
This sequence comes from uncultured Acidimicrobiaceae bacterium, assembly GCA_963777485.1. Classification (GTDB taxonomy): domain Bacteria; phylum Actinomycetota; class Acidimicrobiia; order Acidimicrobiales; family RAAP-2; genus Bog-473. The sequence continues at coordinate 1,160,489 of CAVZQP010000002.1, read as the reverse complement.
GAATTGGCGCCGGCGCCCGACGCGTCCGTGCTCGCACTCGGCTTCGGACCTGGCGTCGGCGTGGCCGCACTGGCAAAGCGCCTTTCGAGCGGCGTCGTCGGAGGCGTCGACCCGTCGGCTGCCATGCTCCGCCAAGCCCGCCGCCGCAATCTGTCGGCGGTCGAGCGCGGCCAAGTCACGCTGGAACGCAGCACAGCGGACTCGATCCCGTGGCCCAACGGGACGTTCACAGGGGCGCTGGCCGTCAACTCCGTCCAGCTCTGGGATCCGCTCGAGGCCTCGGTGCGAGAGGTCGTACGCGTCCTCGCGCCTGGGGGTCGGCTCGTCGCGATCACCCACGTATGGGCCATTCGAGAAGCGCTTCCCGCTCGAACAATGGGCGAGCGCCACCGCCGAGCTGTTCGCGACAGCCGGGTTCGACGACATCGTCCACCGGACGGCCCCGTTCCGCTCGGGTGAGGGCCTCGTCCTACGGGGCGAGAAGCGCCGCCCCTGCAACCAGAAAGCACCCTGACAACCGCCCCCGGGCAGTAGGTTCGGCCCCATGGGGGATGTCGTCGGCGGACGGCTGGAGCTCGACGCGCGCCCGGAGGAACTCGCCGGTGCGGTCGAGCCACCGACCACTGAGACGTCGCGGGTGCCGTCGCGGTCGCAACAGCGTCCGAAAACCAGTCGCCTGATGTTCTGGCGCTCCCCCGACGACCAGCCGCGCTGGGCCCGGCCGGCGCTCTTAGCAGTCGCGGCGCTTTCTGCGCTCGCCTACGCCTGGGGCATGAACGGCGACATGCTCGAGACGTTCTACGGCGGCGCCGTGCGCAGCATGTCGCAGAACTGGCACAACTTCTTCTTCGGCGCGTTCGACCCCTGGGGCACCGTCTCGATCGACAAGTTGCCCGGCGCCTTCTGGGTGCAGGCCCTTTCGGTGCGTGTGTTCGGCTTCCATGTCTGGGCCTTCGTCCTGCCCCAGGTCGTCGAGGGCACGCTCACCGTGCTCGTCCTCTATCGGGCGGTCCGCCGCGTCGCCGGGGCTGGGGCCGGTCTCCTCGCAGCGGTTGCGCTCGCTGTCACGCCGGTCACGATCCTGCTCAACCGCGGCAACATCTCCGACTCGCTGCTGATCCTCCTTCTGGTCCTGGCTGCGGATGCCGCCACCAACGCATTCATGTCGGGTCGCCTGCGCCCGCTCGTCCTGGCGGGGGTCTGGGTCGGCCTGGCCTTCCAGGCCAAGATGCTCCAGGCCTGGCTCGTCCTCCCCGCCATCTACATCGCCTACCTCATGGCGGCGCCGGCCCTGAGCCTGGCCCGCCGTTATGGCCACATCGCGGTCTCCGTGGCGGTGGCACTCGCCGTCTCCCTCAGTTGGATGTCCGTCGTCGCCCTCGTCCCGGCCCACGACCGGCCGTATGTCGACGGCAGCTGCAACAACTCGGTGTTCAGCCAGGTGTTCCTCTACAACGGCGCCGATCGCCTGAATGGCAGGGTGCTCGAGCAGCCGGGATGCTCCCCGCCCCCGGCGGCGACGACCGCGTCGACGGTCGGAGGGGCACCGACCGTCGCGCTGAACAAGGGTCCGGCGCGATACCTCGCCGGGCAACTCGGCCGCGACGCCGCCTGGCTCTTCATCCCGGCCATGGTCGGGTTGGTCGGCATCCTGATCGCCCGTCGTCGCCGGCCGCGCACTGATCCCTGGCGAGCGGCCGCGGTGCTGTGGGGTTTCTGGATGATCCTCACGTGGGCCTTCTTCGCCGACTCCAAGTTCTTGAACGCGTACTACCTGGCCGCGCTCGCGCCACCGATGGCGGCGCTCTGCGGGCTGGGACTCGTCCTCGGCTGGAGGATCTGGCGCACGAACCCGGAGAGCCGCGTGGTTCCCGCCGTCTTCGGCGCAACCGTTCTCGGAGGTGTCGCCGAGGCGCTCTCCCTCGTCCCGCGCAGCGCCGGCGTATGGCCGTGGGTCCTGGCAACGACCATCGTCCTCACCGCGCTCGCCACTGTCTGCCTCGCCATCTCGCTGCTCCGGACGCCACCGACGTCGAAGTGGCCCATCCGCGCCGCCCTCGGGTTGGGCGCCGCCGCGCTCCTCGTCGGGGCCGCGTGGGCGTCGGGCACGGCCGTCGCCAACAGGCTTGGGCCGTTCGACTCGCCCTATCAGTCGCAGGCGCTGACCGCGTCCGAACAAGCCGGGTGGCAGCACGACCTCGCGACCTGGCCGGCGCTGGCCGCGCATGCCGCGACCGTCCCGAAGGGACGCAGCATTGAGACAGTGGAGACGTCGGCCCAGGTCAGCCACGACGTGTTGGCCACCGGCCACGAGTATCTGCCCGTGGGCGGCTTCTCCGGGCAGGTGCCGAGCACATCGCTGTCGCAGTTCGTCGAGGACGTGCACGACGGCCGGATCAACCACGTACTCGTAGGGGTCCGACCGTTCACTCGCAATCCGGACCTGGGGTGGGTCCTGAGTCATTGCGACCCGGCGCCCGTGGCCGCCACCTCGTCCAAGGCGCCCTTCGTCAGCTACGTCTGCGTCCCGTCCGACGGCGCAGCCGCAGTCACCGCCAACTCGAACTGACCAACACGGTCAGGACGTCAGTCCGTCAGACGTCGAGGAAGCGCCGAATGGCGATGGCCGAGCCGATCGTCCCGATCAGCCCGCCGACGATGATCACCACCACGTTGGTCACGATCATCTGCGAGGTCGACGTCTGAATGGTCGTGAAGACGTTGCTGGAGGTCCGTCCGCCACCCCAGGTGTTGATCAGGGCGTACAAAATCCACACCACACCCGCCGCGAGCAACGAGCCCAACAGCCCCTGCAGCAGTCCCTCCGTCATGAAGGGCACGCGGATGAACCAGTTGGTCGCCCCGACCAGCTTCATCACCGACACTTCTCGGCGCCGGGCGAAGATCGCCATACGGATCGTGTTCAGGATCAGCACCGCCGCCGACACGATCAGCACGATCGCGATGATCACGAACACCCACTTGATGACGTTGATCGCCGTCTCCTCGTTGTGGATCGCCTGCTGCGGCTCGGTCACCGCCTTCACGCCGGGCGTCCCGTTGAAAGTCCGGACCACCTGAGCGGCGTCGCTCAGGGCAACGGGCGTGCACCAGTAGGAGGTGGGCATCTCGGCCACGGTGGTCGCCGCAATCACGTCCGACGGCAGCAGGTGGCGGGCCTCGGAGAAGTTCCGCTGCTTGTCCCAGTACGAGCAGGGCTGGACCACGTAGTTGAGCTGCGCCAGCTGTGTCTTGACCGCATTGATCTGCTGCGACGTGGCGGCAGGGTCCATCCAGACGGTGACCTTGGTCCCCCGTTCGAGCGTCCCGGTGGCATTGGCCGAGCCCTGGCGGAGCAGCAGCGCCGCCCCCACCAGCGACAGCGATACGGCGACGGTCAACACCGCCGCAATCGTCATCAGGCGGTTCCGCCAGAGGTTCGCGCCCGTCTCGCGGACGACATATTCGAGAGATACAGGAGCCATTTCGTTCAGCCAGTCAGTCCGTCAGCAAAGTCCGTCAGCCCATGCCGCCCGCAGCGACGTCGGCGCTGACGCGATCTTGCGCCGCCCCGTCGAAGCCGTAGACGCCACGCGCCTGGTCGCGCACCATCGCGCCGTTCGACAGCTCGATCACACGCCGGCGCATCTTGTCGACGAGCACCTCGTCGTGCGTCGCCACGATCACGGTGGTGCCCGTCCGGTTGATCCGGTCCAGCAACTGCATGACGCCGAGGCCCGTCTGCGGGTCGAGGTTCCCGGTCGGCTCGTCCGCCAGCAGGATCAGCGGACGGTTCACGAAGGCGCGGGCGACGGCCACGCGCTGTTGCTCACCACCGGAGAGCTCGCTCGGCAGGTTGTCGCGCTTCGTCGAGAGCCCGACCAGGTCCAGAACCTGCGGCACCTGGTTGGCCACCACGTGCCGGGGCCGCCCGATGACCTCCAACGCAAAAGCGACGTTCTCGAACACCGTCTTGTTGGGGAGCAGGCGGAAGTCCTGGAAGACGCATCCGATGTTGCGGCGCAGGTAGGGAACCCGCCATTTGGGCAGGTCGACGATGTTGCGGCCGGCCTCGAGGATCTCGCCGGTGTCCGGCAGCTCCTCACGGAGCAGCAGCCGGATGAAGGTCGTCTTGCCCGAGCCCGACGCGCCGACGAGGAAGACGAACTCCCCCTTGTCGATCTCGATATCGATGTCGCGCAGTGCGACGGTCGAACCGCCCTTGTACGACTTGGTGACGTTCTGGAATCGGATCATCTAAAAAAAAGGATCACCTGGAAGACCGGCAGAGAGAAGTGTGAGACGGAATTTTCGGGCGCAAACCGACGGCGCACCAGAAACATCCTAGTGGAGTCCACATTGCGGTTTCGGGTCACCGGCTCCGGTGCTGGTCAGAGAGCCGGAAAGCCGGAGACGCCGGAGAGCCGGCCGAGCGTCACCGCGTCGCACCGGAGCGGCGGGCGGACTCCTACGCGCCGGACTCCCGTTGGCGCCGCAACTCGGCTTCCATGAACGCGTCGAGGTCCCCGTCGAGGACGGCGTCGACGTTGCCCGTCTCGTAGTTCGTCCGCAGGTCCTTGACCAACTGGTAGGGCGCCATCACGTACGAACGGATCTGGTTGCCCCACGCGTTGTCGACGCGCTCACCGCTCAGGCCGTCGAGCTCGGCCTGGCGTTCCGCCCGGGCGCGCTCGGTCAGTTTGGCGCCGAGGATCTGCATCGCCTTCGCCTTGTTCTGGTGCTGGCTGCGCTCGTTCTGGACGGCGACGACGATCCCCGTGGGCAGGTGCGTGAGCCGCACCGCGGAGTCCGTCTTGTTCACGTGCTGGCCGCCGGCGCCCGAGGAGCGGTAGGTGTCGACGCGCAGGTCCTTCTCGTCGATCTCCACTTCGGTCGCGTCCTCGAGGAACGGCGTGACCTCGACCGAGGCGAAGCTCGTCTGGCGGCGGTGCTGCGAGTCGAAAGGCGACATGCGCACAAGACGGTGCACGCCGCGTTCGGTGGCCAACAAGCCGTACGCGAAACGCCCCTGCACGATGAACGTCGCCGACAACAACCCGGCCTCCTGTCCCTCCGTCGCCTCGTCGAGCTCGACGGTGAAGCCGCGGCGCTCGGCCCAGCGCTGGTACATGCGCAGCAGCATCTCGGTCCAGTCCTGCGCGTCAGTGCCGCCCGCGCCCGCGTGCACTTCGCACACCGCGTCGAACTCGTCGTACTCGCCCGAGAACAACGACTGCAGCTCCAACGCACCGAGGCGGGTCCCGAGCTTGTCGACCGTCTCGACCAGTTCGGCGGAGAGCGCGGCGTCGGCCGACTCCTCGGTCAGCTCGAACAGGGCGCGGGCGTCGTCCAACGTCGAGCGGAGCCCGTCGAGCTGGTCGAGGTCGTCGGTGACCCGGCCCAGCTCCCGGGTGACCGAGCGGGCGTTGTCCTGGTCGTCCCAGAGGTCGGGCTTGGCCACCTCGGCCTCGAGCTCGGCCCGGCGGGCCTCGAGCTTGTCCCGGCCCAGGTAGCGCTCGGCCTCGGCCAGGCGCTCTCCCAGGGCGTTCAGCTCGGTGGTGAAGTCGCGGGGTCCCTCAGCGGCGGCCGCGGCGGCGTTAGCCGGCGCCATGGCAGAACTTGAACTTCTTGCCGCTCCCGCACCAGCAGGGCTCGTTCCGGCCGACCTTCTCGGTCTGGGCCTTGACGACCGGGCGGGCCGCGTCCGCGTCGGGCGCGTTCGGCCGCTTGATCTGCGCCTTCCCGGCCCGGCGCCCGGACCCGTTGCCGGCGGCACCATCGGTCTGGGCCGCCTGGGCCGCCTGGGCGGCTTGGGCCGCCATCGCCTCGGCCGGCGACAGCAGCGTGCTCTGCGTCGCGACCTGCGCGCCGTGCTCGGCTGCCAGCGCCCCGGCCAAGGCCGAGGTCTCGGCGACGGGGTCCTCGGCGGCGGCGTACACCGCCTTGTCCAGGTCCGGCTCGGCCGAGGCGGCCGGCTGCACAGCCTCGACATGGAGGATGTAGCGCAGGTAGTCGTTGTCGATCACCTCGAGCAGCTGGCCGAACATGCTGTAGCCCTCCTGCTGCCACGCGTTGAGGGGGTCGGCCTGGACGGTCCAGCGCAGGTGGATGCCGTCCTTGAGGTTGTCCATCTCGGACAGGTGGTCGCGCCAGCGGGCGTCCATGATCTGGAGGTACACGTCGCGCTCGATCTGGCGCATGGTGTCGGCGCCGCCGGGCATGGCTTCGCCGTGCTTCTCGTAGTAGTCGAGGGCCTCCTCGACGATCGACTCGACGAGGTCCTCGGTCGTGGCGGCCTGTTCGAGGTCGGCGACCGTGAACTTGGTCGGGTAGAACTGCATGATCCCGTCGACGAGGGCCTTGAGGTCCCAGTCCTCCTCGAACTCGGTCGGGCAGTGCTCGGCCACGAGCTTCTCGGCGGCGCCGGCGAGCAGGTCCTCGGTGTGCTCCTCGAGGTCGTCGCCGTCGATGATCTGCAGGCGCCGCTCGTAGATGACCTTGCGCTGCTGGTCCATGACCTCGTCGTACTTGAGGGCGTCCTTGCGCATCTCGGCGTTGCGGGCCTCGACGGTGTTCTGCGCCCGCTCGATCGCCTTCGCCACGGTCTTGGACTCGATCGGCACGTCATCGGGGAGCGTGCGCCCCATCACCCACGACATCGCGCCGGTGGCGAAGAGGCGGAGGAGCTCGTCGTCGAGGGAGAGATAGAAACGGGACTCGCCGGGGTCGCCCTGACGGCCGGAGCGGCCACGCAGCTGGTTGTCGATGCGGCGTGACTCGTGCCGTTCGGAGCCGAGGACATAGAGACCGCCGAGCTTGCGTACCTCTTCGCCTTCGGCGCGGCATCGAGCCTCGACCTCTTTCTCACGGTCGTCGAGGAGCGCGAGACCTTCTTCGGAGTCGAGATCGACGCCGTCGGCGGCCAGCTCGTGCTGCGCCAGCAGCTCCGGGTTGCCGCCGAGGATGATGTCGACGCCTCGGCCGGCCATGTTCGTCGCGACCGTGACGGCGCCCCGGCGACCGGCCTGGGCCACGATCTCGGCCTCACGGAAGTGCTGCTTGGCGTTCAGGACGTTGTGCCTGATCCCCCGCTTCTCCAACAACCGGGCGAGCAGCTCGGACTTCGCAACCGACGCCGTGCCGATGAGCATCGGCTGGCCGATCTCGTTGCGCTCGACGATGTCGTCGACCACCGCGTTGAACTTGGCCTCCTCCGTCTTGAAGACGAGGTCGGGGTTGTCGCCCCGGATCATCTCCTTGTTGGTCGGGATCGGCACCACCGGCAGCGCGTAGGTGCCGGCGAACTCGCCGGCCTCGGTCTCGGCCGTGCCGGTCATGCCGGCGAGCTTGTCGTACATGCGGAAGTAGTTCTGCAGCGTGACCGTGGCCCAGGTGTGGTTCTCCTCCTTGATCGACACCCGCTCCTTGGCCTCGACCGCCTGGTGCAGGCCGTCGGACCAGCGCCGGCCCTCCAGCGTGCGGCCGGTGAACTCGTCGATGATCTTCACCTCGCCGCCCGCGACGAGGTAGTCCTTGTCCCGCTTGTAGAGGTCCTTGGCCGTCAGCGCCTTGGTCAGCTGGTGCACGTAGTTGACCGAGACGTCGTCGTAGATGTTTTCGACCCCGACGGCCTGCTCCACCTTCTCGATGCCCGACTCGAGCGGCACGACCGTCTTCTTCTCCTCGTCGACCTCGTAGTCCTCGTCGCGGGTCAGGGTGCGGGCGATGGAGGCGAACTGGTAGTAGAGCTGCGCCGCCTCGTCGGCCGGGCCGCTGATGATCAGCGGCGTGCGGGCCTCGTCGATGAGGATGGAGTCGACCTCGTCGACGATGGCGAAGTTGTGGCCCCGCTGGGCCATGTGCTCGCGGGCGCGGGCCATGTTGTCGCGCAGGTAGTCGAAGCCGAACTCGTTGTTGGTCCCGTAGGTGACGTCGCACTCGTACGCCGCCTTCTTCGACGGGGCGTCGTCGACGGCGGCGGTGATCAGGCCGACGGTGAGGCCGAGCCAGCGGTGGACCCGTCCCATCCACTCGGCGTCACGCGCGGCCAGATACTCGTTCACCGTCACCAAGTGGACGCCTTGCCCGCCGAGGGCGTTGAGGTAGGCAGGGAGGGTGGAGACGAGCGTCTTGCCCTCGCCGGTCTTCATCTCGGCGATCCAGCCGAAGTGCAGCGCCATGCCGCCCATGAGCTGCACGTCGAAGTGGCGCTGGCCGAGGACGCGCCAGGCGGCCTCCCGGACGGTGGCGTAGGCCTCGATGAGGAGGTCGTCGAGCGTCTCGCCGTTCTCGATGCGCTCCTTGAACTGGACGGTCCGATGGGCCAGGGCGTCGTCGGACAGGCCCTGCATCTCGGGCTCGAGGTCGTTGATGAGCGGGACGAGCTCGGCGATGCGCCGGACCTTCTTCCCCTCGCCCGCCTTCAGGACCTTGGTGAACACGCTCATGGCGCGACGATCCTACCGGTGCGGCGGGCGGCAAAGCCGCCGGGAGAGGTCGGGGCTGCGTGCGGCTGACCTGGTCTTTGACCCCACACTCGCCTGCTGCGAGGGTGACGCGCCGGCACCGGCGGCCGTGCGGTCGCCCACACGGCCCAACGGCACCACAACGGCGCGCATCGCCTCGTCTCCGCCCGCCCCCGACAGCCGGGGACCCGACGGGCAGGTCTTACCTCTAAGCCGCACCATGCTCAGCGACCACAAGTCGCCTTACGTGGGTCGTTTCGCCTGCGACTGGCATCGACTTTCAACCACAGACCCGCACGCAGCCCGTCGGGAATCGTACTTGAGGGCCTGACGGCCCCGCCCCGACGTGCGGCCGGGCCCGGTGGCCGGGCGGCGGACCCCTACTGGCCGGGGACCGACGAGCCGGCCGAACCCGACCCGCTGCTGCCGGTGCTCGAGCTCTGCGGCGTGGCGCCCTCGAGCACCGTCACGTTGGAGATCTTCCAGGTGCCGTTCAACTGCTGCAGGTCGGCGGTGAGCCGGACGACGTCCGACCCCAGCGAGGTCGACTTGTTGTTGGCGTAGGTCTGGTCCACCACGGCGTAGATCGACGCCGTCCCCGCCGGGTTGCCCTCCTGCTGCACCGCCAGGTAGCGGACCTGGCCGCGGGACGAGGCGGCCGCCGTCTGGAGCTGCTTGCGGATGGTCGAGTTGAAGAACTGGTTCGCCTGCGACGAGAACTGGCCCGTCGCCATCGCCGTGATGGCGTTGAAGTCCGAGTCCACCGTCTTGGGCGTGAAGTTGAAGAAGTCGGTCAGGAACGTCCGCGAGGCGCTGAGCACCGCGGGGTCCTGGACCGGGCCCGAGCTGTTGGTGGTGTACAGGACGCCGAAGACGATCGTCCCGAGCAGGCCGAGCGCGGCGACGAGCGAGACGATGCGGAAGGAGCGCCGGCTGGGACCCGACGGACGGCGTGCGGCAGGGCGGGGCGGTGGCCCCGCCGGGGGCGACTCGGCCTCGACCGTCTCGTCCGTGATGTCGTCGCCGGCCCCTTCCTCGGGCACGCCGCCCACGACCTTGACCCCTCGTTCCATGGTTTGGCTCCTCATGTGCATCTCCCTCCGAATCCTCCGTTGCGGTGTTGCTCTGCTTCCGTGCTGCTTGTCTGCTGCTTCTGTGCTTCCGGTTTGCCCTCTTTATTGGTAACGACGAGGACGTTGCGGTCTTGTCACGCCCGGCGCCTCGTGCGGCGGCGGGAAGGGCGGGCCCCCCAGGCCAGCAGGAGGGCCGGGACGACCAGGGCGCCCAGGGCCAGCAGCAGGCCCTCGCTGGTGCGCGGCACCCGGTACGAGGCGTTGCTGACCGGGACCTGGGGGCCGGCGTCGAGCTCGACGTTGGACTCCTGCGCGCTCGGCTTGACCAGGTGGCCGCCGGCGGCCGGGGTGAAGCCGGCCTGGGTGGCGGGGCCCACGCCCTGGCCGAAGACGGTGGTGCAGCCGGCGCCGGGCAGGGTGTTGGGGATCGGGTTCGCCGACGCGTAGCTGACGCCCTGCTCGGAGAGGATCGGCGGCAGGAGCAGGCGGGTGCGCAGGAAGACCTGGTTCTGGTCGGGCGGGCTGTTCTTGGTCGGCGACACCGCCTTGCCGGCCACGGCGATCTTGTCGACGGCACCGAAGAAGTACTGGTTGTAGGCGAGGCCCTGGGAGAGGTTGGCCAGGTTCGCCGGCTGGGCCAGGTTGGTCAGGATGTCGGCCGTGTCGTGCAGGAAGCAGCCGATGTTGGCCGACTGCGACGTGATCAGGTTGTTGATCTGCGTGAAGGCGGACGAGCCATTGGCGAGCAGGTTGTGCAGGCCGGTCTGCCCCTGCTGCGCGAGCACCTGGACGAGCGCGGCGGTGTTGGCGAGGTCCTGGCGCAACTGCGGGGCGACGGCGGTGACCGCATCGAGGGAGGGCGGTGCGTTGGCGAGCAGCTCGGTGAACTGCTGCTGGTAGGCGACGAACTCCTTGGAGAAGGTCGTGCCCGCATCGATGAGCGTGCGCAGGTTGCCGGCGTTGCCCGCCAATGTGGTGGCGAGCTCGCCGATCAGCTTGTTGAGGTCGTTGGCCGGGATGGCCTGGAGCAGCTTGGTCGCCGTCGCCACCACCTGACCGACGTCGGCCGGCACCTCGTTCGGCTGCGCCGGGACGTTGGACCCGCTCGCCAGAGTGTGGGGGTCGGTGTGGGACCGGGGAACGAGGTTGACCACCTGCTCGCCGAGGTCGTTGGCGATCTGCACGGAGGCCTGCACGTTGCTCGGCACGCTGATGCCGGGGTTGATGCTCATCGTGACCTTGGTCGCCGTCTTCGTCAGCGCGGTCGAGCTGACCGTGCCGACGGGCACGCCGTTCAGCTCCACCTCGAAGCCGGCGTACAGGCCGGACGCGTTCGGGAACTCGGTCGTGAGCACGGTCGGGCTGGACAGCGGGTTGCCCAGCAGGTTGACCACGCCGTACCCGACGAGCGCAAAGCTGACGACGAAGAAGGCGATGAGGTTGATGAGGAGGCGACGGGTGATCACGAGCCCGACCCTCCCGACTTGGCGCAGGAGAACGCGGGCTGCGAGTTGTTCTGCCCGAAGCCCGGGATGCCACAGATGATGATGTTCTCGAAGAGCTGGACGTAGCCGTTGCGCACGGCGTTGGGCAGGTTGGCGTTGGCGACGGGGATCTCCGAGAGGAGCGCCGCCAGGTCGGACTGGTGCTGGGACAACTGGCTGCTGACGGCCTGGAGCGTCTGCAGCTGCGTGACGATCTGGGGGTAGTAGTTCTCGAGGAGGCTGCGGCCCTGCGTCGACAGGTTGTCGAGCGACTGCAGCACGTTCTCGAACTGCTGGGAGTTCTGGGCCAGGATCTGGACTGTCTTGCTCAGGTTGTCGAGCGCGGTGGCGGTGGTGCCGCTCGCCGGCGCGAGGGTCGAGGACAGGCTGTCGAGGCCGTTGACCGCGCTGGTGATCTCGGCGGTGTGCTGCGAGTAGGTCGTTGCGACGGCGTCGAGGTTCTCCAGGAACGCCTTGAGCGACGCGGCCTGGCCGGTGAAGCCCTGCCCGCCGGCCTGGATGATCTGCTCGAGCTCGGTCGTCGAGATGGCGCCGAAGACGCTGGCGCCCGCCTGGACGAGCTGCTCGACGTCGGCGGCGGTCGAGGTCTTCTTGATGACGGCCCCGTCGGCCAGCTGCGGCGCGCCGGCGGCGCCGGTGCCGGTCTGGCCCTTGGGCACGTTCAGCTGGACGAACTGGTCACCGAGGATGGTGGTGCGTGCGATGGCGGCGGTGACGTCGGCGGGGATGCGGACGTACTCGTCGAAGCTGAGCGTGACCTTGGCCTTGCTCCCATCGAGCGCGATGCTGCTCACCGAGCCGACAGGGACGTCGGCGAGCTGCACCTGGGCCCCGTTGGCCAGGTCGCCGACGTCGCTGAAGACCGCGGTGGCGGTCCGTTGGCCCGAGCCGCCCCCCATGGAGCAGCCGGTGAGGCCCGCGGCGAGCGCGAGGACGGCGGGGACGAGGAGCAGGCGGCGGAGTCCGGTGCGCATCAGAACCAACTCGCGATGTCGTGCGCCCACTGCGAGAGCAGGCCGGGCGATTGGTGGTGGCCGTGGCCATGCCCCTGGTCCTGGGGCAGCGGTGGCAACAGCCCGGCGGCCGGCGCCGTGAGGCTCGGGACCTGGTTCGAGCCCGACGTGGTCGCCGGGGCGGCGCTGGCGACGGCGTTCTGGGCGGCCGAGACCTTGTTGGACAACAAACCGCCGAGCCCGCCGCTCGAGCCGCTCGACTTGGACGACGAGCCCGACGAAGACGAGCCCGAGCCCGAGCTCGAGCTCGGCTTACACCCGAGAAGCTCGGTCAGCAGGTTGCACGGCTGCGTGGTCGTGGTGGTGGTCGACGGCGGCGTCGTCGTGGTGGTGGTCGAGGAGCCCGAGCTCTGCGGCGCGCTCGATCCGGCGGACGGCGTCGTGCTGTTGGCTCCCGCGTTCTGCGTCGCGCTCTGGATCTGCTGGAGCCCCTGCTGCAGCAGCGACTGCGCCGTGGTCGAGGGGCTCTGCCCGGTCAGCGAGTTGATGATCGTGGGGATCTCGTTGACGAGGGAGTCGAAGAAGCCCGACGACGGGTTGCCGCACAGGGTGAGCGTGGCGAGGACCGCGGCCGACAAACCGTTGGCGTGGTTCGTCGCGAGGCGGCGGCAGATGCCGGCCAGCCGGTCACGCAGGAGCCCGGCCAGGTACGCGCCGCTGACGCCGGGTGCCGTCTGCAGGTTCAGGTCGAGCCAGTTGTAGTTGGGGTCGTAGGCCCGTTGGGCCCCGTGGAAGAGGTTGTTGCCGTTCTGGAGGATCGCGTCGACGTTGGCGAGGTTGCGGTCCAGCGTCCGTCCCACCGTCGTGACCGTGCCCGCGTCGGCCTCGAGCGGTTGGAGGTTCGGCACCAGCAGCTGGACGAGGCCGGCGCTCGCCTGAGAGAGCTGGGTGATGGCGTCGTTCAGCTGCCCCGAGTGTTGCGCCACCGTCGAGGACACGGTGTCGTACTGCTGGATCAGCTGTTCGATGTTGGCGGTGTCGCTGTCGAGCGTCCCGGTCAGCTGCGCCAGCGTCCCGTTGAGCTGGCCCAGGTCGTTGCCCTTCTCCGCCAGGAGCTGCACGGTCCCGGCGGCCGACGCGATCAGCTTGTTGAGGTTCTGGCCTTGGCCGTCGAGATCGGTGGCCAGGTTGGACACCAGGCTCCCCACGGCATGCGGGTTCAGCGCACTCAGCGAACGCTGCAACTCCTTCAGCACCTCGTCGGTCGAGACCGGCACCGCGGTGTGGTTCTCGGCGATGGTCGCGTTCGACGGCAGATAGGGGCCGCCCGAGTAGCCGGGGTTGAGGTCGACATCGGGCGAGCCGAGGAGTTGGGGTGCGACGAGCGACGCGAAGGCGGTGGACGGGATCTTGATGCCCTGGTCCACGGCGAGCGTGACGTGCACCGTGTTGCCCACGTTCTGCACGTTGGTCACGGACCCGACCTTCACCCCCAGCACGTCGACCGCCGCGCCCGTGAACAGGCCGGGCGCGCTCGAGTACACGACGTTGATCGGGTACGTCGGCTTGCCCTTCGTTACCTCGATGCCGACCATCACGCCGGCCACGACGACGACGGCGGCCACGGCGTACGTGAAGACCTTGGAGTGGAGGAGCCGCCCGATCATTTCTTCGTCCCCTGCAGCAGTGGGCTCAGGAGCTGGGACAGGCCGCCGAGTCCCGAGTTCGGGCCACCGGCGATCGACGAGGACGAGGGCGTGGTCGAGTTGGACGAGCCGGCACCGGTGGTGGACGTCGTCGACGACCCGCTCGGTACGTTCGGCCCACCACCCGGCTCCGAATTCGACCCCGTGCCGGGCAGCGGCCCCGTCTGCTGGTCGCATGCCAGCGGGTCCGGCCCGAGCACCTGGTTCAGCACCTGGTCGAGCGTGCCGCAGGGCCCGATGATGCCGAAGGTCTGCGTCAGCGACGCCGGATTCACGAAGATGTTGCCCCACGAGACAGGCGTGGAGCCGCTGTACGCGATCGACTGGAAGCCCTTCAACGCGCTGCCGAGGTAGCTGACGCCCTCAGCCAGGTCGTCCTGGTGCTGGCTCACCACGTTCAAGTCGCTGTGGAGGCTGGCGAGCAACGAATTGAGCGCCGGCGAGTCCTGGCTCACGAGGCTGTTCGTCTGGCTCGCCATGGAGTCCACGTTGGTGATGAGGTTCGAGAGGGCCTGGTCGTTGGACGCGAGGCCGGTCGAGACGGTGTCGAGATTGTTCACGACGGAGAGCAACTGCTGGTCCCGGCTGGCCAGGGTCGTCGAGAGCGAGTTGGCCGAGTCGATCAGCTGGGACACCTGCCCGCTGCGCTGGTCGACCGTGCTCGTCAGCGCGCCGAGGCCCGAGATGATCTGGGCGACCTGCTGCTGCTTGTCCTGGGTGATGTTGGCGAGCGAGGTCACCAGGTTGTTGAGCGCCTGCGCGTTGGTCTTCGAGAGCAGGGCGTGGGTGGTGTTCTGCAGTTGGTAGAACTCGGTCGGCACTGACGTGTCCGTGATCATCGCCCCCGACCTGAGCGGGTCGTTCCACCCGCTCACCGGCTGGAGCGTGACGTCGACGACCCCGAGCAACGTCTCGACCTCCACGGCGGCCCGGGTGATGTGGGGCAGCTGGACCCCGTTGTTCACCGACAGCTGCGCGTCGACGGCGTTCCCGTTCACCTTGACGGACGTGACCGAGCCGACGTTGACGCCGGCCACCATGACCGACGTCCCGTTCGAGATGCCCGCCGCGTTGGGGAACTGCGCGTCGATGGTGTAGCCGGACGAGAAGACGCTCCGGTTCAGCAAGAGGATGGCGAGAACTGCCGCCGTCATGATGATCACCGCGGTGATGCCGACGACCTTGGGGTTGCGTTCGGTGACGGCCTTCACTTGCCGCCTCCAGCCGTGGTCGACGTCGTGCTCTTGCTCCCGCTCACGGCCCCGCTGACCGCCTGCAGATCGAGCCCGAGGCTCGACGCCGCCAGCGGCGAAGCCGACGACGCCGACGACGGCCCCTTCGCCGTCGACGCGCTCGGGTTCGGGAGCCCGGGCAATGTCACGTTCTGGAGCGGCGCCGGCAGCGGCGGGCTTCCGCCCGGCCCCGAGCCCGCCGGCGGGTTGCTCGGCTCGTAGTAGGAGCAGATCTGCTGGCCGGCCAGGCAGGTGTAGATCGTCTCGACGGCGAACCACTGCCCCCATTGCGAGATCTGGATGTATGGCGCCAGGCCCTGGCCGAGCGTGCTGAGGCTGTTGGAGAGGTTCGTCTGGTTGTTCTGGATGTCGGACGCAACCGCCTGCAGGTTGTCGATGGTGCTGGTGATCGTGCTGTGGTTGTTGCCGATCAGACCGGCCAGGTCGGTGGCCACCTGGGAGAGGTTCCCGACGACCTCGTCGAGCAGCGAGTTCTTCGACGCCAGCGCCGAGGACACCGTCTGCAGGTTCGTCACCAGGCTGTCGATGTCGCCCGAGCGCGAGGCCAACGCCGTGAGCACCTGGTCGAGGTTGCCGATGATGGAGCCGACCTGGCTGTCCAGGGCCTGCACCGTGGTCGACACTGCGGCGCCGCTGTTGATGAGCTGGTTGATCTGGGCCGTGTCACCCTCGAGCGCGCCCGACACGTTCTCGACGAAGGCGTTGGCCTCGCTCGGGTTGATCGAGGCGAGCACCGGGCCGAGCGAGTTCAAGAACTTGTCGATGCTGGCGTCGGTCACGTCGTGGCTCATCGGGATGGTGGCGCCGTCGGCGAGGATCGCCCCCGACTTGCCCGGGTAGAGCTCGATTTCCTTCTGCCCGATCACGTTGTGCCAGCGCATCCCGACGTCCGTCGAGCGCTTCAGCGTGACCGTGTTGTTGATGCTCATGGAGATGACGGCGTGGCCGTGCTGCACGCCGATGCTGCTGACCTGGCCCACAGGCACGCCGGCGATGTTGACGGTGTCCCCACCGGCGAGCCCGGTCACGTCGGACAGCTCCGCGTTGACGGTGTGGCGGCTGCTGAAGAGCGAGATGTTGCCGATCCGCACCGCGAGCCCGACCAGCAACACGACACAGACGAGCCCGAAGATCGCGAACTTGATCGCCGAACGGGGGAAGTGGCGCCAGAACCTCACGACGACCCCCCGAGCAGCTGGTTGAGGATGCCACCGAGCGTCGTCGGCTTGGAGGTGTCGGGTTGGCCGATGATGCCGTAGACCTGGTTGGCCGCCGCCGACCCCGCGCTGTTCGCCGCCGATGTCGGTGACGTGCCGTTCGACGGCGTGGCGACCGAAGGCGTGGTCGAGTTCCCCCCCTGCAGCGATGCGAACGAGGACAGCTCGGACGAGCAGTTGAAGGCGGAGCCGGCGCCTGCGAGCGCCTGCTGCAGCGGCTCGAGATACGACATGCCGCCCGTCGGCGGGGCGATCAGGTTGCAGATCAGGCTGTTGACGTCGCTGAAGAGGATGAACGTGTTGAAGTAGCCGTAGGTGCTGCCGTCGGGCAGCTTGTTCAACCCCGAGGTGCCCTCTTCGATCTTCTGGAAGTAGTGGTAGGCGCCGTTGATGACCTGCCCGATGGTGTCCTGCTGCGCCAGGAGCACCCGTGAGACGTTGTCGCCCGAGGTGAGGATCGTCGCGATGTCGGGGTGGTATGTCGCCAGCAGCGAGGCCAGACGGTCCGAGAACGGAACGAGGATGTTGATCAGGTTCTGGTAGTCGGCCTCTTCGGCGTTGAACCCCGGCAGGCCGGCGTTGATCTGCGTGTTCAGGTTGTTGAGGTCGCCCGCCGCCGGCGCGATCGCGTTGGTGAACTTGGCGAAGGAGTCGAGCGCCAGGATCTGCGCGTTCAAGGTCCGGTCGAGGAGGCCGGCCAACTGCGTCCCGGCGTTGATGCCGGCGGCGATCTTCGGCCCCTCGCCCTGCGAGGCCTGGGCCAACTCGCCGAGCATGGTCGACAGCTGGTTCGTGTTGATCTGGTTCAGGAGCGGCGTGGCCGCAGCGAAGAGGTCGCCCAGTTCGTCACTGCTCGTTGCGTGGGCGAACGTCGCACCCGGCGACAGGTACGGGCCGGCGTCGGAGTTCGTGTGCGGCGAGGAGATCGACACCTGCTCGGCGCCGAACAGGTTGACCGGCTGGATCGTGGCCGTCGACGCCGCCGGCACCTTGAACGACGGGTCGATCAGCAAGGTCACCTTGGCCTGGTTCTCGTACAGGCTGACGGTCGAGACCCGCCCCACCTGGACGCCGCGGAAGACCACGGCCGAGCCCGGGTGGAGGCCCTCGCCGGCCCGGGGGAACGTGCCGCTCAGGTTGTAGTCCCCCGCGAAGTCGCCGTTCGCCAGCCGCACGAGCTCGACGGTCCCGAAGACGAGGCCGAAGAGGATGACCAGGCTGACCACGACGTTGAGCAGGCGCCTCATCCGACCAACCTCGCGGTGGCGTTCACGCCGCCGAAGAGGATGAGCGACATGAAGAGGTTCACGAGGACGACGAGGATGATCGAGAGCCGGATGGCCCGGCCGGCCGCCACGCCCACGCCCGCCGGGCCGCCCGTCGCGTTGTAGCCGTAGTAGCAGTGCACGAACGTGACCAGGACGGCGAAGACCATCGCCTTGAGGAACGAGTAGAAGATGTCCAGCGGCGGCAGGTAGAGCCGGAAGTAGTGGGTGTACGTACCGGCCGAAAGGCCGAAGAAGCGGGTCACGACGAGCTCCGACGCCAGGTAGCTGGCGAAGAGGGCGGCGAGGTACAGCGGGATCATCGTGATCAGCGCGGCCCAGACCCGGGTGGCCACGAGGTACACGACGCTGTTGACGCCCATCACCTCGAGGGCGTCGATCTCGTCGCTGATGCGCATGGCGCCGAGTTGGGCGGTGAAGCCCGCCCCCACCTGTGCGGCCAGGGCGACGCCGGCAACGAGCGGGGTGATCTCGCGTGTGTTGGCCAGCGCCGTGATGACGCCCGTGAAGGCCTCGGCCCCTATCTGCTGGAGGCCGTTGAAGCCCTCGAGCCCGACCTCGGTCCCCGTGAAGAACGAAATGGAGACGACGACGAAGAACATGCCGCCGCCCACGATGAGGGCACCGGACCCGAGGGAGATGTCCGACATGAGGACGAGGATCTCCTTGGGGTAGCGGAGCGCCCGGGGCAGGGCACGCAGCGTGCGCGCGTAGAACTTCATCTGCGCGTAGAAGGAGTCGAAGATGCCGAGGACGGCGTCGCCCGAGCGGAGCGCGCTGTCCCCGACCGCCTTGCCGGCCGACGCCAGCGAGGGCGACGGGCGGCGCGGCGGCGACTGCTGCGGCTGGGGCTCTGGTCGGGCGGGGGTGTCGATCGCCATCAGATGCCCTTTTGCGGGATGAAGTTGAAGTAGAAGACGGTCAGGAGGAAGTTCACGAAGAACGCCAGGATGAACGTGACGACGACGGCCTGGTTGACCGCGTCGCCCACACCCTTCGGCCCGCTCTTGCAGTAGAGGCCCTTGTAACAAGCGACCATCGCGGCGATGAAGCCGAAGATCCCCGCCTTGAGCAGTGCGATGCCGAGGTCGGCGAGCTGGCTCAGCTCGCCGAAGGTGGCGAAGAAGCTGCTCGAGGTGATGTGGATGGCGTGGGTGCCGAACCACCAGCCGCCCGCGATACCGGCGACGCTGACGACGGCGTCGAGCAGGATGGCGACGACGGTGGCGGCCAGGAGCCGCGGCAGCACCAGACGGTGGAGCGGGTTGACGCCCATGACCTCCATGGCGCTGATCTCGTCGCGGATGCGCCGGGAGCCGAGGTCGGCGCACATGGCCGACCCGCCCGCGCCGGCGATCAGCAGCGCGGTGGCGACCGGCGCCTGTTCCCGGACCACGGCGAGGACCATGGCCGCCCCGAGCTGCGACTGCGCGCCGATCTGCTGGAGAAGCGAGCCCACCTCGAGCGCGATCACCATGCCGAAGGGGATGGAGAGAAGGATGAGCGGGAGCGTGGTGACCCGGGCCAGGAACCAGCACTGGTCGAAGAACTCGGCGACCGGGACGCCCTTGAGCGGCGCCTGGCGCAGTGCCTCGAAGGCGGTGGCGAACATGTTGCCCGTCTCGCGGACCGCCGTCGCAACCTTGCCGTCGTCGGTGAGCGGCCGGCTGGGTCGGGTGAGGACGGCGGCGGCCTCGGGCCGCCCGCTCGGGGTGCCGAGGCGGCGGGCCATCTCCTCCCGGCTCAGGGGCGCGGTCGGGCTGGACGAAAAGGGCTCGGGGGTGCCGTCGGTCAATTCACGCCCTTCCGGCAACGTCTCCCCCCTTCCGAGGCATCCTGGGGACGCGGCCATGCCAAGGCTCCCGTTCCCCATCCAATTACTCTCCGGTAGGAAAAACGGCGCGGAAGGCCCGACCTTGCGGGCGCCGTGCCTGGCCCGGACCCCTTCTCAGCTGGCTCGCAGGTGGACCGGGGTCCCGGGCCGCTAGACCCCTCCGACCCGCTCCGTGCAACCGATCCGCCACCTTGAATCAACGCCCTGACAATTCCTCTCAGGTACAACCGGACGTTGATGGTTCATTCCCTGGAAGCTGCAGGTCGAAGCCCCCAACTCGGGTTTATAAATGTTGGGTGGCGGGCATTTGAGATCCGGGTATTGCCAGCCATAATGTGACGATCCTCCTATTGGGAGGCCTTTAGAGGGGGAGGGACGGGATAGGTGGCGCTCCGCCAGGACGAGTTCACGAGCCTTTGTGACGATGTCGATCTGGACCGCGACCGCGCGCTCGTCGAGCGGTGCCAGGCCGGCGATTCGGCTGCGTTCGGAAACCTGTACGCCCGCTACTACGAACGGCTCCTCCGCTTCTGTCTCCGCCGGCTGAACGACCGGCACGAGGCCGAGGACGCGGCGCAGGAGGCCTTCGCCCGCGCCTGGAAGGCGCTGCCCCGCTTTGCCGGAGACAAGCGGTTCTACCCTTGGCTCACCGTCATCGCAGGCAACATCTGCACCGACATGCTGCGACGCCGTTCGCGCAGCACACCGACCGACGACATGGAGCTCACCGCGCAACAGCCCGTCGGCGTCGTCGGCAGCGACACGTCCGAAGACCTCGTGCTCGCCTCGGTCGACGGCGAGCTCGTGAACCGGGCACTGGACCGCCTGTCGACGCGCCACCGCCACGTGCTCGCCATGCGCGAGGGGTCGGGGTGGACGTACCAACAGATCGCGGACCACGAAGGCGTCGAGATCGGGACCATCGAGACGTTGCTCTGGCGTGCCCGCCAGGCCCTCAAGCGCGAGTTCGCCGTCGTCTCCGAATCGAAGGAGGCATTGGCCGGCTTCCTCATCGCGACGGGCGCGCTCATCAAGCGCACCGTGTTCCGGGTCGCCCACCGCAGTGCGAGCGTGCACTCGCAGGGCAACGGTGGCACGGGTGGCGGTTTTCGCGACGGACTGGTCGGCGCTGTCGCCGTCACGGGCGCAGCGGTCGCCGCCGCGTTCGTCGTCCCGCACGCGCTGTCGGGCCCGTCGTCACCGCCGGCGGGCGCGGGCACCGCGCTCGCGGCACCGTCCATCGCATCTCTTGGGGTTACGACCGTTGCGAGCGCCGCGGGCGCCTCGCGGTCAGGCACTGCGGCCACATCGACCGGCGGCGCGAACGGCACGTCGACCGCCGGCTCGGGCGCCGGCGGATCCGGCGGCGGCCTTGGCACACCGACCGTGAACGGCACCACTGGTGGCGCCTCTTCAGTCGTCGGCGGGCTCAGCAGCGGCGGCAGCGGCATCAGCAACGGCGTCAACCAGACGACCAGTGGCCTCGGCAACACCGTCAACGGTGTCACCAACGGCCTGAGCAACACGGTGGGCGGCGTGACCAACGGCCTCGGCCAAACGGTCACGGGTGCGACGAACGGCCTGAGCCAGACGGTCAACGGCGTCACCAACGGTCTGAGCAACACGGTCAACGGCCTGACGAACACGCTCGGCGGCTTGGGTGGACTGCTCGGCAGCGGATCCAGCGGCTCGGGCTCGGGGAGCGGCTCGACGAACACCGCGACGACGACCACGACGACCAACCCCGTGAGTGGGCTCGTGGGTGGCCTCGGCAACACCGTCGGCGGCCTGACCGGTGGCGTGGGCGACACCGTCGGCGGCCTGCTCGGCGGCTAGAAACCCCCGTCTGACCGCGGGCACGCCCACTTCGGCGTGCGCGCAAGGCGCGGCCTGGGCATAGGTTCTCTTGGTATGGACACGGAGCAGCACGTAGCCGTCCAGCCTGGCGACAGCACCGCCCAGACCGATGCGACCGCCCCCTGGATCGCACCGGGCGAACCGATCATCTCCCTGCGTGGGGTGACGAAGTCGTTCGGATCGCACACCGTGCTCGAGGACATCACGTTCGACGTGCCCAAGGGCCGGATCACCTCGATTCTCGGCCCTTCGGGCACCGGGAAGTCGGTGCTGCTCAAGAACATCCTGGGCCTGCTCAAGCCCGAACGCGGGGAGATCTGGGTCGACGGCGACCAGATCGTAGGCCTGCGCGAGAAGCGCCTCTACGAGGTGCGGAAGAAATTCGGTGTGCTCTTCCAGGACGGCGCGCTGTTCGGCTCCATGAACCTCTACGACAACATCGCCTTCCCCTTGCGGGAGCACACCCGCAAGAACGAGAACGAGATCCGCGAGCTCGTCCATCGCAACGCCGAGCTGGTCGGACTCATGGACCACCTGAAGAAGCTCCCCGGCGAGGTCTCGGGTGGCATGAAGAAGCGGGCCGGACTCGCCCGCGCCATGGTGACCGAACCCGAGATCGTGCTGTTCGACGAGCCGGACTCGGGACTCGACCCGGTGCGCGTCGCGTATCTCGACGAGCTCGTCGTGACCGCGCAGAAGGAGACCGGTGCGACCTTCTTCATCATCACGCACAACATCGAGTCGGTCATGCGCACGGCCGACTACATGGGCGTCCTGTTCCGCTCGAACCTGGTGAAGTTCGCGAGCAAGGCCGACATGGTTCAGACAGACAACCCGATCATCAAGCAGTTCCTGGCCGGCAAGCCCGAAGGACCCATCGGCATGGACGAGATGGCTGACGCCGGCGACGGCCTGGACACGAGCCGCTTCATCGAGGGCGACACCGCCGCGTTGACCTTGGGCCCGCTGCCCCGCCCTGGCGAGGCGGCGCTGACCGCACACGCACCAAGCGACCAGACCGAGACGGACTGAAGCTCAGCGTTCGCGCCCAACGGGCGCCACGCTCACAGCATCTCTGTGCGGGTCAGCTTTGGCTTTGATGCGCGCGCTGCTCGGCCTCATGGGCTTCGGCCTCGACGCGAGCCTTCTCGGCTTGCGCTTCTTTCACCGCGACGTCCCGCTCGGCTTCCGCCTTGTCCTGTTGCGCTCGACCTTCGCGACGGAGTTCATCTTTGCCCGCCACCGCGCCTACTGCTTCCTTCAACTTGCCCTTGACGCCTTCGACGACGCCACGCACGCCGGCCTCAGCCCCGGTCTCTTTGTTCTCGCTCACTGTGATCTCCTCTGATCGCTTCGCTACTTCGGACTTACCCCTCAAACAATCAGAGAAACTCGATGCACGAGCTGAGCGAGTCACACATGCGTTCATGGACGCTGACTGTGCAATCGGCACAAACGAAAACGCCGCCGGCCCGGGAGGGGGGGACCCGGAACTGGCGGCGTTCTCGCTCTGTCACCGATGCCGTAGCGTCAGCACGTCACGCGGCATCAGTCCCCGGCGGCGTCCCCACACACGGTCTCGACCAACAACCGGCTCACCACGTAGGGGTCCATGTTTGCGTTGGGCCGGCGGTCCTCGATCCAGCCCTTCTTCTCCTTGGCGGTCTGCCACGGGATACGGATGGACGCACCCCGGTCCGACGTCCCATAGGTGAACTTCGTGTAGTGCGCCGTCTCGTGCGCGCCGGTCAGCCGGGTCTCGATGCCGATGCCGTAGTTGGCCACGTGCTCGTCGACCCGCTTCCCGAGGGCCTCGCAACCGGCGATGATCGCCTCCCAGCCGCCGTCCTCCCGCATCGCCTTGATGGAGAAGTTCGTATGCGCGCCCGCGCCGTTCCAGTCACCGAGGATCGGCTTGGGCTCGAGCGTCGCGTAGACGCCGAAGTCCTCGGCGATCCTGAACAGGAGCCACCGCGCCACCCACAGCTGGTCGCCGATGAGCGGTGGCGGCAAGATCCCGATCTGGAACTCCCACTGCCCCATCATCACTTCGGCGTTGGTCCCCTCGATCCCGAGTCCGGCGTCGAGGCACGCCTGCGTGTGACGCTCGACGATCTCGCGGCCCGGCATCTTGTCGCCGCCGACGCCGCAGTAGTACGGGCCCTGCGGCGCGGGGAACCCCGTCTCGGGCCATCCCAGCGGCCGGCCGCCCTCGAAGAAGGTGTACTCCTGCTCGATGCCGAACCACGGCTCGAATGCGGCGTACTTGTCCGACGCCTCGACGCACGCCCGCCGCGTGTTGGTCGGGTGGGGCGACATGTCGGTGTGCAGCACCTCGCACATGACGAGCTTGTTGTCACCGCCGCGCAGCGGGTCCGGGCACGAGAAGACCGGCTGGAGCACGCAGTCCGAATCGCTGCCCTCGGCCTGGTTCGTGCTCGACCCGTCGAAGCCCCAGATCGGGGGCTCCTTGCCGTCGGCGACGATCTTGGTCTTGCTCCGGAGCAACGGGCTCGGCTCCGTCCCGTCGATCCAGATGTACTCGGCCTGGTAGCTCATGAACTCTCCTGTAGTGCCCTTCTCGTGTCGTGCTGCCGGCCCCGCCACGACGCGCTCCATCGGAGCGGGGGTCGGACTGATTGTCGCCGGACCCTATTTCCTCGCCGTATCGGTTATGTGAACCGACGATGAAATCGTCCAAGGAGGCGCCGTCACTCCATGGTGGCTTGCCCACCACCATCGGTACCAGTCAGGGCCGACCACCCCTCGAATCCCGGTCGGTCCGGGCCTTCGGCCAGGCAAAGCCGCAGGTAGGCCGCGTCCGAGATCTTCCGCGGACGGAACCAGTGGCCACCTCGTTGGCCCTCTTTGGATCGGGCGAGCATGTCGGCCCGCCTGCGAACCATTCGGGCGTTGGCCTCCCTGGGCGGCTCGGGCGAGGCCGGTGGCGGGCACGGCACCTGACTCGTGATTCGTTCCACGACGTCCGGCGATGCCACCGGTCGCTACGAGCACCTGCCCGGAGACGCGACGGAGGGCTGGAACGAATTCGCTCCAGCCCTCCAGAGTTGCCCCCCGGCAACAGAAACACTTCCCCTAACGAAACAGTGGGCTGAGCCGGCCAAAAGTCGGCCCAGCCCAACTGTTATCCCTTTGGGGAAGGGGGAATTTTCCCTAAGGAAATCGGCGGCAGCAACTAACTACCGCCGCACCAACTAGCAGTTGGCGGCGTTGCCCACGCAGCTGTTGGCGTTGCTGAACAGATTGGTGATTCCTCCACCGAGCGCAGCGATCGCAACAACGGCGACGACGGCGATCAGACCCACCAGCAGCGCGTATTCCACCATGGAAGCGCCACGCTCCGTGCGGGCACGCTGCAAGAGCGCGCCGTGTGCACTGCGGACCGCGACAAACGCGTTGACGAAGTATCCGAGCATTTCTTGTCCCCCTCTTTCTTCGTTACCCCGATGAGAACCGATAGGACGATCGCTTCCCACTACGAATATCGTCTAAGACTCGATCCAAATCCATAGTCTTTTCGACCCAATGAACCTGAGTTCTTACTGGGTCAATGCTGGCCCTCAGGATGAGGAGTCCCTGTTTGCCAGACGGGCATCCTTTTCGAGGGATCCCCACAAAAGACAGTGGGCTGAGCCGACAATGCCGGCTCAGCCCAACTGTTATCCCTTTGGGGAAGGGGGAATATTCCCTAAAGGACGCAGCGGCAGGAACTCCTACCGCTTCTCCGACTAGCAGTTCGCGGCGTTACCCACGCAGCTATTGGCGTTGCTGAACAGGCCCTTGATGCCGCCACCCAACGCAGCGATGGCCACAACGGCGACGACGGCGATCAGGCCGACCAGCAAGGCGTACTCCACCATGGAGGCACCACGCTCTGTCCGCGCGCGCTCAAGCAGGTTGGCGTGAAAGCCACGAACTGCGAAAAACGCATTCAGAAACAGCTCAGTCATTTGAATATTCCCCTCTCTCACCCCAAAGAGCCCCAGACGTTTGTCCGAGTCCTCGTTGAAGTCCCATCGACATTGTCGGCACAGCCCCCACACAGTTCCATAGGCAGAAAGGACCAAATATGGCGACCGATCTGTCGTTATTCGATGGTGACGAGCCCCATGACCACCGCGCGCACAAGCGCGTGTGTGCGATTCGTCACGTCGAGCTTCTGGAAGATGGCAGCCAAGTGGTTCTTGGTGGTCTTCGGACTGATGTACAACCGTTGCGAGATCTCACTGTTCGTCGCGCCCTCGGCCAGCAGCTGCAACACCTCGAGCTCGCGCTGAGTCAGCGACCACGGCCCCCATTGGCGATCGTCATCCACGCGCCGGGTTGGTTGGGATTCTCGAGAGTCACTGTTCGCCCGCTCGACCACTGCGTGGTCACGAGTCGGGGTGGCGGTGGCGCCCTGCACTTCGCGGCGACGATGCACCGTCGTCGAGACCGCCGGTCCCGACACCGAAACCTGCGAGTAGAAAGTCCACTCGCCTGGGCTCCCGACCGTTTCCTCCGCAACCGCGTTCGGCCACAGGATCGAGGCTGTGTTCGACATGGATCCCCCTCATTCCGCTCCGGATCAACCGGTGCGGCTCCTCCTCCTCACCGGTTCCGGTGAGAATTTCCCCTGGTCATTGTACGACTCGCTCGTCAAACGACAGGTGCAGCACCATTGCGAATTGGGTGCGGTAGGCCGAATTTCCCACCCGCTCCGGCCCCGTTGTGCAGGCGTTGTGCGGCTGTTGTCAGTGCCCTGCGAAGGCGTGCTTGATCGGTCCGACGATCGGGCCCAACACGATGATCAGGATCGCGGGCAAGAAGCACAAGGCCAGCGGAAAGAGAATCTTCACCGGCACCTTGGCTGCCTTCTCGCGCGCGCGCTGCCGGCGCTTGTCGCGCATTTCGTCGGCTTGCGCCTGCAGCACGCGCCCGATGGGAAGGCCAAGTGCATCGGCCTGAGAGAGCACCACGGAGAATGTGACAAGGTCGTCGATATCAGTACGGAGCTTCATGTTCTCGAGTGCATCGCGACGGGAAAGGCCGAGCTCCATCTCGCGCAGGGTCAGTCGCAACTCGTCGCAGACCGGTGACTCAAGACGCGCGCACGACACCTGCATCGCCTGCTCGAGCCCGAGGCCCGCGGCCACCGAAATTGTCATCAGGTCGAGAAGGTCGGGAAGGTCGTTCGTCACACGCTCGCGCCGGGCCTTGATGCGGTGGCGCAGCCAGTAGCTGGGGGCCAGGCCGCCGAGCATGGGCAGGAAGAAGATGAGCGCGAGACCCATCTTCATCTTGACGACGCCGCTCACGAGGAGGATCAGGCCGATGGCAAACCCCATCATCACGGACCCCACCTGAATCGCCACGAACTCCTCTGCTCGCACCGAACCGGTAAGGCCAGCCTTCAGCAGGTCCGCGTGGACACGGTCGATGTCCTGCGAGGGGTACAGCCGGGAGAGTCCGTGACGCAGACCGCGCACCGTGGGGCCGATGATCCGGCCAACCAGAGGCGCCGCTACCCGCTCGGGCAACTGGACCGGTTCCGCGTAGACCTCGGCCTCCGTCCCAAGTGAACGAATGAAGTCGAGGCGGTTCGACGACCGGTGCGTTCTCCAGGCCGCCATGCCGACGCCGGCGACGCCGAGCACCATCAGTGTGATGCCGATCAGTGGAACGAAATATGTCGCGTTCATGAGAACAGTCCCCCTTCGTCCTCAGACCTTGATGTTGACCATCCGGCGCACAATCCAGAACCCGAGCGCCATCAGGCCAGCCGTGAAAATAAGGACAATCAGCCCGGCGCCGTGGAGCATCGGATCGAGATAGCCCGGATCTTTCGCCTCCAACGCAAAGACGAGAAACAGAGGGATGGCAAAGAGCACGTATCCCGACATCCGGCCTTCCGCGGACAATGTCTGCACTTCGCGTCGGACCTCCTGTCGGGTTCGCATGAACGCAGCCAGCGTGTGGAGGATCGGCGCCAGTCGGCCACCGGTCGATTGCTGGATGCGCACTGCTTCGACGGCCCACCTGAGGTCTTCCACGCCGGAGCGCTCGGCCATGTTCTCGAGGGCGACCACCAGATCGGAACCGACGGCGACCTCAGCCATCACCCGGTCGAGCTCCGCGGCCAGCGGCGGCCGAGCGTCCCGCCGGTACATGTCGATGGAACGTTGAAAGGTCTGACCGCCCTCAACTGATGCCGCCATGAGCGCGAGCGCGTCGGGCAGCTGTTCCTGCAGCTTCTTGATCCGCTTGTTGGACTTGTAGGTCGGGATGTACCACGCGACCATCGCAACCACTGCGAGCGCGATCAGCGAACCGATGATGTTCCCGATCAGGAAGCCAGCGATTACCGCCAGCATGAGTGCGGCTCCGGCACTGATCACGAGGTATTCGCCCGAACGCAACGGGATCGATGCCCGGTCGAGACGCTGCTCGAGCGCGCCTGTCGTGTCGATACGTCCGAAGACGCCCGCGATCCGGACCGTCAGCGCCGAGAGCTCGCCTCGCTCGGGCGACTCGCTGACCACCTCGACCGGCACCTGGGCCGTGCCCATGGTGTCGTCGAGGATCTGCGCCAGCGAGCGCTGGCGGGATCGGACCCGCATGATGATCGCCACTACCGCGATGGCCAATCCGGCGCCCACCAGGACGGCGGCCAGAAGGGCCTCAGCATGCGAACCAAGTTGCAGTGCACCCAGCATGGTCGGCGTCACCTCCCGTCGCGACGGCGCGCGAGCATTTCGTAGAGCTCTTCGGACGGGGGTTCGACGGCCCGGCCCGGTCGGGCCGGACGGTGGCGACGCCCCTCGCTCCGAGACGAGAGCATCGATGCATCACCCTCGTTACGGAAGATGTGCGGCGGCACCTCGACGCCGGCGAGCGCAAGCTCATCGAGGATCTTCGGCCGCAGACCGGTCGGGACGAGTCGTCCCATCCCCTCATGCATGTCCACGCGGTGGAAGATGTCCTGCAGGAGCACGGTGTCGCCCTCCATGCCCTGGATCTCGGTGATCGAGTGGACCACGCGGGGCCCGCCGGGCGTCCGCTGGAGCTGCACGAGGATGCCGACGGCCATGACGATCTGGTCGCGAATGGCCTTCTGGGGGAGCTCGACGCCACCCATCATCACCATCGTCTCCATACGGCCCAGGAGCTCGCGCGGCGAGTTGGCGTGGACCGTGGTCATCGAACCGGCGTGGCCGGTGTTCATGGCCTGGAGCATGTCCAGGGTCTCGGCGCCTCGACACTCACCGACGATGATGCGGTCCGGCCGCATACGCAGGGAGTTGCGGACGAGGTCGCGGATGCGAACCTCGCCGGAGCCCTCGGCGTTGGCCGGCCGGGTCTCGAGCGTCACGACGTGAGCACCCTGGATCTGGAGTTCGGCCGACTCCTCGATCGTGATGAGGCGCTCCCCGTCAGGGATGAAGTTCGACAGGACGTTCAGCATCGTGGTCTTTCCGGTGCCGGTTCCGCCCACGACGACCATGCTGATCTTGCCCCGCACGAGCGCTTCGAGGAACACGGCAGAGTCCATGCTGAGCGAACCGAGCCCGATCAGGTCCTGCATGACGAGGGGTTCCTCGGGGAACTTCCGGATTGTGAGCACCGGTCCGTGCAGCGCGAGCGGTGGCACGATGGCGTTGATCCGGGAACCGTCCGCCAGCCTGGCGTCCACCATCGGCGAGGACTCGTCGACCCTTCGGCCAACCGCGTGCACCATCCGGTCGATAATGCGTCGATACTGCTGCGGCGAGTTGAAGACGACATCGGTGCGCTCAATGCGACCCTCGCGCTCGATCCAGATCTCGTCGAAGCGGTTGCACATCACTTCGGTGATGTTCCGGTCGGAGAGCAGCACCTCGAGCGGGCCGAAGCCAAGCGAGTCCTCGAGCATTTCCTCCACGAAGCGCTGGCGCTCGATGGGCGAAATGCCGATGTCCTCGCGCTCGAGGATCTCGTTCACCGTCGTACGGACCTTGGCCCGCAACTCGTCCGGCGACAGGTCGGCCGCCGTAGGCGCGATCTCGGCCAAGACCTTGGCCTGGACCACAGCCTTGGACTGCAGCCATGCCTCTTCGGAGGAAGCAGTGCGGTCGGTGCTCCGCCGCCTCGGCGCGTCTTTCGGAGGAGGTCCCCCGGAACGGCGCTCCACGCCCAAGCGGCGGTCGCCCGCCGCGGGAGGGGGCGGCGCGGGCGCCTCGGCCACCCCGTCTGCGGCGGCGAGCTTCTCTGAAAGGTTCATGGCTCTTAGACCCTCTCGAGCTCAGGCACCTTTTGGGTGCGACCCTTCCGCCGTAGTTTCCAGAAGCCACCGCGTCCCGTCCCGAGCTCGGCGTTATTGCTGCTCGTGCCCAGAATGGGCGTGACCTCGCCGGACAAGAACTGGTGCATGCCGCCGGCGAGCTTCTTGCTGATGTCCGAGTTGACAGCGGACACGAGAGCCGGCTGGCCCTTGTTGATCGACTTCATGACCTCCCGCGAGTACGGCAGGATCGAGACGATCTTGTTGTCCAGCACCTCCTGGACGTCGGTGATGTCGATGCCGATGTCTTCTTCGACCTTGTTCAGGACGACTCCGATCGACTCGCTGCTTATGCGGAGCTTCTCGAGAGTGGTGAGGAACACCCGCATGTTGCGGATGCTGGGCAGGTCCAGGGTCACCATGCACAAGACATGGGTCGAGTGGTCGAAGGCCGCCAGGACGATCTCGGACAGCTGAGCCGGCGTGTCGACGACGATGTAGTCGAAGTGCCGGCGCAGCGCGCCCATAACCTTGTAGACGTCCTTCGGCGCGATCATGTCCGCGTCGGCCGGGCTGAACGGCGCCGCAAGCACCGAGAACCCGAGCTCGTGCTCCTCGAGGTACTCCTCGACGTGCTCGTCGATGTCGCCGTCGTCGACCGGCTCTCGAGAGAGCAGATCCGAGATGGTGAACCGAGGCCGCAGGTGCAGTGCCGTGGAGACCTCGCCGAACTGCAGGTCGAGGTCGACCAGGCAGACGCGCTGTCCCGTCTGGGAGGCCAGGTAGCAGGCCAGGTTCGTGGCGTAGAAGGTCTTGCCACAACCTCCGCTCGAGGAGGCCACGGTGAACACCTCGGCGAACTGCGGTCGCTCGGCGACCACCACGCCGTGGGCGACGACCGGCATTGTCGGGGCTGCGCCCGATTGCGAGACGTCGGCGATGTCGAAGGCCCGCTTCAAAGCAGTCGAAAGCTGGCGCTTGCTCGTCGGATACTCGACGAGCTCCACAGCACCGGTGCGCACGATGTCGCTGAGGTTCGCTTTCGGCTTCGGACCGAGCGCCAGAACGACCGCCGGCACAGCGGAGGTCGCCCGCAGGCTGGCCAACCGGGCCATGCCCGCATGGCTGTCGAAGACCGGCCCTGCGACGAGGACATCGAACGGTCCCTGTTCACGGACCTCGTCTTCGACGTCGATGACGTTGGTGCTGGTGACGACCTGGTAGCCGGGTCCGAGCGAGGACTGGATGGCCCGGCTGAGCGCCGGCGACCGGCTGATGACGAGAATCCGACGGGCGATCATGGGACGTTCACTGTCTGGTCCGTGCCGATGCACTGGCCGACCGCAGGCGGGTTGACCTCTTGGTCAGGCTGCACTATGGAGATCGCCTCGTTCTGCGAAAGGAACTGGAGGTTACGGGTCTGTGCCGGCGTCAGGGCGAGCAACAGGGTCTCCGCGCCCGGAACGGTGCGCGGGGTACTCCCCGCCGTCGCCGCCGAACCGACGGCTCCCTTCGTCCCGGCGAGCGAGGGGCTCGTGCTCGAGACATCCATGACCTCGATGTTGGTCATCGCCATTTCGGTGCACGGGATCGGAATCGTGGCGCTGACTCCCGCCGGACCGCCGGCCGATATCTTGGTGATGTTGGCGTAGATGTCCACGTGACTCCCTGGTTGAAGGTAACCCGCAAGGTTCTGGGCACCGCTGATGTCGACCGCCATGGCGTCGAGACCTTGCGGAATCGAAATCGCCTGTGTGCTTACCGTGAGTTCGGTATTCGTTATCGCCTGCCCCTTCTGTACCGGCGCATTGGTCACCACGTTGGTGAGCCCCTGCAGAGATGTGATGTCGTTGGGCGAATACGACTTGGAAGGAATGAGCTCGAGGCCAACGAGTCCCTGTGACTCCATGGCCTGGCCGGTCGTGCCAGCAGGAATATTCGACTTGGCGACGACGGCCGACACGGTTACCGGAGCCTGCGTGGTGGAAGAGTTGGTGTTCTTCTTCGCACCCTGCACGCTGGCGTAGGCAATTGCGCTGCCTGCGATGAACAGGATCACCCCGATCACCACCAACATCATCGTCTGCTTCTTCACAGCACTTCCCCCTCTCACCGACCAGCGACGTGCGCTACCCGTCACGCATCGCTTGGGCTTCCGGCTCCGATGAAAGGTACGACGAGAACGAGCCGAGGTACATAGGCCCTTTTGACCATTCTCTGACGATGCGCCCCAGGTCGGAGGCCCAAATGGTCCTTATGTCCTATGTACCGGTGGTGCGCCAGTCCCCAGAATCATGCCGGGACGTATCGCGACGACATCCAATTGCCATTGCAGCTCAAGGCAATAGGGATGGCGCCCGAGATACAGAGGAGGAGGGGTCACCGGCTTGGGACCGCGCACGAGGAATTTTGCGAAGCGACTGAGGCGGCCGCACGACGATGATGAGCGCGGCGCGGAGATTCTCGAATTCGCGTTCGTCGTCGTCCTTTTGATCACGCTCCTCTACGGCATCATCACGTATGGCGTCATCCTCGCCGCCCAGGCAACGGTCACCCAGGCCGCCGCGGATGGGGCTCGCTCGGGCATCGTCCAAGGCACTAGTACGAATGTCTGTAACGGCACCGGCCAAAACGGGCAGGTCGTTTCAGCCGCCGGGTGCGCCGCCGTGGCGCAAGCCGCCACTGACCTCGGTTGGATGAACAAGGGCGGCTGCAACGAGTTCGTCGGTACGACGCAAGTGTCGACCAGTAATTCCAGCCCGATCACCTGCACCGCGACAACTCAGGCCTGCGCCTCAGTCGCCACCAACACCTGTTTGTCCGTCACCATTTCGTACAACTACAGCTCGTCCCCCCTGTTCCCCGAGATGCCGGGATTGGGTGTGATCACGCCGTCGACCATCACATCGACCAATGTCCTGCAGCTTTCCACCCCAAGTGGGTCGTAGACCGGTGAAGGTGCTCAGACGGTTGTGCCGACGCAATGACGACGAGCGCGGTGCCACGTTCGTCCTAACCGCGATCAGCATGGTGTTGCTCCTGTGGGCCGGAGCTGCGGGTGTAGATGTGGGATTCTCGGTATACGGCAGCAGAGAGGCCCAGGCGATGGCCGACACCGCGGCGCTCGACCTCGCGCGCTACATCAGCTATGCCGACACGTTGACCTCGATCAGTGCTGTTCAGACGTACCTGAACGGCAAACTGAACCAAGTTCTCACCGACAACGGATCCAACGCCAAGCTGACTGTCGTGCCGGGCTACTTCAACAGCACGAACCACAAGTTCACGGCTGACGGATTCACCGGCAGCTCGTGCCAGCCAGTCCCTTTACCGCCAATTCCCCATCCCGGGTGCAATGCCATCGAGGTGACGGCGAACCAGACGGTGCCACAAGTCTTCGCCGGCGGCTTCAACGTGCTGTCCGGACATGCGGGCAACACGGTCTCGGGCACGGTGTCCGGCTCGTCGATCGCCGTACAAAATCCGGTTGCCGGGTTCTCGATCGGAACATACCTCGCCAACCTGAACAGCAGCCAAAGTGTCGTGCTCAACCCACTTCTCTCACTCCTCGGCACGTCGGTCAACCTCACCGCGGTCGGCTATCAGGGATTGGTGACCGCGAACGTCACCCTCGCCCAGTTGATCACCGCTTCGGGCGGACTGCTCTCGCCATCCAACATCATGACGGCCAACTTGTCCGCCGGACAGTGGCTCAGCATCTACGAGGACGCCGTCGGTAACGATTACGGGACGGGGAGCACGGCGTACTCTTCTTTGCAGGCACTCGGCACCTTTTCCACGTCGTCGTCCACGGACGTAATGCTCTGTCAGCTGGCCAATATCAACGTCGGCGGCTCGGCTCCGGTCAACTGCTCCCCGAACAATCCCATCACGCAGCAAGGGCTCAACGCCAGCGTGAACGTCCTGCAGATGCTGACCACGGAAGCTGAACTGGCCAACGGCACGAACGGCATCAACCTCACGTCCGCCCTCAACCTCAACTCCGCACTCGCTGGATTTCCAGGTCTTGCTGTCGGCAACGTCATGCTCTCGACCCAGGTGATATCACCGGCCCAGGTCGCCTACGGACCAGTGGGCACCACGGCGAGCGACGCACAGGTTCAGACCACGTTGTCGATGAACCTGAGTCTCCTCGGAGTTTCGCTCGGATCGTTGAGCGTTCCGCTGTCTGCCGCCACCGGCACGGCCACCCTGAGCAACCTGACCTGCACTGACGATCAGCTTTACAGAATGGTCGTTTCCCCGGTGAATACGAGCGCCGTGAGCAGCGGCACCAACGGCGTCACGTTGACCCTGCTGGGCAACACGCTCGCCCAAGGCACCTTCTCGATGATTGCGGTGACGAACGGGACAACCTCGTTCTCTGGACCGGCACTTCCTCCGGCCACCGTCCCTCCGACCCCCTCGACCGCATCGGCTGGCACAAACCCGGAATCGGTTGGTTCGTCGTCACCGACACTGCAATTCGCGGCCGCCGGCGGCGCGAATCCCGATGTGACGGCCACGATGGGAGTGCTGACAACGGTCTACGGTCCGGTCTTGCAGGCACTCGGCCTGACTGTCGGCGGCGCAGACATTGAGGCTCTCTCCGCCAACTGCGGCACTGTGTCGCTCGCCCAATGAGCACGCCGCTCGCCGTTCTCGGCGGCGCCGCCATCGGCATGGTGGCCGGGTCGCTCATCGTGCCGTTCACGCGGCGATCGCTCGCCGCGTCCGTCGCACGGGCTTCCACGGCGGCTGATCCCACCGCGGCGACGGTTCCCGCCATCGCCACCGCTGACGCAGTGGACCCACCTCGCATCACGACGCGACAGTGGGCTCTTCTCGCGGTGCTGTCAGGGTTGCTGCCCGCCTTCGTGCTGCACAAGGTTGGCTGGTCGATCACGGCCCTCCCTCCGCTGCTTCTCCTGGTCGGCCTCGTACAGCTCGCATATTGCGATCTCACCCGCCGACTGCTGCCCAAGCCGATGGTCCACGCGCTCACGGGAGCGGTCGTAGGCAGCGGGATCATCATCGCAGGTCTCATGCACGAGTGGAGCAGGCTCAAGGTTGCGTCGATCGGCGGCCTTGCGTTCTTCGCGTTTCTATTTCTCATCAATCTCATCAACCCGCGTTGGCTGGCCTTTGGCGATGTCCGGCTCTCCTTCGTCGTCGGCTTCGGGCTTGCGTGGGTCAGCTTCGAGTGCCTCATCGAATGCCTCTTCTTCGCAAATCTCTTGGCCGTGGTCGTGGGGCTGGGCCTCATCGCCGCGCACAAGGCTGATCGGCGCTTCTGCGGTGCCCTATGGCCTCTACTTGGCCTTCGGCACTGCGTTAGCACTCGGCATCTGGAGCTGACGTCCGAGGCGTCGTCGGGCGGACGCTGGCTCAGTCTCCGCTCGGCTTGAAGTGGCGCTCGATCTCGTTGGCGTAGCTCCGTCCGAGCGTGTCGGCGTGGTCCCGGATCCACTGGCTCACCGAGGTCGTCCCGGTGGCGGGACCGTCGGTGTCCGCCATCCCATCGGCCATGGCCCGAAACTCGTCGCTCGTGAGGAGGACGTCCCGAAGGAGGAGTCCCAACATTGAGGCCAGCGCGGGCACCGCGAAGCCGGGCACGCGCACGATGAGGGAGCGACTCCCCACGGCCTCGCGGATGAGCCCGACCAGCTCGAGGAACGTCGGTCGGTCCGGGCCCACCGCGTCGACCACCGTGTCGGTGCGCTCCGCCCCGGCCGCGACCGCGAGCGCCGCAAGGTCGTCGATGTGCATCGGCCGGATGCGATAGTCACCCCGTCCGCCCACGCCGAAGACGGGCAGGTGCCGCAGCAACCACGCGATGTTGTTGATGAGGACGCCGTCCCCACCGAAGAGGATCGCGGGGCGAAGCACGGCGTAGGTCACGCCGACCTCGGCCAGAGCGCGCTCCACGTGGGCCTTGCCCCGGAAATATCTGTACGGAGACGAGATGCTCGGATGCGTGATCGACACGTGCACGATCCGCTCGACGCCCGCCTGCCGTGCGGCGTGGAAGAGGGTGCGGGAGTTAGCCACCGCGCGTTCGTGATCGCTCTGTCCGTGTGGAAAGCGAACCCAGTACGTGTTGTAGAGCGTCGTCGCACCTTCGAGCGAGGACGTCAGCCCGACGACGTCGTCGAAATCGAGCTGTTGGACGTCGATCGCTGTGTCCGGGTTGGCCCGCCCGGGATGACCGGTGAGGGTTCGCACGCGGCGTCCCGACCGTTCGAGCTCGCGGGCGATGGCGGCGCCCGAGTAACTGAACGCCCCCGTGACGATGTCGAAACCCTGGTCGGGAAAGTCCCGCGCCTGCACTTCCTCTTCTTCTACCCCGAACACCATCGCACCTGTCATGGCTTCTCCCTTCGTCCTGGCACTCCTTCAGCAGGGCCACTCAACGCCTGGACGAGCACGGCCAACTGCCGGGCGCGGGCGAACAGCTCCAAGGCGGCGGAGCGGTCCCCGTCGAGATGCGCCAGCATCTCCAGACCGAGGTACAGCGCAACGACCGCATGGGCCGCGACGTCGGGCTCGATGACCGCCGAGAGTGGAGTGTCCGAAAGAACACCGCCGAGCGCGTCGGCGGCGAACTGGCGCCACGGCGCGATGCGCGCCGCCACCTCTGGCGCCAAGCCTGGTGTCGCAGACGCGCCCGCAATCATCTCCGCCAGGACCGCGATGTGGCCGGCGTCGAGGTCCTCCTCGAAGACTTCCTCTGCCGCGTCCACCAGCTCACCGAGCCCTTGGGCGCGGTCGACGGCGACTTGGTAGTGCTCGTGGCGCGTGGCGCTGACCTCGTCGAGCGCTGCCAGCAGGAGGTTGGTGACTGAACCGAAGTGGTAGAAGACGAGGCCCTGATTGCAGCCGGCCCGGCGTGCGATCTCACGGGCACTCGCACCAGCGAATCCCTGCTCCTTGAGGGCGTCGATCGCCCCCCTGACCAGCGCGTCCCTGGTCTCCTGCGAGCCAGCGGCGGGCCGGCCCACTGCTGCCTTCGTGCCCGATTTGGCCACCCGCGCCTACTTCCTTCAGCGATCGTTTTGAGCAACTGCTCAATAGCATAGGACCAGCCGCTCCGAGAGGCAAGGGAGCAGGCCAGAGCCGGTGCGAACAGGGCCTGCCACCTGGCGACGAAGACGGAGGGGCGTCGCTAACGTGCGCAGCATGTCGCCCTTCGCGCTCGCTCCGGAGCTCAAGGCACGATGGGACAACGACGGCTGGTGTGCCGTTCCCGGCGCAATCCCGCCCGACGACCTGGTGGCCGCGCAGGATGCGGTGCACCGCTACTTCCCCACCCCGGTCGAGATGGCCGAACTCGGCGGCGCTGAGACGGGCCAGTGGCATACATGGGATGCGCCGTGGCCCGAGTTCCCGTTCCACAGCAGGCGTCTCAACGCGCTCGTCCTGCACGAGAACGTCATCGACCTCGCCGAGGCGTTCCTCGGCACGACGGACCTGGCCTGCTACATGGGCATCGTCACCGCCAAGTATGCGCAGCAGGCGTCGGGCTACAACCAACTGCTCCATGCCGACTACCCCAACCACATGCTCGTGGTGCCCCGCCACGAGCATGGCTATCAACAGGTCGAGTTCTTCGTGTACCTCACCGATGTCGCCACGGAGGACGGCGCCACGCGCTTCGTCTCATGGCAGAGGACGAAGGACATCCCCGTCGAGCGCCACACGCTGAATTTTGTGGACTATGCCGACCTCTACGACGACCCATCGGACGCGGCGGCACCGGCCGGTTCCGTCGTGGCCTATAGACCCGACGTCTACCACCGTTCGGTCGATCACACTGACCCCACTCGGTATCGCGTGATGATCCATGTCTCCTTCCGTCACCGCGATGCGGGATGGGGCGGATACCAAGCGTGGCCGTTCCGAGGTTTCTCACCAGAACTGACCAAATACGTCCAAGGCGCGACGCCGCGCCAGCTCGCGCTGCTCGGCATCCCGCTGCCGGGCCATCCGTACTGGGACGAGGCCACGATCGCCGGTGTACAGGCGCGCTACCCCGGTCTCGACATGTCCCCTTGGCGCGCCGGACTGGCCACGAACTAGGCCCAGCGCTCGACTCCTTGCTCGAACTCCCTATTTGACGTGTGGAGACGCCGGTGCCACCAGCAACCACGGCATCTCACGCTCGGCCACGAGCGCAAGGTCGAGCAGTAACTGCTCGCGGTGGTGGCCGGCCAGCACTTGTAGCCCGACGGGCAAGCCGTCGACGAGGCCGGCCGGGATGCTCATCGCCGGGCTCCCGTTGAGATTCGAAGGTGCCGTGAGCGCAGCGTTGTTCATGATGGCGCGGGTGAAGCCGATCTCGTGTATGAGATCCCGGCCCGGCAGCGTCGAGGGCGGCGGACCCTCCGCGCTGAACGCCACGTCGGGATGGGTCGAGCAGAAGACGAAGTCCGCCTGGTCGAACAGCGCCGCCATGGCCTCGTTGAGCTGACGGCGGTACTGCTCGATGGAGGCTGCCCGCTCCAGCGTGTAGCGCTCCTGTGCACCGCGCAGGCCCATCAGGATCTCGGGGGACAACTCCTCCACGCGGTCGGGGTAGGCGTCGCCGAGGTCCACCACCATGGGCGGCATGTTGGACAGGGCCCACGCTCCGCGCAGGGGTGGCAGCGTCGGCTGCACCGCAACGATGCGCAATCCCGCTGCCTTGGACAAATGGGCCGCTGCCGCGACGACGACTTCTGCCACCTCGTCGCGCACCTGCGCGATGCCGAGGTCCACGATGATGGCCGCGGTATGGCCGGAGAGGTCGTGACTGCCGAGCGAGGCTTCCCAGCCCTCCACCCTCGGGAGGCTCAATGGGTCGCGGCGGTCGAAGCCGTTACAGGCGTCGAAGTACCGGGCCGTGTCGCGTACCGAGCGGGTGAGGCAGCCGAGCACCGTGGTCATCGGTTCGATCGTCCCGTCGGGGCCCTTGGGGATCCTTCCGTAGGTCGCCTTGAGGCCGAAGAGACCACTGAACCCGGCTGGCCCGCGGATGGACCCGCCGCCGTCGCTGCCGGTCGCGATGGGCAAAAGACCGCCGACCACCGCCGCCGCCGTGCCGCCCGACGACCCGCCCGGTGTCCGCTGCTGGTTCCACGGGTTGCGCGTCGTGCCGTGCAGCACCGTCGACGTGCAGTTGATGCCGCCGAACTCCGGCGCCGTCGTCTGCGCTGCCAGCACCGCTCCTGTCGTACGGAGCCGCGCCACAGAGGTGTCGTCGTGACCGGCGACGCGATCCTTGAAGATGACGGATGCCTCGGTGTAGGGCCAGCCGGCGACCTTCTCGAGCTCCTTGATGCCGAAAGGGACGCCGCCAAACGGGAGGCTCACATCGGCGCGGCCGGCTGCCTCCCGGGCCCGGTCGAAGTCCCTGAAGCTGAAGGCGTTGAGCGGCGACTTGTCGATGGCGGCGATGCAGTCGTCGAGCGCCTCGAGCGGCGAGAGCTCCCCCTCCCGGAATGCGTCCACCAGGCTGCAGGCGTCCCCCAACCAGGGCGTGCTCACGAGGGCGCAGAGTACCCGAACGTCTGAACCCGCGCCCGGGCCGGGCCCACGCCTGAACGCCTCGCCTAGCCTCGGCCGGCGTGAAGATCTCGGACCTGACGACGCCTGCGCTGGTGGTCGAGGCCACCCTTCTCGACGCGAACCTGCGCACCATGGCCGAGGCGCTGCCCGGGGGTCAGCTGCGTCCCCACGTCAAGGCGCACAAGTGCACCGCGTTGGCCGCGCGCCAGGCCGCACTCGGCAACACAGCATTCACCTGCGCCACGATCCGGGAGATGGAGGGCATGGCGGAGGCCGGCCTCGGAGGGGACTTGTTGTTGGCCAACGAGGTGGCCGACGCCCGTCGTCTCGGCGCGCTGGCGAGAAGCGGGGCACGCATCACGGTGGCGGTCGATTCGGAGGCGACGATCGACGCCGCGGCGCGGGCCGGCGTGGCCGAGGTTCTCGTCGATGTAGACGTGGGACTCCCCCGCTGCGGCTGCATGCCGGAGGATGCCGGTCGGCTCGCCGAGCGCGCACGGGCGGCCGGGCTCGTCGTGCGCGGCGTGATGGGGTACGAGGGGCACATCGTCGGGCTCGAGAGCCGGGCGACACGGGAGGAGATGATCGAGGTCTCGATGGGGCGGCTCGTGCGCGCCCACGAAGATGTGGGCGGCGACGTCGTCTCGGGTGGCGGCACAGGGACGTACGACATGAACAGGTGGGTGACCGAGATCCAGGCGGGATCGTACGCCTTGATGGACACGGCGTACGCGAAGCTTGGCCTGCCGTTCGCGCACGCGCTGAGTGTTCTGTCCACCGTCATTTCGGTGTCGAAGGACTGGGTTGTGGCCGACTGCGGGCTGAAGGCGCTCGGCATGGATCACGGCAATCCCTCGGTCGAAGGCTCGGACGTCTGGTTCTGCTCCGACGAGCACCTCACGATGGCGCCCGGCGCACCAATGCGGGTGGGCGAGCGCATCCGGGTGTTGCCGGCTCACATCGATCCGACGGTCGCGTATCACGAACACCTGCACATCGTCGACGGCGACGACGTCGTCGAGCGCTGGGACGTCGATCTGCGCGGGTGGTGACGACTGCGATGTGCGGACTGTACGGCGGCTCGTCGGGAGATCGGCGCATCAGCTAGGCCCGATTCGCCCGCCGAGCTCAGGACGCTTTCTGGAGCCGCCGCTGCCGGCTGATCTCGCAGAGGCCGTCGGAGCCCACGCCGAGGCCGAGATTGGTCATGTTGGCCAGGTGCTCGCTGGCGACGAGGTAGGCGAGCTCGCAGATCTCGCGGTCGCTGTAGTGCCGGGAGAGACGGGCGAAGGTCTGTGGCGCTACCGCCTTGTAGGTCGTCAGCTCTCGGGCGTAATCGAGCGCGGCCCGATCGGCATCGGTGAAGAGAGAGCTCGTCTCGTAGTCGTCAACGGCGTCGAGGCGGGTCAGGGTCTCGGCAGACTTCCTCAGCCCGTAGTAGCGGCCGATGTCCATGCACGCGGTGCACATGTTGATGCTCGCAACCTGATGTCGGACGATGTAGGCCGTCTCGATGGGCACCCGCAGCTTCTTGTCCAACCGGTAGGCCCGGGCGTAGTAGGTCATGAACGACGTCGGCATCCGCGCCGTGAACACCTTCGTGCCGGTCGGCACGAGACCGAACGTCCGGCGCATGATCGAGTATGTGACTTTCTTGACAAGACCCTTCGGTCGCTCGACCGGGGGTAGGTAGGTCGCCATGACAGCGGGCTCCTCTCTGCCGCGCTGGCGTGCGGCGTCGTGGCTGCTCGAGGGGTATGACCCCGGGGAGCCGCGAAGTGTGACGACTGACGGACGCTTAGAACCGGGGCGAGCCCGGGCCAGGCAGGACCAATCTTGAGCCACCCGCTCCGTCCAGCGTCACTGTGTTGACCCCCGGCAGCGAAGGGATCTGGTCGAGCGGGGTACCGAGGATGTACAGGCGGATCCGCGAGCCGGCGGAGAACACGTTGCCCGTCGGAAGGAGCTCGACCTGGCAGTTGCGGGCCGTGCCGGGTGCCGCGATAGACACCTTCGAGTAGTCGTTGCAGGGCGGCCACGCACCCACTCGGACGGACGCGCCGATCAAAGGTTGCGTTCAGGTGACATCCGTCGAATCGACCTTCACCTGACTGCCGCCGGCGCGACAAATTCGAACAACAACGGGTGTAGGGTGACCCCTGATAGTTGCCCAAGACCTCGGTGACCCAAGCAACCGTCAAGTGTTCCTCGCAGAGCGCTGGACCGAGAAGGGAAGCCATGTTGGGAACTATCCCGGAGGC
Organism: uncultured Acidimicrobiaceae bacterium; assembly: GCA_963777485.1. Classification (GTDB taxonomy): domain Bacteria; phylum Actinomycetota; class Acidimicrobiia; order Acidimicrobiales; family RAAP-2; genus Bog-473. Next base: position 1,119,273 of record CAVZQP010000002.1, on the reverse strand, counting down.
GCCCGCTGATCCAGCCCCGCGGAAGGACCCGGCCCTGTCGGTTGGCCGCATCGTCACAGCGCTCCTCGTCGCCGCTCCAATTCTCGGGTTCGCCTGTCTCCTGCCGTTCATCTCGGGCCACATTCTGAACGTGAGCGACGTAGTGATCGCGGTGGCGTTCTATGTGTTCACGGGTTTTGGGATCTCGGTCGGCTTTCACCGGCTCCTGACGCACCGGAGCTTCAAGGCCAACAGAGCTCTCAAGATCGTGTGCGCCGTGGCCGGTTCCATGGCCCTCGAGGGGTCCGCGATCACATGGGTGGCCATCCATCGCCGGCATCACATGTTCGGGGACCAGCCGGGAGATCCCCATTCTCCGCACCGGTTCGGACCCGGTACCGTCGGAACGCTGAAGGGTTTCTTCTGGGCGCATACCGGCTGGTTGTTCGCCATGGACCCCACCGACTCCAAGCGGTTTGCTCCTGACCTCCATCGGGACCGGGACTTCGTCGTGATCGACCGGCTGTTCCCGCTTCTGGCCGTGGGTTCCCTGCTTCTCCCGTTCTTCATCGGGTGGGCGCTGTTTGGAACCCTGTTCGGCGCGCTCAGTGCGCTCCTATGGGCCGGTCTCGTAAGGATGGCGGTCCTCCATCACGTCACGTGGAGCATCAACTCGGTCTGCCACCTCTGGGGTCGACGACCCTTCGCAACGCACGACCAGAGCACCAATGTCGGAGTACTGGGCCTGCTCTCCTTTGGGGAGAGCTTCCATAACTTCCACCACGCCTCGCCTTCCTCGGCCCGCCACGGCGTGCTGCCCCATCAGCATGACCTCTCGGCTCGATTGATCTCGTTCTTCGAGCGAATCGGGTGGGCGACGAAGGTGCGGTGGCCAAATCCGAGTCAGATCGTCGCCCTCCTGCAACCAGGTCCCGTTGAAGAACCGATGGCGAGCTTTGCCGCGTCCTCAGGAAACCCGAGACTGGGCAATCAGGAGGTCACGAGTAGCAGAGCGTGAATATGGCAGAACAGTTCTTGGCCGCCGTCATCGATAGATCGGGTGATCAGGCGCCCACCTTGGAAATCATCTGCCAGGTCTGTTGTGACCTACTCCCGATCACTGTCGCATCGGTCGTTCTGATGGGTACCGAAGGAGTCGAGGGGATCACCGGAGCATCAGATCCACTGGCAGCCGCAATCCAGAACGAGGAGTTCACTCTCGGGGAGGGCCCGGCGACCGAAGTCCGCCGGCAAGGGCGCCCGATATTGGTCTCGGATCTGGGAGATGCCACCAGCGACTGGCCACAATTCGTTCCGGCCGTCGCGCGGCTCGGTGTCGGAGCGATCTACGCCATTCCTCTTCGCATCGGAGCCGTTGACCTCGGGGTCCTGGTTCTCGGCCGTGGCACACCCAGAGCCCTGGCCCGTCAGGAGCTCGCCGACTCCCTCCTTATTGGAGATCTGGTGAGTCGTCTCGTCGTCGACCTGCAGGCGGGGGTGACCTCGGAGTCGTTGGCCTGGGCGCTTGACGCAACCGACTCCCGGACGGTGGTGCATCAAGCCACCGGGATGATCGCGGCCCAGCTCAACGTGGGTGTGGCCGAAGCGCTCGTACGGCTCCGAGCGAACGCCTTCGCAACAGATCGCCCGATCGATCACGTGGCCACCGAGGTCGTGGCTGGTCAGCGGCGCTTCGAGGAGCTGTGATCCGACCGGTTGGGCCCTGGCACGAGGGTCGCCGCAGAGGCAAATATTGTGCCGAGAGGCCGCCGAACGGTGCAGCGACGAGCCAGGAGCGTGAGAATCTTGGACAGTCGAGACGAATGGCTTGCTCGGACCTTTGTCGAACTCGCCGACACCTTGGTGGCCGACTTCGACCTCATCGAGTTTCTGTCCATGCTGGCCGACCGCTGCGTAGAGCTGCTCGCTTCCGCCGAGGTCGGGTTGGCATTGGTCGGGGTGCGGGGGCTGCAGATGATGGCCTCCTCGAGCGAGCGAATGCGAGTGACGGAGCTACTGGAGGTCCAATTCGAAGAGGGACCGTGCTTTGAGTGTCATCGCACGGGGCTGCCTGTCTTGAACCAGCAGCTCGCATCCGCCGATGGTCGATGGCCACGCTTTGCCCCGATGGCCCGCGAGAGCGGATACCAGACGGTCCACGCGGTACCACTGCGGCTCCGCGACGAGGTGATCGGGGCAATGAACGTTTTCGACGCTTCGCTCCACGAGATGACTCAGAGCGAGTCGAATTTGCTCAGGGCGTTTGCCGACGTCGCCACCATCGGCATTCTCCAGGAGCGGACGGTGAAGCAGCAGAGCGACCTGTCAATCCAACTCCAAGGCGCTCTCAACTCCCGGATCGCCGTCGAACAGGCAAAGGGGATCGTGGTCGAGCGGTTGAAGGTCGACATGGACACTGCGTTCGGAATGATCCGCAACCATGCTCGGAACCACAGCACGCGTCTCAGCGCAGTCGCCGAAGCTTTGGTTCGGGGCTCGCTCAGTGCGGCCGAGCTCGACTCGCTATCGAAGGGACAGAACGCGGAGCGACGAGGGAGTCGGTCTGACTGATCTGCTGTGGTGAAGGATCGGTTCCTCCGTGAAACTAATTTTTCTGGCCAAGAGCCCAGTCCACGGCGGCACAAATTGCATCGTGCCCCTTCGGGTCGAACGCATGACCCATGTCGTGGGCGAGAACCACGTATCGACGAGAATCCGCTCGGAGCTGAAACTCAAGTCCCCTTCGGACCGGGATGAGCGCGTCCCGTCGACCGTGCACCACAGCGAGGGGACACGCGACTCGATCCGTCAAGGTCTGAGGTGGATCGGCTGCCGTCCATTTCGACGTGATCCTGACACCCATTCTCCGACGGGCGATCCATCGACCCGGCCGAGTACGAACGAGACCGGCCGTCAAGACCGCCCGGACCCTTAGCGGAATGCGCCACTCAGCGGGACTCGAGACGATGACGACTCCGGCCAACTCGGGATGGTCGCAGGAGTAGCGGAGAGCGGCGACGCCGCCGAGCGACGCTCCGACCAGGATCGTCGGAACGCCCCGTCCCATTGCCCACGCCGCGGCAGCCTCAACGTCCAGATGCTCCAGATGTCCCAGCGTGTAGGTGCCATCGGAAGCGCCGTGGCCCCGGGCGTCGTATGACAGAACCTCGAATCCGCTTTCTTGGAGACGCCCCGCCAGGAACTCGATGTCGGGATGATCTTTGCTCGCCGCCAATCCGTGTACGAGCACGATGGCGGCTACGCAAGCGCCATTCGAAGATGGCCAGTGGAGACCTGCCAGGGCAATGCCGTCAGTTGTGACCAGGCTGATTGGCCTCGTTGGTCTGTGCAGGCCGGACTCCAAGACACTCTTCATTCTGAGGTCGAACGGAGCGAGTGCCGGTCCGCCGATCACGATCTCTGGTGGAACGTGATGAAACGCGCTGTCCCTCCATGGGACTCCACCTCAAACCCTAAAGGAGCGTGGAGGTTCGTCGTGCGATCGGGTCCTGGAACAAGCTCATGAGAGGAGCCGCCTCTCCGACCGAGAGTGAACCCACAAGACGATACGTTGGGCACGTGTGCTTTTCTCCCGAAGGCGATCTTGTCGGGGGACTGGTGGTCACAGCCATCGGTGTCGACGCGTACAAGCACCTCCACGGACGGAACAACCACCTCCTGTTCGCGACCCTGCCGATAGTGCTTGGCGTTCATCAACTCATTGAGTCGGTTGTTTGGTGGTCGCTCGAAGGACCTGTTCCGACCTCGATCGGAAAGATCGCGATGTGGATCTACTTGTTGATCGCCATGGTGGTCGTTCCCATACTGGTGCCTCTCTCGATATGGAAACTTGAACCGACGGCGCGGCGACGATTGATCGTCGCCCCATTTTTGGCAGTCGGCATCGGCGTGGCGATCGTCTTACTGATCACCATGCTGCATGGGCCGGTCACGGTGAAGCTCGGCGCTTACCATCTCGCTTATAGCATCGGTCTGCACAATGGGATCCTGATTGTTGGTCTCTACGTGCTTGCTACGTGTGGATCACTGTTGGCCTCGGGCTACCGGGACATCGTGATCTTCGGCGTTGCGAACTTGATCGCAGTGGTCGTCCTGGCGCGCCTCACCGCTGATGGATTTGCCTCGCTCTGGTGTTTTTATGCAGCGATTGCGAGCGGTTTCATCTCGCTCCACATGCGACTCGGGAAACCGCACCGAGCGATGCCCTACGCCCTGAGCTAAAACCCGTGAGACAGCCACACCGAGCTCGTGAAGCGCCGCACGTGGCGGACGAATCTCGAGCTGGCCTTCAACATGGCTGACTCCACGCAGCAGGCCACGTTGCGGAACGTGGTCCACCGAATGGGGCGAAGCGCAAGCGGGTGGAGGTGAAGGGACTCGAACCCTCGGGATGGGATTCGAACCCACGGCCTCTACATTGCGAACGTAGCGCTCTACCAGCTGAGCTACACCCCCGCGGCCATCAGGATACCCGGGCGTTCCGCAGGCCCCGGAAGCGCCAGGCCACGGCGATGACGGTCTAGCGGGCGGCCGCCCGGGGCTCTTCGAACGGCTCGCCGTCGTCCCAAGCGCCGGGGTAGCCCGCCGTAGCCGGGTCGATGTATCCAACGGCGTCGACGACCTGTTCGGAACGCCACGACCCTCGCCGGCGCCGTTCTTCTTTGACCTCGTTGGCGTACGCCATGAGCCCGAGCAGGGCGAGCGCGGGGAGACCCGTCAGAGCGGTGAAGATCCACGCCAGGTGCATTCCCGGCCACAGGCCGATGATGAACGTGGACGCCGCGACGCCACCCAGGCAACGCAACAAGATGCTGAAGCGGCGGCGCGCCTGGTCATGGCGCAGGACGCGCAAGTCGGCGCCCGCTTCCGGCAGGCAGACGGGCTCGGGTCGGTCCAGGACGCCGACCCGCTCGTAGTGGCAGCCGTCATCGCCGTCGACGTCGGCCGCCGCAGCGTCCTCGGTCGGCCGCAACAGGACGAGCTTGGGGCGCGAGTTGTCCGGTATCGGCGTGGCTTCAGGCCCGGGCGCACCGCCCGGAAGTGCCGTGTGGAGCCGGTATGCCGGCGCGACGGTCTTCGGGCCAGCGTGCTCGAGCAGCTGGAGCTGATGATGGAAGCTCTCGATCGACCCGACACCTTGTCGCTCACCGAACTTTCGCCAAACGCCCGGTGCCAGGACTACCACCCATAGCACCGCTACGAGTCCCAGCAAGATCACAATCGCCACTCCCCGACGACCTACCTTCGCTCTCCTCCAAAAAGCCTATTGATCAGCTCTTTAGAAATGGTGGATGGTGGGGAAATGCACAGCGCCGACCTCGTCGGCACTTCTCCGCTCTCCTGGATTTGTACCAACGTCGGCGCGCCGATTCAAGGGCTTTTCTTCCGGTCCTGCTCATGAGCGGCGAGTTACGCGTGGAGCGCCCGGCTCCACCACCTACCGTCGCTACAGCCCACTGAGACGGCGACGTCGAAGCACGCCGACACATGTTGCGATGTGATGACAACATCGAGCGGTCCGGCTGCGATCAGGCGGCCGGCCCGCATGAGACCGCCATGGGTGAATCCGGGCGGGATCTCCTCGCAATGGTGCGTCACCAGGACGACCGGAGGGCTCCCGGCGTCCGAGGCCAGCATCCGCAGCCGGAGGAGCAGGCGTTCGCGGGCACCCAGGTCGAGCCCAGCGAAGGGCTCGTCCAGCAGCAGGAGCTCGGGGTTGCTCATCAGCGCGCGCGCCAGCAGCACCTGTTGGCGTTCGCCTTCAGAGATCACCCCGAACGACCGGGCGGCGATCGCACCGACACCTCCCAGGGAGAGGAGCTCGTCCGCCTTCTCCCAGTCGGCTGCGCCGTAGGTGTGCCACCACGTTTCGAGGGCGCCGTAGCGGCCACTGGCGACGACTTCGCGTGCCGTGACGTCGGCGCGCAGCTGCCGCGTCACCGCACCGCTGACCAGCGCGACCCGCGGGCGCAACGTGCGCACGTCGACGTGGCCAAGCTGAAACCCCAACACCTCGACGCTTCCCGAGGTAGGCCACAACCGCGCCCCGGCCACTTGCAGCATGGTCGTCTTGCCCGAACCGTTCGGACCGAGCACCACCCAGCGCTCGTCCCGATTGACTTGCCAGTCGATCCCATCGAGGACCGGCACGCCCTCGCGCCGGACCGTCACGCCGCGTAGCGCGACGACGGGGCTGCCGCTCACCCCACGGGGTGATCAGACGCAAGACGCCGGCCGATGCGCCCGATGAGGCCCGAGCAGCACTGCGACCACGTCCGTTCGCCTGCCAGCCAGAGCCAGATCTCGCGCCGGTAGCCGACGACGATGCGTGCCAGCTCGTCCTCGCTCATGCCGGCGGAGGCCAGAATCCGCCAGCGCGACCAGAGCCACGGGGCTAGGCCGTCAGCCGCGGTGAGGACCGACTCGAGGTCGCGGCCCTCGCCGACCACGGCGTGGGTCCAGGCCTCGGCACGAGCCACCGGCTCGTCCGGCAGGTGCAGATCCGGGACGACGGTCACGCTCAACGGCGGAAGTAGACGGGCTGGCGGTCCGTGCCCTCATAGGCGCGCACGTGCTCCTCGAAGTCGATGAAGAGCGGCGCGTCGGGGTCGAGCTTGCGCTGCAACGAGCGGTTGGCAATCTTCTTGTCCAGCGCATCGAGGCGGAGCAGGGCCGCCGGGTCGTCCAAGCCGCGCACGTCCAGTTTTGACCTGGCGGCCTGGAAGGCGAGCCGCCCCCGTTCGGTCCGTATCAGCACGCTGGTCCACCCCGTCATGGAGCCGACGCTCCCGACGGAAATGTCGGCAGACCGGCCCAAGAAGTCGGCGCACTCGTCGCACCCTTTCAGCGCCGCGCCGTGGAAGTCCTTCACGGGCTCGTCCACCGCCAGTTCGCCGTCGCGGTACTCGACGATCATGCGGCCGTGGATGACGTCCATCTTCGAGACGCGATCGAGGTCCACGCCCCGCTTGTCTCGCAGCTCGCGCAGCGTCAGCGCCTCGTAGTCGAAGTTCTTTGTGCACATGAGCGCAATCGACAACACGACCGCATCGACCCGGTGCGCGCCCGTCGGCCAGCGCCGGGCCTGCATGGCCCGTAGCCCCTGCACTTCGCAGGGGGTGCCGACGACCGCGATGCGCGGCTTCGGCGGCAGGCTGTAGCGCGAAAGGTCGAGCTCGGCCAGCGCCATCGTCTGGTTGTAGAAGCTCCCCGAGGCGGCACGGATCTCCTCTGGGCTTGTCGCAATCGTGGCGATGCCCTTCCATTGCTCGTCCGGGTCCGGGCTCGGCTTCGACACCAAGGCACCGTCGATCTCTCCGGCTGCGAGCAACCCGATGAGGAGAGCGCTCACGGCACCACCGTCCTGCGCGTCGTCGTTCTGCGCGCCGGCCCGCACGGCGTACGACTCGACGACCGCACCGAGGCCGTCCCCCGGCGGACCGCCGCTGATCTTGAAATAGGTATCCGAAGAGTCGGAGCGGACCTGCGCCGGCTGCACCGCGGCGTCTTCCCCGCCCTCGACCGCCGACGGCGGCCAGAGCGCCTCGTAGCGGAGGCCGCCGCGCGGGCAGAAGTCCCAGCAGAGTGAGCATCCGGTGCACATCTTCACCAGCTCGGGCAGGTCGGTGTCCTCGTCGATGCCGATGGAGTTCGAGGGGCAGACGGCCACGCACGTCCCGCACTGGATGCAGCGGTCGGCGTGGATCACGCCCGCCTCGAGCTCCCAGAACCAGACCTTGCCCGGCGGCTCGGCGATGCCGTTCATCTCCTCGCGGAGGCGGTAGCGCTTCACGACGACACCGCCTCGGTGGCGCCGCTCAGCAGTGTCTGCAGATCCGCCGGCGAGGTGCGCCGGGCCCAGAGGTAGAAGGGCTCCTCGGGACGGCGGCTCTCGCGGTAGTTCGAAACGAGGCGGCGGAGCGCGTCGGGCACCTGGTCGACAGGCACCGCACCGGCCAGCCAGTCGATGAACGCGGCGTCCGGGCCGAGCGAGCCGCCGAGACCTATGTCGACGGCCTCTTCGATGTGCTCCGCAACGTGGGCGATATCGCCGCGGAAGCCGATGTCCGCGATCTGCGGCTGCGCACACCCTGCGGAGCAACCCGAGAAGTGCATCCGGATCACCCCGGCGTCGGCGGGGGCGCCGGTGGGTGTGCCGTTGCCGTCTTCCTGCGGTGACGAGAACTGCGCGTCCAGCTGGCGCGCCCACTTGACGGCCCGCTCCTTCGTCTCGACGACCGCGAAGCGGCAGAACTCTGAGCCCGTGCATGCGACGACGCCGCGCTCGAACGGGCCCGGGAACGGCGAGTACGTCTGCATGAGCGGTTCGGCCAGCAGGTCGTCGAGCCGGTCCTCGGGGACGCCCGAGACGATGAAGTTCTGGTCGGTGCCGATGCGCACGCCGCCGTCGCCGTACGTGTCGGCCAACCGCGCCAGGTCGATCAGGTCGATGCCGTGCATGCGCCCCACGGGCACGCAGCAGCCGACGTAGAACAGGCCCGCCTGCTTCTGCGGGTGCACGCCGACGTGGTCACCACGGAAGGCCGTGGTCAGTTCGCGGCCGGCCGGTGCCAGCGTGAAATTAGTCCGCTCGTCCAGCGCGGCGCGGAAACCTTCCGGCCCCAATTCCTGGGTCAAGTAACGCATCCGGGCCAGCCCCCGGTTCTCACGGTTCCCCAGCTCGCCGAACACCACGGCGACACCCCGGCACAACTCGACAGCCTGGTCGGGCCGGATGAACACGTCGATGTCCGACGCCATCCGCTCGCCGTCGGAGAGCCCGCCACCGATGAGCACGTTGAACCCCACTGTGCCGTCGGCCTGTTCCGCCGGCCACAGTCCGACGTCGTTGATCTCGATCCGGGCGCAGTCCTCGGTGCAGCCCGAGATGGCGATTTTCCACTTGCGGGGCAGGTTGGCGTATTCGCGGTTGCCCGTGAAGAAGGCGGAGATCGCCTGCGCCACCGGGTAGGCCTCGACGACTTCTTTCGCGTCGATGCCCGACACGGGACAGGAGCACACGTTCCGCGCCGAGTCCCCGCACGCCTGCACCGTGGTGAGTCCGACCTCCCAAAAGCGCTGCCAGATCCGGGGCACGTCGGCAATGCGGATCCAGTGCAGCTGGATGTCCTGGCGCGTCGTGAGGTCGGCGTAGCGGTTCCCGAACACTGGGCTGTCGTCGGGGCCCTCGGCGAACGCGTCGGCCGCCACTCCGACCTCGCGCACCTGCGCAGATGTCATGACCCCACCCGGGACCTTGATGCGCATCATGAAGGCGTCGCCACCCTGGCGTTGGGGGTACATGCCAACCCACTTCAAGCGCTCCTGCTCGCCGGGCACCTTGTTGATGGAGTCTGGTCCCTGCTTGGAGTAGGTGTCGATCACCGCCTGGGCCACTTCGAACGGGTGGCGCGCCAGCTTCAGCTGTTCGACCGAGTTCAGTTCGCCGATGTTGCGATACGGCCGCACGAACTTGAGGCCGCGGTCACGCCGGCCCCTGAATTCCATGCCGTAGGGATTGTCGAGGTCGCGCGGCACTAGACGTGCAGGCCACACTCGGTCTTGTCGAGACCGGACCAGCGTCCGGCGCGCGCCTCCTCGCCGTCCGCCACCGGACGGGTCGTCGGGGCGCACCCGATTGACCTATAGCCCTGCGACCAGAGTGGGTGCACCGGCAGGTCGTGATCGGCGAGATGCGACGCGATGTCGTCGTCGGTCCACGTCGCGAGCGGGTTGACCTTGACCAGGCCGAAGCTGGCGTCCCAACCGACGATGGGCGTATCGGCGCGCGTAGGGCCGTCGGAGCGCTTCAGCGACGTCAGCCATCCCGCCTTGCCCGCGACGGCGCGCTTGAGTGGCTCGACCTTGCGGAACTGGCAGCACTGCGCGCTGCCACAGGGGTGGGCGGCCGCTTCCGGTCCGGGCTTCGTGACGGTCAGGTTCAGGTCGTAGCGAGCCCGCACCTCTTCGACGAACGCGAGTGTCTCGGGGAAGTGTGCTTCGGTGTCGAGGAAGACAACCTCTATGTCCGGTATGACCTTGGTCGCGAGGTCGATGAGCACGATGTCCTCGAACGAAGCGGCCAGCACGAGGGAGTCGCCGAATTCCCCTGCGGCCCAGCGGATGACGGTGCTCGCCGGCGCTTTCTCGAATTCCTTGCTCACCAGGGCCAGGTCTTCGGTGCTCATCGGCTGCTCGCTTACCCTGATTTCGGTCACCGACCCTCACGTTCTCCGAAGCGATCGAGCCGTCGCCCGGGGCCCGCTGCCGGCGCTTGACGCATTCTCGAATGCGGGCATTAGTATACATGACCAAAATGGTCATGATTCGAAGAGGCCCCATGGAAACCGCCGCCGCTCTCCGTACCCAACCCGACAGCGCCAACACGCCACGGACGACGCCCTCGTCCGGCGCGTCGGTGACCGCCCTGGTCAGGCCGGTGGAGCACCCCCTCGGCCACCTGGATCTCCTGGAGTCGCTGGCCGTCTTCATCATCCGCGAAGTGGCCGCGGAGTCGGAGCGGCCTGTCCTCCTCTTCAGTGGCGGCAAGGACTCGGCGGTCCTGCTCCACCTGGCCTCCAAGGCCTTCCGGCCGGGCCGGATCCCCTTCCCAGTGCTCCACGTCGACACCGGGCACAACTTCGCCGAGGTGCTCCACTATCGCGACGCGCAGGTCGAGGCTGAAGGCGCTCGCCTCGTGGTCGCCGCGGTGCAGGACTCGATCGACCAGGGCCGCGTCGCCGATCCCGGTGAGGGCGCCTCGCGGAACCGCCTGCAGACGACGACCCTGCTCGATGCCATCAACGCCAACGGGTTCGATGCCGCCTTCGGCGGTGCGCGACGGGACGAGGACAAGGCACGCGCCAAGGAGCGGGTGCTCTCGTTCCGGGACTCGTTCGGGCAGTGGGATCCCAAGCGCCAGCGGCCCGAGTTGTGGCAGCTGTACCAGGGCACCGTCCGGCCCGGTGAGCATCTGCGCGCCTTCCCGTTGTCGGACTGGACCGAGCTCGACATCTGGCAGTACATCCGGCGGGAGCAGATCGAGCTTCCGTCCATCTATTACGCGCACGAGCGCGAAGTCGTCGAGCGCGACGGCATGCTGCTCGCGTTGAGCGAGTGGGTCACACCCCGCGACGGCGAAGAGGTCCGCAAGGAGACAGTCCGCTTCCGCACCGTCGGCGATGCCACATGCACCGGTGCCGTCCGCTCCGAGGCTGACACGGTCGAGGAGATCATCCGGGAGGTGTCGTCCTCGCGCATCTCGGAACGTGGCGCCACACGGGCCGACGACAGGTTCTCCGAGACAGCGATGGAAGATCGCAAGCGCGAGGGCTACTTCTAAGTCGATGACGACGTTGCCCGGCTCGCTGCCGGCCGGCGGCGCCGGGATCGGCGTCGACACGATGGACCTCCTCCGGTTCGCAACCGTCGGATCTGTCGACGACGGCAAGAGCACGCTCATCGGCCGCCTCCTCTACGACACCCGCCAGCTCTTCGACGACCAGGTTGCGGCGATCGAGACGGCGTCCGAACGCCGGGGACTCGGTGAGGTCGACCTCTCGTTCGTGACGGACGGCCTGCGCGCCGAGCGCGAGCAGGGCATCACCATCGACGTGGCGTACCGGTATGCGGCCACGCCACACCGGAAGTTCGTCATCGCCGACTGTCCCGGTCACGTGCAGTACACGCGCAACATGGCGACCGGCGCCTCGACGGCCGACCTCGCCTTGGTCCTCGTCGACGCGACGTCCGGGCTGCGCGAGCAGTCTCGGCGGCACATCTGCATCGCCGCGCTCCTCGGCGTCGATCAACTCGTGGTCTGCGCCAACAAGATGGACCTGGTCGAATGGGACCGATCGGCCTATCAGAGCATCGCCGACGAGATGGATGCGCTCGCCCACCGGCTCGGGGTCGCGTCATGCATTGTGATCCCTATCTCGGCCCTCCACGGCGACAACGTGGTCGAGCGCTCAGAGGCAGCCAGGTGGTACGACGGGCCGACCGTGCTCGATGCGCTCGAATCGGCCCAGGCGGGCGGGTGGGCCTCCCAGCACGGGATCCACCGAGGGAGCGGTGCGCGATTGCCCGTCCAATGGGTGCTCCGCCAGCCGGGCGGCGGGCGCACCTACGCGGGCATGGTGAACGGCGGGCCCCTGCGTGTAGGGGACCAGGTGATCGTGCTCCCCGGAGGCAGCCCGACCACGGTGCGAGGAATCGAAACGGCGGACGGGCCGCTCCAGCGCGCCGAGGTGGGCCTGTCGGTGTCGGTCCGCTTGGGCGACCACCTCGACGTCTCCCGCGGCGACCTCATTGCGGCCGCCGAGGACCCGCCTAAAGTCACCGACACGTTCGAGGCCACCGTGTGCTGGTTCCAGGAGCGACCGCTGCAGGCGGGCGACCGCTTGCAGCTCAAGCACACCACCCGGGTGACGCCGGTCGTCGTCGAGGGCGTGACGGGCCTGTTCGACGTCAACGAGTTAAGGGTGACCGGGGCGAGCGAGCTGCGCGAGAACGACATTGGCGTGGTCCGCTTGCGCACCGCCACGCCGCTCGCCGTCGACCAATATGCGACGGACCGGATTACCGGGAGCTTCGTCCTGATCGATGATCAGACCTTTGCAACGATCGCGGCGGGCATGATCGGTCCCCCGCGGCTCCATGACTGACGCGGGACCGCCTCCCATCGCTTTCTACCCTGTATCGCTCGACGTCTCCGGGCGCGCCTGTCTCGTGGTCGGGGGCGGACGCGTCGCGGCCCGCAAGGCCCGCACCCTCCTCGAGTGCGGTGCGCTCGTGACCGTGATCGCCCCGTCGCTCGCCCCGGAGATGGAGGAGCTCTCCGGCCAACTCCAGGCAGTCGAGCATCGCGCCTACGCCAGCGGCGACGCCAGCGACTTCCGGCTCGTGGTGAGCGCAACGGGCCGGCCCGACGTCGACGGTGCCGTCCACGCCGACGCCGAGTCTGCGGGTGTCTGGGTCAATAGTGCAGACGACCGTGCCCATTCCTCCTTCATCCTCCCGGCGGTGTTTCGCGACGGCGCCGTGACCGTGGCCGTGTCGACCGGTGGGCTGAGCCCTGCCTTCGCCTCCTGGCTACGGGACCGTCTGGCTGCAGAGTGTCCGGACCACGTCGGGGCCCTCGCTGCGTTGGTCGGCGAGGCACGGGAACAACTGAAGCGCGCTGGCCGCCCGAGCAATTCGGTTGACTGGACGGCACTTTTCAACGGTCCCCTCCTCGACCACCTGCGGTCCGGCGACTGGGACAACGTAAGGGCAATTGTCGCCGCCGCCATGACCGCGTAGTCCTTTCGGCCCTCTCGGTTCTTTCGGGTTCCTCCGACACCAATTCGGAGACAGTGTTACCGCTCCTGGACGAAGGGAGCCGCAGGACAGGGACTTCGGAGGGCCACAGACAATGGAAACCAGCGGGCGGGATGTCACCGCAGGAAAAGCCGGCGAGAGCTTGGCGACGATCCGCACACCGATGGTGATGGGGCGTCGCGTCTTGACGGCCATGTTGATCACCTTCTTGTTCGCAGCTGCGGCTCTCGTGGTGAGCCCTGCCGCCAAAGCCGGCGCCTCATCGACCTTTGCGTCCGGGCAGGTGTTCGCCTCGGTGGGCTTCTCTACCGTCAACGTCTATGACGGGAGTTCGGGCAGCCTGCTCCCGCCGCCGCTCGTCGACAGCACGCCGCAGTTGGACTCGAATGGATTTCCCACCTTCACCACGGGCAGCGTTTTCGACAGCCACAACAACTTCTATGTGACCGACGACTCCAACGGTTCCATCAGCGAGTTCTCATCGAGTGGTGCGCCGATGGGACAGTTCGCCACCGGCCTGACGAACCCCGAGTCACTCGTGTTCGACAGCAGCGGCAACCTCTACGTGGGCCAGCAGTCGACTCCCTACATCGCCGAGTTCTCGCCGTCTGGGCAGCGGATGGCCGACATCGGCCCCCTCAACAGCGACCTCTTCGGCGACGACTGGATCGACCTCTCGAGCGATCAGTGCACCTTCTATTACACCTCAGAAGGCACCAACGTCATGCGATACGACAAGTGCACCAATCCGCCCAGCCAGTTGTCGAACTTCAACCAAACCCCTCTCCCCGGGGCAGGCGCGTACCAGCTCAAGATCCTGGCCAACAATGACGTGCTCGTCGCAGACTCCAGTGCGGTGCTGCTCTTGGACCCGAGCGGCAACGTGATCCAGACCTACTCCTGTGCGTCGCTCCCGACGCCTCAAGGCGGAGCGCCCTGCCAGGGCCTCCTCTTCGCGGTGAGCGTCGATCCCAACGGGACCTCTTTCTGGACGGGCGACGCCCAATCGGGCGACGTCTGGCACATCGACCTGGGAACGGGCAACGTTCTGCGGAGCTTCGCGACAGGCAGCCCCGGCCTTCTGTTCGGGCTCACCGTGGACGGCCAGCTCATGGCAGCCACCTCGCCGACCATCACCACCCAGACGGTGACGAACCTGTCGCCGCCCCAGACGTCGGGCACCTTCTCCTTCGACACGCCGACACCGGTGTCCGCCACCCTGACCGATTCCTCGGGCAACCCGATCTCGGGAGAACCTGTCACCTTCACCCTCAACGGCGACAGCGCCGAGTCGTGCACCTCTCCGCCCACGGGCAGCAACGGCGTGGCCTCGTGTGACATCACACCGACCGTGCCTGCGGCAAGCTACACACTCACGGCGTCATTCTCGGGTGACACCTCGACGTCGACATCGCTCGGACAGAGCGGCAACTCGAACCCCGTCACGATCACTCCCGACACCACCACGCTCGTCTACACCGGGCCGACGACGGCGGTGAACGGACAACCGGTCACCCTCACCGCCACCCTGACCACCGACAACCCTTCGGCGGGGACACCGCTGAACGGCCAGCTCGTGACGATCAACCTCGGCGCCCAGTCCTGCAACGGCATGACCCAGCCCGACGGCACCGTCAGCTGCACCATCCCGACCGTCGCCCAGACCGTGAGCAACGTCACCGTGACCGCCGACTACACGGGTAGCGACTTCCAGGCACCGGCGAGCCTGCCCACGCCAGTGCCGGTTGTCGTCACCGAGCCCACGAGCTTGTCGGTTAAGGGCGGGCCTGCCGACTACGGCGACGCGACCACCGTTTCGGGCACTCTGACCGACACGTTGACCACGGCACCGATCGTGGGCGAGAAGCTCACCTTGAGCCTCAACGGCACGGACACGTGCACCACGACGGTGCCGACCGATGCCACCGGCACCGCCTCGTGCACCATCACGCCCAGCGAGACGGCGGGCACATATCTGCTGACGGGGAGCTTCGGCGGCGACGCCGGCCAGCCGCTCGAGCTGATGGCCTCGACCGCGTCGTCGAACTTCGTCGTCACCTTGGAGGAGACGACGCTGACCTACACCGGACCGACGGTTGCACAGAACGGCCAGCCGCTCACGCTCTCTGGCGTGCTCACCAGCGAGAGCACGGCCCCCGACACCGACGGCGACTCGGGCCTCGGGGCACCCATCGCCGGCCGCACGGTTGCCTTCCAGCTCGGCTCGGGCGGCTCGGCCCAGACGTGCTCTGGGGTCACCGACGCAACGGGGACCGCGAGCTGCACCATCACCTCGGTCAGCCAGCCACAGGGGCCGATCCCGGTGACCGACACCTTCACGAGCGACTCGTACTACCTGACGGCGAACGCCGCCTCGACGGTGAACCTGCCCGAGGGAACGAAGCTGACGGTCAACCCGACCTCGGGCGTCTACAACGGCTCGACTCCGGTGTCGGCGACACTGACCAACACCTACACGGGCCTGCCCGTCCCGGGTGAGCCGGTCACGCTGACAGTCACCGGCGCGCCACCGTGCACCGCCACGACGAACGCGCAGGGCGTCGCCACGTGCAACGTCACGCCCACCGAGCCGGCCGGGAGCTACACGCTGACGGGGAACTTCCCCGGCGACAACTCGACCACGCCGCAGCTGCTGCCGACCAGCTCGACGACCACGTTCACCGAGACCAAGGCTCCGACCACGGTCGTCTACACCGGCCCGACCCAGCTGACCAACGGCCAGCCGGTCACCTTGAGCGGCGTCGTCACCTCGAGCGAGCCCACGGCGGGCACGCCGGTGGCCGGGGAGACTGTCACGTTCACGATCGGCTCGGGCTCTTCCGCCCAGAGCTGCACGGGCACGACCAACGCGGCCGGCCAAGCCAGCTGCACGATCGCCAAGGTCAACCAGCAGCCCTGCTCGCTGTCGACCGTCCCGATCACCGTCAAATACGCCGGGAACTCGTTCTATCTGACGTCCACCACGTCGGGCAGCCTGGCCCTGGGGACTCCGACCAACCTTTCGGTCTCTGCCGTCAGCGGTGCGACCGGTCAGGCAGCAACGCTTTCGGGCACGTTGACCAACGCCCTTACGGGCCAGGTGATTAGCGGACAAAGCATCACGCTGACGCTGAACGGGTCGCAGTCGTGCGCCGCCACCACGAACTACTACGGCGTCGGGTCATGCAGCGTCACACCCAACGAGCCACTCGGAACCTACACGATCACGGGCTCGTTCGGGGGAGCATCGGCGAGCTCCGGACACTGTGGCTGCGGACCGATTGCGATGTTCGCCAGCAGCGGCTCGAACAACTTCGTCGTGACCAAGATGCCGACCACCGTGACCTACACCGGCGCCACGAGCGCGAACCAGGGACAGTCGATCACGCTTAGCTCCCAGCTGACCTCGAACGGGGTCCCGCTCTCGGGACAGCCGGTCGTGATGACGCTGGGCTCGGGATCTTCGGCTCAGACCTGCACGGCCACCACCAACTCGTCCGGCAACGCCTCGTGCACTCTCACGGTCAGCCAGATCCAGGGATCCGCCACGGTTACTGTCAGCTACGCCGGGAACTCGTACTACCTGTCGTCCTCGACGTCCGCCATCGTCAAGATCAGTGGATCTTGCGGAGGTGGCGGTTCGGGCGGCGGCGGTTCGGGCGGTGGCGGTTCGGGCGGTGGCGGCTACGGCTGGGGCGGAGGCAGCACTCCACCTAACGGCGGCGGCGGCAGGAACCCGTGTGGGGGTGGCGGCCGCTGACCCTGCAGCCTCGGGATCCGTCGACCGAAGCGGATATCAACGGTTCCCCACTCACCTAGCAACGCTTCGGCAATTGTCGCCGGCGCGGTGACCGGGTAGTCCATTTGGCCCTCTTTCGTCTCCGAAGTCCCTCCGACACCTACAAGTGCGTCCGAAGATTGCATCCGGCGTGACATGGAGAGCACAGAGGCTGGACTTCGGAGCCCGACCTCTGTCCGCACGATTCCGCCAGAGGTTCGTGCACGAGGGGGTCACCACGCAGGGCGCGGTGACGCTGTTGGAGGGGACATGAGAACGTCGAAGGCTCGAGAGACCGAGAGGTCCAACGCAGGCCTGTATTGGACGGTCGACGGCGGGGCGGCGCTGGGCGACCTGGCGGCCAGAAGTGCGCGGTGCGTTGCAGTCGTCCTGGCGACGCTTTTGTTGGCCGCCGTGACCCTCGTAATGACGCCGGGTGGCGCGGCACACGCCGACACCACCTTCGCATACGATCAGGTGTTTGCCTCGGTGGGGTTCTCCACCGTCAACGTCTATGACGGGAGTTCAGGTGCCGCGCTCCCGCCGCCGCTCGTCGACAGCACACCGCAGTTGGACTCGAATGGATTTCCCACATTCACCACGGGCAGCGTCTTCGACAACTACAACAACTTCTATGTGACCGACGACTCCAACGGTTCGATCAGCAAGTTCTCGTCGAGCGGTGCGCCGATGGGACAGTTCGCCACCGGCCTGACGAACCCCGAGTCGCTCGTGTTCGACAAAAGCGGCAATCTCTACGTGGGCCAGCAGTCGACGAATTACATCGCCGAGTTCTCGCCGACCGGGCAGCGCATGGCCGACATCGGCCCCCTTGCCACCGAGCTCTTCGGCGACGACTGGATCGACCTGGCGAGCGACCAGTGCACCTTCTATTACACCTCAGAAGGCCATGACATCTACAGCTTCGATAAGTGCACGGGTCAGCAAGGTGTCTACAACACCCAGGGCTCCGCGACTTCGCCCGACTTCAACCAGGCCCCCCTCCCCGGGGCGAGCGCGTACCAGCTCAAGATCCTGGCCAACAATGACGTGCTCGTCGCAGACTCCAGTGCGGTGCTGCTGTTGGACCCGAGCGGCAACGTGATCCAGACTTACTCCTGCGGGTCTCTCCCGGCGCCGCCTCAAGGGGGAGCGCCCTGCCAGGGCCTCCTCTTCGCCGTCAGCGTCGATCCCAACGGGACCTCTTTCTGGACGGGCGACGCCCAATCGGGCGACGTCTGGCACATCGACCTCGGCACGGGCAACGTTCTGCAGAGCTTTGCGACCGGCAGCCCCGGCCTTCTGTTCGGGCTCACGGTGGACGGCCAGCTCATGGCGGCCACGCAACCGACGATCACCCCCCAGACGGTGACCAACCTGTCGCCGCCCCAGGCGACGGGCCCCTTCTCCTTCGACACGCCGACACCGGTGTCCGCCACCCTGACCGATTCCTCGGGCAACCCGATCTCGGGTGAGCCGGTGACCTTCACCCTCAATAACAACAGCGCCGAGTCGTGCACCTCTCCGCCCACGGGCAGCAACGGCGTGGCCTCGTGTGACATCACACCGATCGTGCCTGCGACGACGTACACACTCACCGACTCGTTCTCGGGTGACACCTCGCTCGGACAGAGCGGCAGTTCGAGCCCGGTCACGATCACTCCCGACACCACCACGCTCGTCTACACCGGGCCGACGACGGCGGAGAACGGACAGCCGGTCACCCTGACGGCGAACCTCACCACCGACGAGCCGTCCACCGGGACACCGCTGAACGGCCAGCCCGTGACGATCGACCTCGGCACCCAGTCCTGCAACGGCATGACCCAGCCCGATGGGACCGTCAGCTGCACCATCCCGACCGTCGCCCAGACCGTGAGCAACGTCACCGTGACCGCCGACTACACGGGCAGCGACTTCCAGGCACCGGCGAGCCTGCCCACGCCAGTGCCGGTTGTCGTCACCGAGCCCACGAGCTTGTCGGTTAAGGGCGGGCCTGCCGACTACGGCGACGCGACCACCGTTTCGGGCACTCTGACCGACACGTTGACCACGGCACCGATCGTGGGCGAGAAGCTCACCTTGAGCCTCAACGGCACGGACACGTGCACCACGACGGTGCCGACCGATGCCACCGGCACCGCCTCGTGCACCATCACGCCCAGCGAGACGGCGGGCACATATCTGCTGACCGGGAGCTTCGGCGGCGACGCCGGCCAGCCGCTCGAGCTGATGGCCTCGACCGCGTCGTCGAACTTCGTCGTCACCTTGGAGGAGACGACGCTGACCTACACCGGACCGACGGTTGCACAGAACGGCCAGCCGCTCACGCTCTCTGGCGTGCTCACCAGCGAGAGCACGGCCCCCGACACCGACGGCGACTCGGGCCTCGGGGCACCCATCGCCGGCCGCACGGTTGCCTTCCAGCTCGGCTCGGGCGGCTCGGCCCAGACGTGCTCTGGGGTCACCGACGCAACGGGGACCGCGAGCTGCACCATCACCTCGGTCAGCCAGCCACAGGGGCCGATCCCGGTGACCGACACCTTCACGAGCGACTCGTACTACCTGACGGCGAACGCCGCCTCGACGGTGAACCTGCCCGAGGGAACGAAGCTGACGGTCAACCCGACCTCGGGCGTCTACAACGGCTCGACTCCGGTGTCGGCGACACTGACCAACACCTACACGGGCCTGCCCGTCCCGGGTGAGCCGGTCACGCTGACAGTCACCGGCGCGCCACCGTGCACCGCCACGACGAACGCGCAGGGCGTCGCCACGTGCAACGTCACGCCCACCGAGCCGGCCGGGAGCTACACGCTGACGGGGAACTTCCCCGGCGACAACTCGACCACGCCGCAGCTGCTGCCGACCAGCTCGACGACCACGTTCACCGAGACCAAGGCTCCGACCACGGTCGTCTACACCGGCCCGACCCAGCTGACCAACGGCCAGCCGGTCACCTTGAGCGGCGTCGTCACCTCGAGCGAGCCCACGGCGGGCACGCCGGTGGCCGGGGAGACTGTCACGTTCACGGTCGGCTCCCAGAGCTGCACAGGAACGAGCGCGGCGAACGGCACCGTCAACTGCACCGTGCCTAACGTCAACCAGACCTCTGGGACGGTCACAATTAACACCAGCGTCAGCGGGAACAACTTCTACCAGCCGTCCTCGACCAGCACGCCGGCAAGTGTCCAGTCACCGACGACGCTAACGGTCAGCTCGACCACCGGGCAATACGGTGGCGCGACGACTGTGACGGGCACGCTGACCAACGCGGTGACGGGACAACCCATCGCCGGTCAAACGGTAACGCTCACGCTCAACGGATCGCAGACGTGCACGGCGGTCACCGGTGCCAACGGCCAGGCGAGCTGCTCCATCACGCCGAACGAACCCGCGGGCTCGTATCCGCTCTCGGGTTCTTACGGGGGCAATCCCTCGACGGCGACGGGCCCCGCGCTGCTGCCCAGCAACGGGTCGAGCACCTTCGTCGAGACCACGGCGCCGACCACGATCACCAACACCAGCCCGACGATCGCGGTGAATGGCATGCCCATCACCCTGTCGGCCAAGGTGACCACGACGGGTGGCAGCGGACCGAGCGGCCTACCCGTCACCCTGACACTAGGCAGTGGGAGCACGGCGCAGAGCTGCACCGGCATCGCATCGGCGACCGGCGTCGTGAGCTGCACGATCACGAACCCGAACCAGGTGTCCGGTTCATCGTTGGTCACCGTGACGTTCGGCGGTAACTCCTACTACAAGTCCTCGAGCAGCTCGGCCACCGAGACAACGGCCTCCCTGCCTGGAACCGGCGACTTCGTGGTGGGCAACCTGACGGCAGACGGGACGGCCACCGGTAGCCCGATCAACGGCACCACCGTCAACTTCTGGGGCTCACAGTATTGGAAGAACAACTCGTTCAGCGGTGTCGTCAACGCCCCGGCGTCCATGAAGGGCTACATCGACAGCGCGCCACAGCTCACTTGCCCCACGCCGAACTGGACGTCGGACCCGGGCAACAGCTCGCATCCGCCGGCGACAATTCCCGTGAACATGGTCGTCATCGTGGGCTCGACGATCACACAATCGGGCTCCACCGAGCTCGGCGACGTCAAGCACCTCGTCGTCGTGCAGGTGCAGCCCGGCTACGCGGGCAACCCGGGCCACCAAGGATGGGGCCAGATCATCGCCACCATCTGCTGACCCGCTGATGCAGTCAGGGCTGGGCGATCATCAGCACGGTCGCCGCCACCAACAGAACCAAGGCACCCGACGCCGCCCGCTCCATGCGGGCGGCGTCGGTCGTTACGGCTCCGGATTTGACCGGCGGTGGGAGGGATAGGGTCCCGGCGACGGGGGTCCCGGTCGCCGCGACGGCCTGCTGCAGACGCCGCTCGGCGGGCCACAGGACACCCTCGGCGAGCAGCGCCACGGCGACGAAGAGGACCATGCCGATCAGCACCCATGCGTCGGTCAGCGAATATGCGCCTTTGCTCATGCCGAGCAGCGCGAAGCCGAACACGGGGATCCCATAGATCGTCCGCCCCGCCCAGTTGACACCGGGACGGAAGTAGCGCCGGAGGGGCTCGGGCAGCGGGGCTGCGGCGAGGGCGAGGCGACCCAGCCGGCGGGCCGTCGCAGCGGCGGTAGCGATGGTCACGATCCCGACCACGACGCAGGCCACGTGGAGCAGCAGCACCACGTCGAATGCCGCGCCGCTCGGCTGGTTGTGCATGCCCGACCTGTTCTCCTTTGCGGTGCCCGGCCCGGCTGGCGTCCGGTGACGGCCCCGCGACGGTGATGCCGGAGTAGGCATCGAAACCTGTACCGTAGAGGTGTAAGGGTGAACGAGACCATGAGGCTATTTGCGATGTCGGTGACCCAGGTGGCGCCTACGAGAGTGTCCGAATGAACCAGCTGCGCCTCGATCCGTTGTCGGGCCGTTGGGTCGTCGTGAACCCGGGCCGCTCCGAGCGGCCCTACTCGTTCGTGACCCGCTCCCCCGAGCTGTCCGACCAGCTTGGGCGGCCCTGCCCCTTCTGCCCGGGCAACGAAGAGGACACTCCGCCGGCGCTCGAGACCTACGGGCCGACCGGGCGCTGGCTCGTGCGGGTCGTGCCCAACCTGTATCCCGCGTTCGAGGGCGACGAGCCGTTCGTGGTCGCCAACCGCGGCCCCGTCTTCACCCAAGCCACCGCCGGCGGCATCCACGAGATCCTGATCTTCTCCCCCGAGCACGGGGCGACGCTGGGTGAGTTGAGCCAAGAGCAGGTCGAGCTCGTGATGGCCGCGCTCCGGGACCGCTTGGAGGAGCACGCGTCGCAGCCGAACCTGCGCTACACCCAGGCGATCGTCAACTCGGGTCGGGAGGCGGGCGCCTCCCTTGAGCACCCGCACGGGCAGCTGCTCGGGATGTCGTTCATCCCCCGTGAGCTGGCGGAGGAGCAGGCTCGCTTCGCCCGTTTCGTCGGGTCGTGCCTGCTGTGCACGACCATCGACGCCGAGGAGGACTCGGAAACGCGGGTCATCTACGCCAACGAGCGTGTCGTGGTGGTGTGCCCGTTCTGGAGCGCGGTCCCATACGAAATGCTCGTCATGCCCCGCGAACACAACCCGCATTTGCACCGCAGCCCGACCGAGGACCTCATCGCCGTGGGCGAATCGATCCGTCGTGTCCTCATGCAGCTGCGTGAGTCCGTGGGTGACGTCGCCTACAACATCGTGTTCCACTCGGCGCCGTACCGGGTGGGTGAGCCGTACCACTGGCACGCCCATATCTGGCCGAAGGCGACGACCACGGCCGGGTTCGAGCTCGGCACCGGCGTCGCCATCAACGTGATTTCGCCCGAGGAGGCGGCCGAGAAGTTGCGGGTGCCTTCTGAGGCGGTGCCGGTCTAGGTTTTCGTCCCCTCCTGGGGCCTGAAGGCGGTCGACGTACCCACATCTGGCTGGCGCGGCCGCGCCGGATCATGACCCACTCAGGCCGAAACGGTCGGGGCCCAGTGTCTCGTTCGCGCCCGTATGTGCGATTAACCCGGGGTTTCGTCGGAGACCGTATTTGCGACGGACATGGCACACGATGGTCCGTGTGTATATGCGAGCCATCAGCGTCATATACACCCGACCGCGGCCCCCGCTGCTCGGGCCATATACGGCGTCAAGAGAGACCGGGTGCCGGTCTCGAGGGTCTCAGGCCGGTTGGCGCACCGACCGGGCCAGCTCCAGGAACGACACGAGCCGCCGGGTCAGGTCGCGGTCCGGCCCGACCAAGCCGCCGATGCCCGGCGCGTTCAAATAGCCGGTCATGAAGGCGCGGCGGTTCCGCGCCTCCCAGGCCTGTCCGAGTGATTCGAGCCCGAGGCGGCCGGCCGGGTCGCGTTCGGCCGCGGCCGTGATCGAGGCCCGGTGGAACGACCACAGCATGTCGGCCACGTCGGCCAGTGGGGTCCGACGTCCCGGCGCCGTCTCGCCCGCCAGCACGCCGCCCGGGCGGCAGTCGCACACCACCCACCCCTGGTCCGTGCGCGCCGTCCGCTCGAGCTGCAGGTCGCCGTGGGTCCGCAGCACGGGCAAGCGGAGGTCGGCCTCGCGGAGGAACTTGACGAGGTCGGGCACACCCGGGGCCTCCAACAGCTCGGCGTCCGCCGCGGCGATCGCAGCCTCGGCCTCGTCTACCCAGTCGACCACCTGCTCGTGGTGGCGAAGGAAGGCCCGGTCCAGCGCCAGGTGCAGCCGCGCGGTCATGACGCCGAGTGCGCGCGCCTCGCTGCCGAAGTCGCCGCCCGCCGCCTCGGGGGTGCCGCCGGACGCGTAGAAGTCGCGCAACGACGTCAGCGCGAGGGCCCAGCCGCCCGAACGGTCGGCCAGCGGCTCCTGCACGACCCCGAGATCTCGGCCTTCCCAGACCCAGCGCACGAGCGGTGCCGCCACGTGGTTGAACCCCGCTTCCTCGATCCCCATCATGAAGTCGACGTCGGCTCGCGGCGCGTCGGCGAGCCACGGGAAGACCAGCAGGTCGCCGCGGTCCCCGCAGTCGAGGACGGTGGCGTCGGTATCGTCGCGCAACACCGCGACCGGGCCGGGACGTGTCTCCACGCCGCGGACCGTCGCCAGCAACAGCGGCCCCAGCTGTGCGTCACGTAGCGCGTCGGTGCACACCGCGAGGCCGGCGTCGTCGTCGAGCAGGCCGAGGGCGGCCTCCTCCCCCGCGCGCAGAAAGTGCTGCTCGTCCGCGACACCACGTAGGCCGACAACGAAGTGGGCCAGGCGGCCATCGACCTCCGCCACGATGTCGAGCAGGCCCGGGCGCCCGGCCCGCAGGACTTCGGCGCGCACGATCACGGGCGCCGATTGCGGCGCGACCTGGCGGAGCTCCAACCACGCCGCAATGAGCGTGCGCAGCGCCTGGTCGCGCTCTTCCGTCATTCCTGTACCGGTCTCTCCTCGGGTACCAGATCGAACCACAAGAAACCGTAGGGCGGCAGCGTGATCGTGTACGGCTCCTCGGTGATGACCGGGAACGGGACGCGTCCGAGCACTTCGTAGGGGGTGGAGCCGGCCCACTTGGCCAGCGCCAGCTCAGCGGGCTGGGCAAAGCGGCTGAGGTTGTGGACGCAGAGGACGGCCTGGTGCCGACGCACCACCTCGTCGGCGTCGCTCTCGTTGCCGGCGGGGACCGTGCGGGCCAGCACGGCCGAGCGGGCCCAGTCGAGCTCGTCGATCGACTGGTCGACCGAGACCGCCAGGCTCTTCGCCGGCGGCGCGGTGAGGATGTCCGCCACGTCCCCCGAGCGCACGTAGGCCAACACGGAGGGGTTGGCGCAGGGCAGCACCTCCATCTCGCCGACGCCCATCACGGGGAGGGCCCGCCGTTCCGTCAGCAGGCGCCGCAGCCAGTGGAGGAAGGAGCCAGGATTGCGCAGCTGCGCCTCCACGTTCAGGGCCGTGAAGCCGTACACCGGGTCCATCAACGGCGGAAGGTAGAGCTGCGCGAAGTCGGCCTGCGAGAAGCCACCGTTGCGGTCGGGCGACCACTGCATCGGCGTGCGCACCGAGTCACGGTCGCCGAGATAGATGTTGTCGCCCAACAACAGCTCGTCGCCGTAGTAGATGACGGGACTGCCCGGCAGCGAGAGGATCAGCGCGTACAGGAGCTCGGCGGTACGCCGGTCGTTGTCGAGCAACGGGGCAAGCCGCCGGCCAATCCCCATGTGGCGCTTCATCCGGGGGTCCTTGGCGTATTCGGCGATGAGGTAGTCGCGCTCCTCCTCGCTGACCTGTTCGAGCGTGAGCTCGTCGTGGTTGCGCAGGAAAATGGCCCACTGGCTGCCGTCGTCGATGACCGGCGTCTGCGCCAGGATCTCGGTGATCGGGTAGCGCTGTTCGCGCCGCACTGCCATGAACAACCTGGGCATGAGCGGGAAATGGAAGCAGAGGTGGCACTCGTCGCCGTCGCCGAAGTAGTCGGCCACGTCGCTCGGCCAGCCGTTCGCCTCGGCCAGGAGGATGCGGCCGGGGTAGTCGGCGTCGATCTGCTTGCGGATCCGCTTGATGAAGGCGTGGGTCTCGGGGAGGTGCTCGCCCGACGTCCCGTCACGCTGGTAGAGGTACGGAACCGCGTCCAAGCGGAACCCGTCGAACCCGAGGTCCAGCCAGAACCGCACGAGGTCGATCATCGTGTCGGCCACCTCGGGATTGTCGTAGTTGAGATCCGGCTGGTGGTGGAAAAAGCGGTGCCAGTAGTACTGCTGGCGGTTGTCGTCCCAGGTCCAGTTGGAACGCTCGACGTCGGTGAAGACGACACGGGCGTCGGGCCACTTCTGGTCGTCGTCGTTCCAGACGTACCAGTCCGCCTTGGCGTTGTCCCGTGAGGAGCGCGACTCCTTGAACCACGGGTGCTCGTCGCTGGTGTGGTTCATGACGAGGTCGGCGATCACGCGGATGCCGCGGCGGTGCGCGTCCTCCAGGAAGCCGACCAGGTCGCCGATGCTGCCGTAGTCAGGGCTGACGTTGAAGAAGTCGCTGATGTCGTAGCCGCCGTCGCGCATCGGCGAGGGATAGAACGGCAGCAGCCAGATGCAGTCGATGCCGAGCCACTCGATGTAGTCGAGCTTCTCCCGCAACCCCCGCAGGTCACCCGTCCCGTCGTTGTTGGCGTCGTTGTAGCCCCGGATGAGGACCTCGTAGAAGACGGCGTGCTGGAACCAACGGACCGAGGGGTCGAAAGCGCTCTCGCCGGAGCTGACCGGGATCGGCGGCGAGCTCAACGGGCCACCCTCAACGCCCGACGAACGTGGCTTTGCCGGGGCCGTTCTCGCTGAACGAGCGGATCCCGATGGCGGCGTCCTCGGTGCGGAAGGCGGCGGCGAACGCCTCCCGCTCGATCGCCAGCCCGTCCTCGAGCGTCCTGTCCAACCCGCGGTCCACGGCGCTCTTGGCGAGGCCGTGCGCCACGACGGGGCCCGCGGCGAGCTCGCCCGCCCACGTCAGCGCCGCGTCGAGCACGAAATCAGGCGCGGCCACGCGGTTGACCAGTCCGATGGCGAGCGCCTCCTCGGCGCGCACCTGGCGGCCCGTCATGATCATCTCCTTGGCCCGGGACGAGCCGACCAGGCGCGGCAGCCGCTGGGTGCCGCCCCCGCCGGGGATGACGCCGAGCAGGATCTCGGGCACGCCGAACCTCGAGTCCTCGGCGCCCACCCGGAAGTCGCACGCCAGCGCGAGCTCGAGACCGCCGCCGAGCGCGAAGCCGTTCACCGCGGCAATGGTCGCCCGCGGCACGGCGGCCAGCACGCCGAGCGCGGCGGCGAAGTTCCGTCCGACCGCCTCCGCGCCGATGCTCTCGAGCTCGACGATGTCGGCGCCGGCGGCGAAGATCCGCCGGCCGCCCCACAACACCACCGCCCCCGGCGGGTCCTCCATCAACCCGGCGGCCGCTTCCTGCAACTGCCCGAGCACGGCTGCCGACAGCGCGTTCGCCTTCGGGCGGTCCAATTGGACGAGCGCCACGCCGTCGGGGCGGCGCTCCACGGTCACGAAGGTCTCGGCCACCAGCGAACCGTACCTGACCCGGCGGCGGTCCTCGAAGGTTCGCCGACACCTGCGCTGCGCTACCGCGGTGTGTCCTGTCGGCCGGCCGCCCCCGGCACGCCGGAGCCGGTCCGGCGGACCGACGGGGTCACCGAACCAAGGTTGACCGAGATGCAAGCATGAGGCCGATGCCATCCGCGGGCTGGTACCCCGACCCCTCCGGCTCGCCTGGCACCTATCGCTTCTGGGACGGCGCCGCCTGGACAGTGCACACGTACGCCGCCGGCAGCCCATGGCCGCAGGCCGAGGCGCAGGCGCAGGCGCAGGCGCAGCCGGCCGTGCAAGCACCACCGCCGCCGATGTACTTCGTGCGCCCGCAGGTGACCAAGGTCGAGCTCGCCGAGCCGACGCATCGCTACCTGCGGTGGGAGACGGTCTTCGTGATGGTCGCGTTCCTCGTGCCGGGCGTGACGGGTGCGGTCGTGCTCTTCGCGCAACACGTGTCCGGCGTCGGGACCATCCAGCGGTTCCAAGTCCTGATCGCGGACCACCCGCTCGAGAACATGATCATCGGCATGATCGCCTACCTGGCGGTCGCGTGCGTGGTGCCGCTCGCTCTGCTGCTGTTGACGCGGACCGGGCAAGGACCGAAGGTCCTCGGCCTCGGATGGCCCGGCTTGCGGAGCGACATCGGTCCCGCCATCGGCATCATCGCGGCCTCGTGGGGCAGCGAGATCGTGCTGCTCCTGGTCTTGTCGCCGCTGCTCACCCGGGATTCACGCCTCAACGCGCCGACGCCCGTGGGCAACGTGCCGCACTACTACCTGATCTGGGGCCTCATGATCTCGGCGACGACCGCCATCGCCGAGGAAGTGCTCATGAACGGCTACCTCATGACCCGTCTGAGCCAGCTGGGCTGGTCCCCGACCGGCGCCCTGATCCTGGGGATCGTGCTGCGGACGAGCTATCACGTCTATTACGGCATCGGGTTCGTGGCCACGATCCCTGTTGCGTACTTCCTGACCCGTTCGTTCCAGAAGCGGGGCCGGTTGACGAGGCCGATCGTGGCGCATTTCCTCTACGACGCGATCTTGCTGACAATCGCCGTGTTCACGAACTGAAGTAGTCCGACGCGCCCCGGAGTCGCAGCGGACGAACGGTGCGAACGGTGCGAACGAACCAGATGAGTTCGTCGTGGCCGCTCAGTCGGCGAGCAACCGGTCCGCCGCCTGGTAGGGATCGAGCTCGCCCGCCACCAGCGCCTTCACCGAGGAGGTGAACTCCTCCCCCGCCACCAGCTCGTCGATCTTCACCTCGGTGCGCGCCAACAGCACCCGGCGCAACTCGAGCGCCAGGCGGTCGGCCCGCCGGACGGTCAGTTGGCCCGAGCTCAACAGGTGGGCCCGGTGGCGGGCCACCGCACCCCAGAGCTCCGGCACGCCCTCGGCCGCCGTGGCCGTCGTGTCGACGATCTCGGGGCGCCATGCGCCCGGCCGCGCCAGGTCGAGCATCTGCTCGAGGTCGCGCCGCGCCTCGCGCACGCCCGGCCGGTCGGCCTTGTTGATGACGAAGACGTCGGCGACCTCGAGGAGGCCGGCCTTGCTGGCCTGCATCGAGTCGCCCCAGCCCGGGGTCACCACGACGGCCGTCGTGTCGGCGGCCGACGCGATCTCCACCTCCATCTGGCCGACGCCGACGGTCTCGACGATCACGACGCCGATGCCCGCCGCGCCGAGCAGCCGGACCGCGTCGGGCACCGCGAGGGACAGGCCCCCCAGGTGCCCGCGCGTCGCCATGGAGCGGATGAAGACGGTCGGATCGAGCGCATGCTGGTTCATACGGACACGGTCGCCCAGGATCGCCCCGCCGCTGAAGGGAGACGTGGGGTCGACGGCCAGCACCCCGACCTGTGGGACCGATTCCGGTTCCGCGGCCGCCTTCGCCGCCGCCTTCGCCGCCGCCTTCTCCGATCCTTCCGATCCTCCGACCGCCGGCCATCCCCCGCGCACCGCCGTGATCAACCCGTCGGTCAGCGTCGACTTCCCCGCCCCCGGCGCGCCGGTCAACCCCACGGTGTAAGGGATGTCGGCGCGGTAGGCAAGCTCGGCCACCGCCGTCGCCAGTTCACCCCCGCGCTCGATGTACGACAAGAGCCGTGCCAGTGCGACCCGATCACCCGAACGGGCCAGCTCCAGCAGCGCCGCCGGCTCGGTGGGCAACGGCGCCCGAGCAGGCGGCGACGAAGACGAAGACGAAGGCGTCGACGAGCTCACGACCGCGACACCCGGGCGCCCAGCCCTTGCAGCGACGCCACCAAGTCCTCGTACCCGCGCCGGATGTGGTGCGCGCCGCTCACGACGGTCGTGCCCTCGGCCACCAGCCCGGCCAGCACCAAGGCCACGCCGGCCCGGATGTCGGGCGCCCGCACCGCCGCGCCCGAGAGCTTCGGCACGCCGCGCACCACGGCGTGGTGCCCCTCGGTCCGGATGTCGGCGCCCATGCGCCGCAGCTCCTCGACGTAGCGGAAGCGGCCGGAGAAGAGGTTCTCGGTGAGGATCCCCACACCGTCCGCCACCGTGAGCATGGCCACCAGCAGCGGTGAGTAATCGGTGGCCACGCCCGGGTAGGGCAGCGTCGCCACGTCCGCGGACACGAGGTGCCCGTCCGACGTCGCCCGCACGCCCTCGGGACCGAACGAGGTCGCGACGCCCATCTGGCCGACCTTGCGCAGCAGCATCTCCATGTGCTGGGGGTGGGCATCGGCGATCGTGACGTCGCCGCCGGCCATGCCCACCGCGGCGAGGAACGTCGCGGCCACCACCCGGTCGGGCACCACCGTGTGCTGCACCGGCGAGAGCGAGTCGACGCCCTCGACCTCGATCCGGGACGTCCCGGCGCCCCGCACCACCGCGCCCATCGCACGGAGCATGGCCGCCAGATCCGCCACCTCCGGCTCCTTGGCCGCGTTCTCTATGACCGTCGTGCCCTTGGCCAGCGCCGCGGCCATCAACAGGTTGTCGGTGGCCGTGTGGCTCGGATACTCCAACACCACCCGCGCGCCCACCAGGCGCCCACCGGGCACCGACCCGCGCACCTCGCCGTGCGAGGACTCGAAGCGCGCCCCCATGGCGGTCAGCCCGTTCACGTGGAAGTCGATCGGCCGGTCGCCGAAGTCGTCACCGCCCGGCAGCGGCATCCGCACGGAACCCGACCGCGCCATCAGCAGCCCCAGCACGACGACCGACGCGCGCATCTTCTCGAACAACTCGGGTGGTGCCGCCGGCACGAGCGCGTCCGCGGCCGGGGACGTCACCGCCAGGTCGCCGTTGGAGAGCCGCTCCACGGAAGCCCCCAACCCCCGGAGCACTTCGGCCATGGTGTCGACGTCGCTGATGCGCGGGACGTTGGAGAGAACGGAGCGTCCCTCGGTCAGCAGGCAGGCCACCATGAGCTTCAACGCGGAATTCTTCGCTCCGCCAGCGGTGACGGTGCCCGAAAGTGGTCCACCGGCCTCGACGACGATGGTGTCGCTTTCGCTGGGCTTCTGCATCCCCTCAAGTATCGCCTCTGGCCACCCCCCGACCTCCGACCCTGGCCCCGAATCCTCGATTCGCCACGCACTAGGGTCACTGCCGTGGCGTCGCCAGAGACCGAGAGACCCCCGTCCCGACAGGCCCCCGATCGCAACCTCGCCATGGATCTCGTGCGGACGACCGAGGCCGCCGCCATGGCCGCCAGCCGCTGGATGGGACGTGGCGACAAGCTCGGTGCCGACGGCGCCGCCGTCGAGGCCATGCGGACCGTGCTCTCCTCCGTCCCCATGGACGGCGTCGTCGTCATCGGCGAAGGCGAGAAGGACAACGCCCCGATGCTCTTCAACGGCGAGAAGATCGGCGACGGGACACCCCCGATGACCGACATCGCCGTCGACCCCATCGACGGCACGACGCTGACCGCGCAAGGCCGCAACGGCGCTCTCGCCGTGATCGCGGTAGCTGAGCGCGGCGCCATGTTCGACCCCGGACCCTGCGTCTACATGGAGAAGCTCGCCGTCGGCCCCCGGGCGAAGGGCGCCTGCGACATCCGCAAGACCCCGACCGAGAACCTGCACTGTTTGGCCGAGGCCCTCAGTCGCCCTGTCCGGGACCTCACCGCCGTCATCCTCGATCGTCCCCGTCACGACGACCTCATCGCCGAGGTGCGCAAGAGCGGCGCCCGCATCCGCCTGATCGGAGACGGTGACGTCGCCGGTGCCATCTCGACGGGTTGGCCCGGTGCCGGTACGGACATCCTCTTCGGCATCGGCGGCACCCCCGAAGGCGTGCTCGCAGCCGCCGCCCTCAAGTGCATGGGCGCCGAGATCCAGGGGCGCCTCTACCCCCGAGACGAGTCCGAACGCACGGCGGCGATCGAAGCCGGCTACGACCTCGACAAGGTCCTCACGACCGACGACCTCGTCCAGGGCAACAACTGCTTCTTCGCCGCCACCGGCATCACCGACGGCGAGCTGCTCCAGGGGGTGCAGTACCACGAATTCGGCGCCACGACGCAGTCGCTCGTGATGCGCTCCAAGTCGGGCACGCTGCGCAAGATCGACGCCTCTCACGCGCTGAAGAAGCTGGCAGAGTTCAGCTCGATCTCGTTCTCGTAGTCCGTCGTCCCGTCGTCGGTCTCCGTCCGATGCGACCGGGCCTCCGGCCCGGTCGCCGCGCGTTGCCGCCTACGCCTCGCCGGCGGCGACCGACAGCCGCAATTCGGCCCGCTCGAGCGAGCCCCTCGCCTCGAGCAGCTCGACGTCGACCTCGATCTCCTCGCCGCCGCGGCCCGACTGCAACTCGTTCACACGCTGGTTGGCGGCGTCACGCGCCTGCTCGGCCCGCGTCACGTCGATCTCCTCGGAGACCTCCGCTATCCCGGCCAGCACCGTCACCCGTGTCGAGAGCCCCGGCAGCGGCCCATCTCCTTCGGCCAGGCCCTCGGCCGCGTGCGGGCTCGTGTCGACCTGGAGGAAACCGCCGTGCACGGCGAAGCGCAGCAGCGGGCCGTCGGGCTGTTCGAGCTTCAGCTCGCAGGGGACGATGTCCCCGACGAGCGGCGTGTGCCCGTCCAGCACGGTGAGCGCGCCGTCGGAGGTCGCCAGTACCACCGAGCTCGCACCGCCCGCGTAGAGGGATTGCTCGGGCGTCACCACCTCCACGCCGAAGACGTCGTCTGCCACTAGCCGGCCTCGGCCTCGAGCTTCTTCGCCTTTTCGAGCACCGACTCGACGCCGCCGACGTTGAGGAACGCCTGCTCGGGCACGTGGTCGAGGTCGCCGTTGGCCAGGGCCTCGAACGACTCGACCGTCTCGTCGATCGGCACGAAGATGCCGGGCACGCCGGTGAAGACCTCGGCCACGAAGAACGGCTGGGACAAGAACCGCTGCACCTTGCGGGCCCGGCTCACCGTCACCCGGTCCTCTTCGGAGAGCTCGTCCATGCCGAGGATGGCGATGATGTCCTGCAGCTCCTTGTAGCGCTGGAGGATCTCCTGCACCCGACGGGCCACGGCGTAGTGCCGGTCGCCGACGATCTCGGGGGCCAAGATGTTCGACGTCGACGCCAGCGGGTCCACCGCCGGGTAGATGCCGAGCGCGGCGATCTGACGGGAGAGCTCGGTCGTGGCGTCGAGGTGGGTGAACGTCGTGAACGGTGCCGGGTCCGTGTAGTCGTCCGCCGGAACGTACACGGCCTGCAGCGAGGTGATCGACTTCCCCTTGGTCGAGGTGATTCGCTCCTGCAGCTCGCCCATCTCGTCGGCCAGGGTGGGTTGGTAGCCCACGGCCGACGGCATGCGCCCGAGCAGGGTCGAGACCTCGGAACCGGCCTGGACGAACCGGAAGATGTTGTCGATGAAGAGCAGCACGTCCTGGTTCTGCACGTCGCGGAAGTACTCCGCCATCGTCAGGGCGGCCAGGCCGACGCGCAGGCGGACACCCGGTGGCTCGTCCATCTGGCCGTAGACGAGGGCGGCCTTGTCGATGACGCCCGACTCCTGCATCTCGAGCCACATGTCGGTGCCCTCACGGGTGCGCTCGCCGACGCCCGCGAACACCGACACGCCACCGTGCTGCTGGGCGACCCGGTGGATCATCTCCTGGATGATGACGGTCTTGCCGACGCCGGCACCGCCGAACAGGCCGATCTTTCCGCCCTGCACGTAGGGCTCGAGGAGGTCGACGACCTTGATGCCGGTCTCGAACATCTGCGCCCGCGCCTCGAGCTGGTCGAACGCCGGCGCGCTGCGGTGGATCTCCCAGTAGTCGTCCGGGGGGTCGATCGCGTCGGTATCGAGCGGCTGGCCGAGCACGTTGAACACGTGGCCGAGCACGGAGTTGCCGACCGGCACCGTGATCCCCCGGCCGAGGTT
Organism: uncultured Acidimicrobiaceae bacterium; assembly: GCA_963777485.1. Classification (GTDB taxonomy): domain Bacteria; phylum Actinomycetota; class Acidimicrobiia; order Acidimicrobiales; family RAAP-2; genus Bog-473. The sequence continues at coordinate 1,085,735 of CAVZQP010000002.1, read as the reverse complement.
CCGCACGGCGGCGCCGCGGACCAGGCCGTCGGTCTGCTGCATGCAGATGCAGCGCACCCGCCCCTCCCCGATCTGCTGGGCCACCTCGGCGGTGACCTGGTGGGACGACCCGTCGAGCTCGATCGTGAACTCCACGGCGTGGTTGATCTCGGGCAGGGCGTGCGGCGGGAATTCCACGTCGATGACCGGCCCGGCGATCGCGACCACCCGGCCGTCCTCCAGCGAGCCGGCCGGCGTGGTGTCTTGCATGCTCGTGGTGGTCATTGGGGTCAAGCTCCCTTCGCTTGGCGGAGCGCCTCGGCTCCGCCGACGATTTCCATGATCTCGGTCGTGATGGCGTCCTGACGAGCGCGGTTCATGACGCGCGTCAGGGTGCGGACGAGCTCATCCGCGTTCTCGGTGGCGGCCGCCATGGCCCGCTGCTGGGCGGTGAAGAACGCCGCCGAGCCCTCCAGCAAGGCGGCGAAGATCTCGGCCTCGAGCGCGCGTGGCGCCAGCTCGACCAGGAGCTTCTCGGGCTCCGGCTCGAACTCGGTGTAGCCCTCGAGGGTCGCGTCCTCGTCCTGGGTTACCTCCTCGTCGGCCTCCGGAAGAGGCAGTGGGAGCAACTGGAGGCGGGCCACGCGTTGGGTCCCGGCCGAGATGAACCGGGTCGACACCATCTCGATCAGGTCCACCTCACCGGCGACGAACGGCGCCGCCACGACTGCGGCGACGTGTCGGGCGTCCGAGAACTCCGGGCGGTCCGCAAAGCCGACGAACGACTCAGCGACCTCGATGCCGCGGTAACGGAAGTACGAGGGGGCCTTCTTGCCGACCGACCACACCGTGACCTCCGCGCTGTTCGCCTTGTGTTCTGCCACCAGGCGTTCGGTCGCGCGCAGCACACCGGAGTTGTACGAGCCGGCCAACCCGCGGTCACCCACGATGGCGAGGATGCCGACGTGGCTCACGCTCTCGGGTGTGCCGAGCAGCTTGGCCGCCGCCTGCGAGTCGGCGGCCGCGGTCACACGCAGGACTCGCTCCATGCCATCGCGATATGGACGGTTCGCCGCGATGCGCGCCTGGGCGCGCACGATCCGCGAGGCGGCGATGAGCTCCATCGCCTTGGTGATCTTCCTCGTGGACTGCACGCTGCGGATCCGTCGCCGCAGAATGCGCTCTTGGCCTCCGGCCATCGATCAGTCGACCTTCCCTGTGTCGAAGGTCTCCTTGAAGGCCGACAGCGCCTTTTCGAGTTCGGCCTCTTCCGGCAGCGCTTTGGTCTCGCGAATGGAGTCGAGGACCGACGCATGGTTCGCCTTGAGGAATTCGATCAACTCGGTCTCGTAGCGGCTTACCTCGCTCACAGGCACGTCGTCGGTCCAGCCCTTGGTGCCTGCGTAGATCGCGATCACCTGCTCTTCGACCGGCACCGGCTGGTTCTGCGGCTGCTTCAGCAGCTCGGTCAGCCGGTACCCGCGGTCGAGCTGCGCCTGGGACACCCTGTCGAGCTCCGACCCGAACGTGGCGAACGCCTCGAGCTCACGGAACTGCGCGAGGTCGAGCTTCAGCGTGCCCGACACGCTCTTCATGGCCTTCACCTGGGCGGCGCTGCCGACCCGGCTCACCGAGTTGCCGACGTTGATGGCCGGACGGATGCCCGAGTTGAACAGGTCGGTCTCCAAGAAGACCTGGCCGTCGGTGATGGAGATGACGTTGGTCGGAATGTAGGCCGAGATGTCGCCCGCCTTCGTCTCGATCACGGGCAGCGCGGTCAGCGAACCGCCGCCACGCTCGTCGGAGAGCTTGGCGGCGCGCTCGAGGAGTCGCGAGTGCAGGTAGAAGACGTCGCCCGGGTACGCTTCGCGGCCCGGCGGGCGCCGCAGGAGCAGGGAGACCGAGCGGTAGGCCTCGGCCTGCTTGGACAGGTCGTCGTAGATGATGAGCGCGTGCTGGCCGTTCTCCATCCAGTGCTGGCCCATGGCGCACCCGGCGTAGGGGGCCAGGTACTTGAACGGGGCGGGGTCGCCCGCCGACGCCACGACGACGACGGTGTACTCGAGCGCGTTGTGATCCTCGAGGGTGGCCACCGTCTGCGCCACCGACGAGTTCTTCTGCCCGATCGCCACGTAGATGCACTTCACGCCCTGGCCGGCCTGGTTGATGATCGTGTCGACCGCCACCGTGGTCTTGCCCGTCTTGCGGTCGCCGATGATCAGCTCACGCTGGCCCCGGCCGATCGGCGTCATGGCGTCGATCGCCTTGATGCCGGTCTGCAGGGGCTCGCTGACCGGCTGGCGCCCCACGATGCCCGGCGCCTGCACCTCCATGCGGCGCGTCTCGGTCGTGTTGATGGGCCCCTTGCCGTCGAGCGGCTGACCCAGGGCGTCGACGACGCGCCCGAGCATGGCGTCGCCCACGGGGATGGTCTGGATCCGCCCCGTCGCCTTGACCGTCTGCTCCTCCTCGAGGTTGTCCACGGCACCGAGGACGACGGCACCGATGGTGTCCTCGTCCAGGTTCAGCGCCAGGCCCAGCGTCCCGTCCTCGAACTCGAGCAGCTCGTTCACCGCGGCGCCGGGGAGACCCGACACCCGCGCGATGCCGTCGCCGACCTCGACGATGCGCCCGATCTGCTCGGTCCCCACCGCCGGCGTGTAATCCTCGACGTGGCGCTCGAGCGCATCGGTGATCTCACTGGCATCGATGGTGAGCTCTGCCATCAGTTTGCTCCCTCTGTGTTGTCCGTCGAACTGCTGTGCCTACGGCCGAACCCCGACGGTTCCCAGCCGGCCGGGGTCAAGTGCTCGCGCAAGGTGTCCATCCGATCCCGGGCCGTTGCGTCCACCTGCAAATCGCCGATGCGGATGCGCGCTCCGCTCAGCAGGGATTCGTCGAGCTCGACCTGCAGCTCAACTGGCGCACCGGCCAAGGTGCTCAGTGACTCGGAGAGTGCGCTGCGTTGGGCTTCGTCGATGGGTGCGGCAGCGGTAACCCGTGCGATGCGCCAGCCCCGTGCCTGCGCCGTCATCTCGACCAAGAAGTCGAGCGTCCCGACAAAGTCCCTGGCCCGCCCGCCGGTGACCACATAACGGGCCAGCCTCAGCGTCGACGTCGGCACCTTGCCCTCGAGGAGCTGGCTCACCAGACCCTGGCGGGCCTCCACGGCGAGGTCGCGATCTGTCAGTGCGACACGGAGTTGCGGCGTCGCCGCGACAATCCGGGCAAAGCGGAAAAGGTCGTCTTCAAGAGATTCGAGCTCTTGCGTCGACATGTCTTCGTGCACCGCCGTCGCGTAACCACCGACGCGTTGGCGCGCCGCCAAGAGGCTGAGCGAGGGCTCGTCGTCACGCCTCTCGGCCAGGTGGCGCATCCGCAGCGCGAGCCAGCCGAGGGCAGGGGCGACTTCCTGCGCGGCCACAACGCCGCACGCATAGGCGGTCACACGGCGGGCCTCCTCTGAGACCTTGCCCTCCAGGAGGTCGAGCATCACCGCTCGGCGCGACGGGCCGGGCACCGCCGTGTCGCTGAGCGCCGCCCGCAGCTGGGCGTTGGCCAGCACCAGCCGCTCGATCGCTTCAAGGTCGGCCTCCATGGCGGCGAGCGCGCCAGAACTGGCCGCCTCGGCAATCGCGGCCGAATAGCCCTGAAGGGCTGGGTTCACGGTCGGGCCCCGGCACCGGCGGCGGCGGCGCCGTCCGGCTCGTTCCGCAGCGCGACGACCGCTTCGTCGATGAGGTCGTGGTGCATCTCGAGGTTCACCTCACGCCCGATGATGCGCTCGACGACTTCCATGACGACTTCACCCATCCGGGATGCGGCTTCTTCTACGGCACGCTGACGGGCCAACGCGATCTCGACGTCCGCGTTGCCAACAATGCGCTCGTATTCAACCTGACCTCGTGCCTGTGCATCCGTCCGAACCTGCTCCGCCGTGCGATTGGCGGTGGCGACGATCTCCCGGGCCTGCTGCCTCGCCTGCTCCAGGACGTTGCGACGCTCGTCGTCGGCCGCCTCGGCATCGGCGCGCGCCTGATCGGCCGACTCCAACGCCGTGCGGATCTTCTCCTGGCGCTCCTCCATCGCCTTGTTGATCGGTGGGAGCACGTACTTGTAGATCAACAGGATCAGGATGATCGACACGATCAGTTCGATGAAGAACGTGCCGTTGGGCAACAGGAAGATGCCTGCGATGGTCATGGTGCTTGCGCTCCGGGTTTGCTCCGGTGGGTGGACGAGGGGATTTGGCTAGGCCGTGATGCTCTTGGCGGCGAAGACGTAGACGAAGACCACCATGAACAGCAGGTTGATGAAGTACATCGCCTCCACCAGGCCCACGGTCAGGAAGAAGTACTGCCTGGCCTTGGCCTCGATCTCCGGCTGCCGTGCGATGGCCGCAATGGTCTGCGAGCCGGCCAGGCCGTCGCCGACCGCGGCACCGATCGCACCACCGCCGAGGGCGAGGCCACCACCGACGAGGGCACCAGCGATACGAATCGCACCTTCAGTTGTTCCTGCCATTTTTCTATTCCTTCTCCTTTGTCGAGATCTCTTGGGACGCCCGCTAGTGGGACTCGGCCATGCCCATACCGAGGTAGATGATCGTCAGCAGGCCGAAGATGTAGGCCTGGATGGCCCCGATGAACAACTCGTCGAATGGCTTCCAAACGGCCAGTCCGATCCACGACGCGTAGGGCGGGATCAGGGTGACGATGACGGCGATCATCAGCGCACCCGAGAAGATGTTGCCGAAGAGCCGGAAGGTCAGGGTGATCGGCTTCGTGATCTCCTCGATCACATTGATCGGTGTCAGGGCGCGGTAGGCGCCCTTGTAGTGCCTGAAGTAGCCGCGTGAACCGAGCTTCTTGACCGAGTTGTAGTGGACCAGGAAGATCACGATCAGCGCCAGGGCGAGCGGCAGGTTGACGTCCCCGGTCGGCGCAGCCAGGAAGCCGGGCTCACCGCTGGGGATGAACGCGAGCCAGTTGCAGACGAGGATGAAGAAGAAGATCGTGACGCCCAGGCCCACGAAGGGAAGGCCTTCGGGGCCGATGGCCGACGTCGCCAGGTCGCTGACCTGCTCGACCAGGGTTTCCCAGAACAACTGCAGCTTGCCGGGGACGCCCGAGGTGACCTTGCGCCGCATGAGCAGCCCCAGGCCGAATACGATGCCGGCCGCGATGAGCGTGGTCCAGACCACGTCCAAGTAGATCGTCAGACCGGCCACGCGGACCACGCCATGGTGGTCGCCGATGGTGATGTTGCCGCTGGCGAGGATGTACATGTCTCTCACTGGATGCCTTGTGACATGACAATGCGTCCGACGTTCACGACGAAGAGCAGCTGGAAGATCACCAGGCCGGCGACGGCGCCGATGCCGAGCGCGCCGTTCAAGAGCAGGAGCCCGATGCAGATGACGGTGATGATCCCGAGGCGCGTCACGCTCTTCGTCCCCATGGCGCGGCGCAACACCTTGTTGCTGACGCTGATCTCGCCTTCAGGCTTGAGCTTCGCGATGCCCGCGTCGAGGAAGCGAAGGTTCGCGATCGCGAGACCCAATCCGATGATGAGACCGAGTGCGCCCCAAAGTGAGCCGAGGAGAGCGGTGATCAAGACAGCGACGGCGCCGACGATGAGGGCGGACAGTATGGTCCGGCGCAGCACCTTGGTCAGCGCATTGCCCTGGAGGTCGGACAGACCCTCGAGCAGGTTCACGCAGCGACCTCTACAGATACGTGCGGATCTGCTTGATGACGCTCATCGCGGCCGTCACCAGCCCGAGCAGGAGTCCGACCAGCAGCAGTGCCGGCGCCGTGTGGAAGACGCTGTCCAGCCAAAGGCCGAGGACCACGCCCAGGCCGACGCTGATCGCCGCCGATAGCCCCATGCCGAGGAAGGCAGCGGCTCCGGGCAGGGGCTTTGGCTCCTTGGGCGGCGAAACGTCGTCCCTCGGGCTCACCTGACCGGGCGCGCGGGACGAGGCTCACGGGGCGTTCCAATCGACTGCTCCCCCCTTAAGCCAGGCGTGGCGCGCCGGAGTCCGTCGTCCTGATGACCGCGCAGGCAGCGCCGGACGAGGCGAGGTGGACGGGGTACACAGGCGTCATCTTCGCATCCCGGCCCGTTTCTCGTCCAAACGATCACAAGGGGAACTGGACCACCTCCGAGGTCTGCTTGACCTGTCCGTTGGAGCTGGGAATCTCCTGGTGGGGAGGGTCGTCCTCATCCTGTCCGTTGCCCCGTCGCAAGCCCGGGTGGAAGAACGTGTAGAGCCCCACGCCGAGGGCCGCCGCGCCGACCGGGATGATGGCGTTCACCTGGTGCACGAAGAGCGGGAAGAGCAGGAAGCTCGAGAGGACGGCGGTCCAGGCCCACAAGATGATGACGCTGCGCCGGGGGCCGTGACCCAGGTTCAACAGCCGGTGATGGATGTGCTCCTTGTCGGGCGTCCCGAAGCCCTTGCCGCTGGCGGTGCGGCGGACGAACGCGAAGGCCATGTCGACGAGCGGGACGCCCAGGATGAACAGAGGGATGAACAAGGGGGCGAAGAAGAAGTAGGTCACGCCGGAGATGGGCACGGCAGTAGGGACGCGGCCGCCTATGACCATGGTGGACGCGGCCATGAGCAAGCCGAGGAAGTGCGCGCCGGCGTCGCCCATGAAGATGCGGGCGGGGTTGAAGTTGAAGGGGAGGAAGCCGAGACAGATGCCGCACGCGATGACGGCGACGAGTGGGCCGATGTTGTCTGCGGGGAGGAGCCCGAGCCCGATGAGGCGGATGCCGTAGATGGCGAGCGCGCCGCCGCCGATGGCGACGACGCCGGCGGCGAGGCCATCGAGCCCGTCGATCAGGTTGACCGCGTTGGTCAGCGCGATGACCCAGATCGCGGTGATGAGCGGGATGATGCCGGGCGAGAGGACGTAGAAGCCGGCGAGCGGGATCTTGAGCTGCCACATGGTGACCCCGAAGAAGTAGAGAATGCTCGCGGCGAGGACCTGGCCCGCCATCTTGGCGGGGGCCGACATGTCGCGGACGTCGTCGATGAGCCCGACCACGAACATGGCGCCGGCGGCCAGGACGACACCGAGCATCTCGGGCGAGTCGGTGAAGGTGTGGCTGTCGCGGAACGGTGGCAGCAGTGTCGCGACCAGCACGGCCACGAGGAACCCCAGGAACATCGACGCGCCGCCGCCGTAGGGAATCGGCTTCTTGTGCACCGAGCGATCGCCGGGGTGCGCGATGTAGCCCACGCGCAGAGCGATGCGCTTGGCGGGGACGGTCAGGGCGGCGGTCGCACCAGCGGCCACCGCCAGGATCAGGCCGTACCAGCCGATGTCGGGCATGCGTTATCCCAGGAGGTCGGGATAGGGCGGGAACGCGGCGCAGAGCGCGGCGACCTTGGACCGCACCGCTGCAATCTCCCCCTCGTCGCCGCGTGCCTTGAGCGTGCGCGCGAGGAGGTCGGCCACTGTCTGCATCTCAGCCGGGCCCATGCCCGCCGTCGTCTCGGCCGCGGTGCCGAGCCGGAGCCCCGACGTCTGGAATGCGCTGCGGGGGTCGTCGGGGATGGTGTTGCGGTTGCACGTGATGCCGGCGCGGTCGAGCGCCTCCTGGGCCTCCTTGCCCGCGAGGTCAGCGTCGAAGGGCCGCAGGTCGACGAGCAGCATGTGGTTGTCCGTGCCGCCTGACACGAGGCGGAAACCGTGGCCGGAGAGCGCGTCGGCCAGGACCTTGGCGTTGGCCACGACCCGGGCGGCGTACTGGCGGAACTCGGGACGGGCGGCCTCGGCGAAGGCGACGGCCTTGGCGGCGATGACGTGCTCGAGCGGGCCACCCTGAAGTCCGGGGAACACCGCGCTGTCGATCCTCTTAGCCAGGTCCTCACCGCAGAGGATGGCGCCGCCACGGGGGCCGCGCAGCGTCTTGTGCGTCGTGAGCGTGACGACGTCGGCGATGCCGACCGGGGTGGGGTGCGCGCCGCCGGCGATGAGGCCGGCCGGGTGCGCGGCGTCGAACATGAACATGGCGCCGACCGAGTCCGCGATCTCCCGGAAGGGCAGGGGGTCGATGACGCGCGAGTAGGCGGTCGAGCCGGCGACGATCAGCGCCGGCTTCTCCGTCTTAGCCAGGTGCGCCACCTGGTCGAAGTCGATGACCTCGCCCGGCCCCGTTTCCGGGTCGTTCGACTCGGGCGTCACGCCGTAGGAGACGAAGCGCCAGAACTTCGAGACGATCGAGGCGGGCGAGCCGTGGGTGAGGTGCCCACCGTGATCGAGCCGCATGGCGAGAACGGTGGCGCCGGGCTCGAGGAGCGCCTGGTACACGGCCAGGTTGGCGTTCGCCCCGGCGTGCGGCTGCACGTTGGCATGGGCCGCGCCGAAGAGCTGCGTTGCGCGGTCGCGGGCCAGGTCCTCGACCTCGTCGATGATGAAGTTCCCCCCGTAGTAACGGCGGCCCGGATAGCCCTCCGAGTACTTGTTCGTGAGCACCGAGCCGGTGGCCGCGAGGACGGCCGGCGAGGTGAAGTTCTCGGACGCGATCAACTGCAGCGTCGTCTGCTGGCGGTTCAGCTCCTTGCCGATGAGGTCCTTGACCTCGGGATCGTCGGCCAGCGCATCGTCATAGCTGCTCATGTCGTTCCTTCGGGTGCGGTGTGGTGGACGAGTTCTCTCTCGGCGCCCGTGCCGAGTCTGTCGGAGGCGGTTCCGTCGAGCGCCGCCAGCTTCTCGATGCGGCGGAGGTGGCGGCTGTTTCTCTCTTCCGGCTCCTGGGGTGCGTCGAGGAAGGCGTGCAGCGCGTCGACGACAACGGTACTGCCGGTGGTGCGAGCCCCGAAGCAGACGACATTGGCGTGGTTGTGCTGACCGGCCAGCGCCGCCGTGGTGACGTCGTGGACGACGGCCGCCCGGACGCCGGGCACTTTGTTGGCGGCCATGGCGATCCCGTTGCCGCTGCCGCACACGCAGATGCCGAGGTCGGCTTGGCCGGTCGCCACGGCGCGCCCGACGGCGGCGCCGTAATCGGGATAGTCGACCGAGGTGACGGCGTCGTTCGTGCCGAGGTCGGTGACGTCGTGGCCGAGCGCGGCGAGCTCGGCCTTCAGGATCTCCTTGAGGTCGAACCCGGCGTGGTCCGAGCCGACGGCGAGACGCATGGAAATCGAGTCTAACGATGGCCTGGAGCGCCTCTGGGACGCCCATGTGCAGCCGGTACGCTGCTGCGACCATGGCTCTCGACCCGCGCACCCCCGTCGTTGTGGGCGTCGGCCAGGTGTCGACGCCGGCTGACGCTGGTCTCGCCGCGGCGGACCGGCCGGAGCCGCTCGAGCTCATGACGGCGGCGCTGCGGGCGGCCGCCGAGGACTGCGACGGCGCCGCTGCCGGGAGCTCGGCGCCGGCGGGTTCGGCGTTGTTGCGGCGGGCGGACAGCCTGCGTGTCGTCGCTCCGCTCGGCTGGCATGCGGTCAATCCGGCCTTGGCGGTCGCATCGGCGCTGGGGCTCGGGGAGGGTTCAGAGCCGCGCCAGCTGATGGTCTCGGCCGTCGGTGGCAATTCCCCGCAGGCGCTGATGCACGACGCGTGCCGCGCCATCAGCCGCGGCGACCTGGACGTGGTCCTGGTGACCGGCGCCGAGGCAATGTACGCCCGCGCATTGGCGCGGCGCGACCCGGCCAAGCCGTGGCTCGAGTGGACATCCCAGCCGGAGCGGGACCCCGGCACCCGAGGTGTACGGCGTGGACAAGCCGGGCGCCAGCGAGCTCGAGATGAACCGCGGGGTGATCCTGCCCGTGCACGCGTACCCGCTGCTGGAGAACGCGTTGCGCGCGGCCAACGGCTGGACGCTCGAAGAGCACGCGGCGCGGATCGGTTCGCTGTGGTCGCGGTTCAGCGAGGTCGCCGCCGCCAACCCCGACGCCTGGATCCGCAAGGCGCGCACGCCGGCGGAGATCGTGACGCCGTCGTCCGACAACCGGATGGTCTCGTTCCCCTACCCGAAGCTCTGCACGGCCAACATGCAGGTCGACCAGGGCGCCGGCTACATCGTGTGCTCGGTCGAGGCGGCGCGTGCGGCGGGGGTGCCCGAAGAGCGCTGGGTCTTCCCCCTGGCCGGTGCCGATGCCAACGACCATTGGTTCCTCTCGCAGCGGGCCGAACTGCACCGCTCCCCCGCCATCCGACTGGCCGGCGGTGCCGCGCTGTCACTGGCAGGACTCGGGATCGACGACGTGGCAGCGGTCGACCTCTACTCCTGCTTCCCGGCCGTGGTCCAGATGGCGTCTTTCGAGCTCGGTTTGGCGGTCGACGACCCGTCCCGACCTCTGACCCTGACCGGTGGACTGACGTTCGGCGGCGGGCCGGGGAACAACTACACCTCGCACGGGATCGCCCGGGCGGTGGGTGCGCTGCGGGCGTCGCCGGGGACGGCGGCGTTGGTGACCGGGCTCGGCTGGTACGCGACGAAGCACTCGATCGGCGTGTACGCGTCGCGGCCGCCGCAAGTGGGCGACGGGCCGTTTGCGTGGCGCGACGTCCAGCCCGAGGTCGACGCGCTGCCGCAGTGCGCCGTTGACGAATCAGCAACCGGGAAGGTGCGGGTGGAGACCTACACCGTGGCGTTCGACCGCGACGGCACGCCTGAGCGTGGGATCGTCGCCTGCCGTACCGCCGCGGACGCCCGGGCCTGGGGCAACATCACCGACGCCGACACGCTGGCGCAGTTGTGCGTCGAGGAGGGGATCGGTCGCACCGGGGTTATGGCCGAGGACGGGGTGCTCGTCCTCGACGACTAAATCGTCGGCCGGATCTCGCCGAGTGGCCGCATATGCGAAAATTGCTCAAGTCGGAGGAACTGAGCACACCGTGTTGCTCAACGACTCAGCTTGAGCAAACCCTCCTGCTCAAAAGCGAACGAACGAACAGAGGGAGGCGTGGGCACTCCAACGAAGGAAGCCGGACGGCGGCTTAGCCGGATTCGATGCCGAGGGTCCGCACGGTCGGCGATACCTCGACGGCGCTGCGCTCGGGGAAGGTGCCCAGCACGTGGTCGGCCAGGTGCATGGTGACGCCGAACCAGTAGTGCTCGTTGCGGAAGTGGTGGTTGCGGTGGGCACGCCACACGTAGCGGTACGGAGCATGGCGCGGCCGGTACGACGAGTGGATGAGGAAGTGCGTCCACTCGTATGCGAACAACATGGCGTAGGCCGCGAGGAGCGCTGACAAGCCGCGGGAGAGCGGCATGGTCGGGAGCAGCACGGCGGCCAGGCCGAAGACGAGGCCGAGCAACGCCGGAATGGGGACGAACACCAGCCCGACGTCCTTCGGATCGGCATGGTGGTCCCGGTGCTTGCGTGAGACCAGCGGATCGACGGTACGGCCACCCACCTGGCGTGGCTTGAAGTGCAGCAGGAACACGTGGATCAGCCACTCGGTGAACGGCTGCGCGGCCAAGATGAGGGCCGGCAGGAGCAGGTCCCACCAACTCCACGCCCCGACGAAGATCCGACCGGCCAGGGTCAGTAGCAACAGGGTCGCGATGACCTGGGGCGACCGCCAGCCGGCGAACGTGCGCACGGCCCCGGCCAAAGAGAGTGAGGAGTCCTCGCCACCCACCACGAAGAGCAATTATGCCCGATCGGCGGCGGGCGGAACCTGCCCACCGATGGAACCTATGGTGAAGGGGAACGAAGGGGGTGGCATGGCTGGCATGGCACACGACCTTGTGATCCGGGGCGGCTACCTGGCCGACGGGCGGGGTGGCGACCCGGTGGCCGCGGACGTGGCCGTCGAGGGCGCCAGGATCTCGGCCGTGGGGACGGTCGCCGGGCGGGGGCGAGAAGAAATCGACGCCGAAGGACTGCTCGTCACGCCGGGGTTCGTCGACATCCACACGCACTACGACGGGCAGGCCACGTGGGACTCGTGCATCACCCCGTCGAGCTGGCACGGCGTGACCACGGTGGTCATGGGGAACTGCGGCGTCGGCTTCGCGCCGGTGAGGCCAGACGCGCACGACCAGTTGATCTCGCTGATGGAGGGCGTCGAGGACATCCCCGGCGCGGTGCTGCACGAGGGCATCGAGTGGACGTGGGAGAGCTTCGGCGAATACCTCGACGCGGTCGAGCGCCGGCCGCACGACATCGACCTGTGCGCGCAACTCCCCCACGGCGCGCTGCGCCTCTACGTCATGGGGGAACGGGCCGCCCGCCTGGAGGACGCAACGCAGGAGGACGCGGCGGCCATGCGCGAAATTGCCGCCCAGGCTATGCGTGACGGCGCGGTCGGGTTCTCGACGTCGAGGACGCTGAACCACCGGACCGCGAGCGGCGACCCGACGCCATCGCTGCGGGCGCGGGTGGACGAGCTGGTGGAGATCGCCTCGGGAGTGGCGGACGCCGGGCACGGGGTGATCGAGCTGATCTCGGACTTCTATCCCGACACCGACGGCGAGTTCGAGCTCGTGCGGTCGATGGTCGAGGCGTCGGGACGGCCGTTGTCGCTGTCGCTGGCGCAGAGCCACCGGCAGCCGGAGGCGTGGCGGGACTTGTTGGGGCGTATCGAGGGGTCGGTGGCCGAGGGGTTGCCGATCCGCGGACAGGTGGCGCCGCGGCCGATCGGACTGGTGGTCGGGCTGCAGTCGTCGTACCACCCCTTCCTCATGTTCCCGGCGTGGCGCGAGGTCGCCGCGATGCCGTTGGCCGAGCAGGTGCAGGCGTTGCACGACCCGGCGTTCCGGGAGCGGCTTCTGGCCGAGGTGCCCGAGGACGACGGGTTGGGCGGCCGGCGCACCGGGCGGCGCCGGCCCATCGACTTCTCCATGCTCTTCGTGATGGGCGAGGCGCCCGACTACGAGCCCCCGCCGGAGGCGAGCGTGGCGCACATCGCGGCGGCGCGGGGTGTCGACCCTGCGGTGTTGACGATGGACCTGCTGGCCGAGAACGGCGGGCGCAATTTCCTCTACACGCCCTTCTCCAACTACGCCGACGGCAACCTCGACGCGTGCGGGGAGATGCTCGCGCATCCCGACACGCTGTTCGGGCTGGGCGACGGGGGCGCCCACGTCGGGATCATCGCCGACGCCAGCTTCCCGACGTACTTCCTGTCGCACTGGGCGCGGGACCGGTCGCACGGTCGCATGCCGGTCGGCCAAGTGGTGCAGCGGCTGACGGCGAACAACGCCCGGGCGGTCGGATTGTCGGACCGGGGCGTCGTGGCGGAAGGGATGAAGGCCGATCTCAACGTCATCGACTTCGACAACGTCCACTGCGAGTTCCCGGCGATGGCCTACGACCTGCCCGCAGGTGGCAAGCGGCTGGTGCAGCGGGCGCACGGGTACAGGGCGACGGTCGTGGACGGGCTGGTGACGTATCGAGACGGCCAGCACACAGGCGCACTGCCGGGGCGGCTCGTCCGGGGCGGGCGCGACACGGCGGCGGCCTGAAGGGAGGGCGCATGACGACGAGGGAGCTGCATCAGCTCGAGCCGGCGGCCGAGTGGAGGGCCGCCGACGTGGCCCACCCCGAGGCGTGGACGCTGCGCCTCGAAGCCGAGGACCAGGCCGAGCTCGATGCTGCGCTGGCCAGGGCGAAGGCGAAGAGTCGTGACCCGCTCGAGCTCGGGCGCGACGACTTCCCGCTCGAGGGCCTCGCGGCGAAGTTGGACGGCGTCGTCGACGTGCTGCTCAACGGGCGCGGCTTCTGCCGGATCGCCACTTTGGACGCGGCGCGGTACGGCGACGAGGACCTCACGCTGTTGTACTGGGGGATCGGGCTGCATCTCGGTGCACCCTGGGCGCAGAACAAGCACGGCCACGTGCTGGGCGACGTCACCGACCAGGGCAAGACGATCGACGACCCGACGGTCCGCGGCAACGAGCTCGGCGGCATCGCGCTCGACTACCACACCGACGGCTCCGACCTCGTCGGGCTGCTGTGCCTGCGCACCGCCCGCACCGGGGGCCTCTCGTGTGTCGCCAACGCCGTCGCGATCCACAACGAGATGGTCCGTTCGTGCCCCGAACTGGCCGCCGCGCTCTACGAGCCGATGCCCTACGACGCGCGGGGCGAGCAGGCCAAGGGCACCAGCGCGTTCTACTCCATCCCGGCCTTCACCGAACACGGCGGCCGGTTGTTCGTGCGCTTCATCCCCCAGTACATCCTCGCCTCGCAGCGCCACCCCGACGCGCCCCGTTTGAGCGAGGAGGCCCGCGCCGCGATCGCCAAGGCGTCGGAGCTGGCGAACGACCCCGACTACAACGTCTACATGGACCTGCAGCCGGGCGAGATGCAGTTCATCAACAACTACCACGTGCTCCACGGCCGCAGCGCGTACGAGGACGACGTGGCCAACGGGTACAAGCGCCACCTCAAGCGGCTCTGGCTCGCCACCTACGCGCTGGCCGACCGCCCGCCCTACTTCGCGGCGTTGGGCCGCAGCCACTGGGAGGCCAAGCGCTCGGTCAGCTCGCTCCCCGCGGTCGAGCGGGTGAGTTAGCCCTCTTTCGAGCGCGACCGGCCGAACAAGCGCTTCCGCGCCCCCATGGCCATGGTGGCGTCGATGAAGTTGGAGGGCAGCGCGCCCTCACGCAGGACGCGCACCGGGCTGACCGTGGCGTCCACCAGCGTCGGCATCTCGCCGTCGCGACGGCCCCCGTCGACGACGAGTGCGACGTCGGCCACGTCGAACGCATTGGCCACCTGGGCCGCCTCGTTGTACGTCAGCGGGATCGTCCGCCAGGGCCCGTGCTCCTTGCACAGCCGGCGCAAGGCCCGGCCTTCGGGCATCCCGACCGTGACGGCCCACCCGCTGGCGTCGGCGTCCTCGGGCTCGACCCGCACCTCGCCGGTGCGGAGCTCGTCTTCCTCGCCGGCCTCGCCGGCCTCGTCGGCACGCACCACCGGCACTTCGCCCGTCAGCCCGGTGGCCGCACGGGGCAGGAAGACATCCATCGGGCCGGGCCAGCAGCGCTCGAGCAGGCGCTCGATCTCGTCGGTCCATCCTGAGGTCAGCGCGCGCACGTCGTCGCGGTTGCCGACCGCGTAGTGCGGCCCGTCGGGGTCGGCCGCCAGGACCTCGAGCCGGGCCTCGGCGCCGGGTGTTCCCACCTGCACGGCGAGGCAGTACCCGCCGACGCCGGGCACGGCCACGACCGCGCCTTCGGCCAACGCGGTGCCGATCTGCGCGTCACCGGCGGCGACGACAGGCGGGCTCTCGCCCTCGTCCCCCGCTTCCGTGTCCCCCATGTCGCTCATCTGCAGCACATCTCTAGTCTCTGCCGCGGGCAACCAGGGCGCGCGGACGCTGGGCCAGGTCCTGTTCCACCCTGGTTTCGGCGTAACCGAGGCCGGATGCGAGGGCCGTCGCGGCCGCGGCCTGGTGCGGTGCAATCTCGATCACGACCGCGCCGGGACGGCGCAACCACGCTCGGGCCTGCCGCAACACCGCCTCCACGCCGGCGAGCCCGGCGGTGCCGTCGCTCGCCGCGCCGGCCACCAACGCGGCCCGAGGCTCGAGCCTGACCTCGTCCGGCAGGTCCTCCCACTCGGACCCGCTCACGTACGGCGGGTTCGACACCACCAGGTCGACGCCGCCCCGCAAGTGTGCGGGCAATGGCTCGAGCCAGCTGCCGTTCACGAGTGTGACGGGCGGCAGCGCGCCCGCAGCCGCAGTCGCAGCCCCAGCCGGAGCCGGCGGTGCCCGGCGCACGGCTTCGAGATTCGACGCCGCCACCTCCAACGCGTCGGTACTGATGTCCGTCGCCCACACTTCGGCGACGACGCGAGGACCGAGCTCGGTCGCGAGGGACAGTGCGATGGCACCCGTGCCGGTGCCCGCATCGGCGATGACGAGCCCGGCGCCCACGCCGGCGTCACCGTGGGCCTCCCAGAGCCGCCGCGCCTCGGCCAGCGCCACCTCGACCACCTGCTCGGTCTCGGGCCGGGGGATCAGCACGCGCTGATCCACGAAGAGATCGAGGCGCCGGAAGGGCCAGTGCCCGAACACGTACTGCAACGGCTCCCCCGCGGCACGCCGTGACGCCATCGCCCGCGCGGCCGACACCACGGAGGAGTCCAGCGGCCCGGTCGGCGGGGCCGGGTGCCCGAGCGTCAGTCCGAGCCCGAGGGCCTCGTCGACGATGAAGCGGGCCTCGTGCGGTGCGCCCACCAATGCGGCCAGTTCGGCCACGAGTTCGCTGCGGGTCGGACCCGGGGCACTCGTGCGGGCGGGCGCAGCAGTAGCAGCAGCACCGCCACCGGCGGCGCCCGCAGCGGGCGTCACGCGCCCTCCGCCTCCTCCCCCGCCAGCTGACGCGCCCGCTTGTCCGCCATGAGCGCGTCGGTCAGCTCGGTGAGGTCGCCTGCCAGCACCTGGTCGAGCTTGTAGAGGGTGAGGTTGATCCGGTGGTCGGTGACCCGGTTCTCCTTGTAGTTGTAGGTGCGGATCTTGTCGGTGCGGCTGCCGGCGCCGACCTGGCCGCGGCGCTCGGCCGACATCTCGGCGGCCTGGCGGTCCTGCTCGGCCTTCAACAGGCGCGCCCGTAACACGACCATCGCCTTGGCGCGGTTCTGGATCTGCGACTTCTCGTCCTGCATGGCCACCACCGTGCCCGTCGGGAGGTGCGTGATCCGCACCGCCGAGTCCGTCGTGTTGACCGACTGCCCGCCGGGACCGCTCGAGCGATAGACGTCGACCTTGAGGTCGTTCGGGTCGATCTCGACCTCGACCTCCGCCGCCTCGGGCAGGACGGTCACGGTCGCCGTCGAGGTGTGGACCCGGCCCTTGGCCTCGGTGACCGGGACGCGCTGGACTCGATGCGTGCCGCCCTCGTGCTCCAGGCGGATGTAGGCGTCGGCCCCCTTGACCACGAAGACCGCCTCGTTGATCCCGTCCTTGTCCGAATCGTCCTCGGAAAGGACCTCGACCTTCCACTTGTTCGCCGCCGCGTAGCGCAGGTACATGTCGTAGAGGTTCCGCGCGAACAGGTTCGCCTCGTCACCGCCGACGGCGCCGCGGATCTCCATGATCACGTTTCGTCCCTCGTTGGGGTCCTTCGGCAGCAGCAGGGTCTCCATGCGCTGCTCGAGCGAACCCATCCGGGCCTCTGACGACTCGATCTCCTCGCGCATGATCTCGCGGTCGTCGCCGGAGGCCTCCGTCAACATCTCGCGGGCGGTTGCGACGTCAGAGCGGGCCGACGTCAGGTCGTGCCACGTCTTGACGACCTCGGCGAGCTCCTTGTGCCGGCGCGACAGGTCGCGCAGCTTGTCGGCATCGGACAGCGTGGCCGGGTCGGACAGCTCCGCCTCCACCGAGGCGAACTCGGCCTCGAGCGCGGCCATCCGGTCGTCGATCATGACTGGGAGCCAAGGCTAGGGCCGGCGATCGGCGCCACCGGAGGACCGGTCGCGCCGACGGCTATTCCGATTCCGGTGAAGGCGAGGCGGGCTTCGCCTTGGCCCGCCCTTTGCGCTCGCCGTAGCGGCGCTGGAAGCGCTCGACCCGTCCACCGGAGTCGACGAGCTTCTGCTTGCCCGTGAAGAAGGGATGGCACTCGTTGCAGAGCTCGACGTGGAGGTCGGCCTTGGTGGAGTGCGTCGTGAACGTGTTGCCACACGAGCACTTGACGGTGGCCTCGACGTAATCGGGGTGGATGTCGGTCTTCATTGGTGTCTCCAGACTCGTGAGCCGCACCAGTGTACGGCGCCGAAGCGCCACGCCTGGCCGGCCTGTAACAGGTGAAACGCCGATCGGCCCGGGAATATGCCCGATGCCCGACCCCCGACCGGCCGCAAGCGCAGGCCCGATCTAGGTGCCCGGCCCCTTGGCGATCTCGGCGAGGAACTCGTCGTTGCTGCCGGTCGTCTTGATCTTGTCCATCAGGAGCTCCAGGCCGGCGGCGTCCTTGCCGTCGGAGGCCAGGGCGTTCAGGACCCGGCGCAGCTTCCACACCTGCTGGAGCTGGCCCCGCTCGAACAGGAGCTCCTCGTGGCGGGTCGACGAAGCGTTGACGTCGATCGCCGGATAGAGCCGACGCTCCGAGAGACGACGGTCCAGCCGCAGCTCCATGTTGCCGGTGCCCTTGAACTCCTCGAAGATGACCTCGTCCATCTTGGAGCCGGTCTCGACCAGCGCGGAGGCCAGGATCGTCAGCGAACCACCCTCCTCGATGTTCCGGGCGGCGCCGAAGAACTTCTTGGGCGGGTACAGCGCACCGGAGTCGACACCACCGGACATGATCCGCCCCGTCGCCGGCGCGGCCAGGTTGTAGGCCCGGGCCAGGCGCGTGATCCCATCCAAAATGATCACGACATCGCGACCCATCTCGACCAGACGCTTGGCCCGCTCGATCGCGAGCTCGGCCACCTGCGTGTGCTCGTCCGAGGGCCGGTCGAAGGTTGACGCGATGACCTCGCCCTTGACAGTGCGGCGCATGTCGGTGACCTCTTCGGGCCGCTCGTCCACCAGCAGCACCATGAGGTGCACGTCCGGGTTGTTCGCCTCGATGGAGTGGGCGATCTGCTTCATGACCGTCGTCTTGCCGGCCTTGGGCGGCGACACGATCATGCCGCGCTGCCCCTTGCCGATCGGCGAGAGCAGGTCCACGATGCGCGCCGTCAGGTTGTCCTTGTCGCCCGGCATCTCGAGGTTCAACCGCGAGTCGGGGAACAGCGGCGTCAGGTCCTCGAACTTGGGCCGGTTCTTCGCCGCTTCGGGATCGAGGCCCGACACCGAGTCGATGCGCAACAGCGCGGGGTACTTCTCGTTGTTGCTTGCCGGCCGGCACGCGCCCTCGATGTAGTCACCACGCCGGAGAGCGAAACGCCGTGCCTGGCTGATGGAGACGTACACGTCCTTGGACGAAGGCAGGTACCCCTCGCAACGGAGGAAGCCGTAGCCCTCGTCGCGCAGGTCCAACATGCCCTTCACCTCGACCAGCTCGCCGGTGTAGGGCTGGTCCTGACCGCCGCCCCCCTGCAGCTCGCCGCCCTGACCGCGCTCGCGACCACGACGCCGGCGACTGCGGCGGTTGCCGACGTCGCCGTCGCCGCCGCCCTGGCGGTTCTGGTTCTGGCGGTTCCGGTTGCCACCGCCCTGGCCGCCACCGCTCTGGCCGCCACCGCTCTGGCCACCACCGCCCTGGCCGTTCTGGCGCGACGCGGGCTCGTTGCCCGTCGCCAGGTCGGGTGGCTCCACGAAGATCGCCGGGCCCGAGTCGGTGCTCGCGCCCGTCACGTCCGTCGTAGCGCCCGGCGCTGTCCCAGCCGCAGAGCTCTCCGGCGCGCCGCCTTCGGAGGCGGCAGGTGCCGTGGTCGGCGTGGCGTCGCCGGCGCCGGCTCCGGCCGCAGTGTCAGCAGCCTGGTCCGAGCCGGCGCTCGCCGAGGCCGAAACCGAGCGGGACCGGCGAGATGGCTTCGCACCGTTGGCGTCGCCACCTTCGCCGTCCCCGTTTGACGCAGCGGCGGACCCTGAGGTCACGCCTGTCGCGTCGAGAATTTGATCAATAATGTCGGCCTTCTTCGTCCGGCTGTTCGTCTTGAGCGACATGGCCTGGGCGATGGCACTGAGCTCGTCGCGCTCCTTGCCTTCGAGAACCGATCGTTCGAGCTGCTGTTCCGCAGTCATCGGGCTCCTCATCTAGAGGGTTATCGCCGGCCCGGAGTCCGCGCGCGGCGAGGGAATTTCAGGTTGGAGAAGGGCCTCGCGTGTGAATGCCCTCCCCCCAGGGTCACCGCTGCTGCGTCTGGCTCTCCCGAGACCGCTTGTACCCGCGGAGAGCGCCTTGAAGCGCAGTGGGGATGTCCCTACTTTAGCGGGGCCAGCGGGCAGTGCCAACACACCCCCGGTTCAGGCCGTCGGCGCGGCGTCGTGCTTGCTAGCCGCCACACCCGCTCCGACCAGGCGAAACCTGCTGTCCCGACTCAGAGCGAGATCTCGGCCAGGACGGTGTCGAGATCGAGGTCGATCACCGACGGCACCGAGATCGCCTGGATGGCCAGGTCCGGGTCCTTCAGGCCGTGTCCCGTCAAGACGCACACCACTTTCGACCCCGCCGGCACGCCCTGCTTCAGCAGGCCGGCCACGGAGGCCGAGGAGGCCGCTTCGCAGAACAACGACTCCTCCTTGGCCAAGAACTTGTAGGCGTCCATGATCTCGTCGTCGGTGACGGCCGAGATGGATCCGCCGGACTCGGACGCGGCGGCCGTGGCCGAGTACCAACTGGCCGGGTTCCCGATGCGGATCGCCGTGGCGATCGTCTCGGGATGCTCGACCGGGTGGCCGAGCACGATGGGCGCGGCACCCGCCGCCTGGAAGCCGCACATCTTCGGCAGCTTCGTCGACCTTCCCGCTTCCTTGTATTGGAGGTAACCCTTCCAATAGGCCGAGATATTCCCCGCGTTGCCGACAGGGATGCAGTGCACATCGGGCGCGTCGCCGAGGACGTCAACGATTTCGAAGGCGCCGGTCTTCTGTCCTTCGATCCGATGGGGGTTCACGGAGTTGACCACCGTGATCGGCGCGTGGTTGGGAAGGTCGCGCACGATCGTCAGCAACTGGTCGAAGTTGCCCCGCACCTGCAGGACGCGCGCCCCGTGCATCAGCGCCTGCGCGAGCTTGCCGAGCGCGATGTGTCCGTCAGGAATGAGTACGACGCAGGCGATGCCGGCACGCGACGCGTAGGCGGCGGCCGAGGCCGACGTGTTCCCCGTCGACGCGCAGACGACGGCCTTCGCGCCCTCCTCCACCGCCATGGAGATCGCCATGGTCATGCCGCGGTCCTTGAAGCTGCCGGTGGGGTTCGCTCCCTCGACCTTCAACCACACCTCTGCGTTCACCCGCTCGGAAAGCCGTGGTGCGGGCACGAGCGGTGTCCCTCCCTCGAGCAGGGTCACGACCGGTGTGTGCTCGGTGACACCCAGGAAGTCGCGGTATTCGGTGATGACGCCGCGCCAGCCCGCCGTCACGACGACCCTTCCTCGTCGTCATGCTCGCCGATCACCCGCAGCACCCCGCTCACCCGGTCGACTGCCTGCAACTGGCGCAGGGCGTCGATCGTCGCCAGGAGGTCGCCCTCGCGGGCCACGTGGGTCAAGAAGATCAGTCGTGCCTCATCGGCCAAGCCCACCTGTTCCATGGCCCGGATGGAGACGTTGTGGTCCCCGAAGATCTTGGCGACGGCCGCCAGCACGCCGGGGCGGTCGGCCACGTCCATGCTCAGGTAGAAGGCCGAAAGCAGGTCGTCTTGCGCGCGCATGCTGGTGCTCGTGCGCTTGGGCGCCGGCGCGGGTGCGCCTGCCAGCAGGTTGCGCGAGGCATCGACGAGGTCGCCGAGCATGGCAGTGGCGGTGGGGCCGCCGCCTGCGCCGCGCCCGTAGAACATGAGCTCGCCGCTCACCGCCCCCTCGACGAACACTGCGTTGAACGCGCCGCGCACGGCGGCCAGCGGATGGGTGCGCGGCACCATCGCCGGGTGCACCCGCACCGAGATCTCGGGGCCGCCGTCGACGAGCTCGGCGATGGCGAGGAGCTTGATCGAGTAGCCGAGCTGCGCCGCGTAGGCCACGTCCGCCGCGCTCACCCCGCTGATGCCTTCGCGGTACACGTCGGCGTCGACCACGTCCGAGCCGAAGGCGAGCACGGCGAGGATGGCCGCCTTCGCGGCGGCGTCGTGGCCCTCGACGTCGGCTGTGGGGTCGCGCTCGGCCAGCCCCAGCGCTTGCGCCTCACGGAGGACGTCGTCGTAGCTGTCGCCCTTCTCCTCCATGCGGGTGAGGATGTAGTTGGTCGTCCCGTTCACGATGCCCATCACGCGCACGATCTGCTCGCCGGCCAGCGACTCGCGGAGAGGCCGGATGACGGGGATGGCGCCGGCCACCGCGGCTTCGTAGAGCAGGTCGACGCTGGCCGCCGCGGCCACCTCGGCCAGCTCCGCCCCCGCGACGGCCAGCAGAGCCTTGTTCCCGGTGACAACGGGCTTGCCGTTCCGCAGGGCGGCCTCGACCAGCTCGTGGGCCGGATGCAGACCACCGATGAGCTCGACCACGACATCGACGTCGTCGCGGGCGACCAGCGCCGCGGCGTCGGTGCCGATGAGCGCCGTATCGATGGCGGCAGCCCGAGGCTTGGTCGCGTCGGCCACGGCGATGCCGACGAGTTCGAGCCGGATGCCGGTGCGATCGGCTACGTCGTCAGCCCGGGTGAGGAGGATCTCGGCGAGGGCGCTGCCGACGTTGCCGCAGCCCAGCAGCGCCACACGCACGGTCGGCGCCGGATGGGCGTGCGTGGTCCCCCGCATGGGGGTGGTCTGCACGTCGATGGGCAGCTTCGCCTGGGCTGCGGTCACCTCCAAACGGTACAGGCTGTCCGCGCCGCATCCGGGCGACATTGGACTCGGTCGCGCAGGTGTTGTGGCTCTCGCCCAAGAGCACGGGATCCCAAACGCAGAACGAGCAGTTGCTCGGCGATGCACTGGCAGGCCAGACGGTCCGGGGCCCGTAGGTCATGACGACCACTACCGGAGTCGCTCCGACAGCGGCGTTGCTCGCCGGTGTCGCGTTGGGACGCTGGTGGTTGCCAACGTGCTCGCTCTCGTTCCCGCCCTCATCGCTGCCCACGCACGCCCGGCGTCACTGCTCCGGTCCGAATGGCGACGGGTCGGCCAACCGCAAAGCCGGCTCCGTCAGGAGTCGAGCCGGATGAGGTCGTCGAACGTCTCGCGCCGCACGACGACGCGGGCGGTGCCATCGGCCACGAAGACCACACCGGGACGGGGCACCTTGTTGTAGTTCGAAGCCATTGAGTAGCCGTAAGCACCCGTGACGGGCGTGGCCAACACGTCGCCCACCTCGAGGTCGTCGGGCACGAAGGCGTCCGGCACGACGAGGTCACCACTCTCACAGTGCTTGCCGACTACCCGCACCGGCCGCGGACGCGCTGCGCGCGCGGCGCGGGGCAGAAATGCCTCGTAGCCACTGCCGTAGAGCACAGGCCGCGGATTGTCGCTCATACCACCGTCGACACTCACATAGGTACGGATCCCCGGCAGGTGCTTGACCGTGCCGACGCTGTAGAGGGTGATGCCGGCAGTTGCCACGATGGAACGGCCGGGCTCGGCTGAGATGCGCGTTGATGAATCCACGCCCGCCTTCGCGCACGCGGTGCGGGTGGCGTCGGCCCACTCGCGCTGACTCGGAGCGCGTTCACCGTTGACGTAGGGCACGCCGAGGCCGCCGCCCACCACCAGTTCCGGCAAGCCGAGCGGGGCAAAGAACGTGCCGAGCACCTCGGCCGCCTGTTCGAAGGAGGATGCGTCGAAGACCTGGCTCCCGATATGGGCATGCACACCCACGAGCTCGACGCCAGGCAGCAGTTCGAGCGCCGCGACGGCTTCGTTCGCTGCGCCCGACGAGACCGAGAACCCGAACTTCGAATCCTCTTGACCGGTGCGCACGAATTCATGGGTGTGCGCCTCGACTCCGGGCGTGACGCGGACGAGAACCCGGGGTCGCTCTGTCGCCGGAGGCGCCGATTCGAGTAGTCCGCCAAGTCGCGCCACCTCGTCGAACGAATCGACGACGATGCGACCCACGCCCCGTTCGAGTGCGGCAGCGAGCTCATAGGTCGACTTGTTGTTGCCATGCAAGACGAGGCGTTCCGCCGGCACGCCCGCGGCAAGTGCGACATGCAATTCGCCCCCGGACGCCACGTCGAGCTGCAACCCCTCCTCATGAACGAGCCGGGCCATGGCCCGGCACAAGAAGGCCTTGGTGGCGTAGGCCACACCGTCTCCCCATGCGGCGACGGCTTCCCGGCAGGCGTGACGCAGGTGTATCTCGTCGTAGACGAACAGGGGCGTGCCGAACTCCTCGGCCAATTCGAGCAGATCGATGCCACCGACGTGAAGGTGGCCTTTGTCGTCCACTTCGGCCGAGCGCGGGAGGAGATGCCGCTCCAGCGGTGCCGTCGCGAGGTCGTGGTCCACGGGCATGGAGATGCAGGATACGGCAGCGTTCGCGCTTGTCCTACCTGGTGGGGCCAGGTCCGAGCCCGACGGCTACGATCTTCGACCTGCACGCGCAGCGACGCTGCAGCGGTGCGGACATTCCCCGCCCCCGTAGCTCAGCGGATAGAGCACCGGCCTCCGGAGCCGGTGGCGCAGGTTCGAGTCCTGCCGGGGGCGCTGTACTGACCGGAGCGCCGGTGGGCAACTGACCGTTACCGGGGACATCAGTTGCACATTGGTCGGCGGTCACTGCTCCCCCGCCTTCCAGAACTCCAGGGCCCCGCCGCCGTATCGGCTTACTCTCCTCCCGCCGGAGCTGTGCAGTGGCCAACAGGAACGCGGTGACCACGGAACTGTCGTTGGGTCGACGCAACGGCTGACCATATCCACGGTACGATGAGTGTCTCGTCCCCTTGGGAGAGTCGCCTCGCTTGGGCAGGACGGCCATTTGGGCCGACGTCGCCCCGTGCAGGCTCGACGCCTCGACCGAGCCTCCCTGAGGAGCAACCTGTGCGCGTCCGGAACTTGCCCAACGAAGGCCTGCATCGTCGCGTTCCTTCTTTCGGGATTCTCAGCTCGTTCCCCCCGACGGCGTGCGGTCTGGCCACGTTCACCGCAGCGCTGGCGTCCGGGTTGGCCGCCAACGACGCTCACGTAGGCGTGGTACGGGTCGTGGACGACGCGTACGCGCAGACCCCGCAAAGCGACCGTGTCGTGGGCGAGCTGGTCAACGGATCGCGGCACTCCTTGAGTGCGAGTTCGGACTCGCTGAACCAGTTCGACGTGGCCGTCATCCAGCACGAGTACGGACTCTACGGAGGCACCGACGGAGACGAGGTCCTCGAGACCATCGGCGGTCTCCGGATCCCTTCCATCGTGATCGCCCACACAATCCTGAGGAACCCGACACCACATCAACGGAGCGTTCTCAACGAGGTGGTTGCCTTGGCGGACCGCACGGTTGTCATGACCGAGGCGGCCCGGGTCCGACTGTGCGACGGCTTCGACGTCGATGCTTCCAAAGTGGCGACCATTGCGCACGGCGCCGCGGTGCCTGCTCGACGTGTGGTGCCGGACCGGACGGAACGACCAGTCATCTTGACCTGGGGGCTGATTGGCCCGGGCAAGGGAATAGAGCGAGCTATTGAGGCCATGCGCACCTTGCATGATCTCCCGATGCGGCCGCGTTATCTGGTCGCTGGCCGTACCCACCCCAAAGTGCTCGCAGCCCACGGTGAGTCATACCGTCGCGCCAGAATTGAGCAGGCGAAACAACACGGGATTTCGTCGTCCGTCGAGTTCGACGACGACTACCGCGATGTGGCCGCGCTCACCGCATTGATCCAATCGAGCAAGGTGGTCGTCCTGCCGTACGACTCCAAGGACCAGGTGACATCCGGCGTCCTGGTTGACGCGATTGCTGCCGGAAGGCCGGTGGTTGCGACGGCTTTTCCGCATGCTGTCGAGTTGTTGGCGAGCGGCGCCGGACTCGTGGTCGACCACGACGACCCCGATGCGATGGCGCGTGCACTGAAACGGGTCCTCACCCGACCAGAGCTCGCTGCCAGCATGGCTGCCGAAGCGTCCCGAATGGCGCCCGGCCTTGGATGGACGGTGGTGGCCGGCGAGTACCTGCACCTGGGCCAAGGGCTGCTCAACGATCGGTTGGCGCTGGTGTGAACCCGGGGCTGAGACCTCCTGAACCGAACTTCGGCCACCTCGTCGCCATGACGGACGAACGGGGCACGTTCGAGCACGCCCTCTATCGCGAACCAAGACCCGAACACGGCTACTGCACCGACGACATGGCCCGTGTGCTTGTCGTTGCGACGCGGGAACCATCTGGGACGCCGGCTCTGCGCCACTTGGCCGTGCTCAGCCTGCGTTTTCTTCTCGAAGCGTTGGGACCGCAAGGCAAATGTCGGAATCGGATGAACCGACACGGCACCTGGGACGATCCCCCGACCATCAACGATTGCTGGGGCCGATGCATCTGGGGGCTGGGCACCGCGGCATCGCACAGTGACGACGACGAGATACGACATCGGGCTACTCGTGGGCTCGAGCAAGCAATGAGACCGCGCTCCTCCTGGCCGAGGGCAACTGCGTTCGCGGCTCTCGGTGCAGCCGAATTGCTCAGCGTCCAACCCGATGACACGTCGGCACGGTCCCTGTTGTCCGATGCCGCCGATTCGATGACGAGGGTCCGCTGGAATGCCAGCTGGCCGTGGCCCGAGCGGCGCCTCACTTACGCCAACGCCACCCTTCCCGAGGCGATGATCGCCGCGGGGTCAGAACTCCATCGTCCGATTCTCGTGAAGCGCGGGCTGGACCTCTTGGCGTGGCTGCTCGATCGCGAGAGCCAACAAGGGCATCTCTCGGTCACGCCCGTCGGGGGTCGCGGCCCCAAAGACAAAGGTCCGAGATTCGACCAACAGCCCATTGAAGTGGCAGCAATGGCCGATGCGTGTGCCCGCGCCATGACCGTGGACAACAACCGGCGATGGGTGGACGGTGTCACCGCATCCGCGGATTGGTTTCAAGGCCACAATGACGGTTCGGTCGTCATGTGGGACCCCGCAACCGGCGGAGCCTTTGATGGCTTGGAGATCGGCGGTGCCAATCTCAATCAGGGCACAGAGTCCACGCTCGCCCTTCTTTCGACCTTGCAGCACGCACGATCATCGGCGGGTGTCTTGCGATGACCTTGCGGGATTCAGGCCTCGCCCGTCGCAGCCCGGTGCACATGGCAGCTGACAGCTCGCGCGTGGTGACACGCCTATTCGTACCCGGGCACGAGGGGTTCGACCAACAAGAATCGCGATCATCCACGGTCTTGCAGCGCGTCTTGGAGCTGCCAGACGACGAGGTTCAGCGGAGCATCGACGATGTCATGGAGCGGTTCCTGGGCCGACATCGTCGCTTGCCCGAGACGTTCCTGAGCCACGCAGACGAGCTCTCCGATCGCCTCGACCCCGAATGCGAATTGTCCCCTACCCGGCGCCTGCTCCTTGGGGCGACCTTCACGAGTGAATACGCGATTGAGGGCGCCGCCCTCTGCAATCCGAGCATGGTGATGCACCCCGACCAGACCGGCGTCGGCAGCGACAGCCTGCGCTTCGTGATGAGTGTCCGGGCCATAGGTGAGGGCCATAGATCTTCCATCGGATTTCGGACAGGGGTGATCCTCGGATCGGGAGACGT
Organism: uncultured Acidimicrobiaceae bacterium; assembly: GCA_963777485.1. GTDB lineage: Bacteria > Actinomycetota > Acidimicrobiia > Acidimicrobiales > RAAP-2 > Bog-473. The sequence continues at coordinate 1,058,552 of CAVZQP010000002.1, read as the reverse complement.
TGATCTCGACCCTGCACCGAATTACGCCACAGAAGGCTGCCAGGAGACGGCGACGCTCGAGGGGGAGGTATTCAGAGGCGAACTGCGTCGCCTTCGTAGTGGCGGCGATGATGCGGACTACGTGCTGGGTCGTCTCGGAGCCCGGTTCACCAAGGCCGAGCTGGAGACCAGGCTCAGGCTTCTGGAAAGGCACGTGGCCACTCGAAAGCAGGCGAAGAGGATCATCGGCCTCATGCGCCGCATCGCCGAACGGACCTACGGCGTCCGATTCGACACCACTACGCCGTTGAGCGAGCGGGTGCTGCTGCCGGCAATGAATGCTGAGTCCAACGGCATGGAAGATGCTCGGTTCGTCCGGTTCACTGACGACGACGCCAGCGTGACCTACTACGCCTCCTATACGGCCTACAACGGCACCGATATCGGTCAACAACTCCTCGAAACCGAAGATTTCTTGACCTTCACCACCTCTCCGATAGTCGGGACGGCAGCCGCCAACAAGGGTCTCGCCCTCTTCCCTCGCCGGATCGGCGGCCGTTTCGCCGCTCTCTCTCGAAGTGATCGCGAGTCGAACGCCATCACCTACTCGGACAACCTTCGTCGGTGGGAAGAAGGCCGGCCCTGCCAACAGCCGGCGAAGCCCTGGGACGTCATTCAACTCGGCAACTGCGGCTCTCCGATGGAGACCGAAGCAGGCTGGTTGGTGCTCACCCACGGCGTAGGCCCCATGCGCACCTACTGCATCGGGGCGATATTGCTCGACCTCGAAGACCCCACGCGGATCATCGGCCAGCTGCGTGAGCCCCTCCTCAGCCCGGCTCACGACGAGCAGGATGGCTATGTGCCCAACGTCGTCTACTCCTGCGGCGCCCTCCTCCATCAGGACACGCTGGTCATTCCTTACGGAATTAACGACTCTTCCATCGGCATGGCGACTGTGCCTCTGGACGAGCTTCTTGCGTCCCTGACTGCCGTCGCCGCATGACTCGTGTATCAACTGGAATGACTGGAGAACACAGTGCCTGACAGATCGCCTCAGAAGCCTTCCGGAAAAAAGCCGGGAAAGTCCCTCAAGGAGAAGAGGCAAGCGAAAAAAGAGAAGCGAGGCGAGCGAGACAAGAACGCGGATCGCCTGGGGCTGGGACGCTGAGGCCTAATGCGCGTTGCAGTCCTCGCGCCGATTGCATGGCGTGTCCCGCCGCGCCACTACGGACCGTGGGAGCTCTTCGCCTCACTCCTCACCGAAGGCCTCGTGGCTCGGGGGCACGAAGTCACCTTGTTCGCTGCGGGCGACTCCGAAACGTCGGCACGGTTGTGCAGCGTGGTGTCCCGGGGCTGGTCGGAGGACCCGACTATCGACCCGAAAGTGGCCGAATGTCTGCATATATCGCAGGTCTTTGAACGGGCGTCTGAGTTCGACGTCATCCACAACAGCTTTGACTTCCTGCCCCTCACCTACTCCGCGTTGGTGTCAACGCCGGTCGTCACGACAATTCACGGCTTCTCTTCGCGACACATCGTGCCGGTGTTCGCCAAGTACAACCAGAGCACGTTCTATGTCGCGATCAGCGATGCCGACCGGCACCCCGCCCTCGACTATGTGGCGACGATCCATCACGGGATAGAGACAGGCAACTTCAAGTTCAGCCCGACTGCTGGTTCCTACCTGGCCTTCTTCGGACGTATCCACCCGGACAAGGGAGTGGTCGCGGCGATCGATGCCGCCGAAAAGACGGGGATCCCGATCCGTTTAGCAGGAATCGTTCAAGATGATCGGTACTTCAGGCGGGAGATCGTGCCACGCCTGGACGGCGATCGCGTGCGATTCGAGGGGCCCGTCCGTGCCGAGGATCGCTCGTCCTTCCTCGGGGGCGCCCTGGCCCTTCTTCATTTGATCGACTTTGACGAGCCGTTCGGGCTCTCGGTCGTGGAGGCCATGGCGTGTGGCACACCCGTGATCGCATTCGACCGAGGTTCCATGCCCGAACTCGTCGTCGACGGCACGACTGGCTCTCTGGTGTCGGACGTCGCTTCGGCGGCTGCGGCAATCATGCGAGTCGGTCAGTTCGACCGGCAGACAGTGCGAGACGTGGCTGTGCAAAGGTTCAGCAGTGACCGCATGGTCGACGCGTATGTCGGCGTCTACCAGCATGCAATCGCTGAACACCAGAGGCGATCATCGCGCGGGTTCGCCGGAGTTGCGACCGCCACTGGGCCACACCGAAGCTGATCTGTGTTGGATCGCCAAAGGACAAACCTCGACCAGGCCGCGGCATCTGAATTGGCAGGCAACTGAGGGGGACCACGAAGACCGTGACGGCTCGACTGGCTTAAGCACCCGGGGCGCTCAGCCTTCGCTGCTGCGACCAGCCCGAACGCCTTGTACGGCCTCCTCCCGTCCGATCACGGACCACGCTGCTGCCGTTCGACGCCGGAGGCGCCGTCAGCGCACCGGCCAGCGATATCCCATCCGAAGAACCTCGCAGGAAATGGTCGGAAACCATCGGCGCAAAGGGTGTTTGTCGGCCCGAGCCCTGCGCGTCACGGCCGAGCCTCCTGTTCACTCGCTCAAAGCCAGATCAAAACCGATTGATCGACGCCGACGGGGGTACGTGATTACCGGGCACAACCGCCGCCTCAGCGCCGGCCATGCCCCCGAAGGAAAGGAATCGCCATGCCGATGAGCAGCATCACCACCCGGGTAGCGAGCCCGCTGATCGCGTCCATCTTCATTCGGGGCGGTCTCGACGCGGCGATGCATCCTGAGGGGAAGGTCAAGAAGGCTGAGAAGGTCACTGGGCCGATCGCGGAGCGGGTCACGGCCCTGCCCGACGACACCGAAACCCTGGTGCGGTTGAACGGGATCACGCAGGTTGTTGCGGGCGCAATGTTGTCGATCGGCATCTTTCGGCGTCTGTCTGCGGCCGTGCTCGCGGGGACACTCGTCCCCACGACCCTGGCTGGACACCGATTTTGGGAAGAGCTGGACGAAGACGCGCGCAACATGCAGCTCGCCCACTTTGCGAAGAACCTCGGTCTTTTCGGTGGCCTCTTGCTCGTAGCCACTGAGAGCTCGACAAGCCGCTCGTCGCGCTCGAAGAAGGAGAGCAAGGGCAGGCTGCGCATCCGTCGAGGTCAGTGAGGCTGCGCCGCGGCGGGCGCGTCTCGGTGGTTGACCCGACTCGCGAGCTCGTCCGTCGCCCCCGGTTTCGACGCGCCCTGGCCACGGGGGCGGGAGCAGTCCTCGTACTGGTAGTCGGATCATCGCTGGCATCGCATCACGCGCACACGCTTGGCGGACGCCTGCTCCTCTACACACCCGCCGTCGGTTTCATGATCCTCGTCGTTGCATGTGCACGGTCGATCGCGTCCGAACTCGACGATCTCGCCAAGTGGCGAGGCGGCCAGACGGCTGCAGCCGCGGTGCACATGCTTGTGACCGGCTTCGGGTATCTCGTCGCACTGATCGGAACGCTGTCCCTGCTGTCCGTCCCGGTCGGTCATTTCCTCCTGGGTGGTGCGATCGCTGGCGTCGTCCTCGGGATCGCTGCACAACAGAGTTTGGGCAACGTCTTCGCCGGGTTCGTCCTGCTCCTGGCCCGCCCGATTTCTGTCGGCAACTACATCCGGGTGCGCTCAGGGGCTCTCGGAGGCGAGTTCTACGGGACGGTCACGTCCATGAGCTTGACCTACGTCTCGGTGCTCACGGAACAGGGACAGCTCAAAGTGCCCAACTCCTCGTTCCTGGCCGCAGCCGTCGGGCCGTGGCCGCCACCCGAACGCCGTGACGAAACCGAGAAGCTGGTGACGGTCGGAGCTCGCCATGTCGAGGGGCGTTCCGCCACCTCATCAACAACCCGGCACGGCTGATCAGAGTTCGTAGGTTTCGCCGCGCACGCGGTGGATCGTGAAGAACGCGACGACCGCGCCCGCCAGGATGAGACAGCCCGATACCAGGAGCGCCTCGTGCAACCCTGAACCGAACGCGTCGTATGCGGCATTGACGACCTTCTTCGCGATCTCAGCCACCGTTGCGTTCTTTGAGTGTTCCGCGCTGCTCGCGGCACCTCCGCTGGAGGCGCCGCCGGTCTGGATCGCATGCTCCACCAAGCTCTGGAAATTGGGCGGGATCCCGATCGCCTTGAGCCGGGCCGCAAGGTCGCCGGTGAGCTTGGCGTTGACGATGGAGCCGAGGATGGCCACGCCGAATACGGCACCCATCTCGCGGCTGGTGTTGGTCGCCGATGCGGCCATGCCCGATCGCTCGGGTGGGACAACCGTCAACGGGACGGACGTGACCGGCACCAGCAGCATGCCAATACCGATGCCGGCGATGGGCAGGACCCAGCCCAACGTCGCGAATCCGACCGTCGGGTCCAACACGACGTTGGCGATCAAGATGCCGCCACCTCCGAGGAGACATCCGATCGTCATGGGCCAACGCGCACCGATGCGGGCCACCAGCGGGCCGGTGAGCGCGGAGACGATGATCAGCCCGGCGGCCATGGGCAGAAAGTCGATCGCCGTCTGATAAGCCGATGCGTTGGCCACCACCTGCAGATACAACGCGGTGAAGAAGAAGATTGAGAATGTCCCGAAGTAGGCGGCGAACGCGACGAAGTTCGACCCGGTGAAAGGCGGCCGTCGGAACAGCGAAAGGTCGAGCATTGGCGACTTGACGCGATGCTCGGTCACCACGAACGCAATGCCAGAGACACCGCACAGCACGAAGAGGGCGACGATCCAGTCGGTTCCGTAGCCGGACTCCTCACCCTGGATGACGGCAAACGACAGGCAGCCCAAGAAGGCGGCCCCGAAGATGAACCCGAGCACGTCGAACCGCTGCCCCCGGCGGTCCGAAGACTCCGGCACCGCTATCGCAGCCATCACGAACGCGATGACGCCGAAGCCGAGGTTGAACCAGAAGATGGCTCTCCAGCTGGAGAATCCCACGAGGGCACCGCCGATAACGGGACCGAGCGCGAGGGCGAGCCCGGAGACCGCGGCCCAGACTCCGAGGGCATCCGCCCGGGTCTTCCGGTCGGGGTAGACGTGGCGGATGATCGAAAGGGTTCCGGGCTCGCTGGCCGCGGCGCCGATTCCCATGATGACCCGCGCCGCGATCAACCAGTCGACGTTGCCCGCGAGGGCTCCGATTACCGATCCGATGCTGAAGACGGCGACGCCGGCGAGCATGATCCGCTTACGGCCGAGCAGATCACCCAGCATCCCCGCGGCGAGCATGAAGCTTGCAAAGGTCAGGGCGTAGCCGTTGACGACCCACTGCAACGAGGTGACTCCCGCATGCAGGTCGCTCTGAACGTTGGCCAGACCGACACTGACGATGGTGTTGTCCAAGAAAGTGAGGAACAGGACCGCACACAACGTCGCCAGCGCGATGGACTGAGCCGCTGATCCGAGGCCGCCGGCCTTGATGTCGAATCCCTCGGGTGCTCCGTCGGAGCCGTTGCCAGCACCCGGGGTCGACGTCACGAGCTGTCCGCCCGCCCCAGCTGTCGTTTTCGCTGCACCACTTCGCATAGGCATTTGAGTTTTGCGTACCCGTGGGCCGGGTACTGCAACCTTTAGCGGGGTGGAGCCCAGCGGGCTCGGCAAAGGGTCTTCAGCCAAGTTCCATGTGGGCGTCGCACCCCTCGGACTAGTGGCGCGCGAGGCGTGGAGGCAACGAATGCCCGAGGTGCAAGGGCCGCGGGTTGCCGCGGCCGACCCGGCCCGTGATCTGGCTCCGTTCTTCGAGCGGGTCGACTATCCCTATTACCTGTTGACGGTCCGGGCGCCCGACGAAGAGATGAGCGGGTGCCTGGCTGGCTTCGTCACGCAGTGCAGTATCGATCCACCCAACTTCATCGCATGCATCTCCCGGCTGAACCACACCCTTGGTGTCGCGGTGCGCTCATCCGCCATGGGTCTGCACCTCCTGGGTGAGGAGCAACTGGACATGGCCCGGCTGTTCGGAGAGGAGACGGGCGATGAGGTCGACAAATTCGCAGACGTCGACTGGCGGATCGGTACGACCGGGGCGCCACTACTGGCCGATGTCTCGTTGGCACTCGAGGGAGGAATCCTCGGGCACTTCTCGGTAGGAGACCATGAGGCCTTTCTGGTCCGTGCCGTACGCGCCGTCGGAGGCCCCGGCCGTGGGCTGCTGACTCATCGCACCAGCCCACAGCTGCACCCAGGCCATCCCGCGTCCTCCTAAACCCGAGTCAAGCGATCAAGTCGCTTGCTCTTCCGCCACCAATTCGTCGAGCCGGCTGTAGGAGTCGAGCATCCCCTCCTCCATGCCACTCGCAAGGTGCAGGTCGCGGGCTTCGACGGAGTCGTGCACCATCGTCGAGACCAGCATGGTGCCACCCTCCGCCGGCTCGCAGACGATCGTCTCGGTGGCGACGTGCTCGGGCGCGCCCTCGTAAACAAAGGTGCCGACCCGCTTGCGAGGGGGATCCAGCTCGACGAACTCACCGTGGAAGCCGAATTCCGTGCCGTCGGGGGCGCGGTGGACGACCCGCCACGTGCCGCCGACGCGCAGGTCGGCCTCGCTCACGGTGATCTCGAGGTATCGGGGTCCGAACCAGCGGCGCACCAACTCGGGCTCGGTCAGGGCCCGGTACACGAGTTCTGGTGGCGCCTTGAAGAACCGGCGGGTGCGGATTACGGGCTCGCCCGGTGGGGTGATGATCTCGGTCGGGATGTCAGTCATTGTCACCTTGCTTCTCCTTTGTCTTGGTCTGTCTTTTCGATTGGTCTGCTTCCGGCGGGCTCTGAAGTTCTTCGAGCAGTTCGTCGAGACGCTCGAAGCTCTCCTCCCAGAACTCGCGATACGTGCCCACCCAGTCCGAGAGTTGCTTGAGCCGGACCGGCTCGAGGTGGCAGAGGCGTTGTCGCGCTCGCCGGTGCCGTGAGATCAGCCCCGCCTCCTCGAGGACGTTGAGGTGCTTGGTCACGGCGGGCTGGCTCATCGGGAACGGTGCGGCCACGTCGAGCACGCCCGCATCGCCCTCGGCGAGGCGGGCCAGGATCGCCCGCCGAGTGGGATCCGACAGCGCGCCGAAGGCCCTGTCCAGGTCGCTTTCGGTCAGTTCTGCGGTGGCCGTCGATGGCATAACCATATGGTTATATATCGCCTCCTCCGCTGTCAACCCCCCAACGCGGACGTACCCACCCCGCCCGGGGTGGGTACGTCGAGGTCCCTGCGGTCCTGAGCTGTCCCGAAGAACAGGCGTGGCTAGCCGGTGGACGCGGCCTCCGGGTCGTACACGAAGGCGAACGGCTGGGTCAGGCTGATCAGGTTCCCCGAGTCGTCGCGCATCATCGCCTCGACGCCGTAGGGGCGCTCCGTCGGTTCGGACAGGAACGTAACGCCCTTGGCCGAGAGCTCCTTGTAGGTCTGTTGGCAGTCGTCGGTCGTCATCACGCCGGGTCCCATGCCGCCGCTCGCGACGAGCGCGCGTAGCTGCTCGGCCTGTTCGTGCGTGCGACCCATGTCGCAGGAGGCGAGCACGATTTGAAGGTCGGGCTGCTCCTTGGGCGAGACGGTGAGCCAGCGGAAGCCTTGTCCCGCCCCCTCGAACTCCTCGCCCATGGAGATGTCGAAGCGAGCCTCGAAGCCGAGTTTCTCGGTGTAGAAGGCCTTCGCTGAGTCCTGGTCGAGGACGAAGATGTTCGTGTGCGACATCTGGCGAATCATGGTCGCGGCGCTCCCTTCAGGCGGTTTGTTTCGTCCACCTCAGGCTAAGGCGTCGACCCCACCGTTGGCTTCTCCGTCCTTGCGCTCTTTCGCGTCAACCCGCCCGGCGGACGACGACCATCAGGGTCGTGGCCGCGACCACTGCATCATGAAGCAGCCCGGAATCGGAGGTGGGCCCCCCCGGGCGGCGGCCGCCAGCTGGAACGCGCTGGGCGACATGCCGACCAGCTCCGAGAAGCGCGAGCTGAACGAGCCGAGGCTCGAGAAGCCGACCAGCATGCACACCTCGGTCACTGTCAGGTTGGCGGAGCGCAACAAGTCCTTGGCCCGTTCCACCCGCCGGCGCGTGAGGTAGTTCGCCGGCGTCTCGCCGTAGGCGTCCTTGAAGGCGCGGGCGAAGTGGAACTTCGAAAACCCGACGTGCGCGGCCATCTGGTCCAGGTCGAGCGGTTCGGCGTAGCGCCGGTCCATCAGGTCGCGGGCGCCCCGCAACGAAGAGATCCGTGTCGTACTGCCCACTGCCTGCACGGTAACGCCCCGGTGCGCGGGAGATGCGCATCGGGGCGACCGTGAGCTCATGCAGACGGGAGTGGTCAGGCGTGGGCCGCCCAGAAGTCACGCAGCAGCGGGACGAGTTCCGCCGCTCGCTCGTCGGGCCAGAACAGCATGGCGTCGGTCACCAGGGTGACCCGCTCGGTCGACGGCAGGAGCTCGCGCATGCGCTCAGTCCACGAGGGCGGGAAGAAGATGTCGGCGGTGCCCCAGGCAAGCTGGACAGGGGCTCGCAGCTCCGCCAGGAGCGGCGCGACCGCGACCAGCTCCTCTGCCTTCGGCGCGACGAGAAAACGCTCGAGGCCCTTGCCGCCATCGGCCGCGAAGGGACCCGTGTAGCTCGTGAGCAGCTCGTCGCTCAGCTGGCCCGCGGACGCGTAGCCCTGCCCGTACCCGGCCTCCGACCGTGCCAACGCGTAGTCGCCCGCCATGGCGGCAACCACCGGACCGAGTTCCCCCGCTTCCGCCATGGCCACGAACGGCTCGAAGAGCTCCGGCGGGAAGTTGTCCTGACAGTCGCAGTTCGTGAGGGTGAGCGTGCGGATCCGTCCCGGATAGCGGGCGGCGAAGACCTGCGCCACGGCGCCACCGGTGTCGTTGGCAATTAGGTCGACCTGGTCGAGGTCGAGATGCGCGCACAACTCGTCGAGCCGTGCGGCGTGCCCGTGCAAGGTCAGGTCGTAGCCGGACGCTCCCGCTTCCGGAATCGGCGTCCCACCGTGGGCCGACAGGTCCGGCGCGATGCAGCGGCGCACGTCCGCCACGTCCCAGATGACGTTGCGCCACAGGTCCGCGTTGACGAGCACGCCGTGGACGAAGAGGGCCGCCGGCGAGTCCGGGTCGCCCTGGTCGACGTAGGCGACGGGCCCACCGGAGAGCTCGGCCAGTTGCCGGGACAGGACCGTCGGAACGGCGGTCGGTGGATTCGGGTTCTTGGTTTTCGTCGGGGGGGTCATGCCCCACACTCTACATACCAACTGTCTGTTTGTAAAGAGAGGATAGGATCCCACCGTGCCCACGCAGGCAGAACGCACCGAAGCGACCCGCGGCCGGCTGATCGCGACTGCTCGCCGACTGTTTGCGGAAGAGGGGTTCGCTGCCACCTCGACCGAGGAGATCCTGAGCGAGGCCCAGGTCAGTCGTGGCGCGCTCTACCACCACTTCTCGAGCAAGACGGACCTCTTCCGGGCCACATTCGAAGCGGTGGAGGAAGAGCTGACGGCGAAGCTCCTCGAGACCGCGACGGCTGGCGGCGAGACCGACCCGATCCGGATCTTGGAGCTCGGCTTCCACGCGTTCTTGGAGCAGTGCGTCAACCCAGAGGTGCAGCGCATCGTGATGCTCGACGCGCCCACAGTCCTCGGCTGGGACACCTGGCACGAGCTCGATGAGCGCTATGCGTTCGGCACCATCAAGGCGGTTTTGGCGATTGCGGCGGAGACGGGCCGGATCGACGCGGCGTCGGTCGATTCCCTCACGCACCTCCTCGTCGGCGCGGTCATGCAGGCAGGGATGGTGGTGGCGCGGGCCGACGACCCCGCCGCGGCGAAGCGGTTGATGACGGAATCCTTTGCAAGATTGGTGTCGACGCTGTAGCGGCCGGACTGCGCTATTCGCCTCGCAGCAACAAGGCGGCCGGCGTCCGAGCGGCAATCCGCCCCCGCACGAGAGCTACCAGCATCGCCAACGCCAAGGCCGCGACGCCCATGACGGCCACCCACTCCACCGGCACGGCCGGGCTTGGCACTGCATAGATCTCGAGGCGGCCAGGCTGCCGGTGATTGGTCGTGCCACCACCACGCTCGTCACTCGCAGGGCTATGAACCGGGTCCGACCTTCTCCTCCACCCACTCCGGCAGCCGGGCCGGCCGGCCACGGCGGTCGACACATCCGTGCACGGTGACCGCCGTCGCCATCACTTCGCCGTCGACCGACAGGAGATACGCGATTTGGAAGGTCGTGCGCGTCACGGCCCCGATCAGCAGCGACACGTCGACCTCCTGGTCGAACCTCAGCGGCCTGCGGTAGCGCACTGACACCTCGAGCACGGGGAAGTCCCGGCTGTCCTCGCCTCGTCCACTACGCACCGCGCCGTAGGGATGCTCGATGGATCTCAGATATTCGACGCGCGCCTCTTCGAGATACGGCAGGTACGCCGCATGGTGGATGACGCCCATGGCATCGGTCTCGGCAAAACGTGTGCGCAGCCGGTGTACGAAGGCATAGTCGGCCCCGTTGCGCGAGGGCTCGAGCGAGAGTCGGTTCATAGCCGGGTAGACCCCAGGCCGCCCGCCCTAATCGCCGGCGTCGAAGGCCCGCCGTCGCGCATTCGCCATGCGGTACACGCCCTCGTGGTCGAAGATGGCGAACTCCCCATGGGCCTCGACGGTCACAATCCCGCCCTGCACGATACGGCCCTCCGAGTGGATCCGTTTGCCCTCGACGTCGGTGACCCAGCCCTCGAACACCGCCTCCTCGTTGCACAGCGTCGGACGCTTGTAGCGCACGCCGAGGCGCACCGTGGGACCGGTGTGGCCGGCGATCGCATTCGCCGCCGTCAAGATGATGTCGAACACCGCAACGAGGATGGCGCCGTGGACGCAGCCGGGCGCGCCCTCGTAGGCGACGTCGAACGTGCCACGGCCACGAGCGATCGGCGGGTCGAACTCGAGGACGACCGGCAGCGCCAGCGGATTGAACGGGCCGACGATGGGGTCATAGGGCATGGCCCCACCGAGCGGCACCTCTTTGGGCGGGCCGTCGGGCTCGGGGGCCATGAAGCGCGGGATCGGGATCTCGGGCGCGTGTTGCTCGAGTTCGTCCGCCACGGCGGCCAACTGCGCCGTCAGCCGTTGCGTCTCCGCGGCAGACGGAGCCGTACTGACCGACAGGCGGATCAGGCGACGCAGGACGTCGGCCAACTGCCGGGACTCGCGCTCACGGTCGCGTAGTCCTGGATGATGCTGGAACGAATTCGAGGACGCGGGCTCTGGCGTCAGCACGGGCGGAACAGTACCGCCGGCCCCGTGTATTCCGACATTCCGCCGGTCATGCGCCGCGGCGACCGACCGTTCTCCGGGGCGCGCTCATAACATGGCCCGGTGACTCCCGAGCACTCAGTCCAGTTCACCTCCGGCACCCCGGAGACCGTCCTCGACCCGCTCGCGCCGGACCTTGCCGCCGCTCTCGACGCGGCCCGGTCCCTCCCTCCGGACCGTCGTCGGGAGGCCGTGGCGGCCGTCGCCGCGAGCGACCCGCGCTGCCTCCAGGCGTGGGCGGACCTTTCCGAGCTGGCGGGCGACCCGATCGCGCAGTACGCCTATGCCCGCGTCGGCTACCACCGCGGCCTCGACGCCCTCCGTGCCGCCGGGTGGCGCGGTTCGGGCTATGTGCGCTGGCGCCACGAATCCAACCGTGGCTTCCTCCGATCGCTGCACAACCTTCAGCTGGCGGCGGCAGCCATCGACGAAGTGGACGAAGAGCAGCGCTGCGCGCTGTTCCTGCGCCAGCTCGACCCCGAGTGGGGAACCCGCGAGGGATAACTGCTGCGGCCCGCCCGGCTCGAACCGGACGGGCCTATGCCTCGCTACGCGGAGGAAGTCCCTGGCGCCCGCTAGTTGTGATGCCAGGTATCGCTGAACCCTGTGCCGCTCGCGGTGAGGGCGCTGGGCTGTGCCCGCGTGACCCCGCTGCTGGTCGCCATCGTGATGTCGTGCGGACCGCTGTTGGTCGTGAAGGACGACACCGGCTGGAGGGCGCCACCCGTGGCGGCCTCGGAGCTCGAGAACGTGACTGTGCCGAAGTTCGACAGGTGGGCGTTGCTGCAGAAGACCAACAGGCAGGTGTCCGGCGCCTCGGCGATCCATTCAGCCGAGCTGTTGGCGTCGCTGCCGGTCTGGGTCGTGGAGAACGTCCAGCCTTCGCTGCTCGTGATGGCCAAGGTGTAGCTGGTGCCCGAACGGGTGACTGAGGCGGTCATCGTGTCACCCGGCTTGACCGGGTACGTGGTGGTCGAGATGCTGACCGACGCGGCGGGGTACATCTCGTACCACGCGTAATAGGAGGGCGAGTTGGCCTTCGTGCAGTCGGAGTCCGTTCCGAGCTGCTCCACCGACTTGCTGTTGTAGCCGTCGAGGCCGACCCAGAAGGCGGCGTACGTGTGCCCACTGGTGGTGCATGACGCCGTCGGCTCGACCCAGGTGCCCGTCACTTCGCTGAACTGGCTCGGTGACTCGACCGCGTAGCCCGACCAGTTTGTCGAGCTCACATTGTTGTGCTCGACGCCCAAGATATTGATCGGACTGTGGAACACCTCCGGCACGGCCGCCGAGGCTGCACCGGCAACCGAAGAGAACATGAACAACATCGGCAACAGCGCGAACAACGACAGAAAACGCTTCATCGACCCACCACTCCTCCGCTAGGAATCAGACTCCTCCGCTGGGAATCAGACCGCCTTCTGATACCCACACGGCGGTGGCTGTAAGCCCCGTTTCGCGGAAAATCCGTGCAATGGCAGTTCAGGGAAGGGGCGGGGGCAACACGGGCGGTGAGGCCGCTGGTGACTGGGGTGATGGAGAGAGCCCGCACGTAGTTAGAGGTTCTAACTGTATGATTGTCGAAGTGTCCGTCACCACTCCCCCCTCGACCGACGCGGCGCCGGGCCGGAAAACGGGCGCTGACCAGGTCTCCGACCCCGCGGCAACTGCCACGCCCCGGGTGCTGGGCTCATACGGCCGCGTCACCGCCTGGCTGTCGAAACGGGTCGAGGTGGCGCTCGGCACTGTTGATCTGACCCTCCCCCAGTTCCGGGTGCTCGGCATCCTGGCCGAGGGCTCCTCGGCGGCGTCCGGCCTCGCGGACCGGCTGGCCGTTCGGCGCCCGTCCATCACCGCCTTGATCGACGGGCTCGTCGCCAGGGGCCTCGTCGACCGACGCCAGGAGGAGGACGACCGGCGGAAGGTCGCGCTTCGCCTGACCAGCGAGGGTGAGCGGATCCTCGACGCGGCGGACCGGGCGGTCGACGAGTACATCGCATCCCTCGCCGGCTATCTGCCCAGCAAGGACGAGGCGATGGCGTTGCGCTCCCTCGAACTGTGGGGGCGCGCCATGGCCGCATCGCGCGAAACGCCCAAAGAGAACGCGGCGGATGACACCGAGAAGGCGGCGAAGTGAGCAAGACCGAGGACCGCCTCGAAGAGTCCGGCGCGCCGACGCCTGCCGCCGGGAACGGCCGGGGGGCCGACGGGGCGGTGGCCACGGCCGAAAAGACCCTGCCCTTCGCGGCCTATATCCCCACCGGGGCGGTCAGCCGGTACGAGAAGCCGACGGCAACCGTCGACCCGGACGAATCCAAGTCATGGATCAAGCGCGCCGCGCCGATCGTCATGGCGCACAAGAAGCAGTGGTTCGCGGCAGTGTTCTTCGCGTTCGCCGGCCTCATGATCCAGGTGTGGATCCCGCTGCTGTTGCAGAACGGCATCGGCGACGCGATCGTCAAGAATACGTCGGGATTGCGCAACTACGTCATCCTGATTGCCGTTCTCGGCGTGTTCACCGGTGCGTTCGGCTACATCTCGCGTTCGAACCTCTTCAAGGTCGCGTACTCAATCGAGTTCGATCTGCGCAACTTGCTCTACGAGCACTTCTCGCGGATGTCGTTCCCGTTCTACGACCGCGTCCAGTCGGGGCAGCTGATCTCGCGTGCGAACTCGGACATTCGCTCCGTGCAGATGTACCTGACGTTCGCCCCGATGATCCTCGTCCAGTGCTCCCTCGCCATCGTCGCGTTCTGCTTCATGCTCTCGATCAGCGTGCCGCTGGCGTTGGTGGCGATGATCTCCATGCCCTTCATCTACGTGGTGGGCATCCGTATGCGGCGCAAGCTCTTCCCCGTGTCGTGGATCATCCAGGCTCGGCTCGCCGAGGTGGCCACCGTGGTCGACGAGAACGTCAACGGCGTCCGCGTTGTCCGCTCCTTCGCCGCCGAGCAGCAGCAGCTCCGCCAACTCGGCACGGCGGCCGACAAAGTCCAGTGGGCCTACATCAAGGATGCCGACCTGCGGGCGCGTTTCACGCCGCTCGTCCAGAACCTGTCGCAGGTGGGCCTCGTCTTCGTGCTGCTCGTAGGCGGCTGGATGATCATCCACGACCACCTGCCGGTCCAGACGATCATCTCGTTCAACCTGTGGCTGGTGATGATGCAGGCCCCGTTCATGATGCTGGGGATGCTCATCATGATGGGCCAGCGCGCCTCCGCATCCGCGGCGCGCATCTACGAGATCCTCGACGAGAAGCCGACGATCGTCGACCGTCCGGGCGCGATCGAGCTGGTGGAGAGCGAGGGTGACGTCTTCTTCGACGACGTGACGTTCGCCTACGCGGACGACAGCCTGCTCTCCAAATCCGATGGCGATGACGGGGGTGGCCCGCGCGACGTGTTGCACCACCTCAACCTGCATCTCCGCCCGGGCGAGACGGTTGCCATGGTGGGACGCACCGGCAGCGGGAAGTCGTCACTGTCCAGGCTCCTCCCTCGCTTCTACGACGTGACGGGTGGCGCTGTGCGCGTCGACGGTCACGACGTGCGCGACCTCACGCTGACCAGCCTGCGAGCGAACATCGGCATGGTCCTCGACGAGCCGTTCCTCTTCTCCGTGTCGATCCGGGACAACATCGCGTACGGGCGCCCCGACGCGACCATGGACCAGATCAAGGAAGCTGCCGAGGCGGCGGGCGCTGCCGGGTTCATCGGCCGCCTGCCCGAGGGGTACGACACGGTGGTCGGCGAACGGGGGTACACGCTCTCGGGCGGCCAGCGCCAGCGCATCGCCATTGCGCGGGCGCTGCTCGTGAACCCGCCCATCCTGATCCTCGACGACGCCACGAGCGCAATCGACGTGAAGGTCGAGCAGGGCATCCACGGAGCCCTGCGCGTCCTGATGGAGGGGCGCACCACGTTGATCATCGCCCACCGGCTCTCCACCATCAGCCTGGCCGACCGGGTCATCCTGCTCGACAGCGGCCAGATCGTCGCCGACGGCACGCACGCGGAGCTGCTCGCCACCGCGCCGCTGTACGCCGAGGTGCTCGCGCAGGCAGCCAGCGAGGAGGAAGAAGCAGGCGAGGCGGCGGCCGGTCGCGAGGACCTCGGGCTTGAGGACGACGCGGACCTGCTGAGCCCCGAGGGGGGTGTCGTCTGATGTTCGGCGGTGGTGGCATGGTCGGGGGCCCGATGGGCGGCGGTGGGCCGCCGGGCGCGGCCCAGCCCGGCCTGCCGTTCGGCGGCATCCCGTACGAGCTGCAGGAGGGCGTCGACCTCCTCTTGAAGGAGGAGCCTGAGCGCGGCGAGTCGAACGCCGTCTTCACCCAGCTCCCCCAGCCGAGCGAGAAGAAACGGCTCTCACTCAGCAGCCTGCTCATGGAGTACCCGGGCATGTGCGCCGCGGCGGCCGCGCTCGTGGCAACGATCGCCGTCGCAACCCAGATCGGCCCGAGCCTGGTCTCCTACGCGATCAACCACGGCCTGACAGGCCCGTCCCCCCAGAACCCCACCGCGCACTACGACTTCGGCGTCGTGGTGGCGATGGCGATCCTGTACCTGGTGACCATCGCGGTCTCGGCCTCAGGCCAGTGGGGTCAGGCGCGGGTGACCGGCCGGCTCGCCTCGTGGGTGATGAACGACCTCCGCATCAAGGTGTTCCGCCACTTGCAGCGGCTCTCGCTCGACTTCTTCACCGAGGAGAAGGCGGGCGTCCTGATGAGCCGGATGACGAGCGACATCGAGAACCTGCAGCAGCTCCTGCAGGACGGGCTCGCGCAGTTTGCCATCCAGGGCCTGACGATGGTCGTGATCACCGGGTTCTTGTTCTGGACGAACGTGGAGCTCGCGGCGATCACCGTGTTTGGCGTCCTCCCCATTCTCATCGTGATGTCGATCTGGTTCCGACGGGCGTCCGAGCGCGGCTACGAGAAGGTGCGCGACGGCATTGCGCTCGTGTTGGCCGACCTCTCCGAGAGCCTGCAGGGCGTGCGCATCGTCACGGCGCACAATCGGCAGCGCTACAACATCGAGACCCACCGCGACGTCGTCGGCTCCTACCGGGACGCCAACAACTACACGGGGCGGATCGCCAGCATCTATGGCCCCGGCTCGCAGGCACTCAGTGTGTTCGGTCAGGTACTCATCCTCGGGTTCGGCGGGTACATGTTCCTGCACAGCGAGATCAATCTGGGTGAGCTCACCGCGTTCTTCTTGTACGTGAACCGGTTCTTCGCGCCCATCCAACTTTTGACGCAGCAGTACAACTCGTTCCAGCAGGGCCGGGCCTCGGTGTTCAAGCTGCGGGACCTGCTCGAGACGGAACCCTCGGTCAAGGAAGCGCCCGATGCCGGGGAGCTCCCGCCGATCCGGGGCGAGATCCGCTTCGACCACGTCTCGTTCGGCTACGACCCGGCCATCCCGGTCCTGCACGACGTCGACCTGACGATCTCACCCGGGGAGACGGTGGCATTCGTCGGGGCCACGGGGGCCGGCAAGTCGACGATGGCGAAGCTGGTCACGCGCTTCTACGACCCCACCGAGGGCCGGGTGCTAATCGACGGGTACGACCTGACCCGGGTGACGCTCGAATCGCTGCGTTCCCAGTTGGGCGTCGTGCCCCAGGAGCCATTCCTCTTTGCGGGGACGATCCGGGACAACATCTCGTTCGCCCGCCCGGGCGCGCCCGACGACGAGGTCTGGAACGCCGTGCACCAGGTCGGTCTGGACGAGCTCGTACACCGCATGCCGTACGGACTCGACACGCCCGTCCACGAGCGGGGCCAGTCGCTCTCTTCGGGCGAGCGCCAGCTCATCGCCCTGGGCCGGGCCTTCATGGCCGAGCCGCGCGTGCTCGTCCTCGACGAGGCGACTTCGAACCTCGACCTCAAGTCCGAGACGCTGGTCGAGACCGCGCTCGACGTGCTCTTGGAGGGCCGCACGGCTGTGCTCATCGCGCACCGGCTCTCGACCGCCATGCGGGCGGACCGCATCGTCGTCGTGGGCGACGGACGGCTGCTCGAGGTCGGCTCCCACGACGAGCTCGTCGCGCGCGGCGGGCACTACGCCGAGATGTACGAGACCTGGATCAACCAGTCGCACGCCGCCTGATCCGGGCCTGCGTTCTTGCATCGAAAGTGCACCCCAATTGCGATGTTGTCACGTTCATATGCCAGAACCTCGTGGAAGAGACCCGATCTCTCCACCACCTTTCTTGATCGGCTCGTGCAATCGATAATGGACGACGTGGGGGAGGGGGAAGGAAACAAGGACGCTCCGGTGTTCGTGCCCGCGCCCAGCGCTCTGGCCTGGTTGAAGGAGCGGGCGAGCCAACACCGTTGCGATGGCACGATGACTGCGGGCGTCACGTTGCCGGTGGACGACGTGGACGACACGGAAGGGCTCGGCCTCTTCGGTGTCGTGCTCCGCGGCTCCCTCGACTCGATCATCCTCAATGATCGCGAAACCGAATGGATCCTCGAGGTCAGCGACTCCTTCGAGGCGCTGACCGGCTACGGGCGGAACGAGCTCATCGGCCGCACCTCGCTCGAGCTGGGGCTGGTCGACAGGGACGAAGTACGCACCAGATCGTCGGAGCAGGCGCATGCGGGTATCGAGGGGACGTACGAGGCACAGCTGCGCAGGAAGGACGGGCGTCGCCTGTGGGTGGAGTACTCCCAGCAGATCATCGGGGACCGTTACGTGCTGACGATCCTGCGCGACGTGTCGGACCGCAAGCGCCTGGAGACCGACCTGCGCGCGCTGGCCGACATCGACGAGCTGACCGGGATCTACAACCGCCGGCGCTTCCAGGAGGAGGTCGAGAAGCACCTGACCGCATCCCGGCGCTTCGGTGACCCGATGACCTTGATGTTGCTCGACGTCGACGCCTTCAAGCAGATCAACGACACCTACGGGCACCACACCGGCGACATGGCACTTCAGGTGGTCGCCGGAGCGCTGCAAAACGCAGTGCGCGAGACGGACGTGGTCGGCCGGATGGGCGGCGACGAGTTCGTGGCCCTCCTCACCCGCGCCGACGCGGCCGCCATCGACCGCGTGATCGGCGCCTGCCGCCGGGCCCTCCAGGTCGAGGACGAGGCGTCGGGAGCCTCCTTCTCTATCGAGGTGACCATCGGCACCGCCCGGTCCCAGGCGGGCGACACCAGTGACTCCTTGATGCGGCGGGCGGACCACGCCATGTACGCCGAGAAGAACAAGAAGTACGCCTGAGCCGCGGTCGGGCGGCCCCCTGGACGCCTGAGTGACGTGGGGGCTTCAGGGCAATTTCGTGTCGTGGTGCGTGGCGGCGACCCGCCGGTCCTCGTCGGTGAGCTCGTCGTCGCGGACGGGAACCACGATGCGCCACTTCTTGCAGACCGGGCAGCGCTGATAGCGCTTGTAGCCCAGCCGGACGGCCTTGACGGACGAGCCCACGATCCACGTCGTGGTGAAGAGATGGCCCTGGCTGCAGCGGACGATCGTGTCGCCGCCCATGCCCGAGTAACCCCTCTTCTGCCCGGCCGCGGCTCCCATGCGGGCGATCACGTACACGAAGATCACCGCAAAGGCAATGACGAGGGCCACGATCGCACCTGTTGGCATGTCGGCTCCTGTCCGGACTGATGCTCGGAAGAGGCTAACGCCGGCGGTGCACCCGGCTGGCAACATGGGGACGTGGCCGAGAACTTCTTCACCGGTGCGTTCGCGCGGGAGTACAAGTCGCTCTGGCCACACCTCTACGAGCCCGGCATGGTGGACCCGGCGGTCGAGTTTCTCGCCGGGCTTGCGCGCGGCGGGCCGGCGCTCGAGCTCGGCGTCGGTACCGGCCGGCTCGCACTACCCCTGAGCGCCAGGGGTGTGCGCATGCACGGGATCGAGTTGTCGCCCGACATGGTGGAGCAGCTCCGGCTTCAACAGGGAGCGGGGGCGGTGGGGATCACCCTCGGTGACTTCGCCACGACGAAGGTCGAGGACCGGGACGGGTCCTTCTCACTGGCGTACCTCGTGCGCAACACGATCATGAACCTCACGACGCAGGAGGCACAGGTCGAGTGCTTCCGGAACGTCGCCTGGCACCTCGAGATGGGAGGGTGCTTCGTGATCGAGGTCATGGTGCCCGAGCTGCGTCGCCTCCCGCCCGGAACGACCGTGCGGCCCTTCGTGAGCGAACCCTCGCACCTCGGGTTCGAGGAGTACGACGTGGCGACGCAACGTTCGGTGTCGCATCACATCTTCGAGCGGGACGGTCACATCGAGATGTGGTCCCCGCCCTTCCGCTACGTCTGGCCGGCCGAGCTCGATCTCATGGGCCGCCTGGCCGGCATGGTGCTGCGCGAGCGATGGAGCGACTGGGACCGGTCCGCCTTCACGGGCGACAGCAGAATGCACATCTCGGTGTGGGAAAAGACGGCGGAGACCGTGCCCTAGGTTTCGCGCACCTCGATGATCGCGACCGAATTCCCATCGGCGTCGAAGACCGTGGCCTTGCGCGCCGACGGACCGGGCTGCTCGATCACCGAGGGCTCTATGCCTCTGGACGCCAACTCTTCGAGCGCGCCGTCGAGATCCGGCACCGAGACGGCGGTTAGCGCACGGCCTGCGCGAGCCGGGTCGACCACCACGTAGAGCCAGGCCGCCTCGGCGACCTGCCACATCACCTCGCTCTCGTTCACGAGCACGTCGGGCGGTTTTCCGAGGACGCGCTCGAAGAAATCCTGGCCACGGCTCAGGTCCGAGACCGGAACGCCGGTGAAGGCGACTTCGATCCTCACGCATTCGACGCTATCGCCAATCCGAATCGGCCCGCTGTCCGTACCGCACTGGGAGAGGGGACGGCTCGTCGCGTGTGCGACGTGCGGACCAGACGGAAGGGAGCATTCGTCATGACGAGCTTCGAAACG
The DNA here is from genome assembly GCA_963777485.1 of uncultured Acidimicrobiaceae bacterium. GTDB lineage: Bacteria > Actinomycetota > Acidimicrobiia > Acidimicrobiales > RAAP-2 > Bog-473. Next base: position 1,038,349 of record CAVZQP010000002.1, on the reverse strand, counting down.
ACCCCCCGAGTCGAGGGCCGCGCCCGCGGCATACGGCTCCTCGCAAGCGGGGCAGCCGCACTGGCGGCGGTCGTCGCCTCGGTGGCGGCGGTGGCGGTGACACCGGCGTCAGCGGCACCGACGCCGTTCCTGTCGCACTTCAACAACGTCGACGTCGTGGCGTCGACGGTGCCGACCACCGGACCGGGCACCGGAGACCAGAACCCCTACGGCGTGGCCAATGTCCCGTTCAGCACCGGCAACCTCGTGCGGGGCGACACTCTCGTGAGCAATTTCAACTCGAGCAACAACACGCAGGGCACCGGCACGACCATCATGCAGGTCGCGCCGAACGGCCAGGTGGGCGTATTCGCCCAGATCGACGCGAGCACGCTGCCGGGCTCGTGCCCCGGCGGCGTGGGTCTAACGACCGCGCTGAGCGTGCTGGGCGACGGCTATGTGGTGGTGGGCAGCCTTCCCGTCACCCAGGACGGCAGCGGCACGCCCGAGGCCGGGTGTCTCATCGTGCTGAACAGCGACGGCGTGCCGGTCGAGACCTTCGCCGGGGCCGGCATAAACGGGCCATGGGACATGACCGCGCTGCAGGTGTTCGGGCCCTTCTCCGAGCTGTTCGTCACCAACGTGCTGAACGACACGGTGGCGGCGAGTGGCAGCGAGGTCGACCACGGCTCGGTGGTCCGCCTCAGTGTGTTCGACCCGCCGGGCCGGCCGCCGGTGTTCTTCGCGAGCAATGTGATCGCGACGGGGTTCGCCGAGAAGCTCGACCCGAATGCCCTCGTCATCGGCCCGACCGGTGTGGCACTCGGAAGGAACGGCACCCTCTACGTCGCCGATACCGTCAAGAGCCGGATCACCGCGGTCCCGTTCGCGACGAGCCGGTTCTTCCCGGTCATCGGCGGCGGCATCCCGCTGAGCACGGGTGGCAGCCTCAACGGCCCGCTCGGCCTGGTGGCTGCGCCCAACGGTGACCTCATCACGGTGAACGCGGACGACGGCAACGCCGTCGAGGTCTCGCCGTTCGGGATGCAGGTGGACACGAAGACGATCGACCCCTTCAACAGCGGTGGCGATCTCTTCGGCCTGGCCATCGCGCCCGGCGGCCACGGCCTGCTGTTCGTCGACGACAACGGCGGCGCCAACACGCTCGACATCCTCCACTAGGTGGCGACGGTTCGGAGGCCGGGGGCCATCCCCTACCCCGGGCCTCCGACGCCGCCGCACGGTCAGCTGTCGCGGCTCCAGGAACGGAGCGTGGCGCGGTAACGCGCGTCCCACTCGTCATAGGACTGTCGCAGAAGGGAACCGGGCCAGTGCGACGGCTGCAGCTGCACGGGGAGCAACGGGTCGGCCTGCAGATGCCGGAGCACGGCGGCCGAGAGCTCGAACCCCGGCGCCAGCGCCTCGGGGCCGTCGGGCGGGAGCACATCGAGTGCGGCCTGGAGCTTGTTGGCGTGCCGCGCCCAACCGGAGAGGTCCCACAGACGTCCGGCGAGCAGGCCCGCGTCGGGTGGGACCGCGGTCATCAGTTCGATGTCGCCGTGCAGGGAGTCCGGGAGCGATACGGCGACGTTGGCCGGCCGCATCCACACGCCTTCCCTGAACTCGGCGAGCCGGGCATAGGTGAGAGCGCGACGCCGGGCGCCGCGGACCTCGGCTGTGCTGCCGGTCGTCGTCACGACGGCCAGCCACCACGAGCCTTCGTAGTCGGTCGTGAGGCCGGCGCGGCTCGCCGACTGGCGCGTCTGGCGGGCGGCCAGGTGACCGGTCAGGCGGTAGCGGCCGGCGCCGTCGGACGTGGCCTCGCCGGCGCCGACCATGCGGCTGAGGGCAACCCGGGCGCGGTTCTCGCTGATACCGAAGAGGCCGGTGAGGCGGACTAGCTGGGCGACGGGGAGCTCGGGTGGATCCATGCCGAGGAGGGCGCTGGCCATCACCGACCGGGCGGTGAGGGGACGCCCAGGACCTGGCGCGGTGCGAGGGCTATTACGAGGTTGCATCAGTTGACTGAATATCGTAATATAGAGACATGGCGAGCACCATGGTGCCTCCCGTCGTCGACCGGCCCGAGGTCCTGCCGAGCGAGCGCCTGCTGGCGAACGGCATGGCGATCCCGGCGCTGCGGGGCGACCTGCGGCGCATCCCCAACGCGCGCAACGCCCTCTCCGTCTTCATGGTCTGGTTCTGGGTGGCCGTCATCATCGGCGGCGCCGTCTGGCTCGGTCAGTGGTGGAGCTACCTGCTGGCGTTCGTGCTCATGGGCCCGATGTACGCCCGCTTCGCCATTTTGATGCACGAGGCGGCGCACAAGCTGCTGTTCACCAACAAACGGTGGAACGACTTCATCGGCAAATGGGTCGTGGCCTACCCGGTCTTCACGCCGGTGCAGTTGTACCGGCGGGTCCACTTCGCGCACCACAAAGACGAGTTCGGGCCGGACGAGCCGGACATCGCGTTCTACGGGCCCTACCCCTGCACGCAGCGGGCGCTGTACCGCCGCCTGTTCCGCGACGCCGTCGGCATCAGCGGCTGGAAGAATTTCGTACCGCTCGTGAAGAACACGGCGCGCAAGGGCCCGTTCCGCCCCATCGGTCTCTCGATCTTCGCCGTGCAGGTCCTGCTGTGGGCGGCGATGTGGGCGGCGACAGGTCGCTGGTGGGTCTATCCGCTCTTGTGGTTCCTTCCTTGGATGACCGAGTGGCGCGTCATCAACCGCCTGCGCTCCATCGCAGAGCACGGCGGCATGGAGCGCAGCCCTGACCGGCGGGCGACGACGCACAACGTGCGGCAGTCGTGGGCGGCACGGTTCTGGATCGTGCCGTACAACACCGGCTGGCACCTGGCCCACCATGTCGACATGGGCGTGCCGTGGCGGAACCTGCCGGCCTTCCACGCCGAGCTCGAGCGCGCCGGCTACGTGACCGGCGCCATCACGTACCCCAGCTACTTCGCGTTGTGGAAGGCGCTGTCGAGCGCGGACGAAGCAACCGAGGTGAAGGCGGCCGCGGCCTAAGGCGCAGCGTACGGCCGTAGGGTGCTTGCATGAAGCCCCGCGCCGAGGCCACTGCAATGCCCGTGGTGTTCGTCGGCCACGGGAACCCGATGAACGCCCTGCAGCACAACCGCTTCACCGAGGCGTGGGCGGATGTGACGGCGGCGCTGCCGGAGCCGCCACGGGCGGTGCTGTGCATCTCGGCGCACTGGTACACCAACGCGACGGCGGTCACGGCGATGTCCGAGCCCCGGACCATCCACGACTTCTTCGGCTTTCCCGACGAGCTCTTCGAGGTGCAGTACCCGTGCCCGGGCTCGCCGGAGGTCGCGGCGGAGGTGGCCGAGGTGGTCAAGCCGCGCTGGGTCGGCCTCGACTCCGACAGCTGGGGCATCGACCACGGTGCCTGGTCCGTGCTGACCCACATGTACCCGAAGGCGGACGTGCCGGTCGTCCAGTTGGCGATCAACTCGCTCGAACCGCTCGACTCGCATCTGGACCTGGCCCGGCGCCTCGCACCGCTGCGCACGCGCGGCGTGCTGATTCTGGCGAGCGGCAACGTGGTCCACAACCTGCGCGTGATCGACTGGAGCCAGCCTGACGGGGCGTACGACTGGGCGGAGCGCTTCGACGAGTCGGCGCGCGCCATGGTGCTCGACACGCCGGCCGACGTGTTGAAGCTCACCCGGCATGCCGACTACCAACACGCTGTGCCGACGCCCGATCACTTCATCCCGTTCGTGTACTTCGCCGGGCTGGCGGCGGCGTCGGGCGTGCGGCCGGAGGTGGTGGTCGACGGATACGCCTACGGTTCGCTCTCGATGACCTCGTTCCGGGCGGCGTAGCCCGGCCGGCTCCGGTTAGCGCGGCCCCTCGATCTCGGTCGAGGGGCCGACGTTGGCCTCGAGCCACGTGAGGAGCGGATTGGTGGCGCGCAGTGTTTCGACGACGCGCTTCTTGGCGCCGGCGGTTCGGAGCCACGTAGCCGGCTCCCACGAGCGCGCGGCTACGAGGCCCTTCATCCGCAACAATGCGATGCGCCGGTGGTCCTTGGGGTAGCCCTTCGGCGCCGTCTTGAGCTCCTCGGGCGCGTGCACGTCGAGGCCGGACTTCGTCACGGTGGCGATGACCTTCTCGAGGTCCTTGCCGGACTTGTCGGCGTCGATCGCCTTCCGGAAGCGGGCGAGCTGGTCCGGCATCATGTGGTACGTCCCGCCGCCGGCGAACAGGCCGTCGGCCGACAGTTGGACATAGCCCGATCCGATCGTGGCTGCAATCGCCGTTTTGTAGGGCGACTTGTCCCGGCTGAAGCGGGTGTCGCGGTACGGGCGGAAGAGCTTGGTCTCGCCGAACTCGGCGGTGAGCTCGGCGAGCAGGGCGTCCATCGGCGCCTTGACGTCGCGCTCGTAGACCTCCTTGTGGTCGAGCCAGTAGGCCTTCGAGTTGTCCGCCTCGAGCCCCTCGTAGAAGGCCAGTGCGGTGTCCGGCCAGCCCTTGAACGCCATAATTTGCGACCCGATCCTTTGTCCGAACAGGAGATTAAGGGTCGGCCGCCCGACGCGCCGATAACTGAGGGGGCGCTGGTTACGATTTGGCGGTGAGGCGGTGGGATCTGGGGGAGATTGCACTTGATCAGAGTTAGGCAGGCAGCGCGCCAACTCGTGGTCGCGGTCCTGGTCACGGGTGGGGTGCTCCTGGGGGGGACGACCGCGGTCGGGGCTGGCGAGGGCATCCCGACGTCGGCGCACGGCCAACGAGCAGTACAGGCCGCCCAGAGCGTCCCGGTGCCGTCGCACGCCCAACCGGCAGAACAAGCCGCGCCGACGTCCCGGTCGGTATCGGGTCACCCCACTACCACTGGGCTCCAGCCCACCTACGACCATCGGGTCCCCGGGCTGATGGCCCAGAACCCATACCTGTCGGGCGAGCAAGCCGCCAACGTGCTCGTCCGGCAACTGGGCCGGGCTGGCGCAGATCGGTGCGACCTACACAGGCGTCAGCGCCTCGTGGACTGTGCCTACGATCCAGTCGCCTCCGTCCCGGCGGTGTCGTCGTCGTGGATCGGCATCGACGGGTTCAGCAACCATGACCTCATTCAGGCCGGCACCGAACAGGACCTTTCAGGGGGGGTTGCGAGCTACGACGCCTGGTGGGAGATCCTCCCGAATGCCGAGAGTCCCGATATTTTCGGCGTCAATCCCGGCGATCACATGACCGCCGACATCTTCCAGGTCTCGCCACCTACGTCTACGACGCAGGGAACTTGGACCATCTCTATCACCGACCACACATTGGGCCATAGCTTCACCAACTCCTTCCCGTACGGCGGACGCGGTACAGACGGCCAACCCGCGAACTCGGCCGAATGGATCGAGGAGATGACTTCGGAGAAGCCGAGTCAGCCGCCACTCGCGAACTTCGGCACCGCGAACTTCACCAATCTCGACTACACGACATCCAATCCGACGGGTAACACGCCGACGCTCATCCGAATGGTGAATGGGTCACAGACAACCACTTTGCCTTTCCGACGATCCCGGGCGCTTCCGACCTCAACGTGACGTACGGCCAACCTTCGACAGGGACCATGGTCACTGCGAGCGCCCAGAACCCGGTCGGACCTTGGGTATCGTCGGTCACCTACTCGGCAACGGTGACCGGTGGAACCCCGAGCGGTTCGGTCACGTTCTCGACGGGGTCGACGCCGCTGTGTACCGCGACACTGTCGAGCGGCAACGGTTCGTGCAGCTCCTCCGCCGCCCCGTTCGGCACCGACCTTGTTTTCGGCACATATTCGGGCGGAGCGGGTTGTCGGCTTCAACCGGCACGACCACGCTGGTCGTCGAAGAAGCGTCACAGACAGCGGTTAGCGCGAGCCCCAGCCCGGTGACGTTCGGTTCCTCGGTCACCTACGCGGCGACTGTGACGAGCGTCGTCACAGGTTTGCCCACCCCGACCGGCTCGGTCACGTTCACGACAGGTGCGACCACGCTCTGCACGGCGCCGCTGACGAACGGCACCGGTAGTTGTAGTACTTCTGCCGCTCCGGCCGGTATGGACACGATTACGGGAACGTACTCGAGCGACTCCGTCTTCGGGCACTCGACAGGGACCGCGCCACTTGTCGTCAACAAAGCACCATCGCAGACCTCGATCGACGTGAGCCCGAGCACGGTGACGCTGGGATCCTCGGTCACCTACTCGACGACCGTCACGACCAGCGTCTCAGGGTTTCCCACCCCGACTGGGACGGTTACGTTCACCACGGGATCAACCTCGCTGTGCACGGCGACGTTGATCTCGAACGGCAGTGGTTCGTGCAGTTCCACCGCTGCGCCCCGGCCGGAACCGACACGATTTCGGGTGCCTACTCCGGCGACAGCCTGTTCTCGGGGTCCAACATGACGACGGGCCTCATCGTGAACCCCGCATCGACACAGACCTCGATCGGCGCGACCCCGAGCCCGGTGGCGCTGGGATCCTCGGTCACCTACTCGACGACGGTGACGACGAGCGTTCCAGGGATTGCCCACTCCGACTGGGTCGGTCACGTTCACGGCAGGATCGACGTCGCTTTGCACTGCCGACATTGTGTCAAACGGCAGCGGTTCGTGCAGCTCCACTGCTGCCGCCCCGGTCGGGACCGACACGATTTCGGGCGCCTATTCCGGTGACACCAATTTCACGGGGTCGACCGGGACGACGAGCCTCGTCGTCGAAGAGCCGTCACAGACGACGATCGACGAGCCCCAGCCCGGTGACCATTGGAACCTCGGTCACCTACTCGGCGACGGTGACGACGAGTGTCACGGGATTATCTAACCCCACGGGGTCGGTCACGTTCTCCACGGGATCGACACTCTGCACCGCGCAGTTGTCAAGTGCGGGAACCGGTGCTTCCGGTTCCTGCACTTCCTCGCTCGCTCCGGTCGGGACCGACACGATCTCGGCGACGTACACAGGCGACTCCGTGTTCGTCGGTTCGACCGGGATGACGCCACTCGTCGTCAACAAAGCACCGTCACAGACGTCGATCGGCGCGACCCCCGCTTCCGTGACACAAGGTGCCACGGTCACCTACTCGGCAACGGTGTCCACAACCGCCACCGGGAGTGCCCACTCCGAGCGGCTCGTTCACGTTCTCGGCAGGATCGACACCACTCTGCACAGTGACGTTCTCGAACGGCACCGTTTCCTGCACATCCTCGGCGGCGCCGGTCGGCACCGACACGATCACCGGAACGTATGCCGGCAACACCGTTGTTCTCAGGCTCGTCTGGGACGACGACCCTCGTGGTCAACGATCCGCCACCGCCGCCTCCGCAACCGACCCACGGCTACTGGCTGGTCGGCTCCGACGGCGGGATCTTCACGTTCGGCTCGGCCCAGTTCTACGGCTCGACGGGCTCGTTGCGACTGCAGCGGCCTGTCGTGGGCATCGTGCCGACCGCCGACCGCGGCGGGTACTGGCTCGACGCGTCGGACGGAGGGATCTTCGCCTTCGGTGACGCGGGCTTCTACGGATCGATCCCCGGGCTCGGGCTCCACCCAGCCGGCTCGGGGTTGCCCAATTCGCTCAACGCACCCATTGTGGGCATGGTGCCGTCCGCGGACGGCCGCGGGTACTTCATGGTCGCCTCCGACGGCGGCGTCTTCGCCTTCGGCGATGCCCGCTTCGCCGGCAGCTGCCCGGGGATCGGCGGCTGCACCGGTGCGGCCGTGGCGGTGATGCCTGACGCCAGCGGCAACGGCTACTGGCTCGTGACCCAGAGCGGCCACGTCTACACGTTCGGTGACGCCCCGTACTACGGGGCCCCCGGACCTCAAGGCTCGCCGGTCACGTCCGCAGTGCGCACCCCTGACGGAAACGGGTACTGGGTCCTCTTCGCCAACGGGGCCATCGACGACTACGGCGATGCCGCCAACTTCGGGAGCCCGGCCGGTCAGATGGGCGGTTTCAACCCCGCCACCGCGATCTTCACGACGGCCGACGGAGGCGGGTACTGGGTGGCCTCGGCCGACGGTGCCGTCGTCAACTATGGCAACGCGCCGAACGACGGCTCCATGCTCGGTACCGCGCTCAACGGTTCGATCATCGCCGCTACGGGCTGGTAACGCCTGGGGGCCCGGCGTTCCGGTTCCCTTACGTCTCGGCCACTCCCAGCGCCCGACGCAAGACGACCGACGCCTCCTGCGCCGCACGGCGCGACACCGCCGCCTCTGTCACGAGGGCCGAGCCATGGAACGTGCCAGGGAACTGGTGCAGCTCGACCGACACGCCGGCCTGCAGCATCGCCAACGCATACGCGATGCCCTCGTCGCGCAGCGGGTCGTTCTCCGCGGTGGAGACGTAGGCCGGCGGTAGCCCTGCCAGGTCCGTCGCCCGCGCCGGTGCCGCGTAGATGGGCACGTCGCCCGTCCCGGAGAGATCCCCGAGATAGAACTGCCAGCTCTTCACCGCCAATGGCCGGTTCCAGAGCGGAGAGTCCACGAACTTCAGCATCGACGCCGTCGCGAGCCGGTCGTCGAGCTCGGGGATGTGCAGCATCTGGAAGCAGACCGGTGGTCCGCCCCGGTCGCGGGCCAGCAGGGCGGTGGCGGCAGCCAGACCGCCGCCCGCACTCGCACCCATCAGCGCGATCCGCTCCGGGTCCACGCCGAGCGCACCCGCCTCTGCATGGAGGAAGGACAGCGCCGCGTAGCAGTCGTGCAATCCGGCGGGGTACGGGTGCTCGGGTGCCAGGCGGTACTCGACCGACACGAGCACCGCACCGAGGTTCGCCGCCGTGAGCACCGCGCCCGCATGCTCGGACTCCACGCTGCCGACGATGAAGCCCCCGCCATGGATCTGGAGGATCCCTGGCACCGTCGTGCCCGGCTCCGCGGCGACCGCTTTCGGGCGGTAGACCCGCACGGAGACCTCGGAGTCGCCCTCCCAGCCGGGGATCAAGCGGTCCTCGATGTCGAGCCGCTCCTCTTCGGGCATCGGCGTCCGCATCGCGACGATCAGCTTCTCGAACTCGCGTCGCGCCACTACCGGGTCGTCGAGGTCGATGACCGGCATGAACTCGAGGACCGCCTCCAGCTCCGGATCAATCATGGTCCTGCCCTCCCCCGCTCGCTCGGTGTTACTTCGGCTGCATCCGGATGCCGGCGTCGAGCCGGATCGATTCCGCGTTCATGTACGAGTTGCTCAGGAGCTCGACCGCGAGCGTGGCGAACTCGCTCGAGTTGCCCAGGCGGTGCGGGAACAGGACGTCCTGCGCCAGTTTGCTCTTGAACGCATCGGAGCCCTCGCCCGCGCCGTAGATCGGTGTGTCGATGAGCCCGGGGAGGATCGTGTTGACCCGGATGCCGACGACCGCGAGGTCGCGGGCTACGGGCAGGGTCATCCCGATCACGCCACCCTTCGACGACGAGTAGGCGGCCTGGCCGATCTGGCCGTCTTCCCCAGCCACTGACGAGGTGTTGACGATGGCGCCGCGGGCGCCGTCGGCGTCGGGCTCGTTCAAGCTCATCTTGGTCGCCGCCAAGCGGACGCAGTTGAACGTGCCGATGAGGTTGATCTCGATCACCCGGCGGTAGAGGTCGAGGTCGTGGGCCGATGCGTAGTCCCCGTCCCGGCCGATGGTGCGGGTGGCCCAGCCGATGCCGGCACAGTTGACGAGCGACTTCAACGGCGCCATCTCGATGGCCGCCTCGACCGCGGCGATGACCTGCTCGGTGTTGGTGACGTCGGTCTGGACGAACAACCCACCGAGCTCCTTCGCCAGCGGCTCTCCCTTGTCCGCCTGGAGGTCGGCGACGACGACGTGGACGCCCCGCTCGGCCAGCAGGCGTGCCGTGGCCTCACCGAGCCCCGAGGCGCCTCCCGTGACGATTGCCGACGTGCCGTTCAGATCCATCTCTCTGCCGCTCCTTGAGGGTCGTGTTGTGCGGGCCAGAGGATAGGGTCCGCACCCGCCCCGGTCACATTTGCGCGGGGGCCTCCATGCCCAGCAGCGAGAGGCCCTGCTGGAGCACCCGCGCCGTGAGGTCGCACAGTGCGAGCCGCGAGGTCCGCACGTCCTCGTCGTCCACGAGCACCCGGCAGGCCTCGTAGAACGTCGTGAAGACGGTGGCAAGGTCGAAGAGATAGGTGCAGAGCTTGGACGGGCTGAGGTTCTCGGCTGTCGCCTCGACCGCCTCGCCGAACCGTAGGAGGTGGAACGCCAGGGCGCGCTCGGGCTCCTCGTCGAGCCGCGGGGTGAAGCCGGCAGGCGGTGGGCCCGCCTCGGCGCGCCGGAAGATCGAGCGGATGCGGGCGTGCGCGTACTGGAGATACGGGCCCGTGTCGCCCTCGAATGCGAGCATGCGATCCCAGTCGAAGACGTAGTCGCGCATCGGCTCGGTGGACAGGTCGGCGTACTTGATGGCGCCGATGCCGAGCGCCCTCGCCACGGCCGCCTGCTGGTCGGGCGAGAGGTCGCTCTCGCGATCGCGGTCCTTCATGGCGGTCGCGGCCCGTTCGACCCCCTCCGACAGCAGATCGACCAGCCGCTCCGAGCCGCCACCGCGGCTGGCAAGCTTCTTGCCGTCGGTGCCGAGTACGAGCCCGAACGCGACGTGGGCGGCGTCCGCCTCCTCGCGCAGGTAGCCGGCCAACACGGACACCGCGAAGACCATCCGCAGGTGCAGCGACTGCTCGGCTCCGACGACATAGAGCAACCGCTCGGCGCCAAGCCGGCCGGTGCGGTCACGCACCGCCGCCAGGTCGGTGGCCGGGTACCCGTACCCGCCGTCGGACTTCCGCACGATGAGCGGCAGCGGGTCCCCCTGGCGGTTGGCGAACCCTTCGGGGAACACGCACAACGCGCCGTCGTCCTCGACCAGGAGTCCTTTCTCGGTCAGTTCGTCGACCACGACCGGCAGCAACGAGTTGTAGAAGCTCTCACCGACGGTGTCCTCCTCGGTGAGGAGCACGCCGAGCATCTCGTACACCTCGCGGGCGTGCCGCATGCTCTCGGCCACGAAGATGTGCCACAACCGCATCGTCTCGGGGTCACCACTCTGGAGCAGGACGACACGGCGCCGGCTCCGCTCCGCGAACTCGGGATCGCTGTCGAACTGGACGCGGGCCGCAGCGTAGAACTCGTTCAGGTCGCGCACGTTGAAGGACTCCGCGTTGGCTGCGCCGTCCACGTCCAGCAGGTGCTCGATCAGCATGCCGAACGGCGTCCCCCAGTCGCCGATGTGGTTCTCCCGCAGCACCGTATGGCCTTGGAACGTCAGCACTCGGGCCAGCGCGTCGCCGATGTTCGTGGCGCGCAGGTGCCCGACGTGCATCTCCTTGGCCACGTTGGGCGAGGAGTAGTCGATCAGCACGGTCTGTGGCGTCTCCGCCTTCGGGGCTCCGAGGCGGGGGTCGGCCGAGACCTCGGCCGCCTTCGACGCGATGAAATCGTCGGACAGCCTCAGGTTGATGAATCCGGGCCCGCTCACCTCCACCAGCGAGCAAACGCCATCGAGGTCCGCTGCTGCCACCACCTGCTCCGCTACCTCGCGCGGCGGCCGGCTCAGCTGTTTGCCGAGGGGCAGGGCGCCGTTGGCCTGGAAGTCGGCGCGGTCCGACAGGCGCAGCACGGGATCGGCGCCGGGCGACACGGTGTCGAAGGCGGCCTGGAGCCGGTCGGCGAGCACGCGGACGGCGTCGGGCATCCCCCATCTTCGCATGGCCCCGGCGCCAGCCGACCCGGGCCGGCGGGCGAGTCCGCGTCTACGCCCCGGGTGCTCCCATGGCCCCGTCCGTCAGGCCGTAGCGCCGGTACGGGCCGATGAAGGCGTGCTCGAGCAGGCCGTAACCGACCTTGCCGTCGTAGGAGAACTCGGCGACGTTGTCGACGATGCCGTACTGGGCGATGCCCTTGATCTCTTCGACCGACAGGACGAGGCCCTGGGTGACGGTCTCGGGCCCGTGGTACATCCCGTGGCGCCAGTCGGCGTCGATGCCGTACCCGGTGCCGACGGAGACGAAGTTGGGCAGGATGGGCCGGCAGGCGATCTCGATCCCGGCTTCGGGGAAGCGCAGCACCGAGTGGTCGATGATGCGGGTGCCGGGGATCAGGTGGTGTTCGTGCTCCGAACGGCCCAGGTCCTCAATGCCCTTCGAGGGGTCGGCCCACACCCGCTCGGACTGGACGAGCGGGCGCTCCCCGTCGTCGCGCTCGTGGCAGATGTACATGATGGCGTGGTCGTCGAATTGCATCGGGAAGTAGTTCCACATCCCGCTCAGCACGTGCTCGCCCTGGCGGATGCCGTCGCTCTCGGGCTCGCCGACTGGGCGCACCCCCCACGAGCGGTCACGGGTGCCCCAGCAGCGGTCGGGCGTCACCGCCAGGTCGTTGCCCCCGGCCGACAACGTCCCCGACCAGAAGCCCGTCTGGGCCAGGCGCTGGGTGTCGAACACGACCTTGCCCTTGGAGCGCAGGTACTGGCGGGGCTCCTCGACCGCGGGGATGTGGCCCTCCCAGGTGACGTCCATCGCCACGCGGTCCTCGGTCGGCTCGACGATCACCCGCAGTTTGCGCAGCGGCTCGAGCACCTCGATCCGGAACGGCCCGACGGAAATGTCGCCCCGGTCCCGCAGGGGCGCCGAGGACCGCACAATGTGCTGGGAGCCTCCGAGCCGCACGTCGATGAACGCGTCGACGACACCGAGGTTCGGGTACTGGCCCATCCCGAAGATGGCAAACCAGTCGTCGTCGCACGGGTGCATGTTGAAGTAGTAACGGTCGTAGAAGTTGCGATCGCTCGTCGCTGGGTGGGCAATGAACTCCGACGCCTGGTGGACCGGGTAGTCGTCCCACGAGCTGAGTGACATGTCGGCCTCAGCAGCAGGCGCAGCCGGCGCCGCAACCGCCGGCGACGGGTGCACCGCACATCGCCGCGGCGGGCTCGGTGGCGCGGCCGGTGGTGGCGAACACGGGAAGCAGGCGGCGCGCCCCGACGTGGCCGTCGGGACAGGTGGCCGGCGCATCGGCGTCGGCCATGGCCCGCCGCTCGTCGAAGACGGCGCGACAGGTCGAGCAGCGGTAGTCGTAGACGGGCACGTTGGGGACCTCCGCCGGGGAGCCTAAGGGAACGTCGGCCGGGTGCGCCTACGGCTGGGCGAAGGCGTAGATCGGCGTGCCGTTGTAACTGCCCGAGTCCAGCGGCAGGAAGGGGCCGTCGAGCGCGACCGACAGGTACCCGTCGCGGCCCGGTCCCGAGTCGCCGCCCACGGTCATGATCGCGTCGTCGGGCCAGACCTGGGTCACGATGCCCACGTGCACCGAGGTGGACGTGCTCTGCGGCCCCGTGCCGTAGAGCACCGCGTCACCGACGGCGGGCATCGCGGTCGGCGGCAGGACGGCACCGTGGGCAGCGGACCAGCCGTACATGTCGCCGGTGAACGCATAGCGGGGAATGCCGATGCCGGCCTGCTCCCAGGCCCAGGTGGCGAACAGCGCGCACCACTCCTCACACGGCCCGTACGGGTTGCAATACGCCCCCTGGGTGTCCGGATCCGGCTCGATCTGGCTCGCCACCGCCGCCGCGACAGTGGCCGACCCGGGGAATGCGGGTTCGGGCGTCGCGGTCGTGAAGCTGTACTGCCAGGCTTGCGGGTCGAGGAGCCAGTAGCCGGTGCCGTGGTTGTTGCCGATGATGGCGGAGATCTGCGTCGCCGTCGGGTCGAGGCTGAGGCCCCCGAGGCCCTGCGCGTCGCCGTAGGGCAGCACGACGCCGTTCTGGGTCGCGATCAGGTAGCCCGCACCGTCGGGCGACGCCACCATGCCGACGGCGGGGTCGGGCAGGTTCGCGTTGCCGGCCGAGCCCTCGAAGAGCGCGTCGCCGTAGTTGAAGATGCCCCCGTCCGCCGCGACCAGCCAGTAGCCATTGCCGTCTCGCGTCGCCGCCATGCCGACGATCGGCGAGTTCAGGGTGATGGCACCCGTGCTGCCGTAGAACTGCGCGTCGCCATAGGAGAAGATCCCGCCGTCGGCGGCCACGAGCCAGTAGCCCTTGCCGTCGGGCGTGGCTGCCATGCCCACGATCGGCTGGTTCAGACGCTGCCCGCCCATCGATCCGTAGAACTGCGCGTCGCCGTATGCGAAGACGCCGCCGTCGAGCGCGCCGAGCCAGTACCCCTTGGCGTCGTGCGTGGTGGCCTCGGCCACGATCGGACCCTGTAGGGGCAGGGCACCCGCGGAGCCTTCGAACGTCGCGTCGCCGAACGCGAAGACGCCACCGTCTGCGCTGGCGAGGATGTAGCCGTTCCCGTCGGGCGTGGCGGTCCCGGAGAACACGGGCGAGTTGAGCGGCTGCGGCATGGCGGGCGCGCTCGTGTCGACGTTCCCGAACCCGATCATTCCGGCGTCGTGGTAGACGGCACCGGCCGGCGCCGGCGCGAGGCTGCCGCCACCGAACGTGAGCACCGCCGGTGCGACGAGCGCCGCGACGGTGATCGCCGCCAGCGAGACGGCCGAGCGCGGCCTCCCGCGGCGCCAATTCGCTGTTTTCGCCTCTCCTCTTGAACCCCGTCGGCGCACGCCTCAAGATTCTGCACGCTGCGTTGCGCGCGCGACCGGTACGTGGGGTTACGAAGACGTTACGAATTGCCAGTTCAACGTGGGTTCAACGCGAAAGGCCGCCTTTACACCCGCCAATGGGCGATTCGGTGGGACCCACGGCAGAATGTGTGTATGACCCCCGAATCCACGACGGACGCCCACCCCGACACGTTCGGCGCCCGGACCGACCTGTCCGTCGGCGACCGCACGTACGAGATCTTCAACATCAAGGCCCCCTCCCTCGCCGAGCGCCACGACATCGACCGGCTGCCCTACTCGATCAAGGTCATCCTCGAGAACCTGTTGCGCCACGAGGACGGCCCTCACGTATCGGCCGACGACATCGTGGCCGTCGCCGGGTGGGGTGCGAACCCCGAGGGCCACGGCCAAGGCGCCGGCGAGAGCGCCTACGAGATCGCGCTGACCCCCGAGCGCGTCCTGATGCAGGACTTCACCGGCGTGCCCGGCGTCGTCGACCTGGCCGCCATGCGCGACGCGCTGGCGCGGCTCGGCGGCAAGGCCTCCCGGGTCAACCCGCTCGTCCCCGTCGAGCTGGTCATCGACCACTCCGTCATCATCGAGCGCTCGGGCGACGCCGAGTCCTACGACCGCAACGTCAGCATCGAGTACGAGCGCAACCTGGAGCGTTACCAGCTGTTGCGCTGGGCGCAAGGTGCCTTCGACGGGTTCCGCGTCGTGCCGCCCGGGACCGGCATCTGCCACCAGGTCAACCTCGAGTACCTGTCGCGTCTCGTGTTCGCGACAGAGGACGGACGCGCATTCTGCGACACGCTGGTCGGCACCGACTCACACACCACCATGGTCAACGGGCTCGGCGTGCTCGGCTGGGGTGTCGGCGGGATCGAGGCCGAGGCGGCCATGTTGGGCCAGCCCCTGTCCATGCTCCTGCCGCCGGTCGTCGGCCTGCGCATCTCCGGCGAGCCGAAGCCCGGCATCACCGCCACCGACGTCGTGCTCACCGTGACCGAGTTGCTGCGCGACCACGGCGTCGTCGGCGCGTTCGTCGAGTGCTACGGACCCGACGTCGCGGCCCTCACGCTCGAGACCCGGGCCACCATCGGCAACATGAGCCCCGAATACGGGGCCACGTGCACCATGTTCCCGATCGACCAGGTCACCCTCGACTACCTCCGCTTCACCGGCCGCGACGAGGCGCACGTCGCTCTGATCGAGGCCTACGCCAAGGCCCAGGGGCTCTGGCACGATGCCAGCTCGCCCGAGCCCGTGTACTCCGAGCACCTCAGTCTCGACCTGGGCGACGTCGAGCCCTCACTCGCCGGCCCCAAGCGACCGCAGGACCGCGTGCGGCTCGCCGCGGCGAGGGAATCCTTCCGGGCCGCGCTCGACCGCACCCCGGTGACGGCAGACGGCGAGCCCGCCGCAGCCCCGCACCACCAGATGGCGGACGGGGACGTCGTGATCGCGGCCATCACCAGCTGCACCAACACGTCGAACCCGCAGGTGCTCGTCGCCGCCGGCCTGCTGGCCAAGAAGGCCGTGGCGCTCGGGCTGCGTTCGAAGCCGTGGGTGAAGACGTCGCTCGCACCCGGCTCGCGCGTGGTGGTCGACTACCTCGAGCGCGCCGGCTTGACCGAGCCGCTCGAGGAGCTCGGCTTCTACCTGGTCGGTTTCGGCTGCACCACGTGCATCGGCAACTCGGGCCCACTCCTCGATGGCGTCAGTGATGCCGTCAACGGAGCCGACCTCGCCGTCGCCGCGGTCCTCTCTGGCAACCGAAACTTCGAGGGACGCATCCACCCGGACGTGCGCCTGAACTACCTCGCTTCGCCGCCGCTCGTCGTGGCGTACGCGCTGGCGGGCACGATGGATATCGACCTCGAGAACGAGCCCATCGGCCACGACGCCGAAGGCACCCCGGTCATGCTCGCCAACCTGTGGCCCTCACTCGACGAGGTGAGCGAGACGATCCGGACGTCGCTCACCTCCGACATGTTCCGCTCGCGCTACAGCGCTGTCTTCGACGGCGACGAATACTGGGGCGAGGTCGAGGTCGAGGGCGGTGAGACGTACGCATGGCAGGACGCCTCCACCTACGTGAAGAACCCGCCCTTCTTCGAAACGATGACGATGACGCCGTCACCGGTGACCGACATCACGGGCGCGCGTGTCCTGGTGATGGTGGGCGACAGCGTCACGACGGACCACATCTCCCCGGCTGGCTCCATCGGTCCCACGACGCCGGCGGGGCAGTACCTCGTTGACCACGGCGTCGAGCGGCGGGACTTCAACTCGTACGGCGCTCGACGCGGCAACCACGAGGTCATGATGCGCGGAACGTTCGCCAACGTGCGCCTGCGCAACCAGCTCGCGCCGGGCACCGAGGGCGGCGTGACCGTGCATCTGCCCGACGGGGCGCAGACCTCCATCTACGACGCGGCAATGCAGTATGGGCAAGAGGACGTGCCGTTGGTGGTGTTGGCCGGCCGGGAGTACGGGACAGGGAGCAGTCGCGACTGGGCCGCCAAGGGCACGGCGTTGCTTGGCGTGCGCGCGGTGATCGCGCAGAGCCTCGAGCGCATCCACCGCTCCAACCTGATCGGCATGGGCGTGGTGCCGCTGCAGTTCTACAAGGGTGACTCGGTCCAGAGCCTGGGGCTCACGGGACGAGAACGCTTCACCATCACCGGGCTCGACGTGCTCAACAAGGGCGAGCTACCCAAGGAGGTCTCGGTCACCGCGACGTCGGACGACGACTCGGTCACCGAATTCCGGGTGATCGTGCGCATCGACACCCCGATGGAGGCCGAGTACTACCGCCACGGTGGGATCCTCCAGTACGTGCTCCGACAGATGGCGGGTTAGCGACTGCAGCTCCCGGTCCGTGCACGGCCCTGTATGCACTCCCCGTCAGTGTGTGATCGTCGACACCCAGCGGATGGTGCTCTGGCCGGTGACGGGAGCGAGGGCCGCCAGCGTGTCGGCGGCTGCGTTCTGCGGAGCTTCGGTGCTGGCCGGCACGGTCATGACCCCGAAGAGCGTGACGTCCTCGCCGTCATGCGTCTTGGCGTAGGACAGGACGGACGCCCACTCCGAGACCTGGCTCGGTGTGTACATCTCGGGCATGGCGACGTTCGGCGAGAAGCCGTTGGCGATCTGGAGGAGCTCGTCGTTGGTCCAAATCCCGGGATCGGCGGAGCCGTAGTCCACCATCGGCGGGTAGCTCCCGCCCACCGTTTGCGCGTAGCCCTGCATCACGTACTTGGTGTTGTCGAATCCCGGGTCGAACGCAGGCTCGGCGTCGTCGCCGGCCCAGACGTGCACCGTGTCGGTGAACCGACTCGATGACGCGACGCCGTGCCGACCAGGCATTGAGTTGCATGACCGTGTCTGCGAGCTCCTGCCCCCATGTGATGTAGCTGCTGGGCTCGTCGGGACATCCGCACACGACCGATCCGCACGGTTGGTTCACGCCGCAGCTGTCGTTCGTCCCGATGACGACGTCGAGCCTCGTATCAGCGGGCGCAGCGTTGTAATAGGCCGTGACGTAGCTCTCGACTCCGGTGGTGATGTCTGCGAACGAGACGACGTTGTGCGAGAAGTCCAGGGTGCCGTCGCTCGTCCCGTCGGAAGCGGGGCGGCCGAAGTCCAAGACGACCAGACCCTGCGTGCCGGAGCTACCCGCCGCCTGCCCCTGGCTGCTGAGGACAGCGGCGGACGCGCCGGTCTCGTAGTGCGAAGTCGTCGGCATCACGGCGCTCGCGGCGGCGTCAACGCTCGTCAGTGGGATGAGACCGCTTGTGAGCACCAGCGTCATGACGACTCTGCGTGGCCACTTCCGATCCCGGACAACCTTGGCGCGGTGCTTCGCTTCCACCGGGGTGAAGCCACTCGTCATCATGATCACAATGCTGCGTGGCCACGTCCGATCACGAGCAACTCTGGCGCGATGTCTGGCTGTCACCGGGGCGAAGATAGACGCGCCCGTTGCACACTGTCTCAGTTTTTTTCCGCGTCACGACATCTAGTGTGGCCACCCGAGTGGCGGACGACTACATGTTGTGATGCCCGCATGCGCAATCAAGTACCAGGATCGGCAGCGAAGCGCAGAGTGACACCGGACCCGTTGCTAGGTGTGAGTGAGTCGAAGTCAGACAGTTGTACGTTCGGCGCCCGCGATGACCGCCTGCAGCGCTGCCACGTGTCCTTCGAAAGCTCGGCGCCCGGTTTCCGTGAGCGCGACGCGGACTCGGCGCCGGTGTTCGGACAAGGCACGTTCGACTTTGAGATACCCCGCCTCTTCCAGTGTCGTGAACTGCTTCGATAGAGCCGAGTCCGACAGGGCAAGCCGGTCGCGCACGAAAGAGAAATCGGCCCAATCGGTCGACGCAAGGATGGCGACGATTGACAACCGTGTGCTCGGGTGGATGAGCTCGTCGAAGGCGGGCGTCACCATCGATCAGGCCTCCTCGCGCTCAGCGCGCCGGCGAACCCATCCCATCAGCGTTGGTCCGCCGCACAACACGAGCAGAGCAACGACACCACCGGCCAGGGCGGCAGGGTGGCGCGAACCGTCGGCGTGGAGAAGCAGAGCAAAGCCCACAGTCGCGCCCGTCATGACGATGAGAAACCCGATCACAAGGAGCGGTATGCCACGGCTCACCAGATCGCCATGAATGCTCAAGTGCGGCGATCCCCGACGACCGGAGAGAACACGAGGGGCCACGGTCGAATGCGCCGCACCAAAGAGGACAGTTCCGGCGATCACTGCCCACGCGGGCCCGTAGTCGGCCAGAACGCCAAGCACCACCCATCCGCCGGCCAGGGCGAGCCAATACCACGCTGGCACGTTGATTTCTGCCAGAACTTGTTGCCGGTGCCGCTCAATCGAGCTGAGGGCATAACGCGCTTCGGTCTCGCTGATCGGGGTACTCATGTCGCAGTCACCTTCGCTTTCCTAGTTGGAAAGTCTATTACTTTCCTTGTGGGAAAGTCAAGGGGGCAGACCGCGTTGCGATCATTTACTCGGCAAGAAGGCTCTTCGGCGCCTTGCGCCGCCAGGATTCCGCGAGCATTTCGCGCACCAGCGCGCGCTCGGCATGGCGGAGGAGGATGCGGCAGCCGCTGAGCTTTTTGCCCCACCACAGCTCCGCCACCGCCGAGGGGAACTCGGCGCAGTAGGACGCCACGTCGGGCTCGGGCAGGAACACGTGGAGCCGGCCGCCCTCGGGGGGCATGGTGGCGAAAATCTTGCCTCGGACGCGGAACGAGGTCATGTCGTGATGCGGTTGCTCGGTCGCCTCGGGGAACGCGAGTGCCAGCCTCCGCACGCCGGCAGCCGAGACACTCACGAGGATCCCGCCAACGCGATGAACCGCCGCACGATGCCCTCGCCGGCACGGCTGACGTGTGCGACGTCGGAGGCGCGGATGAACACGTGGGGCGGAAGGTGGGGGCCCCAGTGGGCGACGAGGCTCCCCGTGACCTCGACGTGGAATTGCAGCCCATAGGCGCGCGCTCCGACGCGGAATGCCTGGTTCTCGTACGCCTCGTTGCCGGCGAGGCGGACGGCCCCCGTAGGCAACGAGAAGGTGTCCCCGTGCCAGTGCACGCAGGGCAACGGCGTCGGAGCCTTGCCGAAGACGGGGTCGCCGATCGCGGCTGCGGTGAGGTGGACCTCGCCCACGCCGCACTCGGGTTCCGCCCCGGCCACCACCTCGGCGCCCAGCGCCGCCGCCAACTGTTGCGCGCCGAGGCACACCCCGAGAACCGGAAGTTCCGCGTCGACCGCAGCCCGGAGCAGTACCCGCTCTGCCTCCAGCCACGGCAGGTCGTCGTGCACAGCCATCGGACCGCCCATCACCACGAGTCCAGCGATCGCGCCGACGTCGTCGGGAGACGGCACCGCATCCCCGTTGTCGACGCGTACGAGTTGCAGGTCGGACCCCGTTTCGCGTATCGCGGGCGCAAGCGCCCCCGGCCCTTCGTAGGGAACGTGCTGGAGCACGACCCAGGGGTCAGAGCCCATGTCCGCTCAGGGGATACGGATGATCCGGTACATCTCGGCCGAGCGACCCGCCGTGAGGCCCGCCGCCTCCCCCGCCGCCTGCGCCCAGGTGCGAATCCGCTCTCCCATCGCGTCCGGGGGGTCCGGCATCTGGCTCTTGTGGCACATGAGTGCCGAGACCTTGCGTTCCACCGTGTTCGTCGTCTCGACGGCGATCGAGTCGGCGTCGGCGCCGGCCTGCCCGGGCCCATGATCCAAAGCTCGTTCACCGTCCAGGGTTCGAGACGCTCCGACTCGAGCAGTTCGGGATGAGCGAAGGGGTTCCGGGCGTCCGGATACACGGCGTCCAAGGCCGCCTCACCGGCGGCCAGGTGGTCGGGATGACTGGCATAGATGAAGCCCAGATCCCGCTCGGGCGACTGGGTCACGACGCGCTGAGGGCGGACCTGGCGGATCACACGGCTGATGTCGCGGCGGAGGTCGAAGGTCGGCTGCACCCTGCCGTCGGGGTGGCCGAGGAACCGCACGTCGCTCACCCCCACCACTGCCGCAGCGGCCCGCTGTTCGTCCTGGCGCAGCGCCGCCATCTCGGACCGTGACATCGCACGATCGGAACCACCCGCCTCACCGTTCGTGACGATGCAATAGGTGACATCGAGCCCCGCGTCGGTGAAGGCGGCGACAGACCCGGCCGAACCGAAATCGACGTCATCGGGATGCGCGGTCACGACGAGCACACGTTGCACCCCGTCCTCGGGCGACCACAGCGCGACCCGCACGGTGTCGTCGGCGTCGCTCAGAGCACGCTCTCTTCGGGCTTTGGCATCCAGGCGGCGAGGTCGGCGAGTCGAGGATCGTTGGAGAACATCTCGACGATGGGGATGCGCAGGCCGAGCCGGCGCTGGATCACCTCCATCTCCACGAGTTGGTTCCACAGCGCGAGGCTCACGACGACGCCCGCGCGGCCCGCTCGCGCCGTACGGCCCGACCGGTGAAGGTAGGCCTTGTGATCCTCGGGCGGGTCGAAGTGGATCACGCCGTCAACAGCTTCGATGTGCAGGCCACGCGCGGCGACGTCTGTCGCCACGAGCACCGGAAGCTTGCCGCTGGAGAAGTCGGACAGTGCCTTCTCACGGCTGGATTGCCGTAGGTCGCCGTGGATGGCGGCGGCGCGCACGCCCTCTTTACCCAGGTTTTCGACCAGACGATCCGCGCCCCGCTTGGTGCGGACGAAGAGGAGCGACTTCTCCTGGTTGCGGCAGATGGCCGCCGCAACCTTGACCTTGTCCATCTGGTGCACTTGGAGAAAACGGTGCTCCATGAGCGTCACGGTCTGCGTGGACGACGCCACTTCGTGGAATACCGGCTCGGTGAGGTAGCGCTTGACCAGGCGGTCCACCGCACCGTCGAGAGTTGCCGAGAACAACAGCGTCTGGTGCGCCTGGTCGAGACGGCGCAACACCCACTCGACCTGTGGCATGAAACCCATGTCGGCCATCCGGTCCGCCTCGTCGAGGACGAGGGTTTCGAGCTCGTCCACCGCCACCTCGCCCCGGTCGCCGAGGTCGATCAGCCGGCCCGGCGTCGCGATCACGAGGTCGACACCCTTGCGCAGCTTGGCTACCTGGCGGTCGATGTCCGCTCCTCCGTATACGGCGACGGCGCGCAGCCCGAGCTTTCGGGCGAGCGGCGTCAACACGTCGTAGACCTGCACCGCCAGTTCGCGCGTGGGCAGCAACACCAGTGCCAAGGGTCTGGCGGGCCGGGGGGTCTGTCGAGGGCCCTGGGCATCCCGCGTGGCCTTGGCCCGCTGCAGCAGCGGCACGCCGAAGGCCAGCGTCTTGCCTGACCCTGTCTTCGCTTTGCCGCACACGTCTCGCCCCGCGAGCGCGTCGGCAACGGTCAGTGCCTGAATTGGAAAAGCGCTGACGATGCCCTCATCAGCCAGCGCTTTGGTCAGTTCTTCGGAGACGCCGAGGGACTCGAAGGTCCTGGCTGTCTCATAGGTGTCGTCACCCGGAGCGGCGGTGTCTCCGGGTGGTGTGCCGGCATGCGCGCCGGTCAAGGCCTCGACGGTCATGGACCCTCTCTGTGATCTCCGGCGGGGCCCTGCGCCTTCCACTGGAGTGAGAATCGGCCCCGACTCGCCGGCCCCTGCCAGCGGTCGCAGTCCCCATTGTACCAGCCCAGACCAGGTATCCCGCGGCATGGTGTGCCAAAGTGATCGCTCCGGCGAGCCGAGGAGGACTCCGACGATGGCCAAACTCGAGGCGGGAGCCACCGCCCCCGCGTTCACCCTGCCTGACCAGGACGGAAAGCCGGTGAAGCTCTCCGATTTCAAGGGTCAGCGGGTCATCGTGTACTTCTATCCGGCCGACGACACGCCGGGCTGCACCAAGGAGGCGTGTCAATTCAACGACAACCTCAAGACCTTCGAGAAGGCGGGCGTGGCGGTGCTCGGCATCTCCCCTGACAAGGCCGAGAAGCACGTGAAATTCCGCACGAAGTACAAGCTCAAGTTCCCCCTTCTGACCGACACCGACAAGAAGGTGATGGAGAAGTACGGGGCCTGGGGTGAGAAGACGATGTACGGGAAGAAGACCGTCGGCACCATTCGCTCCACGTTTCTCGTCGGGCCCAACGGAAAGGTGCAGCGGGCCTGGTACCACGTCAAGGCCGACGGGCATGCGGCCAAGGTCCTCGACGAGGTCAACGAGAGCTAGGTCTCCGGCGCTCCGTGGGACAGGGGATCAGCGAGGTACTGACGTTCGCGATCGCGGTCGCGATCAGCCCAATCCCGATCATCGCAGTGATCCTCATGCTGTTCTCGACGCGGGCCCGGGCGAACGGGCCGGCCTTCCTGTTCGGCTGGGTCGTGGCGCTGGCCGCCGTCAGCACGATCGTCTACGTCGTGTCCCACGACGGCAACGTGGCCACCAGCTCGACGGCCGCGGACTCGGTCTCGTGGGGCAAGATCGTCCTCGGCGTCGTGTTCCTGCTCCTGGCGCGCCGCAACTGGCGTAACCGGCCGGCTCCCGGTGCGGAGCCAACGATGCCCAAATGGATGGCACACGTCGACTCGTTCTCGCCGTTACAGGCTGCAGGCCTCGGCGTCGTCCTCGCGGCGGTGAACCCCAAGAACCTGATCCTCACGATGGGCTCGGCGGCCGGTCTGGCACAGCTCGGCCTGTCGACGAGCGACGCGATCGTCGCGATCGCGGTGTTCGTCCTCCTCGCCAGTGTGAGCATCGCCGGACCGGTGCTCTACGCGCTGGCCGGCGGTGAGCGGGCACGCGCCTCGCTCGACTCGGCCAAGGTATGGCTCGGCGCGCACAACGCCGCGGTCATGGCCGCCCTGTTCCTCGTGTTCGGCGTCGACCTGATCGCGAAGGGACTGCCGCCGCTCACCTGAACACGGTCTCCCGGGGGCCAGCCGGATGCTGACTTCGGGGGTCAGCCCGCCCGCCTTGACATCGCGGGACCGGAGGAACACTATTTATCTAGTCATCTAGATAAATGAGGTCCTCGTGATCGAGTTCCATCTCGACAGCCGCTCCGGGGTGTCCCCCTACCTCCAGATCGTCCAGCAGGTCCGCCAGGCCATGCGCCTCGGGCTCCTGCACGACGGCGACCAGCTGCCGACGGTCAAGGAGGTTGTCGCCCAGCTGGCCATCAACCCGAACACCGTCCTCAAGGCCTACCGCGAGCTCGAGCATGAAGGTCTCGCAAGTGCGCGGCCCGGAGTCGGCACGTTCATCACGGGCTCGCTCGCGGGCGAATCGCTCGCCGCGCACGGCCCGCTCCGCCGTGCCCTGCAGACGTGGATCGCCAAGGCGAGGCGGGCCGGTCTCGACGACGAGAGCATCGAGGCACTCTTCCAATCTTCCTTTCGGTCCGCCGCTGACGAGGAAATAGCGTGAGCACGGTCCTGAGCGCCCGCAGGTTGGGCAAGCGCTATGGCCGGAAGTGGGCACTCAACGAGTGCGATCTCGACGTCCCCTCCGGCCATGTGGTCGGGCTCGTCGGCCCGAACGGCGCCGGCAAGACGACGCTCATCCACCTGGCCGTGGGGCTGCTCACGCCGAGCGCGGGCAGCATCGAGGTGCTCGGGAACAAGCCGAGCGACAGCCCTGCGCAGCTCTCAAGGGTGGGCTTCGTCGCCCAGGACACACCCACCTACGCCCGGCTCACGGTCGCCGACCATCTCGCGCTCGGGGCGCACATGAACCCCGGGTGGGACACAGAGGTGGCGCGTCGGCGCATCGAGGATCTCGACCTCGACCCGAAGCAGAAGGCGGGAACATTGTCCGGCGGCCAGCGCGCCCAACTGGCGCTGACGCTCGCCGTGGCCAAGCGCCCCGAATTCCTGATCCTCGACGAGCCCGTGGCAAGCCTCGACCCGCTCGCCCGGCGCGAGTTCCTCCAGAGCCTCATGGAGGTCGTCGTCGAGCAGGGCGTCAGCGTGGTGCTCTCGTCGCACCTGGTGGCGGACTTGGAACGGGTCTGCGACTACCTGGTCGTGCTCGTGTCCTCGCGCGTGCAGCTCGCAGGTGAGGTCGACGAGCTCCTCGCGTCGCATCACCGCTTGACCGGTCCACGCCACGACGTCGATGCGCTCCCCCGCGACCAGCACGTGATCGAAGCCAGCCATACCGAACGCCAGAGCACGCTCTTCGTACGCAGCGACGGTCCGATCCTCGACCCGTCCTGGACGGTCGAGCAGGTGGACCTCGAGGATCTGGTGCTGGCCTACATGGGCCAGGCGGGACTCGGCACCCGGCGCCGCCGCAACCCCGACGACGGGGCTGCCGTGTCCCAATTGGACGTCGTCCGATGATCGCATTCGGTTGGCGACTGTTCCGCGGGCAGGCGCTGGTCGGCGCGGCAGTACTGGTCGTCGTCGGTGTCGTGCTGGCGATCACCGGGCCCCACCTCGTCAGCGTCTACGACTCGGCGGTGGCCGCCTGTCGGGAGTCCGGCGGTCAGAGCGCGGCCTGCAACACCAATCCGGTCACCATCACCTACCGCGGGCTCCAATACGGCGTGATTGCGCTGGTCCTGGTGGCGCCGGCGCTCATCGGGATGTTCTGGGGGTCGCCGCTCATTGCGCACGAGCTCGAGACGGGCACGTTCCGCCTGGCGTGGACCCAGAGCGTGAGCCGGACGCGTTGGCTGCTCGTCAAGCTCGGCCTGGTGGGACTCGCCAGCTTCCTCGCGGCGGGGTTGCTCAGCCTGATGGTGAATTGGTGGGCCAGCCCGCTCGATGCGGCGAGCCCGGATCGGTTCGGCGCGGGCAACTTCGCGGTGCACGGCTTCGTGGCGGGCGGGTACGCGTTGTTCGCCTTCGCCCTCGGCGTGACGGCGGGCCTGATCCTGCGACGGACCCTGCCGGCGATGGCGGTGACACTGGCCGGGTTCATCGCCGCCCGCTTCGTCGTGACGGACTGGGTGCGGGCGCACTACATGAGCCCCGTCACCTTCACGCAGACGCTGTCGGCCACGAACACTGGCTTTCAGCTCAACGGCCCCATCGGCTCGCACGCAACCGCGTCCGTCATGGCGCAGGCACCCCGCCTGCCCAACGCGTGGGTGTACGGGGCGAGCATCGTCAACGACGCCGGGCAGTCGCCCACGACGGCGGTCATGCAGCAGGCGTGCCCCAACCTCGGGACGGCGGTGCCCCCGCCGGGTCTCTTCAACAAGGGCGACCCCGGAACCCTCGGCTCGCACTCCACGACCCGGGCGACGGGCGGCATCCAGGACGCATTCACCCACTGCGTCAACACCCTGAGCGCCAACTACCACGCAGCCGTGACGTACCAGCCGGCCAACCGGTTCTGGACGTTCCAGGCGATCGAGACGGCGCTCTTCGTGGTGCTCGGGTTGGTGCTCGCCGGCGTCTGCACGTGGTGGGTCCGCCACCGGATCACGTGAGCGGACCGGAGAGGGCCCGCGGCGCATGCTCTGGCTGAGCTTCCGGCAGTTCCGGTCCCAGGCGATCGTGGCGGCGGCAGGGCTCGCCGGCTTGGCTGTGGTGGTCGTGATGGTGGGCTCGCAGCTGCTGGCCGACTTCCACACCAACGTGAGCTCCTGTACGGGCGCGGGCTGCGGCAATGCGGCCAACGACTTCATCGACAAGTACGCACTGATGGGCAGCTGGCTCGACGCTCTCGTCCTCGTCGTGCCCGGCCTCATCGGCCTGTTCTGGGGCGTGCCTCTCGTGGCGCGCGAGCTCGAGTCGGGGACCTTCCGTCTGGCCTGGACCCAGAGCATCTCGCGGGAGCGTTGGACCCTCACCAAGCTTCTGCTGCTCGGTCTCGGCGGCATGGCGGTCGTCGGACTGTGCAGTCTCATGGTGACCTGGTGGTCCAGTCCGTTCGACTTCGTCGTCGGTGCCGGGCCCTTTGCCCACTTCGACACGCACGGCATCGTGCCCGTTGCCTACGCCGCGTTCGCCTTCGCGGTGGGCGTCGCGGCGGGCGCGCTCATCCGGAGGACGGTCGCCGCCATGGGCGCCGCCCTCGTGGCGTTCGCTGCCGTGCGGGTGGCTGTCGTCGAGTGGGTGCGGCCCCACCTGATGGCACCACTGACGCTGCGCAGCCCATTCACCATCACCGACCCGCGGCGCGTCCAGGTCGGGGCGCACCTCCCGCCGGGCGCATGGGTGATGAACGCATCCGTGGTCAATCCGGCTGGTCAGGCGGTCCGTGGTGGCGCAACGGGGTTCGCAGTCAACCCGCTCTCCGTGGTCGGCCCCGGCGGGGTGCACATCCCCGGCGTCGGTTCGTGCCCGAACATCAAGCCGTCAGGCGCACAAGCCTCCACCTTGCAGGGGGCGGGCAACCTCGTCGCGCGCTGTGTCAACCAGTTGCATCTGTCCAATGTCGTCACGTACCAGCCGGCGAGCCGCTACTGGCCGTTCCAGGCGTACGAGTCGCTCATCTTCTTCGGCCTTGCGATCGCTGTCGGCGCTTTCGCCGTTTGGTGGGTGCGGCGCCTCAACTGACCGGCAAGAGACGTCGGTGAACCATTGCGGAACATTCGGTGACCGGAGGGCGACGCCGCCCGTTCTCACTTGAAGCGTTTGCGCGACTCCCTTTAGAACGTCGACGGACCCGACGATTCGGCGGCCGGCGGAGGGTGCACCAACCGTTTCCGCCGGCAGACAGGAGGCACGATGCAACCCGTTCGCTTTCCGATCCGACGACGGATCCTGATTGTCACTGTCGCGCTGGCCGCGTTGGCCGGCCCGGTCTCGGTCCTCGCCGGTTCAGGGACGGCCAACGCCGACGACGGGCAAGGGCAAGGGCGCGGGCACGAGGGCTTCAGCCCCGGCGACTTGTTGGTCAGCACCGGTGTCTGGACGACCGACGCCGCCGTCACCGCCGGCACCACGCAGTTGCCACCGAACTGCGCCACCGCCAATCCCGCCTACGTCACGTGCGGGACGGCCGTCGCGCCGGGCACGTACCCCCTCGTGTTCAACAACGACGCGGCCGACGGCAGCTTCGGCGTCACGCAGCCCGTCGTCCTCCAGGAGGTCGACCCGCGGAGCGGCCGCGTCGACAGGTCGGTCACCGTTCCCGACAGTCCCGCCGGCGGCGACTACCTGAGCACCAGCTTCTCGTCCAAGTCCGAGCTTGCCCTCAGCCAGTCCACGGACGGCCGTGACGACACGTTCGTCGGTTACGTCGCCGGGCCCGGGACGATCGACGCCTCCAACGCCAACGCCCCGGGCGAACCGGACCCGACCGTCGCCGACTCGGCCGATCCGGTGTACCGGGCCGTGGCCCAGGTGGACGCCCGGAGGAACTTCAGCTTCACCGAGACCAACGCGTTCAGCGGCGACAACGGCCGCGCTGCGGTGCTCGACCGCGAGGACGGGCCCGACGGCACGATCTTCGCCACCGGCAACGCCGGCAACGGCGCCAACCCCGAGCCGGCCGCCGTCATCGACGGGGCCGGGTCGCAGATCCTCACACCGGCCAACGCGCCCGAGGCGGACCAGAACCCGGGCACGCCCACGCCCTACGGCAACTTCAACGTCGCCGAGCTCGGCAACACCGCCGACAAGTCGGGGAAGGACAACAACTACCGGGGCCTGGCCGTCTACGACGGCGTCGTCTATTTCACGAAGGGATCGGGCAGCAACGGCGTCGACACCGTGTACTTCGCCGACCCCAACGGCACCTCGACCAACGCGGGTGGGGTGGGGCTCCCCTCGTCGCACGCGACGCTGCCGAGCGCGTCCACGTGGACTGCACCGACGTACTCGACGAACGACCCGGCCCTGGGCCTGACCGCGAAGAACCCCGGGCTGGTTCCGACCAACAGCTACATCCTCAAGGGGTTCCCGACGTCCCCCGCCAAGCAGGCGACGGACTCGTCCGACTACCCGTTCGGTCTGTGGTTCGCCAACCCGACGACGCTCTACGTGGCGGACGAGGGCGCGGGTGACAACACCTACGACCCCACGACCAACACGTACAGCGCGGCCGCGGCATCGACCACGGCCGGCCTCCAGAAGTGGTCGTTCAACACGTCCACCGGCGCGTGGCAACTCGACTACGTGCTGCAGAGCGGCCTCGGTCTCGGCACCCCGTACGGCGTGTCGCCCAACAGGGCCGGCAGCCAGTACCCCACCGGGCTCAACTCGACCGACGGCGGCACCGGCCTGCCATGGGCGCCGGGGACCGACGGCCTGCGCAACCTCACCGGTCAGGTCCACCGCGACGGGACCGTCACGCTGTGGGCGTCGACCTCCACGGTGAGCGGCTCGGGCGACCAGGGTGCGGACCCGAACCAGCTGGTGGAGATCACCGACCAGCTGGGTGCCACCTCACCGAGCCAGGTGGGCCACGAGACCTTCCGCACGGTGCTGCCGCCGACCTACGGCCAGGTGGTTCGAGGCGTGGCCATGACACCCGGCACCCCGCTCACCAACGGGAACACCACCAGCCCCGAAAACGGGGGCTCCGGGAACGACTGACGGCTCAGGCTCCCTCAATGCTGGTGCTCTGCGCACCAGTAGGTCGTGCGGCCACCGACCTGTGCGTGCCGCAGCTCCGCGCCGTCACGAGGACAGTGCCCCCCCGGTTGGCGCTCCTCCATCAGGTCGCCCATGTGCGACCCCCCACGGCGGTCCAGGAGACGCAGGGTCGAGCGCAGCGCCTTGTGCAACGCACGCAGCTCGTCGTCGTCGAGCGGGGTGCGCCGGCCCGGGTCGAACCCGGCGCGCCACAGGATCTCGTCGGCCAGCAGGTTGCCCACGCCGGCGAGGCGCTCCTGGTCCATCAGCCGCGCCTTGAGCGGGGCGACCGGGCCTCCGCGCGTCGACGTTCCCAACGCCGTGCGCACGTCGGCGAGCGTGGCGGTGAGTGCGTCCGGCCCGAGCCGGTTCTCGTCGGGCGCGAGCTCGAGCGAACCGAATCGCCGCGGGTCGTGCAGCTGGAGCACTCCCCCGTCGATGAACTGCACCCGGGCCCGAACCCACTTGTCGTTGAAGACACCCGGCCCGTAGCGCAGACGGTCGAGCGCCTGTTGGCCGTCGACGACCAGCCCGCCCGTCATGCCGAAGCGCACGCCGAGCGTCGGTCCGCCGTCGGTGTCGAGCAGCATCAGCTTGCCCCGGCGCCTGGCCAAGGTGAATTGGCGCCCTTTCAGCGCGGCCCGGAGCCGGGTGGGCGTCGTCCCCCCACGTCCGTAGCGGGCGTCGACCATCCAGACCTTGGCCACCGGGCGGTGCAGTGCTTTCTCGGCCAGGGCCCGGTAGCGCTCGACTTCGAGGATCTCGGGCACGGGCGCAAGGTATCCGACCCCGGGTGCAGGCCGAATATGGTGGGCGCGTGCCACCAGAGAAGCCACAGTGGGCGGAGCTGTTCACCGAGGTCGTGACGTCCGGGCTGTGCACCGGTTGCTCGGCCTGTGTCATCGCGTGCCCCTACGACGTCCTCGGTTACGACGACACCGAGGGCAATTACAGGCCCTTCCACGTTGACGCCGACGGGGGCCCCGACAACTGCACCCACGGTCTCAAGGGCTGCACCCTGTGCACACGGGCGTGTCCGCGCTTCCGCACCTGGGAGCCCGAAATCGAGACCCACCTCTTCGGGCGGCCGCGCACCGACGAGGAGGTGGCGGGCATCGCCCGGCGCACCGTCCTCGCCCGGGCCACGGACCCGGGCATCCGGGAAACGGGACAGGACGGCGGGCTGGTCTCGGCGTTGCTGATCTGGGCCTTCGAGCACGAGCTCATCGACGCCGCATTGGTCTCGGGCCTCGAGGGCGACGGCTCGACCTGGAAGGCGGTGCCCCGCGTGGCCCGCACCAAGGAGGACGTCCTCGGCACGGCCGGGTCGCGCTACACGTACTCGGCCAACCCACTGGCCTATTCCGACGCCATCGCGGGCGGAGCCGAGCGGATCGCCCTGGTCGGCATGGGGTGCCAGGCCTCGGCGCCCCCGGTCATGACAGCCCGCAAGGCCGGAAAGATCGCCCGGCGCTTCACGCTCTCGATCGGGCTGTTGTGCTCCAAGACCTTCGACGACGCCATCTTCCCCGAGCTCTTCGAGGCGAAGTACGGGCTGGCGCGGGCCGACATCGCCAAGATGAACATCAAGGGCGTGTTCCAGGTGTGGATGCGCGACGGCAGCTATCACGAGATCCCGCTCAAGGAGGCGCACGCCTGGACCCGCGAGGGCTGCAAGAGCTGCCCGGACTTCGCCGCCGAGCACGCCGACATCTCGACCGGGGGCATCGGCGCGTTCGGCGACTGGACCCTCACCTTGTTGCGGACCGAGAAGGGTGAGGAGCTCTTCAACGAGATGGAGGCCGCGGGGGTCATCGAGACGCGGCCGATCGAGGACGACCCGGGTGCGGTGACGCTGCTGAACAAGCTGAGCCGGGCCAGCCGGAAGCGCTGGCCGGCCACCGCGGTGCCCATGCCGGGCCGCCTGCCCGCCGCGGCACCCGCCTCCTGACGGGTCACGGGGGCCGCTGCGCATGACCGGACCGGGACCCGACGCGTTCGCCGCGCTGCTCGGCATCGAGGTCGCACGGCGCGATGCGGGCCACACGGTGGCGACGTTGCAGACCGACGAACGCCACGCCAACCCGCACGGCACGGTGCACGGCGCAGTGTTCTACGCGGTCTGCGGAGCGGCCGTCGCGGCCGCGGCGAACGACGAGACGCACTCGGGGATCATCTCGTCGGTCCTGGTGGAGTACCTGCAGCCGGCGGCCATCGGCGACGAGCTGTTGGCCGAGGTGACCCGCGAGGCCTCGACGGAGCGCGAGGACATCTTTACCGGGACGGTCCGCCGGGGTGGTGGCGGTGACCTGCTGGCGTGGGTGCGGGCCCGGGGCACGAGGCGCACTCGGGGCGGCTGAACCGCCCGGGGGCACGCGGCCTTCGGGCGTCTGCGGCCTGCCTTTCTGCAGTTCTCCGCCGGCACGGGCCCGGAAGAGCCCCGCCCTTGGCCGAATTTGTGGGAACCACGTCATTGACGCCATGACCCGGCGCCTTCAGAGTGGTGCCCATGAGGGAGCGCCACGTCGTGATCGTCGCCTACGACGGGGTCCAGCCCCTCGATGCGGTCGGCCCGCACGAGGTCTTCGCCGGCGCCGGCCGGGCCGCCTCGTCCCTGCGCCGTGCCGGTGGGTACCGGGTCACTCTGGCCTCGAGAGCCGGTGGCACCGTGCGCGCCGAGAGCGGGCTGCGTCTCGGCACCGAGCTGCTCGGGGACGACGACGAGCGCATCGACACGCTCGTGCTGGCCGGCGGGAGCGGCGCCAACGCCGCCGCGGCTGACGAGACGCTCGTCGCCTGGATCCGCGCCACCGCACCGCGCTGCCGGCGCGTGGCCACGGTGTGCTCGGGCGCGTTCCTCGGCGCCGCGGCCGGGCTCCTCGGCGGACGCCGGGTGACGACGCACTGGGCCCGGGCGCAGGAGCTGCGCGAGACGCACCCGGACCTCACCGTCGACCCCGATCCCATCTACATCCGCGACGGGAAGATCTGGTCGAGCGCGGGCGTCACCGCCGGCATCGACCTCTCCTTGGCCATGGTCTCCGACGACCTCGGCGTCGACGTCGCGCAGACCATCGCCCGCTGGCTGGTCATGTTCCTGCATCGCCCGGGCGGGCAGACGCAGTTCGCCTCGCCCGTGTGGGTGCCCCGCGCCGAGCGCTCGACCGTGCGCGCCGTGCAGGACCTCGTCGAAGCCGCGCCGGGCGGCGACCACCGCCTGCCCGCCCTGGCGGCGGCCGCCGCGATGAGCGTCCGCCACTTCACGCGTGTGTTCACCGCGGAAGTGGGTGAGAGCCCGAGCCGCTTCGTCGAGCGCACCCGGGTCGAGGCGGCCCGGCGCGAGCTCGAGACGACGGGCGACACCCTCGACGTCGTGGCCGTGCGCTGCGGCCTGGGCAGCGCCGAAACGCTCCGGCGCGTCTTCCAGCGCCATCTGGCCGTCTCCCCTGACGGCTACCGCCGGCGGTTCCGCACCGCCCCGGCCGAAAGGAACTCGGCATGACCGACCCCGACCGCATCCGGATCGCGATCCCCGTCTTCGACCGCATGACCGCGCTCGACGCCATCGGGCCCTACGAGGTCCTCCAACGGATCCCGACCTTCGACATCACCTTCGTCGGGCACGCCGTGGGCGAGGTCCGCACCGAGAACGCCATGCTCGGACTCCGAAGCGACGCCACGTTCGAGGAGCTGCCCGAGCCCGACGTCATCGTGTTCCCCGGCGGCGTCGGCACCCGGCCGCTCGAGCACGACGAGCGGGTCCTCGACTGGGTCCGCCGGGCCCACACCGGCACCCGCTTCACCACGTCGGTGTGCACGGGATCGATCGTGCTGGGCGCCGCCGGGCTCCTCGACGGCCTTCGGGCCACGACGCACTGGTCCTGCTACCGGGAGCTCGCTGCGCACGGCGCAGAACCGAGCGCCACCCGCGTCATCGAGCACCTGGACCGCCGCATCATCACCGCCGCGGGTGTCTCGAGCGGCATCGACATGGCGCTGCGGCTCGTCGAGCTGCTCGTCGACCGCACGGCGGGGCAGGCGGCGCAGCTCATGATCGAGTACGACCCGCAGCCCCCGTTCGACAGCGGAGCCGTCCACAAGTCCGACGACACCGTGATGACCCGTGTCATCGAGTACGCCGCGTTGCGGTCGTGAGGCCCTACTGGCCGGAGGTCGCCGCCGCGCCGGCGCCCGCGAAACGCCCGAACATCGTGCTGTCGCCGATCGACAGCCCGCTGGCGTACCCGAACGAGCACACGCCGGCGGTGGTGCGGCCTGCTGCGAACAGTCCGGGAATGGCCCGGCCGCTCACGTCGAGCACCGCGCCGTCGACCGTCGTCTCGAGCCCACCGAGGGTGAAGGGCGCGTAGGGCGCAGGCCCGATGCGTAGGTCGAACGCGCCGATCGGCGGCACGAGCGGGCGCACCCACGCCGCGCCCTTGTGGAACAGCGGGTCCTCGCCCCGCGCCGCGTGCTCGTTGTAGAGGTCCAGCGTCGAGCGGAGCGAGCCGGCGGGCAGGCCCATCTCTGATTCGAGCTGTGCGGGCGTCTCGCAGACCCATGTCGCAGCCAGGCCCATCCAGTTCACCTCGTACGACGCTTCGTCCACCAGCAGGTAGACCTCGCCGTCCTGCTCGTAGAGAGCGGACTGGCCGACCCGTCCCATGTACGTGTCCTCGTTGATGAAACGCTGGCCCTGGCCGTTGACGAGGATGCCGTGGATCAAGGTGCGCGGCGGCGTGATCGGGAGCGAGACCTCGCCCGCGTACATGTTGCGGACCGAGGCCCCGATCGCCTGCGCCATGCGGATGGCGCGCCCGTCGTCACCCTCTGTGCCCACCTTGAAGGTGCCGCGCGCGAGAGGCGGGCAGTGTTGTCGCAGCATGTCGTCGTTGAAGATGAAGCCGCCGGCGGTCAGCACCACACCGCGGCGTGCCTTCACCGACACCGTCTCGCCGAAGCGCTGCGCCTGGACGCCCACGACGCGTTCGTTCTCGACGACGAGGCGGTCGACGCGGGTGTCCGCCGATACCGCCGCACCCGCCGCGGTGGCCGCCGCCGCCAGGTGTTGCATGAGCAGCCAGCCGGTCGAGCGCTTCGTCTTCGCCAGGTGGCCCCGCGGTGCCGGCCGGGCGATCTCGTTGAAGGGGTACGCGTCCTCGCCCCCCGAGTAGACGAGGCCCTCGGTGCCGTCCGGCGCCATGGACGTCTCGGCGCAGAATGTCGGGTCGAAGGGGACGCCCCGCGCCTCGAGCCAGTCGAAATGGCCGAGGCTCTCGGCGCAGTAGCGCGCGATCTTGGCCTCGTCCGGATCGGGCCCGCAGGCAGCCATCATGTAGCGGTACATGTCGTCGAGGCTGTCCTCGAAGCCGCACGCGGTCTGAATCGGCGTCCCCCCACCCAGGTACACGATGCCTTCGGCGAGCGCCGCCGCCCCGCCCGGGCCGCCGGTGCGCTCTATGACCAGCACCTCGGCCCCGGCCTCCGCCGCGGAGAATGCGGCCGCCGAACCGGCCGCGCCGAAGCCGACCACGACCACGTCGGTCGTCACGTCCCAGCTGCCGATCTCCGCCGCCCCGCACGGCTCCACGTCGATGTGCTCGATGTGCTCGGTCTGCTCGGTGTGCTCGCTCACGCCTTCCCTCCGGATGTGGCCGAGACGGTAGCCGCTCGCCCGGTCGCCCTCCGCAGCGTCGCGGGTTACCGGTGGGCCTTCGAATTCGCCGGCCGGGACGGCCGGCCCTCCGCCATCACCTCGCGTGCCCGGGTGAACACCGCGTCGAACATCGGCTCGGTCAGCGTGCCGGTGAAGGTGTTCTGCTGGCTCGGGTGGTACGAGCCGAGCAGCACGAGCCCGCCCGGGAGCGGCGCCTCCGCCAGGTGTCCGAAGGCCGGGCGCGGTCGCAGCTCGTAGGACGCGGCCAGCGCCTGCCAGGCGAACTGCCCGAGCGCGACAACCACTGCGGCACGGTCCAACAGTGCGAGCTCGCGGGCCAGGTAGGACGCGCAGTTGGCGCGCTCGTCGGGCCGGGGCTTGTTCGCCGGCGGGGCGCAGTGGACGGTGGCGGTGATGTACGCGTCGCGCAGCGTGAGTCCGTCGTCGGCCGCAGTGCTCGTCGACTGGGACGAGAAGCCGGCTCGGTGGAGCGCCGCGAAGAGCCAGTCGCCCGAGCGGTCACCTGTGAACATGCGGCCTGTCCGGTTGGCCCCGTGCGCCGCCGGCGCCAGGCCGACGATGACGAGCGCCGCGTGCGGGTCGCCGAAGCCCGGCACACCACGGCCCCAGTACGTCTGGCCGGCATAGGACGCCCGCCCTGTCCGTGCGACCTCTTCCCGCCAGGCCACGAGACGCGGACAGCGGCGACAGGCCGTCACGTCCCGTTGCACCGCGGCCAACGAGTCCTTCGCGCCCTGGTTGGACCCCACGGCACAGAGCCTACGATGGGCTTTCGTGCCGCCAGCAGCCCGAACTACTTCTCCCCGCCCGCCCACGCGCCGCGGCCGCAAGGCTCCGCCGGGCACGGTCGTGCTCTTCGTGCGGCACGGCACGACGCCCACCACGGGTAAGAAGCTCCCGGGCCGGGCACCGGGGTTGAGCCTGTCGGAGAAGGGCCGCGCCCAGGCCGCAGCCGTGGCCGAGCGCATCGCGGCGCTCCCCAAGGCCCCGACGGCGGTCTACGCGTCGCCCCTCGAACGCACCCGGGAGACGGCGGCGCCCATCGCCCGCGCCCTCGGCCTGCGCGTGCGATCCGCGACCGGGCTGCTGGAGCTCGACGTCGGGGAATGGACGGAGAAGCCCCTGGCGCGCCTGTACCGCGACAAGGAGTGGCCGAAGGTCCAGCGTTGGCCGAGCGGCTTCCGCTTCCCCGGTGGCGAGTCCTTCTCCGAGATGTCGGCCCGGGCCATGGACGCAGTGGTCGACCTCGTCGCCGCGCACCCCGGCGAGACGGTCGTCGCGGTCTCCCACGCCGACACCATCAAGGCGATCCTGGCCGCGTCGGCGGGCATGCCCCTCGACCTGATGCAGCGCCTCGTCGTGTCGCCGTGCTCGGTTTCCGCCGTCCTCTTCACCGCGGGAGGCCCGATGGTGCTGTGCACCAACAACACCGGCGCGCTCGCAGAGCTGGTCGTGTCGTGACGGGCGAGCCGCAATGAGCGAGGACCTCGACTTCGAAGCGCCCGACCTCTGCACGATCGGCGTCATCGGCGAGGTCGGCAACCGCCTGTTCCTCTTCTACTGCCGCCAGGGTCTCACCGAGACCACCGTCAAGGTGGAGAAGCAGCAGATCGCCGTGCTGTCGGGCTACCTCGGTCGCATCGTCAAGGAGCTCGGCCGCCCCGGGCACCTGCCCGAGGACCTCGAGTTCTACGGCACCGAGGAGTACGAGTGGGTCGTCGGGACCATCGGCGTCTCCTACGACGAGGAGCTCGATCGCATCGTCATCGTCCTCGAGGAGCTCGGCTCGGGCGAAGAGGACGACGAGGACGACGACGAGGACGAGCTCGGCGAGGGCGCCCACGTGCTGCGCGTCGCGCTGTCGCGTGAGCAGGCGGCCGCGTTCGCCATCCACGCCACCCGTCTCGTCGAGGCGGGACGGCCCCCCTGCCCCCTCTGTTCGTTGCCCCTCGACCCGTCGGGCCACGACTGCCCGCGTACGAACGGGCACCGTCCACCGGCCACCTGAGCTGCGGTGTCCGACGCCACCGTCGAGCACGTCCTCACCGTGGGTGAGATGGAGGTGCACGGACGCATCGCCGGCAGCTCCAATGCCACCCTGCTCGTCACCTGCCGGCTCGGGGGCGACGAGCTGCTCGCCGTCTACAAGCCCCACAAGGGCGAGCGGCCGCTCTGGGACTTCCCCGGCGGGCTGTTCCGCCGCGAGGTCGCGGCCTACGTGCTCTCCGAGGCACTCGGGTGGGACCTGGTCCCCGAGACGGTGCAACGGCCCGAGGGGCCGTTCGGTCCGGGCTCGGTGCAGCGCTTCGTGCACGAGGACGGCACGTCGCACTACTTCACGCTGCGCGACGACCCGAAGTGGCATCCCGCGCTCATGCAGGTCTGCGCGTTCGACGTCGTCGCGAACAACGCGGACCGCAAGAGCGGCCACGTCCTGTTGGCCGAGGAACGCCTCTGGGCGATCGACAACGGCCTCTGCTTCAACGTGCAGGACAAGCTGCGCACGGTGATCTGGGACTTCGGCGGCAACACCCTCGAGCGCGAGGTGCAGGAGGATCTCGGCCGCCTCGCTCACGACGGCCCGTCGCCCCGACTGTGCGACCTGCTCGAGCCGGCGGAGGTGGCCGCCACGTGGGATCGCATCGCCTGGCTCCTCAGCCTGCGGGCCCTGCCCGAGATGAGCGACGACGGCGACTGGCCCCCCTACCCCTGGCCGCTCGTCTGAGCCGCCGCACCCGGGTCCACCCTGGTCACAGGGTTTTCCGGTTCCACCATGATTCCTGACCAGGTACATCGTTAATATCAAACAACGAATATCTATGGGTGGACGGTGAACGGCGACCGTCCCTCGGGAGGCCCGAATGTCGATTGACCCCTACATCGTCGTGGGCAGCGCCGTCGTGGGCTTCCTGGTCGGGATGACCGGCGCGGGCGGCGGGGCGCTCATGACGCCGATGCTCATCCTCTTCTTCAACGTCAAGCCGTCGACCGCCATCTCGAGCGACCTCGTCGCCGCCGTGCTGATGCGCCCCGTCGGGGCCGCCGTGCACATGACGAAGAAGACGGTCAACTACGGCCTCGTCGGCTACATGGTCCTCGGGTCGGTGCCGGCCGCGCTGCTCGGCGCGTGGTCGCTCCATCTGCTCGGCAACTCCAAGGGCGCCGAGAGCCACGTGCAGACCATCCTCGGTGCCGCGTTGCTCGTGGGAGCGGCCGCCATGACGCTGCGGGTGTTCCTCGACAAGCGGTCGGGCCAGCGCCGCCACGGCATCATCGGCGACGTCGCCGTCCGTCCTCTCCCCACGGTCGCCATCGGGGTCGTCGGCGGCTTCGTCGTCGGCATGACCTCGGTCGGCTCCGGGTCGCTGATGATCGTGCTGCTGCTCTTCCTCTACCCGGTGCTCGGGGCGAACCAGCTCGTCGGCACCGACCTCACCCAGGCCGTGCCCCTCACCCTGGCCGCCGCGCTGGGCGCGCTGGCCTTCGGGCACGTCGAGTTCTCCGTGACGACGTCCATCATCATCGGCAGCGTCCCGGCCGTCCTCGTCGGCGCGCTCATCTCCTCGCGGGCGCCGGACCGCTTCGTCCGTCCGGTCATCACGTTCGTCATCTTCGCCTCGGGCCTCAAGTACATCGGCCTCGGCACCACCGCGTTGGGCTGGACGCTCGGCGCCGTGCTGCTGGCCGGCGCCCTCTACTGGGTCGTCTACGTGCGCCCACGTCGTGCCGGCGTCGCGACCGGCTCCGCCAATCCGTTGCACTACGGGCGGGACGAGGACGACGAGAAACTGGAGCTCGAGGGCGCGCCGGGGACCTGAACCGGGCCCGGCCGGCAGGGACGCCGCCCGGCCGCCTCAGATGTGGTACCCCGCCGCCACCAGCTGCGCGATGACCTGCTGGGCGACCACCTGTCCGCCACCCGGCGTGAGGTGCGTGCCGTCGGGCGTCCGGGTGTTCACGATCTGCCCCGCTGCGTTGGTCGTGAACGCGGTGTAGCCACCCGTCGGCGTCCCGAGCGACTTGGTCGTGTCGATGAAGGTGACCGGCGGTTTGGCCGCCGCAGCCTGTTGTTTCACGAGGATGTTGAGGTCGGCCATCTGCGCGCTGAGTCCCGGGTTCTGCATCGGCGGCATGCCGACCCAGACGACGGCGGCACCGGTACTCCCGGCGATCTGCATGAACTGCGCCACGCGTTGCGCGTAGAGGCCGTTCCAGGCCGGTGATGCGTACGGGGTGTCGGGCGGCCCGAGGAAGTCCTGCGCGTCGTTGGCGCCGATCATGACGACCACCACCTGCGGGTTGTCCGCCTTGATGTCGTTGGTCAGCTCGGCGGGCCAGTTGAAGTAGTCGGGCCGCGTGAGCCCCGTGCTCTCCCGCCCGTCGAGCCCCGCGTTGACCACGCCGGTCCCCGCCAGGTCCGCCTGGAGCGCGCCGCCCATGTCGAGCCCGATCGAGTCGCCCACGATCAGCACGCGCAGCGGGGTCGCGGCCGTCGGGAGCTTGGGGTTGGGCGGCGCCGTCGTGGTCGTCGTCGCCACCGCCTGTCCCGGCACCGTCGAGGGCTGCGTCTTCGACTTCGTCTTGGGCTTGTCCGCGTGTGGCCCCGAGATGATCAGCCCGGCCGTGCCGCCCGGCTGGCCGTTCTCGCGCCCGGTCGCCGACACGATGCGCGACAACTGCAGCGCGCGGCTCAGCGCCGCTATCGGCCTCGTGATGTCGAGGCTGATCGTGCGGCGCTCGCCCACCGGTGAGACCTGCGCATTGTGCTGGAGCGTCGGCGCGAACAGGAGGAACCACAGCGCGAAGGCCAGCGCGCCGAGTAGCAGCACACGGGTCCACGGCAATCGCACGCGCCCGTCGCGCGGCGCGCCGGCGTCCTCGGCCGTGACCCAGGCGGTCACCGCCTCGTTCTCCGACTCGGCGAGGTCGGGAGCAGGAGCATCGGCTGGCGTCGGGAGGTCGGTGTCCATGTCCAATCAGAACCGGTAGTAGATGAAGGGCGCGACGCCCACGGGGCCGAAGGTGGTGATGCCGAGGAGCGCGACGCCCAGGATCCCGACCTGCCACCCCGCGTGCAGCCGGGAGAATCCTGCCTGGAGCCGCGACACGCTGATCGGCGGTACGAACTGGGACAGCAGGGTGCCCGCCACGACGAGCACGAGCAGCGGGGTGACCAAGGGCGAAGGCTCGCCCCAGCCGCCGAACATCCGGCCGAGCACGTCCAGGGCCTGCGACACGCCCGATGCGTTGAAGAAGACCCAGCCCAGACACACGAATTGGAAGGTCAGGAAGCGCTGCACCCAGACCCGGACGGGGCCGTCGGCCACCGGCGGCAGGCCGCGGCGCTCGCGCGTGGTCCGCCGGACGTGCCCGACGCACTGCCCGACCCCGTGCAGCGCCCCCCAGATCACGAACGTCCAGGCGGCGCCGTGCCACAGGCCGCCCAGCACCATGGTGATCATGATGTTGCGCAGCGTCGTGACCCCGCTCCCTGCGTTGCCACCGAGCGGGATGTAGAGGTAGTCGCGCAGCCAGCGCGACAGGGTCATGTGCCAGCGCCGCCAGAAGTCCTGGAGCGTGCGCGCCGTGTAGGGCGCGTTGAAGTTCTGCGGGAAGCGGAACCCGAGGAGTAGGGCGAGCCCGATGGCGATGTCGGTGTAACCGCTGAAGTCGCAGTAGATCTGCACCGCGTAGCCCCACGCCGCGAAGATCGCCTCAGGCGCGGAGTGCTGGCTCGGCGACGTGAAGACCGGCTGCACGATATTGGCCGATACGTACGACGAGATCACGACCTTCTTGAAGAGGCCGGCCAGGATCAGCCAGAAGGCGCGTGAGTAGTCGATGTTGTTCGGGTCACGCCGCCGCCGGATCTGCGGCAGCAGCTCGGTCCCGCGCACGATCGGGCCGGCCAGGAGGTGGGGGAAGAAGGACAGGTACACCGCGAAGTCGAGCGGCTTGGCCGGCTCGAGCTT
Organism: uncultured Acidimicrobiaceae bacterium; assembly: GCA_963777485.1. Classification (GTDB taxonomy): domain Bacteria; phylum Actinomycetota; class Acidimicrobiia; order Acidimicrobiales; family RAAP-2; genus Bog-473. Next base: position 997,109 of record CAVZQP010000002.1, on the reverse strand, counting down.
GTGGCGGTAGACGTCGATCACGTAACTGATCGCCATGAAGGTGAAGAACGAGATCGCGATCGGCAGCGCCACCTGGAGCAGCGGGACGGGTTGGCCCATTCCGAGCGTCCGGGTGACGTTGTCGAGGTTCACCGAGACGAAGCCGTAGTACTTGAACCACGCCAAGATCCCGAGCAGCGCAGTGACGGTGACGATCATGGCGGTGCGCCGGCCGCGGTCGTTGCGCATAGCCGCCGTCACGTTCCCGCCGACGAAGGACACGGCCGTCGTCGCGAACAACAACAGGCAGTAGCTCCAGCCGACCCAGCCGTAGAAGACGTAGCTGAGCCCGATCATCGCGAGCTTCCACCAACCCGCGTAGGGGTTGAGCAACCAGTTCACCGTGAAGGCCACGGCGAAGAAAATGGCGAAGTCGATTGTGGGAAAGAGCATCGGCGATGGCGATCAGTGCGTGCGCCGAATGTACTGCCGACCGGTCGTCCTCCAGGGGCGCGTCGCCCGCGTCGTCCCGCGCCGCCATCGGTGTGTCACGCCGGTCGCCCTCTCACCGGGAGATTGGTGGAACGTCGGGCCCGTGCTCCCGGGCCGCAACGAGCAGATCGAGCCCGGGCCGCCTAGCCCTTGGCCTTCAGCGCCTCGATGAGTGCCGGCAGTACCTTGTGCACGTCGCCGACGATCCCGAGGTCGGCCACCGAGAAGATCGGGGCCTCCTGGTCCTTGTTGATGGCCACGATGTTCTTGGAGCCCTTCATCCCGACCAGGTGCTGCGTCGCCCCGGAAATCCCGCAGGCCACGTAGACCGTGGGCTTGACCGTCTTGCCGGTCTGGCCGACCTGATGCGAGTAGGGCACCCAGCCGGCGTCGACGATGGCGCGCGACGCGCCCGCCGCACCGTGCAGCAGCTTGGCCAGCTCCTCGATCAGCGCGTAGTTCGACGCCTCACCCAGCCCGCGCCCACCGGACACCACAACGGCCGCCTCGTCGAGCTTCGGCCCGCTGCGCTCCTCCACGTGGCGGGCCACCACCTTCGCCGTGTTCGTCGCGGCCACGTCGGGCACGGCAGCCGCGGTCACCGACGCCGCGCCCCCACCGCCCGGTTCGGCGGCGAAGGACTTGGCCCGGATGACGAAGATGGCCGGCCCGTCGCCGGTGAACTTCGCGGTCACGATCTCGCTCCCGCCGAACACCGGGTGCTCGCTCGAGAGGGCGCCGTCGCCCGCCACCAACCCGGTCACGTTCGTGAGCACCGGCGTGTCGAGCTTGGCCGACAGGCGCCCGGCGATGTCGCGGCCCTCGTAGCTCTGCGCGAAGAAGATGGCGTCGGGCTTGTTCCCGCCCTCGATGAGCGCGGCGATCGCGGCGGCCACGGGCACGCCCGGCAGCGCGTCGCCGATGTCGCCGATGTCGTAGACCGTCGTCGCGCCGTACTCACCGAGAGGCCCGGCCAGCGCGGCGACGTCCGCGCCCCAGGTCACGGCCTCGACCGTCGAGCCCACCTCGCGGGCCTTGGTCAGCAGCTCGAGGGTGACCGGCGTGGGCGCACCGTCCGCGGACTCGGCCAGCACCCAGATCTTGTCGATCGCCATCTCAGACCACCTTCAGCTGTTCGAGGAAGGCCACGATGCGGCCTGCGCCGTCGCCCTCGTCCACCACGATCTCTCCGGCCGAGCGCGCTTCCGCCGGCGCGACGCTGGTGATCTCCTGGCCGGCGCCGGCCGCACCCACGGCCGATGCGTCGATCCCGAGATCCGCCACCGTCAGGTTGTCGACCGGCTTCGACTTGGCCGCCATGATCCCCTTGAACGACGGGTAGCGCGGCTCGACCACGCCCGCCGTCACGGTCACCACGGCCGGCAACGGGACGGTCACCTCGTCGTAGCCCGCCTCGGTCTGCCGCTCGACCGACACCGACGAGCCGTCGACCTTGATCGCCTTGGCGAACGTGACCGACGGCAGCCCCATGAGCTCGGCCACCTGCACCGGCAGTGTGCCGGTGTAGCCGTCGGTGGACTCGGTCGCCATCACGACCAGGTCGGGGTTGGCCCGCCCGATGGCGGCCGCCAGCACCTTGGCCGTGCCCAGCGCGTCGCTGCCGGCCAGCGCATCGTCGCTGACCAGGATGGCCTTGGCCGCGCCCATGGCGAGGCCGGTGCGCAGGCCGGAGGTCTCGCCCCCCGGCGCCATGGAGACGAGGGTCACCTCGTCACCCTCACCGCCCGCCAGCTGCAGGGCCATCTCGACGCCGTAATTGTCGGAGTCGTCCATGATCAGCTTGCCGGAGCGGTCGAGCGTGTGGGTGTCCGGCTTGAGGGCCCCGGGGGCGGCCGGATCAGGGATCTGCTTCACGCAAACGACGACGTTCATGGCCGACCATCTTTGTGGACCAGGCCCTTCCCCCGCCATTCGACCCGTTCACGGGGCCTTTCTCTGTGTCACTTCCCCACGGCTGCCGGGCCCCGCTGCCGACTCAATGGCCGTTGGCGGCCCAGCGGGGACGACGGCGTCCCGCCGCCAGACCGGGTCCAGGCCGCCGGACCTGGTCACCCCTCGGCAAGGACCTCCCGGACTTAATTCGCGTTTGCCCTTGCGAAATCCTGCTCGTTTCCCACGAAACGAGCAGGAGGGCCTACTCGTTTCGGCACATTGAGCAGAGGGGTCTGCTCGCTTCTCACGTTTCGAGCAGGAATCGCCGTACGCGCGTCCTGGAAACTCAGACGGCGGGTGCCTGACGGGCGGCGGCGAACGCGTCGCCGAGGCGGTCGGTGATCACGGCGTCCACGCCGAGGGCGACCATGGCGGCGAGGTCGGCCGGGGCGTTGACCGTCCACACGTTGACGGCGAGGCCGGCCGCGTGCGCCCGCGCCACCAGGTCGGCCGTGACGAGGGTCACGAAGGGGTGCACGGCACGGAAGCCCGCTTCGGCCGCCTCCGCCAGCGCCGGCCCCGGCTCGGCCGACCAGCCCCACAGCGCGCCGAGGGCCAGGCGCTCGTCTGCGGCCTGCACGGCAAGCAACGTCGCCCGCTGAAAGGACGAGACGAGCACCCGGTCGGTCCAGCCCGCCTCCCCGATCGCGGTTGCCGTCAGCGCGGCCACCGCCTCGCCCTCGTCCCACCCGGGGTCCTGGGGCGCGTTCTTGATCTCGACGTTGACGAGCATCCCGTCGCAGACCCCGAGCGCGTCGACGAGGAGCGGGACATGGGCCGGCAGGTCGGCGACGCCGAGCTCGCAGATCGGCCCGAGGCCGGGCACATCGGCGTCGTGGTGGATCGCCAGGCCGCCGTCGGCGGTGAGGCGCACATCGAGCTCCACGCCGTCCGCTCCCCGGCGGCGGGCCTCGGCGAAGGCCTCCAGCGTGTTCTCCGTGAAGCCCTGAGCAGCATTTTCGGCCGGTTCGGTGCAACCCCTATGTGCCCAGACGTTTGTCACGTCGCTCACGAATCCTCCGCGTTGCAGGTGAAAAATTTCACAAAAACTCCTTGCACGGTTTGACCAGGGTCGTTAGCCTCTTCTTGTTAACCGCTTTTCACGGACGGGCACGCACTTGGCCCGATCATGTGAATTGCTTCACAATGCTGGTGGAGGCACTTTCCGATGGCACTGATGTGGAACCGGACCGTCGATTGGGACCTGGACGACTGGCGGCGCTCGGCCGCTTGTCGCAACACAGAACCCGACCTCTTCTTCCCCGTCGGCACGACCGGGCCGGCGATCGACCAGATCGAGGCGGCCAAGCGGGTCTGCCGCTCGTGCGACGCCATCGAGCCTTGTCTCGACTTCGCGCTGGCGACCAACCAGGAGTCCGGCGTCTGGGGCGGCACCTCGGAGGAGGAGCGCCGCAAGCTGCGCAAGGCCTGGCTCGCCGCCCGCCGTTCGCAGCGCGCCGCCAGCTGAAGCTTCCCCCGCGGCAGCGGTTGCGTTCGCCGTAGCGCACCGAGTGCCGTAGCCGCCTTCCTCCGACCCCGCGCCGCTCAGTTCGGAGCGCGCAGGGGCACCGAGATCGCCACGCGGGTCCCGCCGCCGTCGGACTTGGGCACGTTCTCCATGGAGATCGTGCCCTCGAGCTGACTCACCACGAGGTTGCGCACGATCGAGAGCCCGAGGCTCGTCGTCTGCTCGACATCGAACCCCTCGGGCAGTCCCAGCCCGTCGTCGCGCACCTCGATGTGCAGCTCGTCCTTGCCGGGTTCCAGCGTCAGGTCGACGTGGCCGACCGGCACATAGCCGGCGCTGCCACCCGCGCCCTCCAGCCCGGCCGCGCCGTCGTCGCCGCCGGCGTTCTCGGGATCGAAGGCGTGCTCCACGGCGTTCTGCAACAGCTCGGCCACCGTGAGCGCCAACGGCGTCGCGACGTCGGCCGCGACCTCGCCCAGGTCGCCGTGCACCGCGATCACGATCGGCTGCGACGAGACCACCGAGTCCTCGGCCATCTGCACGAGGGAGGCGACGATCTCGGCGAAGGGCACCTGGTCGCTCGGGTCACGCGAGAGGATCTCGTGCACGAGGGCGATGGAGCGCACTCGCCGCTCCGACTCGTGCAGCGCTACGCGGGCGGCGCGGTCCCCGACCCGGCGGGCCTGGAGGCTGAGCAGGGACGAGATGGTCTGCAGGTTGTTCTTGACCCGGTGGTGCACTTCGCGGATGGCGGCATCCTTGGAAAGCAACAGGCGGTCGAGGCGGCGCACATCGGTCACGTCGCGCAGCAGGATCATCGCCCCGGTCACGATGCCGTGCGACAAGAGCGGGATGCAGTGTACGAGCACGATGACGTCGGGACGCCGCTCCACCTCTTCGACCACGGGGCGGCCGGTGGCGAGCGCCCACTCGACGGCCGACTCCTCGATGTCGAGGTCGGCGAAGCGCCTGCCCTCGGGCTGGGTGTAGATGCCCATGCGGTGGAACGCGTTCATCGCGTTCGGCGAGGCGAACTCGACGCGGCCGTCGGCGTCGACGATGACGACGCCGTCGCCGACGCGGGGCGCCTCCTCCGTGCCGACGTCCTCTTCGGGGAAGGGGAAGGCGGACTGGGCCACCATGTCCGCGAGGCGCTCGAACACATCGAGATAGGTCCGCTCGTACATGGACGTCGGGCCCTTGAGCGGCGCCAGCGACACCCTGAGCAATGCGGCGATGATGCGGTCCTCGAAGCGGACCGGGATGTTCTCGACCGGGACCTGCTCGCCCAGGATCGGGTGGTGGATGCTGCCGCGCACGATCTCGCCGGTGTGCAGACAGCGCGCCACGAGCGCCCACTGCGACTCGTTCACCGTCTGGCCCACCAGGTCCTGGTCGACGAGGGTGGGCCGGTTGTTCGGCCGCATCTGGCCGAGGACGACCAGCTCGGGGTCGGTGTCGTCGTCGGCGGCGGCGGAGTCGGGGGTGGGGGCGGGTGCGGGGGCGTGTCCGTTGCCCCCGACGGTGCTGGCGTGCACCGGCACCAGCAGGAGCAGGTCGGAGAAGGAGAGGTCGGCGAGCACGCCCCAGCTGCCCAGTAGGCGCTGCAGGTGCTCGAGCTCCTCGGGCTTTAGGTCGGTGTGGGTCTGCGCGAGCTCGGCTGGTGTGGGCATCAGGCCCCGCCCTTCTCCGCCGGGTCGTGCGGCTTCTCGCCCGCCGTCACCGCCACCGTATGCCCGACGCGGCCACGGTAGGCCTGCAGTGTGCCGGCGCCGGCCGCGGCGAGCACGGCACGCAGGTCGTCGGCCCGGTCGGCCACGTGCTCGAGGCGGTGCGCGTCGGACGCCGTGGTGAGCGGCACACCGCGCGCCACGAAGCGGTCCAGCAGCCCGGCGGCCGGATACTGCTCGCCCACCGGCTTGCGCCAGCCCGCAGACGACACCTCGGCCGCCATGCCCGAGGCCGCCGCCGCCTCGGCGAGGCGGTCCCACCACTCGGCGGGCGCGTCCGGCACGTGGCCCGCGACCTTGATGAGGTCGGGGTGCGCCAGCACGTCGCACGAGCGCGACGCAGCCAGCTCCTCCATGGCACCGGTATAGGCGTCCCAGCAGGCGTCGACCTCACGCGCCGACCACTCCGCCATGGAGGCCGGGTCATCGAGGTCGTCGAAGCGCCACGCGCCCACCCAGTGCACCGACCCGAGGAGGACGTCGAAGGGGTAGCCGGCGAGCAGCCCGGCCACCGTGTCCATGCGGCCCTCGTAGAAGTCGACCTCGAGGCCGATGACGATCGGCAGCCCCGCCGCCTTGGCCTCGAGCGCGCACGCCACGTAGGCGTCGAGGTCGGCGGTGGCGTGGAACTTCCAGTAGCGCGCCATGGATTCGGCCAGGGCCGGGGAGACACCCGGGTCGTCCCAGAAACCGCCCAAGAGCGCGTCGGCCTGGCGGAACCGGAACAGGTGCTCGGTCACCGCCAGCTCGGTCACTCCGGCCGCCTGGGCGCGCTCGCAGTACGCGGCCAGCTGGTCCAGGCTCAGCGCCGTCTCGTGCTCAGAGTGCGGCCACAGGTGGAGGTGGTAATCGAGCACGCGGGCGGTCCCCGGTCAGTTCCGGGCGGGCGCGGCGCGGCGGATAAGGGTCACGCCGTCGCGGACGGTGGTGAGCACGCACACCACGCGGGGGTCGTTCACCACCTTGTCGTTGAAGGCGCGCAACGCCCGCGCGCCCTCGTGGGGGTGCTCCTCGGACGCCAGGACGCCGCCCGACTGCAGCGTGTTGTCGACGACGATCAGGCCGTGCGGGGAGAGCTTGGGCAGGACCGCCTCGTAGTAGGCGTCGTAGGAGACCTTGTCGGCGTCGATGAAGACGAGGTCGAAGGGACCCTGCAGCTCCTCGAGCGAGCGCAGCGCCGGCCCCTCGATGACGCTGACGTAGCTCTCGTAGCCGGCGGCGGCGATGTTCCCCCGGGCCACCTTGGCGTGGTGCGGGTCCACCTCCAACGAGATGATCGAGCCGCCCTTGGCCAGCCCGGCCACCATGGCGATGGCCGAGTAGCCGGTGAAGGTCCCGATCTCGAGGACGCTCGTCGCCTGGAGGGCGAACACCAGCATCTCGAGGAAGCGGCCTTCCTGACGCCCGACCATCATCCCCCAGGCGGGGAAGTCGGCCTTGGTCGAGGCGTCGACCTCCTCGAGGTGCGCCGTCGGCGCGGTGGTGTGGGCGTCGGCGTACTCGAGGACCTCGGGGTTGATGAGCTGGGTCATGGCACCGATGGTACGCGCCCCGTAGCCGAGGTTTGCCTTTCAGCGTCGCATTCGCCAAATCCTGCTCACGCGGCGTGGAATGCGCACACCGTTGTGCTCACTGTGACGGAACGAGCACTCCCATCTGCGCAGAGCGGAGCGCATGAGCAGGGATCGGGCAAGGCGGTGTGAACATGGCGACGGTGCCTCCCTGGCGAGGCAGCCGGGTCCGACGGCCGGGACGGTTCCGGCGGAACGACGCCGTCAGTCCCAGACCTGCGCGCCCAGTCGGAGCAGCCCGCCCATGTCGTAGATGTCGGCGTCGAAGAACGGCACGGTCACGAGGACGTCGGGCGCCCCCCGCAGCTCCGCCATCTGCTCGGCCTCGCGCCGCGCCACGACGGCGAAGTTCAAGAAGCTCTCGGCCACCTCGACGATCACCCTCGCCGCCACGGCCGGGTCGTCCGTCAGCCCTTCGGCGAGCTGAACGGAATCCTTGTCCATCGCCTGCGCCAGCTTGTCCGTCTTGGCGTCGCGGAGGTACTCGGGCAGCACCTTGTTGAGCACGACCGCCCCGAGATGCAGCTTGCGCGCCGTCAGCTCGGACGAGAAGAACTCCGCCTCGCGCACCGGCGTCGCCTCGAGCGTGGACACGACCATGAACGTCGTGCGCCGGTCCGACAGCAGGCGCGTCACCGCCTCGGCCCGCTCGACGAAGCCGGTGTACATCGACTGGAACAAGATGAAGAACTCCGAGATGTCCGCCAGGAACTGCGTGCCGAGGATCCGGTCGGCCACCTGGTAGAAGGGGCGGGCGGCGACGTTCACCAGCCGCGACCGGTACGGCACGATCAGCCAGCGCAACAGGCGCGACGAGAAGAAGTCGGCCATGCGCTGGGGCGCATCGAGGAAGTCGAGCGCGTTGCGCGTCGGTGGCGTGTCGACGACGATGAGGTCGTACTTGCCCTCCGTGTGGATCTCGTAGAGCCGCTCCATCGCGATGTAGTCGTGCGACTGCACGAAACGCGCCGAGATGTTCTGGTAGAGCGGGTTGGCCAGGATCTGCTCGCGGGTCTCCTCGTCGGGCGCATGGGCGCGGATGAGGTCGTCCCAGCTCTGCTTGGTGTCGAGCATCGCCGCCCACAGCTCGCCTCTCGGATGGGCGGCCGCCCCGGCGAACACATCGTCGGGGATGCGGACCTCGTCGTTGCCGATCCCCTTCAGGCCGAGCGCGTCGGCCAGCCGGCGCGCCGGGTCGACGGTGAGCACGAGCACCCGGCCACCCTCTTCGACGACCGCCTTCGCCGCCAGCGCCGCTGCGGTCGTCGTCTTGCCCACGCCGCCGGGCCCGCAGGCGATGACGATGTCCTTCGCCGCCAGGAGCTGGGCGACGGTCCTCGCCGTGCCTGCGTCCTTGGCCGCCGTCACAGACCGAGCTCCTCGCCCAGCGCATGGGCGACCTGGCGGGTCGTGCGGGCGCCGAAACTGCGTGCGAAGAGGTAGGGCAGCAACAGCACGGGCATGCCCTCGGGGAGCCGTGCCTGCAGGTGCTGCAGGTGGGTCGACCGTGTGCGACGCAGCGTGACCGCGAGCCGGGCGGCCTCGAGCACCGGGGCCACCGACCCGCCGGCGCGCCCGGACAACACCTCTTCGGTCTCGGGCTGGCGCAACTGCTCGAAGATCTCCTCCTCCCGCTGCCCGAACAATTCGGGCAGGACGCGGTTGACCACGACCGCCGACATCTGCACCGTCGTCTCCTCGCGGATGCGTGTCGCCAGCTCGATCGTCTCGTTGACCGGCATCTCCTCGGGTGTGCAGACCGCCACGAGGCCGGTCTGCTGCGGGTCCGAGAGGATCTCGAGCATCCAGTCGGTCTGGCCGCGGATGAGGCCGACCTTCACGAGGTCGTTGATGGCCTGCGGCGCGGCCAGCTGGCCCACGATATGGCCGGTCGCCGGCGCGTCGACGACCACCAGGTCGTAGTGGCGCTCCTTGACCTCCCAGCAGAATTTGCCGACGGTCAGGATCTCCCGCACCCCGGGGGCCGCCGTCGCGACGAAGTCGAATGCCTTGGCCAGCGGGCCGATGCGGCCGACGATCGGGATGCGCAGGTGCAGCTTGAGGTACTCGCGCAGCGACGCCTCGGTGTCCATGGACATGGACCAGATGCCCGGCGCGATCTCCCGCGGCGTGAAGTCCGTCGGCGGCGCCTCGAAGAGCTCGGGCACGTCCCCCTTGGCGTCGGTCTCGCAGACCAGGACGCGCTTGCCGTGCTCGGCGGCCAGCTGGGCCAGGCCCGCCGCGACCGTCGTCTTGCCGACGCCGCCCTTGCCGGTGACGAAGACCAGCTTCAGGTCGAGGAGGTCGACGGCCACGCTCAAAGGACCCGCATCCGTCCCGCCACGGGGGTCCGTGCCCTCAGGGTGCGCCGAACCCGACGCGGCGCTCGGAGGACGGCGCCCCGACCTCGACATAGGCGATCTTGACGACCGGCACCCCGACCTTGCGACCCTTGCGGTCGGTCAGCCAGAGGACGCCGTCACCCGTGTCGAGCACCTTCTCTATGTCCTTCACCAGCGTGTCGCGGTCCGCGTCCTCGGGCATCTCCACCTCGAGCTCCTTGGGGGTGTGGGTGATGCCGATACGCACGTCCACCTGGTGTCACTCCTCTCGTGGCCGCTTCCGGGCCGTGTCCTGGTCTCCTGGACGTTACTGCCACGCGAAAGACTGCACGGCATGAGCGGAGCCGACGGGCCCGTGGGGACGGAACGCAATGTCCGCTGGGCAGCGACGATGGCGGGCTACTCCGGCCCCGTGCGCCTGGCCCACGCCGACTCCCACGCCCGGATCGGTCCGGCCCCCGGCGCGCCGGCGACCGAACGCCCCGAGCCCGTGGCGGCCCGTGGCCGCGCCGAACGCGAGGGACTCGAGACGACGCTGCTCGCGCCCGGCGCCACCCGCGCCGAGGGCGCCGGCGAACGCCCGCGCCGCGAGGAGCCCGACGAATGGCGCACTTGCTTCGAGCGCGACCGCGACCGGATCCTCCATGCCACCTCGTTCCGCCGCCTGGCCGGCAAGACCCAGGTCTTCGTCTTCCCTCAGGACCATCAGCGCACCCGGCTGACCCATGCGCTCGAGGTGGCCCAGGTAGCAAGCGCCATCGCCCGGGCGCTGCGGCTGAACGTGGCGCTCACCGAGGCGATCGCGCTGGGCCATGACTGTGGCCACGGCCCGGGCGGCCATGCCAGCGAGGATGCGCTCGACCCCTACGTGGCCGGGGGCTTCGACCACGCACCGTGGGGCGCGCTGGTCTCGCTCGCGCCGTTGAACCTCTGCGCGCAGACAGTCGACGGGATCGCGAACCACAGCTGGTCCCGGCCGGCGCCGTCGACGCCCGAAGGCGAGGTGGTGAGCTGGGCCGACCGGATCGCGTACGTGTGCCACGACTGGGAGGACGCGGTGCTGGCGGGGATCGTGGCGCCGCCGCAGCTGCCCCACTCCGTGCGCGATCGGTGCGGGGAAACCCGCGGCGCGCAGCTCGGCGCCTTCATCGCCGGGGTGGTGTCCGCCACGCTGCGCACCGGCCAGGTCGGCATGGAAGAAGAGGAGGCGGAGGCGCTCGCCGCCTTCCGCGCCTGCAACTACGAGCGGATCTACTTGCGCGAAGCGTCGCTCCGCCAGGGCGAGGCCGTGGTGGCGGTGTTACGCGCGCTCGTCGAGCACTTCGCCGACCGGCCCCATCTCGTCGCCGAGGGGGCACCGAGCCACTCGCCCGACGTCGTGGCCGGGAGTGAGGAGGCCGTGCGGGCCGCAGTGGCCTACGTGGCCGGGATGACGGACCGCTTCGCCTTCCGCCAGGCGGTCGCGCTGCTCGACTGGGACGTGGCGAAGCTGCCGGTCGGCGTCGACGGCTGAGCGCCCGTCTTCCTATTGAGATCAGCCTGCTCGGTCGGGGAAGTCGGGCGCCCGCTTCTCCGTCAGGGCGGCCACGCCCTCGGCGAAATCGGCACCCTGCATCATCTCGGCCATGCGCACCCCCGCGTCCCGGACCGAGGACGCGGCGTCGAGGTGCAGGTCACGGTAGAGCTGCAGCTTGGTCGCGGCGAGCGACGACGGGGCGATCTCGCGGGCGAGCGACCCGGCGTAGGCGTAAGTGTGCGCCATGAGCTCCTCCGGCGCGAGCGCCCGGTTGACGAGCCCGAGCTCTTCGGCCTCCTCGGCCAGCACGACGCGGCTCGACAGCAGGAGATCGGCGGCGCGCGTGACGCCGATCAGGCGCGGCAGCAGCCAGGACAGGCCGTACTCGGCCGGCAGCCCGAGCCGGCCGTGCGAGGTCGTCAGCTTCGCCCCCCGCGCGGCGAAGCGCAGGTCGCAGTAGCACGCGAGCACCAGGCCCACGCCGGCCGCCGGCCCGTTGATGGCGGCGATGATCGGCTTGGGGATCCCGAACTGATACGCGAAGTCGGCGTCGAACTCCGGCCGCACGCCGTAGCCCGGCATCGACACGTCGTCGCCCAGGCCGGCGTCGTACCCGCCCCGCTCGACATGCCCCTCGAGAGCACGGCTGTCGGCACCGGCGCAGAACCCACGCCCCGAGCCCGTCACCACGATGACCCGGACGGCCGGGTCGGCACCCGCCCGCTCCAGCAGGGCCCGGTACTCGGCGTGCATGCGCCCGGTCCACGCGTTCAGTCGCTCAGGCCGGTGCAGGGTGACCGTGGCGACCCGATCGCGCACCTCGTAGCGCGTGACCTTCAGCTCGGATACGTCCACCTCAGTCCAGGGTTTCGAAGCGCGTCGAGTGCAGCGTGCCCGCCTCGGCGGCCCGGGCGAACTCCGTCTGGATCGGGTCGTCCTGGGTTTCCCGGTAGAACGCGGCGGCATCGTCATCGCTCCACCAGAGGGTGACGACCAGCCATTCCTGGCCGTGGCGCGCGGTCGTCCGCCGGAGGAAGCCGGAACGGTTCGGGATGAGCTCGGTCTGCAACCGCTTGTCCAGGGCGAGAAAGGACTCGTCGCTGATCCCCTCGGCGAGGCGGAACGTCGTGACCTCGACGACCGACATCGTCAGGCCTGCACCAGCATGAGGGGATTGCCCTCGGGGTCGGTGACCGCGGCGAGCGTCGGCCCGCCGGGCACGTCGAAGGGTTCGGCCACGATGGTGGCGCCGAGCTGAACCGACTTGTCCAGCGAGGCGCGCAGGTTGGCGACCTGGACGTAGAGGGTCACGCCGGAGCGCTCGCCCTGCCGGATGTGCCCGGCCGGCCCGGGCTCGGGCCCGCCGATGCCGGGCTGTACCTCCATGATGAACCCTTCACCGATCTTCCAATTGAAGAGGTCGGCGTAGAACGCTTTCTGGCGCTCGGGGTCCTTGGCCTCGATCTCCCAGTGCACCACGGGCCGGGCCCAGTCCTGCACCACCGCACCTCCCGCTTGCTCGACGCCCCACAGTACCGACCCCGTCGTGCCGATGCGGCGTGCGCTCTGACACGTCGCCCGTGCGCCGACGACACGGCTGCATGCATGTGATGCCCGTTTGGTAACCGCGCCGCGACGCTGATTGAAACCATGTGAATTCCGGAGGAAATTGCGGTTCGATCCCTTCACAAAACGGCCCCGGGTAGTAGTGTTCTGACCCAGATACCCGCCGGGTTTCTGGGAGCCCGGGTCCGAGGAGGTCTGCGTTTGGCGACGCTGTGGAAGAGGGGACCATAGCGGTGGAGCATTGGATTCAAGTTCTGAGTGACATCTCGCTCGTCGAGTTCGTTCTCTTGGCCGCGCTCACCGCTTTGCAGTGGATCCGTCACAGGATCCGCGGTGCGGGCTGGGTCGCGCTCTCTTTCGCCATCCTCGGCGGGATCTCGCTCGTGGTGAAGTTCGCGCCCAGCTGGGTGGCGCACGTCACCGTGGGCAAGGTCGTGGTCGCGCTGCTGCTGATCATGCCCTATTGCCTGTTCCGCTTTGCCACGTCGTTCCGCGATGCGTCCGATGCCGTGCACGTGCTCGCGGTCGCGGTGACCGTCGCCATCGTCGCGTTCACCTTCTGGCTGCAGTATCTGCCGTTCTCCGGTGTCGCGCCGCCGCCGCACTGGTCGGCGTACCGCATCCTCTTCCTCGTGCAGTTCACTTTCCTGTTTGCCTACGTCGTCGTCCGCCTCTTCAGGGCAGGGATCGGCGAGCCTCCGATCGCCGCGTACCGGATGCGCCTCCTGGCGGTGGCGGTGGCGGGCCTGCAGGTGCAGGTCGTCGTGGCGGCGCTCGCACTGCAGGGAACCACGACTGCGCTGATCTCCGAGATGCTCACCGTGGTGATGGGCATCTTGTTCCTCACCGCACTCGTTCTCCCGTCCTTCTTGCGGGTGCCGCTCAGCCGACGCGAAGACGTCGCGTTCAAACGGGCAATGACCGAGCTCGTCACGGCCGGTGGCTCCAAGGACGTGGGCGACCGGCTGTTGCCCCACGTCTGCGCACTGGTCGGTGCTTCCAAGGCGGAGCTGCTGACACGCGACGGTGCCGTCGTCGCGCAGTACTCGACCCCGGCCGACGGCAAGGCCCGCGGACGGTGGGATATCCGTAACGGGAACGGTCGCAAGCGCGACCGGATCAAGGACGAGCAACGACGGATCAACGTGCGCACGACCGGGGGCAACACCCACATCCTCGCGGTGAAGATCAGCCCCTACATGCCGTACTTCGGGAGCGAGGAACTACGGAGGCTCGACCAGCTGGCGAGCATGGTCGGCCTCGCCATCGAACGGTGCGAGATGGCCGAACAGATCGCGTTCGCGGCCTCGCACGACAGCCTCACCGGCCTGGCGAACCGGAGCATGTTCATGGAGCGCCTGGAAGAGGCGCTCGGCCACGTGGGCAGGCGCAGCGCGGCGCTGGCGCTGATGTTCATCGACCTCGATCGCTTCAAGCTGGTCAACGACCGCGCCGACCATTCGGCCGGTGACCTCGTTCTCAAGGAGATGGCCAACCGGATGACGGCCATGACCCGGGGGGTCGACCTCGTGGCGCGTTTCGGTGGTGACGAGTTCGTGGCGCTCGCCGAGGTCGACCACGAGGAGGACGCCTACGAGATGGCCGACCGGATCCGTCGTGGGCTCAGTGAGCCGATCGACTTCGGCGACGCCCAGCTGGAGGTGACCTCGAGCATCGGCGTCGTGGTCACCTCCGACGACTCGACGGCCTCGACGCACATCCTGCAGGACGCCGACAACGCCATGTACGACGCGAAGCGGGCCGGCCGCGACCAGGTCGTCATGTACCGGGCGACCTCGCAGAACGCGGCGAACCGCAAGTGGGGCATCGACCCGGAGGCTGCGGCGCGGCTCAGCGCCGGCTGAGTTCGCAGAGACGTACGGTCGGGTCGTATGGCCATCGCTCCACCTACCCCAGAGCGACGAGAGATTTCCTGCGCTGACGGGGCCGTCCTCGTCGCATGGACCATGGGACTCACGAACGGTCCGCCCGTCGTCTTGGTCTCGGGAGGTGGAGCAGATCATCGAGGCTGGCGGTCTGTGGTGTCCGAACTCTGCGAATCCGATGCCGAACGAGCGCTGTGGGCTCCACAGGGCCGTTCTCTGGGCGAGGTGTGCCGGGTCGTCGTCTTCGATCAGCGAGGCACGGGAGAATCGGTCCAAGTCCCACCGGCTGATTCGGCGCGGCTGTTGGGCTCCGACATCGCGACCGTGATCGGCTCCCTACTGACAACCCTGTGCTGCGTGGTGGGGCATTCGATGGGTGGAATGGCGGCATTGCATGCAGTACTTGACTCCCCCGAGTCAGTGAGCGCTCTGGGCCTCGTTGCCACCACCGCCGGAGGAGTGGGACTGACGCTGCCCACTGATGCCTATCTGGAGGCGGCAGCCTCTCGTTATGAGTCCGGTCAGATCGAAGCGGTGGATGACCTCGAGTTGGCGGTCTCAGCACTATTCCGAGCCGAACACGGCGACCTCTATGAAGCATTTTCAAGAGAAGCCCTGGCACAACCCCGGACTATTGGTCCCGACGAGTTAGCCCAAGTCCTCTTCAACCACGACGTCAGCCAGCGCTTGGTTGAGGTTGCCGTGCCGACCGTTGTCATCTGTGGGACCGAGGATCAAGTCCATCCGTTACCGAACTCGTCTTTCCTCGCTGATCACATCCGAGGCGCGCGTCTCGTCCCACTCGAGGGAGCGGGACACCTCCTCAACGTGGAGGCGCCTGAGCGGCTCATCGACGAAATCATCGAGCTGGTTGGCCTGGTGTAGGTGCCGCTGTCCCGGCGGATGGGTGAACTCTCGGGTCTCGGGGATGGGCCACACATCAAGATTCCGGGATCGGACCGGCCGTGTGGGATGCGTACCGCAAGCTTCGCCGACCCATCCGGTCATACTGGGGAGATCGCGCGGGACCTGGATTCGGAGTATCAACAGTCACCTGCTCGGACGCCCGCGAGGCCCTGTGGCAGTCCTGTTCGTCATCGAAGGCCCCGTCTCGGGCCACCTAGGTGGGAGGAGCAGATGAAAGCACGTTCACACGGGCGGCCTTCACTCGGTCTATCAGCGCTCGTGGCGTCCTTGGCGATGGGGGTCGTACCCCTGACGGGGGGCCATCGCGGTGCCCCAAGCGGCGGCCACCGCATCGGCGGCAACAGTCCAAGCCAGCACGCAGCCCGATCCCGCCGGAAATCTCGTGAACGAGGTCGAACTCTCCGTCGACGAAACCGTCGTGTGCAGTGTCTGGCAGCTCGTGAGTCGGGCAACCTGCATTCCAGCCCATGGTTCCAGGAGCGCCGTATCCTTCGCGCGAGACGTGATGCAGTGGGACGTACCTATGCATGTGGTCTGCCCTCGAATCTCGCTACACCCTCGTGCGGTCTAAGGCATTCGGAGACTGGTCGGGCTCCCGCTCGCATGGAACAGGTCGAAAGAGGAGAGGTCAAAACACAATGAGTGCGCTCGTGATCCATCCGCCTGCGGACCTTGAAACCCCCGTCTCCGGGGACCTCTCGGACGTCAAGACGGTTTGGCAGCAACTGGCACTGGCTTTGTTCATCGCAGTTCCCTTCATCGCCCTGATCCTGGCCATACCGGTCCTGTGGGGTTGGGGTCTGAGCTGGCAAGACGTGGTCATTGCGGTTGCCATGTACCTGATAACCGGCCACGGGATCACGGTGGGATTTCACCGCTACTTCACCCACAGGGCCTTCCGCGCGAGACGTTGGCTGGAAGTGACAATGGCGATCGCCGGAAGCATGGCAATCGAGGGCCCCGTGGTTCGTTGGGTCGCCGACCATCGGAAGCATCACCGATTTTCCGACCGCTCGGGTGACCCACATTCGCCATGGCGCTACGGGGTCAATGTCACGGCGCTGGTTCGAGGTTTCTGGCACTCCCACATCGGTTGGCTGTTCGAAGCCCAGACCTCTCAGCAGAAATTCGCACCCGACCTTTGCAAGGACCCCGTGATCTCGGGAATCTCGCGCTCGTTCCCGATCTGGGTGGTTCTCTCGATGCTGATCCCCCCAGTGGTTGGCGGTCTTTGGGGATGGTCCTGGCAGGCTGCGTTCTGGGCCTTCTTCTGGGGGAGCCTCGTCCGCGTCGCCTTGCTCCACCACGTGACCTTCGCCATCAATTCCGTGTGCCACATCACTGGACCCCACCCCTTCAAGACATCAGACAAGAGCCGCAACGTCTGGTGGTTGGCGGTACCGTCTCTTGGGGAGGCCTGGCACAACTTCCACCACGCTGCTCCTGGATCAGCACGCCACGGCGCCGGGCGATTCCAGATCGACACGAGCGCGCTCGTCATCCGAGCAATGGAACACCTTCGGTGGGTCCACAGTGTTCGCTGGCCGGATTCTGGCCTGATAGCCAAGCGCCGTCTCCCACTGTCTATTGGAGCGGCTGGAGTATCGGCAATGTCCAACGGGCCGGACCGAGAAGGGATTCGGACCTAAGCGCCTTGGATGGACTCGTCAGGAGTTGTCGATGAGCGGCCGATCTTCGTTATCTGACAGAGTCGAAGAGGACTTCCCGCACCGCGGTGTCGTCGAACGAAGCGCCACGTTCCTCGGTTCGCTCCCGGCGTTCGGTGGCACCTTCTACCCCTCCCCGACATCGGCTACAGGATGTTGACCACGAGAAGTAGCACGAGTCCGAAGACAACCACAAGGGCAAGGACGACTTGCCAAAGAGGTTTCGGGCGCTTGCGCTCAGACTCGAACTCGCCCCAGTCCCACATATCGGGATCATCCGGATCGGGCTTGATCGGGCCTACCGGCGTCGGCATCGATCAAGTGTAGGAGGCCGTCCCGCTACGGCGTTCGGGGACTCCCCCTTCGTGGTATTTCACGCCCTCCGATTCCGGGACAAATCGGCTGGAGCTGCGATGGCAGTGGATGAGGCCCGCAGATTGCGAAAGTCTGTTCCCCAAGGTGACCAACGATCCGCTTGCGCACTCGATCATCTGGCACTGCTCGTTGCTGGCGAGCAGTGAGCACGCGTCGATAATCGAAGGGGAAGACGGGTGCCGATTGCGGGGCCTCGCTGTGCTCCCCCTTGGAGGCGAGCCATGCCACATCGACTACGACGTCATGTGCGACGCGGGTTGGACGCCCCGGTCGTGCGACGTGAGCGTGACTCTCTCGGAGCAAGTCCGCACGATCGAGCTCAGGTCCGACCATGTTGGCCACTGGGAGGTGAACGGAAACGCCGCCCCGCACCTGAATGGCTGTTCTGACGTCGATCTCGGTTGGACACCTGCCACAAATACGGTTCCCATCCGCCGATTGGATCTCGAGGTCGGGGATTCGGCCAATATTGTCGCTGCGTGGGTTCGATTCCCCGAACTTGACGTCGTTGCCAATCAACAGCAGTACACCCGGATGGCATCTGATCGCTGGCGGTATCGATCGGGTGATTACGACTTCGAGTTAGTGACCGATGTCGCTTCCGGACTGGTCCTTGCCTACGGCGACGCCTTATGGAGGGCCGCGGCACGGAGCTAATCCTCTCGACCCACGAGGATGCGTTCATATGCGCCCTGAGCTGAGTGCGGCGTACTGGGCTACCTCGTCACCTTCTGCTCGTGGCGGGCGTGGGGACTGACGGAAGTCCCGGCAGCACCGGAGTGCTCGGGCTTACCCGGGTCACCGAACTATGCAGGGATTGAAGCAGGTCACTACCGTCTCCACAAACGTGACGACGGACCCCACGTCATTCAATCCCACGTCATTCAGCACCGCCTCCGTATTGTTGAAGATCTCGACGATCGTCTGAGTTGGCTGCGATTCCGCCGTCGTTGCCGCACCGGCGGGCGCAGCGCCCGCGATTACCGCGCCACCCATGCCGAGCGATGCAACTGCCGCGACCGCCACTCCCGCTCTTGCCATCCGCTTGTGCATTTGGGTCCCCGTCTGCTTCGCCCCACCCCCAAGGCGCCTCGCGCCCCGGGTCCTCGCCTACATGTCTTCGAGAGTCGAACGTGCTGCAATTGCGGTTGCAGACGAACCGGATGACACCGTTCGGGAGTCAGATGGCCCGAGGCTCAGTCAACTCGCAGCAGGGTGTCACTGTTGTGCCGAAGTGCCTCACTGTCCCGGCGACAGGGGACACCTATTCGCTTGCGCCGACCAACTAACGAGGTGATCGTGGACCTTGCGGGTGGATGGTCTCGCCTCGGGCCAGCATCTCCACAAACTGCTCGATACGCCTGGCTCGGGTCTCCAGCTTCTTTGCGCTTCCGATCCGATACAGGATGGAGTACCGATTCGCACTTGTGAGCGTCTGAAACCTTGCCTCAGCACGAGGATTGGCAGCCAGGGCGTCCGCCAGATCCTCTGGAACCTCCACGCTCGCTTGTCCGGCGTAGGCCGTATTCCACCGACCATCCGCTTTGGCCTGCCGAACCTCGTCTTCCCCCGACCGATGCATTCGGCCGGAGGCGCTCAACCTCTCGGCGATGGCGACATTCCGCTGAGACCACGGGCTCCGAGCGTTTCGGGGTGTGAATCGCCGCCGGAACGTTGCGTTGTCACGACGCGCGAGCTGCCCATCGATCCAACCAAAGCAGATCGCCTCGTCGAGTGCCTCGTCGTAGGAGAGCGTCTTCGGATGCGTCGTGCCCTTCTTGGCCAGGACGAGCCATACGCCGTGTGACTTGGAGTGATTGCCCCTCAACCAGGTCCGCCATTCGGCAGTATCAGCGACCAAAAGCTCTGGCAGATCCACAATTCACGGTATCCCGTTGTGCCGGACTGACCCACCGTTCTGACGCGTACCGGGCTATCCGCGTATCCCACTTGAAATGGCCCGCTGTAGAAATGCACTCATTTCGCGGGCTGCTTCAGTACGTGTCGTAGTCCCGCCTCCAAATCGGACGAATTGAACGCGAAGCCGCTTGATTCGAGGACTGCGGGCCGCACCCGGGCGCTTGTAAAGAGCAAGGAGTCAGCAAGCTCAGAGCCCAGTAACAGCCTCGGGCCGAACCTGGGCACTGCGAGCACGGCCGGCCGAGAGAGCACCGCGGCGAGGACTGAGGTGAACTCGCGGTTGGTCACGGGGTTCGGCGCAGTCAAGTTCACCGGCCCCCGGACGTCATTCTCCAGTAGCCATTCAATCGCTCGGATCTCGTCATCGAGGGTGATCCAACTCCACCACTGGGCGCCGGATCCGTATCTCCCGCCCAAGCCGAGCTTGAACAGCGGCAACAGCTTGGAGAGCGCGCCTCCCTCTGGGCTCAGGACAAGGCCGGTCCGAGCACACACCACCCTGATGCCGGACTCTGCGGCGCAGGTAGCTTCGGCCTCCCAGCACACGCAAAGCGAGGCGAGGAAGTCGTCACCCGGTGGACTCTGCTCGGTGAGAATCTCGTCGCGACGGTCCCCGTAGTACCCGATGGCCGATGCGCTCACGAGCACCTGAGGTCGGTGATCCAGACCAGCCAGCGCACCGACGAGCAACGCAGTGGACCGGGTACGACTTTCGACGAGAACCCGTTTGCGGCCCTTGCTCCAGCGGCGGTCGCCGACGCCTGCGCCCGCCAGGTGGACGACCGCATCAGCACCTTCGAGGCCACGGGCATCGATGATGTTGCCGACTGGATCCCAACGAAGGGCGCACTCACCGGGTTGAACGGTGCGGCGCACGACCCTGACGACGTGGTGGCCGGATCTTGTGAGATGGGAGCACAGCGCCTGGCCGATCGGGCCGCTCGATCCCGTGACCACTACCTGCATAGAAGTCGCAGCATAGATGCCGCATTACCGTCGTCCCCTATACCGGCCCCGCGTTCGGGGACACCACCGGTGCTTACAGACATGGAAGTCGTTGCCATCGCGGCTCTCAGTAATCTCGGGCGTTATGACCGGCCCCGAGGACAACCCCGAGCAAAAGAGTCAGGCTGAGGCAGCGCCCATGCCTCCGGCCGAGACCCCATCGGCTCTCCGAGAAGCGGCGGCAGGAGTGGCGGAAGCGCAGGCTTGGAAAGGGCAGCAGATCGCAAAAGGCTGGCGCAAGCTCGTGAGCGCACTACGCAGACAGGAGGACCGAGCGCGGTAGTTTCGGCGGCCGGATCAGCGGCGGACACGCGCGGCTCATGATCCATCCCGACATAGCGTCGCGGCCCTCGATCCAAGTCCGGCGTTCGGGTGCACCTTTGGCCCCTGTTCGCGTTCGCACCAAGGACTAGTGCGGCCAGGGGTCGTCGAGGACCCCAAGCTGAATGAACAATCCGAGCTTGTCGGCTCCGATCCATTCCCTGACGACCTTGTCGTCCTCGAAGTGCATGATGGTGACCGCCCATTCCTCCACGGCCCGTCCCGTCGCAGCCCGGCCCACGTATCCACCCGTGTCGGTGCCGCGGAAAACGACCCTCAACGCGACCGTGTCGCCGGCCACGATCAGATCCTCGATGTCGAGGTGGAGATCGGGAAACGCCTCGCGGTAGCGGCGGATCGGCTCGATTCTGGCTTCGGGTCCTACCCCAAACGGATTGCTGTATTTCTCGCTGTAGAGATCGGCGGTCGCTTCGTAGTTTCGGCCATTCCAAACCTCGTCAACGAACCTCCGCACCTGCAATTCGCGCTCGGCAACTTCCATCAGTCCCCCGTTCTTTCGCCATAGAGATTCAAATGGGTCGCTCGGCGTTGCGCAAACATTGGATCGAGGGCGTTTCCCCCGAATCGGTTGTGACGCCGAGCCGGCGTACTGAGAAAGTGTTGCTACTCCGCCTGCCCTGGAAAGACAGACGCGCAGCCTTCCAGCCAGTCCTTCAGATTGTCGTGTTTTGGGACCGGACTATGGGGGTGCATATAGATGGCAAAGCAGACCGACGCCAATGTCCCCGACTCGTGCTGGAAGGCATAGTTACGACCGTCCGTGAACGAACTGGACGCTGGTGATGATGCGGAGCACCCCGCCAGCATCAGTGCAGCCAGCACCACGCCGACCGCTGCTCTTCGCATAGGACGGACGCTACAGCGGCACGGTCTCGGCGTACTCGGACACCGAGGGGCCTTGATCGGCCGTCTTCTTCTGGCACCCCGCTGATGGTTGCGAGCAGTCGGTCCGATCCGTAGTGTTCTGATTGGAGGGACCCTTGGGCGGGGCAAACGGAGCGACGTATCAACGGCTCCTGTCGGGAAAGGAAGGCAACATGCGGCGGAAGTCTCTCGTTCGATCACGGCCCGGCCGCGCGGTCATAGTGGTCTCGTCCTTGGCTATCACGGCCACGACTTTGCTGATCGGCAGTCCGACGGCCGAAGGCGCCGTCAGCACGGCGAGCCCGTGGGTACCAATATCAACCCCCTACAACGTCTTTCACATCGCCGCCTCGACGCTTGCGAGCGTCTCGTGTCCCCCCGACGCCGGGCGCTACTGCCTCGCGGTGGGCACGGAGACGCTAAGCCAAGCTGATGCCCCGGACCAGCCCTTGACCGAACTGTGGACGGGAACGTGGAAGATCATTTCAACCCCCACCGTCTCAAGCAACAGCTCGCGGCTGGTGGGCGTCTCATGCTCTTCCAAGACTTACTGCATGGCCGTCGGAGATTCGGCACCAGGGGGGCCCTGGGCACAACTGTGGAATGGAACGAGCTGGACCGTCACACCGCCACTGGCATCGATTCCAAATGGCTTCACCGTCCAAAGTGTCTCCTGCTTCTCGACCGATTGTGTAGCTGTTGGCGTCGGCGGGGACATCTTTGACAACAACTCGAATGCAGCCGCCGAGTTCTGGAATGGAACGAGTTGGGCGAGCGATTCACCAACTTCGCTGGGCGAGTTCTCGGGCGTCTCGTGTAGCAGTTTCGGCCGATGTCTCGGGGTCGGGCAGCTCCCACCCGGCACCGGAGCCACTGCACTCGCTGACTCTTTCAACGGGACCTGGTCGCCCGCGTCACCACCCAACACGCCGGCATTCGGGGGGGTCGATTGCGTGAAGGCGGCGGAGACTTGCATGGCCGTCGGGGGGAACTACACCTACAGCAGTCTCACCGCCTCCGTCTGGGACGGTTCAGCCCAAAGTTGGACGCCCACCACACCGATCTTGCCGAGCGGCTTTGCTCGGCCTGCTTTTCTCGGTGTCTCCTGCCCGACGACGGGCCTGTGCGTCGGGGTGGGAACCGGCCTAACAGGCACACGGCATGCGACTACCCCCGTCATCGAAGCCTGGAATGGTTCGAGTTGGGTGTTGATGAACACCACCCGCGTGGCGCCCTCGGGATTGACGGCCGGCGACGAGTTCAACTCGGTCTCGTGCCCATCTGCGACGTTCTGCATGACCGTCGGATGGAGGCAGCCGCTTTATACGACCAATTTTGAAGCGCTTCCCTATTCGGCCTACTGGGGCACGCTGCCGTAGTGGAGTTGGCCTGCACCCCAGCCCGGCGTTATGGAGCAGTCTCGGCCGTCGGCTTGGGGGGCAGTTTGAGCGCTGGTTCACGGGGCCGCAGCCGCCAGCTCCGCTAGCAGATCCTGGCTGTAGGCGACGCGGCCGGTGAGGCTCCGAGGCTGGCGACTGCAAAGCGCAAGCGCCGCCTCTGCCATCACTTCGGGTTGCTCGACGACCTGGTTCGGGTCATCGGGGCGGACCAGATGGTGAAAGACCGTGCCCGGCGTGGGCACCACCCTGTTCGGAGAGAGCGAGTTGACGGCGACGTTCGCTTCCCACACTTCCGCCGCCAATCCTGTCGTAAACCGCTCGAGGGCGGCCTTGACCATCCCGTACACCGTGCCGCCCCCACGCCCCATCGCGTCCGGCGGGAGTGATGGGTGGCGCGACGCGCCCGAAGAGATGTTGAGTATCCATCCCTGGCCGGCCGCGGCCATGCCGGGCAGGACCCTCTGCGCGAGGTCCACAGCGGCGTGGACCTGGACCTCGAACATCAGCTGCAGGCGCTTCGGTGCGAAATCGGCGATCGGGGTGAAGAAGGTGACGGCCGCGTTGTTGACCAGGATGTCGATGGGGCCGATGACGCCTTCGGTTTCTTGGATCAACCGCTCCCGCTCCGCCGGCATCGACAGGTCCGCCGCGATGGCGACCGCGTGCCCACCCTCCTTGATGATCGCCTGCACGGTCTCTTCAAGGCTGCCCTCGAACTGGCTGGTTCCCGGCTCGACCGTCCTGGCGGTCACCGCCACCGTGGCACCTTCGGCGGCGAAGCGCTCCGCGATCGTCATTCCTATCCCACGGCTGGCGCCGGTGATCAGGGCCGTGCGGCCGGCGAGGTGGCTGCTTGTCATACGTCGTTCTCCTTGTGTTGTTCCTTGTTTTGGTCCTTGCCCCAGACCACCAGTGCGTCGAGACCTTCTTTTCGGCCGCCATCCACGGTCAGTGGATTGATCTCGATGGTGTCGAGAGGGAGAGCTTCGGGCAACCTGGCGACTCGCCCACTGAGGCTTGGGGTCCGCACAGCGTCAGTCTTTCAAAGCCTGTGGCCCGCAGCCGGCGGATGCGGACACTCTTGATCGGTGACTCGCTCGCACGTTTTGGGGCAATTGGAGTGCCGCTCATTGCTTGAAGGCGGTCAGCGCCTTGCGGCTACCTTGGTGGACGCAACGCGAGGTAGCACCGGACAAGGGAGAGCGACGATGGGAAGCGACGAGTCCGGGCCCCTGTCGGTATCTCGACGAATCGACGCCCCGGCCGCTGTCATCTTCAAACTTCTTGCTGATCCAAACCGGCACCCCGATTTCGATGGCTCGGAGATGCTGCGACCGGGATCAAGCAACGAGGTCATCGTCGGCACAGGGGATGTATTCATTACGAAGATGTATTTCGCCGCGATGGGCGACTACGAAATGCACAACCGCATCGTTGTCTTCGAGGCCGACAGGGCAATTGCATGGGAACCTGGAAATCCCGAACTTGCAAGGAATGGATCGCGCTGGAGATTCGATCTCGTTCCAGATGGCGCGGATGCGACCGTGGTGACAGAGACCTACGACTGCTCGGATGCACCCGAAGAGGTCCGGAAGGCTGTCGACAACGGCAAGGCATGGCTCCCTGGCATGACGAAGTCATTGGAGCGTCTCGACCAACTCTGCACCGCGCACTGACCGAGAACGAAGCCGAACACCAAGAGCCTCCGTGCGGGCGGTTGGGGGCATCACAGACTTCCCGACATGCCGCGTTAGAGGTGGTAGAGCAAGATGCCGGCTTCTTCGTCGCGCTGCAGTGCTCCGGTAGCCCGCAGGCGTTCCAGGTGCGCGAAGGTCTCGGCTTCCGCCATGGAACCCCATGACCGCGGGGCGAACAGTTCATGTGAGAGCTCGACGACGTTGGCCTTGCCTGACGCGTCACAGATCTGGAGCAGCCGATCCAATCGTTCGTCGTGGTGGCGCTTGATCTCCTCGGTCCGGCCGGGCAGGTCGTCGAAGGGTTGTCCGTGCGCCGGGAGCACGATGGACACGTAGGCCAGGTCGGATAAGCGATCGAGCGACTCGATGTACATGAGGAGCGGGTCGCCCGGTATCAGGCCCGAGATGTGAGGGGTGATGGTGGGCAACACCTGGTCGCCTGCGAGGAGTACGCCTTCCTCTTCGTCGTACAGACAGAGATGGTCGTCAGTGTGTCCCGGGGTGAAGAGGCCAACCCAGTCCCGACCGCCCAACGTGATGTGGTCACAATCGGTCAGGCGGTGCGTGGGACGCGGTGGCTTGAACCACTTAAAGAGCTGCTCCCGATGTGCGAGCATCTTGGCTCGCGCTTCGGGTGGTGGTCCGATTGTTGACCCGCCCCAGGGTGCGGGGCGCTCGAGACGGACATTCAGGATCGGGCTCTCGGCCGGATCAATATCGTCGGCCGCCTCGAGTTCGCGTTCGTCGATCTCATCGGGATCAAAGAAGGTGCGGAAGCGGTCGGAAGCCACGATGGCGCCTCCGCTCTCCTCGGCCAAAAGCCCGGCGCCGCCGAAATGGTCAGGGTGCGAATGCGTGACCACGATGGTGTGGACCCGATTCAAGGGGATCCCCGCCGCGTCCATACGACCTCGGAGCGCCTTCCACGACTCTTCACCCGGGAGCCCTGGATCGACCAAGGTGAAACCATTGTCATCCTCGAGGGCGTACGTGTTGACGTGGCCTAAACCGGTGAAATCGATGGGCAGCTGCAGACGCAGAATGCCAGGCACCACCTCGACGATGTCCGGCGACGCATCCATCTGCTCTTGTTTGGGCGGACGGGCACGCGTCTCTATCGATTCGGGCGTTGTCACGAGGAGAACTTAGCTGGGCATGGCTCAGCGCTCGATCCCGGCGGTATTGATGGCCTATAAGCAGTCGATACTCCGCCGGTTTTAGCCCCGGGGTGCGAAGAACTCAAGTGCGATGTTGTCGGGATCTCGAAACGACAATGCCGAGTAATAAGGCGTGTCCACGATGCCACCGTTGGGGATGCCGAGTTCGTTCAGACGGATTTCCCATGCCCTCAACTCATCGCGGTTGGCGCAGCCGAAAGCCAGATGATCGAGCCCCACCCGGCGCTCGTTGAACGGCTCAGTGCTGTCCAAGTCAGGGAACTGAGTTACGCCAACGATTGTGCCGCCGGTAAGCCAAGCGACGCGCTGGAACGGACCTGTGTCCTCGTCAAGGATTGGGTCCGAGCCGAACAGATCCTTGTACCAAGGCACACTCCGTTCAATACTCGTAACCGTTAGCGCCACGTGAGTAATCGCAGGGAACTCAGGCATCTCTCTTCTCCCCTTCGCACCTCGTGGACGCAGCGAACGCTACCTCTTTGGCTGGCAGCACCAGTCGCCGCGCTAACTGAGGCCCCAGTCCCGGCGTAAGGGTCACAAGGACGGCAGGGTCCATAATGCGTTGACTGTGCAGAACACTTCGCCGGCGGACGGTCTCGTGCCATGGCTCGTTGTCATAGTCGGAACGACGATCTGGGTCGGAATCGATAGCCATTCGCTAAAACGTCGAGGGCTGGACAACAAACCCGCCTGGCTCTGGGTGCTCGAGTGCCTTCTTGTCTGGCTCGTCTTCTTCCCTTGGTTCTTGGTTCATAGGCACAAGGTGATGGTGCGAAGTAGATCCATTCCCGCCTCGCCTCATTCCTATCCACCCCCAGCGTGGCCTTTGCCGCCCCCACCCGTCTTGCCTACACCGCCCCCACCATCTGCTTTGAACGATGAGGGGTCGGATTCGTAACTGACGCCTCGTCGTGCGGTCAGAGTTAGATCTGGTGCTGGAGGTCAGTGTGTCGCACCGAGCCGGCGATTGGGGCACCTGGGCCCCCGCCCGTGTCAACGCCTCGAATAAGGCCAAGATCGATTGCCTTCAACGATTTGAGATCGTCGGCCCTGTGAACCCGCCGACTCGGACGGTGATAGGAAGCGAACGATGCGTATTCGAGGATTTTGCTGCGGTTGGCTCGGCATGGACATCGGTGGCCTTGTAGAGGGTGAGCAAGGGCATGTCCGTATCCCGGTTCCTGCGTATCTGATCGAGCATGCCGGTTCGCTGCTCGTGTTCGATTCGGGACTCCATCCTGACTTCCGGGACCGTCGTTCCGAGCGGTCGGATTGGGCTGCGCCCTTCTTCACCTGCGAACTTCCTGACGGAAGCGACCTGCGCCAGCGGCTGGGATCGTGCGGCGTCGACGCCGCGGACGTTGACCTACTCGTGCTCAGCCATCTCCACTTCGACCACGCCGGGGGTAGTGGCCTCGCTGATTCCGCAGAACTCGTTGTTCAACGAGCAGAGTGGGAAGCGGCAGCCGCTGACCTCGATGGCCAGATCTACAAGATCGCCGACTTTGATCATGGAGGCAGGCTCCGCCTTCTCAACGGCAGCTGGGATGTCTTTGGGGACGGGCGAGCAATGTTGGTCCCCACTGCAGGTCACACCGCGGGGCACCAATCACTTTTCCTTCGGACCGACGACGGCGTGGAGCTGATGCTGTGCGGTGACGCCTGCTACTTGCGTCAGGCTCTTGCGACGATGACGCCACCCCCGCTCGGCTTCAGCCGGGAGGCGCAGCTCCAAGTCTTCGAACGACTGCGTCACCTCGAGGCCGCCGGTGTACAGCTCTTGTTCGGACACGACCCTGATCAGTGGCCATCCGGGCCGGAGGGTGAGCAGATCTTTGACCTCTCACACGGCATCCAGAGCTCAACGTCCAGCTAGAAGGGACCACGCGCGATTGCTGCCGGCCGGCCGGGCTCGCACCACCAAAGCAAGTGGTATCCCGCTTGGGTTCCCAAACCGTCCCGCCGAACCGGCGTTTTGGGGCGCGTCCAATATCAATGAGGCGAGATACATATTGGCATGGCGCGTCGGAGGGGCAATCACGCGAGCGCCGGCCAGCGAATACGGAACCACACGCCACCATAGGTAGCCGAACGGATCGCTTCTGGACTAGAGCCGAGGCGGTCAAACCAACGGTGCAGAGCGCCTCGATGCGGCCCCTCCAATCGCCATCACGGAGGGCGTAGCCCTCTCCGTCACGCCGTTGCTCCCCCAAGGTCGCCTCGGATGTTTGAGCGAGTCATCCCTAACCTGGTTTAGCTTAGTACTTGACTATACATAGTACCTGGCGTAGTGTGAATGCATGCCCCCGACTCACGATCCTCAGCTCCTCAAAGGCGTCCTGTCGCTGTTGTTGCTGCGCTTGCTCGCCGACCGCGAGTCCTACGGGTACGAGGTCGTTCAGAGCCTGCATCAACTCGGATTATCCGATATCTCCGACGGCACGGTCTATCCCGCCCTCGCAAGGCTCGAACGCGAGTCACGAGTCAGCGCCCGTCTGGTTTCGTCGAGTTCGGGTCCGGCCCGGAAGTACTACCGACCCACCAAGGCCGGTTATGCGGCACTCACCGATGGCGTGTCCGCCTGGCTCTCGCTTGCCGACGTGGTCACCCCGGTGTTGTCACGCCCTTACCCGCCCCAACCAGTTCAACCTACAAAGGAAGTGTGAAATGAGTGGAACCCTGATCTGGACAGACCGGCTCCGAATCGAGCGGGCTGTGTGGACTTTCAACAGCTACTTGCAGACTCTGCCAATGCGTTCCCAGGCCGCGAAGCGCCGCGAGCTGCGAGTCAATCTGCGGGCGGCCTCCGCCGACGTCGGCACCAAGGAAGCCTTGCGTCGGTTGGGCAACGTCCGCACGATGGCCGCCGATTACATCATTGCTGAGTACGGCGGACCGAGACCTTCCTGGTGGGCGGCAATCTGCGTCGCCTTACCGGCGTTCGTGCTCATGTTCTGGTTGTCAAATGCCCGAATCGACGCCTTCAAGGGGGGCGTAATCGCGGCCAATCCGCACGCTACTGGACTGTACCAATGGCACGGTGTCGCCTATGTCTTCACCGATGCGACGTTCACGTTCGTCAACGGGAAGGCCACCGAGGTGGGCGGCACGTTGCTGCCACTCGTCTACGTGTGCGTCTTTGGGCTGGCGATTCTCGTCGGACGGCTCTGGCGTGTGCTCCCGGCATCGCGCCGCCAGTTCGCGATTGACTCGGACGGCAAGTAGCAACCCTGACAACCGGACAGCGGGCGATTCAGCTGCGATCAAGATCGCGGTCGACCCACCTAACATCGGCAGACTTGTCCACACGCCCACTCGTGCCGTCTGGGGGCAGGGGTACACGCATTCGGCAGCACCAACGGGCGGCCGGGATTCAGTTTTGGCGCCACCCGATCAACTCAGTCCTCGGCGAGCAGTTGATCGCCCGCTTCAGCCAGGCGTTCGCGTGCCGCGCTGGCCGCACTCGGGTCGGATCGCTCGATGCCGGCGTAATCGAGCGTGTGCTCGCAGCGAGACGTATAAGCCAACAAGTACGCGGCGGCCGCCCACGCCGCGCGTCGCTCTCCCGCTGAGAACCGGCGCCCGGCTGCATCCTCGTAGGCCGCTATATAGCTGAATACCTCGTCAGACGTCGGGAACTCGGTGCCTCCGGGGTCTGCGGTGACGCGCCAGGTCATCGCAGCCTGTCCGACGGCGGTGCTCTCCTCGACGAGGGCCATGCTGTCCCAGTCATAGACGGCGAGCAGGCGCTCGTCGTCGTAGCGAACATTGCGAGCGGACCAGTCCGTGTGGCTCGCCACCTGTCGTGTCCCAACGCGGTCCCGGATGTCCGCCGCGCGCCGCGCGATGTCGTCGATCCACTCCGCACCGGCAGACGATCTCTCGAAATCGAAGACCGGGTTGTGGGGCCCGCCGTACAGCCCGGCCGGGGACTTGCGCATCGGGTGGTCCATGAGCCCTTCAGGGTGTTCGAGAGCCTGGCAGCACGAAATCTGCAGGGCCAGGCCGGCGGCCGACACCCTCAGGGCGGCTTCCGAGTCGAGCGCGCGCATGCCCGGGTCCGGCACCCAGGATTCGACGACCGCAAAGGTGTCCGCACTCTCGGCAACCGGCACTGGAGCCAATAGCGGCACTGGACATGGCACGCCTCCTGACGCCGCACAGCGCTGGGCTTGCTGTACGGCCTCGAGGAAGGACCGCCGCCAGCGCGGTTGATAGGACTTCATGACCACGTCCAGACCCGACTCGAGGCCGAGTCCGATGACGCAGCCGACAGACGACGCGTAGAACCGTGCCCCTTGGGGGGTCTCGCCGAGATGGACCCGGCAGAAGTCTTCGATGATCTCGGTGATCCGAACCGGGTGAGCGGTGCCGAAGACGCTGAGCTCCGTGGCCTCGAGGCCGCCGGCCCGAATCCCCTCTGCCACCACCTCGTCGACGGAACGCAACACGATGCGGCCGGCTCAGCGCAGCGTGAGCTCCCGCCGGTACACGCGGGCCGGCCCCAACGCGGCGAGCTTCTCCGCGATCGTTCTGAAGGCCTGCGCCGACTCGCTACCGGGGTCGACCGCTGTGATCGGGTGTCCCTCGTCACCCCCGAGCCGCACCGCGTTGACGAGCGGGACCTGCCCCAGGAGCGGGACACCGAGGTCCTTCGCCAGCGTCACACCGCCACCGGCACCGAAGAGCTCGTAGCGCTTGCCGTCGTCGCCCGTGAACCAGCTCATGTTCTCGATCACACCACGGACGGAGAGCTTCAGACGGCGTGCCGCGAATGCCGAGCGCTGCGCCACCCGTTGCGCCGCCGGCTGCGGCGTGGTGACGACGACGATCTCGGCGCGCGGCATGACCTCGGCCAGTGTCAGCGCCACGTCGCCCGTTCCCGGCGGCATGTCGATCAGGACGAAGTCGGGCTCGCCCCAGTAGGCGTCGGTCAGGAACTGTTGGATCGCCTTGTGCAACATCGGACCCCGCCAGATCACGGGCTGGTCGTCGGGGACGAAGTAGCCCATCGACAGACAGCGGACCCCGTGGGCGGAGGTCGGGATGACGATGTCACCCAGGATGACTGGGTCGTGGTCGGTGCCCAGCATCTTGGGAACCGAGAAGCCGTAGACGTCCGCGTCGAGCAGGCCGACGCTGTGGCCGGCCTGCGCGAGGGCGATCGCGAGATTCACGGTTACCGTGGACTTGCCGACGCCTCCCTTCCCCGACGAAACCCCGATGACCCGGGTGCTGGCGTCGGGTGCAAGAAACAGCGGCATCGGCTCAGCCTGGCCGTGCCCGTGGCCGGCATGGTCGTGGCCGGACTCGTCGTCACCGTCGGCGTCGGTGTCAACACCCAGCATGCCGGCGCGCAGGTGTTGGCGCAGTCGCGCCCGCTCTGAGTCGCCCATGACGACGAAGTCGAGCTCCACTTCTTCGACGCCCGGCACGGCGAGGGCGGCGCGGTGGATCTCCTCGGCCAACTCGTCGGTGCTCGGCCAGGCGGCGACCGGCAACGCGATTTCGAGCAGGGCGCGACGCCGCTTCGGTCGCACCGAGCGCACGAGACCGAGCTCGCCCAGCGTCTGGTTGAGCTCGGGATCGACGATTGCGCCCAACGCGGCCTCGAGCTCGGATTGGTCAGCTGCCATGCTCTCTCTCGTCTCGGGTGGGACCTGGGGCCGGTGCCGCACGTGCTCGAAGCACGAAGCCCGCATCACCCCAGCTCGAAGGGCTGGTCCCCCGGTAGACTACCCATCGTGAGCAGCGCTCCGATCACGACCGAGCCCCTGCGGCCGGCCGGAGCAGACGACGGCAGGTTCACCGCCGCGGTGGCCGCGGTGGCCGCTGCCTTCGGCGATCCGACGCGGCGCGACATCTTCCTCCACGTGCGCGCGACACCAGGAGTGACGGCCAGCGAGGTGGCCACGACTTTCTCGCTGCACCCCAATGTGGCGCGGCACCACCTCCAGCGGCTCGTCGATGGCGGCTACCTGCGCGCAGAGACCGGTCGCAACGCGAACGGCGCGGGCCGCCCCTCCAAGCGCTACTTCTGCGTAGAGGACGAGCTCACGCTGGGCCTCATGCAACGCCGCGACGACTTGCTCATGCGGTTGCTCGGCGAAGCGATGCGCCGACTCGGACCCGAAGAGGCCGAAGAGATGGCAGCCGTGGTCGGGGAGGAGTACGGGCGATCGCTGGCGGCCCGCATGACACCGGCCGAGGGGCAACGAACCGTCCGGGCGGCAATGCATGTAGTCGCCGACACGCTCACCGCCCACGGCTTCGCCGCCCACGCAGAGGAACGCGGCGACAAGACAGCCGTCATCGCCGAACAGTGCCCCTTCGGCGAAGCCAGCACGACCAACCCCGTCCTCTGTGCCGTCGACCGCGGCATGGTCAAGGGTCTGCTCGCCGGACTGTGTGGCACGACGTCGGCACTCCCGGTGATCCTCTCCTCGCGGGCTCGCGGCGACGAGTCCTGCACCGCCTCTGCCTGAGCCCGTTGGCTCGCGTCTACCTCGACCACGCCAGCACGACGCCGGCACGACCCGAGGCGGTCGCCGCACTCTTGCGTTGGGCCGCGCTGCCGCCGGGCGATCCAGGCCGGCTGCACGAGGAAGGCCGCACCGTGCGCGACGCGCTGGAGGAGGCACGCGGGGAGGTGGCGCTGCTCCTCGGTGCTGCCCCGCGCCAGGTCGTCTTCACGTCCGGCGCGACCGAGGCGATCAACGCAGCCGTGTGGGGCGCCTGCCGCGCCGCGCCGGGAGCGCCCGTGCTGTGCGCGGCCGTCGAGCACTCGGCGGTCCGTGACGCCTCCGCCCGCGTGGCCCCAGTAGAGACCCTGCCGGTGGACGGAACAGGCCGACTCGACGTCGAAGTCCTGCACACCCGGCTCCAGGCGACGGGGACGCCGCGCCCCGCCCTCGTCCACTGTCAATGGGCCAACCACGAGGTGGGCACGCTGCAGCCCGTCCACCAGGTGGTCGCGCTGTGCCGCGAAGCGGGCGTGACCGTCCACGTCGACGCGGCCGCCGCCTGTGGGCACGTGCCGACAGATCTCGGCGCCCTCGACGCCGACCTGGTGAGCGTGAGCGCGCACAAGCTCGGTGGCGCTCCCGGTGCCGGGGCCCTGGTCGTGCGGCGGGGCAGCCGATTCGAACCACTGCTGGTCGGCGGCGCGCAGGAGCGCGGCCGCCGGGGCGGCCTCGAGCCCATACCCGCGCTTCTGGCCTTCGGTGCAGCGGCGGCGGCACTGGCGGGCGAGGGCGGCCGCGCCATGGACGAAGAGGCCGCCGTGGCGCGTCGGCAGATCGCGACGATGGTGCACGGCGCGCTCGCCGTGGACGGCGTCGAGGTCGTCGGCGCCGCCGATCCCGAGGATCGGCTCCCCTATCTCATCTGCCTCGGGGTGCACGGCGTCGAGGCAGAGCCCGTTCTCATCGGGCTCGACCGCGGCGGCGTCGCCGTGCACTCCGGCTCAGCGTGCTCGTCGGAGGCGATCGAACCGTCCCCCGTTCTCGAGGCCATGGGGGCCGATCCCAGCCATTCGCTGCGCCTCAGTGTGGGCTGGACGTCGACGGACGAGGATGGGGCGGCCTTCGTGGATGCCTTCGCCCGCGTCGTCGCCGACCTGCGTGCCCTACGGGGTTGACGGCTTGGTCGTCGTGGTCGTCGATGAGGTCGCCAGCGCCGCCGGGACGGGCTTGCCGACGGCGAGGTAGGACGGGTCGACCGCGGGCGCGACCACCGGGAGCTCGTTCGAGGGCGGGTTGTCGGCCAGGAACTGGTCGAATTGCACGACGGCGGCTGCGTCGTTGTGGTCCTCATTGGCCAGGATCAAGCCCAAGTACAGGTGCCCCTGATAGAAGGTCGGCGCAACGCGCACGGCGCGGGTTACTTCGGACCGGCCGTCCTCGGTGTAGGCCGCCACGTGCGACGCGGTTCCGAGGTTCCACATCAGCCACCCGGCGCCGGCCAGCGCAGCCGGGTTGGACGGATCGGTGGACAGCACCTCGTTGTAGAGGATTAGCGCGGCTTGGTCGTTCTTGGCGCCACCGGCGGACGCGAGCGACGCTGCCTGCGCCAGCTGCTGCTCGATCTGCTGGGCCTGGGAGACGGTGATGCCTCCGGAGGAAGCCTGGCCCGGTTGGCGGGCCTGCACGAAGTGGACGACGAGGATCACGACGCCCGCGGCAATGAACAGGCACGACACCGCGATGCCCACTTTGCGCCACATCGCCATCGGCGGCCGCGGTGCGGAGTCGGCTTCGGACGACTCGGTACCAGCTGAGGTTGCAGGATCCGCTACGGGCTCGCTTGCTTCCGGCCCCAACGCGGCCAGCTCCGCCTCGACCTCGGCCAATCGGGCCGAGTCACGGGTGACGAGCACGCCGTAGTCCCCGTCCGAGAGGTCGCCCGCCTCGTGCTCGCGGTGCGCGTCGTCGAGCGAGCGGCGCAGGAAGTCCTGCTCGTCCGTCAGATACCAGCGCTCGTCCGGCGTCGTCTCGCCGCCGGACCGGATGGAGGTCGAGGGGTCCGCCGTCACGGCACCACCTCGTGCTCCCGCAGGGCTTCGAACTCACGGCTCCGGCGCCAGAACAGGACGCCAACCGAGACCACGGCGCCGACGCCGAGGACCAACGGGATGATCCAGATCAGGGGGATGCCCCCCGAATCGGGCGGCGTGAGCAAGATCGTCTGTCCGTACTCGGACACGAGCGTCTGGTCGATGTCGGCGGTGGAGCTTCCCGACGTCACCATGCTCTCGATCTGATGCCGCACGGCGATGGCGGTCGTCGAATTCGACTGGGCCACCGACAGGTCGGTGCAGGCCGGGCACCGCACGTTCGCCTCGATGACCGCGGCGCGCTGCGCCACCGTCTGGGGCGAAGAGTCGAACACGCCGCTGCCGATCAGGAGGGCGGCGCCCAGGACGAGCAGGGGAAGGAGGACCCGGGCCCAGAGTGGCACCCTGGCCGTGTTGCGGGTGGTCTGTTCAGGCATGGGCGGACGCAGCCTGTTTGCGGGCCGCCGTCAGGAAGGTGTCGAGGTTCTTCTGGGTGGCCGGCCCTTCGAGGACCGCCGTGACGCGACCGGCCGGATTCACCACGAACGTCGTCGGAGGCGAAGTGACGCCGTAGCGCTCGGCGATCGCGCCGTGCGGATCGCTGACCGACGGCCAGAGGTCGCCGTTCTGGCGCAGGAACGAGCGCGCCGTCGACGTCGTGTCGTTGAACACGACGCTGACCATCTCGGCGCCGTTCATCGTGTGCGTCTGCTGGTAGTGGAAGCGCGAGAGGTCCGGGGCCTCCTGTTGGCACGGGTTGCACCAGCTCGCGAAGAAGTTGATGACGACGTAGTGCCCACGCAGCGACGCCAGGGACACCGGCGCCCCCGTCGTCAGGTCCGAACCGGTGAGGGCCGGCGCGCGGTGGCCGAGCAGCGGGCTCTGCACCGCCGTCGCCTCCTGGGGCGTACGCGTGGCCAAGACGATGCCGAAGACCACCAGGACGACGAGCACTCCTCCCGCGACCCAGCGGGTCCGATGACGGCGGCGGGGCCCGGTCATGCGCGGCGAAGGCCTCGTGCGACGAGGGCGCCCACCGGCTCCGGTTCCTCGTTCCGCTCACTGACCTGTTCGTGCTCGCCACCATCGCCGATCGGCGCGTCGTTGACCATGGCCGAGGGCGCCGACGCCGGATCGGTGGCGCGTCGTCGCGACCCGGGCACCAGTGCGAGCAGGCCGCCGATCCCGATGAGCAAGCCGCCGGCCCAGAGCCACGCGACCAGCGGCTCGATCACAACCCCGATCGCCACCGAGCCCGCGGGCAGGTTGCTGATCGCCTGGTTCCCGGACGTCGAGCCCAGGCCGCCTACGGCGTCGAAGGTCAGGTAGACGTCGCCCGAGAAACCCGAGTCGATGGCCGGCGTTCCGACCACCTGCAGCGCGCTGCCGAAACTGGTCGTGGCTGGTTTGAACACCGCGTTGTCGACCTTGACGAGCGCCTCCCGCGACGTCCTCGACGGTGACGTCACGGTCCGCAGCCCCTCGAATTCGAATCGGTGCCCGTCGTAGGTCACCACCGCGCCGCGGTGCAGCGCGAGCTCCGCTTGATGCCGGTACGACGTGGCGGCGATCACCCCGACGGCAAGCACGACCACGCCGATGTGCACGATCATGCCGCCGTTGGCCCGCCCGACCAGGCCACGCCACCACCCAACGTGGCGAACCTGCGCGGCCCGCACGGACAGGAACAGGGCCCTGGCGGCGGTGGCGCCCGCCATGGCGCCGAGCCCGAAGCCGATCAGCGTGGCGGTGCCGCGCAGCCCGAATGCTACGCAGAGCACGACGGTGGCGACGCCCACCCACACCGGAACGGCGAGGCGCTGCCACAGCACCGACCCGCTGATCTTGCGCCAGCCCAGCACCGGAGCCACGGCCATGAGGAACAGGAGCGTGAGCCCGGCCGGTACGGCGACCGTGTTGAAGAAGGGTGCGCCGACCGTGACCTGCTGCTGCGTGACCGCCTCGTAGAGGAGTGGGTACACGGTGCCGAGCAGCACCACGAAGGCGAAGCCGACGAACAGCACGTTGTTGAGCAGGAACGCACCCTCACGCCCGAGAGGCGCATCGATGCCTCCCGGTGAGCGCAGCCGGTCGCCGCGCCAGGCGATCAGGCCGAAGCCGATGATCACGACGGCGAAGAAGAACCCGATGAGGATCGGGCCAAGCGACGACTCGGAGAACGCGTGCACCGACGTGATGACACCCGAACGGGTGAGAAAGGTCCCGAGAATTGTAAGGGCGAAGGTGGCGATGGACAGCGAAAGGTTCCACACCCGCATGAGACCGCGGCGCTCCTGGACGAGAACCGAATGGAGATACGCGGTCCCGCACAACCATGGCAGGAGGGCGGCGTTCTCGACGGGGTCCCAACCCCAGAATCCCCCCCAGCCCAGCACCTGGTAGGACCACCAGGCGCCGAGCACGATGCCCACCGAGAGGACCGTGAACGCCACCAGCGTCCAACGCCGGCACTCGATCTGCCAGCGGTCGCCCACGCGCCCGGTCGCAAGCATGCCGATGGCGAACGCGAACGGGACCGTGAAGAGGACGAACCCCGTGTAGAGGAGGGGTGGGTGGATGGCTACGAGCGGGTTGTCCTGCAGCAGCGAGTTGGGGCCGAGGCCCTGGGTCACGCCTTGCGCGGTGTTGAACGGGTTGGCGGGCCCGACCATCAGCCCGAAGAAGAACGCAGAGACGACGTAGAGAACCAAGGTCGCCCAGCGGATCACCGGATCGAGGCCCAGACGGCGGTAGCGCCACACGAAGACCGACGTGACCACGGAGAGCACGAGTCCCCACAGGAGGATCGAGCCGGCCAATGCGGACCACAATCCGGTGATGGAGTAGAGCAGTGGCGTCACCGTGCTGTTGTTCTCGGCCACGAAGGCGAGCGCGAAGTCGTGGGTCACGAGCGCGTGTTCCATGGCGCCGACCGCGAGCAGGGCGCCGACGAGCATTACGGGAGCGAGCAGTCGTCCGTCCCCCGCGCCAGCCCTGAGCGCAACGCTGCCGCCGGTGGGCGAGAGCGCGGCGCGGCGTGGGCGGGCCAGTCCGAAGGCCATGACGGCCGCGCCGACGATGCTGGCGACGAAGGCGAGCCAGACCCCGATCGCCCCGAGATGGGCGTCGACCATCAGCAGGCGGAGGTCGCGGTCGCCCGGACCCGACCCGGGTGCTGCGCGGTATAGGTGGCGGAGTGCTTCACCATGATGGTGTTCGACAGGAACGTGCGCGACGTGTCCGAGTTGAAGTGGCCGACCAGGACGACGGGGATGTTCGGCTGGAACAGGGCCGGCGGGTTGTTGGTGTTCACCACGTCCACCACGTTGGCGCCTTGGCAGAGCCGGAAGTCGGCGCCGGTGGCCGTGGAGCGGATGGAACCGGGCACAACGTTGCCCTCGAGCCGGAACGTCGTCGTGCCCAGCTGTGCCCGGTGAGCGAGCGCCTGGTTGACCGTGTCGAAGTAGTCGAGCGAGCTGCCCAGGCCCTCGACGAGCAGGAAGACCAATGCGGCAGCCAGAAGCGCGAACACCAGCACGAGCCGGCGCTTGGTCCGGCGACGGCGTGCCGATTGCGCCGAGGTGACGGCGCGCCCACCGGGGGTCTCAGGCGGCGCGGTCGGGTTCGGCGTGGTGGTCGTGCCGGTCACGGCTGCCCGGCGGCGGCCGGCCGCTCGTCGGGGGTGGACTCCTTGACGCGCAACGCCCGCTCCCAGCGCCGGCGGCGCAGGAACAAGCCGAGCCCGTACAGGAAAGAACCCCCGATGGCCACGATGTAGCCGGCGTCGACGTAGCTCATGAGCCGCGCCCCTCGTCGCCACCTGGCGCGCCGGGCCCTCCCCCGACGGCGACGAGGTCAGCGTCCTCGTTCCAGCGCTCGCTGAGCGAGATCTCGAGCTCCTGGTCCCCCACCGCGTCCTGCAGCACCTCGATCCGGTAGCGCATCGCGAGGAGCCACACGAAGATCAACGTGAAGGCGACGAAGCTGAGGAGCATGGTCCAGAGCATCGAGCCGTGCACGTGGAGGTTGAACCCCGGGTCGAGGATCGTGCCGTTCTGGTGGAGCGTGTTCCACCAGTCGACGGAGAAGTGGACGATCGGCACGTCGATGGCGATCAGGATGGCGGCGACGGCGCATCGTTTCGCCCGGATGTGCGCGTCGGCGGGAACACGGCGCAAGGCCAGGTAGCCGAGCTCGAGCAACAGCAACAGCGCGGTCGAGGTCAGCCGTGCGTCCCAGGTCCACCACACGCCCCACACCGGGCGGCCCCACAACGACCCCGTCACGAGCGTCAAGGCCGAGAACACGGCGCCGACCTCGACGGCCGAGGCGGCCAGCCGGTCCCAGAAGAACGCTCGCGTCCGCGGCCACAGATAGAGAAGGCTGCCCAACAGCGCGATGCCTCCGGCCCAGTAGAGCGCGACCGTGGCGACCGCCGGATGGATGTAGAGCAGCCGAGCCAGATTGCCTTGCACCTCGTCCGGCGGTGTGACCCACAACCCCAACCAGACGGTGAGGGCGGTGGTGACGATCGCCCCGATGCCGACGACAGCGAGCCAACGCGGGCGCCAGGGCAACCGGACCGGACTGTCGCTCGTGTTCACAGTGCTCATGCCGCCTCCTGGAGCGGCCCGTAGAGGACGATGCCCACGACGAGGTACACGACGGCGAAGGGAACGAGGATCTTCAGCCACTGCGTGCCCGAGGACACGTTGCTGTCGAGCGCGGCCTGCCACACCTTGGAGCCCGCGAGGAGCACGGGCGCCAACACGGGCAGCACGAGCAGCGGCAGCAGTGTGTCGCGCACCCGCAACCCCGCCGAAAGTGCGCCGTAGAGCACGCCAGCGCAGGCGAGGCCGACGGTGGCGAGAAGACACGCGACCACGGCGAGCCAGATCACGTGCACGCGCACGTCGAACAAGAACGTCACGCCCGCCCACAAGATGAGCTGCAGCGCCAGCAGCTGCAAACCGATCGCTGCCGCCTTGCCGAGAAAGATGCCGGCCGGGTCGATGCCGGAAAGCCGCAGGCCGTCGCGCGTCCCCTCGCCCGACTCGACGGCCACGCTGCGTTGAATCGCCAGCACGGTCGAGAAGAGCAGCGCCACCCAGAAGATCCCCGGTGCGGCGTGACGCAGCGCCGCCTGGTCAGGGCCGATCGCGAACGCCAGCAACACGAGCACGAGGATGGCGAAGGGCACCACCTGCCACAGCGCGACACGCGAGCGGGCTTCGATGCGCAGATCCTTGCCCGCGACCAGCACGGCGTCATGCAACATGAAATGCCCCTGTGTCCCCGGCTGCCGCTTCCGGAAGGGATGCCGGAATCGCGGTAAGGGTGACGCGACGCCCACCGGGCTCCTCGCCGGTGACGCGACCGCCGACCATCGACACGACGCGATCGGCCAATGGGACCGAGAGCTGTGGCTCGTGCGAAGAGAGGAGCACGCTCGCACCGGAGGAGACGGCCTCGCCGATCAAGTCACCGAGCAAGGCGCGGGAGCCCGCGTCGAGCCCGGCGTGCGGCTCGTCGAGCAGCCAGAGGGCGGGATTGCGAGCAACCAGCGCAGCGAGGGCGACCCTTCGGCGTTGGCCGGCCGAGAGGCGCCCGGCCGCCGTCGAGCGAAGGCGGCCGGTCAGGCCGAGACGATCGAGGGCCTGGTCGGCCTTTCTCACGGGGAGGCCGAGGGCACGGACGGCGAAGCGGACGTTCTCCGCCGCGGTGAGCTCGTCGTAGAGGGGGGCGGCATGGCCCAGAAGGCCGACGAATCGCCGTACAGCCGTGTGGTCCGCGGTCAGGTCGACGTCCAGAACGGACGCTTCCCCCGATGTGACCGGGAGGAGGCCGGCGCAGGCGCGCAGCAGACTTGTCTTGCCGGCGCCGTTCGGGCCCACGACGACGACGACTTCTCCCTGGTCAAGGGACAAGTCGACCCCGGCGAGGGCGGGGAAGCGGCCGGCAAGAGCGACAGCGGCACGGAAGAGAACAACGGGGGCCATGGCCTTCGCCACCATGGTAGGGGGGGTGGGTCCCAGGGTTCCAAGCGGGGTCGCGACCCCACATGGCTGCTGATCGGGGCTTTTGCGGGCGCCCGGAGCCTCCCGTCGGCTCAGCCACGCCCACGGGAACCGGTTACTGCATGTGTGCCAGGGCGTTGATCTGGTCGAGCGACGTGGTGGTCTCGCCTGCGATCTCGGCACGGGCGAAGTTACGGAGCGCGAGCTCGTGCGCGACGAGCAGCTCGGACGTCTCGCTTTCGGACGGGTCGAGCTCGCCGATGCGCCGGTACATGGCGCAGAACTGCGAAGTGATGGGCTCGAACGTGGCGAGGAGGTCCTTCCACGGCGTGGTGGCTGCGCCCGAGAGCGTTTCGGCCGTGCTCAACGATTCGGGATCGGGCTCGATCGACAGCCCGGCGCGCTCGAGGGCGGGTGCGATCGACTCCTTGGTGCGGCGTTCGAGCTTGGCGAGGACCCGCATCTTGGCTTTGTGCCCCTCGTCGTCGATCTGATCGGCCATGCGGTCGAACAGCACCTCGCCGAGAACCTCGCCCTGGTAGGCCTTGACCCAGAGCACATCGAGCGGGTCGTCCACGGAGAAGATCTGCTGGAAGTCCTGCGCGCTCTGTTCCGAGCCCGCAGTGTCGGTCGCGGCATCGGTTTCGGTATCGGTCATGCAACCGAGCCTAAGCCTCCCTCGCGACGGATGCTCGGGGCTCATTTTCTGAGCCTCGGTATTCTGCGCGGAGCCATGGCGACTGTGCTCTTGCCGATCCCGGCCTGCGACTTCGATCCCACCGAGGTGGCGGTGAGCTGGCAGGTGCTGTCTGGGGCCGGGCACGACGTCCTCTTCGCCACACCCTCGGGCCAGATCGGCGAGGCCGACGATCTCATGGTGACCGGCCAGGGCCTCGATCCATGGGGCTTCGTGCCGGGACTGCGGCGATTGACGGTCGTGGGACACATCCTCCGCGCCGACGCGGCGGCCCGCGCGGCGTACCGCTTGCTGCGCGAGGACGCCTCGTTCCGGTCACCGTTGCACTGGGCGGAGGCTCGCCGGGGCACCTACGACGCGTTGGTCCTGCCGGGCGGCCACCGGGCGCGCGGCATGCGGAGCTACCTCGAGAGCGGCGAAGTCCAGCAGATGGCGGTCGATTCGTTCCGAGCGGGCCGGCCGGTCGGCGCGATCTGCCACGGCGTCCTGGTGGCGGCGCGAGCGGTCGACCCGGCCACGGGACGGTCCGTGCTGCACGGCCGGCGCACGACGGCGCTCACCTGGGCGCTGGAGCGGAGGGCCTGGGGACTCGCCATGTACACCCGCTTTTGGGACGCCAACTACTACCGCACGTACCCCGAAGAGCCCGGCCAGCCCTACGGCTACATGTCCGTGCAGCAGGAAGTGACGCGCGCGCTCGCGGCCGAGTCGGACTTCGAGGACGTGCCGCGCGACGCGCCCAACTACCGGCGCAAGACGAGTGGCCGCGCCCGGGACTCGCTCAGGGACGACCGGGCCGCCTGGGTGGTGCGCGACGGGTCGTATGTCTCAGCGCGCTGGCCGGGTGACGTCCATACGTTCGCGCGCACGTTTTGCGATGTGCTCGAGGGTAAGTTCTGATCACAGTGCCCGGTTACGTCTTTCGCCTCATCCCGCCACGGCCTGACTTCGCATCGACGATGTCCGAGGAGGAGCGGGCGGTGATGGATGCACACTTCGGCTACTGGGGCGAGCTGCTGGCGCGCGGCCAGGTGATCGCGATCGGTCCGGTCGCCGATCCGAACGGGCCGTACGGGATCGGAATCGTGCTGGCGGCGGATCAGGCCGGAGCCGAGGTCATCCGCGACGGCGACCCGGCCATGCGCTCTCCCTTTGGCTTCCGCACCGAGATCGCGCCCATGCTCCGGTTGGTGACACAGTCGGGGGCGTACGACGCGACGAACGGTTCGGGCGAGACCGGGGTGACGTCAGACGGTTAGCTGGTCGTCAACCGACCGAGCCCGATGTCGTTGAGCCAACCCGACACATGGTTGGACACCCAGCCGATGTTGTCGGTCAGGAGCAGGACGCCGAACCCCACGAGGAGAACGCCCGCGACGAGCTCGACCGCCCAGAGCCAATGGCGGGTGCGTGCGAATAACGCGGTGAACCGACCGAAGGCGAGGCCGACGAGCACGAACGGCAGGGCGAGACCCAGCGAGTAGGCGAAGAGCAAGACCACGCCGCCAGCCAGCGTCCCGTTGTGGCTGGCGAGCCCGAGCACGACTCCGAGCACCGGGCCGACACATGGCGTCCACGCGAATGCGAACGCCATGCCCATGACCGGGGCGGCCCAGCTGCCGAGTTTCGACGGGCGCACGTCGAAGCGATGCTCCCCCGTGACCCGGGAGACGACGCCGAGCGTGCCCGATCCCGCATGCGACCAGACCCGTCCGGGCAACGCGGTGAGCACCATCACCGCACCGAGGAGGATGATGACGATGCCGCTGATGTGCGCCAACTCGACCTTGTTGCTCTTCAGGACGTGGCCGATGCCCGATGCCGTCGCGCCGAGGGCCACGAAGACGAGCGTGAAGCCCGCGACGAACAGCCCGATGCCACGAAGGACGGGGCGCATCGCGACAGAGGGAGTCGTACCCTCGGCGCCCGCCTCGAGCTCGGCCGCCGACAGACCCGAGACCATCGACACGTAGCCGGGCACCAGCGGCAGGACACAGGGCGAGATGAACGAGAGGATCCCGGCCCCGAAGGCGACGAGGATCCCAGCCGGATTCGCCGAGATCGCGGCGGGCGCTGCAGGAAAGAGGAGCGCGGCCCGCCCCCGTTACGCCAGGGTCTTGCGGACCAGGTCCATGTCGGCCTTGACCATCATCTCGACGAGACTCGCAAAGCTCACATCGGGCTTCCAGCCGAGCACCTCGTGCGACCTTGCAGGGTCACCGACGAGAAGGTCGACCTCGGCCGGGCGCAGGAAGCGCTCGTCGATGACGACGTGCTCCTCCCAGTCAAGGCCGACGGCCCCGAA
The DNA here is from genome assembly GCA_963777485.1 of uncultured Acidimicrobiaceae bacterium. Taxonomy (GTDB): domain Bacteria; phylum Actinomycetota; class Acidimicrobiia; order Acidimicrobiales; family RAAP-2; genus Bog-473. The sequence continues at coordinate 953,658 of CAVZQP010000002.1, read as the reverse complement.
GGCAAGCCGGCACAACTCGCGCACCTCGTGCGTCTCGCCGGTCGAGACGACGTAGTCGCCAGGCTCTTCCTGCTGCAGCATCAGCCACATGGCGCGGACATAGTCGGCCGCGTAGCCCCAGTCACGTTGCGCGTCGAGGTTGCCGAGTGCCAGCTTCTCGTCCAGCTTGTGTGCGATGCGCGCCACGCCGTGCGTCACCTTGCGGGTGACGAACTCGAGGCCGCGGCGGGGCGATTCGTGGTTGAAGAGGATCCCCGACGAGGCGTGCAGCTGGTAGCTCTCGCGGTAGTTCACCGTGATCCAGTGGCCGTAGACCTTGGCCACGCCGTAGGGGCTGCGGGGGTAGAACGGCGTCGACTCGCGCTGGGGAACCTCGACCACCTTGCCGAACATCTCGGACGAGCTGGCCTGGTAGAAGCGGATCTCGGGGTCAACCAGCCGGATCGCGTCGAGGAGGCGGGTGACGCCCAAGGCCGTGGTCTCGCCGGTGAGCACGGGTTGGCCGAAGCTGGTCTGCACGAAGGACTGGGCGGCCAGGTTGTAGACCTCGGTCGGCCGGTGGTCGCGCAGGATGTTGATGAGCGACACCTCGTCGAGGAGATCGCCCGACACGAGCTCGAGCTGGTCCTGGATGTGGGCGATGCGCTCGAAGTTGACCGTGCTCGAGCGCCGGACCATCCCGATGACCGTGTACCCCTTGGAGAGGAGCAATTCGGCCAAATACGAGCCGTCTTGGCCGGTGATGCCCGTGATCAGTGCCCGGTTCGCCATCGGGGGGGAAGGCTACTCGACCGGCGGAAGTGGCCTTCTGCAGGGGTTTCCCGTGGGCACCCCTACAGTGCGCACGGTGCCGACGGCCTGCATGATCTCGTTTCGGTTGGGCGGAGGAGACGGCGTGGCGGTCGAGGCGGCGAAATGGGCGGCGGCGCTCCGGACGCTCGGGTGGGACGTGCAGACGGTGGCCGGATCGGGCCCGGTCGATCAGGTGCTACCAGGATTGGCGATAGACGCAACCGAGCCTCCGACGCGTCAGGAGATCGAGGATGCGTGCGCGCCGGCGGACCTCGTCGTCGTCGAGAACCTCTGCTCACTGCCCCTCAACCCGCCGGCGGCGGCCGTCGTCGCGCGGGTCTGCGCGGGGCGCCCCGCGGTGTTCCATCACCACGACCTCCCGTGGCAGCGACCACATCTGGCCCACCGGGCACCGCCACCCGACGACCCTGCGTGGGCACACGTCACCATCAACGAGCTCAGCCGGAACGAGTTGGCGGAACGCGGCATCAGGGCGACGACGATCTACAACACGTTCGATCCCGACCCTGCACCCGGTGTCCGGACCCGCACGCGAGCCGCCCTCGGCATTGGCGACGGTGCTGCGCTGCTGCTGCAACCGACCCGTGCGCTCGAGCGCAAGAACATCGCCGGCGCACTCGAGCTGGCGGCTTCGGTCGGCGGCACCTACTGGTTGCTCGGGCCGGCCGAAGACGGCTACGGGCCGACCCTCGATCAGTTGGTGTCGAGAGCCCGCTGCCCGGTGCTTCTCGGCCCGCCACCGGATGGCTGCTCGATTGCGGACGCCTACGCCGCGTGTGATGCCGTCCTCCTGCCATCGTCCTGGGAGGGGTTCGGCAACCCGTCCGTCGAATCGGCCACCTACCGGCGTGCGCTCGCCATCGGCTCGTACCCGGTGGCAGCCGAGCTCGCGTCGTTCGGGTTCCGGTGGTTCGACGCAGCTGATCCGGCCCCGTTGGCGGCATGGTTGGACCAGCGAGACGAGGGGCTCTTGGACCACAACCACCAGGTCGCGTACGCCCACTTCAACCTGGCCGATCTGCCCGCACGCCTGGCCGACGTGCTGGAGCGGGCAGGGATCTCTTGGGAAGGGGCTGACCAGTCGGTAACGTGAACGGAATGTCGGCGATCCAGGCGGCCTCCCGGAGGCTCACAGCTGAACAGCGGCGTCAACAGCTGTTTGCCGTGGCGCTCGAGCTCTTCGCGCAGCGGGGCTACCGGCCGACGACGATGGACGACATCGCGGAGCGGGCCGGGGTCACCAAGCCCCTGCTCTACCAGCACTTCTCCTCGAAGCGGGCGCTGTACCTCGAGCTCGTGGACTCCATCGCCCAGGACCTGCTCACGGCGATCCGGCGTGCGGTGATACGGGCCGAAGGCCCTCGCCAGCAGGTCGAGCTCGGTTTCGCCGCCTACTTCAAGCTCGTGGTCAGCCACGAGGCAGAGTTCCGGCTGCTCTACGGGCGGGACCACGCGGACGACCTGGAGCTCGGCCGTGCCTTGCGCACCGTCGAGGACGCCATCGCCGAGGCCATCGATCCGCTCATCGACGCAGGGTTGGACGCTGACCACCGACGATTGCTCGCCTACGGGATCGTCGGGATGGCGGAGGGCGCGAGCCGACACTTCATGGCCAACCGTCCGACCACCGACGCCGACGAAGAGGCGCAGCGCTTGGCGGGTCGCATGGCCGACCTGGCCTGGGCGGGCCTGCGCTCTGTGCACTCTGACTGAACCCGCCCTCTTCGATTTCTCATTTGGATCAGCGCCACGAATCTCGATGGTCCACGAAATGCATGGTCAAGTCTTCGAGCTCATCGATCCGCGTGCGAGGGACCAAGTCCGGATCTCCGGTTGAGGGGTGATCGTGGCCCACGATGGAAAGTTGCGTGGCCGCCTTCAAATGCGCCTGACGAAGCACGATGTCTTCTAAAGGTTCTTTCGGGGCCAGTAGATAGACGAGTGTGCAGTTCATGGCCTCGGCGGCCCGGCGGAGGATCCCGAGCCGAATCGAACCGTCGAGTTCTTCAGCTTCGAACTGCCTAACCCGCGTTGGAGAGAACCCCATACGTTTCGCAAGCTGGTAGCTGGACATCCCGAGCGCATCCCTCATTGTCCTCACCCAGCCACCCGGTGGAGGGATCTCGAGCCGATTCCCAAGCCCAGCGAGACGCGTTTCGAGGATCCGGCGCGCACGTGTTCTGTGGTGCTTCATGTTCCGAAGAACGGTCCTCTGTGGATTCCGAAAGTGATACGCGAAACCTTGCTCAATCCGATCGAAATGAACAGAACGGACTGCTCGGTTTGGATGTTTGATCAGAATGGTCTGCTCATTGCACGTAACTTGAGCACGAATCGCCGTAGGCAAATACAAAACTTAAGTCGGACTGCGGTGTGTTCCCTACAAGAGCTCCACGAGCTGGCCGCACAGCGTCCAGAGCTCGTCGGCACACGCGGCGTAGACGTCACCCTCCTGCCCGGCCGGGTCGAGCACGTCCTCAGTGTCGGCCACCTCCACGGCGCCGAGACCCAGCCGCGCCACACGCTCGCCGAGTCCGGGCGGTGCGGGTGGCAGGTCGCGACACAGGCGCCGAATGGTGGCGGTCTTGGCCGCCGCGTCGGGAAAGCGCCGGCGCACGAAACGGACGTGGTCCGCCTCCATGACGACGACCAGCTCGGCGTGGACCAGGTCGACACCGTGGACCTGGCGGCTGCGGTGCCGGTGGAAGTCCGCGTCCTTCAGCTCGGGGATTCGCGTCAAGGCGGTGCGGGTACGCATGCCCATCGGCTGCCCGTCGATCACGTGGGTGCCCGCCGTGACGACATGCAGCGGATCAGGGCGGCCGTTCCACAAAGCATCGAGCATGAAGCCGGCCATCACCGAGCGCGCGGCGTTGCCGGTGCAGAGTACGAGGAGCTCGGTCATCGGGCGGCGAGCAGGAGCGCTGGGGCGTCTTCGTCGATCGCGTGCTGCGCGTGGCGCATGGTGCTGGTGAGGAACATGAGATCGCCGCGGTCGGTTCGCTCCACGACCATGGAGGCGACGATGGCCATGAGGATGCCGGCGAAGCTCTCGACCCGGACGTCGGCCCGGAGCTGCTCGAGCGGGTAGTCGCGAACGCCGAGGTGGCAGAGCTTGTCGTGGTAGTGGGCCAGCAGGTCGTCCTGGTGGGCGCGCCGGTCTTGGGTCGTGAGGCAGCCCCCGACGAAGTAGGCGACGTCGTAGGCGGCGCCGGTCCAGACCGTGGTCTGCCAGTCGACGACGACCGGTTCCGGGTCGTTCGGCTCGAACAAGAAGTTGTCGAGGCGGAAGTCCCCGTGCGTCGCGGTGCGGGGGGCGTTGCGCAGGCTCACGTACGCCGGGATGTGCTCGGCGAAGACACGGCACACCTCCTGGTGCTCGGGGGTGAGCTGGTCGGCGTAGCGCTCGAGGAAACCGGGCAGGAGCGAGGACACCATCGCAGCGAGGAAATCGGCGGACTCGGGCGTGTTGCGATTCAGCCACTCCAGGCCGGCGAGCTCGGGCGACTCCCAGCAGGGGGCGTGCAGCCCGGCCATCCCGTCGAGCACGGCCGCCGCGACGTCGGGGGCGCATGCGGCGATCTGGTCACCCTGTTGCGCGCCGGCGATGTCCTCCATGAGGAGGGTGAACCATCCGCTGGCCGGCTCGATCTCGGCGGCGTACACGGCGGGCAGCCGGGTGCTGACGCGGGCGGCGACCTCGCGGTAGAAGCGCACCTCTATCTCGTAGGCCCGCAGCGCGAGCCCGGTGGCGCGGCTCTGTTCGTTGGCCGAGGCGAACTTCCCCACCACGCTGGGCGGCCCGCCGCCGGGCTGGCCGTAGTACAGGGTGAAACGTGTCGTGTCCGCCATCTGGCCGGTGCCGATCGCCGCGGTCTCGAACGACGTGACCTCTACGCCGGCATCGAGCAGGCCGTTCGCCGCCAGGGCGCCGGTGAGCCATTCGGGGGTGACGTCGGCGGCGTGTCGGAGCAGCGGCTGCGGCTGCGGCTGCGGTTGCGGTTGCACGGCGGCCGAGACTATTGGACCTGGCCTCGGAGGTCGGTCTCTGCCGGTCGGGTCAGTGCAGCTGTACCGAGGGCATGGTGTCGTAGCCACACACCGCCCACACCCGGCGGAACCGCTCGGAGGTTCCCGTGAGGCGCAGGCCTTCGGGGTGGGCATGGGCGCTGTCGAGCAGCGCCCACATGCCGGCGGCGTCGATGAACTCGAGGCCCTCCACGTCGACGACCGGTTCGGGCATGTCGGGAAGCGCCTCCGCGAGCCAGCGCCCGACCCTGTCCGCGCTCGAAGCGTCGACCTCGCCCGAGAGGAAGAGACCACCCGATCCGGCGTGCATCTGGAACGGCGAACGACTCGTCGGCGCACCGGCGTGGAGCGAGTGCACGGCGTGCAGGTCGCTCATCACCTTGGGGCGGGCGCGCCGAAGGTCGCACGCGCACACGACGATGCTCGGCAGCCGCGAGATCAGGAGGTCGGCCCGGACCTCGTAGCCGCACCATTCGTCGCATACACCGTCGGACCCGAGCAGGGACGCGATCTCCGAGCACACGCGCAGGCCGGTGTAGCCGTCGCGGAGCGCCTGCCCCACCAAGAGCGCGTGGCCGGCGAGGTGGACGTCCGGCCGCAGCACGCCGTCGATCAGGTACGCCGCATCCAGGTCGTTGGTGCGCAGGGCCCCACTATCGAGCAGCGGGCCGAGTTCGATGCCGGCGTCCGTGAGCTCGGCGAGCGTCGCGTGCCGCTGATCGGGCGGCGCGATGTACATCAGGCGCTCGTTCGCGGCCAGTCCGGCCTCGAAGAACTCGACGAGGAAGTCGCGATGCTCGGCCTCCGAGGCGTACGCCCAGCAGACGTGACTGCCCCGGCCCATCTCGCCCGGCCGGAGGCTGGATCGCTCCCCCACGAGAGGGAGACTACCGATTGGCGACGCCCGTTTCCGAACAACATTGTGACAAGTGCGCGTCAACCTCCTGGTTCGCCCGCCGCCGGGCTCGGGGCCGCGCCCGGCTGATCAGCCGGCCGACGCGACGGTCCCCAAGACCTCTTCGAGGCGGTTGACGTAGAGGAGGTGCCCCTCGCCGGGACACTCGTGCAGCACGGCTCCGGGGATGCGCCCGGCCATGAACCGCCCGTGCCCGATCAGCACATTGCGGTCGGCGTCGCCGTGCCAGAGGTGGCACGGCACGGTGACATCTTGCAACCGGAAGCCCCAGTCGCGGGCGAACAGCACGAAGTCCTGGGTCGCCGCCTGCGTCGCCGTCGACGAGGAACGGCGCGCGTCGTCGAAGAAGGCAGCCCGGACGTCGGCCCGCTCGAGCATCTCGACGTCGGATGCCGGGAACCGCTTGGTTGCCGCCCGCAGTGCCGCCTCGGGCCAGCGCCGCACCGAGAACTCCTGGAACCAGAACACGGGGAGCAGGGCGAGGGGCGCCTCCCGGGCGAGGAAGCTGAGGCCCCGGTTGAAGCCCACCATGCCGACGTCGAATTCGGGGTCGCCCATCGGGCCGACGCCGCTCACGATCCCCGCGGCGGTCACCCGGTCGGGCAGCATCCGTGCGCACGCCACGGCATGGGGGCCACCGCCCGAGACGCCCACCACGGCGAAGGAGTCCAGTTTGAGGTGGTCCGCCAGGGCCGACACGTCGGCCGCCCAGTCGGCAAGGGAGCGTCCGGGGTGGAACGAGCTGAGGCCGTAGCCGGGCCGATCCGGCGCGATCATCCTGACGCCCGCCGCCGTGATCGCCTTCTCGTCGAAGGAGACCTGGCGGCGCGACCCCGGGGTGCCGTGGAACGCGAAGACCGGGCGGCCGCGCGGCCTGCCTGCTTCGAGCCAGGCCAGCTCGCGACCGTCCGGTAACTCCATGACCCGGGTGTCCGGCATGCGCCCGACCGTACAGCCCGCGGGCACCAGCCGGACCTGGGTGCGTCAGGCGCTCAGGGCCGCCCCGGCGAGAGGGCTCTCGTCCTCCGCGTCCTGTGCGGCCAGCGCCGAGAGCTCGGCGGCAATCTCGTCGTCGTCTCCCTCGCTCGTCGCGACCTCCGCGGGCGCCGCGGGCGCCTCGGCCCGGGCGAACCGGTCGACCCCGAACACGATGGTTGCCAACGCGCCGAGCGCGAAGAGGCCCGTCACGTAGAACACGTCGCGCAGCGCGTGCACGGATGCCGTCGTGGTGTCGCCGGGGACCAGCTGTGCATGACCGGCCACCGAGTTGAATACCGTGACGAGAACGGCGAGCCCCACTGCGGCACCCAGCTGCTGCGAGACGTTGACGAGACCGGATGCGGCGCCGGCGATTTCAGGCTCGACGTCCGCGAGCGAGGCAGAGGTCAACGGCACCAGCGTCGCTCCGAACCCGGCGCCGATGAGCACGAGGCTGACCACGATCTGTGCGTACGACGTGTGCGGACCGACCTGCGTGGCCAACGCCAGGCCGATGATCGCCACGGTCGATCCCATGACCATGACGGCCTTCTCGGGCAGGCGGCGGAGGAGCACCCGGCTGGTCAGCTGCGAGGCCAGGAATACCGACGCCGGCATTGGCACGAAGGCCAACCCGGCGCGCAGCGGGCTGTAACCCTGCACGTCCTGAAGGAACTGGGCCATGAAGTAGAAGAGGCCGAAGAATCCTGCGTACAGGAGCGCGCGTGCGGCGTTGGCCGAGTTGCGCGTGGCATGGGAGAGGAGACGGAGGGGCATGATGGGCTCGCCTGCCCTTGTCTCGTGGAGCAGGAAGAAGGCGAACACGATCACACCGCCGACGAGAGGCACCAGCGTCAGCGCGCTCGTCCACCCCTTCGAACCAGCCTCGACGAGACCCAACACCACGCCGCTCACGCCGATGGTGCAGGTGATGGCGCCGACAACGTCGAAGTGACCGTTCCGGCGCTCCGTCTCGGCGAGCACGCTGCGGCCGACGAGCCACACCGCGATGCCGATGGGGACGTTCACGAACATGACCCAGCGCCACGAGACCAATTGGGTGAGGAGGCCGCCGAGCACGAGGCCGGTGGCACCGCCGGCCGCGGACACCGTCGTGTAGAGCGCGATGGCCCTCACCCGCTGCGCACCCTCGGGGAACGCCGTGGTCAAGAGGGACAGCGCACAGGGTGCGGCGAGTGCGGCACCTGTGCCTTGGAGCGCCCGGGCCGCCAGCAGGGCCCACCCGCTCACGGCGAGGCCGCCGAGCAGCGAGCTCACGGTGAAGACGGCGATGCCGACCAGGAACACCCGCCGGCGGCCGAACAGGTCGCCCGCGCGGGCGCCGAGCAGAAGGAAGCCTCCGAAGGTGAGGATGTAGGCGTTCAGCACCCACGACAGGGCGCTCGTCGAGAAGCCCAGGTCTTCCTGGATGTGAGGCAGGGCGACGTTCACGATGGTCGCGTCCAGCACCACCATCATCTGGGCGGTGAGGATCACCGCCAGGAGGACGGACGGGTGCCGGAGCCAGCGGGCAGCTCCAGGACCTGGGGAAACAGGTCCTGCGGCCACGCTGCTCCCGGCTGCAGGGCGCGTGAGGCTAAGGGCTGATTGGGGCATTGACTCCGACCTTTCCGCTGATATCCTTGAAGCGGAAGCTTCTTCCGTTTATTATACGGAGGGTGCCTCCGTTTAGCAAGCCCTTCGTCGGAGAAATGTGATGGCGACGCAGAACGGCAGTGCAGAGGTGCGGTCCCCGGCTCCCGGAGCAGGCGGGGCCGGCGAGGCCGAAACCCTCGAGGGAAGGCCCATGCGCGCCGACGCCCGGCGCAACCGTGAGCTCCTCGTCGCCGCCGCCCATGACGTCTTCGCTTCTCAGGGCGCCGGGGCATCGATGGAGGCCATCGCCAAAGAGGCCGGTGTCGGGGTCGGGACGTTGTACCGCCACTTCCCCAACCGGCTCGACCTGGTGGAGGCGGTGTACCAGACCGACGTCGAGGAGCTCTGGGAGACGGCCCAACGAGTGGTGGCCGAGCTCGAGCCGTGGCCCGCGGTGGAAGCGTTCTTCGTGGCCTTCCGGCGCTACGCGCAGACGAAGCAGGCCCTCATGGCCGAGCTCCACCAGGCCTTCGAGAAGAACCCGGACATGCGGTCACGGGCGCGCGGACTCATCGAGTCATCCTTCGACCTCGTGATCGACCGGGCCAAGACGGCTGGTGTCGTGCGGGGCGATGTCACCGGCTCGGACCTCATGCAGCTCGTGAGCCCGGTCTGCACGAATACGAGCATCGAGCCGGATCAGGCCGCGCGCCTCCTGAGCATGGTGCTCGACGGCATGCGCGCCGATGCCGCGCGGACCGCTCTCGCCTGACCGGGACAACCGTGCCGGGTAGCAATTGCCATTGCTGCCGCAAGTCGGAGCCCCGGCCGTCTTAACGTTACCGACATGGACGGGGCCAAGAGCGGTGAGCGCAAGGGTCCCGCCCACGCCCGCGGGCACACGCTGCCCAAGGGCAACGAGGAGCGCCTCGCCGAGCTCGGCAAACTGCTGCCGCCACCGGGCGACGACGAGCTCCAGATCATCCGCGGGCTCCGACATGAGCGATTCCGCCGTCGCCTCGTCGGGTGGCTCATTGCGATCGTCCTGATCGCGTTGCTCGCGGGCGCCATTGCGCAATGGGTCCGGCCACTCCCCGCCTCCACGCTCGAGATCCAAGGAGTCCGCCTCCCGGGAACGGCCCCGACGTTCGCCTGGCCGAGTACGGGCGAGGCCGCGGCCGCAGTCGAGGGCAGCGGCACGCTCGGCCAGGTGCGAGGGTCCCAGCCCGTCCCGGTGGCGGGGCTGATCGACGTGTTGACCGCGTATGTGGTCCTCGCCGACCATCCTCTTCGGCAGGGGGCCGACGGACCGTCGATTCCCGTCACCAACGACACGCTGACGGCGTATCAGAACGGGCAAGCCAGCCAGCAGTCCGAAGTCCCGGTCGCGGCGGGTGAGTCACTCACCGAGCTGCAGGCACTCGAAGGGCTGTTGATCGACAACGGCACCGACATGGCGACGCTGCTGGCGGATTGGGATGCCGGCAACACCAACGCCTTCGTCACCAAGATGACCACCACGGCGCAGAAGCTCGGCCTGTCCAGTACGCACATCACGGACCCGAGCGGTGCCGACTCCGCCACGACCAGCACGGCCGAGGACCTCGTCCGCCTCGGCGAGAAGGCGATGTCGAACCCGATCCTGGGACAGATCGTCTCCCTCGGTCAGCCGAGCGTGCTGATCCCGATGACGAACGTCGTGTACAACCTCAACTTCGACCTCGGCAAGGACGGGATCACCGGCATCAAGACCGCATCCGATTCGAGCGCCCAGGGCTGCTACCTCGTGGCGGCCCAGCAGAACATCGGGGGCAAGGTGGTGACGGTCGTGGGCGCGGTCCTGGGCCAGCCCGCCGGGTCCCAGGGCCCCAACACGTCCGCCGTCGACGCCGGCGATGCCCTCGTCAAGAGCATCTTCGCCGCGCTGCACAGCTACCCCGTCTTCACCCCCGGGCAGAAGGTCGGCGAGGTCGTGGCCCCCTGGGGGGCGACGACACCGGTCACCGTGGCGCAGCCGGTCAACGTGGTCGGATGGCCGGGCTTGTCGGTGGCGATCGTCGCCCGACGCGACATCCCGAAGGGGGCGCTGCCGAAGGGCGCTGGCGTCGGCACGTTGGCGGCCATCGTCGGGACCACGGCGACCCGTGTCCAGCTGCACACCGCAGCGCCGTTGTCGAAACCGGGATGGTGGTGGCGCCTCACCCGCTGAGGCGTCAGCCCCCGGACGGAGGTGGGAACCCGCTCGCCGCCGCCCATTGCGGGTCGATCACGTAATTGCCGCCACTGTTCACGTCGAGGATCACCACCGTGCTCTGCACCCGGTTGCCCGTGGACGCTGCGATGGTGATCGGACCGGTGATGCCCGGGTAGTTGCGAATGCGGGTGAGGGCGGTGCTCGCGCCCTTCTGGTGCCAGCCGGCTTGCTGCAACGCGGTGGCCAGGATCTCGACCGAGTCGTAGGTGAAGGTCCCCCACGTCCCGGGGCTCGTGTGGAACGTCGACTGGTAATCGGTCACGTACTGGCTCGCGCCGGCGAACTGCTGCGCACTGGGCACGCCACTCGAAAGGCAGGCCGACGCGACCGGCTGCGTCGCCGCCGTCACGAAGTCCGGGCCCTGCGCGGCGAGGTCGACGAAGCACTTCCCCGCGTTGGCGGTCGACGCGGCTTTGGCGATCGCACCGGCTTCGGCGCCGTAGGCCGAGATGTAGAGCAGACCCGGGTGCGACGCAGCCACCTTGCTCACGGCTGAGGCGTAGTTGGTCTGCGTGCTCGTCACGGACACCATGGCCACCGCAGGGTCGCCGGCCTTGGCGAGGCCCGCCTTGACCTGCTTGGCGATTCCCGCCGTGTACGTCGACGTGTCGTAGACGATCGCCGGCCTCGTTGCGTGGAGCACGTCCGTGATCTCGTTGATCTCGACCGGTGCCACCTGGGAGTCCATCGGTTGGGTGGTCGCGCCGAAGCCCTCGGTCTTGACGCTCGACGTGAGGCGCACGACCGGCAGTCCGGCCTTCTTGTACAGCGGCAGGTTCGCCACGCCGACGGAGGAGTTGAAGGGGCCCACGACCGCAAACGCGCCCGCGGCGACCGCCTTGCGCTCGGCGGCGATGCCGCCGGCAGCGGTGGCCTTGTCGTCCAGCTTCAAGAGCTTGAGCTGCACACCGTCGACACCGCCGGCAGCGTTGATCTGAGCGACCGCGAGGGCCGCGCCGTCCGCCATGTCGATCCCCGTCGACGCCTGGGCGCCGGTCATCGGGCCCTCGACCGCGATCAACCCCTTCACCGGTGACTTCTGCTGGGCCGCGCCGGCGGGCTGCGCCGCCAGCGCACCGCCTGTCGAGAGCAACGCGAGTGCGATCGCGCCCGAGCCGAACCGAACTGTGCCTCGTTCCATGCCGTTCCCCCGTCCTCACGCCCTCACGCCCGCTCGTGTGGCGACGTCGCCAAGGGGCGCAATGTTATTGCCGTCGCGATCGCAAAGGCGGTCACGTTGGCGCAGGACCGGCGGTGACGTCCTAGGAGATGAGCTGCACGATCACGCTCTCGTCGCCCTCGCCCTCACCTTGTGGGGCTACAGCGCCGACAAGATGTTCAGGCCGAGAACGGTGAAGGTCACCGGGTCGGAGGACGAGGCGGTGAAGCCAGGTCCGGCCGGGGTCTCGGCGTGCGCCGAGTAGAGGCCCAGCCCGAGCTCGCTGTCGGTGAGCGCGCAGGACCCGCTTCCGTTCGACGTGGTCACGGTCACCTGACACAGCTTCTGGTTGCCGCTCACGACGGTGACCGTGGCGTTCTCCGCCGGCGTCACGTTCACCGTGAAGACCATCGATGACTCGCCCCCGTCCATCGCCAGGAGTTCGCTCGCCTTCAGTGTGGTCACCGTCGCCGCCGGCGCCGGCGCCGCAACAGGCACGGACACCGCGCCGGGCGTCGGTGAGGTGGACGAGGACGACGACGGTGACGGGTTCGGGGTGCCCGGAGCGGTGCCCGAAGGCGAGGGCGAGGAGCTCGGCACCGTTGTCGCCGTCGGCTTCGGCGCGGGAGTCGTCGCCGGCGCAGGCACCGTGGTCGTCGTCGGTGCGGGCGCCGGGGCCGGTGGCGCCGTGGTCGTGGTGGTCGTGGGAGGCGGTGCTGCGTTGGACGTGGCGGTGCCCGTCGAAGCGCCGGCCGGTCCGCCCGCGACACCGCCGGGACCGAAGTCCGCGATCAACGCGTGATACGAGTTGGGGTTCGAGTTCGAACTGAGCGTCGCCGATCCGGAGTCGAAATACGTGGCTTCGTAGACGTTGTTGACGGCGACCCACTTGGCCATGTCGTCGATGAAGCTCGGGTCGTCACCACCGGACACCTTCTGGTTGCTGGCCGCATAGGCCTGCCCGGCGTTCCCGGGAACCGAGCCCAGCCCCCACTCCCCGAGCGCGACCGGCTTGCCCTGGCCTGCGGCGAACGACGTCAGCCAGTTGAGGCCGTACGACTCGGTCTCGAGGTTGGACCACTCCTGCCCCGCGCCGGGGTAGCTGCCCCAGGCCTCGTCGTAGACATCGGCCGCGACGTAGTCGACGTAGCTGTTGCCCGGGTAGTAGCCGGCCAGGTCCCCGACGCCCTGGTCGCCGAGGGTCGGGCACCACTCGAACTTGAAGTTCGCACCTGCGACCGAGCGCATCGTGTCGACGGCGTGTTGCCAGAAGGTCACGAACTGGGAGGCGTCCGAAGAGTTGGCCGCCCACGAGAACCAGTTGCCGTTGAACTCCCAGCCGATCCGCACGATCGAGTTGGCCTCGTTGTGGGCCACGAGGCCCTGGGCGATGCCCTGGAAGTACGAGTCGTAGGACCCGGCCGCGCCGGCGGCCAGCGTGGATCCCGAATTCGGGAGCATCGGAACGGAGAACGTCATCGCATAACCGGAGCCGCTCCAGGTGCTCGCTTCGCTGGCCGCGCTGGATTCCATCGTCGACCACGAGCTCCCGTCGAGATAGTCCATGGCATAGGCGGGCTGCCGGCCGATGGCGTCTCCGAGCGAGCTCACCCCGCTCGGGTTGTCACCGCCCGCGTAGATGCCAAGCGGTGGCGGGTTCGAGGCGCCCGACGAGACGCTGCCGAAAACGGCGAACCCGGCTCCCATGAGCCCGATCCCCAATGCGGGGACGAGGAGCCCCGCCCGCACCCGGCGAGAGAAGCGACGCAGTCCCCTCTTGCCCTGCTGGCCCGACGAGCCCACGCGTCCAACGTGCAATCTGCCCTTGTTCCCCATCTGGCACCGTTCCCCCGGCTAGATCATTGACTGTCCGTTGTGATGAACACGGGAGATGCGCAACCCTTGCGAAGATCGGGGCGCCCAACGGCCGCTCCGGATTGCTGAGGCGGATATCCCCAGGCCAGAGCAGCCTACGACCGGGTCCAGACCCTCCGAAGAGATCTCCGGCTGGCGACGAAATCCCCCTCGGCGACCAGGGGTTCCGCTCAGGACGTCGCGGGTGTCCTCCACAGATCGATCCCGCCGTCGACGGCGTAGCGGTCGATGGTGGCGATCTCGTCAGGGGCGAACGGGAGATTGTCGAGGGCCCCCACGTTTTGCTCGAGCTGGACCACGCTGCTTGCTCCGATCAGCACCGACGTCATTCGAGCGTCACGCAGGGCCCAGGCGATCGCCATCTGGGCGAGGGACTGGCCCCGCGTGTGCGCGATGTCGTTGAGGGCTCGAACGCGGCCGAGATTCTCGTCGTTGAGCATGCCGGTGGAAAGCGAACCTTCCCGGGCCGCCCTGGAGCCAGGAGGGATCCCCTCGAGGTACCGGTCAGTGAGGAGTCCTTGCGCCAAGACGGAGAAGGCGATGCACCCCACACCTTCGGCGTCGAGGACATCGAGGAGGCCGTCTTCGATCCACCTGTTGAACATCGAATACGACGGTTGATGGATCAGCAGTGGGGTGCCGAGGTCGCGGAGGATCGCCACTGCCTCAGCCGTGCGCCGGTCGGAGTAGGAGGAGACGCCGACATAAAGAGCCCTGCCCGACGTGACAGCGGTGTGCAGAGCTCCGAGCGATTCTTCGAGTGGGGTATCGGGGTCGAAATGGTGATGGTAGAAGATGTCGACGTAGTCGAGCCCGAGCCTCCGCAGACTCTGGTCGAGGCTGGCGAGAAGGTATTTCCGCGAACCCAGGTCGCCATACGGTCCGGGCCACATGTCCCAGCCGGCCTTGGTGGAAATGAGGAGCTCGTCCCGATGGTCGCGAAGATCGTCGTGCAGGATCCGGGCGAAGTTGGATTCGGCACTGCCATACGGCGGGCCATAGTTGTTGGCCAGGTCGAAATGGGTGATGCCCAAGTCGAACGCTCGGCGCACAATGGCCCGTTGCGTGTCGAGCGGCCTGTCGTCGCCGAAGTTCTGCCACAACCCGAGCGACACCGCCGGCAAGAGGATGCCACTTCGCCCACAACGGCGGTAGGTCATGGCGCCGTAGCGGTCTTCGGCGGGGTGGTAACTCGTCACGTCGCTCTATTCCATCTCGGTCCCGATCCGGAATCTATTCGAGCGAACGCCGCCGAGCGCCGGAACAGCTTGTGCACAAAGTGCCGGCTCGCCCGCGTCTCGGTCAGGACCGGTCGGCACCTCCCGTGTCCGCCAGCGCTTGGGTCACGACCGTCAGGTCCTCGTCGCCCAGCCCGAGCCCTACGACTTCTTGCCACTCGTCAGCCAGGCACCGCAGGGCGCGGAACCGCTCGTCGCCGGCCGCGTCGAGGGCGAGGTGCACGTCCTTGAGCGCGAGCGACAGGGCGAACTGCACCGAGTAGTCGCCCGTGGCGATTCGAGGCAGCTTGGCCGCTTGCCATGGCGACACGAGCGGGCTGCCATGCAACCCGTTCATGACGGTCTCGGCGTCCAAGCCCAACCGAACGGCGAGCGCCAACGATGTGTTCACGGCCTCGGCCGCCAATGCGAGCCAGGCGTTGGCCACCAGCTTCAGCCTCGACCCGGCCCCGACCGGACCGACCCAGAACGTGCGCTGACCCAGCGCCTCGAAGAGAGGAGCGAGACGCGAGCGGACCCCGTCGGGACCCGACGCGAAGATCGTCAGCTCGCCGTTTTCCGCCGGGCCCTTGCTCCCCGAGACGGGTGCGTCAACCAGGGTCACATCGGTGCGCCCGGTCTCCACCAACGACTTCACCCGTTCGATGCCATCCACGCCGATCGTGCTCATCTGGACCCAGACCGAACCGGGTGCGAGCGCATCGAGCAGGCCCTGGTCCGTGGCGATCGCCATGACCACGTCTGCGTCCGTGACCATCGTGACAACGATGTCCGCTCGTCGCGCGGCGTCGGCGGGGGTCGCGGCAACCGAGGCACCGAGCTCGCCCAGCTCCTGGGCTGGGCGCGGGTCGCGGTTCCACACCACTGTCGGCACGCCAGCACGCAAGGCGGTCGCTGCCATTGCACGTCCCATCGTGCCCATGCCCAAGAATGCGACCGGCTCTTTCGCTGGGGCCATTGGCTCTCCCCTCGACGTCAACACGGCAGGACAAGATCCGGTACCAGCATCGCGCCGTTGCCAACGGGACGCACCTCCCCACGCTCGGGCCCGATGAGCAAGTGGACGCGCGGCGGCGGCAGCGATGGCTCGTGGGCGGGTGTCCGCCCGGCTAGGTCAGTTGATGTGAATGCCGCTGATCGCCCGGCTGATCACGAGCCGCTGCACCTCTGAGGTCCCCTCGAAGATCGTGTAGATCTTCGAGTCGCGGTGCCACTGCTCGACGGGGTTCTCGCGGACGTAGCCGTAGCCACCGAGGATCTGGATCGCCTGCTCGGTCACCCAGACCGCGTTCTCACCGGCATAGAGCTTCGACATCGAGCCCTCGCCGTTCTCGAACTTCTTGCCGGTCGACGCCATGTTCGCCGCACGATGCACCAACAGACGGGACGCGTCGGTGTGCATCTTCATGTCAGCCAGCTTGAACGCGATGGCCTGGTTCTCGATGATGGCCCGGCCGAACTGCCTGCGCTCCTTGGCGTAGTCCAGTGCGAACTCGTAGGCGGCGCGGGCGATCCCGACCGCCTGTGCACCGACGATCGGCCGGGACGCCTCGAAGGTCGCCATCGCGGCCTGGGTCGAGGTCTTCTTCCCTTCCTTCGCCCGGGCCAGGCGCTCGTCGAGCTTCTCCTTGCCGCCGAGCAGGCAGCGACCCGGCACCCGGCAGTCGTCGAGGATGACCTCGGCGGTGTGCGAGGCGCGGATGCCCATCTTCTTGAACTTCTGGCCCTGCGAGATCCCGGGTGTCCCCTCGGGCACCACGAACGAGGCCTGCCCCCTCGACCCGAGGTCGGGGTCGACCGACAGCACCAACACGTGCGTGTTCGCGATGCCACCGTTCGTGATCCAGGTCTTGGTGCCGTTGAGCACCCACTCGTCCTTCGCCTCGTCGTACACCGCACGCGACTTCAGGGACGACACATCCGACCCGGCGTCCGGCTCGGACACGCCGAACGCCGCCAGCTTGATGTCCTCGGGCGTCCCGAAGCACTGCGGGATCCACTCGCCGATCTGCTCCGGCGTGCCGTTGGCGAAGATCCCCGCCACCGCCAGCGTCGAGCCGAAGATCGCCAGCGCGATGCCGGCGTCACCCCAACTCATCTCCTCGTTCACGAGGCACATCAGGAGCCCGGTCGGGTCGGAGAACGCCTGCGCGATGAAGTCGAAGGAGTACAGGCCGATCTTGGCCGCCTCCTCGATCACGGGCCAGGGCGTCTCCTCACGCTCGTCCCACTCGGGTCCGGCCGGCCGCACGACGTTCTCGGCGAACTCGTGCACCCATTTGGTGATCTGGATCTGGTCCTCGTTCAGTTCGAGCGAGTAGTCGGACATGGCCTGCGCCCTCCTTGGCGGATCCGGCCTCGTGCCGGTCACTGTCGGCAGTAGAGGAACCTCGGCGTAACGACGAACTTCGCCCGTGCGAGCGTTACCGTCACCCCGTGCTCCTCGGTTACTACACAGTAACCTACCGTGCGGTCACGGTCCAGACACTCCCGTTCTCACCCACCTGGCCTGGGCGTTCCTTCGCCCGAGGTCCCCGGCTACCGCCGGATTGCCGTCCCCGACGGCGTGTCCTCCACCGTCCAGCCCAGGGCGACCAGCTCGTCACGCAACGCATCGGCGCGGGCGAAGTCCTTGGCCGCTCGCGCCTCGTCTCGTGCGGCCACCAGATGGGCTGCCGCCTCGTCGATTTCGGCCGACTCGACCCGGAGGGACACGCCCAGCGCCGCCAACAACACGGCCGCGGAGTGGGCCAGCTCGGCCGCGCCCGCCTCGTCATCGGCGTCCGCCGCGGAGTTCGCTCGACTCACTAACTCGAAGATCCCGGCCAGGGCGCCCGGCGTGTCCATGTCGTCGTCCATGCGATCCCGGAACGCTGCCAACGCGCCCGCGTCGATATTCGTCGCATCGCCCTCTCCTACGACGACATAGCCGCGCTCGCTGCGCGCGAGCAGGTCGGGCAGACCGAAGCGCCGCGCCAACGCGTCGAGCCGTTCGAGCGCCTTCTCGGCGTCAGCAACGGTGTCCGGCGTCACCTCGATCGGCGAGCGGTAGTGCGCCCGCAGCACCAGCACGCGGTACGCGCGGCCGTCGACGCGGCTCAGCAGGTCCGTCAACGAGGTGAAGTTGCCGAGGGACTTGGACATCTTCGTCCCCTCGACCTCGACCCAGCCGTTGTGCACCCAGTGACGGGCGAACGGACGCCCCTCCGCCACGGCCTGCGCTCTCTCGTTCTCGTGGTGGGGAAAGGCCAGGTCGCGCCCGCCGCCGTGCAGGTCGAACCCGTCGCCCAACAAGTCGAGCGACATGACCACACACTCGGTGTGCCAGCCCGGTCGTCCATCCCCCCACGGCGCCTTCCACGACGGCTCGCCTTCCTTCGCCTTCTTCCACACGGCGAAGTCGAGCGGCGAACGCTTCTCCTCGTTCTCCTCCACCCTGGCTCCCGCCCGCAGCGAGTCGAGGCTCTGCCGCGCCAGAAGCCCGTACCCGTCGACCTGGCTCACGTCGAGGTAGACCCCGTCGGAGGTCTCGTAGGCCTTCCCGCTCGCGAGGAGGTCGGCGACCAGGGCGACCATGTCGGAGATGTACGCGGTGGCGTGCGGCGAGTCGTCCGGTCGCAGCACGTCGAGCCCGTCCATGGCCTCCCACCACCGCTCCTCGAACTCGTGCGCCACCTCGGGCTCGCTGCGCCCCTGCTCGTTGGCCCGCTTGATGATGTTGTCGTCGACGTCGGTGATGTTCGACACGTATTGCACGGCCTGGGCGCCGAAGAGCAGATAGCGGCGCAGGATGTCGAAGACGAGGTTGTAGCGGCCGTGCCCGATGTGCGGGAGGTCGTAGACGGTCGGACCGCAGACGTACATCGACACATGCCCCTGCGAGCGTTGCTCGAAGGGCCGGACCGTGCCCGTGGCGGTGTCGTGCAGGTGCAGCATCCAGGTACGGTAACCCGATCATGTCGAACCCTCCGAACGGCTCGCCCCGCGTCCCCGAGAAGCCGTCCCTCGACGGCCTCGAGGAGCTCTGGGCCCCAGCCTGGGAGGACGATGGCACCTACCGCTTCGACCCTTCCACCTCGCGATCGGACGTCTTCTCGATCGACACGCCGCCGCCGACGGTCTCCGGCTCGCTCCACATGGGCTCGGTCTTCGGCTACGTCCAGACCGACGCCATCGCCCGCTACCGCCGCATGCGGGGATGGAACCTCTTCTACCCGATGGGCTGGGACGACAACGGCCTGCCCACGGAGCGCCGTGTCCAGACCTACTTCGGCGTGACCTGCGACCCGTCACTCCCCTACGACCCGGACTTCCGGCTCCCCGACGAGCCCGGCAAGGACGACATCCCGGTCAGCCGGCCCAACTTCATCGAGCTCTGCGAACGCCTCACTGCCGAGGACGAGCAGGCCTTCGAGGAGCTCTGGCGGCGCGTCGGGCTGTCGGTCGACTGGCAACGGACCTACGCCACCATCGGCGACCGTGCCCGACGCACGAGCCAGCGGATGTTCCTCCACAACCTGTCCCGCGGCGAGGCCTACTCCTCCGAGGCGCCCACCATGTGGGACGTCGACTACCAGACCGCCGTCGCCCAGGCCGAAATGGAGGACAAGGAGCAGCAGGGTGCGTACCACCGCCTCCGCTTCGACGACATCGAGATCGAGACGACCCGGCCCGAGCTCGTGGCCGCCTGCGTGGCCCTGGTCGCTCACCCCGACGACGAGCGCTACCAAGCGCGGTTCGGGACGACGGTGCACACGCCGCTCTTCGGCGTCGAGGTGCCCGTCCTCGCCCACCACTTGGCCGAGCCCGACAAGGGGTCGGGCATCGCGATGATCTGCACGTTCGGCGACATCACCGACGTCACCTGGTGGCGCGAGCTGAACCTGCCCATGCGCTCGATCATCCTGCGCAACGGCCGCATCGCAGAGACGCCGCCTCCCGGCGTGCCCGACGGTGAGGCCTGGCGCGCCATCGCGGGGCGCACCGTCAAGCAGGCGCAGAAGGCGACGGTCGAGATGCTGGCCGCCTCGGGGGAGATGGTCGGCGATCCACGCCAGATCACCCATCCGGTGAAGTTCTACGAGAAGGGCGACCGCCCGCTCGAGATCGTGACGAGCCGTCAGTGGTTCATTCGCAACGGCGGACGGGACGACGCGCTCCGGCGGCGGCTCCTCGAGCGGGCCAACGAGCTCGACTGGCACCCGCCCTACATGAAGGTCCGCTTCGACGACTGGGTGAACGGGCTCAACGGGGACTGGCTGGTGAGCCGGCAGCGCTTTTTCGGCGTGCCGATCCCGCTGTGGTACCCGCTCGGCGCTGACGGCGAGCCCGACCACGACGCTCCGCTGGTCCCCGACGAGGCGCGCCTGCCCGTCGACCCGACGACCGACGTGCCCGAGGGTTACATCGAGGACCAAAGGGGCAAACCCAGCGGCTTCGTGGGCGATCCCGACATCATGGACACCTGGGCCACGTCGTCGGTCACTCCGCAGATCGTCTGCGGCTGGGAGGACGACCCGGACCTCTTCGCCGCCACCTTCCCCATGGACCTGCGGCCGCAGGGCCCCGAGATCATCCGCACCTGGCTCTTCGCCACCCTGCTGCGGTCGCACCTCGAGCACGACGAGATGCCGTGGAAGCACACCACCATCAACGGGTGGATCCTCGACCCGGACCGCAAGAAGATGTCCAAGTCGAAGGGCAACGTCGTCACGCCCATGGCACTGCTCGAACAGTACGGCTCCGATGCGGTGCGCTACTGGGCCTGCAACGGCCGGCCCGGGACCGACACCGCACTCGACGAAGGGGTCATGAAGATCGGCCGGCGCCTGGCCATCAAGATCCTCAACGCGTCGAAGTTCGCGCTCGGACGGCTCGGTGACGGGCCGGTCCCCGGGCTCGACGCGGTCCACGACGCCCTCGACGTGGCGCTGCTCGCCGAGCTGGCGGGTCTGGTCGACGGCGCCACCGCGGCGCACGATGGCTTCGACTACGCCCGCGCACTCGAGCTGACGGAAGGCTTCTTCTGGTCCTTCTGCGACGACTACGTCGAACTCGTCAAGACCCGCGCCTACGGGGAGGGCTCGGCCGGTGGGGCCGACTCGGCGCGGGCCACCCTGGCCATCGCGCTGTCCGCCCTGCTCCGCCTCTTCGCACCCTTCCTCCCGTTCGTGACGGAAGAGGTGTGGAGCTGGTGGCAGGTGGGCTCGGTGCACCGGGCGCCCTGGCCGACAGTGGCCGAGGTGGGGCCGCACGCCGGCGCCGAGCCCGCCGTTCTCGACGTGGCGGCCGAGGTACTCGGCGTCATCCGGCGCGAGAAGACGTCGCACAAGCGCTCCATGCGGGCCCGCGTCGCGACCCTCACGGTGACCGCGCCACCCGCGGTCCTCCTCGACGTCGAGGCGGCGCGCAACGACATCGTCGATGCCGGCGGGGTGGACGACTTCGTGACGCAGGAAGACGAGGCTTTCCGGGTCGACGTGGTGCTGGCCGACGAGGCCTGAGCGACAGCTCTAGGCGAGCGTCTCGGCGCCGAGGTACGCGCTGACCACTTCGGATCGGATGTCGGCAGGTTTTCCCTGCTTGACCAACGATCCGTTGACCATGATGGCCGCGTCGTCCGCGATGGACAGCGCCGTCTGGACGAACTGCTCGACCATCACGATGGTCAGCCCCTCCGACGCGACCAGCTGTCCGACGACGTCGTAGAGCTGGTCGACGATGATCGGTGCCAATCCCATCGACAGCTCGTCGAGCAGAAGGATCTGCGGCTCCGTCGTCATGGCCCGGGCCATGGCGAGCATCCGCTGCTCGCCACCCGACAACGTGCCGGCGAGCTGCTTGCGCCGGTCCGCCAACGCGGGGAACCGCGCGAAGGCCTGCTCCTCCACCTTGGCGCTCTTCAGGCCAGCCCGGCGGAACGTGTACATGAGAAGGTTCTCCGACACGGTGAGGTTGGGAAAGATGGATCGGCCCTCGGGGATCATGCACACGCCCGCACGCGCCAGATGCTCGGTCGCGTTCCTCTTGAGGGGACGGCCCGACACCTCAACCGTGCCCGCCGTCAAGGGGATCTGTCCCGATATCGCGTTGAGCAGTGTCGTCTTGCCCGCGCCATTGGGGCCGAGCAACGCCATCGAGGTGCCGGATCGAACGTCGAGCGAGATGCCGTGCAGCACCTCGATGCGGCCGTAGCCGGCGCGCACGTCGACCGCGGAGAGGGCGAGGGGCGGCGAGTCGGCGCGGGCGGGTTCGCCGTCGTCCCGGCTGAGGTCACGAACATCGGCCTCCTCGCGGACCGCGATCGGCGCAGGCGTCTCCGCTTTCGTGTCCCCGCCGAGGTACGCCTCCTGCACGCCGCGGTCGGCCTGGACCGCGGCGGGATCGCCGCGCGCGATGACGGACCCGTTGTCGAGCACGTCGACCCGGGCGCAGATCGACATCACGAGCGTCATGTCGTGCTCGACCAGGAGGACACCCATGCCCTCGGACGCAAGCTGATCGAGGACGTCGCCGACGCTCCGCGTCTCCTCCGCGTTGAGACCGGAGCTCGGCTCATCGAGGAGCAGGACCGACGGCGAGGTGGCCAGGGCGCGCGCCATCTCGACGAGACGGGCGAGACCCGTCGGCAGTGAGTCGCTCGGCTCGTCGGCCACGTGGAGGATCCCGACGCGCGCCAGCTGGTATTCCGCTTCCTCGGCCGGGGTTCTCCCACTGGTGAGCTTGTGCTGCTGCACCTCTGCCGCCATCTGCACGTTGTCGCGGGCGGTCAGCGTGCCGAACAACTCGAGGCGCTGAAACGTCCGTCCGAGTCCCAGACGGGCCCGCCTGTGCGGCCGATAGCCCGTCACGTCCTGCTCGCGCAGGAGCACCTGGCCGTTCGTCGGGCGCTGCAGGCCGGTGATGACGTTGAACAACGTCGTCTTCCCGGCGCCGTTCGGACCGATCAGCCCATGCACCTCTCCTGGCGCGACGTCGAGTGTGACGGCATCGAGCGCCTGCAGGCCTCCGAAGCGCACGGAGACTTCCTTGACCGTGAGCACGGAGCCCTCTGCTTCAGCCAACCGAGCCCACCTCCTGCCGGTACAGCCCGCCCGGGACTTCTGACGGGGGGCTCCCGGGCACCCCGCGTCCTGTCTGCGTGGCGCGACGGGCGTCCCACCACTCACCCAGCCGCGCGTAGACCAGGCCGAGCCCGTAGGGATTGCGCCCCACGGCGATGATGCCGACTCCGAAGAGGACGTAGGTGAAGCCGGAGAAGGACGGGATGTGAGTGGCGATGAGCGGCAGCAGGGCCACGCCGAGGCCGGCCTGCACCGCGCCGCTGAGGACGGTGATGCCGGCAAGGGCGACGGCGACGAACAGTACGAGGCTGTTCACGAAACTGAACTGTGAGAAGGAGTCGATCCGCGACATGCCGCCGTAGAGGGCGCCCGCGAGCCCGGCGATACCGCCGGCGATCACGAACGCCACGAGCCTGGTCCGGATGATGTTCATGCCCACGGTGGCGCAGGCCGCCTGGCTGTCGCTCATCGCGACGAGGCGCCGCCCGAACGGGCCCCGGCGCAGTGCGCCCACGCCGATCAGGCAGAGCGCGAAGACGATGGCGACGAGCACCATGAAGGCCCGGTCGGTGGTGAAGTGCATCCCGAAGATGTCGGGCCGTCCCACAGTCATGGAGCCGCTCGGGAGGACGGACGGGTTGGTGAAGAAGAGCTGGTCCATCAGGACAGCGAAAGCAAGCGTGGCCAGCGCCATGTAGAGCGCGCGCAGCCGGATCGCGGGGAGGGCGAGGATCCCTCCTGCGGCGGCGCACAGCCCGATGGCGGCCAGCAGGCCGAGGACCGAATCGCCACCGCCGACCTTGCTCATGGCCCAGGCGCCCAGACCCATGAACGTGAACTGGCACAACCAGACCTGTCCCCCGTAGCCGGACAACAGGACGAGGGAGAGCGCGCCGAGCCCGATGGTCAGGGCCAGCCCGAGGGTGGACAGGTTGTTCCCGGTGACGAACGCGCCGACGAGCAGCGTGACCGCGACGAGGAGCGCCCCACCGATGAGCGTCGAACGCAGGCTCGCCGGTTTGGGGGGTCGCAGCCGGACCACGCGTCCCACGGTGAGCTTGGCCTGAGGAAGCAAGAGCAGCGCGACGATCAACAGCCCCATCGGCAGGATCGCGGTGACGTAGTTGAGGTAGCTGGCGGGCACGTACCCAATGGACAACGACTCGCCGACCCCGAGGATCATCGCGCCGAGGAACGTGTAGGGCAGGCTGCTCAAGCGCCCCACGATGGCGGCGGCATAGCCGAAGATCACCAGTTCGGACAGGATGGCGATGCTCATGCCCGACCCGGGCGCCAGGAGGATCCCGGCCAGCCCGGCGAGCATGAAGCCGACGATCCAGGCGAAGCCGGCGATCCGGTTGGTGCGGGCGCCCGTCAGTGAGGCCAGGCTCGGGTCGTCGACCACCGCGCGCATTGAGACACCGACGCGCGTCAACTTGAAGAGCGCCCACAACGCGAGTGCGACCACGACGGCGCAGCCGATGGTGATCAGGTCCTCGTAGGTGAGCGTGACCCCGAACACGGTGACCTGGTCGCCCAGGAACCATTGCGGCAGGTTCCGGGTGATCGTCTGGTCCCAGATGGTCGAGACCAGCCCGTAGAGCACCAGGAACAGGCCCAGCGTGACCACGATCATGGTGCTGAGGGCCGCGCCGTAGAGCGGTCGCATGAGGACGCGCTCCACCACGAGCGCGAACACCGGCGCAACCACGAAGAGCACGATCACGAGGGACAGCACCGGGTTCCAGCCCCAGCCCTGCCACAGCTGCCAGTACAGGTAGGCCATCACCATGCCAACCGCGCCGTGGGCGAAGTTGAAGACGCCCGTGGACTTGTACGTGACCACGAGGCCACTGGCGGTCACCGCATAAATCGACCCCGTGACCAATCCGGCGATGACGAAGCTGACGAACTCGTTCACGACTGCTGCTTGCCCATCACTGCAGCACCACGGCGGGACGAGACGGACGGGCTAGCGCGAGATGCCCTTGTAGCTGCTCGGGTAGAAGCCCCCGGGATTGCACACGAACCCCGCCTTGGGGTCGGGCGCTATGCGATGCCACTTCGCGTTGTTGTATTCCGCCGCAATCCAGCACTGCCCCGGGATCTTTTGCGCGGGGTTCTGGGTCGAGATCAGGCCGCCGGCGTTGTAGGACGTGACCTTGTTCAGCTGCGCGTCCAGGCTGGCCCTGGTCGGAGTGGTGCCCGCACCCTTGAGCGCCTGGACGAAGAGCTCGGCACTGATCCACCCGTACAGCGTGTAGAGATCGAGCTGCGTCTGCGGGTCGACCTTCTTGGCCCACTTGTCGAAGGTGCCCACGGCCGGGATCACATGGGCGTCCTCCCCCATGTACAGCGCGGTGACGGTGCTCAAGAGCGCCCCATTGCCGGCCGAGCCGGGGTTGAACCCCGCCTCGTACGCAGAGCCTCCGGTGAAGAACACAGCGTTGAGACCCTCCTGCTTGTTCTCCTGGGCCATGGTGGAGATGTACGCGCCTTGTTGGGTGAGCTCCATTATCAGCTTCACGCCCGCGTTCTTCATCTTGATCATGTCAGGCAGGAACGAGGTCTCCGTGAAGCTGGCGTCGCGGCTGTAGGCCCAGTTGTAGCCAAGGCTGTTGGTCAGGTTGTGGAACGTGTGCTCCGCCGTCACCGCGGTGGCCGCGGAGTTCGAGCCGATGTACCCGACAGACTTGACGGCCTGGGGGTACTTGCTCTTGAGCCACTTGAACGGGCCCGTTGCCTCGCCCCCGTTGACCACTGGAATCGGCGCATAGACGTTGGGATCCAAGTCGAGCTTCGGGTCCAGCGTCTGGGTGATCATCGGCACCTTGTACGTGTCGATTGCCGTCTGCTCGCCGCCGTCGAGGAGCGAGAAGCCACCCACAATGGCGAAATCGTTGGCGGCGATGTTCTGGGCCTCGTTGGCGACCGTGCCCGAGGAGAAGGCGCTGTCCATTCCGTTCACCACCAGCTTGCGACCGTTCACCCCTCCTTCGCTGTTGATCATCGCGAAGTAGGCCTGGGTGCCGACCTTGGCACCCTCGAACAGGCCCGCGATCGGCGCGGAGATGTCGCTGATGGAGCCCACGGTGATCGTGTTCGCCGTGACGCCGGGCGACGACGAGGCCGCCTGCGCGCCGGCCGGGCCCGCGAGCGCGCCGGCACCGACCACCAGCGATCCGGCGAGTACCGAGCCGCCTGCCAGCGCCCGGAGGGCCCGTCCCGACGGTCCGCGCCGCGTCCCCACACACTTGGTGTTCCCCACTGTCACCCCTTGTCCCAATCAGTCGCCGTCGAGCCTGCCCCCGGGCCGATCTGACGCGAAGTCAGATTCCGCGGGGCGACTCTATGTCAGAAACATTTCGGGTGGCGGTCACGTCCATTGCGGCCGGACGGGCCGCAGCGTGGACGGCACGCGCGGCCTCGAGGAAATCACCGACCGCGGAGGTCGTCGCCAGGCACCGTAGGGAGGCCACGACGTCGAAGGCGTGCTGGGCCAGGGGCAGCTCGGCGTAGGCGACGGGCGACCCGGACACCGCCCGCAAACGCTGGACGAACGTCCGTGCCATCTCGACCGGGACGAGGGTGTCGTTCGCACCCTGCAGCACGAAGAACGGAGGTGCGCCGCGGTGGACCCGGTACGTCGGCGAAGCGGCGCGGAAAACCTCGGGGTGGTCGGCCTCCTTGACCTTCATGACCGTCTTCTCGAGCATCTCGACCAGCCCGGGACCGAAAATGGCCGAGCCCTCGGGCGACGACGTCAGGTCCATGACGCCGTAGAACGGGACGCAGGCCTGCACCGAGGTGTCCGCCTCCTCGAAGCCGGGCTGGAAGGCAGGGTCCCCGGCGGTCAGCGCCGCCAAGGCACAGAGGTGTCCCCCGGCGGAGCCCCCGCTGATGGCGATGAAGCCGGGGTCGCCGCCGTATTCGGCGACGTGTTGCTTGACCCAGGCGAGGGCGCGCTTGACGTCGACCATGTGGTCGGGCCACGTCCCCTTGGGGCTGAGCCGGTAGTTGATGGCGACGCAGACCCAGCCCCGGGCCACCAGCTCGAACATCATCGGCTTGCCCTGTTCGCGCTTGTCGCCGATGACCCATCCGCCACCGTGGACGTAGACCATCACCGGTGCCTTTTCGCGCGGAACGAGGCGGGACCGGTAGATGTCGAGGCGGTGGCGCGGGCGCCCGTCCCCCCAGTAGTCCACGTTGCGGGTGACCTGGACGGCACGTGACTTCATGGGGATGGCACGGGTGACGCGCCACCACCGGCCCCAAGCCGGTGCGGTCGGCTGCGTCGGGACCGGGAAGTGGTCGCTGCGCACCTCGGCGAGTGCGGCGGCAGTGACGTCAGCAGCCCGGAGGCCCGAGACGCCCAGACCGACCAGTCCGATCCAGTCGGCCACCGCGAAAGCCAGCCCGAGCCAGCCGGCCCAGGAATCGAGGGCGCCGAACTCGATGAAGAGGGCCGTGGCGATCACCTGCCAGACGATGTTCTGGAGGGCCAGCTCGCTCGTCCAACTGGCCAAGACGAAGCTGACGATGGTCAGGGGTTCTCGCCGGATGGGCCGATAGGACAGCGCGACGGCGAGGGCCCCGATGACGGTGACGGCCAAATACGCGTACGGCACCCCTCCATCATCGCCCGAACGGCCGCCGGCTCGCCGGTCCGCCCTGGTGGGAGGGCATTCCCAGTTGCCCCGCCGCCCACCTTGGTGCGAGGTTATGGGAGAGGGGAAGGGAGCAAGGAGCACCCATGACACCCGAACGGCTGAGCGGGCTCGACGCGAGCTTCCTCTACATGGAGACGCCGACGCTGCACATGCACGTGGCGATGTCGGCCGTCTTCGACCCGTCGACCGTGCCCGGCGGCTATTCGTTCCGGCGGGTGCGCCAACTCATCAGCGACCGCATCCCGCTGGCCCCGGTGTTCCAGCGGCGCCTGGTGGAGGTACCGCTGCGCCTCGGCTTCCCCGTGTGGGTGGACGACCCCGAGTTCGACATCGACAACCACCTGCGGCGGGCGGCACTGCCGGCGCCGGGGGGCATGCGCGAGCTCGGCGACTTCGCGGCCGACGTGATCAGCCGCCAGCTCCACCGCGACCGTCCGCTTTGGGAGATGTGGATCGTGGAGGGGGTGGAGGACGGGAAGATCGCGCTCGTCACGAAGATGCACCACAGCACGATCGACGGCGTCTCGGGGGCGGAACTCCTCGGCGTGCTCTTCGACTTGGAGCCCGATCCGCCCGAACAGTCGTCGTCGACGGCGCGCCAGCTCGACTCGCGCATCCCGTCGAGCTTCGAGCTGATGTCCCAGGCCATGATGGCCAACCTCGTCGCCCCGTTCGACGTGGGCCGCATGATGTTGCGCACGACCCGCAACATCTTCGGTATCAGCCGCATCCGCCGCGGCCTTCCGGAAACGGCGAAGGGCGCCCTCCCGTTGACCGCGCCACGCACGTCCATCAACGCGGCGGTGCATGCCCGGCGGCGCGTGGCGTTCGCGGCCGCCAGCCTCGCCGACGCCAAGACGCTGAAGAACGAGGTGGGGACCACGGTGAACGACGTAGTGCTCGCCATGGTCACCGGAGCGCTGCGCACCTACCTGCAGGCCGGCGACGAGCTGCCCGAGATCCCGTTGGTCTCCGTCGTGCCTGTCTCCGTCACGCCCGACGTCGCCGAGCTCAAGGGCTCCAACAAGGTGTCGTCCATGTTCGTCCAGTTGCCGACGCAGCTCGACGACCCGCTCGAACGGTTGCGGGTGATCCACGAGGGCACCAAGGGCGCCAAGGAGGAGCACAAGGCGCTGGGTGCCTCCATGCTGCAGAACTGGGCCGAACACGCGACGCCCAACGTCTTCGCCGTGGCGGCGCGCCTCTACACCGGGATGCGCCTGGCCGACCGCCACCGGCCGGTGGCGAACATGGTCGTCTCCAATGTCCCGGGCCCCGACTTCCCGCTGTACCTCGGTGGCAGCCAGCTGTTGGGCATGTTCCCGCTCGGTCCGGTGATGGACGGCATGGGCCTCAACATCACGATCATGAGCTACATGGGCGTCCTCTATTGGGGGCTTGCGGCCGACGCCCGGGCCGTGCCGCGCCTGTGGGACATTGCGGCCGCGATCCCCCACGCCCTGACCGAACTGATGGAGGCCGCGGGGCTGACGTCGGAACCCTTCGACGTCCCGATCCACCTGGGTCCCGGGATGCCGCCGACGGCGAACTGGGTCCGAACGGTGGCGTCGGTGGACAGCGAGGCGACCGGTAGCGTGAGCGCATGAGCGTTCGCGAGCTCGGCCACATCGTCTTGTACGTACGCGACGTGCGGCGCTCGGCCGCCTTCTACCGCGACGTGCTGGGCTGGCGACAGGTACTGCCCGAGCCCGGCAGCGACCCGGTGGGCGCGGCGGCGTTCTCGTCGGGCCGTACCCACCACGAGCTCCTGCTCATCGAGGTCGGCGCGGACGCCGCACCGATCCCGCCGGGCCGCCGCGTGGGCATGTACCACTTCGGCCTCAAGGTCGGCGACAGCGACGACGAGCTCCGGGCCGCGCTGAAGGCGGTGCAGGACGCCGGCGCCACGGTCGTGGGCACGTCGGACCACACGGTCACCCACAGCCTCTACATCCTCGACCCGGACGGCAACGAAATCGAGCTCTATGTGGACGTGGCCGGGGTCGACTGGCAGTCGCACCCCGAGCTCATCGGTGCCGCCATCCGCCCGCTGAAGCTCTGAGGCCTCGAGAGCCTATGGTGCCCGCCGCCCCACGCGGCGCCCGAGCCCCAATCGTCCACACCGACGACGAGGGCGCGCGGGCTGCTGCGGTGACGCTGCAGCGCGGAGGCGTCGTCGTCGTTCCGACGGACACCGTCTACGGGCTCTCGGCACGACCCGAAGACCATGACGCGGTGCAGGCCATCTACCGCGCCAAGGGCCGACCCGGCGGGATGCACCTGCCCGTCTTGGCGGCGTCGTTAGACCAAGTGCGCGCGCTCGGCGTGGACGTCACGGCCGCGGCAGGTGCGCTGGCGGCACGGTGGTGGCCCGGCCCCCTCACGCTCGCCTTCGGGTTCGATGCCAGTTCCACCCGGCCGGACTGGCTCGCGGGGCGCGACGAGGTCGCGGTCAGGATCCCCGACCACCCCTTCCTGCGCGGCTTGTTACGGGCGACGGGGGTGCTGCTGGTGACGAGCGCCAACCCGCACGGCGCACCCACGGCGCGAGTCGCGAGCGACGTGGCGGCCAGCCTCGACGACTCGGTGGACCTGGTGGTCGACGGCGGCGAGCTCACCGAGGTGCCTTCGACGCTGGTGAACGTGCGCGGCGAGCCGGCCGTGGTGCAACGAGAGGGCGTCATCCCGCGCGCCGAGATCGACGGAACGCTGGCGGGACTCCGGTGACCCGCACCTTGTTGGCCATCGAGACGTCGTGCGACGAAACGGCCGCCGCCGTCGTCGACGAAGGGCTCGAGGTTCGCTCCTCGGTCGTGGCGAGCCAGGTGGAACTCCACGCGAGTTTCGGTGGCGTGGTGCCCGAGCTGGCGAGCCGCGCCCACACCGAGACCATCACGCCGATCGTCGCACGCGCGCTCGAGGAGGCCGGCGTCGCGGGCCCTGATCTCGATGCGGTGGCGGTCACCTCCGGGCCCGGCCTGGTGGGCGCGCTGCTCGTGGGCATCGCGACGGCCAAGGCGCTCGGGTTGGGCTGGGGCATCCCGGTCGTGGGCGTCAACCACCTGGAGGGGCACCTGGCCAGCGTGTACCTGGCCGACCGCGAGGTGCCGTTCCCGCAGACCGCGCTGTTGGTCTCGGGCGGCCACTGCATGCTGACCAGGGGGACTGCCCCTGGGGCCTACGAGCTCCTCGGCGAGACCGTGGACGACTCCATCGGCGAGGCCTACGACAAGGTGGCCCGTTTCCTCGGGCTGGGCTATCCCGGGGGCCCAGTGCTGGACCGGCTCGCCGCCGACGTCGAGGACCGCCTCGGGTTCCCGCGCCCGATGCTCGCCGACGGGTACGCGTTCTCCTTCTCGGGTCTCAAGACGGCCGTGGTGAACTACGTGCGGTCGGACCCTGCGTTCTCCGTGGAAGAGGTGGCAGCGTCGTTCGTCGCCGCCTGTATGGACGTTCTCATCGCCAAGCTTCGGCGCGCGCTCGAAGAGTTCGGCGACCCGGCCCTGGCGATCGTGGGTGGCGTGGCTGCAAGCCCGGTCCTACGTGAACGGGCCCGGTCGCTCGCCGACGAGTTCGGCACAAGGCTGCTCATCCCACCGCAGAAGATGGCGACGGACAATGCCGCGATGATCGGAGTGGCTGCATGGCACAAGCTCGCAGTGGTCGGTGCGAGCGAACCGTCGTTCGGGCCCGAGCCAGACCTGCGGCTGCAGTTCTCCTGAGGTCGCGATTTCATGACCTTGCACATGCGCTGACCGAGCCCTTCACACGAGCGCACAGCCGCATGGACGGTGCGCCTGCGTTCGTGAAGTGCTCGCATTTTCAGCGCGCGCCTGCAATCAAGACAGTGCCGGGGTTTCTGAGTTTGAACTGAGCATGGCGCACGTCCGTTTCGAGCCGTTGTGCAACGGGTAAGTATGTGTCGGACTCGCCCGGCATTCGCCAAGCCGGGCGAATCCTCTTGGCGACAGCCCCCGGGTGCCTTTGGCGCGCCCGGGGGCTGTCTTGGCGGTTGCGCCGTCGTTCGCCAACTTAAGAAAACACACGACGCGTCGTCGCGGTTTTCGAGCGTCGTGGGATGCGAACGTTGCGACGTGGGTTTGTCCACGAATTTCTTTGGGTAGCCCTATCGCCGCAACAAAATAGCGAGAAAGGAGCACACATGGTTGGAGCTGGAGGACTTGTCGTCAGCATCATCGTCTTTGCGATAGGAGCCATCCTCGATTGGGCGGTCACCGTCACGCCCTATCAACACGGCTTCAACGTCAACAAGGTCGGAGTGATCTTGATGATCGTCGGCGTTGTTGGTGCTGTGCTGTCCATCATCGTCATGGTGCTCGGAAACACTCGCCGCCAACGGACCGTGGTCGACGACGGCCAGGGCAACGTGGTGCGTCGCGTGGACTCGAGCTACTAGAGCTACCTAGAGGAGAGGGGACTTTTGCCATGCTTTTGCTGCTTGCGTTACTGCTCGTATTGATCCTGTTCGGTGCGGGGTTCGCCGTGCATCTCTTGTGGATCGCAGCGGTCATCTTTGCCATCGTGTGGATCGTCGGCTTCGCTATTGGCCGGGGTGAAAGCGCTGGTTCTCACCGCTTCTACCGCTGGTGACGCTGATTTCGGCTTCTTCGGGCTAGGTCTGCGCAGCGTGCTGCTGGTGACGGCGGGCACGCCGCCGGCCGGCCCGGGAGCCGAACAGATGCGAAGAGAGGTCCAAGACGATCCCCAACGCGACGATCACCCAGCCGAAGGCGTCGACGCCTTTATGCGGTTGGTACACCAACACATAGAAGAGCGTCGCGTAGGGCAGGAAGATGAAGCCGAGGATGCCCTCCCAGCCGGAGCGGAAGGCAATGGAAAGCCGATCCGTGAAGATCCAGACCACGAACAGCGCGAGGCGCGCCGAGAACGCTGAGATCAGAGCGAAGAGGCAGCCCATGGTTGCGCCTCCTCAGAGAGGCAGGGCGCCGGTGGCCTCATTGGTCGAGCCGGTGTCCTTGTAGGCGGCGATCGTGCGTTCCGCAATGCGCATCTGGTGGATCTCGTCGGCGCCGTCGGCGAAGCGGGCCCATCGGGCGTGCTGCAGCATGTTCGCCAGCGGAGTGTCGGTGGAATAGCCGAGCGCACCGTGCACCTGGATGGAGCGGTCGATGATCCGGTTGAGGCTGTTGGCGACGAAGTGCTTCGCCATGGAGACCTCGGTACGGAAGTCCTCGCCCCGGTCGATCTTGTAGGCGGCGTGCAGCACCATGAGCTTGCACTGGTACAGCTCCATGGCCGAGTCCGCGATGAGCCACTGCACCCCTTGCTTCTCGGCCAGGAGGGAGCCGTGCGAGTACCGGTGCAGGGAGCGGTCGACCATCATGTCGAGCGCGGTCTCCGCCTGCGCGATCCAGCGCATGCAGTGAGCGAGCCGGGCCGGACCGAGGCGGTACTGCCCGAGGCGGTGGCCGTTGCCACGGCCGCCGAGGATCTGCGAGTCGTGCACGCGCAAGTCCTCGATGACGATCTCTGAATGCCCGGTCGACCCGTGCATCGTCTCGACCTCGCGCACGTCGTTCCAGCCGTCCGCCGGCAGATCGACGAGGAATGCGGTATTGGCGCCACGTGAGCCCGGCGGCACGTCGGGCTCGGTGCGGGCGATGAGGATCGCGAACTGGGCGCGGCGCGCGTTCGAGATGAACCACTTGTGGCCGTTGATGACCCACTCCTCGCCGTCCTTCTCGGCCCGCGTCTGAATCAGCGTCGGATCCGAGCCGGCCACCTCCGGCTCGGTCATGGCAAAGCACGACATGGCGGTGCCTTCGCACAGGCGCCGCAGGTACTTCTCCTTCTGCTCGTCTGTGGCCCAGTGCAGCAGCGTGTGCATGTTGCCTTCGTCGGGCGCACTGCAGTTGAGGATCCATGGGCCGAGCCGGGTCTTGGCCGCCTCCGCCTGCACCATGGCCAGCTCAACATGACCCAGACCCATGCCGCCCCACTCCTTGGGCATGTGCGGCAGCCAGAGGCCCTCGCGCTTGGCCTCCTCACGGAGTTCGAGGATGGTGGTGAGGTACTCGCGGCGCTGCGTCACCCGGCCTTCATCGTCGAACCCCTTGATGCGGGGCACCACGGTGTCGGCGATGAACGTCCGGACCCGCGAACGGATCTCCTCGTGTTCTGGTGCGAGAGTGAAGTCGATCGCCATGGGGGAGCCTCCTTGGGCCTCAGTAGAGTCCCACTACGTTGCCGTTCTCGTCGATATCGATGTTCTCTGCGGCGGGGTGGCGTGAGAGCCCCGGCATGGTGCGCATGTCGCCGCTAACCAGGTAGACGAAACCGGCACCCACATTGGCCCGAGCCTCGCGCACCGGAAGGCGCCAGCCGCGCGGGGCCCCGGGCAACGTGGGATCCGAAGAAATGGAGAGGTGCGTCTTGGCGATGCAGACGGGCAGTGAACCGAAGCCCGCACGCTCGTAATTGTCCAGGTGACGGGCGGCCAAGGGTGCGTAGTCCACGCCCTCTGCCCCGTACACCTCGGTCGCAATGGTCTCGATCTTCTCCCGGAGGCTCGCGCCGTCCGGGTACAGCATCTGGAAGTCGCTCGGCTCCTCCGCCGCTTCGACCACGGCCTCGGCCAGCTCAACGGCACCCTTGCCCCCGTTCTCGAAGTGGGTGCAGACGGCGGAGCGGACGCCGACGGACGCGGCGATCTCGCGGATGGCGGCGTGCTCGGAGGGGAAGTCGCCCGCGAACCCATTGATCGCCACGACGGGCGTGACGCCGTGCCGGCGCACGATGCCCAGATGGGCGAGGAGGTTGGCAGCACCGATTCGCACCTCGTCGGGGTTCTCCTCGAGCATCTCAGGCGGGAGCGGCCGGCCGGCCACGACCCGGTGACGTCCCGAGTGGAGCTTCATGGCGCGCACGGTCGTCACCACGACGGCTGCGTCGGGCGCCAACCCCGAGGTGCGGCACTTGATGTTGAAGAAGCGCTCGGCTCCCATGTCCGAGCCGAAGCCCGCCTCGGTCACCAGGTACTCGCCCGCATGGATGCCGATGAGATCGGCGACGATCGAAGAATTCCCGTGCGCGATGTTCCCGAAGGGACCGGCGTGGACGAGCACGGGCGTGTTCTCGAGCGTCTGCAGCAGGTTCGGCTTGATGGCGTCGCGCATGATGACCGTCATGGCGCCCGCCGCTTTCAGTTGCTCCGCGGTCACCGGGTCTCCGGCCTCCGTGTAGCCGACGACGATGCGCCCGAACCGCGTCCGAAGGTCCTGCAGCGTCCGCGACAGCGCGAGCACGGCCATGACCTCCGAAGCTGCCGTGATGTCGAACCCCGTCTGGCGGGGCAGACCGTCCTGGTGGCCGCCGAGGCCGCTCACGACGTCGCGCAGTGAGCGGTCGTTCACGTCGAGGACGCGCTTCCACGTGATCCCGTGGGGATCGATGCCGAGGTCGTTCCCGTGGAAGAGATGGTTGTCGACCATGGCGGCAAGGAGGTTGTTGGCCGCGGTCACCGCGTGCAGGTCGCCGGTCAGGTGCAGGTTGAGGTTCTCGAACGGGACGACCTGGCTGTAACCGCCACCCGCGGCCCCGCCCTTGATGCCGAAGGTCGGGCCCATGGAGGCCTGGCGGATGGCGATCGTGGCCTGGCGCCCGATGCAGGCCAGGGCCTGGCCGAGGCCGACGGTGGTCGTGGTCTTCCCCTCGCCGAGCGGGGTCGGCGTCACCGCCGTCACCACGACGTAGCGGGCCCGCGGCCGGTCGGCCAGAGCCTCGACGGCATCGAGGTCCACCTTGGCCACGTGGGCGCCGTAGGGCTCGAGCAATTCGGGTCCGAGGCCCATCTGAGCGGCGACCTCCGCGATGGGGTGGAGCGTGGCCCGACGCGCGATCTCTATGGCCGGGGGCAGGGGCACCCGACCGATCATGCCAGAGGTTGCGTCACCAAAACCGGGCCCGAACGGGTCACTCGCTCTAGTCTCGCCGCGTCGGGTCAGGAGGAGGACGGCTCCCGGGCCGCGGGATGGCCGGCCGAGGGGCCACCAGAAAGGAGCAGACATCATGTCGAAGGCAGACGGCGTGTTCATCTTCATCGGGACGTATGCCAGTGAGGTCGACGCTCGCGCCGACTACGAGATCGTGAAGGAGTTGCACGCCGCCGGCGCCGTGGGCACCTACGACGCGGCGGTCGTGTCCAAGGACTACCTGGGCAAGGTCCACGTGAACAAGGACGAGACCACGACGCGCCACGGGGCATGGGGCGGTGCGGCGACGGGAGCGCTCATCGGGATCTTGTTCCCACCCTCCATCATCGGCACGGCGCTGGTCGGTGCGGCGATCGGCGGCGTGAGCGGCCACTTGTGGAAGGGAATGTCGCGCGCCGACGTGAAGGAGTTCGGCGACGTCATCGACGCCGGCGAGGCCGCACTCGTCGTGGTGGGCGAGAGCACGGTGCAGGCCGCGCTCGAGAAGGCGGCGCTGAAGGCGCGCAAGCACGTGTCGAAGGAGCTCGAGGTCGACAAGCACGGGATCGACGAAGCCGTGCAATCCGCCACCAAAGAGATCTCTTGACGAAGCGACGCGACAGTCGATGATCGGCTTGCAGGTTCTCTCCGTCATCTTCGGGGCCGTCCTGGCCCTTGCCATCCTCGGCTCCGCGCTCAAGACGGTCGTGCTGCCGCAGGAGGGTTTCCCGCGCCTGGCGCAGGCGGTGTTCGCCGTCGTCCATCGCCTGCTCGTCCACCGGTCGCGGACCCGAGAACGGGCGATCGCGCTCCGGTCGTTGTACGCGCCGGTCGCACTGGTCAGCCTCCCGCTGGTGTGGATGCTGACCATGGTCGTCGCTTTCACGTTCATCTTCTGGGGCACCGGATCGCTGACCTGGCAGCGGTCCTTCGAGATCAGCGGCTCTTCGCTGACGACGCTCGGGTTCGCCGAGCCGAGTGGGACCGGACGGATCTGGCTGGCGTTCATCGAGGCGACCATCGGGCTCGGGCTCGTCGCCCTCCTGATCAGCTACCTGCCGACGATCTACGGGGCGTACAACGCGCGGGAGAAGGGCATCGTCCGGCTCCGGCCCATCGCCGGTGCGCCTCCGGCGGTCGTCACCCTCCTGCTGACCCTCCAGCGCGTCGGGGCCCTGGACAGCTTGGAGTTCTGGCGCAACCAGTCGGAATGGATCCTCGACATCGAGCAGACCCACACCTCGTTCCCGATCCTCACGTACTTCCCCGAGACACACCGGGCCCACTCGTGGGTGGCGACCATCGGCACGCTGCTAGACGCGGCCGCGCTCGTACTCTCCTCGTCGGAGACGCAGATGGCCGAGTCCTTCGAGGAGGTCGAGAAGGGCCCGATGATGGTGCTCGTCTACGGCATGCCGGGCTTCGTCCGCGTGGCGCGCGCCGCGTCCATCCCCATCGGCGAGCCGATGGGGATCGCCGAGATCGTCGGTCACTTCGACGAGCCCGCTGCCCCGATCACGATCACCCGCGCCGAGTACGACGAGGCCATGGCGGCCCTCGCGCCCATCCTCGGCGTCGCAGCCGACCGCACGGAGGAGGCGTGGCGACGCTTCGCGTGGATCCGGTCGAGCTACGAGCCTGCCGTACGGTCGTTGGCGGGCCTCACGTTCGCGTTCCCCGCGCCCTGGACGACGGACCGTGCCGCCCGGGTCGGCCGGCCGCGGTTCCTGCGGCGCCGGGTCATCGCGGTCGACTGGGCCGTCAGCGTGACGGACCCCGGTCCGGCCGCGCCGGCCACGCCCGCGTCGCCTACAGGTGGCTGAAGCCCCCTGACTCCTCCTTGGTCATCGACACCGAGACCGGATGGCGGTCGAAGTGCGCGATCGCCTGCGTCATGTCGTCGAGGAGCAGTGTCGCCAGGTCCCGGCTGACGCCTTGGCGCACCAGGATGCGCTGAACGGAGACGTCGGACACCGAGCCGGTCAGCGGATAGGCCGGGACCTGCCACCCGCGGTTGCGCAGCCTGTCGGCCACGTCGTACAGCGTGTACCCGGGGTCTTCGCCCTCGCGGATGCGCCACGCCACCGACGGGATCCCGGTCTGGGGGTCCGAGTCGCACAGCATCTCGAACGGCCCGAGCTTGGCAACCTCGTGCGCCAGGAATTTGCCTGTCAGGTAACAGGCATCGTGCACGTTGCGGTACCCGTCCCGGCCGAGGCGGACGAAGTTGTAGTACTGGGCGACGATCTGGCCGGCCGGACGCGAGAAGTTGATCTGGAACACCGGCATGTCGCCGCCCAGGTAGGTGACGTGGAAGATGAGGTCATCGGGCAGCTCCGCCTCGTCGCGCCAGAGCGCCCAGCCCACCCCGAGAGGCGCCAGCCCGAACTTGTGGCCCGAGGTGCTGATCGACTTCACCCGTGGGACGCGGAAGTCCCACTCGATGTCCGGGGCACAGAACGGGGCGAGGAAGGCGCCACTGGCGCCGTCCACGTGGATGTCGATGTCGAGACCCTTTTCCTCCTGGAGCTGGTCGAGCGCCTGGGACAGCTCGAGCACCGGCTCGTAAGCGCCGGTGTAGGTCACGCCGAACGTGGGCACGACCATGATGGTGTTCTCGTCGATCCGTTCGAGCATCTGCTCGACGTCCATGCAGTAGCGGCCCGGCGACATCGGGATCTCCCGCATCTCCACGTCCCAGTACTTGGCGAACTTGTGCCAGACCACCTGGACCGGCCCGCAGACCATGTTGGGGTTGTCGGCCGGCTTGCCGGCGGCCTTGCGCTTGGCCCGCCAGCGCCACTTGGCCGCCATGCCGCCCAGCATGCAGGCCTCGGAGGAGCCGATGGCCGAACACCCCACTGCTTGGGCCGTCTCGGGCGCGTGCCACAGGTCGGCCAGCATGTGCACGCACCGTCGCTCGAGCTCGGCCGTCTGGGGGTACTCGTCCTTGTCGATCAGGTTCTTGTCGATGGCGATGTCCATCAACCGGTGGATCTCAGGCTCCTCCCACGTCTGGCAGAAGGTGGCGAGGTTCTGGCGGGCGTTGCCATCGAGCATCAGCTCGTCGACGATGGCCTGGAATGCCTCTTCGGACCTCATCTCCTTGGAGGGACAGCGGCCGGCGGGCAGTCGGGAATGGAGCTCGCGGTCCGCGTAGAGGGAGTCGAGCATCCCTTCGCGGACCGATTCCCTCTTGTGCAAAGGCATGGCGCGTCCCCTGTCATCCGAGTTTGGTGGTTCGGATGGGTACCGTACCGGTGCTTCCGGCCGGACGCTGCCGTGGGGCTGCGAGCGAGAGCGGAACCGGATGTGGCGCCGGCGACAGGCCGGCGGGTGCCTACGGGCCTGGGTTCGTCAGCTGGCGAGCGCCAGGGCTTCGCGCCGCCCGGCGGCGACCGTGCGGACGCTCGACACACGCTGGGGCGCTTCACGGCCCAGACGCCGCGACTCCTGGCCGTCGGGCCGGTCCGCCAGTCTCGAGCGAAGCTGCCGCAGCGCCTTGGTGTGGATCTGGCAGACCCGGCTCTCGGTGACACCGAGGACGGAGCCGATCTCCGTGAGCGTCATGCCGTCGTAGTAGTACATCGTGAGAACGGTACGTTCCCGCTCGGGCATGGCCTCGACCGCGTCGAGCAACGCCTGCTTGGACTCTTTGGCTTCGAACGTGTCCACGGGTCCGAAGGAACGATCGGGCAGAGACTCGCCAAGGGTCGAGCGATCCGCTCGATCACCGCTGCCGCCACGAAGCACTTCGTCGAGGGCCATGACCCCGGTCGAGGAGATCTTGCGCATGGCCGTGTGGAAGTCGGCCGAGGACATCTCGAGCTCGTCGGCGACCTCGGCCTCGGTCGGCGTACGCCGTAGCGTCGTCTCCAGGTGGGTGACCGCCTGCTCGACGGCGCGGGCCTTGCTGCGCACGGAACGGGGCACCCAGTCGATGGACCGCAACTCGTCGATGATGGCGCCCTTGATGCGGGGGATGGCGTAGGTCTCGAAACGGAGATTGCGGTCCAGCTCGAACCGCTCAATGGCGTCGATGAGCCCGATGATGCCGTAGCTCGTCAGGTCGTCCTCGTCGAAGTGGCGGGGCAAGCCGGACATGACCCGTCCCGCCACGTACTTCACGAACGGCGAGTAGTGCTCGATCAATTGGTTGCGCAGTTCCCGTGCGCCGGTCCGTTTGAACTCGGACCAAACGCGGCTGACGCCCTCTTCTGTCGTCTCCGATGTAGCGGAGCCTGCAAGCATCGTTGTTGCCACCTATCCCCCTCCCTCATTGTGGAGCCTCCGACAGGCACCACGCCTTCAATGAGGTGTTCCTATTTGACCATGCTCAATGCGGTCGTTCAGGAGTAGCTACCACTCTATTTCGCTCTGTTTTACCTGGTAGGTTGCCTCTTCGTTGTCAGTTGGTTGCAGAAACGGGGCGCCCAATTGACCCAATCGGGCGGCCGGCTTGGTTGCCGCAAACCGGATATGGAGTGGCCGCGCGCCTGTCTGATCCGACCTTGAGCGGGCCCGGAAAGACCTCGACCGCGGGGCGTAGCTCCGTGCACGCCCATGGTCCTTTCGGCCCATGCGGATCCGGCCCCACCCACGTCACCTATGCGTGCGGCACGCGTCGGCTCGTGCGAGCGGCCGCCGAACTGTTCGCCGTCGTCCCTCGTTCTTTGGTCGCCGGGCACTCGTGCGCACGTCGCAATTTCCCACCAAAACTCACAAAAAGCGACCTATCGGCACCCGCGTCGCTCTCAAGCGCGGCCGATCATGGGCCGAGACAATCCATGTGACGATCTCGATGGACTTGGAGCGGACACGACACCGCGACGGCTTCCGTCATGGCACGACGGACTCTCCTTCCCCGGCGCGCGACGTGCCGGAGCGTCTCGGAGCCGACCGCAGGATCCTTATTGCTGAGGACGACCACAGTTGCCGGCTGGCCCTACACCAGTACTTCGATCGCGCCGGTTACCGGGTGACCGAGGCGGCGGACGGCCCGGCGTCGCTCCGGGCGGTGTTCCAGAGCTCGGCCGACCTGGTCATCCTGGACCTCGGGCTGCCCGGGGTGGACGGGCTCGAAGTCCTGGCCAAGATCCGGCGTGACAGCGCCGTGCCCGTCATCGTGTGCTCTGGACGTGACTCCGAAAGCGAGCGCATTCGCTCGCTCGACCTGGGGGCGGATGACTTCGTGGTCAAGCCGTTCTCGTTCGCCGAGCTCGAGGCGCGGGTCCGGGCGGTGCTCCGCCGGGGCGCCAAGACGCCACCGAACCGGCTCCTCCACTACGGCGACCTCGTGATCGACCGCGACACCCGCGCGGTCACCAAGGCCGAGACGGTCGTGCCCATGACCCGCAAGGAATTCGACCTTCTTGCCTTCCTCGCGGCTTCGCCCGGACGGGTGTTCTCACGCCAGGACCTCCTCGAGCGAGTGTGGGCGTCGACCGATGAATGGCAAGGCTGTTCGACGGTCACCGAGCACGTCCGCCGGATCCGGCTCAAGATCGAAGACGACCCGAACACGCCGCGCTGGATCGCCACCGCTCGCGGCATCGGGTACCGCTTCTGCGCTCCGTAACTTCCTCGGACGCCAACCCGGTCCTCGCCGACCGGTCCGGCGGTTGATCGCACCGCACCAATTCCGCACCACGCCTGCACCACGCCACCACAACATTGGTCCATAAGACCTATTGAGCTGGGCCGACGCGTTGACGACACTTGATTTCGACGGAAAGCGAACCCAACGCGGCGGGACCGAATCGGGCCGGGTTTGCCGCGCGTCACAGAGTCCTGCGCACAACGTGCAGGAGTGATGAGGGGGAAGTCCACATGATGCTCGGGTCGCCATGCCGGCACCGTCGGCATGGCAGTGCGGCACAGAGTCACGGGGAGGAGCGTTCATGACGTCGCTCGACCTGCACACCAGGGTGCCGTTGCACGAGGGCCACCACCCGAACGCTCCCAAGCCGGGCTTCGGGTCAGGTCCGGTGACGACCACCCGGACGATCCTCGTGGCGGAGAGCGACTACGCCTTCCGCGCGGCGCTACGCCGCTTCTTCGAGCACTCCGGCTACCGCGTGATCGAGGCGGACACCATGGCGAGCTCCTTGCGGGCGGTCTTCCGCCAGGAGGCGGACCTCGTGGTCCTCGACCTCGACCGGGACGGTGGCACCGCCGACGTCCTGACGAAGATCCGCCGCCGCAGCACGGTGCCCGTCATCGTCTGCTCAAGCCAGGCTTCGGAACAGGATCGTGTCCGGCTGCTCAATTTGGGGGCGGACGACTTCATCGACAAGCCCTTCTCCATGGCCGAGCTCGAGGCTCGGGTCCGGGCGGTGATGCGCCGCGGCAGCGCCACGCCGACGACGACGTTGGACCTGGGCGGCCTCGTGATCGACCACGGGACCCGCACGGTCACCCTCGGAGGGGACGAGATCACGATGACCCGTAAGGAGTTCGACCTGCTGGCCTTCCTGGCCACGAGCCCGGGCCGTGTGTTCACCCGCGAGGAGTTGCTCGAACGGGTGTGGGGCTCGACCAGCCGCTGGCAGGGATGCTCCACCGTCACCGAACACGTACGCCGGGTCCGGCTCAAGATCGAGACCGATCCCGAGAGCCCGCGGTGGATCACCACCGTGCGGGGAATCGGCTACCGGTTCTCCCCGGCCGCCGCGGCATAGGCGCCCGCCGGCCCGCACCCGTTTGGTGGCACCAGTCGCCTCAGGGCGGAGGGTGCTGGCCCGCCAGCAGGTACCCGCCGCCGTCAGGTGTCGCCGCCATGGCGAAAAACCGATCCACCGGCGACTGGCCACCGCGCGAGCCGTAGAAGGGCACGTCGAACGAGAACACGCCGCCGTCCGCAGCCAGCTCCCAGTACCCACTGCCCGGCGGGCCCGGAGCCATGCCGACGATCGGTGCATTGAGCGGCTGCCCGCCCATGGAGCCGTGGAACGCCGCGGTGCCGAACGAGAAGATCCCCCCGTCGGAGGCGACCTCCCAGTAGCCGTTGCCGTCGGGCGTCGCGGCTATGCCGACGATGGGTTCGTTGAGCGGCTGGCCGCCCATGGAGCCGTGGAACGCCGCGGTGCCGAACGAGAAGATCCCCCCGTCGGAGGCGACCTCCCAGTAGCCGTTGCCGTCGGGCGTCGCGGCTATGCCGACGATGGGTTCGTTGAGCGGCTGGCCGCCCATGGAGCCGTGGAACGCCGCGGTACCGAACGAGAAGATCCCCCCGTCGGAGGCGACCTCCCAGTAGCCGTTGCCGTCGGGCGTCGCGGCTATGCCGACGATGGGTTCGTTGAGCGGCTGGCCGCCCATGGAGCCGTGGAACGCCGCGGTGCCGAACGAGAAGATCCCCCCGTCGGAGGCGACCTCCCAGTAACCACTCGACGGTGAGCCGGTCCCGGCAAGCGCGGCGCCCACGAGCGGCAGGTTCGAGGTGATCGGCGATCCCGGCGTCGGCGCGTCACCGAAGCCGTACGTCGCCGTCACCTGCGGTCCCAAATTGCTGTTGCCGCAGACCGAGACGAACCCGTAACCCCTGGCGCGCAGCTGGGTGATGATCTGGGGCAACGCGGCCACCGTTTCGGAGCGGTCACCTCCACCGTCGTGCATGCCGACCACGGCCCCTGGGAACGCGGCGCCGACGACGGCCTGCACGATCGCGCCGGCTCCCGGACGCGTCCAGTCCTTGGAGTCGACCGAGTAGCTCATCGTCGTCATCCCGCGAGCGGCGACTTCGTTCAGCACGGTCGCGTTGAACGCGTCGTAGGGAGGGCGTAGGCACTGTGGTGTCGTGCCGGTGACGGCCCGGATCTCGGCTTGGGTCATGTCGATCTGCGCGCCGACCGCGCCGGCCGAAAGCGTCGTCAGGTCGGGGTGGTTCCAGGTGTGGTTCTCGACGGGGTAGCCGGCGGTCGTCAGGAGTTGCGAGTACTGCGGGTACCGCGTCACCTCGTCGCCGATCTCGAAGAACGTCGCCGGCACGTGGTACTGCTGCAGGACCGAGAGCACGGCCGGCGTATAGGGACTGGGCCCGTCGTCGAACGTGAGCGCAATCACCTTGGCCCCGGCCGTCCCCGCCCCGCCGGGTGCCTGCCAGGTGTAGAAGGCGGGTCCGCTGGCCGCTGCACCGGCCGCGTGCACCGGCATGGCCAACGCGATGAGCGCGGATGCCACGACCGCTCCCAATACCCGTTGCGCCAATCCCGCCCTCATCGAGCCTCTTCTTAGCGCCTCGAGGCCGCTCGGCAGAGGATCCCTTCGCGTGTGCCGTACGTTCTCCACACTTCCGCCGCGCGCCGAGCCTTGCCAAGGGCGTGACGGAACGTCGGTCGGCGTGTTCAATTGCAGGAAACAGGGTGAGGTTGCAGGTTCGTCGCCAGAACCAGGGAAAAAGGGCCGAAAGACCCCCCTGCAACCTGCGTGTGCCCTATCGTAATTACAAGGTAGTTGGGCGAAAATAGATCTCTCGATTATCGAGGGGGATTTGCGGATGGCTTTCGATGTCGGCGGGACACCCGTTGAGCCGCGCGTCGTCGCGGGTCCGTGGCCCCTTGCCGGTCGCTCTCGAGAGCTGCAACTTCTGAGGGAGGCAATCCGCGAGCGCCGCGGCGCCGTGATCGTGGGCCCCGCGGGCAGCGGCAAGACCGCGTTGGCCCGGGCGGGCGCCGAGTTCGCACAGGACCAGGGCGTGTCGGTCGCTTTCGTGTCGGGCACCGAGGAGGCGCGCTCGTATTCCTTCGGCGCCTTTGCCTCCCTCCTCCCGCCCGGCCTGGCCGCCGTCGGGCCCGGGGCCCAGGGGGACCTGCTCCGCTACTACGCGCGGGAGCTCGTCGCGACCGCCGAGGGTCGACCACTCCTGCTTCTGGTCGACGACGCGCATCTGCTCGACGACGGGTCTTCGATGCTGATGCAACAGCTG
Organism: uncultured Acidimicrobiaceae bacterium; assembly: GCA_963777485.1. Taxonomy (GTDB): domain Bacteria; phylum Actinomycetota; class Acidimicrobiia; order Acidimicrobiales; family RAAP-2; genus Bog-473. Next base: position 909,189 of record CAVZQP010000002.1, on the reverse strand, counting down.
TCCATCAACGCGACGGCCACCGTCGTCGCGTGCATTCCCACCGCCGGCCCGGCCGTCGAGAGGTTCGCCGATCCGACCGTGGTGCTGTGGAAGGACCACGACGCGACGCGCATCGAACTGTCGACGCTCGGCGACCACGAGATCGACGAGTTGCTCCGGCGCGTGCTCGGTGGCCCCATCGACGCCGCCTCGGTGCGCCTGGTCGGGGAATACACACGGGGCGACCCGCTCTTCGTGCGGGAGGTCATTGCCGGCGCGCTCGAGAGCCGGGCGCTGACGGACGAAAGCGGCGTCTGGCGCGTGCGCGGTCCCCTCCAACCGACGCCTCGCCTCGTCGAGCTCATGAACCTCCGTCTCGGTCGCCTGAGCGAGGCGGAACGCCGCGCCCTGGAACTGACGGCCATCGGTGAGCCCTTGGCCCAACCCGCCCTCGACGAGCTGACCGAACGCGCCGCGGTCGAAGCACTCGAGGACAAAGGGCTCTTGACGAGCTCCATGGACGGCCGCCGCCTCCAGGTTCAGCTGGCCAATTCCGTCCTCACCGACGTCGTGCGTGCGGGCATCAGCCCCCGCCGCGAGCGCGAGCTCGCCCGGGCCCTCGCCGAGGCGTCGGGAACGAGCCGGCAGGAGGACACGTTGCTCCTCGCTTCCCTGCGCCTCGTCGGCGGCGGTGCGGACGCGGACCTGCTGCTCGCCGGCGCGAAAGCGGCCCGCGACCGTCGCGACTTTGCCCTGACCGAGCGTCTGGCGCTGGCGGCAATGGAACAGGGCGAGGGATTCGAAGCGCAGCTCCTGGCGGCGGAGGCAGCGCACCTCGAGGGCCGCGACGCCGAAGCGGCCGACGCGCTCGACGTGCTGGATCGCCAGGCCGCGAACGACACCGAGAGCATCCGGGTCGCGCTGCTGCGTTTCGACCTGGCCTACTTCGCGCGCGGATTGGCCGACGTGTCGGCGATCGAATCCTTGTTGAACACGGCCACCGACGGGGCCTGGCGCGGTGAGCTGCTGGCCCGGCGCCTGACAATGGAGGGCGCCCTGCACGGCCCGGCTGCCGCCCTCGAGACCGTGCCCGTCCCGCTGAAGCAGGGCCCCTCCGCGATGCCCTCCAGCGTGCATGCCGTCATCGGCGAGCTGCTCACCCGCACCGGGGCCATGGAACAGGCGCTACGTGTGCTCGGTCCGGACCCGGCCACGGAGCACCCGGTCGGGACTGAACTGTGGAGCCCGTTCTCCAACCGCGCCCTCACCCTCATCGGGCTCGGTCGCTTCGACGAGGCCGATGCGCTCATAGACGGCGTGCGCAACGACCTCACCGTCGCCGCCGCGTCGCCCGAGGGCGCCGTCGTAGCCGCTGTCCTCGGTGCCCTCCGCCTCGAACAGGGCCGTGTCCAAAGCGCATTCCTGCAGGCGGCCAGCGCAACCGGGGCCTTCATCGATCTGGGCCTCACGGTGCCGGCACGCCGCTGTTACACGCTGTGCGCCAGGGCGTTGGCACTCGCCGGGCACGCGGCCAAGTCCGCCGAGACGCTGGTCGAACTCGACGCACTCGCCCTGCCGACCGACCTGTCCTACGAGGTCGACGTCCTGCAGGCCCGGGCCTGGGTCCGTGCCGCCGGCGGCGACATGGCGTCCGGCCGACAGCACCTCGAAGCGGCGGCGGACCTCGGTGCCGACGTGGGCGACCTGCTGGGCGCGACCGAGGCGCTCCACGGACTGGCCCGGATGGGACGGGCCCGCCAGGTCGTCGACCAGCTCGGCGAGCTCGCCGAACGCGTTGACGGCGAGCTGACAGCGGCCCGGCTCGCGTATGCGTTGGGTGCAGCACGCCGGGACAGCCGCGGGCTCGAGGAAGCAGCGGCGCAGTTCGAGGCCCTCGGCGCGAACCTCTACGCCGCCGAGTCACTCGGCGAGTCGGCCGTGCACCTCCTGCGGGCCGGCATGTCCCGCGAGGCGGCGTCCAGCCAGCAACGCGCTGCCCGCCTGCTGTCGCGTTGCGAGCGCGCCGTGACTCCGTTCGTCCGCGCCATCGGGGTCCGGGCCCAGCTCACCCCGGCCGAGCTCGACACGGCGCTACAGGCGGCCTCGGGCAGCACGGACAAGCAAATCGCCGAGGTCATGCACCTCTCCGTGCGGACGGTCGAGAACCGGCTCCACCGCGTGTACCAGAAGCTGGGCCTGTCCCACCGCCGCGAGCTGGGCGAGGCCCTCCGCGACCTGCCCGAGCCGTGAGACGCGGCCCAGGGGCCGACGGCGTGTTCAACGGACGGCCTCCCACACGGCCCATCCCGTAAGGGCGAACAGCACCACGGCGGTCACGATCCGGACCGTCGCGATGTTGACCAACCGCAGGACGCTCTGGCCGGCGACCACGGCGAGCGCGGCCACCGCCCAGAGGGCCAGGAGCGCGCCGACCCCCACCGAGAGCGCATCGTGGTAGTGCGCGGCCAGGTTGGCCATGAGGATCTGCGTGAGGTCGCCCCACTCGGCCAGGAAGATGACCACGAACGCGGTAACCGCGACGCGCCGATGTGATGCCACCTCGCGCTCGACCAAGGCCTCCTCGTCGCGCTGCTTCCTCGCTTCTCGCAGTGCGAGCACGCCCCCCGTGAAGAACATCGCGGCCACGATCGCCTGCACCGCGCGGTGCGGCAGGAGGTGGAAGATGGCGACGCCGATGGTGACCGCGATGACCACGTGCACCGCGAAAGCCGCGGCAGCACCGAGCCACACGATGACGGGCCGGCCGCGGGTGGAAAGCACCAACGACGCGAACATCGTCTTGTCCGGGAGCTCGCCCAGGAAGATGATCGGGAACGTGGCGAAAACGACGTCGAGCTGCACTGCGACCTTTCTGTCGGAAGCCGAACGTAGCCCGCTGGGAACGACACGAGGCGTAGCCCTTCGAGGACATCGATGCCGTGGGAAGTACACACATGACGGCTTCTCGAGTTTGGAGGAGAACATGCTCATCGAAATCTCCGAGGAACAAGGTGCCGAACTCCACCGAACGCTGGAGAGCTCGCTGAGCGATCTGAGCAATGAGATCGCCGGTACCGACAACGCCGAATACCGGGAGGGCCTGCGGCAGCGCCGCAAGGTCCTGGAATCGGTGCTCTACCAGCTCGACGATCCGCCACGCACCGCCGACTGACGACACGCGTCTGTTCACAACCCGGCTCGGCCGTCCCCTTCCGGTGCAACCTGGTCGAGCAGCGACTGGCCGGTCAGCGCGAACACCGTTTCGTCGTCGCTCTGGCGCCACAGGTCGATGAGCTCGTGGGACACCGGGTCGCAGCCGTAACGCATGGGTCCCGACTGGTCCACGATCGCGTCGACGATGGCCGAGGCTGCCGCGGCAGGGTCGACTACCCGCGGGTCCGCGTGGGCGCGCCGTAGCGCACCGGCGACATCGGCGAGGGCCCGGTACCGGGGGAACCGCGTTGCATCCGGATCACCCGTGCTCAAGCGGAACATGTCGGTGTCCACGGGGCCCGGCATGATTTCGACCACCCGGATCCCGAACGGCGCCACCTCCACGCGCAGGCTGTCGCAAAAGGCGGACGCAGCGGCTTTCGAGGCGCGGTACGCCGAAAAGAACGGTACGGCCGCAATGATCGACGACGACGTGACCGTACAGACTACCGACGGACGGTTGTTGCGCAGAGTCGGGATCGCCGCAGAGGTGAGTGCGACGGTGCCGAACACGTTGGTCTCGAACATGCGGCGCCAGTCGCCGATGTCCGCGTGCTCGACGGGGAGGTACGGGGTGTCGACCCCCGCGTTGTTGACCAGCACCCTGAGGTCGTCCGGCAGGTCGAAGGTGGCGCGATCGGTGACGTCGAGCCGGCGTACCTCGAGGTGCCCGGCCGCCGCGTCCGCCATGCCCGATCCCGCTGCGGGGTCCCGCATGGTCGCAACGGTGTCGAACCCGCGGGCCGCCAGCTCGAGCGCGACGGCCCGGCCGATGCCGCGGCTGGCGCCGGTCACGAGTGCACTGCCGTAGATCTCCATGCCGGTGATTCTTCCCCAGGGACGGGGGTAGCGTCGGGACCGTGGGCTTCTACAACGAGCAGGTCGTACCTCGGCTCGTCGAATGGACCCTCGGCACCAGCGGGTTCGACAAGTACCGGGCGAGCGCGACCGAGGGCCTCTCGGGTCGCGTGGTCGAGATCGGATTCGGCTCGGGGCTGAACCTTCCCCACTATCCGCCCGAGGTCCAGGACGTGTTGGCGGTCGAGCCGGCGCGGGTGGCGCGCCAACGTGCCGAACGCCGCATACGCGAGGCGTCTGCCCGCGTCGAACACGTCGGGCTCGACGGCCAGGAGTTGCCTCTCGACGACGACAGCTGCGACGCCGCGCTCTGCACCTTCACGCTGTGCACCGTGCCCGACCCGTCTCAGGCGTTGGCGGAGCTCCTGCGGGTGCTCAAGCCGGCCGGCACCGTGCACTTCCTCGAGCACGGGCTGTCGCCCGATCCGGGCGTGGCCAAGTGGCAACACCGGATCGAGCCGTTCCAGCGCCGGCTGGCCGACGGCTGTCACCTGACCCGCGACCCGTCGTCGCTCCTCGAGGAGTCCGGGTTCGTCATGCAACGCAACGAACAGCGCTACGTGCAAGGCCCCAAGCCGTGGAGCTGGCTCACCCTGGGCGTGGCGGCCAAGCCGCGGGCCCTGCGCTCTTCGTCCTGAGCGCCCCACACCCGCGCGCCAGGCGACGCGCGGTCGACCGCTCATGGCCGCTGGCTACGTTTGGGCTCCTGATGGGGGCGACCGACGACGTGACCTGCGCCGCCCGGAGCCGGCGCCGCGGGGGCCGATCGATCGCCGCGATCGCTTCCCTACTGCTCGTAGGGGCCGCGCTGGCCGCTTGTTCGTCGGGGCCGAAGAGCGGGACGAACACCCTTGCCAACCCGTCCAAGTCCATCGCGCCCACGCCCGACTACACCAACTCCTGCGCGCCGGTCGGCGAGGACTCGTCGAGTACTTGCATCCGCCTCACATTGGCTGCCATCGATGCCGCCCGGGCCCGTGAGGGACTGGGACCGATGTTCCTGCCATCCGGCTTCGCGCAGTTGACTGTGCCCGAGCAGCTGTTGGTGGTGCTCAACCGCGAACGAGTCGACCGGGGGCTCGCACCCTTCGCCGGCTTGTCCGCCGCGCTCGACTCGAACGCGCAGCAGGGTGCCGCCGCGGCCGACCTGCCGCCCCGGCCCGGTCGCACCTACACCACGGTCGGGGCCGAATGGATCGGCGCCGTCGACAACGGTCTCGACGCTGACTACCAGTGGCTGTACAACGACGGACCGAACAGCGGGGTGCCGAACTGTTCGAACACGCGGTCGGCGGGTTGTTGGGCCGACCGCCAGATCGTGCTCCAGCGTTTCCGCTCACGCCCGCTGGTAATGGGCGCGGCGTACGACGCGAACGGCGACACGTCGCAGGGCGACCGGGGCGGCTCGTCCTTGGCCGCGACGCTCGCCGTCGCTCCACGTCCGGGCACTCTCGTCTACACATGGGGCAATGCGCTCGCCGCCACCAGGACCGCCGCGCTGCGGCCCCTGAAGTCCCTCCCTGCATCCGAGTCCAACGCCGGGGTCCCCGACCCGACCCGCAACGTGCAACCGGATCCGGACTTCACCCGTGTCTGCGCCGGCAACGGAGTGGACAACTCCGACGCGTGCATAAACGCCGCGCTCGGCGCCATCAACCACGCGCACGCGCTCGAGGGCGTCCGCCCCATGGTGCTCCCGGCCGGATTCGCCCAGCTGAGCATCCCGGACCAGCTCTTCGTCGCGGTCAATCTCGAACGGGCCGACCGGGGGCTCCCTGCGTTCAGCGGGCTCACCTCCGGTCTGAACGCCAACGCGCAAAAGGGCGCCAACGACGCCAACGACCCGCCCGACCCCGGTTCGGGCTACGTCCTCGACGACGCCGAGTGGGCCGGGGGGTCCTCCAACGGGCTCGATGCGGTCTACGGCTGGATGTACGACGACGGCTACAACAGCGGCAACCTCGACTGTCTCCATCGGGGGGCCGCCGGTTGCTGGGGGCACCGCAAGGGCATCCTCGACGACTTCGGCTCGGGCCCGAACCTCGTGATGGGCGCGGCGATCGACAACGCGGGCGACCACCATGGGGGCGACAACGGCGGCACGTCCATGGCCGTCACCCTCGCCGTGGCGGGAGCACCCGCGCACTCGCTGCTGTACTCCTGGAGCCAAGTGCTGGCGGAGCTGCCCCCGTCGTCGGGTGCACAGGGCGCGTCGGGCTGAGGAGTGCCGCCCTCCTATCCTGGCCGCCGTGGCCCCCGAGAACGAAACACGGCTCTACGTCAACTACGAGTGCTCCAAGTGCCGCTCGGCGCTCGCCATCCTCGACGAGCACGCCGTCAAGGCCGATGAAGTCCGCTATCTCGAAGAGCCTCCGACCATCGCCGACTTGCGGCGGCTGATGACGATGCTCACGATCGACGACCCGCGCCAGATGATGCGCACGGGCGAAGCCGTCTACGCCGAGCTCGGCCTCGAGAACGCCACCGCCGACCAATTGCTCGAGGCCATCACCACCCACCCGATCCTGCTCGAACGGCCGATCTTCGTCGTCGGCGACAAGGCAGTGATCGCCCGCCCGCCCGAGCGCGTTCTCGAGTTGCTGTAGCGAGAACACTCCGGCGTTCTCCGGGCGGTGACCGCCGGCCGGGCTTATGGTGTCGGCACCAGCACCGGCACGCAGAGGCACAGGGGAGGACGGACATGACGGCGCAGCTGCTGATTACCGGCATTCTCGGCATCGCGACCACGGCGGTCGCCTTCTACGCGAACCGCCACCTCTTCACCGCCGGCAACGCCGCCGGCCGCGTCTCCTTCCTCGAGGGCACCTATTACTTGGTCGGCCTCATCTCCATCGTGCTCGGCTGGTACTTCAACGTGCGCTACACGCACACCTACCACGACGCCAACTACTGGAACTACACCAAGATGCTGTTCACCAACTGGGCCGCCGACTCCGCCGCCCAGGACTACGTGATCGTCAACCTCGTCCTCATGCCGCTCTGGACGATCGTCGACGGCAGCCGCCGCGGCCTCAAATGGGCGTGGATCTTCTTCGTGATGAGCCTCTTCACGAGCCTGGCCATGTCCATCGCGTTCTTCCTGGCTTTCATGGAGCGCCAGTGGCGCTACAACAAGGCGCTCGCTCAGGAAGCGGCCGCCGCGACGCCCCCGGCCGCCCCCGCACCCTCCAAGACCGCGTAGCCCGCGTTGTAGCCGGGGATGAACGTGACCCCGGGCCCGCCGTGGCATCCCGCGCCGCACAGATACAAACCCTCGACCGGCACCGGGTTGTCCGCCCACCCCCGCGGCCCGGGCCGAAACGGCCCCATGAACTCCGGCTGCAGGAGCCCGTGGCAGAAGTCGCCGCCCGTGCAGCCGAACATCAACTCGTAGGTGAAGGCCGGATAGCTCAGCTGCCGCTCGATCAGGTCGGGGAAGTTCGGCGCCACCGCCGTGATCTTGGCCACGATGCGCTCCGCCATCTCGTCGCGCAGCCGGTTCTGTGTCTCCCGGTCGCTCGCCACCGGCAGATAGAACGCGAACGACGACGCCGCGTGCATGCCCTCGGGCGCCAGTGAGGGATCGTCCAACGTCGGGATCTGCAGGTTGAACGAAGGCGACGCCGGCACCTCGCCGCGCATGCAGCCCTCGAAGTCGCGCTGCATCTCCTCCGCGGTGCCGAAGAATGTCACGTTGCGCCCCCACCCGGTGCCGTTCAGCGCCTCGTAGGGCGCTCGGTACTCCGGCAAGCCGCTCAGCGCGAAGTGCGCCTGGAAGTAGGCGGCGCGGTGATCGATCGCCCCGACCCGCTGCGTGAAGCCCTCGGGTAGCGTGTCCGCGTCGAGCAGCCCGCAGAACGTCGCGGTGGGGTCGAGGTTCGACACCACGACCGGCGCGGTCACGACCTCGCCCTCGCCGAGCTCGACGCCGCGCACGGCGCCGCCTTCCGTCACGATGCGCGAGACCTTGACGTGGCGGCGCAGCTCGCCGCCATGGCGCTCGAACAACGCCAGCAGGTGCTCCGCGATCGTCCCCAGGCCGCCGCGCACCTTCGACATCGTCGCCGTGCCGGGCGACGCCAACGCGAACGCCAGGCACAAGGCACTGCCGGGCGAATACGGCCCCCGGTAGGTCGAGTTGACCGCCAGGAACGCAAGCATGCTGCGCACCGGCGCGTGCTTGACGGGGTCGGGCAGGTACCGGTCGACCACGTCCATGACACTGCCGAACATGGCGAGCCGGATGTTCTCCCGCTCGGCCTCGTTCGACGCACTGGCCCACATCTCGTCGAGCGACTTCGGCGGCTGGCGCACGTCGAAGCGACCGATCGCACGCGCCGGCGCCTCGGCCCAGGCCGCGACCTCCGCCATGCCGAGCACCGCTTCGATGCCGAGCGTCTCGCCCAGGTGCTCGAGCAGCTTCTCGGGATCCGAGTAGAGGAGGATGAGCGGCCCCTCGCCGTCGCCGACGCTGGCGGACTGGACCTCGGGCTCGTAGATCGGGCACGCCGCCAGCTCCAGGTCCTCGTAGACCTCGTTGGGCACCGGGAACTGGATCGAGCCGGCGAGCTCGAAACGGTAGCCCCGGATCAGTTCGGTGGTCGACGCCATGCCGCCGATGAAGTGGTTCTTCTCGAGGCACAGCACCCGCAGGCCGCCGCGGGCCATCACCACGGCCGCCGTCAGCCCGTTGTGGCCCGCCCCGATGACGATCGCGTCGTAGTCCGGCATAGGGACGGCACGTTAGCGGTCGGCCTCGACCTTCGGCTTGCCCGCCGGTCGGTCCCGCCGGGCCCCGGTCCGGCGGGCGGGACGGGGCGGCCCACCTCGTCTCAATTCTTGCCGCGGACTTGCTTGCGCAGTTCGGTGGAGTGCTCGCCGGCAATGACGCGCGCAAGCAAGCCGTCCGCCTCTTCCCGGCTCATCGTGCCGTCGGCCACCGCGGGGTCCGTATGCGCCTGCGCGTGCCGGGCCCGGATGCGTGCGACGACGTCGTCGAAGGCGGCCGTGCCCTCGGTGGCGCGCAACTGCGCAGCCTCCTCGTCGGTGATGCGCCCGTTCGACACCATGGCGTCGAGTCGCTCCATCAAGCGCTGTGGGTCCATCGTGGGTTCCTCCTCCGTGTCGGCGGTCGTCTCGTCTCGGTGTCGTGGGCGGGCACGTTGCCCGGGCCGGACTGCTGGGCGAAGCGCCCGGCGCAATGGTCCGAGCAGAAGTACAGACGCTGGTCGCCGTGGTCGAGCGACGCCGGCGCATGCGCCATCTCCACCTGCATCCCGCAGACGGGATCCCGGGCGTAGCGGCCGGCGGCGCCGAGCCGCTCTCGGTTGCGGTACGTCCAGTACAAGAGCGCGAACAGCGCCAAGAAGACAATGTTCAGGTAGGTCGTGTAATTCCACGAAAAGCCGGTCGACACGACGGTGGTCGGCCGGGTCGTCGGCACGGCGCCGGCGGCGTGGAAGATGAGCTCGGTCACGAGCGCTGCGGTGGACATCAGCGCCCAGAACACGACGAGCATGCGCAGCATCAGCCGGGTGCCGTAGTACTTGCGGTAGATCATGAGCAACGGGAACGTGATCAGATCGGCGAAGAGGAAGGCGATCACTCCCCCGAAAGAGATCCCGCCGTGCCACAGCGATGCCGCCAGCGGCACGTTGCCGATGGAGCAAACGAAGCTGATGATGGCGATGAACGGGCCCACGATCACGTTCTCGAGGCTCGTCCAGAAGCCATGGCCGGTGACGAACAACGCCTGCCAGGCCGACGTCGGCACGACGACGGCCAGGAAGCCGGCGACGACGTAGCCGAGGAAGAGATCGCGTCGCAACATCGTGAGGTCCGCCATCGTGTAGGTGGCGCTGTCCGCCCATTTCGCCGGCGAGCGCACCTGGGTGCGCAGACTCGTCGTCCCATTCACGTCCGCGACGTCGCCGGCGTGGGCGTGCTGATCGTCGGAATCGGCCTGCCGCTCCAGGCGTGCCCGGGCCGCGACGACGAGGCGCCCGCGCAGCCACAGCGCGCCGAGCGTCGCCAGCAGGCCGATCATGATGAAGCCGCCGACGAACTCGCTGGCGGCGAACTGCCATCCCATGAGGACGATCAGCACGATGCCGAGCTCGATGACCAGGTTGGTCGAGGCGAACATGAACACGAGCGAGGCGATGTAATCGGCGCCCCGGACGAAGAGCGACTTGGCCATGGCCGACGCCGCGTAGGAGCACGAGGACGAGACCATGCCGAAGACCGTTGCCCGCGCCACGGCCGGCGGCCCGTGGTCACCCAGCTTGCGGCGCAGCGTGTCGCGGGGCACGAAGGCCTGCACGGCGCCCGAGAGCCCGAAACCGAGGATCAGGGGCCACAACGTGACCCAGAACATGAAGAACCCCTCGCGCAGCGAGCGCCCCACGTCGAGGAGGAACGGGGCCGTTGCCAGCATGGTGATCAGGAGCGGACCAGTCGCCCGATGGCGGCGGACGCCTCGTTCAACTTCTCGGTCGCCTCGTCACCGCCCTTGCGCACCGCGTCGGACACACAGTGGGCGAGATGGTCATCGAGCAGCTCCAGGGCGACGGCCTGGAGGGCTTTGGTCGCGGCGGAGACCTGCTCGAGGATCTCGATGCAGTACCGATCCTCGTCGACCATGCGCTGGATGCCACGCACCTGGCCCTCCACCCGGCGCAACCGCTTCTGGACCGCTTCCTTGTTGTCGATGTAACCCGGCCGCATGGCCCCCTCCGTCTCCTGGGTCCTATACCCAATACCCCCATAGGGTATCAGGCCGTCGCGACGCCGTACGCCGGTTGTCAGGGCGCCGCTGTCTCCCCTGGCGCGGCGGCCGGGCCGTCGCCGAGCCCGTGGCGATGTGCGTAGACGGCCGCCTGGGCGCGGTCACGGCTGCCCGTCTTGGCGAAGATCCGGTTGACGTGCGTCTTCACCGTCGTCTCTGCCACGAACAGGCGCTCGGCGATCTCGTGGTTCGAGAGGCCCGACGCGATCAGGGCGAGGACCTCGACCTCGCGGTCGGTCAGGCCGTCGGGCGGAATGGTGGGGGCCGCCCCCCGGGCCGCCCCCTGCTGGGCCGCCTTGAGCAGCGCGGCCTGGACCGACGGATCGAGCACCGCCTGCCCGGCGGCGGCCGCCTCGATGGCGCGGCGGATGTCGTCGCGAGCGGCGTCCTTGGTCAGGTAGCCGGCGGCACCGGCCGAGAGCGCGGCAACGATCGAGTCGTCGTCGGCATAGGTCGTGAGCACCACGACCGCGACGCCGGGGTGGCGTTCCCGGATGGCGCGGGTCGCTTCGACACCGTCGACGTTCGGCATGCGGAGGTCCATGAGAACGACGTCGGGTGCGGCCGACGCCACGAGCTCGAGCGCCTCGGCCCCGTCTGCAGCCACCCCGACAACCTCGGTCTCGGGAAAACCTCCGACGACGATGGCCAGGCCCTCGCGGATCACCCGCTGGTCGTCGGCGATAAGGACCCTCATGAGCCGAGCATCTCATCAGTGCCTTGTGTGGTTGCCGGTGCGACCTCGGGCACCGGCACGGTCGCGCTGACCCTCCAGCCACCGGGCACGGCACCGGCCTCTACCTCGCCGCCGAGCAGCGCGACGCGTTCGGAGATCCCACGGAGCCCGAAGCCGCCACCGCTTCGCCCGAGGGGATTGATCTCGCCGTCGCGTGCCGGAACGTCGTTTTCGATGGTGACCGTGACGCGGTCAACACCGAAAACAAGGCTGAGGAAGGCCGCGGCGCCAGGTGCGTGCTTCACCACGTTGGTGAATGCTTCTTGACTGACCCGGTAGAGGGCGAGCACCGTTTCGGGTGCGAGTGGGCGGACGACGCCCGAGGTGACGAAGGCGGCCTGATGCTGCTCGGCCAATCGGGTCAGCCGCTGCTCGAGCGGCTCGGCATCATCTCGCAACGCCCGCACCGCGCCACGTGCCTCGTCGAGGCCCTCGCGCACGAGCTGACGGGTGCGCTCGAGCTGCTCACGGATCTTCGGGCTCGTTGCGGGCTCGGCGTCGACGACCGTGGCGAACGCCTCGAGCTGGAGCGACAGTGCGGCCAGCGTGTGCGCGAGGACGTCGTGGAGCTCACGCGCCAGGTGGTTGCGCTCGCCCAGGAGCTCGGCCCGGGTGCGTTCCACGTCAGCCCGATCCGACGCCAGCTCGAGTCTCGTCACCTGATCCGCGTGCTCGACGGCCTGGCGCCGGGTGAGCCCGACCATGACCCCCGTGAACGCCGCGGCCAGACCGCCCGACACGAGGGCGAAATTGTTGCCGTTCGCCACGGTGGCTACGAGCACGGACAGCACGCCGACGCCACCGACAGCTGCGGAGGGGACCAGGGCCCACCGTGAGGCCGCGGCGAGCGTCGCCACGCCGGGGAACACGAGGGCGATCGGCGAGAAGGCCGCCAGTGCCCCGCCTGCGGCAGCCATCACGACGAGGCAGGCGGCGAGAGCGGCCTCGGAGCCCGAGTTGCGCACGGCGACCCAGGCCACCCATGCGAGTGCCGCCACAACCAGGAGCACCAGAGCTGCCAGCTTCTGGCTCCTCGTATCGGTGCCCTGCACCCCCGTGACGACCCCAAAGACCAACAGGCCTAACCCGGCGAGGGTTAGGCCGTTGGACAGGGTGCCCCACCGGGGCCCGACGTCGTTGGGATTAGGAAAGAGGGCGGTCACTGCTGTCAATCATGGACCGCACGCCGGTCAGGACCGTGGTCCGCAAGCGGGGGCGCGTGGGGGCCTCGGTCGAAGGGAGTGGCCACGTGCCGTGCACCTGGTAGGCCCGCCAGGCCAACACCGCAGTGCGCATTACGACCTCGCTGAGGGCCATGAGGATGAGTGCAGCCGTCCACGCCTCGGCGCTGGTGATCCCGTGCGCAGAGCTGAAGTGCACGATCGAGGGTCCACCGCCGTAGTTGGCGTAGAGCTGGAAGGCGAGACGCCCGCCGGTGCCCAGGATCCACAGCGCGGCCGCCGCGAAGCCGGCCTTGGCCATGATCGACCCGTCGGTGGCCTTGGTGACCGAGGTGAACCGTGCGGCCAGACCACCGAGCGTCGCCCCGACAGCGGCAAAGCCGACGATCAGGAACAGGTCGTTGTGGGCGGTGGGCACCCCTTTGAGGTACTGGTCGGCGACATAGGCGACGATGCCGATCGGCAGAACCAGCGCCTTGGTCGAAAGGCGACGCCCCTTGACTTGCAAGAGCACGAGGCCGATGAGGGTGAAATCGATGAGGTAATCGGAAATGGTCATGGACCAAGTGTCCGGAAATCCAGCTTCTGGGTCGTCCACCTGGGGGTCCATTGCCGGGTGGATCTATCTCCACCCGAGCCTCGTACCAGGCTCAGGCCGCCGAGGTCACCCCGGCACCCTGGTCATCAGCTCGAAGAAGTGACCGTCGGGGTCGTCGAAGTAGATGCCTCTGCCGCCGAAACGGTGGTTGATCTCGCCCGGCTGGCTGCGCATGGGGTCGGCGAAGGTCGCCGTGCCCAGCTCATCGAAGCGCTTCTGCGCGGCGTCGAACGTCGCGTCGTCGACCACGAAGGCGATGTGCATCGACTGGACCTCGGCAGAGTCCATGAAGTCGAGGGTCACGCCACCGACTTGCAGCGGCTCGAAGTGCCCGATGATCACAGGGCCTGGCTCGACGCCGAGGATGTCGCCCAGGAACCGTGCCGAAGCCTTCCTGTCTCTAGCCGGAACGATCATGTGGTTGATCTCGATACTCATCGACCCTCCTCGCCGATCTCACCCTAAAGCGGAACGCTCAGAGCGCTGACCGGGCTCGTCGGCCGTCCTCGCCCGAACACCGGCCGGCGCGTATCGGGCAGGCCCGCGTTAGTTTGGGCGCCCATGGGAAGCGAGGGACTGCACGAACCGGCCGAACGCCTCGACGAGGCGACGATCGACCGCCACCGGGCCCTCACCTCGCTCGTCGAGGAGCTCGAGGCTGTCGACTGGTACGACCAACGGGTGCAGGCGACGAACGACCAGGGCCTGGCCGATGTCCTCGCCCACAACCGCGACGAGGAGAAGGAACACGCGTCGATGACCCTCGAGTGGCTCCGCCGGCGCGACCCGGTGCTCGACCGCCACTTGCGGACCTATCTGTTCACCAGCGAGCCGGTGACCGATGTCGAGGCCGAGGCCGAGGCGGCCGGCGACGGCGTGCCTTCCGGTTCGCTGGGCATCGGGAGCCTGAAGGGAACCGACTGATGGACCACCTTTACCGCGACGTTGCCCCGATCTCGGAGGCCGCCTGGTCCCAGATCGAGGACGAGGCCAAGAGCAGGCTCGTCACGCACCTGGCGGCCCGCAAACTGGTGGACGTCGAAGACCCCAAAGGTTGGGGCTACTCGGCCACCGACCTCGGACGTGTCGAGGAGGTGGACAGCCCGTCGGAAGGGGTGCGTGCCCTGCGCCGCCGCGTGCTCCCGGTCGTCGAACTGAGGGCCGAGTTCGCCGTCTCGCGCGAGGAGCTCGACGACGCGGACCGCGGCGCCGGCGACATCGAGCTGCGCGAGCTCGACGAGGCGGTGCGCCAGATCGCGCTGGCGGAGAACACCACCGTCTTCCACGGCTACGTGGCGGGCGGCATCCTCGGCATCACCGAGGAGAGCTCGCACTCACCCATCTCCATCGAGGCGGACATGGAGCAGTATCCCAAGGTCGTCGCGCAGGCGACCGACACGCTGCGGCGCGCCGGTGTCGGCGGCCCCTACGGCCTCGCCATTGACCCCGCCATCTACACGGTCATCGTCGAGACGGCCGAGCACGGCGGCTACCTTCTGCTCGACCACCTGCGCCAGATCCTCGGCGGACCGGTGGTGTGGGCGCCCGGCGTCGAGGGCGGCGTCGTGCTCAGCCAACGCGGGGGTGACTTCGTCTTGCATCTCGGCCAGGATCTCTCCATCGGCTATCGGAACCACGACGCGGACGTCGTGCGCCTCTACGTCGAGGAGAGCTTCACCTTCCGGGTGTCCGAGCCGGATGCGGCCGTCGCCCTCATGCGCGGCTGACGAACCCGGGTCCGCCCCGAGCGTCGAACGTGTGACGACTCGTGACCGGGAACACGCCCGCCGAGATCCTCCGCACCCGGCTCCGCGGTGACCTGCGCTCGGCCATGAAGGCGCAGCGACGAGACGAAATGGCCGCGCTGCGCACACTGATCGCCGCAATCGACAACGCGGAATCGGTCGAGGATGCAGCGTCGCCGCCTCTGTCTTCCAGTGAACATGTCGCAGGCGCAGTGGAGGGACTCGGTGCAGCCGATGCCGCGCGGCGCTCGCTGTCCGAGCACGACCTGCAACGCATCATCGAAGCCGAGCTGTGGGAGCGCGACGCACAGGCCGAGAGGCTCACGATGCTCGGCCGAGTCGACGACGCGTCCAGGCTCCGGATCGAAGCCGACGTGATCGCGCGCTACCAGATCCCAGCAGACTGACGCTCCGCACGGGCGCGGGCCATCACCGCCCGGCGGCCACTGCCTTCAGAGCATCCAGCGACTCCCGGATGAACGTGGACATGGGCGTCCCCTCGGTGTCCTCGACCCAGCGCTCGAAGCCGAGCTTGAACGCGGACCCGCCGGCTTCGGCGGCGAGCGACGCGGCCGGGTTGGCGACGCCGCGCTGGCGCAGCGCGTCCGCCAAGGCGGCGTTCAGCGTCGCCAGCTTGATGAGCTCGCGCTCCTGCAGCTCGGTGCTGGCCGCGATGATCGCCTGGCGCGCCCGGGCGAACTCACGGCGCGCCTCGAAGATGTCGTCGCCCGCCGCCACATACGCGGTCACGATCACCTCGATGGGCGACAGCGACGTCGGCGCCCCGAGCACCTGGGTTACGAGGAACTCCTGCAGCTCTTGCGCGCCGCCGAAGAGGACCTCCCGCTTGTCGGCGAAGTACCGGAAGAAGGTCCGCTCCGTGAGCCCGGCGCGTGCGGCGATCTCCTCGACGGTCGTGGTGTCGAAGCCCCGCTCGCCGTAGAGCTCCATGGCGGCACTGGCGAGACGCCCCGGTGCGTCGGGTTCCCATCGGCCCACGCCCACGATCCTACGCGTTATATGACAGTCACTGTCATCATCGGCTCGGGCGTCAAATCGGGGGACGAGCGGGAAGCCAGAGCTCCGGCTCGGAGTTGGACAACAGGGGGCCCAGAGAGGAGACGAACATGACCACCGTCCTCAACAAGGCGCTCTACACCGCCGAGGCCTCGACGAAAGGAGGCCGCGACGGGCACGGCCGCTCCTCCGACGGCGTCCTCGACCTGGACATCCGGCCGCCGGCCGAAATGGGTGGGGCCGGCGGCGGGACCAACCCCGAGCAGCTCTTCGCCCTCGGCTACTCCGCCTGCTTCCAGAGCGCGATGGCGGTGGTGGCGCGCCGCATGGGTGCCGACACCGCCGATTCGGAAGTCACGGGCCGGGTGACGATCGGCACGATCGGGAACGGCGGCTTCGGCCTGGCGGTCGAGCTCGACGTCCACATCCCCGGCGTCGACGAGGCCACCGCGCAGAAGATCGTCGACGCTGCGCACGAGGTCTGCCCGTACTCCAACGCCACGCGAGGCAACATCGAGGTCACGCTGAAGCTGGTGTGAACCTCCCTCAGAGGTCGCGCGACTCGATGGGTTGGCCACCGACCGAACGACGCACCGCGGCATGGAGGCTGTTCGGCGTCAGCACCCCGAGATAGCGGTCGTCCTCGACCACGGGTATCCAGTGCACGTCGTGCTGGAGCATCTCGCCGAACGCCGCCCGCAGCGAAGTCCCGAGCGGGACCTCGATCTCGAACGCGACGAGGTTGTCCTCCACCGAGCCGGTCAGGCCCGGCTCCAGGTCGATCCAACCCTTGAGGCGTTTCCGTTCGTCGACCACGACCGCCCACCGGCTGTCGGCGCCCGCTGCGGCGGCCCGGGCGTCGAGCATGCTGATGTCAGGCGACACCTCGGGGGGATGGAAGAGCGAGTCGGCGTCGATGGGCATCACGGCGAGGCGGCGCACGCCCCGGTCGGCGCCGACGAAGTCGGCCACGAAGGGGGTGGCCGGGCGCCCGAGTACCTGGCTGGGCGTGTCGTACTGCTCGACGTGCGCACCCTTGGACAGCACGGCGATCCGGTCGCCGAGCAGCGTGGCCTCGTCGATGTCGTGGGTGACGAAGACGATCGTCTTCTTGAGCTTCGCCTGCAGCGCGAGCAGCTCCTGCTGCAGGCGTTGCCGCGTCACGGGGTCCACCGCGCTGAACGGCTCGTCCATGAGGAGGATCGCCGGGTCGCCGCCCAGGGCGCGGGCCACCCCGACTCGCTGGCGCTCACCGCCCGACAGTTCGTGGGGGAACCGGCGCCGGTAGCTCTCCGGGTCGAGGCCGACGAGCTCGAGCAGCTCGACGACGCGGTCGTCGACCCGCCGCTTGTCCCAGCCGAGGAGGCGCGGGACGGTGGCGACGTTGTCCCCCACCCGTCGGTGCGGGAACAGCCCGCCCTGCTGGATCACGTAGCCGATGCTGCGGCGCAGCTGCACCGGGTCCATCTTGAGGACGTCGGTGTCGTCGATGAGGATCCGCCCGCCGCTCGGCTCGATCAGCCGGTTGATCATGCGCAGCGTCGTCGTCTTGCCACAGCCCGACGGGCCTACGAGAACGGACATCTCTCCGTCGGGCACGGTGAGGCTCAGCTCGTTGACGGCGACCGAGTCGGCGCCATAGCGCTTGGTCACCGCGTCGAGCCTGATCACCGGGACAGAGGTTACCGACGAAAGGGCTGGGGTCACCCGATCGAGCCTCGCTCGCCCCCGCGGAACACAGGCCGCGCCGCCGACACGGCGCCCGGGTAACGTCGGCGCGGTGCTGATCGGGACGAACCCGTTCTTCCGGTGGAGCTACGTCACGGACAACTGGAGCCAGATCCAGGCCGACCTGGTCCAGCACATCGAGCTCAGCGTCATCGCCGTCGCCATCGGCACCGCGATCTCCATTCCGCTCGCCGTCCTGGCCTGGCGCTACCGGATCGTGCGGGCGCCGGTGTTCGGCATCGCCAGCACGCTCTACATCATTCCGTCTCTGGCGCTGTTCGCGATCCTCGGTCCCATCACCGGTTTCGTCGCGTCGTACCCCACCGCCGAGATCGCGCTCGTCGGCTACACGCTGCTGATCATGATCTGGAACACGGTCGCCGGGCTCGATGCGGTGCCCGAGGACGCGCGCGATGCGGCCACCGGGCTTGGCTACACGCCGATGGCGGCGCTCATCCGCGTCGACCTCCCGCTCGCCCTGCCGTTCATCTTCGCCGGCCTGCGCGTCGCCACGGCCACCATCATCGGCCTCGTCACCGTGACCGCGCTGATCGGCCTCGGCGGGCTCGGCCAGCAGATCACCTACGGCTTCAACATCGGCTACAACACGCCGATCATCGTCGGGCTCGTCCTCTCGATCGCACTCGCGGCCGTCGCGGACCTCCTCCTCGTCGGCGCCCAGCGCCTCGCCGTCCCCTGGTCCCGCACCCGGCGCCCGCGAGACGTGGCAGGAGTGTGAGATGAGCTTCTTCGCCCACGTCTTCGGGTGGTTCACCACTTCGAGCAATTGGTGGGGGCCCCAGGGGATCCTCCTCTTGTTCTGGCATCAGCTCACGCTGTCAGTCGTGGTCGTCGTGACCGCGGTCTTGCTCGGCGGCGCGTTGGGGGTCTTCCTCGGCCACACCGGCAGAGGCGGACTGGTCGCGGTCAACGCGGCTAACGCCTTCCGCGCCGTGCCCACCCTGGCCCTCCTCACGCTGCTCGCGATCCAGCCCGCGATCTCACTCAAGTGGAACGGCTTCCTCGCCGCGTGGATCGCCCTTACGGCGTTGGCCATCCCGCCGATCCTCACCAACACCTACGTCGGGATGCGCGAGGTCGACGCCGACGTCCGGGATGCGGCGAAGGGTATGGGCCTGACGGGCGGACAGTCGTTGCGCACCATCGAGGCGCCGCTGGCGGTGCCCTTCGTCATGGCGGGTGTGCGGACGGCTTCGATCGAGGTCGTCGCCACCTCGACCCTCGCCGCCTACGTCAGCTACACCGACCTCGGCACGTACGTCATCAGCGGGCTCAACGAGAACAACTCGGTGTTGGCGTTCAGCGGCGCCCTCCTCGTGGCGGCCATGGCGGGACTGGTGGCGCTCGTGCTCACGGTCTTGACCAGGGTCTTGACACCGCGTCCGCTCCGCCGCCGGCGAGGTGTCCGGGCCAATGACCTCGCCTTGCCCCAACCGGTCGGCGGCACCCATCCGCTCTGATGGCTTGATATTTGCGACAGGAGTGGTCAGGATTTCATTCTCCTGACAGCCCCGTTACGGTCCCGTCACTTGGCGCGGCGGTACCTCCCCACCACGAAAGGGTGTCCTCATGCGTTTCCCGCGATCCCTCGCCTTTGGAGCACTGGCCGCCCTGGCCTCGACGCTCATCGTCCCGGCGGCCTTCACCGGCGCGTCGGCGGGGGCTGCATCGAGCAAGCCGTCCATCGTGATCGGGTCGACCAACTTCGAGGAGCAGGCCATCGTCTCGAACATCTGGGCCGACGTCCTCAAGAAGGCCGGCTACCCGGTGACCGTGGAACCAGCTCTGGGGACGCGTGCGATCGTCGTGCCGGCGATCGAGAAGGGCCAGATCAACCTCGAGCCCGACTACGCGGCATCACTGTTGGGCTACCTGCACGGGGGCACGCCCCAGGCTGCGGGTGACAACATCTCGACGGCCATCCCGGCCGACCAGAAAGCGCTCGCGTCCTATGGCGTCACCGTGTTCCCCGCGTCGAAGGCGCTCGACACCAACGTGTTCGCGGTCACCAAGTCGACGGCCAGTAAGGATCACCTGACCACCCTTTCGAGCCTGAAGCCCTTCGCGTCGAAGCTCACCCTCGGTGGGCCGCCGGAATGCCCGACGTTCGCCGGGTGCGAGCCGGGGTTGAAGAAGACCTACGGCCTCAATTTCGCCGGCTTCAAGTCCCTCGACGAGGCCGGGCCCCTCAGCGTGGCGGCCCTCAAGAACGGCGAGGTCCAGGTGGTCGAGCTGTTCTCGAGCGACGGCAACGTCGTGTCGAACAACTTCGTCGCCCTCACGGACAACAAGCACCTCGAGGGTGCGGACTACATCGTCCCGGTGATCCGCAAGTCGGTGGCCACCTCGGGGGTCGAGAGCGTCCTCAACAAGATCGACGCCAAACTGACCACGACCGCCATCTCCAAGCTGAACCTGGACGTGACCTCCAACCAGGAGCAGCCGGCGGCTGTGGCGCAGACCTGGGTGAACTCCGTCGGGGGCTGAGCAAGAGACTCGATTGTCGGCCTGACGAGTCGGGCCGGCGCCGAACGGCGTCCGCCGTTCGGGTCGTCTACGCCTGCTCGATGCGGAGCCGGTTGCCGGCGGGATCGCGGACAGCGGCATCGCGCTTGCCCCAGGGCTGGGTGGCGGGCTCTTGGAGCACCTCGACGCCCGGGGTGCTAGCGATCTTGTCGAAGGTCGAGTCGAGGTCGGCGCAGGCGAAGTGGACCGGGTACAGCTCTCCCTTGGCCAGCAGCGTCGCCAGCGCGTCCCCGTCCTCTTGGGATCGCCCCCCGTGGGGTTGGGACAACACGATCCCGATCTCGGGCTGGGTGTCCGAGACGAGCGTGATCCAGCGGAAGCCGTCGTTGGACACGTCGAGGCTCACGGTAAGGCCCAGAGTGTCGCGGTAGAAGGCGAGTGCCGCCTCGGGGTCGTCGACGGTGATGTGCACAGTGCTGAGTGAAACGGTCATGCCGTCGACGTTAAACCGGCGCGTTGACAGATGCTTCTTCGAAACTGCTCTCTTCGGTTCCGCCGGGCCTGCCGGTCTTCCGTGGGCGGGTCAACACCATCAGCTGGCACGGGGACACGATGCGGAGCTCGTCGTGGTCACGGGCGCGGTACGCAGAAGGAGACTCGCCGACGAGTTCGGTGAAGCGGGCGGAGAACGAACCCAGGCTCCCCCAGCCGACCGCAAAGCACACGTCTGTGACGGTCAGGTCGCCGCGCCGTAGCAGCGCCTTCGCCCGTTCGATGCGACGCGTCATGAGGTAGGAATACGGCGTCTCTGAGTAGGCCTCGCGGAATCGGCGGCTGAAATGCGCCGTTGACATCAGCGCCGTCCGCGCCAACGCGGGGACGTCGAGTGGTTTGTCGAACTCGCGATCCATCTGGTCCCGGGCCCGGCGCAGTCGCCGCAGCTCGTCGAGTTCGGCACTCATCGAACCCAATCTTGCACTCGGATGGCGCCCCGATTGTCAAGTGCTCCACGCTGGCCGCTGGCTCCTCGACCGAAGCCGTCGCTAGTCGTCGGAATTCTGGTTCCGGCCGGCCCACGAAGACGGAGGGTCCGACGCGGGAAAGGATTCCTCCTCCACCTCGTCGATTTGGGCGTCCTGCCCCGAGCCACTCTCGTCCGGGCCCTCGTGCGACGTGTCGTCTGCGGTCATATTCGCCTCTCTGTGGGCAGCATATTGGGTTCCGCTCCCGCAACCTGCGTGGTCAAGCAGCATGCACCACGCCACCCGTTCCTGTCTCGTGCACGGGCCCGACCAGGCACGGCAAGATGTCAACCTCAGGACTCGGAGCAGACACATGAACTTCCAGGGCGTGGTTTTGAACATTGCGGACCTCGACCGCTCGATCGACTTCTACCGTGACGTCTACGCCTTCACCCTTCTCGCTCGGAAGGACCAGCTGGCGTCGATGTACGCCGCTGGGAACGCCCGACCTCAGGTGATCTTGCTTCGATCGGTTGGCACCACCTCTGCCCATCGCGTCATCGGCGCAGGTCATGTCGGCCTCCGCGCGGTTGTGTTGGAAGTCGACACCGTCGACGAGCTCGAGCGCATAGCGGCCGCGCTCGACCAACGGGGGGGCCTCGTGGCACGGCACGGCGACGACGCCACGTGGGCCGCCGTCTTCGGGCGCGATCTCGACCACATCGCCGTGATTGCGGGTACCAGCTTGACCGACGGACCGATCACCCTCGATGCATGGGCGGAGCTCGACGACGCCCTCTACTCCGCCGGCGAATAGCGCCGGAGGAGCCCGTCGGGGCGGTCGCGAAGACCTCGCAGGTTTCGGTCAATTTTTTTGCGTGCTCGGATGCCAATTGTCGATTTCGGACTGCTCCGTTCGTCTAGGCGGTGCAGGCCCAGGTGGCCACCTGGACCCCGACCACCCGATGGCCGGCGCATAGCCGCCGCCACGAATCACAGGAGGCTGAAGATGAGCAGAATCGTCGTCATGAACCACGTGACGCTCGACGGCGTCATGCAGGGGCCCGGTCGCGCCGACGAGGACACCCGAGGTGGATTCCGGCATGCGGGATGGGGCCACCGCACCGAAGCGCCCCCCGACGGCGCATTCCAGAAGGCCATGGGCGAGCGGATGACCGCTGGAGGAGGCTTGAGCGGGTGGTTGTTCGGGCGTCGCACGTACGAGGACCTGCTCAGTCACTGGAACCAGCAGCCCGACAGCCCGTTCGGACCGATGCTCAACAACACGCCCAAGTACGTCGTGTCGTCCACTCTCACCGAGCCACTCCCGTGGCCCAACTCGACGCTGTTGCGAGGCGCCGTCGTCGACGCTGTCGGCGAGCTCAAAGCGCGCACGGACGGCGTGCTCGGGATCATGGGCAGTGGCGAGCTGATCGCTGCGCTGTTGGCGGCCGACCTGATCGACGAGCTCTTATTGATGATCCACCCGCTGGTGCTGGGCAGCGGGCGCCGGCTGTTCCCCGACGATGTCGATGTTTCGTTGCGACTACTCGAGAACACCACGTCGTCGAGCGGTGTGGTGATCGCCGTCTACGAGAGCGACAGGGACTCGGTGTGATCGGCCCTGCTGAGCAACGGAGGAGTCAACGATGAATCAGTACCTCTTGAGCATCTACCAACCGGATGGCGACCCACCTCCGGCTGACGAGCTGGCAATCATCGCCCGCGATCTTGCGATCCTGCGTGACGAGCTCAAGTCGGCCGGCGCGTGGGTGTTCGCAGGGGGCCTCGAGGGACCCGGCACGGCGAAGGTGGTTCATCCCCGCCGCGAACGGATGCAGATGACGGACGGCCCGTACGTCGAGGCCAAGGAGCACATAGGTGGCGTGACCATTATCGAGGCGGCGAGCCTCGACGAGGCGCTCGAGTGGGGGCGACGGCTCGCTCAGGCCACCACGTTGCCGATCGAAGTGCGACCGTTCCAGGCCGATCCGGACGGACCGTGAGGGTGGCTCGCGTCAGCTGCGGTAGCTCCCCTCGCGGAACTCGTCGAGCAACGAAGGGCGCGACGGGTTCCAACCGAGCTCGGTCCGGGCCTTCGTGGCGAGGGTGCCCTGGCTCAAAAGGAGGACCTCGGCGAAGTAGTCACCCAACCGGGCGCGGGCCTCTTCGTCCGAACCCGGGACGGCACCCGGGGCGCCGGCGGCGACCGCCGCTGCTTCCGTGATGTCTGCCACCGTCGAATGCAACCCGTTGCCCAGCACGTAGTAGCCGTGGGCCGAATCGTGCTCGAGCACGCGCCGGAAGAAGTCCGCGACGTCGGCGACGTGCACGGTGGACCACTGCTGCCGTCCGTTGCCGACCATGATCAGGTTGCCCTCGTCGTCCCGAGGCGAACCGAGCAGCAGGCCGGGGATCCCTCCGCCGGCGTCGCCGTAGGCGACGCTCGAAATGGGAACCACCCCGCGCATGCCCTTCGTGCCGAGCACGCGACTCTCGATCGGCGGCCGGAAGGCGACCATGGCCGGCGCATTGAACGGCGAGTCTTCCGTGATGGAGAGGTTGTCGCCGTACGCCCACAGCCCACTGATCTGAACGTAGGGCTTGCCGGTGCCGTCGAAGGCCGCGATCGCGGCGTCCACGACGGCGGAGTCGAGGTCCGCGCTCGTCGCATCACCCGGGCTGGCTGTGTGGACCGCGCCGTCTGAGTCGGCCAGGAGTTTTGAAACGGTCGGCCGGTCATAGAGATCCACGACCTCGGCTTTCGCACCCTGAGCCGCAACCACGTCCGGTTGCGCTCCGTCCTTGACGAGGGCGGTCACCTCGTGCCCGTGGTCGAGCAACTCCCTCATTACGTGCGATCCGATGAATCCGGTTGAACCTGTCAGCGCCACTCGCATTGGGACGACCTCCTGTCTCGACTCCGAAAGAAGTCTTCGCCGTTTTACTTGAATTGTCAAGTGGTTTGTCGGCTTGGCAGTTGCCGTGCCCGTGGTGGCTGAGGCCGGCTTGCTGTGGGACCGGGCGCATATCATGAGCCTTAGCTGCGGCAATACGTCCGGAGCGGGCTCAGGGGAGAGACCCGAAGCCCCACGGAGCTTCGGAGTTCTATACATGAAGTCTCAAGTGAGTATCTTCGATTCCGCGCTCCCTGCCTGGTAACGTGCCGCTCATGTCGAACGCAGAAACCAGCAACGACCAGGAGCTCGCCGTCCAATGGCTGAGCGCCGAACAGCTTTCGTCGTGGCTCTCCTTCGTACGGGTGCTGACCTGGCTCCCCTGGTCCATCGACCAGCAATTGCAGCGGGACTCAAAGCTCAAGATGGTCGAATATCAAGTTCTCGCGATGCTGTCGGAGAGCCCGGCCCGAACGATGCGGATGAGTTCGTTGGCCGAGGTCACCAATGCGTCGCTGTCGCGGCTGTCGCATCTCGTCGACCGGTTGGAGAATCGGGGTTTGGTACGTCGGGAAGCAGATCGCACCGACGGGCGGTTCACCAATGCCGTCCTCACAGAGAAGGGGCTCAAGACACTCGCCGACGCGGCGCCTGCCCACGTCGAACACGTGCGATCGCTGGTCATCGATGTCCTGACTCCCGAACAGCTACGTCGGCTCGGTCGCGATGCCGCCCGGATCATGACGAGGATCGACACGTCCGGCAGTACCTGATCTCCCCGGACGGCCGGTTCAGCAGGCAGGCCCGGCGCTCCGTGCATACGATCGGGGCATGACCGACGTACGAACGAGTTACCGGCAGGTGGCGAGTGGCTTCGACGCGGCCGTCCAGGCCGTGGACCCGGAGCAATGGACCCTGCAGTCCCCCTGCGAGCGATGGAAGGCCCGCGACATCGTCGCCCATGTCGTCGAGGGGCACCGGGGTGTGATCGCGGGCGTCAGGGGCGGAGAGTCGAGTCCCCTCGGCGCCGACGAAGACCCGAAGCAGGCTTGGGAGGCAGCCTCGCGGGCGATCGACGAGATCGCCGGAGACCCGGAGTCGGCGGGCAAGGAAATGGACGGGCCGACCGGCAAGATGCCGGCAGGCGAGATCATCGACCGCTTCGTGACGATGGACGTGCTCGTGCACACCTGGGACCTGGCGCGTACGGTCGGCGCGGACGAGCAGCTCGACGAAGCCTCCGTCCGACGGGCGTACGACACCCTCAAGCCGATGGACGAAATGATCCGTATGCCGAATGTCTTTGCAGCCAAGATCGAGCCACCTGCGGACGCAGATCTGCAGACGGAGTTCCTCTATTTCCTCGGCCGTCAGGCCTAAACCCGCCGTCCCTTTTGGGGACCATGGCCGGAGATCGTGTGCGGCTGAGACCGCCCACGGCGCGTCGTCGGCGCGCCTATGACCCGTACATGGGAATTACGTCGGCGAAGACGAACCCGTCGCGCGCAACGACCTCGCCGATCTCGATATCAACGGGGCGCGCGAACCCTGGGCCGTCGACCACCACCGTGTGGAACTCGCCGTTCTCCCCGCACGGGTCGACGCCCGAAGGCAGGTCGGCCAGCAGGGCTGCGTCGTACCAACGTCCGGCGATGGCGCGAGGCGCCTGGGACGGATCGACGCACACGACCACCGCGCGAAAGTCGAGGTCGACGAGGGTTCGAGCGACCTCCGGCGTGGGCCGTAACCAGAGGGGAAAGACCGGCCTCAGGCCGGAGCCCTCAAGAGCGGCCTCCCGATAGCGGCGGACGTCCTCCAAGAAGAGGTCCCCGAACACCATCGCCTCGATCCCGGAACGGCGAGCCGCGTCGATGGCGACTGCCATCCTCTGTTCGTAGACCTCGTTCGGGCAGGGCCAGGGCAGCTCGACGATGTGAAGCGGTAGGCCGAGCGCCGCCGCCTGCGCCTCGAGAAGAGTGCGTCGCACACCGTGCATCGCCACACGATCGAAAGAAGCATTGACCGTCGTCAGCAGCGCAACGACGTCAAGATCGCCCGCAATCCGGGCCTCGTGGAGGGCAAGCGCGCTGTCTTTTCCGCTCGACCAACTCATCCAGGCTTTTGTCACAACCCGCGATCCCCAGAGCTCAGTATCCGTCGTGGGACTTAGGCAATTGCTCTCCCGGCAAGGTACACGCCCAGCATTGCCACACCCATGAGAACGACCCAGAAGTCGGTGAGTCGGCACAGCATCTGAGGAGCCCCCCGCACTTCCATGAATTCCCGCATGATGATTCGGACCTTGACGAGGGCCAGGCAGATCGCGCCGACCGTGACGACTGTGCTCGCCGTCGCTACGCCGTGCGAAGAGGCCGCATGATCGATCAACAGGTACGACACGGTGATCACCACGAGGATCAACCAGACGACGAAGAGCCGTTTGTTGGATGAGGGCGTCACTGCTATCGCACCACGTAGAGAAGAGCGAAGATCAAGACCCAGAAGAAGTCGACGGTGTGCCAGTACGTCGCACATGTCTCCACCGTCTCCTGACGGCGTCGCTTCGCATCCTTGAGCTGGAGAAGGAGTACTCCGACCACGACGAACCCAATGAGCAGGTGGACGAAGTGGATCGCCGTGAGGAAGAAGTAGTACTGGAAGAACTGGCTACTGGTGAAGGTATTCCCCATGTGGATCAAGCGGACCCATTCGACGATCTTCAGCAACAGGAATACGAAACCCAAGGCTGCGGTCAGCCAAGCGTCCCTCTTCGCGAGCTCGAACCTCCCCGCGCGTGCATGTTGGACGCAACGCGCCATGGCCCAAGAGCTCGTCAGGAGTACGACGGTGTCGAGCACACCGAGCCACAAGAGCAGGTGCGCTTGACTCCGCAGGAACGCCCCCTCGTGTTGGGTCCGTGAGTACAGATAGACGCAGAAGTAGGAGGTGAAGACGAGCGACTCGAACAGTACGAAGACCCACATGTCGGGCTGACCTGGCACATGCCTGGCGTTCTTCGCCGGTGGGAGCGTCGCCGGGGTCTCTGTGGTCGTCATGAAGCTCCCACCTCGGCCGGAAAGATCTGGTGCCAGCGTTTCGAGGGCAGGTCGGGCAGCGGCCCGCTTCCGAAATCTTCACGAAGGATCAAACATCTGAGGAGGTAGATGAAGGCACCGGTGTACAGGCCGAAGACGACGACGTTGATCCACCACGCGATGACCCCGTTCCAGGCGAAGGCGCCGGTGTGAAAGATCCAGGAGGGGGCGACGACGACTTCGGTGAGGGCGTTGCAGAGGTTCAGATAGGCGAACCACTTCGGGAAGACGCGGTTCTTGTCGAGCAGGATGGCCGTCATCCAGATCAGCGAACCGACCAGGAACACGCCCATGGTCCCGGAGAAGGAGAGAAATCCGAGGTCATAGAGCCAACGTTGGATCACCGGATTTCGATCCGGGCGCATGGCACCCACCGTCATCGCCACACAGATGAAGAGGAACCCGGGGACGGCGGATACGGCGTAGAGGATCAGGTAGGAGTACGAGAACGCACGGCTGACGGACATTCGGCGGATCGAATACGTGATCAACGCGATCGAGGTGGCTGACAAGCCCCCCAGCACGAAGATGAACGCGAACCCAATGAGGAGTCCGTCGTGGTGGCTAGCGAACCAGCCAACGACCTGAGCAGGGTCATACCAGGGCTTCCCCGGGGGTTGGGTCCGGGTGACGAGGAAGAAGATGATCGCGTACAAGCTGTAAAAGGCGATCGTCGCGTACCACGCAAGCCAGAGCTCCCTTTTGGGGTCGTCGAGCAGTTTCGGCCGTCTCACACCAAGGCCCCAGCCGGCTCAATATCGCGCTGCAGTGTCCGTCCCAACGCGACCGCCATGACAATGAGCCACAACGCGATGGCGACGTTCTTCACCCAGAACGACAGGAACCCGTTCCATGCAAAGACGCCGCTGAGGGTCAGCCCGGCAAACCCGGCCGGTACGAGCGCTACGGCGATGAGCAGGTTGAAGTGCCCCACCCAGCGTGCGAACACGGGCTTGGCCTGTTGGTCGAGATAGATGGCCACCGCAACGAACAGACAGAGTGCAACCAGAAACGGGACACCGCAGGTGAAAGTGATCCAGGCGAGGTCGTTGTAGAGCATCGTGAGATCCGGTGAGCGGTATGGCCGGAATGCAGCCAAGAGCCAGAAGATGGTTGAAGTGAGGAACACGATCGGAGCGGCCCCCGCGACCCCGATCACGCAGTAGCGCAGGATCGGTGTCCGATGTGCCATCAGCCGCATGCGTTCGACGATCAGCATCAAAATCGGTATCAGCGCGACGCAGAACCAATTGAGCAGGATCATGCTGTAGCGGACGCGCGAGGTGTGATGGGCGTAGAAAGCCGCCACCTGGACCGCGGACGCCTTCGGTGACATTGGCGGCACGAATCCTGGGAAGAGGAAGAAGGCTGCAATCCAGACGATTGCGACCGCGGGCAGCGCCCAGAAGATGATCCGTTCGCCGGTTGATCGACTCATGGGCGGTGAAACTAGCCGATCGACTAGCCGATCGACTAGCCTCGGGGACCGCTCCGGTGCGGTGACTTCAGAGCTGCGCCCAGACGGTCTTGTTCTTGAGGTACCCCTCGATACCCTCCTGACCGTTCTCGTAGCCCCAACCGGACTGCTTGAAGCCGCCGAAGGGCATAGCCGGGTCCCACATCATCTGGCAGTTGATCGAAACGGTGCCCGCGTCGAGGCGCTTCGCGAGTCGGTGGGCATGCGAGACGTCCCTCGTCCAAGCTGAGGCAGCGAGGCCGTAGGTGGTGTTGTTCGCCATTGCGACGACCTCGTCGTCGTCGTCGAATGGCGTCACGGCGACGACGGGCCCGAAGATCTCCTCCTGGTAGACGCGCATGTCCTGCCGGACCTGCGCCAGCACGGTCGGATGCACGAAGTACCCGGTGCGATCCAGGCGGTGGCCGCCGATGACGACCTCTGCGCCGTCACGCTTGCCCTCGTCGATGTAGCCCATGACGCGGTGCAGCTGGCGCTCGCTGATCAGTGGTCCGCTGTGCACCTTGCCCTCGTTGGGGCCGCCGAGCCGGATCCTGCCGGCGAACGCAGCGATTCCCTCGACGACCTGCTCGTACACACCGCGCTGAACAAAGACTCGGGAACCGGCGACGCACGCCTGTCCCGAATGGATGAAGATCCCCATTGCCGCGGCTGGGATGGCCTTGTCGAGTTCTGCGTCGTCGTAGATGAGAACCGGTGATTTGCCACCCAGTTCGAGCATGACTCTCTTCAGGTTCCCGGCTGCCGCCTGCACGATGAGCTTGCCTACCTCCGTGGACCCGGTGAAGGCGATCTTGTCGACGTCTGGATGCTCGATGAGTGCCTGGCCCGTGGTGTGCCCGTAGCCGTTGACCAAATTGACGACGCCATCGGGCACGCCGGCTTCGGCGAGGATCTTCTCGAAAACCAGCGCTGACAACGGGGTCTCCTCAGCCGGCTTCAGTACGCTGCTGCAGCCTGCGGCAAGTGAGGGCGCAAGTTTGGCGGCGGCGTTGAAAGCCGGGCCGTTCCACGGGATTATCAGCCCGACGACACCCACGGGCTCTTTGATCGTGTATGCGTGCACCGACCCATCAAGGCCTGAGAGCCCCCCTGTCATCCGTACGTCGTGAGCGATCCCGTTGATCTTGGTGCACCAGCCGGAGAAGTAGCGGAAGAATTCGATGGCCGCAGCGATGTTTCGCCGAGCCTGAGGTAACGGCATGCCAGTGTTCAGCGAATCGAGCTGAGCCATGTCCTCTGCCTGAGCCTCGAGCAACTCTGCGACACGCCACAGCACTTGAGCCTGTTCGCTCTGCGGCATCTGACGCCATATGCCGGAGTCGAACGTCTCGCGAGCTCGACCGACTGCCCGGTCGATGGCCGCCGCACCGCCATCGGAAAATTCTGCGATCGACTGTTCCGTCACGGGGTCGATGATCGGAATGGTCTCGCCGTCGCCAGGTCGCCCGCGTAGCTCTTCGATCGTTGCCAGTACGGTCACGGTTCTCCCTTCAGCCGTCTATCGGCGGTTGACATTGCCAGCATCCACCGGGATCACGGACCCGGTCACATAGCGGGCCTCGTCCGAGACGAGCCACGCAATGGCATTTGACACGTCGATTGGGTCCACAGCGTCGACCGGAATGGCGTTCAGCAGGGATCCGGCAAGCTGTGGGACGTTCTCAATGATCTCAGCGACGTTTCCGTCACCCGCCATCGGAGTCCGGACTGTCGTCGGGGCGACGCTGTTGACGCGAATGAAATGTGGTGCCAACGAGTTGGCCCAAGACCGAGTCAGGCCGATGACGCCGTGCTTCGCGGCCGTATAGGCCAACATGCCTGCGACGTCGATCGGTGCCCCGGTCAGGCCACCGGTGGAGCTCGTCAGTACGATCGCACCGCCGTTTCCGGCCTTAACCATGGACGGGATCGCCGCCCGTCCGGTATTCCACACGCCTGTCAGGTTCACGCCGATGACCTCCGCCCATTGTTGTTCGGACGAAGCCATCCCGCCGGGGCCGATGCCGGCATTTGCAATCACGATCTGCACCGGCCCCAGTTCCTGGACACCTTCTTTGAATGCAGCCTTGAGAGACTGATAGTCACGGACGTCGGCCTCTCTGGCAACAATCCTCCGACCGAGAGCCTCGACCTCTTTCACCGTTTGCTCGAGATCCGCGGTCGTCGACATTTCGTATCCCACCGACTGCAGCTGCGCACAGATGTCGATGGCGATGATGTCGGCGCCCTCCTCAGCCAGGCGTACGGCGTGACTCCGCCCCTGTCCACGGGCGGCGCCCGTGATGAACGCCACCCTGCCCTCGAGCTTTCCCACTTCGGTCTCCTTTAGTTGGTCTTCACGATGATGGGCATCGTCTCCCATCCGCGGACCGTCGATGTCGACGCCAGCTTGATGCCGCTGTAGTCGATCTCCCATTCAGACCACCGGTTCAGCAATTCGTCAAGCGCAACTCGACCTTCGAGTCGGGCCAGATGCGCGCCGAGGCAGAAGTGCAGGCCGTAGCCGAATGTCATGTGCTGCCCGTCATTCCGCGTGATGTCGTATGTGGCCGGCTTCTCGAATCGCCGGGGATCGCGATTGGCTGATGCCATGAGCAGCAGGACAGCACTTCCAGCGGGCAACTTCGTGCCGTAGTACTCGACGTCCTCGGTCACATACCGGGCCGAGGCGTGCCCCGTGGGCTCGAACCGCAGCGTTTCTTCGATCGCACTCGGAACGAGCGCACGATCGGCGACTACCAGACGACGCTGCCCGGGTTGCTCCGCCAGCACCTTGGCCAGCCACCCGATCAACCGTCCGGTTGTCTCGTTGCCGGCGCCCGCCAGTACCGACGTATAGGTCAGCACCTCCTGTCGGGTCAGGGTTCGAGTATCCCCTGATTCGTCTTCGAATTCGGCGTTGAGCAGGACCGTCATGAGATCGTCGGAGGGGTGGTGGGAGCGCCACTCGACGTAGTCGGCGAACATCTCGCCGGTGGCCACTTCGGACTGGTCGATTCGCATCGGCTGGCCCGGTCTCGTGCGCAGGTCGCGATCAGTCTTGTTACGCACTGCAACCTGGTCTTCTTCGGGAATTCCGAGGAGCATTCCGATCACACGCATCGGCAGCATCGATGCCAGTTCTGTGATGATGTCGAACCTTTCGCAATCAAGGAGTGGGTCGAGGCAGCGAACGCAATAGGCGCGGACCTGATCTTCGAGCAACGCCATCCTCTTCGGGGTGAAAACGCGTGAGAGGAGGCCGCGATGAGCCGTGTGCACCGGCGGGTCTTCCCACATGACGATGCCCGTGGGTATCTCGATGCCGGCTCGTAAGACATCGAGCATGTCACCACGACTACTGGAAAAGACTTCCCAGTTGACCAGCGCCTTCTGCACATCCTCGTGTCGAGCGAGTGCCCAGAAGTCGTATCGCTCGTTGTAGTAGAGCGGCGCCTCCTCGCGCAGGCGCTCATAGGTCGGGTAGGGGTCGGCGTTGATGTCGACGTCGTACGGGTCGAAGTAGACGGTGGTGCCACTGACAACCATCGGGTCGCTCTCTCTATGAGTTAGAGCGACTGTTCTAACTTAGGGCGGTCCCCCAGTCAAATAGCGGCTCAATCAGCACAATCATCGCCGAGAGCGGCCATACCCACCTTGGCCGAAGCGGACCATATGCTCTGCTTGATGGTTCCCCGTTCGGCGTCCGCCTCGCCCGGTCCAGCCAACACGATCAGACGCCCTCGGCCGGCGACCCCAGAAAAGCGGCGAAAGCTCCTCGACGGCGCGGAGCACATCATGCTGCGTGACGGGTACGCAGCCGTCACCTCAAGACGCCTCGAGACCGAGACCGGCCTCAAAGTCCACTACCACTTCGGCAGCATCGATGACCTGTTCATCGCAGTGGTGCGCCGACGGGGTGAAATCAATCTCGCCTTAATGGCAGACGCGTTGTCGTCATCGGAGCCACTGCGGGCGTGGTGGCGCCTGGCTTCCGATCGTCGCGGAAGCCGCCTCTTGGTCGAGATCACAGCGGCGGCGAATCATCGGGCCGCCTTGCAGGTCGAAGTCGCCACATTCGCCCGCGAGACCCGGCGCATGCAGCTCGATGCGCTCGATCACCTGTTGAACGAGTACGGGATCGATCGAGAACGCTTTCCCCCCTCGTTGGTCGCGCCGACGATCCAAGGGCTCGCATTCGCTATGGCCTACGACCAGGCCGGAGGCTTCGACACCGCTCAGGCCGAAGCGTCAGCTGCCATGGAGCGGCTCCTGGACCGGCTCGAAGGCCAACGATTGCGGAAGCGGTCGTAACACAGCGATTGGGTCGATGTGCTGGCGGCTCATCGGGCCGGCTCTGAACCGCGGACTCCTGGGTGGCGAGGGAAGAATTTGAACCTCGGCCTTGGGGTTCTCTGGCTTATTCGATCATCCAGTCAAAGCGAGACGTTGGATTCCGCGAATACCAGAGAAATGAGTAGGGCGTCC
The DNA here is from genome assembly GCA_963777485.1 of uncultured Acidimicrobiaceae bacterium. Taxonomy (GTDB): domain Bacteria; phylum Actinomycetota; class Acidimicrobiia; order Acidimicrobiales; family RAAP-2; genus Bog-473. The sequence goes on along the minus strand of CAVZQP010000002.1, from coordinate 875,959 downwards.
GCGAAACATTCCGTCATTGTCCAACGTGAACCGCATCGCTGGCTCCCATGATTGCCATCTGATTGAGGCTTCGGCGGCTGGATACGCTCGGGCCATGTTCCCGCTCGATCTCCGCGTACCGGCATTGTGAACATCTTGGCCACGATCGTCGGCCTCGTCGTCGTCGTTGTGACCGTGGCCGACGTCGTACTGACAATGGTCCTTCCACGGAGACCGTCTGGTGTCGAGCGCATGAGTCTCTGGGTTAACCGGAGTGTGCGGTTCTGTTTCGTCCTCGTATCCCATTTGGCCAAGACCTACGAACGCCAAGATGCCATCCTGGCACCGAGCGGGCCTGTTGCCCTGGTCGTGCAGCTTCTGTTCTGGGCTGCCTGTCTGGTGATCGGATTTGGATTGATCCTCGTCGGGGCGGGTGCGTCTGTCGCTGACGGATTGCTCCAGGCACTGACCGCCCTCTTCACGGTGGGAGCCGTGCACAGCGGCGGACCGGCCAACACGGGCGTGGATATTTCCATCGGCGCGATCTGGGTCGTCATCGTCGCTCTGCAGATTGCGTATTTGCCCGCGCTCTACAGTTCTTTCAACCGTCGGGAGGGCCTCGTCGCCCTCCTCGAGAGTCGGGCCGGGGTCCCCGCCTGGGGACCCGAGCTATTGGCCCGGCACCAGATGGTCGGAATCACCGACACTCTCCCGGACTTGTATGCCGCATGGGAGCAATGGTCGGCCGACGTGGCCGAAACCCACACCACCTATCCCGTGCTGCTCCTCTTCCGATCGCCCGAGCCGTGGTACTCATGGCTCCTCGGTCTCATCGCCGTTCTCGATGCCGCCGCGATGCATCTCGCGCTCGCACCGAGCGAGGCGGCTTCTCAAGCCCGGCTCTGTCTGCGAATGGGCTTCACATTGCTCAATCGGATAGCGACCACTATCGGTTGGGAAGTCGACCCCGATCCGAATCCTGAAGGTCCGATCGACTTGACGTTTGGAGAGTTCGAGAAGGCTGTCCTCATGCTTGTCAGTGTGGGGTTCTCCACAGAGCGAAACGCCGAGGAGGCGTGGGCTGACTTCCGCGGTTGGCGGGTCAACTACGAGAGCGTCGCCTACCGATTGGCCGACCGCCTGACCGTGCCGCCGGCTCCCTGGTCAGGTCAGCGCCGTCACATGCGATCCGGTCCGGTCGAACCTCGGCGCCCGCCTCAGCGCCGTCCGGGCGGCGGCACTCCATTCGTTTACGAACGGCCCCCTGTCGTGATCGAACCCCGCCGCGGATTGGTTCGCCGCCCGCGATCTTGAAGTCCCCGTCTGACGTCGCAGACCCTCCAACCCCCCTCCTGTCATAGCCGCGAACATTCTCGCCTTTGGCGGAACAAATGTTAGGCTCCTGGGGATCGCTTCGGAAGGACCGGTTTCTGCCTGTGAGCCAATCGCTCAAAAACATGATCAACGCGGGTCTGGGGTCACAGGACGTCGTTGACGTTCTCATCAGCGCCGGCATCGAGCTCGTCAACCGGGTTATGGAACCGATGATGATCTGCGGGCGGATCAGCCAATCGGCGGTTTCGCTGTCGTGATTTCCGCCAATCTGACAGGCCGGCGCGTCCTCGTCACCGGCGCCTCGAGTGGAATAGGTGCCGACGTCAGTCGAGCGGTCGTCGCCGCGGGGGGAGCCGTCGCGATGCTTGCGCGACGCAAGGCACGGCTCGTCGAGCTCAGCGAAGAGCTGGGCGTGAGATCGGTCCCGATCGCGTGTGACGTGACGGATCTGGGTCGGCTTGAAGGAGCCGTCGACGAGGCAACGCGTGCGCTGGGTGGGCTTGACGCAATCGTCGCCGTCGCAGGCCGAGGGATGGTCGGTACTATCTCGTCCGGCAGTCCTGAGCGTTGGCGAGACCTCATGGAGCTCAACCTTCTCGGACCGCTCGCCGCTGTCCAGTCGGCGGTGTCCCGTTTCGAGGCGAGCGGTCGGCGCGACGTCATTCTCGTGGGATCGACAGGAGCCCTGACCCCCATGCCTGGCACGGGCATCTATGCAGCGACGAAACGTGGGCTGCGGGCCGCGTTCGACGCTCTGCGGCTCGAGCTCGCGGGATCAGATATCAACGTCAGCTACGTGATGCCCGGCATGTTCGACACCGAGGGTCTCATGATGCCCGAAGTCGTCGATGGCGACGTCCCGGCGTACGACGCACCTATGTTCGTCGACGGAACCGGGCCAGCACCGTCAGCGGTCCTCGGTGACGTCATCACGATGATGCTCGCGTTGCCTTCCGGGGTATGTATCAACGAGCTCGTGATCCGACCGACGGGACAGCTGAGCCCCTGAGCGCCGCAGTGCCAAGCTTCTCAATCGGGTTCCTGCGGCCAAGGTGTTCCGAAACGAGCACGAACGATAGTCAACCTCTTCCGCGACTACCTCGCCGCACAGATTGTCACTGCAACCCCTGGCAACAAAGCCTTGTTATGTATACATGTTGGCGAAATCAGGCCCCGGCGGACTGACCACCGTCGATGTGCAGGACAACTCCCGTGACAAATGGGGCTCTCTCGAGATAGAGGATTCCCTCGACGACGTCGCTGATCTGACCGACTCGGCCCAGCGGATGAAGCTCTCCGAGGCCTTCATACGACGCCGGATCGAAGGCGGGGTTCTGTATCACCCCGAGCGAGACCGCGTTGCACCGCACACCTCGCGACGCGTACTCGATGGCAAGTGAGCGCGTCACGGCCGCCAGACCACCCTTGGTGAGCGATACGAGAGCAGATGGGTTCTCGCTTTCGGCGTGGTCGACAAGGCTGGTTGTGAGATTCACGATGTGTCCGCCCGAATCCTGGGTGAGCATCTGGCGGATGACAGCCTGAGTGACGTGGAAAAACCCGGTCAGATTCACTGCCGTGATCGCCAAATAGTCCTCGAGTGTGTAATCGGTAAACGGCTTACTGATGAAGATCCCAGCGTTGTTGATCAGGCTGTCGATGCGCCCGAAGCGATTGACCGCCTGATCCACGATCATCTGAGCGTCGACCTCGGAAATGTCACCCCTCACTGTGAGAAAGTCGGATGCGTCGGAGGGGCTGATCGATCGCGACACGCCCACGACCGCATACCCGGCTTCCCGGAAGCTTTCCGCAGTGGCTGCGCCGATGCCTTGAGACGCTCCGGTCACCGCCGCGACCCTGCGTGAGGCGTGGGATGCAGCCCTCATCCGACGAGGTCTGCGCCAAGGTGGATATCGGGGCAACGTCACCGTAGGTGAGGATCTGACCACCGTGCGCTTCTGAGATCCGCAGGCCCGGTGTTCGGCCTGCGGACTCTCTATGTGGCCGGGGGAGTCGTTCGAACGATCGCGACCGATTGATGGTTGATACCCCCTGGGGTACCCTGCTACTCTTTCCGCTATACCCCGCTGGGTATATCTCCAAGCGTCCCGATCCCGGGTGCGCCCGGCGGTCCGAGCAAAGGATGCGTTCATGGCAGCGACCCGAGGAACCGGTCTCGACTCACCGCCCGTGCCGGGCCGAACTGCGGTGGCCGACCCGCCGGCCCACATTCCGGCCAGCTTGAGCGGGAACGACGACGCCCTCGGCGCGAGCCGTCCCGGCCCGTTCGCCCGTCTCGGCGCCTGGGCCGCCAGCCATTTTCGGAGGGTGCTCATCGGATGGGTCGTGGTCGTCCTCGTCTTCGGGATCTTCGCGATTCACGTCGAGAACGCACTCGCCGGTGCCGGATGGCAGGCATCGAATAGCCAGTCGGTCGCCGCCCGGGCCGTCATCGAGAAGGACTTCTCCGGTCTCGGGGCCACCGCCTTGCAGGTCGTCATCGTCGACCATCACGGTCCGATTGCTTCCGACCCCGTGGCGCAGGCCGCCGTTGCCAAGGCGACCAATGTGCTTCGTAGCGATTCCCGGGTATCCAGCGTCGTCCCACCACAAGCCGGCGTCTCGCTGTCGCGAGACGGCCGGACCGCAGTCATCACCGCCGGATCGGCCGCGAAGTCCAACAAGATGGTGCAAGCGGCTGACTCGGTACAGCCGAAGCTGGCGGCCCTGTCCACATCCGGTGTCACGGTGACCCTGACGGGCGACAGTGCCCTGTGGGCGAACTTCAACACTGCCAACCGTTCCGCCATGCTGCGCTCGGAGATGCTGTCGTGGCCCGTCACGATTGTCATCTTGGTCATCGCCTTTGGGAGCCTGGTGGCCGCCGGGCTGCCCCTGCTCCTGACCATGGCCGGACTGCTAGTGGCTGCGGGCGCATTGGTCATCACCACCAAGTTCATGCCCGTCTCCATTTGGGCGCTCAACTTCGCTCTGATGTTCGCCCTCGCTCTGGGCATCGACTACGCGCTCTTCTTGGTCATGCGCTTCCGTGCCGCGCTCAAACGTCGTGACGCGAAACCCGGAGATCGCGAAGCAATCGTTGCGTCCGTGGCCGAGACGGTCGACACTGCCGGTAAGGCGGTGGCGTTCAGCGCGTTGACGGTGCTCGCATCCCTGGCTGCCATCATGATCGTGCCGAGCCCGGCCTTCCGGTCGATGGCCTTTGGCATCATGCTCTCGGTCGTCGCCGTGCTCGCCGCGACCCTCACACTCCTGCCCGCCGTGCTCGGCAAGCTCGGGACCAACATCAACAAGGGCAAGATCCGGCTGCGCCGACGCCCCCGGCCCGAAGATGAGGGTTCGCTCGACCGGATCCTGCACCGCTGGGGCAACTTCTTGTGGCGTCATCCTTTTCCGGCCGGCGCCGCAGCGCTGGTGCTGCTCCTTCTAGCCGCCGCGCCGATCATCGGGATGCGCACCAACATGCCTTCGATCACGATTGTGCCCGCCAGTGCCAACGCCCGAGTCGGCTATGCCGAGGTGACCAGCGCCTTCGGCCCGGGTGCTCCCGGCACCCTCCAGGTTGTGGTCCCGCAAAGCGAACAGGGTGCCGCCCTTTCCACCCTGGCCCACGCGTCCGGAGTGGCCGGTGTCGTGCCAGGACCGACCAGGGCCGGCTGGAGCCTTGACCAGGTTGTCCCGAGTACCGGGCCCTCAACGACAGCCACCGGCGCCACCATCGACCATCTCCGCCACGTGCTGCCGGCCGGGACCATGATCGGTGGGGCGGCGGCCGAGAACCACGACCTCCAGCAATCGCTGGCGGCATACACGCCGCTCGTCCTCGCCATCTTGGGCATCCTCGGGTTCTTGCTACTGCTGATCGCCCTGGGCGCCCCGCTGATCGCAGCGCTCGGCGTGTTGATCACGGCTTTGTCGGTGGCCGGCGCCTTCGGCATTGGCCGGCTCATTTTCCAGAACGGCTTCCTGTCAGGAGTGCTCGGGTTCCAGCCCCAGGGCTTCATCGACGCCTGGGCTCCTCTGTTCTTCGGAGCCATGGTCTTCGGGGTGGCCATGGACTACACGCTGTTCATGCTCTCTGCCGCCAAGGAGCGCTATGAGACGCACCCAGATCCCGAACACGCCATGGTCGGGTCGATGCGCACGTCCGGACGCGTCGTGCTCTCTGCAGCCGCAGTCATGATCGCCGTGTTCTTGACCTTTGCCCTGTCGGGACCGTTGGCCCCCAAGGAGATGGGCGTGATCTTGGCCATCGCTGTCGCTCTCGACGCCCTCGTTGTGCGCCTGGTGGTGCTGCCGGTCGTCCTGCGGCTGAGCGGGCACGGGGCCTGGCACCAGCCGAAGTGGCTCGGACGGGTTTTGCCCAAGGTGAAGTTCTCGCACTGAGCGGCGGCCTCACCAACTGAAGATGTCACCTACGAGAAAGGAGAAGTGACCATGCAACTACCCGACGAGGTGGTCGACGATCTTCGCCTGCGGCTCAAGCGCGCCGGAGGACAAGTCTCAGCCGTCGAGACAATGCTGGCGGACGGTCGTGAATGTCGAGACGTCGTGACCCAGCTCAGTGCCGCCATCAAGGCCCTCGAGCAGGTCGGCTTCCGCCTGATCGCCAGCGGTCTGACCTACTGCCTCGAGAACCCCGAGGAGGCCGCTGAATCTGGCTATCCCCTCGATGAGGTCCAACGACTCTTCACGAAATTGGCGTGAGCAATGGGCTGCAGCAGAATCGAAGCGGCGACACCATGAGCCCGACATCAGGTCCCGTCATGGAGGTCTTTGCCGACATCTGGTGTCCCTTTGCCCACGTCGGACTGCAGACAATCCACGCCCAGCGCGCTCGGACCGGTCGCACCGACATGGCGATCTGGGTCCGCGCCTGGCCGCTCGAGTTGGTGAACGGGGCGCCACTCGACCCGTCGGTTACCAGGGAACACGCCAATGAGCTTCGCCAGCAGGTCGCCCCGAGTCTGTTCCGTCACCTCGACCTCACTCGCTTCCCGAACTCGACGCTCGATGCCCTCGCTCTCGCTAACCGGGCCTACCGAACCGACCTCCAGGTTGGTGAGCAGGTCAGCTTTGCACTCCGAAATGCCCTCTTCGAGGAAGGCCGGGACATCTCGGACCAGGTCACGCTCGAGGACCTGGCGTATGACCTGGGTGTCGCCATGCCGGACGAATCCGACCGCGCCGCCGTGGTGGCTGACTGGCACGAGGGCCAGCGGCGTGGCGTCCTTGGCTCACCTCACTTCTTCTGCGGTGACGACGACGTGTTCTGCCCGTCGCTCGACATCACGAAGGACCCCGTCAAGGGGCTGTCGATCGTCAGAGACGCCTCACGTCTGACGGAGTTTCTGTCCCAGTGTTTGGGCCAGCCCGGCCCCGAATGAGTCGTCGCCCGGAACCTGATCGTGGCGCGATCGGGACGATGGTCACCCGGGAGTAGGACCTTTGACCCCTGACCACCGGCTCAGCTGGGACGTTGACTGTGACTAGTGGCACATCGCGTGGTGATCTTGGGCGGCGGAACGGGCGGAACGTTGACAGCCAATCGGTTACGGCGTCTGTACTCCGAAGCCGAGGCCGAGATCACCGTCATCGACCAGGACGACCGGCACGTCTACCAGCCGGGTCTGCTCTTCGTGCCATTCGGGCTTGCGAACTCCGACGACATCGTGCGGCCGAGGAGCCGCCAACTCCATCACGGGATCGAGTACCTGAACAGCCCCATCGACCGTGTCGACGTCGAAACCAACCGGGTCACCCTCGAGAACGGAACCACCCTCGGTTACGACGTTCTCGTGGTGGCAACCGGCGCCGTGCTCCTGCCTGAGGAGACCGAGGGGCTGACCGGCGCCGGGTGGATGGACAACGTGTTCACCTTCTACTCGCTCGAGGGAGCTGCAGCGCTGCGCGAAGCCCTGGCCACCTTCGAGGGTGGCCGCCTGGTCGTCAACGTGGTCGACATGCCCATAAAGTGCCCCGTCGCTCCGCTCGAGTTCTGTTTCCTGGCCGACTGGTACTTCCACGAGCGAGGCATTCGTGACCAGGTGCAGTTGACCTATGTGACCCCGCTCGACGGCGCCTTCACCAAGCCCGTTGCGTCCGCTCGGCTGGCGGGGATGCTGGCCGACAAAGGCATCGATCTCGTGACCGAGTTCAACACGGGGGAAATTGACGGGGTGGATGGACATCTCACCGGTTACGACTCCCGGATGGTGGATTTCGACCTCGCGGTGGTCGTTCCACTCCATGGCGGAGCTCCCTATGTCGGCCGATCTCGGGGTCTGGGCGACGAGTTGAACTTCGTACCCACCGACGAGCACACCCTCCAATCCAAGGCTGCACCCAACGTCTTCGTGATCGGCGACGCCGCGAATGTCCCCGCGTCCAAAGCAGGTTCGGTCACACACTTCGAAGGCGAGGTGCTGGTCGAGAACATTCGATGCTTCCTGGCGGGAGAGCCGCTCGATCAGAGCTTTGACGGGCACACCAACTGCTTCATCGAGACCGGATTCCACAAGGCCCTGTTGATCGACTTCAACTACGACACCGAGCCGCTCCCCGGTCACTACCCGAGCGGCGTCGGTCTGCCCCTACTGGCCGAGTCCCGGCTCAACCACCTCGGCAAGCTCATGTTCCAATGGTTCTACTGGCACGGCTTGCTGCCGGGACGAGATGTCCCCGGGGTCAGATCGGCCATGCCGCACTCCGGAAAGATCCCCGCTCAAGCGAGCGGTTCGAGAAAGGACTGAGCTATGTCGACCGTGACCATTGCCACAACCGATGTCGAGCTCAACGACGAGGGCTTCTTCGTCCGACCCGAACAGTGGACCGAAGACATGGTCCCCGAGCTCGCGGGTCGTGAAGGAATCGACGAACTCTCCGATGCGCACTGGCAAGTCATTCGCTTCATGCGGTCTGAGTTCCTCGCCAAGGGGACCGGGCCCACGGTCCGGGTCCTGGGGAAGACCTCCGGCGTGTCGATCAAAGAGCTCTACCAGCTCTTCCCCAAGGGTCCGGCGAAGGTCGCCGCCAAGATCGCCGGCATCCCCAAGCCACGCGGCTGCATCTGAAAGGAGTCACCATGAGCGACACGATCGAAAAGGTCTCGATCATCATCTCGAAGGGTTCCCTCGAGGGTATCTACCCGGGACTGATCATGACCAACGGTGCACGAGCCGAGGGTATCGAGGCGAACCTCTTCTTCACCTTCTTCGGGCTCGACGCCATCCACAAGGCACGCAACGAGCACATCAAGCTGGCGACGGTCGGCAACCCGGGCCTGCACCTCGCCACGATGGCCGGCGGCCTCCCCGGTGTGTCGACAGCCATGACCCACTACATGAACCACAAGATGGAGAAGCTCGACATCCCCTCCATTCCCGAGTTCATCGAGATGATTGCCGACACCGGTGCGGGGATGTATGCATGCAAGGCGTCTGTCGACCTCTTCGGATTGGAGAAGAACGACTTCATCGACCAAGTGCAAGACATCATCACGGTCGGTGAGTTCTACGAGAAGGCGGCCGGGGGCCACATCATCTTCACCTGAGGTACGTTGCTCGCCGCCGACGCTGTTCGCGCCGTGGAGCGGCTGACTGGTCAGTGCGGCGATGCTGCAGCACCGATTTTGCCACCATCGACCGCACCGCCAACTGCCGGTTCTCAGCCCTCCTGCCCGTCGGTCGCCACACCGTCGCAGGGCGGAGTCCCCAGTTCAAGGGGGGTGCCGGCGAGTGTCAGGCAGCAGGACCGGTCACCGTGACAAACGTCGTCACGAGGCGCGTTGGTCAGCTTCCTTTTGTCTGTCCGGCTATCCGCGTTGGTGCAACAACCAAATGCAGACTCACAAGTGCTATCCAGAACATGGCCGCACCGACACCGACAAACAGAGCCAAGGTCGTCGCTCCACCGGAAGCGATGCCAACGGCACAGAACACCCCAACGATCCTCGAGCCGACCGCCCATCCTCGTTGGCCGGTGGCGGAGAACCTACGGGCAAGAACGAAACACATAACGACGAGAGCAAGGAAGGCCAAGCTGCCACACACGGTGTGGAGTAGTCCGTGCCAGTTGGCAGTAGCCGACGCTCCTGCCGGCGTGCCAATCGGATAGCCCGTACTGGGATCTACGCGGAAGATTCCGCCTGCTGCCATCCCGACGCCGATCGCGCCCAGGAGGCGGGGCACCCACTGGGAGCCCGGACCGCTTCTGATGACATTGTGGAAGCCGAAGGCCGCCGCAATGAACAGTGCTCCGGTAATCAAGAAGTTGAGCACTTGGATCCATCCAGCAGAACTGCCAAGGCTGAGGAGGCTGATCTCATTCTTGGTGATGTTGAAGCCGGGACGGGCCAGGGCCTGGACCAGGGATGCAACGATGAACAGAGGTCCAGCTATTACACCGCAGGCCAGGAGGCGTCTGGTTGCACTATCGCCGCCCGCCGATGCCGATGCCGATGCCGATGCCGGGCGACGGTTGGTGGTCGTGTCGATCGTCATGATTGATTCCTTTCTGATTCGTTGGCGCCGTAAAAGCGAACGGGGACTTCAGCCGTTCGTCGGTCGATAGTTCAGGTGCACCACACCAGTGCTGAAGACGTCTGACGATGCCAGCATCAACTCGACTCGTGTGCCGCCACTTTCAAACAGTCGCTTTCCCGACCCGACCACGCAGGGGAACATGAGGAGATCGAGCTCGTCCAGGAGTCCCTCATCCAGCAACCAGCCGACAAGGGTTGCGCTTCCAGACACGTTGATGTTCTGTCCGGGCAACTCTTTGAGTTCGACGATCTGTTTGGCAATGTCTTCTTTCAGAAGCGTTGTGTTCTGCCATTCGGCTTTGTCCAGAGTCGATGAGACTACGAACTTGGAGATGGCATTCATCTGGTCCGCCATTCCTCCGGTCTCGCCGGCGAACGATGCTGCAAACGTCTGATATGTGTTCCGCCCTAGCAGCAGCGTGTCGCCCGCGCCGATGAGCGCTCCGATGAACTGACCGATCTCTTCGCTAAAGTAGGGACCGGTCCATTCCTCTGGCGATTCCACGACTCCGTCGACGGAGACGAAGAGTCCCGCAACTATCTTTCTCACAGCGCACTCCCTTTCTGAATCGACCCGGACCTCACCGGATCAGATGGCTCGCCGGGATTTCCTGCAGCCATTTGTCAACTCGCACACGGCATGAGAGACGCGATCGCGTGCTAATGGCCGATCGGCGGCCGCGCCCTACGCGGGCCCATTCCTGGAACGATCTTCCATCTCCGTCGTCTAGAGAACCCAACGACCACGTGGAGGCCGTAACGCCGGTATTCGAACTTGTTCTCATTGAGACGAGTCGCAAGTGCGCTTTCCTAGCCACCATGTGATTGCTCCAGCCACCGTCTTTCGACGTCTGGATAGATGAGCTCAAGGTCCCGCGGGAGCGCGGCTTTCATAGCCTTGGTTCGCTCGTCTGCGAGTAGCTGCTCCTGTTCTGCCTCGACGGCGTCGAGAATCAAGGACGCCATGTATTTCGGCTTGTGTTTCGGGACTTCAAGCCCGGCCGAGAGGTCCGTATCGATGAACCCAGAATGCACGGCAACCACGAGGGTGCCTTGAGATCTGAGCTCCATTCGAAGCCCGTTTGTCATTGACCAAAGCGCTGCCTTGGTCGGACAGAAAGATGCCATGGTCGGAGCGTTGAAGAAGGAGACGATCGAGCAGATGTTCACGATCGCCCCACCGCCGTTTCGAGCGAGTACAGGGGCAAAGGATTGGCATATTGCGAGCGGCCCGAAGTAGTTGGTCTCCATTTGGGCCCGGGCATCTGGGACCGCCTCAGAACTAAGAAGGGACGAAAAGCGGGCCTCCACCGCGTTGTTGAAGATCAGATTCACGTCTGAACAGGTCTGAACCGATTCTTCGATTTCGCATTTCGATGTGACGTCCAGCCTGATCGGAACGGAGTCTTGGACCATGCCGTCGTCGAGGTGCCGCGTGCCGGCATAGACCCGCCGGGCACCCCGCTCAATCAGCGATGAAGTGAGTGCCCTGCCTAAGCCCCGACTGGAACCGGTGACCAATGCGACGGATCCCTCGATCAGCACGAGTCAGCTCCCAATGCCACTACGCGCGACGACGGTCGGATGCTTCGGCCAACGGCAAACGGCTTTGAAATCGCCACCACCGACGGGATTGGCTTCTCAAGCACGCTCTCGGCATGGTCCACGAACCTGCGTCCCAGGAAACGGGCTCTTAGGGAATCGCTTCCGTTGGCCAAATCCCCCAGGACCGGCGCCCGTGACGTGAAGGACCGGCCTCTCCAACCACACCGGATGGCCCAGTGGCTGTTCCGATCCTCGAGAATGCCCTGTTGACGAGGGCATTCGAATCTCCTAGTACCAAATTCCACTGGAGGGTCCTCCACGGGTAGACATTTCCTGGTAATACCTAATGATGGTGTATTACCATGATGGTGTCAAGTAATCAAGGTAGGCTGAAACGTGTCCTCAAAAGAATCAACGTCGCCCGACGATCACCTCCGGTTAGTCCAAGAGGCGAGCTACCTGGTTCTCGGCTTGTCGCATTGTCTGCACGACGGCGTCGCTGCCTATGCGAAAGAAATCGGCCTCACGGTGGCCCAGGCGAAAGTCCTCATGGCCCTCAGACCCGAGGGGCTCGTTTCACAGCGGGAACTGGCCGATCAGCTGGACTACGACCCGTCAAACCTCACTGGGCTGATTGACAAACTTGAGGAGCGAGGGGCGGTCAGACGGCAACCAGACTCCGTTGATCGCCGAGTCAACATGATCGTTATCTCTGACGCAGGACGCCAGATCCGCGACGATTTCTGGACCCGGCTGACGACGGATGCGGGCCCGTTGGCGCATCTAACGCTCACCCAGGTACGGCGACTTCGAGACAGCCTCCGCGACGCCCTGAACATTCCGCCGGCACTCGACACGGATGGGGACTCGGTCGATCCGCGATCAGGTTGGTCCCTCGTCGACAATATACGGACATCGAACCGTGATCGATGGTGAAGAGATTTCAGCGCGGCTCGCGTCTGCTGTCGAGTACTGATGATCATGCATGTTGCGACCTTGGGTCTCTATGAAGTCCTCAAGCGCTCTGCCGACCCAGTAGTCGTTCGAACGAAGAGCTTCAAATGTCGAGGACCGTCAAAATGCACCTATATGGATCGTGACCTTAGTGGGCAACAAGGCGAACCCGCTGGTATGGCTCAATGACCTCGCGACCCAGGTGAGATTCGGCACGACATAGGGTGAGACAGACAGGTGTGGTCTGAATTTTTGCAGCGGTGTGCCACACATTCCCGGCCAATACCCGTGCCGCAGCGTTGACTTTGCTGACTAGGCGCGTGCGCTGACTTCTCTCACATATCCCGACATTTACTCAAATCGGGAACAAACCCGGATCGCCTTCGAGCGCGATGTTGAGAATGAGGCCGAGCATTTGTGCGCCTGGATTCCCCTCACATCAGATGTTGCTGAATCTCGCTGCATTGACTGCTCACGGTAGAGCAGACCGGCTGAAGTCCCGATGATTCACCGTGATGGCTAAGGCGATCGAACCGCGGCGGGCAAAGATCAATCTCATCGACGGCGTCATATTTGACCTTTTCGGTACGTTGACGGGCGCGGAACCCGATCGCGAGCAGCATACGGTGGCCCTGGCGAAGGCTCTCGGCGTACCCGTGGACGACCTTCGGATTGTATTGCGCGACTCGTTCGATGGGCGAGCCAAGGGCCAGTACGGAGATCTCCGCGAAACACTTGCAACGCTTTGCAAAGAGCTTGGGCTTATGGTGACGCCGCACTTACTCGATAGAGCTGTTCGGGTTCGCATGGCCAGCGAGCTCCAGATGCTGCAGCCTCGTGAAGGTGCAATCGAGGTACTCCGTGAATTGCGAGATCACGGTTTCAAGGTCGGACTTCTGAGCGACTGCACACCTGAGATCTTGGATCTCTGGCCGGATCTCCCGTATGCCGCTTTCATCGATTGCGCCATCCTTTCGTGTGATGTTGGGTGGCGAAAGCCTGATGCCAGGATGTACGAGGCGGTGCTTCAGGGACTCGGACTTGATGCCGCGTCATGCGTGTACGTCGGCGACGGAGGAAGCTCTGAACTATCCGGGGCTCAAACAACTGGAATACACACCATACTTCTTCGTGTACCTGGCGAGACGTACTACAGGTATGACGCTGAGTCCGATTGGCGTGGCGAGACCATCGAGAACCTTGCTCATCTAATTCGCGTGCTCGAGGTACCGCGCTGAGATTTGCAGAGCCCATCATAAGAACCGGGGTACGCCTGCGAGAAGGCGGAGATTGCCCGGATGAGATGAAGCGGTACCGCGCAGGTTCAACCGTTTAGGTATCCGAACTGGCGTGTGCTCGGCTCGATCGTCGTCCAGTGAGGCCCACGCCTCTCCAGATTCCGAAGAGCCCCCAAACCCCCCACGTTCGTGAATGCTGATGAGTGGCGAGGGGAGGATTTGAACCTCCGACCTTCAGGTTATGAGACCTAGGCGAACCGTCTATCAGGTAATCCGCAAACCAAGCTCGTACGCCAGAATCGGGCGGCCAGCTCGGAGTACGCGTCGATCAGCGCTCTGAACTGCGAATCGGGTAAGTGACACGAAAAATCGAATCCGTGGGATTTTCGTGGGATCGATCGCGCGTTCTAAGTCGTGGAAAGCGCGGTCCCCGTCTCGAGGAGGGTCTTGAGGCTGGAGAGCACCGCCGGCCAGCCTTCCGTGACTCCCTGTAGAACGGGACTCCCGGCTGTAAACCCCGAGTGGGTGACGGTGAGCTTCGCAGCACCGGGGCCTACCGGCTCGATGTCGTAGGTCACGGTGGAACGCGGCCCAGCCCGCCAGGCGTCAGCGGTCGCCGCATCCATTCCGACTTCGGCTACCCACTCGGGAGTGAACGAGTGCCACGTATAACTCAATCGGCAGTAAGGATCGGTATCGAGGATCACTTGTTCGGAATCGCTCACGACGAGCCCAACCTCAGGGTGTTCCAAGTCCCACGTGGAGCCTTTCGTCCATTGTGAGCGGAAGGTCTTCGCGCCGGCCTTGTGGTGTCGCCAAAAGCGGCGTGTCATCGTCGGGTCAGTCAGGCCTTGCCAGACCTGCTCGGGTGAAGCTTGCACGTAGATGGTGTAGGTGAAAGTCGTGGTGGGGTCGAGGTCGGTCATTTCGAAGCTCCGATCGTGGCTCTGTGATTTGAGAAGGGACTCTCAGCTGCCGCAGGCGATCGCAACGTCGGGCATCTGAGGAAGGGGTGCTGCCTTCGGCCGCCGAGCTCGGATGAGAACGAGGGCTGCAGGAACGGCGACCAGTGCGCTGACTCCCGCGACCGTGCACGCCACGTGCATCCCGCCTGTGAGTGCAGTGGCGCTCGTCGCGCCGTGCCGGACAAGCGTGTGGAACCGAGATGCTGCGAGCGACGAGGCGACGGCGACGCCGATCGCACCGCCGACATTCTGTGAGGTGCTGAGCAGACCCGAAGCGATGCCGGCGTCACCTTGGGCCACTCCGGTGAGCCCACCGATGGAGACGGGAACGAAGCTGAAGGCCGTGCCAATGCCACCCACGAAGAACGGACCGGCCAGATTTACCCAGAAGCTGCCCTGGGTAGGTGCCTGGGCGGCCCAAAACATGGCGCCGCCGATCAGCGTCATCCCGAAAACCATGACGATTTTGGGGGAGGTCTTTGTCACTGCCCTCTGGGAGAGTCCGCTGAAGGAAACTGCTGCCGACGTGGCCGACGCGGTCATCCAGGCCGCCCCGGTGGCGAGAGCCGAGTACCCGAGGACTTGCTGCATGTACAAGGTGCCCAGGAACACGAAGGTCAAGAAGCTCGTACCGATCAGAAAGCCGACCGCGTTCGACCCAGCCACACTGCTGAGCTTGAAAAGACGCAAAGGAAGGAGCGGCGCCTGGACCTTGGTCTCGATCACGAAGAACGAAGCGAGCAACGCCGTGCCGACCGCGACCATGACAATGGTCCGGGCAGACGCCCAGCCCACCTGGGGGGCTTCGGAGACGGCAAAGACGTAAACAAGGAGCGAAGCGGTGATGGAGACCGCGCCCAAGGGGTCGTAGCGGCGGCGGGCATCCTGGCTGCGGCTCTCGGGCACCACTTTCGGCGCCAGGAACAGAGCGCCGAGTCCGATCGGAACGTTGAAGAAGAAGATGCACTGCCATCCGACGTAGGTGGTGAGGATGCCGCCGGCAAGGAGCCCGACTGTTCCGCCCAGGGCGCCGACGCCGCCCCAGATGCCGAGGGCCTTGTTGCGCTCGACGCCTTCGGAGAACATATTCGTCACAATCGAGAGCGCGGCCGGGAGCACCAGCGCGGCACCGAAGCCCTGGATTCCCCGCATCACGATCAAGAACGTGTCTGAGGTTGCGAGCGAGCCACCGAGCGAAGCGCCAGTGAACACGGCCAGGCCAGCCATGAGCACCCGGCGACGCCCGAGAAGGTCAGCGGTGCGACCGCCAAGCAACACGAATCCGGCGAAGGTCAGTCCGTACGCAGTGACCAGCCACTGCAAATCAGCCTCTGGAAAGTGGAGCGAGCGGCCGATGCTCGGCAGAGCGACGTTGACGATCGTGAAGTCAACGATGGTCATGAAGTAGGCCACCAGCAACAAGCCAAAGGCCGGCCGGCGCCGGTCAGCCGAGCGGCCAGGACGACGCCGCTCGGGCTCGGCTCCTTTCCCCAGGACAGTGGTCGTCTCTCCGGTTGGGCCAGCGCTTTCCTTTGTGAGCAGGGCGGTTGGCATGAGCTCTTCTCCTTTTCGGTCAACGTGCAACCAAAGGTAGCACGTTGCCCTCAGATGCGCAACCAAAAGTTGCGTATTGGATCCTGACGTGCTACTATGAGTTGCAGTTCAGACAGACGGAGAGGAGAACGGACGGATGCCAGGCCTAGCGATCGAGCGCGAAGTGGTGATCGAAGCGCCGGCGGAAGTGGTGTGGCACACCATCACCGAGCCGGACCAGATGAGCCAGTGGTTCGCCGACCGGGTGGACCTCGTCGTCGAACCAGGCGCCCACGGCTACATGCAGTTCGGGGATCAAGGAGGCCCGGTAGTCGTCGAAACGGTCGATCCCCCGACCCTCTTCTCTTTTCGCTGGAACCATCCCCGCGACGAGGAGCCGGTCGTCGGCAACTCGATGCTCGTCGAATTCACGCTGACGCCAGAAGGCGACGAGCGCACCCGCCTTCGAGTGATCGAGAGTGGTCACGAACTCCGTGATTGGCCCGGTGCTGAAAAGCAGCGCTATGCGGACGAACACAAAGAAGGTTGGGGCGAGTTCTTCGATCGCCTCGTCCGCGTCCTCTCGGCGAAGTGACCCTGATGACGACGCAGGTCGATGACCAGCTGTGGGCCGCCATCGCCGACCCCTCGCGTCGTCGTGTGCTCGACCTGCTGGTCACTCATGGGGAAGTCAGTGCGAGCTGGTTATCCCGCCAAGTGCCGTTCACCCGTCAGGCCGTATCGAAACACCTGGTGGTGCTCGAAGATGCCGGGCTTGTCAGCCGGCGCAAGGTTGGCCGAGAGGTCCTCTATCAGGTCGACGCGAGCCGCCTCGACCAGGCCACCCGGGCGATGGCTGATCTTGCCGCCCAATGGGACAAGCGTCTCGCCACCATCAAGCGTCTCGCCGAGGCCGCTCACGCAGTCGCCAAAAAGGCGTCCTCCGATGTATCTCATACAAGGAGAGAATGATGACCGAGAACCGCCAAGGCCCTCTCCCGGATGGCTTGCCCTTGCCCGCCGTCGTTGACCGAACAACCTTTGAGAACGAACTCGGAAGACTGCGAGACCGGGAAAAGAAGCACACCCGCGACGGAGATGCGATCGCCGCCGTCCGGCGGCGGCTTCCCATGGTCGAGGTCGACGCTGACAGCGAGCTGATGGGGCCTGCCGGCCCCCTAACGCTTCTCGACGCGTTCGAAGGGCGCCGCATGTTGATCGCCTACTACTTCATGTGGAACACGGGGCGTCCGGCGTCAGAACAATGTGAGGGCTGCACGTGGGTCACCACGCAAGTCACGGAATGTTCGTACCTGCACTCACGCGACATCACTTTCGCCGTGCTTGCTCAGGGGCCCTACGATGAAAGCGTTCGCTACCGCGACTTCATGGAGTGGGACGTAGCGTGGTATTCAGCGCTCCCCTCGCTCGAACAACTCCTGATCGGACGACAAGTCGGCGTGATGCACACCGTTTGCTATATCCGGGAGGCCAACCGAGTGTTTGAGACTTATTGGACTTCCCGTCGCGGTGTGGAAGTCGTGGACTACAACTACGCGCTGATGGACCTCACTGCCTACGGACGCCAGGAATGGTGGGAAGACTCTCCCGACGGTTGGCCACAAGAATGCACCATCACCAGGACTGCGGACGGTCCACCCACGTGGACACCGATACCGATGTCAATGTGGCCCGGGGGGCGACCCATCGCCCAGTGGTCGCGGCTTGAGTCCGGACGTTCGGACGATCTAGGCACCGGACCGTCATGACCTGCCGTCCCTGAGTGGCGGGGGGAGGATTTGAACCTCCGACCTTCGGGTTATGAGACCTAGATCGAGCGTCCACCAGCTAACTCACCGGTCAACCGAGTATCGCTGAATTGCCCTTCCAGCTGGACTGATCAGCGATTCGGCACCATGAGCAGCGAATACCTCGACGACATCCGGATCTGAATCCGTGGGATTTTCGTGAGATTGATTGTTTCTGCCGGAAGGGGAGCGAGGTTGCGGGAGGAGTCGATCTCAAAGGGCGATGAGCATCCGATTCTCGCGTGAGGACCAGTTGGCGAATTCAGGCCCCCGCGGACTGACCACCGTCGATGTGCAGGACAACTCCCGTGACAAATGAGGCTCGCTCGAGATAGAGGATTCCCTCGACGACGTCGCTGATCTGACCGACTCGGCCCAGGGGATGAAGTGCTGCGAGGCCTTCATACGACGCCGAATCGAAGGCGGGGTTCTGTATGACCCCGAGCGAGACTGCGTTGCACCGCACACCTCGAGACGCGTACTCGATAGCAAGTGAGCGCGTCACGGCTGCCAGACCACCCTTGGTGAGCGAGACCAGAGCAGATGGGTTCTCGCTCTCGGCGTGGTCGACAAGGGTCGTCGTGAGATTCACGATGTGACCACCCGAATCCTGGGTGAGCATCTGGCGGATGACGGCCTGGGTGACATGGAAGAACCCGGTCAGATTCACTGCCGTGATCTCCAAATAGTCCTTGAGTGTGTAGTCGGTAAAGGGCTTACTAATGAAGATCCCAGCGTTGTTGATCAGGGTGTCGATGCGCCCGAAGCGATTGACCGCCTGATCCACGATCATTTGGGCGGTCTCGACCTCGGCAATATCACCCCTCACCGTCAGAAAGTCGGATGCGCCCGAGGGACTGATCGATCGCGACACGCCCACGACGGCATATCCGGCCTCCCGGAAGCTTTCCGCAGCGCCGGCGCCGATGCCTTGAGACGCTCCGGTCACCACCGCGACCTTGCGTGAGGCGTCGGATGCAGCGCTCATCCGACGAGGTACCCCTCGCCGATCACCTCATCGCTCTGGCGTCCTCCGACACCGACGAGCATGTGGGGAGCGCCGACGCTCGCTTCAAAGGGGTAGATCAGGTCGAGTATTCGATCGGGAAGACGGCTGTTCACGACAGCGCCTCTGCTTTGGTCCCGTTCGCTTGCATGGCCAAGTCGGAAGGCAATCAGGCCCCAACGACCAGGGACCGTGCTTCCGCGGAGCCCACCACAAGATCATGAAGATCGCCGCCCACCTCGAGTCGCCTCGACTGCTCGATCCCGCCGATCCTCAGGGGCTCGAAGCCCGCCGTCCGGATCAAGTGCTCGACCTCGTTGCGCCCACGGTCGACCTCGGACACGTAGAACAGAACCGCGCGCTCGGGCGACCGATGACTCGAGGACTCGAGGAGATCGGCCGACATGGTGCCGAACGCAATGGCAAAGGGTGTCCCGGCCGGCAACCACCCAGTGACGGCCTCGCCCGATGACTGTCCTTCCGGCAGGAGCCGTACGACCTTGCCTTGTGCGTCGAGGCCGACGGGATTGCTCGGAACGACGAGAGGTGTATCATCCAGCGCGTCCGCGACTTCTTCGATGACGTCCTTCAACACGGAGAATCGGAGCGCAAGAACGACGGCATCGGCTCCCTGCAGAGCGGCTCGGTTGTCGGCGGCGACGGACGCCGCTCCGCCGATTGCGGCCGCCAGCTTTCGAGCTGACTCCTTGTCGGCGCTCGAGAGTTGCAGGGCTTCGCCACCCGAAGCCAGCTGGCGGGCGATAGCCGATCCGATTCCTCCGGTGCCGATGATTGCCGTGGTCATGTTCGAGACGGTCTCAGCACCGGGAATCTCATTTGGATTTGCTCGATGGCCAGTGGTCGGGGGACCAATCCCCATCGGGATCCGTCGTTTGTCCCACCTCGATCAGATGACCATCGGGATCGCGAACGTAACAACGGATCTCGAACTCGTGCTGCTTCGGTGGCGTCAGGAATTGCGCACCACGCGCACTCCATTCGCGGTAGATGGCATCCATATCCGTTACCCGGATATTGAGGAAACTGCTCACCCGGTTGAGATCTCCGGGCGTCTCCAGCGTGACCTCCGGCTTGTCATCGGTCGGGCCCCCGCCGACGTTGATGATGACCCAACTGTTCGACAGTTGGACATACGTCAGCCCTCCCGGTCCCGAGAACGCGAGCCTGCCTCCAAGCACGTCGCTGTAAAAGTGGCGGGAGCGCTCGACATCGTCCGACACGATGAAGTGGGCCAGCACGATTCCCTCTGGGGGACGTGGAAGCTCGTTGGCGTACGTACTCGATGGCCAGTGATCGGGCACCCAATCCCCCCCGGGGTCGGTGGTCTGCCCCACTTCGATCAGGTGACCGTCGGGATCACGGATGTAGCAACGGATCTCGTACTCGTGCTGCTTGGGCGGGGTCAGGAACTGAGCGCCGCGGGCGCTCCATTCGGAGTACACCGCCTCAATGTCCTTGACCCGGATGTTCACGAAGCTGCTCACCCGACCTGGGTCGGCGGGCGTCTCCAACGTGACCTCCGGCTTGTCGTCGGTCGGGCCTCCGCCGCCATTGATGACGATCCAGCTATTTGAGAGTGCGACGTTTGTTGGCCCTCTGGGGTTGGAGAAGGCGACCCGTCCCCCAAGCACCTCGGTATAGAAGCGCCGGGAGCGCTCGACGTCGTCCGACACGATGAAGTGGGTGAGCAATACATTTTCTTTGGGTGACGGGACATCGGCCATCTGCTACCTCTGATGGTTTTGCACGGTCATGCCCGCGCCATCTGCGCCTGCATCGGCTGCAAAGGCGGCGGCATCTTCGCAATCTGCATTCGAAGGGTTTTGAACCCCGAATCGAAGATGGTCGAGAAGCTCGGGAAGGGCTGAATGACGTCGCTCAGAACCTCCAGCGGTATGCGGGAGCGTATGGCGAGCGTCGCCTGTTGGAGCCATTCGCCGGCCTCCGGTCCGAGGGCGTAAGCGCCGGTCAAGCGGACGCCGTCGCTGAGCAGGGTCAAGAATCCGTTCGACTCGGCGTACTTGTGGCTGTACGTCGCGGTCTTGGACACGTCGGTCAAGAGGGTCGTGCAGCAGTAGGGAGCCTCCGGGGCACCGACTGCGGCCGCTTGGGGGTCTGTATAGGTCACGCGTGGCACGGC
This sequence comes from uncultured Acidimicrobiaceae bacterium, assembly GCA_963777485.1. GTDB lineage: Bacteria > Actinomycetota > Acidimicrobiia > Acidimicrobiales > RAAP-2 > Bog-473. Next base: position 854,869 of record CAVZQP010000002.1, on the reverse strand, counting down.
CTCGTAGTTCGCCGGGTGGCTCTCACCGGCGATGTTCGCTGCCACGACATCGCCTTCGTACTCGCCGACGTGGGTCAGGGGCCAGATCCCGTTGACATCACCAATGGCCCAGGTCTTTTCGGCGGCCCGCAGGTACTCGTCCACACGAATCCCGTGTGGGTCCGCCTCGATGCCGACGGTCTCGAGCCCGATCCCTTTGACGCGAGGACGACGGCCGGTCGACACCAACAGTCGGTCACCGCGCACCTCACTGCCGTCTGAGAGTCTCAGGACGTAGTCGGCTCCATCACGCGAGGCCTCGGCCGCCTGGACTCCGAGATGCAATTCCATCCCGTCCCGCCGCAATGCCTCGCTCAGAGCCTCACCGAGGGGCGCAGGCTCTCGTGGGATCAGCCGATTGGCGCCCTCGACGAGGACGGCCTGTCCACCAAGCCGCTGGACCACCTGTCCGATCTCGACTCCGGCCGATCCACCGCCAAGAACGATGAGGCGGCGGGGCACGCTCTTCATGCCCGTGGCCTCCCGCGTGCCCCAGACGCCATCGAGATCGTCGAGCCCCGGAATGGTCGGCACGAAAGGTGCCGCGCCCGTCGCTACGACGACATGGTCCGCTGTGTGGCGAGCGCCGTCCACGTCGACCACGCCCGGCCCGGCGAGCTGCCCCACACCCCGGATCAGTTCGATGCCCCGATCCCTCAGCCATTTCTCCTGCCCGGCATCCGAATAGGAGGACACCATGTAGTCGCGCCAGTCGAGCGCCGCCTGCACGTTCACCTCGGCACGGGCGTCGACGTCGCGGGCGCCCTGTACCGCCTCCCCGGGACGCAAGAGAGACTTGGACGGGATGCACGCCCAGTAGGAGCACTCTCCGCCGACCAGCTCCCGCTCGACGACGGCGACGCGAAACCCCCGCGCCGCGATGGCCCCGGCACAGTGCTCGCCGGGCGCACCGCCGCCCAGCACGATCACGTCGAAATCGCTCACGTCGGAAGCTCCTGACCAATCTGTTCGCGCACCATGTACTCGGCGTACCAGTCGGGCCAATCCGGGTCAGCCTTGCCGATCCGCTTCTCGTGCTCGCCGTGGGCCGACTCGGCGCGGCGCAACGCCGCAGCCAGGTCACCGGCTGAGTCGAACGCAGTGACCGTTGGGTCGAGCCGGCCGGGAAGGCGATCTGTTATCTCTTGGAGCAGCCAGCCGTTGCCATCCGGATCTTCGAACGTCGCAAAGGAGTTGTAGCTCGGGTGTTCCGGATCGGGCCCGTTGACCCGATTATCCACGCCCTCGGGGTCCAGTTGCGCCCCAGGCGCTCCCGAATGGAAGACCTCGCTGACCTTCGCTCCCCGATTGACGAGTTCGTCGCGCCCGGCCTCGATGTCGGACACGATCAAGTAGAGGCCATGGGCCGATCCGGGTGGTGCACTTGTGATGTGGGTGCCGAACTGCACAGAACACCGCGATCCCGGTGGCGTGAATTGCACGACCCGGAACCCGTTGTCGAAGGAGAAGTCCGCGTCGAGCCTCCATCCGAGGCCGGAGTAGAACGCCTTGGAGCGGTCGGCGTCGGCGACGGGGATGACCACTACCTCGAGCTTCAGGTCGGCCGGCTCGTTGCTCGGTGACCCGCCGGCTGCCCCACTCTCTCCAGGGACGCTGTTCATCCGGGCTCTCCTCTGTCTGGTCCCGAAGTGATTGTCGCGCCAAGGCGAACGCCTTGCACCTGAAAAATCGGTTGCGCTCGGCGTCCGACGCTGTTCCAGCGTATGGACGGTCGAATGGCGATGCACGGGCGCACGTCTCAACCTTTCCGCCGGCCCGCGAGCAGCTCGAGTTCCTTTGGTCGAGGACCCGAGCGGAGGACGGGCGCCCCGACCCCGCCAGGGTCAGCGTTTGATGCCGATGCTCTTGCCTTCGGTGTAACGGATCGGCTCCTCCAGCGTGTCGACGAGGAATTGGTCCCGTTCTCCTCGTTCCCAGGCCTCCCGCAACCCCGGAGCTGCCAAGTCGAAATCCGGTCGAATTTTCTTGAAGACCCCCCTCAGATCCACGTGCAGCTCTGCCATCGTGGGGCGGCCCCAGTACCAGTAGCCGTTGTAGACCTTGAAGATCTTGAGGCCGGGCTCGAGAACGAACGTGTGCGGGATCATCGGATCGTGCGGCTCATCTGTGAACTCTTTGATGTCCAGATCCTTCTGCACGACCCGATCGGGGTCGGACAGGAACGGCCACGTGGCGCCCAGCGCGTCCCGGAACTCATTGATGTTCAGCTGGTTGTCGGTCGAGATCAAGACCAGGCGCGTGTAGGCATTTCGGAACTCGGGATACACGTCGACCAATTGCCCGACGAACTGATGTTCTTTGGGATCGAAGCCTCCACGGGACAGGTGGAGCACCATCGGGTTGCCTCCCTGGAGCTCCGAGAGGGACCGTCGCCGGCCGGACTGATCGGCGAGCTCGTAGTCGGGAAACGTCTCGCCTTCATGGATGTCGCTGCGCATATGGCCTCCGAACTTGAAAGGGTCAGCTTCAAAGATCCCACGCGAGTCCAGCAAATGTTCAAGTGGATTGCGTCCGTCTTTCGCTCTCGGAAATTGCCCAGGCCGCGTTGACGAGTCCGATGTGGCTGAACGCCTGCGGGAAGTTGCCGAGAAGCTCGCCACTGACAGGATCGACCTCCTCGGCCAGCAGACCGACGTCGTTGACGAAGGCGACCGCACGCTCGAACACGGCCCGGGCGCGAAGCGGCTGGCCCGCCAGCGCCAGAGCCTGAGCCAGCCAGAAGGTGCACAAGAGGAAGGTGCCTTCCGCACCCTCGAGGCCGTCGTGAGACCGATAGCGATAGACCAACCCCCGCTCGTCGGTGAGTCGGTCCTCTATGGCGTCGATCGTGGCCAGCACCCTGGGATCGTCGGCTGGGAGAAATCCCACCAGAGGGACCATGAGGTTGGAGGCGTCAAGCTCGTCCGAGCCGAAGGACTGGGTAAAGGCTTTGGCTTCCTCACTCCAGCCCTTGGTGATGATGGCGGCACGAATCTGTTCCCTCGTCTGCGTCCATGACTCAACTCGAGAGGAGGCGTCGAGACGGTCGGCGAGCTTCACCGCTCGATCGAGAGCCACCCAGCACATCAGCTTCGAGTACAGGAAGTCACGCGGCTCGCCCCGGATCTCCCAGATTCCTTGGTCCTTGTCCTGCCACCGGCGGGCGGCGGTGTCGGCCAGCTGCACGAGGAACTCTCGCGTTGCCGGTGCCAGGTCCGTGGTCGTATCCCACTTGCCCGAGTCCGACAGTGGACCAACCCGGTGGCTGTTGTCGAACAAGTGGTCAGACATGCGGTACACCGCGCTGAGCAACTCGCCGTAGACGTCGAGCTGGCGTTGTTTCCAGGCGGCGTTGCCAATCCGAACCGGCGCCGAGTGCCGCCAGCCTTCCAGGTGCGACAACTCCCGCTCGTCGAGGTCCCGCTCACCTCCGATGCCGAACATGATCTGCAGGTCGCCGCCCTGCTCGAGCGAGCCGGCCGCGGACGATGAGACATAGTCGAAGAACTCGTTGGCTTCGTCGGGACATGCCGCCACCCAAAGGGCCTGGATCGTGAAGGAAGCGTCCCGCACCCAGGCGTAGCGGTAATCCCAGTTCCGGGAGCCACCCACCGTCTCGGGCAACGACGTGGTCGCCGCGGCGCAGATGGCGCCCGTGGGCGCGAAGGAGAGAGACTGGAGCACCCGCCCGCTGTGGTGCACCAGGTCTCGCCACGGACCCACGTACGCCTGGTGAAGCTCCGACCACGACTCCCATCCCGCCACCGTGTCCTCGAGCCGGGCTCGTATCTCCGACGGGCTCCAGACCCGGGCGGGATCGCCCTCGGCCCGGTTCCCGTGATGCAGGGCGAAGCCCATGCTTTCGCCTTGGGAGAGCTCGAACCGGCCGGAAGCCCCGCCGCGATCCTGGTCGAGCGTCAGGGCCACGGATGTTGACAGCACCAGCGCGTCATCACTCCCCGACACAGCCACACCACCGTCGACCACGTCGAGCGAGGGATGATCCAACCCATATTCGGGCCGCGGGACGAACTCCAAGGACAAGTCAACCTGTCCTTCCGTGCACGTGGCGCGCCGCAGCAGCACGTGAGGCGCTGCTTTGCCGAGTTCGTGACCTCGATTGCCAAGTCCCATGGCAAGTGCGTCGGTGATCGCGACCGCACCCCTCGGCGTGCGGAGCGTGGTCTCGAGCACCATGGTGCGGTCCAGGTAGCGCCTGGTCCTTTCCGTCGAGTTGGCGACCCCGAAAGACCAGTGCCCGGCGTTCTCGCCAAGGAGCCGACCGAAGGTTGAGGGACTGTCAAACCGTGGGAAGCAGAGCCAGTCGATCGATCCACCCCGGCTGACCAGCGTGGCGCTATGTCTGTCCGACAGGAGCGCATAGTCCGCTATGGGGGTCGTGGTCACCTGAACTCCTTCGCCCGCGGATGCCCAAGATCGGATCGTGGCACAGCCGATGAACATCGGATCTGCCACCGCGTCCGGAGGTGGGGTATGGGACTGGCGTCCTCGGCGAACCTAGCCCGAACCAAATCGATCGGGGCGGGGTCGGTCGGCGATGCCGAACCGAACTCGCCGCGCTACAGTCGGCCCTGCATCACCACTGAAGGGTGAGCCGTCTTCAGGGGCCACTCACCAGGTAGTTGGGAGGTCCACCAACGATGGTGATCCACCAACCAGAGCAAGCCGAGTACAGGTCGGTTCTGCCCGAGGAGATCGATTGGAAGCCGTTTCCCGCGTTTCCGCCCTCGGCGCGACTGGCAATCGTCGTCGGCGACCCATCGGAACCGGAGCCGTACGTCATCCGGGTCAAGGTCCCATCGAATATCAAGCTGATGCCGCATCAGCACCCAGAGGACCGCGTGTATACCGTGATTTCCGGCGTCTTCTACATCGGCCTGGGGAGCGAGTTCGATGAGGAACGGCTACTCGCCTATCCACCTGGAGCGCTCGTAGTGCTCCCCGGCGGTACACCGCATTTCCACTGGGCGAAATCTGGAACCTACGTCACCCAAGTGTCGGCCGTCGGACCGCTCGGACTCGAATACATCGACCCGATGGACGATCCCCGCAGCCAGTGAGCATGCCATTCCGCCTTGAGGTCATACGACGACGCGCGGCAAAGCGCTCAAGTCTTCAACAGCGAAGGAGGCTGGAACGATGCGATCCGACATGAAACCTGGCGGGGTTTTTCCCGACTACGCACTGCCGGACCACACAAACACAGTACGTCGGCTCAGTGAGCTTCAAGGTGCTGACCCAATGATCCTCACGCTGGCACGGGGCAACTACTGTCCGAAGGAGCACCAACAACACCTGGAGCTCGCGACCAACTACGCAAAGATCGCCGTTGCCTACACTCAGATCGTCACGATCTCGACCGACGACCACCACACCACTCAGGAGTTCCGCTTGTCGGTCGGCGCTCAATGGACATTTCTCTCGGATCCCGATCGGACAATTCAAAAGGATCTCGACATCCAGGAATACACGGATCCCGACCACGATCCGATGATTCCTCACACGCTGGTACTCAAGCCGGGACTTGTGATCCACCGCATCTACAACGGCTACTGGTTCTGGGGCCGCCCGTCGTTCTACGACTTGTGGTCGGACCTTTGCGCCGCCTCCGCCGAAATCCGACCCGATTGGGACCTGAGCAAACCGGGACTACGCCAGGCCTGGGACGCAAGCGATTATTCGAACTTTCACGGGTGGAACAAACGGGCTGGTCAGTCGATGCCCACATCGTATGAGTCATAACTTGAAGCGGGACTGCGCGAGCGAGATGAGTTCAATCGACGCTGGTTGCCTTGCTGTGAACCCGAGCGAAAGGGTGCGTGGTGCTGATGCGAACGCCCGTGTGCGAACTGCTCGGGATTGAACAACCGATCGTCCTGGCCGCCATGGTGGCAGTGCCCGAACTGGCTGCGGCGGTCTCGAATGCTGGTGGGCTCGGCATGGTAACGCTGACGTGGTCCACCCCTGCCGGGGACGTAGTTCGCGAGACGGCGGCGCTCACTGATCGTCCCTTTTGCGGCAACCTGGTTCTTACCTCCGATCAGCACCGTCGCCTCAACGAGGCCCTAGAGGCCGGTTTGCGGATCGTGTCGCTGTTTCTTGGAGATCCGGCCAGCTACGTGGAGCCGGTCCACGACGCCAAGGGACTTGTTCTGTGTACGGTCGGAAGTGCCGAAGAGGCGCGGCGGGCAGTCGCGAGCGGAGTTGACATCATTGTGGCGCAAGGTTGGGAGGCTGGGGGGCACGTGGGCGGTCGGATTGCGACGCTCCCCTTGGTGCCTGCAGTCGTGGACGCGGTGGCGCCGGTGCCGGTGGTCGCGGCCGGCGGGATCGGGGACGCTCGCGGCGTGGCTGCCGTTCTCGCCCTGGGCGCTCAGGCGGCGTGGGTGGGTACCCGGTTTCTGCTGGCCCAGGAGATGCCGATCCACGAGGAATACCGCATCCGCTTGATGGACGCAGTCGAAACGGATGCCGAGTGGTATCCCGACCTCTACGACGTCGACTGGCCCGATTCGCCGCACCGTGCCCTGCGCAACTCGACGGCGGAGTTGTGGGAGGCAGCGGGCCGGCCACCGCTCGAGAGAAGACCAGGAGTCGGCGATGTCCTCGCGCATTTCGCTTCGGGCCAAGACATCGTCCGCTATGAGCCCGCACCGCCGATGGTGGGGACCACCGGTGACATCGAAGCGCTCTCAATGTGGGCCGGACAAAGCGTTGCGCTGGCCACTCAGCTGCAACCGGCGGCACAGATCGTGGCTGAGCTCGTTTCGCATTTGTGAATCAGCCGGCTTTCCGGTGACGTCGATGACCAGCGATTGAAGTTGTCCACCCCCCTATATCAAGTTCCCTTAGGCCTTCGGTCTCGAGGACACCGGCACAGCTGCGCATCCTTCGAAGGTGATCGGTGGTGCTTCGGGCGGCGCGTCCCCATACCGACTACGGGCAGAATGGGACGAACGTTCAGGCGCTGAGAGATGGACTTGGTCGATGGCTCGATCTGTCCGGACCTCATGCTGTGGCGGGTGTGCGCTTGGCGTCGGCCGACCACATGCGAACCTCGGGCACGCACGTGACTTATGGACCCCTTGTGATTACCGGGAGGACGTCCGGGATCGGAGCGGGATAGGGTCGCGGAACTCTCGCTCAAGTGGCGGCAAGGTAGGTGTCGTACATCTCCTTATACCTCCCGGCGATCTGCTGAACCGCATCCTCCCGGGAGACCTCTCCCGCAAGGAACCCCTGGAGTGCGTCGTACCAGATGGTCCGCCCCACGGCAAAGCCGTCGACGCCCTTTACCGACGCCGCCACCTCTAGCCAATGGAGAACCTTGGCCTCGTCAGCGCCTCGGCCGAGGATGATGCAGACCACTCCGTCACGGCCTCCGTTGCGAGCCTGAGTTACAGCTCTCTTGCAGTCTTCGGCTCTGTCGAGTCCCTCGATCTTCCACACATCAGGCTCGACGTCTGCCGTTTGCAGACTGCGGATCGCTTCGATGAGGAGATATGGCCGCAGCTCGTTGTCGTAGGTCGCGGCGTCTTCGTAGCGGTCGAGCTGCTCGGTTGTGGGGGGCACCAGGAGCTCGAAGAGAAGTTTGCGGTCGTGCTTGCGCAACCACCGCGAGAGCCGGGCCAGGCGTTGGGCCTGCCGCTGGTTCAGCTCGACGTCACCCTCAGGGTTGTAGCGAACGAGCACCTTGGCGAAGGTCGGGTCGAAGGCCTCAATGTGCTCGGCGTAATCCTCGCCGTACTCGAACTGAAATTCGTCTTGACCCGACCGCTCGACCGGCATCGCAAGTGGTGCCCCCTCTGCTTTGGCCTTGTGTGCCACCGACGACCCGAACTCCTCGTCCACGAGCACGCCTGCGGCCGATGCCGGCACGCGACCGTCCTTCACGACCTCAAGGTGGGCGTCGAAGATCAGCTCCTTAGTGTCGACGATGCCGGCCTTCACCTCGGCCGAGACCGGTTCCTTGGTCCCGAATAGCCCCTTCTCGAACGACCCCCTGTGATCGAAGGCCAACAGGTACAGGGGTTTGTCGTAGCCGAGGGTCATGCGATCTTCCCCTTACCAGCGCTCTTTCGCCTCTTACGAGGTAGCGACAGGGCGAAACCTAGCTCCTTGACAGAGTCCGGCCACCAGGAGCGCCCTATCGTTTGGTCGAAGGGTGGACTCGGTGCCGGCCGGCTCATCCGTGGTCGAAGAGAAGGGATCGTGGAGCGCAAAGTGCCATGGTTTCCAGATTTCGTTAGCGCCGTTGAACTGGCCCGTGGCCAGACACGTTCCGTCGGTCTTGCTGATCCCGTACATCAATACTTCAACGCTCTCGAGACCGGGCGCACTCACGAACTGGAAAGAAATATGGCCCGGGCAAGTTGTGATTTATGACCCACGTAGGGGGAGGTGCGCGGTCATAGACAGCTTCGACGGTTTGTCCGCAACAACCAAGTCCTGTGGGCTGAGCGCCACGCCCGCATCGAAACCTTCGCCTCTACCAAGGTTGGTGGGCGGGCCGTAGTCGAACTGCAAGCGTACCTGGACGACTACAGCGGGCAGCCGGTGGATTGGCCGATAGCCGTCGTTGCAGAGTCCTCAAACGAACTGTCCGTGGTGTTCCGCACCTATTGCAGCCAATGGCCGGTCGACGGGCAGCGTCCCATCAGGCGCTCCTTGCTTAAGCCAGAAAACATCAAGCTGAGTGACGTTGTCAACTGATACCTGGCCGCGCTCAGCGCCGGAGATCTCGACTCGATCGTGAGCGCGTTCGCCCCAGATGCGTACTTGCGCGAATCACTTGGTCCGCACTCTTTACATCATGGCTCGAGTGAGCTGCGTTCTTATTTCGCCGAGTGTTTCAAAGCGGGTGGCGGCCTGACGCTGGAGCAGTGCATCGTGACCGACGACGGCGTGCGTTGTGCCTTGGAATTCAACTGTGTTCGATGGGGTAGCCACGACTTGATACCTCAAGCCGGAATTGCCGTCTATGAGCGAAATCCGGCCGGCCTGCTGGCTGCCGTCCGAATTTATGACGAGATCGAGGCGCCTGTTTGACTTAATCGCCTGGAACTACGCAGAAGGAATGGTACGCCTGTTGTGGGATTTGTGGATTCGTCGTGGGATTCTTCGCCGGGCAGCAGCAGAGCCGGCCCATCGGACCGGCTCTTCTCTGCTGATTTGGTGGCGGGGGGAGGATTTGAACCTCCGACCTTCGGGTTATGAGCCCGACGAGCTACCAGACTGCTCCACCCCGCGGCGAAGAAGACATCTTATCCGTACTCCCGGAAGGTCGGCGCCGCCCCGCGGCGAGACCGGGAGCTAGAGCGTCTGTGCTTTCGGGGGTGCTGGCGGAGGCGACGCGGGGTCGGCCGCCTGCGGCGGGGGCGGTGGGGCCGGGACGCCTGCCGCGTCGTTGCCGGCCGGTGCCGCCGTCGGGCCGCCCGTCGCCGACTCCGGCGCCAGCGTCATCGGACCGTGGTCGGATTCGTGCTGCTGGAGCGCCGCCACCAGGCGCTCGATGTCGCTGTCGGTCGTCGGCGTGGCCCGCCCCGTCTTGGTCGCGTAGAAGGCCGCGCCCAGGTCGCGGAGCATCCCCTCAGCCACCTTCTTGGCCTGCGACTCGTCCAGCTTCGCTTGGCCCTTTGCGGCGGCATCTTTGGCCATCTCGGTGGCCGCCGTCGCTTGCGCCTTGACCTTGTCGAGCAGTCCCATCGGGAGCCCTCCTTTCCTCGTCTCTCGCTTCCGACATCATGCGACCCACTGGCGGGACCCGCAACCGCGCTCGCCCGACCCGCCGGTCCGGGCACCGGAAGCCCGCGGACGAAGCCCCTAGCGTCCGCCCCCCGGAACCACACCCGCCGCGGATGCGTTCGTCGACGGCGTCGTGGTCGAGCCGTTCCGGGGCTCGGTGCTCGTCGGTGACGTCGACGTCGTGGTCGTCGACGACGTGGTCGACGTCGTCCCGCTCGTCTTCTTCGTTCCCTTCCCATTCAGCTTCGGGATCGTCGTCGTCGTGGTCGTCGTCGTGGTGCCCGTGGTCGCGTTCAGCACGTCCTGAGCGGAGGCGAGTTGCTGCTCCATGGCCGCGATGTCTGTCTGGTACGTCGACAGGTCCTGCGCTTTCAGCGCCGCCTGTGCGTTTTGGTAGTCGGTCTGGGCCGCCGCGAGGATGCTCGCAATGGCGGCCGGTACCGTGCCCGCCGACGACGAACCGTTCGTCGACGAGGGCAACGTCACGCCCGTGATATCGCTCAGCACGTTCGTCAGCGACGTGTCGAGCTTCACCGTCCCGCCCAGGACGGCCACCACGTACTCGAGCTTCGGCTGCGGGTTCGAGCTCGCCGCCACGTACAGCGGCCGGATGTACACCACGGAATTCGCGATCGGAATCATGAGCGTCTCACCCAACAGCACTTGCGAGCCGTGCTGGTTGAGCAGCGTGATCTCCGACGACACCGCGTTGTCGGCCTGGATCTCTGCGTCCGCGTTGGCCGGACCGAGGGTGCCCTGAGGGACTTCGTACAGGTTCAGCTCCCCGTAGTTCGTCGGGTCCGACAACCCCACCATCCACGCCGTGAGGTTGAAGTTCTGGCTCGAACTCGATCCCGACGACTGTGCTGCCGGCACGAACCCGTCGGAGATGGTGAACTTCTGGTTCGTCGGTTTCGTCGGGTCGGCACCCGGCAGCGAATAGACCTGGTACTGCGGCGACATGCGCGCCGGCGTCGTCGAGATCAGCTGGCCCTGGTTGTTGTAGGTGTTCTGCGCCAGGAGCGCCTGTGATTGCGGGCCGGCTCCGGCTGTCGGCGACAGCTGCCACGCGTTGCTGGCCGTGTAGAACTGCTGCGGGTTCACCAGGTGGTAGCGGCCGTAGATGGCTGACTGAATGGAAAAGATGTCCTCGGGGTAGCGCAGATGGGCCCGCAGTGGTGCCGGCATGTCTTTGAGGCCCACGAACATGTGCGGGAAGGCGGCCGAGTAGGCCTGCAGGATCGGGTCACTCGGGTCGACGTCGTAGAATGTCATCTGCCCCGTGTACGCGTTGACGACGACCTTGACCGAGTTGCGCACGTAGTTGTAGCTGCTCGGCAGTGTGCTCCCAACGGCTACCTGCTGCGAACCGGCGTTCTGTGAGTACGGGTAATTGGACGTCGTCGTGTACCCGTCGAGAATCCAGTCGATCTGGCCGTTGTAGATGACGGCGTAGGGATCGTGGTCGAAGCTCAGGAAAGGCGCCGCCTTCTGTGCCATGGCCAGCGGGTCGCGCACGAACATGAGGCGCGACTTGTCGGTGATCTGGCTCGAGATGAGCAGGTTGAAGTCGCCGAGCCGCAGCGCGAAGGCGGCCCGGGAGAAGAAGTTCGACAGCTGGACGCCGCCATTCTGGTTGTAATGGCTTTCGACGTTGTTGCCGTTTGCCTGCTGATAGTCGACCTCGGGCTGCTTCGTGTTGGCCACGACGTAGCCCGACTCGCCCAGTCCGAAGTAAACGTCGGGCTTTGTGAGCTTGGGCAGACCCTGGGACGACGTCGCGGGGATCCCCGAGACGCCGAAGACTGGGCTGGCATTGGTGGTGTTCGTCGTCTGGTTGGCCACGGCGACGGCGGCCCCGTTGCCGTGGGTGTATTGCAGGTGGGTGTTGACCCACGTCTGCGACGGCAGCGCGGACGGCGTGATGTCACGCACCCCGATGAGCACCGGACTGAAGGAATTCCCGAGCACGTAGCGGTCCACCCCGAGAGAGGGGAACGTGTAATAGGACTTGATACCCTGCAGCCGCTGGAACGTCTCCAGCGAGATCGACGGGTCCGGGTCCCACTGCCGGATGTTGTTGATCGTCGACACGTTGTCGACCGACTGGCGCGGCGAGATCGTCGTTGACGCCGGGAACGAGTGCACGGCCACGTGGTTGAGGTTGTACGCGGACGTCGTCGCTTCGATATTGCGCTTGATGTAGGGCGCCTCGAGCGTGCTCTGGGCCGGGTTGACCTTGAGCGCCTGCAGGAGGGCGGGGTAGATGATGCCCACCACGAGCGCCACGAAGGCCCAGATCCCCACAGCCAGCACGGGCAGCGTCCAGCCCTGGCGGCGGATGTTGTAGAGCAGGATCAGCGCCGCACCGATCGACACGTAGACCAGCAGCAGCTCGGCCGGCAGCCGCGCGTGGACGTCGGTGTAGCCGGCGCCGTTCACGTAGCCGTCCGACGCGTTGACCATCGACCACCGCTGGAAGATGTAGCCCACCGCCTTGTCCAGTGCGATGAGGGCGAGCAACACCGAGACGTGGGCCTTGACCGGTGGCCGCACCCGCGGCAGCCCACGCTGCGGCTGGATCCCGCCGTTGAAGTAGTGGAACACCAGCGTGACCACCAACGTCACGATGAGAATCGCCAGCGTCCAGTCGACGCAGAAGATTAGGAACGGCAGCTTGAAGACGTAGAAGCCGACGTCCTTGTGGAACTGCGGGTCCGTGACCCCGAAGTTGCCCCCGTGACGGAACAGGATCCAGTTGTTCCACTGGCTGATCGTCCCTGACGCGCCGATGAGCGCCAGCACGAAGGCGATCGCGACGTAGATGCGCCCCGAGTAGGGCCGCACGTACTGCTGGTAGCGCCGCACCAGCTCGTCCTCCTGCGCCAGCACGATGTCGTGGCCCGCGATGCGGTCGCACACGACGAGGTTGACCCAGAGTACGGCGAAGAAGATGGCGCCGAAGACGCCGAAGAGCCCGAGCTTGATCACCAGCAGCGTCGAGAAGACGTTGTGGAAGTTGACCGAGGAGAACCAGAGGCTGTCGGTGTAGATGTTCGCCAGCGAACGCAGCGAGATCAGCAGGATGATGAGGAGGACCGCGAGCCCGGCGATCCACCAGCGAGCGCGGTGCCGCCGGCGCGGCGGCGAGGGGTCGGCGGGCAGATCACTGGGGATGCGCACGGAGGGAGCCTAATGTCCGCTTCTGCAGCCCCAACGGCACCGTGTGCCGCGCGGGCGAGCCGAATTGCCCAGGTCAGTCGCTCGTCGGCGCCACGAGACAGCGGCAGCCCGAGTGGGCGGGCGGGTGCGCATGGCCCGTGGGGAACGCTTCGCTCGCGCTCACTGCGCCGGCCAAGGCATTGTCCTCACAGTCCGAACACCCGGTGGCCGATGTCACGACCCATCGCAGCTTCTGGTCCGCGCCCGCCGCCACGACACCCGCCGAGAACGCCTGCGTTGCGTAGTCGCCGGAGATGCGCTGGACACGCTCGCCGCGCCATTCGCGATAGGCCGCGCTCACCTGGTCGCCCAAATCGCCACCCTCGTCCTCGATCTGGCGTCGCAGCATCGTCACCACGACGTGGGCCAGGCCCGTCGTGGACTCCGCGACCGTGCTGTCGTCCGAGGCGCTCGCCCCCGGTGCTCCGCCGAACGCCGCGCCCGCGGCGTACGCCTCATCCAGCAGCGCACGCACCGCGTGCTCGAACACGGCCCGGTGCTCCTCTTCCGGGCCGAGCAACTCGTCGCCGCTGAGCATCGGCGTACTGCGGATGCGATCGAGCAAGCGGTTCTGGTCGTCACCGAGTGCACGCTTCACGGCCCGGCTGAGCCGCGCCGTCACCGGCCCCAGCAGCTCGTCTCGTTGCCCGATCAGCGGGTCGTCCGGCCCCGGCGGTGGCGCTTCCTCTGTGCCCTCCATCGATTCCACGACGACCACGCCGAGGGCCTCCGTCGCGGCCTCGGGCACTGCCTCCGTCGCGGGCTCGGGGCCGGCCACACTCCCGTGCCCGGTGTCCTCGGCGCCGGCCCGGATACGCGCGAACAGCTCGTCGACCGAGGGCGCATTCGCGGCCACCACGACGTCGTCGGTCGCTTCCCCGGTGCCTGCACTGGCCTCGTCGGCCTCCACGTCCACCTCGATGACGCGGACGGACGCCGGACCTTCTTCCGGCGCGTCGGCAATCACCTCTTCGAGCGAATCCTGATCGTGTGGCTCGTCGGGCCCGCCGTGCAGCCGGAACTGTTCCGCCACCGACACCGCGGCCGCGCGCGCCTCTTCGTCGGTGCGGTCTAGGTGCGACAGGATGCCGTCCACCCGGTCGCGCACGCCGTGCACCGATGCCGCCATCTCGTCGCGCGCCGCGCGGAGCTGCTCGATCTGGATCCCCAAAGCCCGTCGGCGTGACGCGAGGTCGGCCAGCACGCGCCGGCGTGCTTCCTGCACTTGTTCGAGGAGCGTGCGCCCCTCGTCCTTTGCCTTTGCGATGACTGCGTCACCCTCGGCGACGGCGTCGTTCAGGATGCGTTCGCTCTCGACGCGTGCTTCTTGCTGCGCGTTGGCCACGAGCAACTCCACCTCGGCCACGCGCTCCGCCGCCGACGATTCGGTGCGCGACTGGAGCTCTTCGACCTGGCTCTGTGTCTCGCGCAGGAGGGCGGCCGCCCCCTCCTGGGCCTGGGCGACGATCTTGGCCGCCTCCTCGTGGGCGTGGCGGAGGATCTGTGCGCTGTGCTGGCCGAGGGACGCGGTGAGCGTGGCCTCGTCGACGACCGGGTGCGCCGCCCGCTCCTCGGCTTCTGCGACGGCGGCTCGCAACTCCTGCTCACGCTCCTCCAGCGCCTCGAGGCTCCGCGACACCGACTGCAGGTAGGAGCGCACCTCGTCGGTGTCGAAGCCCCGTCGCACGATCGCAAAGGAGTGCTTTGCGATGTCCCCGGTGGCGAGGCGGGAAGAGGAGATAGGTGGACGGACGTCGGCCATGGAGGCAGCCTACGACGCGACCTGGGCCGGCACCGGATTCGTGGTGATCTTGCCGCCCAGCCGCTGCATGATCCGTAACACCTGGTCCAGGTTACTGACGGCATAGACGTGGAGCTGCGGCGAGGCCTTCGCCTCCGCAGTCTTGAGTTCCACCTTGGGCACGAAGAACACCGTCGCGCCGGCCCGCTCCACCGCGATCGTCTTCTCGGCCACGCCCCCGACATCACCGACATTGCCGTTCTGGTCGATCGTCCCGGTCGCCGCCACGATGCGGCCGCCCGTGAGCCGGCCGCCACTGAGCTTGTCGATGATGCCGAGCGACATGGCCAACCCGGCCGAGGGGCCGCCGATGTCCTGGGTGTGCACGGTCACCTTGACGGGGAACTGCCAGGCCTGCTGGGTCTCCGCCTCGACGCCGACGAACGCGGTCTGCGTGATCGGCGCTCCGCCGCAGAAGTTCACGACCGACGCCTTCGGCGCCTTCGCCAGCGTGATCGGCTTCTCGACGACGGGGCCGCTCACGAATGTCCCCACTTCGTTGATGAAGGACTGCTCCACGCTCAGGGTCACCGTCATGCCCGCCGAATACGCGTGCAGCGCCTGGATCAGCCCGCACTCGGATACCGTCGGCGTGCCGTTGACCGCGGTGATCACCTGTGCCACCTTCAACGTCTTGGCCGCCGGCGAGCCCGGCACGATCCCGTAGACGAGCGCGCCGACGTTGGACGAGTTCACCGTGTACCCGAGGTGCGACAGCGCAGCCGCCGTCGCGAACGACTGGGCCTGTGCCATCTCCAGGTAGCCCTGGTCGACGAACTCGCTGCTGCTCGTCGACGGGCCGAGCAGGTCCTGACTTGAGTAGATCTGGTTGTTCGAGTCGAGGAAGCGGTACTGCAGGTACCCGAGCGCGTTCAGTTGCGACACGAACACGTCGGTCAGCAAGATGTTGCCGCTGATCGCATGGTTGTCCGCCTGCGGCACCTCGATGTACTGGCCGACCGGCGAGGCGTCCCCGGGCGTGATCACGTAGTACGGGATCGAGATCTGCGCCGCGATGATGGCCGCCAGGATCAGCAGCACCAAGAAGCCACCCAGCACATAGGGCCACCGGCGCCGTTTGCGGGCGGTCCCCGGCGGGGGCACCGAAGATTCCGTTCCATGGCCCTCACCCTGGACGAATCGCCGTATCGCCGCGCCGGGAGGCGGCGGGGGGGGCTGGGTGGGGGCGAGAGCCCCGTCGGCGGGCGCGTCAGGGTCGGACATACTCGAAACCGGTGAACGACGATGTTGCCACGGATGATGGCCGCGACGGTCGCGCCGAGCGCCGCCGCCGCAACGTCGCCCTCGCCGGCCACCGGGGGAACGAGCCGGCCGCCCGGCGCGGCCTGGCCGACCGGGATCCGGGCGTGCGCGCCGCCGCCGTCGGCGCCCTGGCCCGTCTCGGGGAGCTGACCGTGGACGACGTGCTCGCCGCGTTGGCCGACGAGGCCCCCGTCGTCCGCCGGCGCGCCGTGGACGCTGCGACCCTGGTGCGGGGCCACGGCTCGCGCTCCGCTCTCCCCGTTGCGCTGACCGCGGCCCTGGCCGACCCCGATCCGCTCGTCGCCGTCGGCGCCGCGTGGTTCGCCGGCGAACGGCGGTATCGCCCCGCCGTGCCGGCGCTCGTCATCCTCGCCACCTCGCACGACGACGCCCGATGTCGCGAGGCCGCGGTCGCCTCGCTCGGCGCCATCGGCGACCCGGCGGGGCTCGACGCCGTGCTCGACGCGCTCACCGATCGCCCGACCGTGCGCCGCCGCGCCACCGTGGCGCTGGCCGGCTTCGACGATCCTCGCGTGGGACCGGCGCTGCGCCGGGCGGCGGGGGACCGTGACTGGCAGGTGCGCCAGGCGGCCGAGGAGCTGCTCGACGACGGACCGGGCGCCGCGCCTCCGCCCGCCCGGCCTACTCGTCCTGGGTGAACAGCCGCTTCAGGCGGTCGAAGGACTGCAGGCAGATGCCCGCCCCCTGCACCACACATTCGAGCGGCGTGTCCACCAGGTGCACCGGCACCGCGGTCGCGTCGGCGAGCCGCTGGGTCATGCCTCGGAGCAGCGCGCCGCCGCCCGTCAGGTGGATGCCCTCGAACATGATGTCCTGGGCCAATTCCGGCGCCGCCTCGCCCAGGCAGACGGCCGCCGTCTCCACGATGTTGGCGACGTTGTCCTCGAGCGCGCCGCGCACGTCCATCGGTGTGAGCACGACCGTCTTCGGCCGTCCCGTCGCCACCTCGCGGCCGCGGATCTCGGCCTGTTGCTCGCCCTGGTACGGCGACGCCGACCCGATAGCCATCTTCACGGCCTCCGCCGTGCGCTCGCCGATCGCCACGCCGTGCTTGTTGCGGACGAAGCTCTGGATCGACGCGTCGAAGTCGAACCCGCCACAGCGCAGCGCCCGCACCGCGACCACGCCCCCGAGCGAGATCACTGCCATCTCGGCCGTGCCACCCCCGACGTCCACGACCATGTTGCCGACCGGCTCGTGAATGGGCAGGCCCGCGCCGATCGCCGCTGCCATGGGCTGCTCGATCAGGTAGCTGGCAGACGCGCCGGCCCGCCGCGCCGCCTCCTTCACGGCGCGCCGCTCGACCGCCGTGATGGCGGACGGGACGCAGATGAGCACCTTGGGCCGGTTGATGCGGCTGACCCCGACCCGGTGCAGCAGGACGCTGAGCATCCGTTCGGTGACCTCGAAGTCGGTGATGGCGCCCCCGCGCAGCGGTCGCTCCGCCACGATGTAGCCGGGGGTTCGCCCGATCATCTGCCAGGCGTCCGTGCCTATGGCGAGCACCTCCCGGCTGCGCGAGTCCAGGGCGACGACGGTCGGTTCGTTGAGGACGAGGCCCTTGCCCTTGGCATAGACCAGCGTGTTGGCGGTGCCGAGGTCGATGGCCAGGTCCCGCGACATGTGGTCTCATGGTACGGCTACCCCGAGGTGCGACGGCACTTTTGCGGTCGATCTCGGTAGCCTCGCCCAGGTGAGTGGCCCGCCCGAGGAGCCGGAGAGCGGCGATCCGGGACGTGACGAGGGGGGTGCGGACCCGGACGAGCCGGAATCGCCGCTACGCGGCTGGATCGATCCCGAGGACCGTCTGTGGCGCCACCCGAGCGAGCAGGTGCCGGCCGTGCGTCCGGCCGGACCGGTCCTCTCGCCGCCCGCCAAGCACCGCTACCGCGGCCTCCTCATGGTCTTCATCGCCGCCGCCGCCGTTGCCGCGGTCGGCGCCTTCCTCGTCATCCTGCTCTCTCCCGCCTCCCAGTCGCCCCTCCGGGGCTCCACGCGCAACGCCCCCGGTGGGGCGACACTCACCACGCTGACCAGCAACATGAACGGCGTGCCGGCCGCGGCCCAGACCGCCGCCAAGTCGATGGTCGAGCTGCAGGCGACGACGACGCACGGCACCGTGACGCTCATCGGCGTGGCGGTGGCCGAGGGCGGGATGGTGGTGACGACGGCCAACCTCCTCAGCGGCGTGCAGCGCATCGACATGGTGGGGCCCGGGGGCAAGCTCGAACAGGCCTCCGTCGTGGGGAGCGATGCCACGTCCAACATCGCGCTGGTCAACGTGCCCGCCGACGTCCCGGTCGCGCCGTTCTCCGACGACGCCGCCCTCGGCGGCGGCGCCCCCGACACCGCGCTCGCCTACGTGCCGCCGGGCAGCCCGAGCGTCGCGCTCCAGGCGACTCCGGGCACGCTCGCCGCCGTCGGAACCGGGAGCACGAGCGCTGCGTGTCCCGACAGCGGCATGGCCGCCATCACCTCGTCGCCCGGCCTCACGACCCAGACGGCGGGTGAGCCATTGCTCAATGCGAGCGGCGCCGTCATCGGCATCCTCTGCCAGCCAGTGCCGGGTTCGTCGGCCGCGACTTTCCTCCCGACGCAACTCGTCGTCGGCGTCGCCGACGACCTCCGCTCGGGCAACCGTGTCGTGCCCGGTGTGCTCGGCGTCCAGGGCAGCGACGTCCCGGGCGGCGCCGGCGCCAAGCTGATGACCGTGCCGACTGGCACCCCGGCGTGGGGCCACCTCCAGGCGGGCGAGGTGATCACGGCGGTGAACGAGCTGCCGGTCCGCACCTTCGCCGAGCTGCGCGCCCGCCTCTACGTGCTCCAGCCCGGCACCCCCGTGACCCTCTCGGTACAGGATGCGCCCGGGACCTCCGGCGCCAAGTCCGTGGGCGTGACGCTGGGCAAGTCCTCCTAGCATGCAGGCGTGAGCATGTTCGGTGGCTCCATCGACCCCGACAATCCGATGGGGGGCCTGCTCGGCGACCTGATGAAGGTGATCGGGTCCGGGCCGGGCGCGGGCGACAGCTGGTTCGAGGCGGCACGCACGCTGGCCTTCGGCGTCGCCACCGACGGTGGGCAGGACGAGACCCCCGACCCGCTCGTGCGCATCGCGTTCGAGGAGCTGGCCCGGGTCGCCGAGCTCCACGTGGCAGCCGCCACTGGCATCACGCCGTCCTCGGGCAGCACCGGCGTCTCCTTCGAGACGGTCGGCCCGGGGCAGTGGTCCTTCCGCGTGCTCGAGGCGTACCGCCCGGTGCTGAAGGCGATGGTCGACGCACAGCAGCAGGGCGCGGCCGCAGTGCCCTCGACCGACCTCAGCGCGCTCGACCTCGAGGAGGGGGGCGGGCTCGGCGGGCTCCTCGGGCAGTTCGCGCTGACGCTCGGCCCCGTGTTCCTCGGCATGCAGTTCGGTTCGGCCGCCGGCCACCTCGCGCGGCGTGCCTTCGGCCAGTACGCGTTGCCGCTGCCGTGGCCCGAGTCCTCCACACTGCTGCTCGTGCCGGGCAACGTGGCGCGCTTCGCTGACGACTGGAGCCTGCCGCTCCAAGAGGTGCAGTTGTGGGTCTGCCTGCGCGAGCTCACCATGCACGCGGTGCTGACGCGTTCCGGCGTGCGCTCCTCGCTCAGCACGCTGCTCGGCGACGCATCGGCGCACGCGGCCTCGGCACAGCGCAACATCGTCGAGCGCCTGGGCGACAGCATGCAACTCGGCGACCAGGCCTCACTCGAGGAGGCGCTGGGCGATCCCGAAGCCCTGTTGGCGGACCTGATCAGCCCCGAACAGAGGAACATCTCGAGCGCGCTGACGGCGCAGACGACGGCCATCGGCGCCTACGTCGACCACGTGACGGGCACCATCGCGGAGACGCTGACCTCGTCGCCGGGCGCGCTGCGCGAGGCGTGGTACCGCTACCGCATCGAGGAGGGGAAGGGTGAGCAGGCCTTCGCCGGGCTCTTCGGCCTCGACGTGGGCCAGGAGCAGGTCGACAGGGGTCGCGCCTTCGTGCAGGGTGTGATCGAGCGGGCCGGCGACGACGCGCTCACCCGTCTGCAGGGCGACGAGCTCGATCTGCCCACGCCCGCCGAGGTCGACGCACCCGGCCTGTGGCTGGCGCGTATCGGCTTGATGGACTGAACGTCAGCAGCCGAGAACGGAAGGCGTCAGGCGGCGCGCGCCAGTTCGTGGCGCTCGACCGCGGTGCTGAGCATTCCAGCCAGCACCAGCAGCTCGATGCTGTCGTCCCACTCCGGCGCAATGGCGTAGACGTAGGCCGCCATCGCTTCGTCCGTGCGCACCGTCGTCAGCAGGTCGACGAGTTGGAACATGTGCTGGACCATCTCGGTGTTCGACACGTCCGCCGGTGTCAGCGCCCGCACCAATGCGGCCTCGTCGCCGGTCAGCGGGCCGATGAGGCCCTGCATCTCCAGGACGACCGGCGCCTCGTCGATCGTGTGGATCTCCCCCACTCCCACTGTGTGCCTCCCCCTCGTGTGGCCCGGGAACCCCCGTTCCGGACCGCCATCGGGGGACATGCTTCCACCGCCGGGGTGTCGGCCAGTTTCCCCTCGGATGCAAGATGGGTGCAGCAAAAGGCGCCCGAGCAGCCTCGGCCCCGGAGCCAGTTGGCCTCAGGTCGTCCTCAGCCCTCGGCCTCCTCGCCGTAGTCGAGCACCCACTCGAGGGCCAGCTGCTCCCGCTCGGCGTCGCGCACCACGCGCTCGCTGTTGCGCCGGAACTGCGGGTCGTGCGGGGGGAGCAGGACGAGGCGGGCCAGCACGCGCTCGCGGAATTGCTCGATCACGTCGGCCGGGCCGTAGTCGCTCTGGACCTCCCAGTGGGGTGCGACGGGGCCGAGATACACGACACGCACGTGGCCGATGGGCTCAAACTGCTCGCCTTCTTCGACAACCTCGTCCTCGGTGTCCGGGGACATCGCACCTCCTGGCATTCGGCGATCGGCGCCAGCGTAGCCCCGAGCGCCTTGCGGGCATTCTCCCTGGCAGCGGCGAAATCCCGCCTTGGATTCTTACGAAACTCCTATCGCAAGACTCTAGGACCCGACAGGCACCTCCCGTAGAATGATGCGTGAAAGAGGAGCCGAACAATGAATACCGATTGGATGGCCCGGGGAAAGTGCAAGGAAGTTGCACCTGACGTCTTCTTCCCCAGCGACGGCATGGGCGTACTCGCCGCGCAGCGGATCTGTGCCGAGTGCCCGGTCGCCGAGCTCTGCCTCGAATACGCGCTCGAGCACCACATCGACCACGGCGTCTGGGGTGGAGCGTCCGAACGTGAGCGCCGCCGCATCCTGCGCCGCCGCCGCCTCTCCCACGCAGTCGCCGCCAAGTAGCACGTAGGCACCCCCCGCCGGGCGGGTGCCCCGCTCAGCCGCCCCCTCTCGAAGCACTCCCCTTCCTTCTTCTTCCACCTCGTCCGCCGCTGCGCGGCCCCACGCCGCTCCCGGTGCTGGCACGCTGGCGACCGTGACCTCGAGCCCGCGCTACCTCGAGTGCATCGTCAACGTGAGCGAGGGCCGCGACGAAGCCGTCCTCGCCGCGCTGTCAGCCAGTGCCGGCCCGACCCTCCTCGATCTGCACCGCGACCCGCACCACAACCGGGCCGTCCTCACGCTCGCCGGCGCGCCCGACGACGTCGCCGCGGCCGCCCGCTCGCTCGCCACCGCCACCGTCGGGCACCTCGACCTGCGCGCGCATGTCGGGGTGCACCCGCGCCTCGGTGTCCTCGACGTCGTGCCCTTCGTCCCCTACGACCCCGGACACGCCGCGCCCACCGACCTCACCGCTGCCGTCTCGAACCGCGACGACTTCGCGGGTTGGCTCGCCGACGAATTGGGTGTGCCGAGCTTTCTCTACGGGCCTCTCCCCGCCGGTCGGGACCGGTCCCTGCCCGACATCCGCCGTCACGCGTTCGCGCCGAGCGCTGGGCTTGCACCCGACTTCGGCCCCGCCCGGCCTGACCCCCGTACCGGCGCCACCGCCGTCGGTGCCCGCCGGGTGCTGGTCGCCTACAACGTGTGGGTCTCCTCGCTCGAAGTCGCCCGCCTGATCGCCCCGCGGATCCGGGGTCCCCACGTCCGCGCCCTCGCCCTGGCCGTGGGCGGGCGGGCCCAGGTCTCGTGCAACCTTCTCGAGCCCGAGGCATTCGGGCCGGCCCAGCTCTACGACGCCGTGGCCGCCGAAGCCGGCGGCGCCATCGAGGGCGCCGAGCTGGTCGGCCTGCTGCCCGAGGTCGTGCTGGCCGCCGTGCCCCCGGCGCGCCGGCCCGAGCTGGGCCTGAGCGCCGAGGCGACGGTCGAGTCCCGGCTGCCCTAGGAGGCGCTTGCGATGTCGCGCCGGGCCAGCGCCCGCGCACGACGCAAGCGGCGCCGCTCGCGCTCGCTCATACCGCCCCAGATACCGAACTTCTCGCCATTCGCCAGGGCGTACTCGAGGCAGTCCTCCCGGACCACACAGCCCCGGCAGACCTCCTTGGCCTCACGGGTCGACGCGCCCCGCTCGGGAAAGAACAGGTCCGGGTCGACGCCCATGCAGTTCGCCTGTAGCTGCCAGCTTCGTTCCTGGCGACCGTAGAGCGTGGTGATGATGTCCATCGGCACTTTGGTTCGCCCCCCTTCATTTTTCGCCTGAGGTAGCACCGTTGTAGTTACAGCGATGTAAGCAACATCTTTGACCGCCCAGGCACGACGGCGCAAGGCCCTAATTCCCCCGAGGGCAAAAAACGTGAATTCCCCCTGCTCGGATGGGTGTGGATAACTGCGCGGAACCCCCATATGCGGGGCCATCTGAGGTGCAAATAGTGCGTCCAGCGGTCGTTCGACGCGGTCATACCGCGACTTCGGCCAGGCACGGGCAGGTCAGAAGGGGCGGAACGGGGGTGCCGCCGCCGTCACGGGCCCGGCGGTAACGCTCGGTCGCTGCCCGCAGGGCGGACGGTCAGCCGGCGGGGCGAAGGACGCGTCGGTGCTGGAGGAAGTCGACCAGCACGTAGCCACCGAGCGCGTCGGGCGTCGTGTAGAAGGTGCGGCCGCCGTTGACCCGGGCGATCTGCTCGACGAACGGGTAGTGGGTGCGCTGGAGGTCGAGCGCGAACGTGTTGATCACGATGCCTGCGCGCGTGCAACGAATGACCTCGGCCATGGTGCGGCGCAGTGTCTCGGGGATGGGCGGGTAGTTGAACCAGACCTCGCCGGCGTCGTCGATGTGCGCCGTCGGTTCGCCGTCGGTCACCACGATGATCTGTTTGGTCCCGTGTTGGTGCGCCAGCATGCGCCGCGACAGCGACAGCGCGTGCTGCAGGTTGGTGCCGTAGACGTAGTCCCACATGGCCGTCGGGATCTCTTCCGGGCGTATCTCGCGGGCGACCTCCGAGAAGCCCACGATGCCGAGGAAGTCCCTTGGGAATTTCGACGAGATGAGGGTCTGGAGCGCCATCGCCATGCGCTTGGCGGGCACGAAATTGTCGCGCATCGGCATCGACATGGAGAGGTCGAGGCAGAGGACGGTGGCCGAACGGGAGAGGGCCTCGACCTCGACGACCTCGAAGTCTTCGGGCTTGAGCCGGACGGGGATGCCCGAACCGCTGCGACGGACTGCGTTGTGCACCGTCGTGGACAGGTGCAGGTTGAGGGGGTCGCCGTACTCGTACGCCTTGGTCGTCTCCTCGCGGTCGTGGCCGCTGCCGGTTCTCAGCGCGGAGTGGTCGCCGATGCGGTCCTTGTTGATCTGGCCGAAGAGGTCGGCGAGCGCCTTCTGGCCGAGTCGTCGGACGCCGCGAGGCGTCAGCTCGATCTGGCCGCCGTGCTGCTCGATGAGGCCGGCGTCGGCGAGCGACTTGGTGAGGTTCGCCAGTCGGTCGAGGGCGCGTGCGGCGTCCTCTCCCATGTGCTGCTTGACCTGATCGAGGTCGATCTCGCCGAGGGCGGCCGGGGTGGAGGCGGACTGGAGCACCTCCTCCATCCGGTCGAGCTGGCCGAGCTGAGTGGCGAGGTCGGTGGCCCGGTCCATCGACATGGGACCGTCGCCCTGGAACTCGTAGGAGCGTTGCCATCCCGCGTCGGGGAACGCGTTCTGGAGGTTCTGGGCCAGGCGGTCGACCTGCCAGCGCAGGTCCATGTCCTCGAGCACGGCCTCCATCAGCTGGCGCAGCTGGGCCTGCTGCTCGGGGCTGAGTGAGTTCCACACGGCCTGCGCGGCGGCCATGCGCTCGGCCAGCTGCTCGAGCAACTCGTCGAGGTTCTGCGGGTTGCCCGGGAACATGTCGCCGAACTTCTCCATGAAGTCCTCGAAGCTCGGATCGATGTCCTCGCCGGCCTCACGCTGTTCGAGCATGCGGTTGAGCGCGTCGTAGGCGTCGCGCATGCGCGCCATCTGCTCGGCGTCCATGCTGGAGAGCGCTTCGGACGCTCCCTCGAAGAACGTGTCGGCCATCTCCTTGCGGAGCTCCTCGACGAGCTCTTCGAACTTCTCGCGCGCCTCGCTCGAGACGAACTCGTAGTGCTGCATCGACTGGATACGGCCCGCGGGGTCGTCGGGTTGGAGATCGAGCGCCATGCGCCGCTCGGTGGCGACGTCGTCGGTCACCTGCTGGCGCCGTTCGTCGTTGGACCCGGCTGCCTCGTCGACGAGGTCGTCGATCGCGGCGCGCTCGTCCTGTTCGATCTCGTCGAGGCGTTGGGAGAGCTCGGCCATGCGGCCGTCGGGGTCGCCCTCCGCCAGCATCTCCTGGCGGCGCCTCCGGAGTTGCTCGAGGAGGTCCCGCAGTCCCTGGACCTGGTCACCGTCGGCGGTACGGAAGCCGCTGCGCAGCAGGCGCCGGAGCGCGTCGTCGAGGTCACCGCCGGCCAGGAGGTCGTCGGTCAGGCCCGCGAGGAGGTCGTCGGGATCGAGGTCGGCGAAGTTCTGGGTGCCGTCCCATTCCGAGTAGTCGTAGCGGGTGCCGCCCATGTCGTCTGTTACTTCCGGCCGCGATAGAGCGCGCGGGCGCCCGAGGCGTCCTTGTTCAGCCGCTTGGTCAGGTGCAGGCCCTCGAGGAGGAACTCGAGCGCGCTCGCCATCAGCGCGGGCGACTCCGCCTCGGCGGCCTCGGGGCCGGCCAGCTTCCGGGTGGGCGGCTCGAGCTCGGGCATGTCGGCGAGCACCGACAGGTAGGCCGCACTCGGCATGTCGTCGCCGACGTGCACGACTACCTGGTCGTGGAAGGCGCCGACGATCGACTGGGGGTCGTCGAGGGTGACGCGCCGGCGGAAGACGGACAGCGTGGCCGCGGCGACCAGCTGGGCCACCACCTCGTCCTCGTGGCCCTCCTCCATGGCCTCGACCTCGATCTTCCCCTGGGTCGAGGGTACGAGCGCCGAGAGGTCGCTGACCCGGGGGACGGCCACCGGCTCGCCGGTACGGAGCGCGCGGCGGACGGACGAGGCGACCAGTGTCTCGTAGTTGGCGATGGAGAGGCGGACGCTGACGCCGCTGCGCTGGTTCAGGTGCGTGCTGCGTCGGGCCAGCTGGCTGACCTCGGACACGATCTCCTTCATGAAGGGCGGGACGGTGACCGGGACGCCGGCCTGCGGCAGCTCCGCCTCGGCCTCCATGATCTTGACCTCGGTCATGGTCTCGAAGGGATAGTGCGTGCGGATCTGCGCGCCGAAGCGGTCCTTCAGCGGCGTGATGATGCGGCCGCGGTTCGTGTAGTCCTCGGGGTTGGCCGTGGCGACGAGCATGACGTCGAGGGGCAGGCGGATGCGGTGGCCCCGGATCTGGACGTCGCGCTCCTCGAGGATGTTGAGCAGGCCGACCTGGATGCGCTCGGAGAGGTCGGGCAGCTCGTTGATCGCGAAGATGCCGCGGTTGACGCGTGGGATGAGGCCGTAGTGCAGCGCCAGCTCGTCGCTGAGGTAGCGGCCTTCGGCGATCTTGATCGGGTCGACCTCGCCGATGAGGTCGGCGATGGAGGTGTCGGGCGTCGCCAGCTTCTCGCCGTAGCGTTGCGAGCGGTGGACCCAGGTGATCGGCGTGGCTTCACCGAGCTCGTCGACGCGGTCGAGCGCGAAACGAGAGACCGGGTTGTAGGGGTCGTCGTTGATCTCGGAGCCGTCGACGATGGGCATCCACTCGTCGAGAAGCCCGACCAGCGAACGGATGACGCGTGTCTTGGCCTGGCCCCGCTCGCCCAGGAGGATGATGTCGTGCCCGGCGAGGATGGCGTTCTCCAGTTGGGGCACGACCGTCTCGTCGAAGCCGAGGATGCCGGGTGTGAGCGAGGCGCCCGCCGCGATCGCCTTCTGCGTATTGCGGCGCATCTCGTCGGCGACCGAGACCGACTCCCAGCCCGAGGCGCGCAGGTCGGCCAGGGCGGTCGGAAGGTGGCTCGGCGGTTTCATTCCGCCCGGGGGCGGTGTCGCGGAAGGATCGAAGGAGGAAGGGCCAGGCATGGTCGAAGCCTAAACCCCGAACCTGTTCGGCGGCGCGGCGGCGTGTCGGCGTGTCGGCCTCCGTCGGTGGGGTGGCGTGTCGGGGTGTGGTACCCCCGGCTTGCGCCGTCCGTGGGGCTTGACGGAGCTAGACGACCTCGACGTCCAGTCGATGGAGCAGATCTCGCACCCGCGTTTCGATTTCGTCCCGGATCGGCCGCACGTCGCCGAGCGGTCTGTCCGCCGGATCGGCGATCTCCCAGTCTTCATAGCGCTTGCCCGGGATGACGGGGCACGCGTCGCCGCAGCCCATGGTCACGACGACGTCCACCGCGTCCAGGACCTCGTAGGTCCAGGGCTTCGGCGACTCGCCCGAGATGTCGATCCCGACCTCGGCCATGGCGGCGACCACAACCTTGTTGATCTCGGACTTGGGCTCGGACCCGCCTGAATACCCCGTGACCCTGTCGCCGCCCAGATGGCGGAGCCAGCCGAGGGCCATCTGGGAGCGACCCGCATTGTGGATGCACAGGAACAGGACCGCCCGCGTCGTCGACGGCGCTGCCATGGTGTCGTCCGCGCCGGTCATGGATTGCTCGGCCCCGTCGGACGGGTCGCTTCGTAGCGCTCGGTTTCGGGGTCGTCCTCGCCCCGGAGGTGAGGGACGAGGATGTCCGCCGCCTCGTCTGGTGTGACACCGGGGTAGAGCGTCCGGATCAGCGCGTAGGCAACGACGCCGCCGACCACCTGCGCGGCGATGAACGACGGCGCCGATGACGGGGCGATCCCGGCGAACGTATTGGAGAACATGCGGCCGACTGTGATGGCGGGGTTGGCGAAGCTGGTCGAGCTGGTGAAGAAGTACGCCGCGCCGATATAGGCACCGACCGCAGCCGGCGCCGACCTCGATCGACCGGAGCGGGCCAGGGCGAAGATCACGAGCAGCAGGCCGAGCGTCGCGATGACTTCGGACAGGAAGTGGGCAGCCGACGCCCGGTGTTTGGTGGAGAGCTCGAACGCGGCCTTGGAGAACATCAGGTTGGCGAGCACTGCGCCGCTGACGCAGCCCGCCGTCTGCGCTGGAAGGTAGGCCGCGGCGTCTTTCCACGAGAGACCGCCGAAGCCGGCGTCGACGAAGGACACGACCGGGTTGAAATGGCCGCCCGAAACGGGCCCGAACATCAAGATGATGGCGTAGAGGCCGGCCGCGGTCGCAGCCGCGTTCTCGAAGAGCTGGAGGCCGGTGTTGCCGGGCGAGAGTTGCTGCGCGGCGATGCCCGAGCCGATGACGAGCGCGGCCAGAAACGCGCTGCCCACGAACTCGGCGAGCAGCCGGCGCCACAGGACGACGTCGTTCATGGTGCGTCGTGGATCCCGGCCGCGGGGAAGGTGCTCAGCAACAGTTCCCGGCGGCGACGGCCCCGGTGGCTGCGCCGGCCTCGTCCTGCGCGCAGCACGTCCCGTCGCCGGCGAGACCGGTTTCGGGCGGTGCGTCGGCCAGGACGGTGTAGATCTCCCAGGGCGTGGCGTCGGGGTCCTCGACCCAGACCTTGTCCTGCACTGCGTAACAGCAGGTCGTCTCCTGCTGGTCGAGCGTGTCGAGGCCCTCACCGGAAAGGCGGGCGCTGGCCCGGGCCACCTCGTCGGGCTCGTCCACTTCGACGCCCAGGTGGTTCAGGGCGCCGCCGACGCCGGCGCCCCGGCTGTCGGCCTGCTCGATGAGGACGAGCTTGAGCGGCGGATCCGCGATGGCGAAGTTGGCGTAGCCCGGGCGCACCTTCGCGGGCGGGCTCCCGAAGAGCTGCGTGTAGAAGTCGACGGCCGCGTCGAGGTCCGACACGTTGAGGGCGAGTTGCACACGGGACATGGGGACTCCGTTACATTGATGGAAATCGATATATGATTCTGGACTACATATCGACTGCTGTCAATGGGTCGAGGTCACGGGAGGCGCCATGGCAGGCCGGACCATGAACACGAGGCGCACCGGGAGAGGGGCGACGGGCACTGGAGCCGTCTGCTGCGTTCCCATCACCGAGAGTGCCCTGGGCGCGAAAGACGCCGCAGAGTTGGCGGGCGTGTTCGGAGCGCTCAGTGATCCCGTCCGGTTGCGGTTGCTCTCCATGGTGGCCGCCGAGGGTGAGGTGTGCAGTTGCAACCTGGAAGGACCCCTCGGCAAGAGCCAGCCGACGATCTCGCACCACACCCGGGTCCTGGCCGACGCCGGCCTGATCGAAGGGGAGAAGCGGGGTCGGTGGATGTGGTGGCACCTCGTGCCCGAACAGGTCGAGCGGCTGCGGGGTCTGTTGGGCGGCGACTGACCCCGCCGGCGCGGCGTCCGGCGGCGCGGGGCGGTCTCCTGCGTCCTTTCAACGCGCGGTTTCTGCGTAACGAGCGGTGAGCTGATCGGCCAGGGCGCGCGCCGGGCGTGCGAGCGTGCGGTCGCCGCGTTGGGCGAGCGCAACGGTGCGGCTGAGCTCTGGTCCGGCGAAGGGGATGCCGGCGAGCGAGCCGTCGCCCGGGAGCGCGATGGCGGGGACGACGGCCGCGCCGAGACCGGCGGCGACGAAGGAGAGGACACCCGCCATCTCGCCGCCCTCGCTCACGAGATGCGGCTCGACGCCCGCGGCCTGGCAGGCGTCGAGGGTGACGACGCGCAGGTCGTACCCCTCGCGGAACATGACGAGGTCGAGGCCGTCGAGGTCCTTGACGCTGAGGCTGCGGCGGGCGGCGAAGGGATGGTCGGGCGCGGTGGCCAGGACCAGCGGGTCGTCGAAGAGCGGCGTGGTGACGACGAGCGGGTCGGTAACGGGCAGCACGACGAGCGCGAGGTCGACCTCGCCCGTGGCGACCTGAGGCACCAGCTGGTGCGAGCCGGCCTCGAGGACCGAGAGGTCGATGCCGGGATGGCTCCGGTGGAACTCGACGAGGGCGGGCGCCAGTGCGCTCGTGATCAGGCTGGGGGTGGCGCCGACGGCGAGACGGCCGCGGGCCATGCCCGAGAGGGCCCGCGCCTCGGCGCCGGTGGCCTCGACGTCGGCCAGGACCCGTTGCATGAACGGGAGCAGGGTCTCGCCGTCGGCGGTGAGGGTCACCGGCCCCTGGCCGGGGCCCCGGTTGAAGAGGGAGATGCCGAGCTCGTTCTCGAGCAGGCGGACCTGGCGGCTGAGGCTGGGCTGGGCCAGGTGCAGGCGGGCGGCGGCCCTCGTGAAGCTCTGCTCCTCGGCGACGGCGAGGGCGTAGGCGAGTTGGTGGAGCTGCATGGTGGGTCCGATTCAGAGCCTATCGCTCTGAGGATGATGCTCTTTATGTCTTTGACGTTCGGGGCGCGCGGTCATAGGGTTCGCCGGAGACGGGGCGCGGCCTGGAGCGGCGCTCCCCCGGGGCCGCAGCGGAGCGGCCTGCATAGATTTGGCGGCCGCGATCGAGGGACCGGCCACCAAGGAGGTCTGAGTGACGACGACGGTCGAGAGCGCATCAACCACGCCGGTGGCCCTCGGGGGAACACGGGGCGGCCCCGACGTCGCCACCTTGCGACGGGACACCTGGTGGGTCCAGCCGGTGGTCACCGTCACGGTCCTGACCGCCTTCGTCGTCTACTCGACGTGGGCCGCCTTCGTGGGGAAGGACTACTACGCGGGCGCGGCGCTGAACCGGGACCTGATCTCGCCGTTCTATTCGCCGTGCATTGCAAACTCCTGCGTCGCGGGGAGCCACCAATTCGGGACGCTGCCGTTCTGGAACTACTCCCCCGCGCTGCTGATCCTGATCTTCCCGCTCGGGTTCCGGCTGACCTGTTACTACTACCGCAAGGCCTACTACCGGTCCTTCTGGTGGTCGCCGCCCGCGTGCTCTGTGGCCGACGCGCACGGGAGCTACAGCGGAGAGTCCCGCTTCCCGCTGATCCTGCAGAACATCCACCGGTACTTCTTCTGGCTGCTGCTGATCTTCAACTGCATCTTGACGTACGACGCCGTGTTGGCGTTCCGCCAGCCGGGCGTGGGCGCGGGATGGGGCATCAGTGTCGGCGCGCTGGTGCTGAGCTTCAACGCTGTGTTCCTGTGGCTGTATTCGTTGTCGTGCCATGCCTGCCGGCATTTCTGCGGCGGACAGGTCCGCTCCTTCGCCAAGCACCCGGTGCGCCACAAGATGTGGAAGTTCGTGACGCCGCTGAACGGGCGGCACATGCTCTTCGCGTGGATCAGCCTGTGCGTGGTCGCGCTGAGCGATCTCTACGTGCGGCTGGTGGCGAGCGGGACCATCCACGACCCCGGCTTCCACTTCTAAGGGTTCGATGATGGCTACCGAAACGGGCGAAACATCCGCAACGTCGAGGGTGTCGGTGTCGGGCGATGACTACGAGACCCACGACTACGACGTCATCGTGATCGGCGCCGGCGGCGCCGGGCTGCGGGCGACGATCGAGGCCAAAGAGCGGGGCCTGCGCGTCGCGGTGATCTGCAAGTCGCTGCTCGGCAAGGCGCACACCGTCATGGCCGAGGGCGGCATTGCCGCCGCCCTGGGCAACGTCTGGTCCGAGGACAACTGGCAGGTCCACTTCCGCGACACCATGCGCGGCGGCAAGATGCTCAACAACTGGCGCATGGCGCAGCTCCACGCCCAGGAGGCTCCCGAGCGGGTCTACGAGCTGGAGCGCTGGGGCGCCCTGCTCGACCGCACCGCCGACGGCCGCATCACCCAGCGCGACTTCGGCGGCCACCGCTACGCCCGCCTGGCCCACGTCGGCGACCGCACCGGGCTCGAGCTCATCAGGACGCTCCAGCAGAAGGTCGTCTCCATGGACACCGACGTGTTCATGGAGTGCAAGATCCTCCGCCTCTTGCCCGACGCCGAGGGCCGGATCAGCGGGGCGGTGGGCTACATGCGTCCCACCGGGGAAATGAAGCTCTTCACGGCGAAGGCGTTCATCCTCGCGACGGGCTCGATCGGCAAATCGTGGAAGTACACCTCAAACTCGTGGGAGTCCGTCGGCGACGGCCACGCCATGGCCATCTGGGCCGGGGCCGACGTCATCGACATGGAGTGCGTGCAGTTCCACCCGACCGGCATGGTGTGGCCGCTGTCGGTGCGCGGCATCCTGGTGACCGAGGGAGTGCGCGGCGACGGCGGCGTGCTGCGCAACTCCGAGGGTGAGCGGTTCATGTTCAACTACGTCGCCGACATGTTCCGGGCCGAGACGGCCGAGACCGAAGAAGAAGCCGACGCCTGGTACGAGGATCACAACAACAACCGTCGCACGCCCGATCTGTTGCCCCGCGACGAGGTGGCCCGAGCCATCAACAGCGAGGTCAAGGCAGGTCGTGGGTCGCCACACGGCGGCGTCTACTTGGACATCGCGTCGCGGCGGACGCCCGAGTACATCCGCCGTCGCCTTCCGTCCATGTACCACCAGTTCATGGAGCTGGCCGGCGTGGACATCACGGCCGGCCCCTTCGAGGTCGGGCCCACCTGCCACTACATGATGGGCGGTGTGCGCGTTGACGCCGAAACCGAGGCTGCCACCGTCCCCGGACTCTTCGCTGCAGGTGAGGTGGCGGGCGGCATGCACGGATCGAACCGCCTGGGCGGCAATTCGCTGTCGGACCTCGTCGTCTTCGGCCGCCGGGCCGGCATCGGCGCCGCCGACTTCGCCGAAGGTCGTGCCGGCTCCCCCACGGTCGACCGGGCACAGGTGGCGGCGGTGATCGACGAGGCGTTTGCTCCGTTCGGGCGCGACGGGGGCCGGAACCCCTATGACGTCCAGCACGAGCTGCAGGAGACCATGCATTCGCTCGTGGGGATCATCCGCACCGGGCCCGAGCTCGAAGAGGCGCTCGCCAAGCTCGAGGATCTGCGCCAGAAGACGGCCAAGGTGCAGGTGAAGGGCGGCCGCGCCTACAACCCGGGCTGGAACCTGGCCACCGACCTCCCGTCGATGATCACGACGTCGATCGCCGTGGCCCAGGGTGCCCTCAACCGGAGGGAGTCACGCGGTGGCCACACGCGGGAGGACTACCCGGGTCCGGACCCCGAGATGGGCAAGGTGAACTTCGTGCAGCGCCAGACGGGCGAGCGGGGGTACCTGGCGCCGATTGCTATCGGCCCCGAGCCGTTGCCCGAGATGCCCGCCGAACTGCGCGAGCTCTTCGAGGAAGGGAAGTAACCGATGGCTGAGACGACTGCGGCCGACGTCGGGGCCGGCGGCACGGCGTCCGCCCCCGGTGCGCAGCCCGGCGCGGCCGACGGGGCCGACACCCGGAGCGCCGAGAAGGTGACGATGCGGGTGTGGCGCGGGGACGAGGACGGCGGCGAATTCACCGACTACGAGATGCCCGCGGTCGAGGGTGAGGTCGTGCTGGACGTGATCCACCGGATCCAGGCCGACCCGGCGCCCGACCTGGCGTGCCGCTGGAACTGCAAGGCCGGCAAGTGCGGGTCGTGCTCGGCCGAGATCAACGGGCTGCCGCGGCTGATGTGCATGACACGCATGGACACGCTGCCCGAGGGTGAGCCGGTGACGGTGGCGCCGATGAAGACGTTCCCGATCATCCGGGACCTGGTGACCGACGTGTCCTTCAACTACGAGATGGCCAAGAAGGTGCCGGCGTTCAAGCCGGGGCCCGAGCCCGAGGGCGGCTACCGGATGCAACAGATCGACGTCGAGCGTGGCCAGGAATTCCGCAAGTGCATCGAGTGCTTCATGTGCCAGGACGTATGTCACGTCATCCGTGACCACGAGGAGAACAAGCCTCGGTATGCGGGGCCTCGTTTCTTCATTCGCTTCGCGGAGTTGGAGATGCACCCCTTGGACGTGAACGACCGGCGCGAGCTGTCGCACGACATGGGTCTGGGAATGTGCAACATCACCAAGTGCTGCACCGAGGTGTGCCCCGAGCACATTCACATCACCGACAACGCGATCATCCCGATGAAGGAGCGCGTGGTCGACGCTCGGTACGACCCGGTGGCGTGGCTGGGGCGCAAGATCATGGGGCGTTCCAAGAAATCGGCGCTCGAAGCGGAGATGACGTCGGAAGACTGAGTCCTGGCGGGTCCGGCGGGCCGGCGGGCCCGGCGGGCCGGCGGGCCGGCGGGCCGGCGGCAGCGGTTCTGACCACGCTCCCGACTGTTACTTTCCTCGCCTGTGGCGCGTTATCTCTCACCCGAGTGGGTCCAGGCCTTCGACGATGCGCTGGGCGCGCTGGATCTCTCGGACGCCATCTCGGCGGCTGCCGCGGGCTCGTTCGCGGCCGCCGACGGCACGTTCACCGTGGCCCAGGTGGTGAGCGGGGTACCTACGGACGTAGCCGGGGCGGTCGGGGGTTCAGCAGGCCACGAGGTCCGTGTCGTGCTCTCCGTGACGGAGGGGCATGCGCACATCGCCCTCGACGCCGACGGTACGGGGGCGGCGGCGACCACCACGATCGCGCTGGAGTACGCCGATGCCCTTGCCCTGGCCCTCGGCCGATTGGATCCGGCAGATGCGCTGGCGGCGGGACGGGTGCGGGTCCGCGGCGACCTGGCGGCGCTCGTCGCGGGCCAGGAGATCTTGGCGGCGGCGGCGGCGCTCCTGGGCCCGGCGCTCGATGACCTGACAGATCCGATCGACGACACTCCGTCCTCGGAATTCTGAGCGCGTTCTCCGGTGGCGATGTCCCGTTTCTCGTCCGCCGCACGGCCGCCCTCGTTCGGCGGCCGCTACGTCGGCAAGGTGGCCGTTGTCACCGGTGCCTCGGCTGGCCTCGGCGCGCAGCTCTGCCGGGATTTGGCGGGGGCGGGCGCGACGGTGATCGGCCTGGCGCGCAACACGGCGCGGCTCGATGCGCTGGCGTTCGAGCTGGGGCAGCACTCAGTCTCGTCGGAGACGATCACCTGCGACGTGAGCGACACCGAGAACCTGCGCAAGGTGTTGGACCACGTCGCCGAGACGCACGGCGCAATCGACATGCTGATCAACAACGCGGCGCAGGACCCGGGCATCCGCCTGGTCGACATCGACGAGGACGACTTCCGGCACACCTTCGACGTGAACTTCTTCGCTCCGGTCGCGGCGACCTTGGCCGTGACGCCGTCGATGATCGAGCGGGGGACGGGGATCGTGATCAACGTCTCCTCTGACGGCGGGCGCCTTCCCTCGCCCGGGCCTGGGGCCTACCCCTCCTCGAAGGCGGCGCTGTCGGCCTTCACCGAGTCGACCTCCTTCCGGCTCGGGCCCAAGGGGGTCCGGATGCACGTGGTCTACCCGGCCTTCATGGCCACTGAGCTGGGGCTGGGCGCGCTCGGGCGGGGCCTGCGGAAGCCGCCCCGCCTGACCCGCCGAAGCGTGGCCAGCGTGTCGCGGCGGATCCTGGCGCGGGCCGGTGGTCCTTCGCTGGAGATCAGCGTGTCGGGGCTGATCGACGCGGCCATGGTGTTCCGCTCGCTGATGCCCCGCACCTATCTCCGGTTCCGCCGTTTCTGGTAACCCGAGGTGACCAGGGACTGGCTGCCGGGCAGTCGGCTGGCTGCCTTCACAGGCCACCCGCGGATACTGCAGTTGAGTGTCAAAAGTCGCCCAATCCCGAGACACTCCTGAGCGAACAAAGCGTGACAGAAGTATCGTTTTGGAGCCGGCTCGCAAAGGTCGGGCCGCGGTAGGAGGGACGACGTGCATCAGCCGATCGACGACCACTTCCTTTCGAGGTACCGGGCCCTGCTGGACGCCGAAGACCTGGCGTTCGACGAGCTCGAGCACGCGTGCGAAGAAGGCGACCGCATGCAGTTCGATAAGGACATGGTCGATTGGCAGATCGCCCTCGAGCACAAGATCGCGTTCCTCACCAATGCGGGGATCCAGCTGAAGTTGCCCGTCCTGGGGTAGCCCTTCGGCGTTTCGGGCCCGGCGGTCGCCCGAGGTTCTCCGGTGCAACGCAACCTGTCGCCACGGTGGGTGTGCACGCGCCCGGTTCTCGGAGGGAGGAGTAGCTCATGGCAGATTCGCTCGAACCTCGCCGTTCCGCTGTCAAGGCCGCCCCGGGGGGTGGCCGCGACGTGACCAAGGCATCGGATGCATCGTCGGGCGTCCACAACGCGACAACTCGCGTCACCATCGCTTGGCCCTTCTCCCAGATCAAGCTGCAGGAGGCAAGCGCCGAACTCGAAGAGTTGGTCGGCCTGTTGGGCGATGTGATCGCGGCGTTGTCCGATTTCGTTCCGGAGGACCGTCTGGAGCCGTTGCGAGACCGGGCGGAGGCACTGCGGGCGCGATTGCGCTGAGCGGTGGGGTTTGGCGCGGCGTCTGGGAGGCGCGCTTCAGGCCAGTCCGAGATCTGCGGCGAGGTTACGAACGGCCGCCTCGAAGAAGGCCTCGGGGTCGAGAATCGTGTTGCGCCAATGCCCGAAGACCTCGAGGCTGATGATGCCGACCACGGTCGCCCAGGCCTGGACGAACCGGACCACCATCGGCACGGGCATATCGAGGGAGAGCCCCTTGGCGACGGGCGCCACCGACTGACGAAGCTCGTCGGTGTCGGTGTCGGTGTCGGTGTCGGTGCCGGTGTCGGCGCTGGTGCCGGTGCCGCTTGAGGCGTCCGAGCGCAAGCGGCCCGCTGATTTCGCCTCCATGACTGCCCGGGCCAGAGCTGCAGCGGCGCGGGCATAAGGCTCGACGGTGTCCCCGGGCGCTTCGTACCCGGGGACCGGTGTGCCGAAGATGAGGCCCCATTCGTAAGGGCGCTCGAGCGCCCACCGTCGGACGGCACGCGGTACCTCGAGCCACCGCTCGACATCGGCGTTCCCGGCTTCGTGCGCCTGGTCGGCCGCCCGCTCGGCTTCAGTCGCCAGCGACTCGTACGCCGACATGATGAGCGCGCTGAGCAGGGCGTCGCGCCCGTCGAAGTAGCGATACAGCGCTGATGGTGCCAGCTCGAGGTCCCGGGCCACCGAGCGCAGGGAGAGGGCGGCGGCGCCCTCCTTGGCCAGGTGCTCGCGTGCCACGGCCAGGATCTCGGCGGTCATCTCCTCCCGCACCCGCTCCCGGGCCGAGCGTGCTGTTCGTGAGGTCGCCATGCCAGCCAGTTTGCATGTTCCGTGACCAGAACACAAGTACTTGACGTGAGCATTGTTCTCGCTTAGGATCATTGTTCATGACAACCTTCACCCACACCACGCAGGAGGCTCCGATGGAGGCCACCCCAAGCCCCGCCACCCCCCACTACCAGCGTCCGGACTGGTTCACCCGCAACGTCTTCAACCGGCTGGTCAAGGGGTTCACCCGCCTGGGCATCAGCGTCCGGGGCTCCCGGGTGCTCGAGCACCAGGGCCGCACCTCGGGCAAGCTGCACCACATCCCCGTCAACCTGCTCACCTACGAGGGCCAGCGGTATCTCGTCGCCCCCCGCGGGGACACCCAGTGGGTCCGCAACGTGCGCAGCGCCGACGGACACCTGGTCCTCATCCTCGGCCGTCACCGCGAGCACTGCATCGCACGCGAGATCCCTGTCGAGAACAGCGTCCCCATCCTGCGCTCCTACCTGAAGCGCTGGGCTTTCGAGACCGGCATGTTCTTCGGTGGCATCACCGCTGACGCCAGCGATGCCGACTGGGCCGACGAGGCGCCCAAGCATCCGGTCTTCGCTCTGGAGAACTGAGCAGCGAGCGGGCGGGCGCGGCAACATGGCGGCATGGCGATCCTCTCGAAGGAAGTCGAACTCGGCCAGACGAACCTGATTGCGTTCAACCGAGCCCAGGCCCACTGGAGCACCAAGGGCGCCGTCGAAGAGGTCGACGGGTGTGTGCTGTGCGCGGGTGGCTCATGGCTGCCGGTGGTCGCGAACAGCGCGTTCCGTACCGGACCGACGGTCGAAGGGTCCGTCCTCATCGCACACGCCGAATCTTTCTTCGGAAGCTTCGCCCGCGGCTTCTCCGTCAAAGTGCGCGACAACGGCGAGGACGACGACCTGCGCGACGCGTTGCAGGCGGCCGGTCTCGAGCCGTTCGGTTCGCCGGTGCCGCAGATGCTCATCCTGGGCCCGCTCCCCGATCACAAGGGTGTCGACGGCGTGGTGGTCGAGCGGGTCGAGGACGAGTCTGGCATTGCGGACTGTGTGAGCGTGAACGCCGAGGCCTACGCCACCTACGGGATGCCGGCCGAGATTCTCCCCGAAGTCTTCGACAACGCGGCCGCGTTGGTGGACGACCCGTCGGCGCACATCGTGGTGGCGCGGCGCGACGGCCTGGCCGTTGCCACGGCGATGACCTTCGAGAGCGACGGTGTCGCCAGCGTGCAATGGGTTGGCACCGTTTCCTCCGCCCGTGGCAGCGGCCTCGGCGCGTTGGTCACCACGGCGGTCACCAACATGGCCTTCGAACGCGGTGCCTCATCGGTCACGCTGCAGGCCTCGCCGATGGGCGAGCCGATCTACCGCTCCCTCGGATACGAAACGGTCTATCGCTTCTCGGAGTTCGTGCGCTGGCCGAAGCCCCCGACGAGCTCCTGATTGTGCGTCAGTAGCCCGCTACCGCTACTGCGTCAGGATCCCGCGCACGTACGCGGCCTGGCCGGCGTGCTGCATGCAATCGTCGGCGATGCTCACGAGGCGGACGCCCATGGTGACGGGTGGGTCCCACCGCCGGTCGACCACGCGGTCGAGGTCGTCGGGTGCCAGGCCTTCGAGCATGCCGCACGTTCGCTGATGGACGGCGTCGAGGTAGCCGAGCAGCACGTCGGGCGTCTCGGGACGCACGGACAGCACCTGTTCGGGTTTGTGGCCGTAGCCCGTGTTGTTCGGGTCCGGGTCGAGCCCGCAGCGAGTCGCCCAGTCGCCGGTGGTCCAGATCTGATCGGTCTCCATGAGCTCGGCCATGTGGTGGTCCTGGACCCGGGTGAGGTGCCAGATGAGCCAGCCGATCGTGTTGGCACCGGGCGCCGGGGGCGTCGCAAGCTGGTCGGCAGTCAGGCCGTCGACCGCCGCCTCGGCGAGGAGCGGGATCCGGCCGTAGATCTCGATGAGCAATGCGGGGACGTCCATGGCAGGCACCCTATGGGCGGTGCGGCTCCCGCCGGCCCGCAGCGGAGGGCGCCGGGAATCGCCCTGGGGGTTTGCGTTCCTATATGGAGGGCGGATGGAGAGTTGGTGTCGGTTGTATAGGCGGCTCCGTTGTGGAAACGGCCAATTTCCACAACGCACGGGTTGTGAACCAGTCCGTGGACGCCCGTCTACAACGCAGGGGTTGTGGAAAGGGGCGGCTTCTACAACAGCAAACGCGTAGACAACCGGAAGACGGCCCAGGGTGGTTGGGCATATACGGCTGCGGGGGGATTGGGAGTCGCCCCGGAATGGGGTCCGGCGGCGGGGCGGGGCGGCGGCGGAGCCGAAAGGTGGCGGGCCGGCTCAGGAAGGCTCGGGCACCGGGCCGCCGGCGACCTCGTTGGTGCCGGGGGTGGACTGGAACTCGGGCTGGATGTCGTAGCGGGCCTTGGCGGTGTAGGCGACGAGGCCGACCACGATGGCGGTGAAGAGGAGGGCGGTCTGCCAGTCGCCGAAGTCGGCGCCGCTGATGTTGCGCGCCTTGCTGAGGTAGTCGGCGAAGGAGGCGCCGATCGGGCGGGTGATGACGTAGGCGAACCAGAAGGCGAACACGCTGTTCCAGTTCAGGAACTTCCAGCCGGCGAAGGGGATGAGGATGACGCCGCAGAAGAAAGCGGCGGAGGCGAGGTAACCCAGGCCGAGGGTGGTGGCGGCGAAGTCGCCCACCGCGGTGCCGAGGCAGAACGTGGCGAAGACGACGGCCCAGTAGTACTTCTCTCGGCGGTTCGTGGTGATGGAGTGGATATCGAGCGTGTGCTCGCTGCGGTTCCACAGGTAGAAGACCCCGGCGAGGACGATGAGCCAGAACAGCGACGTGACGCCGTAGGGCAGGTTGAGCACGAGGTGCATCGTGTCGGCGACGCCGGTGCCGGCGGTGGCGATGGCGAGGGCGAGGTACCAGTACGTCCATGCGCCGTATCGACGCGAGCGGAACTGGAGGTACAGCGCCGAGAAGAACATGAAGATGTCGAGGAAGAAGCCCCACTTGATGTTGTGCTTCAGCCCGATCCAGTCGGAGATCGCCTCGCCGGCGGCGGTCGTGGAGATCTTGACCACCCAGAACAGCGCGGTGACCTCGGGCACCTTGGCGGCGATGGGTTCCGTCTTGAACCATGCGGGCTGCAGGCGCACGCTCGTGGATCTCCTTCTCGGGATCTTGCTCGTGGGAGGCGGGTTGGGGCTGAGGGAAGAACGAGGGCCGGGTCGGGTTCCGACGCGGCGCAGTAAAGATGGTAACCCCGTCGTCCTGCGGGGCCCGGGCGTGGCCGGCGCGGTGTCGGCCCTGGTCGACGGCGGTTTTCGGGGTTTCTTTCCTACCTCGGGATGACGGCGGTGTGGCGCGAATTCATCCTTGCGTCGGACCTGGCGCGGGGGACGTGGCGGATGCAGGTGGGGTGGCGGGCGCGGTGGTGGCACGGCGGAGGTCGACGGGCTCGCCGCCGTGGGCGGCAGAGCGGTAGGCGGCATCGACGAGGCGGTGAGCGGCGAGGGCGACATCGAGGCCGGGCTCGGGTCTCGTGTGGCTCGTCAGGGCGTCGACGAAGGCGCGGTCGGCCTCGACGTAGGCGCGGATGGCGAGGCCGATGGCGTCGTCCGCGAGCGGGAGCGCGTCGACCCACTCGGGCGAGCGGCAGGCCCGGACCTCGGTCCCGTCGCTGGTCTGGACGTGCAACGGACCCCGGAAGTCGTCGTCGAGCCAGACCATGCCGTCGCGGCAGAAGACCTCGACGCGCCGGGTGGATCCGCGGCTGAGTATCTCGTGCCAGACGCTGGTCAGCTGCGCCTCGAGGCCCGATTCGAATGTGAGCGAGACGGCGGCGAGGTCCTCGATTGCTTCGTGGCCGGCGTGGTTGGCTGTCCGGGCCGAGAGTCGGTCGATCTCGCCGAAGCAGAAGCGCAGGATGTCGAGGTCGTGGATGGAGTGCTCGATCAGGCAGCCGCCGCCGGCCTGCTCGACGTCGGCGCGCCACTGCGACCGGTAGGTGCCCTGGATCGGGAAGTACTGGTCGTCCCGGAAGACGGCCGCCATCGGCTGGCCCAG
This sequence comes from uncultured Acidimicrobiaceae bacterium, assembly GCA_963777485.1. GTDB lineage: Bacteria > Actinomycetota > Acidimicrobiia > Acidimicrobiales > RAAP-2 > Bog-473. Next base: position 814,219 of record CAVZQP010000002.1, on the reverse strand, counting down.
GGTGCCGCCCACGACGATGTCGCGCAGGGCCCGGAACACCGGCGCGCTGCGTAGGACGAGCCCGCACTGGCTGGGGATCCCGGCGGTATCGACCGCGTGGACGAGCGCAGTGGCGCGGGCGAGGTCGCGGTCGAGCGGTTTCTCGCAGAAGACGGCGCGGCCCGCGGCGAGGGCGGCGTCGACGGCGGAGCGGTGGGCCGCGGTCGGCGTGCATACGAAGACGGCGTCGGCACGGGCAGCGACCTCTTCGGCGCTGGCGACGGCCGCCGCTCCCGAGCCGGGTGAACCGACGGCCTCGACGAAGCCCTCAGCCCGGCGTTGGCGCGGGTCGTGGACGGCGGTGATAGCCGCATCGAGGACGCCCCCGTCGATCATCGCCTTGATCCCCAGTGCATGGGCCCACGCGATCGTCCCCGAGCCGACGAAACCGATGCGCACCATGGCGTCGGAGGTTAGGCGGCGAAGGTGTTGCCTGGTGGTGGCGGTCGTTGCGGGGAGGAGCGGGCTGGAGGACTCAGGCCGGGCCGCCCAGCGCCTCCATGAAGCGCGCCGCCGCCGTCACGAGGAGCGCGATCTCATGGCGCTCGCGGCGCCGGATGGCGACGGTCCGTCCGCCACAGACGGCCAACCCCGTACCCGGGACGGACTCCACGAAGACGCCCGAGCCGGTCGTGTCGTTGGCCGGGTCGGCACCGCTGCGCGCCCCTTCCGCGAACGCGGCGACCCAGGCCGGCGACGGCGCGTCGCCGTGCCCTTCGAGGAATCGCGTCAACGCGTCGTCCGCAACGGCGAGCCAGTCCAGGACGAAGAGCGAGCGGAGGCGCCCGGTCAGCTCCTTCAAGACGCCGTCGGGCGTCGCCGCGCCGAGAATGGCCGTTGTCGCAGCGAGGACGGTGTCCTCTCTGTCCGGCACCTCGCCTTCGCCGGAGAGCTCGACCACTTCCTCCACCCCGACTCCGGGGACGTTGCGCACACCGCGGCAGACGGCGTCGACGGCGCCCGGGTCGTCGGGGAGCTCGACCACCATCTCGTCGATGGCCACGCCCGCCTCGCGCTCGAGCACCTCGAGCCCGACGACGTTGCCCTGCACCGCGCCGATCTCGGCGGCGACGGCGCCGAGGACACCGGGCGCATCGGGCAGCCAGATGCGGATGCGCGTCAGCACGGGAAACTGCACCGGTCGCCGCCGGCGATCGTCGTCGTACCGCTCGTGGTCGTCGTCGCGCCGCTGTCCGGTCCGCCACCCACGGCGTCCAAGGCTGCCAGAGGCGTGTTTCGGCGCCGTTGCGCCGCCGCGAACAGCCCGTGACGAAGCCGGAAGGACGCCCGGGAGCCCCGGGGGCCCCGGGGGCCCCAGAGGGCCGAGAGGGCCGATTCAGCCGATGAGCCCGAGGTCCTTCACGTCGTTGCGCTCCCCCAGCAGCTCGTCGGTCGTGATCTTGATCCGCTCGGTGGCGAAGTCGTCGTGGGTGAAGCCCTCGACCACGGACCAGCCGCCCTTGCCGTCGGAGGTCACGGGGAAGCCGAACTGCAGGCCCTCGGGCGCGCCGTACTCCCCGGACGACGCCACCGCCACGGAGAACGCGTCGCCCTTCGGCGTCGGCGTCCGCAAGCTGACCACCGTGTCGATCGCGGCCGAGGCGGCCGAGGCGGCCGACGACGAGCCCCGGGCGTCGATGATCGCCGCCCCCCGCTTCTGCACCGTCGTGATGAAGTCACCCCGCAGCCACTCACTGTCGGTGATCACGTCGGTCGCGGGCTTGCCGCCGATCAGCGCGTTGGCGAAGTCGGGGTATTGCGTCGCTGAGTGGTTCCCCCAGATGGCCACCCGGGAGACGTCGCCCATCAGCACGCCGGCCTTGCGGGCCAGCTGCGCCTTGGCCCGGTTCTCGTCCAAGCGGGTCATGGCGAACCAGCGGTCCGCCGGCACCTCGGGCGCGTTCGACCGGGCGATGAGGCAGTTCGTGTTGCAGGGGTTCCCCACCACGAGCACCCGCACGTCCGAGGCGGCATGCGCCGCGATCGCCTGGCCCTGGGGCTTGAAGATGCCGCCGTTCACGCTCAGCAAATCCCCGCGCTCCATGCCGGCCTTGCGGGGGATCGACCCCACGAGCAGCGCCCACGAGGTGCCATCGAAGGCGGTCTTCAGGTCCGAGGTGGCCACGATGTCGTGCAGCAGAGGGAAGGCGCCGTCGTCGAGCTCCATGCACACGCCCTCCAGCGCCTTCAACGCCGGCTCGATCTCGAGCAACCGCAGCACGATCGGCTGGTCCTCACCGAGGAGCTGGCCGGAGGCGATGCGGAACAACAGCGCGTAGCCGATCTGGCCGGCCGCGCCGGTGACGGTGACGTGGATGGGGGCCTTCGATGCCATGGGAATCGGTCCTTTCGTATCTGGCTGGCGAGGCTGCGACGCGAACTCGTTGGAAGCGCGGGAAACGGTGCGGTGCGTCGGAGGCGCAGCGCAGAGGCCGGGCCTTACAGGCGGTCGACGACCGCCGCCGCGAACTCCGAGGTCTTCACTTCGGTGGCGCCCTCCATGAGCCGGGCGAAGTCGTAGGTGACCACCTTGTCCGCGATCGTGGCCTCCAGTGCGTGCACGATGTCGGCGGCCGCGTCGTTCCACCCGAGGTGCTCGAACATCAGCACACCCGAGAGCAGCACGGACCCCGGATTGACCTTGTCCTGGCCGGCGTACTTGGGCGCCGTGCCGTGCGTCGCCTCGAAGATGCCGTGGCCGCTGACGTAGTTGATGTTGGCGCCCGGCGCGATGCCGATGCCGCCGACCTGGGCCGCCAGCGCGTCCGAGAGATAGTCGCCGTTGAGGTTGGTCGTCGCGATGACGTCGAAGTCCGACGGCCGAGTCAACACCTGCTGCAGCGTGATGTCGGCGATCGTGTCCTTCACGAGCAGCTTGTCGCCGGGGTTGCCGTCGCAGTCGTCCCACCCGACCGCGACGTCACTGAACTCCTCCCGAACCAGCTCGTAGCCCCACTCCCGGAACGCCCCCTCGGTGAACTTCTGGATGTTGCCCTTGTGGACCAGCGTCACGCTCCGGCGCTTGCGGTCGAGCGCGTACTCGATGGCGGCGCGGATGAGGCGCTTGGACCCCATCGGTGAGATCGGCTTGATACCGATGCCCGACAGCTCGCGGATCGGCCAGCCCATCTCGTCGCGCAGATACGCCGCCAGCTTCTCGGCCTCGGGCGTGCCCGACTGGACCTCGTAGCCCGCGTAGACGTCCTCGGTGTTCTCCCGGAAGATCACCATGTCGACGAGTTCGGGGTGCAGTACCGGCGACGGCACGCCGGCGAACCAGCGCACGGGGCGCAGGCAGACGTAGAGGTCGAGGATCTGGCGCAGCGCCACGTTGAGCGAGCGGATGCCACCCCCGACCGGCGTGGTGAGCGGGCCCTTGATGCCGATGAGGTGGCTCCGGAACGTCTCGACCGTCTCGTCGGGCAGCCAGCTGCCCGTCTCGTCGAACGCCTTCTGCCCCGCCAGCACCTCTTTCCAGGCCACCTTGTGGCCGTGCTTGGCGGCGGCCGCATCGAGGACCAGCTTGGCGGCGGGCCAGATGTCCACACCGGTGCCGTCGCCCTCGATGAAGGGGATGATGGGCTCGTCGGGCACGACGAGGTTGCCGTCGTCGCCCATGCGGATGAGATCTGCCATGGGCCGGATGCTACGGGCCGGGACCCGCCCGTCCCAATTGCGGTGGTGACGGAGGTTCCAGGCTCAGGACGGCCCGGCCAGGAAGGCAAGGGCCTCCGGATGCTGGCGGGCCATCTTCTCGTCGGCCCGGCGCAGCAGATCCTCGGTCTGGCGAAGTTGAGACTCCGCTATGGCCAGCTGCGACCGGAGACCGGCGATCCGTGTCTGCAGGTCCAGACGCAACCCGACCAGCGTCAGGCGCCCGGTGACGAACTCCTCGAAGCTGACCTCGCGGGTCGCCGAACGGGACGATGCCGACGTCGTTCTTTCAGCCATCGTCGCTCCTCCTCACAGCCCGAGGAAGGCGGCAACCGTCGCCAGCACGTCACCCACCGAGGATCCACCGCCCCCCGACGACGAGCCACCGCCGCCGGCCGGCGTCGCCATGCCGCCGATGGCCTGGCCGAGTGAGCTCGGAACCGACGAGACCGGCCCGGACCCGCCGGGAAGTGCGCCTGCGGCCGGCGGCGTCGCTAGCCCGGCCGGAGCCTGGCACCCACAACTGCAACACAACATCGGCGGGTAGACCACTACGACGCCCCCGGAGTAGGGGGTGCCCACCGGGACGGAGACTCCTCCTCCCGGACCGCCCCCGGTGTTTGGCGCTCCCGCTGCGACCGGACCCGGTGGCGCACCACCCGCGGTCTGTGCTTCGCCGACGGCTCCTGCGACGGCCTGACCGATGTCACCGACCATGCTGCCCTCCTCGCTCGCCCTCCGCCTCATTCCTACCAGTCGCAGTTCCGATTCGGTGCTGGCGCTGGTGGGCGGGAGAGAGTCCGGCCGGCCGACGGGGGCTACGAGGTGGCGGGCCCCAAGCCGAGCGCGGCGTAGATCTCTCGGGTCGCGTTCGACGTGTTGAACGTGTAGAAGTGCAGTCCCGGCACGCCGGCCTCGAGAAGCTGCGAGCAAAGTTCGGTCGCTAGCTCGATGCCCTCCTTGCGCACGGCATCGGACCCGCCCCTCTCGTCGGCCGCGGACAGCCGCTCTTCCATCCAGGCGGGCGCTGCTGCGCCCATGCCGCCGAGCCTTCCCATCGTCGAAAGCGACGTGACGGGCAGGATCCCGGGCAGCACCGGGGCGTCGATTCCCCGCTCGCGCAGGTCGGCCACCAGCTCCAGGTATTCGGACGCTTCGAAGAAGAACTGGGTGACCCCGAAGTCGGCCAGCGCCAGCTTGGCGGCCAGGTAGTCGCGGTCGCTCGGCAGGTCGGCTGACCGGGGGTGGCCCGCCGGGTGGGCCGCGACGCCAATGGAGAATCCGCCGATGGCCCTTGCCAGCTGTACCAGCTCCGTGGCGTAGGCCAACTCGCCAGCTCCGGCGTCGGGGTCCGTCGGCGGGTCGCCGCCGAGCGCCATGAGGTTCTCGATGCCCGCCTTGCGCAGCGCCACCAAGATGTCGGCCAGCTCCAGCCGCGTGTGCGCCACGCAGATGAGGTGGGCCATCGGGTTCAGCCGCGTCGTGTGCAGCATCCCGGACACGAGGTCGAAGGTGCGCTGGCGCGATTCGGCGCCGCCGCGGTATGTGACCGACACGAACGAGGGCTCGAGCGGCTGCAGCTCCGCGATGGTGCGCGCCAGGGTCGTCAGCTCTTTGTCGTTCTTCGGCGGGAAGAACTCGAACGAGTAGGTCGGCCCGGCCTCGAGAAGTTCGGCGATGCGCGTCACGGCGCAGCCTGCCCGGCATTGTCGTCCACCCGGCCGAAGTCGTCCTCCAGGCGGACGATGTCGTCCTCGCCGAAGTACGACCCGTGCTGCACTTCGATCAACACGACGTCGGTGTCGCCGGCGTTGGCGACACGATGGGCGCCCTCCAGCGGGATATCGATGGAATCGCCTGGGTGCAGTTCCGTCACCTCGCCGTCGATCGTCACCTGCGCGGTGCCAGCGACGATGAACCAGTGCTCGGCCCGCTTGGAGTGGCGCTGGTAGCTGAGGCGCTTGCCCGGGTGCACCACGAGGCGTTTGACCTTGTGATCCGGCTCGGCGTCATCGAGAACCGTGTAATTGCCCCACGGGCGTTCCGAGTATTCGCGTTCGCTCACCTGGTCCGGGCCTCCCTGGCCGCCGCAGCCATCATCGTCGCTGCGGTTGCCGTCGCCACTCCGGGCACGGCGCTCACCGGGCCGACAGCTCCGCTGCCCGCAGCGCGTTACGCAACAGCATGGCACGGGTCATCGGACCGACCCCACCGAGACGGGGTGTGATCCAGCCCGCCACCTGGGCCACGTCGGGATGGGCATCGGGGATCAGCTTCTTTCCCTCGAAGCTCGTGCCAGCCGAAACGACCGCGGCGCCGGGCTTCACCATTTCCGCCGTGAGAACGTACGGCTGTCCCGCCGCCGCCACGACGATGTCGCCTGTGCGCACGATGCGGACCATGTCCTCGCGCGCCACGCCGGTGTGCACCACGGTCACCGCGGCATTGAGACCCGGCCGCTTCAACGTCAGCAGATTCGCCAATGGCCGCCCGATCGTCACACCACGACCGATGATGACCGCATGGCTGCCCTCGACGGGTACGTCGTACGCGTGGAGCAGCTCGACTATCCCCGCCGGCGTGCAGGGCAGCGGTCCGGGTGTACCCAAGACGAGACGTCCGAGGTTCACCGGATGCAGCCCGTCCGCATCCTTGGAGGGGTCCACGGCCATCAGCGCCTGCTCCTCGTCGAGGCCGGCCGGCAGCGGCAGCTGCACAAGGTACGCGCTCACCTTGGGGTCGCCGTTGAAACGGGACACCGCGTCCATCACCTCAGCTTGCGTCGCTGTCGCGGGCAGGTGCTCGCCCACAGAATGAATGCCGAGTGCCGCGCAGTCCTCGTGTTTCAGCGAGACGTAGCGCGCACTGGGCGCGTCGTCGCCCACCAGGATCGTTCCGAGGCCTACGTGGATGCCCTCGCGCGCCAAAGTGGCGGCGCGATCGGCCACCTCGGCCTTGATCCGTGCGGCGACCGCCTCGCCGTCGAGCAGGACGGCCGACATCAGTGCTTGAAGTGCCGTTCGCCGGTGAGGACCATCGCCAGGCCCGCCTCGTCTGCGGCCGCCACCACTTCGCCGTCCTTCACCGAGCCGCCCGGCTGGACGACCGCGGTCACCCCCGCGTCGGCCAGGACCAGGAGCCCGTCGGGGAACGGGAAAAAGGCGTCGCTGGCGCCGGCCCCGCCCTTGGCCCGCTCGCCCGCCTTCTGCACGGCGATCTCCGCCGCCACCACGCGTGACTGCTGTCCTGCGCCCACCCCGACGGCCTGGCCATTGGTGACGACCGCGATGGCGTTGGACGTCGTGCGGCCGCAGACCCGCCACGCCAGCACGAGGTCGCGCCACTCCTCCTCGCTCGGCGCCCTCTTGGTCACCGTCTGCCACGAGGCGCGCGGCGAGACGAAGGCGTCGATGTCCTGTACCAGGACGCTCGCCCCGAGGCTGCGCAGCTGGCGCACTGCGTGCTCGGGCGCCGGGCCCGAAAGCAGTCGGGTCGCCCGGCGCCGTGCCACGAGCCTCTCAACCGCCTCTGGAGAGTACGAGGAGGCGATGATGACGTCAGCCTGCGGCCCTGCCGCGATCGCGTCGGCCACTTCCGCGTCAACGTGGCCCCCGATGGCCACCACACCGCCGAAGGCACTGAGCGGGTCGCACTCGAGGGCGCGCTCGTACGCGGTCACGAGGTCATTAGCCACCGCCGCCCCGCAGGGGTTCGCGTGCTTGATGATGGCCACCGCCACCTCCGCGGCTCCTGCGTCCTCCGCCAACTCGTGCACCAAGCGCCAGGCGGCGTCGCCGTCGAAGATGTTGAGGTACGACAGCGCAGAACCGCCGTGCTGCTCCATGGCGTCCCACCAGCTGGACGTGCCGGCGATGCGGTAGCGCGAACCCCGCTGATGCGGGTTCTCGCCGTAGCGCAGGACCTCGGTGCGCTCGAGCGTCAGGTGCAGCGTCGGCGGCAACACGGCCGACAGCGAGCTCTCTTCCGCGTCGGCGTCGCTCGCCCCCTCCAGCTCGTCCACCGGCTTCGGACCTCCCCGATCCAGCCACTCGACGATCGCGGCGTCGTAGGCCGCCGTGTGCGCGAACGCGGCCCGCGCCAGCCGCCGGCGCGTGGCCGCCGACAGTGAGCCCGACGCGCGCAGCTCCTCGAGCACGGCGCCGTAGTCCGTTGGCGAGGTGACGATGCCAACGTGCTCGTGGTTCTTCGCTGCGGCGCGCACCATCGTCGGGCCGCCGACATCGATCAGCTCTATCGAGGGATCGGACGGGAACGGGTAGAGGTTCACCACGACGAGGTCGATCGCGTCGATCCCGTTGACCTTCAGGTCCTCAAGATGTTCGGGCTTGGACCGATCGGCGAGGATGCCACCGTGGATCTTGGGATGGAGGGTCTTGACCCGTCCTCCGAGCATCTCGGGCGACCCCGTCACTGCGGCCACCTCGGTGTGCGCAATGCCGGCTTCGCGCAGCTTCGCCGCTGTGTTGCCGCTCGCCACGAGCTCCCAATCGAGGTCCGCCAACCCCTCTGCGAACTCGACCAGGCCTTCCTTGTCGTAGACCGACAGCAGCGCCCTCACGACGTCATCTCCTCGTGTACTCCTTTCGGTTCGATCGACCGGCCGGCCTCCAGCTCCGCCAGCGCCCAGGCCACAGTGGCCGGATAAAGCGTCCGCTCGACCACCTTGATGCGCTCGTGCAGCGTCTCCTCGGTGTCGCCCGCCAGGACCGGCACGGACTCCTGGGCCAGGATCGGCCCGGCGTCCATCTCGAGGGTGGCCAGATGCACGGTGCAGCCGGTCTCGCTGACGCCGGCGGACAACGCGTCGCGCACACCGTGCCAACCCGGGAAACGCGGCAGCAGGGCGGGATGCGTGTTCAGGATCCGATTCGGGAACGCGGAATGGACCGTCCCGCTCAGGACCGTCCCGAACCCGGCCATGGCCACCAGGTCGACCTGGTGCGCGACAAGGGTGGCGGTGACGGTGGCGGTGAACCCCTCCCGGTCGAACTCGGTGCCGAAGCCGCCGTAGGCCCTGCGATCGACGAGCTCGGGTGCGGCGCCATGCTCCTCGGCAATTTCGAGGGCGGCACAAGGCCGGTCGGCGAGGACGGCGGTCACCGGAAGGCCATCCTCGAACATCGCTCGCAGGATCGTCCCGGAACCCGAAACAAGGACCGCGAGACGCACGACGGCCAATCTAGTGGGGCTCGACCTGTCGCTATGGCGCCGGGAATTCCCTGGTGGCGCTACGAGCCGTTGAGGTCGTGGGTGAGGGTCACCTCGTCCTGTTCCACGATCTTCAGTTGCCTCTGGAAGTCCTTGGCACTGCGCCGCGAACCATGCTGGAGCGAGGCGAGGCAGTCCGACGCGGCGTGAGCAGACGCCCCGATCATGCTCGTCCAGGCGCGTTGGGCGCCGGCCATCGGTATCGGGGGAGCGGCCGTGCGCGCCTGCCCGGCGTCGGAGGCCCAGGTGCGGCAGTCGCTCACGGTGGTCTTGACCTTGGCCGTCGTCTCGTGGCTCTGCGCCCGTTTCCCGTCGTCGACCACGACGAGCACATCGTCGGCCAGGATCCCGACGTCGTGCTCGTATCGCTGCTTCCACTGGTCGAGGGTGAGCGTGGCGCTCGAGGCGGCGGACGCAACATTGACAGTGGGCTGGCTCGATGTCGCTGCGGTCGTCGATGCCCCGGCGGGAGGGGTTCCGACGAACACTGCAAGCCCGAAGCCGATCCCGGCCCCCGCAACGATCAGGTCCCAATGCCGCCGGAAACGAACGGGGCTTCGGTCGGCCATCAGAGGGGTACGACGTGCTTCGCCACGGCGATGACCACCGAGGCTGGCACTCCGAAGCCTGCGACCGTGACGGAGGAGACGGCATTCAAGTATTTCGGCACGCCCGACGTCGGGAACGCCCAGCTCACATCGGTCTGGCCTGAGTCCGTCAGCACATTCGCTGTGACGCCCTTCTTCAGGACGACCTTGTGCGCGCTGGAAAATTGCGGGACGCGAGCCGTTGCGCCCGGTGCGACGGCGCTGTTGACCTTGACCTCGACGATCAGGGCGGGTGGCCCATGTGTGGTGATGGAGGTGTCCTTCGCCGTCCCCGCCAATGAGTACACGGTCTGATCGAGGTCGTAGTTGTTGGGCAGCGGTGCTGAATTCCGTCGCAGAGGGACCAGTCCTCCGGGCACCTGTGTCGCGTGAGGAAGCTGACACCACCAACCATCCGACTTGGCGCTGGCTCCTTTCTGTTGGGCGTACAGCGGCGCCTCGATCGATGGGTCCGATGCCATTGGTGTGCACGCCACCGACTTCAGCGGACCCAAGGTCGTGGTCGCGGCGACCGACGGTCCCAGCCAAATGGCCGAGACCGTCGGCACGACCGCACACATGATGCTCATCGCGATCACCCGGCGGCCCGAGGAACGCTCCCTTGCCGTCGGCGTGGCCTTGGTGTGAAGCAGGTTCATCCCCCTTCTGGGTGCTCCGCGATGCCGACGATCGGCTGGTTGAGGGGCGTGCCCCCGGCCGATCCGTCGAAGGCCGCATCGCCGTAGTTGAAGATGCCACCGTCGGAGGCGACAAGCCAGTAGCCCTTCCCGTCCGCGGTGGGCGACATACCCACGATGGGCTTGTTGAGATGCACCGAGCCCGCCGAGCCCTCGAAGGGCGCGTCGCCGTAGTTGAAGATGCCACCGTCGGAGGCCACAAGCCAGTAACCGTTGCCGCCAAGGGTCGGCGCCATGCCGACGATCGGCTTGTTGAGCGTCATCGCCCCGGTGGAGCCATCGAAGACAGCATCGCCGTAGTTGAAGATCCCACCGTCGGAGGCCACCAACCAGTAGCCCTTGCCGTCGTGGGTCGACGCCATGCCGACGACTGGCTTGTTCAACTTCATCGCCCCGGTGGAGCCGAAGAAGGTGGCGTCACCGTAGGAGAAGATGCCGCCGTCGGAGGCCACCAGCCAGTAGCCCTTGCCGCTGGGGGTCGGCGCCATGCCAACGATCGGCTTGTTCAGCGTCATCGCCCCGGTAGAGCCGTAGAACTGGGCGTCACCGTAGGAGAAGATGCCACCGTCGGAGGCAACCAGCCAATAGCCCTTGCCGTCGGGCGTCGGCGCCATGCCGACGATCGGCTTGTTGAGATGCATCGCCCCGGTGGAGCCGTAGAACTGGGCATCACCGTAGGAGAAGATCCCACCGTCGGAAGCGACCGACCAGTAGCCACCGGACAACGGCACGGTCGCAGCGATCGGCGTCCCCGTCAACTGGGCCAGCGTGGGCGAGGTGCTGCCGTTCACGGTGGCGGTGACGCACCCGGTCGACGAGTTGAACGACTGGTTGGAGAATGGCAGCCAAGCGGAACCGTTCCACCAGGAGATCGACTGCCCACCTGAGCCCAGGCTGCAGACCGTGATGGTGAGCGTCGTCCATGTGGTGCCGGGCGCGACCTCCACGTCGTAGAAGACGCCGGTGCCGCCGGAAACGGCCCCCGTTGTCGGGTCACTGCCGTACTGGGACACGGTGACAGCTCCCACACCGGTGCCGCTGGCCGAGATGCTGTTTCCAGGCAGCGAGGCCGTTGCGGTTCCAGTCGAGCTGTCCGAGGACGCCCCGTTGGATTGCGTGGCACCGGCCGGCGGCGCCGGCGGTGGCGGCACATAGATGAATTGATCAGCGCCCGACGTGGCTGAGGTGCCGCCCGGTGTCGTCACAGTGACGTCGACCGTGCCGGTCCCCGAAGGCGACGTGGCCGTGATCGAGGTGGCGCTGTTGACGACAACGCCGGTCGCCGCGTTGGCGCCGAAGTGGACCGCCGTGGCCCCGGTGAAGGCGGTGCCGGTGATCGTCACGCTCGTGCCACCGGCAGCCGGCCCCGCGCTCGGAGCGACGCTGGCCACCGCCGGAGCGGCAATGTACGTGAAGTGGTCGCTGGCCGAGGTCGCCGAGGTCCCACCCGGGGTGGTCACCGTGACGTCGACCGTCCCGGCGCTGCCCGAAGGAGCGGTAGCCGTGATCGACGTGGCGCTGTTGACGACCACGCCGGTCGCCGCGTTGGCGCCGAAGTGGACGGCCGTGGCCCCGGTGAAGGCGCTGCCGGTGATCGTCACGCTCGTGCCACCAGCAGCCGGACCCGAGCCCGGAGCGACACTAGCGATCGCCGGGACGACGTCGTAGGTGAAGTGGTCGCTGCTCGAGGTGGCCGAAGTCCCTCCCGGGGTGGTCACCGTGACGTCGACCGTCCCGGCGCTGCCCGAAGGAGCGGTAGCCGTGATCGACGTGGCGCTGTTGACGACCACGCCGGTCGCCGCGTTGGCGCCGAAGTGGACCGCCGTGGCGCCGGTGAAAGAGGTGCCAGAGATCGTCACGCTGGTGCCACTCCCAAGTGGTCCGGCATTCGGATTGACGCCCGTTACCACCGGTGGGCCGGCGTAGATGAACTTGTCGTTGGCCGACGTGGGCGAGGTCCCTACCGGGGTGGTCACCGTGACGTCGACCGTCCCGGCGCTGCCCGCCGGAGAGGTGGCTGAGACCGAGGTGTCGCTGTTGACGACCACGCCGGTCGCCGCATTGGCGCCGAAGTGGACCGCCGTGGCCCCGGTGAGGGCGGTGCCGGTGATCGTCACGCTGGTGCCACCGGCAGTTGGTCCCGAACCCGGGGCGACATTGGTCACCGTGGGGCCCGCGACGTAAGTGAATTGGTCATTGCCCGAGGTGGCCGAGGTGCCGCCCGGGGTGGTCACCGTGACGTCGACCGTCCCGGTCCCCGTCGGCGAGGTGGCCGTGATCGAGGTGGCGCTGTTGACGATCACTCCGGTCGCTGCGTTGGCGCCGAACTTGACGGCCGTGGCTCCGGTGAGGTTTGTGCCGGTGATGGTCACGCTCGTGCCACCGCCGGCCGCGCCCGTGCTCGGAGCGACATTGGTCACGGTGGGAACGGCGGCCGTGGGACCACCCGACAGCTCGTCGAGGTTCGCGCTCGTGGGCGCGCCGTCGGTGAAGAGCAGGTTTCCGCTCCCCGCGTTGAGAACCGAGGTCGGGCCACTCAGCGTGGCCAGCTTGTTCGAGGGTCCACCAGCAACCGTATAGAGGTCCCCTGCGGTCATGGAGGTCCCGTAGAAGGTCCCAGTGGACTCAGCCAGAACCTGGACGGCCGGGCTGGTCCCAAAGCTCGGACCACTCTGGACGACGAGGACGACGTTGCCCGCGGCGTCAAGAGTCATCTCGCTCGTGCCGTTCACGTTGGCGTTGATCCCTGCCGTGCCGTCGGGCGTGGCGGTGGAGCCACCGTTGCCGGCGAGCTTGTAGACGTTGCCCGCCGTGACGGACATGCCGTCGAAGGTGCCCGATTGGGCCGGCTCGACCCACGCACAGCCACCTCCATTGACACCGCCGTTCTCGTTGTCGCTGAAGTAGACGTTGTCGGAGCTGTCGACGAAGGGCGCCGCGCTCTGGAAGTAGAGCGAATTTGCTGGGTCGTTTGCCGCGCCCGAAGTGCAGTCGGTGCCGCCCTGGGCCGTTCCAGCGATCACCGTGGCCGACTGGTGGCCGATCGTCAGACCGTAGAGACTGAGGTTCCCCGAGCTCTGCTCGTTGACGAAGATCACACCGTCACCGTCTCCCACGAGAATGTTGCCGGTGGGATCAACGGACATGCCGTTCGCCACCCCGGCCACACTGCCCATGTTGATGGCGGACGACGGCGCACCCGACAGGCCGACGTCTCCGATGGTGTAGAGGTCGCCGGCGGTCATGGACACGCCGTAGAAGGTGCCGGTGGTCTTGGCTACGACCTGAATGGCCGATGCTCCGTTGAATGCGCCAGCGATCAAGACGTTGCCGTTCTGGTCGAAGGCCACCGACGTGGGCTCGATTGGGTTCTGCGTGGCAACGGCCGAGGTCGAGTTACCGAACTGGTTGTTGCCCGGTTCGGCGATCAGCCCGGCCGTCCCGGTTCCCGCCATGACGTACACATTCCCGGCTGTGAGGGATCCGAAGGTGGCCGGACTGACCCCCGTCTGGATGTTGTACTCGTTCGCCTCGGATGCTCCGGCGATCAGATACACATAGACAGAGCCGGCCTTCGTCGAGGCGATGGCCGTGTCGCCGTTGGCCGAGTTGTAGGCCACGTAAGTGGGGTTGACCTGGGCCGATCCCTCGGCGACCGGAACGCCCAAGGCGGGAGCCGTAGCCCCACCGTGACCGGTGAGAGTCGTCAGCGTGGGTCCGGTCGCCCCAGCCGGAGTTGCGCCGAGCGCCGGCACGAGCGCCAAACCGAGTGCGCTGGCGAGTGCGGCCAGGCCGGTTGTCCATCCGCGCCTCTTCGTTGTCCGGGCGCGCCGGAGCTTCGCTGGCGCGTTCGTTGCAACTTCGTCGGTTCGGCTCACGGATTCCTCCTGTTGGCTCGGATACATCGATCGTTTCGACGGGTACAACTCGACATTGCTCCTCATGCTGGGGTCCATACGGCAGGCCTGCTCCTGGGGAAAGCCGGACTGTGCATTGCGTTTTGGCATTCGATGAGACCTCTCTCGCATTCGATGAAGGGCACGCGGATCACATCCACGCAGGGAACAAGCGGCTGATGCTCTCGGCCGCCAGGACGGTGAACGCCACGAGTGGCGCTGTGCTCAACAGATAGGCAGATCGGATAGTGCAGCGGCGATAGAGATAAATGGCGCCCACGGTGACCGCGACGAAGGCGAGCATGTACAGGACAAGCTCGATCCAGGCGCCTGACTCCCCTGTGTTGCCCAGTTGGCCCGCGTCAGGGCTTTCCTGTGGCGTCGCCGCATACGGCTTGCCACGCAGCACGGCCGTCACGACGACGGCTTGACCGCTGTTCCACGGGACGTCCGATGCCGAGGTCACCAGCGTCAGACGGTTGTTGTGCGTCGTCCCGTAGAACGGCTCCAACGATCCGATTGTCATCGTGACGACGCGCCGGACGACATAAATGGATTGCCCTTCGATTGTGGCGGTGAGGACCCTGTCGCCGGGCCTGAGCTGCCCAAGCCGTCCGAACACCCCTCCGTAGGCGGCATTGCGGCCGACGATCCCGGCGTTGCCCGGTTGTCCGAGTCCGGGCGTGCCGGGGACGTGGCCGGGACCCGAGACGGTCTGACTCGGGCCGGCGCCCTCCACCACGACCTGGTTCAAAGAGAGCGCCGGAATGGCCAGGGCGCCCACGGGCGCGCCGGGTGCCGGTGGCTCGGTCGGCAGTTTCACCGTCTCCAGCGCCTTGTCCAGGATCGCCGCATTGGCTATGGCCGTTCGCTCCGTTGCCATCAGAGCCCGCTGGTCGCGTGCATGCACGAGTGAGCCGATCCCGTAGATCACCGCACCGACGGAGATGAGGAAGACCAGGATCGCGACAATTGCGCCAAGGATGATCCGGCCGCGGCTCAATTCCCGCCGCGGGGTTGCTTCTACCTGCGCGGCATCGCCGGTTGTGTAGGGAGTGCCCTCCGGAGGGTCTGGGGTCTTGAGGCGGTCATCCACCTCCGGAACTGGTGCATGCGTCATCGTCATGTCTCCGCACCGCCGTCCACCGGGGACTGCGCCTGTGGTTCCGAGGCTTCTGACGCTGGCAGGAGCTCACCGAGGGCGCCGCGCGATCGGCGGGAGGCCAAGAACACCAGACCAGGCACCAGTAGAGTCAGGACCAAGATGCCGAGGAGCGGAACGGCCCAACTCTCCGGCGGGAACCTTCCGAACGCGGCGAGGCTCAGCGCGGCGGCTCGCGCCGCGCTGACGGCATCGGCGCCCTTTCCGCCCTTCGACCCGGAAGCGGACTTCGCTTCGGCGAGGCTCAATAAGTTGGAGTTGGCAAACTCGTAAGGCGTGATGCCCCCGAACTGCGATGTTGCGTTCGAGGATCCGGCGCCCGACGGCGTGCCAGCGGTCGACGTCGATGTCGAGTTCGATCCTGGGACCGCGGTGTCGGGAGCGCATGCAGGCGCCGAGGTCCCGATCTTGCCGATGGCGGCCTGCGCCTGTGCGGTCAGGGAGCTCGGCAGCGGAGCCATGCCGGCCGGCAGATCCTGCTGGCCTTGGCCGACCAGAAAGGTCAGCCACTCATGCAACGCCGTTTGTGCCGCGGTGTTGGCCGTACAGTCCGTGTTGAGGAGAGGTTGGGCCGGGGCAATGGCGTACTCGATGTACGTGAGCGGATAGGGCTCGACGCCGCTGACCTGGCCACCCTGAGGGTCTGGGAGCAGCGTGCCGTCGGGTTGCGCGGTCATGTTCGCCGCCGCCGCTTCCATGGACGCCGTGGTCGGCGCGACGTAGGTTGCATTTGCCGGAGCGGCCGAGAGCGAATCGGAGCTCTGCAACGCAAAGTCGTCGAGGCCACCCCAGGTCGCCGCGGCCGTGGCGGAATCGGTCAGAGCCCACCATGCGGATCCGGACAATGGCGTCGTGTAGTGAACGAGGATTGACCGGCCCGTATAGGTCTGGACGTCGTAGGCCGGGGGTGGCGCGCCAAAATTCGAAACGGTGCCCAGTGGCTCGGACGGGAAAGCGGCTTGGGCATCGGGTGCGCTCACCAGCTGGGTGGGAGCCACGGCGTTGAGGAATCGCGTGGCCAGATAGGTCGTGGCATCGGTTCCCGACGTCGCGGCCACTCCCACGCCGGACCCCGCACCGACAACCGCACACGCCGAGCAGGAAGCTTGGGACCCGCTCGACAACGAGGGGTTCAGAGCCAGAAGCCCCTGGCCCAGCTGGCTCCGCCACGTCCCCGAGTCACTCGTCACTTGCCCGCTCCCCGACACGTCCTCGAAGCCGCCGTTGCTCACAAGCTGGGCGAACTGCGCGACAGTGATCTCGAGTTGGGGATAGTCGCTCACTGCCGTCCCGAAGCTCCGGTATGGAGTCGGCTGGACCGAGTTGGCTGTGTGTGCGAGCACAACCGCGTTCAATGCGACCGGCACCGCCACATACGAGCGTTGCGGTGCCGCACCGCCCGCGCAGTTCGCAGGCATGAACGGCGACCCCTGCTGTCCGTAGCCGACCGCACTGTAAGCAAGGTCGACGCTCCCGTCCGCGAACGCGCACAATGCCTCGTCGTCGCTGGCGCCCGTACCGAGGTTGAACGTGAGTCCCTGGCTGTCGGCATAGCCGCTCCGACAGCCGTCGATGCCCAGTTGGGTAATGGTCTCACCGAGACGGTCGGGGCTCTCGCTGTTGATCTGTCCCGCTGCGGGGCTGGTGCAGGCCAGGCCCGCCGATGAGGCGACAAAGCTGACAGGAACCCCGACGAAATAGACGGCGATCTGTCCAGGAGTCAGCACGTTCTCGGTCCAGATCGCCAACGCGAAGGTGCAGGGCTGACTCGGCAAGCAGTTGACCGAGATGCCGTTGAATGGCACGGGTTGCTCCCCCCCCTGACCCAGCTCGGCCAGGGCCTGGCCGCTCACCGTGGGGTAGTCGCCCTGGGTACCGGCGACATTGGTGCTGGTGTTCGGCCGAGGGGCGATGGCGGGCAGCGCCGAGCCGTTGGACACAATGGCGCTGAGATCGGAGTTGACGTAATCGAGACAGTCCGCGGGAGGTGTTCCCGGGGTGGTCGCGTTGACCACCGGGAAACCGGTGGTCAAGGAGTTGAAGCTCTGGTTGCCGGGATCTTCGGTGACTGGAAGCTGCACGTCCGACGCGCACCAGCCGGTTCCGACGGCTGCGATCTCCAACCCGGTACTGGTCCCGAGCGCAGTGCGAGTGACGGTGAACGGGATGGCTTGCCCGTCAGCCAGGTTCTGGGTGGCGGACGGGCTCACCGTAATCGTGAAGTAGGGGTTGTTGTTGTTGTTCGGGGTCGAATCGGCCCGGGCAATACCGCTTTGCCCCGGAAACCCGGTCAAGAGGACGACCAGCCCAGCCGCTAGACCGACCGCGACGAGACACACGCCCGTGGCGCGCGGCCACGGGGCGCGCGACACCGGCTGAGGGCATCGCGTTGGATGCTGCTGAGCCATGATCATCGCTCGTTTGCGCTCTGTCTCATGTAGTAGGTGTGTTTCCTCTTCCTTCAACCGACGTGATCCCGCCGCCAGCCGGTGGTCTGGGCCCGAGCGGACCCAGACCACCGATGCCGCGCGACGCCTACTGGCTTCTGTTGTCGAACGTCGGCGTCGTCCAGTGGATCGGTGTCCCCTGGCTTGGGTACGACAAGCCGGCAAACTCCCGGCAGGTTGCACTGGCCGCATCCGAACCGGCCGGCGCGGTCGAGCCGGTGGTCAGTGGCAGGAAGCCCTGAGCGGTGATGGTGCTGGAGTCGTCACCGTTGCAGAGTGTGCTCTTCGTCCCGCTGGTCTGGTTGTCGAAGCCCATCAGCATCTTGGCTCCGTTGTAACCCGGCAGTACCGCGTCGGCGACGTTGTAGACGAAGCGGACGCCGGGAATGGTGGCGGTGGAGTCTGAGGGGTTGCCGGTGTCGCCCGACGGGAGGTTGGTGTACCACTCGTTCGCCTCAGCCACGGTGCTGCCGTCTATGGCGAACGTGCCGCGGTTGGCGTCTTGGTCGAAGCGACCTACCTGGGGGGTCAGGTCAGCATAGGCCTCACCAGTCCCAGTCGTGCTCCGCATTGTGGCCAGGGTGAGGGTCCCGGCTACGAAGTTCCCCATGGTGTTGGTGGTACCGCCATTGAGGGTCTGGTCGACGAAGTTGTCGTGCGTCGAGTTGTAATCGGTGGTGTCGTCCCACTGCTGACTGAACTTTCCAGCCGAATACAAGTAGATGGCCGCCGCAGTCACGGAGCCAGCTGCGACGGCGCCGCCGGCAGCGTTCGGGTCACCGACGCTGTTCTGGTAGATGATGCCGTCCTCAGTGTTCTCCTCGTTCGGCGCGGTCGCGCTACTCAAGGTGAAACTCGTGATGGGCTGGGTGGTAGTGGTGCATACGCTCGGTGCGACCTGCTTGGTCGGGTCGAACCCGAGCACGTCAGTGATGACGGCGCGGGTGCCGGATCCTGCCTGCGGCCAGAAGAGAACGATCGGCGCGCTCGCGCCGGTCACGCCGTTCACAGTGATCTCGTTCCAGTTGGTGTCTACGCACTCGAAGATCGCCTGGACCTGGGCCAACGTCAAGCCATTGTTCGGTCCCGTGTCTTGCCCGGCCGTACGCACAGTCGACGGAGCGTCCGTGCCGACTAGCGGGCCCACGCCGTCGAGGGCATAGGCGTAGTAGTCGAGGTGCGACGGGCTGGGGTCACCGGACTCGGTGCTGCCGCTCGGCAGCGTCTCCGCGTGCGGGGCCGGGGGCGAGGACGACCGCGAGAAGTCGATGCAGCCCTGCGAGGTAGCGGCGGCGGACTCTTCGGCCGCCAGCGCGGTCTTCCCGGCACCGGAGCCGTTGGGAGGCTGAGTGGTTGTGTTGTACGTGATCCCGCCCGTACAGGTCAATGAATCCGAAGCGATCGACTGGGTTTCTGACCCGACCTCCGGGTTCGGATTGACGTCGTTCACCTCGGGGAACAGCGCGTGCATCATGAAGAACGTCGTGGCCGAACCGACGACCGTACTCTCGGTATTGCTCGCCCCGGCGGGCGCCGATGCCATTGCGACACTCGCGCCGCAAGCGGCGAGCGCCATGGCTCCGGCGAGGAGGCCTCGCCTCAATATTGATCGCTTGTCTTTCACTTTCGCTCCTTCGTGAGGTTCATTCCGTAACTGCGACAGGTATTCGAGTGCGGCATGACCAGTGTCCACGGCTCCCTTTCTGAACTTTGACGTTGCGTCGAGACGGTTAAGGGACGATCGAGTCATGTGGTTCACGCTTTCGTTTGACGGACAAGACGACGACGGGGACGGCCAGGAGCACGAGAAGGGCGAGAAGCGGCAGCAAGGGGCTCGTCGGCAACTGACCACCCGAGAGGGCCGCGGGAGCTGCCGCTTTGATGTTCGATGCTTGGCTTTGTGCCTTGGAGGTGCCGGCGGACCCCGATCCGTTGCTGGACCCGGTCCCGCCGGTCGTTCCGGCCGCCGAAGAGCTGCCGGCGGCCGAAGTGCCGACGGGCGACGAACTCCCGCTGCCAGCCGCGCCCGAACCCCCGGGCGCGTTGCCGATCGGGGGCAGCGGTGGTGGAGACGCACCGACGCCGAGGCTGCCGCTGAAGGTTGGATTGTTGCAGTTCGACGCGTTGAGCTGCTGCGCAGGTTGATTCGTCATGTACCCGACGGCGTCCGCCAGGAATTGTGACAATTGCGGCGGCAGCGGGGCGTAGCCGATGGCCGCCATGTGGACCTGGCCGGCACAGGCCACAAAGTTCATGAATTGGGTCATCGTGTTCGTGATGCCCGCATTGGAATAGGGCGAGAGGCACGTTGAACGCGCCGAGTTGGGCGCGCATTGCACCAAGATGTAGGAGTAGGCCGAGATGGGATAGGCCGCCGGGTTGGAGCTGGTGTAGACGGCCGTCAGATTCTGCGAGGTGTCCGGGGCCAGCTGCGCCGATTCCAGCGCTGCGCTGATGTTCACTGCGTAGGGCTGCACCCAGTTGCCCGAGGCGTTCTGCACCCATGCAACGTTGTCGTTGTACACCTTGGCGTAGCCGAATTCGTCGTATCCGATCGTCCACCGGTTGGCGGCGATGTAATTGGCCTCCGTGTCCGAACCCGACTGACACGCCATCTGTGAGGGTGAGATGGCGTTGTCTACCTCGAGGATTCTCGTGCCCGTGTTAAAGCCGTTCTGGGCGGCCCACGATGCGTAATCGGCGGGGTCAGTGTGAGCGACAAAGTCGTAGAAGAGAGCCGTGGTTCCCGATTGACCCGTCCGGCAGACCACCGTGATGTGCTGGTTGGGAAGGGTCACCCCGCCGTTGTCGGCGCTGATCGCCGGGTCGTTCCAGCTGCTGATCTTGCCCAGGAAGATCTTGGCAATCGTCATGGGCGACAGACGCAGTGAACTGATGGGGTCCTGCCCGCTTGGGGTCAGAGCGACGTTGTACATGACAGCGGACGCCCCAGCCACGTCCGGCGTGTACTCGAACCCGCGTGGCACGTTGACCGGGGATCCGGGAAGAAGCTCTGAGAACTCAGCTTCGGTTCCCGCAAAGTCGGCCGTGTTCTGGCTGTAGGCCTCCAAGCCTGCCGGTGAGCTGGTGGGCGTGTAGTTGAGGTTCAGTCCCTGGTTCTGCACACTCTGGGTCCACTGCTGGAACGCGAGCGCGGCGTAGGTCGAACCCTGACCGTTGGCGGGAGACGTCGCTGCCGCACCCGCAGGCGTGCTCGCGGCGACGAAGACGCCGGCCAGCGAGACGGCAAGCATTACGACCCCGTGCGTGAGCATGCGCGCAGGCATGACGCTCATCCGAACCTGCCCGCGACGTAGTCGGCGGTCCGCGGATCTTCCGGGGAGCTGAATATCCGCGTCGTCGGACCCTGTTCGACCAGTTGCCCGGGCTGGTTCTCCGCCGCCAGAAAGAAGGCGCACTTGTCCGAGACGCGCTGTGCCTGCTGCATGTTGTGCGTGACGATCACGACGGTCACGTCGTTGCGCAGCTCATTGATGGTTTCTTCGATGCGCCTGGTCGACGACGGGTCGAGGGCTGAACAGGGCTCGTCCATGAGCAGCACGTTCGGCGCTATGGCCAGCGACCGCGCGATGCACAGACGCTGCTGCTGACCGCCAGAGAGAGCGCCGCCCGGGCTGTCGAGCCGCTCGCGCACCTCCCGCCACAAGCCGGCCCTCTGGAGTGATTGTTCGACGAGCGCGTCCTGGTCGCTGCAGCGAATCTTGGTGAGCTTCAGTCCCGCTAGAACGTTCTGCCGCACGCTCATGGCCGGGAACGGATTTGGCTTTTGGAAGACCATGCCGATCCGGGTGCGGATGACTTGGGCCCGCATGTCAGCGCCGTAGATGTCGACCCCATCGAGGAGGATGTCCCCCGCCATCGCTGACCCCGGCACCAGCTCGTGCATCCGGTTGAGGAGCCGCAAGAACGTCGACTTGCCGCACCCCGAGGGTCCGATGAGTGCGGTTACCTCCCCGGCCCCCATCGTCAGGTCCACGCCCTCGAGGACCAAGTGCTCGCCGAACCAAGCGCACGCATCGCGGGACTCGAGCGTCGCCGCCCCAGGGGGTGGGCCACCGATCAGTTTGGGCGCGGCCGTCTCACCCTCGACGCTGGTGCCTTCGTCCTTGTTCTCCGAACCGCTGGCGAACATCTCCTCGTGGTCGACGTCGCTCATTTGGTGGTTCATGGAAACGCCGGGCGGGTTCATGTGGAGATCGGTCATGGCTCTCCCGCGGCCGTGCTCGTGGCAGTCCGCGGCCGTGCCGTTGACGCAATGAGCCGCGTTGCGGTCGGCTCGGGTGCCGACGTTCGGCCGGGAATGCGAATGCGAAGCGGACGCTTGTTGGCCACCGACCGGTCGCGCCCGATGATCCGGGCCACGATGAACAGGCTGAGGATCAGCATGAGCAACACGAGGGCGCCGGCATACCCACGCTGGATGTCAGCCGTCGACTGGGTGCGAACGAAGCGGTAGATGAAGAGCGGGAGACTCTCTTGCGGCCCGTGGAACGGGTTGGCGTTCATGAGGTTGTAACCGAAGGCCGTAAAGAGCAGCGGCGCCGTCTCGCCTGCCTCGCGCGCGATGCCGAGGATCGCCGCCGTGGCCACGCCCGTCGACGCAGTCGGGAGGACGACGGAGAGGACCACCTTCGCCCGTGAGGCGCCGAGCGCCAGGCCTGCCTCCCGGAGCCCGTTTGGCACGAGCCGAAGCACGACCTCGATGGCACGGCAGATGGTCGGCATCATCGTCATCGACAGAGCCAATGACGCCATGAAGCCGTTGAACGAGAACAGGTCGTTGTACTTGGCCAGGGGGATGATCAAGGTGGCGTAGATGAACAAGCCGCTGACGATCGACGGCATGCCGCTCATGGCGTCGACGAATATCCGCACGGGACGGCGCAGCTTCGAGCGACTTTCGTTGAGGAAGAATGCCGTCGCCGCGCCCAATGGCAACGACCACAGCAGGGCGAGCCCAACCTGCTCGATCGTCCCGACGATGGCGTGCAAGCCACCTCCAGCCGTGGCCGGCATGGTCGGGGTGACGCCTCGTTGGTCGTGGACGAAGAAGGCGGGCCGGAGGGCCGCGCTCCCCTTGATGACTATGTAGCTGACCAGCCAGACCAGGGGGATGAGCACGACCACCATGGCGGTGGACACGGCGACCGTGATCACCCTGTCCACCGCACCGAGCCAGCCGACCCTGTCGAAGGAGGCCACGAAGTAGATGGCGAGAAACAGGAAGTACGCGACGACCCAGAACAGCAGCCAGCCGACGCCATCGGTCAAGACTGCAAACACGAGCCAGCAGAGGCTGATCGAGCTGACCGCGGATGCCGCCATGATGAGCAGGTCCAGCCTCGTCATGTTCGTAGGGCGGCGCGAACGGCGTCCGGGGGCCGAGCTCCGGCGTGACGAGTCTCCGGGCGGCAAGGGCGTGCCGTCGACCGCGTCCGGGACGAGGTCGGTGCTCGGGGCTTCGAGAAGGTCCGTCACAGGTCGACCGCCGCACCTGATCGACTCCGGGCCACGATGGTGGAGGCGATCAGATTGGTGACAAGAGTGAGACAGAACAAGACGAGACCGGCTGCCATGAGACCGGAGACGGTGAACGGATCGCTGCCGGCCCGCTGAGCGATGAAGCCGGCGATCGTCCCGCCCCCTTCCTCCAGGATGTGGAGTGAGATGTGCGGCACCTGGGGCAGGATGAGGGTGACCGCGATGGTCTCGCCCAGAGCCCGCCCGAGACCCAACATGGAGCCCCCGATGATCCCGCCCTTGCCGTAAGGCAGCACGACCGTGCGGATCATCCCCCACTTGGTCGCACCGAGGGCGAGGGCAGCTTCCTTCTCCCCCGGCGGGGTTTGCGCGAAGACCGCTCGGCAGATGGACGCCACGATCGGGACGCACATCAACGAGACGACGATGCCAGCGATGAACATCGAGCTAAGGAGGCTGGCGCCCTTCGTCGTACTGAAGATCGGGATCCATCCGAAGTAGGTCGTCAGCCATCGAGACAGCGGCTCAATCTGGTATTGGAGCGTCAGGAACGCCCAAAGGCCGAAGAGCAGGCTGGGGATGGCCGCCAAGACGTCGATGAGCCCCTGCAAGACCTTGCGCAGTCCCAGTGGCGCGTATTCCGAGATGAACAGTGCTGCCAGGACGCCCATGGGCACGGCGATAGCCACTGCAATCAGCGCGACGATGACGGTGCCGAACAACAATCCGGCCACGCCGATGACGACATGCTTGGTGTTCGTGCTCCACTGAGTGGTGGTGAAGAAGTGCAAGCCGGCATAGGCCCAGGCGTGGCGGCCCTGCCACAGCAAGAAGACACCCACCAGGGTGAGCAACACGAGGACACTGAGCCCTGCCCCAAAAGTGGTGAGGTCGAAGAGACGGTCGGAGCGGCTTGGCTTGTCGACCACGACGCGACGAGTCCGTGCGGCACCAGGTGCCGGGGTCGCGGGGGTGACCGTCATATCGGTCGTCGCAGCGTGACCCAGTAGATAACGGCCATCCGGTTAGTGAACGCGAGCGACGTTGTCGAGCGTTTACTCAATGAAGTGAAGGTGAGTTGCGACCATCGGCGAGAGCAGAATTCGTTCTCGCGATACCGCGGGAGCGGCATGTCTGGTTCCCTCTCCCTCAATTTCGTTAGTTCGCCAAGTACCTTCGGTCAGCCGGTCGTTCCCGCCAACGCGGGGCACTGTACTGAGGCAAGTGAACTAGTTAGTGACGAGAGAGCCTCTGCAAAACGAACTCTTTGTGACGAGAGAGTTATCTCGCTGCCGCCCCGTCGTGTCCACGGCTGCGTACGGGTCAACCGTCCCGAAAGGACCGATCCACGGCGATCCAAATGTCCGCACGAGGGGCCGAGTCGAGCGCAACATAAACATGGTCACGACGTTTTCCGGCCCAGTTTTCCGCGGCTTGAAATCCCGAAACCCATCGCCGAGTGTCACTGGTGGTGAATTCCCGTGCGCCGGGCTGCGAACCGATGGGTGAGGTCCCACGGTGCGCCCGGACTGGACCCTGCAGTCGCTCCCGCCGAGGTCCGCGCCTGACGTGTACTCCAGGTCATCCGGCCACCAGGCCCCGGTCCCGGTTCAGCCCGAGGGGGTACTAGCCCCCTCCCCGAATTAGGTACTAACGCACTGTCCGCCCATCCCCCTGAAGCCGGACAATAAAGGTGAGAATTGGCGCTGGAGCGTGGCGATGGCTCCATATTGGTGGCCGCGGTCCACGCTCTCAGATGTCCGCAAGGACAAAGGGAGGGAAAGCAATGAAGGATTCCGCTTTGAACCGCTGGATGTGGCTGATCGGTTTGGTGGCGGTCGCGTTGATCTTTGTCTCGTTCGGGCCGCTTTCGAGCGGCTCGCCGAACGAGAACGCCTCGGGCGTTACGGTTGCGCACTGGTACAACACTCACGTCAACCAGCAATGGCTGACGATCTGGCTCGTCGGCCTGGCGATTTTCCTGCTGCTCGTCTTCGTCACCCAGCTGCGCACGGTGCTCGTCCAGGCCGGCGGGCAGCGGCTCTGGCCCAACCTCGCGTTTGCTTCCGGAATCCTGCTCGCCGCGGGCATCATCATCTCCGGCAGCTTCCAAATAACGTTGATTCTGGCGGCGCACAACCATCAGTTCTCGGTCGCGCACTTCGTCAACTTCTACAACGCGAACAATTACCTGCTGCTTCTGGTCGGCGTTATATTCGTGACGCTCTCCACCGGCCTCGCCATCCTGCTCAACCGTGAAGCCGCTCCGTTGCCCAAGCGCCTGGGGTGGTACTCCCTCCTGGTGGCGGTGATCGGGATTGCCGGTCCGTTCAGCTTCTTTGCGTTCCTCTTCGGGTTCCCGATCTGGATAGTGGCCACCGGCATCGTGATCGCGGTCAAGCAGTCACGCGGCACACTGGGCGGAGAATCCGGTCCGGGCGCAGGAGCTGCCGTCAGCACAGCGCCGGCACAACCGGTCGCGGCATAGGGCCGCAAGAGCACACCTGTTCGCGAAAAGCAGGCCCGCGCTGGCTACTCGGCCGGTGCGGGCCTGCTGTCGCGTCCGCCGTTCCCTCCCGGAGCGATCCGGCTCCTCGCCGCGGTGAGAATCATCCGCACGACGACGCCGATGATGGCGAGGTCCAGCAACATCTGGGCCGATACGACGAGGCGGGCGTAATCGGTTCTTGGCGTGATGTCCCCGAAACCGACGGTGGAAAACACGCTGACGGTGAAGTAGAGCGCCCGGGTCGGGTCGAGAGGCTGCGTGAACGTATGGAAGTTGTTGCGCGACATCGAGAGGTACACGATCGAGAACCCAACGAGGAACACGCCTATGACGATGCCGAGCGCTTCGACTGCCCGCAGCTCTGGCAGCTCCGCGCGCGAGATGCGCCGCACTTGCAAGATGAACACGGCCGCCACGAGGGCGATCACGACGCCGAGGCGCAGGACCGACCCCTCGCTCGAGAGGTGGTCGAAGGGCAGCAGGTAGAGGGCGCCGAGCAGCAGTGCCAGGGCCCCTGCAATGATCGCCCCCGACCGCACGAGCGCCCAGCGCCGCTGCCTCGTGTCGAGGTCGGCCAGGCGCAGCGGCGGCGGTGTCATGGCCAAACGCTAATGACGCCACATCCGCAGAACGCGGAGCGTCCAGGCGGTCGCCCGGCACCGCTCGGCGCGGGGTCGGCTCAGCCGAGCCCCCGCACGATCTCGACCACCTTCTCACCGCACTCGGTCGGGTTCTGCGCAACGGCGACGCCGGCCGCCGAGAGCGCCTCCATCTTGGCCTGGGCGGTGCCGGACGAGCCCGAGATGATGGCCCCCGCGTGGCCCATCTTGCGCCCCGGAGGCGCCGTCACGCCGGCGATGTAGGCGGCAACGGGCTTGCTGACGTTGGCCGCGATGAAGTCAGCCGCCCGCTCCTCCTCCGAGCCGCCGATCTCGCCGATCATCATGATCGCCTTCGTCTCGGGGTCCTTCTCGAAGGCCTCGAGGCAGTCGATGAAGTTCGTGCCCGGGACCGGGTCACCACCGATGCCCACGCACGTGGTCTGCCCGATGCCCTGTTGCGAAAGCTCGTGCAGCGCCTGGTAGGTCAACGTTCCCGACCGCGAAACTATGCCCACGGGGCCTCCCGCCAGCGCGATGTCGCCCGAGGTGATGCCGATGTTGCACTTTCCGGGGGAGATGATGCCCGGGCAGTTCGGCCCGAGCAGGCGCGTGTTCGGGAACTCCTGGACGAGACGGTTGTAGGCGACGGCCTCGTCCTGGGCGGGGATCCCTTCCGTGATACAGACAATGAAGGTGATGCCGGCCTCAGCCGCCTCGATGATCGCGTCCGCAGCACCGCGGGGCGGCACGCTGATGAACGACGCCGTCGCACCCGTCTCCTTCACGGCCTCGGAAACCGATGCATAGACCGCGATGCCCTCGATCTCCTCGCCGCCGCGCTTGGGATTGGTGCCGGCCACGACCTTCGTGCCGTACGCCTTGTTGC
This sequence comes from uncultured Acidimicrobiaceae bacterium, assembly GCA_963777485.1. Classification (GTDB taxonomy): domain Bacteria; phylum Actinomycetota; class Acidimicrobiia; order Acidimicrobiales; family RAAP-2; genus Bog-473. The sequence continues at coordinate 787,008 of CAVZQP010000002.1, read as the reverse complement.
GCAGGCCGTGGAAGAGCCCCTGGCTCGTCGGGCTGATGCCCTGGATCACGACCTTGGTCGTCTCGTCGACGAAGATGCTCACGTTCGTTCCTCTCGGTGGGTGACTCGGGGTTAGGCCTTGGCCAGCGCGACGGCGCGCCGGGCGGCATCGAGCATCGTGGGCTCGGCGATCAGGGTGTCCGACAAGTGGTCGGCCAGCAGCGCCCGGCCGGCCTCGGCGTTGGTGCCGTCGAGGCGCATCACGAGTGGCGAGTTCAGGCTGACCCGCCCCATCGCCTCGATGATCCCCTTGGCGACCTCGTCGACCCGTGTGATCCCGCCGAAGATGTTGACGAAGATGCTCTTGACCGCCGGGTCGGCGTTGATCACCTCGAGCGCGGCGGCCATCACGTCGGCGTTGGCACCGCCGCCGATGTCGAGGAAGTTGGCCGCCTCCCCGCCCACCTGCGTCACGACGTCGAGCGTCGACATCGCCAGGCCGGCTCCGTTGGCGATGATTCCCACGTCACCGGAGAGGCCGATGTAGTTGAGATGCTTCTCCTTCGCCATCTTCTCGCGGGGATCGATGTCTGAATCGTCCTCGAACTCCTCCCACTCGGGGTGGCGGAAGGAGGCGTTCTCGTCGAGCGTCACCTTCGCGTCGAGGGCGTGCACCTTGCCCTCGGGAGTGAGGATGAGCGGGTTGATCTCGGCAAGATCGCAGTCACCCTCGACGTAGCAGTGGTAGAGCCGCACGAGCAGCGAAGCCGTCTGCTCCCTGGCTTCGGGATCGAGGTTGGCGGCGTCGACCCACGCCCGGGCCTCCTCCTCGGTGATCCCGGAGACGGGATTGACGTGGATCCTGGCGATGGCGTCAGGGTTGGTCTGCGCCACCTCTTCGATCTCGACACCGCCCTCGGCCGAGAGCATGCCCAGGTGGAGCTTGGCCGGGCGGTCGAGGGTGAAGCTGGCGTAGTACTCCTTGGCGATGTCCGACGCGTGCTCGACCCACAGCCGCTTGACCACGTGGCCCTTGATGTCGAGGCCGAGGATGTTGCCCGCGTGGAGACGCACCTCGTCGGCATCGTTGGCCAGTTTCACGCCACCCGCCTTGCCCCGGCCGCCGACCTTCACCTGTGCCTTGATCACCACCGGGTACCCGGCGGCCTCGGCCTGGTTGACAGCCTCGTCGACCGTGTCGGCCACGCCGCCGGGTGAGACGGGGATGCCGAAGCGGGCGAAGTACTGCTTGCCCTGGTACTCGTAGAGGTCCACTTTGTTGCTGTCTCCTTCGTGCCTGTTTCGCTGTGAGATCGATGTCGTCGGTATCGCGGTCGAGTTTTCCGGTCTCCGACCGCTCCGGCGAGTCGGAGGTGGCGCCGGGGCGCGGCGCCAGGAATGCAATCAGCCCTGCAGGGCCTCCTCGCGTGCGTCGAGGGCCTCGCCCAGCCACGAGCCGATGGCCTCGAGGTGCGCGCCCGGGGTGAAGACCTGGGCGACGCCCTCTGCCTTCAAGGTGGGGATGTCTGCTTCGGGGATGATGCCGCCCACGATCACGAGCACGTCGCCGCGGCCGGCGTCCGCCAGCAGCTTGATCACCTTGGGCACCAGGGTGAGGTGGGCGCCGGAGAGAAGGGAGAGGCCGACGGCGTCGGCGTCCTCCTGCACGACGGCCTGGACCACCTGCTCGGGCGTCTGGTGGAGCCCCGTGTAGACGACCTCGAACCCGCTGTCCCGTAGGGCGCGGGCGATGACCTTGGCCCCCCGATCGTGCCCGTCGAGGCCGGGTTTGGCCACGACCACCCTGTACGGACGTTTCATTTGGGTCAAGGATACGGAAGGCCCTGCTCAGGCGCCAGATGGAACGCCGCCGAGATGTTCCCGGCGGTGAGGGGCGGCGGACCGCAGCTAGATGCCCCTTTTCTTTTCGCGCCTTGCTGGTCGAGCCCTCATCCCTGCTGGCCGCCAGCGACCCTCTTGGCCGAGGGCCGACCGTTCGTTTCGCGGACGTGTGTATGGAGGTGTGTATATGGCCCGCGTGAACGTCTATCTGCCGGACGAGCTCGCCCGTGCGTGGCGGGCCGAAGGGAGGACAAACCTCTCCCAGCTCACCCAGATCGCCATTCGGCGGGAGCTGGCCCGGTCGAACACCGAGATGTGGCTTCTGCGCGTCACCGTGCAGCGCGGGTGGGATCTCTCGCACCAGGAGGCCCTTGGGGCCTTGCTGGAAGACGCGGCTACGACAGGAGGTGACTCGTGAGCTCACGTCCCGTCGTACTGGACGCCGCCGCAGTGCTCGACCTGTTGGTCGCACGCGACCTCGGCTTCCTCGTCGAGTCACGGGTGGCCGGTGCCCAGCTACACGTCTGCGCCCACGTCGATTCCGACGTGTGGTCTGGCCTGCGCCGGCTCGAGCGTGCCGGCGTGGTGGGATCGTCGGCGTGCGAGCGGTATCTCGCCTCCCTGGCGGCAGCGCCGATCGAGCGACATCCTGCATCCGAGGTGTTCGAGAGAGCGTGGCGGCGGCGGCACGCCGGGTGGCTGGTCGACGTGCTGTCCTTCGAACTGGCCATTTCGCTCGGCGCATCGCTCGTCACGACGGACCCGCGCATGGCCGATGCCGCGGGCGAGATCGTCGAATTCGTCCGGATCCGGTCGGACGAGGACTAGCGGCTCAGGCCGCCGGCGACGGTTCGCAGATGACGACAGGGATGTCCCGGGTCGTGTTGCGCTGATAGGAGTCGTAACCCTTGTAGACCTTGACCAGCTCGGGCCACAGCGTCGCCTTCTCGTCCGGTGTTGCCGTGCGTGCCCGCATCTTGCGGGTGCGCTCGCCGACCGTGATCTCGACGTCGGGGTTGGCGACCAGATTCTTGTACCAGATGGGGTCGTCGGAGTGGCCGCCTTTCGACGCCACCAACACGACGCGGTCCTCTCCGTAGATGGGCGACGTCAGCAGCGTGGCGCGGCGCTGGCCCGTCTTGCGCCCGACGGTGCACAGTTCGACCGCCTGCATGCCGGCGACCTTCTTGGGGAAGCGGCCGCCACTGAGCGTCAGCAGCACGCGGTGACCGTGCTCCAGCATCCAGGCGCCCGCCTCGATCGACTTGTCACCCATTTGACGTTCCTCTCTTGTCGTTGGTTCGCGCCGTGCCCGCCGCCCGCCGCCCGCCGTGCCCGCCGTCGAAGGGCGCGAGCGTACCGGTGGCTTCAGGCCCGGCGCAGCGGCGTCGCCGACAGCAGCAGGTTCTTCTTCCCCACCGAATCGAAGTCGACGGTCGCCTGGGCCCGCGACCCCTCGCCTTTGGCGCTGACCACGACGCCACGCCCCCAGTGCTCGTGGACCACCTCGTCACCCGGTACGAGCTCGAGGTCTTCGGCACCGGTGCTCCCCCGGCCCTTCGCCTTGGCCGCGCCGGCCTTCGCCGCCATCGGCACCGCCGGTGCGAACACCGCACCGGGCAAGTGCTCGTCACCGGACACCGAGTCGTAGCCGGTGCCCCGCCGCGGCGAGCCCAGCCCGACATCCTCGACGAGGTGCGCCGGCACCTCTGTCACGAAGCGGCTCGGCATGGCCGGCTGGGTGCGCCCCCAGGTCGTGCGCGACCAGGCGTGCGATATCGCGAGGTGCCGGCGGGCCCGGGTGATGCCCACGTAGAAGAGGCGGCGCTCCTCCTCGAGCTCGGTGGGCTCGGACAGCGCGCGGAAGTGCGGGAAGATCCCCTCCTCCAGGCCGACCACGAAGACGGCGGGGTATTCGAGACCCTTGGCGGTGTGCAACGTCATCAGGGAGACCTTCGACCCGTCGGACTCGAGCTCGTCGGAGTCGGCCACCAGCGCGACCGTCTCGAGGAACCCCATCACGTCGTCGAAGTCGCCCGCCTGCGTCGCCAACTCGGCGAGGTTCTCGATCCGGCCGTCCGCCTCGTGCGTGTGCTCGGCCACCAGCTCGGCCAGGTAGCCGGTGCGGTCGGCCACCAGCTGGACGAAGTCGGCCGGGTTGATCGTGTCCACCAGCGGGCGCAGCTCGCCGAGGGTCTTCGCGAGCTGCTCGGCGCCCTTCAACGCCTTGCCGGTCAGGCCCGCGTCCTCCGCCCGGCCGATCGCCACCGAGAACGGGACGCCCTCGATCTGGGCCCAGGCCGCCAGCCGCGCCACCGAGGCGTCGCCGATGCCGCGCTTGGGGACGTTGACGATGCGGCGCGCCGAGACCTCGTCGTCGGGGTTGGCCAGGACGCGGATGTAGGCCAGCACGTCCTTGATCTCGCGCCGGTCGTAGAACTTCGCCCCCCCGACCACCTTGTAGGGGATGCCGCTGAACTTCATGGATGTCTCGAGCGGGAGCGACTGCGCGTTCGTGCGGTAGAAGACGGCGACGTCGCCCCACGACAGCCCCTCGGAGGCGTGCGCCCGCAGGATCTCGCTCGAGACCCAGTTCGCCTCGTCGCGCTCGTCCTCGGCGCGGTAGCGCTTGACAGGGCCGCCGGTGTCGCCGACGGTGAAGAGCTCCTTTGGTTGGCGGCCGACGTTGTTGGCGATGACGGCGTTGGCCGCATCCAGGATCGTCTGCGTCGAGCGGAAGTTCTGCTCCAGCAGGATCGTCGTGACGTTGGGGAACGCCCGCTCGAACTCCAAGATGTTGCGGATGTCCGCGCCGCGCCACCGGTACACCGACTGGTCGGAGTCGCCGACCACGCACACGTTGCCGTGCGCCTCGCCCAGGAGCTTGACGATCTCGTTCTGCGCGTGGTTCGTGTCCTGGAACTCGTCGACCAGGATGTGCTGGAACCGCTCCTGGAACTTCCCCCGTACGTCGTCCGCCGCCTGCAGCAGGTTGGCGGTCACCATGAGCAGGTCGTCGAAGTCCATGGCGTTGGCCGCGTGCAGCCGCTGCTGGTACTGGGTGTACACGTCGGCGATGCGCTTGCGGAAGGGGTCCGGACCGTCCTGGGCGTCCGCCCTGAACCTCTCGAAGTCGACCAGCTCGGACTTGGCCTGGCTGATCACCGCCTGCACGGCCCGCGACGGCAGGCGCTTCTGGTCGAAGCCCAGCTCGGCGGTGATCATCTCCACCAGGCGCCGGCTGTCGGTGTCGTCGTAGACGGTGAAGCCCGAGCGGTACCCCAGGCGGTCGCCGTTCATACGCAGGATGCGCAGGCAGGCCGAGTGGAAGGTGGAGACCCACATCTTCTCCGCCGCGCCCCCGACCAGGTCGACGACGCGCGAGCGCATCTCGTCGGCCGCCTTGTTGGTGAAGGTGATGGCGAGGATGCCCCACGGCGCGGCGTCCCCGGTGGCCAGCAGGTGCGCGATACGCCGCGTCAGGACCCGCGTCTTGCCCGACCCCGCCCCTGCCACAATCAGGAGCGGACCGCCCCGGTGCTCGACCGCGGCCCGCTGGGGCAGGGTCAGGTCATCGAGCAGCGCGGTTGGATTGCCCGAGAACGCGCCGGCCTTGGTGGCCGAACGGCTGCGGCGTCGCCGGCCGTCGTCCGCGCCCTCGGCATAACCGGGAGCGGCGCCGGCATCGATGTCCTCGTCACCGGCGCCAGCGTCAATATCGGCGCCAGCCTCAGCGTCGGTGTCGGCAACCGCTGCCGACGCACCGACCCCCTCGTCGGAGTCGTCGAAGAGCCGCCCAGTGACCGAACCTTCCGCCGACGCCTCCTGTGCACCGCGCCCGCCGCTCCCCGGCGTCACGGTCACTCCCACTCGATCGTGCCGGGCGGCTTCGAGGTCACGTCCAAAGCCACGCGGTTCACGCCCTCCACCTCGTTGATGATGCGCGAGGCGATGCGTTCGACGAGGTCGTAGGGCAGGCGGGCCCAGTCCGCCGTCATGGCGTCGTCGCTCGTGACGGCGCGGATGACGATGGGGTACGCGTACGTGCGGCCGTCGCCCATCACGCCGACGGTCCGTACCGCCGGCATCACGGCGAAGGACTGCCACAGCTCGCGGTACAACCCCGCCCGCCGGATCTCCTCGACGACCACGGCGTCCGCGGCACGCAGGATCTCGGCCCGCTCCGGCGTGACCTCGCCGATGATGCGCACGCCCAAACCGGGACCGGGGAAGGGCTGGCGCCACACGATCTCGTGGGGCAGGCCGAGCTCCTCGCCCACCGCGCGCACTTCGTCCTTGAACAGGAGCCGCAACGGCTCGACGAGCTCGAAGTCCAGATCCTCGGGCAGGCCGCCCACGTTGTGGTGTGACTTGATGTTCGCCGCCGTGTCGCTCCCCGACTCGATCACGTCGGGGTACAGCGTCCCCTGGACCAAGAAGCGCGGCCCGTCGCCGTGCGCGGCACCGTCGTCCGAGCCACCGCCATCGGCACCCGACCCCCCGGCCCCGAGGTCCCGCGCCACCTCCTCGAAGATACGGATGAACAGCTCCCCGATGATCTTGCGTTTGCGCTCCGGGTCCGTGACTCCGGACAGCGCCGCGAAGTAGCGGTCCGCCGCCTTCACGTGGACCAGTTCCACCTTGAACTGGCGCCGGAAGGTGTCCTCGACCTGGTCCGCCTCGCCGGCCCGCATCAGGCCCGTGTCGACGAACACGCACGTCAGCTGCGTCCCCACCGCCTTGTGCACCAACGCAGCCGCAACGGCGCTGTCCACCCCGCCCGACAGCGCGCACAGCACCCGGTCGGAACCGACCTGCGCCTGCACCGCCTCCACCTGCAGCTCGATGATCGAGACGTGCGTCCACCCCGGCGCACACCCGCACACGTCCATCAGGAAGTGGTCGAACACTTCGCCGCCCCGGTCGGTGTGCACCACCTCGGGGTGGAACTGCAGCCCGAACAAGCGCCGCTCGACGTCGTGCATGGCGGCCACCGGCGCCCCGCCCGACGACGCCGTCGCCACAAAGCCCGGCGGCACCTCGGTGATGGCGTCGCCGTGGCTCATCCACACCGACGACGTGGCCGGCCAGTCGGGGAACAGCGGCGACTTCCCACCCGACGGAGACAACGACAAGGCCGTACGCCCGTACTCCCCCGCTCCCGTCCGCGACACGGTCCCACCGAGCTGCAACGCCATCAACTGCGCGCCGTAACACAAGCCCAAAATCGGGATCCCGAGCTCGTAGATCCCCGGATCGATCGTCGGTGCCGGCGTCTCGTACACCGACTTCGGCCCGCCGCTGAAGATGATCCCCTTCGGCGCCCGCGCCCGTATCTCCTCGACGGAGATAGAGGACGGGACTATCTCGGAGTAGACGTGCGCCTCGCGCACACGGCGGGCGATCAGCCGGGCGTACTGCGCCCCGAAGTCGACGACGAGGACGGTTTCGGTCACGCGGCGGGGCTCAGTGCCCCATCCCCACGCCCTGCGCGCGCTGTAGCTGCTTGCCCTCGGTCTGGAGCGACGGCGCGACCATGACCTCGGCCTTCTGGAACTCCTTGACCGTCTCGTAGCCGCACGTCGCCATCGCCGTTCGGAGCGCGCCGAACAGGTTCATGCGGCCGTCGTTCTCGTGGGCCGGGCCGAGCAGGATTTCACGCAGGGACCCGCGCACACCCGTGCGCACCCGTGCACCTCGGGGCAAGGTGGGATGGAACGTCGCCATGCCCCAGTGGAAGCCGCGGGCGGGCGCCTCGAACGCCGACGACAGGGGCGACCCCAGCATGACGGCATCGGCGCCGCACGTGATGGCCTTGGCCACGTCGCCGCCCTTGGACATCCCGCCGTCGGCGATGACGTGCACGTAGACGCCCGTCTCGTCCAGGTGCCGCATCCGCGCCCCGGCGACGTCGGCGATGGCTGTCGCCTGCGGCACGCCGAGACCCAACACACCACGGGTCGTGCAGGCGTTCCCCGGGCCGACACCGACCAGGACGCCGACCGCCCCGGTGCGCATCAGGTGGAGCCCCGCCTGGTACGACGCACAGCCCCCGACGATCACCGGGATCTCGAACTCACGGATGAAGCGCTTCAGGTTCAAGGGCTCCACCGTCTTCGACACGTGCTCGGCCGACACCACGGTCCCCTGGATCACGAGCACGTCGAGCTCGCCCGCGAGGATCGCCGGCGCCAGCTGCTCGGTCCGCTGCGGCGTCACCGAGGCGGCCGTCGTGATCCCCGCCTCCTTCATCTCACGAATGCGGGCCGTCACCAACTCGGGGATGATCGGCTCCTGGTACATCTGCTGCATCCGCGATGTGGCCTTCTCGTCGTCAAGCTCCCGGATCTCGTCGAACAGCGACGTCGGGTCCTCGTAGCGGGTCCAGAGCCCCTCGAGGTTCAGCACGCCCAACCCGCCGAGCCTCCCCAGCTCGATAGCCGTGGCCGGGCTCATCACCCCGTCCATCGCCGCGCCGAGCAACGGCAGCTCGAACTTGTAGGCGTCGATCTCCCACGAGATGTCGACGTCCTCGGGGTCCCGGGTCCGCCGGCTCGGGACGATCGCGATGTCGTCGAACCCGTAGGCCCGGCGCCCCGACTTGAAAATGCCGATCTCGATGTCTGCCACTTGTTCGCCCTCCGGCATTCGGGTGGCCGGGACGGATCCACCACCGCCGGCCAGTCTCTAGGACTCAATTGCGAACGCCGGGCCCGACACGCCGACGATCCTCCATCCTACTCCGCCCCGGCGTCGCCTCAGGCTCTCCCGGCGCACGAATTCGGCCCCGCCGAGCCTCGGATTTCGGCCCAGACGGGCCACCGCGCCCGACCGCCGGACCCGTCCCGGCGGCAGCGGTCGGCGGCGCGACCCGGTCGCGCACCCTCGGGTCTAGCGTGCCTTGCCCGTGGCGCTTCTGCCTCCAGATCTGTCAAACCCCGCCCTGTTCCTCGGCGGTCACTCCGGCACGTCGCTGCCGTTGGCCGCGATCTTCATCGCGCTGGCCATCGGGCTGCGGGTCTTTCGCGCCCGTGGGCGCCGCGGCCCGGGCGGGCCCTGGCACGGCGGCCCGAGAAGCGGCGGCACCGGGAGCGACGAGCCGGTGCAATGGGACGTCCGCAAGGCACCCCCGCCGGAGCCAACGCCGGACGCATCGAGCGAGGAGCAGAACCCGCCGAGCGACCTCTGATGCGCAGCGGTGACCGCGAGCGGAGAACTCGTATGGTCAGCGCATCTCGACCCCCCGAATTCAGTGGAAGTTCTGCGGTGTCATTTTCGCGTTCGTCCCGATGGGCGACCAAGGCGCGAGACTGCCCCGGTGCCCGGTCCCGACACCTCTTCCTCCGTCAGCCGCGGGATGCAGACGCAGTTCGCCCGACGGGCCGACGACCTGGCGGCCGGCGCCACCGGCATCGGCTGGAAGATCGGGTTCGACACGCCGGCGATCCAGCAACACTTCGGGCTGAGCGACGCGGTCGTGGGCTACCTCACCGACACCCGGGTCGTCGAGCCGGGTGCCACCGTCTCACTCGCAGGCTGGGTGGCCCCTGCGGTCGAGGTCGAGCTGGCGGTGCGCGTCGGTGACGACGGGGAGATCGCCGGTCTCGGGCCGGCGCTCGAGCTGGTCGACCTCGACATCTCGTTCGACGACATCGAGCCGGTGCTGGCCGGCAACATCTGTCACCACGGCGTGGTCTTCGGCCCTGAGGTGCCGGGCGCAGACCCCATGGCGATGGCGACGACCGTGACCAAGGACGGCGCGGTCGTCGCCGAAGGCAAGCTGACGAAGGACCCTGCCGTCACCGTCGCCTTCGTGCGCTCCTACCTGTCCGCACACGGCAGCGTGCTCGAATCGGGCCAGCGAATCATCTGCGGCTCGGTCGTGCCGCCGGTATCGGTCGCACCGGGCGACGCGCTCGACGTGTCGTTCGGCCTCCTCGGCGTGCTCTCGGTCACCTTCGCGGACTGAGGGCGAAACTAAAGGAGATTGATCTTCCCAAAGGCATCGCTGGCGCCGTAGTCAACGACGCCATCGTAGGACGCCAGGTACGTCTTCACGCTACTGAGCTTGCCGTTCAGTGACGAGGGGCCCTTGCAGGTCGCCACACCTCTCGCGTTCGTGGTCGCTTTGCAGATGAGTGTCTCGTCAGTATCCGACAGGTAGAAACGCACGGTCTGGCCGCCGAGCGGCTGACCGCTCGCCGTTGAGACCAAGGTCGCAGACACCGTGGGCCCTCCGTTGACGTACGACTCGAGGATGAGAGCGGCTTGGCGGTCATGGCCGTCTGCGCCTGTGAGTTGTACTGATACAGCGTTCCCTGACCGGGCTGATACAGGGTGTCGCCCGAGTAGCTGGCGACAACGTCGTAGTCGCCGTAGGGCAGCGCAGAGGTCGTGCACGTGGCCTCATAGGCGCCCCCGGTAAACGCGAGCGCCACGTTGAGGCAGCCCACCGACTGGCCATCGCCCGTGAAGGACACAGTTCCGCCCCCGTCGGTCGGCGTCACGGTCGCGGTGAGGGTGACACTCTGGCCGTACTCCGAGTAGAAGGGTGATTTCGATACCGTCACGGTGGTCGGCGTTGCGCCGCCTCCGGTGGTGGAGAACCGTCCCACGGCGTCGGCGTTCTGCTCGGGGAACCAGAAGTTTCCGTCCGAGCCCTCCGTGATTTGGAGAGGTCCCGAGGGCTGCGTCGGCGTCGGCGTGGACTCCAGCACGTTGCCGTTCAGGTCAAGTTGATCGATCGCGTTGCCTCCGAACAGCGTCACTACGAGACTGTTGCCCTGCCCCGCGACGATCCCGAACGGATCTCCGCCGAGGGGATACTCGGTGACGACGCCCGAGGTGGTGATGCTGTTCACCCCAGCTCCGTCGGTGTACCAGAGCTTGCCATCAGGCCCCGTTGCGATCTCGCTCTCGACGTCGCCCTCCGCGTTGCCCGTGTAGAGAGTCGGGACTCCCTGGGTCGTCATCTTCCCGGTCGTGGTACCCAGGGTGAACCACAGGTCTCCGTCCGGTCCAGACGTGAGCCCATATGCGCCACCACCCGAACCCGTGGTGATCGGAAACTCGGTGACGACGCCGGCGGGTGTGATGCGCCCGAGCGCGGGGGGATTGTTGGGGCAGGCGTTCGAGGAGAACCAGACGTTGCCGTCCGCGCCCTCGGTCACATGGGTCGGCGCGTAACCGATCGTTGGATAGACCACGGCCTTGCCGGTGGGTGTCATGCGCACGATGTCGCCCGAGCAGCTCGGGAGGTTGTAGGTCCATTCGGCCATCCAGAGGTTGCCGTCCGCGCCGGTCGCGATCCCGGCCAGGTCCGACTGCGCCTGGGGCGCTGGGAACTCGGTCACCACGCCGGTGGGCGAGACCTCATACACGTTGAAGGTCCCGCCCGCACCCCCGCTCACCCAGACCGCTCCGTTCGGCCCTTCGGTGATCCACTGCGGGAACGCCTTCGGCGTGGGGAGTGGGAACTCCGCGATCGTCCCCGTCGTCGCTGCCCCGCTCACACCGATCGGCGTCAGGAGTGCCGTGCAGAGCAACGCCGCACCCGCGGCCGCCAGAAACAGGCGCGCGAGCTTCTGTCGATTTCCGCCACGATCTAGAACAACCACCTCGGGATCCTTCCGCCAGGTCCCCCCGCAGGAGAAGAACGGTACAACACCAGGTCACCGACGGGCGTACCTCGAGCCGACGTGGGTATCTACAGGGAGGGCTGAGAGGAGGCACCGATGGATCTCGACCTGTTGGATCTGTACGCACAAGCCAGCGAGTGGACCGCTACGTTGGTTCGGGGCGCGTCGACGGAGCTGGATGCTCCGACCAACTGCGACGGTTGGAACGTTCGAACCCTGATGAGCCACATGCTCGAGACACAGAGGTACTTCGCCGGGTCGGCGCGGGGAGAAGACGTGCAGCTCTCCCCAGACCCACCTGATCTGCTCAGCGGCAATCCGGGATCGGACTTCGAGCAAGCCCGGGCCGACACGCTGCGCACCTTCGGCAAGCCCGGCACCATCGAGAAGACGGGTCCCGCCCTGGGCATCGCGTTCAGCGACCAGCTGCTCCACGGGTGGGACCTGGCGGTATCGACGGGACAGGATTCGACGATGCCGCAGGGCCTGCCCAACGCCGCCTACCAAATGATTCACGGCCGCTTCACCGACGAGCAGCGCAAGGGCGTGTTCAAGCCCGAGATCAATATCGGCTCGGACGCCTCCGCCCAAGAGAAGCTTCTGGCCTACACCGGGCGCGATCCCGGTCAGGGAGCCTGACGGACAGCGACGCCCGAGCCGGAGACGGTCAGGCCTCGTCGGGCTCGATCAAGACGACGCGCAACAGCTCGTGCAGCATGCGCGCCGTCGCACCCCAGACGAGTTCGCCCGATATCTCGAAGAACCACACCGGGAACGAGCCGTCCTCCGAACCGGCGATCACGCGGCCCGGGATGCGCCAGCGCTCCTCGTGGAAGATGGCCGGGTCGGCCAGTTCGGCCAGCGAGACGTCGAAGATGCGCTCCACCTCGCTCGGGTTGGCGACCAGATCGGGACGTCCATCGACGGTGCCGAGCACCGGCAAGATGAACGACGCCGACACCATGGTCAGCACCGGGTGGAGCCAGCCGACCGTCGTCACGAGACACGGGTCGAGGTCGACCTCCTCGAACGCCTCGCGTAGGGCGGCCGCCACTGCGTCCTCGCCCTCTTCGAGGCGGCCGCCGGGGAAGCTCACCTGGCCCTGGTGCGTCCGCAGGCCGGTGGAGCGCCGGGTGAGCACGAGACGCGCCTCGCCACGCTCCTCGAAGCACGCGGCGAGCACACCGGCGTTGACGTCGTGGAGGGGCGCCGGCATCTCGCCGACGACCGGCGCCTCGAAGATCCCGTCCTTGCCCACGTCGGCCGGCACCGCGCCGGCCTGCCCGACGACGTCGAGCGCGGCGAGCACCCGGTCGAGGCCGATGAAAGCACGCCGCTCCGATGGAAGGCCGGCCCAGGGCGGTGGGCCGCCAGGCCGCCAATCGACTGGGCGCGGGACCACCTGGGGAGGGACGGGGGGCGCCACCAGGCCAACTTAGGGGCAACGCCGCGCTGGCTACGCTCTCGGGCCGTGACGACACCGGAAGAGTTGCAGGCCCAAGCGGACGCGTTCGGCTGGTACCACACGATCGACCTGGGCAACGGCGTGGTCACCAAGGGCATCAGCGTCCAGGAGACCTCGGCGGGCGTGATCCCCGACGTGAGCGGCCGCAGCGTGCTCGACATCGGGGCGTGGGACGGCAAGTTCTCCTTCGCCGCCGAGCGGGCGGGAGCGGGCCGGGTCGTGGCGCTCGACCATTACGCCTGGGGCGTCGACTTCGTGGCCCGGGGTGCGTACTGGGCCGAGTGCATCGCCAACGGGACGCTGCCCGACCAATCGAGGGACGAGACCGACTTCTGGCGGCCGGACCTGCCGGGCCAGCGGGGCTTCAACTTCGCCAAGGCGGCGCTGGACTCCAAGGTCGAGCCGGTGGTCGGCGACTTCCAGAAAGTCGACCTCGATGAGCTCGGGGTGTTCGACGTGGTGCTGTATCTCGGGGTGCTGTACCACATGAAGGAGCCGCTCACCTGTCTCGAGCGTTTGCGCGCCGTGACCAAGGAGGTGGCGGTGATCGAGACGGAGGCCGTGCACATCCAGGGCTTCGATCGCGAGGTGCTGATGCAGTTCCACGCGGGGAGCGACCTGCGCGTCGACTTCGGCAACTGGTACGTGCCCACGATCGAGGCGCTGCACAACCTGTGCCGGGCGGCCGGGTTCAGCGAGGTGCGCACCGTGATCGGGCCGCCGCCGCCGCCCGCGCGTTCGGAGGGTGGGCCTTCGTTGCGCCAGAAACTGGGGTCCCGGGTCGGTGGCCTGCCGATCCCGCCGGCGTCCGCGCCGAGCCTCAACTACCGCGCCGTTGTGCACGCCTTTTCGTAGGGCGGCTCAGCGGCTCGGGGACTCCGGGGCTCCGGGCTGAGGCTGAGGCTGAGGCTGGTGCTGGTGCTGGTCTTCAGAAGGTTGGGTTCAGCCCACGCTCTCGCTGCGCCGGGGCAGCACCCAGCCCGGGCGCGGGAAGTGGCAGGTGTAGCCGTTGGGGTAGCGCTCCAGATAGTCCTGGTGCTCGGGCTCGGCCTCCCAGAACGGGCCCGCCGGCGTCACCTCGGTGACGACCTTGCCGGGCCAGAGCCCCGATGCCTCCACGTCGGCGATGGTGTCCTCGGCGACGCGGCGCTGTTCGTCGCTCACGCAGAAGATCGCCGAGCGATAGCTGGTGCCCCTGTCGTTGCCCTGGCGGTTGAGGGTCGTGGGGTCGTGGATCTGGAAGAAGAACTCGAGGATGTCGCGGTAGGAGATCTGGTCGGGGTCGAAAACGATCTCGATCGCCTCGGCGTGACCCTCGTGGTTGCGATAGGTGGCGTTCTCGACGTTGCCGCCGGTGTAGCCGACCCGCGTCCCGAGCACGCCCGGGCGCTTGCGGATCAGATCCTGCATGCCCCAGAAGCACCCGCCCGCGAGGATCGCCTTCTCGGTCCGTTGGCTCTGGCTCATCGATCTGCCTCCTTGTTCTGTGCAAACTCCGCGAAGCGTGCCTTGTAGCGCCCGTAGCCCTCTTTCTCGAGGTCCTCGTAGGGGATGAAGCGCAGGGCGGCCGAGTTGATGCAGTAACGCAGCCCGCCCTGGTCGCGCGGCCCGTCGTTGAAGACGTGGCCGAGGTGGCTGTCGCCGTGCACCGAGCGGACCTCGGTCCTGACCATCCCGTGGCTCTTGTCCGCGTGTTCGACGACGTTGTCCGGCTCGAGCGGGATCGTGAAGCTCGGCCAGCCGCAACCGCTGTCGAACTTCTGGAGCGAGGCGAAGAGGGGCTCGCCCGACACGATGTCGACGTAGATCCCCGCCTCCTTCTTGTCCCAGAACTCGTTGTCGAAGGCGGGCTCGGTGGCGCTCTCCTGTGTGACGGCGTACTGGTGCGGTGTCAGCCGGGCGACGGCACTTTCGTCCTTGTGGTAGGTGTCAGTCATATCGTCATCTCCTCACTGTCGACTCTAAGCTCCCTGTTCTTGCGAGCCGTCGTCGGCGTTCAGGAGCGCCGAGGCGGCTTCGACGTCCGACTCGAAGACGAGGACCGGGACGCCCTCGGTGAAGCCCATGGACTCGTACACCGGGATCGGGCCCAGCGCGACGTCGAACCCTGCGGCGCGGAGGCGAGCGGCGACGACCTCGGCCTCGATCGGTTGCAGCCGCACGAGCTCCACCCGCCGCTTTTCGGATACGGCTGCCGAGTGCGTACCGCCTCTGGTGTCGGGCTTGCGTTGCTCGGACACTGGCACCTCCTCCTCGCCGAACGAGGGAACCGACCTCGGTTCAGCGTGCATCACCTGGTACAACGCTCAGCGCGGGCGATTGGTTCCCAGCTTTCGGCAATTGGGACGAAGGGTCAACGGGCCCGGTTGCAGTGCCGGCGGCGAGGCAGGGCGAGGCGGTGTCAGTCGTTCTCGACGGTGTAGTCCCAGTTCCCGACGACGTGCTGGTGATCGGGCGCCCATTGCATCGTGCCCTGCCCGACCAGCTCGTAGGCCCTCATTCTGAAGGTGAGCGTCTGGCCGGAGTGCAGCACGGACGGCGGCCTGTGCTCGCCGGGCAGGAGAGCCGGGACGTACACGTTGCCGAGGTGGTCGACGGAGTGGAAGTCGGCGAGGCGCACCGGCACGTCGGCGGTGGCGCCCTTCATCGTGACCGTCCAGGTCGCGGTGGTGGCCGGCTGTTGGTACGGCAGCCCCTCACCGGGCACGACGGGGCCCGCCACCATGACGTGCACGTCGAAGGCCTTCGTCTCCACCTCGATGGGCAGGCCCTCGACCTGGAGGGCGGGCTTGGCCTCGGTGCCGACGAGAGTGGCGTCGACCGCCGGATCGAGCGTCTTCTTCGGGAGGTACGACGGGTAGCTCGCGGTGGTCTTCCCCGGGAGGGCGGCCGGGTAGTGCGGACCTGTGCCGGCCCCGCCGCAACCGGCGAGGACCACGCCCACGGCCGTCGCCAAGAGCCCGAGGACGACGACGCGGCTCGGGCCGGGCCTCGATGCCCGGCCCGAGCCTCTTGGCCCTTTCGTCGCGGGGTCCAAGGCCGGTCCCGCCTGTCGCCTAACCGTTCACGCCCTTCGTGCCGGGGGTGCCCGGTGTGCCCGGCGACCCGTTGCCCCCGTTGCCGCCGTTGCCACCTGGTGTCGTGCCGTTGCCGTTCCCGCCGCGGCCGCCATTACCACCCTTGCCGCCGGCACCGTTGCACGGCGGGGTGTCGTAGGGCGTGGTCGCAGCACCGGTCGACGTCAACCAGACGCCCCCCACCCATTCCTCGGGCGGGCAGGCGCCGTTGCCACCGTTGCCACCGTTGCCGCCGTGGCCGGCCGCGGTCTTCCCGCTGCCGCCGTTGCCTCCTTCGCCCGCACTGCTCCCGCAGCCTGGCGCACCGGAGAGGCCGCCCATGCCACCGAAGTGGCCACCACCCGGGAATCCATCGTGGCCGGTCGAGCCGAGCGCGTGGTGCTGCGGACAGTAGAGCGCCGGGGTGCCGCTGCCGTTGACCTGCTCGTAGCCCGGGGGCACGGCAACGGTCGAATAGTGGGTCGCGGTGAACACGTCGGGTCCCCAGCTGGCCAGGCCGGCCTGCGCCGCGTACCCGATGTGGCCCTTCCCGTCGAGGCCACCGCAGACGGTGCCGTCGGCCAACGGGGTGTCGACGTTGCTCGGCTCGGCGCAGGTCTGCCCCGTCAGGAACAGGTCCTCGAGCGTGCGCAGCGTGCTGTAGTGGTTGTAGAAGGTGCCCGACACGGTGCCCGGCTTGATCAGCGGGCTGATCAGCACGGTCCCGGTGTCCCCGCCGCCCGGGGTGAAGTCGGTCGCGTCGAAGAGCGGGTCAGCGGTGAGGCACGTGGCGGTCGTCGCCGCCTCGCTGCCGGTCGGGCACGTCGCCGGGTTGCCCACCGTCGACGTCGCGCCTTCGGCGCCCAGCGTCACGTTGCCGTTGTAGCCGTTGGGCAGTGTGACCGGCTGTCCGCTGTCGTTCAGCAGTTCGAACGTGCCGATCCACGGCTTGGCGAAGTTGTTCGACGCCCCGTTCGTGCTCGCGTTGGACTGCAACGCATACGGACCGGTGTCGCTGACGGCCCCGACGAAGGTGTCGGGCGGGATCGTGTTGCCCGCGCCGTCGATGCCCGACACGAGCCGGCCCGTGTCCTGGGCGTTGATCTTGGAGTCGATGACCATGCTGGAGCCCACCCCCACGACGGCCGGCTCGCTGGCCGTGCCCGGAGACCCGCTGACGTTGGGGCTCTCGCCTGCGAGTCCCAAGGGCCGGTCGATGAACCCGGCCGCGCCGGGACCGGGCTGCAGCTGCTGGCCCGAGCCGTTCGTCACCTCGGGGTCGTTGGGACCGGTCGGCTCGGTGTTGACGTTCTGACCGTTGATGTTCTCGCCCGCCGCGTCGGTCAGGGCGCCGTAGGCACCGTAGAGCGAGGTCGCACCCGGCTCGGTGGTTCCGGCCGAGCCGAAGGTCGGCTGGTCGGCCGGGGCGGAGAACGTCGTCTTGTCGCCCGGGGCGGGCACGTTGTTGAAGCTGTTGCCCGTGGTGAACGGCGGGTTGGACTCGTCGAAGGTGACGTCGATGAGCCCGCCGGCGGCGAACGCCGCCGACTGCTCGATCATCGGGATGTAGTAGCGCAGGAACAGGTCCGCCGAGTACAGGCCGCCGGTGTAGTTGGTGGGCGTCGTCGCCTCGGGGTCGTCGGCAGGGAGGCCCGCCGGGGTGTAGTCCGGCGAGCCGTTCGCGGTGAACGCCCCGGAGAGGTTGTTGCCCTGGCACGACGCGTCGTGCGCGTCGCTGCAGTTGTTCGGAGTGATCCAGTTGAACGAGGGCACCTCGTTGGCCGGGAGGCTCAAGTCGTGCGCCAACCCGTACGTGGGGTCGTCGAGGTTGCTGACGTGGTTGGCGTCGCAGTTGTTGTCGGCCGCACCGCTCGTGGGTGCGCCGGGCCCGTCGTACTCCGGCGTCGACGGCTGGTTGAGCGCCGGCTGCGAGGTGTAGGTGACGCCGTTCTGTGTGCCGCCGGACTGCCCCGTCAGTGAGTTGAACCACGGCGTGGGGAAGTGCTTGGCGACGAACTGGTCGGCCGGGTCCCCGTTGTTATTGGCGTTCGCCGGCTGGGCACCGGTGTAGCTCGTCACGTCACCGCTCGGGGCCACCAGGTTGGTGGGGTTAGTCACGGCGTTGGCCGTCGAGGTGCCCGGGTAGCCACAGGACCCGTCCTCGCGCCCGGGCACGGTGTCGCTGACGCCGGGCGTGGCGCCGGTCACGTAGGTCGTCGCCCCGACGGGCTGGGCGCCGCCGAGATCCTGGGCGTAGGCCTTCCACGTGACGCCGGCTGCGTTGAACTGGTTGAAGGCGGTCGTCACGTCGGTCGGGTACACGCAGCCGTTGTTCGGGAGCGTGGCGTCGACACCGCCGTGGGTGAGCAGCTGCCCGTAGTTGCCGTTGTTGGCGGCCGTCGCGTTCGGCGGGTTCGTGTTGGTACCGCTGCCGTCGGTCGTGTGGTCGGTGTCGGTCCCGGTGCCGACCGTGCCGGTCGTGATGATCCCGCTGTTGTCGTTGGTCATGTTCGCGGTCGTCGAGCAGTCGTCCTGGGTGGCGTAGGACGGGGACTGACCCGAGATCAGCGAGATGTAGTTGTCCATGCTGAAGTGGCCGGTGCCGTAGTAGTTGGTGAGGAGAGCGCCCTGCTGGGGCAGGGTCTGCCACAGGTAGCTGTTCTGGTTGAGGCCCGTGAAGTTCTCGTCGTACGACTTGTTCTCGAGGATGATCAGCCAGACGTGCTTGATCGCGCCGACCGGGGTGCCGGTCGACGTGATGACGCATTGCGCCTGGCCGTTGGATCCGCCCTGGGGCACCTGCAGCGAGCTCCCGGCCGGGCAGCTCGTGCTGGGCGGTGCGGCTGACGACGCCGTCGTACCGACGATGGCCGTCGAGACGCCGGTCGCCGAGAGCGCAATCGTCGCGATCGCGGCCGCAGCCATCGCTGCCGACCGGATAGGGCGCCGCTTCGTTGTCGAGATCCGCACGAACCCTCCCTCACATGTGACACTGCAGGTGCGTGCAACTTAAGAGGGGTGGGTTACGCAAGCGATGACGTTGCGCTACGAGATCCTTATTCTTTTGTGACCGAACCCGACCCTTGCGTGACCGATTCGCGAACAGTCGCAAATCCCGAAACTTCACCCCGCTCTGTTGGCCAAGGCGTCACCGAGGTTGCGGATCTTCGCTCTGACGGACGCGGGCACCAACTTCTGCTCGGAGGGACAGAGCGTCAGCAGCGCCACCGACTCGATGGTGTTGAAGGTCGTCACCGACAACGGAAGGCTCGTGTGGGACTCCGCGCTTCTCGCGCCTTCGGCTTCGGCGACCAGGGCTCGGTCGATGCCACCGCCGCGTTGGAGGAGTGCGCAGAAGGCCGATCCGTCGGTCAGGAGCGCCTGCAGCGCGACGTCCCTGTGCTTCTGCTCGTAGGTGACCAGCGACGGGTCGGCCTCGGTGACGTCGGTGAAGAACTTCGTGTCCTGGGCGAACGTGGTCTTCGGCGCCGACAGGGGTTTCGTGTGCGTGGTCGATGCGTGCTCCCGGAGGGTGGTCGCCGTCGTGGGGGCTGCGGCCAAACTGCGTTGACCGCCAACCGTGTACGCCAGGCCAAAGACCACCACGGCGACCGCCGTGCAGATCCACACGATTGGACGATGCACTCGGCGCTTACGGAGGCCAGATCCGGTCACAGCGCCAATGTACATACCGACAAAGGACGCTCTCGCTCGATCGCCACCGCGCCGGACGGGTATGTCGAAGTGGTTACGCGGAACTTAACGGCTCGCGTCGATTGCGGGTTTGCTGGGTTATCTCGGGCAGTTACGGCTTGATGATGAGCTTGCCGCCCCGCACCACGTTGTTCCCTACCGCTTGCACCGACCCCGAGTACGGGGGTGGGAGCGCCCCAGTGGTGCCGAAGATCGCCACGACATCGGCAACCCTGTTGTAGTCGAACTCCACCGCGTCGGTGTTCAAGGTCAGCGTCACTTCGTCAGTGACGGTGTTGCCCGTGCACGTACCGCCCGAGGGTCCACCGATGGTCACCAAGGTATCTGCTCCGGACACGTCCATATCTGCGGCGATCTGGGAACCGCACACCTGGTACGCAACGGAATCGGCGGCCGATACCGACGCGTAGAAGTCGGTCCCGTCCGCGAGCAGTCCGGCTCCCGGGAGAACGAAGATGGGCGCGTAGACAACCGAACCCGGGCCCAGGCAGAGAACGTGACCCCATGTGACGAAGGTCACTTGCGTGATCTTCATCCGGGCACAGTCGGCGATCAGGTAGGTGAACTGATCCGCAGGATTCGTGGCACTCGTGTGTCCGGCGACCGTGACCGTCACATCGACGGTCCCCCTGCCCGGAGGTGAGGTGGCAGTGCATGTGGTCGCACTGGAGCACTTGACGCCGGTCGCGGCCGTGCCCCCGAACGTGATGGTGGTGGCACCTGACGTGGTCGAGAAGCCGGTGCCGGTGATCGTCACCGACGTGCCGCCACTGTCGGAGCCGGACGCAGGTTGCACCTTCGTAATGGTGGGCGAGCTCGATGTTCCCATGGGCGTGGCGTTGAGCTCGTTGGAGCTCAGCGTGGTCACGGCGCCGTCGAAGGCCTCGACCTCGAAGTAGTACTTGGTGCCGTTGGTGAGCGAGCTCACCGTGCAGGTCGTCAGCGTCGTGGCGGCGCACGCCGTCGAGCCGGCCAGCTCGCCGCCCGAGGTGGTCGAGTAGTAGACGGTGTAGCCGTTGGCCGCGTTGGTCGAGGCGCCCCAGTCCACGACGACCTGGCCCGTCGAGGGCGTGGCGCTCGTCAGCGAGAAGGCGCCGGGCTGGATCTCGGGCGTGGCGTTGAGCTCGTTGGAGCTCAGCGTGGTCACGGCGCCGTCGAAGGCCTCGACCTCGAAGTAGTACTTGGTGCCGTTGGTGAGCGAGCTCACCGTGCAGGTCGTCAGCGTCGTGGCGGCGCACGCCGTCGAGCCGGCCAGCTCGCCGCCCGAGGTGGTCGAGTAGTAGACGGTGTAGCCGTTGGCCGCGTTGGTCGAGGCGCCCCAGTCCACGACGACCTGGCCCGTCGAGGGCGTGGCGCTCGTCAGCGAGAAGGCGCCGGGCTGGATCTCGGGCGTGGCGTTGAGCTCGTTGGAGCTCAGCGTGGTCACGGCGCCGTCGAAGGCCTCGACCTCGAAGTAGTACTTGGTGCCGTTGGTGAGCGAGCTCACCGTGCAGGTCGTCAGCGTCGTGGCGGCGCACGCCGTCGAGCCGGCCAGCTCGCCGCCCGAGGTGGTCGAGTAGTAGACGGTGTAGCCGTTGGCCGCGTTGGTCGAGGCGCCCCAGTCCACGACGACCTGGCCCGTCGAGGGCGTGGCGCTCGTCAGCGAGAAGGCGCCGGGCTGGATCTCGGGCGTGGCGTTGAGCTCGTTGGAGCTCAGCGTGGTCACGGCGCCGTCGAAGGCCTCGACCTCGAAGTAGTACTTGGTGCCGTTGGTGAGCGAGCTCACCGTGCAGGTCGTCAGCGTCGTGGCGGCGCACGCCGTCGAGCCGGCCAGCTCGCCGCCCGAGGTGGTCGAGTAGTAGACGGTGTAGCCGTTGGCCGCGTTGGTCGAGGCGCCCCAGTCCACGACGACCTGGCCCGTCGAGGGCGTGGCGCTCGTCAGCGAGAAGGCGCCGGGCTGGATCTCGGGCGTGGCGTTGAGCTCGTTGGAGCTCAGCGTGGTCACGGCGCCGTCGAAGGCCTCGACCTCGAAGTAGTACTTGGTGCCGTTGGTGAGCGAGCTCACCGTGCAGGTCGTCAGCGTCGTGGCGGCGCACGCCGTCGAGCCGGCCAGCTCGCCGCCCGAGGTGGTCGAGTAGTAGACGGTGTAGCCGTTGGCCGCGTTGGTCGAGGCGCCCCAGTCCACGACGACCTGGCCCGTCGAGGGCGTGGCGCTCGTCAGCGAGAAGGCGCCGGGCTGGATCTCGGGCGTGGCGTTGAGCTCGTTGGAGCTCAGCGTGGTCACGGCGCCGTCGAAGGCCTCGACCTCGAAGTAGTACTTGGTGCCGTTGGTGAGCGAGCTCACCGTGCAGGTCGTCAGCGTCGTGGCGGCGCACGCCGTCGAGCCGGCCAGCTCGCCGCCCGAGGTGGTCGAGTAGTAGACGGTGTAGCCGTTGGCCGCGTTGGTCGAGGCGCCCCAGTCCACGACGACCTGGCCCGTCGAGGGCGTGGCGCTCGTCAGCGAGAAGGCGCCGGGCTGGATCTCGGGCGTGGCGTTGAGCTCGTTGGAGCTCAGCGTGGTCACGGCGCCGTCGAAGGCCTCGACCTCGAAGTAGTACTTGGTGCCGTTGGTGAGCGAGCTCACCGTGCAGGTCGTCAGCGTCGTGGCGGCGCACGCCGTCGAGCCGGCCAGCTCGCCGCCCGAGGTGGTCGAGTAGTAGACGGTGTAGCCGTTGGCCGCGTTGGTCGAGGCGCCCCAGTCCACGACGACCTGGCCCGTCGAGGGCGTGGCGCTCGTCAGCGAGAAGGCGCCGGGCTGGATCTCGGGCGTGGCGTTGAGCTCGTTGGAGCTCAGCGTGGTCACGGCGCCGTCGAAGGCCTCGACCTCGAAGTAGTACTTGGTGCCGTTGGTGAGCGAGCTCACCGTGCAGGTCGTCAGCGTCGTGGCGGCGCACGCCGTCGAGCCGGCCAGCTCGCCGCCCGAGGTGGTCGAGTAGTAGACGGTGTAGCCGTTGGCCGCGTTGGTCGAGGCGCCCCAGTCCACGACGACCTGGCCCGTCGAGGGCGTGGCGCTCGTCAGCGAGAAGGCGCCGGGCTGGATCTCGGGCGTGGCGTTGAGCTCGTTGGAGCTCAGCGTGGTCACGGCGCCGTCGAAGGCCTCGACCTCGAAGTAGTACTTGGTGCCGTTGGTGAGCGAGCTCACCGTGCAGGTCGTCAGCGTCGTGGCGGCGCACGCCGTCGAGCCGGCCAGCTCGCCGCCCGAGGTGGTCGAGTAGTAGACGGTGTAGCCGTTGGCCGCGTTGGTCGAGGCGCCCCAGTCCACGACGACCTGGCCCGTCGAGGGCGTGGCGCTCGTCAGCGAGAAGGCGCCGGGCTGGATCTCGGGCGTGGCGTTGAGCTCGTTGGAGCTCAGCGTGGTCACGGCGCCGTCGAAGGCCTCGACCTCGAAGTAGTACTTGGTGCCGTTGGTGAGCGAGCTCACCGTGCAGGTCGTCAGCGTCGTGGCGGCGCACGCCGTCGAGCCGGCCAGCTCGCCGCCCGAGGTGGTCGAGTAGTAGACGGTGTAGCCGTTGGCCGCGTTGGTCGAGGCGCCCCAGTCCACGACGACCTGGCCCGTCGAGGGCGTGGCGCTCGTCAGCGAGAAGGCGCCGGGCTGGATCTCGGGCGTGGCGTTGAGCTCGTTGGAGCTCAGCGTGGTCACGGCGCCGTCGAAGGCCTCGACCTCGAAGTAGTACTTGGTGCCGTTGGTGAGCGAGCTCACCGTGCAGGTCGTCAGCGTCGTGGCGGCGCACGCCGTCGAGCCGGCCAGCTCGCCGCCCGAGGTGGTCGAGTAGTAGACGGTGTAGCCGTTGGCCGCGTTGGTCGAGGCGCCCCAGTCCACGACGACCTGGCCCGTCGAGGGCGTGGCGCTCGTCAGCGAGAAGGCGCCGGGCTGGATCTCGGGCGTGGCGTTGAGCTCGTTGGAGTCGGTGGAACCACCGGCTCCGGTTGCCACCACCTCGAAGTTGTAGGCCGTGCCGTTGGTGAGCCCGCTGACCGTGCATACGAGAGCGGTGGTGGCCGCACAGGTGCTCGAGTGGAGGAGTGGGTCGCCCGGGCTCGCGGCGTACCAGACGGTGTACGAGCTGGCATTGGTCGACGAACTCCAACTCAGCGCCACCTGACCGTCCCCGGCCGTCGCACCCAGGGTGAAGGGTCCGGGTGCCGCTTCCGGAGTGGCGGCCGCTTCGTTGGAGTCCGTCGAGCCGCCGACGCCCGTTGCCACCACCTCGAAGTTGTAGGTGGTGCCGTTGCTGAGCGGGCTTACCGTGCAGATGAGACCGGTGGTGGCACTGCACGCTGTCGAGCCGCTCAGCGGATCGGCGGGGCTCGGCGCGTAGTAGACGGTGTAGGAGCTCGCGTTCGACGAGGACGTCCAGCCCAGCTGGACCTGGCCGTTCTCCGCGGTCGGCGTGAGTATGAAGTTGCCAGGCGCCGCCTCGGGCGTCGCGTTGGCTTCGCCGGACGGGGCGGATGCGTTCGTCCCGTTCGTCGCGACCACCACGAAGAAGTACTCGGTGCCGTTGGTTAGGGAGCTCACCGTGCAGGTCGTGGCCGGCGCGACGGCCGTACATGCGGCGGGCCCCGTCGTCGTCTCGCCACCCGTTGTCGTCGCGTCGTAGACCGAATACCCCGTCGCACCGCTCGCGCTGTTCCAGTTCAGCACCACCTGGCCGTTGCCCGGCGTCGCCATGAGCCCGCTCGGAGTGCTCGGCGTGCCCGCGGTCGGCAGTCCGCCGGTCACATCACGCACGCGGTTGTTCAAGGTGTCGGCGACCACCAGCGTCCCGTCCGGCGTCACTGCGACGCCGCCCGGCGCGTCCAGCTCGGCCAGCCCGGACGCATGGCCGTCGCCCGAGAAGCCAGCGTTGCCGTCGCCGGCGACCGTGTAGATGTCGTTGGCGACCATCGACAGGCCGTAGAACGTGCCGTTCGAGTCCGGGATGATCCGTATGCGGTTGTTGCCCTCGTCGGCCACGTAGAGATTGCCGAGGCTGTCGAACGTCACCGCGAACGGATCGCTCAGCTGTGAGGAGGCGGCCGGCCCACCATCGCCGGCGAACGCCGCCGTGCCGTTGCCGGCGATGGTGTAGATGTCACCCACCACGGGACTCGCAATGCCGTACATCGGAGTGGTCGATTCTGCGATGACCCTGACCGCATTGTTGAGCGTGTCCGCAATGACGACGTTGCCCGCCGCATCTACCGCGACGTCACCTGGGTCCTGCAAGGTCGCGGCGGTGGCAGCCGCGCCGTCCCCGGTGTCGCCGGAAGCACCTGTGGAGTCGGCGATCGTGTAGATGTCACCGACGGTCGGGCTCGCAATCCCGTACATCGGAGTGGTCGAGTCCGCCACCTCCCAGATCGTGTTGTCATAGAAGTCCGAGATGAGGACGTTGCCGGAGTGATCGACCGCGACCCCGGTCGGTTCCCCCATGGCGGCAGAGGTGGCTGGACCGCCGGCTCCGCTGAAGCCGAAGCCACCGCCGGCAAGTGTGTAGATGTCCCCGGCGCTCATCGTCTGGCCGAAGTCCGTCCCGGTGGTGTTCGCGACGACGTAGACCTGGTCGTTCCCGAAGTCGGAGACCACGAGGTTGCCGGCGCCGTCGATCGCGAGCCCGTCCGGATTGATGAGCTGGAATCCGGTTGCAAGGTCCCCGGTCCCAGTCGACGATCCCGTACCCCCGCCGGCCACCAGATAGATCTCACCTGCCGTCATGCTCACGCCGTAGAAGGTTCCGGTCTGAGCCGCGATCACGTCGACCTCGCCGTTCACGTCGTCGGCAATGATCGTGTTGCCGAAGGCGTCGGTCGTCACCCCTGCTGGTTGCCCGATGTCCGTCGTGGCGGGCGATGATCCCGACGTCGATGTCCCGTTCGAGCCAAGCCCCGTTCCCGCCACGGTGTTGATGATGGAGGTCGCGTACGGCTCGACGACGATGGAGAGCGGCGCCGTGGCGGTCTGTACGCCTGCGGGGTCCGAGTCCATCACCTGGACAGTGAAGGAATAGGTGCCCAGAGTGGTCGGCGTTCCCGTCCAGGTCCCGTCGGCGTTCAGGTTCACGCCCGGCGGCGGCGTTCCCGAGATCACCGACCAGCTGAACGGCGAGTACCCGTTGCTCGCCGTCAACGCCGGAGAGCTGTAGGCGACGTTGACGAACCCTTCCGCGGGCGTCGCGGCGTTGATCGTGAGGCCCTGCACCGTGATCGACAGCGGCTGGGTCACCGACTGGGGCGGATTGTCCGACGAGGTGGCTTGGACCGTGAAGTCGAAGGTGCCACTGGTGGTCGGGGTACCCGTGATCGTGCCGTCGCTTCCGAGGTTCAGCCCGGGCGGCAGGGCGCCCGTCGTGAGCGCCCAGGTGAACGGGGTGGCCCCGCCCGCGGCGTTCAACGTTGTCGGCCCGTAGCCGTGGCCCACGGAGCCCCCGGGCAGGCTCGTCGGGGTGATCGCCAGGACGTTGCCGATGGTGAAGACGCGGTTGATCTCGGGCGAGGCCACGGTGATGTCGCCACTGGGGTCGACGGCGACCCCTCCGGGCTGACACAGATAGGCGGACGTCGCGGCTCCAGACGGCGTATACGCCGGGCATCCCGGGTTGTGGCCGGCCACGTAGTACGCCGTCCCCGCCGTCATGGTCTGACCCCAGTACGTTCCGGACGTGGCGGCCAGCACGTAGACGCTTTCGAGCGTGTTGTCCGACACGATCACATCGCCCCGCGTGTCGACGGTCAGCCGGTTGGGAGAGAGGCCCAGGCTCAGCGGTGCGACACCCTGGGTGAAGGTCGCCCCGCCCCCCATGATCGTGAAGATCGCGCCGGCGAACTGCGGCGAACCGAAGTCCGTGCCCGTCTGGGCGAAAATGACACGGACCCTGTCGTTCCTGTTGTCGGCGACCAGGACGTTCCCCTGGGAGTCGAGTGCCAACCCGATGGGGCGGTTGAGCTCCGCCGTCGTGGCCGGCGACGCGTCCCCGTTGAACCCGGCGACCGCGGTCCCCGCGAGGGTGTAGATGTCGCCCTGCGTCATCGATTGTCCGTAGAAGGTGCCGGTGTGCTCGGCCAGGACTCGGACCCGGTTGTTTCCCGAGTCGGCGATCACGACGTTGCCCGAACTGTCCAGGATCGCCGTCTGCGGCGCGTTGAGCTCGGCCGAGGTCCCCGCTCCGGAATCGCCGGCGAAGCCTGACGTCCCGTTACCCGCGATCGTGTAGATGTCACCGGCCGACATCGGTTGTCCGTACAACGTCCCCGATGTTTCCGCCACCACACGGATGCGGTTGTCCTGCGCGTCTGCGATCAGGAGATTGCCGCCCGCATCGCTCCGGACACTGCCCGGACTGGCCAGGGTCGCCGACGTCGCCGGGCCGCCGTCTCCACCGGCCCCACCTCCCGCGACCGTGTAGATGTCACCGGCCGTCATCGTCTGGCCGTAGGCGGGGCCCGAAGAGGCAGGGACCACCCTGATCCTGCCGTTGCCGGAGTCGGCGATGAGTTCGTTCCCGTTGGTATCGAACGACACGTCCTCGGGGACGCCCAGCTGTGCCGCCGTCTCAGACCCGCCGTCCCCGGAGTACGACATCCACCCGTTGCCCGCGACCGTGTAGATGTCTCCCGCCTGCATGGACTGACCGTAGAAACTGCTGGTCGACTCGGCGACGACCCGGACACGCAGGTTCCCGATGTCCGCGATCACGAGGTTCCCCGCTTTGTCGGCCGCGACCGCAGTCGGGCCCTTCAGCAAGGCGGACGTCGCGGCACCCCCGTCACCACCGAACGAACCCAGACCGCCGGACCCGGCGACGGTGTAGATGTCTCCGTGGGTCATGGCGATGCCGTAGAACACGCCGTCGGAGCCGGCGATGACCCGGACCCGGTTGTTGAACGTGTCGGCGACGAGAAGGTTGCCGTGGCTGTCGACGGACAGGCCGTGCGGCGATCCCACCAGGGCGGAGATAGCCGGCCCGTTGTCCCCTCCGTAGCCTGACGTACAGCAGGCCCCGTTCCCCGCGATCCGGATGAAGGTGCCGGCCGTCATGGACTGTCCGTAGAAGCTGCTGGTCACCGCCGGCAGCACGTCGATGCTGTCGGACGCGTCCGAGACGATGAGGTTGTTGCTCTGGTCGATGGCGACGGCCCACGGGTCGTCGTGCGGCGTGGTGATCGTGGTGACGGAACCCGCGGTCAGACTCACACCCCACAGGGTTCCCGTGTGGTTGGCGTACACCTTCACGTCGTTGCCCGAGAACTCCGGGTACACGACGTCGCCGTACGAGTCGATGGCGGCATCGCCGCCGTCGCCGAAGCCCCCCGTCTGGTTGCTCGTCACTTGCGCCAGCGACCCGGCGCCGGGCCCGCTTGGAGGCGTGTAGCGCGCCACGACACCCAACCACGGCTCGTCGAAGACCAGTGACCCGTTGGTCGGGTCGATCGACATGCCGGCGGGGTCGTAGAGCGCGCTATGGAGCGCGTCCACCGACGTATTGATGTGCACGCCCGTGTTCGAAACGCCGTCGCCGGCCACGGTCTGCTCGTTGCCGGTCGACGGGTCGATACGGCGGATGACCGAGTCGCCGTCTGAGTTCCCGGCGCCCGGAGAGAACGCTGCGGCATCCGAGAAGTCCGAGACGTACACACCGCCGTCAGAGGCGACGGCGAGTCCGTATGGCTGCTGGCCGATCTGTGTGCCGAGCCCGTTGCCCGTGTCGCCGGCCGTCGCCGCGATCTGGCCGTTCGCCGGGCCCGCCGCCGCCGCGGGTCCGGCGCCGACGAATTGGACGCTGGCCTGGATGCCGGCGAACGCCAAGCACGAAGCCGTGACGAGTGCGGTCAGTCGGGCGCTCGAACCACCACGTGGTGCCGCGCGACCTCGCCTTGCGCCGCTCCCTGTGCGACGCCGCAATCCTCTGCCGTTCCGCCCGATCGCTTTTGCCATGACTCGCCCTGTCCGGCCCTAGAAGTGACGTACAGACGAGCCCGGCCCCCTCCTCGACGTCCCCGCCGACTCCGGCCTCACGGCGATGGTTGCACCAGGTAGAAGGGGTGTCAACCGTGCTTTTACCTACGCAGGCGTGTGGCTTGCACCACCCCATCGGGCCGAGCGCGGCCGGAGTTGTGACGGAGTTGTGCAACGGGCACACCACGCCCCGGACGCGCCGATGCCGGGCCCGCAGGCCCGGCATCGACACCCGACACGATCTCGTGTGCTCCCAACGGTATCGCTGAGATTCCGAGAAAGGACGTTACCCCCGGCGGACAAGGCGAACGACCCCGTACCCGGAGCCGCCCGACGCCGCCGGCGGTCTTACATCATCCCGCCCATCCCGCCCATGCCACCCATGGCGGCAGCGGCGGCGGCCGGGTCCGGCCCCTTCTCGGGCTTGTCGGCGACCAGCGCCTCGGTCGTGAGCAGCAGCCCGGCGATCGACGCCGCGTTCTGCAGCGCCGAGCGGGTGACCTTGGCCGGGTCGATGATGCCCGCCTTCACGAGGTCCTCCATCTCGCCGTTGGCCGCGTTCAGGCCGTGGTTGCCCTTGGCCGACTCGACCTGGGCCACCAGCACGGCGCCCTCGAGGCCGGCGTTGAAGGCGATCCAGCGCAGCGGCTCCTCCAAGGAGCGGGCCACGATCCGCGCACCCGTCGCCTCGTCGCCGTCCAAGGTGTCGGCAAGCTCGTTGACCGACTTGCGGGCCCGGATCAGCGCCGTGCCGCCGCCGGCGACGATGCCTTCCTCGACCGCCGCACGGGTCGCGGACAGCGCGTCCTCGATCCGGTGCTTCTTCTCCTTGAGCTCCACCTCGGTGGCGGCCCCGACCTTGACGACGGCCACGCCACCGGCCAGCTTGGCCAGGCGCTCCTGGAGCTTCTCGCGGTCCCAGTCCGAGTCCGTGTCGTCGATCTGGCGCTTGATCTGCGCCACGCGCCCCTTCACGTCCTCGCTCTTGCCGGCACCCTCGACGATCGTGGTGTCGTCCTTGGTCACGATGACCCGGCGGGCAGAACCCAAAAGATCGATCGTCGCGTTCTCGAGCTTGAGCCCGATCTCCTCGCTGATGACCTGGGCACCCGTGAGGACGGCCATGTCCTGGAGCATCTCCTTGCGGCGCTCACCGAAGCCCGGCGCCTTGACGGCGACCGAGGTGAAGGTGCCGCGGATCTTGTTGACCACGAGCGTCGCGAGCGCCTCGCCCTCGACGTCCTCGGCCACGATCAGCAGCGCCTTGCCGGACTGCATGACCTTCTCGAGCACCGGCACGAGATCGTGCACCGCCGAGACCTTCGAGTTGAAGAACAGGATGTAGGGCTCGTCGAGCACCGCCTCCTGGCGCTCGGGGTCGGTCACGAAGTACGGCGAGAGGAAGCCCTTGTCGAACTGCATGCCCTCGGTGAGCTCGAGCTCGATGCCGAAGGTGTTGGACTCCTCGACGGTCACCGTGCCGTCCTTGCCGACCTTGTCGATGGCGTCGGCCAGCACGTCGCCGATGGCGGTGTCGGCCGCCGAGATGGAGGCGACCTGCGCGATCTCCGTCTTGCCGCCGACCTCGGTCGACTGCTTGGCGATGTTCTCGACGGCGGCCTTGACGCCCTTGTCCATGCCGCGCTTGAGGTCGCCCGGTGCCGCGCCGGCCGCGACGTTGCGCAGGCCCTCGCTGATCAGCGACTGGGCCAGCACGGTCGCGGTCGTCGTGCCGTCACCGGCGACGTCGTTGGTCTTGGTGGCGACCTCCTTGACCAGCTGCGCACCCATGTTCTCGAACGGGTCCTCGAGCTCGACCTCGCGGGCGACGGACACGCCGTCATTGGTGATGGTCGGGGCGCCGAACTTCTTCTCGATCACGACGTTGCGGCCCTTGGGCCCCAGCGTCACCTTGACCGTGTCGGCCAGCTTGTTGACGCCGGCCTCGAGACCGCGCCGGGCGCTCTCGTCGAACTTCAGGATCTTGGGCATGGTGCTTCTCAAACTCCTCTAGGGGTTGGCTGAAAATGGTGAGGCCGCCGCACCGGCCCGGGGATCACCGGGGCGGCGGGCAGACCCGTCTCGGGCAGACCTCTTGGGCTGCGTGACTAGGCGAGCTTCGCCAGGACGTCGCGGCTCGAGAGGATGAGGAGGTCCTCACCCTCGACCGTGATCTCGGTGCCGCCGTACTTGGAGTAGACGACGGTGTCACCGACGGCGACGTCCATGGGAATGACCTCGCCGGTGTCCTCGGAGCGCCGGCCCGGGCCGACGGCGATTATCTCGCCCTGCTGGGGCTTCTCCTTGGCGGTGTCGGGGATGACCAGGCCGGATGCCGTGGTCTCCTCGGACTCACCGGGACGGACGACGATGCGGTCATCGAGGGGGTGGAGCTTCTGCGGCATCGGGAGGGGCCTCCTTGGCGGTTCGTTAGCACTCTCGGTATGTGAGTGCCAACATAGCGGGCGCGAAGGGGACTGGCAACCGCCCCCGCTGCCGTGGCGGCCGAAGCGGCCGTGGCGGCCGTGCTGAGGCACCGGGACCCCCAGGTGAACCTCCTTCGTGCTCGCGTTGGGCAAGAATGACACCCACCTTCTCGCATGGGAGAAGGCAATTGGCGAAGGGGGAACATGAGGGGATCACATCGGGGGCCGGATCGGGCCTCCGTTTTCGTCCGCGCCGGCGGGCTTCTCGCGATCGGCGCGCTGGCCATGATCGTTGCCGTGCCGACGGCCGGCGCGGCCGGGATCAGCGCGAGCCAGCGGGCCCAGGCCAAACAATCCTTCCTGGTGAAGTCGGATCTGCCCCACGGCTGGAAGTCCACCAAGAACACGGTCTCGGGCAGCTCGGCCGGCCTGGGGTCCGGCGTTGCGTCAGTGGACCAGCAGATGGCCTCGTGCACCGGGCTGCCGCTCTCGCTGGTCCAGGAGAACCCGCCGAACGTCCTCGGCCCAGAGTTCGACAGTCCCGGCACCCAGGCTTACTCGGTCGGTCAACAGGTGGTCGTCTTCCGATCGGCCGCGGCGGCGAAGTCCTTCCTGTCGGCGGTTGCCAACGCGAAGCTGTCCGGCTGCATGCAGACAGTGGCCCAGGGGCCGCTGAGTTCCAAGCTCCTCGGGAGCATTCCGAAAGGCGTGACCATCGGCACCATGACGGTCACCGTTCCCCCGGCCGCCTCGCTCCCCGCCCACGCAGCGGGGATCACGATCGAGTTCCCGCTCACGGAGCAGGGCGTCACCCTCAAGGTCACGGCCACCGAGGTACTCGCGGTCAAGGGAAGCCTCGCGCAGGAGCTCACCTTCGACGGGGCCGGCGAGCCGTTCCCGGCCGCCGTGGAGAAGCATCTCGTGTCGGTGGCTAACTCGCGGCTATAGAGCGGCGCTGTGCAGCTCTTTCGTCGCCATCCACGGCGTTGGCGGTTTGGCACCCGCACAACCCCGGCGTGGGCCCTGGGGCTCGGCCTCGTGCTGGGTTTGGTCGGTTCCAGCGCCGGAGCCGGCCCAGGCGCGTTCGCCGGGCAAGGCTCCTCTCTCAGTGCGCAGGCGAAGCACGCGCTCCTCGTCAGATCTGACCTGCCCAAGGGATGGACCGCGCCCAAGGGTTCCGGTGTCAACAACGACCTGCCCGCGTCGCAACAGTTAGCGCAGTGTGCGGGCATTTCGCTCGCGCTCCTCAACGAGAACCCCGCTCAGGTCAACAGTCCCAACTTCAACAACAAAGACCAAACCCTCGAGGTCGACGACATCGTCTCGGAATTCGCCTCTGTCGCTGACGCACAGGCGCAATTCGCAGCGATGGCGAACCCCAAGACCCCTGGCTGCCTGAACGAGCTGGCCACATCCGACAAATCGCTCTTTCTGGGCACTGTGCCCGAGGGCACGACAGTGGGGACTGTGACCGTAACGCCCGGTCCATCGATTCCCGGAACGGCAAGCTTCGTGCAGCACACCCCGATCTCGACCCAGGGCCTCAGCCTGACGGTCACGGAGACCGAGGTCGTGTTCGTGCACGGCCGGCTCGGGCAGCAGCTCACCTTCTACGGCTATGGCCCGACGTTCCCGACGTCGCTCCAACGGCACCTGATCTCGATCGCCCAGCATCGGCTCTGAACGGGCCCTCACGGGGTGACTCGACGGGTGTGGCCTCGGCCGCGTGAGGGACCGGTCGCTTTGGCCCGACATTGGGCCTCGGGACCGTGAGTACAGGCCTCCCCGGCCGTTCTCCCAGGCGGGAGAGCGGCAGCGCCCTGGACCCGTCGGACCAGCGGCGACACCGCTCATGGAGGAAGTAGGAGGGGGCACCAATGGCCCTGTCAAAGATGAACCACTGGCAGCGCGCCTGCGCTGTCATGGGCGTCGTCGTCTTTCTCGTTGCGTTGATGGGCGGGCTGCTCGCCGCCGTCACGGGCGGCGGAGGGTCGCTCGCCGTGGCGGCCTCGAGCTCGACGAGAGGCGGCTCGACTTCGGGTCCCGGGTCGTCGCAACCGTCGGCGGCGGTGAAGGCGCAGGCCGAGCGGTCGCTCGTCCAAGCCTCCGACCTGCCCGCGGGCTGGATCTCGGCCGGGGCCGGGGCTGTGGCCACGAGCCGCACCTCACCCTGGTCGACGCAGCTGGCTGGGTGCGTCGGCGTGCCTGCACGCATTGCGCGGATCGAGCCGACCAAGCTCAGCAGTCCCAGCTTCGGGTCCGCCGACCATACGGCGGCGGTCGAGGACAGCGTCTCGGTCTACCCCACCGCGGCGGACGCCCGGTCGGCATTCCAAGCGATGTCCAACGGCAAGACCCCTGGCTGTATGAACAGGATCGGCAGCCAGGCTCTGCGGGCGAGCGTGCAGAGCGAGGCCGGCTCGGGCGCCACGGTCGGCACCGTCAGCATCGCGAAGCTGACGGCCGGGTCATATCTGCCGGGACAGACCGGCTACACCGTGACCATCCCCTTGATGAGCGGTGGGCGGCAGCTCACCATCATCAGCACGGCGATCCAGTTCGTCCGTGGCCGGTTCGTCCACCAGCTCACGTTCAACGGCAACGGGGTTGCGTTCCCGACTCTGCTCCAGGTCCACCTGACGCAACTGGCCCAGTCCCGGAGCTGAGCTGAACGAACGTCGGCCTCGACCCGGGCCGACGTCCTTTGCCGCGAGGCGCTCTATACGCGAGCGGGTGGCGGCGTCGGCGGCGGGTGTATATGCGTTCCTGTTGTGGAATCGGCCGAAATCCACAACGTGCATGTTGTTGTTACCTGGCTCTACAACCCAGACGTTGTGAAAAGTGGCCCATCCCGCAACAGAGGCGCGTATACAGGCGCGCGCGAACCTCGACCGCCACTCCATATACGGCGGCACAAGAAATCCAGTGTTCCCGAGCACAGACGCCCTGCGGATGATGCCCAACGCCCTGGTTCATCAACTCGGTTGCCTGCGTCTAGCGTTGCCGGCAAAGAGCGGCTCAATAGGTCGAAGGTGGCTCGGCCTTGACTGAGTGCAGGAAGGACCGCATGGTGGGCCAAGGCGGAACCATGAAACGGCACCGGTCGGTGGCGCGGTGGTGTCTGGCGCTGCCAGCGTTGGGCCTCGCGGCCGCGGCGATCGTTCCGGGCGCTTCGGCCGGTGCGGTCCGTTCGGGGTCGGGATCGAGTGAGATCGCCCAAGCGCGCAAGGCCCTGCTCGTACTGTCCGATATGCCATCGGGGTGGATGAGCACCAAGGCACCGAACAACCCGAACACCACAGCCGGCGACACACAGCTCGCTCGCTGCATCGGTGTCGCGGAGTCCCTGATCAGCGAGAACCCGCCGTCGGTCAACAGCCCCCAGTTCCAGAACAAGTCAGGTTCGCTCACGGTCAACGACAACGTCACGGTCTTCCCGTCGGCCAGGAACGCTCTCGCCGAGCTGGGCACGGCGGCAAACAAGAAGACGCCCGGCTGCATGACGACCTTGGCCCAGGGGCCGCTCAAGACGCAGCTCTTCGGCAATCCGCCCAAGGGGGTGACGTACGGGACCCCCCTCGTCTCAGCCACCGACCCGAGCGCCTTCCCCTTCACGGCGGGGTACTCCATCAGCTGGCCTGCTGTCACCCACGGTGAGACCGTGAACATCACGGTGACGCAGCTGTTTGCCGTGAAAGGACGGCTTGGGCAGCAGATCGTCTTCACTTCGTTCGGCTCGTCCTTCGCCATAGCAACCGAGCAGCGCATTGCGACCACGGCGGTGGAGCGACTCTGACCCGTTCGGAACCTGCGGGACCGGCCCGGGAGCTGCTAGAAGAACGCGTCGTGAGCGTGGACAGGCGGTCGAAGTGAGGGCGCGGCCGTGACCGCGGACGGAGGCAGCAGGGTGGCAGACCCGGACCGCTGGTGGCGTGGCGGCGTCTTCTACCAGATCTATCCGCGCTCATATGCCGACTCCAACGGCGACGGCGTCGGCGACCTGCCCGGCATCATCGGCAAGCTCGACCACTTGGAGCAGCTGGGCGTCGACGCCGTGTGGCTGTCGCCGGTGACGTGCTCGCCGAACCGTGACTGGGGGTACGACGTCTCGGATTATCGAGACATCGACCCCGACTACGGGACGCTCGACGATCTGGACACACTGGTGCGCGAGGCGGGGGCGCGGGGGATCCGGATCTTGATGGACCTTGTGCCGAACCACACGAGCGACCAGCATCCATGGTTCGTCGACGCGAGGTCGGGACGGGACGCCGCACATCGCAACTACTACGTGTGGGCCGACCCCAAGCCCGACGGGAGCCTGCCGAACAACTGGGTGAGCATGTTCGGGGGGCCGGCGTGGGAGCTCGACGAGGCCAGCGGCCAGTACTACCTGCACAACTTCGAAGCGGGACAGCCCGACCTCGACTGGTGGAGCGAAGAGGTGCGGCGCGAGTTCGACGAGATACTGCGTTTCTGGTGGGACCGCGGGGTGGCCGGATTCCGGATCGACGTGTGCAACATGATGATCAAGGACAAGGAGCTACGAGACAATCCCCCGGCGACCGAGGACGACCCGATCGAGCAACAATTCATGGGCGTGCGCTACGTCTATAACACCGACCGGCCCGAGGCGCACGACATCCTGAAGCACTGGCGCACGGTGGCTGCGACCTACGCGCAGGAGCGTCTGTTGATCGGCGAGACGAACGTGGACACGATCGAGCGCCTGGTGCAGTTCTACGGCAGTGGGCGCGACGAGCTCCACGGCGGTTTCAACTTCCAGTTCATGTTCGCCCCATTCGAGGCCGCGGCGTTGCGCTCGGTGGTTGAGAAAACCGAGGCGTTGCTGCCGGAGGGCGCCTGGCCGACCTGGCACGCCTCGAACCACGACTTCTCGCGCCTGTCGACGCGGTGGGCGGGTGGCGATCCGGCCAAGGTGAGGGTGGCCCTGCTGCTGCTCTTGACCCTGCGGGGGACCGCTTTCCTGTACGCCGGTGACGAGATCGGCCTGGTCGACGGCGAGGTCCCGCACGACGAGATGTTCGACCCGGTTGGCATCCGCTTCTACCCCTATGCCGGGCGTGACCCCGAGCGCACCCCGATCCCGTGGCACAGCGGCCCGGGCGGTGGCTTCACATCGCCGGGCGTCAAGCCCTGGCTCCCCATGGCTGACCCGTCGACGAACAATGTGGCCGACCAGGAGAACGACCCCTCGTCCGTATTGGCGTTCTGCCGGCGTGTCATCCTGGCGCGGCGTGCCAGCGACGACCTGGCGCTGGGCGCGTACCGCTCGCTGTCCTCCGCGGATGGAACCTGGGCGTACGCGCGGGGCGACGGCACGGTCGTGCTGTTGAACATGTCGGACGCACCGGCCGAGTTCGCGGACGTGCGCGGGCGGGTAATCGTCGCCACCGATGGCGCGCTGGACGGCGCTGCCGCCGAGGGCACCCTGACCCTGGGTCCGTGGGCCGGGGCGGTCATCGCGGCGTGATCGGCGGAGCCCACGCCCGGAGGCGGCGCGGCCCGGATGGGTGGGTGACGGGTCTGTTGACCGGACTGGTCACCGGCGGCGAGCAGACGATCGGCAGCGAGGAAGCGCCCGAAGAGGAACGGTCGGGTTCGAGTTCGTCGGAACGCCGCCGGCGCTACGTGTTGTGCACCACGCCGGCCCTGGGCCACACCGCTCCCCTGTTGGCGCTGGCGCGCCGGCTGGTCGACGAGGGCCACGACGTGGTCTTCTTCACGACTCCGCACTACCGCGACAGAGCCGCCGCCACCGGCGCCTCGTTCGTCCCCTTCGCGGGCGAGTACGACGCACACGATCTCATGGTGGCGAACCCCGAACGTGAGTCGTCGTCCAAGCGGGGCGTACGCGGGGTCAAGGACGACCTGCGTCGCATCTTCATCGGCCCGATCCCGGGGCAGTGCCGAGACCTGCGAGCGATCCTCGCCGAACGACCGGTCGATGCCATCGTCGTGGACTCAATGTTCCTCGGCGCCCTGCCGCTTCTGCTCGGCCCACGAGAGCAACGGCCGGTCATCGTGTGTGTCGGCGTCATGCCCTACTCCGCGCGCAGCCGCGACACTGCGCCGTTCGGCGTCGCCCTCCAGCCGGGTACGGGCCCCCTGGGGCGGGCCCGCAACCTCGCTTTGAACTGGTTCACGGAGCACGGGGCGCTGGCCGACATCCAGCGCTTCGCCCGGCACCGGCTGGCGGAGGCGGGCGTCGAGCGGCGCGGGCGGTTCCCGGGCTATTTCATCGACCTCCCGCCCAAGGTGGTGGACGCCTATCTGCAGGCGACCGTGGCCGGCTTCGAGTACCCGCGCTCGGACCTCGCGCCCTCGGTGCGCTTCGTCGGCCCGATCCTCGCTCCGCCCACCGCGGATTTCGACGAGCCGCCGTGGTGGAGCGAGCTCGGCGGCGGCCGGCAGGTCGTCCATGTGACCCAGGGGACGCTGGACAATGCGGACCTGGCCCGGCTCCTCCTAT
Source organism: uncultured Acidimicrobiaceae bacterium (assembly GCA_963777485.1). GTDB lineage: Bacteria > Actinomycetota > Acidimicrobiia > Acidimicrobiales > RAAP-2 > Bog-473. The sequence continues at coordinate 749,442 of CAVZQP010000002.1, read as the reverse complement.
TGACCATCCGCGCCCTCGCCGACGACGACGTCCTGGTGGTGGCCACCACGGGCGGGCCCGACCCCGAGCCGCTGCGGGCCGGGCTACCGCCGAACGCCCGCCTCGAGCGCTTCATCCCTCACGACCGGCTGCTCCCACACGTCGACGTCATGGTGACCAACGGTGGTTACGGCGGTGTACAGCAAGCGCTGGCAAACGGCGTGCCGTTGGTGGTGGCCGGTGACAGTGAGGACAAGCCCGAGGTGGCAGCGCGGGTCCACTGGTCCGGCGTCGGCGTGAACCTGCGCACAGGGCGCCCCTCGCCGGCGATGGTCGCCCACGCGGTGCGCCGCGTGCTGGAACGGCGGAGCTACTACCTCCGGGCGCGGGGACTGCAAGCGCAGATCGCGGCCAGCGACCCGCTCGGTGACATCAGCGCGACGTTGGCCCAGCTCTGCTTGGCGCGGGACGCGACGGGGCGGGCGCCGGTCGGCTGAGCCCCGAACCAGTGCGGCGCCGGCGGCGTACGGTTCAGCTGCCGGGAGGCCGGTACGTCAGTTGCTTCTTGGCGGCCTCGTCGATTTCCTCCGCTGTGAGGAGCACGGTGGCGGCTGAATTGACGCCGCCCGAGGCTCCGACGATCAGTCCGAGCGCGGCGCCCGCGACGTTGTCCGGCAAGTCCGCGATGATGAACGCGTCGCGGCCACCGAAGGCGAAGTAGAAGGACTCGATCGTGCCGCCAGCCTCTTCGACGAGCGCCCTGGACGCTGCCACCCGGGCCGTGCCGCCTTGGTCCCTGAGCCCTTTCATTCCGTCAAGCGTGTATTTCACTTCGAACAGATATTTCGGCACGAGCGCCTCCCTGTCGTCACCTCTCACGTGCCACCCTACGTACGGCGGCGCTGCGTGTCACGGGTGGATCGGAACTAGCGGTTGACCGGCGACATGTCCGCGTAGCGGGCGCCCTGGGCGGGTGCGACCCGGTCGAGGACGGCGAGATCTTCCTCGGTGAGCTCGACTTCGAGCGCGGCCACGTTCTCCTCGAGATACCTCTGGTGCTTCGTGCCGGGGATCGGGGCGACGTCGCGGCCGGCGGCATGGACGAAGGCGAGTGCGATCTGTCCCGGGGTGCATCCCTTGGCCTGGGCAAGCTCGTCGACCACCTCGACGATCGCGACGTTGGCGGCCAGGTTGTCGCCCTGGAACCGCGGTTGGTACCGGCGGAAGTCCGCCTCGTCGAGATCTTCGAGGGAGCGCAGCGTGCCCGTGAGGAAGCCTCGTCCCAGCGGGCTGTAGGGGACGAACCCGATGCCCAGTTCGCGCAGGGTGGGCAGGATTTCCTTCTCGGGGTCGCGCGACCAGACCGAATACTCGGTCTGGAGCGCCGAGATCGGGTGAACGGCGTGCGCCCGCCGGATGGTGGCGGGTGCCGCCTCGGACAGCCCGAGGAAACGCACCTTGCCCTGCTCGACCAGCTCACCCATGGCACCGACCGTCTCCTCGATCGGCGTGTCCGGGTCGACACGGTGTTGGTAGTAAAGGTCGATGTGGTCGACGCCCAGCCGGGAGAGCGATCCCTCGCAGGCCTGGCGTACGTACTCCGGACGGCCGTTGACGCCACGGCGGGTTGGCTCGTCGGGATCCCGCTCGATACCGAACTTGGTGGCGATGACGGCCTCATCGCGCCGGCCCGTCAGCGCCTTGCCCACCAGGATCTCGTTGGTGTGCGGTCCGTACATGTCCGAGGTGTCGAAGAAGGTGACCCCGAGCTCGAGCGCACGGTGGATGGTGGCAATCGACTCGTCGTCGTCGCCGGGCCCGTAGAAGTCCGACATACCCATGCAGCCCAGCCCTTGGCGCGACACCACGAGGCCCTGATTCCCGAGCTCGATCGATTCCATGGGTAGCTCCTCTCTCCCGGGCCGGCGGCCCGGTGACACGAGACTCACCCTAAGGGCGGAGCGGGTTCAGCTCGTCCCCCGCTTTGGCGAACAACCGGATCGCACCGGCGAAGATGACGGTGGCGTAGGCCACCAAGACCAGCAGGGAGAGTGCCGCCATCGCCGTTGCGCTGTGCAGGCCCCATATGTTGTGCAACGCACGAACGCCGCTCGGGCCTGCGATGCCGTAACGGAACAGCGCCAGCGCGTGACCGAGATCCACGTGTTCTGCGAAACGCGCGCCCTCGACTTCCTGCGTGAGCACGTCTTGCCCTGAGGTCGCCCGGACCTGTCACATTTGGCGCCGCCACAGTGTCCTTTGTCATAGGGAACGGAAGACCACGAAAGAGGAGACACAGGACATGACGATCGAGAACATCGGCAACATCGGTCAGGCCGCGCCGCACATCGAAGGGCCGCCGATTCCCACGGGCCGCTACCGGCTCCACCCTGAGCTCAGCACGGTGGCCTTCACGGCCAGGAAGTTCGGGATGTTCACCATCCGGGGCACGATGCGAGTCGAGTCAGGAACCTTTACGGTTGCCCAACCGCTCGAGCACTCCACGCTCCACGCAGTCTTGGCCCCCGACAGCTTCAAGACGCCGATGGCAAGACGGGACGAGCACGTGAAGAGTCCCAAGCTGCTCGACGTGGCGACCTACCCGAGGATTGAGTTCGACTCCACTGAGGTGGTACACGGTCCGGACCGCGCCTGGGAGCTGCGCGGCCTGCTTGCTGTACACGGCCGGGTGGCGCCCGCATCTCTCACGGTGACTTCAGCCACCACCGACGGTGCCCTGGTGCGGGTGCGCACCACGGCACGGGTCGACCGGCGCGAGTTCGGCGTGACGGCCGTGCGCGTGGCGGCCAGCTCAGTTATCAACATCGAGATCGAAGCCGTCGGCACCCCGGTCCGCTGAGCGCCAAGAGTGCATTGCCCGCTTACGACGCGCGGTCCTGGTCGAGCTTGTATCCAGACGAGGCCAACTCGTCGAGACGTTGTGCGTATTCCTCGGAGTCGATGTCGTAGAGCCACATGACGAGCGCATCCTGGCCCGTCACCGGGTAGTAGTTCTTGCGCACGCCCACGGGTGTGAAGCCGAAACGCCGGTACAGCGACTGAGCCGGCTTGTTGTTTGCGGCGACTTCCAGGGAGATGTGCCTGACGCCGCCCGCTCGGAGCGTGCGCAACGCGTCCACGATCATGGTGATAGCAACGCCGTTGCGCTGGTAGGCCGGGGCGGTGGCGATGGTCGTCATGTGCGCCTCGTGGTCGACGATCAGGAAGCCGATGTAGCCGGCCATCTCCTCGCCGTCCCAGGCGGCGCGGTACAGGCGGCCCTTGCGCAGGGCGAGCTCCGAGTTGAAGACCTCCGGCGACCACGGCTCAGGGAAGACCGCGCTCTCAATCGGAAGGAGCTTGCGGAGATCGCGACGCTTCAACTTCTCGATCCGCATCATCGGGACTTCAGCTCGGTCCCGTCCCGAGCCCGAACGAAGTTGCTCCTCGCGTCCGCCTCACGCATGTACAGAGGAACGACCGACGCTGCCTCGACTCGCGCTTCACCCCTCGCGAGACGCTCCAGCGCGAGACGGAGCAGCGTCGAGGGTGGCGGGAAGGAGAGCGCCGGCGCAATGACGTGAACCCCTGATGCCGTCGACAAGACCTCTCGGTATCGCTGCGCCCCGTCGCCCACCGCGAACACCGGTGCCTCCGCCAGCCGGCCGAGCGCGGCGGTCAGCTCGCCCGGCGCCCAGAGTGCCGGCGCGAGTGGCTCCGCCACGGTCTCGCCTCCCCGGTCCAGCTCGCGCACCGCGGCGAACACCTCGCCACGCCGGGCGTCGACGCAGGCCAGCACGAGACCGCTCAATCCGCCCTCGGCCGCGGCGGCGGTCAGGACGTCGAGGCTCGTGGCGCAGACCACCCCGATGCCGAGCGCCTGCGCCAGTCCCTTGGCCGCGGCGACCCCCACCCGGAGCCCGGTGAACAGCCCGGGACCGATGTCCACGGCGACGACGCCCAGGTCGCCCGGGACGAGGCCAACCCGTGCGAGCAGGTGCTCGAGCGCTGGCGTCAGCGTCTCGACATGACGCCGCCTTCCGGTCAACGCGAACTCGGCCTCGACACCGTCGGCCGTGCGCACGGCCACACCCACCGTCTCGGTCGCCGTCTCGATCGCGACGGCAGCCACGTCACCGCCGACGGGGCTCACCGCGCGTCCCGCCCCGCCACGGGTTCGAGCACCGCGGCCACCTCGCCGGCCCGCTCCGACCAGCGCCCGCGCCCCACGACCGCGGCGCTGCGTACCTCCGGGTTCGCCGACGTGTCGGGCACGACCAGCGTCACCTCGAGCGCGCTGTCTCCCAGCGCCGGTGCGGCCATGTCGCCCCATTCGACCAACGCGACGGCGTCTTCCTCGACCAGCTCGGCGAGCGCCAGGTCGGTCACCTCGGCCACCGAGCCCGTCCGGTACACGTCCGCGTGGATGAGGGTGCCCACCGGGCTGTCGGGCCCGCAGCGGTAGTGGCGCACCAGAGCGAAGGTCGGGCTGGTTACCGGGCCGGCGACACCGAGCGCGCCGGCGAAGCCCTGGGCAAAGACGGTCTTTCCGGCCCCGAGGTGACCCACCAGCAGGACGACGTCGCCGGCACGGCACAGCGGGGCCAGCGCCGCGGCGAGCGCCCGAGTCTCGTCGGGCGAGCTGGTCGTCGCCTCCACGGGCCAGCGGGCGCCGCCGATCACCTCGGCGCTCATCGGGGCCCCGCGCCGATGAGGCGCTTGGCCCGGACGAAGTCCGCCCGCATCTCGGCCAGGGCCTCGCCGCCGGCACGCAGCGCGTACGCCGGGTGGTACGTCGGCACCAGTTGCGCCTCCTCGCGCTCGAAGACCTGTCCGCGCAGCTCGCGGATGCCACGCGCGCTGTCGAGCAGCAACTTGGTGGCGAAGTTGCCCAAGGTGACGATGACCGCGGGCGCAATGAGCGCGATCTGCTCGGTCAGGTAGGGCCGGCAGGCCTCGATCTCGTTGGGCGCCGGGTTTCGGTTGTTGGGGGGCCGGCACTTGACGACGTTGGCGATGTAGCACTCGGCCCGGGTGAGCCCGATCTCCTCCCACATGAGCCGGTCGAGCAGCTTGCCCGAGCGGCCGACGAAGGGCTCGCCGGCAAGATCCTCCTCACGGCCCGGCCCCTCACCGACGAAGAGCAGGTCGGCCGCCGGGTTGCCCACACCGAAGACGACCTGGGTGCGGCCCGCCGCGAGCGGGCACAGGGTGCAGGTCGACGCAGTGACGCGCAGCCGCTCGAGCTTGTCGGCGTCAGACACCGCCGGAGCGGTGCAGCAATACCCGCGGCATACGCGGACCGACGCCGCACACCACCTCATAGCTGATCGTCCCGAGCATGCCGGCCCAGTCGTCCGCCGTGATCGTCTCGTCGCCCTGCGTACCGAGCAGCACCACCTCGTCGCCGGGCTGCACCGAATCGTCGTCGCCGCAGTCGATCACGATCTGGTCCATGGTGACCATGCCCGCGAGCGGCCGGCGAACGCCGCCGACCAGCACCTCATAGCCCGCGTCGAAAAGGGCGCGTGGCACGCCGTCGGCATACCCGATGGGCACGGTCGCCACGAACGCACGCGACGGCAGGGGCCGGAGGCGGCCGTAGGACGGGCGCTCCCCCGCCTCGAGCTCCCGCACCGCGACGACGCGCGCCTTGAGCGCCATGGCCGGACGCATGACCTCACCGGTGGCCTGCTCCTCGAACGCCCGCTGCACAGCGGAACCGGGCAGGTAGCCGTACAGGCCGATGCCGCAGCGCACCATGGCGTGGCGCGAACGGGGGAAGGCGATGCTCCCCGCGGTATTGGCGGCGTGCACCAGTGGCGCCTCGATCCCCGCGGCCGCCAGGTCGGCCACGAGGCGGTCGAAGAGGTCGAGCTGGCCTTCCGTATATGAGCGGTCCTCTTCCTGTTCGCCGTCGGCCACGGGGAGGTGCGTCCACACGCCCTCGAGCTCGAGCGACGGCTCGCGAACGACCTCCTCGGCCAGCGCCACGAAGTTCTCGGGCGCCGCGCCCACCCGGTGCATCCCGGTGTCGACCTTCAAATGCACCGACAACTGCCGTCCTGCAGCGCGCGCACCCGCGGCGAAAGCGGCAATTGCCTCAGTCGAGTACAACGTCGGCGTCAGTCCGAATTCGATAGCGGTCTCGACGGCGTCCGACCCGCACTCACTCAGCAGCAGGACCGGGCCGGTGATCCCGTGCTCGCGCAGTTCGACGCCCTCGTCCACCAAGGCCACCGCCAACCGCTGCGCGCCGCCGGCGAGGGCGGCACGGGCGACCGCTGGGCCGCCGTGCCCATAACCGTGGGCCTTGACGACGGCGCACAGCTCGGCGGGCGCGGCCACTCCGGCCAGGACTCGGGCGTTGTGGGTGACGGCAGAGAGATCGATCTCGGCCCATGCCGGTCGCGAGTGGCCCTGGGCCATGGTCGCCTCGCTCGGGAGCTCCACCCCGTCCACACCGCTCAAAGGGTGTACCGACCGCATCGGCGCGCCGTCAGCCATCGTCGTCCCCGGCTCGGGCGTCCGGTGCGCACCCGGACAAGAACCGTGCCACCAGTTCCGGCAGGTCTCCGGCCACCAGGCCCTGACTCGGCCCCAGCGATGCCGCGCGGCCGTGCACGAGCGCGGCCAGCGCCGCCGCCTCGTGCGCCCCGACGCCGCGCGCCAAGAACGCGCCGATCACGCCCGAGAGCACGTCGCCACTGCCGGCCGTGGCCAGCGCCGGGCCGCCCGCGTTCGAAAGGAGCACATCGGTGGCCCCGCCTCCCGGCCGGGCCACCGCGGTGAGCGGCCCCTTGAGCAACACCACCACGCCGACCGCGTCGGCCAGCCGCCGCGCCGCTACGAGACGGTCCTCCCCCGGAGCCGCCCCGGACAGCCGGGCGTACTCGCCGTCGTGGGGGGTCAAGACGCTCGGCGCGCTGCGCTTGTCCAGGAGAGTGCGCGCCGACGACACGTCGCCGAGCGCCGTCAGCGCGTCGGCATCGATCACGAGCGGCACCGGTGCGTTGGCCACGACGGCGCGGACCTCCTCCGCCACCGCCTCGTCGGTCCCGAGTCCAGGGCCGACGACGATCGCCTTGCACTTCGACGCCGCTTCCAAGAACGCACCGGACCACCCCTCGGCCGGGAGGTGCATGCGCACGACCTCGATCGGCCACGCCGCCTCGGGGTCCCCCGGTGACCCGAGGCGGATCATGCCGGAGCCCCCAGCCATGGCACCTCGAGTGCACAAAACCGCTGCACCCTCCATGCCGGCCGACCCCGCAGCGACGCCCACCGCGTTCGTCCACTTGTTGACGCCCCGTTCACGCATCGCCAACAACGCGGCGACGTCGGCATCTTCCATGAGCGATGCCCGAGGAACGGGGAACCCGATCCCGATGTCCGCCACTTCCACCGTGCCGGTCTGCGCCGGCCCTGCGCCCTGCAGCAGCCCGGGCTTGAGCGCGGCGAATGTCACCGTGCGGTCCGCCCGCACCGCATCGCCTGGCGCCTCCCCCGTGTCGGCGTCGATGCCCGAGGGGATGTCGATGGCGAGGACGCCCGAGCCCGCGGGTACCCGAGGCGCGGCGTATGAACCGCGGAAGCCCGTCCCGTACGCACCGTCGATGACCAGGTCACACGCCGGCAGCGTTGCGCCCTCCCCGATCGTCGATGCTTCCAGCACCGTGACGCGCGCCCCTCGCCGCTTCATGAGGTCCGCAGCAACCAGAGCGTCGGCGCCGTTGCTGCCCTTGCCCGCGACGACGACCACGCGGCGCCCGTAGGCGCCCCCGAGCATCCGCAGCGCAGCCACTCCCACCGCCGTGCCGGCGCGCTGGACGAGCGTCTCGTGCGAGACCTCCGACAGCGCGGCCGCGTCTGCGGCCCGCATCTCGTCGCGGGTCAGGACGGCGCGCATGCGGCAGACCCCGCAGCAGCTGCGGCGGGAGAGGCGGTAGCCGTCACAGTGGCCGACGAATCCCCATCCGTAACCGGGGCCGCCTGCTCCGCAACGACGAAGGCAATGGCCACGCCGTCGGTGTGCGTCAGTGACAGGTGGAAACGACCCGCTCCGTGCGCGCCGGCCAATTCGGCCGCGGTGCCGCTCAGGGTCAGGTAGGGCGCGTTGCGGGTTGCGTCCTTGCCGCCGGTGCGTCGCACCTCGACGTCGGTCAGCGCGAACGCGCCGATGCCCGTACCCAATGCCTTCATCACGGCTTCCTTGGCCGCGAAGCGCGCCGCTAGGCTCTGGGCCCGATCGGCAGAGCTGCCCGCGTCGGACTGCTCACCCTCGGTGAAGCAACGAGACGCGAAGCGCGGCCGCCGCTCGAGCAGCCGGCGAAACCGGTCGACGCTCACCGCGTCCACCCCGACGCCGACGATCCCTGCGCCCCCTGCGCCTCCCACACCTCCCACGATCACTCGACCGTCACCGTCTTGGCCAGGTTGCGCGGGCGGTCCGGATCGTGCCCGTGGAGCCGGGCCAACCGGTAGGCCAGCTGCTGCAGCGGCACCACCGCCACGACCGGCGAGAGCAACGGGTCGGTCGGCGGGACCCACAACACGTGGTCCGCCGCCGCGGCCGACTCCTCGTCCCCGTCGTCGGCCACCAGGACGATGGTGGCGCCGCGGCTGCGCACCTCGGCGACATTGGAGAGCAGCTTCGACCACAACGGGTTGCGCGTCGCGATGCCCACCACGACGGTCCCCGGCTCGATCAGCGCGATCGGCCCGTGCTTGAGCTCGCCCGCCGGGTAGCCCTCGGCCCGCAGGTAGGCCAGCTCCTTGAGCTTCAACGCGCCCTCCAGAGCGACCGGGAAGCCGACATGGCGCCCGAGGAAGAAGAAGTCGCGGGCGTCGGTCAGCTTTCCCGCGACGTCGTCGACGTCACCCGAGCGCGCCAGCGCCGCGCCGACCAACGACGGCAGCTCCTCCATCGCCGTGAGAATGCGCTCGATCTCCGGCGCCGACAGCGAATCCGACACCTGGCCCAGGTACAGGCCGATCACCTCGAGCGCCACGATCTGTGCCAGGTGGCACTTCGTCGACGCCACGCCGATCTCCGGCCCGGCCCTCGTGTAGAGGACGCCGTGTGCGGCACGCGCCATCGAGGAGTCGACGACGTTCGTGACGACGAGGACCTTGGCGCCGCATCGGGCAGCCTCGCGCTGGGCCTCCGACGTGTCGAGGGTCTCGCCCGACTGGGAGACACCGATGAAGAGGGTGTGCTCGTTGACCACCGGGTCGCGGTAGCGGAACTCCGAGGCGATGTCGACCTCCACGGGCAGCTCCGCCCACTTCTCTATGGCGTACTTGGCGACCAGCGCGGCGTGGTAACTCGAGCCGCAAGCGACGATGAAGACCTTGTCGATGGCCCGCAGGGCATCGGCGGTGATGCGGAGCTCATCGAGCGCCACGGCGCCGACGAGGGCATGGCGCTCCAACAACGTGTTTGCGATGGCCTCGGGCTGCTCGTGGATCTCCTTCGACATGAAGTCGTCGTAGCCGCCCTTCTGCGCGGCCTCGAGGTTCCACGTGATGGTGAGCGGTTCGGGCGTCACCGCCACACCGTCGAGCGTGCTCACGCTCGCGGACCCCGGCTTCAACACGACCATCTCGTCGTCCGCCAAGGCGAAGACCTCGGTGGTGTGGCCGATCAACGCGGGGATGTCCGAGGCGAGCAGAGCGACGTCGTCGTGCACCCCGAAGACGAGCGGCGTCAAGCGGCGCGCGCCCACGATCGTGTCGGGCTCGTCCGCGTGGATGACGGCGACCGAGAAGGCGCCGCGTACCGCGCGCAACGCGCGGCGGGTCGCCTCGGCCAGACCGGCGGTGGGGTCCTCAGCCAGATGCTCCTCGATCAGATGCGCCACGACCTCGGTGTCGGTGCCCGAGGTGAACGTGTGTCCCTTGGCCACCAGGTCCGCCTTGAGCTCGAGGTGGTTCTCGATGATCCCGTTGTGGATCAACGCGAGCCGCCCGGTGCAGTCGGCGTGCGGATGGGCGTTGGCATCGCTGTAGGGCGACCCGTGGGTGGCCCAGCGGGTGTGGCCGATCGCGGCGGCCGACGCCCCCGGCGCCGGGGCGCCGGCGGTCAGCTCCGCTAACTCGACGAGCGGCGAGGGGGTGGTGACCCCGGGCACCGGCTCGGCCCGGGCCTTGCGGGCCCGCCACACGGAGCCGTCGGCCACCATGGCAACCCCGGCCGAGTCGTAGCCGCGGTACTCCAGCTGGTGCAGCGCGCCCAGCAGGAGGGGCAGGGCGTCGGCCTCGCCGGTGACGCCGATGATGCCGCACATAATCGTCCCAGGTTACCTGGGGTAACCCGGCCGTCTGCGGCGTTTAGCCACTACCGAGCGCCACCTCGACGACCCCCGCGAGCTGGGCCGCCACGGCGTCGGCCTGGCCAACCTCGGCGGCCTCGACCATGACCCGCACCAGAGGCTCGGTGCCGCTCGGGCGCAGCAACACCCGGCCCGTATGCCCGAGCTCCGCCTCGGCCTTTACGACGGCCTCCCACACCTCGGCACAGTCGGCCAGGCGTTCGGGCCTGGCGACACGAACATTCACCAACCGTTGCGGCACCCGCTCCACAAGCCCGGCCGCCAGCGGGGCCAAGCCCTCGCCACGGCGCGCCATGAGGTCGGCCAGAGCGAGCCCGGTCAACACGCCGTCGCCGGTCGTCGACAACGAGCGGAAGATGATGTGGCCCGACTGCTCGCCCCCCAACGACAACCCATCGGCGTCGAGGGCGGCCAGGACGTGACGGTCCCCCACGTCGGTCTCGAGCACCGCGATGCCGCGCGCCTCCATTGCGAGCCGGAACCCGAGATTCGTCATGACCGTCACCGCGACGGTGTTCGCCGCCAACTCCCCCCGACCGGCCAGATCCAACGCGAACAATGCCAGCAGGACGTCGCCGTCCACGATCTCCCCGGCGCTGTCGACCGCGATCACCCGGTCGGCGTCGCCGTCCAGCGCCAACCCGAGGTCCGCCTCCGACGACAAGACCGCACGCGCCAGCTCCGAGGGGTCCGTCGACCCGCAGCCGTCGTTGATGTTGACCCCGTCCGGCGCGTCGTGCAGCGCCGTCACCGACGCGCCGACCTCCGCCAGCACCCGCGGTGCGATAGCGCTCGCCGCACCGTTGGCACAGTCGACCACCACACGCAGCCCGTCGAGGCGCCGGCCGCCGAGGGAACTGACGAGACGCGCGACGTACGTCTCCGCCGCCTCGACGTCCACCGACAGTCGTCCTACCCCCAACCCTGTCGGACGTGGGGGCGGGCGGCCCGGATCCGCCGAAACCGCCGCCAGCTCGAGCTCGATATCAGCCTCCACCCCCACCGGCAGCTTTGTCCCCAACCGAGAGAACAGCTTGATCCCGTTGTCGCCGTACGGGTTGTGCGAGGCCGAGATCACCGCCCCCGGCACCCCCCGCAGGGCGGCCACCGTCGCCACGCCCGGGGTCGGCAACACGCCGAGGTCCACGACGTCCGCGCCCTCGGTGGCCAAGCCGGCCGAGAACGCGGCCTGTAAAAGGGGTCCCGACAAGCGGGTGTCCCGACCGACGACGAAGGTCGGCGCGGGAAGGATGCGGGCGGTGGCGCGTCCGAGGGCGAGGGCCAATTCGGCCGTCAGCTCCTCGTTCGCCACCCCGCGCACACCATCGGTGCCGAAGCGGGCAGGCACTCGGGTCGGGCTACTCCGGGCCCGATTACCGCTTGGAGTACTGCGGCGCCTTGCGGGCCTTCTTCAGGCCGTACTTCTTCGACTCCTTCTCCCGCGCGTCCCGGGTCAACAACCCGGAGCGCTTGAGCGGCCCACGGTGTTCGGGGTCGACGTCGCAGAGGCTGCGCGCGATGCCAAGGCGCATCGCGCCGGCCTGGCCCGAGATCCCGCCGCCGTCGATCGTCGCGTCGATGTCGTACGACTCGGCCGTGTTCGTGATCCGAAGCGGCTCGGTGATCAGCATCCGGTGGGTCGCGGAGGTGAAGTACTTCTCGAAGGGCTGCTTGTTGATGGTGATGGCGCCCTGGCCGGGACGGAAGCGCACGCGCGCCACCGCTTGCTTGCGGCGACCGGTGGTCTGGCTCATTGGTACGGGCATGGGGTGGGTCTGGGTCCTTCCTGGCTCAGCCGGCCCGCTTGGCATCGGGCAGGTCGAGCGGCTCTGGCTTCTGGGCGGAGTGCGGGTGCTCGGGACCGGCGTAGACGTGGAGCTTGCTCAGCTGCTGGCGGCCCAGGGTGTTCTTGGGGAGCATGCCGCGCACCGAGCGGCGGATGAGCTCGGTCGGCTCGTCGTCGAGCAGCGTGGCGTAGCTGGTGGAGCGCAGGCCGCCGGGGTAGCCGCTGTGGCGGTAGGCCATCTTGGCCTCGGCCTTGTTCGAGGTCAGCACGATCCGCTCCGCGTTCACGACGATGACGTTGTCGCCGGTGTCGACGTGCGGCGCGAAGTACGGGCGGCGCTTGCCCCGCAGGACCGCTGCCACCTCGGAGGCCAGGCGCCCGAGGACGAGGCCGTCGGCGTCGACGACGTACCAGGCTCGCTGGATCTCGCTGACCTTCGGTGAAAATGTGCGCACAAGACCGATCTTTCGCTGCCGCGTGGGTGGTGAGCTGGCCGTTTTCCGGCTGGCTCAAGGCCCCGGGAGACCCAGGGCCGACGTACCAGGATAGGGCCTGTGGAAAGGCCCAGCAAGCCGCGCATTTCCAGGCCTTTTCCGCCAGCCGGCCGCCCTCCTCGACCGGACCCCTCCCTGCGGCCTCCCGGCTGCCGGTCCGAACCCTCTGACCCGTGCTGCGCCGCTCGTGGTCCAAATAGAGCCACTAGTGGCTAAATTGGGACCGGTGGTCAGGATCGAATTCGAACGGGTCGAGGCGCTGGAGCAACTCGCGATGACACTGGCGCACCTCAACGATGCCGAGGCCCGGGCCGAGATGACGCCCCGGGTGCCCCTCCACCTGGCAGTTCGCGACAAGTTGGCACGCGGACTCAGAGCGGAGCGATGAGCTACCCGGACGGACAGGTGGCCGCTGCGACGGCTGCGATCGACAAGTACCGGCGCATCCATGACGGCGAGATCGGCGCCGCCCTCGCCGTCGTCGGGCTCAGCGCAGAGCGCGTCGCCAAGGAGGCGGACATTCGCGACGACATGATCCGCGTGGCGCATCGCGCCGGTGCCTCCATCCGTCAGCTCGCCGACGTCTCCGGTCTCGGGCGAAAAGTCGTGACGGAGATCGTCTCGATCGATTGACCGCTGTCGATCGACGAGAGGTAGCCGTTGGAGGTGCTACCACCCCCAACGCCTCGGCAGGCTGACCTCATTGACCCGATAACCGCTGGTTGCGACGCTATAAGGGTGATCAGGCAGGGTGACGCGCCGCGTGCCGTCTCAGGGCCGTGCTGAGCACGGCCCGGTACCGGTTCGCCACGACATGGCGGCGTCTCGGTGCGGGCTACCTGGCAGTGATCCTCATCGTCGGCATCGGTGGGGGCCTTGCTGTCGGATCAGTGGCGGCGGCGCGGCGCACGGCCTCCTCGTTCTCCGTCTTCCTGGCCTCGACGAACCCGTCCGACCTCACCATCGAACCCGCCGGTGGTGGTCCAGGCGGTGGCATCGGTTCCGCTGCAGACCAGCGCCTCGTTCATGCGATTGAGAAGTTCCCCCACGTCCGCCACGTCGAGAGCTACGTCGCACTGGGCGCGTCGTACAGACTGCCGGGGTCGCGTACGGTCCAGGACTATTCCAGCTCCGTCCTCTTTGTGGGCAGCGTCGACGGGATGCTCTTCGATCAGGACCGCCTCACCATCACCGAGGGACACCCGGCCGACCCGAGTGACGCGCACCAGGTCGAGATCACCGAGGCAGCCGCCCAGGTGCTGGGACTCCACGTCGGCGACTCGTTCGACGTGTTCGTCAACGGGACGGGTGGGCCTGGCGGCAAACCGGTAAGGGTCACGGTGGCGGGTATCGGCCTCCTCAACCGCGAGGTCGTGCAGGACCAGATCGCGCGCTTCCCGACCTATGTCGTGGGGACTCCGGCCCTGACCCGATCAGTGTTCAACAAGAGCTCGGCGTTGACGTACTTCGGTGTCCAGTTGGACTCGACTCCCGGCGCGGTGGCAGACGTCGAGAGGTCCTGGAATTCGCACGAGAAGTACTTCACCGATTTCCAGGTCGCCGCACAGACGGCGCAGGAGGCCGACCAGTCGATCCGCCCGGAGGCGCTCGCCCTGGGCGCCTTCGGGTGCATCGCCGGTCTCACGACGTTGCTCCTCGCGCTCGAGGAGCTGGCGCGGCAGCGGCGGAACCGCGAAGAAGAGCTCGACACTATGCGCGCGCTCGGAGCGTCGCCGGCGATGACGGTGACCGACGGTCTCGTCGGTTCGGGCGGCGCCATCGTGATCGGCGGCGTCCTCGCCGTCGGCGTGGCGCTGCTGCTGTCCCCCTTGGCCCCTATCGGACCGATACGGGCGGTGTACCCCGGCCGGGGGTTCGCCGCAGACTGGACAGTGCTCGCGCTGGGTGGGCTGGCGCTGATCGTCTTGCTGTTGGGCGCGGCCGTGACTGGCGCAGTCCTGGCCGCGCCGCATCGCCGTGCGCTTCGGAGCCAGCGGACGCGTGGCCCCGGACTGGCCGACGCCGCCTTTCGCTGGGGCCTGCCCCCAAGCACGGCGATGGGCGTCCGCTTCGCGCTCGATGCGGGCCGCGGCAGAGACCGCGGGTCGACGCGCTGGGTCCTGGTCGGCGCCGTCGTCGCGCTGTTCGTCGTCTCGACCACGCTGACCTTCGGCCACAGCCTGCAGAACCTGGTCTCGCAGCCGAGCCTCTACGGCTGGAACTGGGACTATGCCGTGCAGAGCTCGGACGGCTACGGCCCGGTCCCCCAGTCCACCGTGCAGGCGGTCCTAAGGCACCAGCATGGAGTCGCGGAGTCGGGGGTGTGGTTCTCGAGTTTCCTGCTCGACGGCGTCGAGGTGCCGACGTTGTTGGCATACCCGGGAGCATCTGTCGCACCGCCGATCGTGGCGGGACACGGACTGGAGGGCAAGAACCAGATCGTGCTCGGTGCGGCCACTATGGCCCAACTCCACAAGCAACTCGGTGACTCCGTCGAGATGCGTTTTGTCCCGAAGCTGCCGCGCCGGGCTATCCGACTCACCATCGTCGGGGTCGCCACCATGCCGGCCATCGGTATCGCCGAAGGGCTGCACTCTTCCATGGGTGTGGGTGCCATCATCCCCGCCGATAACGGGCCCTTGACCGAATCAATGGGTCCGCAAGGTTACTCGGGCTGCAACGGACCGAACATGGTCTTTCTCCGGTCGACGAACGGTGCCACGTCGAACGTGGCAAAGCGAACCGCGCAGCATCTGGCGACCGCGGCGTCGGTGGTCCTGAACACCGAGCCAGCCGACTCGAACTGCGGGGGCTACCAGGCCACGGTTCTCGCGGTGCAGCGGCCGGCGCAGATCGTCAACTACCGGTCGATGGGCTCAACCCCGCTCCTGTTGGCGTTGGCGCTCGCGGTGGGCGCAACGGTCGCCCTCGGACTGACCCTGGTGGCCTCGGTGCGGCGGCGCAGGCACGAACTTGCCATCTTGAAGGCAATCGGGTTCACACCCAGGCAGCTGCAGTGGAGCGTCGTGTGGCAAGCGGGCATCGTCGCCACAGTGGGGATCGTCGTCGGCGTCCCCTTGGGTCTCGCCCTGGGACGATGGCTCTGGACGCTCTTCGCAGAGGAGATCGGCGCCGTCCCGGCGCCCGCCGTGCCGAACCTGTCCGTGGTCGTCGCCTGCCTCACCGCGCTCGCGCTCGCCATCTTCCTGAGCGCGCTCCCTGGACGCATCGCGGCACGGACACCGGGCGCGAGAGCGCTGACTCCGGAGTAGCGACCGCGAACCATCGACTCCCGTCAGGCGCTGAATCTGGGGTCGACATTTCGCCATTCCATTGATGCCCGACGAGATGGACCGCATATGCTCGCCCGTCGTGGACCTGAGCCCCGTCGAAGCGCGAGTGATCGGCAGCTTGGCGGAGAAGCAACTGACCACGCCCCAGCAGTACCCGCTGACGCTCAACGCCTTGGCCAGCGCGTGCAACCAGACGTCGAATCGGGATCCGGTCGTGGTCTACGACGACGGGATCGTCGAAACTGCCCTGTCCTCATTGAAGGAGTCCGGCCTGCTTCGTTTCGTCCATCCCGGCCACGGCCGTTCCGCCACCCGGTACCGACAGGTGTTGGACGAACGATTCGGCCTGGACGCCCGGGGCCTCTCCGTGCTGGCCGTCCTCCTGCTCCGAGGGCCTCAGACGGTCGGGGAGCTCCGGGCCCGGACCGAGCGCATGGCCGACTTCGACAGCCTCGAGGCCGTCGAGCGGGAGTTGGGACGCCTCGCCGGTGAGCCCAATCTCCTGGTGCGCCAGCTGCCCCGGCGGCCAGGCCAGAAGGAGGAGCGTTGGGCCCAACAGCTCTCAGAAGAACCACCCGAGAGCGATGCCGACGCCGACACCACCGACGCCGGCGCGACCGACGCTGCCATCGCGGTGCGTTCCGTCTCTTTCGACGACGTGGTGACGTCCCTGCGGGCCGACGTGGACGCTCTGCGCGAAGAGGTGCAGAGGATCAGCGCCATCGTCGAGATGCTGCGGAGCACCTTCGACCTCTAGGTCGCGTTTGCACACGGTTGGAGAATCCGACGCCACTGCGACTCCTGTGTCGGGGACGGAACGCCGGTTCGTCACCCGCCCGTCATTCGGAGTTCACTGCGAGTTCCCCCGGTCTTGGGAAAACGGACAGGTGCGTTGGGTATAACGGCGTTGGAGCCTTACGAAAGGACACCTGTATGCCGACCGAAACCGAGACGACTGGCCGTGCGACTGCGTCCGGGGAAGACAACGCCGAATCACTTGGGGCCATTTATGACTCGTTGCGCAGCGGTGAGGCAACGGGCGAAGAAGCCATCGCGACCACCCTGCGAGCGTTCACCGACCTCTTGCGCGCTGCGCTCCCCGTCGCGGTGAGTCAACCGGTGCACTTCGTGGACCTCAGCTTCGAGCTGGCCCAGCAGACCATCAGCCTCGAGCGGCGATTCATGTCCGAGATCCTGTCCGGCCTGCAACGGGTGGTGACCGAACCTTGGTTCGAGCTCGAAGGCGGTCAGGCTCTCCCGAGCCGTAACGGTGGCGGGAGCAACCATTCCGGGCGCACCGCTCGCCGCGCGGCCTGAGACGAGCACCAGGGCGGCCTCGGAGACGGGGCGTTTACGCGAACTGCCCCGCCCCGTCTCCCGCGTAGTCCACCGACACCAGGCACAACCCCTGGGCCGGCGCCGGCTCGGGCATCGACTGACGAGACGCAGCACGCAAGCGCTCCAGGAGAACGGCGGCATTCCCCTTGCCCCGTCCGACGTCGACCAGCGATGCCACCAGCGAACGCACCATCTGGTGGCAGAACGAGCTCGCAGAAATCTCGAAACGCAGCAGGCGGGCCCGCGACGCCTCCGCGGAGTCCGCACGACGCACGCCGTCGGCGTCCCTCGCCTCGGGCCCGGCATCGACCGACCAGCGAGCCGACGTCACCCGTCGCACGATCGGCTCGGATGCGTCCGTCCCCGGCGGCCGCCGACAGAAGGACCGGAAGTCGTGGCTCCCCAGCAGCACGTCCGACGCCGTGCGCATCGCCACCAAGTCCAATGGATCGCTCACGTGCCATGCGATCGGCGCCAACAAGGGGTCTGCTTCCGGCGCGTTCCACACCAGGTACCGATACGTCCGGCCCGTCGCTGACCGGCGCGCGTCGAAGTCACCACCGACTTCCTCCGCGCGCCGCACCACGACCTGCGGCGCCAGCTGGCGGTTGATCGCCCGGGCCAGTCCCGGGCCGTCGTAGGGAATCGGCGGGAGGTCGACGTGGACGACCTGGCCCCGGGCGTGCACGCCGGCGTCGGTGCGCCCCGCACAGGTGATCAACGGCGCTTCGCTCAGGCGGGCCGTGCGCTCCAAGGCCTGGCGCAGAGCGCCGGCCACGGTCGACACCTCGGGCTGGACGGCGAAGCCGCGGAACGCGGCGCCGTCGTAGGCGATGAGGAGCCTCCAGCGCTGCGTCGCAGCGCCGCCCGGTTCCTCCACGGTGGGCCCGGCGATCGGCCTAGACGAACTCGATACGCGCCATCGGCGCGTTGTCACCCGGACGCGGCCCCAGCTTCAGAATCCGCGTGTACCCGCCCGGACGGTCCTCGTAGCGGGGCGCGATCTCTTCGAAGAGCTTGTGGGTCATGTCCTTGTCCCGGATGAGGGCGACGACGTGGCGCTGGGCGGCCACGCCGCCCTTGCGCGCAGTCGTCACGCACTTCTCGGCGACCGGGCGCATGGCCTTCGCCTTGGCCTCGGTGGTGACGATCGACTCGGCCGCGATCAGCGATGCCACGAGGTTGCCCATCATGGCCTTCTGGTGCGAAGAGGAGCCGCCGAGCCGGCGGCCACGCTTTGGGGTTGCCTGCATGACAGAACCGAGCCCTAGTCCCGCGTGCGCAGCGACAGCCCGCGCTCGTCCAGGCGCTGCACGACCTCGTCGGCCGACTTCTGGCCGAAGTTCGTGATCGCCAGCAGGTCCTCCATGGTGCGCTCGACCAACTCGCCGATCGTGTTGATCTGGGCGCGCTTGAGGCAGTTGCGAGGGCGCTCCGAGAGGTCCAGGTCCTCGATCCGAAGGTCGAGATCCGGCGAGCCGCTCTGGGTGGTACCGGTGTCGCCCAGCTCCAGGCCCTGGGGCGCCTCTTCGAGGTCGGCCACCAGCGAGACCAGGTTGCGCAACGTGTCGCCGGCCGACGCCAGCGCCTCGCGGGGCGTGATCGTCCCGTCCGTCTCGATGTCGAGCACGAGGCGGTCGTAGTTGGTCGACTGCTCGACCCGCACCGGCTCGATGTCGAAGGTCACCCGGTGCACGGGCGAGAAGATCGAGTCGATCGGGATCACGCCGATGGTCGACGACCGCTTGTTCTTGTCGGCCGAGGCGTAGCCACGCCCGCGCTCCACCGTCACGTCGACGGCCAGGCGGCCCTTGGCGTTGATGGATGCGATGTGCAGGTCGGGGTTCAGGACCTCGACGTCGGGCGTCAGTTGGAGGTCCGCCGCCGTGGCGTCGGCCGGGCCCCGCACGTCGAGCCGCAACGTCACCGGCTCGTCCGAGTGCACCCGCACCAACAGGTCCTTGAGGTTCAAGATGATGTCAGTGACGTCTTCCTTGACACCGGGCAGCGTGGTGAACTCGTGCAGCGCCTCGTCGAAACGCAGCTGTGTCACGGCCCCGCCGGGGATCGAGGACAAGAGCGTGCGCCGCAGCGAGTTGCCGAGCGTCGTGCCGAAGCCCGGGTCGAGCGGGCCGATGGCGAAGCGCTGGCGGTTGTGCTGCTCCTCGTCGACGACTTCGACGGTGGGCCTCTGGATGATCAACATGGTGGGTACTCCTGTGACGGGGGTCGGGGCGATCGTGTCTGGGGCGGACGTAGGACCGGACGGCTACTTCGAATACAGCTCGACGATGAGCTGCTCTTGCAGCGGCTCGTCGATGTGCTCGCGCAACGGCGGGTTCAGAACGGCGACGGAGAAGCCGGCATCGCCGGTCTCGAGCCAGGCCGGGGTCTGGCGCTCGAGGGTGTCCATGTTGCGGCGGACATGGAAGTTCCCCCGGGTGGCCTCGCGCAGCGTGACCTTGTCTCCCTTGCGCACCCGGTAGCTCGGGATCGTCACGCGCTTGCCGTTGATCTGCACGTGTCCGTGGCGCACGAACTGGCGGGCCTGGCTGCGGCTTGCGCCCCAACCGGCCCGGAACACCACGTTGTCCAGGCGCAGCTCGAGGTTGCGCAGGAGGTTCTCACCGGTGATGCCCTCCTGGCGCGTGGCCTCCTCGTACATGTTGCGGAACTGCTTCTCGAGGATCCCGTAGATCCGGCGGGCCTTCTGCTTCTCGCGCAGCTGGGCCAGGTACTCGGAGCCCTGTCGCATACGGTCACGGCCGTGCTCGCCCGGCGGGTAGGCGCGGCTGTGCCGGTCGGTCACCGCCTCGGAGACCGGGCACTTGAGCGAGTAGCAGCGCTCGCCCTTCAAGAACAGCTTGGTCCGCTCGCGCCGGCAGAGGCGGCAGACGGGACCGGTGTATCGAGCCATGAAGTGAGTTCCTCGTTCCTCTTCTTCTCGTCCTAGACCCGGCGCCGCTTCTTGGGGCGGCAGCCGTTGTGCGGGATCGGCGTCACGTCCTTGATGCCAACCACCTCGATGCCGACGGCAGCCAGCGAACGGATGGCGGTCTCGCGGCCCGAGCCCGGCCCACGCACCAGGACGTCGACCTTGCGCACGCCGTGCTCCATGGCGCGCTTGGCGCACGCCTCGGCCGCCAGCTGCGCCGCAAAGGGCGTCGACTTGCGCGAACCCTTGAAGCCGACGTTGCCAGCCGACGCCCAGGCGAGGACGTTGCCCTCGGGGTCGGCGATCGAGACGATCGTGTTGTTGAAGGAGCTCTTGATGTGGGCGACGCCGTACGCGACGTTCTTGCGCTCCTTGCGGCGGGGGCGCCGCTGTCCGGGCTTGGCAGGCTTGGCCATTACTTCTTGACCGCTTTCTTCTTGCCGGCCACCGTCTTCTTGGGGCCCTTGCGGGTGCGGGCGTTGGTGTGGGTGCGCTGGCCGTGGACCGGGAGGCCCTTGCGGTGGCGCACACCCTGGTAGCAGTTGATCTCCATCTTGCGCTTGATGTCCTGGGAGACGTCACGGCGCAGGTCACCCTCGACCCGGAAGCTCTGGTCGATGTAAGTGCGGAGCTTTGCCACCTCCTCGTCGGTCAGGTCACGGACGCGCGTGGAGGGGCTGATGTCGACGGCCTCGGTGATCTGCCTCGAGAGCGTCGGGCCGATGCCGTAGATGTAGGTCAGCGCGATCTCGAGCCGCTTCTCACGCGGGATGTCGACGCCGGAAATTCGGGCCATGTCGCTTCCTCTCCCTAGCCCTGCCGCTGCTTGTGACGCGGGTTGTCACAGATCACCCGTACGACGCCACGTCGCCGGATGACCTTGCACTTCTCACAGATCGGCTTGACACTCGGCCGAACCTTCACTTGACTCCCCGTCCTTCTCTTCTACTTGTACCGATAGGTGATCCGACCTCGGTTGAGGTCGTACGGAGTGATCTCCACCTGGACCTTGTCCCCTGGGAGGATCCGGATGCGGTGCATCCTCATCTTCCCCGAGCTGTGCGCCAGCACCTTGTGGCCGTTCTCGAGCTCGACTCGGAACATGGCGTTGGGCAACGGCTCGACCACTGTGCCTTCGAGCACGATGGCGTCTTCCTTGGGCTTGGGCAGGTGACCCTCCTCGAACTGGTCTCTGGTGCTACTCCGGCGCACCAGGCGACGCGAGGGCGCAGGGTGCGGAATTCGGGTCGATCCGAGGGCGCGTTCCGCAGGGGGGACGGACCAAGGGCCGGCTTGAGAGTCTACCGCACGGGCTGGGGATTTCCAGCCGTTGGCTGACGGCCCCGCCCGCCCCCGCCAGACCTCGACCCGGGGGGGTCCCTCGACACCCTATCCGCCGAAATCCCTGCACCCGCCGGACAACCTCCCCGGACGGACCCCGGCCGCCCGCAACACTCACATATGCCGGCGACCCAGCGGCCTCGCTCCGACCGTATAGGGAAGTTGCAACCTGGATTGCACCTCCCATATACGGTCGCACCGGAAGCCCGCGGCTCGACCCATATACCGCCGTGCCGGAATGCGGGCCTCGTGGCCAAGGTCAAGGAGAGGGCGCGGGCGAGCTGGCGGGGCTCGGCCAGAGCCGGAGGGAGGCCGCAGCAAGGGTCGCGCCGAGGATGTTGTAGAGCAGGCGCTGGTACACGGCGTGGCTCTCGGGCACGCCGCCGAAGGCGGTCAGAACCACGAAGATGACCGTGACGAAGGTGATGTAAAAGCCGAAGTTGACGCGCTGGACCGCAAAGGCGATCGCGCCGGCGGCGACTGCGATTACTGCGAGGCCGGTCGAGTTGGGTTCGACGATCACCAAGATGAGCGTCGTCACGGTGACGCCGAGGAACGAGCCCGCGACGCGCAGGATGCTGCGCTCGATGCTGAGCGTTGCATCGGGCCGTCCTATGAAAAGGGCGGCCTCGGGGATCCAGAAGCCGTCGACCGGATTGATGACCCGGTAAAGGACCGTCGCCACCACGGACACGCTGGTCAGCCGCGCCGCGTGGTGTGCCAGTGTCGAGTCGCCGGCGAGCCCCCGGCGGATGGCACAGGCGCTGGAGCGGACCCATTCGAGACCGACAGGTGTGGCCGACGCGGGCGGCTCCGCGGCGCGGCGGGATCCGAGAGGCAGATGCGTCACCCATCCGATCGCGGCCGCACCAAGACCGGCTGCAAGCATCCAGGCGCCGACCCGCACTGCCTGCAGCGTCGAGACCTGGAACGAGGCGGCGTACAGCAATCCCGTCGCCGAAGAGACCCCGACCAGTGCGGCGCGGGGGCTGATCGCCACGGCGAGCCCTGAAGCTGCCGTCCACAGGGCAACCAGCGGGTAGATCAACCAGCCTTCGATGCCGGTGAGTGCGCCGAGGAACCCGCCGAGCGCAACAAGAACCGCTGCGCCGGCGACGATCCGAGCCCGGAAGCGGTGTTCGGGCTGGTTCATCGCCATGTCGGTCAGAAAGGCGCCGACGGCGCCCCAACCGGCGGCCCGGGAATGGCCCGTCGAGATGCCGACGATCAGCGGGAGAGCGATCGCAACGGCACAGCGGAGGCCCGTCGGGATCGAAATCGCGGCGGTGTCGAAGCGCGACAGCGCTTGCCAGCGGCTGTACGTCTGCTTCGCCCCGCCCTCACCCACGAGACGCACGATAAACGCGGCGTTGGGCCTTGTGGTCGTTTCCGACCGGATCAAGCGAGCGTGAACACCTCGGGGCCGTTTTCGGTCACAGCGATCGTGTGCTCGAAGTGCGCCGACAGGCGGCCGTCGGCCGTCACGACGCTCCAGCCGTCGTCGAGCAGCACCGTCTCGGGCCCGCCGGCGTTGACCATGGGCTCGATGGCGAACACGTTGCCGGTCTTGAGCGTCGGGCCCTTGCTGCCGGGCCAGTAGTTAGGGACCTGTGGCTGCTCATGCATTGCGGTCCCGATGGCGTGGCCGACGTATTCGCGTACGACGCTGAATCCGGCGCCCTCCGCGACGTTCTGCACCGCGCGGCCCACTTCGTGGAGTGCGTTGCCCTTCACGAGCTGCTCGATGCCGGCCCAGAGGCTGCGCTCGGTCGCCTCGAGCAGTTTCTGCGCCTCCTTGGAGATGTTGCCGATGCCCATGGTGAACGCGGCATCTCCGTGGTAGCCCTCGATGATCGCCCCGCAGTCGATTGAGAGGATGTCGCCCTCCTCGAGTACGTAGGAGCCTGGGATCCCGTGCACGATCATCGAGTTGGGCGAGGTGCAGATGACGGCGGGGAAGCCGTGGTAACCGAGGAAGTTCGACGACGCACCCCGGCTGTCCAGCACTTCGCGCGCAATCTTGTCGAGCTCCGCGGTCGTGACGCCCGGCTTGGCGGCCGCCCGCGTGGCCTCGTGCATCTCGGCCACGACCTTCCCGGCGCGGCGCATTTTCGCCAGCTCGGTCTCGTTGCGCCTCATTGCTTGTTGCTCTCGATCTGGCGCCGGTGCCGCATAGCGTCGATGGCGCCGACTACGCGCCGCGTGACCGCATCGGGCGAGCCCGTGCCGTTGATCTCGACCAGGAGGTCGCGCTTCTTGTACCAATCCAACAGCGGCGCCGTCTCCTTGTCGTAGAGGTCGAGCCGACGCTCAATAGCCTCTTCGGTGTCGTCCTGACGCTGGACGACCTCGCCGCCGCAGACGTCGCAGGTCCAATTCACGAGCGGCGGTGCTGCCGTCGAATAGTTGGCGCCGCAGTCGACACAGACACGGCGGGAGGCCAGCCGCTTCATCACGAGGCTCGTAGGCACCTGCAGGTCGATCACCATGTCGAGCCCGAAGGGCTCGGCGATCATCTCGAGGGACTCAGCCTGCCCGGTGGTGCGCGGGCAGCCGTCGAGCACGAACCCACGCCCGGTGGTGTCCCTTTCGGAGAGCCGGCCGCCCACCATCTCCATCACGAGCTCGTCGGGGATGAGTTCGCCGTCGTCCATCAATTTCGCGGCACGCTGGCCCAGAGTCGAGCGCGACTTCACCTCGCTGCGCAGCATGTCACCCGTGGAGACGTGCGGCACGACGTAGTGATGCGAAAGGCGGACGCATTGCGTCCCCTTCCCGGCCCCCTGCTTGCCGAGGACCACGAGTCTGACCCCGGGGATCACGGACGGCCTACTTGAGGAAGCCTTCGTAGTTGCGCATCATGAGCTGGCTGTCGATCTGACGCATCGTCTCGAGGGCGACGCCGACCGAGATCAGCAGGGTGGTCCCGTAGAACGGGAACCGGTTGAGGTGCCACAGCGCCATGAGGAGCGATGGCACGACCGCGACCGAGCCCAGGAACAACGCGCCCACCACCGTGATGCGGCTGAGGATGTGGGCGAAGTAACGCTCGGTGGGCGGTCCGGGGCGGATGCCCGGGACGAAGCCACCCTGCTTGCGGATGAGGTCGGCCTGCTGGTGCGGGTCGAACGCGACGTAGACGTAGAAGAACGTGAACATCACGATGAGCAGGAAGTAGGCCGCGATGTAGAAGAAGCTGGTCGGCGTCAGGCTGTTCCGCACGAAATTCTGGAACCAGGTCCACGGGATCACGTTCGACAGCAGCACCGGGATGTAGAGCACCGAGCTGGCGAAGATGATCGGGATCACGCCGGACTGGTTGACCTTGAGTGGGATGTACGTCGAGCTGCCGCCGTACATTCGGCGGCCCACCACACGTCTCGCGAACGTGACGGGTATCCGGCGTTGCCCCTGGTCCATGAAGACGATGACCACGAGCAATATCAGTGAGACCACGATGATGATCCCGAATTTGGTCTTGCCACCCTCCTCGTAAATGGCCTTGAATCCCGTGGGGATGGCGGCCACCACGTTGGCGAAGATCAGGATGGACATGCCCTGGCCGATGCCGCGCTGGGTGATGAGCTCGGCCAGCCACATGACGAACGCGGTGCCGGCCGTGAGAATGAGCACCATGAACAGCGCCAGTGGCCAGCTGAACCTCGGGATCAAGTCGATGTTGGTCCCGAGCAGCGCCGAGTCGTGGCCGTGGAACGCATAGACCAATCCCGCCGACTGCATGACGGCAAGGGCCACCGTCAGGTAGCGGGTGGTCTGGGTGATCTTCTTCTGCCCGACTGCGCCCTGGTCCCGCCACTCCTCGAGTTTGGGGATCACGGTGGAGAGCAGCTGGATGATGATGGAGCTGGTGATGTAGGGCATGACGCCGAGGCCGAAGACGGCCAGGCGCACCAACGCGCCGCCACTGAACAGGTTCAGGAAGCCGAGAACGCCCGACGACGAGGCCTGGCTCTCCAGGCTCTGGAGGCGGGACCAGTTGACGCCCGGCACCGGCACGTTCGCCCCGATCTGGTAAAGGGCGATGACCGCGAGCGTGAAGATGACCTTGTTGCGAAGGTCGGGAACCCTGAAGATGTTGGCGAGCCGGGAGAGCATGCCCTTCTCCTCAGCGCCGGCCCGGTGCTGTCACTAGCGGTTCATCAGGGCGTTGCCCGCGGCCGGCGGACGCCCCTGTGCGTAGGGCAGCGGCACCCGTTCGACGGTGCCACCGGCGGCGGTGATGGCCGCCTCGGCCGACTTGGAAAATGCGTGAGCTGAGACGCGAACAGGTCGGCTGACGGTGCCCTGCCCCAGGACCTTTACCAGCGCCTTGGGGCGGACCACGCCGGCTTTGACCAGTGTCTCCACCGTGACCTCGTCGGCCCCGAGCGCGTCGATCGCAGCGAGGTTGACCGGCGTATAGGCGACACGGAAGGGGTTCTTGAAACCCTTCAGTTTCGGGATCCGCTGCATCAAGGGCAGCTGGCCACCCTCGAAGCCGACCGGCACGGTGCTCCGTGCCTTCTGCCCTTTGCTCCCACGGCCGGCCGTCTTGTGCCCCTTGCCGCCGGTGCCCCGGCCGACACGGCGCTTGGCCTTGGTTGCGCCCTTGGGCGGTGCCAGGTCATGGAGCTTCACTTCGACACCTCCTCCACACTCACGAGGTGCGGCACCCGGGCGATCATGCCGCGGATCTCGGGGCGGTCAGGCAGCTCGTTCGACTGCCCGATGCCGCGCAAGCCCAACGCCCGCAGCGTGCCGCGGTGCTTTGGCTTCGTGCCGATGGACGAGCGCGTCTGGGTGACGCGCAACTGCGACCCAGCCGGTTCCTTCTTGGTCGTACGGGCGGCCACGGTCAACCCGCCTCCGCCGCGTAGAGATCGGTCTCGCGCTTGCGCTCGCGGTAGGCGCGCAACACGCCGCCCGGCGTCACCTCGTCGGCGGCCTTGCCGCGGAGCGCAGCCACCTCGTCGGGGCGCCGCAGCTTCTTCAGGCCGTCGATGGTGGCATGCGCGACGTTGATGCCGTTGGAGGAGCCCAGCGACTTGCAGAGGATGTCACGGATGCCGGCCATCTCGAGGATGTGGCGCGCCGCGCCGCCGGCGATGACGCCCGTACCGGGTGCGGCGGGCTTGAGCAGGACGCGGCCCGCACCGCTCTCGCCGATGATGGGGTGGACGATGGTGCTTCCGGCGAGAGGCACGTCGAAGAGGTTCTTGCGCGCCTCTTCGATCCCCTTCTGGACCGCCAGGCCGGCCTCCTTCGCCTTGCCGTAGCCGAGGCCCACTTTGCCGTTGCCGTCGCCGACGACCATGAGCGCGGCGAACGAGAAGCGCCGGCCACCCTTGACGACCTTTGCCACGCGATTCACCTTGATGGTGCGCTCTTCGTACTGTGTCTCGGCCATGCTCAGAACTCCAGTCCCTCGGCTCGTGCCGCATCTGCCAGGACGGCAACACGACCGTGGTAGACGAAGCCACCACGGTCAAAGACCGCTCTGGTGATCCCGGCCGCCTTGGCCCGGGTGCCAAGCAAGCGTCCGACCGACTCTGCGCCACTCACGTTACCGCCGCCACTCTTGCCCAACGACGCGCGGAGGTCCGGCTCGACCGAGGAGGCCGCGGCAAGGGTACGACCAGCGGTGTCATCGATGAGCTGGGCCGAAATGTGCCGATTGGACCGGTGCACTGCAAGCCGGGGGCATTGGGCCGTCCCGGTCACCTTGGTGCGCACCCGCGCGTGGCGCCGGAGCCGCAGACGCGTGCGATCGCTCGTGCGTGCCATTACTTCGCCGCCTTTCCAGCCTTGCGCATCACTCGTTCGTTGGCATAGCGCACGCCCTTTCCCTTGTAAGGCTCGGGCTTGCGCAACTTGCGGATGTCGGCGGCGACCTGACCCACCTTCTCCTTGTCGATGCCCTTGACGATGACCCGCGTCGGGACCGGCACCTCGAAGCTGATCCCCTCGGGCGCGTCGACGAGAACGGGGTGAGAGAAACCGAGCGCGAGCTCAATCGCGTTGGAGCCGCGCGCAGTGGCGCGGTATCCCACGCCGACGATCTCGAGCTCCTTGCTGAAGCCCTCTGTCACGCCCGAGACCATGTTGGCCACGAGCGAGCGCGAGAGCCCATGCAGGGCACGGTGCCGGCGCTCGTCGTCGGGCCGGCTGACGACGAGCGTGTCGCCGTCCTGCGCGATCGTGATCCCCTCGGGAAGCGAGCGCTCAAGCGTGCCCTGCGGGCCCTTGACGTTGACGGTCGAGCCGCTCACGGTGACGGTGACGCTGGATGGGACACTGATCGGCGAACGTCCAACGCGCGACATCAGGCCTCCCCTCCGATGGTGCGGACGGTCAGCGTGCTACCAGACATGGCAGAGCACCTCCCCGCCCAAGTGCTTGCGTCGCGCCTCGGCGTCGGTGACCAACCCCTGGCTGGTAGAGACGACCGCCACGCCCATGCCGCCGAGCACGCGCGGCATGCCGTCGGCCCGGGCGTAGATTCGCAGCCCGGGCTTGGACACGCGCTTGATCCCGGCAATGGTCCGGGTGCGGTCGCCCGAGTACTTCATGATGATCTCGAGGGTGGTGCCCGGCTTCCCGTGGTTGGGCTCCACCTTGTAGCCCGCGATGAAGCCCTCGCGCTCGAGGATGTCCGCGAGCGACGCCTTGAGCTTGGAGCCGGGCATCCGGACGGTGTCGTGCTGGGCCGAGTTGGCGTTACGGATCCGCGTGAGCATGTCCGCGATGGGGTCAGTCATGGTCATGGCGGCCTACCAGCTCGCCTTCGTGACGCCGGGCACCTCGCCCGCATGCACCATGACGCGCAAGCAGATGCGGCACAGCCCGAACTTGCGGTAGACGGCCTTCGGTCGTCCGCACCGCTGGCAACGGGTGTAGCCCCGCACCTTGAACTTGGGTGTGCGTCGCTGCTTCTCGATCAGAGCTTTCTTCGCCATGGTGTTACCGGGTCTCCTGTCGGAAGGGAAAGCCGAACGCCGTCAGGAACGCCCGTCCTTCCTCGTTGGTGCGTGCGGTCGTGACGATGGTGATGTCCATGCCGCGGGTCGTGTCGATCTTGTCGTAGTCGATCTCTGGGAATACCAGCTGCTCGGTCAGGCCGAATGTGTAGTTGCCGCGGCCGTCGAACGACCGGGGTGAAAGGCCGCGGAAGTCACGGATGCGCGGGATGGCCAAACTGAGCAGCCGGTCGAAGAACTCCCAGGCGCGGTCGCCACGAAGGGTGGCCTTGACGCCGATGTTCTGGCCCTCGCGAAGCTTGAAACCGGCGATGGACTTCTTGGCCCGGGTGACCACCGGCTTCTGTCCGGTGATGACCTCGAGGTCACGCTGGGCGCCCTCGATGAGCGAGGCCTGCTGCGTGGCGCGGCCGACGCCCATGTTGATGACGATCTTCTCCAGGCGAGGCACTTCCATGATGTTGGCCAGGCCGAGCTCGGACTTGAGCTGGTCCCGCACCTCGGTGAGGTAGCGCTCCTTGAGCCGGGGCCGCGTCGAGGTGGTCGTGGCGCTCATAGCGTCGACCCGCACTTCTTGCACACCCGAACCTTCTCGCCGTCGTTCTCGAACTTGTAGCCGATCCGCGTCGGCCGGTCACAGCTCTTGCAGATGAGGGCGACGGTCGAGATGTGCACGGGCATGAACTTGTCGATGACGCCGCCCTGCTGGGTGGCGCGGGTCGGCTTGGCGTGGCGCTTGGCTACGTTGACGCCCTCGAGGATCACCTTTTGTCGATCGGGGATGGCGCGGACGACTTCGGCCTTCTTGCCCTTGTCCTTTCCCTGCAGGACCATCACTTGGTCACCCTTTTGGATTTTCATCACAGCACCTCCGGGGCGAGCGAGACGATGCGCATGAAGCGCTTGTCACGAAGTTCACGACCAACGGGGCCGAAGATGCGCGTCCCGCGCGGCTGCTGCTGGTCGTTGATGAGGACGGCGGCGTTCTCGTCGAAGCGGATGTAGCTGCCGTCGGGACGACGCTTCTCTTTCTTGGTGCGTACGACCACGCACTTGACGACGTCACCCTTCTTCACGGCAGCGCCGGGAATTGCGTCTTTCACAGTGGCAACAAAGACATCGCCGATGCTGGCGTAACGCCGGCGCGAGCCGCCGAGCACGCGGATGCACAACACCTCACGCGCGCCGGAGTTGTCGGCCACCCGAAGCCGGGATTCCTGCTGGATCATCGAGCCCGCTCCACCACTTCGGTCAGGCGCCAGCGCTTGAGCTTGGAAAGCGGGCGGATCTCCTGCACGCGGACCCGGTCCCCCACCTTGGCGGTGTCCTGGGCGTCGTGGACGTAGAGCTTCTTGGTGCGCTGCACGGTCTTGCCGTACTTCGGGTGCCGCACGCGGTCGACCACCGCGACCACCACCGTCGAGGTCATGGCGTCGGACACGACAATCCCTTCGCGAACCTTGCGGCGGTTGGCCCGGCCGGCGTCCTCCGCTTCGGCCGACGCCTTCGTCGACTTGGCGGCGGTCGCCTTGGTGGCCTGCGCCGGCACAGCGGCCTCGGCGTCGTCAGCCGGCAGCTCGGCGGCGGCCTCGGACTCGATGGCCTCGAGTGCCTTCTCCGCGTCCGCGGCGGCGGCCTTCGCGGCCTCGGTGGCCTCGTCGGCTTCTTGGTTCTCTGGGGTCTCGTCGGCCATCAGGCCTCTTCCTCTTCGTCGTCGTCCAGCTCGTCGTGGTCGTGGTCGTGGTCGTGGTCGTGCAGGACACCCTCGGCCTCGGCGTCCGCCTCGGCAGCCGCGACCTTGGCGGCGGCGCGCTCCTCACGCTCCGCGTCCTCGGCGGCGAGCTTGGCCCGGGCCGCCTCGTGCTCCTCCGCCGTCGGAGCCACATAGGCGCCATCGGCCTCGAGGATCTCGCGGCCGCGCAGCACGGTCAGCATGCGCGCCACCTCGCGACGAACCTGGCCGATGCGCGCCGGGTTGTCGAGCTGGCCGGTCGCCAATTGGAAGCGCAGATTGAACAGCTCACGGCGCGAGTCGCCCAGCCGGGCGGTCAGCTCGTCACCGTCGAGCATGGAGAGATCGTGGGCGGTCGGCATCAGACAGCAACCTCGGGGTGACCGTGCGAACCGGGGCGAACCACAAAGCGAGCCTTGAACGGCAGCTTCTGGATAGCGCGCTCCATGGCGGCGCGGGCGAGCGGCTCGTCGACGCCGGCGAGTTCGAACAGCACGCGGCCGGGGTGCACCGGCGCCACCCACAGCTCGGGGTTGCCCTTGCCCGAGCCCATGCGGGTCTCGGCCGGCTTCTGGGTGACGGGCTTGTCCGGGAAGACGCGGATCCAGACCTTTCCACCACGCTTGACGTGGCGGGTCATGGCGATACGTGCGGCCTCGATCTGGCGCGCCGTCAACCAGCCCGGCTCCATCGCCTGGATCCCGAAGTCACCGAAGGACACCGAGGACCCGCCGCGGGCGGCACCGGTCAAGCGGCCGCGCTGGGTCTTGCGGTGCTTGACCTTCTTGGGCATCAACATGTCAGTCCGACTCCTTGCGGAAGTGCGGCGTTTCGTGGTGCTCGTGACGGGCTTGGCGCTCCATCTCCTCGTCCTGTCGCAGCTGTCGCTCCAGGTCGTCGGGCTCCGTCGGCTGGGGCAGCAGGTCGCTGACCGCTTCTTCGGTCTCCTCTTCCACTTCGGCTTCCACTTCGGCTTCCACTGCGGCCTCAACTTCGGCCTCAACTTCGGCCTCAACTTCGGCCTCAACTTCGGCCTCAACTTCCGT
Organism: uncultured Acidimicrobiaceae bacterium; assembly: GCA_963777485.1. GTDB lineage: Bacteria > Actinomycetota > Acidimicrobiia > Acidimicrobiales > RAAP-2 > Bog-473. The sequence goes on along the minus strand of CAVZQP010000002.1, from coordinate 718,187 downwards.
CTCGGCGATCGCGCCGTTGGCAGCGGCCGCTTCTTCCTCGTCCGATGAGAAGTCCTCGGCCCGGCGGCGCCCACCGCCGGCCGTGATCAGGCGGCGCGGGCCGCTCTGGCCGGAGGTCTCGCCGACCGCCATGGCGGCCTCGCGGGTGATCTTGTCCTCGATGGAGACCTTGTAGGGCAGGATGTCGCCCTTGTAGATCCAGACCTTGACGCCGACTCGTCCCGAGGTCGTGCGGGCCTCGCGGAACCCGTAGTCGATGTCGGCACGCAAGGTGTGCAGGGGCACCCGGCCCTCGCGGTACTGCTCCTTACGCGACATTTCCGAACCGCCCAGACGGCCCGAGCACTGCACCTTGATGCCCTGGGCACCCGCCTTCTGGACGGTCTGGATGGCGCGCTTCATTGCACGGCGGAAGGCGACGCGCCGCACGAGCTGGTCACAGATCCCCTGGGCGATCAGCGCGGCGTCGAGCTCCGGCTGCTTGATCTCCTGGATGTTGAGCTGGATCCGGTTCTGCAGGCCGGTGATCTCCTCGAGGTGCTTCTTCAGGCGGTCGGCCTCAGCGCCGCGGCGGCCGATGACGATGCCCGGGCGCGCGGTGTGGATGTCCACGCGCAGACGGTCGCGGGTGCGCTCCACCTCGATCCGGCTGACGGCCGCCGCCTCGAGCTGCTTCATCAGGTAGTCGCGGATCTTCCAGTCCTCGACCACGAACTCCTTGTAGTGCCGCTCCTCGAACCAGCGGGACTTCCAGTCGGTGGTGATCCCGAGCCGGAAGCCGTAGGGGTTTACCTTTTGGCCCATCTACTCGTCCTTGCCCTTCTCGTCCGCGTCGTCGGTGTCGTCGGTGGTCTCGTCTGCGCTCGCCTCGGCAGTGCCCGCTTCCGTCTCGGCCTCTTCCGTGTCTTCTGTCGTCTCTTCCGACGCCGACTCGTCTGTGACGGCCTCGTCGGTCACTGCGTCGTCTGCCTCGTCGGCCTCCGCCTCTTCGGCCGCAATCTCCTCTGCCTCTGCCTCGGCCTTCGTGTGCGCGGCACGGCGGCGCGAAAGGCGCCCGGACAGGTCGGCCCGGCGACGCGAGGCGTCGACCCGGCGGGACCGGTTGGCGCTGACCGCCTCCATGCGGCGACGGCGCAGCTCGAGCTGATCGGCCGGCAAACGGCTGACGATGATCGTGATGTGGCAGGTCCGTTTGCGGATCCGCGTGGCCCGGCCGCGGGCCCGGGGACGCCAGCGCTTCATAGTGGCGCCCTCGTCCGCGTAACACGCCGACACGTAGAGCTCCTCGGGGTTCTGCGAGTCGTTGTGGGCCGCGTTGGCCACCGCCGACGTCAACACCTTGCCGATGAGTTCGGCCGCCTCACGCTCGGTGCCGGTCAGGATCTCGGCCGCCCGCTGTACGTCTTCGCCGCGGATCAGGTCGAGCACCTGACGAGCCTTCGAGGCCGACATGCCACAGTGGCGATGTACGGCGCGGGTCCCGGGGCGCTCGTTCGTCTTGACGCTGGTCATCGACGGGCTCCTCGCTCCTGGCCGGCGTGGTAGCGGAACGTGCGCGTCGGCGCGAACTCGCCCAGCTTGTGGCCCACCATGGACTCGGTCACGTACACAGGGACGTGACGGCGGCCATCGTGCACGGCGATGGTGTGCCCGACCATGTCGGGAATGATCGTGGACCGGCGGGACCAGGTCTTGATGACCTTCTTGTCCCCGCTGGAGTTCAGGACGTCGACCTTCTTGAGCAGATGGCCGTCGACGAACGGTCCCTTCTTCAGGCTACGCGGCATGTTTCCTCAACCCTCGCCTAGCGCCGCGCGCCGCGGGTGCGACGCCGACGGACGATCATCGAATTGGACTTCTTGTTGCGAGAACGGGTCCGGCCTTCGGGCTTGCCCCAGGGGGAGACCGGGTGGCGGCCACCCGACGACTTGCCCTCGCCACCGCCCAGCGGGTGGTCGACCGGGTTCATGGCCACGCCTCGGGTCTGTGGGCGCTTCCCCTTCCAGCGGTTGCGGCCCGCCTTGCCCACCTTCACCAGCTCGGCCTCGGCATTGCCGACGACACCGAGGGTGCCACGGCAGTCGATGGAGACGCGGCGCATTTCCGTCGAGGGCAGGCGCAGCGTCGCGAATGCGCCCTCCTTGGCCACCAGCTGGATGCTCATGCCGGCGCCCCGGGCCATCTTGCCGCCGCCGCCGGGACGGAGCTCGACGTTGTGGATGGTCGAACCGACCGGGATGTAGCGCAGCGGCAGCGCGTTGCCGGGCCTTATGTCCGCGCCCTGGCCGCTCTGCAATTTGTCACCGACCTTCACCCCCGCCGGAGCGAGGATGTAACGCTTCTCGCCGTCCACATAGTGCAGAAGGGCGATCCGCGCGTTGCGGTTGGGGTCGTACTCGATGGATGCCACCTTGGCCGGGATGCCGTCTTTGTTCCGGCGGAAGTCGATCACCCGGTACTGCTGCTTGTGACCGCCGCCGCGATGGCGCGACGTCTTGCGGCCGTAGCTGTTGCGCCCGCCGCTCTGCGGCTTCGGGGCGAGCAGCGACTTCTCGGGACGGTCGCGCGTGATCTCGGAGAAGTCCGAGACGGTCTGGAAACGCCGTCCTGGGCTTGTCGGCTTGCGTGAACGAAGTGGCATGAATGAGGTTCCGATCAGCGCTCGAACAGGTCGATGGAGTCGTCGGGATGGAGCGTCACGATGGCGCGCTTCGTGTTGGGCCGCTTGCCTCGCACATTGGTGCGCCGGTTACGTGTCGACTTCCCCTTGCGGTTGAGCGTGTTGACGTTGGTAACCCGGACACCGAAGGTCTGCTCCACGGCATGCGCCACCTCGATCTTGGTGGCACCCGGGTCGATGATGAAGGTGTAGACGTTGTGCTCCATCAACTCGTAGCTCTTCTCGGAGACCACCGGGCGGATCAGCACGGACATGGCGTCACGCATCGGTGTCGCCCTCCTTGGCCTTCTTTGCGGCCCGCGCCTTTCGGGCCGGCGTCTTCTTGGCCGGCTTCTCGACGGCCTCGGTCTCAGCGGCCTCAGTCTCGAGGGCCTCGACGTCGGCCTCGGGGGGCTCGGTCTCGGCCTCGGTCGCGTCGACGTCGGTAGCCGCTGCCTTCGCCACCTTGGTCGCCTTCGCCGCCTTCTTGGCAGGAGCCGCCTTCTCGGCCGTGGCCGCCGGTGCGGCGTCAGCCTCGGTCTTGGCCGGCTTGGGCTTGGTCGGTGCCGGCGGCGCTTCGCGCAGGTGCGTGCCCGCGAAGTCCGAGGGCGAAGAAGGGAGCGTCCGCTCGGAGAACAGGAGCCAGTCGGCCCGCACCACGTCGTGGGCCGAGAGCTCGGCGTGCGTGGTGATGGAGGCCTCGGGGATGTTGCGCAACGAGAGGGCGATGTCGATCTCGTCGTTGGCCAGGACGCACAGCACCGAGCCGGTGAGGCGCAGCTTCTTGAGGATGACCGCGGCGGACCGGGTGTCGGGCTCCTCGATCTCCCAGTCGGTGAGGACGACGACCCGCTCGGTCTCGGCCATGTCGCTCAGCGCGGAAAGCAGAGCGAGGCGGATCATCTTCTTCGGGGTGCGCTGCTCGTAGCTGCGCGGCTTCGGCCCGAGCGCGACGCCGCCGCCGCTCATCGACGGCGAACGGCTGGAGCCCTGCCGGGCCCGGCCCGTCCCCTTCTGGCGGAACGGCTTGGCGCCGCCGCCGCGCACCTCGGCCCGTGTCTTCGTCGACTGCGTGCCGGAACGCCTGCCGGCGAGCTGAGCCGTCACCACCTGGTGGAGCACGGCGTGGTTGGGCGTGAGTCCGAACACCGTCGGTTCGAGGTCGACCGTGCCGAGGTCGTGGCCCGCCGCGTTGCGCTTGAGCGCCGTGCGCTTCACCGGCGCCGGGCGCTCCTTCTTCATGGTGTGTCCCAGCACAGATCCCGTGCGCTCGGTCACGTCGGGTGCCGTCGAGGTCGCCGTCATCAGGACCTGCCCGCCGTCTTGGGCGTCTTGACCGAGTCGCGCAACACGACGACGCTGCCGCGGGCACCGGGCACGGCGCCTTTCACCAGCACCAGCTCGCGTTCGGCGTCGGCCGAGACGACCTCGAGGTTCAGCGCCGTCACCTGGGTGCCGCCGAGCTGGCCGGCCATCTTCGTGCCCTTGAAGACACGCGACGGGGTGGCGCAGGCGCCGATGGAGCCGGGCGCCCGGTGGTGGCCGTGATTGCCGTGCGCGCCACCCTGGCCCTTGAAGTTGTGCCGCTTCATGCCGCCGGCGAAGCCCTTGCCCTTGGAGACCGAGATGGCGTCGACGCGCTCACCCGCCTCCCACAGGTCGGCCGCCAGCTCCTGGCCCACGGTGTAGTCCGCGACGTCGTCGAGGCGAAGCTCCACCAGCTTGCGGCCGGGATTCACGCCCGCCTTGGCGTAGTGGCCCAGCTGCGGCTTGGACAGCGTGGAGTTGCGCCGGAAGCCCCACGTCACCTGCAGGGCGGCGTAGCCGTCGGACTCGGGCGTCTTCACCTGGACCACGCGCACGGGCGCGACCTTCAGCACCGTCACCGGTACGGCGCGGTTCTGGTCGTCCCAGACCTGGGTCATGCCGACTTTCTCGCCGACGATGGCCTTGGTAGCCACGTGTCCTCTTCTTCCTGAATCGTTCTGTGAGTTCTGCGTTCCGTGTGGGTGTTCCGTACTTCGTGCTGCGTGTTCCGTGCTGCTGGTCGCTGCTGGTCCTGCGGGCACAGGAACCCCCCTGCGCACGCAGACGCTCCGCCCGGGAATCCCGAGCGGAGCGCTCGAATGGTTCGGCGTGAGGTCCCGGCCCGGAAGCCGGCGATCACGCACGTCTGTTGTCAGCTGCAACGCCGGAGCGCCGCAATTTCGCCTCTGAGCAGCCGAATTCGGCGGCCCGTGAGGTTACACCATGGCCCATCCCCCTGCCAGGCGTCCGGCGGGGAGGCGGGGTCGCCCGCCGCCAGGCGGCAGGCCGTCAGACCCTCAGGCCGTCAGACCGTCAGGCGGTCTGGATCTTGATCTCGATGTCCACGCCGGCCGGCAGGTCGAGGCGCTGGAGCGAGTCGACCGTCTTGGGCGTGTGCTCGACGATGTCCACGAGGCGCTTGTGCACCCGCATCTCGAAGTGCTCGCGAGAGTCCTTGTACTTGTGCGGCGAGCGGATCACCGTGTAGCGGTGCTTGTCCGTCGGGAGCGGCACCGGCCCGAGCACCTTGGCCTGCGTCCGGAGGACCGTCTGGACGATCTTCTCGGTCGACTGGTCGAGGATCTCGTGGTCGTAGGCCTTCAGCCTGATGCGGATCTTCTGCTTCGGGCCGTCAGCCATCGTGTGCGCTCGCTCTTCTCGGGTCGGGACTACTTGAGGATCTTCGTGACCCGGCCCGAGGCGACCGTGCGACCACCCTCGCGGATGGCGAAACGCAGTCCCTCGACCATGGCGATCGGCTTGCCCAGCTCGACCACCATGTCGGTGTTGTCGCCGGGCATGACCATCTCGGTGCCCTCGGGCAGCGTGATCTCGCCCGTCACGTCGGTGGTGCGGAAGTAGAACTGCGGCCGGTAGTGGGTGAAGAACGGCTTGTGGCGGCCGCCCTCCTCCTTGTTCAGCACGTAGACCGCGGCCTCGAAGTTGGTGTGCGGCGTGATGGAGCCGGGCTTGCACAGCACCTGGCCACGCTCGACGTCCTCCTTCTTGGTGCCGCGCAGCAGGGCGCCGATGTTGTCGCCGGCCTGGCCCTGGTCGAGGAGCTTGCGGAACATCTCGACGCCGGTGACCGTCGTCTTCTGGGTGTCGCGCAGCCCGACGATCTCGACTTCCTCGCCGACCTTGACGACGCCCTGCTCCACCTTGCCGGTGACCACGGTGCCGCGGCCGGTGATGGACATGACGTCCTCGATCGGCATGAGGAACGGCTTGTCGATTTCGCGCTGCGGCTCGGGGATGTACTCGTCGACCGCGTCCATCAGCTCGACGATCTTCTCGCTCCACTCGGGGTCGCCCTCGAGCGCCTTGAGCGCGGAGACCCGGATGATCGGGGTGTCGTCGCCGGGGAACTCGTACTGGTTGAGGAGCTCGCGCACCTCGAGCTCGACCAGCTCGAGGAGCTCCTCGTCGTCGACCATGTCGGCCTTGTTCAGCGCGACCACGATGTAGGGCACGCCGACCTGGCGGGCGAGCAGCACGTGCTCGCGGGTCTGGGGCATCGGGCCGTCGGCGGCCGACACGACGAGGATGGCGCCGTCGATCTGGGCGGCGCCGGTGATCATGTTCTTGATGTAGTCGGCGTGGCCCGGCATGTCGACGTGCGCGTAGTGGCGCTTCTCGGTCTCGTACTCGACGTGGGCGATGGTGATGGTGATGCCGCGCTGCTTCTCCTCGGGCGCCTTGTCGATGTCTTCGAATTTGGTGAACGAGGTGTTCGGGTTCTTCTCCGACAGGACCTTCGTGATGGCAGCCGTCAGCGTCGTCTTGCCATGGTCGATGTGACCCATGGTCCCGACGTTTATGTGTGGCTTGTTGCGCTCGAACTTCTGCTTGGCCATCGCCTCGCTACTCCTGATTTCCTAGGTCCCGGTGCCCGCTTTGGCCCGGTTTACTCACCGTGCGCCCGGGCGATGATCTCCTTGGAGATCGACTCGGGCACTTCGTTGTACGCCTCGAATTGCATCGTGTACGTAGCGCGTCCCTGGGTGCGTGAACGCAGGTCGGTAGCGTAGCCGAACATCTCGGCAAGCGGTACGTGCGCATTGATCACTTGGGCCGTGCCTTGCTGCTCCATCTCGCCGACCCGGCCCCGGCGGGAGGACAGGTCACCCATGACGTCGCCCACGAAATTCTCGGGCGTCGTGACGGTAACGGCCATGACGGGCTCGAGGAGCACCGGGCTGGCCGCGTGCAGGGCCTTCTTGATCGCCATGGAGCCGGCGATCTTGAACGCCATCTCGGAGGAGTCGACGTCGTGGTACGAGCCGTAGGTGAGCGTGACCCGGACGTCGACGGTCGGGTACCCCGCCAGCACGCCGGCGGTCAGCGCCTCCTGGATGCCGGCGTCGACCGAAGGGATGTACTCCTTGGGGATCGCGCCGCCGGTGATCTTGTCGATGAACTCGTAGCCGCCTCCGGGTCCCGTGGGCTCGGCGCTGATCACCACGTGGCCGTACTGGCCACGGCCGCCGGTCTGGCGGACGTAGCGCTCCTCGATCTTCTCCACCGGCTTGCGGATCGTCTCGCGGTAGGCCACCTGTGGCTTGCCGACGTTGGCGTCGACGCTGAACTCGCGCAGCATGCGGTCGACCAGCACCTCGAGGTGCAGCTCGCCCATGCCGCTGATGACGGTCTGGCCCGTCTCCTCGTCGGAGCGCACGCGGAACGTCGGGTCCTCCTCGGACAGCGCGTACAGCGCACGGGAGAGCTTGTCCTGGTCCGCCTTCGTCTTGGGCTCGACCGCAACGTGGATGACCGGCTCGGGGAACTCGAGCGCCTCGAGTTGGATCGGGTGCTGCGGATCGCACAGCGTGTCGCCCGTCGTGGTGTTCTTCAGACCCACGACGGCCATGATGTCGCCGGCGTAGATCGCGTCCTTGTCCTCGCGGTGGTTGGCGTGCATCTGGAGGATGCGGCCGACGCGCTCCTTCTTGTCCTTCGTGGAGTTCGTGATCGTCCCGCCCTTGGCGAGGGTGCCCGAGTAGACGCGGATGTAGGTCAGCTTGCCCACGAAGGGGTCGGTCATGATCTTGAACGCGAGTGCGCTGAAGGGCTCGGCGTCGTCGGCCTTGCGCTCCTCGAGCTCCTCGGTCTTGCCGGGCTTGTGCCCCTCCGTCGGCGGCAGGTCGAGCGGGCTCGGCAGGTAGTCGACGACCGCGTCGAGCATGGGCTGCACGCCCTTGTTCTTGAACGCGGACCCGCAGAGCACCGGCACCACCGCAGCAGCCAGGGTGGCTGTGCGCAGGGCGCGGCGCAGGTCGTCGGCTGTGATCGGCTCCTCGGAGAGGTACTTCTCCATGATGGTGTCGTCGAAGTTCGACACCACGTCGATCAGCTGGTGGCGCGCGTCCTCGGTCTCGGCCGCCATGTCGGCGGGGACGTCGAGGATCTCCCACTCCTCACCCATGTCGGACGACCAGACCAGGGCCTTCTCGCCGAGCAGGTCGATCACGCCTTTGAACTCGGACTCGGCGCCTATCGGCAGCTGCACGACGGCCGGCAGCGCGTCGAGGCGGTCGCGGATCATCTGCACCGTGCGCTCGAAATCGGCGCCGATACGGTCCATCTTGTTGACGAAGCAGATGCGCGGCACGTTGTACTTGTTGGCCTGGCGCCACACCGTCTCGGTCTGGGGCTCCACGCCAGCGACCGCGTCGAACACCGCCACCGCGCCGTCGAGGACGCGCAGCGAGCGCTCCACCTCGACGGTGAAGTCGACGTGGCCCGGTGTGTCGATGATGTTGATCCAGTTGTCGCGCCAGCTGCAGGTCGTCGCGGCCGACGTGATCGTGATGCCGCGCTCCTGCTCCTGGACCATCCAGTCCATGGTCGCGGCGCCCTCGTGCACCTCGCCGATCTTGTAGTTGCGGCCGGTGTAGTAGAGGATGCGCTCGGTCGTGGTGGTCTTGCCCGCGTCGATGTGCGCCATGATCCCGATGTTGCGGGTTTTGGCCAGCGGGAAGTCGCGGGCGGGAACGGGGTCAGCCATGCGGAGAGTCCTGAAGTGTCCTGGGAGTCCTGAAGTCCGGGTGCTGGTCCACTACCAGCGGTAGTGGGCGAAGGCGCGGTTGGACTCCGCCATCTTGTGCATGTCCTCGCGGCGCTTCACGGACGCGCCGATGCTGTTCGAGGCGTCGAGGATCTCGTTGGCGAGGCGCTCGGCCATCGTCTTCTCCCGGCGCTGGCGCGAGAACGTGGTCAGCCAGCGGATGGCCAGCGTGGTGGCGCGGCGGGGCCGCACCTCGACGGGCACCTGGTAGGTGGCGCCACCGACGCGGCGGCTCTTCACCTCGACCTCGGGCCGTGTGTTCTCGACGGCGCGCTTGAGCGCGGCGACGGGGTCGCCCCCGGACTTCTCCTGCACCTGCTCGAGGGCGGTGTAGACGATGCGCTCGGCCAGCGTGCGCTTGCCCCGCGAGAGCACCTTGTTCACGACCTGGGTCACGAGGACGGAGCGGTAGACGGGGTCGGGCGCGAGCTCGCGGCGGGTGGCGGGTCCGTTGCGGGGCATGCCTAGGACTCCTTCTTCGCGCCGTAGCGGCTGCGGGCCTGGGCCCGCTCGCGCACGCCCGAGGTGTCGAGCGCGCCGCGCACGACCTTGTAACGGACGCCGGGCAGGTCCTTCACACGGCCGCCACGCACGAGGACGATGGAGTGCTCCTGGAGGTTGTGGCCGACACCGGGGATGTAGGCGGTGATCTCGACGCCCGAGCTCAGCCGGACGCGGGCCACCTTGCGCAGGGCCGAGTTCGGCTTCTTGGGCGTGGTCGTGTAGACGCGCGTGCAGACCCCCCGCCGCTGGGGCGCGCCCTTCAGGGCGGGGGTCTTGGTCTTGGTCACCTTGGCCTGCCGTCCCTTGCGGACGAGCTGGGCAATCGTGGGCACGCGCTACCTCTCGGGGAGAAAAAGTTGGTCACTCAGTGCTGCGCTCGCGCGCCGGCCGAAGCCGCACTGGGCAGGAAGAAGATTGTAGCGGTCGACCGGGGGTCTCACAACCGCGCCGGGCCTGGTGCACCCCCGACTCCGGCCTCGGTCGGCTGCTCCTTTCCCTCCGGGAAGCCGTCCGCCCCTTGCTACGCCGCCCGGGTGCCGGCGAGGGTCCCGGCCCGGCCTTCGGCGGCGAGCGGGACCGCCGAGTCCCCGGGCGCCACCACCCCGTCCCACCAGCGGTGGAAGCGCGAGTAGACGAGCGGGAGGACCCCGTCGGAGTAGAAGGCCAGGACGATCGTGCCCGCTCCGATGAAGACGTCCTGCGCGTTGTTGGGCAGGAAGCCCAGCGCCAGCCCCCCGGCCAGCGCTCCGCTGCAGACCGAGACGCCGCCGATGGCGACCACGGCCAGGATCAGCAGGCTCTCGAACCCGAAGAAGCTGGTGGGCGTGGCCACCGAGCTCGCCGCGCCGTAGAGGGCACCGGCGACGCCGGCCATGGCGGCCGAGAGCATGAAGACGGCCAGCTTGGTGGTGCGCAGGGACAACCCGAGCGTGGCGCAGGCCGCCTCGGAGTCCTTGATGCCCACCATCACCCGGCCGAACGGCCCGCGGCGCAGGGCCAGGACGCCCATGGACATGAGGGCGAACACCACGGCGAGGAAGATGGTGAAGGACTTGGGCGAGGTCATGTGGAGCCCGAAGATCGAGGGCTTCGGCACCGACACCGAGCCGTTGAAGCCGAAGATGGCCGACCACGGGAACAGGGCGTTGTCGCACAGCGTGGCGAACGCCATGGTCAGCAGCGCCAGGTAGATCCCGCGCACCCTGAGCGCGGGCCAGGCCAGGACCGCCCCGACCGCTCCGGCGAGCCCGGCCGCCGCCAGCAGCCCCCACACCGAGCCCCCGCTACCCCACTTGTACATGGCGAACGCGCCGAGGCCGGCGAAGGTCAGCTGGCAGAGCGAGATGAACCCGCCGTACCCGGCGAGCGGGACCAGTGACAGGCAGACGAGCGCGAGGGACAGGCCGATGCCGAGCTTGATGATGTTGCCCGGGCCCATGAACGAGGTCGCCACGATGACGGCCGCGATGAGCAGGACCGCCCCCTGGAAGGAGCGCATGAGGCTGGCGGGCGCGAGCGGCGCGTGCCGTTGCGGTGCGCCGGTGCGCAGCCTGAGCGCGGGCAGGGCGAGGATGAAGATGAAGAGGAGGACCGAGGGCACCGAGAGCGTGAGGATGCCCTGGACGGGCGTCGAGCCCCAGAAGCCTCCGCTGTTGGGCACGTAGCCCTGGGCGTACGACGAGGCGAGCCCGACGATGAGGCCGCCGGCGAAGGTGAGGGGCAGGCTGCGCAGCCGTCCGAACACCGCGGCGGCGTAGGCGTCGATGACGAGCAGCGTCAGGATGAGCGGCTGCAGCTGGATCCGGGGCGCGACCAGGATGCCGGCGATCGAGGCCAGCGACGCGCCGATGGACCAGCTGAGGGTCGACAGCTGCCAGGCCCGGCCGCCGAACAGCCCCACAAGGGGCCGGTTGTCGACGACGCCGCGCATGGCCATGCCGGTGCGGGTCCTGTAGAGGAAGAGGCGCAGCCCGACGGCGATGGCAATGGCGGCGCCGACGGTGATGACCTCCTCGTAGTCGATGTGCACGCCGAAGAGGCTGAAGCCTTTGAAGCCGAAAAACTGCGGCACGGCGCGCGCCGTCGGCTTCCAGATGTAGTTGTTGACGAGCCCGAACAAGAGGAGCGTCAACCCCACCGTGACCGCCAGCGTCGTCGCGACGTTGCTCGGGTCCATCCATTGGATGATCGTGCGTTCGATCACCGCGCCGAGCAGCGGCGCCAGCACGCAGACGGTGAGGAACAGCGACAGTGCCTGGTTCAGGTGCCAGCCCACCGAGAGCTGCCAGTACACGAACGCCATGAACATGCCGATAGCGCCGTGCGCGATGTTGAAGATGCCCGAGGTGGAGTAGGTCACCACCAGGCCACTGGCCGCGACGGCGTAGGCCGAGCCCAGCACGAGGCCGATGACCGTGTACTCGAGGAAGGCGTGCATCGCTGCTCAGTGCTCCGTCGTCGCTTGGTTGTCGGGGTCGCCCACGGGATCAGTACTGGACGTAGCCGCTGTTGCAGTCGTAGGTGCCGGGAGCAGAGGGGTACACCCGCTGGAACCCGCCGTTCTCGATCTTCACGTAGTAGAAGCACTTGGAGGGGATCTTCTGCCCGATATCGGTCTCCGGCGTCACGCCGCCGCCGGTCCAGCTCGTGATGCCCTGCAACTTGGCGATCAGCGTGGGCCGCGTGAGGTCCGGTCCCACCTGCTTGGCCGCCTGCTCGAACGCCAAGCCGGCCGACCAGGCCAGGATGGCGAAGATGTCCTGGTGCCAGTTCCCGCTCCCGGCCACGCGGTTGAGCCACGTCTCCATCAGCTGCATGCCCGGGTTGCCGCTGTCGTCGTAACCGTCGGTCGCCGTCATGGCGACCAGGTTGCCGTTGGACTCGGGCGAGGTCTGTTGGGCGAACTGCGGCGTGTACTCCTCGGAGATCCAGTCGACGACCTGCGGCGCGTAGTTCGCCTGCTGCATGGCCTGGAGCAGCCGCTCGGCTGAGTTGTCGTCGGAGTACTCGGACACGTACTGGCTGCCCTGGCTCTGCAGCTGCTGGACGATGGTGCCGTAGTTGGCGTTCGTCGGCGTCGTCGCGATGCCATTGGCCGGTGTGTACACGAAACCGACGCTGGTATTGGCCTGGATCTCGTGGGCGGCCTGGCTCGCCGTGGCCGGCACCTGCAGGTAGATCTCGGCCGCGTGTTTGATGGCGTTCGGATAGGTCGCCTTGATGTAGTTGCCCGGCCCGACCGGGTAGTAGTGGTCGTCACCCGGGCTGGCGCCGAAGATGTCGGCGGTGCCGCCGGCGGCCGCGGTGGAGACCTCGGCCGACATGTCGGGGATGCTGCAGCTGTTGACGGCGTTGGCGCTCCCGTCGTCGAAGCCCGACGCGCTGCCCACCAGGGCGAAGTCGCTCGAACAGGCTTGTGACGCAGCCGCGAAGTTCTGGCCCGAGTCGTTGCCGTCGTCGAAGGGCTGGACCTTGATCTGGCGGCCGCAGATACCGCCGGTGCTGTTGACGTAGGCGGCCCAGGCCTCGGTGGCCTGCTGCGCGCTCTGCGTCAGGCCCGGCGCGACGCCGCTGATGCTGGCGATGTTGCCGACGGTGATCGTCGTGGCCGTGACCCCCGTCGCGGTGGCGCCGCCGTTGCCGCCGGCCGGCGCCTGGTTGCCGTTGGCGCCGCACACGCCAGAGCCGTTCGACACGCCGGCCAGGGTGGCCGGGTTGGCCGCCGCGGCACCCGTGCTGCCGGGGTGGGAACCGGCGGACCCGCTGCTGCCGGGCGAGCCTGCGGCCAGCCCGGGCGAGCTCGACGACGCGCACGGCGCGGTCGTCGTGGTGGTGCTGGACGTCGTCGAAGCGGAACCCGACTTTGCCTTTGTCGTCGTGGTGGACGAGGACGACTTCGCAGTGGTCGTCGTGGTCGAGGACGAGGACGAGGACCCGCAGGTGGCGGACGCCGAACCCAGCGCCTCCGCGCCGGTGCCGACCCCGGTGCCCGAGCTGCCGTTGCCCGAATGCCCGAATGCACCTTGAGCCAACGCGGCCTGGGAGCCGGTGAGCCGGGAGCCGCAGGCCGACGCCAGCAGCGCGAGCGCGGCCACGGAGACCGCGACGGCGACGCGTTGGCGATTGCGGACGCGGATGCCGATGCGCCTCATACGCGCTCCTCACGGTCGCTGCGGCGCGCCTCGTCGAGACTGCGCAGAATGCGCTCGAGCCGGTCCACCGAACGCACGATGGCGAGCGCGTTGCGGCGCTCCTCTTCGATCTGGCGCATCGTCCAGGCCGAGCGCACGAGGACGCCGCCCCCGATCACGAGCGCGACGCCGAGCAGTCCGCCCGAGATGACGTAGGGGATCTCCTCGTAGAGGTAGGGGCTGTTCGCCGCGCCGTACCAACCGAGCAGGATGCAGACGAAGCCGAACACGACGAGCGCCATGCCGATCCACTCGAGCCACTTGCGCACGTTGCGGCTGCTGCGCCCCGGCCGCGCCCGGTCCACCACCGCGGCCAGCCGTTGCAGGCGCGTCGGCACGGGCGTGGCGCCGTTCGCCTCGCCCCCGGGCGCGTCGACAGCCTGCGGGACGACCACGGGCCCGGCGAGCCCGCTGAAGTCCGAGCTCGCACCGACCCGGGTGACCTCCCCGGGGTCGGGCTCACCGGACGATCTTCCTGGGAATTTCATCAGCCGAATCCTCCGAAGTCAGACAGTTCGTCGGGCGTGACGGTGAAACGCTCCATGAGGGGGTCACCGTCGGAACAGGTGGTGCCGAGGGCATCGGTCATGTCGTCGGCGCGTTTGTAGAGATAGGCCAGGGCGGCCGCGGCGAGCAGGCCGAGCAGGATGAGCGCGGCACCGACCCCCTTGAACGTCGCGCCGACCGCCGAGGTCTGGGGCGACACGGTTGGCGACCCGGTGCCGTTGCTGCCCGAGGGCGAGGAACCGCCGCTGCCGGTGTTGCCGGCGAAGCTGCTGCCGGCGCCGACCCCCGAGCTGCCGGTGAAGCTGCTCCCGGTGTTGCCGGTCGTCGACCCGCCGGTCGACGCGGACGACGACGCGGCGGTGCCCGTGCTGCCCGAGTTCGAGGCGACGAAGCTGGGGGACGCCGTGGAGCTCACCTGCACACGCCCGAAGTAGAACGAGATCAGCTGCTCGTTGGGGATCGCGAAGGGCAACTGGGAGATGAGCTTCGCCGGCAGCAGGGACGCGAATTTGTTGGCGGCGGTGTCGAGCGTGTCGAGGTTGACCTGGACCTCGAGGCCGTCGAGCTCGCGGCTGGCCGAGGGCCCGCTGACCTTGTCGGTGGTGTTCGTCACCGCGATCGTGATGCCGAGCTCCTTGAGGAGCGTGTTCAGGGCCGAGACGGGCAGAGACCCGAGCGGCTTGCCGGAGGGCGCCTGGATGCCGTTGGCCGTGATGGAGACCTGTTGGCCGGCGATCGACACGTTCTGCACCTGGGTCGACCCCGTGACCTTGCCGGTGGTGCCGTCGGAGCTGGCGCCGGCAGTGGACGTGATGCTGCCGATGGAGATGAAGCCGCCGAGCATGGAAATGCCGCCGACGGTTGCCGTCGCGTCCGCGCTGGCCTTGATCGACGGCGCCTGCGCCGAGGAGTTGGCCGACAGGCCCCCAACGCCGAGCAGTGCGTTCGAGCCGGAGAGCAGGTTGCCCGAGCCCGACGGCGCCTGCTGCGTGGGGTTGCCGCCGTTGGAGCCCGAGGTCGCGGCGTCGTTGCCGACGGTGGCCGTGGCGGTGTTCCCGTCGGTCGAGCTCTGGGCGTCCATGTTCAAGCCGGGCATGTCGGTCGAGGCGCTGTTGGGCTTCTGCGGGAAATCGCTGACCGCCTGGATCGGCCACGTCGGCGCCGGCGGCAGCGGGACGCCCGGCACCAGCAGCGCGAGCTGAGGGCCGGCGTTCGCCACGACCTGGCCGGGGTAGAGCGTCGAGGCCGTGGCCGATCCGGTCGGGCCGTAGTTGTCCGACGACGCCGCATAGCCCTCGTCGAACTCCAGCGACGGCGTGGCCGGGACCGGGAAGTTGGGCTGCTCGTACTGCACCGAGATCGACTCGGCCAGCGCGTTGACCGTGAACCCGCCCAGGCTGTTGTCGGCACCGGCGGGCCCGTCGGACATCGCGAGGGCGAGCAGCCCCGAGCCGCCGGTGACCAAGAGCGCCGAGGACGCACCCAGCACCACGAGCCGGCGGAGAGGCGACAGAGCGTTCACGCGGCGGCGCCTCCCAGATAGGCGTCGGAGAGGTCGTCGGGTAGCTCGTCCGGCTTGCCGGCGACGACGATGCGGCCCTGGACCACGACGGCGACGTCGGTCGCGACGCCAAGCGCGGTGGCGGCGAACTGCTCCGCCAGGATCACGGCCACGCCTTCGTCGGCGATCTGCTTCACCAGCGCATAGAGCTCGTCGACGATCATCGGGGCGAGGCCCATGGAGATCTCGTCGAGGAGCAACACCGCGGGCTCGACGCTGAGCGTGCGGGCCATGGCCAGCATCTGCTGCTCTCCGCCCGAGAGCGTCCCGGCCAGCTGGTGGCGCCGCTCGGCCAGCCGGGGGAATCGGGTGAAGGCCATGTGCTCGACGTGCGAGCGGGAGGGGCCGCCGTAGGTCATCAGCCGTAGGTTCTCCATGACCGTCAGGTTCGGGAAGATGCCGCGCCCGTCGGGCAGCGTGCAGAGCCCGGCGCGGGCGAGCCGGTCGGGGCGCATGCCGTTCACGTGGCGGCCGAGTACATGGAAGCAGCCCTTCGTCGGCTCCATCTGGCCGCTCGCGACCTTGAGCGTCGTGGACTTGCCGGCGCCATTGGGACCCAGGAGCGCGAGCACCGAGCCAGTGGTCACGGCGAGGTCGATGCCGTGCAGCACCTCGATCTGGCCGTACCCCGCGTGCACGCGCCGGAGCTCGAGCACCGGCGGCGGCGTGTTCGGCGCCGTCTCAGCCATGGGTCCCTGCCGTCGCCGGGATCGCCGCGCCGTCGCCGTCGTCGTCGTCCGCGATCGCGCTCTCCTCGGGGTCGTCGGCCGCACCCAGGTAGGCGGCACGCACCCGCTCGTCGGCCCGGACCTCGTCCGGGCCACCGACCATCAGCACGGCACCGAAATCGAGGACGTTGATCTGGGCGCACACGCGCATCACGAGGCCCATGTCGTGCTCGACCAGCAGCACGCCCATGCCGGCCCGGGCCAGCTGGCAGAGCAGGTCACCCAGCTCGTCGCTCTCGCTGTCGTCGAGGCCGGACGACGGCTCGTCGAGGAGGAGCAGGCGGGGCCGCGTGGCCAGGGCGCGGGCGAGTTCGAGCAGCCGGGCCTGGCCGGTGGGGAGCGTGTCGGCCGGCCGGTCGGCCAGGTAGCTCAGCCCGACCAACGACAGGACGCCGTCGGCGTTGGCGGCGGCGTCGGAGCGGTCACGAGACCAGCGGCGCCGGATCTCGGCGGCGGCGAGCACGTTCTCGCGCACCGACAGCGAGCCGAAGACCTCGAGGCGTTGGAACGTGCGGGCGATGCCGAGCCGGGCGCGCTGATGGGGCTTGAGGGCCGTCATGTCGGTGCCGTCGAAGGTGATGCAGCCGCCGTTGAGGCTCTGCAGCCCGCAGATGGCGTTGAAGCAGGTGGTCTTCCCCGCGCCGTTGGGGCCGATGAGACCCGTGACGATGCCGGGCGCGACGTCGAGGTTCACGCCCCGCAGCGCGTGCACACCTCCGAATCGAACCTCGGCTTCCGCTACTTGCAGAAGCGTCATCGTCTCCCCCCCATTGCAGTCGGGCGGTCGGTCCGGGCCCCTCGGCCCCGGCGCCTGATCTTTTTCCTGGTGGGACCAGGTATTTTCCGTTGAGAATTAGAACGCCTTCTCGTTCGGTCTCTTACGGTCCCAATTTCAGGCGGCACCCGGTCAGCTGTACCCTCAAACCCATGGAACACTCCATGGCCGAACGCCTGGCCGAGCTGGCCGAACGCAAGAACGAGGCCCTCAACGCCGGAAGCCCCCGGGCTGTCGAGCGCCACCACGCCAAGGGCAAGCTGACCGCCCGGGAGCGGATCGAGTACCTGCTGGACGAAGGGTCGTTCCAGGAGCTCGACATGCTGGCCCGGCACCGGGCCCATGGCATGGGCCTCGAGGACAACCGCCCCTACACCGACGGCGTCGTGACCGGCTTCGGGACGATCGACGGACGCCGGGTCTGCCTGTTCAGCCAGGACTTCACGGTCTTCGGCGGCGCACTGGGCGAGGTCTTCGCCGAGAAGATCCACAAGGTCATGGACCTCGCGGCGTCCACCGGGGTCCCGATGATCGGCCTCAATGACGGGGCCGGCGCGCGGATTCAGGAGGGCGTGGTCTCGCTGCACTCCTACGGGGGCATCTTCCACCGCAACGTCGCGGCGTCGGGCGTCATCCCCCAGATCAGCGTGATCCTCGGCCCGTGCGCCGGCGGCGCCGTGTACTCGCCCGCCATGACCGACTTCATCTTCATGGTGCAGGGCACCTCGCACATGTTCATCACGGGCCCTGACGTCGTGAAGACGGTGACCGGCGAAGACGTCACGCTCGAAGAGCTCGGCGGCGCCATGAGCCACGCCACCAAGTCCGGGGTCGCCACCTTCGTGGCGCCCGACGAGAAGGCCTGCCTCGACGAGGTGCGGCATCTCCTGTCGTTCCTCCCGTCGAACAACCTCGAGGAACCGCCGGTGGAGCCGACGGGCGACGAGCCCGACCGCGAGGTCACCGAGCTCATCGACTTCCTGCCGATGTCACCCAACCAGCCCTACGACATGAAGAAGATCATCAGTGCCGTGGTGGACGACGGCGAATACTTCGAAGTGCACCGGCACTGGGCCATGTCGATCACCTGCGGATACGCGCGCATGAACGGGCGCGTCGTGGGCATCGTCGGCAACCAGCCGGCAGTGCTGGCCGGTGTCCTCGACATCGACTCTTCCGAGAAGGCCTCGCGCTTCGTGCGCGTGTGCGACGCGTTCAACATCCCGCTGCTGACGTTCGTCGACGTGCCCGGTTTCCTCCCGGGCACCGACCAGGAGTACGGCGGCATCATCCGCCACGGCGCCAAGCTGCTCTACGCCTACTGCGAGGCGACGGTGCCGCGCATCCAGATCATCACGCGCAAGGCGTACGGCGGCGCGTACGTCGTCATGAACTCCAAGTCGATCGGCGCGGACCTTGCCTTCGCCTGGCCCTCGGCCGAGCTGGCGGTCATGGGCCCGAACGGCGCGGTCGACATCGTCTACCGCCGCGAGCTGGCCGAGGCGGCCGACCCGGCGCAGCGCCGCGCCGAGCTGATCGACGAGTACACCGAGCGCTACGCCAACCCGTACATCGCGGCCGAGCGCGGCTACATCGACGACGTGATCTCGCCGGCCGACACCCGCACCGTCATCTGCCGCAGCCTCGACATCCTGGCGTCCAAGCGCGAGGACCTGCCGCGGCGCAAGCACGGCAACGTCCCGTTGTGAGCGCCGCCGCCGACGACCCGGCGCAGCTCTCCCTGCGGCCGCGGCCCGAACCCGACCCGGCGGTGCTCGCGGCGATCGCGTCGGCCGTGCAGCTGGCGTGGCCCCGGCTTGCCGCGCCCGACGAGCAGCAACCGGTACACGAAGCCTGGCGCTTCAGCGGCCGCTGGTGGAACAAGCCCGTGCCGGTCAGCCGCGACCGGCCCTGGACCGGCCGCTGACCGTCTACGTCGACGACTGGCGGCAGCCGGCCACCGTCCGCGGCCGGGCCGACCGCTGGTCCCATCTGCTGGCCGACGACCCCGGCGAGCTCCACGCCATGGCGGCGGCGCTCGGCATCCCCCGCCGCGGGTACCAGGTCCACCGGCGCTCCGCCGCGTTGAACCACTACGACCTGCCCGAGATCCTCCGCGCCGAGGCGATCGCGCTGGGGGCGGTGCCGGTGACCTGGCGCCAAATGGCGCGGCTTACGCGCGAGTGGCGGCGCGCTGGCGCTCCGCCAGCGCCACCAGGTCCTCCATGATGGCGTCGAAGGAGTAGTCCTTGGGCGTGTAGACGGACGCCACGCCCTTGCCGATCAGCAGCTCGGCGTCGTCGGGCGGGATGATGCCGCCGAGCACGACTGCGGCGGTGCTGCCGGCCGCGCGGAGGCGGTCGAGGACGTCGGGCACCAGCTCGAGGTGGGAGCCCGAGAGGATGGAGAGGCCGACGATGTCGACGTCCTCGTCGAGCGCCGCCGCCACGATCTGCTCCGGGGTCAGCCGGATGCCTTGGTAGATCACCTCGAACCCGGCGTCGCGTGCGGCGACGGCGATCTGCTCGGCACCGTTGGAATGCCCGTCGAGGCCGGGCTTCGCCACGAGCAGGCGCGGCGGCCCGCCCGTCCGCTCGGCCAATTGCCGGGTGCGGATACGGATCGGCGCGAGCTCCTCGCCGCGGCGGCCGACGCCGCCACCGACACCGGTGGGGGCGCGGAACTCGCCGAAGACCTCGCGCAGCGCGCCGGCCCACTCCCCCGTCGTGCCGCCCGCGTGGGCGAGGGCGATGGTGACCGGCATCACGTTGCCCTCGGGGCCGTCGTCCTCGGCCACCCGCCGCAACTCGTCGAGCGCGGCCCGCACCTTCTCGTTGTCGCGCGTGGTGCGCCAACGCTCGACGTCCGCGATCATCTCGGCCTCCACGCGATGGTCGACCTTGAGGATGTTCTCGATCTCGCCGTCACCGAGCAGCGGCGACGTCGCCGTCTCGGTGAAGGAGTTGACGCCGACCACCTTGAGCTCGCCGACTTCGATGCGGCGCACGCGCTCCGCCTGGCTACGCACGAGGCGGCGCTTCAGCTCGTCGATGGCCTCGAACGCGCCTCCCAATTCCTGCACGTCGTCGAGCTCGGCCGTGGCCTCCTCGACGAGCTCGGCCGTCTTGGCCTCGATGACCTTGGACCCCTCGAAGATGTCGTCGTACTCGAGGAGGTCGGACTCGAACGCGAGCACCTGCTGGATGCGGAGCGACCATTGCTGGTCCCACGGCCGCGGCAGCCCGAGCGCCTCGTTCCACGCCGGCAGCTGCATGGCGCGGGCGCGGGCGTCCTTCGACAGCGTGACCCCGAGCGTCTCGAGGACGATGCGCTGCACGTTGTTCTCGGGCTGCTGTTCGGTCAGGCCGAGTGAGTTGACCTGGACGCCGTAGCGGAACCGTCGCAGCTTGGGGTCCTCGACGCCGTAGCGCTCGCGGCAGATGCGGTCCCACATCCGCGTGAAGGCCCGCATCTTGCAGGTCTCCTCGACGAAGCGGACGCTCGAGTTCACGAAGAAGCTGATCCGCCCGACCACGGCGGGCAGCTCGCTCTCGTTGACCTTGCCCGACGCGCGCACGCCGTCGAGCACGCCGATGGCCGTGGCCAGCGCGTACGCCAGCTCCTGCACCGGCGTCGCCCCGGCCTCTTGAAGGTGGTAGCTGCACACGTTGATCGGGTTCCACTTCGGCGCGTGGCGCACCGTGTAGGCGATGGTGTCCACCGTGAGCCGCAGGCTCGGTCCGGGCGGGAAGATGTACGTCCCCCGGCTCAGGTACTCCTTGACGATGTCGTTCTGCGTGGTGCCGGCGAGCAGCGCGGGGGCGACGCCGATGTCCTCGGCGTGGGCGACGTAGAGGCCCAGCAGCCAGGCCGCGGTCGCGTTGATCGTCATGGAGGTGTTCATGTCCGCCACGGGGATCTGGTCGAGGAGCTCCTCCATGTGGCCGAGGTGCGCCACCGGAACGCCGACCTTGCCCACCTCGCCGGCGGCTTCGGGCGCGTCGGGGTCGTACCCGGTCTGCGTCGGCAGGTCGAACGCGATGGAGAGCCCGGTCTGACCCTTCGCCAGGTTGGTGCGGTAGAGCTCGTTCGAGGCACGCGCGGAGGAGTGGCCGGAGTAGGTGCGCATCACCCAGGGCGCGTCGCGCTCCTTTTCCGTCGCCATCAGCTCACCTCCAGACGGTGTGGTGCACCAACCATTGTGCCCGCCTTTCGCGCCCGTTCGGCGCGATCACCGGTTGTAGTCGTAGAAGCCCTTCTTCGTCTTGCGACCCAGCTGGCCCGAGGTGACCAGGCGGCGCAGCAGCGGCACCGCGGCGTAGTTGGGGTCGCGGTATTCCTCGTAGAGCGCGTCGAGGATTGCAAGGGACGTGTCGAGGCCGACGAGGTCGAGGAGCGCGAACGGCCCCATCGGGAACCCGCATCCTCCCTTCATGGCGGCGTCGATGCCCTCGCGGGTCGCGACGCCGCCCTCGAGCAGGCGCACGGCGTTGTTGAGGTAGGGGAAGAGCAGCGCATTGACGATGAAGCCCGCCTGGTCCTTGACCTCGACGGGATCCTTGCCGCACTTCTGGGCAAAGGCGACCGCCGCCTGCACGGTGGCGTCGTTGGCGGTGATCGGCCGCACCACCTCGACCAGCGCCATGGCGGGCGCCGGGTTGAAGAAGTGCACCCCGCACACGAGCTCGGGGCGCTCGGTCGCCATGGCCATCTCGACGACGGGCAGGGTCGAGGTGTTGGTGGCCAGGATCGTCGCGGGCTTGCAGACGCTGTCGAGCTCGGCGAAGAGGTCCTTCTTGACCGCGAGGTCCTCGACGACAGACTCGATCACCAGGTCCATTTCGGTCAGCTCCCCCAGATGGGTCGTGGCCCGCACGCGTCCGGCGATCTCCTTGGCCTCGGCCTCGTCGCGCTTTCCCTTCTCCACCTGCTTGGCCAGCGACTTCTCCAGACCGGCCACCATGGCGTCGGCGCTCGCCTGGCTCCGGCTCCGCAGTACGACCTCGTGTCCCGTCGCCGCGGCGACCTCGGCGATGCCCGAGCCCATGATTCCCGAACCGATGATTCCCACCCGTGTGATCGACATGGGAGCCAAGGCTACCGGCCGGTAACCGCCGCAGTCGAAGCCGGGACGGCCGGGCCGGGCGTGCCAAAGTGGCGCCATGGACTCGACCGGCACGCTGGCCCTGGTGGGGGGCGACGAATGGACCGAGGGTTGCAGCTTCGACGCCACCCTCCTGGCGGCGTCGGGTGGCACCGACGTGGTGGTGCTGCCGACGGCCGCCGCCTACCAGCACCCCGAACGGGTGGTGCTGCGTGCAGCCGAGTGGTTCGCCCCGCTCGGGGCTCAGGTCGAGGGCCTGATGGTGGTCGACCGGGCCTCAGCCGAGGACCCCGGCATGGCCGCCGCGCTGGCCCGGGCCCGCTTCGTCTACCTGGCCGGCGGCTCGCCCCTCCACCTCCGGGCCGCACTGAAGAAGTCGGCGGTGTTCGACGCGCTACGAACGGCCTGGCTCGGCGGAGCCGTGGTCGCGGGCGCGGGGGCCGGCGCGATGGTGCTGACGGACCCGATGGTGGACCCGCGCGGCGGCGCACTGACGCTCGGGCTCGGCCTGGTCGACAACCTCACCGTGGTCCCCCACTTCGGCGACGAGCACGACGACGCGCACGGCCAGAAACTCGAGCGCACGGTTGCGATGGCGCCGGCCGCGTTGCCGGTGGTGGCCCTGCCGGCGCGCACCGCGCTCGTCCGCGACGGCGCGGGTGCCTGGCGCGCGGAAGGCGCGGGGACGCCGGTGGTGTTCGTCGGCGGGTCGCAGACCGAAGGCCTCGCCGCGCTCAGGGGTTGAGCGCGTTCAGTCCTTCTCTTCGATGGTGACGCTCTCGATGACGACGCGCTCTTTGGGCGTGCCTGAACGGCTGCCGACGGCATCGACCTTGGCGACGACGTCGAGGCCGGTCACCACCTCGCCGAAGAGCGAGTAAAGCGGCGGGAGACGCACCCCGTCGTTTCCGCTGATGACGAAGAACTGGCTGCCGTTGGTGTCGGGCCCCGCGTTGGCCATGGCCAGCGAGCCGACCTGGTAGCGGCCCGCCTGCGGCAGTTCGTCCGAGAAGCGGTACCCGGGGCCGCCCGAACCCGAACCGGTGGGATCACCACCCTGGAGGACGAAGCCCGGGATGATGCGGTGGAACACGATGCCGTCGAAGTAGTGGTAGCGAGCCAGGAAGACGAAGCTGTTGACCGCGCGCGGCGCCGCGAGCGGGTCGAGGTTGATGACCATCGTGCCGTGCGACGTGACCATGGTGGCGACGTAGCGCTTGGCCGTGTCGATGAGCATCGGCGGCTCCTCGTCGAACTTCCGCTGCTGCGGGCTCGAGCCGTCGGGGTTGGGCGGGGTGGGCGTGGCCATGGTGGGCGACCTCAGGATTCGTGGATGGTGACGGACAGGATGCGTTGTGTGACGGTCGGCGGGGTGCCGGACGACGACCCTTGCTGGCTGATCGTCTGCACGACGTTCATACCCGAAGTGACGAGACCGAACAGTGGGTACGAGTTCGGCAGGCTCTCGCCCTGGGCCCCGGTCACGATGAAGAACTGGCTGCCGCTCACGCCCGCCGACGACGTGGCCATCGCCACCGAGCCGTTGGGGTAGGCCGGCTTGGAGGAGGTACCCGTGGCCGGCAGGTTCTCGGCGGGCAGCGTGTAGGACGCGCCGCTGGTGCTGCTGCTCGCGTTGGTCTGTGCGGGGTTGCCGGTCTGGTTGACGAACCCTGGGATGACGCGGAAGAAGGAGTTGCAGCGGAAGAACCCCTTCTCCGCCAGGAAGACGAAGTTGTTCACCGTCTTGGGGGCAGCCTGGGCGTTGAGCCCGATGACGAAGGTGCCGGTGGTGGTCTTCACGGTGGCCGAGTAGTTCTTCGTCGTGTCGATCGTCATCGCCGGTGCGGCGGTGTAGTGCTGCTGGTTGGCGGGCGTGGTGGGGCTCGCCGGGCAACCGGCCTTCACCGCGGCGGCGTTCGCCTCGGCCTGGAGGTTGGCGTTCGTCTTGGCCGCCGAGCTCGCCGTCGTCGAGGTCGAGGACTGCTTGCCGACGGGGTTGTTGCCGCTCGACACGGCGAAGGCGATCCCCACGATGGCCCCGAGGACGACGACCACGATGATCGTGTTGCGGATCTGCCTGCGGCGCTTGGCCGCCTGGGCCTCGGCGGCCAGCCGGGCCTCTCTGGCCGCGCGCTGGCGGGCTCGTTTCTCGCTGGGCACGGGCGCAGACCCTATCCAATCGCGGGAGTGGCCCCCGGTCGGCCGCGGGCCGCCCTAGTGACTCAGCCGTGCTCCGGCCTGGGCCTTCGCCGATGACGCCCGTGCGCAGTCGGTAGCCTCGGGCGATGCCGCTGGTCGTCCAGAAGTTCGGGGGTACCTCCGTCGGCGACGCGGACAGGATCCGGGCCGTCGCCGACCACATCGCGCGGACGCGGCGGCAGGGTGCCGACGTGGTCGCCGTGGTGAGCGCCATGGGCACGACGACCGACGACCTGATCCATCTGGCCGACTCGGTGAGCACAACCCAACCGCCCCGCGAGTACGACATGCTCGTCAGCACGGGCGAGCGGATCACGATGTCCCTGCTGGTGATGGCGCTGGCCGACCTCGGGGTCGAGGGGCAGTCCTTCACCGGGAGCCAGGTCGGGATCATCACCGACGGCGACCACACTCGGGCCAAGATCAAGGAGGTCAAGGGCGACCGCTTGCGCGACGCCCTCGCGGCGGGGCGGGTGCCGGTGGTAGCGGGGTTCCAGGGCGTCTCGATCGACCGCGAGATCACCACCCTCGGGCGGGGCGGGTCGGACACGACGGCGGTTGCGCTGGCGGCGTCCCTCGAGGCGGACGTCTGCGAGATCTACACCGACGTCACCGGCGTCTTCACGGCCGACCCGCGGATCGTGCCCGAGGCGCACCGCCTCAACCGTGTCTCCTTCGACGAGATGCTCGAGATGGCGGCGACCGGCGGGCGGGTGCTGATGCTGCGCGCGGTCGAGTTCGCCCGCAACCACAATGTCCCGCTGCACGTGCGCAGCAGTTTCACCTGGGAGCCCGGCACCTGGGTCGTCGAGGAGGATGCAGACATGGAGGAAGCCGTCGTCACCGCCGTGACCCACGACACGTCGGAGGCCAAGGTCACGGTCAGCGGTCTTCCCGATCACCCCGGCGTGGCCGCCCGTCTCTTCCGCCCGCTGGCGGACAAGTCGATCATCGTCGACATGATCGTGCAGAACAGTTCGGCGCAGGGCACGACGGACATCTCGTTCACCGTCCCCAACGACGACCTGGCGATGGCGGTCGAGACAGCCCAGGCCCACGCCGACGAGCTCGGTGCGACGGGGGTGACGTCGGATGCCGCGGTGGCCCGGGTGTCGCTCATCGGGGTCGGGATGCGGTCGCACCCGGGCATCGCGGCCACGATGTTCGAGACCCTGGCCGACGAGGAAATCAACATCGACATGATCTCGACGTCGACAATCAGGACGTCGTGCATCGTCGCCGCCACCGACGTCGAGCGGGCCGTGCGCTGCCTCCATCGCGCGTTCGCCCTCGGGTAATGACACCGAAGTCTGCGGCCCGCACCCTCTGGCTGCTCCGGCACGCCAAGACGGTGACCGATCCGCCGCCGGGCGGCGCCGACTTCGACCGGGTGCTCGCGCCGCGGGGGCGTCGCGACGGCACCGCGCTGGGGCGCCTCTTCGCGGGCAAGGGGGAGGGCCTCGGGCCGGCGCTCAAGAGGGTCCCGCGGCCGAAGGTCGCCCTCGTGTCGCCGGCGGCCCGCACCAGGGCGACGGCGGACCTGGCCTTCGCCGGCATGGACGATCCCCCCGAATGCTTCTTTTACGACGGGCTGTACGGGGCCGATTCGGACGAGGTACTGGCGTACGTGCAGGAGCTCGACGACGGCGCCGACGCGGTGGTCGTCGTCGGGCACAACCCGACGGCGCACTCGCTCTCGCAGGGGCTCCTCGCACCGGTCGACAAGAAGGGCCTGTCGCTGGCCGTGCGCACCGGCTTCCCCACGTGCGCGCTCGGCGTCTACACCTTCAAGGTGGAGCGCTGGAACGACGTCACCGTGGGCAGCGCAAAGCTGGTCGCCATGATGGCGCCGCCCTACGACGGCTGACGAGGGGACCGGGCCCGGCTCAGAGTGCGCGCAGGATGGCGGCGTCACCCTGTCCGCCACCACCGCAGAGCGCGACGGCTGCCGTCGACGCGCCGCGCCGGCGCAGCTCGAGCAGCGCGGTGAGCGCGAGGCGGGTGCCGGACATGCCGACCGGGTGGCCGAGCGCGATGGCCCCGCCGTTCACGTTGACCTTGTCCTCGTCGATGCCGAGGTCGTCCACCGACGCCAGGCCGACGGCGGCAAAGGCCTCGTTGATCTCGAAGAGGTCGATGCCGCCCAGGTCGGTCCCGGCCTTGCCGGCGGCCTTGAGGATCGCCCGCGACGGCTGGGTGAGCAGCGAGTTGTCGGGCCCGGCGACCATGCCGTAACCGACCACCTTGCCGAGCGGCGCGACGCCCAGCTCCTTGGCCTTGTCGGCCGACATGACGATGACGGCGCAGCCGCCGTCGGAGATCTGCGACGAGTTGCCGGCGGTGATGCTGCCGTTCTTGTCGAACGCCGGCCGCAACCCCCCCAGGGACTCAGCCGTGGTGCCGGGACGAACGCCCTCGTCGGTGTCGACCACGAGCGGGTCGCCCTTGCGCTGGGGCACCTCCACGGGGACGATCTCCTCGGCGAAGCGCCCCTCCTTGATCGCGGCGGCCGCCTTCTCATGGCTCGCCGCGGCGAACGTGTCCTGCCGTTCGCGCGAGACCTTCGCGGTGTTCTGGTTGTGCTGCTCGGTCGAGAGGCCCATCGCGATGTGGTCGAACGAGTCGGTCAGCCCGTCGTACATCATCGAGTCGACGAGGGTGCCGTCGCCGAGACGGAACCCGGCCCGCGCCCCGGGCAGCAGATGGGGCGCCTGGGTCATGGACTCCATGCCACCGGCCACGACGATCTCGGCGTCCCCGGCCCGGATCATCTGGTCGGCCAGGTAGATCGTGTTGAGGCCCGAGAGGCACACCTTGTTGATGGTGTTGGCCGGGACGCTCATGGGGATGCCGCCCTTCACCGCGGCCTGGCGCGCCGTGATCTGGCCCTGGCCGGCGAGGATGACCTGGCCCATCAGGACGTAGTCCACCTGGTCGGGTGCAACGCCGGCTCGCTGCAGCGCCTCGGCGATGGCGAACCCGCCCAGGTCCATCGCCGTGAACCCGGCAAACGCGCCCGACAACTTCCCGATCGGGGTCCGAGCTCCTGCGACGATGACGGCCTCAGCCATTCCCTGCACCTCCGGGTTGCCCGCCGGTCTGGTTACCGGCCGGAAACCACATCGTACCGGCCAACTATCGTCGGGGCACATGAGCGAGATCCTCGAAGCAGTCGTCGCCGACGCGCCCGCAGATGAGCTGGCCAAACTCGAGATGCCCGACCACTACCGGGCCGCCCTGGTCAAGCGCAGCGAGGTCGACATGTTCGCCGGCATGGAGTCGTCGGACAAGGACCCCCGCCAGTCCCTCCACGTCGAGGATGTGGCGCTGCCCGAGCTGGCACCCGACGAGGCCTACGTGGCGGTGATGGCCTCGGCCATCAACTTCAATACGGTATGGACCTCGATCTTCGAGCCGCTCCCGACGTTCGGCTTCCTGGACCGGCTCGCCAAGGAGGGCACGTGGGCCGCACGTCACGCGCTCGACTACCACGTCGTCGGTTCCGACGCCTCGGGCGTGATCCTGCGCACCGGTTCGGCCGTCCGCAACTGGAAGGTCGGTGACAAGGTCACCATCCACTGCAACCACGTCGACGATCAGGACCCCTCGGCGCACGACGACTCCATGCTGGCGGCCAATCAGCGCATCTGGGGCTTCGAGTCCAACTTCGGCGGCCTGGCGGACATCACGCTCGTCAAGGCCAACCAGATCATGCCCAAGCCCCGGCACCTCAGTTGGGAGGAGGCGGCGATCAACGCGCTGTGCAACTCGACGGCCTACCGCATGCTGGTCTCCCCCAATGGCGCCCGCATGACGCAGGGCGACAAGGTGCTCGTCTGGGGCGCCAGCGGCGGCCTCGGCAGCTACGCGGTGCAGCACGTGCTCAACGGCGGCGGGACGCCGATCGGTGTGGTGTCATCGCCCGAGAAAGTGAAGTTGCTCAACGATCTCGGCGTGGAGGCGGTCATCGACCGACGGGCGGCCAACTACAAGTTCTGGGCCGACGAGCACACCCAGGACGAGTCGGAGTGGCGCCGCTTCGGCAAGGACATCCGCGCGTTGGTGGGCGGCGAGCCCGAAATCGTCTTCGAGCATCCGGGTCGCCAGACCATGGGCGCATCGGTCTTCGCCTGCAAGCGGGCCGGCACCATCGTGACCTGCGCGGCGACGTCGGGTTACATGATCGAATACGACAACCGCCACCTCTGGATGAAGCTCAAGACGATCAAGGGCTCGCACTTCGCCAACTACCGCGAGGCCTGGGATGCCAACCAGTTGGTCTACGACGGCAAGGTCCTGCCGCCCCTCTCCGCTGTCTATCCCCTCGAAGAAGTGGGCGAGGCCGCGTACCAGGTCCACCACAACCTGCACGAGGGCAAGATCGGCGTGCTCTGCCTGGCGCCGCAGGAGGGGCTCGGCATCGACGACCCCGAGCTCCGGGCCAAGATCGGCGAGGACCGCATCACGCTGTTCCGGAGGCACGGCGCGTGAACGACCTGCTGACCGAGATCGACCACGTCGCCATCGCCGTCAACGACCTCGAGGCGGCCATCGCCTGGTACGCCGAGGTCTTCGGCGCCACCGTCGACCACCGCGAGAGGGTCGAGTCCGACGGCGTCGAGGAGGCGCTCCTCAAGGTGGCGGACTCCTATGTCCAGTTGCTCACCCCGATCCGGGACGACTCACCGGTGGCGAAGTATCTCGCCTCGAAAGGAGAGGGCCTCCACCACGTCGGCTACCGCGTTGACGACTGCGGGGTCGCCCTCCAAGCCGTGAAGGACGCCGGTGGACGCGTCATCGACGAGGCGCCGCGGCCCGGTTCCCGCGGGACGACGGTCGCCTTCGTGCACCCGAAGACATCGTTCGGGACGCTGATCGAGCTGGTGCAGGAGTAGCAGTCAGAGAATGCTCGCGACGATGTTGATCACGAGGGCGACGATCACCGCGCCGAACAGGTAGGACACCAGGGCATGGCGCAAGGCGGCCCGCCGGACTGCCTTCGCCGTGAGGTTCGTGTCGGACACCTGGAAGGTCATGCCGATCGTAAAGGCCAGGTAGGCGAAGTCCACGTAGTCCGGCTTGTCCTCTTCGTTGAAGTCGATCCCACCCACCTCGTCGACGTAGTAGAGCCGCGCGTAGACGAGGGTGAAGATGGTGTGGACAGCCAACCAGCTGAACATGACGCTGACGAGTCCGATGGCCAGGAGGTACGCCTTGGTCCCGCCGTGCGCACCTCCGGCACGGACGAGGGCCAACGCCACCGCGGCGAGTATCGCTACCCCGGCGCTGACCACGATGGCGTCGGCCACGGCTCTGCTGGGGTCGAGCCGAGTGGCTCGGCGCTCCGTGGCCTCAGGTCCGAGAGGCAAGATGGTCAGCCACACGGCCAGCAGATAGCTCGCAGCCGCAACCGTCCAGCCGATCAGTGCGGCGGCTTGCGCAATCGTGAAGAACGCCGCCACGATTCCCGCGACGACCCCGAGAGCAGCTGACCACGCGACCCTTGAGGTTGACGGCAGGCGTTCGAGGTGGGCGAGCATCTTCGATCGAAGCCGCATCGCGCGAAGGTAGCGCGAGGACGTTGCGGCCCGGCAGCGCGACGGGTTGGCACGCGTTCATGCTTCTGCGCCGGCGGCGCACGGGGACGGGGGTGCCCGCACGAGCGTTTCGGCCTTGGCACGCCGGGTAGAAGGTGGTGCAGTCGAGACGAGTACCGGAAGACGAGGAGGATACGGTAGTGGCAGTCAGCCAGGCCAAAACGAAGGTGACGCGGTCGGCGAAGAAGGCCACGGGGCCGGCGAAGAAGGCGTCCCGGTCGGTGAAGAGGACCGCACGCCCGGCGGCGAAACGTGCGTCGTCAGTCCGTCATGGCGGTTCGACGGCTCGCGGTGGTGCACCAACAGCACGTCACACCACCTCGACGCGGCGGGACGCGATAGCGCTCCTGAAGGCCGATCATCGGACGGTCGAGAAGCTGTTCAAGTCGTTCGAGAAGTCCGGAGACACGGCGCATCGCACCAAGCGCAAGCTGGTGGACGACATCATCCGCGAGCTTTCGGTCCATGCGGCCATCGAAGAGCAGTTCCTGTACCCGGCGGTGCGTCGAGATCTGCCGAAAGCCGAAGACGACGCCCTCGAGGCGATCGAGGAGCATCATGTTGCGAAATGGATCCTTTCGGAATTGGAGCGAATGGCTCCGGAAGACGAGCGATTCGACGCCAAGGTGACCGTGTTGATCGAGAGCGTGCGGCATCACGTCCGGGAGGAAGAGCAGGAGCTGTTCCCCGAGATGAGGGCCGGGATGAGCCGCAAGGCTCTGGTGGAACTGGGCGCACAGCTGGCCGCCGGGAAGCGTCTGGCGCCCACACGACCGCATCCCCGCTCACCGGACGAGCCACCTGCCAACTTGATCGTGGGCGCCGTGGCTGGCGTGGTCGACCGGGCGCGCACAGCGGTCAAAGGCCGGTAGCCCTACACCGTCTCCATTCGGCACCGGAGCACGTTGAAGACCTCAGCGCCCACGCGCAACTCCTCGTCCGTGTCGTAGCGCTCCCGCACATCGCCGAACCTGCGGTCGACATCCACCGCGAGCGCCGCCACCTCGTCGAAGAGTGCGAGTTGCGCGTCGGTCGGTTCCCCTCCCGGTTCCCAGTGGGCACCCCACACGTCCCAGGGGAGCATCTCGACCTTGTTCAACGAGGCGAAGTCCAAGCGGAGATTTCCGGCGATCCAGTACGCGCCGTGCTCGTCGATCGCGGAGAGGCCGCACCGTGACGCATCGAGGTCCCCGTTCCGCCACGCCCGCCATGCTGCACCGGCGGTGACGAACTCCGTCGCAGAGATGTCCATCAGGTCACCCTGGAAATCGAGCATCTTCCGCCATGTCGCATCGAGCTGCGCGTCGACCATCTGCCATCTGCTCTCGGTCGCGTTCCAGTACTCCGCCACCCAGTGGTCCTCGAACCAACCGGGCCGGAAGTACGCCCCGAACCCACAGCGGGCCCGAGCCGGCACGCCTGCGGCGCGGAGAAACGCGACGGTGACCCGGCTGAACGCATGGCAGCGCGCGCCGACCCGGCTCCCTGGGGGCCGGGTCTCGTCGAACGGGCGGGGGTCCAGAGCGCGGGCGATCGCGAGGTAGCGCGCCGTGTCCCGCTCGTGGATGGCCTCTGCCTGCTCCGGCTCGAGCTCCACGCCGTAAAAGGGCTGCGCGACGACGTCGTAGACCAACAACCCTTGCACGACTTCGACGACTCGCTCGATGTCGTCCGAGGCGAACATGTCGCGCTCCAGCGTGGTGAAGCGTCCCGGAGCAGCATAGAATTCGAGTGCGTCCTGGGTCACGGTCCGTGGCACGGCGAGCTCAACCCCTACTGCGGCGCGTCATCGTCCGGCCACCCGAACCTGTCCCGGGCATCCCGCTCGGACATCCCGAGCACGAGGCCGATTGCCGGCCACGAGTGTCCGCTGCGGCGGGCCACACCCACCTGGTGGCGCAGGCTTATCTCGGCCACGTTCAGGTCCCGGGCGGCGGCCCGCACCAGGGTCAGGTCCCGGTCCCACTCCTCGTACCTCCGCTCCATCGGGAGCATCATGGGACGAAATCGCTGGCGCTTCAACCGGCTCCTACCGCTCCTGCGGCGTCTGCCAGAACACCTCGACCCGGTTCACGAGGCCTTCAGCGTCGAGGCCGAACGCGTACGCCTCCTCGAGGTGGAGCGACCGGTCAGGGTAGCGGAGGTGCTCGGTCACCCGCGCGA
This sequence comes from uncultured Acidimicrobiaceae bacterium, assembly GCA_963777485.1. Classification (GTDB taxonomy): domain Bacteria; phylum Actinomycetota; class Acidimicrobiia; order Acidimicrobiales; family RAAP-2; genus Bog-473. Next base: position 686,106 of record CAVZQP010000002.1, on the reverse strand, counting down.
AGGCAGCGCGGCCGTCCGACGCGTACGTGATGAGGTGGATGTCGTTGCGGTAGTCAGTGGGCACCGCTGCTTCGAGCATGGCGAGGTAGCGGTCACGCCCGGCCACCCTGTCACCGAAGGGTCCGACCCGTTCGACGTCCGGCGCCAGGTCACCCCGCAACGCGACCCAGTCCCGCGCGCTCAGGTGCTCGAAGAAGCGCTCGACGACGCCGCTCATCCGGGCGCCACCGCCACGACCCGGCCCGGGTTCGAGCCGCCCGCCCACACCCCGCCGGCAACCGGCACCAGGACCCGCGGGCCCGTACCGATGACGAGCTTCTGGGACATCGGCGCCGGCGACACCGTCCGCACCGTCCGCGCCGTTCCGTCGCCCACGTAGACCTTCCCGCCCGACACCGCCACCGTCAGCGGGTCTCCTCCGACGTGCAACGTCTGCGTCACCGTCATCGACGAGGGCGACACGGCCGAGATGGTCCCGCCCGCGGCGTTGGCCACCCACACCGCACCCTGTCCGGTCGCCACGCCGATCGGGCCCTGTCCCACGGTCACGGTCTGCTGCCGGATCCCCGTCAGGTCGTCCGCGGGAGTGGCCCGGGTCAACGCATTCGCTGTCCCCGTCACCCACAGCGAGCCGTAACCGGCAGCCACCCGCACCGCGCCGGCCGACACGGCGTCCGGCGTGCCCGCCGACCCGGTCGCCACGTTGATCGGCGTCACGTCACCGGCCTGTAACGACGACACCCACACGTTGCCGCCGAGCACGGCCAGGCTGGTCGGTCCCGCCGGCACCAGGACGCTCCCTTCGATCTTGAGGGTGGTGGGGTCCACCTCCACCACTTGGTTGTCGACGGCGTCGGCCACCCACAACTGCCCGCCCGCGCGCACCATGGCCACCGGCCGTCCGGCCAGCTGCACGGACTTCTCGACCTTGCCCGTGGCCGGGTCGAAGCGCAGCAGCAGATTGCGCAGGTCGTCGGTGACCCAGCCGACTCCGCCCTGCTCGACGACCGCCGACGCCGCCGGCAGCGTGAGCAACACGTGCGACGACAGCCGCGGCCCGCTCGTCGTGCCGCGTGCCGAGGACGGAGACGACGACGGGCTCGACGACGACGTGAGGACGATCGGCAGCGTGATGCCGGCGATCACGATTACGAGCACCGCCAGTGCGGCCCACGCCGCACGCCGGCGGTGCCGCTCCCGCCGTGGGCTGCTGCCGCCGCGGCCGTGCTGGGCGTCCTGGGTGCGCTGCGCCCGGGCCCGTTTGCTCTGCTCGAGCCGGCGCTGGCGGCGGTTCTTCTGGGCCACTCCCGTGCCCGCTAGCGGAGCGTGCGTTCCAGGAGTTCGAGCACCCGGGACACCTGCTCGGAGACGCTGCCCGAGCCGGCCCCGAGCACCAGCTCCGGGCTCGGGGGCGCCTCGTAGTCGGCGTCGATCCCGGTGAAACCGGGCAGCTGGCCCGCCCGTGCCCGTGCGTAGAGGCCCTTGGGGTCGCGCCGCTCGCACTCCTCGAGCGAGGTGTCCACGAAGACCTCGACGAACGGGAGTCCCGCGTCCTCGTGCAGCATGCGGATCAGGCGCCGGTCCTCCTCGAACGGGCAGATCAACGCGATCAACGCCAAGGAGCCCGACTCGGCGAACATGCGGGCGACCTCGCCGGCCCGCCGGACGTTCTCCTTGCGATCCTGGTCCGTGAAGCCGAGGTCGCCGTTGATGCCGTGCCGCAGGTTGTCGCCGTCGAGCAGGAAGGCGTGGCGGCCGCTCTGCACGTAGGCCTCCTCGACCCCCGCCGCGATCGTCGACTTGCCCGCACCGGACAGCCCGGTGAACAGCACCGTCGCGCCCTGTGCGTCCAACGCGGCGAAGCGGTCGTGCCGGGTCAGGCGCCCGCGGTGGCGCACCACGTTGGGGCTGGCGTGCGTCGTCGCGAGGACCCGGATGACGCCCGCCCCGGCCGTCGCGTTCGTCTGCGCGTCGATGATGATGAAGCTGCCCGTCGTGCGGTTCGTGCCGTAGTCGTCGACGAGCAGAGGCTCCGTCGTGCGGAACGACACGCGGCCGATCTCGTTGAGTTCGAGCGCCGACACGGTGTCGTCGCGGCGCAGCCCGTTCACGTCGAGCCGGTACTGCAGCGACTCCATCGTGGCCCGGACCGTCCGGGTCGAATGCTTGAGCAGATACGAACGGCCGACCGCCAGTGACGAGCGCTCGTCCATCCAGCACACGGTTGCCTCGATGTCATGCGTGTTCGTCGGCCGGTTGTTGGGACGGCACAGCACGTCCCCCCGGGACACCGCGATGTCGTCCTCCAGCGTCACCACGACAGCCATCGGCGGGAAGGCCTCGCGCACCTCGCCGTCGGCCGTGACGATCGACTCGATCCGCGACGTCGTCCCCGTCGGCAGCACCAGTACCTCGTCGCCGGGCCGCATTATCCCGGACGCCACGGTCCCGGCGTAGCCCCGGAAGTCGGGATTGTCGGGCGTCTGGCTCCGGATCACGTACTGCACGGGGAAGCGCGGGTCGATGTAGTTCTCGTCCGAGCCGATGTAGACCGACTCGAGATGCGTCAGCAACGGCGGCCCCTGGAACCACCACATGGCCTCGGAGCGCTGCACCACGTTGTCGCCGTTCAGCGCCGAGATGGGGATGAACGTGATGTCGTGCACGTTCAGGCGGGCCGCGAACTCCATGAAGTCCGACTGGATCCGCTCGTACTGGGCGCGGTCCCAGTCGATCAGGTCCATCTTGTTCACGCAGACGACCATGTGGGGGACGCCCAGCATCGACGACAAGAACGCGTGCCGACGCGTCTGCTCGATCACGCCCTTGCGGGCGTCGATCAGGATCAGCGACACGTGCGCCGTCGAGGCCCCCGTGACCATGTTGCGCGTGTACTCGGTGTGCCCGGGCGTGTCGGCGATGATGAACTTGCGCTTCGGCGTGGCGAAGTAGCGGTAGGCCACGTCGATGGTGATGCCTTGCTCGCGCTCGGCCCGCAGGCCGTCGGTCAGCAGTGCCAGGTCGGTCTCGGGATTGCCACGTTGCTCGCTGGTGCGCCGGATCGACTCGAGCTGGTCTTCGAAGATGCCTTTGGCGTCGTAGAGGAGCCGCCCGATCAGGGTGGACTTGCCGTCGTCGACCGAGCCGGCCGTGGCGAGGCGCAGGAGCTCCATTTAGAAGTACCCCTCGCGCTTGCGGTCCTCCATGCCGGCCTCGCTGATGCGGTCGTCGGCACGGGTGGCGCCCCGCTCCGTCAGCCGGGTGGCCGCCACCTCGTCGATCACGAGGTCGATCGTCAGAGCTGACGACTCGACGCAGCCGGTGCAGTCGGCGTCGCCCACGGTGCGGAAGCGCACGGTCGCCTCGAAGGGCGTCTCGCCCGGCTCGAGCGCGAGATGCGGCCCCACCGCCATCAGCATGCCGTCGCGCTGGACGACCTCACGCCTGTGCGCCAGGTAGATCGACGGCGTGTCGATCCGCTCCTGGCCGATGTAGTTCCACACGTCGAGTTCGGTCCAGTTCGACAGCGGGAAGACCCGGATGTGCTCGCCCTTGTGGTGCCGGGCGTTGTAGAGGTTCCACAGCTCCGGCCTCTGGTTCTTCGGGTCCCACTGGCCGTACTCGTCGCGGAAGCTGAAGATGCGCTCCTTCGCGCGCGCCTTCTCCTCGTCGCGCCGCGCGCCGCCGAACACGGCGTCGTGCTTCCCTTCGCGGATGGCGCGCAGCAGGGTCGGCGTCTGCAGGCGGTTGCGCGTCGCCCGCGGCGACTTGTCCTCGACCGTGCGGCCCGAGTCGATGTCGTCCTGCACGTACGCCACGAGCACCTTGACCCCCAGCGCCTCCGCGTAGCGGTCGCGGAACTCGAGCACCTCGGTGAAGTTGCGGCCCGTGTCGACATGGAGGACGGGGAACGGAATGGGCGCCGGCCAGAATGCCTTGCGGGCCAGGTGCAGCATGACGATCGAGTCCTTGCCCCCGGAGAACAGCAGCACCGGGCGCTCGAACTCCGCGGCCACCTCGCGGAAGATGTGGATCGACTGGGCCTCGAGGGCACGCAGGTGCGTCAGCCGATAGCCCGAATTCGGACCGCCGTCCGCGCCGTCGGGGTCAGTGACCACCCGTGCTCTTGCCACTCGCCGCTCCCTCCAGGTACCTCACGGGAACGCCCCGTGGCACCCCGACCCTACGTCTCGGGTGCAAAAACCCTAAACGGTCGTGACCACGGCAATTGGCGGTGGTGACCCCGGTCCGCCCGCCGGAATCGTCCCGGGGGCGCCGGCCCGGCCGTCCGCTAATAATCCCTGGTCAGAGGCTTCTGACCCCGGCCGGGCGACCCAAGGCGGCGAAGGGGCTCCGTCGGTTCCTCAGCAGTCGGTGAAGCCGCTCGTAAAGCAGTTGGACACCGATTGGCCGAAGCTGCTGAGCGAGTTCCAGGCGGATCCCAGCGCAGAGGCGACGGCTTGGATGTCGCTGCTGCTGAACCCGATGTCGGAGAGGATGTTGCCGATGTCGTTCACCGCCTCGCCGAAGATGGTCTCGAGGGCCGAGGCGATTTCCGAAGCGGCCTCACCGATGTTCTTGAGGATCTGAGCCGCGGCGGCGGCAGCTTCGCCGAAGATGCTCTGGAGGGCACCGGCGATCTGCGAGGTGTCGTAGCCGATGTCCTTGAGGATCTGCGCCGCACCCTGCGCCGCCTCGCCGAAGACGAGCGAGAGCGCCGTGCTCACGTCGTTGATGGAGAAGAAGCTCTTGAGCACGCTGGCCGCCTGCTGTGCCGCGTCGGCAAAGACGTTCTCGAGCGCCGTGGCGACGTCGCTGACGGCGTAGCCGATCGACTGGAGCACGCCGGCCACGGCGGAGTCGGCCTCGACAAACACATTGTGGAGCGCGGTGGCCACGTCGTCGACGGCGTAGCCCACCGACCTCAGCACGGACGCCACGCCCGAGTCGATCTCGCTGAATACCTGGTTCAGCGCTGTCCCCACCTGGGTGACGGTATTGCCGATGTCCTTGAGCACCGATGCCACTTGCGTGGCGACGTCGGCGTAGACGCCCTTGATCGCCGAGGCGACATCGTTGACGACGAAGCCGATGTTCTCGAGCACTTGCGCCGTGCCCAGGTCGATGAAGCTGTAGACGGTCGACAGCGCACCGGCGATCGCCAGGACGCAGGCCTGCGGCCCATCGGTCGTGCAAGTGTTGAGCGTCTTGAGGATGCCCGCGGCCACCTGCCCGACGTCGTTGAACACGACGTCGAGGGCCGAGGCGATCTGGTTGAACGTGTACGCGGCATCATCGAGTGCAGTTGCCACCGCCGAGTCGATGTCGTTGTAGAGGCTCACCAGAGCACCCGCGACCTGGTCGGCGGCGTACCCGAGCGCCTTGAGCGCGACGGCCACCGCCTGGTCGGTCTCGGCGAACACCTGCTGGAGCGCGGCACCGATCTGGGCCACGCCGTAATTGATGGCCTGGAGAGCGGTGGCGACGGCGGTGGCAGCGTCGTTGTAGACGCTCTGGAGTGCCGAGGCGACCTGGTCGACGGCGAAGTTCACGCCCTTGAGGATCTGGGCCGCCACCTGGTCGCCGAGGTTGTAGACGTCCTTCAGGACGCCCGCGACCTGGTCCACCGTGTAGTTGAAGCCGTCCTTCATGATCTGGGCGAATTGGATCGCGCTCGTCGAGAAGACGTTGATGGCGGCGTTCGCCACGTTCTGGATGCTGTAACCCAGGTCGACCAGCGTCCCGACCGCCTGGTTGACACCTTCGGAGAAGTCGTCGGCCAGGGTCGTGGCGAGCTGCGCGGCGCTGTAGCCCGCGTCGACCAGCGTGTTCATGGCGGTCTGGAACCCGCTGGATATCGCGGTGGTCGCTTCGTTGAACCCGGTGGCGATCGCCCCGCCGACCGAGGTGGCGACGGTGCTGAGCGTGCTGTAGGCGCTCTCGAGGCCTGCTGTGACGGCAGTTACCGCCGTGCCGATACCCGCCGCCGCTTGGTTGTACAGCGAGACGACCCCGGCGGCGATCTGAGGGCCGTACCGCGAAATGACTTCGGTGAGGGCGGCGGAGATGATGCCGGCGGCCATGCCGCAGCCGACGGCGCCCAGGCCCTCGGTTCCAACGGTGCAGAGGATGGCGAGTCCCGTGCCCACGGCCGTTCCCACGGCATCACCGACACAGGTAGAAACCGGGCCCTTTTCGCAGGCTTCGACGGTGAGGTAGATGCCCAGAGCGGCGCCTGCCACGATCAGGAGCGGTCCGGCGAACTCGGCGAGAGAGCCGCCCTCCTCGCTCGCTGCGCCCGCTTCCGCACTTGCCTCTTCGCCCAGGATCCCAGCTCCGGTGTCCGCGGCCACTTCGCTGGTCGCTTCGGCGGCTTGTGCGATTTCCCCCGTGCTGTCGGCGAGGGTCTTGGCGGCCGGTTGAAGGTCCTCTGCGAACGACTTTGCGAGGTACGACCCGATCTTCCCGAGGGCGTAGGACACCGGCTTTATCGCGACCGAGGCGATCTTGGCGTTGGTGACGGTTTGAGTCCCGGGAACCGTCTGGGTAGCGGTGTGGCCAGCCGACTCCCCGAGCCCCTGGGCAGCCGTGGCGACCGGGCCGCTTACGGCCGGTGAATAATTGGTGACATACGAGGGGTTCGTCGGCGTCGTCCCCGTCGGGTCGGTGAAGGTCGTGGGCCGATCGTCGACAAATGCGTAGGGCGATATCGCCGGCGCTCCGACGGCCATGGGCACCGCGTCCCGCTGGGTGAAACGGCCCGTGGTGGGATCGTAGTTGCGCGCACGCATGTTGTAGAGCCCGGTGTGGCTGTCGAGGTACTGGCCCTTGTAGAGGAGCGGGTTTGCAGGCGCAGAGCTCCCCGCCGTGGCGACGTTTCCGTAGCCGTCGTAGGTGTAGGAGGCGACGATGTTGCCGCTGGCGTCGGACAGTTCAGAGACCGATCCCTGCGGATCGAGGTGATAGAAGTACGTCGCCGTCGGCGTCTGCATCGCCACCGGGCCGTCGCCGTAGAAGTAGCGACGGATGAGGGCGCCTGTGCCGGTGCGCTCGATGGCCAGTCGCGCGTAGGAGCCCTTGATGTCCCAGACGTACTGCGTCACGTTCGACCCGTCGGTTTCGGACGTGCGGTTGCCGTCGCCGTCATAGGTGTAGGTGATGGTCGACGTGGGAGTGATCACGCGGGCCAGTTGATCGGCGGCGTTGTAGTTGTAGGTGGTCTTGCCGTTGGGACCGTTGGAACCGTTGAGGTCTCCGTTTCGGTCGTAGGTGTACGTGGTGGTGCCACCCGGACCGCTCTGCGAGGTGAGTTCGTTGGCGGCGTTGTAGGTCGAGCTCTTCGACCCCGAGGAGAGGAGATTTCCGGCCGCGTCGTAGGAGTAGTTCGTCGTCGTCGTCGGTGCCGCCTGCGGTGCGGAGGTGCTCGATTTGCCCAGCAGCGTGCCAGCTGACGGCGTGATGGCAACCCCGGACGAACTGCTCGGCGAAGCCGCCGTGGACGGGGTCGACGGGGTCGACGGGGTCGAGGCGGGCGCAGCGGTTAAGAGCGCGGTGGTCGACGGCGCGTTGGTCGACGGCGCGGCGATCGATGTCGCGACGGTCGATGTCGGGACCGCCGACACGGCGTTACTCGACGCGGTCGGCGGCGACGAGGTGCCCGCCAAGGAAGCGGCTGTCGATGTGGTGGCCGTCGATGTGGAGGGGCTCGACGCGACGTCAGCGAACGTCGCCGCTGTCGACGCGCCTGCGGTCGACGTGGGGGCTGTAGGCGCGGAGTTGGCTAGCGCAGCGTCAGTCGAGGTGGCGGGCGTGGAGTTCGTCAGCGCGTTGGTGATCGACGAGGCGCCGATCGACGAAGGCGCTGTCGACGTGGCGAAGCCGGTCAGGCGCTCGCTGCCGTCGTAGCCGTACTGGTTGGTGGTGGTGGTGCCCAGCGCACTGTTTGCCTGGGAGAGCGGGTTGCCGTTGGCATCGTAGGTGAACGAATCTTGGGCAACCTGCGTGCCGGCAACCTGCAGCGACTGGTTGAGAACCTGGCCGGACTGGTTCAGGCTCTGGGTCTCGAAGATGCCGTTGGAGAAGCTGATGCCGGTGGTCTCACGCAACTGGTTGCGGATATAGGAAGCATCGACGTAGCCCGGGGTGCCTTGGGTCCCGGACTGGACGCTCATCAGGTTCTGGGCGTCGTCCACCGAGTAGGTGATATTCGTGCCGTCGGGATAGGTCTCGATGATCTTGCCGGGTTGGCTGTAGTCGTAGGTGAACGTATCGCTGCCGCTGGTCGCCTTGGTGAGGTCACCAGCAGTGTCGTAGGCGTATGTGTGCTGTGTGCCGTCGGCATCGGTCATCGCGGTCCGGCGTCCCAGCGCGTCGTAGGACTGCGTCACCGTCAGCGACGGGCGGCCGCTCCAGCTGTAGGTCGTCGAGGTCGGCCGATTGAGCGAGTTGTAGGAGTACGTGGTCGTACGGCCGTCGGGATCCGTCGTCGTCTTGACGTTTCCGTTGTTGTCATACGTGTACGACGTGGCATTCCCGTTAGTGGTGACCGAGGTCTTTCGCTCGGCGCCGTCGTAGGTGTAGCTGGTGACGTGACCGTCGGGATCGGTGGTCGCAACGAGGTCGTCTACGGCATCGTAGGAATAGTGGGTCGTGCCGGCGGCCGTCGTTACCGAGCCGGGCTTGCCATGTCCCGTGTAGGCGGTGGTCGTCACGGCGCCCGCTGGGTCAGTGGTGGATATGACGTTGCCGGCCGGGTCGTAAGCCGTGAGGGTGACGGCGCCGTTGTCGTTCTGCCGGATAGGGCGGTTGAGGCCGTTGAACTGCTGGGTAATGACGTCGCCCGCGTTGTCGGACTGCTTGACGATGTTGCCTTCGAGGTCGTAGGTCCACTGCGTCGTGATGTTCGAGGGGTCGGTCGTCGAGATCTCGCGCCCGGTGGCGTCGAAGACGTGCGTCGTGCTGCGGTTAGCTGCATTCGTCTCGGTCAACAAGGCGCCGGAAGGATCGAACACGTCGGTCGACGGGCTCCCGCCGTTCGTGACGGACGTGCGGGTCAACGTGGCCTCGTCCCACGAGTAGGTCGTGGTGTTGCCGGCCGCATCGGTCGTGCTGGCGACGTCACCGGCCTGGGTGTAGGTGTTGGTAGTGGTCTGGGGGCCGGGGGCGACCGTGGTGAGGAGATCGCCGGCCGCGTCGTGTGTGTATGTCGTCGTGTTCCCGTTGGCGTCGGTGCGCGAGGTGACTTCAGCCGCCTCGTCGTAGGTGGTGCGGGTTCCCGGGCCGTTGAGGCCGGTCCCGGACAGACTCTGCAGAACGACACTGGTCTGGTTCCCAGCGAGGTCGTAGCTGTACAGCTGCTGTCCGGTCGGGCCGACCATCTTCACTAGCTCGCCCAGCTTGTTGTAGAACACCTGGGTCCGACCGCTCACGCCGGCCCCGGGCGGGTAGATCATGTTGAGGAGGTTGCCGGCGTACTGGTACGTCGTGGTTTGGCCGTCGGCATCCGTCTGGGACACGAGCCGGTGCTGGTTGTCGTAGACCATCTTGACGGTGGCCGACGACGTCGAGGAGATGGGCGTGATCTGGGAGACGAGATTGTTGCTGGCGTCGTAGCTCAGCTGCTCGACCCATCCCAATGCGTTCTGCGTCTCGGTCAGGTTGACCTGGGCGTCGTACGAGTAGCGGGTGATCGCGCCCCATGGTGTGGTCTGCGCCACCAGGACGTTGTTGACGTACTGATCGGTGTACGGCGCGCGCACGAGGTTGCCGTTGGCGTCGACGAGAGCACTCCGTGTCGTCGAACTCCCCGTGTAGGAGAACGTATCGTTCGTGTGCTGGGAGCTCCCTTCGGACGAGACGGCGGACACCCGGCCGTCGTTGCCGTAGGTGGCGGTCAGCCGGACGTGTCCGGTGGGGTCCGTTTCCGTGGTGAGCAGCCCCGTTCCGTTGTAGGCGTAGGTCCACACGTGACCACGGACGTCGGTGACCGAGGTCAGACGTCCCCCGCCATATCCGTAGGACACGGAACGGCCGGCGGGCGTCGTGACCCTCGTGACATGACCGCTTCCGTCGAGCGTGGCGATGACGTTGTAGGGGTTCGTAGGCTTGTTCGTCGTGTCGAGGGTGATCGTCACGCTGGAGCTCGACCAGGCGAACGAGAGCCCCTGCCCGTCCGGAGCGTTGTAGCTGGCCAGCCGCCAGGGACCGGAGGGTGTGATGTCGAAGCTCAGCTTGACCCCGTCGAAACGCACAACGGTGCACTTCACAGGCGTGCAGGAGACAGCGGCCTTGGCCCCGGGCGGTGCGACCCACAACCGCGTGGCCGGATTCCAGGTGAAGACGATCTGCTGACCGTCCTCACCGCGCACCGTCAGCGTCTGGTGCTGGACGATCGACACCGACGCATCGAGGATCGACGACCAACCCGGTCCGAACGACCCTCCCGTGGTGTCGGCGGAGTTGTAGGTGCGATTGAGCACCAGCGGCTCCCCGATTCCGGCGACACGAAGATCGGCGACGGCGAAGGTCAGGGCGCCGGTGGCCGAGTTCACGTCGTCGACCGTGTCCGTCGGGTTCGCGCCGTACAGGCTGTTGCCGAAGGTCTGCGCGACTGGGATGCCTGTCGGCGCGACCTCGAGGGGTCCTGGGGGCGGGGTCAACACCGAGAAGGGAAGGCTTTCGGCCTGGAGGCCGTCCGCCGCGTCGGTGGCCACGAGGGTGTAGCCACCACCGGCCTGGTTGATCGAGCAGCCGGAGAACGTGGCGGTGCCGGCGGCGGCACCGACGGCGTTGGACGCGCACGCGAGGGCTGCGCCCGCGGTTCCCGTGCCCGGAGCGATGCTCAACGCGACGCTGGCCGTCGACGCAGTGACGTTGCCACCGGCGTCGGCCACGGCCACGACGGGTTGCGTCGCCCAGACCGCCCCCGCAGTTCCGCCACCCGGCTGCGCGGTGAAGAGGAGCTCAGCAGCGGGTCCGGGCGTGACCGCGAACGGCAAGCTCGTCTGACTCAGTCCGTCGGCCGAATCGGTCGCGGTGAGCGTGTAGGCACTCGCCGTCTTGTCGATGGAACAACCGTTGAACAGGGCCGCGCCACGGACCGCAGGGAGCGAAATGGCGTCGCAATGCAATGTCCCCGAGCCGGTCAAGGGGGTGACCGCCAGCGCGATGGACGAAGTGCTGGTGGGCAGCTGGTTGCCACCGGCGTCCTCGACGGTCACGACGGGCTGAGCGGTCCAGGCTGTCCCGCCCGTTCCGCCCCCGGGCTGCGCGGTGAAGCCGAGCTTCGCGGGCGTGCCGAGGTCCACCGAGAACGCGGTGCTGGTGGCCGACGCCGTGCCCGAGGTTGCGGTGAGGGTGTAGCCCGTGCCCGCCTTGTCGACCGAGCAGCCGCTGAAGCTTGCCGTGCCCCCCGTCGTGGACACCGGGTTGCTCGCGCACGTGAGGGTGGCCCCGGGCGTGCCAGTCCCCGGTGTGATGGAGAGCGTGACCGCCCCGGCCGCCGTGTTGCCTCCGGCATCGGTGAGGCTGACGATGGGCTGGGGAGAAAGGTCGGATCCTCCGTGCCCGTCACCTGGGTTGGTGGTGAACGACGCCTTGGCCGGACCGCCTGTGGTGACGTCGAAGGCCGTGCTGTCGACGCTGAGCGAACCGGACGTCGCCGTAAGGACGTACCCGTTCCCGAGATCGTTGATGCGGCAGCCCGAGAAGTCCGCAGCGCCGGACCCGTTCACAGCGAGGGGATTGGTCGCGCAAGTGAGAACGGCGCCCGGCGTGCCGGTACCGCTCTTGATCGAAAGAGTGACCGATCCGGCGACGGGGTTCCCGCCGGCGTCCGTCAGGGTCACCACGGGCTGGGTACCGAATGGGCTGCCACCGCCACCACCACCGGGATCGGGGTTGAAGGCGATGTGGGATGCCGCCCCTGCGCCGACAGTGAAGGGCGTGCTGTCCACGGACAGGCTGCGCGTCGAATCGGTGGCCGTCAGCTGGTACCCGCTGCCGGCGTCGTCGATGGCGCAGCCGCCGAACTGGGCCACGCCGTTGGCGGCCGAAAGCGGATTGGTCGTGCAACTCAAACTGGCCCCGGAAGTCCCGGTGCCGCTCTTGATTGAGAGGGTGATGGCATCGGTGTTGCCCGCGATGACGTTGCCGCCGGCGTCCTTCACGACGACCTGTGGCTGAGTCCCGAAAATGGCGCCACCTGCTCCACCGGGTGGTTCTGCGGTGAAGGCGAGCGAAGTCGGGGTCCCCGCGCTGATGGCGAAGGCGCTGCTCGGGGACGAGATCAGCGAGTCCGTCCCGTCGGTCGCCACCAGCTCGTAGCCCGTGCCCACCTTGTCGATGGAGCAGCCGCCGAATTGGGCCTCGCCGCTCACGGCAGACACAGGGTTGGCCGTGCAGGTCAGGCTCGCACTCGACGTCCCGGTGCCCGACTTGATGGCGAGGTGGATGGCGGAGGTCGAGCCAGTGAGGACGACACCGTGTCCGTCCTCCACGGCGACTTGCGGCTGTGTGGTCCACGCAGTGGTGGCGGCGCCACCGTTCGGCTCCCCGGTCGCGGTGAACGCCAGCTGCGCGGGGCCTGTCACGAAGAAGTCCGAGCTGACCTGCGTCAGGTTGTCGGCGGTGTCCGTGGCGGTGAGCGAGAAGACTCCTCCACGGCTCACCTTGCAGCCGGTGAAGGCGGCGACGCCGCTGGAGGCGCTCATCGACGTGACGCCGCCGGAGGTCTGGTCACAGGTCAAGGTGGGAAGCAGGCCGGTGAGTGCTGCCCCACCGGAGCCGGTGAGGGTGAGGGTGAGGGTGGACGAGGTCGACACCACGGCGTTCGAGGCGTCTTCGATCTTGACGGTCGGCTGCGTCGCGAGGGCGGTCCCGGGATCGCCGCCGCCGGGCTGGGGGACGAAGGCGAGCTGGGTGGGGGTCGTCGCGGCGCCGGCTTGCTGCAGCGTGCCGACGACCGGAAGAAGGCCCATCAAGAGGCCGAGGCAGGCGGCTCCCCACAAAGGACGGAGACGGACGCCGGTCGAGGCTCGGGGGGCACCGGCACCCGACGAACCGGCGTGCAGACGCGCCGCGATCTTGCCCAGAGCTCCGCGCGCCATGTGCACCCCCTGATCCACCGCCTGTGCCGGGCGGATTACCCACGCTGACCCGGGCGGATTACCCAAGTGCGTTGAGGGTACTGCGCCGTCGGTTCTCGCGGGCAGAGCCGAAAGTCCCGATCGCGCCGCCTAACCCCTATTGCGCTGCTGTTTTTTGCCCGCGCATTGTCCGAACTCTCGTCCGGCGCGCGGCATTGTTGCACGCGTCGCTCACGACCCGCTCACCGTCTGAGGGCGGCGGACCCCAAGCGAGGTAGCGGCGTGGAGGTGTCTTAGGCCCCGGCTTCCGCGGCGTCGGCACCCGGCTGGTCCGTGGTCGCCCCGTTCGAGGCGGCGGCGTCGGCGCCCGCGGCGCCGGCGGCGGCGCTGTCGACGATCGGATTGCCGTAGGCATCCTCGGCCGTCGGGGTGGCGCCGAGCCAGCTGGCGTCGATCGATGAGTCGAAGGGGTCCTCGCTGCCCTCGCCCATGTCGCGCAGCCAGTTGGCGAGGTCCTCGGTGTCGGACTCGTCGCCGGCACCCATGGCCCAGAAGGGCATCGCCTCGGCGTCGGGCATCTCCAAGCGGATGTTCCGGTAGTGCTGCATGCCCGAACCGGCCGGGATGAGCTTGCCGATGATGATGTTCTCCTTGAGGCCGAAGAGCTGGTCGCTGCGGCCCTCGATGGCCGCCTCGGTGAGCACCCGCGTCGTCTCCTGGAAGGAGGCCGCCGAGAGCCAGCTCTCGGTGGCGAGCGACGCCTTGGTGATCCCCATCAGCTCGGGGCGACCCTCGGCCGCCACCTTGCCGTCCTCGACGAGCGTGCGGTTGACCTCCGCGTAGATCTGGTTGTCGACGCGCTCGCCGGGCAGGAACGGTGCGTCGCCCGGCTCGGCGACGAGGACCCGGCGCAGCATCTGGCGCACGATCAGCTCGATGTGCTTGTCGTGGATCGACACACCCTGGTCGCGGTACACCTTCTGCACCTCTTCGACGAGGTACTGCTGCGTCTCGCGGATGCCCTTGACCTCGAGCAGCTCCTTGGGGTCCTTCGGGCCCTCGACCAGCGCGTCGCCGGCGGAGACTTCCTGGCCGTCGGTGACCTCGAGGTGGGCGCGGGCGGCGACCAGGCTGGAGTCCTCGGTGCCGTCGTCGGCTACCACCGTCAGGCGGCGGCCGGTCTCCTCGTCCTCCACTCGGACGGTGCCCGAGTGGTGAGCGAGCACGGCGGCGCCCTTGGGCGTGCGGGCCTCGAAGAGCTCGACCACGCGGGGCAGGCCGTGGGTGATGTCCTCGCCGACCACACCACCGGTGTGGAAGGTCCGCATCGTCAGCTGTGTGCCCGGCTCGCCGATGGACTGGGCGGCGATGACGCCGACCGCCTCACCGAGCTCGATCATCGAGCCTGTCGCGAGCGAAAGGCCGTAACAGGCGGCGCAGACGCCCTGCGGGGACTCGCACGTGAGCACCGAACGGGTGCGGATGCGCGTCACGGCCTCGTCGTCGCGCATGGCGGCGAGGATCTCGTCGTCGAGCAGCGTGCCCACGGGATACGTGGTGCCGTTCGACAGCTTCACGTCCTCGGTGAGGAGGCGGCCGAAGGCGCGCGTCTCGAGGTAGTTGCGGTGACCCGGGCCGTCGGGGGCCACGCCCTCGATCCAGACGCCGCGCGTCGTCTCGCAGTCCTCGATTCGGACGATGAGCTCCTGTGCGACGTCGACGAGACGACGGGTCAGGTAGCCCGAGTCCGCGGTGCGGAGCGCGGTGTCGGCCAGACCCTTGCGGGCGCCGTGCGTGGAGATGAAGTACTCCAGGACCGAGAGGCCCTCACGGAAGGAGGACTTGATCGGCCGGGGGATCATCTCACCGCGCGGGTTGGACACGAGGCCCTTCATGCCGGCGATCTGGCGGATCTGCTGGCTGTTCCCCCGGGCGCCCGAGTCCACCATCATGTCGAGCGGGTTGAAGGCGATCGTGGCCAGCTGGGACTCCATGGCCCGGCCGACCTCGGAGTTGGCCGAGGTCCAGATCTCGATCTCCTTCTGGCGCCGCTCGTCGTCGGTGATGATGCCGCGCTTGAACTGCGTCTCGGCCTTCTCGGCCTCCTTCTCGTAACGGTCGAGGATGGCCATCTTGTCCGGGGGCGTCTGGACGTCGTTGATGGAGATGGTGAGGCCCGACTGCGCCGCGAAGCGGAAGCCGAGCGCCTTGATGCGGTCGAGGCTGGCCGCCACCACGTGCTTGGGGTAGTTGGCCGCCAGCTCCTCGACGATCGTCCCGATCGGCGTGTTGCGCTTGCCGACCACGTCGTTGACGAAGGCGAAGCCGGCGGGCAGCGCCTCGTTGAAGAACACGCGGCCCGGCGTCGTCTCGAAGACGAGGCCATTGCCGGTCCCGTTGCCGTTGGTCTCGGTGGCGTCGGTGGCGTCGCCCTCGGCGCTGTTGCCGTTGCCCTCAGCCTGCGTCGGCGGCGTGACGCCGGCAGCCGCGAGGCGCTCGGCCAGCGAAGAGCCGGGCGCGGGGCGCAGCGTGATGGGGACCTGGAGCTCCACGTCCCCGGCGTCGAAGGCAGCCTCGAGCTCGTGCAGGTGGCGGAATATCCGTCCCGCGCCGGTGCCCTCATCCACGCGCAGCGTGAGGTAGTAGGCACCGAAGACCATGTCCTGGGTGGGCACGGTGATCGGGCGCCCGGTGGCGGGCGAGAGGATGTTGTTCGCCGACAGCATGAGCACGCGGGCCTCGGCCTGCGCCTCGGCCGAGAGCGGCAGGTGGACGGCCATCTGGTCGCCGTCGAAGTCAGCATTGAACGCGGTGCACACGAGCGGGTGCACCTGGATCGCCTTGCCCTCGACCAGAACCGGCTCGAAGGCCTGGATGCCCAGGCGGTGCAGCGTCGGCGCGCGGTTCAGCAGCACCGGGTGCTCGCGGATCACGCCCTCGAGGACGTCCCATACCTGGGGACGGCGCCGCTCGACCATGCGCTTGGCGCTCTTGATGTTCTGCGCGAGTTCGGCGTCGACGAGACGCTTCATGACGAAGGGCTTGAAGAGCTCGAGCGCCATGAGCTTGGGCAGGCCGCACTGGTGCAGCTTGAGGTTCGGGCCGATGACGATGACCGAACGGCCCGAGTAGTCGACGCGCTTGCCCAGCAGGTTCTGGCGGAACCGGCCCTGCTTGCCCTTCAGCATGTCGGAGAGCGACTTGAGCGGCCGGTTGCCCGGGCCCGTGACGGGGCGCCCACGACGACCGTTGTCGAACAACGCGTCGACCGCCTCCTGGAGCATGCGCTTCTCGTTGTTGATGATGATCTCGGGCGCGCCGAGGTCGAGCAGTCGCTTCAGGCGGTTGTTGCGGTTGATGACGCGGCGGTACAGGTCGTTGAGGTCCGAAGTCGCGAAGCGCCCACCGTCGAGCTGCACCATCGGGCGCAGGTCCGGCGGGATCACCGGCACGGCCTCGAGGATCATCGCCCTCGGGTCGTTGATGCGCCGGCCGTGGTCGTCACGCCGGTTGAAGGCGGTGACGATCTTGAGTCGCTTGATCGTCTTCTGGCGGCGCTGCGCGCTGAGGGGCCGGCGCCCGTCCTTGGCGTCGATCATGTCGCGCAGCTTGATCTCTTCGGCGTCGAGGTCGATGCGGTCGATGAGCTTGAGGATGTACTCGGCGCCCATGCCGCCCTCGAAGTACTCGTCGTAGCGCACGCGGAGCTCGCGCCAGAGCATTTCGTCCTCGATGATCTGGCGGCCGTGCATACTGCGGAACTCGTCGAGCGAGCGCTGGGCGATCTCCACCTCTTCCTGGGCGCGCTCGCGGGCAGACTGGATCTCCTTCTCGACGGCGCGCTGGCGCGCCTTGATCTCAGCGTCCCGGGCGCCCTCGCCCTCGAGCGCCTTGAGCTCCTCCTCGAGCGCCTTGAAGCGGCGATCGATGTCGAGGTCGCGCTTCTTCTCGATGTCAGCGATCTCCTCGGCCATCTCGTTCTCGAGGCTCGGGAGGTCCTGGTGGCGCTTCTCCTCGTCGACCCAGGTGACCAGGTTGGCGGCGAAGTAGATGACCTTCTCCAGCTGCTTGGCCTTGAGCTCCTCCTTGGGCTCGGTGCCCATGAGGAGGTAGGCCAGCCAGCTACGCGTGCCGCGCAGGTACCAGATGTGCACGACCGGTGCGGCCAGCTCGATGTGGCCCATGCGGTCGCGGCGGACCTTGCTGCGGGTGACCTCGACACCACAGCGCTCGCAGATGATGCCCTTGAATCGCACCCGCTTGTACTTGCCGCAGTAGCACTCCCAGTCCTTCGTCGGGCCGAAGATCTTCTCGCAGAAGAGTCCGTCCTTCTCGGGTCGCAGCGTGCGGTAGTTGATCGTCTCGGGCTTCTTGACCTCGCCGTTGGACCAGCCGCGGATGGAGTCGCCGGTGGCGAGCCCGATGCGCAGTTGGTCGAAGGTGTTGACATCCAGAGCCATTAGGAGAAGCTCCTCTCTGCGGCGCGCCGCTCGTCCTCTTCGTCCGAGCCGCGCTCGTTGCGGCTGATGTCGATGCCCAGCTCCTCGGCTGTGCGGAACACGTCCTCGTCCAACTCGTGCATCTCGATCTCACGGCCGTCCACGGCCAGGACCTCGACGTCGAGACAGAGCGATTGCATCTCCTTGATGAGCACCTTGAAGCTCTCGGGGATGCCGGGCTCGGGGATGTTCTCCCCCTTCACGATGGCCTCGTAGACCTTGACCCGCCCGAGCACGTCGTCGGACTTGATGGTCAGCAGTTCCTGCAGCGCGTAGGCGGCGCCGAAGGCCTCGAGGGCCCAGACCTCCATCTCGCCGAAGCGCTGGCCACCGAACTGCGCCTTCCCACCCAGGGGCTGCTGGGTGATCATGGAGTACGGGCCGGTGGAGCGAGCGTGGATCTTGTCGTCCACCAGGTGGGCCAGCTTCAGGATGTAGACGTAGCCGACCGAGATCGGATTGTCGTACTTTTCGCCGGTCCGCCCGTTGTAGAGCGTCGCCTTGCCGTCGGTGCCGAGGAGGCGCGTGGCGTCCCCGGTCAGGGAGGAGATGGGCGCCGCCGCGATGCCGTCGGCGTCGATGCCGTCGGCGTCGATACCGTCGATGCCGGCGATGCTGTTGGCGACGGGAGCGTTCCCGTTGCTGACGGAGTTGGCGGAGTCCGAGTTGAGCTGGCCGAAGACCGCCTTGATCGTCGGGTGCGTCCCGGCGTCCTCGGTCTCATCCCAGTGGGCGCCGTCGAAGACCGGCGTCGAGATCCAGGCCGCAGGCTCGGTGCGCGGCCGCGTCTTGCGGGCCGCGCCGTCGCCTCGGGCCGAGGTGCCGACTGCCTCGTTGACCTCCACACCCTCCCAGCCGTGACGGGCCGCGTAGCCGAGGTGTGACTCGAGCACCTGGCCAACATTCATCCGGCTCGGAACGCCGAGCGGGTTCAAGATGATGTCGACCGGCGTCCCGTCCGCCAGGTACGGCATGTCCTCGACCGGGAGGATCTTGGAGATCACGCCCTTGTTGCCGTGGCGGCCGGCGAGCTTGTCACCCTCAGAAATCTTGCGCTTCTGGGCCACGTACACGCGCACCAGTTGGTTCACGCCGGGAGGCAGCTCGTGGCTCTCTTCGCGGGAGAAGACACGAACGTCGATCACCTTGCCGTACTCGCCGTGGGGCACCTTGAGCGAGGTGTCGCGGACCTCGCGGGCCTTCTCGCCGAAGATCGCACGGAGCAAACGCTCTTCGGGCGTCTGCTCGGTCTCACCCTTGGGGGTGACCTTCCCGACGAGCACGTCGCCCGGCTCCACTTCGGCGCCCACGCGGATGATGCCGCGGTCGTCCAGGTCGGCCAGGATCTCCTCGGAGAGGTTCGGGATGTCCCGGGTGATTTCCTCGGCGCCCAACTTGGTGTCGCGAGCGTCGACCTCGTGCTCCTCGATGTGGATACTGGTGAGCACGTCGTCGCGCACGAGGCGCTCCGAGAGGATGATGGCGTCCTCGTAGTTGTAGCCCTCCCACGGCATGAACGCGACGAGCAGGTTCTTGCCCAAGGCGAGCTCGCCGTTGTGGGTCGAGGGCCCGTCGGCCAGCAGGTCGCCGGAGCTCACGCTCTGCCCCTCGGCCACCAGGGTGCGGTGATTGATGCACGTGTTCTGGTTGGAGCGGCGGAACTTGGAGAGCCGGTACACCTTGCGCCCGAGCGCGGTGCCGTAGCGGTCCTTTTGGCCTGAGGCGTACTCGACGGTGACGGAGTCGCCGCTGATCTCGGTGACGGTGCCGTTGCCCTCGGCCAGGACCACGTCGCCCGCGTCGCGCGCGGCGCGCGCCTCGACACCGGTGCCGATGTAGGGCGCTTCGGGGACGACCAGCGGCACGGCCTGCTTCTGCATGTTGGCGCCCATGAGGGCACGGTTGGCGTCGTCGTGCTCGACGAAGGGGATCAGCGCGGTCGAGACCGAGACGATCTGCTTCGGCGACACGTCCATGAGGTCCACCTCGGACGGCGGTACGAAGTCGATCTCCGACGTCGTCCCGTAGGAGCCGCCCACCGCCCCGACGCGTACGCCGGTGCCTTGGGGCCCGCGGCGCACCAGCACGCGGTCCTCGGTCAGCCGGCCTTCGGCGTCGACCGACGCGTTGGCCTGCGCGATGACGTGCTCCTCCTCCTCGTCGGCGGCCAGGTAATTGACCTCGTTGGTGACCTTGCCGTCGACGACGGTGCGGTACGGCGTCTCGATGAAGCCGTACTCGTTGACCCGCGCGTAGGTGGCGAGGGCGCCGATCAGGCCGATGTTCGGCCCCTCGGGCGTCTCGATCGGGCACATGCGGCCGTAGTGGGACGTGTGGACGTCACGGACCTCGAAACCGGCGCGCTCACGAGAAAGGCCACCTGGCCCGAGCGCCGAGAGGCGCCGCTTGTGGGCCAGGCCCGACAGCGGGTTGTTCTGGTCCATGAACTGGCTGAGCTGCGAGGTGCCGAAGAACTCCTTGACCGCCGCCACGACGGGCCGGATGTTGATCAGCGTCTGGGGCGTGATCGCCTCGACGTCCTGGGTCGTCATGCGCTCGCGGACAACACGCTCCATGCGGCTCAGGCCCACGCGCACCTGGTTTTGGATCAGCTCGCCTACCGAGCGGATGCGCCGATTGGCAAAGTGGTCCTGGTCGTCGATGCGGTACGTCGACTCACCGTCGGCCATGTGCAGCGCGAGATGGAGCATGTAGGTGGCCGAAGCCAGGATCTCCGACGGCGACAGCACCGACTGGTCCGGCGCCGGCTTCTCGATGTCGATCCCGAAGAGGTCGGAGAGCCGGTCGATCTCCGGGCCGAGCTTGCGGTTCAGCTTGTAGCGGCCGACGCGGGTGAGGTCGTAGCGCTTCGGGTTGAAGAACGCGTTCTCGAAGTAGACGCGTGCGGCCTCGGCCGAGAGCGGCTCGCCCGGACGGGCGCGCTTGTAGATCTCGAGGAGGGCCTCCTCCCGGCTGGGCGCCAGGTTGCGCTCCTTCTCCCACTGCCCCTCGAGGAAGTCGAAGTGCCGGACGAAGCGGTCGAGGAACGCCTCGTCGCCATAGCCCAGCGCGCGAAGCAGGACGAAGAGCGACAGCCGGCGCTTGCGCGCGACGCGGCAGCCGGCCGTGACGTCCTTGCCCGGCTTGGCTTCGATGTCGAGCTCGATCCACTCACCGCGGTAGGGGTGGATGGTGCCGGTGAAGACCGTCTTGGCGTCGCGGCCCGGCTGGAAGATGACGCCGGGCGACCGGACGAGCTGGGACACGACGACGCGCTCGGTGCCGTTGACGATGAAGGTGCCCCGGTCGGTCATCATCGGGAAGTCCCCCATGAAGACCGTCTGCTCCTTGATCTCGCCGGTGGTGGCGTTGAGGAAGCGGGCCCGTACGAAGACCGGCGCCGCGTAGGTCATGTCCTTTTCCTTGCACTCCTCCACCGAGAACTTCGGCGGCGGGCGCAGGTCGGCGTCGGACGGGTCGAACTCGAGCTCCAGGCTCAGCTGGCCGGTGAAGTCCTCGATCGGGCTGATGTCGTTGAAGGCCTCGGCGAGACCCTTGTCGAGGAACCACTGGAACGAGTCGCGTTGGATCGCGATCAGGTCAGGGAGCGGAAGGGCCTCGCTGATATTGGCAAAGGAGACGCGTTCGGGGCTGCGGGACCGTGAAGACAACGGTCAACACCTCCAAGGAGAGAAAGGACGGCCGGGTGGGGACGGGACTGCGGATACTGCGGGCGTGACGAGGGCGGACGGGGACGGCTAGAGGGACTACGAGGACTGCCGGGGCGCGCGCCGACACGCAAGAATTACGAGTTCGAACACACGGAGACGCACGGCAACCGTGCATCTTAACGTGAGACGTGCCTGAGCACAACCCTCCGGCCGCGTCGGCCCAGACGGGCTGCGCCCGGGGTCCCCGACAGGGTAAAGGTGCCCTCCCCCGGCGTCAAGGACCCTGGCCCGGCATTCTCAGCCCAGGTCAGGGTCCTTCTGCCTCCGCGGCACCCGCAGAATCCCTGATGGCGCCGTATACGCGTATCTGTGCTCACTTCCGCCGAACTGAGCACAAAGGGATGCTCATTCGGGCAGAACGAGCACACCCTCCTGCTCGTTTCTCGCAAAAACGAGCAGCTTTACCCGTATGCGGCTGGGGAGGAAAAGTCCCTCGTCGGTCGGCGCCAGAGCCGCGGGGCTACTTGACCTCGACCGTGGCGCCGGCGCCCTCGAGGGCAGCCTTGGCCTTGTCAGCGTCTTCCTTGTTGACGTTCTCGAGCACCGGCTTGGGCGCGGCCTCGACCAGGTCCTTGGCCTCCTTGAGACCGAGGCTCGTGAGGGCACGAACCTCCTTGATGACCTGAATCTTCTTGTCGCCGGCCTCGGCGAGGATGACGTCGAAGGACGACTTCTCCTCCTCAGCCGCACCGCCGCCGTCGCCTCCGGCCGCCGGGGCCGCAGCCGCCACTGCCACCGGGGCGGCCGCAGTCACGCCGAACTTCTCCTCGAAGTCCTTCAACAGCTCGCTCAGCTGGATCACCGACAACTCGGCGATCCCGTCGAGAATCTCTTCCTTGGTCAGGGTTGCCATCGTTCCTGGCCTTCCTTTCTTTCCTTCGGTCTCTTAGGTGTGGTCTTGCGGTTGGTTCGATTACTCGGCAGCTGGCTCTTCGGCCGGCGCCTCTGCTTCGGTGGTGGCCGCGGCGGCCTCGGTCGCCTCGGGTGCGGCTGCCTCGGGGGCGTCCGGCGGCGCCGACGCAGCGGCTTCTGCCTCTGTCGTCTCGGCGGCTGTCTCGGCGGTCGAGGTGTCGTCGGCCGGCTGCGCCTCCGCGGTCTCGGCCGCTGCCCCAGCCACAGCCGCGGCCTCGTCGACACCACCCTTCTGCTCGATCAGCGCCGAGATCCCATAGGCCATGTTCTGCGGCAGCGCCTTGAGGAGCCCGGCCATCTGCGTCATCGGCGCAGCGATCGCACCGGCCAGGCGGGCGAGCAGGACCTCGCGGGGCGGCAGATCGGCCAGCGCGGCCAGGTCGGAGGTCGAGAGCAGCGAGCCGTCGGCCAGCCCGCCCTTGATCACCAGGTGCGGGTTGGCGCGGGAGAAGTCCCGCAGCGCCTTGGCCACGGCGCTGATGTCGCCCTGGACGAAGGTCAGCGCGCTCGGGCCGCTCAGGTACTCGGAGAGCGGCTGGTACTCGCCGCCGTCGATCGCCCGGCGCACGAGCGTGTTCTTGAAGATCTTGTAGTCGCCGCCGACCGCCGAGAGCGTGTGGCGTAGGTCGGCCAGCTCGGCGACGGTCAGGCCGCGGTACTCGCTCACGATGGACGCCGTCGCCGCGCTCATGCGCGTCTTGACCTCGTCGACGACCTCGACCTTGTGCGCCATCTGTGCGTTCTGCGTTGCCATCGGTTCCTCCACCGGGCTGACTGCCCGGAAGCGGGCCAGGAGTCTCCGGTGCGACGGCGCAGGACGGCGGGGCCGGTCTGCTAAATGTCGCCTCTTCAGGCCGGCCCGGCGGGCCGTTTCAGCACCCTGAGGTGCACCGGAGGTCTCTGGCGTACGGATTCAGTGCCCGTCCGCCGGCATGGCTGGCGGCGAGCTGTGCGGGAAAGCGTAGTACGAGCCGGCGAACCGTCCCGTACGGGGTGTGCGGCTCAGGCCGAAACGGCGAGCTCCTCCTCGGTGAAGCGGGCCTTCAGCGGGTCGATGTGGACGCCGGGGCTCATGGTCGTCGAAACCGTGACCGATTGGAAGTAGCGCCCCTTGGCGGCGGCGGGCTTGGCCCGCTGCAGCTCTTCGACCACGGCGCGGATGTTCGCCATCAGCTGCTCCTTGGTGAACGACGCCTTGCCGACGCGCAGGTGGACGTTGCCGACCTTGTCGGTGCGGTACTCGACGCGGCCGCCCTTGAATTCGGTCACCGCCTTGCCGACGTCGGTTGTGACGGTGCCGGTCTTGGGGTTGGGCATGAGGCCACGGGGACCGAGGACGCGACCGAGCGAGCCGACCTGGCCCATCAGGTCGGGCGTGGCGATGGCGACGTCGAAGTCGAGGAAGCCGCCGTTGATCTTGGCCACCAGGTCGTCGGCGCCGACGACGTCCGCGCCGGCATTGCGGGCCTCGGTGGCGGCGTCACCTGCCGCGAACACCGCCACGCGGTTCGTGCGGCCGGTGCCCTCGGGCAGCGACAGGGTGCCGCGCACGATCTGGTCGGCCTTGCGCGGGTCGACGCCGAGGCGCACCGCGATCTCGACGGTCTCGTCGAACTTCGCGCTGGCCAGTTCCTTGAGGATGTCCACCGCCTCGCCGAGGCCGTAGAGCTGCTCGCGGTCGACCTTGGTCAGGCCGTCCTTGTACTTCTTGCCGTGTTGGGTCATGTCGTTCTCCTCTGCCGCCTAGCTGGCGACCGTGATCCCCATCGAGCGCGCCGTGCCGGCGACCTGCTTCTTGGCCGCTTCGAGGTCGTCGGTGTTCAGGTCCTTGAGCTTGGCCGTGGCGATCTCGGCGAGCTGGGCGTCGGTGATCGAGCCCACCGTCTCGCGCCCGGTCGTCTGCGCGCCTTTGTCGAGGCCGGCCGCCTGGCGCAGCAGCACGGGAGTCGGCGACGTCTTGAGGATGAAGCTGAACGTGCGGTCCTCGTAGATGGTGATCTCGACAGGGATGACCTGGCCGCGCATGCTCTCGGTCTGCTGGTTGTACTGCTTGCAGAACTCCATGGTCTGCACGCCGTGCGGGCCGAGCGCCGTGCCCACCGGGGGCGCGGGCGTGGCCGAGCCGGCTTCGAGCTGGATCTTGACCACGGCGAGCACCTTCTTCTTCGGTGGCATCGTCTCTTACTCCTTCTTTTCCGTACGTTCTGTGTGCGTCTGTCCCGGTTCGGTGCCGGTGCGCGCCTAGAGCTTGGCGACCTGACTGAACTCGAGCTCGACCGGGGTCTCCCGGCCGAAGATGTTGACCAGCACCTTGAGCTTGAGCTGGTCCTCGTTGATCTCGGAGATCTGGCCCGAGAAGTCGGCGAAGGGGCCTTCCTTGACCCGTACCGTCTCGTTGACCTCGTACTCGAGACGCGCCCGGGTGCGCTTGGGTGCAGCGCCGGGCACGCCCTCGACCTTGACCTGGAGGATGTTCTCGACCTCGCGGCGGGACAGCGGAGTCGGCTTGGTGCCCGGACCGACGAAGCCGGTCACACCCGGCGTGTTGCGGATGGCGCCCCACGTGTCGTCGTCGAGGTCGCAACGCACGAGCAGGTAGCCCGGGAAGACCTTCTTCTGGACGGTCACCTTCTTGCCGCCCTTGAACTCGTCGACGTCCTCCATGGGAATGACGACCTCGAACACGCGGTCCTCGAGGCCGCGGGAGGCGACGACGTTGCCCATGTTCGAGCGCACCTTGTTCTCGTAGCCCGAGTACGTGTGCACGACGTACCAGCGGCCCGGACGGTCGTAGGGGCTCTCGACCTCGACGATCTGCTCTTCTTCGTCCTCGTCGTGGCCCCAACCACCGAGCTCGACATCCTCTTCGGCCGCGGCCGAGCCGTTGCCGGTGGCATCGAGCACGAGGTCGGGCTCGGCGCTCGCCGCCGGAGCCTCCAGTTCGTGCTCCACCTCGATCTCTTCGACTTCTTCGATCGTGTCCAACACCGCTTCCTCGACGATCTCCTCGGCCACCGCTTCGACGATCTGCTCGTCGGCCTCCTCGGCGGCCACCTCTTCGATCTCCTCGGCCACCGCTTCGACGACGGCGCCGTCGGCGATCGCCTCGAGTTCCGCCTCGTTCTCTGTGGCGGCCTCGTCCAGGACGTCGTCAGTCGACGTCGTGCTCATTGCGGCCTCCTCGGGCGCCTGCTCGGATTCTTCCCGCTCGGCCTCGACGGCCTCTGCGACGTCTTCCTCGTCACCGCTCGCGAGAGCTTCTTCTGCTTGTGTGTGCGACATGTCGGTCATCGTCAGCGCTACTTCGTGAAGAGAAGGGTGATGAGCTTCCCGAACGCGAGGTTCAGGACGAAGATCAGGCTGATCATGATCACGAGGGTGGTGAAGACCACCGACGTGTAGTTGATGAGCTCGGAACGTGAGGGCCAGGCGACCTGGCGCATCTCGTCTCGGACCTCACGGACGAACTGCGCCGGCGTGGCGCGACGTCGGGCGGGCGCGCCACCCTTCTGCTGGCGCGGCGTCCGGGTCGCAGGCGCGGGCGCGCGCTTGGTGGACGGAGAGCCATCGGCCTCCATCTGCCCTTGGCGCTGCATCATGCGCTTGGTCTCGCGGTTCACTGATCTCGTCTCACGTACTTCGTCGGGTGTTCACGTCCGGGGCAGGGCAGGAGGGACTCGAACCCCCAACCGCCGGTTTTGGAGACCGGTGCTCTACCAGTTGAGCTACTGCCCTCGGTGGGGTTGCCCTCGGTTGCCGTCGGGCGGTGGTTCTTCCCCCTGACCTGGGGAACGGCCTGCCAGAGTAGCACCGGCAGGGTCGGATCGGCTCAGCGGGTCTCCTTGTGCAGGGTGTGCTGGCGGTCCCAACGGCAGTACTTCTTCATCTCGATCCGCTCACGGTCGTTGAGCTTGTTCTTGGTCGTGATGTAGTTCCGCCGCTTGCACACCTCGCAGGCCAGCGTGACCTGGACCCTCTTCTCGTTCTTGGGCATGGGGATTCCTTCCTGATAACCGCCCGGGCACCTGCCCCGGACCTGGTAGCGGCGGCGGGACTCGAACCCGCGACAACACGATTATGAGCCGTGTGCTCTGACCAACTGAGCTACGCCGCCATGGGCGAGCCCCCTGTCGGAATCGAACCGACGACACCAGCCTTACCATGGCTGTGCTCTGCCGACTGAGCTAAGGGGGCGCCGCGGCTTCGTTCCGCGAGTCGACAACGATAGCCGGGAGGCGGCAGCAGCTGCCTCCGCTCCCCCGGTTTTCGCACGTCAACAGTACCATCGGCAGATGCGGATCCGACTTGGGGAATTGGCCGACGCCGAGGCCATCCGGACGATCTACAACGTCGAGGTCACCGACAGCACCAACACCTTCGACATGGTCCCCCGCACCAGGGCCGAGCAGGAGGCCTGGATCCTCGGCCACAGCGGGGTCCACCCGGCCATCGTGGCGATCGAGCCACCGGACGCCGGTGTCGACGGGCTCGCCGGCGCCAACGGCGAGATCGTCCTGGGTTTCGGCTCGCTTTCACCCTTCCGCGAGCGCTCGGGCTACTCGGGCACCGTGGAGAACTCGGTCTACGTCGACCGCTCCCAGCGTGGACGCGGGGTGGGGCGTGCCCTGTTGGCCGAGCTGCTGGTCCTGGCCTCGGACCACGGGTTCCACTCCGTCATCGCCCGCATCGCCGGGCACAACGAGACGTCCATCGGGCTGCACACGGCCGCGGGGTTCGAGCTCGTCGGCGTGGAGCGGGAGGTGGGGCGCAAGCACCGCCAGTGGCTCGACGTGGTCGAGCTCCAGCGCCTGCTCTAAGAGGACTCGAGAACGGGCGCGGTCGGCTGCCCGGCGTGCCCCGGTGCGGGAACGCCCCGCAGCCTGGCGCGGTCGAGTCGCCACGAGGTCGTCCAATTCCCGAGCGGGGCGATGGCGACCGCCCACAGCACCAGGACGGCGAGCACCATGCTGGCGGGGTCGGTGTGGACCAACTGGTTGAGCAGGTCGGCCCCGCCGGTGAGGCCGATGAACGGCGCCACCGTCGAGATGCCGAGGATGACGTAGAGCATCCGGCCCGTCGCGATCGGGGCCAGGAGGATGATCCCCCAGGTGAGGTACCAGGGCTGCACGACAGGGCCGAGCACCACGAAGGCGAGCATGGTGAGGCCGAGGGCGGAGAGGAGGCCCATCCGCTCGCGGTGGCGAAGGCAGTAGAGCGCGATGACCGCGGCCGCGACCAGGCCGATGGCGCGGGTCAGGGTGAGCATGCCGGCGAGGCTCACGCCGATGCCCATCAAGTGGGCACTGCCCGAGATGGCGAGCCCGACCGCCGTGGCCGGTGCCATCCACGAGCGCACCGTGCCCGGAGTGCCGAGGTTGGCGATCCAGCCCCAGCCGAGGCCGGACACGAGCGACAGCGCGCCCATCACCGAGACGGCGATGAGGCCGGCGCGCACCAACTTGCGGGCGCGGGCGCGCCACTCGGCGCCCGGGCCGGCCCAGTCCCAGGCGACGTAGACGATCCCGATGGCCGCGGGCACCTTGATGGCGGCGGCCAGCGCACACAGCACCACGCCCCACACCGGATGCCGCGCGCGCGCGGCCGTCACGCCGGCCAGGAGCAGTCCCACCATGAGTGCGTCGTTGTGGGCGCCGCCGACGAGCGCGAGCAATGTCAGGGGGTTGAGCACGGCGAGAACGAACGCCGGCCCCGGGTCCTTGCCGAAGGAGCGGGCGAGCTTGGGGATGCAGTAGGCCATCAGCGCCACGCCGGCCACCGACTGCACGCGCAGCAGCAGGACGGTGATGAGCGCGTGATGGAAGCTGAGCGAGGCCGACCAGCCGGCCAGCATCAAGAACAGCGGGCCGTACGGGGCTGCGGTGTTGAACCAGCGCGGATCGACGCCGTTGACGAAGGGCCCCGAGCCGAGGGTGCCCGGCCCGTAGTGGTACGGGTTGAAGCCGTGGCTCATCATCTCGCCCTGGGCCGCGTACGAGAACACGTCGCGGCTGAAGAGCGGCGCCACCGCCATCAGCGGGAGGATCCACAGGGCGAGCATGTAGGCGAGGGACTTGATCGGCACGTTCGGACGCGCCCGCAGCGTCTGGTAGAGGCCGAACCACACGCGCACGAAGAGGACCATGCCGCCGTACACGGCGACGACGCCGGGCAGCATCCACGCGGTGGTGGGCCAGGGTGCCTCCCCGAAGAACCACGCACCGCCCCATCCACCAAACCCCTCGAGCTTGAACGGCGAGCTCGGCAGCGAGGCGCCGACACAGATGGAGACGACCGCGATGAAGCCGAGCAGCGCGGGCCGGCGCAGGAACGTCCAGTCGTCGGAGTCGCCGCGGTCGGCCTCGACGCGCTGCGTGAGGGTGAGGCGCGGCGCGAGGCGGATCTGCCACGACTCGGCGCGCATCGACAAGCGGTTGAAGCGCGAGCTCATTTGGTCCCTGACCGGATGGGGGGTGGCCTCGGCGATGTCGTCCACTTGGATGTCTGTCTCGCTTGTCGTCACCGGGCGACGGTCCCGGGGTCGGAGGGGAGGGGCGGGGCCCACATTGCATCGAGCGCGTTCCCGCAATCGATCTGAAACAGCATTGTAACGCCACGCCGCACGGCGGCCCAGGCGCTCGGCCTGCGGTGTTACGAGCTGAAGGTTACCGCCGGCTTCCAGGTCCGTCGACACCCGACGGGCCCTGCGTGGGCCGGGAAGGATTCGAACCTCCGTAGGTGTTAACCGGCAGGTTTACAGCCTGCTTCCTTTGGCCACTCGGACACCGACCCGCAGGCGAGCGAGATTACTCGGGCCCGGGTCCCGGGAACGCCGGGGGACGCCGGTACGCTGGGCTCATGCCCACCTTTGACATCGTTTCGGAAGTCGACATGCAGGAAGTCCGCAACGCGGTGGACCAGGCCAACCGGGAAGCGGCAACCCGGTTCGACTTCAAGAACACGGACTCCTCGATCGAGCTGGGCGAGAAGGAGCTCGTGCTCCGCTCCTCCACCGACGACCGTCTGCGGGCGTTGCACCAGGTGCTGGACGAGAAGCTCGTCAAGCGCCAGGTCTCGTTGAAGGCCTTCGACGCCGGCAAGATCGAAGAGGCCCAGAAGGGCACGGCCCGCCAGCACGTGGCCATCCGGGCCGGCATCTCCTCCGACCACGCCAAGCGGCTCAACAAGTTCATCAAGGACCTCGGCCTGAAGGGCGTGTCCTCGCAGACCCAGGGCGAGCAGCTGCGGGTCTCGGGCAAGAAGCGCGACGACCTGCAAGAGGTGATCGCGAAGTGCAAGGCCGAGGACTTCGGGATCCCGCTGCAGTTCAGCAACTTCCGGGACTGAACGGACGCCGGCACCGGGCGGCGCCGGGGGTCGCTCAGTCGGGCTCCGAGTCCTGCTTCTCCGCGTGGTGCTCTTCGTACTCGACGGGGTCGATGTGGAAGAGCTTGTTGTAGATGAGGAACTTCACGATCCACAGGATGGCGAAGGAGAACAGGTTCGCCGCGTTCACCAAGAGCGTCGTGGTCGCGTGCCCGTAGTTGTGGGTGCGGGCGAAGTTTCCGGCCAGCCAGACGGCGAGGCTGGAGAACCCGAGCCCGATGAAGGACAGCACCCAGAACGGCACGACCTCACGCCAGAGATGTGAGCGCCCGCCCTTCCCCCACACCCACTTGCGGTTGAGGTAGTACGACGGCACGGTGGCGACGGCGTTCGCCAGGATGTTCGCCGGCACCTCCGACATCACCCGCCACACGCCGAAGGTCATGAACAAGGTGACCTGCGACACGATCGTCGAGATCACCGAGACGCCCGCGTACTTGAACAGCTTCAGGCTCGACGGGTGGGCGATGATCTGGCGGATCCGGGCCACCATCGGCTGGTCGGACGACCAGATGTGTTTCAGCGGTGGGTGTTCCGGGGGCTTCGTCGGAGCCGGGTTCGCCACCCCCCAACCCTACCCCGACGGCCAATTCCGACACTGGCAGCCGGTCAAACGCCGGCTGTGGAAACCCGGTTGGCGCGCGCCACCTCGCCGAACCAATGGGCGCTCGGCTTGGGCCTTCGCTCGAAGATGCCCGGTGCAACCCCCACCAGCCCGAATTTGGGCCCGTACCCGAGGTGCCACTCGAAATTGTCGAGGAGGCTCCACACGAAGTAGCCGCGTAGGTCGATGCCCTCGTCGAGGCAGCGGTGGGCGCTCGCGAGGGCCTCGGTCAGGAACGCGATGCGCTCGGTGTCGTCATCGGTGGCGATGCCGTTCTCCGTCACCACGACCGGCCGTCCGCTGACGGCTGCCGCTCGGCGCACGGTGTGCTCGACGGCCTGGGGCCAGCGCTCGTCGCCCATCTGGGTGACCGGGACGCTCGGGTCGTTCTCGGCCAGGCCCTCGGGGCCGAAATGCATCCGCGTGTAGCACTGCACCCCGACGAAGTCGTCGCCCTCGGTCGCCCGCAGGAAGACGTTCTCGAGCATCTCCTCGGCCGCGTCGCGTAAGGACTCGCCGCCAGGCTCCGCGGTGATCTCGGCCATCGAGAGCGTGAGGCCGATCGGGAAGTCACCGGGCCCGGCCCGCAGGGCGTCGACCGCACTGCGGTGCGCCCGCACCATGGTCTCGTTCACCGCGCCGTAGCGGGCGAAGTCCTCCTTTACCCCGGGCGGGTACTGGCCCTGGAAATAGCCCATCACCGACACCACGTTCGGCTCGTTGATCGTGCACGCCCACCCGATGAGGTCACCGAGGTAGGTGACGGCACGGGTGACGTACCGGGCGAAGCGGTCGACCGCGTCCGGAGACTCCCAGCCGCCGCGCGCAGCCAGCCACTGTGGCGTCGTGAAGTGATGGAACGTGACGACCGGGAGGATCCCGTGGCCGTGGCACGCGGCGCAGATCCGCCGGTAGTGCTCGAGCGCGGCAGTCGAGAACTCGCCTTCTGCCGGCTCGATCCGGCTCCATTCGAGCGAGAACCGGTAGGCGCCGAGGCCCATGTCGGCGACCAGTTGCACGTCCTCGCGCCACCGGTGGAAGGAGTCGCACGCATCGCCGCTCGGTTCGAGCGTGCCCGAGCCGGGGTCGTGCTCCCACGCCCACCAGTCGTTGTTGACGTTGCCGCCTTCGATCTGATGCGCCGCCGTCGCGACGCCCCAGGTGAAACCGGCCGGGAACACCAGCTCGCGTCCGCCCTCGGGGGTCACGCCGCCGCAGGGTAGTGGGACCCGGCGCCGCGTGCCCAACGGTGGTGGGTGCGCACGCCTGCGAACATGGGCGGATGAGCGCGTCCCTGGAGTTCCTCGTCCGCCTGCTCGACCTCGAACCTATTGAGGAGAACATCTTCCGCGGCATCCAGCCCAACGAGGAGCGTCAGCGCGTCTTCGGCGGGCAGGTGGCCGGCCAGGCGCTCATGGCCGCCGGGCGCACCGTCGAGCACGGCCGCGTGCACTCGCTCCACTCGTACTTCCTCCGTCCGGGTGACCCGACGGTTCCCATCCTCTACGAAGTCGACCGGATCCGCGACGGCAGGTCGTTCACGACCCGCCGCGTGGTGGCGATCCAGCACGGGCGGGCCATCTTCAACCTGTCGGCCTCGTTCCACGACCTCGAGGAGAGTGCGCTCGAGCATCAGATCCCCATGCCCGACGTGCCGGCGCCCGAGACGCTGGCGCCGCTGTTCGAGCGACTCGAGCCCTGGCGGGACGAGCTGGCCGACTGGTTCGACCGGCCGCACCCGATCGACCAGCGCCACATCGGCGAGCTGCCCTGGCACAGCAAGGGCGCCGGCGAGCCCTTCCAGCGCCTCTGGATCCGGGCCGACGGCGAGCTGCCCGACGACCCGCTGCTTCACGCGTGCGTGGCGACGTACGCCTCGGACATGAACCTCTTCGACGTCATCCTCGCCCCCCACGAGGTCAACTGGGACGACCCCGAGTTCATGGGCGCGAGCCTCGACCACTGCATGTGGTTCCACCGGCCGTTCCGCGCCGACGAGTGGCTGCTCTACGACACGGACTCCCCCATCGCCGCGCACGGGCGCGGCCTGGCGCGCGGCTTTCTCTTCGAGAAGTCAGGGGAGCTGTGCGTCACCCTGGCGCAGGAGGGCCTGGCGCGTCTGCGGCCCCGGGCGGATTCGATCCGGGGGTAGCGCCCCGGGGGCGACCCGGTTCAGCGGGAGTTGATCGGTGTGTAATCGCGCTCTTCGGGACCGATGTAGAGCTGGCGGGGCCGGGCGATCTTCGAGTCCTGATCGAGCATCTCCTGCCAGTGCGCCAGCCAGCCGGCCGTCCGGGGAATGGCGAAGAGCACCGGGAACATCTCGAGCGGGAAGCCCATGGCCTGATAGATGAGACCGGAGTAGAAGTCGACGTTGGGGTACAGGCGCCGCGACGTGAAGTACTCGTCGTTGAGCGCGATCTCCTCGAGCTTCAGCGCGATGTCGAGCAGCGGGTTCTTCCCGGTGACCTCGAAGACCTCGTCCGCCGTGCGCTTGATGATCTTCGCCCGCGGGTCGTAGCTCTTGTACACGCGGTGCCCGAACCCCTGCAGGCGCTGCCCCCCTTGGCCCGACTTCACCATTGCGATGAAGTCCGGGACGTTGTCGACGCTGCCGATCTCGGTGAGCATCCGGATCACCGCCTCGTTGGCCCCGCCGTGGCGCGGGCCGTAGAGGGCGGCCGCGGCGGCGGCCGTGGCCGAGTAGGGGTCCGAGTGCGAGGAGCCGACGACCCGCATGGCGGTGGTCGAGCAGTTCTGCTCGTGGTCCGCGTGCAGGATGAACAGGACGTCGAGGGCGCGGGACAGCACGGGGTCCGCCTCGAACCTCGGCTCGGCCACCTTCCAGAGCATGGACAGGAAGTTCGGGGCGAAGTCGAGGGAGTTGTCGGGGTAGACGAAGGGCATGCCGACGCTGAAGCGGTGCGCAGCGGCTGCCAGGGTGGGCATCTTCGCGATCAGCCGGATGATCTGCTTGTTGCGCGACTCGAGGTCGAAGATGTCCTTGGCGTCGAGATAGAAGGTCGAGAGGGCGGCGACCGCGGAGACGAGCATGCCCATCGGATGGGCGTCGTAGTGGAAGCCCTCGAGGAAGCGCTTGCGGACGTTCTCGTGGATGAAGGTGTGGTACGTCACTTCGTGGCGCCACGACTCGAATTGCTCCTCGTTCGGCAGCTCACCCTTGAGAAGCAGGTACGCCACCTCGAGATACGTCGACTTCTCCGCCAGCTGTTCGATCGGGTACCCGCGATAGCGCAGGATCCCCGCGTCCCCGTCGAGGTAGGTGATGGCGCTTTCGCACGCCGCCGTCGACATGAAGCCGGGGTCGAAGAACCACACCCCGGGGAGGAGCTTCGCCCACTCCACGGCGGAGACGCCGCCGTTGACCAGCGGGATCTCCATGGACTCGCCGGAGCGATTGTCCGTGATCGTGATGCTCTCGGCCACGAGCTGGCCCTCCAATTCCTGGTTTCTGTGCGGATCCGATCCTATGACCGCGGTGCACAGTTGGTCGACACGACACCCTTCGGGCTCAAGCACGTCGCCTGCGAGATCGCGAGCGTGTATTGCGCAGCCGTGCCGGCGAGCTGGGTCTGTCCCGCCGGGACATCCACGCTCACGGTCAAGACGTAGGTGGTCCCCGATACGACCCCGAAATTGACTGTGGGCAGGTCCTGCGAGGTATCCGGCGCGAGGGCCACCGTGTGCGTCCGGCTGCTCGTGGCGCCCGACGACTGTTCCGCCAGTGTGTAGTGGACCGTGGCATGTGGCTCGGCGACCGAACCGTCGTTGGCGAGCACGACGTCGACCGAGATCTGCGTCGTCGGCGTGAGCACCGACACGTTCGCCGAACCGCCCTGTGGCGTCGGCAGCGCCGGCGGGTTGATCAGCACCGTCCGTAGCGCGAGGTAGTGCACGGCCGCCAGCGACGGCGACGACGACACGAGGTCGATCTGACTGGCGACGGCACCGGGCGCCCATAGTTGCGGGTTCTTCACCCACGTCGACTTGGGCAGCCGGCCATTCCCCGCGGCGGTGCGCAGCGTGTGACGCACCGAGCTGTACAACGAGTCGGAGTGCGCGAGCAACGCGCCCGCAGAGGCGATGCGGTTCGTGGCTTCCGTCGCCGTCAAAAGCGTGGCGCTCCCACCGCCGCCGGAGGCCGCGGTGGTGGCCGCGCCGGCGACCGGACGGGGCTGCATGCCGAGATAGCCGTCGATCGCGGCCCGGAGTTCGCTCATCGACTGCGCCCTGTCGGCGAAGACGGCGGCGAAGCCGGCCGCCACGGTTCCGATCGGGGTCGCCCCCGCTACCGCGCGGGCACGGGCGGATTGGTCGGCCGTCTCCTGGACGAGGTTGTCAAGGGCGATCTGGAGCCCCGGCCGGTTCTGGGACTGGATCGTGTTCATCAGCGCCGTCGCGGAGGACGCGCTGGCGTTGGACTGCTCTGCCACCACGGTGCCCTGAGCGGCAAGCGTCCGGTTGGAGGTGGCGTCGTAGCCCTGCGACTGCCGCGACACCTCGGCCAGTCCCCCGATGAGGAGTGCGGCGAGGACCGCAACGGCCCCCAGCACGATGATCGGGCGGGCGGGTGATCGACGGCGCGCGCGGCGGCGTGGCCTGCGTGGCGACATCGCCGCTCGAAACTACTGCGGGTTGGGCGGGGCTACAGCGCGAGGAAGGAGGAATCGCCCGTTTCGCCGGCCGTCGTGAGCGTGCTGGCGCTCGAGCGCCACTGCACGGTCGGGGCGATGGCACGCACGTCCACCCGGTCCCTTTGCTCCTCGACCAGGTCGAGGATGCCACTGATCACCTCGTCCGTGAGGAGGTGCGGCTGCAACCCGAGGTCGAGCAACTTGGTGTTCGCGGCGTGGAAATAGTGCTCCTCGTGCTCGACCCGCGGGTTGGCGAGGCCCTCGGCGATGTCGACCCGCGTCGGGCAGACGCGCTGGACCATCTGCGCCATGTCGCGCACGGAGAAGGACTCCGTGAATTGGTTGAAGACCCTGAACTCGCCGCGCCCCGCCGGGTTCTCGAGCGCCAGGGTCACGCAGGCGAGGGTGTCGCGGATGTTGAGCATGCCGCGCGTCTGGCCGCCGGCGCCGTAGACGGTCAGCGGGTGGCCCGTCACGGCCTGCACGCAGAAGCGGTTCAGCACGGTGCCGAAGACGCCGTCGTAGTCGAAGCGGGTCGCCAGCGCCGGGTCGAGATCCGTCTCGGCCGTCGACTGCCCGTAGACGATGCCCTGGTTCAGGTCGGTGGCGCGCAGGCCCCAGATGCGGCACCCGAACATGATGTTGTGGCTGTCGTGCACCTTGGAGAGGTGGTAGAAGGACCCGGGCTGCTTGGGGTAGGGCAGCACGTCGGTGCGTCCCTTGTGGGTGATCTCGATGAAGCCCTCTTCGATGTCGATGTTGGGGTAGCCGTACTCACCCATCGTCCCGAGCTTCACGAGATGGATGTCAGGGTTGATCTCCTGGATCGCGTACATGACGTTGAGGTTGCCGACGACGTTGTTCACCTGCGTGTAGACGGCGTGCTCGCGGTCGATCATGGAATAGGGCGCCGAACGCTGCTCGCCGAAGTGCACGATGGCTTCGGGATCGGCCTCGGCGACGACGCCGTAGGTGAACGCGGCGTCCGTGAGGTTGCCGATGCGGACGTTGACCGCGTGCCCGGAGATCTGCTCCCACCGTGTGACGCGGTCTTCGAGCGAAGCGATCGGCACCAGGCTGTCGACGCCCATCTCGCGGTCGTACTCGCGGCGCACGAGGTTGTCGACGACGGTCACGTCGTGGCCTCGGGCCGACAGGTGCAGGGCGGTGGGCCAGCCCAGGTAGCCGTCTCCCCCTAGAACCAGAATCCTCATCCTCAACCCTTTGTTTTCACTCAGGCTCCGCAATTGTTACGGAGTCATGTCAGGTCATCATGGGGCAAGACCCTGAATCCAGCCTGTGTTTCGGCTGTTATTGCTGTGAGACCAGGACTTTTAGGTGCTGCGAAGCAGAAAAGACGCGTGCACCCCGGTTGAGGAACCTCGTCAGGTCTCGGCACCCCACAGGGCGTCCCGCAACCCCGAGGCCCGGGAGATCGGGCGGGCGACGGCGGCACGGATCGGCTCCTCGGCGCCGACCAGGATCAGCCGCTCCTGCGCCCGCGTCACCGCGGTGTAGAGGAGCTCCCGGGTCAACAGCCGTGAACCGGCCGCCGGCACCATGAAGGCCACGGTGTGGAACTGGGACCCCTGGCTCTTGTGCACCGTCATGGCGTAGACGGTGTCGACGGCGGCGAGACGCGTCGGGCTGACCTCGGCGACCCCGCCGCCGCGCTCGAACGCGGCCACGAGGCGGCCGTCGCCCGCCTCGACGACGACACCGGTGTCGCCGTTGTAGAGCCGCAACCCGTAGTCGTTCTCCGTCACGATCAGCGGGCGGCCGACGTACCACTCGCTGCCGGTGAGGAAGCCCTCGACCTCGGCGCGCAGCCAGTCCTCGACGTGTTGCATCCAGGTGGCCACGCCGTCAGGCCCGTGCCGGTGCGCGCAGAGGAGGCGGAAGCGGCCGAGCGCCGCGATCGCAGAGGCGGCGTCGCCGGCCCGCGCCGCCTCGATGACGGTGCGGCCGCTCTCGACGGCCGCAGCGCGGACCGCGGGCAGATCGCCCGGGGCCGGCGACCCGTCGTCCGTCACGATCCACTCGATGTTGGGTCCGCCCTCCAGGAGGACACGGACCGTCGCATCGCCGTCACCCCGCTGGATCGCCTCGGCGAGCGCCGCGATCGCCGTGCCGAAACGGTGCACCTTGCGCAGCACCACGATGCCGTTGCCGATGGCGGCCTCGGTCCCGTCGGTGGGTGGCACGCGCTGACCGGTCACCGCGGCGAGCTCGACGCGCGCCACCTCGTCCATGCACAGGCCCCTCGACGCGGGGCCGACGATGTCGCCGAGCACCGCGCCCGCCTCCACCGAGGCGAGTTGCTCGGGGTCGCCGACGAGGATGAGCCGCGCGTCGGGTCGGACCGCCTCGAGCAACCGCGCCATCAACGAGAGCGAGACCATGGAGGTCTCGTCGACGACGACGACGTCGAACGGCAGCCGGTTCAGCCGGTTGTGGCGGAACCGAGTGCGGTTGCCCGGATTGAAGCCCAGCAGGCGGTGCAGCGTGAGACCGGCGAGTGCACGCAACCGCTCCTTCACCGAGTCGTCGACCGGCATGTCGTCGGCACCGCTGCGCACCGCTTCCTCGAGGCGGGCCGCCGCCTTGCCCGTCGGCGCCGCCAGGGCGACGAGCGGTGCCCGCGCCCCGCGGCGTCGGCCTGGGCGTCGAGCAGCGCCAGCACCCGGGCGACCGTGCGCGTCTTCCCCGTTCCGGGCCCTCCGGCCACCACCGCCACGCGCCGCAGGACG
Source organism: uncultured Acidimicrobiaceae bacterium (assembly GCA_963777485.1). GTDB lineage: Bacteria > Actinomycetota > Acidimicrobiia > Acidimicrobiales > RAAP-2 > Bog-473. The sequence continues at coordinate 648,487 of CAVZQP010000002.1, read as the reverse complement.
GCGGCAGCGGCCGCCATCCGCTGGAGGTCCGGATCGTCGCCGCCGCCGAACAGCGCGTGCAGCCCCGCGGCCAGGGTCGCGGGGTCCACACCGGGCGCGCCGGGCGCCGCCCGCCCGCGCAGGTCTGCCGCCACGGCACGTTCGTCCGCCCACAGGCGGTCGAGGTAGAGGTTCGTCCCGTCCAGGTGCAGCGGTCGGGCCTCCCCCACCATCGGGCTGGCGGCCAGCCGTTCCAGCCATTGCACCGGGTCGGGCCACGGCAAGGTGTCGAGGTCCGCGGGCAGGTCCGTGTCGCTGCTCGCGGTGGCGCGGATCGCCGCGAGGTCGACGCAGACGTGGCCGAGCCGCGGTGCCCGGGCCGCGAACGCCGCACCGATCGTCACCACGTCGTCGTCGACCGCGCCCAGGCGGCTGAGGCGCAGGGCCACGTGGACGTCCGACGTCGACAACACACCGGCGGCGTTGAATGCCTGGAGCGGCCCGTCGATGCCGAGCGCCCGCGCCGCGTCGAAGGCGTCGGTGCTCTCGACCACGCTCATGCGACGCCCCGGTCGAACAGGTCGCTCAGGGACTCGACGAGGCCCGCCGGTGCGCGCCAGGACCACACGCCGCAGGGCTGCCCGTCGAACTCCGCAGGCTCGAGCGCGCTCATGCCGCGCACGAAGAGGTACAGCACCCCACCCAGGTGGCGGGCGGGGTCGTAGCGACCGGCGAGCCGCCAGCGCAGGTAGCGGTGCAGTGCGACCTCGTAGAGGAGGGCCTGCAGGGGGTAGTGCGCCGCCACCATCTCGGCCTGGAGTGCCTCGGGCCGGTAGTGCCAGGCCGACAGCGCCTCCCCGGGTGCACTGAGGCGGTTCGTCTTGTAGTCGGCCAGCACGAAGCGGTCGTCTCGCATGCGGAAGACCAGGTCGAGGCTGCCGGTGAGGTAGCCACGGAGCGTGCGCTCGAGCGCCCGGTCGCGCAGGCGCGGCGCGTACCGGGCCACCGGGTCGCCGGCGTCGAGGTGCGCCTCGAGGAGGTCGGCCACCGCGGCGAGGTCGAGTGGCGCCCGGGGCGAGTCGCCGCCCACGAGCGGGATCTCGAACCCGAGCTCGTCGAGCCGGTCAGCCCGGGTGACGTCGCGCAACGCCATGCCGTCCGCCAGTGGGCCCAGCGGCGACTCGAGCGCGGCACCGAGCCCGGCGACGACCGTCGCCTGGTCGCCCAGGCCGACGTTGTGCCACGTGAGTTCCTGCGCCAACGCGGCGCCCAGTGCGGCCGCCAGGTCGGGCGCCGCGAAGTCGGTCCGCTCGAAGACCCCGTGCACGACCGTGCCGACGAGCGCGCCGCCCGGCATGTCGCCCAGGCCCAATGCGATGCGACGCGTCGGGTCGGCGTCGGCACCACCCGGCACGTCCCACTGCACCGACACGTCCTCGTCGGACGTCAGCGGGTGTTCCGGCTCACTCCCGATGTTCGGTGCCTCGTGCGCCGCGCTGGTCAGGCTCGAGTAGGACGCGCGGCGCCACTCCGTGTCGAGCGGGCGGGCGAACACCGCCGCCTCGAGCGCCGGCGTTGCATCCCGCGCGGACTGCCACTGCACGCCGGGGACCGGGGCGATGCGCTCGACTACGACACGATCACCGAGGTCTTCCCCGGCCGCTACGACGGCCGCCTCGCTGCGCGGGGCGGCGCCGTAGGGCGGGACCAGGCCCGTGGCGTCCCGGTCGAAGAGCAGGCGCGCCAACGGCGAGTGCTGGCTGTCCTTGGCGCTGGCCCACCAGAGCACGGCCTGGTGCCGGGCCCGCGTCAGCGCGACGTACAACAGGCGCAGGTCCTCGCCGCGACCCTCCTCGAGCTCGAGCCGCTGATGCTGGGCGAACGCGTTGCCGTCGTGGCCGACGTCGATGGTGCGCAGGTTGTCGTTCGTCGGATCGTGGAACACCGGCACCTCGCTCTTGTACGGGCGGCCGTCCCAGGCGAACGGGCAATAGACGATCGGGAACTCGAGGCCCTTGCTGCGGTGGATCGTGATGACCTGCACGGCCTCGGCGTCGGACTCGAGGCGCCGCGCCCGCTCCTCGTTGTCGGAGTCCCGCTCGGCGTCGTGGATGCGCCGCCCCAGCCAGGTCGCCATCGCGGTCGGGCCCAGGCCCTCGGCGACGCCCGCCTCGTGGAGGAGCTGGGCGATGTGCCGGAGGTCCGTCATGAAGCGCTCCCCCGACGGTCGTGCCAGCACGCGGCCGGGCACACCGTGCGCGCTGCTCACCGTCTCGTAGAGCGACGCCACCCCCTGGTCGCGCAGCAGGGCCGCCCACCGGTGCAGCGAGAGGTGCAGCGCCTCCCACGCGTCGTCGGAGGCCGACGCCACCTCCTCCGCGCTCCAGCCGACGAAGGAGGTCAGCGCGGCCAGTGAGGCGCGGTCCCGCGCCGTCGGGCGCTCCAGCGCCTCGAGCAACCGCAGCCACTCCTGGGCCGGTTTGGTGCCGAAGACCGAGCCCGCGCCGCCGATGACGGCGGGTACCCCCGCCGCGTGCAGTGCGTCGCGCACCAGCACCGCGTGCGAGTTGGCGCGGACGAGCACCGCGATGTGGCCTGGGTTCAGCGCAGTGCGCTCGGCCTCCGTCCCGTCGCGCCGCCGCGTGACGAGCTCGGGCCGTGCGGAGAGGAGCCCGACGACGTCCGCCGCCAGATCCCGGGCGATGAACTGCCGCGTCTCGGGCGCCTTGGGCTCGCGGCGCTGTGCGGTGAGGGGCACCAGGCCGTCCGAGCCGTGCAGCACCCGCAGGCGGAGCGGCGCCGGCTCCTCCGGGGCGCCGGCGAGGCGCGCCTCCTGGTGGGCCTCAGCGGCGCGGATGCGCCGGTACGTGATGTCGGCGTATCCGAGCTGCGCGTTGTCGAACAGCGCGTCGTACGCCTCCAGCAGCGCCTGGTCGCTGCGCCAGTTGACGTCGAGGGTCCACTCGGAGCGCACCACCCGGTGGGCGGACAGGTACGCGTGGACGTCCGCCCCGCGGAACGCGTAGATGGCCTGTTTGGGGTCGCCGATCAGCACGAGCGTCCCCCCGCCCCGGCCGAACGCCTCGTGCATGATGTCCCATTGCACCGGGTCGGTGTCCTGGAACTCGTCGACCAGCACGACGTCGTAGCGGTCGCGGAGCCGCCGGCAGGCTTCGGTGCCTCGCACCGGGTCGACCAGCGTCTGGCGCAGGCGCAGCAGCACGTCGTCGTAGGTGAGGATCTTCAAGGCCTGCTTGCGGTGCTCCATCTCGTCGCGCACCGCCTCGGCGAAACGCCGGCGGATGGAGGGCAGGTCCTGCTGCTGGGACAGCGGCGGCACGATCACCGCGTCGGGGTGGCCGAGAACGAACCGCGCGATCTCCGTGGCCTCGTCGCGGGTGAACCGCAGGGGGTTGGGCCGGGTCGCGAACTTGCGCAGGTAGAGGTCGTCCACCACCTCCTCCATCAGGTCGCTCACGTCCTCGACGAGCGTGACCTCGCGGTCGACGTCGCCGGCCGTGCCGAGGCCGTAGAGGACCTGCAGGCAGAAGCCGTGCGTCGTCTCGATGGTGGCAGCGTCGAAGTCGGCGACCGCCTTACCCAGGCGGTCGCGCCGGCGCACCACCTCGGCCTCGGGTCCGCGCGCCAGGAGCTGCACGAGCTCGTCGTCCTCGTGGCCGGCGGCGCCGTCGAGGAAGTCGACCAGCCCGTCGTACGCGCGCACGAGCCGCTCGCGCACCCGTTCGCGCAGCTCGCCGGTCGCCATGCGGGTGAACGTGATCACGAGCAACCGGTCGATCGGAAGAATCCCCTCGGCGACGTAGCGTGTCGTGAGCGCGGCGATCGTGAAGGTCTTGCCCGTGCCCGCGCTCGCCTGCAGCAGCGTCATGCCCTTGGGAAGGTCGCCGCACACGTCGAAGGGCCGGGCCTCGGGGATCGATTCGGGGATCGGTGCGGAAATCGGTGCGGTCATCGGTCCGTCACCTGCTCGTGCGCCAGCAGCCCGTCCCACAGGCGACGGGCGTACACGCCGAAGCGGGTCGGCTCCGACGCCTCCCACCCACCCTCCTCACCACGCGGCGGACCGCCGACGCCCAGCATGTCGTCGAACGCGACATCGGCTCCCAGTACGAGCGCGTGCTCGGCGTCCTTGTCCTCTTTGTCCATGCGCCACTGCGAGGTCCAGGCGGACGACGACGCCGCCTCCGGGTCGCGTCCGCCGTCCACCGCCTCCGCCCAGGCCGCCGACGTCCGGAGGTAGAGGGGTAACGGCTCGCACATGCCACGGAGGAACAGGTCAACGAGCACGTGCAGGTGGCGCTCCGCCGCCGTCTTGCGGCTGGCGGCGTCGGGGCCGAGCGGACCGAGGCGCGCCACGGTGATCGTGGCCCGGCTGCTGCGGCTCCGGCCGATCGTGCACGCCTCGAACGCCCGGTCGGGCGCGGTCGCCGTCAACGCGAGCAGGCGCAGCCAGGCGAAGAGGCGGGGCGCCGGTCCGAGCTTCGAATAGGTCACCGTGTGGATCACGTCCCCGCGCACGCCGGCCACCGTGCCGACGAGCCCCGACCCCCCCGGCAGGTCGACCAGCACGTCGACCGATTCGGGCGCCGTCGCGCTCAGCCCCGCCTGCACGAGCTCGTCGAGCGGCCCGGTGATCTCGCCGAGGACCGAGTCGGCCAGCTGTCCCGGCGGCAGCGCACCGCGGGCGACCTCCGCCGCCAGGCAGGAGCGCTGGGTCGCGCCGGCCAGTTGGGCCTGCAGCACGCGGTCCGCGATCTGCCATTGCTCGAGCGCGTCGAGGTCGATCGGGATGGCGTCCTCGAACTCGCGCGTCTTGTTGCGCAGCGAGACGTTGAGCCGTTCGCGGAGGAAGGCCCGCACCGGGTGACGCAGGAACCGCTCCATCTGGTCCAACCCGATCGGGTTGCCCTCGTACGGAGGCAGCGGTCTGGCCAGGAACCGGGGCACTGCCACGCGCGGCGTCAACGCGGCTTCGGCCCCGGCGAGATGCAAGGCGTCGAAGCTCCACGGGCCGTCGCCCGCGAGCGCGCGAGCCTCGAAGTTGAGCGGGTCGAACGGCTGGAGGGGATGCTTCACGACGATCGCGTCCCGGGCACGGCCCGACGGCCCGCACACCGTGTGGTCGACGACGTCGAGCAACTCGCCGACGGGGACGGCCGGCGGACGCGGCAGGTTCGAGCGCTCGTCGCGCCCCGAGTAGGTGATCACCAGGTGGTCCTGCGCCGCCAGCAGGGCGTCGAGAAGGAGCTGGCGGTCCTCGCTGCGCACGTCGCGGTCGCCGACACGGGGGGCACGCGCGGTGAGGTCGTCCCCGTCCCGCTCGATGTGCCGCGGGAAGTTGCCGTCGTCGAGCCCGAGCAGGCACACCACCCGGTGCGGGATCGAGCGCATCGGGACGAGGGTGCAGACAGTGAGGTGCCCGGTCCGGAAGTTCGCCCTCGTCGGCTTGCCCTTCAGCCGGTCCGTCATGATCGAGCGGATGTCGTCACAGCTCAGCTCCACACCGCTGGCGTCATCGCCGGCCGTGGCCTCGGCCACGAGCTCCTCCAGCACGACGGAGAGCTGCGCGCGTTGCCAGTCGTCGCGCGTCGTCGTCGCGCTCAGCGCGTCGGATGCCCGGGCCAGGGTGTCGGCCCAGTCGCGCACCGTCCGCACTCCCGCCAGCTCGTCGAGCGCCCGCTGCAGGCGGTGCACGAACTCGGCCAGGCGGCCGGCCAGCTCGATGTCACCGCTGTCGACGTCGTCGAGCGGCAACGTCTCGCCGAAGAGGCGCTGCCCGTCCTCCGCCATCGCCACCCCGAGCAGGATCCGGTCCAGCCCGGCGTGCCAGGTGTTGGCGTCGATGTCGGCCAGCTGGAAGGCGCGGCGGTGCGCAGCGTCGAATCCCCACCGCACGAAGGCGCCGTTGACCCACTCCTCGAGCCGGAAGAGGTCGTCGTCGCTGAAGCCGAAGCGCCGGCGGACCGGGTCCCGGCCCGCCAGGTCGAGAACCTCGCTCGCCGTGATCCGCGCCGTGGCGAGGTCCATCACCTCCGCCAGCACGCCCATCACGGGGTTGGTCTGGCGCAGCGAGCGGTCGGCGAGCCGGATCTGCAGCTGGCGGGTGGGGTCGAACGGCCCGTCGTTGAGGTCGTGCGCGCCGAACGTCGCCTGAATCAGGGGCGCGAAGTGCTCGATGTCAGGGCACATGACGATGACGTCGCGCGGCTCGAGCGTCGGGTCGTCCGCCAGCAGGTGCAGCACCGCATCGCGCAACACCTCGACCTGACGCCCCCGGCCGTGGCACGAGTGCACGCGGATGCTGTGGTCGTCCGCCGCGAGCACCGGCCATTCACCCTCGTCGCTCCCCGTCCCGGCGGGAGGCCGGTCGAAGCGGATGTCGTCCTGGATCCGGCGCAGCAGCGTGGGCACCACCTCGTCGTCCGGCGCAACAACCTCTTGGCCGTGCGGGACCGCGCCCCCCAGCACCAGCTGCATCTCGCGCGCGTCGCGCCCCCACGACGCGAGCAGCGGGTGGTTCGGCACGCTCGCGGTCGGGTCCTCGGCCCGCACCACGAAGCGCGACGACGCGTCGACCTCCGGCTGCAACCGCGCCCACAACGCCGGTGAGGGGTGCAGGAGGAAGAGGTGCACCTCGCGTCCCTTGGCGATCGCGTCGAGGACGTCGAGGTAACTCGCCGCGAGGCGCGTGAGCCCGAACAGCGACAGCCGCGGCGGCAGCTCGAGGAGCTCGGGCTCCTTGCGCAGCCGCTGGCAGGCGTCGACCAGGCGCTCGGCGGGGCCCGGCTGGCCGATCCGCTCCCGCAGGAGCCGCCACAGGTCGACCTGCCACGTCGCCTCGCCGAGCTGGGGTGACCCGGCGGCCCAGCGCTGCACCATGTCGGGGCGATGGATCGCGTAGCGGTCGAAGAGGTCGGCCACGTGGCGGATGCTCGAGAACCGCTTCGAGCCCTCGACCGTCTCTGAGTTCTCGATGTGCTTGGCCAGCGGGGCCAGCCACGGGTCGGCGAAGTGCTCCTCGACCACCTCCATCAAGGGCCACACCGCGCGTTCGGGCAACCAGGGGTCCGCCTCGGGGTCGACGCCCGACGCCTGCGCCAGCGCGCCGGAGATCAGGCTGCCGGGAAACGGGAAGGCGACGTTCGCGCACACGCCGTCGTGCGCGCCCGGGCTCGTCCCGAGGTGCCCCGACAGGCGTTGCGAGAGCCAGCGCTCGATGCCCTGCGTCGGCACCGACACCACCTCCGTCTGCATCGGGTCCGGCAGAGGAACCGCCACCAGCTCTGCCAATTGCGCGACCAGGTCGTCGGCGCGGTCGGAGCGGTGGACGTGGAGCACGGGAGCAGAGTACGTCGCCGATGTTCGTTGGGGTCCAGCCGATTCAGCCTGCGACTATGCCTGCGGCCATGCCTGCAGGGACGCCTGCGACGGCGCCCCGCACGCCGGCGCCGCTACCGGCGCGGCCTCAGCCCGGCAGTCGCCTCGGAACGCCGCCCGCGCTGTCGGACAACGGGAGGATGTTCTGCTGCAGGACCTCGCCCAGCTCACCCGTTTCGCCCACTTCGCCGTCTTCTCCGCCCTCGTCATCGGGCTCGACCGCCTGCAGATGGCGGGGCGCCGCCTCGATCGGGGAGAGTTCCGTGATGCCGGCCGCCTCGTTGCCGACCACGCCGAGGGCGGGGAACTTACGCGCCGTCACCAGCACGCGCGACTCGAGCGAGCCAACAGCCCGGTTGTATGCATCGACGCTCGAGGTGAGGCTCTTCTGCAGCACCTGCATGTGCCCGGTCCAGATGCGCAGCCGCTCGTAGAGCTCGGCTCCGAGCTCCTTCACCTCGCGCGCGTTCTCGGCCAGCGTCTCTTGCTGCCAGGACAAGGCGATGGTGCGCAGCATCGCCACCAACGTGTTCGGCGTGACCAGGACGATCCGCTTGTCCAGTGCGTGGTCCTGCAGCGTGGGGTCGGCATCGAGCGCAGCCGCCAACAGCGGCTCGCCCGGGATGAAAGCCACCACGAATTCTGGCGAGCGTTCGAACTGGCGCCAGTACTCCTTCTTGGCCAGCTGGTCGACGTGCGTGCGCAGCTGTGCCGCGTGCTTCTTGAGCAGCGCCTGGCGCGCCTCGTCGTCGTCCGCGTCGGTGAATTGGAGGAACGCGTCGAGCGGCACCTTGGAGTCGATCACGACCTGGCCCTCACCCGGCAGGAACACGACCATGTCGGGGCGGAGGTACCCCTCGTCGCCGGCGACCGTTTTCTGCTCCTCGAAGTCGCAGTGCTCGAGCATGCCGGCCGCCTCGACGGCGCGGCGCAGCGTCATCTCGCCCCAGCGACCGCGCGTGTGAGGCGTGCGAAGGGCGGAGACGAGGTTGCGGGTCTCCTTCTGCAGCTGTTCGTGGCCCTGATGCAACGCCGCCACGCGCTCGTTCAGACCGGCGTAGGCGCCCTGGCGCTCGGACTCCAGCTGCTGGATGCCCCGCTCGTAGCGGGTGAGCGTCTCGCTCAAGGGCGAGAGCAGCTCCTCGATCGCCTGTTGGCGCTGCGCCAGGTCTCCCTGCGCCGCCGCTCGCACCTGGCCGAATCGCGTGTCGGCCAGCGCCAGGAACTGTTCGTTGTTCCTGGCCAGTGCCTCCTGTGACAAGGACGCGAACGCCCCCGTGAGGCGGGCCATGTCCTCCTCGGCCCGCGCCGTCGCCTCCACCTGGTGGCGATGCTGCAGTTCGAGCTCGGCCCGTGCCACATCGCGCGCCGACTCGGCGGACTTCGCGGTCTCGGCCAGCGCCTGGAGCTGCATCGACTGCTCGGTGATGGTCAGTTTCGCGTCGGCCAGGCGAGCCTCGGCGAGGTGAGCCGCGCGTGCGGCCCGCGCGCCGCGCGCGAGATACCAGACCACGCCGACGAGAACGCCGGCCGCGAGCCCGATGAGCACACCGATGACCATTTGGCCAGGGTAATGAGAGGGTGTCTCACCATCGGGGATCGGCCGCGACCTCCAGATATAAGGGGAACTCAGTAAACAGGCCGAAGGAGCGCGCCCCGTGCCTGCACGCTACGTACCCGGTAGCGTGACCAAGATGCCGTTCAAGCTCGGTGGCAGCACCAAGCGCCTCCACGACCGCGACCACCGCGACGATCGCGACGACGAGGACGAGGAACCAACGTCACCGAGCGGCCCCCTGGCCATGGAGCAGCCGTTGTGGCCCACGACCATGCCCGAGCCGCACGAGGTCGACCGGCTCTTCGCGCAGGTCTTCGCGCTCGTCGGCGAGGGCATCGCCGGCGCGACCCACGCCCTCCTCGCCGGCGATCGCGACGCGGCGAAGGAGTTGGTCAAGCGCGACGAGGTCATCGACAAGCTGATCGGACAGATCCTGGCCACCGTGCAGCACCAGCTGGTCCACGGAGCGACGACCGCATCCGAGCGCCGCGAGTACGTGGCGATCCTCCGCATGCTGCCCGACATGGAGCGCAACGGCGACCTGGCCGAGCACATCGCCCGCCGGGCCGCCCGTGGCCTCGGCGCCGAGATGTCGGCTCGCAGTCGCGGCCTCGTCGAGCGCATGGGCGAGGTCACGGCCAACATCTGGCGCGAGACGGCTGACGCCTTCGCGGAGCGCTCCGCCGATGCGGCCGCCTCCATCGACGACCTCGACGACGAGCTCGACGACCTCCACGTCACCCTGACCGCCGAGCTGGTGGCGGGCACCATGCCGCTCCCCGTGGCGATCGAGCTGGCGATGGTGGCGCGCTTCTACGAGCGCTTCGGCGACCACTCCGTCAATCTGGCCCGCCGCCTGGCGACTCTCGTCGTCGGCGGTCCCGAGCCGGTGTCCGCCGGCCCCGACTGATCCGCCGGACTCCGCTTCCGGGGCCGCGCCCCGGCGAACCCGCCCTTTGCGTCCTCTTCGGCCGTCAGTGCTCGTCGGGCACGAAGAGATACAGCCACCCGTGCGGCTCGCCCTCGTCCATGAGGACATAGGTACCGCTGCTCTCTTCGATCTCGAGCGGCGGCGGAAAGTACTCGAGGCGACTCCGGCACGGCCCGCCCTCACACTGGACGAACAGGCGATCGCCCGGACGGAGCGGTTCGTGATCGCTCACGCCACGCGCTTGGAGAAACGGAACATCACCTTGTCCCGGTAGTAGTAGTCGAGCCAACTGCTCAACGTGGCGTCCGCGTGGGAGTCGCTGCGGTGCGCGTGCACCGGTACGAACCGCATCGGGAGACGTCCCACCCCGACCTCGAAGCCTGCGCCCTCGAAGATGTCGGCGACCTCCTCGAGACGGTAAGGGCCGGGCAGGTCGAGCTCAGCCGCCTTCTGCGCATGCCACGCCACCATGAGCGTGCTGTCGTCGTGCACCCCGATGGTCGCGAAGTACGACCCTTCGGCCGCAAGGGCACCGAACATCGCGGCTGCGTGCGATGCCAGGTCGTGCAGGACGTACAGCACCTCGTGGCTGAAGGCGACGTCGAACGCCGACCAGTCGTCGGGCACGGTGTCGGCTATTTCGAACGTCAATGGCCTGTTGCCGGCGAGGTGGCGGGCGTCCTTGATCGCACCCGGCGCCGGGTCGTAGCCGAATCCGCTGCCGATGTCGGCGTGGTCGACGAGAAGACGCAAGAAGCCGCCACGGTTGCAGCCGACGTCCAACACCTTTCGCCCCGACAGCGGCGAGTCGGCCATGTCGAGCATGGCTCGCCAGATGAAGTCGTGCTCGTCCTGCATGACCTCGTCCTCGAGAGCCCCACGCCAGTACTCGCCGGTCATGCCGTCAACCCTATTGCTGCTCGCAAACGCGCTTCGTGAAGCGACTACCGTGACGCCGTGAGCGGAGCGCGAGTCCCAGGCGGGGTGGTACACAAACTTCCCCCAGACCTGAGAGGGGCGCTCATCGCCAACCCGACGGCGCTCGATGCCTGGACGGACATCACGCCGCTCGCCCGCAACGAGTTCATCTGCTGGGTCGAGAACGCCAAGCAGGACACGACACGCGAACGGCGTATTCGCCGGACGGAGGAGGAACTCGAAGACGGTATGCGTCGGCCCTGCTGTTGGCCGGGATGCGACCACCGCGAACGTAACGGCAAGTAGCCCAAGCGAGCGACCCCGCCGCGCCGGGCTCGGCGACTATGGCGTCGACGTCGTCTGCTCCGTCCATCGCGCACCGTCCCAGTAACGCTGAGCGGGTCCGCCGGCCGGATCCGGGTACCACCCGGCAGGCGGGACCGGCGGTGGGCTGTCGGTGATTGCGAACGGCCCAGGTGCGGGACCCGGACCAGCGGCGGGTGCCCCCGACGGGTCATGGGCCGCCGACGCCCACTCGTTCACGGCGCGCTCGAGGGTGGCGGGTCGGCTCGAGGCGTCCACTGTCTCCACGTGGCCCGATCTGATGGCGGATTCCTGCGCCCGGGCCCGGTCGATGTCGGCCTTGGAGACCTCGTCGAGCCGCTTGCAGTTGGGGCAGACGGTGTAGTGCTTGAAGCTCACGGGAACCACCGGGATGAAGAACAAGGCGAACCACGTCGAGACCCGGAGCAAGGCGAGCGGGCTCATCCCACAGTTGGCGCAACGCAGTAGGACGGATCCCATCGACTTCCTGAGCCTGCGCAGTCCGAAGATGATGATCACGTGACTCCTCCCCTCGCGTTTCGAAACCCGGTCGGCTCTGTTGGCTGAACTCAGCCGCGGAGCGCCACCAGTTGTTCGGCGATCTGCACCACGTTCAGGGCGGCGCCCTTGCGCAGATTGTCGCCCGCCACGAAGAAGGCCAGTGCGTTGGGACTGTCGAGAGCCCGCCGGATCCGGCCCACGTAGGAAACATCGCGGCCGGCTGCCATCAGCGGCGTCGGGATCTCGGTCAGCTCCACGCCCGGCGCGGTGCGCAACACCTCGGTGGCGCGCTCGGGCGTGATGGGACGGTCGAACTCGGCGACGATCGCGGCGGAGTGTCCGGTGAACACCGGCACGCGCACGCAGGTGGCGGTCAGGGCGAGGTCGGGCACGCCGAGGATCTTTCGCGTCTCGTTGCGGTACTTCTGCTCCTCGTCGGTCTCGAGCGAACCGTCGTCGACGATGTTGAACTGCAATGGGATCACGTTGTGCGCAATCGGCGCCGGGTAGACGCTGCGGGGCGGGAACTCGACGGCCGTGCCGTCGTACGTGAGGTCGGCCGCGTTGTCGACGGTCTTGGCCAGTTGCTCGGCGAGCTCGCGCACGGCCTCGATGCCGCCGCCCGAGACGGCCTGGTACGACGAGACCATCAGGCGGGTTAGTCCGGCCTCATCGTGCAGGGGCTTGAGCACAGGGATGGCGACCATGGTCGTACAGTTCGGGTTGGCGACGATGCCCTTGGGGATGTCGCGCAGCGCCTCGACGTTGGCCTCGGGCACGACGAGTGGCACCTCGGGATCGAGGCGCCAGGCCGACGAATTGTCGATGACGGTCGCACCGGCGGCGGCGAGCCGAGGTGCGAGCTCGCGCGACACGGATGAGGGCGCAGAGCACAGCGCGAGGTCGATGCCCGAGAGGTCCGCCGTCTCGGCGTCCTCGACGACGACATCCTTGTTGTCCCACGACAGGATCGAGCCGGCCGAGCGGGATGACGCGAGGTACCGCATGGAGTCGACGGGGAAGTTGCGCTCAGCCAGGATCGAGCGCAGCACGACCCCGACCTGGCCGGTTGCTCCCACGATGGCGATGCGCATCGGGCAATTCTAGAAGGCGGCGGGCAGTCCCTCGGTCAGACTTCGAGCGGACGTCGTCCTTCGAGCGCCCGGCCGAGCGTCAGCTCGTCGGCGTACTCGAGGTCACCCCCCACCGGGAGGCCGCTGGCGAGGCGGGAGACGGTGACGCCGAGGGGCGTGAGCTCACGGGCGACGAGCATGGCGGTCGCCTCGCCCTCGATGGTCGGATTCGTGCAGACGATGGCCTCCTTGATGACCCCCTCGCGAATGCGGTCGAGGAGCTCGCCGAGGCGGAGCTGCTCGCGGCCGATGCCGTCGAGCGGGCTCAGTGCGCCGCCGAGGACGTGGTAGCGGCCCTTGAAGCCGGCGCGCTCGACGGCGACGATGTCGCGGGGGTCCTCGACGACGCAGATCGTCTCGGCTTCGCGCCGGTCGTCACTGCACACCGCGCAGAGCTCGCCGGCCTCCGCCACGTTGAAGCAGACGCCGCAGAGGGTCGTCCGTTCCTTGACGGCGATGATGGCATCAGCCAGCCGGCGGGCGTCCTCGGAGGGCACCTTCAAGATGTGGAACGCGATGCGCTGCGCCGACTTCGGACCGATGCCGGGCAGGCGGCCGAGCTCGTCGATGAGAGAGCGGAGAGGGCCGGTGTACATCGTCGAGTGGGCGATCCCTTCGTTCGTGGTGGAGCGTGACGTCGCCGTCGCGGCAGTATCTGCGTGGGCTCAAGCGGCGACACGAATTCTACGGGTCGGATTCGGCCTACCCGTGCTTCTAACCGAGCACTTCGCTGGCTCCGGGGAACGCCTCGAGGAGCCGGGCGTGGGCCTCGGAGGCCTGGTCGCCCGGGGCGTTGGGGTCTTCTGCGTATTCGGCAGGGTCAACCGTCTCGGCCTCGGGCTCGCGGACCGACGGGCCCGTCGCTTGGCCGGACCGCGGCCGGGGGTCCGGCGCCTGAGGTGCCGATGCGTTGTCGTCGACATCGAGCACGAGCGTCACGGGAGAGCCGAAGTGCGCGGTCAGCTTCTGCTCGACCGCGGGGACCATCTCGAGGCAGCGGTCGCGGTGTGCTGCGTTGGGGAGCGCGAAGTGCGCACCGTGTTCGTCCACGGAGACGAAGCGTCCCGCGCTGAACAGCGCCTTGGCGCGCGCCGGCAGGGCTTTGAGGATGCCGTCGCCCCAGGCCTCGGTGAGTGCGTCGCGGTCAACGGCGGCGGCGCCCGGCGCGGCCCGCTGTTCCGCCGGCTGGCCGGCGACGGTGGCCTCGGTCGGGGCTGCGGGAGTGGACGCGGTCGGTACGGCGGCCTCCTCCGGGGCTGCGGTCGTGGAGGCCGGAGTGCTCGCCGCATGCTTGCTCCGCCGCACTGCCCCGAGCGACGGGCGACGACCCACCTCTGCCGGCGGGCGAACCGATGCAGGTGCATGGTCGGCTCCTGTGGGTGTGCCAGAGGCTTCGGTCGCATCTTCGGCTGCAGTTGTCGGTGCCGGAGCCGGTGCCGCCGGCCGCGGGAAGGCCGCCGTCCCGGTGAGCGAGCGCTCCAGTGCGCTCACCCGTTCGACGAGCGCTTCGACACCTGAGTCGAGATCAGGCCGCACGGCGCGAACGAGCGAGATCTCCAACACGACCTGCGCGTCCGGTGCGTCGCGCATGTCGATCAACGCATGGCCGAGAATCTCCATGCTCCGCACCACGCGCGCAAGGGTCATGGTCTCGGCCAGAGCGACGAAGCGCTGAAGCGATGGGCCCGAGGCCGCGGACAGTTCGGGCGCCAGCGCGGCGAGGAACACCTGGCGGAGGTCGTCGATGAGCTCGGTGGCGAGTTGCTGTGGCCCCCACCCGCCCGCCATGAGGGCGTTGAGCGCGACGAGGACCTGGCCCACGTCGCCGCCGGCGAGGGCGTCGACCAGGCCGGCCAGCTCGGGGCGGGCCGCATCGGCCGATCCCGACGCCACCACCTGGTCCAGGGCGGAGAGCGCATCCCTCGCCGAGCCCCGGCCGCGTCGCACGGCAGCTTCGACGGCCTCGTCGTCCAGGTCGAGGCCGGCCTGCGAGTTGACCGACTCGAGCAGGTCGTGAAGGGTCTCCGCGCCGAGCAGGCGGAACTCGAGATGCTGGGTGCGGCTGCGGATCGTCGGCGGCACCTTCTGGGGGTCGGTGGTGGCCAACACGAACACGACGTGGCTCGGCGGCTCTTCGAGCGTCTTGAGCAACGCGTTGGCCGCGGCCGGCGAGAGCATGTGGACCTCGTCGACGATGTACACCTTCCAGCGTCCGGGCGTGCCCAGACCGGCGTGCGCGACGAGATCGCGCATGGCGTCGACGCCGTTGTTCGAGGCGGCATCGAGCTCGTGGACGTTCAGTGAGTTGCCCTGTGTGATCTCGACGCACGACGTGCAGACGCCGCAGGGCTCGCCGTCGACCGGGGCTTCGCAGTTGAGTGCCTTGGCGAGGATGCGTGCGGACGATGTCTTGCCCGTGCCACGCGGGCCGCTGAAGAGATAGGCGTGGGAGACGCGGTCGTCGCGCACTGCGCTGCGCAGCGCACGCACGACGTGGTCCTGCCCTCGTATCTCGTCGAAGCGCCCCGGCCGGAAACGGCGGTAGAGCGAAACGAAGGGGGCGTCGGCCATGTCGGCCGAGCCTACCCATGGCGTCAGACACCGCGACCCGGTGCTCGGTACGGCGGCCAGGTTGACTACGGCGCCCAACCAAACCCGCTGAGAGCTGCTGCCTTCCGACCCTGACTCGATTCACGAGCGGCCGTCGCGTAGGACCCGGCCACCGCACCCAACATCGGGTCGACGGTGCAGGGGTGAAGGTTAGCGGGCCGTTCGGGTTCTTTCCCTACACGACCAGGACGGCGCAGCCCACGTGGTCCATGACGGCCTTCGGCACATGGGCGAGGCTGCGTCCACCGTGGGCGGAGCCGGACCCCACGACGACCAGATCAGCTCCCTCGTCGGCCGCCACCCGGGCGATCGCGCCGGCCGGGTCGTCGAGGACCGGATGGGTGGCGACGTCGACGTGGGCGTCGGCCGCTTCCTTCTGCAGCCTCGTCAGAAGCCAATCCGTCGCTCCGGCTCCGAACGACGTGTAGCGGAACTCCTCGGGCAGCCACGGCACCGCTTTGGTGTCTCTCTTGGTGTCGATGGCGGCGACGATGTGCAGCGTGCCGCCGGTGGCCTGCGTCAGGGCGAGGGCGCGGCGGAAGGCCCGCTCAGCACCTTCAGAGTCCGCCGCACCGACAACGACGTTGTTAAACACGCACATAGCGGTGCGCGGCGTCCGCCCGCTCCTCGTCGTGATTGAGGTCCGGCCCCAGTGCGTGGCGCCGCTTGCCGTCGGATCGGGGACTCGGCGCCACCAAGACGGGCAGATCGGTGGCGCGCATGATCTGTTCCCGCAGGCTGGGCGCGAGCCGGTGATCAGCAAGGCGCGGTCGGTCGAAGCCCAGGACGATGACCTCGGCCCCGAAGCCCTCCGCGGCCTGGGCGATGCCGTGGACCAGTTGGCGGTTGCGAGCGCCCAACGTCGGCGCGCCGACAACGAGCCGATGCGCCTCCTCGTCTGCCGTCTGCCCGCCATCTGGCTCCACGCCGTTCCCTCGCTGGCCACGTGTCTCGGTCACCTGGACGAAGCGCACCTCGGCGCCCGGCCCGTCGACCCATTCGGCCACCAGGCCGACGGCCGCCACGGCAGCCGGCGAGTCGTCGATCGCCACGAGCATGCGGCGAAATGGCGTCGCCGCGTCCGCCGCGTCCGCCGCGTCCTTCGCCCAGCTCTTCGGGTTGATCTCCGTTCGCTTCGCCATCTGACCCACCTCCACCCTCGCCAATGGTTTCCTCAAGGTTACACAAAGATGAACGTTAAGGAACCTCAAAGTGACATGAGCGTTAACTCCCTGACCTGGTTCGGGGTGCCAAAGGCCGAGGTAGAGCGATTTTTCGGGGGCTGGAGCTGCTGTTCGCACCCTGTGACCAGGACGTCTCCGCCGAAGACCCCGGGTGCCGTTAGCCTGACCAGGCTGCAAGCACGGAGGAGTGCGAGAGCGGCCGAATCGGCACGACTGGAAATCGTGTGTTGGGCAACCAACCGTGGGTTCAAATCCCACCTCCTCCGCTCTCCCGGCTCGCCGGACCGCTGTTCAGCGGGCTCCGATGTCTTGACACGTCAGAAGAACCAGGTCATCGGGTGTGCGGAGGCCGGTGCCGACTTTCGCCGGCCGCGGCGGGCCTCCCATACTTGGCCCATCACCACCTCCGACCCCTCCCCGCCGCTGAGCGACGACGACGTCATGAAGATCGCCCTGGCCGAGGCGCGGGCGGCGGCGACCGAGGGCGAGGTGCCCGTGGGCGCCGTCTGCCTGGTCGACGGGCAGGTGGTCTCCAGACGCCACAACGAACGCGAACGCGTCCACGACCCGACTGCCCACGCCGAGCTGCTCGCCCTGCGCGAGGCGGCGGCGTCCATAGGTGAATGGCGTCTCCGCGACGCGACCGTCGTCGTCACGCTCGAGCCTTGTCCGATGTGCGCGGGCGCCCTGGTCGCCGCCCGCGTGGGCCGGCTCGTCTACGGCGCGGCGGACCCGAAGGCGGGCGCTTGCGGGACCCTCTACAACCTCTGTGCCGACCCGCGTCTCAACCACGAGATCGCCGTCACAGGTGGTGTGCGCGCCGAGGAATGCGGTGCACTCCTGACCTCGTTTTTTGCGGACCGACGCAACGATCGAGCGTCTGGCGAATCCTTTGGAGCAGGTCACAGCAGCTAGGATCGCCGACGGAGGAGTGCGAGAGCGGCCGAATCGGACGGTCTCGAAAACCGTTGTGCCTCATGGGCACCGTGGGTTCAAATCCCACCTCCTCCGCTCGGGTCCGAAGGGGCCCGCCGCATGGGCGAATGCGGCGAGAACAGCGGCAAGGCGTTGCCTTGCCGTGTCAGTACCTGGTCGTCCCCCGGCGGCCGGAAAGGAGTGAACCGTGGCACGCGCACGTTCGACATTCGGAAAACTGCAGCGCGACCAGGCCAAGAAGGAAAGGGCCAAGGCGAAGATGGACGACCGCATGGCGCGCAAGGAGGACAAGGTCGCCGCGGCGGAGGAGCGGGCCACCGCACCGTCCGCCGACGAGGTCGACCAGACGCAGCTGCTCGAGCAGCTCGCCGCATTGCACGAGGACCTGGCCGAGGGCCGCATCTCGCTCGACGACTTCGAGATACGCCAAGAGGAGCTGCGCGCCAAGCTCGTCGTCTGACGCCGATCAGCGTCGTCGATCGGGGCGCAGCGCACTGCGTCAGTCCGGCGGGGCCTTGTCGCGCCCTCCGAGCCAGCGACGGAAGCCCGCTGCGTTGGAATGGACTCCGTTCATGATGTCCAACTTCTCCTTGTGCGCCGGCTCGATGTCGCCAAGCAGCGGGTCGAAGCGAGCGGACAAGGCGTCGGCGATGTCGGTGCCCTCGCGATAGGCCTTCTCGGCCGTCTCCGCCCACTGCCGCAACGTCTCTTCCGCCTCCGCCAGTAGTTCCTCGGGATGTTCGAGTAGCCCGTAGTGCGCCAGCGCGATGCCCGAAGGACGGCGGGCCGCGAACTTTCCGAGCGACGTGATGGCCTGGTCGAGGTCGAAGTCCGGCGGCGGGGTCGATGGGCGCAGGACGCCCCCGTCGGGCAGCTTCACTCCGACGGCATCGCCCGCGAAGAGCACCCCGCTGAGGGAGTCGTGCAATCCGACGTGATGCTTGGCGTGGCCCGGCGAGTCCACCGCCACAAGGCTGCGATCGGCGCTCACCTCGATCACCTCCTCGTCCTGGAGCACGTGCAGCCGCTCGACCGGCGTGGGGTCGAGTCGCCCGTAGAGCGAATCGAGCAGCCCCCCGTAGACGCGGGCGGCCGAATCGATGAGCCGGGTCGGGTCGGCAAGGTGCCGCGCACCCTTCTCGTGGACGTAGACCGTGGCGGACGGGAACGCCTCGGCCACGTTCCCGACGCCGCCGGCGTGGTCGAGGTGGATATGGGTGACGGCCACGCCCGCCAGCTCGGCCGGCCCGACCCCGATCTGGGCCAACGCGGCGAGCAGAACCGGGACCGACGTCTGGCTGCCGGTCTCGATCAGCACCGGCGCCGAGCCCTCGATCAGGTACCCCGCCGTCACCCGCTCCCAGCCGCCGAGCATGGTGTCGATCTCGAGCACGCCGTCGGCAATCCGGCGGGGCGGCGGTACGGCGGGAATGGCGTCGCCGCTCTCGGGGTCGTGCACGTGCAGGCCGGCTTCGGCGTGGCGGTGACCGTGGCCGCCGTGCGAGTGCGACCCGCTCACCCCGCGCGCCCCCTCGGGCCGTTCCTCACGGCGCGTTGACCTCGATCACAACCTTGACGTCGTCCTGCTGGCGCGTCAGAGCATCACGCCACTGCTCGAGCGGCACGCGCCGCGTGACCAGTCGCTCCAGCCAGGAGCGGTCCGCCGTGGCCAAGGCCTCGGCGGCTGCCTCGTAGTGCCGCCGGTTCGCGTTCACCGATCCGACCACCGCCACGTTCTCCAGCACCATCGAGCGGTTCAGCATGCCCTCGTCGACGCTAATGGGACGGCCGCTCGAGGAGACGCCCGTCAACACGACGACGCCGCCCGTGCCCACATTGGACATAGCGTCGAAGACGAGTGCCGATACACCCGTGCACTCGATGATGATGTCGGGGCCCGGCACCGTGTCGGCCAGCTTGCCGGTGTGGTACGTGGCGCCGAGGTCGCGGACGAGTTCCGGCTTCACGCCCGTCGTCACCTGATCGAGCACATGTACCTCGAGCCCGCGCTGCACGCCGATGAGCGCGGCCAACAGGCCGATGGGTCCGGCACCGGTGACGAGCACGGTCTTGGGCTCCCAATGGGCCCGGGACCCGGCCCGGTCCGCCTGTTCCCACGCCTTGGCCACCACGCTGGTCGGCTCGAGCAGCACGCCGAGGAAGCCCAGGCTCTGGTCGATCTTGATCGTGAAGTCCGGTGTGTTGCGGTACCGCTCGGAGCCGTAGCCGTGGTGCTCCTTGATGCCTCGCTCGGTGTACTGGCCGTTGCGGCAGAAGTCCCATTCGAGCACCGCGCAGTTGGGGCAGGGCACGGGGTCGGGACGGCGCACGATGCCGACGACGAGGTCCCCTTTCGCGAGGTCGCCGCCGGCCGGCGCCTCGAGCACGCGCCCGAGCGACTCGTGGCCAAGCACGAGTCGTTGCTCGCCCGGCGGGGCCCATCCGTACGCGCCCGAGCAGATCTCCAGGTCGGTCCCGCACACCCCGATGGCGATGGTCTCGACCAACACCGAGCCGTCGGACTCCGGCGGTTCGGGCATGTCGGTCAAGTCCCCACTGTCTGCCATGAGGGGAACCACGGTCAGAGCCTTCACGCGTCTGTTCCTTTCCCGTCCGGGTTCCGGACCTCGCTCAGCGCGTCGATCCTTCGCGCTTCTTCACTGCCACCTTGCTCCGCCCGAGGCGCTTCATGCGTTGGAACACGGGTGAAGTGGGATTGAACGTGTTCATCAGTACGCGTCCCTCATCGGAGGCGGTTGCCAGCGGATCGTTCCCGCTGAGACGGAAGGCCGAGTTGATCAGGGACACGTGCGAGAAGGCCTGCGGGAAGTTACCGACCAGCCGTCCGGCGAACGGGTCGTATTCCTCAGAGAGCAGACCGAGCTCGTTGCGCAATGCGAGCAGGCGCTCGAACAGTTCGACCGCGTCCTCCTCGCGGCCGATCATGTGGAGGCAGTCGACGAGCCAGAAAGAACAGGCCAGGAACGCCCCCTCCCGCCCCGTGAGCCCGTCGACCGATCCGTCGTCATCGGTGCGGTAGCGCAGCACGAAGCCGTGATCGATCAGATTGTCTTCGATTGCTTCGACCGTCGAGATCACCCGCTCGTCGGTGGGGGGCAGGAAGCCCACGAGGGGGATCATGAGCACGCTGGCGTCGAGCTTGTCCGAGCCGTAGTACTGGGTGAAGGCGCCGACGTCCTGGTTGTACCCCTTCTCGGTCACTTCGGTGAAGATGTCGTGGCGCAGGGTCTTCCATTCCTCCAGGGGGCCGTCGAGCTCGGGCCACTCCTCGAGTGTCTGCACCGCCCGGTCCACCGCCACCCAGGCCATGACCTTGGAGTGGGTGAAGTGCCGTCGCGGCCCGCGCACCTCCCAGATGCCGTCGTCGGGCTGCGTCCATCCCTTCTCGATGAACTTGATCAGCTCCGTCTGGAGCTCCCAAGCCGCTTCGGAGTGGACGCCCTGCGTGCGCGCGGACGAGTACAGCGCCGACATCACCTCGCCGTACACATCGAGTTGGTATTGCTCCGACGCCGCGTTGCCGATACGCACGGGCGCGGAGTCCTCGTAGCCGGGCAGCCACGACGCCTCCCACTCGTCGAGACGCCGCTCCCCCGCCGGCCCGTACATGATCTGCAGCTTGGCAACATCGCCGGCGACGGCGCGCAAGAGCCAGTCACGCCACGCCATCGCCTCGCCGAAGTAGCCGCCCCGCATCAGTGCCTCGAGGGTGAGCGTCGCGTCCCGCAGCCAGCAGTAGCGGTAGTCCCAGTTGCGGTTGCCCCCGAGTGCCTCGGGCAGCGACGTCGTTGCGGCAGCCACGATGCCACCGGTCGGCTCGTAGGTGAGTGCTTTGAGAGTGATGAGCGAGCGCATCACGGCGTCGTGATACGGGCCCTGGTAACAGCACATTTGGGCCCACTCCGTCCAGTAGGCCTCGGTGAGGTGGACCGCGTACCAGCTGTCAAGGGGCGGCGGAGGCTCCTCGTGCGACGGGTACCAGACCAGAGTGAACGGGTAGCGCTGGTTTTCGGTCACGGTGAAATCAGCGATGGTGCGCAGGTCCTTGCCCTTTGCGTCGACCCGGTGCCACAGCGCGACTGAGTCGGGGCCCGCGGTGAGGCGGGTAAGGCCGTCGTGGGTGGTCACCCACGGGACGACGTCGCCGTAGTCGAAGCGGACCACCAGCTCCATGCGCATGTCGACCGATCCGCTCACACCTTCGACAGAACGCACCAGGTGCGGGTGGCCCTCGCGTTTGGGCATGCAGTCCGTGATCCGCACGGTGCCTGTCTCAGTGTCGAATTCTGTCTCGAGGACGAGCGAGTCGGGGCGGTACCAGCGCCGCGTGGCGAGGATGCTGTTGGGGGCGCCGGCCGGCGCCAGCTGCCAGAACCCGTGGTTCTTGTGACCGAGCAAACGCGCGAAGCACGCAGGTGAGTCGAAGTGGGGCAGGCAGAGCCAGTCGATGGACCCGTCGATGCCGACCAATGCGGCCGTGTGGAGGTCGCCGATGACGGCGTAGTCCTCGATGTGTTGCGCCATGTCCTCATTCTTGCCGCATTGCGCCGGAGGACCGAGGTCCTCGAGGACCCGAGGTCCCCCCTCAGCCCGAGATGCAGGACCCCGTGCTGACGGCCGCGTGGTGTTCGGCCGCCTGGACGCGAGCCAGGACGCCCGGGGACGTCAGGGCGTAGCCGACGTTCGGATAGACGGTCGAACGGGAGAAGACCACGCCGATGACCTGCCCGCCCGGCCCCATCAACGGTCCGCCCGAGTTGCCGGGCAGCACGGTGGCGGCGAGGGCATAGACGCCGCGGGTAACGGACCCGTTGTTGTAGATGTCCTTGCCGATGGCCGTGACCTCCTCGGTCACACTGGCCGGGTTGACGGTGAGTGGCCCGTCCTCCGGATAGCCCAAGATCGCCGCCGGCGTGCCGTTCGGCACCAGACTCGAGCTAATGGTGAGGACGGGTCCGAGCGGCGCGCTCGTCCGCAGCACCGCAAGGTCGAAGGACGGGTCGAAATACACCGGCGTCGCGCCGTACGCGGTGCCACCGACGAGCACCTGGGTGTTGCCGGACCCTTCGCCCGCGATCACGTGCGCGTTGGTCGCCACCAGTCCGGGTCCGACGACGAAGCCCGACCCCTCCTGTTCGTTGGTGCACGCCGTGCCGAGGACCTTCACGGTGGAGAAGACGGCCGCGTTGGCAAGGGCTCGCGTCTGCGCCGTCGTCGGCGGTGCGACGTTCGGCGTCGAAGGCGGGGTCAGCGTCGAGAAGACCTGCGGGAACCCTTGGCTGTTGAGGAAGTTCTGCAGGTCGTTGAAGATCGACGGCGTCTGCGGCAGGATCCGGTCGATCGAATGCAAGATGTCCGAACGGTTCACCGCCGCGGCGAGCGACGTGAACCGGCTGTTGGGCGACGAGATCACCGCGGCAACGAGCCACACCGAGAGCAGCACGGCCACCACCGCGACCCCCACCCCGAGCGTTGCGTCGACGTTGCCCAGATGGTGACGGCGCAAGCTGACATTGCTGTAGGTGCCGATCATGCGGCCGAGGTAGCCGAGCCCGCAGGCCGTGGCCATTACCAAGGCGATGACGACGATGGCACGGGTCGTGCTTTGATGCGGCGTCTTGAGGAGGTGCGTCCAGACCAGGATGCCGAGCCACAAGCCCAGCCAGAAACCGCCGAACGTCAGGATCTGGATCAACGCCCCGAGGCGGAGCCCGTGGACCGCGGCGAGCACTATCAGCCCGATGATCAGCAGGTCGACCCAGTCCACCGCTGTGAGCGTAGACAACGATGCCCCCGAAAAAGGGTCCGCCACCACTATTGTCAGTCCGCCGTGGTCCCATGCTCCGTGCTACGCCACTTGGGTGCCCGGCGATCCGGCCTGCGGCTGGCAGCCCTGCTCGCAGCCGTGGCGCTCGCCGCGACCGGTTGTACGGCGAACGCCAACTCCGGGTCGGCCCGCACACCTCACATCCTGGGTGCCCCCAAGGGCACGCCGCTTGTGCTCGGTCAGCCCGCACCCGCGGGGACCGGCGAGCTGGGCGCGCTGTCCTGCGCCACCGTTCGGCGCTGTTGGGCGGTCGGGGTCGCAAGCCCCAACGCCGCCGCCCGTCCGGGTTCGACGACCGTGATCGTCGCAACGAAGAACGGTGGCCGGACGTGGCGCCAACAACACGTCACGGGTGGGAACACCCCACAATTGAGCGGGGTGTCGTGCCCGACGCAGACCGACTGCATCGCCGTGGGGTCCAACGGCGGATCGCTCCCGGGGAGTGGCGTCGTTGTGGCCACGACGAACGCTGGCGCGACGTGGAACCCGGTGGCCACTCCAACCGGGGCCCTCACCGTGATGTCCGTCTCCTGTTCGTCCGTGACCCAGTGCCTCGCCGTCGTGAACGACGGCTCGTTGGTGTGGTCAGCGACCAGCACCGACTTCGGCCAGGCTTGGCAGCGCGAAGGCAATATGCCTTCGCTCTTCCTGGCGGGCGACGACCTTTCGTGCACGACGGGGGGACCCTGCCTCGTGGCCGGGGATGTGCCGACCGGCACCGGGACCGGTGAGGGCGCCGTCGCGCTCAGCGCCGACCACGGGCAGACGTGGGCCTTGGCCTCGGTGCCCAACGGCATCGGCGTGCTGCGCAGCGCGACGTGTTCCAGCGCGAGCGACTGCCTCGCTGCCGGCTCCACCTCGTCCTCGGTCAACAACGTCGTTCCCGCAAAGGGTGCGCTCCTCGACAGTACGGACGGCGGCCACACCTGGCAGCCGGTGACGGGCTCGCCTCCGGTGGCGGACGTGTTCGACATCGAGTGCCCGTCTGCGACGGTGTGCGCCATGGTCGGAACCGTGTGGAAGGGCACGCCTGCAGTCGGCACCGGAGCCGTCGCCCAGAGTGGCGACGCCGGGTCGACCTTCCATCTGTCTTCGGCCGCATACGTGCCGCTGACCCTCACGGCCCTGTCGTGCCCGAGCGCCACCACTTGTTTCGCCGCCGGCGGGGATTCGTTGGCCCGGGTCACCGTGGCGCCGCCCAGGCCCAGGCACCACTGAGGAAGTTCGCAGGGCACGGGAACCTTGGGCACCCGTTGAGCCTCCATCCCTAGTCAGAGGCCTCCTACCCCCATAGAATTGCCGTTGCTGCACGCAGCGACGTCGCAGCGAGGAAGCGTGGGGGGTCACGCGGGCCACCCGTCGCACAACCGATGGAGGTCCGTCATGCCGAAGACCTGCCCTCAGTGTCAGAGCGAAGCCTCCGACGCTGCAACCTTCTGTCCGAGTTGCGGCGCCAGCCTCGCTCCGGCGGCCACTGCAGGCGCACCCCCTCCGCCGCCAACGGGTGCGCCCGCCGGCGGTGCCACTCCGAGCGCGGGATCGACTCTGCCGCCCTACAGGTTCGACGCCGCCCGTTGGTCGATGGCCGATCGGATCGCCGGCATCGCAACGATCGTGCTGTTCGTCTGCCTGTTCCTACCTTGGTTCACCTATACGGCCGGATTCCTGGGGGCATCGGTCAGCTTCTCGGTGAACGGGTTGTGGCACGGGTGGATGTACATCTCCCTCATTCTCGACATCCTCATCGTCGCGTACCTCGTCTTGCGCGCAGGGTGGGACCGGCTTCCGATCAGCCAGGACATCCCCCATCTGACGGTGATGATGGCCGCGACGATCGTCAACGCCGTCCTCGTGATCATTGCCTTCATCGACAAGCCGGGTGGCGGTGGGGTGGGGTGGGGCTTCGGCGCCATCCTGGGCCTCATTGCAGGGCTCGTCGCGGCAGCGCCGTACGCAATCCCGCAACTGCGCGCGAAGACGATGTGACGAGCGGGCTTCGCCGGAGAGTTTGAGCCGGCGACGCCCGGACGTTTAGAAGAAGGCGAAGACCGGGCCGCTCACGACGCCCGTGCTGCCGCTGTTCGTCGTCGACCCGGTCGACCCGCTGTTGGCCGACGTCCCGGTGTTGCCCAATGACCCGCTGTTCAGGCCGTTGCCGGACGTGCCGGTATTGAAGTTGTTATTGCCACACGCCGAGTTCGGATTGTTCGGGAACTGATTGAGACAGTTGTTGATGTTGTTCGCCACGACGACGATCGCCACGATCCACAGAATCAGGCCGGCGATGCCGACGAAGCCGAGGATGATGCCAGCCAGCGCCATCCCGCCGCCATCCTGTCGTCCTCCGCTCTCGCGTATCTGCTTGCGCGCCACGAACCCGAAGATCACCGCCAGGATCGAACCGATCCCGAACACCCAGACGATCCCGAGGACCAAGGAGGCAATAGAGAACCCGTTCGTCGACGGGGCCATCGGCACCGGAGGCATATAGCCCGGCGACGCGTACCCGGGTGGGTACGGGGGTGGCGGATAGCTTCCCGGGGGCGGCGGCGCGGGCGCGTCGTACGCCTGCGGCGATTCGCCGGCAGCCACCGGTTCGGACGGCGGCGCCGTCGAAAGCGAAGCCCCGCACTTCTCGCAGAAGCTGGTCCCACCTCGCACCGGGCTCCCGCAGTGCGCGCAGTAGTTGACACCGGGTGCGGTCACGACCTACCTCCCCGGCGGAAGATGACCCGCCGACCGTTCGCCGCCTCTGTGGTGAGTGCCGAGGAAGGTAGCGCACGAGGCCCTCGCCCGCCACGATCAGGGGCCTACCGACCGATCAGTGCCGCATCGCCGACAGCATGAGGCCCGGGATCTTCGCGGCCGACGGCTCCGCCTCGAAGGCGACGAAGCGGCGCATCACGTCGTAGCCGGACGGCGCCGTGGCGAACCACGGCGGCTTTGGACGCGAACGGAACGGCGCGCGCACGACCGACTTCTGCGGCCGGTCGAACATGAGCGAATTGCCCACCACGCCGGTCCCCGACTGGATGTCCGTGCGCGGGTGCCCTGGGTAGGCGCCCCAGGTGGTCGAGCCCATGGCGAAGGACAGCCCGTGCCAGATGTTCACGCCGATGGAGCCGTAGCGCAGGCCGGCGACCGAACGCTCCAACGCCTCGGCCACGCTGGGATCCTTGAGCGACGACGGCGCCACGATGATGGTGGCCCCAAGCGTGCCCCACACCACGTCGTTGCAGAAGGCAGTGGCGGCGTCGAGGAATCCCGCCGCATCAGGGGCCGGCAAAGCCGTCTCGGCCACCTCGCTGAAGAAGGACTCCACGTTGAACGCGATGTCCTCGGTGCGCCCGGGCGGCACGTCGGCGATGAAGGTCCAGGGCAACGCGTCGGCCGGCCCGCTGCCGAACGACTCGGCCTCGGGGTGCGCGGCCACGAAGGCGTCGCGGCGTGCGGCCGCGCCCGGGTAGTAGGCGCGGCGGGTGCGGATGCCGGCGAGGGTCTGGGTCAGCGCGCCGATGAATGCGTCGCGCTGGGGCCAGGCATCGTGCGTGATGACGACGCGGGCGCTGATGCAATTGAACCCGGCGTTGTTCACCAACATCGTGGCGATGTGCTCCGCCTGGTAGCGCAACTCGGGGATCGACCACTTGCCCGGCACGACGACGATCGGCGACACGTTGCCGAGCTCGGCGGTGACCGGCTTGTCGAGCAGAGGCTCGTCGGCCGCCTTCCGGCGCGCGCCCTCGTCGCCGGTACCGAAGACGACGGCGTCGTAGGTCTTGTCCGAACCGGTGATGTGCACCTCGTCGATGCGGGGGTGCGCGGTGAGGTACTGCCCGACGGCGGCGGCGCCGTCCACGATGCGAAGGACGCCGGCGTCGATGAGCGGCGCCAACGCACGGGTCCAGTGCGGCACGAGATAGTCGTTGACCGGGTTCGCCTTCATCACGACGACCTTGCCCTCGACGAAGAGCTTGGAGAGCACGTCGCGCGGGCCGAGCGAGGCCACGTTGCCCGCCGCGAGGACGAGCGCGGTGGCGGCGTGGGCGACGGGGTCGGCGTAGGCGGGCGCCTGGCCGGCGACGAGTGACTCGCGGGTGACGCCGGGCTGCATCCAGACCTCGGCCGTCGTCTGGGCGAACGTGATCCGGTCGAACGCCGTCGCCGGGAAGACCTGGACGCGCAGCCGGCCGTCGGCCGCCTCGCGTACCGGGCCGGCGAACGAAGGCCTGCCGTCCTTGGCAATGTCGCGTACCGAGTCGCGCAACAGGCGCGCCATGCGCACGAAGGTGCCCACGCCGGCGAACAGCTCCTCGCCCGCCTCGGTCGATCCCGGCTCGAGCCCCTTGGCCGCGACCGCCGCCGCGAGCCAGTCGTCCTCCGCGGCCATGGTGGCGTCGATCACATCTTGCAGCAGTTTCGCCCGTTGCGTGGCGTCGGTCTTCGCCCAACCGGGCGCGTGATCGGCGACGAGGGTGACGACGGCATCGAGCGCATCCGTATCGACCGGCGCCGTCGCGCCGGCGGGTGCGCCGCGGCGCGCCGTCGCGTTTCCCGTCTCTTGTTGCTGATCGGCGGTCGGGGCGACTGCCCCGCGGCTCGTAATCGTCATCTGTCGTCCTCCCCAGGGCGCCGGGCCACGTCTCCCGTCGTTGGGGTCAGCTCGGTCCGCATCAAACAACTCCAGCGTACCGAGGCGTGCCTGGACGCTGCCTTTGCGTGGCGGGTTGCAGTTAATTCCCCTGGCGAGAGGGGAATCAGTCACTGTGTGCAGTGGCGTCCTGCCGAGAGCGGCGCTCGACGTACAGCGTTACATTGACGAGCTGAAGACAATGCGGGGAGGACCCATGGGTATCACCGGTAACGGACGGGCGCGCGGAGCGCGAATTCGAGCGAAGCGTTTTGGAAGGCGTACGGTGGGCTCTGCGGCGGCCGCGCTCTTGTGCGGCTTGTTCGGTCTTTCTGCTGTGGCCATATCGGGCATCCCGTCGGGCGCCGCGACATCGGCCACGCTCTACGTGGACAACGTCAACGGTGGCACGACCACCGGCTGCGCGTCTTCCGGGGCCGGCGCGTGCAAGACGATCCAGGAGGGCGTCACGGCCGCTGAAGCACTCAGCGGTACGGCGGTGACGCTCAACGTTGCCGGTTCTGCGACCGCATACAACGAGTCGGTCACGATCAACCTCACCTCGGGAGGTGGTGACTCGCTGGACATCGAAGGCACCGGTGCCACACAGCCGACACTCGACAACGGCGGGACCGGGAGCGGCTTCGCTATCTCGGGCACCAGCGTCGGAGCCGTCACGATCGACCACATGACTATCAGTCACGGGTCCGCGACGTTCGGTGGTGGCATCAACGACCTCGGCACCGGGAAGCTGTCGGTGGGCAACGACACCTTCTCCGCAAACACCGCGACCGGGGGAAGCAACAGTAACGGCGGCGCGATCGATGTGGCTGACCAATGTGAAAGCGGGACCGCCGGCGACGTGGTCGTGACGGACTCGACGTTCGTGGGCAACTCGGCCAGCGGGGACGGTGGCGCCATCGATGCCCACGACTGGTGCACGACCGGTCCGACATCGGGCACCCTGACCGTGACCGGCAGTACTTTCCAGTCCAACTCGTCGGCCTTCGGTGGAGGTGTCGCATCCTGGAGCACGGGCACAATCACGAACAGCACATTCGCCTCGAACTCGAACACCTCACCCGGCAATGGGTCGGCGTTCGGCGGTCAGTTTGTGGCGTTTGTCGACGACACTTTCACGGCGAACGCACACACGGCGATCTTCAACGACGACACGACTGCCAGCGTCACGGTCGCCAACTCCATCCTGGACGTCGGCTCTGACGGGCCCGTATGCAACAAAGCGGTCACCGACAATGGCCACAACGTCGCATCCGACTCGACCTGCGCCCTCGGCTCGAACAGCACCCAGAACTCGACGACCATCGGAACGCTCGCCCTCGCGGCGAACGGCTCCACGGGGCCACAGACCGCGGCGATCACGCCGTCGAGCTCGGCGGCCGGGATCGTGCCGACGAGCGCCTGCACCGTGACCACCGACCAGCGTGGCCAGCCCCGCCCGGGCGTCGGCTACACCACCTGTGACGCCGGCGCCTACGAGCTGCAGAAGTCGACCGGCTATGACCTTGCCGGTTCCGACGGTGGCGTCTTCGTCTTCCCGGTCGGCCAGCCCAAGGGCTTCTACGGCTCGCTGCCCGGCCTCGGGATCCACGTCAACAACGTGGTTGGCCTGGTGCCCACCAACAACTACCAGGGCTACAACCTGGCCGGCTCCGACGGCGGTGTCTTCGTCTTCCCGATCGGGATGCCCGCGGGCTTCTACGGCTCGCTGCCCGGGCTCGGCGTGAAGGTGTCCAACATCGCCGGCCTGGTGTCGACGAACAACAACCACGGCTACAACCTTGTCGGCTCCGACGGTGGCGTGTTCGTCTTCCCGACCGGCCAGAGCGCCGGCTACTACGGCTCGCTGCCCGGCCTCGGGGTCCATGTCAACAACATCGTGGGCATTGTCGAGCAGCCGGACGGCGGGGGCTACCTACTCGTCGGCCGTGACGGCGGCGTCTTCGCCTTCGGCGACGCCAAGTACTACGGGTCGCTGCCCGGTTCGGGGATCTCGGCCAACAACATCGTCGGCATCGCCCCGACCTTCGACGGCAAGGGCTACTTCCTGGTCGGCTCGAACGGCGCGGTCTACCCCTACGGCGACGCGGTCAGCCACGGCTCGCTGCCCGCCATGGGCATCAACGTGTCGAACATCGTGAGCGTCGTGCCCACGGCGGACGGCGGCGGCTACTGGCTCATCGGCTCAGACGGTGGCGTCTTCGCCTTCGGCGACGCCGGCTTCGTCGGCTCGCTGCCAGGCCTCAACGTCAAGGTGTCCAACGTCGTCGGGGCAGTGCCCACGCTCTTCTGAGTTTCGTTCCCTTTGGCCGGGCCTCATCGTCGGAGGCCCGGCCACGGCGCGTGACGGCTGTCGTAGCCCCCTGACTCCCGCGTCGCATGCGCCGCGAGGTCGCTCATAGATCCCTGACCGCGCACCAACGGGTGTGCCAGTGTGAGTGATCACGTGGGACGCCGGCGACCGGGAGGACCAATGGGCATCACCAGAGCCGTACACGCACGCGGGCGGCGGCTTCGAGCGGGACGACACTTGCCGACACGCACGGTCAGTGCGGCAGCTGCGGCGCTTTGTGTGCGGGGTCCGGAGTCGGTGTCATCACCCTGCCGGGCGACCCGGCTACTGATTGATCGGCGCCGACGGCAGGGTCGTTGCGTTCGGCGACGCCGGTTTCATCGGCTCACTGCCGGGATCAATGTCCACGTCTCCAACGTTGTCGGTGCGGTCCCCACGGCCTATTGAGCTCTGCGTTGCCGCGCCTCCCCGTTCGGACCGGCCACGAACAGTTTTAAGGAAATGTGAGGGTTCGCTCTAAATGGTTGATACGTGGCGCCGCGGTGCCAATAGTGCACGGATGCATAGGACTGTGCGGTTACTGCCGACCGGGCCGATCCCCCGGGCCCGCTGGCTGCGGCGCCTCGTTCCCCCCGCCTTCGGCGTGGCCGTTCTCTCGTTGACCTTGACCGCCTGTAGCAGTTCGGTACCGCCCCCACCTCAGGGTGAGCTCGTCAGCGGTGGCCCGACCGGTAGCTACGTCGTGGCGAAAGGCATCCACAAGATCAAGCACGTCATCATCATCGAACAGGAGAACCGCTCCTTCGACAGTTACTTCGGCACGTACCCAGGCGTCGACGGCATCCCGATGAACAACGGTCTGCCCACCGTGTGCGTGCCGATTCCCTCAGGTGGCTGTCAGATGCCTTACCACGACACCGCCGACGTCAACGGTGGCGGCCCGCACGGCGACCCCAACGCCGAGGCCGACGTGAACAACGGCGCGATGAACGGCTTCATCGCGCAGGCGGTGAGCGCCCAGAAGACCTGTAGCAACCCCAACGATCCGGCCTGCACCAACTCGGCCACGTCTGACGTCATGGGGTACCACACGTTCGAGGAGATCTTGAACTACTGGACCTACGCCAAGGACTTCGTACTCCAGGACCAGATGTTCGAGCCCGTCCACTCGTGGTCGTTGCCCGACCACTTCTACCTGGTGTCGGGCTGGTCCGCCATCTGCTCGAACCCCAAACCCACGAGCTGTAACAACGACATCGGCGGTCCCTACGCGCCGGCCCAGATGGAGCGGTACGTGAACAAGGCGCTGGAAACGGGAACGGCGGACGTGACCAGCGCCTGGACCGACCTCACCTGGCTGCTCTACAACCACCACGTCCCATGGGCGTACTACGTCCAAACGGGTAACCAACCCGACTGCGCCAGCGACTCGTCCCTCACCTGCGCGCCAGTGAAGCAGAACTACCTGACGCCGGGCATCTGGAACCCGCTGCCGATCTTCGAGGACGTGCAGAAGGACCATCAAATCCGCAACATCCAGTCTCTCAACAACTACTTCACAGCCGCCAGAAACGGCGACTTGCCGGCGGTCTCATGGATCACGCCATCGCAGAACGACAGCGAGCACCCGCCGGCGAGCGTGCACCGCGGCCAGGCCTACGTGACCGCAATCATCAACGCGGCCATGAAGAGCAAAGACTGGAATTCGACTGCCATCTTCTTGCAGTGGGACGACTGGGGCGGCTTCTACGACCACGTGGTGCCGCCGAGTGTCGACCAGAACGGGTACGGCCTGCGGGTACCGGGGCTGGTGATCTCGCCCTACGCCAAGCAGGACTACATCGACCATCAGGTCCTGAGCAGCGATGCCTACTTGAAGTTCATCGAGGACGACTTCCTCGGCGGTTCCCGGCTCGACCCCAAGACCGACGGCCGGCCCGACCCTCGCCCCTCCGTACGCGAGGACGTGAAGGCACTCGGCAACGTCACGAACGACTTCAACTTCAACCAGAAGCCCCGGGCTCCCGTGCTGCTCCCGACCAACCCCCCGACGGACTCCCCGTCGATCCCGGCCTATTTCACCGGCAGAGGATCCTGCGTGGGCTGCACGGTGGTACCGCCGGCGGTCCCGAAGGTGCGGAAGAAGGCCAAGGCGTAACAAGCACCGACGCGCCCCGCTGTACCGGACCACGGGGAACACCTCCGGCGAACCCGACACCTGCAAAGGCGGGCGACCGCGGGCAGACTGCCACGATGGACATCGGCGTAATCTTTCCCCAGACCGAGCTCGGCTACGACACCGGCGCCGTGCGCGCGGTCGGACAGGCCGTTTCGGACCTCGGCTATACGCACCTGGCCGCCTACGACCACGTGCTGGGCGGCGACACCGCTGTACTCGGCAACCTCGGCGGTCCCTATGGCATCGATCACCCGTTCCGCGAACCGCTGACGATGTTCTCGTATCTGGCCGCCTTCACGAACATCGGGTTCGCGACGTCCATCCTCATCGGCCCGCAGCGTCAGACGGCGCTCCTGGCGAAGCAGGCCGTTGAGCTCGACCTGCTCTGCGGGGGTCGCTTCCGTCTCGGGCTCGGGGTCGGGTGGAACAAGCTCGAGTACGACGCGCTCGGCATGCCGTTCAACAGACGGGGTGCGCTCCTGGAGGAGCAGGTCGCCGTGCTGCGCGCCCTGTGGACGGAGAAGAGCGTGACGTTCGACGGGGAGTTCCACCACATCGACCACGCTGGTCTCGCACCGAGGCCCGATCGAACCATCCCGGTCTGGATCGGCGCATTCGATCCGCCGGCGTTGCGCCGCGTTGGTCGCATCGCCGACGGCTGGTTCCCGATGGCGCGCCCGCGCGGCGGGCTCGAAGAGGCACTCCAAGTCATCCGACAGGCAGCTGACGAGGTCGGGCGGGACCTGACCAACTTCCAGTTCGAAGGGCGTCTCGAGTACTCCGTGCGGGACCACGACAAGTTGGTCGAACACGCGCGCCGCTGGCGCGACGCCGGCGCCACGCATCTCTCCCTCAACACGATGCACTCCGAGTTGAGGGGCGCCGACGCGCACATTGCGGCTCTCGAGGAGATGGCACCGGTCCTCCAGTAGGCGCGTGCACGGCGTGCCAACATGAGGCGGTGACGGACGAGCCGACGCCGGAGTCATCACCGGATGCCCGGCCCGACGTCCGCTTGACCACAATCGCCCGCGAGTGGGGCCGCATCGGCTGCATCGGCTTCGGGGGCCCGCCGACACATATCGCCATGCTGCGCCGGCTCGCCGTCGAGCGCGAGGA
Organism: uncultured Acidimicrobiaceae bacterium; assembly: GCA_963777485.1. Lineage (GTDB taxonomy): Bacteria > Actinomycetota > Acidimicrobiia > Acidimicrobiales > RAAP-2 > Bog-473. Next base: position 614,925 of record CAVZQP010000002.1, on the reverse strand, counting down.
GTGGATCGACGAGGTCGAGTTCGAGGACGCGATCGCAGCGACGAACCTCCTGCCTGGGCCGGCCTCCACGCAACTCGCGATCTTCTGCGCCTGGCGGCTTCGGGGCCCGCGTGGCGCCCTCGTCGGCGGTGCGTGCTTCATCTGCCCTGGGCTGACCATCATCATCGTGCTGTCGGTCGTCTTCCTGGCCTCCAACCCGCCGACCTGGATCAAGGGTGCCGCCCTGGGAGCCGGCGCCGCCGTGGCGCCCGTGGCGGTCAACGCGGCGCTGGGGTTGATCCCGGCGAGCTGGCGACGAGCCGGTGATATCCGTGTGCGCCAGGTCCGCTGGGTTGTCTACGCGGTCGCGGGCGGCGTAGCAGCCGCCACGGTCGGGACCTGGCTCGTCCTCGTCCTGCTGGGCTGCGGCCTCGTGGAGGTGATGATCTCAGGCGCCCTGCGCTGGCCGAGCCGCCCCCATGCGCTCGTTGTGGCGCCACTGGGAGTGGTGGCAACAGGCGGTCTCGGCGCGCTCGCATGGGTGGCCTTGAAGGTCGGTGCGCTGTCGTTCGGCGGCGGCTTCGTGATCATCCCGCTCATGCAGGCGGACGCGGTGCACCACTACCACTGGATGACCAACGCCCAATTCCTCAATGGGGTCGCGCTCGGCCAGATCACTCCGGGGCCCGTCGTGCAGACCGTGTCGGTGGTGGGCTATGCCGCCGCCGGCGTCGGTGGGGCACTCCTGGCCGCGCTGATCGCCTTCTCCCCGTCTTTCGTCTTCATCCTCGCCGGAGCCCGGCATTTCGGCGCTCTGCGCGCGAACCGGGGCGCGCAGTCGTTCTTGGGCGGCGCGGGCCCCGCGGCGATCGGCGCCATCGCCGGTGCATCCATTCCGCTTGCGCTCGCAATTGCGCACGTTTGGCAGGTCTTCGTCCTCGCCGGCGCGTTCGTGCTGATCATCGGACTGCGGCGCAGCGTCGTCCTCATCCTCCTCGGCGCGGGAGTGATCGGGGCGCTGGGGGCGGCACTGGGATTACCCGTCGGAGGATGATCCGCGGTGGATGCTCGTGCCGCCACCGGGCGGAGCTAACGGGTGCACGGGGTGGTTCTGGCCTTGCTCTGGAGGGCAATACTGAAACTCCCGCCTCCGGTGCCGTTGGTGCTGGGGGCCTCGACGTGCACTGGTGCACCGAACGCAGAAAACGTCAGCGTCGAGACAGTGGTGGACGATGCGACGGTAACCGTAGAGCCGCCTGATCCGGATGGACCGGCTGGAACTTGGACGGGTCCGCCCTTGTTGTAGTCCGACACCCGAGCCTGGAGCAGGCGTCCCTCGCCGTCGATCCATACCGTCGTCGCCGGCACGAGGTGGAGCGTCAATGTCCTTCCGTGCTTCCCGCACAGATAGAGCGGCTGCGCCGTGATGAGATAGCGCGTCGTCGCCACGCCGTCAACGGACCCTGGTCCGAGCTCGCGCACCGCACGGACGGGAGCGATCGAGGCCAAGCCCGCGACGGCGTCCTCGGCGCCGATCGCGGCATCCAGGCCGAAAGCCTGATGGACCTGGCGCGGGAAGTGTGAACGGCTCCATCCGGACGGTGGTGCAGCGACCGAGGCCGAGACCGGCAGGACGAGGCTGTGGTACACGGTTTGCCCGATGGCGATCGTGTGCTCCCCCCACGTTTCCTCGAGTTGTTGGACGGGGCCGCCGTTCGCCGACTCCGATCCGTGTTGACGAAAGAACTCCGTCACGCTGAAGTTGCCGTTGACGAAATCGACCTCCCCGTTCCCGGTGGTCGTCTGGTCCTGCGAGGCGTCCGCACTCGTGGTCACGGTCACAAATCGGAGGTGAGCCGACCCGGCGGCAGTGGTCGCTGCGAGGACGTTGTGGACCCAGGCGGCGGGAGTCACGCCGGAGGTCGACTCGGCCTGACCGAGCGCGGCGAAGCCCGCCACACCGATCGTCAGCACAGCCAGCAAGACCCAGGGCACAACGCGCCGCACGAGCGAATTCTGCCTCTCCGGACCCCGGTGCGTGACTCCGTCCCGAACCGGCGACGCTGACGACCCTTACCCACCCGCGAAGACGGCGGTCAGCCCCTCGTGCCAGTCGGGGTAACGCGGCGACCAGCCGAGCTCGCTGCGGGCTCGCGCGCTCGAGATCGCCGGCTGCTCGCACAACAGGTACGCGACGAACGCCCCGGCGCCGATCCGGACGAGCGACTCGGGCACGTGACGCGGCGGCTTGGCGCCCATCACGTCGGCCGTGAACGTCATCAACTCCGACGCCGGCGCGGGCACGTCGTCGGCCACGTTGAAGATGCCAGTCGGGCCGTGGAGCGCCGCCACGGTTGCGGCCGCGGCGTCGTCGACGTGGACGAGCGCGAAGATCCCGCCGCCCTGGCCCGGTATCGGTAACACCCGCCGCTTGAGCATCATTGCGTAGAGCCCGCTCGGCGCGAAGTAAGTGCCCGGACCGTAAAATGAGCCGTAGCGCAGCACGACGCCTTCGAGCTCGGGGGCACCGAGCGTGTTCGACTCCAGCGTTGCGACCGAGCCGGTGAGGATGCCGATCTGACCCTTGGCGTCGGTCCACAACGGGTCGGCCTCGGTGCGCATGCCCGGTCCGGGGCGGTAGGCGAACGAGATGCTCTGGGCCACGATGCGCCGGGCACCAGCAGCGCGGGCCGCGGTGACGAGCGTCTTGGAGACCTCGCGGCGGAGGCGGCTCGTCTGGTCGAAGCCGCGCTTGATGGCGAGCGGGTTGGCCGTCTGGGGCAGGCTCGTCAATTCGTTGATCACGACTTCGGGCCGGAAGGACTGCACGGCGCCGATCAGGGCTTCGGCGTCGAAGGCATCGCCGGCCGCCGGGACGATTCCGGGCACACCGAGGGCGGCCACCTTCTCCGCGTTGCGGGAGTACACCGCCACCTCATGGCCTGCAGCCGCCAACGCCGCCACGAGAGGGCGACCGATGGCGCCCGTACCGCCCGCGATGAACACCCGCACGCCTGCAGGCTATTGCGCACCCTGTGCGCCGAGCGAAGGTGGGAACGTGGGACGTCACCAGCGGGGTCGGGGCTTTGGCAGGATGTCGGGGTGAGCGACTACAGCGGCTACCCGGGCGCGCCGCCGGGGTGGTACCCCGATCCGGCCGGTGGGCCGGGGCAGCGCTGGTGGGACGGCTATGCCTGGAGCGAGGCGGTCGTGTTGCCCCAGCAGGCGCCGCCGCCGCCATGGACCGGCGCGCCGCCGCCGCTGGGACCGGCGCTCGGGGAAACGCCGTGGGTGGCGGCGACCCAGCGGCTCGACGCGCACTACACGTCGGGTCTCGTCCAGAGTGAGCTCGGTCTGGCCGGGGTGGCGCGCATCTCGCTGTGCGTGCCCGCCGTCGCGGGCCTCTTGAACCTGGTGCTGCTCCGCACCGAGTCCTCGCGCCTGATGACGATCGGTCAGGACTTCAAGATCATCTGGGACGACACGCAACGCCACATCACGCCGCCGACGTTCACGAACGAGTCGATCAGCCCGTGGTTCTATCTCCTGGGGCTGGTCGCGCTCGCGGCGCTCGTGGTGACCCTCGTCTGGCAGCACCGGGCGGCGTCGGCGGCCCGGGCCCTCGGGTTCCCGACCACCCATTCGCCGGGCTGGGGCGTCGGCTCGTGGTTCGTGCCGATCATCAACCTTTGGTTCCCCTACCAGGCCATCCGGGACTGCCTACCCCACCATGATCCGAACCGGGTCCGCATCCTGCAGTGGTGGTTGGCCTACATCGTGGGCGGCTTGGTGGGTGGCGCCGCCTTCGTCGCGGCCTTCTTCTCCTCGGGGGTCGCGGTCGCGCTGTCGATCCCAGCCGCAGCCCTGTGGCTCGTGGTGCTGGCGTTTGCACCCCGCGTGGTCACGTCCGTCGCCGTCGCGCACAGGGAGGCGGTGGCCCGGTAGGACGGGCCGGTAGGTGGGGCCGATCGGCCGCTCCGCTGCCTTCGGGGCTCGGGAGCGCCTGGGCCCTCCCACCGAGGTTGCCGGAGATTGCCGAACCCTTACGAAGTATTCACTCTGAGATTGCGCTCCTGTTGCTTCGTGTTCACCTGGCCTCATTACGGTCCAGGTAGTGGCAGATGGAGATGTAGCGGCGACGCGTTCCGATCCCGTTACGACGACGGGGCAGCAACGACGTATTGACAAGGTGCTCCAGTCGCTCGACCCCGACGCCGAGAAGCCCGAGCATGTGATGGAGGCCGTCAAGCTCGATCTCGGCTTCTCCGGCCGGACGGTGCTGGGTGACGTGAACGTCGCGCTCAAGCGTGGATCCATCACGGCGCTGATCGGGCCCACGGGCTCGGGCAAGTCCACCTTCCTCCGCACCCTCAACCGCATGAACGACCGCGTGCCGGGCTTCACCCGGCGCGGTGATGTGACGTACGACGGCGAGAGCCTGTGGGCGCCGAGCGTCGAACTGCTGACGCTGCGCCGGCGGGTTGGCATGCTGTTCCAGCGGCCCAATCCCTTCCCGATGTCGATCAAGGACAACGTGGTTGCCGGCGTGAAGGCGCACCGCATCGCCAAGGGCAAACAACTCGACGTCGTGTGCGAACGCCGGCTGACCGAGGTCGGCCTGTGGGACATGGTGAAGGACCGCCTGAACGACTCCCCATTCCGCCTCTCGGGCGGGCAGCAGCAACTGTTGTGCCTGGCGCGTGCGCTCGCGGTGGGCCCGGACATGCTGTTGCTGGACGAGCCGACTTCGGCGCTCGACCCGATCACGACCGAGTCGATCGAGGCGTTGATCAAGACCATGACGCCCGCGCTGAGCCTCATCGTGGTGACGCACAACCTCGGGCAGGCGTTGCGGATCTCGAACCACACGATGTTCTTCTACCAAGGCGCGTTGGTGGAGCACGGCACGACGGACGACGTCTTCAACCGGCCGGAGCACACCGACACCGAGCGCTACGTCACCGGGCGGATGGGCTAGGGCGAGGCGTAGGCGCGTACCCGATCGACGACGAGCCAGAGCGTGATGCCCGCCGAACGCCGGATCCCTCGGGACAACGAGAGCGACACCAAGTAACCACCTCACAAGGAGAAATGCTGTGACCAAATGGATGGGAACGACGCGACTGACGCGTGGAGCGATCGCCGTAGTGGCGGCGACCCTTGCGCTGAGCTCAGTCGTCCTCAGCTCGGCCGCGTCGGCGAGCACCAAGCTGCCCGCGAGCGGCGTCGAGACGCCCACGGGCGGAACGGTGACGGAGACCGGGAGCACCCTGATGTACCCCATCTTCAACCTGTGGTCAGGCGGCTACAGCGAAAAGTACCCGAGCACGACCATCCAGACGGCCGCGACCGGCTCGGGAACAGGCATTTCCGAGGCCGAGAACGGCACCATTGACATCGGCGCCTCCGACGCCTATCTATCCCCGTCGGTAGTCCAGGCCAACCCGCACCTCAAGAACATCCCGTTGGTCATCTCGGCTCAGATGGCGGTGTACAACGTCCCGGGGGTGACCGCCCACCTCAAGCTCTCAGGCAAGGTGCTGTCCGAGATGTACCAGGGCCAGATCACCAAGTGGAACGACTCGGCCATCGCCAGTGCCAATCCCGGCGTGACCCTGCCCGCCACGCCGATCGTGACGCTGCACCGCTCGGACAGTTCCGGTGACACCTTCCTTTGGACCAGCTATCTGTCCAAGGCCGACGCCTCGGGCTGGGGCACCAAGGTCGGCTTCAACACCACCGTGCCGTGGCCGAACGCCCCGGGCGCACTCGGTGAGAACGGCAACTCGGGCATGGTCTCCGGCTGCAAGGCCACGGTGGGCTGCATCGCCTACATCGGGATCAGCTACGAGACCCAGGTGTTGCAGAACGGCCAGGTCTACGCGGCGTTAGGCAATGGGCACAATCAATACGTCCTGCCAACCCAGCAGACGATCGCCACTGAAGCTGCCGGTTACGTCAAGAAGACGCCGGCCAACGGGACGATCTCGCTCATCTACGGCAACATCAACAACGGCTACCCGATCGTCAACTACGAGTACGCCATCGTGTCCAACAGCCAGTCGAGCAGCACGACGGCCAAGAACATCCGCTCGGTGCTCGAGTGGGCCCTGAACAAGAAGTACGGCGCAGACTCCTCGTACCTCTCCCAGGTCAACTTCCAGCCGCTGCCCTCCAAGGTTGTGGCGCAGTCGATCAAGCAGATCCTGGGCATCAAGTAATGGCAACCGTCGGCGGCGTGGCCGGGGGCGTCCCCGCCACGCCGCAGGCGGAACCCGTCGGGAAACCCCCGCTGCCGCGGCGGGTCGCGAACTTCGCTCGCCGCCATGAGGAGACGGGCTGGCGCAGCGTGGCCTGGGTGGCGGTGCTCCTCCCGCTCGCCGCACTGGTCTTCGCCATCACAGTGCTCGCCGTGAAGGCGTGGCCGGTCATCGGCCACAACGGCTGGTACTTCCTCTACGGGCGTACCTGGACCTACGGGAACCAGGGCTACGGGGGCGGCCCGGGCGCACAGTTCGGCGCCTGGGCCATCATCTGGGGCACGATCGCCTCGTCGGTTATCGCGATCGTCATCGCTCTGCCCCTCTCGATCGGGGCCGCCTTCGCCCTCACGGAGCGCATGCCGACGTGGATCTCGCGGCCGCTCGGCTTCACCATCGAGATCCTCGCCGGCATCCCGAGCGTCGTGATCGGCCTGTGGGGCATCCTGACCTTCGCGCCGTGGTTGGCGAACAACGTCTATCCGCACATCGCCAGCGTCATGCCCGACGTGCCGGTGCTCAGGTACTTCCGTAGCCCGACCGGCTCGGGCGAAGGACTGCTCTCCGCCGGCATCGTGCTGGCGCTGATGATCGTGCCCATCATCACCTCGACCACCCGCGACCTCTTCGCCGGGGTGCCACCGCTTCCCAAGGAGGGGGCATCGGCCCTCGGCATGACCGATTGGGAGGTCGCCAACAAGGTCACCCTGCCGTGGGTGCGCTCGGGCGTCATCGGCGCCACCGTGCTCGGCCTGGGGCGGGCGCTCGGCGAGACGATCGCGATCGCCATGATCGGTGGCGCCGCCCTGCACATCCCCTCGACGATCTACCTCCCCTTCACCACTATCGCCGCCACCATCCTCACCCAGCTCGACGGGCAGCTCGCCAACCCGCAGGGCGTGTCGGCCCTGGCCGAGCTCGCCCTCGTGCTGGCCGTCATCTCGGTGGCGGTGAACCTGGTGGCACGCCTGATCGTCAGCCGTACGGGCCGCGTCGCGGCGCCGGTGGGCGGCGCCTGATGACCTCACTGTCCGCCGCACCCACGACGGCGCGCCGACGGATCTGGACGCAGGTCTGGCGCGGATGCACCTACCTGGCCCTCGTGCTCCTCATGGCACCGGCCGCCTGGCTCCTCGTCAACGTCTTGGCCAAGGCCTGGCCGCACTGGCAGTGGAGCGTGCTCTGGACCAAGTTGACCCCGACGGGTGGCGGCCTGCGCGACCAGATTCTGGGCACGCTCATCCTCATGGTCGGCGTCTTCATCATCGCCGGAACCATTGGCGTGTTCGCCGGAATCCACCTGGCCGAGTTCGCCCGCCCACGCCAATTCTCCGGCCGGGTGAGCGGACCGCTCCGAACGGCGTCGGACGTCCTCTCGGGCTTCCCGTCCATCGTCCTCGGCTACGTCGGCTACGTCGCCCTCGTGGTAGGCCTGGGCTGGAAGCTCTCACTCCTCCCAGCCCTGATCATCCTCTCCATCATGGTGATCCCGTACATCGCCAAAAACACCGAGACCTCGCTACGCCAGGTCCCCACGGGCTACCGCGAAGGGGCCGAGGCTCTCGGGATGTCGGCGGGATACGGGCTGCGCAAGGTGGTGCTCAAGAGCGCACTACCTGGCATCGTCACGGGATTGCTGCTGGCACTGGCCATCGCCTGTGGCGAGACGGCGCCCCTGATCTATACGGCGGGCTTTTCCAACACCCTCCCGCATTCGCTGACAGGCTCACAGTTCCCCTACCTGACCTACATGGTGTTCTCGGGATACAACTCGCCCGAAAAGCAGTACCACTACCTGGCATTCGACGCTGCGCTGATCCTCGTGGTCATCGTGATGCTGTTGCTCGTGGCGAGCCGGATCGTCGTCTCGCGGACGCAGCGCCACTCGGAGAGCTCTCGGGCGTCGGGAGTTGGCCGGCGGTGGCGCCGGCGCCGGCCGGACCAGGACGAGCCGTTGCTCGGGATCACCGGGGCACCTCCACGCTGAGCCTGACGGTCGGCGCAGAGCCATCGGAAGGTCGCCGCCGCACGGTCAAGCCCTAAGGTGGCTCGGACCATGGGCATCAGCCGTCGCACGCCCAAGAGGCCGAAGTCCGAGGAGGAGCATTGAGCGCAGGACCTGAGTGGGGACCGCTGGCCCGGCTGGCGGGCACCTGGGAGAGCGACCAGGGCGAGGACGTCGCGTTCGGCAACGTCGAAGGCAAGATCGTCGTCACCCCCTTCCGTGAGCACGTCGACTTCAAACCGTTCGGCCCCGTCGAGAACGGCTCCCAGGTGCTCTACGGACTGGACTACCGCATGGCGGGCTGGCGGGGGGACGAGGACAACCCCTTTCACACGGAGGTCGGCTACTGGATGTGGGACGCCCGTGACAGCGAGGTGGTCCGCTGCTTCCTGATCCCGCGGGGCTCGGCGGTCGTGGCCGGCGGTACGGTGGCGGCCGACGCCACGAAGTTCAACCTCGAGGCCAGGATCGGCAGCCAGACCTACGGCATCCTGGCCAACAACTGGCTGGACAAGAACGCCCGGTCGGTGAGCTACGAGGTCACCATCGACACCAGCGTGGACGACGAGTTCACGTACTCGGAGACGACGGTGATCAAGCATGCCCGCATGCCCGAAGAGGTCATCCACACGGACCGCAACACGCTGCGTCGGATCGCCGACGCCTAAAGGACGCGCTGTAGGGTCGACGGTCGCCGGCCCATGGGAGCCGGCGGGGCGGCGGAGCCCCGGAGGCCGCAGGGAGGCACGCATGTACGAGTGGTCCGAGGAGCAGCTGGCGATCCGCGACGCGGTCCGGCGCTTCGTCGACGAAGAGGTCAAGCCCAATGTCGAGGAGCTCGAGCACGGGGAGACGCCGCCGTACGAGGTGATCCGCAAGCTCTATTCGACGTTCGGCCTCGACGTCATGGCGCGCGAGTCGGCCAAGAAGGCGATCGAGCGCAAGGCTGCCGGCGCCCCGGGTGCGCCCGCGGAGAGGGCCGAGGGCGGCAGCGGGGGCGGTGGCGGCTCGGCCGCCATGACCCTGATCCCGATCATCGAGCTGTGCCACTACTGCCCCGGCATCGTGACGGCGCTGGGCGTGAGCACGGGCCTGGCCGGCGGCACGATCATGAAGAGCGGCACGCCCGCGCAGATGGAACGCTGGGGGCTCGACCTGATGACCTTCGACAAGGTCGGCGCCTGGGCCATCACCGAGCCCGACTCGGGGTCCGACGCCCTGGGCGGCATGAAGTCGACCGCCGTGCGCGACGGCGACGAGTACGTCCTCAACGGCAACAAGACCTTCATCACGAACGGGCCGTTCGCCGACACGATCGTCTTCTACGCCAAGCTCGACGACGGGTCCGACACGCCACTGCGCCAGCGGCCGGTGCTGACGTTCATCCTCGATTCGGGGATGCCCGGGTTGGAGCAGTCCAAGCCGTTCCGCAAGATGGGCCTGCACTCGTCGCCCACCGGCGAGCTGTTCCTCTCGGACGTGCGGGTGGGACGCGATCGGCTGCTCGGCGAGACCGAGGGGGCGCCGGGCGGCAACGAGGGCCGGGAGAGCGCGAAGGGCAACTTCGTCACGGAGCGGGCCGGCGTGGCGGCGATGTCGCTCGGGTTGATCGAGGAGTGCCTCAAGCTGTCGATCCAGTACGCCAAGGACCGGCACTTGTGGGAGCGGCCGATCTCGGAATTCCAGCTCATCCAACTGAAGGTGGCGAAGATGGAGATCGCGCGACTGAACGTCGAGAACCTCGTCTTCCGCCACGTCGAGATGGCGGCCGCGGGGAAGTCGTTGACCTTGGCCGAGGCGTCGGCCATGAAGCTCTACTCCGCCCAGGCCGCGTCCGAGGTGGCCATGGAGGCGGTGCAATTGTTCGGGGGGAACGGGTACATGTCGGAGTTCCGCGTGGAGCAGTTGGCCCGGGACGCGAAGGTGTTCCAGATCTACGCCGGGACGGACGAGATCCAGGTCACCCACATCGCGCGCGACCTGTTGGGGCGCTGAGTCCCTGTGTCGGGGGAGGCAGGGAGCGAGCTCTTCGATCGCTCCCCCGCTGACGCCGTCTACGACCAGATGGTCGACATGCGGCGGGCGGTGCACCGACGGCCCGAGCTGGCTTTCGAAGAGCACTTCACCACCGCGCTGATCCGCGACCACATGGCGTCGCTGGACATCGACGAGACACTGCGCGTGACCGAGACGGGCGGGATCTTCGCGATGGACGGGGGGCGGCCGGGTCACACCGTCGTGCTGCGAGGGGACATCGACGCGCTGCCGGTGCAGGAGCCTTCGACGAAACGGTCGTGGGGATCTGAGGTCGAGGGCCTGATGCACGCGTGCGGCCACGACGTCCATGTGGGCTCGGTCTTGGGCGCGGCGTCGGTGCTGGCGTCCCGGCGCGAGGACCTGCCCGGCCGTTACATCTTCCTGTTCCAACCCGGTGAGGAGGCGCTCTGCGGCGGCAAGGCGATGGTCGAGGGCGGTGCGCTGAGCGTGATGGACGGTGCGCGGCTGGTCGGGTTCCATGTCACGTCGGTGATCCCGACGGGAATGGTGGCGTTGCGGGCGGGCATCACGATGTCCGAGGCGCACTCACTGCGGATCACGCTGCGCGGCCCGGGCGGGCACGGGGCCGTGCCGACGGCGACGGGCGACGTCATCCGGGCCACGGCTTCGCTGGTCGGGCGGCTCGCGTCCGTGGTCGATGGCTTGTCGTACGAGGGGACCGACTGCGTCTGCAGCGCCGGGACGCTGCGGGCGGGTACCGCGGTCAACGTCGTCCCGACGTCGGCCGTGGTCACCGGGACGCTGCGTACCTTCACCGACGCGCAGCGGGTGGACGCGGTGGGGCGCTTGGAGAAGCTGTGCGCGGAGGTCGCCGGTGAGCTGGGCGTGTCCGTGGACCTGGAGCTGCCCGAGCACACGCCGGCCGTCGTGAACGACCCGGCGGCGGTGGACCTCGTCGAGATGGAGGCCAAGGCGGTGCTGGGCGACCCGGCGGTGTTGCGGATGCCGCCTGCCAGCCCGAGCGACGACGTGAGCGAGTTCCTCAACCACCTGCCCGGTTGCTACTTCTTCGTCGGCGGTGCGGCGGCAGACGGATCGAGCGGGATGCACCACAGCCCGAGCTTCTACGTCGAGGACGAGGCGCTGCGCGTGGGCGCCAGCGTGCTGGTGCGGGGCGCTCTGGCGCTGGCTCGCGACTCGTTACCCGACTGAACGTCTTGCCTCCTTCGTCACCGCCTCTTCGGGACTTCTTCGCCCATGAACCGGGACCTTTCTCCCTGGTGCCGTCGGCCCCACGCATCCACGATGTCTGAGCAGTGAGGGCGCGCAGGGAAGGCCACTACTTCAGGCGACCGGCGTACCTGCTCGTCCTCGTGTCGCTGGGCGTCGCCCTCGTGCTCGTCGTGTCGATCGTCCTCCTGACCGGCGCGGGGCCGACGCTCCCCTCCTTGGGCTCGCCCTTGCAGCCCGCGCCGACCATCGGGGGCGGCGCGCCGGTGCAGGGGACCATCAGCGCTCCGGGCGGTCCCTATATCTACGACAACCTCGGACGTGTCGTCTTCTTCCACGGCGTCAACGTCGTGTACAAGCACGCTCCCTACGAGGTGTATCCCGACCCCGGCAAACCGTGGAACTTCACTGCGGCCGACGCGTCGCTGATGGCCCGTCTCGGCTTCAACGTGGTGCGGTTGGGTGTCGTGTGGGCCGGTCTCGAGCCCGGAACGGCGCCCGCCAACGATCCAGCGATCTGCAGACGCGGCCAACCGGGGGATCCCGGTCAACTCGATCAAGCGGTGCTGCGGCGCTATCTGAGCAGGCTGGCGCAGACCGTCGACCTGCTCGGGCGGTACGGCATTTACACCATCCTCGACATGCACCAGGACGTCTACAACGAGATGTTCGACGGGGAAGGCGCCCCGCGCTGGGCCGTCTGCACCGACGGCGTCCATCCCACTGATCCTCCCGGGCGGTGGTCCCGCGAGTACGCCACGGCGGCAGCCGGTGCGGCCTACGACAACTTCTGGACCAACGACGTGGTGGGAAACCTCCAGGGTCAATACGACCAGGTATGGGGGGACATTGCTGCTTCCTTCGCGAACAACCCCTGGGTCCTCGGGTACGACCCGTTCAACGAACCGTTCTCCCGATCGCTCCTGACGCTCGGAGACGAGCACTTCGACTCGCAGCTCGAATGCTTCTACACCGGCACCGCGCACATCGGCACGCTCCTCAATGGGAACAAAGCGAGCTGTCCGCCCAACGACCCTGCGAACGGCGTCGTCCCGACCATCCTCGCCAACGACCCGCACCACCTGATCTTCGACGAACCCGATAACTACGCGAACCGCGGCTTTCCGACCTTCATCGGGCCTATGGCCTTCCCGAATCTCGTCTACAACGTCCACGTCTACTGCGGGTCCCGCAGTCCGAAGACAGGTGATCCCATCAATGTGGACGCGTGCACGCACCAGGAGGTCAAGTCGCTCTCGACGCGGGGCGACGACCGACGCGAGATGGCGTCGCCCGAGCAACCAGGCGGCCCGGCGTGGTTCGTCACCGAATTCGGCGCCAGTTCGAGCCCGCCCTTGCTGTCCGCGTTCACGTCGGCGGCCGACGCCGAGAAGGTCGGGTGGGCCTACTGGGCCTGGAAGTACTACACGGATCCCACAGGCAGCGCGAGCGAGTCACTGCTGACGAGTGCGGGGCAGCTGCGTTCCACGGCCGCCGTCCTGAGCCGGACCTACCCGGAAGCGATCAGCGGCGTCCCTTTGTCGATGTCCTTCGATCCGTCGACCGCCTCGTTTCACCTGACCTACCGGCCCCTCGCGGCGGAACGTACGCCGACGGTGATCTTCGTCCCGAGGGCGCTGCACTACCCCGACGGGTACTGTGCCCGCGTCAGCGGCGGCAGGGTCGTCTCGCCGAGCGGAAGCGCATTGCTGCAGGTGGTGAACGGACACGGGCGCGGAGCTGTCAACCGCACGGTGAATGTGACCATCACGGGCGCGCCATGCGGGACCTGAGTGTGACCACCACGGGCGCGCCATGCGGGAGCGACGGCTGAGTCCGCCCGTGCATCGTCCCTGAGGTTGCTCCGGTTCATCCAGCGTGCAGCGGCCCTGTCATCAGTTCGTCAGGCGAGCGTCGGTAGGCTCTGCCGGTGACCGGCACCGACGACGATCCGGCTCCTCGGAGGATGTTGTCGCATGAGCAACGGGGGTCTGGTCGACATCGGATGCGTCCAGCACGCTCGGTGGAGGGCAACGCACGTCTGACGGGGCTGACGGCGACGGTGCTCTTCCTCCTGTTCGCGGCCGAGGGTGTCACCGTCCTGCGGGTCCACGAACTGCTGACACCGCACGTCGTCATCGGGATGGTGATGATCCCCGTCGTCATCGTGAAGATGGGCAGCACCTTATGGCGCTTCGCCCGCTACTACACGGGCGACCCCGAGTACCGCCGCAAGGGCCCGCCGCCCGTGTTCTTGCGCCTACTCGGCCCTTTCGTGGTCGTGCTCACCGTGGCGGTTCTGGGGACGGGCATCGCGCTCCTTTTCGTGCCGACGGCCGACCGCTCCGGGTGGCTCTTCCTCCACAAGGCGACCTTCGTCCTCTGGCTGGGCGCCATGGCGCTCCATGTCCTGGCTCACCTTCTGGAGACCGCCAACCTCACCTGGAACGATCTGTCGCGGCGCACACGGCGCCAGGTCCGTGGCGCGGGCGCGCGAGAATGGCTGCTCGTGTCGGCGCTGGTACTCGGTATCCTCCTCGCGATCCTCGTCACACCTCACGCCAATGGATGGCACCAGGTGCCCGTTGGCGCGAACGCTGGCTCGCCCAACACGATCGTGCGGGCGCCAGCCGGCGCAATGCACCGCTGACGGGCTCGTGCAGCCGACCTTCCCTCGGGCAGGCGGACGAGGGATCCCGAGGTCGGGGGCTCTCGTCGGCGTACTGGCCCTCGTCCTCGTCTTGGCGTCGTGCAGCACAACGCCTACAGCGCGCGGAGCGGCGTCCGGCTCCCGAGCCGGAGCGGCGAGCACCACGTCGACGACGCACGCGCCCACGACGACCACGACCACTGCGCCGCCAGGCCCACGACCATTGCCCGCCCCGGCAGCGCTGACCTCCTTCGCTCCACCCCCGGCGCCGACGGACGGGATGTGGACGCCGGCGGGCCGCACCGTGAACGGGTTCCCGGCCGTCTACGAAACACACCTCGTGCCGCCGGGCGGGACGGCGGAAGCCGGGATCGCCTGGATGGACACGAACCTGCTCGGCGCCCAGCTCTATTCGGGCTCGAAGAGCCCGGGCGGCGGCCCGTACATGTTCACCGCGCCCGTCCAGCCGGCGCAGGCGGCGTCGCTGGTCGCCGCGTTCAACGGTGGCTTCCTCATGAAGGACGCCCAGGGCGGCTACATCACCGAGGGCCGCACGATCTACCCGCTCGTGAACGGGGCCGCCTCGCTCGTGATCCACGCCGATGGTTCGGTCACGGTGGGCGCCTGGGGGAGCGACGTGGCGATGTCCCCGGACGTCATCGCGGTACGCCAGAACCTCGTCCCGCTCGTCGAAGGCGGCCAGCCGACGGCGCAGGCCTCGGACCCGAACTGGCTCGTGTGGGGCGCGACGTGCGGCGTGTCGTCCTGTTCGGGAGCGGGGATCGAGAACCAGTGGCGTTCGGGCGTCGGAGTCACCCCCGGTGGGGCACTCGTGTACGTCGCCGGCCCTGCCCTCGACCCACTCCAGTTGGCACAACTACTGGTACAGGCCGGCGTCGTGCGCGGCATGGAGCTCGACATCAACCCGTCCTGGCCGGTGTTCGCCACCTATGCCCCGCCGGCCGGTACACCGGCCGGCCCCTCGAACGGATCGAGCATGTCGCCGGCCGCCGACCAGGGCCCGGCCACGTTCTTCGAGGCGTCGTGGGCGCGCGACTTCGTCACCATGTCGGCGCGGACGACGGCGGTAGGCGCCCCGAGCGGATAGGCCGGTGCAGGTCCGTGGGGAGGCGGGGCGGACCCTCTCCGGGCAAGAATGAGGCCCATGGCCCCCTCCGACCTGTTCTCCATCGACGGCAAGACCGCGCTCGTGACCGGCGGCAGCCGCGGTATCGGCAAGATGATCGCCGAGGGCTACGTCGATGCCGGCGCGACGGTGTACATCTCTTCGCGCAAGGCCGACGTATGCCAAGAGGTGGCCGAAGAGCTCTCGAAAAAGGGCACCT
The DNA here is from genome assembly GCA_963777485.1 of uncultured Acidimicrobiaceae bacterium. Classification (GTDB taxonomy): domain Bacteria; phylum Actinomycetota; class Acidimicrobiia; order Acidimicrobiales; family RAAP-2; genus Bog-473. The sequence continues at coordinate 599,457 of CAVZQP010000002.1, read as the reverse complement.
GCGTTGCGGTCCCTGCCGACCTGTCCAAGGAAGACGAGTGCCGGCGCCTGGCCGACGAGATGGCCTCGCGGGTCGACAAGCTCGACATCCTCGTCAACAACGCCGGCGCCACGTGGGGCGCGCCCTTGGCGGACTACGACGAGGCGGCATTCGAGCGGGTTCTGGGGTTGAACGTGAAGGGCGTCTTCCACACCACCAAGTTCCTGCTCCCGCTGCTTGAGAAGGCGGGCACCCAGGAGGAGCCGGCGCGGGTGATCAACATCGGATCGATCGACGGCATCCAGACGCCGATCATGGAGACGTACGCCTACTCCGCCTCCAAGGCGGCCGTCCACCACCTGACGCGGCACCTGGCCAAGCGCCTGGCACCGACGATCACCGTCAACGCGATCGCGCCGGGCCCCTTCGAGTCAAAGATGATGGCCGCCACGCTCGAGGCCTTCGGTGAGCAGATCGCGTCCAGCGCGCCGCTCCGACGCATCGGCCGGCCCGACGACATGGCGGGCGCGGCCATCTACCTCGCGTCCCGAGCCGGGGCATATCTGACGGGCGCCATCATCCCGGTCGACGGGGGCATCGCCACCACGCATTGATCGAACGCTGACGAATTCGAACGAGCAGAAGCTCATCAAAGGGGGTCACCGTGTTGTTGCTTCACGAAGTGCATCAGGTCGCCGGGGCGAAGGAGCACGAGTTCGACGCGGCCTACCGCGACGAGTACATGCCGGCGCTGGCCGAATCGGACGGCAGCCGCCTGCTCTGGTACTTGCATCTGGGTCACGGGACGGGCCAGGCCTACACCTCGGTCTCCATCACGGGTTGTCGCGACGCAGCGGCGTGGGCGGAGCTCGCTGAGCGGGTGCGCGGGGGCGACCTGGCCGCGTGGTCGGACAAGATCGACGCGGTGCGGCACGAGCACCGCGCCAAGATGATCCAACCGGTGCCGTGGTCACCGCTCCAGGACATCGACTTCTCCGGCGTGCCCGTGGACGGTACGACGCACAAGAACTCGTTGTTCATGGAGGACACCGCGTGGCCCTTCGCCGGCGGGCTGCAGGCCTATCTGGACAAGGCGGGCACGCTCTACGACCACACGCTGAGCAGCCAGAAGGAAGAGGGCACCGGCATGATCGAATTGGAGGCCGCGTTCCAGCCGGTCTTCGGGACCCACCAGACGACCGAGGTCATCCTCTGGCAGCGCGTCGTCAATCCGAAGGCTGTGATGTGGATGCTGGGCCACGACCTCCCGCCCGAAGCCGCGGCCCCGGGAACCTGGCTGCACGACGCGCTGGAGGTTCGTGACCGCTGGGAGAGCCGGCTGTTGCGCAGCGCGGCATGGTCGCCGTTGTACTGAGGAGCGGAGGGTCCCGTGGGAGAGGCATTCAACCTGTCCGAAGTCTTCATTCACCTCGGGAGCGGTGCGACGGCGACGCCGCTACCGGACTTCTCGTGGTCGCCCGAGTACATGGCGGGCTATAACGAGCGCTTCGCCCAGGACGGCGCCGAGGGCCGCCTCGTCTGCGTCCTGGCGCAGGAGGAGACGTGGGACTCGTGGGAGCGGCACCCGGCCGGCGAAGAGGTCGTCGTGTTGCTCTCCGGCCGGGTCGATCTGGTGCAGGAGCTCGACGGCGCCGAACATGTGGTGGAGCTGCATCCGGGGCAGGCGGTGATCAACCCGCCCGGGGTGTGGCACACCGCGCGGGTCCACGAGCCCGGAGTCGGGTTGTTCATCACCCCCGGGAGAGGGACCGAAGCGAAGCCGCTCCGCTGAGGTGTCCCGTCGTCTCTGGGTTACGAGCGGGCGCTGAGCGAGGCCAGCTCGTGCGGGCCCTGCGCCGGGTAGCCCGCTGCGTCGCGGATGGCCTTGCCCCACGGGGCGAGAAGGCCGATCAGCTCCTCGAGCCCGTCATCGCCCAGCGCGTCGGGCATCGGGGTGCACTGCGCGTCGGTCGCCGCCTCGATGGACTCGCGCAACGCCCGCCCTTCGCCCGTCAGCGCGCCGTCGGCCAAAAGGCCCCGCTCGACGAGGCGGGCCTCGGCCGCGTCGAGCTGCTCGTCGGACCAGGCCCGGGTGCGGACGTACGTCCGCAGTGGGATACCCCAGTACGGCTCGGTCAACAGCCCGATCTCGGTTGCGTCGAGGCCGGCCGACGTCCAGGCGGCGATGTGTGCGTCGCCGCGGTATTCACGCAACATGTCGGCGAGACGCCACGCGTCGGCGAGTGGCTCCCCCGGCAGCCCCAGGCTGAGCAGGCCGGCATAGAGCGGCTTGCCTTCCGGGCGTAGCGGCTCGGCGGCTGTTGCGAGGAGCACCGTGGCGCGGGCGAGCCCGTTGGGAGACGCGCCGAGGACCCGCTCGAGCTGTGCCACGGCACCCCGTGTCCGCGCGCCGCAGACGGCCGGCGCGTCGACCAGGCTCCAGCCGAATTCGACCGAGGGCACGACGGCTTCGGGGTTGAACACACCGAAGGCCGCCGCCACGACGGCACCGGAGACCTGGCCCATGACCGAGCCACGGCTGGTGAAGTAGGCGGGACCGTCGGGGAGCTGCACGCCTGCGGCGGTCGTGCCCGGGCTCGGCGAGAACCCGAGCTCCGCGTAGGCGGCATGGCACTCCGGCGAGAAATAGACCTGCGCGGCCACCGGCTCCAGGATCATGGCCAGGCGTCTCGCCCGCGAATCATGCTGTTCCGTCATTTCGGTCACCCTACGCGCCACATCGACGCGGCGCCCTGAGCGGAAGCGCGCTCAGGCCTTCGTGAACCGCATTGGGAAGTGGTCGATGGAGCGGATGCCCGATGTGTACACCAGCGTGTGCCCCGGCTCGACCTCGTAGTCGGGGATCCGCTTGTGCCACTCGCGCAGAGCGACCCGGAGTTCCATGCGGGCCAGGTGCGAGCCGAGGCAGCGGTGAATGCCGCCCCCGAACGCGATGTGCGGGTTGACGTCGCGGTCCCACCGCACGACTTCGCCGTCCGGATACTCCGCCTCGTCCGTGTTCGCCGAACCGATCATGATCATGATCTGGTCGCCGGCGTTCACGGGGCAGCCGGCCACCTCGGTGTCCTGCACGGCCACCCGCGCGATGCCCATCACCGGCGTCTCCCAGCGCAGCATCTCCTCGATCGCGTTGGGAATGAGCGAGGGGTCCTCAACCAGCTGGCGCCGATGGCCCGGGTGCTGCGCCAGGAAGGAGTACATGCAGTCCAGGGTCGCCGTGACCGTGTCGAGCCCCGCGATCAGGAACAGGAAGCAGATGTCCAGGATGTCATTGCGGGTCAGGCGGTCGCCTTCCATCTCGGCGTCGAGGAACATCGACAGCAGGTCGTCGCGCCGCTCCGACTCGCGCCGGTCGAGGATCTCGTTGAAGTAGTCGTAGACGGAGTCCGCGGTCTCCTGCTGGTAGTCCTGGGCGGCCTTGGAGCCGTAGCCCTTGCCGGTGACGTGGTCGGGCCGGATGATCCCGTCCTTCATGGTCAGGAACCTGTCGAGCTCGTCGAGTGGCAGCCCGAGCAGCGTCAGGAACACCTGCGAGGGGAACGGGATGGAGAACTCCTTGGCGAAATCGACCTCGCCCCGGTCGATGAACTGGTCGATCAGGTGGTTGACGAGCGCCGAGACCTCCTCGTCCATGGCTGCCATCTTGCGCGGGGCGAAGATGGGGTCGAGCAGCTTGCGGAACTTCTTGTGCTCCGGCGGGTCGATCTGCAGAGGGATCATGGGCCGCTTGTTCTTCAGGTCGACGGCGTCCATGTTCGAGGAGAACACGTCGGGCACTCGCAGCGCCGACATGATGTCCTCCTTTCGCGTAAGCACGATTCCCCGCGCCCCGCTCGGCATGTCGACGGCCATGACCGGCATGTCGTCGCGCAAGGACTTGAAGAGCGGTTGCGGGTTGCGTGCCATCTCGGGGTCCATGCCCGACAATGGGTTCGCCGCGTACTCGTCGTCGGCCGGAGCTTCCGTTGTGTTGGCTTCGGTCTCCATGTCCATCCTCCTCGGGGTGTTCAGACCTGCAAGATGCCGCGCAAGGAATCCACGAGCGATGCTTCGTCCGTCTCCGGGATGATCCAGCTCGACACGAAGAGGCGGACGATGACGTCGGCCAGCCGCTCGCGATCGAGGTGCCCGTCCCGTACCGCGGGCACCGTGTCGAGCGCGTCACCCAGGCGCCCGATCAGCTCGCCCCGCATCGCAGGCAAGTGGTCGAGCAGGTAGCTCAGGACGAAACCGGGCTCGGATTCGAACAGGGGACGGGCCGGGTGGCTCCGGATGAAGTCGAAGGCGTAGCCGACGAACGCGCCGATTCTCTCCTCGGGCGCGTGCACCGAAGCCAGCACCTCGTCGAGCCCGGACCGGAAGCGCATTTCGTCGTAGTCGGCGGCCGCGGCGAGGACGTGGTCCCGGCTCGGGAAGTACCGATAGAGGGTGCCCCGGGCCACGCCGGCGGCATCGGCGATCTGCGCCATGCCGAGGCGTTGCACACCCTGCCGGCCGATGAGGCCGAGGGCGGCGATGAGGATCCGCTCCTCAGTCGGTGTGAAGGTCCGCGCGCTGAAGGTGCCGGTGCGGCCGAACTCGGCTCCCGCCCTGGCCACCGTCACGGTCATCGCTGCACATATTAGACACTATGTGTCCCTTTTGTCTCACACTCGACAGCCGTGGACATCGGGCCCCGGCCGGACGCGGATGTTCAGGAGGTGGCGGCATGCGCGCCTTGACGGCCTTGTCGGCTCCGCCACCAGGGCACCAGGATGAGCGCGGCCAACGCCAGCACCCCCATGACGGTCAGGAAGTCGCCGAGATAGTCGGCGCCCGAGCGGCCGTAGGACAGCGTCACGTCATGGCTCGTCGGCACGACGACCATGAGGTTGGGGGTCACCCGCCAGGGCCCGTCCGCTCCGCTGGCGTGCCAGTTCGGGAAGTACGACACCTTGACCAGGACCGGGGTGCCCACCTTCGAGACGTGGAAGCTCACGGTGGTGTCGGTGGTCGAGACGTCCGTCACCCGCGTCGTCGCCACGTGCCGCACCGGTGGCCGCGTGTCGCCCACCGTCGTCCGGGGCCACGAGGACGGGCCGCCCTGCGCCAACTCGACGTTCCAGCGGTTCGGATGGTCGTACCAGGCCAGCGATTGGTCGAGCCAGCCCGACGGTGCCGGGTCGACGCCGGAGAGCACGGCCGGCTCGTTGGAGAGCGGTGTCACCAACGGCGAGTTCTTGACCAGATAGATCTCCCACGTGGTGTGGATCAGGACGCTGTTGTAGGTATAGGTCCACGGCCCCGTCTTGGCCACGAGCTGCAACGAGGGGTTGGCGTTCGCCTGTTGTTCGATCTCGGGTGACTCGGCCAAGAAGTACTTCACCCCGAGGAGCTGCAGGTGCTGCACACCGATCGCGACATTGCCCTGGGTCTGCGCGTACGGCAACCCGACCTCGGGCTCGGACGGCCCTGTGGAGAGTTCGGCCTGGTTGATGAAGTGGTAGGGCGTGGTGGCGGAGGACTCGAAGAGCAGGCCCTCCATTGAGTCGATGCAGCCATTCGTCCAGTACGGCAGGAGCATCAACGCTTCGGGTGTGCCGAAACGGTTCTCGCTGTCGCTGTACTCCCACATGGTGCGCCCGCAGCCGTAGTGCTTGCTCACCTGTTCCATCGCCCCGATCACGGCGCGGTATTCCGGATAGGAGGACTGCCCCTCGTACCCGGTGTAGTTGTAGGACGACCAGTTCGTCACCTCGTTCGGCCCGAGGTGCACCGGGCCCCATGAGTTCGAGACCAGGAACGGCGGCACGACCACCAACATCACGGCCACCACTCCGATCACGGCCCCGGTCACCGCGGCGGGGCCCCAGCGCGGCCGGCGTGGTCGCCGCGGCACGTAGGACCCGTAAGGCGTGGGCGATTCGGGCGCGTCCACGCTCGTGTTCCCGTCGACACTGCTGCTGTCTTCGACGGAGTCGGCGTCGGCGTCGGCGGCCGCCGCCACGAGGGCGGGTTCTCGGAACGAGGCCTCCCATCGCTCCCACCGCAGCTGTTTCGCCCGGCGCCAGCCTCGGGCCAACAAGATGCAGCCCACGCCGAAGGCCCACGCTGCCATCAGGTAGACGGAGATGAACCACATCGGGAGTAGCCGGACGTTGTAGAGGCTGCCCTGTGGGTCGAACACTTCCGCCACGGCGAAGGCCGCGCCGAGCACCGTCACGGTCAGGCCGAAGCGGCTGCGTAACAGCACCGCCATCACGACGCCGAAGCCGGCGAGGACGAGCGCCCACGTGTCGGCCTCGGGAAACAGCTGGTGCAGGTACGTGGTGAGGTTCACGTAGCCCATCGACGTGGCATAGGAGCGCTGGAGCCCGAACGGCACCAGCCAGAACGCCGTCAGCAACAGGCCGATGCCGGCCGTCGACACCGCGCGCCAGAGCGTGCGCGTCCAGGGGACGGCTACGGCGGCCGGGTCACCGCGCCAGAACAGGAACACGCTGTCGCCGATGCCCCAACGGGCGGGCAGCAGCTCGATCACCGTGAGCACCGCCGCACCCCCCAGGGCGTACAGCCCCGGCACGATGTGCGACAGGACGCATCCCGCGAGGACGACCGCGGCCCAGACCCGGTGCCGGCCCTCCCGCACCGCCGCCGCGAAGAGTCCGAGGAACAGGATGGCCAGGGCCACGCCGAAGGAGAACGCGTATTCCCCTGCCAGCGTCGAGAACAGGTTGCCGCCGTAGATCGTGTACGTGTAGTCGAACAGGAACGGCAGTGTCGCCGCAGCGAGCAGCGTCGGAATGGGCGGCCGTAGCCGGAAGAATCGCCCGCAGGCCCACGCGGTGATCGGCAACAGCACGGAACCGAGGATCGTGCCGAGCTTGAACGCCACGTTGAAGGGGATGATCCACGAGCCGACGGAGATGAAGAAGTCCGGCAGCGTGAAGTAGAAGGTGTAGAGGGGCATGCCGTCGTACCAGCCCGGGTACCAACCGGTGAGATGGCCGTGCGTGATCATCGACCGCATGTACCAGGGCATCGCGATGTGCGCGCCCGTGTCCCCACCCGTGGTGGTCGTGTCGCTGAAGAGATGACTGGGATGAAGCTGCCAGAGCGTGATGAGGATGACGGCGCCGATCGTGACGACCGTGATCGCCCCCGGGACCCACCACCAGGACTCCCGGCGACGGGACCACCGCGACGGCGGGGGCGTCTCGCGCACCGACACCTCGGGCTCCTGGATGCTCACCACGTCGGAACCGGGCCCTTCAGGGGCGCGCTACCGAGCGCGATCCCACGCGGACAGGCGAGTCCGGCGCTCCGGGGTCGTTCGGCCACATCCGGGCTTACGTTATCGGCAGGCCCCGCGATCCTGGGATCGGGTCAAAGTCCGAAAGCGGCTGGTCGAGGTGCCGGACGCGATCGGCGGCGCCCCTCAGGACGCCGCCTCGTCGCAGGTCCGCCGGCCTCGGCCTCGCGGACGTTTGGTACGCCCCCCCGGCCTCAGGACATCTGGGCGAGGATCTTGGCCTTCTGCGAGTTGAACTCTTCCTCCGTCAGGATGCCCTGGTCCTTGAGGGTGGCGAGCTCCTTGAGCTTGCTGATCAACTCGTCGGAGTCCGCCGCTGCCGGCTCGGCGGCCGCAGCGGGCGGCGGCGCCGCGGGCTGGGCCTGGGCCTCCTGCTGTGCATACTTCTGTTGCTGGCGGCGGCTGACCCGTCCGGATACGGCGGATGCCGTTCCCGCGATGACCGCCGTTCGCCCGACCGTGCGCATCACGGGGCGTCGTCCCAAAGGCATGGTTCTGTTCCCTTCTCTCTCCGTGGTTCGTAACGTGGCGGCCCGGAGGCTCAGCCCTTGATCGCCTCGGCCAACTCGGCCAACGCGGTTTCGACAAGCTCGGCCGGGATGCGGGCCGTGTCGACGACGACGCCACCCGACTCGCGCACGGCCTCCGCCAGCGGCGCCGCCCACAGGTCTTCCCAGACGATGACCAGGGCGGCGTTGCCCGCCGGCAGGTCTTCGGCCACGTGTGCGAGGTCCTCCTCGTTGATGAGGCCGCCCACCTCGCCGTCCAGGTCGCCGAAGGCCGCCAGTTCGTCGCGCTGGTCGAACTCGAGGCTGATGGTGTCGCCGGCCTCGTCCTTCGCCACGAAGACCAGGTCCAGGATGCGCACCGTGCCGTTGGACACGAGCTTCTCCACCTCTGGGGCGATGTTCCCGTTGAAGCGGTTGCCGGGGAAGGCGACCACCGTGTAGCTGACTGGTCCCAGGGTCATACGGACCTCCTCGTGTCTGTATCGGTGGTGGCCGGGCTCAGCTGGCCAGCACCTTTGCCTTTTGTGCTTCGAACTCTGCGTCGTTGAGCACGCCCTGCGCCTTGAGGTCGGCGAGCTTCGCGAGCTGCGAAGCGGTGTCGGCGCCCTCGGCGCCAGCCGCCTGGCGCACATACGAGTCGAATGCCTTCTGCTGATCGGCCGCCTGAGCCGCCGCCCGCTCGTGCATCTTGCCGCCGCGGGCGAGCAGGTACACGAAGACACCGAGGAAGGGAAGGATGATGACGAAGATCACCCAGATCGCCTTGGCGAATCCACCCATGTCGCGGCTGCGGAAGATGTCGATGAAGACGGTGATGAGCAGCCAGATCCAGATGATGAAGAGGAAGAAGTACAGCATCGTCAGGAACGCGTCGAGAATGGGGTAGCTCGAGGCAATCATTCGGTCTCCTTGATTGGTTTTTGGGCGCCAGGGGACGGCGCATTCTGAAGAAGCTCCCACACCATTGCATCGCATCCGGTATTGCAACAGGGTAAAAGGTCCCGATTCGTGCGTTGCAACCGGTCTTGACGCCGCATCTCTCGGGCCCGCCTCAGAGTCCCGATTCGGCGTGGAGCCGGCCGCTTTTGCAGGCCGCGGCGAACGACTCGTAGTCCCGCTCGTTCTGGTCGGCGTAGGACTCGGCGAAGCGGGCGAGCGCCTTGTCGAACGCCGCGTTGTTGCCGAGATAGGCCGCGATCGCGATCCGGTCGCCCGATCGGGCATGTCCGCGCGCGAGCGTGTGCGCACACAGCTCGCCGTAGACCTTCATGCCTTCTGGGATCGCGTCATCGGTGTCGATGGACCCCTTCCAGTCCTGCAGCTGGCGGACGTAGTAGTCGCGGGTGACCCCGTCGATCCCCAAGGAGCGCTGCCACCCGAGCAGGATGTCGCTGCTCGCCTGCATGAGCCGCTGGCCGGCGACGACCCGGGCGCCGTGGTTGGCGTACTGGCTCTTCTTGGTGAAGCGCTCGAGGACGGACGCCTCGGCCTCCTTGGCCTGGAGGAACAGCACGTCGTCGTGGCGCGGGCCGTGCATGAGCACGATCCAGCAACGGGTGCCGACGCTGCCCACGCCGACGACCTTGCGCGCCAGTTGGCTGAACTTGTACTGCTCGAGCAGATGCCGGCGGTCGGTCGGCAGGCTCTGGCGGTACTTGCGGATCACCTCGCGGAACAACGACTCGAGCTGTCCGTAGTCGTCGTTCGGGTACAGGTCCTCGAGGGTCATGACGAGCGGTGGGTCGCTCACGATGACGCGTCGCCCGTCGACCACACGGGTCAGCTTGTTCAGCGCCCGCATGGAGTCCTTCGTCATCGCCTTGGACGTGGTCTTCGACGCGACCGCTGCCATGTGGGCCTCGGTCTTGGAGCCCGAGGACGCGGCGTGCTGTTTGAGCGAGTCCACGAGACCTTGGATCTCGACGCTCGAGTACCAGACCTCGAGGTTCGACATCGAGGCCATCATCCGCATGGCCTCCCGGTAGCGCTGGCCGAGACGGATGATCGACTCGAGGCGGTTCGCCTTGGAGAACCCGAGCGTGCGCGCGGCGACGACGATGCTGGCCGCCAGGCGCTTGACGTCCCACTCCCAGGGTCCCGGGTGCGTCTCGTCGAAGTCGTTGCAGTCGAACACGAGCTGGCGCTCCGGCGACCCGAAGACGCCGAAGTTCGAGAGGTGGGCGTCGCCGCAGATCTGGGCGTTGAGGCCCGAGCGCGGCGTGCCCGACAGGTCCGATGCCATCACCAGGGCGGCGCCGCGGAAGAACGTGAACGGCGACACCAGCATCCGGCCGTAGCGGATCGGCACCAGTTCGGCCACCCGCGTCGTCGCCTGGCTCTCGAGGAGCGCGACCGGGTCGGGCCGGTCCTCGCCGGGGTCGAACGCAGCGTGGCTGTCGCGGGGCACCTTGGACCGTGCCTGCTTCCCCTTGGCCCTGCTCTCGTCGATGCTCAGATGCGGCATGGCCCGTGTCGCGGGGGCGTCCGCCAGCGGGACGACCTCGTCGACAGCCATCAGCCACCACCTCCCTGGACGCGTCGATGGCACGCTCCTCGGCCAGAGGCTATGTCGTTCGGCGTCGATCGGAAAGGGGTCGGTGGGCGGCGGTTCGGTACGCACGCGTGCCCTTTCCCGGTTGATGGTCGGCGGGCACAATGGCGGTCGTGGTGTGCCAGGGTGGTCTCACGAGGATCAACGAGTGACGCTCGACTTCGAGGACCGGAACGCCGAGGCTGACGGGGCAGATTCGGGTCCGCCCGCCGCCGACGGCTCAGGCGCGGGCAAGGCGGCCGGGACCCGACGCGTGCGCATCCGGGCCAGCGTGAGGCGACTCGTCGACGCCATCATGCGCAGTGACGACGCAGCCGTCGAGCGTGCGGTCATGCAGTTGAGCGCGAGAAGCCGCTGGCTGGCGCCCCTGGCGCTGATCGTCGGCGCGTTCTTGATGCTCTTCGGAGGTCTCAAGCTGCTCGTTACCAACTGGCGGCTCACGCTGGTGCAGATCATCCCGGCGATGTGGATCTGGGTGGCGATGCTCGACATCAAGGTCCACGTGCTGCACACCAAGGGGTTCAACATCTTGCGCGGGCCGGTCCTGGTGCCCGCCATTCTCGGCGTGACGGCCCTCACCGCGGCGAGCTTCTATCTGAACGGCGTCTTCGCCTTTGCGATCGCCGACGGCGGCGAACCGCAGATCCGGCCGGCCTTCGAGAAGGCCAACCACCACCTGCGCACGATCCTGGCATGGGGCCTCACCGTCGGCCTCGCGCTCTCGTTCTCCGCGCTCATCGCGACGCGCTGGGGCCCGTGGTCCTTCGTCATCAGCCAGAGCATCGTCGTGGGGATCATGATGATCTGTTATCTCGCCGTCCCGGCGCGGATGGTCGGCATCGACACCAAGAAGGGGCGCTCGCGTCGTGACAAGTTGGCCGCGACCGCGGTGGGCGGCGCGGTCGGGGCCGTGGTGTGCTCGCCGCCGTACATGCTCGGCCGTTTCGGCATCCTCATGCTGGGCTGGCGCGGGTTCTTCTGGCTGGGGGTGATCTTCATCGCGATCGGGGTCCTGTTGCAGACGGGCGTGACGAGCGCGGTGAAGGCGGTGAAGTTCTCGGCCAAATTGATCGGGAACCCCACGACCGTGCCTGCAGCCGGCGCCAAGGCGGACTGATGCCGGCGACGCTCGAGTGGTTCGGGACCGCCACCTTCCGGGTGCGCGATGCCGGTCTGAACCTCTTCTTCGACGCGTACCTGGACCGGCTGCCCGGGCTCGAGCCGGTCGGCCTGTCGACCCGTGAGGTGGGGACGGCCGACTACGTGTTCATCAGCCATAGCCATTTCGACCACCTCTACGGCGCCGACGTCCTCGCGCTCGGTGCCGGCGCGACGGTCGTCGCCTCACCCGAGTCCACCCGCTGCCTGCGCGAGGCGGGAGTGCCCGAAAAGCAGTTGCTCGTCGTGACGGGTGGTGAGACGGTGCACTGCGGTCTCTCGACGAAGGTCCGCGTGCTCCCCGCGCTGCACGCCTGCCTCTTCGCGCACAGTGATCCGGACACGTCGGTGCCGTGCCTGGGCGATCTCGACGTCAGCGCGCAGGACCGCGCCGCCACGATCCGCAAGCTTTTCGCGGGCATGGACGCCGCGCCCGCGCCGGCGGGCCCGGCCCTCGTGTCGATGAACGAGAAGTGCTCCCGCCAAGACGGCGGACAGCTCGCGTATCTGCTCATGACGGGCGGCGGGTCGATGCTCGTGAGCGGCAGCGCCGGCTACTGGCGCGGCATCTTCTCCGGGTTGCGGCCCGACGTGGCGCTCTTGTCGCTGGGCGGACGCCCCAACGTGGACGGCGAACCGTTCCAGGGTTCCACGGTCGACTACATGCTCGAGCAGGTCTCGTTGTTACGGCCCGGGCGCGTCGCGTTCTGCCACCACGACCCGCTCTTCCCCGGGCTGCCGGGCGTCGACGTCGCTCCGGCCGCGGCTGCCCTGCGGGTGCCGGGAGCGCCGGCCGGCTACTTCGAGATGGAGTACGCGACGCCCGTCCCGCTCTTCGGCTGACGGGCGTTGTGCGTCAGGCCGTTGCGCCTCGGAGCGAGGCCGTGTTGTATCTCGCCGCCGCCCAGCGCTTGACGTGGGGTAGGTCGTCGTCCAGCCAGTACGCGTCGTCGTCGGTGACGACGAGGATCTCTTCGAACTTCACGCCGACGCCGTCGAGGCCGATGTGCGGCTCGATCGCCCACAGCCCGGGCGTGGCGGGGTAGTCGGTGAACGAGCTGTCGTTCCACAGCGGGTAACACGTCCCGTGGTCCAACGCGTCGATGCCGGCCGCCAACATCTTCTCGGCCGCGACCGCGCCCCAACCGGGCAGCGGCGTCGGACGGCCCGTTTCGTGCTCGAGCGGGAAGACCAGGTGGCCCAGCGCGCGGTCGGCCTGCCGGTGGTGGCAGCTCTCCCAGCCCCTGCTCGACAGGAGCTCGTCGAGCTCGTGGTACAGCACGAGCATCGAGGCGCGCGACGCGATGCCGTCACGCAGGAACGAACGGATACGGGCGAGGCCCGCGTCGAGTTCCCCGAAGACCTGGTTCGTGCCGAGCACGCACGAGTAGGCGATGTCCGAGGACACGCCGTGCGCGACTGGCGCGACGTCGATGATGAACGGCGCACCGTCACGGAGGACCTGGTTGGTCGGGACCAGGTCGTTGCTCGGTGACAGGCCGGCGGCGGTCGCCCCGGCTCCTTCGAGCGCTTGCATCTCGGCGGACTCCGCCCCGGTTCCGAGCGCCGTGCGCCGGTCGAAGAGGACGTAGGGATCGTGGAAGACCTGGATCACCTCGAACTCCGTCTGGGCCGCTGCGATGAGCGTGCAGGCCTCGATCTCGGTGATGCCCACTTGCAACTGGGACTCGACCCGGAGCGCGATGTCATAGGCCAGGCGCTGGACCTGGCGAAAGCGGTCGAGGTCCGCGGCGGAATATGCGAAGTTGCTTCGTGACACGTGGTGTTGCTCGCCCCTGACGACTGCGCTTGTGTGACGCCGCCCCGCCTGCAATTTCGTGATGCTCTGTCACCCATTGTGACACATCTACTTCAGCTTGGATGGGGACCAAATCCCCTGTTCTGAGCGCGTACTAGTGCGCAGAATAGGGGTTGATGGGGGTGCGAGCGGATATCGACAAGCGGGTCCTGCATGCCCTGGCCGACGCGGTGGCTGACGACCCCGGCTACGCCTTCACGGGCATCGACATCCGCGATGGCTGGGGCGACGTCGTGTTCGTGACGATCTACGGCGAGTCCATCGACGGCACTCCTGGTCCCGGCGGTCGCGCGTTAGTGCAGGCGGTCGAATCGGCCATCGATCCCGAACGGGGGACCGTGCGCCTGGACACGGTGCGGCGCCCCTGAGGTACGTGGCCGCCTGGCCGCTGTTCCGGCGGGCCGGCGACACCACACCGCGCCTACGTTCCGCGAGTGAGGTCTTGATCGGTCAGGAAGCGGCCACACGCGCCGTGCGCATGGCGTGGTTGTCGCGGAGCCGTTCGGCCGTCTCGTAGTCGTGCAGCGGCATCCCGATCCCGATCGGCAGGTCGGACTGTGTGTCGTTCCGGCACTGGATGCACTCGACCACCCAGGTCCGTTCCGGCCCTTGGGTGATATTCGGGCTGTGGCTCTGCACGGCCGCTCCCTGGTTTGCCCCTCGTTACCCCTGGTGGGGACGCAGGATAGCGATCCGGGGTTTGGAAATCGAATGCCCAGTGCACCGATGTGTTTGGTGTGCCCGGGGAACCTCGGCGCCGGGTAGATGGGGGTCGACCAGGGGCCGAAGGAGGTGGGGGGGCTTACGCTTCGGGCGCAAACTCCTGTCCGGTGAGGCCGGGCCTCTCGTGCGACGGCGTTCCCTACGTCGCCAGCTGCGCGTCGGACGGCCGGGCGACGATGTAGATCACCGAGCCGATGAACGGGATGAGCAGGATCACCACGGTCCACGCGGCCTTGGACCAGCCGCTGTGGTCGCGCCGGCGGAAGTTGTCGATGAAGCAGAAGATCACGAAGAACAGCAGCAGCACGACCCCGGCGAACATCAGGAACGTCCAGAACAGGCTCAGCAGGGGCCACGTGTAGGCGAACATCGGCGGTACCTCCTGCCGCAGGCCGGGAGATACCTGCAGCACTGCCCGGTGTACCACGGGCCGACACTCCGACCGGGGATGCCTCGGCGCGGCCACCGACTCGACGCGCCATCCGCGTCTTGACGCGCCTCGTGTCCTACCTTGCGGAAAAGCCCTGCGGAGGCGGGGCGGTCAGAGGGAGGAATCCATGGTCACGGGTCCGCTGGTCAACGCCGCAGGCGGTGTCGCGGCCGGGGTGGCGCTGGTGCTCGCGCTGTTCTCGGGGCTGTTCATCGTGCTCGTCGTCGTGATCGTCGCCAATCGGGCCGAGCCCGATCCCCGCGGCATGCGGCCACACACGGTGTACCTCTTCGGCATGAGCTTCGTGACGCTGCAGCTGACGTTCGCCGGCTCGGTGCTCATCATGACTGCGCTCTTCTCTCTCATCGCGCCGCATTACAGCCCGATGGGCAACGCGGTCGCCCGTGAGGTGGTGATCGGCGCCCTCTTCGTCGTGATCGCCGGCAGTGTGTGGGTCCTCCACCTGCGCCGGGGCATCGCGACCGCCGGCGGCGACTCCGGCCCGGTACAGCCCAACACCCGCGTCATGAACTCCTACGCCGGGGTCGTTGCGTTCGTCTACCTCTTGGAGCTGGTCTTCTCGTTCGGCATCGCCGTCTACCTGTTGTTGGCGCTGATCGCCCCGGGCGTCTTCGGCAGCCTCGGCTCGACCCGCAGCGGCACGCTGGCGCTCCTGCTCGACCTCGTCTACATCATGGTGGCGTCGGCCATCGTCCTGATGATCCACGCCAACCTCGGCCCGTCCGTGTTCCCGCCGCGTCCGGCGCGGCCTGCAGTCGGGACGGCGACGGCGACTGCGCCGGCGGCACCGGCAGCCACGCCACCGCCCGCGGCCCCCACCGCCTGACCGGCTCGGAAGTTTCGGAATTCTCGGCGGTCCGCTAACCGCCCGAGACCAGGCCGTAGATGGCCTTTGCCATCAGGTAGAGGCCGAGGAAGAGCGACAGGATGACGATCGCCTGGTCGGTGTGGGTGTTGATCCAGTCGAGCATCGTCTGGAGACGGGTCTTCACGACCTCGGGACGGAGCGCCGCGTAGGTCTCGAGCGCGAGATAGCTGGCGGAACACCACACGGCGAAGCCGAAGACGGCGATGTACTCGATCGGCGTGTTGAGCTTCCCTTCGACGATGGTGGTGACGCCGGCCGCGATAAGCACCCAGGGCTGCAAGAGGAAGCCCAGGCCGGCCGCGGCGAGCGGGTTCAGCTGGTCGATCCGCGCCATCCACTTGGGCTGCTTCTTCTGCTTGGGCGCATCGGACGACGCACCCGACAGCCGGCGCCGGCGCCGTTCCGCGATCCAGATCAGGATCGCGCCCGCCATGAGCTTGACCACCAGCGCGGCCGTCGACGGCGAGCTCTGCGGGATGAGTGGCTTGCCGCCGGTGACGACCACGATCACCGCGACGATGAGCACCACGGTGCCCAGCCAGCCGATCACGAAGCCCAGGCCCTTGAGGAGCCCGCGCTCGGCCGCGAGCAGCAAGATGAAGGCCGACAGCGGGATCGGCTCCAGCGTGACAACCAGGCCGATGAGGAAGAGGTCGAGTATCAATGTGAGCTCCCGGCGTTCGCCAAGTACCCGGAAAGTACCGGACGCCGGGAGTCACATTGATGTTGTTCCGCTCCCCGTCCCCCCGGGGATACCGTCGCTCGACGGCTAACCGGAGCGACTACCACCCCGGCGGGGAGCAGATCCCGCATGGCCGAGCCCGTCACCCCCGGGCTGGCTCCGTGCGATAGAGGACGACGCGCCGGAGGAAATTCTCCCCCTTCCGTCAACGAGACGGATCTTCCCCAAAAGAGATCGAACCGCATCTGTCTCGGGCGAGCTGCAGCGCCGGCAAGCGTCGTCCATGCGTGCATCCTGCCTGCCTGGCCTGTCTGTGCCTAGAGGCCATGGACCCGGGCCGAAGGTCCCTTTGTGGGTCACTTTTCACATTTGTTGTCAGAGCGCTGTGGTTGTGACGCCGTGTTGTCGGTGCCGCCGCCGATGACCGGGCCGAAACGCGGCCTCGGTAGCCTCCGGCACGATGACCGACGCCACCGACGCCTCCGACGCCACCGACGCCTCCGACGCGTCCGACGCGTCCGACGCGTCCGATCTCGACGCCCTGCTCGACCTCATGCCATTCACCAAGGCCATCGGCGCGGTGTTCTCCCGCTATGCCAAGGAGGAAGTCACGGCCCGGCTCGACTGGGCGCCGGAGCGCTGCACCGCCGGCGGCCTCCTCCATGGTGGTGCCGTCATGGCCCTGGCCGACAGCACCGGCGCTGCGTGCGCGTTCTTGAACCTGCCCGAGGGCGCGGGCACGACGACGGTCGAGTCGAAGACGAACTTCCTCCGCGGTGTGCGCGATGGCTACGTCGAAGCGGTATCACGCCCCTTGCACATCGGGCGCACGGTCATCGTCGTCGAGACCGACGTCCGCGACCCGCAGGAGCGCCTCGTCGCCCGCGTGATCCAGACCCAGCTCGTCCTCGGCGCCTGATCCCGGCCACGTCTACCCCACGGCCCGCGCCCGCACCTCCGCCCCCAGGTCGAACGCCGTCACCGCGGTGAGCGGCAGCCGCTCGGGCAACGTGACCGTCAGCCCGCCGCCCCCGTGCTCCACCGAGGAGTGGACCAGCTCGTCGATGTCGACCAGGCGCACCCGGCGCACGCTCGCCCCGTCGATACCCCGCAACGTCACCCGGCGACCCGCCGGCATCCCGAGCACGAGCGCGTAGACACCCTCGCCGCTCTTGGTGAAGCGCAGGGACGTGCCGTCCGCGGTCGACGACTCGGCCACCACCCACGGCCGCGACCCGTAGATGGCCTCGCCGTTCGCCGCGAGCCATTCGCCCAGTCCCCGCAAGGGCGCCTGCTGCGATTCGGGCACCGTCCCGTCGGGACGCGGCCCCACCCCGATCAAGAGGTTGCCGTTGTGCGCGACGACGTCACAAAACATCTGGATGAGCTGCGTCTCGCTGATGATGTCCTCGGGCGGCTCCTGGCGGTTGGCGCCGAAGGACTTGCCGACGCCGCGGCACATCTCCCACTTGCGCTCTGAGACGGTGTGCAGCACCTCGTACTCGGGCGTGCGGAAGTCGCAGTGCTTCGGCGACGCGAACGTCAGCCGCTTGCGCCGCGCCGGGATCCAGGGCCACGCCAGCTCCAGCAACCGTCCGCCCGCCCGCACCAATGACTTCGACACCACGCCGCTCGGCGCCGCCACCTCACGCCACCGGTCGTTGACCAGGCCGTCGGGCACCGTGTTGTAGTAGTACGCGAAGAGTTCGGCCAGGTTCCCTCCCGCCGGCCACGAGATGTCGTTCCACAGCACCGACGGCGCATACCGGTCGATCAACTCGCGCACGTGCGCCGTCACGTACCGCCGGTAGCCGTCCCCCGCCGGCGCCGCCAGCACGAGGTCCGCCGCGCCGCGCAACAACGCGCCGTTGTAGGGCCAGTCATAACCCCCCGAGTAATACAACCCCATCCGCATCCGTCGCTGCCGCACCGCCGCCGCCAGGTCGCCGACCACGTCACGCCGCGTGTGGTACTCCCCCTTCTCCGGATGCTGCACCTCCGACGGCCACAGCGCGAACCCGTCGTGATGCTTCGTCGTCAGGACGACGTAGCGGGCTCCGGCCCCGGCGCACAACCCCGCCAGCGCGTCGAGGTTGGCGCCGGCCGTGGCATCGTCGAAGGTCTTGACGAAGTTGTCGTAGGAGTAGTCGTCGCCGTACGTGAGGGCGTGATGCCGCGCTGTGGGGCTCCCCCGGATGCGCATCGTGTTGAGGTACCACTCGGCGTACGGGTTGTCCCGCAGCATGCGCCGCGGGCCGGCCTTGACCATCATCTCCTGGATGTCCGGCACCCGCGGCGCCCACCCCGGCACCGAATAGGGGCCCCAGTGGAGGAAGACGCCCAGCTTGGCGTCCTCGTACCAGTCCGGCACCCCATGAGCGCGCACGGAGTCCCATGTCCCCTCATACATGGCGATTGCACTCTCGCATCATCCGGTCCTTGCGAGTCCCCCCTCATGCGGCACTGGCGGGTCATTTTGTCATGCCAAGCAACACCCACGCTCCCAAAGGCCATCCGGCGCCACGGAAACAGCGTCCCACCCCCATTCGGCGCACAAAGCTTGCACCACGAGTGCGATTACACAACGGACGTCCAACTGCTACTGGATCCCCTGTGCATCCGACCGCCCGCTTCCGCCCTCGGCCCTCCCGGCGGCCTCCACCACAGCGGTCCTGTCTTCGCGAACCGGCGACGTTTTCTCTGCTGAGTTTGCATATGCCCTCCCCCTTGTGGAGTGAGCGCATTCCCACAAGGGTCGACTTGTAGATCCGCAAGATCACAAGTCGCGCCTTGTGGCATCGAGAAGAATCCACAAGAGCACCGCATATGCCCGACCGGTTCTAAAACGATGCGTGCTCTGAGCCGCCGGCTCGCTCGCCGGAGAATCGACGCCGATCTTTCGCTCCTCAGTAGACCGCCGTCTCGCCCCGCTGAAGGTTGGGTGAGAGCAATCCGAGAAGCAATCGGCATGTCGGAGCACGAGCTCTCACTGCGGATGGGAGTCACCCAGCAGCGGGTGAGCCAACTCCAACAAACCGAGACGGGGGAATCGATCCAACTCTCGACTCTCCGTCGAGTTGCCGAAGCCCTCAACTGCGATCTCGTCTATTACCTCGCTCCACGAGAACCGCTCGAGGACATGGTCTGGCGGCAAGCCTTCGCGAAGGCGGCAGAGGAGGTCGGCTACGACCCAGACGTTCCCGAAGACGACGCCAGAGCCGTACGGAGAGGAGAACGAGCCGAGGCTCTCGCGCCTCTGTGGGTGGACCGTCGGGGACTATGGAAGCGCGGGCCGGACATCAGCAGCGTTGACGCCGATCAGCCTCCGGCGAGTGCCGGCCCGGTGCCGCCTGCTCCCTCGCTCGGTTGGTGGCCCGGCTTCCCGTAGCGCAGGCGGAAGGCGTAATACGCGAACGGCCCGACGAAGATGGGCAACCAGTAGGAGATGATCCGGTATGCGAGTGTCGCGACGACGGCGTCGCCGCCGGGCACTCCGGCCAGGATCAGCAGACCGCTGAGCCCCGCCTCGACGAGGCCGAGTCCGCCGGGTGTGATGGGAATCAGTGCGAGGAGCTTGGCCACGGCATAGGCGAGGAGGACCAACGACGGATTCGGCTTGGCGCCGGTGGCTCGGATCGTGGCAAGGAGGCAGCCGTAGTCCAACAACAGGCGCCCGCTGCTGAGCAGCGCCGCCGCCTTCCAGCGCCGTCCCAGCACGTTGCGGATGCGGTTGCGCTCGCGCACGAGGCGATCGGGCAGGTCGGTCATGGGCGCCGCGTTGTGACGCAGCCGGTTGCGCGCTACCTGTACCACGTTGCCGGCCCAACGCATGGGCCCGTCCAGCGCCAAAACGACCGTGCCGAATCCCGCGAAGAGAAAGAACGCGACGAGACCGAGCAGAGCCGTGTACTCCAGGCTCCGGGCAATCGGCGTGCCGGCGAGGATCGCCGGCAACACGAAGATCGGCAGGGCCAGCAGCCCGCCGATCTGCAAGAGCGAGAACACCGTCAGGCCACCGATCGCGGCGGTCGTGTCGTTGCCCGCCTTCGCCAGCATGCGGAACTGCGTCGCTGCACCGACCGCGGCGCCGCCCGGCACGATGAGGCTGATGGAGTTCCCCGCCAGCTGAGAGGTGGACACTGAGAACCAAGCCTTGGTACCGAGCGCGATGCGCTGGAGTCCGATGGTGCAGACGAAGTGCGCGACCTCGAAGGCGAAGGCGAGGGTGAACCAGATCGGGTCGAGCGAGGTCAGTTTCGGGAACGAGCTGAACACCTCGGCGAGACTCGGGAAGACGAGGTAGATGGTGATGCCGGCGACCACCACCATGACGCTCCGCTTGGCGATGGTCCGCCACGGCAGCGGCGACTCGACGTCCTCCTCGATGCGGAGGGCGATGCGGTCGTAGGTGTCGGGGGTGTCGGGCGATGGCCCGTCGGACCCGGACCCGGACGCGGCACGCGCGGGCGGGCCGGCCGGCAACTCCGGCTCGAGGTCCGCTTCGGTCGCGTCCTGCTCTTCCGGCGTCACCGAAGCGTGTCCCCCGGTGACGAAGTGGCGCAGTAGCGCGGGGTCGGCAGCCCTGCGGCTAGACGTTGAGGAGCTTGGACTTCTCCGACTGGAACTCCTCCTCGGTGAGCACCCCCTGGTTCTTGAGGTCGGCGAGCTTCGAGAGTTGGGATGCGGTGTCGCCGCCCGGCGTGCCGGCGGCCTCGCGCACGTAGGAATCGAACGCCTTCTGCTGGTCCGCCGCCTGTTGGGCTTGGCGCTCGTGCATCTTGCCGCCGCGGGCGATCAGGTAGACGAAGACCCCGAGGAACGGGAGGATGATAATGAAGATCGCCCACAGCGCCTTGGCCCCGCCACCCATGTCGCGGCTGCGGAAGACGTCGACGAACACCATGATCAGCAGCCAGATCCAGATGACGAAGAGGAAGAAGTACAACATCGTCAGGAAGAAGTCGAGAATCGGGTACTGGTAAGTGGCGCCAAGCATGGGATCTCCTCGTAGTCAGTTCACGGGCCGGTGCCCGTGTTCCCTTTACCCCTGTTCTAGCCGTCACGCCGGTGTCGGCGCTGGGATGTGCCGATCGTCACCTTCGGCCGTGCCCCGCCGCCGCAGCCCCCTCTGAAAAACTGAGACGGCCATGGGCCATGAATCCAGCTTCGCCGCGCTGGCGGTGGTCTCTGCCTGTGTGATCGTGTGGGGGCTCGTCTCGGGACGGCTGGAGCGCTGGGACGTCTCGGCCCCCATTGCGTTCGTCGTGCTCGGCGTGCTCGTGACCCACGGGCCGACGGCGCTCGTGCATTTCACGTTGCACTCGTCGACAATCCGCTCGCTGGCCGAGATGACGCTCGCCATCGTGCTCTTCGCCGACGCGTCGCGGGTGAGCCTGCGCGCGCTGCGGGCCGACGCCGCGATCCCGGGCCGCCTGCTGGGGATCGGGCTGCCCTTGACGATCGCTGCCGGGGCGGCGACGGCCGCGCTGTTGTTCGGCGGCAACGGGCTCTGGGTGGCGGCCGCCATCGGCGCCATCGTGGCGCCGACCGATGCGGCGCTGGGGGCGTCGATCATGGCGGACGAGCGCGTGCCGGCGGGGGTGCGCCGGACTTTGAACGTCGAGAGCGGGCTCAACGACGGGATCGCGACGCCGTTCGTCAACCTCTTCATCGCCGGGGCGGTGACGGCGGATGCGCTGGGGGGTCAGCATCTCTGGGCGGCCGTCGGCGCGTTGGTGGGCGGGACGCTGCTGGGGATCGGGATCGGCGTGGTCGGGGCGACATTGCTGGCGTTGGCGCGGCGGCACCGGTGGAGCGCGCCCGCGTTCCGGCCGCTGGCGATCCTGGCGCTGGCCGTGTTCGCCTATTCGGCGGCGTACGTCGCCGGCGTGAACGGCTTCGTGTGCGCGTTCGTCGCCGGGATCGCCTTCGGCAGCGTCGACCACCACAACGACGAGGCAGCGCTGGGCTTCGCCGAAGAGGCCGGGACCCTCCTGTCGCTGTTGGTCTGGTTCATCTTCGGCGCCGTCATGTTGGTGCCTGGGCTCGAGAACACCGGCTGGCGCGACGTGCTGTTCGCGTTGCTGGCTCTGACGGTGCTGCGCATGGTGCCTGTCGCCGTGGCGCTGATGGGGACGGGGCTCGACCGCGCCACCGTCGCGTTCGTCGGATGGTTCGGCCCGCGCGGGCTGGCGTCGGTGGTGTTCGCCCTGCTCGCCGTCGACGCGTTCGAGCCGTCCCAGGCGAAGGCGGTCCTCGCCGCGGTGACGCTGACCGTCGCGTTGAGCGTGCTGCTGCACGGCGTGAGCGCGTCGCCGTTGGCGGCGCGGTACGGGGCCTACGCCGCGGCGCGACTCGAGGCCGGGCACCCGGCGCACGGCCGGGCCGGCGGGGGCACCCATATCGCGACGAGGAGCCTGCGCCGGGTGGGCTCGCCGGGGATGCATCGAGGCCCGGCGACCGAGGAGCCCGGGCATGGTTGACGCGCCTGACCTCGGGAAGGGCCCCAACCCCGGTTGTCCAGCGCCAGAGTCATACAGTGGCCCGGTTAACCCTCATCCGACGCCGCCCGTGAACCGAGACCTCGCCCCTTCTGCACGTCACGCCGCGGCTGACGTGCCCGACGCTCCCGACGTGCCCGATGCTCCCGGGGCGGCACCGCCCGAGGAGCCCGAGGGTTCCAACGGCTCCGACGGCTCGACCGTCGCCAACGGTTCCGCCGTGACCCCGGGCGCGCAGGTCGGCGCGTCGACGGCGGTCGTGGCGGCAACGGGGACCGCGGGGACACCGAGCGTGTCGGCGTCGCCTGCCCGCGGCGATCACTCGAGCCGCGTCATCCGCATCCCGCGCCTCCCCCGACTCCGCCCGCGTCGCATCATCGTCCCGGTCGCCATCGCGCTGTTGGTGTGGTTGCTCGTGGTGGAGCTGCTCGGGGCGCACGAGATGAAGGCCGTCCTGTCCCACGTCGACTGGGCCTCGGTCATCGGCGCACTCGTCGTGACACAGGCCGCAACGGTCGGGCAGGGTCTCACGTTGTGGGGCGGGGTGGCGACGTTCATCCCGTTCGACGTCCTCATGCGGACCGCCGTTGCGATGGCCTTCGCCGAGCTCATCGGCGGACCCGTTTCATCGACGGCCGCCTCGGTGTCGCTGCACCGACAGCACGGCTTCGCGCCGGGCATCGCCTACAGCTCGGGCCTCCTGTCGAGCGTGGCCGGTGTCGCGGTGCCGATCCTCCTCGGCATCGGGTTCCTGCCGGTGGCGGCGGGCGAGCTCCACCTCTCCGCGGTCGGACCTGCCGGCTCGAACACCGTCCTCCTGCAGGTTCTGCTGCTCCTGGTCGCGGCGGCGGGGCTCGCGGGCGGTCTCGCCTTCATGATCCCGCGCGTACGCCATGCCTGGGCGTCGCGGGGCCGGCCCCAGTTCGCCACCGCCTGGGCCAACGTCTACGACATCACGGCGCACGTCGGTCCGGTCGTTCGGCTCCTCGCCGGCCCGGCCCTCACGCAGGTCGCTCTGGCGGCCGGCCTCGGCTGGTGCCTGCATGCGGTCGGCGCCGTCGCCAACTTCAGTGCGCTGATGCTCGTGTGCTGCGTGGCGAGCGTGCTCGGCCGGATCACGCCGGTGCCCGGCGGCTTGGGCGTGGTGGAGGCCACGTACATCTCGGGGCTCACCCTCGCCGGTGTACCCCAGGACCTCGCGGCCGGCGCGACATTGCTGTTCCGAGCCTGCACGACGTACGTGCCCGCGCTGTGGGGCTGGCTGGCGTTCGCGCGGCTCAGCGAGGACGACGCGTACTGAGCTCGTTCACGGCCCGGCGGGCGGTGGCGGCTCGCCGATACACCACCACCACACCGGGCCCGCGCGCCCTACCCCCGACCGGTTGCCTTCGATCACCTCAGCAGCGAGTGCCAAACGGACCCGGCCTCACGCGTGTTGCGTACTAGTACTTTAGCCGCCGCTCGTACGTGTACGCAACGGGTTGGGTTTAGGGTGGCGAATCATGGCGGCGGTGCGGGGAAAAGAGCAGACCGTGACGGCGCGACGGCGGTCCTCGGGGCAACGGGCGCCCCGCGGCACGATCTCGCGGGGCCAGATCGTCGAGGCCGCCCTGCGGTCGCTGCGCACAACCGGCTTCGAGCAGATGACGATCCGCAGCCTGGCGGCCGACCTCGACGTGGCGCCGATGTCCCTCTATCGCTACATCCGCGACAAGGACGACCTCATGGACGAGGTGGTCGAGGAGCTGCTGATCCAGAGCCAGCTCATGCCCGCGGCCAAGGGCACGTGGCAGGCACGACTGACGGCGGCGGCCGACGGGTTGCGGCGCCTGCTGGTACAGGAGCCGGGCGCGCTCTACGTCTACCTGCGCCACCCGGTGATCTCGCCGACGGCGATCCGGCGCATGGAGATGATGCTCAAGATCCTGCGCGAGGCCGGCTACGGCACAGCGGCGTCCAAGACGGCCTACGCCGCGTTGCAGACGTACACGATCGGCTTCGCCGCGTTGGAGACCTCGCGGGCCGGCTGGGCCCCGCCCGAGAAGACGAGCCGCATGGCCACCGAGCTGGTCGCCATGACGAGCCCGAAGCAGTTCGCCAACGGGCTGGGCTACCTGCTGGCGGGGATCGAGCGGGAAGCCGGGAAGGGCGTGACGTAAGCCGCGCGGTCGCTCAGTAGTGCCAGGGGAAGGGCGACCAGTCGGGTGGCCGCTTCTCCAGGAACGAGTCGCGGCCTTCGGCCGCCTCGGGTGAGCCGTAGGCGAGGCGGGTGGCCTCGCCGGCGAACAGCTGCTGGCCGACGAGGCCGTCGTCGATGAGGTTGAAGGCGTATTTGAGCATCCGGATGGCGGTGGGGCTCTTGCCGTTGATCTCCTTGGCCCACTCGAGCGCGACCCGCTCGAGGTCGGCATGGCGCACGACCTCGTTCACCGCGCCCATCTCGTGCATCTCCTGCGCGCTGTAGGGCCGGGCGAGGAAGAAGATCTCGCGGGCGAACTTCTGGCCGACCTGCCGGGCCAGGTAGGCCGAGCCGAAGCCGCCGTCGAAGGACGCGACGTCGGCATCGGTCTGCTTGAAGCGCGCGTGTTCGGCACTGGCGAGCGTCAGGTCGCAGACGACGTGGAGGCTGTGCCCGCCGCCGGCCGCCCACCCCGGCACCACGCAGACGACGGCCTTGGGCATGAAGCGGATGAGGCGCTGGGCCTCGAGGATGTGGAGCCGGCCGGCGCGGCCGGTGTCCCCCGCGTCCTCGTATTCGTAGCCGGCGGCGCCCCGGATGCGCTGGTCGCCACCCGAGCAGAAGGCCCAGACGCCGTCGGTGGGCGACGGCCCGTTGCCGGTGAGCAGCACGCAGCCGACGTCGGACCAGCAGCGGGCATGGTCGAGCGCGGTGATGAGCTCGTCGACGGTGCGGGGCCGGAAGGCGTTGCGCACCTCGGGCCGGTTGAACGCGATGCGGACCGTCCCGTGCTCCACGGCGCGGTGGTACGTGATGTCGGTGAAGTCGAAGTCCGGCACCTGCTTCCAGGCGGCCTCGTCGAACAGCTCGGAAACCACGGGCCGAGCCTACGAGACCTCGGTGAGGCCACCATCAGGCGGCAGGCCGTAGCCGTCACCTCCTCCTGCCCCTGGACCCACGAACTGCGCCGCCAGGCGCCCGGGCACCAAGAAACCGCCGCGGTCGTTGAGGCGGTCGGCCAGGTCCTCGAACGAGACCGGCTCGTCGGGCGCCACGCTGCACGAGCGCCACGGATCGTCCGACAGGGCGATGCAGACGGCGAGCAACTGCTCGAAGCGGCGCGAGATGCTGGCGAAGCGCCAGCGTTCCGAGACGCGGACCTTGTCCCCGCGCTCGGCCACCCGGGTGACCTCCGAAGGCCGGTGGATCCGGTAGCGCCGGGTGCCGTCGAGGAAACGCACGACGAGGCGGCCGTCGTCGACACCCTCGAATCGGCCCCATCGGACGGGGTCGTCGGACTCCCAGGCCTTCTTTGCCTGGATGAAATGGACGAGGTGGCCCGGCACGAAGAGATCGCACGCCCGGTGCGCCTCGGTCCTGCGGGCCACCCTCTCGTCGCAGGTGGGCGCGACGTGACCAGGGGTCGTCATGGTTCCTCCTCATCGATCCTGGCCTTGCCACCGTGCCCGAAGGCCGGTTGGTGAGCGTCGTCGACCCAGGTGTCTCAGCTCGTCTGGATAAGGCGATCTCAAGGGTACCAGTCGGGACTTTCGGCGCATTCGTGCGCCCACCCGGGCGGACGTCTGTAGTAAGACGACACCGCAATGCCGGGTCATCGGGCCCGGCCGGCAGGATTGACGGGGGTTCTCGTGCGACGACGCATGACCGCGTGGACAGCGGTGCTCACGGCGACGGCGATCGCGACGGTGGGGACGCTCGTGCTCCCACAGATCGCCACGGCGAAAAGATCACCGACCTACTACGTATCGCTCGGTGACTCCTACGCGGTCGGCTACCAGCCGACCAAGGGCGCGACGCCCGGGTACGGCACCTACGTGGCGAAGCACACGGACCTGACGCTGGCCAACTTCGGCTGTGCCGGCGCCACGACGACCTCGCTCCTCACCAAGGTTGGCTGCCCGGCCGTCCTGCCGCACACGGCCGGTGGGATGACGTATCCCACGACGACACAGATCGCGGCGGCGACCACCTTCATCGCCGCGCACAAGGGCCATGTCGGGCTGATCACGGTGTCGATCGGCGGTAACGACGTCGTCCCCTGCGCGCGGGCGAGCAACCCGGTCGCCTGCGTCGCCACCGCGGTCACCACGATCAAGGCCGATGTGACGTCGATCGCGTCGCAGCTGCGAGCGGCCGCCGGCGCGAAGGTGCCGATCATCGGCTCGACCTATCCCGATGTGATCCTCGGCACCTACGTGTACCCGACCAACCCGGCCTCCACCGCGGCCGTGAACCTCGCCAACGTCTCGGTCGTCGCCTTCAAGTCGCTCGTCAACCCGGCGCTGTCGCAGTCGTACGCCTCTTCGCTCGGTGCCTTCGTCGACGTGACCAAGGCGACGGGCGCGTACACGTCACTGAAGCGGACGGTGCACACGAAGGCGTACGGGACGATCCCGGTCCCCGTGGCGAGCGTGTGCACGCTCACCTGGTTCTGCCAGAAGGGCGACATCCACCCGATGAACCAGGGCTACACGCTCATCGGGAAGCTGATCGTCGCCAAGTACCACGCCATCAAGAAGCGGTAGCCCGCCCCCGCAGCCCTGACCTGCCCGACCGGGGTGTTGACAGTCACTGTCATCACCCGTAGAGTGACGTCAAGTCACTGATGTCAGTTTCTGACATCGACGTTGCAGGAGGTTACCCATGAAGATCTTCGTCACCGGCGCATCGGGTTGGATCGGCTCGGCCGTCGTCCCCGAACTCCTCGGAGCCGGCCACGACGTGGTGGGCCTGGCCCGCTCCGAAGCGTCGGCCCAGAAGCTCGAGACGGCCGGCGCCACCGTGCAGCGCGGCGACCTCGACGACCCCGAGCTCCTCGCCAAGACGGCCAACGAGTCCGACGGCGTGATCCACCTCGCCTTCCAGCACGAGATCGCCTTCGGCGAGGGCAACTTCGCCGCCGCCGGAGCCGCCGACCGGCGCGCCGTGGAGGCGATGGGCACGGCCCTCGCCGGTTCCGACCGTCCCTTCGTGCTCGCGTCCGGCGTCGCGGGCCTCTCGCTCGGCCGGCCCGCCACCGAGGACGACGGCCTCGTGCCCAACGCGGTGACGCGGGCCGCCCCACCGGGGATCCGCCAGGCCACCGCATTGCTCGCCCTGTCCCTGCGCGGCATCGGCGTCCGCTCGTCGGTGCTGCGCTTTGCCCCGACGGTGCACGGT
Organism: uncultured Acidimicrobiaceae bacterium; assembly: GCA_963777485.1. Lineage (GTDB taxonomy): Bacteria > Actinomycetota > Acidimicrobiia > Acidimicrobiales > RAAP-2 > Bog-473. The sequence goes on along the minus strand of CAVZQP010000002.1, from coordinate 571,546 downwards.
GACGGCGACAAGGGGTTCATCGCGACCTACGTCGGCGTCGCCCGGGAGAAGGAGGTGTCCGGCTACGTGGGCGACGGCACGCAGCGCTGGCCCGCCGTGCACCGCTCCGACGCGGCGCGGCTCGCACGCCTCGCCCTCGAATCCGCCCCGGCGGGCACCGTGCTCCACGCCGTCGGCGAGGAGGGTGTCCCCTTCCGCGACATCGCCGAGGCCATCGGTCGGGGTCTCGGCGTCCCGACACGGTCCATCGCACCGGAGGACGCGCTCGAGCACTTCGGCCCACTGGGCCTCTTCGCCGGTATGGACTTCCCGGCCACGGCCGTCATCACCGAGGAGCTCCTCGGATGGAAGGCGACCGGCCCCACGCTGATCGAGGACCTCGACCAGGGCCACTACTTCCGGCAGGACTGACGTGCCGCGCCGGCACACCAGGGAACCGGCTCAGCCGCCCCCGCCGGGCTGATGCTCCTCCAACGCCTTCACCAACAGACGGCGTAGTTCGGCCCGCTCCGAAGGACTCAACCCACCGAGGATCTCGTCCTCGATACTCCCCTGCGCCGACTCGGCGCGCTCCAGCGCATCGAGGCCGGCGTCGGTGATGTCGACGATGTGGCGCCGCCGGTCCGCGGGATCGCGACGTCGTTCCGCGTACTCGAGGTCCTCCAAGTCGTTCAGCACCAGCACGCCGGTGTTCGAGTCCATGGAGAGGTCCTCGGTCATCGTCTGCTGCGAGACGCCGGGGTGGTCACGCAGGTAGGCGAGCGTGACCATGTTGCGCAGGTTCATGCCGACCAGGTCGACGGAGCTCCGGAGGAACACCGCCCGGGCGAGACGTGTCAGCAGGACGATCGTCCCCGTCCCCGCCCGCGACGAGACACGGGCGCTCACGAGCGGGATCCCGAACCGTCACGCACGAGCCCAGCTTGCACGGTCACATCCATCACTCCTCTATGATAGTCCCGAAATCATGACTATCCCCGGATCCGAGACCGTCGCGCCCGAAATCCAGACGGGCGATCGCCGGCGCTGGATCGCCCTGGTCGTCGTCTGCCTGGCGATGTTCATGAATGCGCTCGACGGCTCCATCGTCAACGTGGCGCTCCCGGCAATCCAGAAGAGCCTGCACTTCAGCCAGTCCGGACTGACCTGGGTCGTCGACGCCTACCTCATCTCCTTCGGCAGCTTCCTCCTCATGGCCGGGCGTCTCGGCGACCTCATCGGACGCAAGAAGGTGTTCCTCGCCGGCGTCACGCTGTTCACGCTTTCCTCGATCGTCTGCGGGGCGGCGAGCAGCCAAGCGATGCTCGTCTCGGCGCGCTTCGTCCAGGGCATCGGCGGGGCGCTGTCGTCCTCGGTGATCGTGGCGATCATCGTCACCGAGTTCCCGAGCATGGCCGAGCGCGCCAAGGCGATGAGCGCGTACGTGTTCGTCGCGGTCGGCGGCGGCTCCATCGGGCTCCTCGCCGGCGGCGTACTGACCCAGGTCCTGAATTGGCACTGGATCTTCTTCGTGAACGTGCCTGTCGGTGTGGCCACGCTGGTCGCCGGTTCCATCCTCCTGGTTGACAACGTCGGCCTCGGGATCAGACACGGCGTCGACTGGGTCGGCTCCGTGCTGGTGACGGCATCGGTGATGGTGGCGATCTACGCCATGGTGACGGCGTCGAGCGACGGCTGGGCCTCTACCCACACCCTCGGTTTCCTGGGCCTCGCCGTCGGGCTCATGGTCGTCTTCATCGTCGTCGAGTCGAGACTCTCGAACCCGATCATGCCGCTGCGGATCCTGAGGCTGCGCACCCTCACCGGCACCGCCGTGATCCGGGGTCTGCTCATCATCGGCATGTTCTCGACGTTCTTCATCGGTGCGCTCTACTTCGAGCACGTCCTGCACTACAGCCCGGTGAAAACCGGCCTGGCCTTCTTACCCCAAGCCTTCGCGATGGCCGGCATGTCAACCGGCATAACGGCCTGGCTGGTGACGCGCTTCGGTAACAAACCGGTGATGTACCCGGCGATGGCGCTGGCCGCCGTCGGGCTGTTGCTGTTCGCCACGGCCGGTCCTCACGCCGCGTACTTCCCGCGCATCTTCGTCGCGTTCTTGCTCATGGGCGTCGGTGCGGGCGCCTCCTTCATGCCCCTGCTTCAAATCGGGATGTCCGAGATCCCCAACGAAGACGCCGGCCTCGGCTCGGGGATCGTCAACGTCTCCCAGCAGATGGCCGGCGCAATAGGGCTGGCCGCCCTCAGCACGATCGCCGAGAGCCACTCGATGTCCCTGATCGCCGCCGGCCACGACGTGGTCACCGCCCTGGCCGACAGCTACCGCCTCGCCATGCTCATCGCGGCTGCGTGCATCATCGTCGGCCTGGTGATCTCGCCGTTTCTCTTGCGCAGCAAGGAGTCGCCCGACGAGCAGCAGGCGCGCATCAGGGAGAACATGCAGAACCCCGAGGCCTACGAGCACCTGGTGCTGTAACAGCACCACCCGGCAGCCGCGGCCACTTGGGGTTTTCTCTGCGACCCGACACTTCGTTCCCAGAAATTCACTGGCATTGCAGACAGTGAGATGGGCTATTCTCCCAAGTCCAGGCGACCTCAGGCAAGGCTGCCCTACACAAGGGAGGCGGCTATGGCGAACGGTGGCGACCGAGGCGATCCGCTGAGCACCTCGCAGGTGATCTGCAAGGCCGCGCCGGTCGACGTCGAGGGCAAACAGGCGGTCTGGATCTTCACGGAGTTCGAGACCGACGATCCGCTCGACGACCTTCGTGACTGGCTCATCCCCGACCACTGGCCGGAGTGGGGCGGCGAGATGTTCAAAGAGATGCGCCCGATCGGCCCCGTCGACCTCCGTCGCACGCGGAGCAACGCCCAACAGACCCACGCGAACTACCTCGAGGTCGTCGAGATCGGTGGGCATCGCCTCGAGACCGAGCTGCGGTGCGAGCTCAAGTCGACCAAGTCCTGGGCGGCGATGACCTACGACCTGGACCGCAGCATCGGCGACATGCTCCAAGTCGACCGCGGCTATCTCATGGCGGTCGACGTGTCCGGCCGGCGCCTCGTGAAAGCACTCAAGGTGGTCGGCTTCACCAACACGCTCCTCAACACGGTGGCGACCGAGGTTTGTCCGGAGTGGAGCGAGTGGGTGAAGAGCGCGGTGAGCAAAGAGGCCAAGGAACTGGCCGGCAGCGGCGATCCGACTCCTGGATCGGTCGGCGACTCTGACCCCACGGATCCCTCCTGGGGTCAGAACGCAGCAGCGTTCACCGGCGGCATGGCCGAGCAATGGATCGACACGGTGACCGACATGGTCGGGTTCTACGCACCATTCACCGTGGACGTGACGGAGCGAATGTGGTCGGGCCACTACCGGCAAGAGGATGCCGCGAACGACAGCAGCCGTCTCTTCCAACGACTCGCTCGGGATTGGTCGCGCGCCTGGCAAACCGGAATGGAAAGCGTGCAGAACTGGGGCGAGGCCACGGTCCGGCCGACTGCCGGTGCCGACCCGGGAAGGAGCGGCCACACCATCGAGCACACGACCCTGCTGGTCGAAGCACGGTCGGCGAACGCCAGGGTGAGCGTTTCGGACCTCACCCGGGTCGGTCGGCAGGCTGCCACTATCAAGTCCTCCGAGGTGCGGATCTTCCCCCCGGTTCTCGACGATGCGGGCACCGCCTACGTGACGCTCGAAGCGGACACCACCAGGGTGCCCTGCGGCCTCTACGAGGGTGCCCTGGTCGCCGGCGTCGGTGGCGGGCAATCGCCGGCGCTGTTCTACGTGAGCCATGCGCAATCTCCGCCGCCGAGCGACTGAGGGATAAGGAAGGTGACGACCGCCCCGGAGAAGCCGGCGGCGTCGGCAGAGGATCGCTTATCGCTGCTGATCGATCGGCTCCTGACCTCGATGGACGCTGCTGCGGCCGCGGGCAGCTGGCACCGCGTGGTCGAGCTCGCCAACGACGTGCTGACGGTCGACCCTCCCAATCCGCGGGCGGCATCGATGATCGAGCGGGCCACGCTCGAGCGGTCGTTGCCTGAAGGCCAGCGGGCCTTCGTCAGTCTGATATTCGCCGACATCGTTGCGTCGACCGACCTGGCTGAGGCGGCCGAACCCGAGGTCGTCCAGGAGGTGTTCGCGGTGTACCGCCGGGTGGCGGCCGAGACCGTCAAGGAGTTGGACGGTCGAATCCTCCAATTCCAGGGCGACGGTGTGGTCGCGTGTTTCGGGTACCCAACGGCGCACGGGGATGACGCACGAAGGGCGGTGCTGGCCGGTCTCCGGCTCGTCGAACGGATGGTCCCGGCGGCGGTCGACCTGCGCGATCACCATGGCATCGACCCTGCCATCCGGGTGGGTGTGCACTCGGGCACCGTCGTGATCGCCGCTCAACCCGACGGGAACATCGACGCCTCGGCCATCACGGGGTCGGCCCCCAATGTGACCGCGCGTCTCCAAGGGGAGGCAGAGCCCGGCACGGTGGTCATCAGCGACACCGCGCGGCAGCTCGTGGAACCATATTTCGAACTGACTCCGATCGGCACGCGCTCGCTCAAGGGAATCTCGCGGCCAATGGAGTTGTATCGGGTCGTGCGATCGACCCTCTCGGTTCCGCGCGCCACCCAAGAGCTGCCCGAGCGGGTCCAGCTGGTCGGCCGCGAGGGCCAACGCCGCCTCCTGCGCTTCACGTGGAAACGTCTCACCCACGACGCCGGAGGGACTGCCCCGAACGAGAAGTCGGTCGCCTTGCTTCGTGGCGTGCCGGGCATCGGAAAGTCCGTGTTGGCCGACGATCTCGTCGCGCACGTGCAGCAAGAGGGTGGCCTCGTTCTCGCAGCCAACTGCTCTCCGTATCACAGCAACGTCGCGCTGTGGCCGGTCGGGCGCATGCTCGAGCAGCTGCTCGGCTTTTACCCCGGTCAACCCGCAGAGGAGCGGCTGGCCGAGCTCGAGGCCCGCCTCGGGGCCCTGTCATTCGAAATCGACGCTCTGCCGTTGATGGCTCCGCTGCTCGGGCTCGGGACCGACGAACGCGTGGCCCGCCCCGAGGTCGACCCACTGGCTCTCCGCCAAGAGACCCTCGCCACCCTGGTCGCGTGGCTCGCCGGCGCGGCCGCATCCGCGCCGGTCCTCGTCCTCGTCGAGGACCTGCAATGGGCTGACCCGACCAGCGTCGACCTGCTGGGGCTGCTGGCAACCGCGAACATCCCGGGCACGATGATCCTGCTCACGAGCCGCCTTCCGTTCGACGCACCGTGGGCGACCTCTGTCCTCGACATCGAGCTCATGCCTCTCAAGGGCAAAGAAGCCGAGGCGCTCGTCGCCGCGCTGACCGAAGGCGGCCTCGACGAGAACCAACGTCGGCTCGTCGTCGAGCGCGGTACGGGGAACCCACTCTTCTTGCGCGAACTCAGTCGGAGCGCCCTGACCACCCAGCCCGGTGAGGTGTTGCCGCCGCGGCTCCACGAAATCTTCACGGCCCGCCTCCGGGCTCCCGGGATCGACCTGAGAGTCGCGCAACTGGCGGCGACACTCGGTGCCGAATTCGACAAAGAGCCGTTGCGTGAACTGGCCGGGCGACCGCTCGACGAGGCGCTGCTCCAGCTGGAGAACGCCGAAATCATCGAACCGGTCGAAGTGCGTCTGGGACGGTATCGCTTCTCGCACGCCCTCCTCCGCGACGCGGCCTACGAGACGCAGGTGCTGCCCTCGCGGCAGGAAACCCACCGGCGGATTGCGGATCTGCTCGGATCGGCGGCGACCTCACCGGGCGATCTCGCCGTCCTCGCGCAGCACCGCGACCTGGCCGGCGACGCGGCCCAGGCCATTGCGGCCTACGTCGCCGCGGCCCAAGCGGCGGCCCAGTCCGCCGCCAGCCACACCGAGGCCAGCCGCCAGCTCGATCGCGCACTCGAGTTGGCGACGGCCATGCCCGAGTCCGAGGAGCGTGATCTGACCGAGCTCATGATCCGGATGCAACGGACGGTCAGCACCAGCTCGCTGTTCGGTTACGGCTACCCCGACGTCTACGCGGACTTCACGGTGGCTGAGAAGATCTGTACCAGGCTCACCGACCGTCAGGAGATCCTGCCGGCCCAGGTCGGAATCTGGAGTTACCTGCTGGTGCGCGGCAACGTCGCTGCCGGCAGCACGGTGCTCGATCCGCTCATCGACGTGGTCGACGATCCCGAGACGGCCTGGTTCGCCCCCGAAATCAAATCGTGCATGGGCTACAGCGCGTTCTACCAAGGCAGGCTCGACGACGCACACCGCTGGCTCGAAGAGGCGTGGGAAGGGTACCGCTCTCGGTCAGTCGAAGGAGCCAAAGGGGCAGCGTCCCCCTTCTGGCCGCTGCCACACGACCCGGTACCGATCACGGCGGTCGCCCTTGCATGCGTCGCCGCACTCCGAGGCTCGACCGACGAGAGCGCGATGTGGGAGCGGCGCGCCGTCGCGACGGCGGAGGAGCTCGACTTCCCGGCAGGGCCATTCAGCTTGGCCTTCGTCACGGTCTACATGGCATGGATCCGGACGCTCATGGGCAACCTGGAGGAGGCGCGGGAGGTCGGGCAGCGCACGTTGGAGACCGCGAATCGCTTCCGGTTCGACTACTTCCGGCTCCTCGGCAGCCAGTATCTGTTGTTGCCCGAACCCGGCCAACCGTGCGACGAGACGGCGCTCGTGCAATGCGGCGAAGCGATGGAACTCGTGGGTCACGCTGCATTCCGTCCCTGGTTCCTCGCCAATGTGGCCCGTCACCACCACTACCTCAGCGATCCCAAACGGGCGCTCGAGGTGCTCGAGGACGCCATGGAGCAGGTAAGGACTTCCGGAGAGCTGGTCCATCTGCCGGACCTCTTGCGCCTCCGCGCCGAGATCACCGCCGAAGCCCAACCCGAACGGATGGACGGGGTCGTCACGGACCTCGTTGCGGCGGTCACCTGCGGCTTGGACCAGGGCTCTCTGGTTTTGGCCCTGCGGGCCGCCAACGACCTCGCCCGGCTTCCTGACGAGGTACGCCCGGCTGATTGGGCTGACTGGATCCAGGCCGTGATGGACCGGTTCCCACCGAATTCATCCAGCCCCGAACTCGCCGAAGCGCTGAACCTGCTCGGGGCCTGACGTGGCGCGCTCGGGAGGCTCGGTCGCCATCCTTGGTGGCGGGATGGGCGCGCTCACGACCGCCTTCGAGCTCACCGAGGGCGACTGGACGAAGCAGTTCGACCGCATCACCGTCTACCAGCGCGGCTGGCGCCTCGGTGGCAAGGGAGCCAGCAGTCGCGGACGCCACGGCCGCATTGAGGAGCACGGGCTGCATGTCCTTCTCGGCTACTACGACCACACTTTCGACGTCATGCGCCGCTGCTACGAGGCGCTCGACCGCGATCGGTCGGACCCGGCGTGTCCCGTCCGCAGCTGGGACGATGCCGTGGCACCCTCGAACAGGATCGGGGTGGTGGACCGGAATGGCGGCGAGTGGCAGCCCTGGGTGGCGCGCTTCAGCTCGGTCACAGGGCGCCCCGGCCCGCGAGCCGGCGAAGTCGAAGCGTCGACGCCTGAAGGCATGGCGGAGCTCGTGATCCGATCGGTGCGCCTCTTGATCGACTTCCTCGCTTCGCTCCCGTTATCGGGCTCCGCGGCGGGTGGCACCATCGCGCTCAGCACCTCGCCCACGCCTCGCTCCCGTACGGCATCCTCTGCTGCTTCCATGGCCGACATCGTGCGAGGTGCGAGCCTCCTCGGTCTGATGCTTCCGCTCACCTGGGCCGAGCGCGCGGTGCGCCTCGCCGCGTCGTGGTCCGGCAACCGTGAGCTGGAACGAACACTGCCGTCGATCATCGAGCCCGTGCGCCTCGGCCTGCGCGAGGCGATACGCACGCACACTGCTGCCCGTCGCAGCTACCAGTTGATCGAACTCGTCACGACGAACCTGTCCGGCATCATGGCCGACGGTCTGCTCACCCGACCCGACGGCTACGAGGCAATCAACGATCTCGACTACCGCGAGTGGCTGCTCGGGCACGGCATCGATCCGGAAGCACTCGAGACGCCGATTCTGCGGGGCATGTACGACCTCGTCTTCGGCTACGAGGAGGGAGATCCGGCGCGCCCGCGCTTCAGCGCCGGGCTCGGGCTGCAGCTCGCGACCAACATGCTCCTCGGGTACTCGGGGGCGCCGTTCTGGAAGATGCAGGCGGGAATGGGCGAGATCGTCTTCGCCCCGCTGTACCAGGTCCTGCGCGACCGCGGGGTCGAGTTCCGGTTCTTCCACCGGGTCGACGCACTCCGCCTGGCCGAGGACGGACGCTCCATCGCGGCGATCGACCTTGGGCTGCAGGCCGCCCGGGCCGACGGGGTCGATGCCTACGACCCGCTGATCCGGGTGAAGGACCTCCCGTGCTGGCCGAATGCACCGCTCACGTCGCAATTGCGCGACAGCGACGCCCTCGAGCAGGTCGATACCGAGTCGTTCTGGTCTCCGCGACGCGACGTCGGGCACAGCACCCTCGAGGCGGGCAAGGACTTCGACGTCGTGGTGTTCGCGATCTCGCTCGGCATGGTGCCCTACGTCTGCAGTGAGCTCGTGGCTGCGTCGCCGGCTTGGCAGTCGATGGTCGACAAGGTGGGCGTGGTCGCCACGCAGGCGTTCCAGCTCTGGTTGTCCGAGGACGAACGGGGCCTCGGTTGGAGCGGCCCCGACGGCGTCACCGTCAGCGGGTTCGTCACACCGTTCGACACGTGGGCGTCGATGCCGCATCTCGTGCCGGCGGAAGACTGGACCGGGACCGACCGTCCGAGCACGATCGCCTACTTTTGCAGTGTGCTGGCGACACCCGAGCTCACAGACGGCCCGCCTGACGTCGAGCGAGAGCGTCGAGCGGTCCGAGAGCGCGCGAAGGCATTCCTCGGTCGCGACGTGGCGACGCTGTGGCCGGCGGCGGTCGAGAACGGAGGCTTCCGTTGGTCGTTGTTGTACGACGGCTCCGGCGCCACCTCGGCCGTGCCCGGCGAGGAGCGTTTCGACACGCAGTACTGGCGAGCGAACATCGACCCTTCCGACCTCTACGTCCAGTCCCTGCCGGGCACGAACAGGTACCGCCTACAACCCGGTAACACCGGATTCACCAACCTGACCGTGGCGGGCGACTGGACGGACAGCGGCCTGAACGCCGGGTGCGTCGAGGCGGCAACCCGATCGGGGCAGCTGGCTGCGCAGGCTGTGCGCGAGCGGGTCGCAAGTCTGAGCGGGTTGGGTGACGCGTGAGCACCGCCGACGACGACGCCTTCAGCACCGGGACAGCCGAGGCGGCGCGCCTCGCTCGGGAGGTGCAGGACCTCGGGTTCGATGCTGCCCGGATCGTCGTCGAACGCTTCGTCGACATGTTCGCCGAGTTCACTGCGACCAACGGCAACGCAGAGGCACCGCGACCTGACCGCGTCCCGCCCTTCTGGCTCGGGGGATCAGACGAATCGATGCGGAAGATGCAATCGGACATGTTGCGGGCGACCGACGCGTACCTTGCGGTCCTGAACCAGTTCAGCGAAGCCAGCATGCGGTTCTTCAACGCCAGCCGTTGGTGGGAGCCCCGGGAGGCAGGACGCGACGAAGTGTCCCTGCCGGAAGTCGCACCGGGCGGCCGGGCCAGCGCCCGGCTCTGGGTCCACAACACGACATCCGCGACCGCGACGGTCCTCCGGCCGTGGTGTCCGGGTCTGACCTCACCTTCCGGCGCGTCCATTCCGGCCACCGCCGTGACGTGCCAGCCCGAACGGATCGACCGTCTGGAGCCCCGCTCGAGCCGCGAACTCGTCGTCACCGTCGCCGTCGAGGAGGCGGCCAGCGCCGGCACCTACCACGGACAGCTCCTCGTCGACGGGCAGCCCGACGTCGTGTTCCCACTGCGCGTCAAGGTGCGACAAGCGACGGATCGCTGACGAACGGTGCTCACGACCGAGGCGGAACCGACGACCAGCCTGGCGCGCTACGGCGCGCTGGTCAGCGACGACCTGCGACAGCGCTTTGCCAACGAGGTGGACAACCCCTATCTCGCCGCGCCCATGAGCGACTACCCCACCCGGGGAGGCAAAGCCCTGCGCCCGAGCCTCTGCCTGGCGACGTGCGAGGCTTTTGGAGGCGCGCTGGACGACGCCTTGCCCTCGGCGATCACGATCGAGCTGCTCCACAACGCCTTCCTCGTCCACGATGACATCGAGGACGCGAGCCTGTTACGGCGTGGCAAGCCCACCCTCCACCGGCGCTACGGGACGGCGCTTGCGCTGAACGCCGGTGACGGGCTCGCCCTCCTCGCGATGGGGACGCTCCGCGAGAACATCGACCGAGTGGGTCCCCGGCTCGCGGGCCGCGTGATGATGGAGTTCGACTTCATGAGCCGGCAGACCGTCGCAGGCCAGGCGCTCGAGCTGGGGTGGTGCCGGGACAACCGGACCGAACTGGAGCCGGACGACTACCTCGATCTCATCATGAAGAAGACCTGCTGGTACACGACGGTGTTGCCGCTCCGGGTAGGTGCCCTCATCGGGTCCAGGGGTACCGCCGAACTCGATCCGATGATCGAGTTCGGCTTCCATCTCGGTGCGGCGTTTCAGATCCGCGACGACATCCTCAACCTGGTCGGCGATCCCGGCGAGTACGGCAAGGAACCCCTGGGCGACCTGAAGGAGGGCAAGCGGACGCTCATGCTCATCCACCTCTTGGCCGCCGCCGACCCGTCCGACCGGGCCTGGCTGGTCGCCTACCTGGCTCGCCCTCCGGCGGAACGGCGAGAGGATGAGATTCGCCGCGTGTACGAGCTCATGCTGTCGTACGGGAGCATCGGCTTCGCCGGCGAGTTCGCGACGGGCGTAGCCGGGTCGGCGATGACCGCGATGGACGTCGCGTTTGCCGGTCTGGACGACTCCCCGGCGCGCCGGTTCATCGCGCTCCTCGTGCCCTTCATGATCGAGCGGGTGTCCTGAAGTGGCGATCTTCTGAATCAGGGCCAAAGACGCCGTAACCCGGAAACCAGGGTCATTCCTCCGGTCGTGGCGCGCCGGCCCAATGGGCCCGCAGGTCGGCGAGCCAGATGGGGAACGCCAAGGGAGGGTCGGGCAGCGCCTCCGCACCCTGGGCGGCCAGCGCGGCCTGGAACGCATCGGGATCGTCGCCCCAGCTGCGCGGGTCACCCATCATCACCTCGAACATCACCACTCCCTCGGGACCCGCGACAACCGGGCCGAATGCGGCCCCCATCGGCAGTTCCACATGCGTCCCGGCCGGGCATCGGCGATCTCCGAACGTCACCTCGCCCTCGAGTACGAACACGACGTGGGGCGAGAAGTGGCCGTGGCGGCGCACCACCATGCCCGGGTCGTAGCGCGCGTAGAGCGTCAGGTACTGGGGGTCGGGAGAGAAGGCCAGCCACTTCTCCCAGACGTGTGCCACCGAGCCATCCGCGTTGCGCTGAGCCTTGACCGCGTGCCACTCCATGTCGGGATCGTCGAGATCACGGAACGTGGGCTCGACTCCCTCGCGCTTTGGCGACGACGGGACGGGCTCGGCCATGACCGGTCAGATTAGGAACCGAACCGGTGCTCACCAACTCGCGTGAGGCGACGCGATCTCCGGCACGGACTGCAACCCTGATGACCAACGGGAAACCCCCAGGGCCTACGCACCCATAACCTCAGATTGCAACGGGATTGCAACCGGGAAACCCGGTGAACGAGCCGACAATAAGGAAGACAGGTCGGCTTAGAGGGGAATCCCAATGCTGAGGGAGCGGCTGCAACGCGACGCGGATGCGGTGGCCGACGTCGTCCCCAGACGGCAGCCCGACCGCCCTCTGGCGCGACGCCGCAACGACCAGTCCGAGCCTCCACTGACCTCGGAGAGCCCACCGGTCGACGAGATGGCCGACGCGTTCTTGCATTTCCCCGACGCGGTCGTCCTGGTCGACGGCAGCGGGACCATCAAGTGGGGCAACCTCGCCGCGGAACGGATCTTCGGACGATCGCTCGGAGAATGGGTCGGGCGTTCTGGCCTCGACCTGGTGCACCCCGACGACCACGAATTCGTCCTGCGATCGCTCGGGACCGTGCAGGGCAAGGAGGTCGGCTCGCCCATCGAGATCCGGGTCAAGGCAGCGTCGGGGTGGCGGCTCATCGAGCTGATCGGCTCGAGCACGCGGTGGTCCGGCGAAGACCTGATTCTCCTGTCCATGCGGGACCTGACCGAACGTCGCCGTTTCGAAGTGGCCAGCGGACGCGGTGAGGCCACCTTCCGTTCGCTCGTGCACAACGCCGGCTCGATCATCATGCTGGTGTCGAGCGAAGGCAACCTCGAGTCCGTCTCGGGCGCCATCACCCGGCTCCTCGGGCTCGACCCCGAGGTTCTCGAAGGCCGGCCGCTCGCCGAGATCGTCGCCGAGAGTGACCGCGCGGAATTCCTCGTGGCCCTCGCCGCGGCGCGGCACGGCGCAACGGCCATCTCTCCGGTGATCGCCCGGGTCGGCCTGACACACCACGAGGGCATCGGCGTGCCCTTCGAGCTCAACTTCGTGAACCTGCTGGACGACCCGACCGTCGAGGGGATCGTCGTCACTGCGCACGACGTCGCCGCGCAGGTGTCCGCCGAGAGGGAGGTCGGCGAGGCACTGTCGCGGCTGACCGCGACGCTCGACTCCACGGCCGACGGGATACTCGTGATCGACGTCGAGGGCAGGATCACCGACTTCAACCGCCGCTTCTCGGACATCTGGGGCCTCCCCGAGGACGCCGTGGCCCGGCACGACGACGTGAGCAACCTGCGCCTCTGCCTCGACCAGCTGATCCGTCCCCAGGACTTCGTGTCCCGGATCGAGGACCTCGATCTCGACCCCGAGAACGAGTTCTTCGACTTGCTCGAGTTCAAGGACGGACGCGTCATCGAGCGCTTCTCGAGGTCGCAAATCGTCAACGGAAACGTGGCCGGGCGCGTCTACAGCTTCCGGGACGTGACCGATCGCAAGGTCCTCGAGGACGAGCTGGCCTACCGCGCCTTCCACGACTCGCTGACCAGGTTGGCCAACAAGGCGCTGTTCCAGGACCGCCTCGAGCACGCACTCACCCGGATGATCCGCAAGGACTCCCATCTCGCCGTCCTGTTCCTCGACCTCGACGACTTCAAGACCGTGAACGACAGCCTCGGGCACGGCGAAGGGGACCAGCTCCTCCGGCGGGTTGCCACGACGCTCGTGGAGATCCTGCAGCCGTCCGACACGGCCGCGCGCCTCGGTGGTGACGAATTTGCGGTCCTCATCGAGGACGTGCCGTCGCGGGAGGCTGCCGAAGAGCTCGCGCAGAAGATCCTCGATTCCATGCGGCTACCAGTCCGCTTGGGCAACAAGACCCTCAGTGGCGCGTGCAGCATCGGGATCGCCTTCGACGAGGAGGGGATCACGAGCGAGCAGCTGCTCCGCAACGCCGACATCGCGATGTACCAGGCGAAAAAGAGGGGGAAGGACCGCTTCGAGGTATACCGCGCCCAGATGCACACCTTCGTCCTCGCCCGCATCGAGCTGGAGGAAGAGCTCCGGGCTGCGATCTCCAGCGGTGACCTCATCGCGTACTACCAGCCCCAATTGGACCTGAAGAGCAACCGGGTGGTCGGCTTCGAGGCGCTGGTGCGCTGGCCGCACCCCGAGGGCGCCCTCGTCGATCCTCGCCACTTCGTGCCGCTGGCGACGGAAATCGGGCTGATCGGCGAGATCGACGCCTGCGTCATGCGCACCGCGTGCAGCCAGGTTCGCGAGTGGGTGGAAGCGGGCATCTGCGGTCCCGACCTCGAGATCGGCGTCAACCTCTCGGCCGGCCAACTCGTCGACGAGCTCTTGTCGGACCGGATCGCCGCCGCGCTCCACGAATGCGAGTTCGACCCCACCTCGCTGGTCCTCGAGATCACCGAGAGCGAAGTGCTGACAGACGATGCGGCCACGCTGCAGAACCTCGCCGCGCTCCGCAAGCTCGGTGTCCGCATCGCCCTCGACGACTTCGGCACGGGGTACTCGACCTTCCTGCACCTCCTCCGGCTGCCGGTCGACATCGTGAAGGTCGACAAGTCCTTCGTCGACATGCTCGGCCAGGGAGACGACGACAGCCACAGCATGGCCGCGGCGCTCATCCAGCTGGCCCGGACGCTCGGCTACCAGACGATCGCCGAGGGAGTCGAGACGGCAGGCCAGCTGGAGAGCCTCCGGCAGCTCGGCTGCGACCACGCCCAGGGCTACCACCTGGGGCGTCCGCTCGACGCCAAAGCGGCGCGGTGGATGCTCGGGGCGCACGACCTCCAAACGCTCGGCACCGGAGAGTCGCTCAGCGCCTGACACCCGGCGCTGCGTTCATGGCGTCATGACGATCGGCGAGACCGAGCCCGACCGGTCGCCAGCCACGACTCAAGCGGCGGAACGGCCCTCCCCGTCCCACGAGGCGATCGACGGCAACACCCGGGCCGCGCCGTCGAGCCACGCGCGCAACGCGGCCGTGGCCCGGACGTCGTCCTCGTTGTAGTCGAGGATCCACTGCGCCGCCGCGGTCCGGCTCGCCGAATCCGCCTCCATGTCGACCGCTTCGTCGTACTTGACCATCGCCAGCGTCCCACCGGCGTCGTCGAACCGCCAGGCAAAGCCGGCCAAGGGCGCCGTCTCCTTCAAGCCCATGCTGCGGCCGGTGACCAGTTGTCCCCGCACGACCTCCAGCAGGTCGACCCACTCGTCGGAACCCAAGAAGGCGTCGACCTCGTCGCGCACGCCCAGCCGGTCGGCGAGCCGCTTCATCTGGCCCTCCTCCGCGCTCCTGCTGTAGCAGTAGGCGCGGAACGACGCACCTTCCGTCGCGGCACGCGCACGAACCCCCTGGAACCACGACCAGAACTTCTCGAAGGCGACGAGCTCGCCCTCCTCGATGTCGGCGTCCCATGTCGCGAGCGACACATACTGCGGCACCGCACCCGCCTCCCGCCGGTCCGTCCCCAACGCACCCCACAGGTAGCAGCCGTCGTTGGTGCTCTCCATGTCCACGTCGACCTCGATGTCGGCCCGGGGCACCTCCACCGAGACGACGTCCCGGCGCCGGTACGCGGCCAACTCACCGACACGCGCCCGGGCCAGCTCGATCTGCCCGGCCACGCCCGTCCCACCACCGTCCGCGCACACCACGAATGTCCGCCCGTCCAACCGGGCCAGGTCGCCCACCGTGACGAAACCGAGCGCCGCCAGGTCCTCGAGCTGCTTCTTGCGCTTGGGAATCACGGAAACCAGCGGCGTCGGACCCGCCACCTCGTGCGTCCGGTCCGACAGGTCGCTCAGATCGACCCCGCGCCGGACCAACTCCGCGGTGGTCCAGTCGAGTCCGGCCAAGTCGTACAGGTCGCCGACACCGTGGTCCGTGTACAGCCGCCGCCGCGCCACGCCGACACCCGACACCAGGCTCAGATCCGCCACCGCCTCGAGTTGGGAGCCGCACCATTCGCGCCAGCGGCACATCGCACAATCCCGACACACGATCGGCTCGGCCAACAGCGCCACCGACGCATCGTCCAGGTGCGACTCCGCCGCCCGGGACACCTCAAGCCGCAACGCGAACTCGAGGTCATAGCGCTCCATCGCGCTGATCCGACGCGGCAGCGCGGCCACCGCGAGGTGCTCCGGCGGCTCCAGAACCGGCGCGTCCAGGTCGTACCAGACGATGACTCCCTCGGACCCGCAGATGCCGCCGACGTTGCGCCCGAGGCCCGTCGACGCCCAACCGGCCGACTCCAACAGCCGGCGGTAGTGAGCCAGCTGCAGCAGATCCCCGACGTTCCGGCGAGCCATGAAATCGACGTCGACCCGGGCGCTCTCGAAGTACGGCAACGCAACCTCGGAGATCAACGCGGACCCGCCGCCGGTCCGGTCCGGCCGCGACGGCTCCAGAGACTTGTGCGACTTCACGTCGACGGGCAGGTACCCCTGGCCGCACGTCACCAGCAGGTCCGGCTCGCCGACTCGATGCGCGTCGAAATCCACCGGCAGCCGCCCACCCGCGACCAGCCGGGCCCCCTGCGCGATCGCCTGCCGGGTGTGCCACTCCCGTGCGTCGGGGTCGTCGGCCTCGATGACGACGGCCCCCTCCACGTCGTCGAAGACCCCGCCGAGCGTCTCGTCCTCGTGCACGTCGCCGGCCCGGAACAGCTTCTGGAGGAAGGGCGGGTCGGGAAGCGGCTCGCACGGCTGCAACACGTCGAGCTGCACCCGCTCGGGGCACGACTTTGCGAAGTACGCACCCTTCGGCCTGGTCGCAGCGGTCGCCATCAGGACAGTGTGCCGTGTGGCCGTGACAGATCGGGGGACCGTAGCTGTACTGGTCCTGAGTGGTCCGGGCGCAGCCGCCGCCCCGGAACCGCCGGAACCGGCGCAGCCCTCACTTTGCCGTCGTGACAGTCAGTGGCTCCGAGAAGGTGAGACGGCTGTAGTAGTTATCGACAGCCAATCGGAGGGTGTAGGTCGTATTGGGCTCGAGCCGGACGATCGGATACCCCGTCTCTGACCTTGATTCGTTCGTGATCGTGACCGCGTGCACCGAATTACATTGCGCGGCGTCGCAACGTTGGGTCTCGAAGCTGCCCGTCCAGTCACCCGATGCGGCCTTCTTGACGTCGACACCGACCGTGTTGACTCCAAACGGAGAGGCCGTCAACTTGGGCGTCACCGTGATGGAATCCTTGGTCACCCGGTCGAGCGTGAGCGTCACATTCTTTGCCGGGTCCCGGGGCGTGTGAAAGCCGATTCGGACCAGATACGTACTTCCTGCATACCCGAGCTTGACGACGACGTGAATTTCGGTGTCCGGTCGGACCTCGTAGCCGATGCTCCGGTGCGCCGTGGTCCCGATGTCGGTCATCGTCACCTTCTTGGTGACGTAATCGCCGCCGGTTGAATAGACGGGGAAGCCCTCGTATCCGGTCGTCAGAATGACGTCGTCGGCCTTTTGGTCGTCGTAGTACGTGGGGCCCCAGTAGTAGCGGATGTATCCGGGTAACGGGCACAGAAGGGACTTCACATAGGTGATCTCGAGGACGGCAGAGGTTGCATCGATCTGTGTCACGCTCAGTCCTGACCCTGGCGCAAATCCCGTTGAGCCATTGGCGATGTGAAAGCAACTGACGCCGGTCTTTTCGGCACCTGCGAGTCCATTCGGAGGCAGGTACGCAACGAGAAAGGTGGGTACGACGGCGGACGCGATCAAGATGAAGGTCCAGCCGAGCCGTTTGATCATCTGACCTCCCGCCGCATCTGATGCTCGGAGCGAAGCCTAACGAAAAAATGAATTTGCAGAAATCCATTTCCCGAACCGCCGAACCCGCCGGAAGCGGCAGCCGGCAGATCTCAAGCCCTTCGCGTCACGCACCAATGCCACAGCTCATCTACTGGATCTGCGGGACCGAAGTGGGGGTTGTAGAACCGGCGCCGCAGTTGCTTCCACTCTGCAGGGCTGCGTTTGCATCCTGATACGCCGAAGTGACATAGCCGTTAACTGTTGCGACTGCGCCGTTGGTTGTGGATACCGCGGATCCAATCACCTGTTGCGCTGTGGCGATCGCTTGATCCACGGCGCCCTGATTGGGTGCGTTGGGATGATACGTAGGAAGCGCCTGCTCGTCGCTGTGCAACTTCTGGAAGTCTGATCCGATCGCCGATATCGCCGACCGCAGTGATTGAACATCGGATTCAACACTGTGCGTGTCGTATTCGACTGTACCCGCGTCGTACGCGACTGTCCCGGCGTCGTAGTCAGCCGTGCCGGCGTCATAGCATTGCGTCTGGCTACCACTCTCACCTTCAGCAGTCTGCGCCTGTGACGCTGTTGCGGCGAGATCTGACTGTGTCCTTTGGACATCTCCACTGAGTGGATCAAGGTCCGACGAAAGAGTCGCATTCGTAAGACCGGAGATGTCGCCATTTACCGATTTGATATCGCCGTTGATCACGGCCTCTTGTCTTGCGATTGCCTGTTGATTGGCGGCGGTCTGGTTGTCCTGAGAGATCTCCGAGTGAAGAGTGCCCACGTCTGCGTTGAACTCGTTGGATGAGGCGGCGTGAAATGTCACGGGAGCGAGCGTGCCGTCTTGTTGCGGAAAATTGAGGGTGAAATGACCGAACTCGATCGTTCCGAACTCCTGGTCACCGCTATTGAAGCTCAGGCTGATGCTCGATCCATTCAATTGTCCGGTGACATTGAGTGTCTGTGACGAGAGCGTCTGATCCGGAGGGTTCCCAGTGACCGAATCGTCCTGCGCAGTTCCCGAGAATGAATCTCCGCTTTGATTCCACTGAATGAAGATAACTTCGCTGGAAAGATCCGCAAGTGACCCCGTTCCGACGGCCGGTTGAGTTGACGCTGTTGAATTCGAAGAGCTGCGTGACTGTGGTGTCGGGTTGGACGCGGAGTTGGTCGATAACAATCCGATTCCCACACCTGCGGCGAGCAGTGCGGCGATAGGAAAGACCCACCACCAACGAGGTGAATACCACTTGCGGTCGCCGGCCGGCGGTTGAACCGGAACCTCGGTACCGGCAGGCGGCGTGGGAGGATTTTCGACACGGGTCCTCCCCGTTTGCATTTCCAATCGAGAGAACTGCTCCCATGCCTGAGCTTCGCCGTCCGGCGAAGAAGGGAAAGTGGCAACCGGGGCCTCACCGAGACGCCCATCTGGCGTCTTTGCCCAGACGCCGTACCCACCGGTCCATTTGCCGAGGACGTAGAACTGCCCGGCGCTGATGAACTCTGACTGTTCCTCGCTCATACCGCCCCCAGCTAGGCCGTGGGGTGCCTCAACGGTTCGCCAACAGACCTAGAAACCTCAGTCACAGATTCTGCCCGCGATTTAGGCGCTACGGGTTCCCCGCGGTGAGGTTCACCGTCGCCGCCGGGCCCGCCGGAATCTGGCTGGAGCCACCACCGCTCTGCCCGGTGATCTCGTACTGACCCGCCGGAACCTGCGAGCCGGGACACGCCTGCGTCTGTCCTGGCGTGCACGAGTCCTGCCCCCAGGTGATCGAGAAGCTCTGTGACCAGTTCGCCGCCAGCACGGTCGGTCCGGTGAAGGTCGACGGGCATCCCGCCGAGGCCGGTGCCGCGCTCGACCACACCAATGCTCCCGATGCGTTGTCGATGTTGACGACCGGACAGGCATAGCCGGTCTGATTGACCGTGCACGCCGGTCCCGTGTTCTCGAACGCGAGCGCTATCTGGACGGGTTGTCCGGTCGAATAGGTGCCTTGATCCGTGCTGACCCTCGTGACGAAGTTGCTCCACACGCACGCCGGTGGGAACGGGTCAATTGTCGTCGTCGTGGTGGCGGGCGCCGGCACGGGCGCCGGCCCCGGCTGAATCGCAGGAGTGAGCCTGCTCGCGTTGGCCTTGACGGCGGGCGCTGTCGTGGTCGTCGTCGTGGGCGACGGCTGCGTCGACGTCGCCGGCGTGGTCTTCACCCGGGCCACAGCGTGGTGATCCACCGGCTTTTCGCCGAGATGCTGAGCTCCGCCGGCACAGCCCGAACAGACCAGTGCCACCACTCCGAGGAGACCCACGACCACGAACGGCCTGCGGGCGATCCGTCCCGCGACGACACCCGCCGCGGGCTTCATTGTCTTCGTCAACCCCACACCACGCGGAATTCCACAGATCCCCGCCCGCCCATGGCCCACATCTTCTCGCAACCGGACCCGTTCCCATAGGGATATAAGTCACGGTTGCCCGTCAAAAATCACACAAAAGGTACGGTTTGAACATGCCCAAGCACGATGTCACCGTCGACCTTCCGACTGGGATCGTCCTCCATTCGGACGTGAAGTTCGTTGTCCGGAGCGATGACGAAAGGCTCGGCGAGCTCCAGGTCAGCAAGGGATCGATCGACTGGATCCCGGGGAATGCTCGAACCCGCTACCACTTGGGGTGGGAGAAGTTCCACGAGATGATGCTGGAACACGCAGCCGCCGAGTCCTATTAGGCAGCGATCGAATCGATTGCGCCTCAGACCTGAATCGGTTCAATCCTCGGCAGCGCCATAGGTCCGCGGCGCCCCGCCACCCAACTGCCGGAGCGCCTCGCTCCGAACCCAGCGGCGGAACTCCACCACCTGATCCGGCGGAGGCGGTGGCGCGATGTCGAGGAGCCCGCTCGGGTCGTCGAGCATCCCCCAGAGCTCACCGAGGTCACGCATCGACTCCAGGGTGGTCACCAATTCCAGATCGAAAGCGGCACGGTCCTCGGCGAACGCCCACATCACCGCGTCTCGTCCGGCCAAGCGGTCGGCCGCAGTCGAAAGCAGCAGTTCATAGATGTGACGAACGGAGTCTTCCTCAGGCGTCACCGGGCCGTGCTCGAGCTGGATCGCCCGCACCAGGTCCTCGATCTGGACCCCGCTCTCGATGGCGACCGTCGTCGGCAGATCGATGAACCGGAAGGTCAGCCCGTCGCGCACTTCCAACTCGTACTCGAGTTGGAGCTGCGGCTCACTGGGGCCGGACTGGCCGTTGATCAGCTCGGCCCACACCGTCTTTGTTCGTTGCGTCGAATCGACGCCCCACCGGGCTGCGAGCTCGGACACCACCCTGAGCCCGCGCCCGCTCTGCCCGAGCGTCAACGCCCACAGCGCGCCGGTGCTGTGGGGCGTCACGTGCGGGAGCACGGCCGGGCACTGGTCGGTCACCTCGATGCGGATTCCCTTCGCAATGGGCCGCAGCACCAGCACGACATCGAGCTCGGCGTGCAGCACCGCGTTGGTGACGAGTTCGGTGGTCACCAGTGCCGCGTCGAAGTCGAGTGGCCCCAGGTTCCAGTGACGGACCAGCGGTTCGACGAACGCTCTGCTCACGGCGGCGGCGTCCACGCTCGGTTGCAGTCGGAGGACCTGCCCTACCTGGGTCGACGATTCGGAGGTGCCAGCCGAGGGGGTCACGGCCGTCGCCTCTCCCCGCCCTCGCGCTGTCTGCTGCCTGTCATCGGCCCCTTCCGCCCGGTCGATCCAACGGGGGATGAATGCCCAACTCGTCTTGACGCAAACTAACGCGGCCAGGTCAGGAAATCTGCATTTCGTGACGAGGATCAGGACGCCTTGCGGCCCGCAGCACGACGAGGTGAGAGCACCCGCAAAGCCGGCGGATCAGGGTCCGGCCACCGCCCCGGGCCCGCCGGGACTCGGCGCGGCGGTTCAGAGAAACCGAGGATGCAGGCCGAGCCCGAGCGGGTATGCCTGCGACGCTCAGCGCCGGGAGGTGCGTCGCCCTCCGCGGCGCGAACGCCGTCCGGATCGGGCCGGTCCTTGGTGCGAACGGCGGGCGCGGTCGGCGGGCGCGGCGGAGCCGTTCTCGCTCGGGGCGCTCGGGACGGCCGGCGCGGTGGAGCGCGGGATGCGAGCACCGTCCAACCCGGAGAGGGAGGAGATGTCGGGCACAGAGATGTCCGGGGAGAGCCCCAGCCGTCGCGTGAGGGCCTTCGTGCCGCGGACATGTTCGTGGCCGACGAGGGACACCACGAGGCCGTCGGCGCCCGCCCGCCCGGTCCGGCCCGAGCGGTGCACGTAGTCGGTGTGGTCTGTGGGCGGGTCGAAGTGGACGACCAGAGGCACGGCATCGACGTGGATGCCGCGCGCGGCGACGTCGGTCGCGACGAGCACATCGAGCCGGCCGGCCCGGAAGGCGGCGAGCGCACGCTCGCGCTGGCTCTGGCTGCGGTCGCCGTGGATGGCGGCCGACTTGAGACCGGAACGGCCGAGGCGCTGCGAGAGGCGATCCGCGCCTCGCTTGGTCCGGCAGAACACCAGCGCCGGCCCCTTCGCACGCACCACGTCGGTGGTGACCTCCACGCGGTCGGCGTATTCGACCCGCCAGAAGTGGTGACCCACCTCGCCGCGGTCCTCGGCCGAGGACGCGACCTCGTGGAAGACCGGGTCGTGTTGGTAGTCGCGGACGAGCTTGTCGACCGGCCCGTCCAGGGTGGCCGAGAAGAGCAGGGTCTGGCGCGAGTCACTCGTCATGTCGATGAGGCGGCGGACCGCAGGGAGGAAGCCCATGTCCGCCATGCGGTCGGCCTCGTCGACGACCACCACGTCCACGTGGGAAAGCCGCAGGGCACCCTGCGCGAGCAGATCGGAGAGACGCCCGGGGCACGCGATGACGACGTCGACGCCGTTGCGCAGGGCCGCGCGCTGCGGGCCGTATCCGACGCCGCCGTAGATCGAGGTCACCCGAGCACCGATGGCGGCAGCCAGCGGCGCGATGACGTCCTCGATCTGGCCGGCCAGCTCCCGCGTCGGAACCAGGACGAGGGCGGAGGGATGGCGACGCTTGGGGCGTGGGCCGGAACGAGCGGACAGGCGCGACAGGATCGCGAGCCCGAAGGCCAGCGTCTTCCCGGAGCCGGTCGGCGCCATGCCGCAGACGTCACGTCCTGCGAGCGCGTCAGGCAGGGTGGCGGCCTGGATCGGGAAGGGGCGGTCGATCCCTCTCTTTTCGAGAGCGGCCGAGAGCTCTCGGCGCACGCCGAGGTCCGAGAACCGGGCAGGCGCGAGAGTAGGGGCAAGGGTGGTCACAAGACTCCAATCGGTCAAGGCAAAGATGGCCGACTCGATGTGATGTCTCGTGGGCCCGGCCGGCTCGTGGAGCCGGCCACCGCGGTGCGACTGCACGCGGTATCGAGGTACAGCATAGCGGACACAGGGCGATCGACGTGAGCAGCTCGTCCACGAGTAGCGTGAGTACGCCGACATCGTCGGCACACCGCCCCGGCATGTTGGCGAAGTCAGGCGCACCGCGAGTGAGCACTCGTCTACTGCACCCTTCAATCCGGTCTCGAGGAACGGGTGCCATTGCCAAGCATGCGCGCGCAGACGCCTGAGGAGGACCTGCTCGGTCTGTACTTCAGGGATATCCGCCGCTACCCCTTGTTGTCGAAGGCCGAAGAGGTCCATCTGGCCCAGCTGGCGGCGGCCGGGCGCGACGCCAGCGCAACGCTTGCTACCGGCCAGGAGGTGGGCCTGGCACGGGCGCGCGAGCTCCGCCGGGCGGTTCGGACCGGAGAGCAGGCGACCGAGACCTTCACCAACGGCAACCTCCGCCTGGTCGTGTCGATCGCCAAGAAGTACCAGGGCTCCGGGATGCCGCTGCTCGACCTGGTGCAGGAGGGCAACCTCGGCCTGATCCACGCACTCGAGAAGTTCGATTGGCGGAAGGGCTTCAAGTTCTCCACCTACGCCACGTGGTGGATCCGCCAGGCCATCGTCCGCGGGATCGCCGACGGCAGCCGCACCATCCGTCTCCCACCACCGGTTCGTGAGCTTCTCAACCAGATTGGGCAGTCCCGCAATCATCTCGAGGCCCAACACGGCCGCCACGTCGGCGTCGACGAGATCGCCGACGACCTCGCCGTCAGTGCCGACCGGGTCGCCAACATCCTCCGGCATGCGGTCACACCGGCATCTCTGTCCGAGCAGATGGGGCACGACGGCTCGGTCGAGTTGGGCGAATTGGTCGAGGACCACAACGCGGTGTCCCCCTACGACTTCGCGGCATCGGCCTTGCTCTCCGGCGAGGTGTCCGTGATGCTCGGTTGTCTCGACGGGCGCGAACGCGAAGTCCTCGAACTCAGATTCGGCATCGACGGCGCAAGGCCGCACACGCTCCGGGAGGTCGGTGCTCGCATCGGCCTGACGGGCGAGCGGGTCCGCCAGATCGAGGCGAAGGCAATGGCCAAACTGCGGCATCCGACGTCAGCCCACGACATCTCTTTGTGACGATCCGATCGGCGCGGCCATTCGGATCGAGCCGCACCTGCTAAGGTGGAGGGCAGTCATCAGCGCGTTGCTGATGTGGCCTGGTCGAGAAACCCCGAGTTGGCCCATTTTGAACGGAGCCACACATCTCCCAGCCTCTTCACGAAGCCCTCGAGGGCTTAGGTGTCGTTTTGTCGTCGTCCGTTTCGGGCCCGGTTGCACGCGGCTACGGCCGTTGGGACCGCACCTCTCTCGTGCCGGGAACGGCCCATGCCTAGGCACAACCACAGCAAGACGCAGCGCCGCTCGACAACGCCGCCCGCACCCGAGCGCGGGGGCGGCCGGCGACGCCAGGCAAGCGGGGACACCGACGCCCAAGCCCTGACCTTGCGCGAATCGGGCAAGTCCTTTTCCGCGATCGCGCGCACGCTTGGGTTCGACCGAGCGACCGAGGCACACCGCAGCTACGTCCGCGCCCTTGGTTCACGTGAAGGCGACGAGCGCCGGCAACTGGTCAAGAACGAGGAAGCACGGCTGGTCCTGCTCGAGCAACGGATCCGCGAGAGGGATGCAAAAGACGTACCCAAGCTCGAACGTCGGCTGCTGGGCGTGCAGAAACTGCGGGAAGCCATCCCGAAATGACGGTGTTGGCTCCCACGCCTTGCGCATTGTGCGGACGGAGCCCGACCTCGCTGATGCCACCGAAACGCCGGACACTCGATCGGGGTCCCGATCCGGATGACAACTCGTACTCCATCACCGTGATGCTGCCCGATGCCCCGTTATGCGATGCGCACACGCGGGAAGTGCTTGAGGATGATCTCCGTCTCGGATGGTGCGACGACCCTCGGTGTCGCAACTACGGCGAGGCGGGTGAGCCCTCCCCGTGCGGCGCACCGTACGGGGAGCTGGGACCCAAACGGAGCCGGCACACCGCCAAAAAACCAACGATAACTACAACTACAGCAAAGTAAGAGAAAGAGAACAGAGATATGGCAACTGGAACTGTGAAGTTCTTCAACAACGACCGGGGCTTCGGATTTATTGCGCCGTCAACCGGGGAAAAGGACGTGTTCGTCCACTCCTCCAACGTGGACACCGGGAGCCTCACGGACGGCCAGCAGGTCGAATTCGACGTGGCGCAAGGCGCCAAGGGCCCAGAAGCGCAGAACGTCCGGGCCGTCTGAGCCAGGCGGGACCGACGACGCGAACGCAAACCACGGTCGCCGGTCGGACATCGGCAACGGGGACAGCAGCCGTTCCAATCGGCGCTCCTCATCGCATTCGAGCGGGAGGAATCCTTGCAGACAGCAATCACGACAGAGGCGGGGCCTCGTGAGTTCCACGAACTGACCCTCGACATCCGAGCCGCGGGCCTCTTCGAACGCCGGCTCGGCTACTACTGGTTCAAAGTCGTCGTCACCGTCGCCGCGTTCGGCGCGGGATGGTTGGGGTTCTTCCTAATCGGCGACTCGTGGGCCACGCTCGGCATCGCGGTGTTTCTCGGGGTGGCCGCCACCCAACTCGGCTTCCTCGGTCACGATGCGGGCCACCGCCAGATCTTCGAGTCCCGACGGGCGAACCGCCTGCTCGGGTTGGGGATCGGGAACGCCTTGATCGGAATGAGCTTCGGCTGGTGGGTGCCCAAGCACAATTCCCACCACGCCCATCCCAACGAGCCGGGCCGCGACCCGGACATCGGGGTCGGCCTGCCGAGCGCGGAGGCACACCAGGGCGACGGGCCGGACGAGAATCAGCGGGGCATCGCCCGATGGCTGGACCGCTGGCAGGCCCAGCTCTTCTTCCCACTGATGCTGCTGCGCAGCACCGGGCTCTACGTGTCGGGCTTCCAGGACGTGATCCGCCGCCGGCGCGAGCGATCCGTCCTCACCGAGGGACTGCTCCTCGTAATGCACGTCGCGTTGTACGCCACGGTCGTGTTCTGGGTCCTCTCGCCGCTCAAGGCGATCGCCTTCATCGCGGTGCACCAGGCGGCGTTCTCGATGTATCTCGGCTGCAGCTTCGCCCCCAACCACAAGGGCATGCCGCTCCTCGAGGACGGGACCGAGATGTGCTTCGCCCAGCGCCAGGTCGTCACGGCGCGCAACCTTTCGGGCGGACGGTTGACCAGCTTCCTCTTCGGCGGCCTCAACTACCAGATCGAACACCACCTCTTCCCGACAATGCCCCGGCCCAACCTGGCGCGGGCCCAGGAGATGGTGCGGGCCTTCTGCCGCGACAACCACCTCGGCTACACCGAGGCGCGGCCCCTCGAGTCGTACGTGCTCGCCGTCCGCGCCCTCAAGATCGCCTGACCTTTCGATCTTCGTCGGTGGCGCCACCGGAGCGGAGCCACCGAGTTCGCGGTGCGGCTACCCCAAGCGCGTCAGCACATTGCGGGTGATGTGCTCGATCCGTGGGTCTCGTCCTGCCAGCCCGTGCGCCCAGTCGGTCGACCCCGAGGTCACGACCGTGGCTCCGGCACCGTTCGTGTACGCGCCGAGCACGGCGTGGCCGTGGCGGATCCGCTCCATGGCTTCGGGATCGCGCGTCCCGAAGATGCGGGCCGCGATGTACTCGAGCTCGCTCGGCTCGTCGGGCTTGGGTGGGCGGGGCGCCGTCTCGCGCGTGAAGTGCTGCGTCGGGCAGGTGCCGAGGATCTCGAACGTCGACGGTGTGCCGTCCTCGCCAGTCGGGTACGGCAGCCCGTCGCGGTAGGTGAACACGCAGCCGTCGCACTCGTAGCCGACGACCGTCGCGCCCGCACCGAGGACATCGCCGTAACCGAGCCCGGTCCCCTCGAAGATCCAATGGCCGGGCCGGTGCACCGTGTAACCACCGAGGCCGTTGGTCACGTTGCGCCCGATCCGGTGGTAGCCGCCCCGGGTGAACGAGACGCCGGTCATGTGGTTCTCGGGACGGGCGACGACCACGTCCGACCAGAACGTGGTGACCTCGGCCTCCCGGCGGGTGTCCATGAGGGGGTCGTCCTTGAAGAAGCCCTTGTACCCGACCATCACGTCGTGCTCGGGACCCTCGAGGCGCACCTGCCACAGCGACGTGTTGCCCGAGAAGAACACCGCGTTCCCACCGCGGGCGACGAACGCCTCCACGGTGTCGCGCATGCCCTTGGACCAGTACTCGTCGTGGCCGACGGAGAGATACAGGTGCGCGCCGTCCAACACCTCGGGATGCTGCTCGAGGTCTGCGTTCGTGCACACGCCGACTTCGAACCCCTCGCGTTCGGCCCACTCGATGAAGGGCAGCTCCCAGTCGGGCCACCCGGCGGAGCCGGCCCACCCGGAGAGATGGTTGAGCTGGATGTAGCCGACGTGCGACGCGTTCTGCGGATCGGGTTCGCCGGTCCCGGTTACGCGGCGGCCCTTGCCCGGCGGCTTGTACAGGTAGCCCGCGGCCATCGGCCGCTGGAGTGCGACCTGGACGCCCCCGTTGTAAAGATTCGGGCCGCCGAAATCGTTGTAGGCCTGCCACGTGTTGGTCGCCAGCGCGAGCACGATGCGCGCCCCGGGAGCCGGGCGCACAACGAAGAAGGCGTAGTCGCGCCGGACCTTCTCGCCGACTTCGATCTCCATGACGACCTCGTAGTAGCCGGACCGCCATGCCGGATCGACGTCGAGACTGAGGGCGACGGGCCACCCACAACCCAAAGAGGCGGCGTCCTGCGGCGTCTCGTGTTCGCCGGTCTCGACCGAGCCGGACCGGAACACGACGTCCCGACGCCCGCCAATGCGGGCCACCTCGACGCGCACCGGCCGGCCACCCGACGACGACATGTGCAGGCCGACCTGTTCCCCGGGGACAACCGATTGAGGCCAGCAGTAGCCGGTCACCACTTCGCGCGCCATCTCCGGACCATAACGGGACTCCAACAAGCTCTGCTGAACTCGAGACCCGGACGAAGTCCGACGTTGCGCTGGTCAGATCGTCCGGCGGGTCGAGTCTGGCGGCCGCCCCGGGACCGCCGGAGACCGGCGCGGCGGCTTCCCTCATCTGATGCGCCATCAGCGAGTTGGTAAGCGGGAGTGCCGGTCGACCACAATCCCGAAGGCAGAAACGGCCGTCAGGGGAGGTGGCATGGCGCGGACAGAGAGCGGGGCGGGCGGAACGGACGCCGACGCGTTCCGCGCCGAGCTGCGCGCCTGGCTGGCCAGACATCTCACGCCCGAGGTCGCCGCTGCGGGCGGAGGCAGCTTGGAGGGCGAAGACCTCGAGCTCCTGCGGGACTGGAACCGGACGCTGGCCGACGGCGGGTGGGCGGCACCGGCGTGGCCGGTCGAGTTCGGCGGGCGCGGGTCAGGCGTCGGCGAACAGCTCGCCTATCTCGAGGAGATGAGCCGGGCGCGGGCGCCGGGACCGGTGAACGTGATCGGCGTCTCCAACATCGCGCCGGCCATCATGCAGTTCGGCACCCCCGAACAGCAGGCCCGCTACCTCGAGCCGATGTTGCGGGGCGACGAGATCTGGTCCCAGGGCATGTCCGAGCCCGACGCCGGCTCCGACCTGGCCTCGCTGCGCACCGCCGCGGTGGAGGACGGTGACGACTTCGTCCTCAACGGGCAGAAGACATGGAACTCACTCGGGCATCACGCCGACTGGTGCCAGTTGTACGTGCGGACGGACCCGTCGGCGAAGAAGCACGCGGGGATCACGTGCTTCCTGGTGGACATGCGCACGCCTGGGATCGAGGCGCGGCCGATCACCACCATGACCGGCGATCACACCTTCGCCGAGCTGTATTTCACCGACGCCCGCATCCCCCGCTCGGCCATACTCGGCCCGCTCCACGGTGGCTGGACCGTGGCCATGACGACGCTGAGCTTCGAGCGCGCCGGCGTGGCCCGCCTGCACCTCTCCTTGGCCCGCCGGCTCGACGACCTGCTGGCCGACCCGCGGGCGGCGGCGGGCCGGAAGGACCCGGTGCTGCGGGACCGGCTGGTCCGTATCTATGCGGCGATCCGGTGCATGCGCCACCTCACCGAGCGCTCGCTCGCCGACTCCTCGGCGGGGGCGGGGGCGGGGGCGTTGGGCAGCCTGGCCAAGCTGTCGTGGGCGTACTGCGACCAGGAGCTGGGGAACCTTGCGGTCGACCTCGTCGGGCTCGAGGCGCTGGGGGGCGAGGACCGCTGGGCCGAGAACTTCCTGGCCGTCCGCCAGGCCTCGATCGCCGGCGGCACGACCGAGATCAACAAGAACATCGTCGGCGAGCACGTGCTCGGATTGCCGCGCTGAGCCGCCGTCGGGTGCGCCCGGGCCGCCCGGCAGGTGCCTCGCCCGATTCCTAAGAGTCAGGACGAACCTCCCTAGCGCCTCGGGCCGAACGTCACTGGAGCCCGGCGCCGCCCGCCCGAATACTGGTTGTATGACGCTGGCGCATCCGAAAACTGAGTCGGACGCCACACACACGGACGTGCCGCGACCCAACGGACCTTCGGACGGCACGCCTCCCACACGGCACCACCACCGGCGCTGGCCCTGGGTGCTCGTGGGGCTCGGTGTGGTCGTGGCCGTCGTCGCCGTGCTCTTCCTCGTCGTCAACTGGTACCCGTCGCACCCGGTCTCGATGGGCCAGGCCGAGCAGCGCCTGGGGACCCAGGGTCAGGGAGCCGCGGGTGCGCGGCCGGCCCGGGGCGTCTACCTCTACACCGGCAACGGGACCGACGCCCTCACGCTGCCGCCCATGTCCCAAGCCGAGGGCCCCACGATGCCGGGCACCGTGACCCTGCAGGGGAAGAACTGCTGGACCTTCCGCGTGGACTACAGCTCGCACCACTGGCAAACGTGGAAGTTCTGCCGCGGCAGCAACGGCGACACGGTGGAGCTCGGCGGCAAGATCTGGCAGCTGTGGCCCGTCGGCCCGCTGCGCGAGACGAACATCACAACGCTCACGTGCACGGCGGCCACGATGTGGCTCCCCGCCGACGCCCACGCCGGCCAGACCTGGCCGAGCGACTGCCGTGGCACCAGCTCGGCGGTGAAGGGTGTCATGCACAGCGCCGGTCCCTACCGTTTCGTCGGGACCAAGACGCTCACCGTGGCCGGACGGCCGGTGTCGACGGCCGAGTTCCTGCAGCTCCGCACCGAGACCGGCGCCCAGCGAGGGACCGAGCGTGACGAGATGTGGATCGACGCCTCCAACGGCCTCCCCGTAAAGATGTCCCAGGCCATCTCGGTCGTCACCGCCACGATGTTCGGCACCTCGACCTACACCCAGTCGGGCACCTTCACACTGCGCTCGCTGGTCGCGCATTCCTGAGCTGGCCCTCGCCGCGGCCCGAACCGTCACGAGGACCCCCGGTTCGCCCAGCGGCCGGGCTCATCTGTATAAACCCTGATCAAGGGCTCCCCGCACTTCGTCCCGGTACCCGTCTGTATGTCGTTGCCGACCCCGCAGCAGTGCGGCCACTCGTGGCCTCCGAGCCGCATGCTGTGCCCGATTTCCAACTCTGGCCCAAGAAATGGGCGGCGAAGAAATGGGAGTTGTTTCTGGGGGTAGCCTTCTTCCTCTACTTGGCGAAGTGCTGTTCAGCAAGGGGCTTCCGTGTGCGCGGACGCAAACTCAATCGACGCTGAACCCGGCGGATTCTGGCCCGGACCGATTCGGCGTGGGCTGCTGCGAACCATAGGGATCGACGTTCGTCACCTCCGCACGTCTCGGAGCGCGCTCCCGTACGTGGTTGCCGCGCTCGCGATGTGCTTCTACCTCCCCTACGGGACATGGGCCATCTCGCATGCCCTGGGCCTGGCCAACGGTGGATCCGGCCAGATCACAGTGGTGATGCTCATCGGCGCCGTCTGCGTCACCGGCGTGATCATCGGCTTCGATGCGCTGATCATCAGTTACATCGCCGTCAACGCGAACGATTTGGACGACAGTGAGGCCCCGCCGGTCGGCAAGCTGAGCAAGGCGATGATCGGTCTGCGCCTCGTGATTGCGGTCGTCATGGTCGGCGTCTTCACGATTCCAACCATGCTGTTCTTCTTCCAGCGGGAGACGACCGCCGACCTGGCAGCGCAAAACCAGCGGGCCATCGCGAGCTACGTCGCGCACGGTCCGCCCGCTCAGATCCAGGCTCAGATCAACAAGCTGACCAATCAGGAGACGTCGGACCCCAACTCCGTCCTGGCGTTGGAGAACAGAGCGAGTGCCCTCGATCAGGCAAGCGCGAGCGACTACCAGCTGGCGCTGCAAGATTCGGCGGGCAGCGGCTTGTCACACCTTTCAGGTTGCCCCGTCGGTGGTGACTGCTGGGCCCTGCAGCAGAAGTCGCAACAGGAGGCGTCGGAAGCGAAGGCGGTCAGACAGCAGGCGGACGCCCTCCAAGCCAGTCAGAAGGCACAACTTTCGAGTGACGCGGCCGAAGTCACCGCGCTGACACAGCGGCGAAATAGCGACATTCAGTCCTTCAGTCAGGCACAAGGCAACAACACGGGGTTGGGAGCGCGCACGAAGTCGCTCGTTTCGCTGGCAGTGCATGATCCTTTCGGCATCGGCCTCGCGGCCTTGATCATTCTCGCGGTAGCCACCCTGCTGGAGCTTGCCGTCCTCGGAATAAAGATCTCGGCAAGTCGAAACTCTGAATACGAGTTGTCAGTGGCCCGTGAGGCGCGCCGAGCGCTGAAGGCGCAGGCCGAGTTGGACTGGGCCGCGGATGCCATTGCCGGCGAGGCCATGGCAGAGGTGAGAGTCGACCCTGGTCTGCGAGAAACCGCCTTTCACAGCCGACGCCGGGAACTCGAACACATGCTGCGCTCCCGCGTCGGACCGATGCCGGAGCCGAGCACGCTCAAGGATCCACCCCGAACGGCACCAGCTGAGCAACCGAGCTGGCTCGTGGATCATCAAACCGTCGGACCCATTGACCAACCGGCGCTCGCTGACCGGCACCACAATGGATACATCGAGCAGCCAACGCTCGCTGATCAGCCGCGCAGCGCTTTCACCGAGCAACCGGGCACGCTCGGTGAAGATCCCGGCACCGAACCGGTTGAGGGGTCGAGCACGCTCGGTGATGGTCCCGGCACCGAACCGGTTGAGGGGTCGAGCACGCCCGGTGTCCGTCCCCTCATGGGACCTGGGCAACGGAGCGCGCTCGAGCTTCAACTCCTGACTGCTCGCGTGCCCGCCATGTCGAACGCCGGTCGTGTGACCGCTTTGGCCGTGGTCGCTGGCGTGGCGCTCGCCCTCGTTGTGTGGGGTGTGGGCTGACGCCAGGATCGGTGACAATGGCGCGCCGGTGCGAGGTTCCCAGCACCAGGGTCTAGATCCAGTTCGGAGTGCCCATCGCCCAGCTTCTGCCTGGTTGAACGCACCAAATCGACGGGATCCAGCGGCCAAACCTCAGGACCACTTGAGACAGATCCACGGAAATCCGCGGCCGACGGGTTCCCGCATTCCACCCGCTCGATCCTCCCGGCCCCCAGGCCGCGAGAACAACGTCTGTGCCAGAATCGCCCGGCACCAGGGCGCCGTCGCCGATAGCGAGGACGGCGCCGAGCGGCGCTGCGCAACATGACGAGAAGCGAGGAGTGCATGGCCCGAGTTCCCATTGAGCCAGGGTTCTTCCGGATCCCCGACGACCCGGCCGAACCGCCGCGGTTGCTCGGGAGCCGCTGCCCGAACTGCGGCGAGGCGTTCTTCCCCCGCCGGCTGGTGTGCGCCCGCTGCCTGCACGAGGGCACCGAGGACATCGAGCTGTCGACGAAGGGGACGATCCACACCTGGACCTACTGCCACGTCCCGATGTTCGGCAAGAAGGACGCTGCCGTCGCCGGCTACGGCGTGGCCCAGGTCGACCTGCCCGAGGGGCCGCGGGTGCAGTCCATCCTCTTCGGCGGCCCCGACGACTTCGCCATCGGCACGGAGGTGGAGATCGACTTCGAGACGCTGCGCCAGAACAAGGACGGCGACGACGTGGTGATCTACCGCTTCCGCCCAGCCAGCGCCGGCGCGGCGGCCGGGCCGGGTACCGCCCCATGAGGCACGGCCTGAAGTTCGACAACGTGGCCGTCGCCGGCATCGGCATGGTCCGTTTCGGCATGTACAAGGACATCCCCTACCGGCACCTGGCGCGGGACGCCGGGTTGGCGGCGCTGCACGATGCCGGCATGACGCTGGCCGACGTCGACGAGGCGTTCGTGGGCTACATCCAGCCAGCCCCGATGCTCGGGATCATGGCGATGAAGGAGCTCGGGCTGACCGGGCTGCCGGTGACCCACATCGAGAACGCGTCGGCCACGGGGCTGGTCGCCTTCCGGGAGGCGGCGTGGGCGGTGTCCTCGGGCCGGGCCGACATAGCCATGGCGCTGTGCTTCGACAAGTTCACCGACATGACGGGCACGGGCGGCCGCGGGGCGGGGCGCGACGTGATCGACGCGCCGATCCTGCCCGCCGCCTACTTCGCACTGTGGGCGCAGCGCCGCATGCACGATCGCGGGACGACGCCCGAGATCTTCGCCACCATCGCCGCGAAGAACTGGAACTACGGCGCGGCATGCCCGTGGGCCCACCGCCAGTCCGACCACGTCGTGACGGCGGAGGAGGTGCTCGCCTCCCGGCTGGTGGCCGAGCCGCTCACAGCAATGATGTGCTGCCCCGCCGACGACGGCGCCGCCTGCATCGTCGTTGCCCGCGAGGACATCGTGCGCGCCCGACGCCCGGATCGGCCGATGGTCCGCGCGCTGGCGTCGGCGCTCACGTCAGAGACGTACGCGCCGGGGCACACCTTCGTTGGCCCGGTGGTCGGGCCCGCGACGATGACCCGCGACACGGCGCTCGAGTGTTACGAGGCGGCGGGACTGGGACCCGAGGACATCAGCGTGGCCTATTGCCACGACGCCTTCGTGAACGAGGAGCTCGAGTACTACGAGCTGCTCGGGTTCTGCGCGGAGGGCGAGGGCGAGAAGCTCGTCCTCCAGGGCGAGACCGGGCCGGGCGGGCGCATACCGTTCAACACGGACGGCGGGCTCATCGCGGGGGCACCCGGGCGGACCAACGGGAACGGCGATGCTGCACGAGGCGGTACTGCAGCTGCGCGGGGAAGCAGAGGGCCGCCAGGTCGAGGGGGCGCAGGTGGCGTTGGCACACCTGGTCGGCGGCGGTTCGATCGCGACAGTCAATTTGTTGGGTGTGGAAGGAGTCGGATCATGACGACGAGTGACGAGCGCCGGGCCGCGGGGCGAGAGATCCAGGGACACCTCTGGCCGGCCATCTTGAAGGGCCCGACGGGCCAATTCCCCGCGGCGAAGCTGGCGCCCGACTTCTTCGACCACGTTCAGCAGAGCGCGTTTGGCGACATCTGGACGCGCCCGGGTCTGCCGATCCGCGACCGCTCGATGATCACGGTCGCCGTGCTGGCGGCGCTGGGTCAGCCGGAAGAGCTGCGTTCGCACCTGGCTGGCGCGCTGTCGGTGGGGATCTCGCGTGAGGAAATCGTCGAGATCCTCATGCACGTCTCCATCTACGCCGGCGTGCCGGCGGCGGGCTCGGCCCTGCGGGTAGCGGCCGACGTGCTCGGCACGGACTAACCCTGCAGCGCGTCGGCGCGCGCTCGCTTCGCTTCGGGCCGGGCCCTTCTTTTCAGGCGGGATTCCAGCGGAGCGTCACGTCCGACTGTCGCTCGGCGTGGGTGACGAGCTCGCTCCAGTCGGCGCCACCGAGGCCATTGGCCACCGCGCCGTCGAGGACGCCCTTCACCGCGGCGGCCACGGGCGTGGCGGCACCGAGCTCCTTCGCCCACTCGACGATGAGGTTGGCGTCTTTGGCGGCGAGCTCCAACGCAAACTGCGTCGGTCGGCCGCGGCCGTCGATCGTCTCCACCTGCCGGTCGATGAAGAAGTTTGACGCGCCGGCCGTGCGCAGGATCTCCACCGCCTTCTGCACCTCGATGCCAGCCTTGGTTGCGAAGGCGAGTCCCTCGAGACTGACCCAGGTGGTGGTGAAGGCGATGAGACTATTGAGCAGTTTCATGGTGTTACCGAGGCCGAGCGCACCGACGTGGAAGGTGGCGCGGCCAAGCGGCTCGAGCACGGGGAGGACCCGGGCGACGGGCTCGTCGTCTCCCCCGACCATGAAGACAAGCATGCGCTTCTCCGCCCCAATTGCCCCGCCGGTGAGTGGCGCCTCGACCAGGTGATGGCCCGTGGCTGCAAGGCGCCATCCCAACTCGCGCACGACGGTGGGACTGTTGGTGGACAGGTCGACGAGGATGGCGCCCGGCGCAGCAGCGCCGGCCCACTCGGCCGCGACGTTTGCGACGACGTCCGGTGTAGGCAACGACAGGAGCGTGACATCGGCCAGGCGAGCTACCGAGGAGACGTCGGGCGCGGCCGTGGCCCCGGTGATCGCGGTCATCGCGTCGGTGTCGAGGTCATAAACGACCACGTCGTTGCCGTCCGCCACGAGATTCGTCGCGATACCCCGCCCGATGTTGCCCAGTCCGATCACACCTGTCGTCATCGACCCTCCCGCGTTCGTGAATGCCCTGGCCGCGGCCCCTGAGGGTGCGACGAACGAGAGCGTATAGTGAACCTGACTCGAGCGTCAGAGATCCTCAGGGGGTCGGAAATTCATGGGTTTGCGGGACCACGTCATCTGCGACAGCGACCTCCACGTCATGGAGCCACCCGACCTCTGGGAGCGCTACATCGACTCGGCCTACAAGCACGCGGCGCCGCGCGGGCTGTCCGAGATCACGCGTGACATGCGGGTCCGGGTGAAGAACCACGTGATGCTCCGGATGGGCTCGACCCGCCCGATGCGACTCGAGGGTCGAAAGACGGGGTGGCAGGAGCATCACGACAACGTGTATGCGGCCTCCGAGGCGCGGGGTTGGGACGCGCAGTCGCAGATCGACGCCATGGACGCCGAGGGGCTGGATCTGGCGGTGCTGTTCCCGTCGCGTGGCCTGTTCGTGCTCGGCCTCGACTCTTCGGAGCAGATCGGTCCCGACGGGCTGGAGCCTGAGTTCGCGACGGCGATCGCCCGGGCCTACAACGACTGGCTCAAGGACTTCTGCGATTTCGCGCCGGACCGCATGTTCGGATCGGGGATGGTGGCAGCGCACGACGTCTCGGGCGCGGTCGAAGAAGCACGGCGTTGCGTGGAGGAGCTCGGATTCAAGGCGATATTTCTGCCGCCGGCAACGGTGAACCGCCGGCCGTGGCACCACCCGGCCTACGACCCGCTCTGGGCCGAGATCGAGCGACTCGGCGTGCCGCTCTCTTTCCACGGTGGTGGCCAGACTTACCTGACGCCTGACTTTGGCCTGGAAGTGCTGGACAAGCTCATGCTGTGGCATAGCTTCAGCCAGCCGCTCGGCATCCAGTTCGTGACAGCGTGCTTGTGCAGCGGCGGCGTGCTTGAGCGCTTCCCGAATCTGAAAGTCGCACTGCTCGAGGGCAACTGTTCGTGGGCGCCGTGGTTCATGTACCGACTCGACGAGCACTGGGAATGGACGGGTTGGTACGAAGCGCCGGAGCTCACGATGCCGCCGTCGGAATATTTCAAGCGCAACTGCTGGGTCTCGGTGGAGGCCGACGAGGTGACTGTGCCTCACTTCGTGGAGACGTTCGGTGACGAGAAGTTGATCTTCTCGACCGACTATCCGCATGGAGACTCGAAGTTCCCTCACGCAGTCGACTCGTTCGACAAGCTGCCGTTGTCGGACGACAGCAAGGCCAAGATCGTCAGCACCAACTGGTCGGCGCTGTACGACATTCCCCTCATCAAGCGAGGCTGACGTCTGCGGTCAAACTGCGTGTGCGGGTCTTGCCGAGCAGACAGACTGTCGCACTCGGAGACCGCCTTGCTGCCATCACTATCCCAGCTTTCTAAAACGGGCTGCCGTGAAGTGGAATCGCGTGTGACCTCGGATCAGCGATGAAGCTCGAATGTACCGCCGTCAAGGTCGTGGTCGGCGCTCCTGGCGCTGAGCTCGAGGAGCACAAAGCGGTGCTCCGCGGCCTCTCAGCGGGCCTGACGATCAACGCTGGCCCTGTCGTGGTCTCCCTGGACGGCCGCGATAACGGGTTCGACTGGTGGGTGGCGAATCCAGGCAACGGCCCGCTGGCCCTTTGGTCGGTTGCGGTGGTGGCTCGGGTGGTTGACGTACGCGAGCCGATGCGTATGTTCCGTCACGGGTACCAGTCGTGGTCGCCCGCCGGAGCCGCCACCCTGGGCGTCGACATCGATCCGTCGCGAGCCGCCAACCTCCCATTCGTCCAGGGCGTTTACCACGCTGACGCACGTCAGGCCCGGGACGGTGAACTGCGCTCCGAGTGGTGCACGGTGCTCGCTGACGACACTCGCCACGAGTTGGTCCTCGGATTCATCGCCGGCACGGAGCACGACGGTACCTTTCGTCTCCGGCAAGACCCCGAAGGTGACCCCGAGCTCGCGTTAGAGGCCTATCTGGGTGGCGCCATGCTTTCGTCCGGGGAGGAACGCCGGCTCCATGGAGTGTCATGGGTGACCGGCGAGCCCGGCACAGCATCCGAGCACCTTGCCGCATGGGCCGTCGCTGCGGGACGGGCGGGAAAGGCGCGCGTCGACGCCCCGTTCCAAGTTGGCTGGTGCAGCTGGTACCACTTCTTCGACAAAGTCACCGAAGGGGATCTGCGCCGCAATTTGTCAGCGGCGTCGACCGGCGATTGGCCCTTTGACGTGTTTCAACTTGACGACGGGTATCAAGCGGCGATCGGGGACTGGCGCGAAACCAACGAGAAGTTCCCGTCGTCGCTGGAGCTCTTGGCAGCCGACATCTTGTCTGAGGGCAGGCGGCCGGGCCTCTGGTTGGCACCTTTCTTGGCCGCGCCTGACTCCGAGGTCGTACGCAGGAACCCCGGATGGGTGGCCCGTTTTGCCGGTGATCCTCGAAGCGGTAAGGGCGACGGCGAGCCGCTGCGAAGCTGGTTCAACCCATCTTGGGGAGGTGGCGAGGAAGGATTCATGTACAGCCTCGACACGACACACCCCGACGTGCTCGAACACCTTGAAAGCCTTGCCCGCGACGTCGTGGAGGCGGGCTTCACGTATCTCAAGTTGGATTTCACGTTCGCCGCGGGCGTCGAAGGGCGTTGGCACGATCCTTGCCGCACACCGGCACAGCGTGTGCATGCTGGGTTCGAGGCGATCCGTCGCGGCGCCGGCGAGCGCGCATTTCTCTTGGGCTGCGGCGTTCCGCTCGCGAACGTCGTCGGGCTCGTCGACGCGAACCGCATCGGACCCGACGTGGCGCCACTCTGGGCACCCGACGAGGCAGAAGCAATCGTTCCTGGCTACCTGGACGTCGAACCGGCCACACGCTCCGCCTTCGCGGCGACCGTGGCCCGTTCCTTCATGCACCGCCAGCTCTGGCTGAACGACCCCGATTGCCTCATGTTGCGTACGAGCGAGACTGCTCTTGCGGCTAACGCTGCGACTACGTGGGGTCGTTGCGTTGGGGTTTCTGGTGGCCTCGCATTGGTCTCCGACGACCTCGCACTGCTCGGGCGTCAGGCCCGCGATCAGCTCGACGACATCGTTGCATTGGGGCGAGAAGGCGATGAAGCGGCACGCCGAGGACGCCCGCCGACTTGCCCCGATCTGATGGACCACCCCATCCCGACGACGTTGGTCAACGATGTCCGCGAGCTACACGTCGATCCGGCCTCAGCCACCTCGACATTCGTAATGCGCTAATCGCTCAGGTCGAGCAACGGACCGCCAGCATGCAACTCAGATGCCTCATGTGCATTCAACCTTCTGATCCGTAGTGGCGCCAGGCCTGTCCAGACCGTCTGACCCGGTGACATTTTCCCAGTTCAGATCGGGTGCGGTGTCCACGGAGTAAGACGCGCGTCAACCCGATTTCGCCCAAAAGATTGCCAAAGGGATTGCCAGAATTTGAATCAGAAGGTAATCAGAAGGTTCGTCGCTGTCGCATTGATGCCGTGAATCCGATCGCATTCAACGGACTAACTTCGGCCTCCCATGGGAGGAGATCAGCGATCGACGAGCAGCCCGTCTCAGCTCCCGACTCTTGTGGATATCGAGACTGTCGCTCGTTCGCTTGGCATCTCGACACGTCAGGTTCGCCGGTTCGTCGCAGACGGACAAATCCCGTTTGTTCGCGTTGGTCACCTCATCAGGTTCGATTCCGATGAGCTCAACCATTGGATCGACGCTCGACGGTCGGGGCTCATCATGCGAGAACCCGCCTCGAGCCATCTCCAAAAGCAACCGAAGGTCGGCGATCCTCGGCCTTAATGCTCAAAGTGTTCGGGCCCCCAGAACTATCTTACCTAGCCGGGGCTCCGGACGACGACCTTGAACAGCACCAACTTGAGTAATGCCAGGTAGATAGTGGTGCGCTATATTCAGCCCGAGCGCTCCCGACCCCAATTCTCCGCTCACTCGCGGACGAATCGCGCACGACATTTTGGATTTCGCAAGCAATTCCACCACAACGCGGATTGGAACCTGGTGACTGTCCGAGCATTGCCGCGACTAAGGAATCGTGCAGTCCGACCGATACACTTCGATTATGGCTTCACCCCGCCGCTCCCCACCGAAAACGAAATTCACCGGCCTTCGGTGATTTGGGGCTTTATCCGACGGAATTGCAAAGACTTATTGAACAAGGCGCCAAGGCCCTCGCGGAACTAGCTCGCGGAGTTGGATTCAGCCTTGGAGCAACTTGTTCTCTGGATTAAGTCGCTAGACATTCGACCAATTGAGGAGTGCGTCTCAGCCCGAGTCAATGCTCCAGAAGCTGTCTGATTGGCACATGAAGATGAGTCGGATTCAGCACTTATACGAAGCCGATCCAAACGCCCACTTCTTGGAGTACCTAAATCAACTCGCTGCTGGGATCTCGAGTACCCCCGACTCCGCACTAAATGAACTTCAATCTCAAACGGAGACGTTCGAAGAACTGCGCAACAGAATCTTTAGCTCTATCCCGGAGAGCGTGTGGACAGAGGCAGCCGCCGGATTCGGTGATCCAGAACTAGCAAATATGTGAACGCCCTGATCGACGATCACTGTCTCGGCCGGTACATCCGCGGCGAATCAATCCCGGAAGCATCTGGATATTCGATCTTCACGACGGGGCTTTGGTACTTCAGACTCTGTCAGGCGTACTTTCACTCCGTATCAGTCGGCGCTTTGTCAAGACCGTTTGAAGAGCTCGATCCAGATCAACGCGCCTCCGCAGAATCTCGGCTGTTGTCGCTGCCTGAAGAAGTAGGCATGGTGACCATGAGGGAGCTAGCTCCCCGAATGGCGCAATTGATGGACAAGCATCCCACCCTCAACCTGCTCAACGCGAGAGGCAGCAGCGTCCGCACTCGTTCTCAACTCAAGAGTCTTTTTGACCACTGAAGCACCCACTCTCGAGACACTGTTAATTGAGGAGGGTTTAGAGGTCATCGTCTTGAGTCGAAGCCTTTAGTTCGTGACTACCTCACGCGCCTGACGAACCCGCCAAACCCAGTTCACTAACTATTTCCGAACCAATCGTGTCGTTGAACTTTTCCCACGATTGAAACACCATCGCGTAGTAGCGATCGTCCAAGAGGCAATTCACGCGGACGTCTCTCCGCGTCGGTGGGCGATTCAGACGACGCGCAAGCCGTCGGTATTGGTACGACAGGATGGACGCAATTGTGTGACGAGTTGCGTACCTCGGGTCCAGGTTCTGCTGGACGAAGACATCGATAACTCGTTCGTCAAACTCGACTCGACATCCGATCGGCAGCTTGAGAACCGACTGGAGACCAACGCCTCCCGAAGTGACGTCCCTGTCCTCCTCGTCGCTAAATAGTGACTGATATTCAATGAGCTTGTACGCGTTCTTGAAATTGCCGATGAAGTCGATAACCGTACAGTGAAGCTTGCCGGGGTACCGTCGCAGTCCACGACCAAGTTGTTGATAAAACAGACGAGGTGACTCGGTGGGTCGAAGAAAGAGCAGGCACTCCACGAAGGGCAAATCCGCGCCCTCCGACAGCACATCGACTGTAGTGAGGAGCTTGAGCTCCCCAGACTGCAATCGCTCAATCAGAGCGACACGCTGTTCTCGCGGTGTGTCCGATAGGTACGCCTCCGCTTCGACGCCGGCAGACGTGAACGCTGCTGCCGTTCGAAGAGCGTGTCGCTTCGAAACGCAGAATGCCAAAGTTGGCTTCCCCTCAGCTAACGACCGCCACTTGCGCACAATCGCTTCGTCTCGTTCCGGAATGGTCACGACACGTTCAATGTCGCCGACCCTAAGGCCGCGTCCATGGTGCGTAATCTGTGTGTAATCGATGTCGTCGAAGCATCCAAAATAGTGATATGGAGTCAGCACGCCCGTATCGATTCCATTCCGTAAATCGAAGTGGACAAGAACGTTGTTGCCGCATATCTCTCTAATATCCTGACGATCACCTCGGAAGGGTGTTGCCGTTAGACCGAGGAGATAGTCAGGAGTAGCAGCATCAATTAGGTTGCGATACGACGGCGCTGCCGCATGATGGACCTCATCCACAATCAACAGATCCGGACCCAAGTTCCGGGGGAACTCTGGGTTCGCGGTGAGTAGCTGAATCGAGGCGATGTTCACGCGGCCGGCTTGGCTCAGCGATGCGGCTGCTTCGTGACGACGCACCGCTTCGCGCCCATACGTGGATGCAAACTCCGCTTCCGCCACATCAAGAATCTCCTGAGTATGGGCAACATACAAGATCCGACCAAAGCCTCCGCATTGAGCCGCTAACGCGGCCGTCCGGGTCTTACCACTTCCAGGCGGCAAAACTATAAGTCCTCTGGCCTGATGAAGATCTAGCGATTCCTCAAACGCCTTGAGTGCTTCAATTTGAAACAAATTATGCGTATCGAGGCTGGGCCTGTAGCCGCAGCTACAACTGTCGCCGTGTAACCACAACGCGTCGCGAGGGCAGAGATGACCGTAAGCAACAAAGATCCGAGCTAGGTCGTGGGCATCCAGGAACGCATACTTAAGGTCAAGCCGCTCGCTTGTCGATACAAATTGTTCTCGAACTGCATCCAAAACATTTCCAGAGCAACCGAGCAACGCAAAACGAAGCCCTGCAAGCTTCTCAAGTCGATAGATCTGGTGAGAGATGTCGCGGGGACGAACGGTAGCGTAACTCTTTCCCTTCAGCACAAACGCAGCCAGACCACTCTGCCGCAGCACGGTAAGTTTGTGCGTGAAGATATCTACAAGTTCTGCAGGGCCGTGCGGCGTCTCATTGGCATCGAAGAGAATCTGCCTGATTCGAGGCTCCATTTCATCCCGCTCATCAAGCGCTCGAACCGCCGTCAAGTGATCTTCTCGTATGACCGCCGGATCTACATCACGAATTCGGATGAACGAGTCGATATCCTCAAGTCGGACTAGACCTCCCACAGCTCAATATCTTTTCATCCCCGGTGGGTGGCGCAGGTGCCCACACGCCGACCCGTTGACGCCGGAGACAATGCCCGATCAATGCGTTCTTGGACTGGTCCATGAATCAGACGCCGGGGCGAGCCACATTCTTTCGAGGGCCGATTATCCGCCGTATACGCTCAGACGCTCTGTACAAATCTAGTAAAGGTGGCGTATACGTCTTGATTGCCTCTTGTGGTTGATCGGATGATGGCCCTAAATGCAGCAATAGCTTCGTCAACCCGAGACTGATTCCGCAGACTGCCTTTCAGTCCCTCTATTCCTAGTGGCGCCAGGTCTGTCTCCCTACTTGAATAACTCCCTAGTGCCTGCGACTGTCTCGACCTGTGTGCTAACAGTTCGGGCAGCGACGACCGCCGTCCGATTAGGTGAGACGAACTACCGGCGTCGTCGCCGACCAGAGAAAGCGCGACGCGTGGACCGGCCCGCGGCCGTCGTCGCAGTCCCGATGGGGTGCCTGACGTAGAACGCCTTGCGGACAGGCTTGGGCGTCGCCCTTCGTTTCAGTGAGCCAGCCGTACTCCGAATGGGGTTCATTGCACGCCTCATCGGCCTTGGAATCAATCCTCTCCGAAAACTCATCGGTGCCGTCCCATGCTCAACGCTCTAGCTTGTCGTGAAGCTGGTGCTACAGCTTGCAGCGCCAACGCTTGCGTCCACCGTCACGGTGTAACCGATGCTGGCACCAGAGATGTTGAAGTCAATGGTCGCGTTACCGCTGCTGTTGGTCATACCGTTGTCGTAGCTCGTAACCGTCTTGTAATGCTTGGTGAGGGTGACCGACCCGTTGGGTTGGTTCGAAGTGATCGTTGCGATCTCTTCGTAGTACTGAGGCGGCGAGTCGTTCGACAAACTGATAGTGCACGAAAGCGAGGCTCCTCCAGATGCTGGTGGGGGCGGCGGAGCCGGTGGCGCGGCGAAGACCGGCGTTCCATAGAATCCAGAGGTTCCGTAATCAAATATGCCGCCGTCAGCAGCGACGAAGCGATAGCCGCTGCCGGTCGCGGTGGCCTCCATCCCCACAATGGGAGCGTTCAGGACAATGCTGCCGGTAGATCCATAGAACGGGGCGTTGTAGGCAAAGATGCCGCCGTCCGATGCGACAAGCCAGTAGCCAAGCGTGGACGCATCGGCTGCCATTCCCACAACCGGCTTGTTGAGATGAATCGAACCAGTTGATCCCCAGAAGGGAACGCCGTACACGAAGATCCCTCCGTCCGTGGCCACCAGCCAATACCCGCTTCCGTTGTTGGCCGCCGCCATTCCGACGACGGGCTTGTTAAGTGCCATCGCCCCTGTCGATCCCAAGAACGGAGCGTTGTACGCAAAGATCCCTCCGTCGCTTGCCACCATCCAGTAGCCCCCGGTCGCCGGATCGACGGTCATGCCGACAACGGGGCGGTTGAGGTGGATCGCGCCGGTAGAGCCTTGGAATCTGGCATCACCGAAGGTGAACACGCCGCCGTCGGAAGCGACGAGGTAGTAGCCGCCCCCATCGGGAGTCGCCGCGATGGCGACGATTGGGGCGTTCAAAGCGGTCTGCTCGCCGAGATAAGGGGCATCACCACATGCGGCGACGTAGCCCTCATTGTCTGCTATCCAGTAACCGCCATCATCGGGGGTGGCGGCAATACCTACGACTGCACTGCCATAGGGAAATGGAGCGGTCTGAGCACAGGTAGCGGCCGCAGTATGGGGAGTTTCGGTAGCAGCATTAGCCACGGTTGACGACGAGACAAACAAGTACAAGGCAGC
Source organism: uncultured Acidimicrobiaceae bacterium (assembly GCA_963777485.1). Classification (GTDB taxonomy): domain Bacteria; phylum Actinomycetota; class Acidimicrobiia; order Acidimicrobiales; family RAAP-2; genus Bog-473. The sequence goes on along the minus strand of CAVZQP010000002.1, from coordinate 527,550 downwards.
CAGCGGTAGCACTGCTAATGCCAGTCCGACTTTCATCACGGCGCTACGGAGCGCTGACATCGCCTGATCGAACACGGAATCTCCCACCTATGTCGTCGCCCCAACCGGAAGAATAGTCCGAACACTAAGCACGTGGCCGATCCGCGCTGCTGTCTTAGACGTGAGCCGGTCTCTTCGCATCCAGCTCGTTGAGCTGATCCTGGATCTGGCCCCCGAACTGGTCGGAGTCACCACGCGCAATGGACATTGCCAGGGTTAACCGGAGTTGGACCCACCCGTCCAACTCCGAGCCTTAATGAACTCGCGTCACCTTCTGTCGATTCGATACCGACAAGTAGATATCGCCCCCATCCACGTTGACGCTGACCAGTTTGGCGAACGCGCACTCAATGGTCTTCTTGCTGCCGACGAAGACGACCCGCTGGTTCGTGATTGCCAACTTGCCCGTGTCAACCGCTTGAGGGTGGGGATCGCCCTGGACGAAATGTCCTCGCGGACGCACCTACCCGGTATCTAACGGACCGCCCCCCTACCGATCCGATGGGTATCGAGACGCCCTGTGACGTACCTGCATAGTGGCCCGGTCCACGTCGATCCTCCACCAGGCTCGCATTCGACACGGTCGCGAAGACGGCTTCACCGGCCTTCAGAATGATGTCCGAACTGGGAGACCCTTTGCGTGTGGTTGCCGCTTGAAGGACTGCGGCCAGCTCATCATGCTCCGACTGCCACGCATGTAGATCGGCTTGGTATTTTTCCTCAGCCTTCTTTTCCTTGTGCTTTTCAAACATCGTGGAGACCTCCGGTCACACGTTCGGTTCAGAACAACATGCCAGTCCGACCAAGCTATGTCGCGACGCCATCCGCGGCAACTGGTCAAGAGATTTTCGAGTCCTCCGCTTACGTCGCCAGCACTTGCCTTCATGCTCATCTGTGCCAGCAGTTCCTCCAGCTTCGACTCAATCCGAGCAAGCCTTTCGTCCGAAGCGTCTGACCTCTGATCCATGAAGTAACTAGCCACCGTCGCCGTCAGCACCCCGATGAGACCGATACCTAACAGCATCAAGACGACCGCTACTCCCTGTCCGAAGGGCGTCAAGGAACGCGATCTCCGTAACCACCGGTTGTCACTGTTTCCATGGCCCACCACAATCCTTGGCCGTAATCGTGAATGGTCGACCCGTGTGCACTCCTCTCGGCAACCGTGACGAGTCCGGCACAAAGGAAAACCAGAATGGCCGCAAACAGGACAACGAAGTGGACCCCTTGTGCGTCAACACTTGGCGTGACCTCCGCACGGCTTCCCCACCGACAACTCCGAGCCGCAGGAGAACCTGAAGCCGAACAAGTCGCGCCACCCTTAGAGGCCGGAAGAACGGGACAACGACGATTATCAGATCCAATACGTGAGTCTTGACGTAACGCCACCGTTTGGGCGCTAGGTAGAACTTGACCACGTACTCGACTACAAACAATGCCCAAATCGTGTAGTCGACCGCGACAAAGGATTCGTCCATGACCCCATGGACCGATGTGACGAGAGGGATGATCAAAACTGGGATCCACAGGATGGTCAACACCATCATGGGTCCGTCGACTGCCTTCGCGAACCGGTCATATGCGTCCGCGTTCCTCGCGAGCCTTTGCTGTTCCACCACTTTGGACCCTCCCTGTTTCGCGTCTGCAGCTACGAATCATTGCGCAGGCACGACGGGTGTGCGTGTGGTTTGGGACTCGCTTCAGGTTTCGTGGCCCGAGCCATTACGACTCTGTTTCGGATGTCCAGTTCCCGCCCCGAGCCTCCAAATTTGAGCGAAGACCAGACCAACTGATCCGAGCGGCTCACGTTCGGCCTAGCCGAATCGAGCAGCAAGCAGAGGGTCATCGACATCCCTAGACTTCGTTCCAATGGATCGAGATGAATTCGATCGGTGGGTAGTTAGTTTTGGGAATGAACTCCCAGTACCGCACGATGCGCAACGGTCTGCAAAGATAGGCGCTTGGCTGAATGAAACGCTTACTCCCGCCGTAATCGAATTCGCCGTGGGGTATCGAACTCCAGGGAGAACTGACCGACTTCTCAATTTCGTAGATACCCACAGTGCCAGTGAGGCACTGAGCTGGACTGATTACTTCCGTCGAGAATGGATTCGTCGAAATAGAAGAGAACTGCCCGCAGAATTGGTCGAAAATTCTTAGCGGTTCAACCATCGAATAAGGCAAGCACCGCTGAAAACAACAGTCGATTCATGGCGATTCTGGAGACCCTCGACTGGGGGCGCATGGGGACCTGGGGGCCTTTGGCACCGCCAGCCTCGCCAGAGCGGCTTGAGAGGCTGCAGCTCCTTTATCTGGTGACGCGAACAAGCACGGCCGCGTACGACGACGCGACCGCTCAAGCCTTCCTGCTCGGGTCAAATCCGATTTTGGGAGACGTGTCTCCTCTGCTTGCAATCGCGGATGCTGCACGGATCAACGCCTGGCCGATACTGGTCGCCCTAGACCAGATGCTTGATGGCACGGGAGAAGTCGTGCAGGCAACATGACGGTCCCGCTCTCGGCAGGTGGTTTGGTTCCCGCCAAAAAGAGACTGCCAAGCACAACTACATACAAGGTGAAGCTGAGAGCGCAGAGCATCCGTGGACGATCACAGATTGGGGCATCGGTTCCAGAAGCGGCCTGGGTTCGTCGGGCAATCGAATTGGGGGGTGCAGACCCCGGTTACCGGTTTGACGATCCACGTAAGAAATACCGAGTTGGCTACATCGGCTCTACTCGCACTGCATGCTATTTCGAGGTACTCCAGCAGTTCCGAAGTCACCAATACACGGTCGATCAGCTCAGAATCCGAATAGGGAGCGGTGTGCTATTCAAACATCCTCCTGGTGAACTCCCGGCTGCGTGGCTAGCTGACCGAGAGATCGTTGAGGTTTCTTACGCCCCAGGGGGCGAATGCGTCGACGTGTTGGAGCCCGCTACCCACTCATGGCTTAATCAGCTAGCGAGCATCCTGATTATCTTGAGGCGGTATCGCTCCTCCGTTGAGGCACAGCCTCAAGTCGACGTTGCTACCGTTCTGCAAACGGGAACGGGTGCTCGGGTCATAACTCAAAAGATCTCTTCCGTAATCCATGATGATCCATCAAACTATGGAGTTCGTTACGTGAGTCATCTAATGAATCAACGCGGAATGTTGGGCGGTGTTTCTTGATCGGGTTGGGCTAGCTATGGGAAGGCGCATGGACATCGATGGCCGCGATTCGGAAATTTCTTGGACGTCTTGCGGCAACTTGGTATCCGCGAACCCAATCAGATCGCAGGCTCTATTGATCTCACGAGAGGAACAGCCGCTAGAAAGACTGAGGTCGGCTCGGAGATGTCATAGAACGGGACGGCTGCAGACACCGCAGGGAGCCATGGTCACAACGTCGCACGGTAGATGAAGCAAGCAAGGTCATGAGACCCAGGACGGCAATCTTGCACGTAGTTTACAGTTCCGGCCCGTAGCCCTGAATCAGCATGCTAGCTGGGCTTTCAATCGTCGCGGCCAGATCAACTGGTTCGCTGTCGGTGAAAGCCAAATCCGGAATCCGTGGGATTCTCGTGGGATACGCACAGCCGCATCCCTCCCACGGCTGGGGGGTTCATCGACCTCGGAGTCCTTCTAGTGATCGCCATCGTCTCGATCAGGGTTGTCTGATCCCAACTCACAGATCTCTGGCGAAGCATGTGGCAGTGACCAGCTAACCACCCAGATAAACGCCCTCGCAGCCAGCCGTATCTTGGCCAGTCGCTGCAAATACCCATCTGCGGTAAAACTTCTACATGAGCTATACGGCTCCGCCGCACCGAAGGCGTGTGTTCCTTTTCCGCCGGCACGACGACGACGTCACTGACATCCGACGAGCACTCACCCTTGGTGGATTCTTGGTTGAAGATGGCTCGAGTATCTCCCCGGGTGCAGCCATTCGTGACGTGATAGTGGATGCGATTGCGAATTCTGATGCGTTGGTCGCTGTGGCGTATGACGAGAGTCCATACACAATGTTCGAAACACAAATAGCTATCGCTGCGGGCATCCCTGTCGTCGTTGTCACCGATAACCCACTCTCCTTGTCGCCAGATTTGGCGACGTTCCTGAACGCTCCGCGCAATCAGCTCGGAGAGCTTGTCGCACAGCTCGTCACCTCCACGACACCGCAGCCAGAACACGAAGATCGGCCCTCCAGCTTGCAAACCCAGACGGAAGACGTCGCCTCTGAGAATGCGGTCGCCGAACTATTTAGACACGCTGGTGCAGAGGTTCTTGTCTCAAGACGTAGTCATGATCAAGACACCACGCTCCCTGAGCCAGATTTGGTCGTTTGGTATGACGCACTTGCAGAAGACTTTGGCCTACCCCTACCAGTTGAGGTTCTAGCCAGACCTATTTCACTCGACGCACTCCGAGCTGCCTGCTCCGGACGTTGACGGAGTCGGGTGCTCGTACACTCCTCGCGGTTCACTCCGTGACGACCTTACCGACGCAACTCGCCGGTGGGTTGGACTGGACGGCAAGTCCGTATTGATCGTTCGATTCGCGGACTTAGCAAACGCTGTCGTCGCCTCGGAAGATCTGAACCGCGCGCTTCTTCGACTTCGTGACGGTATTCAGGTGACACCATTATGACGGATCTTCCGGCGGGAGAATCTGTCTATCCGGTTGGTAATGAGACGACCTGGAGTGTGGAACTAGATATCAAACTCCTGGCCCAGCGCACCAAGGATTGTCGGCAAGCCTCTGACATTGAAAAGGGAACAGTGCTCGAGAGTCTTCTGGTATGGCTTCTTGCTCACGTACCAGGATTCAGCATTGCTGAGCCGCACATCTGGTCTCAAGATGGTAGCCAGAACTTATCTACTCGTGTGGAACGAGAAGCACCACCTGGCTTACTCCCATCGCTCGGTGACTGCATCATCGTCGAGTGCAAGAATTGGTCTGGAAAGGTCGGCTCTGCGGAAATTGCGTGGATGGCCTGGAAGCTCATGCAGGGTCGTGTGCAAACTGGGATTTTGGTGGCTGCAAACGGCGTCACTGGATCTACCTCCCCTGAACGGAATGGTCAATCCGTATTGTGGGCAGCAAATCGCGAAGGTTACGGAATCTCCTGTTACTCTCGACGATCTTGAGCGCTTGACCTCCACCGACGACTTCATCAGGTTGTTAAAGCGACGAAAGATGGCGCTTGCAGCGAAGACCAATCCGCTCGACTACTGAACATTTCGAGTGAGCAGGTTCGAATAAGTCGCCAGCGCGATCCCCACTAGAAGCGTCTGGATCGGCACTAGCCGGAATCTCGTAAGAGCGGACTGGGACGAACGCTGGGTGCAGGGCGCCCTCCGAAGATGTGGCAGGACTTTCTTGTTTCCCTGCTCGCTCGATGAGCCAAAAGTAGCCTCATGCGGGCATTGGCGAAGATCAAGAAACCTCGTCACTCGCCATCTGTCGGTAAGCACACCGCTCCGAGGGGTGCACGACCAATCACCGACGTACGACACAAAGCACGAACGTTCCGATCGCGACATCGCTAGTTGTTCTACTTCATAAGGTCCGACCGGGTCACCGGTTCAAACCCCAGACTTTCGTACAAGCTAATCGCAGACATTCGAAGGTGTGAGGTACTCAGGTATGCGGCGGAGTAACCCAATCGGGCTAACCTCGTCCAGCGCGTGCGACACTAGAGCGTGGCCGACACCATGATGTTGCCAGGATGGAATTACGGCGACCGAGTGAATGCGCCCAATGCTGGATCTATATCCTCCTCGGGATACCACGCGGTAGCAGTCCCGATGGGGAGATTTCCATCAGCCACTGAGTACACCTGCCGCTGTTGGAGGACTCTGGGATCGGATCCGAATTGGTTTTCAAAGGTGCCTTCGCTGAAAACGTTCAGAGAGTCGGCCAGTTCGTGAATGTGTAGCCAAGCCGATTATTCCCCACTGCCACATACGCAGCGTCACGTCGGGGATCTGCTCCTCGTGGACGTGGGCAAGTGTCCGCCGTATCATCCAGAAATCTTCAATGGCTTCCATCACTGAGCGCTGTGGATCGCAGCCAGCGAATTGATTGATTCGATCGCAACGTCGGAGCTGGCGTCGATTTGTTCTCGGTTACGCGTTGTCATCAATCCGATAGTCCGCAAACCGATATCCCCCGCCTCCCTCAAGTTGGTCGGTGAATCGTCAAAGAGAACGAGCTGACGGGGCGACAATTGCGCCGTCTTCGATTATGGACCGGTATACATTCGATCGGGTGGCCGCGTCTACTTCAGTGAACCGTCGATGGGGCGGAAATTCATCTTCTAAACCTGACGCCGCAAGAAACAGATGAACTGCCATCGTGTCGGAGCTCGTAACCAAGTAGCACGCCTTGCCGTTGGAACACAACTCGCGAACGTAGGTTGGCGTGTATGAATAGATGTGACTCTCCATAGTCCCAAAGTGACGCAAGTAGGCGTCTCGTTTGCGAGCTAACAAGGACTCCAGCGATTCATCGATGTGCTTGTGCCACTTGAGCTGTTGCAACCCCTCACGATCAGTTCGCCCGGAACAGAATCTGAGATACTCGTCATAGGAGAGCGAACTTCTCGAATTCGTGCACCAGATCTACAAAGGCCTGAAAATGAACAGATTCATCGTCGAGAAGCACGCCATTCAAGTCGAATATGACGGCTCGGCAGTCGCTGACATTGTCCTGTGCGCCTCGAGATCCGCGACTTTCTGAAATCAGCATTCGCCAGTGCCGAAGTGACTGATCCATATCAATCATTTCGTACGTGCTGTGTTGCCCAAGATCATCGATGATTGAGTCGATGTCTGTAGAAGCGAGCTTGACCAAAGAGATCTTCTGGCCTTTCGGGATATTCCTAAGACCCATGACGTATCCAAGCTGCCTAGCCGTCGACTCCTTAACTGGAGCGTGAGCTTCCAATGACTCTCTTGATATTTCTTCAGAATTTGAAGCTCTCTCCGACGATCGCGATTTATGTCGGGACTTCCAACCCACTGCTTATGTGTTCAGTGGATTGCCGAAACACTTCGACGAACTTCGCTGTCTCTGATGGCTGTCCTCGGACCTTCGACGGAATCAAGATGCCGCCGTCCCTGCTTGATGGCTTCGCAACCCAATAAAACGATCAAATGGCGGTTTTGTACCAGTGGAATGCTGTTCCCAGCCGAATCATGAATGAAGTGGGAGTTGCCGAGCGAAGAGCAGCAATTTGTTCAAACTTGACAAGTCTCGGTTGCAATGCAGCTTCTTCAAGATGAGCTTTAGCTAGAAGATGTTCTCGTAAGCTGCCATCAACTCCATATTGGAGGTCCTCGATGAGGAACACTGTCGAAGGGAGGGAGCGGGCTGACTGTGCAATCGCGTCAGATAACACTGCTGTACCCATACAGCACGATTTGATCGCGAGCATCAACAGTATGGAGATAGTCGCTGACGGCTTCAACGGTCGCTGCACGAACACGCTGCTTAGACGCCACGATCTCCTGAATAACCAGGTTGGGCTCTGCCGACGAGCTATCACATTGCGACTCGAGGTCACGCAAGAATCGTTGGTTTGGATACTTTCGTGCATTACACAACTCTTGAAGTGATTCCTTTGCTTCACGCCAACTGGATTCATCTCTGCAGATAGAAGACGCATACTGCAAAAACAGATCTCCACAGCGAGAAGAGGACACCTCCTTTAGTACTCGCAGAGCCAGAACCCGTCTCCGGAGTCCGGGAAGGGCAAACAGGGCTAGCGCAAAAAGAATGGCGCCTAGTACGACAATGGGAGTCCACCATTGAAGATGGAACGCTGCGGAAATGATTCCGCTCATAACAGCGAACGCCGCTGCTGCCAACAGGTTGACACTAAGCGGAACGGTGATTCGCTCCTTCGTCGTCATCCCGTCCACAGAACACTCCCTGGGCACTAGCCGGCGAGTGGCGCCACAATCGCCTATTGCTAATCCGAGACACACCTCAGCGGACCACTGTTGGCGCTCCCTCTCTCGTTCGACGCCTGTCGACCACGAGGAATTCTAGACGCAGTTGAATTGAATTTCGATACCGTGGCCGACCATGTTGTCCGATGGCGAGTGTCTTTGGCTCGATTGAATTTAGCGGAACGGCTCGGATCTTCTCCTTGTCACAAAGCAGTTGCATCGAAGAACACCCTGAGCTCTGTCGGCGAAGACTATGGGCTCCCCAATCCTGCGTAGTGGTGAAGGTGGTTACCGCCAATACGATCTCCAGTAGCTTCAAGTCTCCTGATTACTCCTGTGATGTACGGGTAGATGACCCGCGGCTGCGTCCCTGGGGCACGATCAGGCTGGACCCCTTTTTTCGCCCGCCGAGCCGGCGGCGAAGCCGCCGGCCGAGGCAAGGGCGGCTTGAGACATGTAGAGAAATCCTCTGACATTTTGCCTCTGGGGTCTCGAAATTCGGTTGGGGTCAAGCGTCCTTGGTCCAGCGTGTTTCCGCTCACCGCTTTCCTCTCGCTCCTGATACCGGATCCCGCTCCGTCCCAATACGTCTCCCCTGGTCTCATTGGGTTCGCGATCACCTGTCACGAATCTGGCTGTTTGGACGTTGCTCTTGGTGGTTCCGACCTCGATGTTGTTCGGTTGCGTCCTGCTCGCTGTCCCTATCTAGGTAGGAACCGAATTTCCTTGCCGAGCGGGAGGATGACCATGAACACGCACATCGAGACCTTGAGCGCACCCAGCGAGGATCGCCTCGCCTACACCGTGGCCGAAGCAGGTGAGCTCTCGGCATCTCACGCGCCTTCGCCTACGAGTTGGTCGCCCGGGGCGAGTTCCCGGTTATCCGGCTCGGCCACCGCCGCCTGGTCCCCAAGGTTGCCCTGCTGGCTATTCTCGAGCCGGAGCGCTCCGACGATCCGACCAGGGACGCGATATGAGACCGGCTGGTCGCCTCGACGTCCGTGCATTTCGACGCTGTGGATGTCCACGGCAATGTCCACATACATGTCCACATCCCTGGTCACGGCGCCATGGCGGGCATGTGAGGACCGTCCCAAACGGCAAGTGGCAGAGCGGTCAAGGCCGGTGCAGCCGAGGCGTCCGACCTGTCGGGCGCCGCGCCTTGACGGCTCGGGAAGATCCCACGGACACAATGGATGTGGCCGGCCCCTCAAGGCCGGCTTGGATGTGCCGTAGGCCTTTCGCCGGCGCGGCTTCGGCCACTCCAGAGCGGGCCCGGCGGTGGGTCGAGGCGGCCTCCGCACTGCAGTGCAAGTGTGTGACTAGTTCACAGGCTTTGCGAAGGCCTCGATCTTGTTCGTCCTTGGAGCAACGCAACCCTGATGGGGCTGCGAACCGGTCGAGTGGTAATTCGGCTGTCGCGAGGGGCTAGATCATCGGCTGTTTCGGCACGCTTCGCCTGCGGCCGGTCGCGTATTAGGGCCTGAGGCATGCTCCAGCTACCTTTTCGGGCGTGAGGGCAGTAGGGCGGTAGGGCACCCATGACCGGCGTCGACGGCAGCACTTCAGGGCTCAGTGTCCTCCACCAGCGCCTGGAGACGCACTTCCTCGCGCTACGCAACGACCGGGATCGCGAGTTGGGAGCTGGTGTCCCGGTCTTCGCTCTTGAGCATGGCCTGGAGGAGACCGAACTGGCCCTGCTACGCCCAACCGTCCGCGAGGCTGTCAAGCGGCGACATCTTCCCTCGACGGCGACGTTGCCTTTCGTCGTCTACGCGGCGGAGGTCGGCTACGAGTACTGCGGCGATGAGTACTGGCAAACCTTCGGTGCTCAGACACCGGGCTGGGCCGCACTCGATAGCCGCGGATTTATTCGGACCATCTTCCAGCAATTCGCAGCCAAGTTTGGTGGCGCGAGGCCCTCTGGGCGGTGGGCCGATCACTTCACGATCATCTGCTGGCCGATTACCCATGCTGTCTTGCCGACGGACCTGCAACAGCAGCTGGTTCAGCTCATCTTCGAATACCGAAGGGCGCTTACCGCCGACCTGCTTGCCGACCCTTCGGCACTTGGGGTTCGCCTATCGGCTCGTTCGGGTCGCTACTCAGCACGTTTTCAGTATTTCGCTCAGAATACCGAGCTTCTCGGACAGGTCGCAGCAGCGCTGCTGGCTCCAGAAAACGAAGAGTCGCCGTACCTCTTGAGCTCGACCCTGGAAAGGATTGTGCAGTCGCTGTCGGTCCACCGACAGGCCCGCATGTGGTTACGCGACACAAAGTCGAGTGCAAACCAAGTCCGCACGCGCGGTTTCAGACCACCTCAGCGAGAGCAAAGCACCGGGACGGCGGCGGGAGACCGATCTCGATTGCCGCGGGCCACCGACCCCTGGATCGTCCTCAAACTCGTGGAGGGCGGTTGGGAGGCACGCCTCTGCCTTCCAGATTTGTCTGAGCTTGAGGAGCGTCTTCCAAATCTTCACGAAAACCTCGGCCGGCTCCGAGTTCAGCTGGCGGGCACGTCCGGAGCGCCGCTGGCTCGTCGCCGGCTCCTCGTGCCAGGACTGCCCGTTGCGATTCAGGAATGGCCGGATCCACGAACCCCGTTGCTCCAGTTCGAGGACGATGGACGCCTCGAGTCGGCCAACCGGCTGTTGGCTGACCAGTGCGTGATGAGCCCGGGCCCTGCCTGGCTCTTTCGGGTCCGAGAACCGGGGTATGCCACTGAGGTTCGAGGCAAATTTGTAAGGCCCGGCCACTCCTACGTCCTGATTACGAGAGCCGCGCTTCCAATCGAGAGCCGGCCACAGTGGATCACACCTACTTCTTCTGTCACCGCCGGTGTGACCGCCTATGAAGTGAATCCTCCGGCAGTCCTTGGGGACGAGGCTATTGCTGGGCTCCATACCTTAGGTATCGGGGTCGTCGCGGATGTTGAGGTGCGGCCGGCCGGCATGGTCCCTGGCGGCTGGGATGGAGAGGGTGCTGCCGAATGGTTGGCCAGTGAGGACGTAATCCTTTGCATTAGATCGAGTCGGACGGTCGGAAAGTGCGCTCTGACGATAGATGGGGACGTGACCTTCTTGGACTGGCCTCAATCCGACAAGGAGATCTTCGTCGCCCTCAGCGGACTGGCCCTCGGAGAACACGACGTGCAGGTCGCGTTGCTCCCCGAGGAGGTCGATACTGTTGTCGCATCAGGCTCGCTCGTAATTGGGATGCGAGCGCCGCACGCACGGCCGTCCACGGGCACCCTCAGGGAGGGTCTGATGCTGCTCACGAGCCCGGTTGCGCCAACGCTGAGCGAAGTGTGGGACGGCCGAGCCACAGTCGATGTGCTCGGGCCAGTCGGAGCCTCCGCCAGCGTGACCGCAGCGTTGGAGCGAGCGAAACGCATCGCATTGGCGAACACGGGCTTCAAAGTCGATCTCCCAGTCGATTCGACCTCCTGGTTCAGGGTAGCGGCCAAGGAAATACGGGGATCACGAACCCTGCAGGCGAGTTATGACAATGCCGAAGCGCTGGTCCTGACCATTTCCCACTCCACCCTCGGTACTGCACAACTGCGTTGTGAACGGGAGTTCGCTCCTCTTCGCTGGGTAGTGGGTCAAGACCGAGATGGTCCTAATGCACGGCTCGTCAATAACGTGGACGGCCGAGCGCTGAAATCGCGCGCTATGACTTCGCCACACCGGCAAGTGCAGTTCCCATCGTTAGCCGCAATGATGATGTACTGCGCTGGCCTACTGGAGGATTGTTTCGCGCGCAGGTCAACGACTTTGGAGCATCTGTAATCCTGCCGGCCAACATCCGAGAGATTGGTCTACAGCAGACTCGTGTCGTGCCGCGGGTGACTTCCCCCACACGCACGCCTGTTGGTGTGCAGCAGTTCATCCAGCTATCGGATATGTGGGCCGCAGCATCCCTACCGGGTGACCCCTTTGCCCAGCACGAGCGACGGGCCGTGCTCCGAGCCCTAACTGCTCGACTTGTTTCCGTCATCTGCGGGAAGTCGACGATGGTCAGAGATTGAGGACCGAGGCACCCAGCATTACGACTTCACCTTTTATCGGATGCAAGAAGGTGTCGGTACAGACGGTTATCACAGAGCCCTCGCCCAAGCCATTCAACGAAATATCGTCGAATGGGAGCCCTGCCGCCGGCCAAACGCGCCGTCAAGTTCGCGGCGGTGCTCAGCCACCGTACAGGAGGTAGATCGCAACGACCATCGGTTCGCGGAATTCCTACTCCGCCTAGCAAGTGAGCCTTGGTCTTTGGCCAGCTGGCCGGGGTCCGAGATCCGAAACGGAGCAGAACGGGTCCTCACTACACCCGTGCTGATCCGAGCAGCGAGATTTCTTGTGTTGGCCGTTCACTTGGATGAGTCTGAAGACACGGGCGCACCATACGAAGGATGGGAATGGTCGTAGCACGCATGGCTCTGATGAAGTCGCTAGCCGAACGCTCAGATCGCTGGATCTGGGCGACAGCGGTGTTGACCTCTTCTCCACTGAGGCACATGCCGCCTCCTTGCGCCGCGCCGCATCTTTTCTTTGCCCATCCACTCCTGGGGCTATCGTCCGCTCGGTCCTGGAGGTGCTGGAAGGGCTCGATGGATACGACGAGAACACCAAGGCCAACCTCGAACTCGTTCTCGAAGCCCTAGTCGGTTACGGCGACCTGCTGGAGCTGCCGTCGAGCACAATTGATTCGGGAGGCCTACGGCTCTTTCTGGGTCCGCCAGGCTTCGTCAGGCGAGCATCGGGTCACGCTTGCTCATCGGCATCCGACCCGATGGGGCGCCATTGGTCGGAAACGATCTGGAGACTCTCGTCTACAGCGAGGGACATGCCCGGCTCGTCGGAGGCGACGCGAAGGTATCGATGAACTCCTTGCAGCCAGCGGTCTCGTCGAGCGAACGGTTGTTCAGTGGCTTCAGGCGCCCCGCCCGACGACGCCGCAAGAGCTGATCGGCGAATACGACCGCCGGCTGCAAGCCGCTGGGCCGTCGGGAGACATCGAGGGGACAACACTCCTCGATCCTGACGCTCGCATCAGCTACTACCGCGGTCGTTGGCGGCCACCGAAAGCCCAGTGACGCTGGGACGTTTGTGATCCGCCGGCCCCAGGCTTACGGCGCCGACCTTTGGTGTTTCGCTCGCGTCGAGGCTGGTGCGATCACTCAGCTGGTCGACCTGCCGGTACTTGGTTCGCTCGTGCCAGCCGCCGATGAAGCCTGGCGACTACAGGCGGCCATTGATGCGGCAGCCGGACACCCGCAAATGGTTCGAGTAAGAATGGAAATGCAGGCCGACACGAACGTGCTGGATTTCTTTGCCCCGCTGCCTAGCTGGGCGCAGCGACGGCTAGATGTGACGGGAACGCCGATCGTGCGAGGTCGCGGCGCTCTGTTTTCCTACAGTGTGCCCCGCAGCGAAGTGAGCGAGGAGCTTCAGTTTCTTATACGACATGCTGTGGATGTCTGCGGAGCATCGAGTCTGAGAGGACCTAAGCAGTGACAGACTACCAAGACCATCGCCGAGACCATCACCGATATCCGGGCGGCCCTGCAGGAGTACATCGAAGCCACCTATCACGTCGGTCATCCGGACCTGGTGGCGCAGCGGCACGATCTTCTGGAGACAGGAAGGGGTGCTGTTTCGAGCGCCCTACATCGAGAGCACGCCCCGCTACACACACCGCTCGCTCGTTTGGCGACCTCGACATTCCGTCCACCGCTAAGTCCTTGCTGACTTCGCTGGCACATCCCAACCAGCGGAGCAGTCTTCCCTGCTGTACGACCCGCCCTATACCCACCAAGCGACGGCACTCGAGGCCACCACGAGGGACGGCATGAGCCTGGTGATCACCACGGGCACTGGCTCCGGCAAGACCGAGTCCTTCCTGCTGCCGATCATGGCCAAGCTGGCGATTGAGGCTCAGGCGCACCCGCCTGTCCTTCCAGACGCCCGCCATCCGCGCCCTATTGCTGTACCCAATGAACGCTCTGGTGAATGACCAGTTGGCGACGACTTCGGCTGCTGTTCGGCGACCCGCGGGTGTCCGCCCAATTCACCGCTTGGAGTGGACGACCGGCTCGCTTTGCTCGCTACACCAGCCGGACGCTCTACCCAGGCGTCCGGACCGTGAAGAAGGACTCCTCGCGGCTGAAGTCGATCGAGACTTTCTACATAGCGCTTCTCGAAGCGGCCGAGAACCCAGACTCGCTTGAGCACGAGCAGTCCGCGGCCCTGGTCGCCAATCTCCAGAAGAGGGGCAAGTGGCCCAGCAAGCCGGAGCTACAGGAATGGTTCGGCAAGAGCGGGCTCGAGGTGGAAGAACCGAGCCGGAGAGTTCGTGCGAGCAGTGCTGCGGCCCGAGGACGCTGAACTTTTCACTCGGCACGAGGTGCTTCAAAACCCTCCGGACATCCTGGTCACCAACTACTCGATGTTGGAGTACACCCTGATGCGGCCGCTGGAACGGCCAATCTACGACGCTACTCGTCAATGGTTGGCCGATAACCCCGATGAGCGCCTTCTGCTGATCGTTGATGAGGCGCACCTCTACCGAGGCGCCGCGGGCGCCGAGGTGGGGCTGCTGCTCCGACGTCTCCGGGCCCGCTTGGATATTCCGGCCGATCGCCTTCAGGTCATCTGCACCAGCGCTAGCTTTCGAGGACCCGAACTACGCCCGGGAGTTCGCCGCCCAGCTCGCCGGCAAGTCTGCCTCCGACTTTCTAACCATTCAGGGTGACCTGGCGCTGCGCGACCAGGCAAGCGATGGGGACAACGGCAGACGCCCAGGCCCTAGCTGATGTGCCACTGAACGAGTTCTACGAGGCAAACGACGAAGCATCCCGACTCCGGGCCGTCCAGAACTTCCTTGCCTATCGAGGTGTAACCAGAGATCCAGGAGAATCCGGGCCGGCGCTCTACGAGGCGTTGCGAGATTTTCCGCCCGATGAACCTGCTGATCAACGTCACCATGCAGGAAGCCACGCCTTTGGAAGAACTCGGTCGTCGGCTCTTTCCCGATGAAGATCCGGAGCTCGCCGACCGAGCGGTGACCAGCCTGATTGCGCTTGGCAGCGCTTCACACCGAGCTCCTGGAGAGCCGGGGCTCTTGCCCTGCCGAATTCACGCCTTCTTCCGCGGACTGCCGGGCCTTTGGGCCTGTCTGGATCCCAGACTGTGCCGGAGGCGCTGGCTACCCGGACAGCCCGGTTGGAGCGATCTACCCCCAGCCGAGGTCGACGTGCAGTTACTGCGCAGCCCGAGTGTTCGAGCTCTACACCTGCCGAAACTGCGGGTCGGCCTACGCCCGCGCCTACACCGACAATGTGCTGACACCACGCTTCCTGTGGAACGAGCCGGGTAGCGACTTTCTTGCCGTCAACGGCCACGTCCCGCCGCTGTTCCCGATCGATCTGTTACTCGAAGAGCCAACGATCCCGACCGAGCCAGCTGACCTCGACTTGACGACTGGCGGTCTGAATCCGGTGAACCTCGGGGACAGAACCCGACAGGTCTTTCTTCCGACAGGATCGCAGCGGTCAGGACAGCGACGATCCCGACGACGAATCGAGCGGTTCGGATGCATGCGGGCGAATTCAAACCATGTGGAGTGTGTAACACCAAGGCTCCATACGGACGGACATCGGTCCAGGATCACCAGACCAAAGGCGATCAGCCTTTTCAAGCACTGGTGACCCGACAGATTGAAGTCCAACCCCCCGGTCAACAGGCTTACTCGGACTTTGCCCCGCTGCGTGGGCGCAAGGTCCTGGCTTTCTCGGACTCACGCCAGACGGCGGCTCAGATTGGCGCCAAACCTGCAGGACTACTCGATGCGTGACGTGCTGCGCCCAGTGATCTTGCGGGGCTGGCGAGCCTTAGACACAATCGACATCCTCTCACCCGCTCTGAGCCTTGACGACCTCTTCTTGGCTGTGATGGTGGGATCGCGCCTCCTCTCACTCCGCCTCCGACCCGAACTGAAGGGTACGGAATCGCTACATGTCATGGACGAGGTTGCCGACGCCGTTGATTCCGGTGCGCTCTCCGACCCGAGCCAGCTGCTACCGCTCTACCAACTCGGCAGCGAGCAACCTCCCAAAGCACTCCTGCAGGGCATCGTGTCTACCATCACAGACCGCTACTACGGGCTCCAGTCCCTTGCTCTGGCGTCACTTCGGGAACGCCGCAATCTGGAAAGCAAGGTGACTGAACTGCCGGATCTGGCGGGAACAGCTTCGACCGACGAGGAGAAGTTGGCGTTGGCACGTCTGTGGCTGAGCCAGTGGGCCACATACAACGCCGGAATCTGGTTTCGGGGCATGGACGACAGCTGGGTGCAAACCACTCGCGGCGTTCGACCGCATTCCGGAAACTTCGCCGCAGTCAGCGGTCGGATCGCCGACAAGGCGGCCAAGAAGGTCTACGAGAAGGAGTGGGTTCCCCGATTGCTTGAACTGTTTTGTGAGTTCCGGGCACCGAAGAAGTACCGAATTCTGGCGAAACATCTGGCGCTCGACACCGACGCCAACTGGGGATACTGCCAGACCTGCCGGACGACCCAACGACTCTTTCCAGGCTCCTGCGTGTGCATCAACTGCCGGCGCGACCGAGTCGTCCCGATCGATCCCGAACACCGACGCTGTTTTCGCCGCCCGGAAGGGTTACTACCGAGGAAGCTCGGTCCGGGCGCTCGAGCGACCCACCAGAACGGCCAATGGCCATCATTGCCGCTGAGCACACGGCGCAGCTCAATGCTGCTCAGTCCGACGAAGTGTTCTCCAAAGCCGAGGAGCATGAGCTGCTCTTCCAGGACGTCGATCTGGCGCTGCCCACGCCGGGTACACCGCGACGCGCCGCCATCGATGTCCTCTCCTGCACGACAACAATGGAAGTCGGTATCGACATCGGCACGTTGTCCGGTGTGGCCTTGCGCAATATGCCGCCATCGCGGGCCAGCTACCAACAACGATCGGGTCGAGCCGGTCGCCGCGGCAACGCCGTTGCGACGGTCGTGGCTTTTGGCAGCGCCGACAGCCACGACGAGCACTATTTCACTGAGCCCGACGCCATGATCCGCGGACAGGTCGACGACCCCGTCCTGACCTTGGACAATGGAGAGATTGCCCGACGTCACGTGACCGCTTACCTCTTCCAGCGCTATCACCAGGCCCGGATGCCGGATATTGATCCCGAAGATCAGCCACAACTCTTCGAAGTTCTTGGGTCCGTTGAGGACTTTCTCGACCCTGGCGTCACCACTGAATCGAATCGACTTTGAGAGCTGGCTGCGAGCAACAGGAAGGCTGAACTGGTGAGGGCGGTGGGCGATTGGCTGCCCAGCGAACTGTCGCCTGACGAACGTGACCGTCTTCTGGCTCAGCTAGTGCCGTACACCCTCAACGCTGATTGATGCGCTCTCGGTGCTCCCGCACCAGACGAGGAGCTCCCAGAGGCACCGCCGCCTGACGCCGCCGAAAACGACGACGCGATCGTGGTCGAGGGTCCGGCCGAGACGGACGAGGAGAGAGCCGACACCCGTCGAGTGGTCGAGAACCTGCTGGATCGCCTCCTCTATCAAGGGTGTTCTACCGCGTTACGCCTTTCCCACCGATGTCGTTTCCTTCTATGTCTTTGACCGTGATCGCTCTACACGATTCCGAGCCGAGTACCAATATGCACCAAGCCAGGGTTTGCCAATTGCCCTGACGCAGTACGCGCCAGGCAAGGAAGTTTGGATCGATGGGAAGCTCTGGCGATCTGGGGCGATCTACTCTCCGATGTCACAGCGATCGCTTTGAGGCTTGGCAGCAACGTCGGCTGTACTTTGAGTGCTCGGTCTGCCACTACGCCGCCACGCGCGACTTTCAGGCCGCAGAACGTGGCCAGCTTGAGGATTGCCCGGCCTGCGGCTCCGAATCGACGTTCGGCGCCGCCAAGAACTGGATGCGGCCGCCAGGTTTCGCTCATCCGCTGTCATGGGAGGAAGGAACGTCTCAGGATGATCAACCGGCCCGTAGTTATGCGACCCGAGCCAAGTTGGTGGCCCAAGGGCCGGCCAATGCCGACAGCTGGAGCCCGGTTACGCCACGGATTCGTCAATACTACGACCGCAACCCCCTGCTGGTAACCAACACCGGGCCCAGACAGGAGGGTTATACCTACTGCACAAAGTGCGGACTGATCGAGCCAACCGCCAGTTCCCAGTCGCACTGTCGGTGGAGCGCATCCCAAGCCATTCCCGGACGATCGGGAACCGATGTGCTCCGGAGCCGCCTCGACCCGGGGCCTCGTGCTCGGGACAGACTTCATCTCGGACGTGCTCCTCATTTCTCTTCGAGTTGACGCACCGCTAATCCTGCAGACCGGGATACCTCGCCACGGAAGTGGCGCTACGCACCCTCTCCGACGCTCTGACGATTGCTGCTACCAGCCGGCTGGAGATCGAGGCCGGAGAACTGCAGGCGGAATACCGGCCGGCTCTGACCCAGGGGGCCACGAGGGACTCGAGGCCGAGATCTACATCTACGACACGTTGGCTGGTGGTGCCGGCTTTTCTCGTCGCATCGGCGATCTTGGCGCAGTGGTTTTCGAAGACACCATCCATCTCCTGGAGAGCTGCCCGGCCATGTGCGACAGCTCGTGCTACCGCTGTCTACGAAGCTTCAAGAACCGCTTCGAACACTCCCTACTCGACCGTCATTTGGCGGCCAGCCTGCTGAGGTACCTGGTTCGAGGCGAAGAGCCGGTGCTGGACAAGGCCGAGACTCGAACAGGCAGCCGATCGTCTTTATGAGGACCTCGTCCGTCAAGGCCACAGCGATATTGAATTTCGTCGCAATGCACCGCTAGAAGTGCCAGGGATCGGCATGCTCGAAGTGCCGATCCTCGCCCGTTCGGGAGGTCTGGACTACATCTTTGGCGTCCACGGCCCGCTGACGCCGGACCACGCCTCCGACGAAGCTCTCCGGGATGCGAAGGAGTATGGCAGCGTCGTACCAGTCCGGCTCATCGATGAGATCGTCATATCCCGTAACCTCCCGCACGCCAGCCGGCAAGTCATTGAGACGATTGGCTGATGGAGTCCGCAGATCATTTCTCGGTGGCGGTCCGGGACACTTGGGGTATCTGGCCGGAAGTTCCTCATACCTGGAGCTACTCCAGCCTCCGAGAAGCAACCGAGTGCCCGCGACGCTGGATGCTCAGTCGAGCGAGCTATCCCGACCTCTGGGTCACTGGGGGTATCCCGCGAAACCCAGCCTTCCGGCTCTCATGGGTGACGTAGTCCACGGTGTCCTTGAGCGGTTGCTGCTGGAGTTTCGCGAGCACGGCTGCACCTCGATTGCGGATCCGACCACAGTCGCTGTGCTCAGGAGTCTGGGCGGCTATGGCAAATTGGCAGAACAGGGCATCGAGGATCAACTCGAACGGCTGCTCCAAACCCAAGAATGAGCGATCGCATCGGGCCACTAAGAACAGCCTTGCGTATCAAAGTGCCGGAGATTCGCCAACGGGTACAGGCCGTTATGGCCCGCACTCCGTTTCACATGATCGGTGGCGCCGCGAATGACGCTGGGGCTGTGGCTCGGAGTCCGTGGTCCCTTAGCTCCAGGGTTCTATCCTGAGGTCGAGCTTCGCGTTCCTTCCCTTCGCCTGGCTGGTCGGGCCGATCTATTGGCTGTGTCGGAGGAGGGCTGCGACATTACTGACTACAAGACCGGCGCACCCGATGCCCATCATGCCGACCAAGTACGTCTGTACGCCTTGCTTTGGAGCCGCGACGACGAGCTCAACCCGAATTCTCTTCCCGTTCGCCACTTGAAGCTTGCGTATCCCTCGCACGATGTCGACATCGATCCCCCATCCAACAGCGAACTCGACGAGATCGCCGTGAAGGTCTCTGACCAGATTCGCGACGCAGAAGCGGCCCTGCTGGAGCGTCCTCCGGCGCGCGTCCAGAAGCGTCAATGTGCACACTCTGCGGAGTTCGACAGCTTTGTGACGAATACTGGAGCAACCTGGCAACGACGAACACCGCAGAAGACGACTGGTTCGATTTCGAAGGCACTGTGTCCAAGCCAAACGGTGCACGAAGTTGGGTGCTGGCGGGAAAGGCCGACGGACAATGTGTTGCTGCTGCGGACGTCTTCCGAAGTCGTTTCCTTCGGTGTCGGTGATCACTTGCGGCTGCTGGATCTACACCGAGAGCATGATTCAGAATCAGCGTTGCCAGTAGGCACGCTGACAAACGCCTCGGAGGTCTTCAGTGTTGAGATCCTCGACTAATCGGCACGGAGTCGAGCGTCGGGCACCCGAGCACCGTGCCGAACCGGGCGCTCGTCGGAGTGCCACGCCACAGCGTCCAGCACCTCGTCGGATTGGATACGTGGTGCCAGCCAACGTCGAATCCACCACTCTCGAGATGCATCCAACGTCGTCCTTGACATTGCGTCGAAAGAGGTAGTGCGGCTTGGTGTCGGCACCGATGAGGTACGGCAGAAGGTTCGAAACCAGGCTTACGCCGTAGACAATCCGTTGCCGACCATGCCGCATGAGATTCTTCGGACGGCCACCCAAGCAGGTCGATGCCGTCCCGCACCTTGCGCAGCTTGGGATTCACTCCTTCGCCGAAGATGCTGTTGACTCGGACACCGGTCCGGCTTTGCTCGGACAGCCGGACCAGAGCGCTGACACCGTCTGCTCCGAGAGGTGCGACGTGCCAAACGACCGCGACCTGCCGAGCTCGCGGAACTCGAGGCCTGCCGACCGCCCAGCACCTCGGCGGGAATCCGCATTCGGTTGTACTGACTCGAACCGGATCCGTAGAGCGATGTTGTGCCGACAAAGACCAGGTTCGTACGGCGGCGTATGGGACGACCAGCCATGGAGGAGGCAATGACGCTGGCGTAGTCGGCGTATCGATCGTGGTAGGCGCGGACGACGGAAGGACTGACGGCCAGCATGCTGACCAGCTTGCCGCCGAGCAGAGCGTTGTACGGGGCGATTGCGCCGCAGACCGTGAGGTCGGCCATCTCTGTTCCGATGGACTCGGCCTTGGCTCGACGCACGATGCCGGCGATCGCCCGTCGGCCCAGCGGGATCAGCGAGTGCTGTCGGCCAGGCCGGCTCGGCTGGGCTTGGGATACAGAAATGGACCGAGCGCCGCCCGGGAGCGCAGCAGATCGGCTAGGGCCAGGCATCGTTTGCTGCGAAACAAATCCGACTCGGCCCGCTGTCGCCAGGCCTCCGGATCGTCGGCCGTCCATGTGCCTCTTGAAATCGGCTCGCCGCACGAAACGGTGGTGGTCGTGTCGCCGCGAGCCTCCGCCTCCTTCTCGAAGCCGGTCGATGGCTTCGTGGGTCGGCGACTCCACAGCGACGGCCAATACAGGCCGTCTTCGAGGAGATCGTCGAGGTACAGCTCGCTGAGGCCTGCTCCAGGCGACGCACCACCCAGCGGGCCATGGCAAGCGTCGGGCTGGTCAGTCAGCGTCCGCCACGAAGGCCTGCGACTGCCAGCCGATCCAGTCGTCCCGCTCCTTGATCTGGACGATGGCGCTGCCCAGCGCGGCGATGCCGATGACCGGGTGAAACGGCGCCGCCCGGTCCCGGACCAGGAGCAGCATCGTTCGGCCGGGCGTGCTGGTGTACTGATTCGACCAGGTGTGGCGGAAGTAGCGCCAGATGTCACCGAGACGCAAGTCCGGTGTGCCGACAACGCTCCGGTGCGTTGACGACCTGTACGTACGGGTCGATGACCTGCCCGCAGGGCCGCGGCATCGCTCATCCTCGGCGAGCGTCCTCGAGGGCCGACCGTAGCTCCGCCCGTCGCGCATCAGGCTGAAGATCGACACGAAGCGTCCCGGCGAACTCGCGGGGCCTCTCCATCTCTGCGACGAAACGCCGAACCGATGGGATAGCCAGTTGCTCATCGCGCTTGAGCAGCTCCTGCGGCGGACCCGATGCTTTCTCAGCCGTCGGATCCGCGACCACCTTGGGGGGCCGTGTCGCAGACGCCGCTCGGCATCATCCACCTCGACGACCCAGCCCTGCTCGACCAGATCGCACAGCAGGCACGCTGCGGCCACAAGAGCCGGCCGATCATCACGCAAGCGCAGCCCGACGAGCCGCCTCGATCGCTGGGATGCCGCGCTTGGTGGTCGCTTCAGGACGCGCGCCAGCGCCATGAAGGCTCGCTTGTCCGCTCGGCGCCAGGTCGGCGGGGTTGGGCAGCGGTATCCAGGCGCTGCTGGCCATCGTCAGGCGTTCATGAAGGTTGCGAGCACGTCCGCCCAAGTCTGCCGGAAGTTCCGGGCCTGGGTCCGCTCCGCTCGGCGCCAGGTGCTGACCTCAGCCCGCGCCGCGGCCAGGACGGCAAGAGCAACCTGCTTCGCTACCTCCTGATCTCTCGGTCGACTCGCTCATGGCAAGCGGACCGTACAAGTCCCGGTAAAGGGGTGACGGGAGTTCAGGAGGAGGAGCAGTCGCCCGTCGCGTACGACGACCTCAAAGGCGGCAGTCGTCGGCAGCTCGGTGGCCCTGATCTGGTACGGGGCCGTGCGTGTGCCCGCGAGTCTGCCCGCCAGCTTCGTACCAGATCCCTGAGTGCCGTCGGGACGATGTCGCGCGCCGTGGCAAGGAGGCAGCGCCGGCTCCGCTCGTCCCGCCTGTCGTTCCGCTGCGCCCAGCGGAGCCGTCGCCTTGACGAGCTCGAACCGCTGGCGGACGCGGCCGTTGAGGGCTCGGGCGATGGGCTCCAGGTCCGGCACCAGGATCTCAAGCAGTTCTTCTGCCGGAACGATCGCCTGCTTGGCGTGCGTGATGCCGAAGAGTTCGTCCAGGGCAGGATCGAAGCTTACCTCGCAGCGCCACCAGTCATCGTAGTTCTCGCGTCGCTTACCCCCATGAAGAACCAGCCCCGGTCGATTTCCCGATCGGCCCGGAGCACAGACACCGAGGGAGCGTTGGTGATACCCCGTTCACGCTTCTCCTCAGAGGAGAGCGTGTGCCATTGGTCGATCGGCAACTCGGCAAAGCGGACCCGTATCTCCCCTTCACCGTGTCGGTCGGTACCCGGTAGACCAGCTGATCACCGAATGGCCGGCACCATGTTCACGCGCCGGATTGGAGGAACAGTGGGTCAACTGCGGCAACCCGGTGTCCGTTGACGCTCAGCTTCAGACCATTGTCGAGGAACGGCGATAGATCCGCCCCAACTCGTCCTTGAGTCGCCGAGCGAACCACGACGGTCGTTTGTACTCCAAGCGATCACACCTGAGCAGACGAACGACGGTTCCCGTGGGTGTGGATGCGTGTCGAACGGGAAGTTCTCTGCGAGCTCGACTGGGGCCAGTGCACGGTGCCGCGAAGCTGCGAGTTCATCGATGTCGAGCCGGCTCCACAGGACTTCATCTACCCTGCCAGGAATAGACCTCGACTCGTCGGGCACGACTCAGCGCGCCATTGGGCAGGCCCATCCCGTAGCGCCCGAGCGAATGCGATCGTTGAAGCGAGTCGATCCGCCAAATGTCAGCGCCCGTCTAAGCGCTGGCAGCATCCATCCCGGAGCCGTCGTCCATGATCGTGATCTCAAGCGGCAATAGGGTCGGCACCCTGCGCCACTGTGACCGACACCCGTCGTGCAGACGCCTGCAACGCGTTGTCGATGAACTCGGCGATCGCCATTGCGCGTACTGCGGTAGCCCGTATCCCTGGTCGCCAACAGGAAGTTCACCGGGTCGACGATCTTGCGGACGCCCGAGGGCTCTCGATCTCGCCGTCGATAGCGGGAACCGGCCCCGTGCCTTCAAGCCTTAGTCCGTCTCGGCCATGCCACAGCGCCAACACCGGCATGATACAGGCCTCTTAATCATGGCCCAAACCTAATCACGTGATAGACACGTGTCAATCATATGATTAGTGGGAATCGTGGCGTCGGAGAGACCGTTGAAGAGCCGCCAACGCATCAGCGCGAATACCCCTCTCCGCGAATGCCCGGAACACAACGTCGGGCTGGCCCTAGTTGCGCCGATCAGCGACCGACTTGACGCTTTGGTAGCTCTGGCCGAATCGGGAGGCGACCGGACGAACCGAAAGGAACTCCTTGGCGTCTCTGATCCTCGCGGCACCAATTGACGAGGAGTCGCTCACCGACGTCATTCGGAAGTACCGCAGGTCGTTAGCAGGTGAAGCGCAACTCCGAACCGAGGCCGCAGCGAAAGATTGGACCCTCCTTCCACGTCGTCCCGGACCACGGCCACGGAGGAGGCGTTCGTAGGCTGGCTTGGGACCTTGAACAGGGCGGCGACAATCAGGGCAGCAGCGCTCTTTGGCTTGCTTGGGCTGTTGGCCTTGTGAGCGTCTGTGCGGCCCATCGGAGGGAGAAGGGTCGCCGCCGAGGACCGGGGCGTCGGAATTCGACGGCGTAATCGAGGTCGTTGCGCTCATAATGGTCGACTCTCACAGTCGACTCGCTGGCGGTGTTGCCGACCATTCGCCCACTTAGTTTCGGTACAGCAGGTAATGGAGGCAGGCCATTGGGTCCGTCACACCTCCTGGGTAGAATCCTTCACCGAAGGTGATGACATGTTGACAGCGACGCAGGACCTGAAGATGAAACTCTTTAAGGTTGTCAGGTCCTCTTGGACCCGTGACACCTCGTACGAGCCGGCAAGATGGTCGGAAAAGAACCCAGCGTGGGGCCAATGCGCTGTCACGGCTCTCGTGCTCCAGGATTACCTCGGTGGCGAACTCCGTCGAGCTACTAACGGCGCGGAGACAACGCACTTCTGGCTTGTGGTCGATGGCGAGGACCTTGACCTGACTCTCAGGCGAATCTGACCCTGTGCCAATTTGGACCGAGGAGCCAACGGCCGTGGACCACGACTATGTCCTGGCTTGGCCTGCCACTCAACGAAGATACGAAGACCTTCGAGATCGCGTGGCAATCGCCATGAAAACGGCCTGAATGGCAGGCTGAGTTGCTGTATCTCTTCTCATCGAACGCTCAGCCCCAATACGCACAAGATGTTCTGAACGCTCTTGCAGCCCCAATTGGGTACCGCATGACCTTCCGATATGACTCGAAGTATGTAGATTACGCCGCTCCAGACTCGGAGTATTTAGACAACGCAGTTCCGAACTGGTGGACCAAGCAAGAACTGGCCAATGAGCAAGTAGTTGTCCACTTTGTTTTGCAGCAGGCTCACGAGTATTTCACACCCGTTCTCTTTCCCGTATGTACCGGGACAGTCGTCGACGCTGTTCGAGAGGGCGACATCCATCTCGTGGAGTTCGCAGTCGGAGATGTCCTGTCCTTGATAGCTCCCGAGTCTGATAGCAGACCCGCACAAAGAGATGCATCCGACGCGGACAGGGGCCTATCGCCAAAAACTTGAGGGGTACGGCTTGCCGCTCCCGTACGAAAAATACGCGATCCGATCGGACCGAAATGTCCTCACGGACGACAACAGTGGCGTGGTACGAGCTCCGAACGCTCAAGTGGTGCCCGAGGTATTCCGGCTCACTACCAGTTACCTATCCAGAACGGAAACCTTTGCCTCAGCCCGGTTCGGTTACGTGCTCCGCCTCAACCATGGTGAACAAAGCTTGGCTATCGATGCCACGTCGCACAGCTATCGGCTCACCGCAGGTGAAGAGTACGAGCTGGAATTCCTCCAGGCATCGTGGATTGATGACCACGTCAACGGTTATGAATGTTGTGCTGGATGGGACGACACTTCAGCCGATCGGACCTACACAGCTCTCGATCGGGTCACCGTACGACGTGCAATCTGTCCGCATGGTGGCCACGATGATAACGAGTGGAGTGAAATACACGACTATCGGTCTGCGTCCGGGTGACGGCGTCCAGGGTCCCCTTCTCGACATTCCCGTCGAAATTCACCCGTCGGCGGGAAAGAACGCCAAGGTCGGCCTGGGTACCAGCGTGCCGTTGGTGTTCATCGGCCTGTCCTCAGTACTGACAGATATCCCCACGGGGTGGAAGGTGCTCATTGTGAGCGTCGGGGCGGTGTCGGCCGCCTACTTGAGCATCTTCGGGTGGAGCACTCACGCTGCCGTGATTTTCGGTCAAATCGAGAGTCCACCACAACGACGGGACCGAGTTTGTGGATGCTGTCATGAGCACCGACGGCTGCCGCTGCGGCCCTGAGGCTGCATAGGGCGCTCGCAAGTCAATTGTGTTTGATGTCGAGCAACGAGCCCAGCAACTCGGCCGCCTGGTGATCCTGAGCAGGGAGCGCATGCTGATAGATGTTCAGTGTCGTGGCCCGGTCTCGATGGCCGAGGCGGGCGCTGATCGTCGCGATCGGCGTTCCTGCCGCCCCGAGATTCGTGGCCACGTAGTGACGCAGATCGTGGAGCCGCACGCCGGTGATCCCGACTGACTTGCAGAGCCGCCCAAATCGATTCGTCGCCACGTCGGGTCGCCACGGCGTGCCCCCATCAGCCTCCGAAGTGAAGACAAAGGCCTCCTCGGTCAACGTCGCATCCGCACGCTGAGGCGCGCGCATCGGCCCTCTCCTTGTGAGACTCAAGCTCTTGCATGGTGCCGGGGTCGAGGATGACGCGTCGGGACTGATGGGTCTTCGTGTCCTTCTCGACAACCGCTGAATCCACCATCGTCAAGGAGTGCGCAATCAGTAGCTCCGACTTCTTCCATTCGATGTGAGTTCCACCGAAGTGCGAGCGCCTCGCTCCGCCGACAGCCCGTGGCGGCCAGAACTCGCAGGTAGGTCGCGAAGTCCTCGTCGTACTCCTTCGCTGCGGCGAGCAGCGTCAGCACCTGCTCGACCGACGGGGGATGGATCTCGTGGTGACGTGATCTGGGTGGGCTGGCATCGATCGCCGGGTTGCGCGTGATGAGTCCCCACTTTCGGGCCTGGTCGAGGGCCTGGCGGATGACCACGTGGCAGATCCGGATCGTCCTGGGCGAGAGCTTCTTGCCCCGCTCGCCGGGCTGCGCCGCGAGCCGCACGTAGAACGAGTCGATGTCGGCGGCCTTCAGGCTGGCCAGCCGGGCCCGCCCTAGACCCGGACGGATGTACTTCTCCGCCACCCAGCGATAATTGCAGATCGTGGCGGGAGCGACGGATTGAGCCTTGGTCTCGAGCCAGCGGTCGAGGAGATTGCCGAAAGTGCCGGCCGCTGAGGCCGAGTGACGGCCCTCGTCGACCTCGGTGACGAGTCGTGCGAGCGCCTTCTCGGCTTCCTTCTTGGTGCCGTGGACGGTCCGCTGGGCGTACCGCTTCCTGCCGGTTCGCGGGTCCCGCCCGACGAAGACGCTCAGGCGCCACGTCTTCGGACCACGCTCCTGTAGGTGACCTGCCATGGCAATCTCCCTTGATGGGCGGATTGCCAATCAGATTGCCAGCCGAGGGATTGCCAGCAAGCCCTTCGCGATATAGGCCTCTGAACTGGACTTATTCTGCGCGCTCGGAGGGATTCGAACCCCCAACCTTCTGATCCGTAGTCAGATGCTCTAGTCCGTTGAGCTACGAGCGCTGGTGAGTTGACCAGTGTAACGGACCCCTGTCCGACCCTCCGAGCGGAAGGATGGCCTGGTCAGACCGAGATCGGCAGCTTCGAATAACCCCGGACCGTCGACGTATAGAGAGGTACGGCAGCGGCCATGTTGACGGACCACTTCGGGAACCGCTTGAACGTCTCCTCTAGCGCGATCCGTCCCTCGGTCCGGGCCAGTGCCGCGCCGAGGCAGAAGTGGATGCCGTAGCCGAAAGACACGTGGTGGTCGATCTTGCGGTGGATGTCGAAGCGGTCGGCGTCGGGGAAGGCCCGCTCGTCCCGTCCGGCCGAGCCGGTGATCATGACGACCTTCGACCGGGCCGGGATCGTCTGGCCGTGCACCTCGTGGTCGGCGGTGCACCAGCGGCTCTGCACGGGTGACGGTGCTTCGTAACGCAGCAGCTCCTCCACCGCGTTGGGAATGTGGCTTGCATCGGCGGCCAGCTCCGCCTGTTGATCCGGGTTGTGGTCGAGGGTCAGCGCCGCCCAACCGAGGAGACGGGCCACCGTCTCGGTGCCGGCGTTGCCGATAAGGAGGGCGAAGTTCACGGCCTGCTCCATGGTGAGGCGTCGCAGCTCGCCGTCGTCGTCCACGATCTCCCCGTTGAGCAAATCGGTGAACATGTCGTCGCGCGGTTTGGTCTGTCGTTCGGTCAACGCCGCGGTGGTCCACTCCATCAACTTGACGACCGCCTCGAACGAGGCCTCGTTGTTCATCCCCTTCTCGGGGTCGAGATGAAACGTGGCATCGATGAGGCCACGGAACATGTCGCGCTCCTCGGGCGGGACACCGAGGAGCGCCGCGATTACATAGGCCGGCACTTTCGCCCCGAAGTCCTGCACGTAGTCGAACTGCTCTTTCCCAACCTGCTCGTCGAGAAGACGCGCGCACAGGGACCGGATGTCCTCTTCGAGCTCGGCCATGCGCCGGGGCGTGAAGGCCTTGGAGACGAGTCGCCGGTAGCGGGTGTGCTCGGGCGGATCCATGAAGATCATCATCTCGATGTCGGCCTTCTCGGCGGTGATCATCTCGAGGACGGTGCCGTGCGAGGAGCAGAAGGTCTTCGGGTCGCGACTGAAGGCGTCCACGTCGGCGAAACGGCTGACCGCGTAGAAGTCGAGCTCCTCGTTGTAGTAGAGCGGTGCCTCGTCGCGCAGGCGTTTCCAGATGGAATGGGGGTCGGCCTTGTACTTCTCGTTCAGCGGGTCCCACGCGAGTGGCTCGGCCTCGGCTTCGGTACTAGTCGTCGTCATTTGGATGGTGCCCCCTCAGCCCGACGTGCTTGTCCGACCACAGCGCGATGCCGCCGAGGATGCCCGCCGAGTTGTCGACCACCGTGAGGCGCTCGAGGACCTCGCCCAGGTCGCGGCGGTTGACGCGCGGTCCGTTGCCGCCGCCGATGTAGAGGTGGTCGAACATGGTCAGCGTGTCGAGGTAGGCGATCATCTCGCGCACTCTCTTGTTCCACTTCTTGTCGCCGGCCTTCTTGCGCGCCGGCTCGCCGAGCTCATCGTTGAAGGACCGGCCCTTGCGGAAGTCGACGTGGGCGAATTCCATGTGCGGCAACAAGCGGCCGGAGATGAAGAACGCTGTGCCGAAGCCGGTGCCCAGGGTGACCACCACCTCGTATCCGTGACCCTCGATGACGGCGGCGCCCTGGACGTCGGCGTCATTGGCCACCCGGGTGGGCTTCCCGAGCGCCGTGCCCAGGGCGGTCTCGAGGTCGAAGCGGGACCAGGCCTTGGCCAGCTTGGGATCGACCGCGGTGCCCGGGCCCTTTGTGGTGACGAAGTGGGGCGCGCTGAGGACGAGGCCGCGACGCACCATGCCGGGGAAGCCGGCCGAGACGCGGTCGGCCTCGGGGAGCTTCTTGGCCAGGCCCGTGAGCTTCTCCACCATCAGCTCGGGCGGCATCGGGTAGGTGGTGGGGACCCGGACCCGGTCGGCGACGAAGGCGCCGGTGGCATCGAGGATGTTCGCCTTGAGGCCGGTGCCGCCGATGTCGAGGGCGAGCGTGTACGGGTGCTCGTGGGTTTGGGCGGTCGGCGCGGAGGGGGCCGCGTGTTTGGGGCCGGCGGACTTCGACGTCGGGGTTGCCTCCACGAAAGGCGAGGTTAGCGAAGAGGCGGTTGCGCCAAAGGGCCGTTGAGGTCCGGCGGGACCCGTCCCGTCATCCGCCGAGGACGTCGTGGAGGATCCGGCGGAGCAGACTGCCCAATTCCTCGTTCGTCGTCGAGGCGAACGCCTCGCCCGAGAGGAACAGACCCGAGAAGAGCACGCCGAAGGACGCCGCCATGCGGACCCGGTCCTCGAGGGGGATGCGGGTGTCGGCGAGCACCCGGCGGAACTGGTTCTGCAGGTCCTCGTGCTCGGCGTCGTGCTCGGCCCGGTGCAGCTTCTCGAGCGCGGCCTGGTTGCGCTCGTGCATGAGGAAGAGCTTGCGCTGGGCGAGCATGGCGTCGACGACCTCATCGAGCAGCTCGCCCCACTGCGTGAGGGTGACGGGCTCCTGCTTCGCCATCTTGAGCAGGGCCTCGCGGCCGAACTCGTGGAGCCGCATGTGCAGCGCCAGCAGGATGTCGTCCTTGGACTCGAAGTGGTAATAGAGCGCCGCTTTCGTGACGTTGAGGCGCTCGGCTATCTCCCGGAGGCTCGTCCCGTCGAAGCCTTGGTCGGTGAAGAGGTCGAGAGCCACATCGAGGATGCGGTCGCGGGTGTCGGCTTTTGCCGCGGCGGCTGGGGCAAGGGAGTGGTCGTCGTTGTCGTCGCCATCGCCGGACTCGTCGGAGTAGGGGTCCTGTGCGAGAGGGTCGATCTGATGGAGGACCTCCACGCCGGGTCCGGGCTCGGCGATGCTGTCGATCAGGCCCTGGTCTTCGGGATTCGGGGAGGCAGGCATTGTCATGTGTGTATATGAATAGCCATATGGAAACCTACTTGACGACAAGTAAGTATATCCCTTACCCTTCGATAGGCAAGAACTTTACTTAACGACCGGTAAGGGATGTCGATGGCTGCGGAGCTGATGATTCAGGCGGAGGGGCTGAAGAAGAGGTACGGCGAGACCCAGGCGCTCGACGGGGTCTCTTTCTCGGTGCCGGCCGGGACCATCCTCGGTCTGCTTGGCCCGAACGGCGCCGGCAAGACGACGGCCGTGCGGGTCCTGACCACCCTGGCACGGCCGGACGCCGGGTCGGCGACCGTGGCGGGGATCGACGTCGTGCGCCAGCCCGGCGAGGTTCGGCGGCACATCGGAGTGGCGGCGCAGGACGCAACGCTGGACCCGCTGTTGACGGGCCGCCAGAACCTCGTGCTGGTGGCCGAGCTGTCCGACATGGGGCGCACGGCGTCACGTGAGCGGGCGATCGAACTGCTGGACCGGTTCGAGCTGACCTTCGCGGCCGACCGGGTGCTGAAGGGCTACTCCGGTGGCATGCGGCGGCGCCTCGACCTGGCAGCCTCGATGATGACGCGACCGCCCGTGTTGTTCTTGGACGAGCCGACTACCGGGCTCGACCCGGTGAGCCGGCAGCGGGTCTGGGAATCCATCCGGGAGCTGGTCGGCGAGGGCGTGACCGTCTTGCTGACGACGCAGTATTTGGAAGAGGCCGACGAGCTGGCGTCGCGGATCGTCGTGGTGGACCACGGTCGGGTCATCGCGGACGGGACACCGCAGGAATTGAAGGAAGCGTCGCGCTCGTTGCATCTCGAGGTGACGCTGGCGCTGTCGTCTGCTGCCGATGTCGCGGTGCCGGCGATCGCAGGGCTGGTGGCCGGCGAGGTGCACGTGAGCGAGGACGGCCGGAGGTTGTCGGCGGGTGTCGACGCGTCCACCGGTCTGGCGACCTCGGTGGTCCGGGCGCTGGATGCCGCGGGGGTGCTGGTGGACAACATCGAGGTGCGACAGCCGTCCTTGGATGACGTGTTCTTCTCGTTGACGGGCGGGCACATCGAGGAAGGTGAGGCGGCCGTCGGTGACGTAGACGGTGTGGACGGTGTTGTCGGTGGGGATGGTTCGCCCAACGGTTCGCCATCCGGATCGGCCGACGGCTCGGCGCGCGACGAGCTCGAGGAGGTACGGGCATGACGACGACTCTGGCTCCCGTTGGTCTCGCCCGCCCTCGACCGGCGAGCAGGCTGACCGGCCCGCTGGCGGACATCTGGGCAATGACGCGGCGGAATCTGGTCCACATTTCCCGCGAGCCGATGCAGCTCTCGGACGTCACGCTGCAACCACTGCTGTTCACGATCCTGTTCGTGTACATCTTCGGGGGCGCCATCCCGATTCCAGGAGGCGGGAGTTACGTCGACTTCTTGTTGGCGGGGATCCTGGCGTTGAACATGGTGACGTCCACGATGGGCACCGCGGTCGGTTTGTCGACCGACCTGCACGAGGGCATGATCGACCGTTTCCGTGCCTTGCCGATGTGGCGGTCCGCCGTCCTGGTGGGCCGGTCGATGGCCGATCTCTTGACGTCGTTCCTGTGCGCGTTGATCGTCGCGCTCACGGGGCTCGCGGTCGGATGGCGGCCTGGAGCGAACGACATCTCGGTCGTGGGCGGGTTCCTCCTCATGATCTTCTTCGCCTATTCGATCTCGTGGGTCACCGCGTGCGCGGGCCTGAACTCCAAGAGCCCCGAGTCGGCGGCGTCGTTCGGCTTCATCGTGTTGTTCCCCTTGACCTTCGTCTCGAACTCGTTGGTGCCGACCCAGCACATGCCCGGTTGGCTGCAGGCGATCGCGACGTGGAACCCCGTGTCGGCGGTCGTTGCAGGGGCGCGGGTGCTCTGGGGGAACCCGAACCCGTCCGGGACCATTCACGCCTGGCCGATGCAGCATCCGGTCGAGGCGGCCCTGATCTGGTCGGTTGCGATTTTGGCTGTGGCGGCACCGCTGGCGGCGCACTTCTTCAAGAAGCAGACGACCGAGTAGGCCGCTTCATTCTCCCGAATCGTCAGCGTGGGTGGAGCGGGGCGATGGGTTCGACCGGCAACTCGGCCAGTCGGTGGTCCTCGATGAAGTCCCAGTCGATCTCGTACCCGAGGCCCGGAAGCGAAGGCACGATCACGTAGCCGTCGTCGTCAAGAGGGTCACACGGCGACCGCAGGTACGGCGGGGTGCCCTCGTAGGTGGCCCCCGGTCCGAGCAGCCCGCGCTCGTAGTACTCGCACACGTCCTCGGTCGTGGCTCCGAGAACCTGCAGGTTGCCGAACCCGCTCATGTGAAGCTCGCAGCGCAGACCGAACGCGTCACAGACCGCGGCCATCTTCATCGCGCCCGTGATGCCGCCCCGCAGAACGTCGATCCGGCTGATGTCCGACGCGCCATGGCGGATCCATTCGGCCCGGGCGTAGATCCCGCCCTCGAGGATCTCGGGTGAGCAGATGGGTATCGCCAGTTCCTCGGCCAGGCGCACGTAGGAGTCGAGGCGGTACTCGGGCATCGGATGCTCGTACCAGTAGAACCCGAGGTCCTCGAGGATGCGGCCCACCTCGAGCGCCTCGTCGTACGTGGCGTAGGTGCCCCACGGGTCGAACATCAGGACCATGTCGTCCCCGACCGCACTGCGGACCGCTCGGCACGCTGCGATGTCCCACTCGAGGTAGGACGGCCGGGGCAGCGCCGGCTCGCCGGTCTCGGGGTTCCAGTAGTGGTACGGGTGGATCTTGTAGCCCCGGTAGCCGAGGCGCTGGCATTCCAGTGCGTGCGCGGCGTAGTCCTCCGGCATCCCCAGGTTGTTGAAACTGCTCGCGTAGGCCTTCACCCGGGCGCGGGCGCCCCCCAGCATCTTGTGCACCGGGAGGCCGGCCACCCGGCCGGCCAGGTCCCAGAGGGCCAGGTCGATGACGCTGACGACGTTCTCGGGCAGCTTGGCCGCCCCGAGCTGACGCCAGATCTCCTCGCGATCGAGCGGATCGTTGCCGGCCAGGACGGCTCCGAGGAAATCGACGATGAGGCTGGCTTCGCCGGCGAGCAAGCCGTCGCGATCGCCGTGGAAGTGTCCTCCGAAGTAGTACCCCTCCGAGGGTGGACCGTCGTCGGTTCGAACAATGGTCACGGTCTGGACGACGCGGTGCCCGGACTCGAGCCGGCCGAAGGCAATCCGGTCGACGAACGTCTCAAAGGGAATGACCTCGAGTCCGACGATCTTCACGTTTGCCCGCATTCCGTCTGCCGGGGCCGATGGATCGCCGGGGACTGCGCGATGACAATGCGCGTCAACGCGGCCGGCGCGGTGCTCGCGGCGGAGATCACTATTCCACGAGTGTTCGGAGAACCTGACGCGAATGGTGGGCAGCCTGGATCGCTGGCGGCAGCTCCCGCCTGACCCGGAAGGGGTCGAGGACCTTGAAGCGCGCGAACAACGCGTTCCACCGTTTTGTGCTGCCCACGGCAATGATGGGCTTCATGCAGTCCTGATCACGCAAATGCTCGAGGACGGGCCGGGCGTAGGCGTCGTCGGGCTTGAGGGCCGTGACGACGACGTCAGCCTGGTCGATCAAGGCGCACCGCCCGTCATCCACGAGCACGCAGGACGACGATGCCGTCGGCCCGGGACACCACGACACGTCGTAGCCGCTCCGACCGAGAAAGCGCCAGTAGCTATCGGCCTCGGCCGGATCGTTGACCTCCAGGAGGACGCGGGGCCTGGGCTCGTCTCTTCCTGTGATGTGGGGCCAATTCGCTGCCTCATCGACGCCGAGCCTGCTCTGCCTTCGCCGAAGTATTCGCATACATCAAGGGTGAACCCAAAAGGCGGAAGGTCAAGAGGAGCAATTTCCTATTCGGGGCGGCGCACGCTCTGACCTCGGATGTCGTTCCCGGCATTTCGGTAGCCTTCGACGCTGTGACGGGAGAACCATGGTTGGGAGACGCCTGCTCGCTCGTCGACGCCTACTGGGCGGGCGAGATCTCGCCCACAGAGGCGCTCGAAGGGTCACTGGCGGCGGTCGAGGCGTCGGAATTGAACGCGGTCTGCTTCGTCGACGAGGAGGCCGCCCGCGCTGCCGCGGCCTCGGCCGACGTCAGCCTGCCCTTCGGTGGCGTGCCGATCGGCGTCAAGGAGCTCGACCCGGTGGCGGGGTGGCCGCAGACCGAGGCGTCGCTCGTGTTCAAGGACCGCATCGCCGAATACGACGGCACTATGACCGCGCGCCTCAAGGCGGCGGGTG
Source organism: uncultured Acidimicrobiaceae bacterium (assembly GCA_963777485.1). Lineage (GTDB taxonomy): Bacteria > Actinomycetota > Acidimicrobiia > Acidimicrobiales > RAAP-2 > Bog-473. Next base: position 492,841 of record CAVZQP010000002.1, on the reverse strand, counting down.
CCGTCCTCGCCGCGCAGACCACCGCATCGGAGTTCGGTGGCATCAACGTCACCTACACCCGCCTGCACGGCGCGACGTCGAACCCTTACGACCTCGAGCGCACGCCCGGCGGCTCGTCGGGCGGGTCGGCCGCCTCGGTGTCGGGCGGGCTGTTCCCGTTGTGCACGGGTGGCGACGGCGGCGGTTCGATCCGTATCCCCGCCGGGTTCACGGGCCTGTTTGGCCTGAAGTCGACGTTCGGGCGCATCCCCAAGGGACCGCACACCGAGATCGAGCCGCTGACCGCGGTGTTGGGTTGCGTCTCGCGGTCGGTCCGTGACACGGCCCGGTGGTTCGACGTGTGCAACGGCTACGACGAGTACGACCCCTTCTCGCTCCCCCGCGTCGGTGGTTGGGAGGCGGGTCTCGGCGAGCAGGAGATCCGGGGCCGGCGCGTCGCGGTCTCCATCGACCTCGGCGCGGCCGTCGTGGCCGCGGGCGTGCGCGAAAGCGTGGAGCAGGCGGCCGAACTGTTGGTCAAGGACGCCGGCCTCGAGCGGGTCGACGTGCCGATCTCGCTTCCGCGCGGCGGGCTCGAGTGGGCGATGGCGGGCACCGCCAGCCTGCTCGTCGGGCTCGGTGACCTCTACCCCGCCTGCGAGCCGGACCTGACGCCCGAGATCATGCTGGCCGCCAACATCACGACCCACCACTTCACCGCCGAGACCGCGAAGAACATTGAGGCGTTCCGGCGCGACGTGATCGTGAGGATGGCGGACATCTTCGAGCAGGTGGACTTCGTCATCTGCGCCACGAATCCCGACGTCGCGTTCGGCGCCCAGGGGCCGATGCCGACGACGATCGACGGGCGGGACCTGGTCGGCGAGCTCGGGTTCGAGGTGGCAGTCGGGAACAACGGGGCACTCACGATCCCGGCGAACACGACGGGTCACCCCGCCGTGGCGATTCCGGCGGGGACGGTCGGTGGCCTGCCCGTCTCGATGCAGATCATCGGGCGCCGGCATTCCGAGCAATTGCTGCTCGATCTGGCCCGGGTGGTGGAGCTCGAGCGGCCATGGCCGCTGGTGGCGCCGGGCGCGCCCGTCTAGTCCTTAGGCAGACTGTCTATCCGCTACATATTGCACCTCGGCCGCAACAAACCTCACTACTTTCGGCAAACTCTGGCGATCTCGGTGCAGGAGCGTCCCGCTTGACGCCGAGATACGGCGGTATGGTCGTCCTGGATCCCATCCCCAGTTGGCTAGCCTGGTAGGCAGGAGGGGACATGGCGGATGAAATGTTGTTCACCATGGCCGGGTCTGTGGCGACCCCGGCCCAGATGGTCTCGCTCGAGGAAGCCGGGCTCGCGAACCGCGCTGACCTGCAGGATTGGCTGGCCGCCAACCCCGAGATCCTCGGCCCGGCCGTCAAGATCGTCACCTTCGACCTCGAGGGCCCCGCGGGCGGCGCCGGGCCTGCGCCCGACCGTCTGTCCGTGCTCGGGCTCGGCCAGGACGGCCGGTTGGTGGTGGGGGAACTCAAGTGGGGCAAGACGTCCGACACCGACGTGGGCGCTATCAAGTTCGCCGCCCAGGCCAGCCGGATGCTGCCCGATTCACTGGCGGAGCTCTACGCCCGCTTCCACAGCCGCAACCAGTTCGCGTTGTCCGCCGAGGAGGCGTTTGCCGAGCTGCAGTCGCATGCCCCCGAGCTGTCGACGGAGTCGTTGCGTCGCCCCCGGATCGTGTTGCTGGCTCGTGACTTCTCGCCCGTTCTGACGTCGTCGGTCGTGTGGCTGAGCGAGGTGGGACTGGACCTGCGCCTCGTGCAGGTTTCTGCGTTCCGCTCGTACAGCGGCGGGATGACCGGTGGGACCGACGCGCCGATGATCTCGGTCAAGCAGGTGTACCCGCTGCGCGACGTCGAGGACTTCACGATCAGCCCCGAACGCGCGTTGGCGCGCGAGGCCGAGGAGTCCAAGAAACGGATCCAGGATGCTTCGACGGTGCGGCGGCTCGTGTGCACCGACTCCGTCGCCGAGGGCACGATGTTCACCCTGTCGCCGCGGAGCGACCTTGGCTCGGATCTGCGAGCCCAGCTCGAGGAGTGGTTGCACGAGGACCCGGTGCGGCGGAGTGCGCATTGGCAGAACCGCACCTCGGCGCCGCTGGTGTGGGACGCCGACAAGGCCTCGTACACGCCGTCCGCGTTGGTGCGGCACATCGTCGAGGAGGCCACCGGCGTCTCGCGGGATTTCTTCGGCACCCAGTGGTGGCGCGACCCCGCCGGCTGGACGATGGTCGAACTGGCCGGTCCTCTGAGCGGGGGCAAGGGCGCGCTGTACCGGGAGTTCTGGTCCCGGTGGCTCGACCGGGTCCGCCTGGACCATGGCCACTGGACCCAGATGTCGACGTTGCCGGCGCAGAACTTCATCACGATGCCCTCACCGGTGAAGGGCACCCACTTCGGGCTGCTGTTCACGGCCGGGGGGAAGTTGCGGTCTGACTTCTTCATCGAGAGCGCGTCGCAGGAGGCCAGCACCACGCTCTTCGAGGGGCTCCAGTCGAATGGCGAGCGGATCGAGGCGCTGTACGGCAAGGAGCTCTCATGGGAGAAGCTGCCTGACCGCGTCGCCTACCGCGTCTCGGACTACGCCGAGGGCGAGGTCACCGACGTGGAGAACCACGACCTCTACATCGACTGGATGATCGCGTCGCAGGAGAAGCTCCGTCGTGCCATCGGTGGGGTGATGGGTGGGCGGCCGCCGCGTGACGACGATCACGATGACGAGGAGTTCGAGCGGCGCTGAGCGGTTCAGGGCGAGGTGCCTCTTTGGGGTGAGCCCCCGGGGTGCTCCTTCGTGGAGTTGAATTTGTATACGGCGAAAGCTGCTCGTTTCGTAGGCATTTGAGTAGGACCTCCTGCGCCCCCTCCTGCTCACTGCGTAGAACGGTCTGCTCAATCGTCCCGTTTTGAGCAGGTTTGCCCATATACCTCGACTGAACGAAAACCACGCTCTCGTTCGCCGGGCTCACACCACAAGGGCGGGGTAGCGGCCGCAACCACCACCCCGCCCCGTCTGCCCGGCACGAGCCCTGACTACGACTTCTTCAGCTTCCACACCGCCAGGGGCGCGAAGACCAGGACCAGGCCCAAAGACCACAGCAACGCCGGCACGAGGTAGTACGACAGCGAGTGCCCCAGCAGCGCATGCGCCGCCGGACCGCCTGTCAGCCAACGCAACGAGTCGACCATGTAGGTCATGGGTTGGTGACTGGCGAAGCCCTGCATCCAGCTCGGCATCGTCGAGACCGGCACGTACGCCGAGGACACGAACGACAGCGGGAAGACGAGGAACGAAAGCCCCTGCGCCGCCTGCGGGCTCCCCGCCACCAGGCCCATCGTGATGAAGAGCCAGACGAAGGCGAACCCGAATAGCACCGTCAGCCCGAAGGCCGCCAGCCCCTGCGCCACGGTGCCCCCGAGGCGGAAGCCGACCGCGAAACCGATCACCGTCATGACGAACGCGCCCCAGGCCACGAGCGCCGAGTCCGCACCCACCCGGCCGGTCACGATCGACAGCTGCCGGATCGGCAGCGAGCGCAAACGGTCGAACAGCCCGCCCTCCAGGTCGGCTGCCACGCCCGACGACGCGCCCATACCCTGGAACAGGACGCCCGTGACGACGAAGCCCGGCACCAGGAAGTCGACGTAGTTCAACTCCCCCGTGTGTCCGACCGCGCCGCCGAAGACGTAGCGGAAGATCAGCAGGAACAGCGCGCCCTGCGCAGTCCCCGCGATGATCAGCGCCGGCGTCCGGACGAACTGCTTCAGTGTCCGGATCGCCACCTGGCCGGAGGCGACGAGATACGACGCCCCGCGGTTCGCACCCGCCGCCGCCTTCGCGGCCGGCCCCGGCCCCGGCCCCGGCCCCGGACGACCCGGCGCCTCCAATGTGATGTCCATCGTCATGCTGCTGCACCCTCCTTCGGGCTCGTCGGATTGTGATCGGTGGAAGACGAAGCGGACCCGGTCAACGCCAGGAACACCTCGTCCAATGTGGGCCGCCGGAGCGCGATGTCCTCCACCGCCAGCTCCGCGTCGTCCAGCGCCCGCACCACCAGCGGGAGCAACTTGGAACCCGACGGCGCCACGATGGAGCAGCGCCGCATCGCCGGGTCGGTCGACGGCTCGGCCACGCCCAGCGCGCCGAGCACCTCTGCCGCCCGCCGCATGGTCTCGACGTCGGCGGTGTGCAGCTCGACCATGTCGGCGCCGACCCGCGACTTGAGCTCGTCGGGCGAGCCTTCGGCGATGACCCGGCCTCCGTCGATGATGACGATGTGCGCCGCCAGGTGGTCGGCCTCGTCGAGATACTGCGTCGTCAGCACGATGTCGGTGCCGCCCGCCCCCATCTCCCGGATGGCGTCCCACACCTCGTTGCGGCTGCCCGGGTCGAGCCCGGTCGTCGGCTCGTCGAGCAGCAGCAGCCGCGGCGCGCCCACCAGGCTCGCCCCGAGGTCGAGGCGCCGCCGCATGCCGCCCGAGTACGTCTTCACCCGCCGGTCGGCCGCGTCCTCGAGCCCCATCTGGCTGAGGATCCGCTTGGCGGAGGCCACCGCCTCGCGCCGCCCCTGGCCGTACAGGCGGGCCACCATCACCACGTTCTCCCGCCCGGTCATCATCTCCTCGACTGCGGCGGCCTGTCCGGCGAGGCCGATCGTGCGGCGCACCGCCATCGGCTCCTTCACCACGTCCCGGCCACTCACCCGGAGGGTCCCCTCGTCCGGCCGGATGAGCGTCGCCACCATCCGGATGAAGGTGGTCTTGCCCGCCCCGTTCGGGCCGAGGATCGCCACCGGTTGTCCGGCCGGCAGTTCCAAACTGAGATCCGAGAGGGCGGTGACCTTCCCGAACTTCTTCTTGAGGCCGCGTGCCTCTATGAGCGCGTCCATGCGCGCCTCCTTTCGTCGTGCTCTGTATGCGTCCTGCTTTGGACTCCCTGCACGCGTCGTCTGTGACAGTGACGGCGCAGGGTTTGCTGCAGAGTCCGCTCGACGGAGGTGGCCTACGCTCTGAGTGCTGCCTCGGGCGAAGATCCCTCTGCGGGTCGGGCTCGTGGTGTGTGGGCCCGGGGCCGCGTGGTGCTACACGCGGCCCCGGGTCATTTCTCTCTCATTCCTCGGGGAAGTCGAACGTGAACGCCACCTCCTCGGGGTTGAAGCTTTCGGTATGGAACAGCCGCCACATCTCGAGACCCTCGAGCGTGCCGGCGGTCATCTCCTCGACGAGGCCCGTGACGAACTTCAGCTCGGCCTTGAGCTGTTGCTCTTCGAACTCGCTCTCGAGCTCGAATATGCGCGGCAGCCCCGCGTCACGCGCCGCCTTCATCGCGCCGCGCATGCCGGCCAGCTTGACGTTGAGCGCCTCTCGCCGCGACCGCAACGCAGCGAGGGCCTCGTCCGGTGGCAGTGACGGGAGGAAGGAGAGCCCGGCCAGGAAGGCGGGGTACTCCTTCGACGGCGTGCTGATGAGGTCGGTCATCCACTCGTTCATCTCCCGGGCGCCGTCGTCGGTGATCTCGTAGACGGTCCGCTCGGGTCGCTTTCCCTCCCGCACCGTGCCCGTCGCCTTGACGAAGCCCTTCTTCTCCAGGGCGTCGACCACGGCGTAGAGCGAGCCGTAATTCAGGCGGACGCTTTCCTGCTTGGCCCTGGCCCGCAGCGTCTGCGCCACCTCGTAGGGGTGCATGGGCTTCTCGTAGAGGCTGACCAGCACCGCCAGGGCCAGGGGATTCGATCGGGACCATCTAGGCACGATTGGTCAGAATACTCTATTTAGAGTAATCGGTCAAGAGTGTTCTGGTTAGATCATCAGGCCGAGAGCACCATCACGTGGATCTGGCGGTCCGTGATCCGCCGGGCATACGCCTCGTAGCCGCCGTAGATGCGCCGCGCTCGATCCGAGGCCTCCTGCCATTCGGCGCCCTCGGCCTCGCGCGCCGTGACGGCAACGGCCCGGTCGTTGTAGACGACTTCTGCTGAAGGCTCCTTGCACAGGTTGAAGTACCACCCGGGCGTGCCGTGCTGGCCGAAGCGGGTCCCGATGATGGCCAGGTCGTCACCCATCGGCACGCCGAGCAACGGCGTGGATCGCCGCTGGCCCGTCCGCGCGCCGGTCGTGACGAGTGTGATCACCGGGATGCCGGCCACCAGCCGAGCCAACGTCCAACGCCCCCGGCTCACCTTGAGCACGAACAGGTCGATGTGGTGCGACACACGTGCGAAGAACCATGCACCAGGCCGAGACGACGTGATCCGCCACATCGCTCGCTGGAACCCGTTGGGTTGTGGCACTTCGTAGGCCAGCTCCTGAACCAGTCCCATGACGAACGAACCCTACTTTCAGCATCCCGAAGACGAGATGAAATGTGTGACCTCCTCGACCAGCCGGTCTGCGTGGGAGCTGAACAGGGCCCGGTGACTGCCAGGGACGGGAACAAGGCGCGCGTGGGGGATCTGACGCGCCATCTTCTGGCCGAGTGAGAACGGCACGATGTGGTCGTCGGTCCCGTGCACGACCAAGGTGGGCATGTCGATCTCACCGAGCCTGTCGGAGCAGTCGAAGCCTCTCGAGGCGTCACGCTGGCGTCGCCAGGCGTAGCGCGGTTGAGGGTCGATGCTCTTCGGGACCGGGATGTGCGAGAGCACGTCCATGATGAGCCAGCGCCGCGTGAACATCCGGTCCGGTGGCACGAACGCGGACGACGCCGCGAGCACGAGACGATCGACCAGGGCGCGGTGGTCCAGCGCGAGCATCAGCGCCGTGCGGCCGCCCATCGAGCAACCGAGCACGGTGGTCCGTTCGATGTCGAGGTGGCCGAGGAGCGCGGCCGCGTCCTTGGCCATGCCATCGATCGAGTACGGGATATCCGGCTTGTCGCTCCGGCCGGCGCCACGCGGGTCGAAGACGACGACGCGGCAGCTCCTCGCCAGGTCGTCGATGATCCCACGGAAGAAGTTGACGTCGACGCCGAGTCCCGGGATGAGAAGAAGCGGCGAGCCCTCGCCGTGAACCTCGTAATAGAGCTCGATGTCATTGACCCGCACGCTCGGCACGACCGCAGTCTCTCCGCGCGATGAGCACTGCAGCAAAGGTGCAATCGCGGTAGGTTCTGCCGTTCCGCGAGCGAGGACAAGGGAGGCCCACATGCTCAAGGTCGTCGGTGCCGGAGTTGGCCGTACGGGGACGCACTCGCTGAAGAACGCGCTCGAGACTCTGCTGGGTGGGACCTGCCATCACATGATCGAGGTGATCATGGTCAGTCCCGAGCAGATTCCGACTTGGATTCAAGCGATCGACGGCCAGCAGATCGACTGGAACGCGCTGATGGAGCCCTACACGGCCCAGGTCGACTGGCCCGGTGCCAGTTTCTGGCCCGAGCTCGCCGCGGCGAATCCCGACGCGCTGGTGCTGCTCTCCACACGCGACCCTGATTCCTGGTACACGAGCTGCACCAACACGATCTTCGCCGGCATGAGAGGAATGATCGACGACGGCAACGAATGGATGGCCGCATTGGTCCGCATGTTCGGCGAGCGCTTCAGCGACAAGCTCGAGGACAAGGACGCCATGATCGAGGCCTTCCACACGCACAACGCCGCCGTGCGCGCCGGTGTCCCCAAGGAACGGCTCCTCGAATGGACGCCGGCCGACGGGTGGGAGCCCATCTGCGAGCGCCTCGGTGTTGCGGTACCCGCCGAGCCGTTCCCCAAGGTCAACACGACGGATGAGTTCCGGATGATGGTGGGAATGCCACCTCTCGAGGGCTGAACAGCCGCCGTCGGCTCAGGAGTACGGCGTCGGGATCTCCCGGACCGGCGGTGCGACGGGCAGATTGGCCGGCTTCTTCTGGCGCTTGGGCAGCTCGACGTCGGCACGCCCGAGCGGCTCGTAGGGCACCTGGCTCAGCAAGTGGGAAATGATGTTGAGCCGTCCCCGCTTCTTGTCGTCGTTGTGCGCCACCCACCAGGGCGCCCAGGCCGTGTCGCTGACCCGGAACATGTCGTCGCGGGCGCGCTCGTAGTCCCACCACTTCGAATAGGACTTGAGGTCCATGTCGGAGAGCTTCCAGATCTTGCGCGGGTCGTCGATCCGGCTCTGGAGTCGACGCGTCTGCTCGTCCTGGCTCACTTCGAGCCAGTATTTGATGAGCTGGATACCCGAACCCACCATCGTCTGCTCGACGTACGCCACCCCGTCGAGGAACCGATGCACCTCCTCTTCGGTGGTGAAGCCCATGACTCGCTCGATCCCCGCCCGGTTGTACCAGCTGCGGTCGAAGATCACGACCTCACCGGCCGCCGGAAAATGTCCTATGTATCGCTGCACGAACATCTGTGAGCGCTCGCGCTCGTTGGGTGCCGGGAGCGCGACGACGCGGAACACCCGCGGGCTGACCCGCTCGGTGATCGCCTTGATCGCCCCCCCCTTGCCCGCCGTGTCGCGGCCCTCGAAGACGATGACGATCTTCGCACCCGAGGACTTGACCCACTGCTGCATCGCCACGAGCTCGCCGTGGAGGCGTCGCAACTCGTGCTCGTACTCCTTGCGCTTCATCAGTGGCAGCGGGTCCTTCGCCTCGCTCCCGGCGTTAGCCACCGTCCCGGCCGTCCCGGCTGCCTTCCCCGCCGCTTTGCCGGTCCTCTTCCCGTTCGCGGGCCCCTTGCTCACGCCGCCACCCCCTTGCGCGAACCGGTCACCGCGGACTCGACGTCGATCAGGCCTGGTGCGCCGGCGCCACGACGACGCAGCCACTTCGATCCCTCGATTACCACTGGAACGATGAGCGCCAGCCCGATACAGGCCAGCCACTGGCGGCCGGTGAGGGCCTGGGTCAGCAGCCCGCTCTGCAGCGCCGGCAGCTGCGTGGCCAGGACGAGCATCACGACGGGTACGACCGAGATGCCGACCGCCTTGAGCACCGGGGACGTCAGCCCGCTGGCCGGGTCGCGCCGGTTGGTCAGTGCATTGAACACTGTGCCGAGCCCCATGACGGCGAACGTCATGGTGAGCGACGCCGAGGGCTTGGTGGGATGCGGGGTGTCGGGGCCCGCCACCAGCGGGATCAATGCCGCCACGAAGAGTGCCGTTGCGTAGAGCAGCCAGGACAACACCGCGTTGCGGTTGGTGATGGGGACCTTGGGGTCTCGTGGCGGCCGCGTCATGACGTCGGAGTCGCCCGGGTCCGACGCGATGACGATGACCCCGAAGGCCGTGAAGAAGAACAGCAGGTACAGCACCATCGACGGCGTCAGGGCGACGCCGCTGTTGATGTTGAAGGCCGTCGCCACCACGAACAACAAGACCAAGCCCAGCAACTGGGTCATCTGGAAGCGGACGTAGGAGACGATCTTGGCGTAGACGCGGCGGCCGATCTCGACCGCGTGCACCAGGGTGCCGAAATTGTCGTCTGTCAGGATCATGCGGCCCGCCTGCTTGGTGACCTCGCTCCCGCTGCCCATGGCGACGCCGATGTCGGCCTGCTTGAGCGCCGCCGCGTCGTTGACCGCGTCGCCGGTCATCGCCACGATGAGACCCGACCGCTGCATGAGCCGGGCGAGCCGGAGCTTGTCCTCGGGGGTCACCCGCCCGAAGACGTGCAGGTTCGGCAGCCGTGCCAGGAGGTCGTCGTCGGAGAGCATCTGCAGCTCGGCGCCGCTGATCGCCCCGGGGCCGAGACCGAGCGACCTGCCGATTGCAGCCGCCGTGATGGCATGGTCGCCCGTGATCATGCGCACGTCGATCCCCGCACCGAGCGCCGTCTCGACGGCGCCCTTCGCTTCCGCCCGCAGGGGGTCGATGATGCCGACCATGCCGACGAACGCCAGATCGTGCGTCAGCGACATCGGGTTCTCACGCATGGTCGCCTGCTCGCCCTCGGTCACAACCCGGGCCGCGAAGGAGAGCACGCGGAGCCCCTGCTCCCCCATGCGCTCGTTGGCGGCATCGAGGTCCGACCGCACGTCCGCGATCGGCACCTGCGCGTCGCTGAAAGGCCCGCCCGACTGGCTGCAGCGGGCCAGCACCACGTCCGGAGCCCCCTTTACGAGTTCGACCACCGTCGTCGTGCCGTCCACGGTCACCTCGTGGAAGGTGGCCATGAACTTGTACTCCGAGTCGAACGGCACCTCGGCCAGCCGCGGGTAGGCCCGCCGCGTCTCATCCGCGTCGACCCCGAGCCTGGCCGCCAGCACGACGAGCGCGGCCTCCGTCGGGTCGCCGACCACGTTGCCGGCGTCGTCGACCGTGGCGTCGCTGTCGAGGCACAGCCCCAGTGCGAGCCGGGTGAAGTCGGGCACCGGGGTTCCGGCGGCGGCGCGGATCTCGCCGGTCTTGCCGTAGCCCTCGCCCTCGACCGTGAACCACGAGCCGCCGGCGTAGACGTCGGACACCATCATCTGGTTCATGGTGAGCGTGCCGGTCTTGTCGCTGTTGATCGCGCTCGTCGCGCCGAGCGTCTCCACGTCGGTCAGGTTCTTCACGATCGCCTTGGCCTCCGCGAGCTGCTTCGCCCCCATGGAGAGCAGCCCGGAGACGAAGGCGGGCAGGCCCGTCGGGATGGCCGAGATGGCCATGGCGGTCCCGAGCAGGAGCAGCTGCTTGCCCGGGATCCCCCGCGCCAGGCCCACGACGAAGATGAAGGCGACCGCCGTCCAGGCAATGACCGCCAGCACTTTGGTGAGCGAGTCGAGCTCCTTCTGGAGCGGCGAGCGGGTCCGGGTGACCGACGTCAGCATCGTGGCGATCTGACCCATCTGGGTCTGCATGCCCGTCGCAGTGATGACGACGGCCGCCGTGCCGCGGGTGACCGAGGTGTTCTGGAACGCCATGTTGGTCCGATCGCCGAGCGCGACGTCCGGCGACGGCAGGGTCGCCGCGTCTTTCGGGATCGGTGCACTCTCCCCCGTGAGCGCGGCCTCCTGCGTCTCGAGCGTGGCGGCGCGCACGATGCGTCCGTCGGCGGGGACGATGTCGCCCGCTTCGAGCATGACGACGTCACCCGGCACGATCTGCGACGCCGCTACGAGCCTGAGCTCGCCGTCGCGGAGGACCTTCGCCTGGGGGACCTGCATCTTGGACAGCGCGTCGACGCTCGCCCGTGCCTTCAGCTCCTGGCGCGTCCCCAAGACGACGTTCAGTGCCACGAGGAAACCGACGATGAGCGCGGTGGAGAACTGGCTGATCAGCAGGCTGATGACGATGACCGCGATGAGCATGATGTTCATCGGGTCGCGCAGCTGCGTGAGGGCGACCGCCCACACCGACGGCGGCTTCTCCTTGGTGATTTCGTTGGGCCCGAAGCGGGCGAGCCGGCTGGCGGCGTCGCCCGACGTGAGACCCCGTGCCGTGTCGCTGCCCACCCCGGCGACCACGGCCTCGACATCGAGGGCGAACCACGCCGCCGACCCCGGAGGGGTCGCCGTGGCCGCTGTTGCACTGGCGGTGGTCATCGGCACATCTTGCCCGTCGCACGACCGTTCTGCTCGGCCGGCACGGCCCGACCATCCCTGTTACCTGGGACGACGCTGTGGTTTAACCTCCTCGATTGTGGCGCCCACCGTCGTCCATGTCGCGCCGCACCCCGACGACGAGGCCGTCGGGTGCCCCGGCGCTCTGCTCCACCTGCGCGACCGCGGCTGGACGGTGGTCAGCGTCGTCGCCAGCCTGGGATTCGAAGGACAGTGGGACCGCCGGCGCGCCGAGGCAGAGGAGGCATCGAGCCGGGCGGGTTTCGTGCCCGTCTTCTTGGACCCGCCGCTCAATCTCGACCTCGACGCCGACCGCGCCGCAGCGACCAAGCGACTCGCTACGGAACTCCCCGACCTCGTCAAAGAGCACGACGCGCAGATCGTCGTGTCGCCTTCGCCCCACGACGTCCACCATGGCCACGAGACCGTCGGTCGCGGGGTGCAGCGGGCGATGGATGATCTGCCGCCGGACGTGCGCTGGTGGATGTGGGGGGTTTGGGGCGACCTGCCCGCACCGAACGTCTTCTACGGCTTCGATCAGAAGGTGCTCGACCGTGCGCTGCACGTGCTCGACGCCTATGCCGGCGAGCTCGAGCGCAACGACTACCGGCCCTTCCTCACCGGACGCGCCGCGGCCAATGCGGTGATGGGGTCCGAACGCGTCTTCGGCTTCGGGTCGCCGGCCGCGACGAAGCTCCCCTACGCCGACGTGATCACGGAGGTGCGCCTCCTCGACGGCCGCTTCATGGCATCGGAGCCGCACTTCCTCGACCAGGGTCCCGAGCCCTCGGCGCTCTACGACCGCGACCTGACGGCGTGGCTCGAGTCGCCGAGCGTGCACGAGATGGTGGGCTACATCCGGGAGGTGCGTCAGGAGCCGGCGACGTGACGACGGTGGACACGGTGCTCACGCCGCAGCTGGTCGAGGACTTCGAGCGGGACGGGTTCGTCGTGGTCCCCGGCCTGTTGTCGTCCGATGAACGCCGCCGGTACGGGTCGGCGGTGGACGAGGCGGTCGCCACAAGAAGCGGTGCCGACACGCGGACCCTGGCGGAGAAGTCGCGCTACGAGCAGAGCTTCATCCAGTGCCAGAACCTGTGGGAGGACAGCGAGGCCGTGCGGCCGCTGACGTTCCATCCGCTGCTGGCCGAGACGGCGGCCCGGTTGCTCGGCGTCGGCGCGGTGCGGCTGTGGCACGACCAGGCGCTCTACAAGGAGCCGGGTGGACGGGAGACCGACCCGCACCAGGACCAGCCGTACTGGCCCATCGTGGAGACGAACACGATCACGGCGTGGATCCCCTTCGACGGCTCGACGCTCGAGACCGGCGCCATGGGGTACCTGCCGGGGAGCCACCGGCTCGGGCTGCGCGAGTTCGTGAACATCTTCACCGGGGACGGGGACGGTGGCGCCGACGGCGTGCTCGGGAGGGATGAGCTGGCGGGGATCGAGCCCGTGTTCGTCGAGGTGCCGGCGGGCGCGGTGGCGTTCCACCACGGCCTGACGTTCCACCTGGCCGGGGCGAACCGCAGCGGTGCCGTCCGTCGTGTGCACACGGTCATCTATTTCGCCGACGGCTCGACCCGTGGGGCCGGCCGGTTTCCCCATCCGTCGGTGGAGCGGGCCGGGATCGGGATGGGCGAGGTGATCGCGTCGGACGTGACGCCCTTGGCGTGGCCGCGACCTGCGGGTTCGCCTTTGCCGCCGGCGCCGGCGTCGCCGCTGCGGTGAACGGCCGGTAGGGCTCGGACCTGGTGTTGGGACATGGACTGCTGGCCCGCGGCGTGGTGATGTGTGTATAGGTGTGTGTATATGAGCGGTCACAGGCCGGGGGGCGGGGGACGGACACCGTGCTGAGCGACGAGCAGCGGGCATCGTGGGAAGAGCGCGGGTACTTCCGGGTCGACGGGTTCGCCGCCGCGGCGACCTGCGAGGCGATGCTCGAGCGGGTGACCGAGCTCGTCCGGGACCCCGAACAGGCGGCCTCGGTGGGCGCCTGGATCCTGCCCGAGAGCAACAAGGCCAAGGCGGAGGTCGCGAACCCCGAGGACGCGGTGTCCAAGATCTTCCGGCTGCACAAGGATTCTGTGTTCGCCGAATTCGCCCACTCGCCGGAGGTGGTCGACCTGGTGTCACCGCTGATCGCCCAGGACATCGACGTGTTCCTTTCGCAATTCATCTTCAAGACGGCGGGTGCGTGGGGCCAGCCGTGGCACCAGGACTCGCTGTACTTCCCCTTCGAACCGGCGCGTCCCGTCGTGGGGGTGTGGCTGGCCGTCACCGAGGCGACGCTGCCCAACGGGTGTCTGCACGTGCTGCCCGGTTCGCAGTCCGAGCCCGTGCACGCACATGTGCCGGACCGGCGGCCCGGTGCGAACTACGGCTACTTCGAGATCATCGACCACGACATGTCGTCGTCGGAGCCGGTGTTGATGTCGCCGGGCGACCTGCTGGTCTTCGACAGCCACCTCATGCACCGCTCGACCGACAACAGGTCGGCCGGTATCCGCGCCGCGATGGTGTACCACTACGCCACGGCCGGCAGCGTCGACCACAGCGCGGAGTACTGGTCGTCGTCGAACGCCTGGGTACCGGTGCGGCGGGACGGCCAGGTGGTGCCGCCGGGCGCTGACGCCGCGTGACGACAGATCGGGGTCTTTCGGGCGCGTTGAAGTTCGACGCCATGTTGCCGGCGCAGCCGTTGGGGCGGGCGGCGGCGCTCGGTCGGCGCGCGGCGGAGGTCGGGCTGTCGGGCCTGGTGGTGACCGAGGCCGGGCGCACGGCCTACCTGACCATCGGCCAGCTGGCGACGGCCGCCCCGGGCGAGCTCGACCTCATGACCGGGATCGCGGTGGCGTTCCCCCGCAGCCCCATGGTCACCGCGTCAGTGGCGTGGGAGCTGGCCGAGGCGAGCGAGGGCCGGTTCCGGCTTGGGCTCGGGGCGCAGGTGCGGGCGCATATCGAGCGGCGTTACGGGGTCGAGTTCTCGCCTCCGGGTCCCCGGCTGCGCGACTACGTCCTGGCGGTGAAACAGATCTTCCGGTCGTTCCGGACCGGCGAGCCGCCGGCGGTCTCCGGCGAGTACTACAACCTCTCGCTGCTGCCGCCGATGTGGTCGCCGGGGCCGATCGACGTGGACGACCCGCCGATCGACATCGCCGCGGTGAACCCGTGGATGCTCAGGATGGCCGGTGAGGTTGCCGACGGCATCCACGTACACCCGTTGAACACGCCGATCTATCTGCGCGAGACGGTGTTGCTGGAGCTCGGGGCGGGCGCGGCGCGCTCGGGCCGGAGCGTGGACGACCTCGAGGTGATCGTGCCCGCGTTTTTGTGCGTGGGCGACACCGACGAGGAAGTGTCGAAGTGGCGCGAGATGGCCCGGGTCCAGGTCGCCTTCTACGGGTCGACGCCGAATTACGGGTTCATCTTCGAGCAGCTCGACCGGGAAGGGACGACCGAGCGCATCCGCGAGCGGCAGCGGGCCGGCGACATCCCGGGCATGGCCCAGGTGATCGACGACGACATCTTGAAGGAGTTCACGACGGTCGGGTCCTGGGATTCGATCGGGGACGAGATTGTCGCCAAGTACGGCGGCATGGCGACGAGGGTGGTCTCCTACTTCACCGGTGCCGATGTCGTGCGCGACCCGGGCGCGTTCGAGCGCTGGGGGGAGGTGGCCAAGGCGGTACGGGCCGCCTCGGGGTCCGGGAGCGGCGAGTGACGGTCGTCGGGACCAGAGCCCTTCGGCCCTCCCTCGTTCAGACCGGCGAGCCCGAGTTCCCGGTGTTCCCCGTCGATCCGCTGTTGCCCAGGCCGCCACCGAGTTGCGAGAAGGGCTGGACCTGGTCGGCCGACGGCGGCGTCACGTTCACGGCGGTGCCGTAGTTCGACAAGACCATCGTCATGCCGATCGACATGGACTGACCGGAGAACGAGACCGAGTAGGAGGGCACCGAAAGGGCCTTGAGCAAGTTGTCCTGCGTGACGTAGACGTTCATATGCATGTCCGGCAGGTTGAGCCCGGACACGCTCTGCTGCAGGGACGAAGGCAGCTTTCCGATCTGACCCATCATCGCCGAGGCGGGAAGCGTGGCTGCGTACTCGGTGACCGACGTCCCCTCGTAGGTGGTCGGCCCGACCGACGTCACCGTCCCGCCGGACGATTGGAGCTGCTGGAGCAGGGATGTCGGATCGAGCGTGTTGAGCGCACTGCTGGAGCCGTTGAGTTGGCCGGCAGGAACGGAGATCCACGGCTTCGTCGGTGCCAGGCCGCTGCTCAAGCCGCCGATGTTCACGTAGACGGTCGAGCCGTCCATGATCTCCTGTTCGGTGTACTGCGTGCCGTTGACCGGAATCGTCATGGTCATGGTGCCGAGTTTGTGCGCGAAGTCGAAGGCGCCGTTGGCGCTCACTTTCTCCTGCAGGCCCATGAAGCTCACGTCGATCGACATCGACATGTCCGCCGACTGCGCGTTCGTCTGCGTCGCGGCGGTGGCGACGGCTTCCTGGGCCGACGCGTTGCCGGACCCGCCCAGGAGGACAGCTGTGCTGACGCCGCCCGCGACCAACACGAGGGCCGCGGCGGCGATACCGAACATGACATTGCGTCCACGTCGGTCCCGCTTGGCGTGCTGCGGACCCGTCCCACCCACGGTCGGCGGTGCCCACAGGCCGGATTGGCCGGCGGGCGCCGCGTGCAGCGGTGCACCGAGCGGTGCGAACGACGTCGGTGCGAACGGCGTCGGTGCGGCCGGCGGAACATGCGCAGGCGGCATCGAAGACGTACCGCGAAAGGCACCGGTGGGCTGTGGTTCGGATCGGTCACCCGCCTCGGTCGGCGACACGGCGGCGGCCGCCTCCGTCTCTTCGGCCCGGGCCCCCTGGGTCCACACGTGCCCGTCCCAGTAGCGCTCTTGCCCGCGATGGAACGGGTCTCGATACCAGCCCGGTGCCTGGGTCACTCGTGCTCCTCCCCACTGAGGCCGGCACGCCGCCAAGTGCGCCCGACCCACCTCTCTCTCATGTCATCGGCAAATGCAGCCCGCCGATCAACCCAATTCCGGATCAGGAACGGCGGCGGAAGAGGCCCTTCTTCACCTTCTCGGGCTCCTCGCTGGCCAGGTCCTCGTCGAGCTCGGGCAGGGCGTCGTCATCTTCGTCCGCCCCGGCGAACCCCGACACGGAGCCGTCCTCGGCAGCACCCTCGGCAGCACCCTCGGCGTCAGCGTGCGCCGGCTCCTGCGACACCGAATCGGCGAGCGCCGTGCCCTCGGCCGCCCTTCCGGCCGCCTCCGCGGCGGCCTGCTTGCGGGCCCGCCCGCCCCGCTCGCCGTGCTGCTCCGCTCGATCGAACAGCGACCCCAGCCGGTCCTCCACGTCGTCGATGTCGGCGGTCGCCGCCGCCAGCGCACGCTGGAGCTCGCCGGTGTGTTCGGGCAGGTGGGCCAGCGGCGCGTCGGGATCGGCGGCGCGGGTCTCCGAGGTCCATTCGGACCCGTCGTAGTAGCGCTCCTGGCCCTCGACGTCGGGGTCGGCGAACCAGCCTGCGCCCTCCGAGCCTTCCGAGTCCCAGGCGTCCGAGTCCGGGTCGGGGTCCGAGTCCGCGACGTCCGAGGCCGGGCCATTCGAGACATCCGGGACGTCCGGGCGATCCGAGACGTCCGAGCCAACCGAGACGTCCGAGCCTTTCGACTCCTCCTCCATCAATTCCTCCGTTGCCAAGCGGCCTTGCCCCCAAAGAGCATTCTCTCACGCTCCGTGAACACCCAGGATGCGCTCCACCAGCCGCCGGCGGTAGAAAGGGGTCGGGGCCGCCTCCCCGACGAGGGCGGTACGGGGCGGCGAATATCCTGGACCCCCTCCACCTAAAGGTTTGGCCGGAAGGTTGGGGGTCGGGTCGCCGAGACAAGTCGAAAGCGAGGACGCTGCGGTGGGGATGGAACTGAAGGCAGGCACGAGGCTGCGGAGCGCCACCGACGCCTGCGAGGTGGTCGTGGTCAAGGCGCCCGGCGAGGCGATCGACCTGCGCTGCGGGGGTCAGCCCTTCGTGGCGATCGACGCCGACGTGACGACGCAGGCCCCGGCGGCCGGCCTCGACGGCGGCACGCAACTCGGGAAGCGCTACGCCGACGAGGCGCTCGGCATCGAGATCCTGTGCACGAAGGCGGGCGAAGGCTCGATCTCGGTGGGCGAGACCGTCCTCGAAGTCAAGGGCGCGAAGCCGCTGCCCGCGTCGGACTGAGCGCCGCCGCGTTCGTTTCGAACACTGAGCGCACAGCGTCGGACCGGGGGGAGCTGTCGCCATGAACATCGCCATGTTGTTGGAGATGGTGGCGGAGGGCGACCCCGACCGGGTCTGCGTCGGCTCTTCGTCGGGGGGCCTCACCTCTTCTGCGTTGCTGGCAGCCGCTCGGCGCGCGGCTGTGTTGTTCGAGAAGGAAGGCGCCGAGGCCGTCGGCTACTTCGGGCTGAACTCCGACGTGTTGCCGGTCGCGTTGTTCGGGGCGTCGCTGGCGGGGGCGGCGTTTGCGCCTCTGAACTATCGAGCGCCCGACGAGCAGTTGGCGTCGATCCTGCCGCGGGTGCCGCCGGGCCCGATCATCGCTGACGCTGCCGAGGTCGACCGGTTGCGTTCCGCCGGGGTCGAGGCCGGACGCATCGTCACGGTGGACGCGTTCGCCTCGTCGGTGGTCGGTGGCGATGCCGGCTCGGACGAGTCCGGCGTTGAGCACCCATTCGTCGATCCCGAGTCGGTGGCCGTGTTCCTCTTCACCAGCGGCACGACCTCGGAGCCCAAAGCGGCGGTGCTCCGTCACCGGCACCTGGTGTCCTACATCATCTCGTCGGTCGAGTTCCTCGGGTGTGGCGCCGACGAGGCGCAGCTCGTCTGCGTCCCGCCGTACCACATCGCCGGGATCGCGGCGGTGCTCTCCTCGCTGTACTCGGGGCGGCGGATCATGTACCTGCCGACGTTCGACGCGGCCGAGTGGGTCCGTGTCGCCACGGACGAGCGGATCACGCATGCCATGGTCGTGCCGACCATGCTCGGGCGGATCCTGGACGCCGTCGAAGCTGTCGGCGCGGCACCGCCGGCCCTGCGGCACCTGTCCTACGGCGGCGGCCGCATGCCACTGGAGCTCGTCGAGCGCACCTTGCGGGACCTGCCGTCGGTGGACCTGGTCAACGCGTACGGACTGACCGAGACCTCCTCGACCATCGCCATGCTCACGCCCGACGACCATCGCGAGGCGTTCGCCTCGTCGGACGAGGCCGTGCGGGCCCGGCTCGGCTCGGTCGGCCGTCCGCTGCCGATGCTCGAGGTGGAGATCCGCGACGAGGCCGGGTCGGTCGTGGCGGCGGGCGAAAAGGGCGAGATCTGGGTGCGCGGCGAACAGGTGTCGGGCGAGTACGTCGGCCGCTCCGTGCTCGATGACGAGCGATGGTTCCGCACCCGTGACGCCGGCTGGTTCGACGCCGACGGGTTCTTGTACGTCGACGGGCGCCTCGACGATGTCATCGTGCGGGGGGGCGAGAACATCTCGCCGGGCGAGATCGAAACCGTCCTGCACGCCCACCCCGCCGTGGCCGACGTGGCCGTGCTCGGCATCCCGGACACCGAGTGGGGCGAGACGGTCGCCGCCGTGGTGGTGCTGCATCCCGCTTCGGCCTCGGGTGCGGTGTCGGATGCTGCGCTGCAGGAGTGGGTGCGGGAGCGGTTGCGCTCGACCAAGATGCCGACGGTGATCGAGTTCCGCTCGGAACTGCCCTACTCACCCACGGGCAAGCTGCTGCGCCGTGTGCTGCGCGACGAGCTCTCCGCGTCGAACAATTCAGGTCAGTAAGTCAGTAGTCGGTTCGGGACACGTCGCCGTCGCCGTCGCCGCTCATGGCGCGCCGCGCCGCGTCCGGATCCTCCGATGCCGCCCACCCGCTGAGCGACTTCACGTTGAAGACGAGGAGGTCGGCGAACTCGGTGCCCCGGTATTGGAAGTACTTGTGCCGCAGCTCGGTTTCACACTCGTCCCGCAGCGTCGCCGAGAGGTCGTGGCCAGAACGACGGGCCAGCTGTGCTTTGACCCACCACAACCGGGACCAGTCGTGGCGCACCCACTGCTCGCACAACAGCGTGGCGGTCGAGTCGGCCTCGAGATTCTTGAGCCGGCCCAGCTCGGTCGTGTCCTTCGCCTTGACGGTGTCGATCGGCGAGGCGATGACCTTGCCGACAACCACAAAACAGACGGGCACCGCATCGATGGCCCCGCGTGCGCCGTTCGTGCACAACACACCGTGGTCGACGGTGGCGAGGTTGGCCCAACACTGGTCGTTCGTGAGGCGCACGACGCCGAGTATTCCAGGCCGGAGTGGGCCTGCAACGCCCGGGACGGGTAATCGGTCGCGCTACTCCTCAGCCGCGAAGCGTTCCCAGGCCGACTGGCGGGTGACGCCGAGGGCCTCGCCGACCTGGGCCCACGTTGCGCCGAGCTGTCGGGCGCGGAGGACCCAGCCGAGGAGGCTCTCCTCCACTTGCGCTTGGGCGCGAGCCACGTTGGGCAGGTGCGCGAGCGCTGCGTCCACCGTCTGCGCATGTTCCCAAGGCATCATGCGCGCGCCCATGACCGGGCCTTCGGGGGTGGCCGCGATCACCTCGCAACACAGGTCCACGCACTCGTTGCAGACGTAGACCGCGGGTCCGGCCACGAGCCGGTCGACCCGCGTGTTGGGCTTGAAACAGAAGGAGCAGCAGGCGATGACGGGTTCGTCGGTCTCGGTTGCTGGCGTCGGTGTCGGCACGGTCTTCCCTTCTCGGCGATCCCTCCGCCCGTCAGGGGTCACCTTACAGCGTCAGGCAACTCCTGACAAGGGGCGCCCGGATTCAGTCGCGCAGGTCCTTGCCGGTCAGGCGGAGGAAGACGTCTTCGAGATTGGGGGAGCGCACCTCGACGCCTGTGAGCTCGACGCCGTGACGGACAGCCGTGGTGACGACGGCGGGCAGCACCGCCGGACCGTGGTCGGTGGTGAGCTCGAGCCGATCCTCGAGTTCGGCGACCTCATAGACAGAGTCGAGCTCCCGGCAGGCAGCGGCCAGTTGGCCGAGATCGACGTCTGCTTCACAGCTCAGTTGCACCCGGTCGCGCCCGCCGTGCTGTGCGATGAGGCCCTCGTTGGTCCCCTCGGCGATCAGGTGGCCGTCGTCGATGATGCCGACCCGGTCGCAGAGCTTGGCCGCCTCTTCCATGTAGTGGGTCGTATAGAGGACGGCGATGCCGAGCCGCCCGACCGTCTCGAGGATGGCGTTGCGGCTCTGCGGATCGACCCCGACTGTCGGCTCGTCGAGCACGAGGAGCTTGGGCCGGTGCAACAGGCCGGCGGCCATGTTGGCCCGTCGCTTCATGCCGCCCGAGTAGGTCCCGATGCGGTCCTTGCCCCGTTCCGCCAGCCCGACGAGCTCGAGCGTCTCGGCGATGCGGCCATGGAGCTCGTTGCCGGTCAGCCCGTAGAGCTCCCCGAAGAACGTGAGGTTCTCCGCCGCGGTGAGATCGGGATAGAGCGCGAGGTCCTGGGGGACGTAGCCGACCGCGGCCTTGGCCTCGAGGGACCCCCCGGGGTGGCCGTCGATTGTGATGTCGCCCTCGTCGGCCGGCACCAGGCCACAGAGCATCGAGATGGTCGTCGTCTTGCCGGCGCCGTTGGGTCCGAGGAGGCCGTAGCACTCCCCCGCGGCTATCGAGAAGGAGACGCCGTCGACGGCAAGGCGGTCGCCGTAGCGCTTGCGCAATCCCGAACACGCGAGCATTGGCGTCGCCGGTCAGGCGAGCAACAGCGGGTACGAGGCGGCGGCGATAGCAAGGATCTCGGTCCGGTCCTCGGCGCGTACGAAACCGGCCTCGATCGTTGCGTCGAGGCTGTCCTCGAACCGCCCGAGGTACTCATCCTTTCCGCCCGGATACAGCTCGGAGAGCGTCGCCTCGTCGAACGGGCTCGTCTGGCCGAAGAGAAATGCAAAGGAGTCCCCGGCCTGCCCGAGGCCGGACAAGACCGCGACGGGCGCGTCGACCCACGGGGTGCGGATGCCGCCGAGGACGTTGCCCCGCGCGTCCTTGTGGAAGTCGGTGCCGGTGTCATCGACCTCGAGGCGAGGCGCACTCGGCGGCGAGACACCTTCGAGGACCCATCGCACAAGGTGATCGAGGGCCGCTTGGGCCACATAGTGCTGCTGGGGACCGGAGTTGACCGGCGTCTCCGTCTGGCCGATCAAGAGGTTGGTCGTCGGCCGCAAGAGCTCGGCAAACCGCTCGCCGGTGAGGGATCCGTCGTCATGACGTCCCGCGCTCACGGTGTAGGTGTCGGCGTGCGCCGCGCCTGCCATCTCCCACAGGCGGACCCGATCGCTGTCCGGCTGGCGGGCTTTCTGGCCACCGAGCAGGATCACGTCTGTCTCGCTCTGCAAGACGAGAACCGGCACCCGGACGTCTTCACGGATCCGTTCGCCCTTGGACAGGACGGCCTCCGGGATCGCAGGTTGGCCGGCGTCGGGGGGACGAGCGGATCGGATGAAGACCCCGTCGAGGGTGAGGCCGGCTGCGGGGCGCCCGTGCACGAAGTACCCGTCGAACACCTGCGTCTGGGGATCGATCGCATTGATATAGGTCACGAGGCAGGCAGCCGATTGCGACTCGCCCGCCGCGATCAGGCGCTGTGCGGTCAGGCCCTGCAGCGGGCCCTCGTCGCCCGGGAGCCGAACCAGCCTGCCGATCTGCGTGAAGATGTCGAAGCTCCACGCATCACCCGGGTGCTCAAGCGCTTCATAACGGCCCGGGTCCAAGAGCTTGAGGTGGATGCCCTCGGCAATGCCCCCGCCGTCGATGCCGGCCTTCTGCGCCGAGACACCCACGAAGACATGTCCAGCCGCGGTGGCGGCGCGGTGGAAGAAGCCCCAATCTGGCGCGGCGTCGATTCCGGCGGAGACGTTGTGCCATTCCACGATCACGACGCCGCTGAAGCGCCCCGGATCAGACGGCTTGCGCACCACGATCCGCGTCCGAAATGGTGCTTCCGCTGCCGGGGACACGGCCCAGCGACCGTCTTCGCCCCGCTCACCCTCGATTTCGTAGGAGGACGCGGTGCCGGTGACGAGGTACTCGGTTTCTTCGTAGCCGAGTGCGGCGAGATCGAAGTCCCGCATGAAGTCGAGTGGCTCTCCGGGTATCACCTCGAACGCCGCGTTGGCCGTGCTGCCCATGTGGACCTCCCCTTTGGCTTGCGACCGGGCACACCTGGTCGAAGACAGTGTCAGCGGTACTGCGTCTCCTTCTTGCTGCGGGACGCCCGCGACACCTCGTCCGGCGGCGGGTTGCCGATCTGCGTGTAGGAGAGGCCGTTGTTGATCGCGATGTTGCGCGGCATCTCGAGCGACTCCCAGATGGCGCGTACCGTCCCCTGGACGGCCTTGGTGTCGCGCGCGGCAATCGACAACGCAATCTCGCGGGCCCGGTCACGGAGCCCGGCGCGGGGCAGAACCTCGGTGACCAGCCCGATGCGGAGCGCGGTGGCGGCGGTGATCCGTTCCTCCGTGCCCATCAGGGCCCAGCGCAACACGTCGCCGAGCGGCACGCCGCGGTGGAGCATGCCGATTGGCTCGAGCGCGCTCACGATCCCGACGTTGGCGTGCGGGTCGAAGAACACGGCGTCCTCCGAGCAGATGATGATGTCGGACTCGTTGAGGAAATACTGCGCCCCGCCGGCGCAAAGGCCGTGCACCGCGGTGATGACCGGCTTCCACACCCGGTGGCGGAATTTGGGTGCGATCGCAATCCCGGGATCGAAGCTGTTCCAGGGATTGTCGAATGTGAACCAGGCACCTCCCGCGCCACCCTCCGTGACGTCCATACCCGTGCAAAAGGCGCGGTCCCCGTTGCCCTGGAGCACGGTGCAATGGATGTCGTCGGTGTCGCGGATGGTCTCCCAGGCCCATTTCAGGTCGAGCGCCATGGCTTCGTTGAAGGAGTTCAGGTGCTCGGGCCGGTTCAACGTGACGGTGGCGACATGGTCGGCGACGTCGAACTCGATGGTCTCCCGTTCCATTGGTCCTCTCTCTGGGCTCCGAGGCCCCGGTTTGCGGCCGGGTGGGCAGGGCAGACAGCATCACACACGACATAGAGGACTGAGAAAAGGACAACACGATGGAGATCCGCCGGAAGAAGGCCGTCATCTGCGGCGGCGCCTCGGGCATGGCCAAGGCCACAGCCCAGTTGCTGCGCCAGAAGGGCGCCAACATCGCCATCCTCGACTTGCCCGACTCGGCGGGCGCGCAGGTGGCCAAGGAGCTCGACGGCACCTTCCACGAGGTCGACGTGCTCGACGAGAATCAGGTCGAGGCCGCCCTCGGTGATGCGGTGAGCGCGCTGGGCGGCTTGCACATCGCCGTCAACACGGCCGGGGGTGGCATCGGGAAGCGGACATTGTCCAAGGACGGGCCCCACCCGCTGGCGGACTTCCGGAAGACGATCGAGCTGAACCTGATCGGCACGTTCAACCTAAATCGCCTGCAGGCCTGGCACATGTCGAGCAACGAGCCCGAAGACGAGGAGCGGGGCGTCATCATCGACACCGCGTCCATCGCGGCGTTCGAGGGCCAGATCGGTCAGGTCGCCTACACGGCAGCCAAGGCGGGCATCGCCGGCATGATGCTGACGATGGCCCGCGACCTTGGGAGCCTGGGCATCCGCACGGTCGCGATTGCCCCGAGCCTCTTCAGCACCGGGCTCACCGAGGGCATCCCCGACGAGTTCGCGGGTGTCCTCACCAAGGACGCCGCCTTCCCGAAGCGGATGGGGCGTCCAGAGGAGTACGCCAAGCTCGCCGTCGCGATCGTGGAGATCCCGATGCTGAACGGCTTGTGCATTCGCCTCGACGGCGGCCAGCGCTTCGCTCCGAAATAGCGCCGGAGCAGACCGAGAGCGGCCTCCCGCTCGCAAGAGGCCGAAGGCCGGGGCCACGCGACGAAGGGATAGAACTAGACGATGGGGGTGCGGTCGATCGACCTGCAGGTCGACGTCACCGAGGCCGCCGGTCTCGGTGAGCAGGCACACGTCGCGCTCACCGTCACCGTGCCCGAGGACGGCGGGTCGATCGGGATCGGGTCTGCGGTCGAGGACCCGGTGGTTTGCTTCGCCAAACCTGGCGCCGGCTACTCGCGGGGTTACTACACCACCGACTTGCCGGGGCCCGGACCGGGGATGGGCTCGCAAGCCGATTGGCACGCCGAGCGCGGCTGGGTCTTCGTGTCGGTCGACCATCTCGGCGTGGGCGGGAGTTCCTTGCACGGGCCCGACGCGTTGGGGTTCGGTCCGGTGGCGGCAGCGAGTGAGGCCGCGGAAGCCGAAGTGTTGGAGAAACTGGCGGCCGGCACCCTGATCGAGGGATTCGGCAAGGTCGAGCATCCGGTGAGGATCGGCATCGGGCAGTCCATGGGTGGGTGCCTGACCGTCGTGCAGCAGGGTCGCTTCCACAGCTACGACGGCGTGGGTGTGCTCGGGTACGGCACGCTCGGCACGCTGCCGCCGACCGCCCCGGGCACGCCCGATCTCGTGCTGCCGTGGATGCCGCGGACGGCGGTGCCGGCCGAGGCTGTGGTGACGAACGCGCCGGCGCTGGCTGCAGCCGCCGGCGGCGGGACGAATGTGAGCACCGAGGCGATGGCGTGGGGGTTCCACTTTGACGACGTCGACCGGGCAGTGGTGGCCCGGGACATGGAGGACTACCCGGCGCGGAAGGCTGAAATGCCGCCGTGGGGTTCGGCGACGATTCCGAGCCCGTTGGTGCTGTGGTGCATTTCTCCGGGCGCGGTGCTGGCGGAGGCGGCGGCGATCACGGCGCCCGTGTTGGTGGCGATGGGCGAGCGGGACGTGCTGGTCGACCCGCGGGGCGAGGTGCGGGCGTATGCATCGTCGCCGAGCGTCGACTTCTATGTGTGCCCGAGGATGGCGCACATGCACAACTTTGCGGGGACCCGGGAGCAGTTCTGGGCGCGTATCGAGACGTGGGCCGGTTGGGTGCGGGCGTTGCGGGACGCTCGGGCAGCGGGCGCATGAAGCGGCCGAGACGGGTCTGGTGGTGAGCGGGTGAACGAACTCGAGTTGGCGAACGACCTCGGGTCGCTGTTGGACCTCGAGCGGGTCGACCGCGACCTTTTCCGGGGCCGGAACGCCAACTTCGGGCCCAGGCGGACCCTCTACGGCGGGCAAGTGGCGGCGCAGTGTCTGATCGCGGCCGCGGCGACCGTCGAGGACGGCCGCCTCCCCCACTCACTGCACGGCTACTTCCTGCGGGCGGGACGGAGCGACTTGCCGGTGATCTTGGAGGTGGACCGCGACCGCGATGGCCGTTCGTTCTCGGCGCGCCATGTCAACGCCGTACAGGAGGGCGAGGTCATCTTCTCGATGGTCACGTCGTTCCACGCCGAGAGCGAGGGGGTTGATGACGACGCGTTCGATGATGCGCCGCGGCGCGACGTGCCCGCGCCGAACGACACGCCTCGGGGCGGGTGGAACCCGCTGCTCGAGGTCCGCGAGGTCACACAGACAGATTTCCTCAAGGGCGTCTTCACGGACTGCGCGTGGGTGCGTTCACCCACACCGCTATCTGACGATCCTTTGATGCATCGAGCCGGGCTGACCTACCTGTCGGACATAGGCAGCGGATTCGGACAGAGGCCGCCGGCGTTGGTCGGTCGCGGCGGGCCGTCCATCGACCACTCCATGTGGTTCCAAGAGCACATTCGCGCCGACGACTGGGTCCTGGTCGACCTGCGGCCCGTGAAGGCCCGCAGCGCGCGTGGCTGCTACCAGGGCTCCCTGCGAGGCCCGGACGGCCTGTTGGGGGCGACGCTGTATCAAGAACACCTGCTGCTGCCGGGAGCGATGTCCGAGCTCGTCGAAAACGTCCTGCGCCATGAGGCCGAGTTGGCGGCTCAGGAGGGGCGGTCGCCCCGGGACCTCGAGGAACTCCAGCAGGCGCACAGGGACCACCCCGCCGGGCGTTGAGCTGTGGGAGTGAACGGCGCGGCGACCCGGCGGCGTCGGCAGTTCCGCCGGGTCCTATATGAGACCCGTTGGCGGTCTTCCCCCGGGGCGTATAGGCGATTTCCTGCTCGTTTGTTCGCGATTGCGCAGGGACCCATCGCTCATTGCGCAGGACGTACTGCTCGGTCTCTCAACTTTGAGCAGAAAGTGCGCGTATAGAGGCGAGCGCGGGCCAGCCGGCTCGTTGCGTATACCGCCGCGGCGGAACATCGAGGCCTGGGGCAAGGTCAGCTTTGGCCCCCCGTGCAGGACCGGGCGTACTGTTTGAAAATGGCGATCGCAATCACCGAAGACCACCGCGCGCTCAGTCAGACAGCCTCGGACTTCCTGGCCAAGCACGAAACCCGGGGCGCAGCTCGGGCGCTCCTCGAGGCCGAGAAGGAGGTGCTGCCGCCGTTCTGGGGCGACCTCGCCTCGCTGGGCTGGCTGGGGCTCCACTTGCCAGAGTCGAAGGGCGGGTCCGGGTATGGGCTGCCGGAGCTCGTCGTCGTCGTCGAGGAGCTCGGCCGCGCCGTGGCACCAGGGCCGTTCGTGCCGACCGTCATCGCAAGTGCGGTGATCGATGCCACCGGGTCGGACGAGCTGAAGGCGAAATGGCTGCCGGGACTGGCGGACGGTTCCGTCTGTGGCGGTGTCGCGCTCACTTCCGACATCACCGTGGCGGGGGGCAAGGCCGCCGGGACGGCGCTGGCGGTACTGGGCGGTGGCCTCGCCAACCTGCTCGTGCTGCCGGCGGGCGACGATGCGATCGTGGTCGACGCGTCGGCGAGCGGGGTGAAGGTCGAGGTGCCGAAGAACCTCGACCCGACGCGGCGCTGCGCGCGGGTGACGCTGGACGGCGCGGTCGTCGAGGTGATCCCTGGGGGGCGGCGTGTGCACGTCGACTTGGGGCGGGTGCTCGTGGCCGCCGAGGCCGTCGGCGTCGCCACGGAGTGCACGGCGCAGGCCGCGGAGTACGCCAAAGCCCGAGTGCAATTCGGGCGGCCGATCGCCACCTTCCAGGCCGTCAAGCATCACTGCGCCAACATGGCCGTAGCAGCGGAGCTCGCCACTGCCGCCGTGTGGGACGCGGCGCGGGCGGCGGCCGAGGGCGGGGAACAACTGACCTACGCCGCTGCTGTGGCCGCAGCTCTGGCCATCGCAGCTGCGGACGAGTGCGCCAACCTCAATACACAGGTGCACGGCGGCATCGCCATCACGTGGGAGCACGATGCGCACCTCTACATGCGCCGGGCGACCGCGCTCGAGGCCGTGGTGGATGCGGAGGACGCGGCACGCGAGGTCACCGATCTCGTGCGGGGTGGGGTGCGGCGGGTGCGCACCATCGACCTGCCGCCCGAGGCCGAGCCGATGCGCGACGAGGTGCGCGCGTTCGCGGCGAAGGTGAAGGGCCTCGACGACGCGGCGTTGCGTGAGGCGCTGATCGAGTCGGGGTACGTGATGCCGCACTGGCCCAAGCCCTGGGGGCGCGATGCCGGCGCGGTGGAGCAGCTCGTGATCGAGCAGGAGTTCAGGGCGGCCGGCGTGACGAAGCCGCAGTACTCGATCACCGGGTGGGTCATCCTCACGCTGATCCAACACGCAACGGAGGACCAGGTGGCCCGCTGGGTCCTGCCGGCACTGCGCCAGGAGGTCATCTGGTGCCAGCTCTTCAGCGAGCCGGACGCCGGGAGCGACGCAGCAGGTGTCAAGACGCGGGGCACGCGGGTCGATGGCGGCTGGCTGGTCAACGGCCAGAAGGTGTGGACGAGCGGCGCGCACTACGCCTCGTTCGGCCTCGCCACCATCCGCACCGACCCCGACGCCCCCAAGCACAAGGGCATCACGACGATGGTCATCGACATGCACGCGGACGGGGTCGAGGTACGGCCGTTGAAGATGACGACGGGACAGTCAGAGTTCAACGAGGTCTTCTTCAACGACGTGTTCGTGCCCGACGATGACGTCATCGGCCCGGTCAACTCGGGCTGGACGGTCGCGCGGGCGACGCTCGGCAACGAGAGCGTGTCGATCGGCGGCGGTCAGGGCGGTGGTGGAGGGGCCGGCGGCATGCAGGCCGAGTCACTGATCGCCGGGCTCGACGCGCACCCCGAACGCCTATCGGGTGGGGCCGGACGCATCGGCCGCTACGTGTCGACGACCGACGCCTTGGCGGTCCTCAACATGCGGAGCGCCCACAGGGCCGTGGTGGGCGGCGGCCCGGGGCCGGAGGGCAACGTGGCCAAACTCGTGCTGTCGGAACTCGGCCACGAGGGCGCCGCCGTCCGCGTCGCGCTCGGTGGACCGGAGTCGGCCTACTCCGAGGGCGAGGGGATGCTGACATCCTGGGCGGTGCTGATGCATCGAGGGATGTCGATCGCCGGTGGCACGTCCGAGATCAAGCGCAACCAGATCGGCGAGCGCATCCTCGGCCTACCGCGGGACCCACTGATCAACTGAGCCGTCGCATGCGGCGGCGGGCGACGGGCGACTGGCCGTCCGTCAGTTCTTCGACTCGTCCGCCGAGACCACATTCGGATAGGCGCCAACGAGGCCGCTGAGGCCCGCCGCGGAGGGGTCGAAGCCGAAGACGTGGCGCAGCTGCGCCGTGACCGCCTGGCGCGCGACCGGCCAGCCCTGTGTCACGGGCAGGTCGGGTGTATCGCACCCGTCGGTGGCCAGCGGCTTGAGCGAGGCGGGGATCGGCACCTTGAGCGCGTTGGCGATCGCGATCAGGCCGCCCTGGCCGGCACCGATCTCGCAGATGTCGGCGAAGACGAGATGGCCGGCACCCTTGATGAGGATGAGCCGCTTCGGTGGGTGCATCTTGCCGTAGGCCGTGACCATGCCGGCGGTGGGGACCACCGTGTCGGCGGTGCCGGACATGAGCAGACCCGGCTGGTGCGGCACGATGCTGTCGGGCCCGTGCTTCGCGTCACCCGGCAGGCCGACGGTGGCACCGGCGAGGCCGATGAACGTCGCGACCTTCGGATCGACCGCAGCCAGCGCCTCGACGGCCACCCCGCCGTCGGAGTGGCCGAAGGCTCCGACCTTCTTGGTGTCCACGTGGCCGTGGAGCGGGCTCCCGGCGGTCGCGTTCTCGTGACCCATGAGTGTGATGGTCGCCTCGAGGTCTTGGACGTCGGTCGTCTTCGCGGTGGCCCCGGTCGGGCCACCCAGGACCTCGGTCAGATCGCGGCTGTAGTGGTCCGGGGCGGCCACCACGAAGCCCCACGTGGCGAGGAACGAGGTGACGAAGGCCGACTGGTCGCGGAAGCCGGCATAGCCGTGGCTGAAGACGACCAGCGGGAAACGGCCGGGCGCGACGGCGACGCCCCGATAGCCGCCGCTCGGGGAAGTGACGGAGAAGCCGGCCGGAATCAGCTTCTGCAGCGTCGGCGGCAGCCAATCGGCGACGTTGTAGGTCGCCTCGGTCTGGCCGGCGACGCTCGCCTGAGTGGCCGGGTACCAGACCTCCACGGGCGCGCCGTCGGTCGGGAGTGTCAACGTGGTCTCGCCGACGGCGAACGGGCCGGGAGTGGTGAAGGTGGTCGGGCCCGGGTGGTGGACCACGGGGACGGTGTCGCCGTCGACCACGTGCGTGCCCGGGGCTTCGCTTGACGCTGACGCCGCGTCGGCGGGCGCAATCGCAACAGAGGCGATCGCAGCAGCCGCAAGAACAACTCCACGCCCGACGACGGCCACGCGAGCCCGTACCCAGGGCGCTCGAGCGCTCAGGCCACTCCTCATGTCCGGAAACCTCCCCAGTCCTTGAAACGGTCGGCGCAGGCTAACCAATAACCGCGGGCTCTCAACCCTCGCCCGGCTCCGCCGCGGCACGGAAGATCGAGTCCGGCGCGCGCCAGTCGGTCGAGACGAAACGGTGCGCGATGAGCCAACGATCCTCCACAGGAACAAAGCGGTCGCGGTAGCGGCCCATGTGATCGAGCCCGATCTGCGTGAAGACGGTGAAATAGCTCGCGACCGTCGCCTCGGTCTCCGACACCGCCTCAAAACGCACGTTGGTCACCGTGTGCCGCACGACGCGCCGCACCGCGCCGGCCGCACGAGCCTCTGCTGCCACACCCTGCGCCTGCTGCGCCGCCGTTGCGCCCCCGAAGCGCTCCACGATCGCGACGCGCCCGACCAGAGGCGCCTGCCCCCGGATCTCGAGCACGCCATCCTCGCAGAACGCGCCGGCGAACTCGTCGAGCTGGTAGCGGTCCCCCGCGTGCGAATACTGCGCCAGCGTGTCCCGGCATCGTTCACGCGCCACCAGTTCCCAGAGTTCCATCGGGCGATCACGCTAACAACGTCAACGATCACTAAGACGACGGTCAACGGAACGACCAGAACAACACGGTCCACCGGCGCCAACCCGCACCTCTCGTAGAGTGCGTGCCGATGCCGGAGCCGCCGGAGCCGCCGGAGAAACCGGAGTCGCCGGCGCCCGCGGACCCGCCCGAGCCCCAACACGGCCGGGTCGACTCCTTCTGGAACCTGCTTGTCGGGCCGCCCCGTTCCGCCCGCGGCTCGGGCAAGGACCGCATCACCCCGATCGAAGGGCTCTCGGCGCTCTCGCTCGACGCACTGACTTCGGTCGCTTACGGCCCCGAGGCCATCATCCTCGTCCTGGCCGTCGCCGGCGCCGGCGCCCTCCACCTCGTCCTGCCCATCACGGTCGCCATCGTCGGACTCCTGGCGATCCTCGTGTTCTCCTACCGCCAGGTGATCGACGCCTACCCGGGCGGTGGTGGGGCCTACGCCGTCTCCCGCGCCAACCTCGGCGCGAATGTCAGCCTCGTGGCCGCCGCGGCGCTCGTCGTCGACTACACGCTCACCGTCGCCGTCTCCATCGCGGCGGGCGTCGCGTCGCTGCAGTCCGCCTACCCGAGCCTCAACGGAGCCACCATCCCGATGTGCCTCGGGATCCTCCTCCTCATCACCATGCTTAACCTCAGGGGACTAGGCGAGACGGCCCGCGCCTTCCTCCTGCCGACGATCGTCTTCATCGTGGGGCTCCTTGCCATCATCGCCGTCGGCCTCATCCACCCGCTGGGCCTCAACGAGGCCCAAACGGGAAAGAGCCAGCTCCCCACAACCGGTCTGAAGGCCGTGACGATCCTCCTGGTTCTCAAGGCGTTCTCGGCCGGCTGCAGCGCGCTCACGGGCGTGGAGGCGATCGCCAACGGGGTCCCGCTCTTCCGAGAACCACGAGCCGTCCGAGCGAAGCGCACCGAGATGCTCCTCGGGCTCATCCTCGGCGCCATGCTCCTCGGCCTCGCCGTCCTCGCCCGCCGGTGGCACATCGGGCCGCGCTCGGGCCAGACCGTCCTCAGCCAGATCATGGCCATGGCCGTCGGCCGGAGCTGGGCCTACTACGTCGTCACGATCACGATCACGATCGTGCTCGCCCTCGCCGCCAACACCTCCTTCGGCGGCCTCCCCGTGCTCGCCAGCCTCGTCTCGAGGGACAACTACCTCCCGCACCTCTTCAGCATCCGGGGCGACCGCCAGGTCTTCTCCACCGGGATCATCGTGCTCGCCGTGCTCTCGGGCCTTCTCCTCGTTGTCGTCGACGGCAACACCAACACGCTGATCCCGCTGTTCGCCATCGGCGTGTTCATCGGCTTCACGCTCTCGCAGACCGGGCTCGTCGTGCACTGGCGGAAGGAACGTCCGCCCGGCTGGCAGCGGCGTGCGGTCGTCAACGGCCTCGGCGCCGTCATCACCGCGATCGCCACCATCGTGTTCCTCGTCTCGAAGTTCACGGAGGGCGCGTGGGTGGTGGTCATTGCCATCCCGGCGTTCATCTTCCTCTTCACGCGGATCCACGCCTATTACGTGCGGGCTGGCCGTGTGCTCCACATCGACGAGATACCGTCGAAGCCCACCTCGAGACGCACGATCGTCATCGTGCCGGTCAACCGCATCTCCCGCCTGACCGAGCATGCGCTCTCCGAGGCCCAATCACTCGGCCAAGAGGTAGTCGCCGTCACGGTGGTCCTGCGCACGGGCGACGACGCGGTGCACTGGGTGGACAGCGTCCAGCACGATTGGCGCCAGTGGGATCCGGGTGTGCCCCTGCGGCTGCTGCGCACCGACTACTCCTCGGTCGTGGAACCCATCGTGCGCTTCATCGACGGGACCCGAGAGGAGCACCCCGACGACCAGATCGTCGTGCTCATCCCCGTCATCCGCCCCGACAAGCTCCGTTACCGTCTCCTGCACAACCAGATCGACATCGTGCTCAGCCGGACACTGCGCAGTCGCGAGGACGTGATCGTGGCCCGGGTGTCCGTCCCGCTCGAGCCCGTGTCAGCCTCCGAACCTGAGAAATCCGCCAGGCGCCGGGACTAACGCCTTCCCGCCGGACCTGAAATCCGCCCACCCCAGAACGAGTGCAGCCCGCCCCGAAGGGCGGGCTGCTCATCGAACGACTCGGTACAGAAGGCTCAGGTCGCGGCGATCCCGACCATCGGCTGGTTCAGGACGATGCTCCCGGTCGAACCCAGGAAGGCGGCGTCGCCGAAGTTGAAGATGCCACCGTCCGTCGCAGACTCCCAGTAACCCTGGCCGACGGGCGAGCCGGCGATTCCCACCACCGGCTTGTTGAGCGGCTTGCCGCCCATGGAGCCGAAGAAGCCGGCGTCGCCGTAGTTGAAGATGCCACCGTCCGACGCGACGAGCCAGTACCCGGCGCCGTCGGGCGTCGAGGCGACGCCCACGACCGGCTTGTTGAGGTGGATCGAGCCGGTGGAGCCGAAGAAGCCGGCACCCGGGCCGAAGTTGAAGATGCCGCCGTCGGAGGCCACCTCCCAGTAGCCGCCACCGGTGGGGTTCGCCGCAATGCCGACAATGGGCTTGTTGAGGTGCTTGCCCCCCATCGAGCCGTGGAACGCGGCGTCGCCATAGCTGAAGATGCCGCCGTCCGACGCCACCTCCCAGTAGCCCTTGCCATCAGGCGTCGAGGCGATGCCCACGATCGGCGCGTTGAGCGGCTTGCCGCCCATGGAGCCGTAGAACTGGGCGCTCCCGAAGGAGAAGATGCCGCCGTCGGAGGCCACCTCCCAGTAGCCACTGCCGTCCGGCACCCCGGCGATGCCGACGACCGGCGCGTTCAGGTGCTTGCCACCCATGGAGCCGAAGAACTGGGCCCCTCCGAACGAGAAGATGCCGCCGTCGCTCGCCACCTCCCAGTACGCCTGGCCGGCTTCGACCGCGCCGGCCGTGCAGGCGGCACCCTGCGGGCGGGGCACGCCCCGCTCGTCGGTCGCCGGGCAATTGGTCCCGCCTTGACCGATAGCCGGCGAGCCGGTCAGCGGCACCATGGTCGGAGCCGGGCCTCCGTTGTTGCCGAGCGGAGTCAGCAGGAAGTTGGCCACGCCGACCTTGTCGTTCGACACCGGCGCCGCACAGGAACTGTCGCCCAGCACGTTGTGGCCGCCAGAGGCGAAGAGCTCGGATCCGGAAAAGGCGTCGCAGCTGCTCTGGATGATCGAGCTCCCGATCGCGCCGCCACTCGCGTCATTGTTGAAGATGGCCGAAGCATCGTCAGACGTGTTCCCGTTCACGGTGACGAAACGCAGGCTGAGCGTTCCGCCATCGAGGAAGACGCCACCGCCCTGGTCGCCGGCCCCACTTGTGCCGTTGCTGGCGATCGTGGCGTTCTCCGCCTGCAGCCCGTCGCCGACATACAGACCGCCGCCGAAGCTGGCGGCGTTGCTGGCAACGGTGGACGCAGTAAGGATCAGCGGGCTGTCGTTGTAGATCCCGCCGCCGTCACCCCCGGCAGCAGAGTTGCTCGACACGTTCGACCCCGTAACGGTGCCACCATCCTCCAGATACAGGCCACCACCGGTGCCGGAGTTCGTTACTTGGTTCTGTGTCACCTGGTCGCTGGTGAACGTCGTGCTGAACATCTCGTCGAAGACGGCACCTCCTTCCAAGCCGGCGCTGTTCCCGGCCAAGGTCGTGCCCGTCACCGAATCGCTGAAGAACCCGCCGAGGCTCGAGAGCGCCCAAATCGCGCCGCCTTCGCCGTTCGGGTCATTGGCGCTGTTCTTGTCCAGGGTGGAACCGGTGATCGCAACCGAGGCGAAGTCGATCCAGACCGCGCCGCCTTCGCTGTCGCTGCCCGTAGCGTTGTTGTAGTTCAGTGTCGACGCGCTCACGTTGACCGGGGCGCCGTCAGTTCCGGCAATGGCCCCGCCGAACCCGCCATCGACAATGTCGGTGGCCGAGTTGGCCGAAACGATCGAGCTCGAGAGGTTGACCGAGTCACCGCCACCGGTGGTGGCGATCGCACCGCCGTCGGCCCCGGCGCCGTGACCGTTGGCCTGGTTGTTGTCGATCGTGCTGCCCGTGATTGTCGACCCGCCCTCGTCGCTCGCGAGCGCTCCGCCTTCGGCGAAATGACCGTCGGCGACGTTGCCCGAGATCGTCGAGTTTGCGATCGAAGCCAGTTGGAAGTCGGCGAAGATGCCACCGCCCTCAGCGTCTTCGTTCGTCGTGTTCGCGGAAACCGAGTTGGAATCGATCGTGACGCCGCTCAAGTCCGCCGTGTCGGTGCTGAAGATGCCGCCACCGAAGGCTCCGGCGCTCGCATTGGAGGACGCCGAGTTGCTCGAGACGTAACCACCTTCGACGAGCAACGACCCGCCGTTGTAAATGCCGCCGCCGTCCGCCTCGTGACCGGCGGTAGAGGTCGCGTTGTTGTTGTTGACCAAGGTGTTGGTGAGGCTGACCTGCCCGTCGCTGTAGATGCCGCCACCCCTGGGCTGACTGGCGCTGTCGTTGGCCGTGTTGCCATAGATGGAGGAGTTCGAGACCCACAGCTGTCCGCCGTTGTCGATGCCTCCACCCAGTCCCGCGGTGTTGCCGATCACAATGACCTGATCGAGCTGGAGCAGGCTGTCCGAGTCCGGGACGAGGATGCCGCCGCCGTCAGCGACATTGCCGCCCTGCAGGGTGACGCCCGACAGCATGACGTCGGCACCGGCCGTCGGGCTGGCCGCATTCACCTCGAGCACCCGGTCGGTGGGGCTCGGAGCCTGCTGGATCGTGGTCGAGACCGCGCCGGCCCCGACGATGTCGAGACCGTCGGGATAGGTCGCGTCGAGCTGCGTGCCGAGGGTCAGGGTGTACGTCCCGGAGGGGACGTCGACCTCGATCGTCTCTCCGACCGGGTTCAATAGGCCCTCGGCGTTCGCCTCCTCGATGGCCGCCCGCACCGAGCACTGGCCGTTCGAGTCGGCACAGATCCCGTCACCGGGCGCCGCATCGTGCGTGTCGTTCGTCGTGTTCACCGTGAAGGTGTGTGCCGGGGTGGCCGCGGCAAGGTGCGGCGCCGCACCCAGGAGCGCTGACTGCACGTGCGGGCTGCCGTGTGACTGCGGGCTCTGAGGCGTCGTCACCGCGTGAGGCGCGGCGTGGGAGGCCGCATGCGAAGTGGCCGCACCCACCGGCGCAGCGCTCCCCAAGACCCCCGCTGCGCCGAGAACTGCGCCGGAGGTGCCGAGCACAAGGGCGACCGCCCCTGTCACGCTCAGTCCGCGCGCAACGACTGAGCCCGACGCAGCACGAACCGAAGTGGAACGAAAACGAAAACGCATGAGCCTGGCCTCCTGGTTCGCCAAATCCCTGTAGCCCAGCCAGCTCAGTACCGCATCGCCGGGTTCACTGCATTTGCAGCCCTGTTCGTAGCACCATCACGGAAAGCAAACAAGGATCAAGCGGGCGAAATTGCTCGGGTCTCTGACCCTCGTGGCCTGGGAAAAGCTGAATCGAGCTATGTCACGGCCGTGTCGGCGTTCAGCGCCCCTTCCACACCGGATCGCGCTTCTCGATGAAGGCGGTCGCGCCCTCCTTGGCGTCCTCACTGCCGAACACCTTGGGTTGCCACTCGGCCGCCAACGCGCGGGCCTTTTCGAGATCCGTCGATGCCGTCCACACCAGCTCCTTGGTTGCCTGCAGCGCAAGCGGACCGTTGCGTGCGATGCGCTCCGCCAAGGCAACCGCCGCTTCGAGCACCTCTCCGGGCGGCACGACTTGATTGATGAGACCCAACGACTGCGCGCGGGTCGCGTCGATCGGGTCACCCGTCAGCGTCAATTCCAATGCGATCGCGAGCGGGATGCGCGTGCTCACGAACACGCCGCCACCGGCGGCGAACAGCCCGCGCTTGACCTCGGGTACGCCGAACTTGGCCGCCTCCGAGGCGACCACCACGTCACAGCCGAGAAGGAGCTCGAAGCCTCCGGCCACCGCAGTCGCGTTGGCGGCGCCGACAATGGGCACGCCGATCTCACCCCTTGTGAAGCGCCCGAAGCCCTTCATGCCTTCGGGCGAGCCTCCCACGGAGCCGCCTTCGGCGAAGGCCCGTAGGTCCATGCCGGCGCAGAACGCCTTGTCGCCGGTTCCGGTCAAAACGACAGCCCGCAGGTCCGGATCGTCTTCCGCCTCGATCATGCCGAGCCCGATCTCGGTGAGCAGCTCAGGATTGAGGGCGTTGCGCGCTTCGGGACGGTTCAGCCGTAGGACCGAAATGGCGCCCCTACGCTCCTTCACCAACACGGGCTCCGACGTGGTCGTTCCTTCAGGGCTCATGGAGCACACCTTTCTCGCTCCCGAGCAAGAGGACAAATCCTCACGAACCTCAGCCGGAACTCAGAACGGGCGGCGCCCGACACCCCAGAACATCGGCACGATCCGGACCGCTTCGAGCGAGCAGTGACCGCTCAGCGGGCCGTAGGGCTCTGGCTGACCGTGTGCGCCGAGGGCGGGCCACTCGCGTGGAGCGAGCTCGATGCTGCGAACAATGGACCGCTCCATACAGCCACAGTGGCGGCAATGGCGCACAGAATCCCTGCCGCCGCGGCCCTGCCTTTGTGAATGCGCATGCGGCCACTCTCCATCACGAATGTGAGGGAACCGACAGTGCAGCGTAAGAATCCGCTGTGAATCCGGCTGATGTTCCGGGGACATTCGTGACAGCCGACGCCGCAACCCCCACTCCGGACCTGGACGTCGGAATGTCGCCCGTTCCCCGTCGTCGCTTACCATGAAAACATGATTTTCGAACCAGGGGAGACGGCCCTGGATCCGGCCCCGGCCGACCCGGTCCCCGTCCAGCCGGCGCGGCGGCCGGACTCAGTGCGCCGGACCTCGACCATGATCATGTTCTGGCCGGATGGCTTCGGATCCGAGCTCAACCTCAAGGGGAGGGCGCGCGACCTCTTCACCCCGGCCAACGGCGAGCCCTCGGTCATCGATCACTCCGACCTGCATGCCGTCACCGGTCGTGCCCGCGACGTCGTGCGCATCGAGAGCGACCCCGCCAAAGCCGAGCTGCAACGGCTCGTGGGCTGTCGCGCCGGAGGCAACCTGCGCTCGGCGATCGCGCAGGAGCTGTCCAACGAGTATGAGGCCGGTACGCCGCTCCACCTGCTGATCGACGACATTGCCGGTGCGACGCTCATCTCGGGCTTCACGTACTTCCGCTGGGCCGACGTGGTTCCGGGCATGCGCGAGCGGTTGGGCAGCGGACCTCAGAGTGACATGCGCGGCATCTGCTCGGGGTTCCGTGACGGTTCGAGCGCCCTCTATCCGAACGGTGCCCTCCGCGGCGTGAGTTCCAACACGCCCGTGGCACCGTCTCTGGGCGATCCCGCCGATCCGCTCGGCTGGCACGAGCTCGAGGATCCACCCGAGATCGCCATGCGACGGGCGCGGCGGATCGACGTGTGGCTGAACGGCGACCAGCTCGAGTTCGACACCATGTTCCGTGACAGCTGCTGGGTGCCCGGGGGCCTCGAAGTCGTCCTGCACGAGTACGAGGTCGGCGGCAGCGCCGATGCTGCAAGCGGCGAGCTGCGCTCCGTGCAGGCGATCCCGCGGGTCCTGCCCTACCCCGAGTGTCCCCTGGCGGCGCCCAACGCCCCCCGTCTTGTCGGGACCTCACTCCACGACCTGCGCACCGAGGTCCTGTCGCAACTGCGATCGGTCGACTGTTGCACCCACCTCAACGACGGGCTGCGCGCGCTCG
Organism: uncultured Acidimicrobiaceae bacterium; assembly: GCA_963777485.1. Classification (GTDB taxonomy): domain Bacteria; phylum Actinomycetota; class Acidimicrobiia; order Acidimicrobiales; family RAAP-2; genus Bog-473. Next base: position 454,223 of record CAVZQP010000002.1, on the reverse strand, counting down.
CCGAAGTGCCCGTGTTGGCGGGCGCGCTGCCCCGATGACGGGGGCCAAGACAATGGCAGCCGCGGCCCGGACCGGCCGCCCGCGGCGCTTCGAGTCCGAGGACGAACTTCGTCTCCTCCTTGACGCAGCGATGGTCGTGATGGGGCGCAACGGTTACGTCGACGCATCGGTTGCCGACATCCTGAGCGAAGCCAACCTGTCGACGCGCTCGTTCTACCGCCACTTCGAGTCGAAGGATCAGCTTCTCTGCGCGCTCTACCGCCGGGAAGCCGAGAACGCCGCCACTCGGCTCAACGCCAAGGTGAACGCGGCGCCATCGCCACGTGCGGCACTCGATGCCTGGATCGACGAGATCTTGAGCCTGGGCCAGAATCGGGCGAAGGCGGCACGGGTGCGTGTCCTCGGCTCGCCCGGCGCCATGCGGGCAGAGGGTTATGCGGAGGAAACGCGGCAAGCCTCAAAACTGTTGATGGCTCCTCTCGAGGCACTGCTGGCTGCAGGAGCGGCCGATGGTTCCTTCCCGCTCGCCGATCCGCCCTCCGATGCGGACCTCATCCGCTCGGTTGTCTGGACGGCCGCGGGACTGACACTCTCGAGCGACGGGACGGCGTCACGGTCCGAGACGGCACGTCAAGTGCGCTCGTTCTGCGCCCGCGCCCTCGGCGCCGCGCCGACCGCGTAGATCTGGCGCCGCCTAGAGCGGCTGGTCCGCCGGCGCCGACCCGAACGCCAGCTGCTGCACCCATTCCGCGGCGCGGGCGTACCCGGAGGCGGCCAGCGTCTCGCCTTGGTCGAAGTCGAACGGTGAGGGCGCCTCGGGGAACGGCGATGGCACGAAGTACACCGCCCCGCCGCGCTGGGCGGCGGTTGCCTCTGCGCCCTCGAGCCTCGCGATCTGCAACTTGGACGTCATGAGCGACACGGTGCTCATGGCGGCCGCGACCGCACCGCGTGGCGGCTTGCGCCGCGGTGCTGTGGTCGTCAGGAAGGCGTAGACCTCGTCGGCGCCGAGGTCGAGCGCCTCGCTGGCCGGGCAACCAGCCGACAAAGAGCCGTCCACCAGCCAGCGGCCTTCGCGGAAAACGGGCGGGAAGATACCGGGGATCGCGGCGGTAGCCAGCAACGCGGAGGCCACATCACCTTCGGTCATGACCACGATGTCACCGGTCAACGCGTCGGTGGCGACGGCCGCGAAGGGCACCTTCGCCTCTTCGATCCGGTCGATACCCAACCACTCGTGGATGACCACTTTCAGCCGTTTGGTGGTGACCAGGTGGTCGCGCATGCCGATGAACCCGGTGATGGCCCGAAACAACTCGAACCGGAAGACGTCTTTCCGACGTATATGGCTCCAGGCGGTCTCGAGTTGCTTGCAGCCGTCGATGCCGGGATGTGTCGCATAGAACGCCGCGTTGAGCGCGCCGATGGACGACCCCGTGAGCAGCTTGGGCTCGATACCCGCTTCGACCAACGCCCGCATGCCCCCGGCCTGCATGGCGCCCAAGTTGCCGCCCCCCGAGAGTGCGAACGCCACCTTCATCCCGTACCACCTCATTGCTTGCCCCGGTTGAGGTTACGCGACCAGCCCTCTGATCCGCTCGGGCTCAGCGCTTGTTGCGCTGGACAGCCGATCCTTCGGCGAGCGACCACAGAGACGGTTCGCCGTCGTCCACCTGCACGACGCCGTCGATCTCGAGCGCCCGGAGGTGCGACACCGTCTCGCCTACCGCTGCCCGGCGCATGAAGCCGGCGATGTCGTCCCACGAACGGGACCATCGCATGTGTGACGCAATGTCCCACGCAGTGTGCGGCCCCTCGGACAGGATTGCGATCACCTCGGTGAAGCGGTCTCGGTGGTGCTGGCGCAGTTCTTCCAGCCGCGTGCGGAGGTCGTCGAAGCGGTACTCGTGCGCCGGAAGGACCTCGTTCACGTCGTACGGCTCGAGCTTGTCGAGCGAGTTCAGGTAGTCGCCGAGCGGGTTTGCCCCAGCTTGGGGGTGGAAGGGGATGTTCGGGGTGATACGCGGCAGCACGTGGTCACCCGAGAGCATCAACTCGTTGCGCGCTTCATAGAAACACAGGTGTCCAGGTGAATGGCCCGGGGTCCAGATCGCCGTGAGGTCCCAACCCGGCACCTCCGGCTGAGCCCCGTCCTCCAGCAGCACGTCGGGGAGGACGGGATCAACCAAGGGTCGCACCGGCATTGCGGCGTTTTGGAGGGACTCGAGTTCTTCGGAGGGTGCACCCATCCGCCGGAGCGCCGTCGCCACCCGCTCGAGGAGGTCGTCGGGCTCGTCGTAGCGATCGTGGATGAGCTCGGCGTCAGCGGGATGCAGTGAGATCCAGGCGCCCGATGCCTGGCGGATGCGGCCGGCGAGCCCGTAGTGGTCCGGGTGGATGTGCGTGACCATGACGCCCTGTACGTCTGCGACATCACAGCCGACCTCGGTCAGGCCGCTTTGCAGTGCGGCGAACGCATCGTCCGTGTTCCACCCCGCGTCCATGAGATAGGGCCCGCGGTCCGTCTCGAACACGTACACCAGCACGTAACGGAGCGAATTGTTCGGGAGAGGAACCGGAACGCTCCACAGCCCAGGCCGGACCTTCTCGACGCCCGGAAACGGGTCGTTGGCGGCAGCCGCCCCGCGGGCGCGTTGGGCGTGCGGCGGAGCCGGCGCGTGGCTGTGTCCGGAACCCGGAGTGGAACTCACAGAAGACGAGCGTAGAGCCTGGGGGGCGAGGCGACCCCACCCCCGGATCGAGCCGACACGCAATGCGACGCTTCCCAGCTAGGACTCGATCAGATCGACCAGTCCCCATTCCTGCGCCGTCGTCACGTCGATCGGCGCGGCCGAGAAGGCCAAGCAGGCGGTACGGAGCCGGCCGATGCGGCCAGTCAAACTTATCGTCCCGCCGGCGCCGGGGACGAGGCCAAGGCCGATCTCGGGCAACGCGAGCGTTGTGTCCGGAGCAGCGACGACGGTGCGCGTGAAGGCGGCGAGCTCGATGCCCGAGCCCATACAGGGCCCGTGCAGATGGGTGACGGTCGGCTTCCCGAGCTGTGCGAGCGCGCGGCCCACGCTCCGTTGCAGCCGAACCAAATGCGCTGAGGCCGGGTCTGGGCGCGTGCCGAATTCGTCGAGGTCGCCACCCGCACAGAACGACCTGCCCTCGCCTCGCCACTCGACGCTCGTGATCCCGGAATCCGCTGCCGCCAGCGCGAGTGCCTCAACCAACTCGTCGCGCATCTGGGCGTCGAGCGCGTTGAGGCGCTCCGGGCGGGTGAGCGTGAGGACGAGGATGTCGCCGGTGCGTTCGACACGTACGCGTGGCCCGTCGTCGCGATCCGTTCGCGGCGGATTGGCGGAGCGCCAGCCCGCGAATTCTGGGCCCGACTGGAGCACCGAGTACGCGGCCGACTCGGCGACCAGGCCGTCCGCGATCGAACGCCGGGGCGCCGCGCGCAGGAGCAGTGCCAGCGCCGTGCCCGCGATCGGCCGAGCGACCAGGTTCTCTTCGACCCGATCGAGGACCGGATCGTCCTCGGCGAGCGCGACGTCGCACAGCTCGAGCCACGCCGGGTCGACATCTCCCTGGGTCACGCCGACGACGACGAACGGCAGGCTGACCAGGCGATCGACGGCCTCGGGCGCCGGTGGATCGAGCCGCCGGTCGAGGAGGACACGCACGGGAGCGCTGCGCTCGGGCGGAACATCGCTGCGCAGCTCGGCGAGGAGCTCATCGGCGCTCAGGTGTTCGAGAATCGCGAGACGTTACCCTGCCGCGGATGGACGACCCCCGGGTACGCCGCTGGGCGGCGAGCGGTGCGATGGCGCTCACTGGGCTGCCCGAAACCCCGCTCGGGCCGCCCGCGGGACTGGTGGACGGCGTAGAAGAATTGGCCCGGCTCTTCGGGAGCTTGGACGCGCTGGCCCTGCTCGGGGAGCGCGCTGCCCACATGGGTCTGTGGCGCCGCGGCACGATCAGCTGCGGGGGCAGCTGCCGGCTCCTGGCCTCGGATGACGGCTATCTCGCGGTGTCGCTGGCACGCGACGAAGACTTCGACGTCATCCCCGCCTGGCTCGAACTCGACCGCACACCGGCGAACGCGCCCGCCGCCTGGTCTGCCGTCGCCGACGCCGTCGCGACCCGCGACATCGACGAACTGGTGGAGCGAGCCGCGCTGTTGGGACTCCCGGTGGGCCGCATCGGGGCCGCCGCGGGTCAGGCCGCCGTGTCCCGTATCCCGCTCGGTCCCGCGCCGACGCGAGAACCAGCCGGCTTGATCGTCGTCGACCTGTCAGCGCTGTGGGCGGGTCCGCTGTGCGGGGACCTGCTGGCGGGAACCGGAGCAATGGTGATCAAGGTGGAGTCGCCCCATCGTCCGGACGGGGCGCGGCGCGGGCCGGCGGCCTTCTTCGACCTCCTGAACGGACGCAAGCGTTCGGTCGCGCTGGACTTCCGGAAAAGCGAGGGTGTGGAGACACTGCGCGCGCTGATTCGCCGAGCTGACGTCGTGATCGAGGCCAGTCGGCCTCGCGCACTGGAGCAACTCGGCATCCACGCGGCCGACGAAGTGCGGGACGGCGGGCCGCAGGTCTGGGTCTCCATAACCGGCTACGGCCGGACCGACCCGAGCGGCCGCGTTGCGTTCGGGGACGACGCCGCCGCCGCTGGCGGCCTGGTGGTCTGGCACGAGAGAGCGCCGCTGTTCTGTGCCGATGCCGTCGCGGACCCGATCACTGGGCTGGCCGCGGCCAACGCGTGCCTGCACGCGTTGGCGTCCGGTCGACGCTGGCTGCTCGACGTCTCGATGGCCGGTGTGTCCGCCGAATTCGCCGGCCCGGTACTGCCCGCGTCGCCTGACGTCGCCGTGGCGCCACCACGGGCTCGGCCGGTGGTGCGAGCGGCGCCGGAGCTGGGTGCCGACACCGCACAGGTGCTGGCGGACCTGGGGCTTCGAGCGTGAGCCGGTCGAGACCGTCTGCTTGAATCAAACCGAAAGACAGAAGCACGGCGTCGCCGCGGCACGACGACGCAGGCCGAAAGGTGCCCGAAATGAGCGACCCCCACAAGAGCGCTGTCCTCTTCATCGAGTGTCAGCGCGGCGTGATCGGCGACCTCACGGTGTTGCCGGCCCTGGCGGAGGAGGCACAGCCGGCGCGGGCGGCGATGGGGCGTCTCGCCACAGGGGCCCGTGCCGCGGGTGCACGCGTCTTCCATCTGACGTACCTGCCGTTGGCGGGTGGCCAGTCGGCGAACCGCCGGGCGCCGCTGATGCAGCGAACCCGCTCGAGCGGCGAGTGGGACGAGTCGCACCCGGCCATGGAGGTGATACCCGAGATCGGTGTCCACCCCGAGGACGTAGTGCTACCGCGGCACCAAGGCTTCTCGCCGGTGCACAGCACCGAGGTGCTGACGATCCTGCGCAACCTCGGGATCGACGAGGTCGTCGTAGCGGGGGTCTCCACGAACCTGGCCATCCCCCTCACCGTGGGGGGCGCCACCGACGAGAACTTCGCGGTCACCGTGGCGACCGACGCATCCGTCGGCACGCCACGTGAGCACCACGAGTCGATGCTGAAGCACAGCCTTGCCTTCATCGCCCGCCTGGCCACCGTCGACGAGGTGCTGGCGGACTGGTCGTCCTGATGCGTCAGCCGCCGGGCCAGGCGATCGCCTTGGTCTCGAGATACTGCTCGAAACCTTCGATGCCGCACTGGCGGCCGATGCCGCTGTCCTTGTAGCCGCCGTAGGGCGAGTCGGCGCCGTACCAGAGGCCGCCGTTGACCCCGATCGAGCCGGTGCGGATGCGCCGCGCGATCGCCGTCGCCCGTTCCTCGGAGGCGGAGTACACCCCGCCCGAGAGCCCGTAGGCACTCTCGTTGGCGATGCGCACCGCGTCGTCGTCGTCCTCGTAGGGGATGACGCAGAGCACGGGCCCGAAGATCTCTTCCTGCGCGATCGTCATGGAGTTGTCGACGTCGACGAAGAGCGTGGGCTCGATGAAGTACCCCTTGGGCAGGTGTGCCGGCCGGCCGCCGCCGAAGACGAGCTTCGCGCCCTCTTCCTGCCCCTTGGCGATGTAGCCCAAGATCCGGTCACGTTGGCGCGCGCTGATCACGGGGCCCATCAGGACACCGTCGTCCTTCCCCGGGTCGCCGTAGGGCACGCCCGCCATCGCCTCGGTAACCATGGCGACGCCCTCTTCGTAGCGGGAGCGTGGGAGCAGCATGCGGGTCTGCATGGCGCAGCCTTGGCCGGCGTGGACGCAGACCATGGCACCGCCCGGCACGACAGAAGCGAAATCGGCGTCGTCGCACACGATCATCGCCGACTTGCCTCCCAATTCGAGGAAGACCCGCTTCAGGGTCGCCGCGCCCTTCTCCATGATCCTCTTGCCGGTCGCGGTCGAGCCGGTGAACGAGATGAGGTCGACCTGAGGCGAGAGCGTGAGCTCCTCGCCGACGAGGTGGTCAGACGAGGTGACGACGTTGACGACGCCGGCCGGGATGTCGGTCTTCTCGGCCACCAGCCGGCCCAGTCGAGTGGCGTTCCACGGCGTGTCGGGCGCGGGCTTGATGATCACCGTGTTGCCGGTCGCCAGGATCGGACCCAGCTTGTTGAGGGTGACCTCGACCGGGTAGTTCCACGGGATGATCGCACCGATGACGCCCATCGGCTCCTTGTAGACGGCGCGTCGGCTGGCCATGCCCATCATGTCCGAGTCGGGCAGCGAGCGCTCCCAGGCGAACTCGTCGATCATCTTGGCCGGCCACTTCAAAGCTTCCGACAGTGGCCAGTCGACCTGCGCGGCGAAGGTCATCATGCGCGGCGAACCGACCTCAGCGATGATCTCCTCGCGGATCTCCTCGCGTTCGGAGTTGAGCGCGTCCTGCAGCTGCTCGAGGCAGCGCTGGCGCAACGCGCGGTTCGTCGACCAGTCGGTCTCGTCGAAGGCGGTACGGGCGGCGTCGATGGCCGCCCGCATGTCCTCGGCCGACGCGTCGGCGACCGGACCCAGCACCTCTTCGGTCGCCGGGTTGATGTTGTCGAACGTCTTGCCCGAGGCGGCCTCGACGAGGTCGCCCCCGATGAGCATGCGGACCTCACCTGTACCGGACATGTGCCTACCCCCTGGTGATCGACGGCTTTCGCTGAGGAGAGTACGAACGGGCCTTGCGGGCGGTCAAGACGGAGGCCTGGGTTGGTGGGGTGGAGGCCGCCGGGACGTGGTCCGGCGCAGGGCGGGCGGTCGGCCACTCAGAAAGTCGAATTCTGTGCCGAGCGTGTCGATTCGGCGGCGGCCCGTTCGACGCTTCTGTCAGAGTGAGGCGAACGGCGCCCCACCGAGACAAGGAGCACCATCATGCGATTCCTGGGTTACACCCTGGCCAACGAGGCCGAGACCCCGACCGAGCCGCCCCGCCCCGAGCTGTACGAGGAGATGGGCAAGTTCGTGGGCGAGGCCATCGCCGCGGGCGTCATCGTCGCCACCGGCGGCATCTCGCCCACGTCCGAGGGCGTCAAGATCAGTCTCACGAACGGCGAGTACACCGTCGTCGACGGACCGTTCGCCGAGGCGAAGGAGATCGTCGGGGGCTGGGCGCTCATGGAGTGCCGGGACCTGGCCGAGGCCACCGAGTGGTCGAAGCGCTTCCTCGGCGTGCTGGGCGAGGGCGAGGTGCGGGTCCGTCCCGTCTCGGGGCCCGAATAGAGCGTTCCTTCGCATCACCTTCATCCCCGGTTCGTGACCCGGTTCGACGCCGTGGTGGTTGAATCGGTGGCGTGTCGGCCACCGATTCGACTGCCGCGGTCGAGGCCGTATTCCGTATCGAGTTCCCGCGTGTCGTGGCGGCGCTGGCGCGCGCGTGCGGCGGGGACCTGGGACTGGCCGAGGAGCTGGCGCAGGACGCACTGGTCGACGCGTTGGCGCAGTGGCCAATCGATGGGACGCCGCGGAATCCTGGCGCCTGGCTGACCGCGGTAGGCAAGCGCAAGGCGATCGACCGCTTCCGGCGGGACCGGGTGCTGGCGTCGAAGTACGCGGAGTTGGGCCGGTCCGTGGGCGTTGCCGGTGGCGGTGATGGCGGCGGTGAGATCGGCGTCGAGCCGGACTTCGTGGCCGCCTTCGACGACGAGATCGAGGACGACCGACTCCGGCTGATCTTCGTGGCGTGTCACCCGGTGCTGGCGATGCCGGCCCGTGTGGCGTTGACCTTGCGGCTGGTCGGCGGGCTGACGGTGCCGGAGATCGCCCGTGCGTATCTCGATCAGGAAGCGACCGTCGCCCAGCGCATCGTCCGGGCCAAGAAGTCGATCGCCTCGGCGGGCGTTCCCTTCGAGGTGCCGTCGGGTGACGACCGCGTCGCCCGGCTCGGCTCGGTGCTCGAGGCCATCTACCTCATCTACAACGAGGGCTACTCGGCCACCGCCGGCTCGTCGTGGGTGCGGCCCGAGTTGTGCGCAGAGGCCTTGCGTTTGGGGCGCGTGCTGGCCGCGCTGGCGCCCGACGAGGCGGAGGTGCACGGGCTCGTCGCCCTGATGGAGTTCCAGTCGTCACGCTTGCGCGCGCGGGTGGGGTCCTCGGGTGCGCCCGTGTTGCTCTTCGACCAGGACCGCCGGTCGTGGGACCCGTTGCACATCAACCGCGGCGAGGCGGCCTTGGCGCGGGCGGAGGCGCTCGTGGCGGCGGATTCTGCGGGCGCCGGGGGTCCCTATGTGTTGCAGGCGGCCATCGCTTCGTGCCACGCGCGGTCGTTCCGCCCCGAGGACACCGACTGGGCGCGGCTCGTGTCGCTCTACAGCGAACTGGCGCGCCGCACGGCCTCACCGGTGGTGGAGCTCAACCGCGCCGTGGCGCTTTCCTACGCCTCCGGTCCCGAGTCGGCCCTGCCCTACGTGGACCTGATCGTCGCCAGCGGCGCGCTCGAGCGGTACCACCTGCTCTACAGCGTGCGGGCGGACCTGCTCGACCGTCTCGGCCGCTCCGGTGAGGCGGCCGGGGAGTGGGCGCGGGCGGCCGGGCTGGCGTCGAACTCGGCCGAGCGGTCGTTGTTGGAGGAGCGGGCGGTGGCGAGCCGGGGGCGTGCGGCTGGATGAATGAATGGTGGAAGACGTAAGTCTGTAATCTCGTAACTATGAGTGACGAGATGCAGGCATTTGTCCAGGCCAACGTCCCGGAAGGGTGGTTCACCGGGCCGCCGACGGTGGAGGCGGACGAGGAGGAGATCCTCGTTATGGGGGTGCTCCCCACTGAGCAGACCGTCGACGCCTTCCGGGAGTCGACCCGCCAGGAGCGCATTGCCATCGCCCGCACGGCCGAGCAGCGGTTCGGCCGGCCCGTGTCGTGGGGCGTCGAACGCGACGGCGCCACGACCCTGTTCACCACCCAGGCCTCGCCCGTGATGACACGGCTGCGGTTGCGGGAACGGGCCGTGCTGGCGACGTTGATCGACGCGGGGATCGCGCGGAGCCGCAGTGAGGCGCTGGCGTGGTGCGTGAAGTTGGTGGAACGGCACCAAGCGGACTGGCTGGCCGAGCTGCGCGAGGCCCTGTCCGGCGTCGAGCAGGTGCGCGTCGGTGGACCGAGCCTGATATGACCGACCTGCTCACTCCCTCGCCGCCCGAACCTGCCGCGGTACCGCTCGAGCATGAGGCGCTCGACGCCTACTCCGAGATCGTGGTCTCGGTCGCCGAGCACATCGTTCCCTGCGTCGCCTCGTTGCGCGTCGCCGCCCACGGCCGCGAGGGGGCCGGCAGCGCGGTGGTGCTCGCCGCCGACGGCTACCTGCTGACGTCCGCCCACGTGGTCGCCGGCGCCGAACGCGGCACCGCGGTGTTCGCCGACTGGCACGAGGCGCCCTTCGAGCTCGTGGGGCGAGACCCGTTGTCCGACCTGGCCGTGCTGCGCGTCGCCGCCTCGGGCCTGGCCCAGGTGGAGCTCGGCACCGCCGACGTGCTCCGGGTGGGCCAGTTGGTGGTGGCGGTCGGGAACCCGCACGGGTTCGCCGGCTCCGTGACCGCCGGCGTGGTCTCGGCGCTCGGGCGTTCGCTGCCCTCGGGCGGCCGGGTGGTCGAGAACGTGATCCAGACCGACGCCGCGCTCAACCCGGGCAACTCGGGCGGTGCCCTGGTGGACTCGCACGCCCGGCTCGTCGGCGTCAACACGGCGCTGGCCGGGATCGGCCTTGGTCTCGCGGTGCCGGTCAACGCGACGACGCTCGAGATCGTCGCGACGCTGCTGCGGGAGGGGCGGGTGCGGCGCGCCTATCTCGGCGTCGTCGGCGGAGGCCGGCCGTTGTCACCGCGGCGCGCCGAGGAGCTCGGGCAGAAGAGCGGCGTCGGGATCATCGAGGTGCCGTCGGGGAGCCCCGCCGAGCGGGCCGGGCTGCGCCCCACGGACACGATCGTGGGCGTCGACGGTGCGTCGGTCGAGGACTCGGGTGACCTGCAGCGGCTCATGACCGCGGACGCCATCGGCCGCACCCTGTCGCTGCGCGTGCTGCGCGACGACCGCCTCGTCACCATCGACGTGACCCCGGTCGAGCTGGCGTAACCGTCGCTTTCTTTGCCGTCGCCGTCGTTGCCGGGTCGGGTTGCGGGCCGGACCGGGCTCGGGCCCACCACGGCCGGAGCCGCAGTCGGGCCGGCGGGAGCGTCCCGTAGACGAGCACGGCCTGCCCTCGCGGCAGGCACCGCAATTCCTCGGGCGGCAACAGGCGGCGGGGCGCCGTCGTCGACGTCGTCGAGCGCCGCCCGGTGGGGTCACGGGTCACCGAGGGCTGGGTGACCTCCTCGTCGCCTACGAGACGGCTGGCGTACTCGAGCGTGTCCGGGTCGGCGATGCCCGGGAGGAAGAGCTTCGCCCGGTGGTTGTTGAGCACCGTCGGCGCCCGGGCGCCATAACGGCCGCTGACCTGCGCCAGGTCCTGCCAGATCGTCACCAGCTGGATCCCGTGGGACGCGCAGGTGGCGGCGAGCGCATCGAGCTCGGCGAGTGGCGCGATGTGCGCCGCCTCGTCCAGGACGACGAGCAGCGGTGGGTCCAGCGGCTGAGCCAAACGGGTGGAGCACTCGAACGCATGCGTCAGCACCTGCTGGCTCAGCGCCGTGAAATAGCCGCGCAGCCGTCGCTGGTCGTGCGCCGGCGCGCAGAGGTACAGCGTGTTGTGACCGTCGCCGGCCAGGAGATCGGCGGGCTCGAAGCGAGCGGGTGTCATGGAGGCCGACGTCGACGGCGTCGCCGCCGACGTCGCCTGGGCGAATGGCGCGAGCACGGTCTCGGCGGTCGTGTACACCGAGCTGCGCGTGCGGTCGTCGCGACACCACGTCGCGCGGGCAGCGTCGAGCGCCTCGGGTGCCCCCACCTGTTCCAGCACGTCGGCCACCTCGCCGACCTCCTGGGTGTCCACCCAGCGCACCACGTCCGTCATCGGGCGCCGGTCCAGCGCGGCAGCGTGAAACAGCGGGGCCAGCAGCTTGGCCGCCGTGGCGTACCAGAACTCCCCGTCCGCGGTGGTCCCGACCGCCCGGGCCGCCTGGCACAGGTCGGTCGTGGCGGCGCAGGCCCGGCGCCAATCCGCGCAGTCGCCGAGCGGCGACCATACGTCGCCGGCCGCACCGGTGCACCCGGACGGATCGATGCGCCAGATCCGGCCGCGGCGGGCCCGCACCGCCTGCGTGTCGCGCAGCAGGTCCGTCTTCACCGAGGCCGCGAGCACGGGTCCGGGCCAGTCGAGGATGGCGGGCACCGCGAGCGACGTCGTCTTGCCGCTCTGGGTCGGGCCGACCACCACGAGCGACTGGCCCGGCTCGGCCGCGATGCCCGGGGCCCGCCCGAGACCGGGGCCCGCGGCGCCGGCGGCGCCGGAGGCGAGGACACCCAGGAGCAGCCGTCCGCGCGGGACGGCGTCGGCCCGGACCCGCAGGGCACGCAGGTCCTTCCGGCCGGCCCAGCGCGCGCCCCGCCGCACCTGTGTCGCACCTCCCCGGCGGCGGACCGGCGCCCAGCGCAGCACGTCGCGATAGGAGATCGCGGCCCAGAGGGCCGCGCCGATCGCCACCGGCACGACCTCTGCGGTGAGGCCGGTCATCGCCCCGCCGTTGGGGCCGTCATGGCGGCGTCGGTGTCGACGATGTGCCGCTCGAGCGCGCTGAGCCGGTGCTGCACCAGGAACGACCGCTGCCCGACCTTCCACAGCGCAATGCCCCGGCGCAGCTGGGGCAAGAGGTCGGACTCCGTGTCCGAGAGCGACAGCAACTCGGACGCCGCTTCTATCTCGCCGGGCGACTGCGCGTAGACGACGCGCGTCTCGGAGTCCGAGAGGAGACCCTGTGCCAGCGCGACCTGCTCGGAATCCGACGCGCCGACCGACCGCAGGTCCGACACGCGGTGGAGCACGGCCACGTTGGACACGCCGAACGCCCGCGAGAGCTTCCACGACGACTGGAGCCAGCGCGCCACGCCGAGGTTGGACAGGATCGCCCACGCCTCGTCGACGACGAGGAAGAACTGGCCGCCGGCGGCTCCCGCGCCTCGGGCGCCCCCACCCCCACCCGCCGTCCGCGCCAGCGCCGCCTGCAACCACGCCGTGGCGCACGCCATGAGGACCCCGAGCGCAGCCGACGTGTACAGCGCGGAGAGGTCGAGCACCACCAGTGGGGCCGAGAGGTCGAGACCCGGTGTCGTCGGCCCGTCGAACATCCCGGCCAGGTCACCGTGCACCAGCCGGCGCAGCTCGAGCGCGACGTCGCGCCCGTCCTCGAGCAAGTCGCGCCGCTCGGTCCGGAGCGTTCTCGCCGCCTCGGCGCTCGGAGCCAGGAGCGCCTCGACGACCTGGGGCACGGTCGGGTTGTCGTGCAACGCCACCGTGTCGGCCAGGGCGGCCCCGAGCGCGGCGCGCTCACGCGGGGCCAGGCCCCGCCCGAGGCAGGCGCTGGCGAGCGACGCCAGGAGCTCCGTCTGCCGCCGCGCCGTGGCGTCGGTGCCCGCACTGCCCGCACTGCCGCCGCCGGGCCCGGGCGGCGCCGCTCCCGTCTCGGGGCCCCGGTCGAGCGGGTTCAGCCGGATGCCCCCGCCCGGCCGCAACGCCACCGGGCGCACACCCCACGCGTCGGCGAGGTCGCCGTACTCCCCCTTCGGGTCGACGACCCAGGCACGCCGTCCGAACACGGCCTGGCGCCAGAGAAAGGTCTTGACGAACGAGCTCTTGCCGCGCCCGATCTGGCCGAACACCACCATGTTCGGGTTGGACACGACGCCCGCCGCGTAGAGCTCGAAGGGGTCGAAGACGAAGGAGCCCCCGAGGAGGTCGTCGCCGATGACCACGCCCCGCTGGCCGAGGCCCGCTTCGGCGATGAACGGGTACGCCGCACCGAGGTTGCGCGTGGTCACCTGATGCGGCGGCAGTTTCGGCATGCGCTCCCTCACGCCGGTGAACGGTCGGCGAGGCAGCCCGCTCGCCGCCTCCGTTACCTTGACGAACGGCCGGAGTCCCATTCGAAGTCCCGACGAAAAGGTGGAACGCACATGAGCGAACCTGAAGGCCCGTCCCAGTCCCTCGTTATGTCCCTGGCGACCCTGACGGTGGTGAGCGGCGTCGTCGATGCCGTCAGCTACCTCGGGCTCGGCCACGTGTTCACCGCCAACATGACTGGCAACGTCGTCCTGATCGGCTTCGCCGTCGCCGGTGCCCCCGGCTTCTCCATTGCGGCCAGCGCCACCGCCCTCGCCGCCTTCCTCACCGGTGCCGCGACCGGCGGCCGTATCGGTCTCCGCGTGCACCAGAAGCGGTCGCTCCTGGTGACGGCGGTAAGTCTCGAGGCGGGATTCACCGTGGTGGCCGCGATCATTGCGGGCAGCGTGGCGGTGCTCAGCACGGGGTGGCCCCGCTACACGGTGATCGCGGTGCTCGGCTTCGCCATGGGCATCCGCAACTCCGTCGTACGGACCATGGGGGTGGCCGACATGACGACCACCGTCCTCACCATGACGCTGACGGGATTCGCGGCCGATTCCTCGCTGGGCGGTGGCCACAACCCGCACGCCGCCCGCCGCACCATCTCGGTCGTCTGCATGTTCGTCGGCGCGCTCGTCGGGGCCGCATTCGTGATCCACGTGCATCCGGGCGCCGCGCTCGGCCTCGCGGCCTTCCTCACCGTCGGCCTCGCGGCCTTCCTCCTCTTGAGTGCGCCGCAGCGGCTGGGCTTGGCCCAATGAACGGCATCCGGCAACCGGCACCGGCCGGAGCCGGTCAGACCGTCAGCCCGTCCTCCAGGTAGACGCACTCGCCCGGGCCCGTCCCGAGCGCGGCGCCCACCCGGCGCCGCAACGGCCCGCTCAGGATCTCGAGCGCCTCCGCCGGCACGGCCAGCCGGTGCTCGGACAGCTCCTCGTCCTGCAAGATGATCCGTGCCAGCTCGTCGTCCTCGAAGACACCGCAGTCGAAGAGGAAGCGCATGCCGCCGGCGTCCGTGCGGCGCGGGCGGAGGAAGTCGACGGCCACCAGCCGGCCCCGCGTCACGTCGAGCCCGACCTCCTCGCGCACCTCGCGGCGGCAGCCCTCCCAAGGCGTCTCGCCGTTCGCCTCCATGATCCCGCCGGGAATCGTCCAGTGCTTCTTGTACGTCGGGTTCACGATGAGCAACCGGCCCGAGCCGTCGAAGATCATCGCACCCGCCGACGCCGGGATCCGCGGCAGCACGAACGCGTCGCTGTCGGCGTCACCGTCGCTGTCGCTGTCGCTGTCGCTGTCGCTGTCGCCGGACATGACCGCCATGGTAGGTGCGTGCGCTCAGCACAACCCCCGGCACAACGGCAAGGTGCAGGTGTACGCCGACGCCTGGTCGCCGTAGAGCCGGCGCAAGGCCAGTCGGCTCTGCCCCGCCGCGTGCTGCACGGTGTCACAGGTCGCGGCGAGCTCCTCCTCGTTCGACGCCGAGATCGTCACGAACCCGGCGTAGCGGAAGGACGCGTGGCCCTCGGCCAGCTCCGCCTCACGGCGCGCCAGCACCTCCGACTCCCGGGCGTGGCGCGCCGTCGACACGAAGCCGCCCCGCCGCCGCAGCTCGGAGTCGGCGAGGTCCGCCGTGCGCGACGCCTCCACCTTTCGCACCGCGGCGTCCGGGCCGAGCGGCTCCATCACCACCGCGAGCGTGGAGCGCGCCGACCCCAGGAGCAGCGGGGCCAGGAAGTCGCTCCGCACCTCGGTGCGCGGCCACTCGGCCACCCAGAAGGTCGCATGCACCATGCCGTCGACCCGGACGCTCGACCAGCTCTCCTCCATCGCCATCGGCCACGGGTCCGCCGCCGTCGCCGCGGGGGCGCTGGGTCCGCCGGCCTCGTAGGTGCGGAGCAACTGGTGGGCGAGGTCTTCGGCGCTGAGCACCGACTCCACCTGCACGTCGGCATCGGCCAGCAGCCGCGTCAGGGACCCCACCTCGCGGGCGAGAGTCGCACACCCCACCTCCACCGACTTCGTCAGCCGCACCTGGACGGCGAGCACGACGTCGTGCGCGCAGGCGTACGAGTCCATGTCGGCCAACAGCGCCTCGTACGACGCCGCGCTGGCCGACGCCCCGTCGGCGACGGACTCGGCGGCCAGATACGCGTGCACGCCCCGCCCGTCGTCGGGGAACGAGGCCGCCACCCACTGCACCCGTTGCACCGGCGAGCCCTCCCGCGCCAGCGACGCCAGCACCGAGGACCAGGCCCCGACCCGCCGGTCCTGCTCGTCGGGGCCGAGGAGCGCAAAGCTGCGGCCGCGGAGCGACACCGCCGCGGTGAGCGTCCTCGCCCCCCGGTCGTGCACGACGCCCATGTCCTGCCACCCGGCCTGCAACAGCCGCACCCCGCGCAGCGCCCCCATCGCCCGGCCCCCCGGCACCCGCGTCCGGCGCGCCGCCCAGCACACGACGACGGGCAGCCACTCGTCCCCGGTGCGGCCTGACACCGGCACGGTGGCCATGGCACCGTACAGCACGAGCACGCAGACCGCGGCCGCGACGCCGGCGACATTGGGCTCGCCCCGCAGCACCAGCACACCGATCACCAGGCCGACGGCCACGGTGAGGATCTGCCCGGGCCGCCACCCGGCCAACGAGCCACCCCGCTCACGCGGGCCGAAGCGGTAGCGCGCCCCGCTCGGCGGGCTCACCGGTCTCCCTCGGGGTCATCGGTCGGCCACGCCGGGGGCAGCCCGACCATCTTCGGTCCCTGCTCGTCGTAGTCGATGTAGAAGCGGTGCTTCCCCGGCTCGACCGGGTACAGGAAGCTGCGGCCCGGCGGCACGCCCTGCCACTTCCACGCGTCCGAGGACCCGCCTGCGTCGACACCGCCATCGTCTCCTGTCCCCGGCCCGCCCTCCGACGCTTCGCTCCACCCGAGGATGGGCTTCGGGCCCTTGGGTCGGGGCTCGAGGTCACCCGACGCCATCAACTCGTCGTACAGGTCCGCCGGCGTCGTGAACACGCCGCCGTCATCGGGATCGGTGCTGATGGCGTTCCCCCCCGACCCGCCGCTCCCGCCGCTCCCGCCGCTCCCGCCACCGCCCCTCCCGCCGACGCCGCCGCCGCTCCCACGACCGCCACCACCCAGCGCGCCGCCCGCCGCCGTCATCCCCATCAGCCGTGCGTCGCCGGCTGACTGGAGTCCCGAGTGCAGCGCGAAGCCCGCAGCGGTGCGGAGCGGGCCGGTCACCGCCGCCGAGCCGCGCTGGCGCAACCCTTCGAGATGCCCGACCGCACCCGCTTCGACCGCCGGGATCAGCCGCAGGATCGCGAAGGGCACGAACGTCGCCATCACCAACAGCGCGCCACCGGCGAGGACGGCGTTGAACCCGCCGCTGTTCGGCGCGTCCGACGCCCCCGAGGCGACGGCGCCCGCCGCCAGGCTCAACACGGCGACGATCACGAACTTGGACAGGATCAGCGCGGCCAGCGTCTCGACCAGCCGCCGGCACCAGTGCGCCACGGCCGGCCACACCAAGGTGGCCAGGGCCAACGGGAGGAACAGAACGGCGACGTAGACCGCGGCGGCCCGGATCAGGAGCTCGATCCACAGGACGAACGCCGCCACCGCGATGAGCAGCGCAATCAGGAGCAGCACGAAGCTCGCGATCGACGGATCGCTCGCGGCGAGCACCAGGCCCTTGGTCACCGTCGAGAGCAGCGAGGTCACGTCGGCTCCGGTGCCGCCGGCGATGGCGTCGCTCATGGCGTCGGTCGCCGCCAGGCTGAGGATGACCACCTGGATCGCCACCACCGCCAGCAACAGCGCCAGCGGCAGTTGGACGAGATACGTACGCACCAGCTGCCCCGGGTTCTGGCGCATCACGGCCTGCAGCGTGGAGACCAGCAGCATCGGGAGGATCACGACGCCGGCCAGCGCGGTCATCTGCCCGTAGTGGGTGCGGAACCACGTTGCCCCGACGTCGATCGTCGTCGTCGACACGAGCACGGTGCCGATCTGGCGCAGCAGGTACTCGGCACCGCTCGCCACCCACTGGCTGATGCCGTTGAGGACGGACTCGAACCCCGATGTGGCGAGCGAACCGCCCAGGCTGCCGATCTGGCAGACGGGGTTGAGGGCGTCGAGTCCGGTGCAACCGGCTGTTTGCATGACGACGGCGAAGCGAACGCGGCGCGGATCAGTGCAGCGCGGTGCCGGTGTGGAAGAAGAAGTTGACGATCGGCGGCGCGGCGCCGATCAGGAGCGCGGCCAGCCCCGACACCAGGACGGCCCGGCGCCCCACGAGCGACTGCTGGAAGTTCTGCGAGTGGACCCCGAGCGCCCAGGCGGCGGCGCCGATCACCAGCCCGGCGAGCGCGGCGATCAGCGCCCAGGCGCCGAGGCCGTTCGTCAGCTCCTGCAACGTCCCCCCGCCGGGCAATGCGTTCACGCTCGGGTTGAGCGTGACATCGGCCAGGTGCCACACGACCATTGGATGCCCTCCGCTTTCCTGGATCCCTTTCGGGATCACCGACCGGCCCGGGCCCTCCGGGACCGCTTCGGCCGGAGAATGGTCGGCGCTTCGTCGACGGGCGCGTCAACGCGAACAGCCAACCCCGCGTCAGCGCCGCCCACCCGGGTTGACGTCCCGGTCCCGCCGGGTGGGAGTCGTGGTACGACCGCCGGCACGCCCCCTAGATGCCCAGCGCACACGCCCGCCGCGCCCATCCGCCGCGCCCCCGACGAGCCATCAGCCGATTTGGCCCGCGTGTTCGCCCCGTCCGTGCTCGCCTGTCATATTGGGGGCGTTCCCGATGACGACACCGGCCGAAGTCCACCTGAGCCCGACCCAGGCGATCATCTACATCGCAGCCGCTGTCGCGGTCTGTGTCCTCGTCGGCGTCCTGGCCGCCTACCTCGGCCGCCGGGCCAGGAGCCGGGCCATCAGCCAGCGCCTGGCCGCCCTCGGTACCCGCCTGGGCCTCGATCCCCCCGAGGACGAGAACAACATCGAGATCTCGCTCGCCTACCTCGAGTCGGTCACCGGCGGCGCCGCGCAGGCCGTCACAGAGTCCAGCTCGGACGCCATCCGCCTCCGCCGCTCGCTCGACACCCTCACCCAGGGCGTCGTCCTCTGCGACGAGAACGGCACGGTGATCTATCGCAACGGCCGCGCCAATGCCCTTATGGTCAGCCGCCACGGTGATGCCCTCGCCGCACAGGCGGTGACCGAGGTTCTCGAGGACGCGTGGCACGAGGGTTCGGCGGAACGCACCCTCGACCTCTACGGCCCGCCCCGCCGCACGCTCCAGGTGCGCGCCCGCCAGATCGACGACGGCCGTCGCCCCCTCGGTGTCATCGCGTTGATCGAGGACATCTCAGAGCGCCGTCGCCTCGAGGAGATCCGCCGCGACTTCGTCGCCAACGTGAGCCACGAGCTGAAGACGCCGATGGGCGCGCTCGGCCTCCTGGCCGAGACGCTCGTCTCCGAGCCCGACCCGCAGGTGGCCCAGCGCCTCGCCGGCCGCATCCACAACGAGGCCTTCCGGGTCAGCCGCATCATCGACGACCTCCTCGACCTGTCGCGCATCGAGTCCGAGGAGGCCCCGCCGCGCGAGCCGGTGTTGGTCAACCTCGTCATGGCCGACGCCATCGAGCGGGTGCGCGCCACCGCGGACCAGCGCGGCATCGAGATCGTGCTGCACGAGCCCTCACCCCCCGTCGCGGTCATGGGCGACCGCCGCCAGCTGGTCTCGGCCATGCACGCCCTTCTGGAGAACGCGATCACGTACTCGTACGACAACTCCAAGGTCGTCGTGACGGGCAACGTCCAGCGCAGCAACCCCAACGTCGAACACCCCGCCGCGCGCCACGACGATGCTCCCGCCGACGGAGGCGACGTTGGCGAGGGAGGCGACGGTGCGCCGTCCGACGACACGCCGGCCTCCGGGCAGGCGCCGGTGATAAAGACAGGCGAATCGGCACCCGAAGAGGAGCATGGGCCGATCGAGCCCGTGTTCACACCCGAGATCCTCGAGGCCTACACGCCGCCCGACGAGGACGCCGGCGTCGCTCCCCCTGCGACGGGCTCCACCTTGTCGCCGCTGCCCCCGGTCGAGGCGGAGAAGGTCGAGGCCGCCGGAACGGGCCAGGTGGAGACCACCTCGGCCGGGTCCCCGAGTTGGCGCGTCGAAGAGCGCGACAGTGTGCGGCTCTCGGTACAGGACCACGGCGTCGGCATCCCCGCCCGCGACCTGGACCGCATCTTCGAGCGCTTCTACCGCGTCGACCACGGGCGCAGCCGCGACACGGGTGGCACGGGCCTCGGCCTCTCCATCGTGCGCCACGTCGCCAACAACCATCAGGGCTGGGTCGACGTCGAGTCGCGCGAGGGAGAGGGCTCCACGTTCACGCTCGTGCTCCCGATCCAAACGATGAGCGCGTGACGTGACCAGGCCGAAGGAAAAGAAGAAGGGCGGCCGGAGCGCACCCGGTGACGGCCCGGTCAAGGTCCTGCTGGCCGAGGACGAGGAATCCTTCATCGAGGCGCTCGTGATCGGCCTGAACAACGAGGGCTTCCGTGTAACCGTGGCACGTGACGGCACCGAGGCGCTTGCGCTCTTCGACGAGACGGACCCCGACATCATCTTGTTGGACCTCATGCTGCCGAAGATGTCGGGGATCGACGTTTGTCGCACCATCCGCACGCGCTCCCAGGTGCCCATCATCATGGTGACGGCGAAGGGCACCGAAATCGACACCGTCGTGGCGTTGGAGGTCGGGGCCGACGACTACGTGACCAAGCCGTACCGGTTGCGTGAGCTCGTGGCGCGCATGCGGGCCGTGCTGCGGCGTGCGCCGGGCGGGCCCGAGGCGTCGGAAGCGGGGGCGATCGAGTTCGGGAGCGACGGTACCTGGGAGGCCAACGGGATCATGGTCGACTTCGACCAGCGCCGGGTTTTCGTCCGCGGCGACGAGGTCCACCTGCGGCGCAAGGAGTTCGAGCTCTTGCGTCTCCTGGTCGAGAACGCCGGCCGCGTGTTGACCCGTGACGTCCTGATCGACCGGGTCTGGGGGACGGACTACATCGGCGACACCAAGACGTTGGACGTGCATATCAAGCGGCTGCGTTCCCGGATCGAGGCCGACCCGTCGACGCCCGTCTTGATCACGACGGTGCGCGGGGTCGGGTACCGCTTCGCTGCCGCGTCGTAGACCGGCGCCTACGCAGCCAGCGGGGACACCGCCTCCCGGGCCTCCCGGGTTTCGACGCCGGCGTTGACCCGTTGCGGTGCGACGGCAGGGGACGCGCACTTCTCGGCCGCAGCCGCGAGTTGGGCCTTGTGATGCTGATGCTCACGATGCGAGACGACGATCAAGGGGATCACCGCCGCGGCGAACGCGAGGCCCATCAGGGGAATGGTCAGGATGAACAGGGGCATTTCGTGTCCGGACTGGGATCACGTGCCCCGGTCCGTTCTCCTTTCGTGCCCCCATCGTGCGGGTGTCGTCTCAAGAGGACAGCAGCGCGTCCGTAGACGTTCCTGTGAATGGGCGACGCGCCACCGGCGGGTGCGTCGCTTGCACTCCGGCGCCCGGTTGCGCCACGGCCATGTCTCCAGGGCTCAATGCAGTGGCCCGTTGCGTCAGCGCTCCTCGGTCGAGTCAGCGCTCCTCGAGCAGCACCGGCTGGTGCCAGGGCCGTTGCCGTGACGTCTCGGCTTGTGGACGGCCCGCCATCGAGCGCTTTGCGGCGCGCCGCGTGATGCGATGCCGTCCCGGGTGCTCCCGCTGGTGGCGTTCGAACCGCCTCTCCGCCTCGCGCACGAGGTCCGTGACCTCGCGGCGCGACACGACGAGGAGCGGCACAGCTGCCACCAAGATCGCCAGCACCATGAGCGGGATGGTCATGTAGAAGAACGTCACGTGTGTCAACCACTTTCTCGTCGAGGGTGTTGACTACGCGGTTACCACGCGGGAGAGCTGCGAAACCGAAACAACGTCACACGCCGGTTCGTCGACTTCTGTTCCGCCCAAGGGCGCCGGCGCATCATCTTGTCTTCAGGTTCGACTCATCATCTCTTCAGGTTCGACGAGACCAGTGGGGCGCTGTTGTTCGCGGTGACGCAGCCGCGTTGACACCAGTCCCACGGTGCTACACGGTCAGTCGGTCGAAGTCGTTGGGGATCGTGACGCCCGGCATCGACGAAACGTCAACCTGCTCACCCAGATGGGTGAGCACCAGGTGTGTGCCCGGATGCGCGGCCTGCAACACGCGCACGTCGTCTTCTTGCATGTGGGTCTTGGGGCCACCGTGTTGCCCGTTGCACTCGAGAACGAGCACGTCGGCCTCGGTGGCCAGCTCCGTGAGGCCAGCGCAGGGTCGCACGTCGCCGCTGTAGCCGACCTGTCCGGTGCCCCGCTCGAAGAGATACCCGAAGCAACGCAGATACGGGACGTGCTCGACCTCGACTCCCCGGAACCGCAGACCCCCGGTCTCCTGCCATGAGCCGTCGACCTCGACGAAGCGGAGGTCGAGGCGCTCGTGTGCCATCTGGAGCGTCGAGCGCACCTCGGCGACTTCGATCATGTTGGCCAGGTGTCCCTCGAGCCCCGGTGGCCCGACGATGTGCAGTGTGCGCCCTCCACCGGCCTCGGCGACAGCCTGGAGGAAGAACGGCCAGCCGAAGCAGTGATCGGCGTGGAAGTGGGAGATGACGACGACGTCGATGGAGGCCGGGTCGAAGCCGCACTTTCGCAGATGCGGCAGTGCGGTGGGGCAGGGCTCGACCAGCACCCTCGAATCCATCACGAAACTGTTCCAGTACCGCCCGGGTGGGGCCAGGAAGTTCCCCGTGCCCAAGAACGTGAGCTCGGTCACGAAGTGTCCGCGAGGGACAGGAGCGCCGCCACGAGCATCGGGTCTCCGTCGACGTCGGCATCGGGAACGGCAAGACGGCGGTAGAGCATCAGTACGAGGTCCGATGCGGTCGCGTGGAGCTCGGTCCTGCCGGCGGACGGCGTGTCAGCGCCGGAGGCGTCAGGCCCGACCTTCCAGGTCCCCCCGGTGTCGAGCGCGTGCAGCGTGACGCCGCCCCGAAGCGCCACCACGTCGGGTCCGACCATGACCTCGATGAACTCGGGCACGCCGTCGGTCGCAAGCTCGGGCGGCAACGGCGCCGGCGATCCGACCGAGCTCTGTGCGTCCCAACGATGGACCGCCGCCTCCTGGGCCTGGTGGCGCGCAACCGCCCCGGCGGTGTGCGGCGTCGGATCGCCCCACCAAGCCCAGCACGGCGAGTCAGGACCGGCGTCGCGCAACGCACCGAGGAGCGAGTAGGTACACCAGCCGAGCCAAGCGAGCAGGTCGTTGTCGTGCGGCAACGAGGTCAGCGAGCCTCCGGAACGTTCGGCGGGATCCTTGGCCCGCACATTTTCCGACCAGTACCACTGCACGGTGCCGATATGGTGCGCCAGGTCGCGCACCGACCATTTGGGGGTTGTCGGGACGCGGGTGTCGAGATCGGCTGACGCGACGACGTCGGACAGACGGCGGCTCTCGACGCCGATCGCGTCGAGCGCGTCGTCGAAGCCGAAACCCCCGCCGTCCGCGCGCAGACTCATGGCGCCTTGATCAACAGCTCGCCACCCAAATACGGTGCCAGCGCCTCGGGCAGCATCACCGTCCCGTCCTCTTGGCGTCCGTTCTCCACCAGCGCCGCCCAGATCCGGGGCCAGGCCAGCGCCGAGCCGTTGACGGTGTGCACGAGTTGCGGCTGCCCGCCGCCGGCGGGCCGGAAGCGGACGTTGGCCCGGCGGGCCTGGTAGTCGCGGAACCAGCTGACCGAGGAGACCTCGAGCCACCGATCGACGCCGGGAGAGTACGCCTCCAGGTCGAAGGTGCGGGCGGACGAGCCACTGAGATCGCCGGTGCACAGGTCGAGAACGCGGTAAGGCAGTTCGAGCTCCTGGAGCATCGACTCGGCCCGGCGCAGGATGTCGGCCTGCGCATCGAGTGCGCCGTCGGGCGTGGCGTAGGCGAACAGCTCCACCTTGTAGAACTCGTGGACCCGCAACAGGCCCCTGGTGTCACGGCCGGCCGAGCCGGCCTCGCGCCGGTAGCAGGCTGTCGCGGCGGTGAAACGGAGGGGGAGTTGCGATTCATCGAGGATCTCGCCCCGGTGCATGGAGGTGAGCGGCACCTCGGCGGTTGGAATCAGCCAGAGGTCGTCGCGCTCCATGTGGTACGCGTCGTCGGCGAACTTCGGGAGGTGGCCGGTCGAGGTCATCGTCTCGGTCAGCACGACCGTGGGCGGGAGGATCTCCTCGTACTCGGGCGAGTGCCGGTCGATCGCGAATGCCGTCAACGCGCGGACCAGACGCGCCCCGGGACCCCGGTAGAGCGGGAACATCGAGCCGGCCAGCCGGGCCCCGCGTTCCATGTCGAGGATCTGGAGGGCCTCGCCGGTCGCCCAGTGCGGCACCTGCTGACGTTCCAGGCGTTGGGGCTCCGGATGTCCCTGGTCCCGTCCCGGCCACCAGCGCCGGACCTCGACGTTGTCCTCCTCGCCCGCCCCGTCCGGCGCGTCGTCAGCCGGGATGTTGGGGAGATACAGGAGTCCCGTGCGCCACTGCTGCTCGAGCGCGTCCGCCTCCGCGTTGGCCGCCTGCTGTTCGTCACCCAAGGCGCGGCTCCGCGCGCTCAGCTCGTCGGCTCGGGCTCCGTCACCCCCCTTTCTGGCCTTTCCGACCTCGCGCGAGAGCGCCTTGACCTCGGCCCGGAGGCCCTCCGCCCGCTGGGCCTTGGCGAGCCAGGCGGCGTGGGCCTCCAAGACGGCATCCACCTCCGACAGCTCGACCCCGCGGCGAGCCAACGCGGCCTTGACCGCGTCGGGGTCGTCGCGCAGGGCCCGGATATCGATCATTCCTGCTCAAAGTAGCCTGCGACGCCATGCCAGCAGTCGAGGTCCGGGGCCTCACGGTGCGCTACGGGCCCGCCGATGCGCCTCCCGCCGTCGACAACCTGGACCTGTCGGCTGACACCGGCGAGGTGCTCGTCGTCCTCGGACCGAACGGCGCCGGCAAGACTTCGACGGTCGAGACACTCGAGGGTTACCGCCGCCCCGAGGCGGGCGTGGTGCGCGTCCTCGGTCTCGATCCGATCGCCGACCACGTCGCGCTGACCGGTCGCATGGGCGTCATGCTGCAGAGCGGTGGCGTGTATCCGATGCTCGGGCCCAAGCGGGTGCTCGACCTGTTCGCCGCCTACTACGCCGACCCGGTCCCGAGCGACGAGTTGCTCGAAACGGTCGGCCTCGGCACCGTCGCCGCGACGCCGTGGCGTCACCTCTCCGGCGGCGAGCAGCAGCGGCTTTCACTGGCCTTGGCGCTGATCGGCCGGCCCGAGGTGGCGTTCCTCGACGAGCCGACGAGCGGAGTCGACCCCGAAGGTCGCATCGCCATCCGGGCGGTCGTTGCCGGGTTGAAGGACAAAGGAGTCGGCGTCGTGCTGACGACCCACGAGTTGGCCGAGGCCGAACGCATGGCAGACCGCATCGTGATCTTGGCCAAAGGCCGGATTGCCGCCGAAGGCACGCCCCGCGACCTGACGACGTCCCGCGGCGATCCCGCCATGGCGTCCGTCACGTTCGGCGCGCCCCGGGGCCTGGACGCCCCGGCGTTGGCCTCTGCCGTCGGTCCGGGCGCGAGCGTGACCGAAACCCAACCGGGTCGTTACCGCGTCGAAACGCCGGACCAACCCGGGCCCGCCCTCGCCGCGGCGGTCACCGCGTTGCTCGCCGAGCGCGGGGTCGCCATGACGGATCTTGTCGTCGGCCGGACCCTCGAGGACGTCTACTTCTCGGCCGTCGGTCCCGAAGCAGCCACGAGCAAGGCCGACCCGTCTGCACCCACAGCCAATGGCGGCGGGCGCCGGCGCCGGAAGAGGTCGGGTCGGTGACCCAGGCCGCCAGCACCCCGATGAGCGGCCCCCGACCCGCGCCAGGGGCGGCGCCGGCCCTCCGCCCCCTCGTCGCTCAGACCGGCGCCGAGATCTACATGACGCTGCGCCGCGGCGAGACGCTCCTCCTCACCATCGGTATCCCCGTCGTCTTCCTCGTCTTCTTCTCCAAGGTCTCGGTCATCACGACGCCGACGACCAACCCGGTGGACTTCTTCGTGCCGGGCATCCTCGCCCTCGCCGTCATGTCGACCGCGATGGTGTCGCTCGGCATCGCCACCGGGTTCGAACGTGGCTACGGCGTGCTCAAGCGCCTCGGCTCGACGCCGCTGGGCCGCCCCCGGCTGCTTGGCGCCAAGATCGTGACGATCATCGCCGTCGAGTTGCTCCAGGCCGCGGTCCTCCTGCCGGTCGGTGTCGGGCTCGGCTGGAACCCCGCCGGCGGCGCGGCGGTCGCGGTCGGGGCGGCGATCGGCGCCATCCTCCTCGGCTCCGCCGCGTTCGCCGGCATCGGCCTGTTCATGGCGGGAACGCTCCGCGCCGAGGTCAACCTCGCCGCGGCCAACGGCCTCTACCTGATCCTCCTGCTGCTCGGCGGCATGATCGTCCCTCTCGACAAGCTGGGGAGCGGATTGGCCGACTTCGCCAAACTGCTGCCGGCCGCAGCGTTGTCCACCGCCCTGCACGCGAGCCTGGGCAGCGGCACGACCGTGCCGACCGAGTCGTGGATCGTGCTCGCGGTCTGGGCCGTCGCCGCGCCCGCCGCCGCCGCCCTCACGTTCCGCTGGGAATGAGCGCGCGCTCGTCCGCGGTGAACGATGATGGCGTCAGCACATCGCCCCCAACGATCTTGTCGATCGTGCCGTCGCCTCGCACGAAGACCGCGTAGGGATCGCCGGTGAAGTAGAACAGGCCGCTCGTAACGTTCGCATTGGGGTCGTAGGCCACTGGGAATGTCACGCCCTTGGCGTGGATGAACGACTCGGCCCTCCCCACCTTGTCCAAGGAGTCGACCCCGACGACCCGGATCTGCGCCAAAGCTCCGCCGGCGCCGTCCTGACTCCGCACCGCGGCCGCCAGCGGCGGTAGTTCCTGGTGGCAGCTCGGGCACCAGTCGCCGAAGAAGAGGAGCACCGTGGGCCGCCCGCCGCGGCCCGCCGACACCGCGACCGAAGACCCCCCAACCGGCCCGATGTTCTGGCTCGTGAAGGACGGCACACTGGCCCCGACCTGCGGTGCCGACCCGGTCGTCCCCGACCCATTGCTCGTCCCCAGGCTCGTGAACAGGAAGATGCCGATGATCACGGCGAGCAGGATGCCCACGACCAAGAAGACCTTGCGCGGTTTGCGCGCCTCGCCCTCGCCCTGAGAGGGAACCGGAGCCGGGGCCTCACCCGGAGGCGGCACTGCGTCAGTCATCGCAACACATCACAAGCCCCGTCAGTGGATGTGCACGTGAGCGGAGATCAACACGTCGCCCGCCATCGCCACGAACAGCACCGTGAGATACGTGATGGAGTAGCCGAAGACACGCATGGCATCGCGCCCGGTGACCACGCCCGACTGGGCCTGCCCCCACAGCCGCGTGACCAGGTACAGGAACACAGCGCCCGTGACCGCCGCCGTGATCATGTAGATCCAGCCCATGTGGGCCACCGGCCCCAACAGGAACGAGACCGCGACCAGAGCGACCGTGTAGTAGACGATCTCGGTCGTCGTCCGCTTCATCGACGCCACGACGGGGAGCATCGGAACATCAGCGGCCTTGTAGTCCTCCCGGTAACGGACCGCCAACGACCAGAAGTGCGGCGGCGTCCAGATGAAGATGATGGCGAACATCACGACCGGCGCCCACGCCAACCGGTCGGTCACCGCCGCCCACCCGACCAACACGGGGACGGCACCGGCGGCACCACCGATGACGATGTTCTGGGTCGAGCGCCGCTTCAGCCAGAGCGTGTAGACGAAGACGTAGAACAACGTCGCCGAGATCGCCAGCACCGCCGACAGCAGGTTCACCGCCAGCCAGAGCTCGACGAAGGCGGCGACCTCGAGCGTCAACGCGAACACGAGCGCCGCCGTCGGGGTCATCGCGCCCGTCACCAAGGGCCGGTTCTTGGTCCGCTTCATGAGCCGGTCGATATCGCGGTCGACGACCATGTTGATCGCGTTCGCGCCACCCGCCGCCAAGGCTCCGCCAGCCAGCGTGGCCACCATCAGCCACACCGGAGGCACGCCGCGCTGCGCCACCACCATCGTGGGGAGCGTCGTGACCAGCAGGAGCTCGATGATCCGCGGCTTCGTCAGGGCGACATAGGCCCCGACCTTCTGCCAGGTACCGGCTCGCACGACCTCAGCGGGGGTGTCGACGGACATGCGCCGCACAGCCTATGGCCGGCCCTCGATCGGGACCAAGCGCCAGGTCCCAGTAGCCTTGGCCCACGTGTCGCGGCGCCGCCTTCCCACCGTCTCGCCCTCGCTGAGTCACCGTCTCAACCAGCTGGCGTTGCTGCTCACCGCGCTGATCGTCCTGACCGGCGGGGCGGTCCGCCTGACCGGCTCCGGCCTCGGCTGCAGCAACTGGCCCGAGTGCTCGGCGGGCCACCTGACCTCGGCCCTGCAGTTCCACGGCCTCGTCGAGTTCGGCAACCGCCTGGTCACCGTCGTCCTCACCATCGCCGTCGCCGCCTCGTTCCTGGGCACGGTGTTCCGCTCGCCGCGCCGCCGCGACCTCATGTGGCTCAGCGGCGGGCTGGTGGCCGGCGTGCTGGCCCAGGCGGTCCTCGGGGGCATCGTCGTCTACACGAAGCTGAACCCTTACCTCGTCATGGTCCACTTCTACGTGACGATGCTCCTGCTCGTCGACGCGGTCGTCCTCGTCCACCGCTCTACCCGCGAGTACGGCCCCGGCTCGGGCCACCTGCTGATCCCCCGGCCGCTGATCCGCCTCTACTACGGCCTCCTCGCCCTTCTGGCGATCGTCATCGGTGCCGGAACCGCGACGACGGGTGCGGGGCCACACGCGGGCGACAGCTCGGGCCAGCAGATAGCAAAGCGGATCCCTATCGCGCTGCGCGACATGGCCGAGCTCCACTCGAGCCTCGCCCTCCTCCTCATCGGCGTCACCGTCGGCCTCGTCGTCGCACTGCACGTGGTCGACGTGCCCGAGCGCGTGCGCCGCGCCGCTCGGATCCTGATGGCCGTCATGGTCGCCCAGGCGGCGGTCGGCTACACGCAGTACTTCACCCACCTCCCCGCGCTGCTCGTCGAGGTTCACCTGCTCGGCGTGACCGCGCTGGTGATCGGGTCC
Organism: uncultured Acidimicrobiaceae bacterium; assembly: GCA_963777485.1. Lineage (GTDB taxonomy): Bacteria > Actinomycetota > Acidimicrobiia > Acidimicrobiales > RAAP-2 > Bog-473. The sequence goes on along the minus strand of CAVZQP010000002.1, from coordinate 425,504 downwards.
GTGCAGACCTTCCTCGCCTGTACGTATCACGCGCCAGAGGTCATGGCCGCCCCGTCGGTGTCCCGGACCTCTGAGGCGGGGGTGCCGGTCGGTGCCCACTAGCAACCTAAGCTCAGTAACTCCCGCACTCGAGGCGCGGCCCGCCCCCATCGTCTAGCGGCCTAGGACACCGCCCTTTCACGGCGGCAGCACCGGTTCGAATCCGGTTGGGGGTGCTTACCCGGGAACCGAATGAGTTCCGCTCGCCTCCAATCTGGCACATCGGATTCTGGCGGGGTCGCGCCCTCAGCGCACCACGTTCGAGCCCAACACGGCCCCTCGGTGGTGTTTCGCCGAGATCCTCGGAGGGCCCATGCGAAATCCTGTTCAAGTCTTCGGCGAATTCAGCCGGTGGCCGCAATTCGCCGCGAGAATTGCGCAGGTTTCCGCGTAGTGGTTCAGGACACCGCTGCCACACCCTCGCGGGTCGGCAAGCCTCCCCTGGGTGCCCCATCTGGTCGCCGCCTCCGACGCGTTCACACCGCATGGCGACCGCCACCGAGGATTGCCGCGACCGGGACCCGTCTTCGCTCGCGAGGCGACCCCGCTGAGATCCGAAGAACCTCCAATCTTCGTCAGCTGAGCGCTCGCGTGACCATGCGCTCCTTGCTGCTCCTCTGCAGCGTACCGGCGCCTCCTCGTTGCACGCGGCCCAGAACCTGCACGAACTCTCGGTCCATCGGAACTCTCGTGCGTCTTTGTCGCAACACCATCCAAATCCGGGAACGACTCCGGATAGAGAGAGGAGAACGGATCGGAGGGCAGAGCATGAGCCCTGAACGGGATGACGAGACCCCGCAGCCGCCTGGCGGTTGGCGAGAGGGCCTGAGCCGGCGGAACTTCCTACGACGCGGCGCGTTCACCACCGCTGCGGTTGCCGTCGCAAGCAGCGTGCCAGGGATCTCGGCCCTCGTCGCGACCACCGCCGCCGACGCACCAGCGGTCGACACCGGGGTCAGCGACGCGGCGGATGAAGCCGGCCCTCTCACCGAACCACTGATCGCACAGGTCAAAGATCCAGGCACGGGTGAGATCAGCCTGTTCCAAGGCGAACGAGAAGTCGTCGTCCACTCTCCCGCTCTCGCCCGCAGCTTGATGTCCGCCGTCCGCCCGTAACCCACACCCCGACAACGAACCAGCCATCCAGGAGGAACGACCATGTCGTCACATCGCGAAGCACCCGAGATTTCGAAGGACCCGGTCGCCGACAGCACAGATCTGTACGCCTTCATGAGCCCCGACGTGGCGGGAACGGTCACGCTCATCGCGAACTACATCCCGCTCGAGGCACCCGACGGTGGTCCGAACTTCTACGAGTTCGCCGACGACGTGCTCTACACCATCAACATAGACAACACGGGTGACGGCTTCCCCGACATCGCCTATCAGTTCCGCTTCACGACCGTGAACAACATCCCGGGGTCGTTCCTCTACAACGACGGCCCCATCACGTCGCTGACGCCCCCGTCGCCGACCTCGAATTGGAACCGCCAGCAGACGTACACCCTCAGCCGCGTCGACATGCCGTGGAACCGGTGGAGGAACAGGGGGGAGATCGTCCTGGGTTCGGGCCTGCTGTCCCCGCCCTGCAACATCGGTCCTCTCTCGACCCCGAGCTATGCAAGCTTGGCCAATACCGCCGTCCACTCCGTCGGCGCGGGACCGTTCTCGGCCAAGGTGTTCGCCGGGCAGCGCGCCGAAGGCTTCTACGTCGACCTTGGTGCCGTGTTCGACCTCGGTGACTTGCGCGGATTCGCCGGCGACCACGCCGGGGGTGGCGGCCCCGGACTGATGAACGGCATGCCCGGCGTCAACTCGACGGCCGACGTCAACGTGCACACGCTCGCGTTGCAGATACCGGTCGAGCAGCTCACGCGGTCGAAGCCCTCGGGCCCAGGGGATCCTGCCGCCGTCATCGGCGTCTGGACCACGGCTAGCCGCCAACGTGTACGCGTCAGGCGAGATGGCGACGAAGGGGGCGGGAACTTCGAGAGCGGCCCGTGGAGCCAGGTGTCGCGACTTGGTAACCCGCTGACCAACGAGCTTCTCATCGGCATCGGGGACAAGGACCGATGGAACGCGCTGCCGCCGACGTCGGACGGTGGCCCCTTCCTCGAATACTTCGCCACCCCGCTCCTGCCGCAGCTATTGCCGGCTCTGTATCCGAATGTCTTCAACAACCTGGCGGCCTACAACGCCAAAGCGCACAACGTTCGGCCGGACATAGAGGCGATCTTCCTCACGGGAATCCCAGCGGGAGTGATCAACCCCGCGCCGACCTTCACGAACTACAACGGAACCGGAATCAAGGCGGACATGTTGCGGCTGAACACCGCGATCCCTCCCACATCGAGCCCGAACAATTTGGGGCTGCTCGGGCTCGATGTGGCCGGTTTCCCGAATGGTCGCCGGGTCTTCGACGATGTGGCCACGATCGCGCTCCGAGCGGTGGCCGGAGCGACACTGGGCTTCGTGACTTCCTTCACCGCTGATGCCGCGGCCGGGCTGGTCGACTTCGGGCTCACGACCGGCGGAACCGACCCCTCGGCCAAGGGCACTGAGAGTTACCTCAGCAATTTCCCGTATCTCGGCACGCCCTACAGCGGCTACTCGAACCCGGCCGTGACCCCCGTTTCGGTCGCGCCGTAGCGCCGTGGACACCCGCCATCTCACCGGGACCAGTGAAAAGGGAAGCGTCGTCGTCGACATCGGCGGTGACGTCGGCGCCGCCATCGTCAGCACCCCGGCATCGCTCGTCGGCTCCGAAATTGAGATCCGCCCTTGCGGAGCCGCGTGGGACGGGACACATGTCGCGGTACGGGAACGCCGTGTCGCAGGAGGCGTCATGCATGCCGCGCTCTTTCCGGGTCTCGAGTACGGGAACTACGAGGTGCGCCTCAAAGGCGACGCTGCCGGCCCGGTGACGACCTTCACCGTGGCGGGCGGCCGAGTGAGCGCGACACGCCTCCCGTGGCCGTAAGCCGAGCGCCGGAGCAACCAGTGCGTCGGACGATCAGGACGACGGGCACCCGCCCGGGGTCACTGAGACCGCCACCTGCAAGGGGTGCCCAACGGTTTGGACAGCCAAGTGCGTGTCGCCGGGACTGGACGTGATCTTCCCGCCCCGCACCGCGGCGCACCACCCGGACGCATAGTGCTGTGAGGCCGGGATGTCGATCACGGTTGAAGAACCCTGGGCAGCGACGCTGGGCGTGTAGATCATGCTGAACGCGCCCGTGAACGGGTTGAACAAGAACGACTGGGGGTCGCCCGCGACCTCCTGGGGATAGGTCCGCGACAGAACCTTGACGATGGGCGAATACGTTCCATCGGGCAAGACCAGAGCTTCCGCCGACGAGCCCGTGGGGTCTGCGTAGTACTTCCACGCCCAGTACGCCCATCCGACTTCGTTGATGCCGGCCCACTCCGTATCGAACCCGACCATGGGGACGCTCGTTGTGGCACCGAATTCACTCATGAACATCGCCGGCCCGTTCGGCTGGTTCGCCGAGCTCATCGAGAGGCGCGTCACGTCCTGCTCGGCCGCCATCGTCTCTTCCGCCTGCAGGCATTTCAAGAGATCGATCGGATCGCCGGTCACCGGGCTGCGGTCGCCGCAATAGTCGTGGAAGTTGAAGACGATGCGCTTGAACGGCAGCGGCCCGAGCTGCGAGGGGATGTTCCCACCAGTCACCCAATAAATATCGGGCTCCAAGAAGATCAGGTGGCGGTGGTCGACCGCCTGGATCGACGGGATGACCCCCTGGTCCGGCACATCAGACGGGCACGTGAGCAGAGTCGTCCCGTTGGCCAAGAAGCTCTCGTGGGCGCTGCCCGTATAGAAGCACTGGAGGTTGCTGGTGAACGTGGACCCGTCGGCCAGGGTTGTCGCCGTCTCGAACGGCTCGTTGTACGGGTCGTAGCCGACCACCCATGGGTTGTTCTTGAAGTAGGTCGCCACCGTCTGCCACACGAGGTCGAACTGGCCCTGCAGGTTGCCCACCACGTCGTTGTTCCAGAAGTGCCCCGCCGCCGTCTCCAGGGTCGGGTTCCCGTAGTTGTTCGACCAACGGCCGCCGAGGGGCACTATCGGCACGTTGTTCGTGCACACCGCCCAGTTGGGCGCACCTTCGCCGCGGAAGTTCGTGTTGTAGACGTCCTGATGCATGTCGAGCAGCGTGTAGACGCCATGGCGCGCCAGCAGGTTGACTGTTGCCGCGACGTGGCGCAGATAGCTCAGTGCGATCGCCTGGTTGAACTCGTGGGGATCGCCGGGTGTTCCGGGCGTGCAGATGTTGGGTTGATTCGGCCCCCCCGTCCCTGGTTCGAGCGCCTGCCACTCGATGCCGAGCCGGACCATGTTGAACCCCAGGCTCTGGATCCGTGACGCATCGGAGCTGTCGAAGTTCCACGGTTCGCCAGCGTCGGGATAGGCGATGTAGGGCGCGTCCTTGTAGACCACGTTGACGCCGTGGAGGATCACCACTCGGCCGTGCGAGTCGTAGATGTACGGGCCGCCTGGTGAGGTCATGAACGTCGGGACGCCGGGTCCGACACTGGGCGAACTCGCCCCGGAGCTGTATTGGTAGTTGACCCCGGAGCCGCTCAGCATCTCGATGTGGGGGCTCAGGGCATTGAGACTGGGCTGGTTCAGCACGTGCTGGCGGGCGGGCGCTGTTGTTGTGGTGGTCGACCCACCGGCAAGGGTCGTCGTGGTGGACGAGCCGGCGACCGTCGTCGCTGTCGTGGTCGGCGTCGGTTGCGCGGACGCAACCGAAATCGGCAACGAAAACAGGATCGAACACACCGCCACCGCCGTTACGGCGCCCGCGACGCGAGACCGCGTCACGCCGCTACCGGTCAGAGGGCGCGAGCACCTACACCTAGATTGCCAAGAGTTCATGTCTGCCCCCGAGTGCGACGGAACTCCAAGACTGTAACTGAGCGAGAAGAATGATCACGTCCTAATGAGAAGCCTCGACGCACTCTCGGAGGCGGATCGCCGGAGCGAATGTCAGATCAACAGCCCGTGACGCCTGCGCCGGAAGAGCTCGGCGGACGCCAACAGATCCTTCTGCATGGAACTCTGGCTCTCTAGGAGCTCATCAGCCCACAGCATCTGGAGCGCGGTACGGACGCGGTCCGGGCGTCGTCGGGTCCGCACCTCGTCGAAGGCCTTCCGCAGGACTTCATGGAGCAACGCCCTTTCGGGAGACGGTGCGGCCAGGTCGCCACGGCGGTCGGCCAGCAGGTCGGCGAATTCCTGGTACCAACGGTGCGTCTCGGCGTACGAGTCGCGCAGAACCGCCTCCGCCACCGCAATTGCCTCGAGCTCCCCGAGGCCGTCACTCGGCGGTTCCACGTTGAGCGTCTCCAGTGTGAATGCCGCGAGCCGAATGCGGTTCGCCCCCGTGAAGAGCCCCGCGACCGTGTCGACCGGCACCACCTTGGCGCCGCGTTCGGTGAAGAACTGTCGAATTGCGTCGTCCAACAAGAGGTAGGCGCGGTAGGCCTCCCGTTCGGCTGGCTCGACGTCGATGAACCGCGAGGTGTTGGTGAGGCGGTCCACGGCGTCGGCCAAATAGGCGGAACAGGCCACGAAGGCGTCGGACAGGGCCCGCCCTAGCTCCGCCGTCGCGCCACGGGGCCAGAAGAGGAGCCCGACCACGATGCTGACGCCGCAGCCCATCGCCACGTCCTCGATTCGGGTCAATCCGACTTGCCAACCGAGCGGGTCGATGATGTTGAACAAGATGATCACGACCAACGTGAACCCGGCCTGCCCGGCCGCGAACGAGATCATCGACGGCGCCATCCCGGCCACGAGCACGGCCAAGGGAAGCAGCACCCACAGCAGGACCGAGTGATCGGCGACACCGATCATGATGGCGGAGCCGATGACGAATCCGATTGCCGTGCCGCCGATCGCGCGCAGTGCCGTTGCTCCTGTGCTCAAGGCGTTGGAGCGCAACACCGACATGGTGCCGAGCACGACCCAAAAGCCGTGTGACACGTTTGTGATCTCGACGACGGTGACGGCGAGCGCCAGCCCGGCCGCGCCCCGTATCGCGTTGCGGAACCACACCGAATGGAACGAGAGGTGCGAGAGCGATCGGCGGCGGTCACGATGCGCCGACCATGCGCCGGGCATGCTGACCCTGCCGCTCCTCGTCGGCTCCGCGCCAGCCGCCTGCAGCGCGGCATCGGCCACCATCCCCACGGCGATCCCGAATACGCGGGCACGAAAGCCGGGATCAAGCGAACTGCCGACGATGCTGTCGGGGCTGCGCCCGTCCCCCTCGGAGTCCGCGTTCTCGGACTCTGTATCGATGTAGGTCGCCACGTCCGCAGCGAACGCGGACTCGACGAGCGCATCTAGGCGGCGGGTGGCCTCTTGGAGGCCGGCGACGAGGATGGGATCCCTGACCGGGTGTGCCGCGCCGTCGCAGATGAGTCCCGCCGCTCTTCGGAGGGAGTCCCCCGCAGCCTCGATCACCGCGGAGGCGTCGGCGAGCTCCCGCGCCAAGCGCGGGTCGGCGTGGAGAAGGTCTTCGCCCAGCGGCAGGCAGAGGCTGGCCACCCACTCGACGCGCCCGACGAGCTTGGCGAGCGCGATCGCGCCGGCGGCGGACCCGGTCGGCGGATACGGCGTGGCCGAGAACTGTGTACGCAGGCGCGCCACCGCGTCGCTGACCTGCGTCCGCAGCGACGGGTCAGGGACGCCTCGTGCCTGTGCAATGGCGAGACGACCGATCGCGTCCGCCGCCTCAGACAGACGGCGGCGGAGGTTGTCGTGCCATGGTGGCGGCCACAGGAAGAAGCACGCTCCGATGGAGGCGGCACCAGCCAGCACCCAGCCGAGCAATCGGTCGCCGATAGCGGACGAAGGCTGGGCCACCGCCACGGGGAGCACGAAGGTCAGGAGCACAGCCGTCGACGCCGTTGCGGCTTGAGGGGTCACGATACCGGCGAAGAGCACCAGGAAGCCCACGACGGCCATGGTCACGATTGCGGCGACCTTGTTGGTCGACACCGCGGTCCCGATCGCGATCAAGACGGCGCCAACCGCGAACAGCGAGAGGTACGACACCACCCGCGTACGGACCGGTCCGGTGAATTCGACCAGCAGGAGCAACGCAAAGGAGCCGAACGAGGCGAAGAGGCTCACCTGGGCGTTCGAGAAGGACACGTGCGCAATCGCAAAGATGCCCGGCATCACGATCGCAGCGCGCACGGAACGCTTCGTGATCAGCAGTGCCGGATCCTTGGCGCGGAGCCACGCCACGAGGCCGGGGCTGGAGGCTCCCTCCGATTCTTCGAGCGTGTCGACCTGGGTCATGGGCCTCCCGCCATCATCTCGGAGCACTCAATCGGGGGCAAGCCGTCGCTCCCCGACGGCGGTGGACGATCCGCTTGGCAATACCGACGATCAACCGCCGAACTGCGAGGTGTGCGTCGACGGACCCTTGAGCCGCTTCAGCGCTTCGCGGGGAGCGTGCGGGCGAAGGTCGTGCCGAGCTTCACCCACTTCGACAGCCGTGCCTTCGTCCGCACGTCGATGCTGCCAACCCGTAGCCATCCGGGCATCGCTCGGCCCTGCATGACGGCGACCGACGCCTGCGTGGTCGCGACGAGCTTGTCGCACTGTCCGGGATCCACCCGCACCAAGATGCCGCCCTGGCCGCTCGCCGCGATCGCCATGTTGCCGTCAACGAGAAAAGCGAGCCCGCCGAACATCTTCCTCTCGCTCAGGCCCTTCTCCGTTGCCATGAGCTCGCGGATCCGTGCCGCCAAGTCTTCGTCGTAGGCCACGTCGCACACCGTACGCAGCCGGTGTGTCCGCCGGGCCGCGCCGGCAGACTCCTCCTGGCTGGGTGCCACCGGGCTGCTGAAGTCCCCCGCGAGGAATACCGGCAAACCCCGGGGTTAAGGTCCCCACCATGCCCGCATCGCCGGTGTCGCAGCTTGAGGAAGGCCGCTGACCCATGCCGGGAATGGGCCGCACGCTACAGACGGGCAACTCGATGATCGACTCGAGTTTTCACAGCGCGCTACTCCACCAGTTTCTGATCATTCTGTTGATAGGCGTCGTTTGCACGATCGGCTTCAACATCGTCCGCACCGTCCAATGGCGGCGCCTCAAGGAGCACGGCCTTCGTTCGTTCCCGTCTCCGGCGCGTGCCGCGGCACCGGAACCACTGGCGCGTCGCGTGGTTCGAATCGGCTTCGCCGCCCTGTGGATCCTCGACGGGCTCCTTCAGATCCAGTCGGGGATGCCTTTAGGTCTGACCTCGGGCGTCGTCCAACCCGCTGCCGCCACGTCTCCGTCATGGGTGCAACACGTCGTCAACAGCGGCGTCACCATTTGGTCCGACCACCCGGTTGAGGCTGCCGCGGCGGCGGTATGGATCCAGCTCGGTATCGGGGTCTGGCTTCTCGTTGCGCCCCGCGGCCGCTGGTCGCGGGTGGCCGGTTTGGCCAGTATCGGCTGGGGCTTGGTGGTGTGGGTGTTCGGCGAGGCCTTCGGCGGCATCTTCGCCCCCGGTCTCACCTGGATGTTCGGCGCGCCCGGTGCCGTCCTGTTCTATTGCATCGGGGGCCTCCTCGTCGCCTTGCCGGAGCACGCGTTCTCTTCGCCCCGCTTGGGCCGGATCATCGTGCGGGCCGGCGGGATTTTCCTCCTCGGGATGGCCGTGCTGCAGGCGTGGCCCGGGCGCGGGTACTGGCAGGGTCGCAACGGCAACTTGAGCGCCATGGTGCAGCAGATGGCACAGACGCCTCAGCCCCACGTCTTCTCGTCGTGGCTGGGGTCGTTCGGCTCTTTCGTCCAAGCCCACGGCTGGGGCGTCAACCTGTTCGTGGTCATTGCTCTGGCCGGCATCGGCGCCCTGCTGTTGAGTGGCAGGCGCGAGCTGATCCGTGGCGGCCTCGTCGCTTTCGTGGTGCTGTCCCTCGCCGACTGGGTCCTCGTCGAGGACCTCGGCTTCCTCGGGGGCGTCGGGACCGACCCCAACTCGATGATTCCCATGGCCCTGGTCCTTGTCAGCGGCTACCTGGCGATGGCCCACCTCCCGGTTCCGCTCCCCGCCGGGACGGAGGCGACCGCTGGAGCCGCAGCGGCGGCGGGGGACGCAACCGACGCTGGGGCCGACTCGGCGATCGACGGGCCGATCGGCGCCGACGTCCGAACAGGGAATTCGGGAGGGTGGTGGGACCGCGTAACGCTGTCGTATCTCCTCCGCTCTATGGGAGCGGTGGCAGCACTCGCGATCGTGCTCGTCGGCGCCGCGCCGATGGCGATGGCCTCGGTGAACCGCAACGCCGATCCCATCTTGACCGAGGCGCTCGACGGAACTCCGAACGCGGTCGACACTCCGGCACCTCCATTCTCGCTAACCGACCAGAACGGTCACGCGGTCAGCCTCAGCCAGCTGCGCGGGCACGTCGTCGCGCTGACCTTCCTCGACCCGGTCTGCACAGTGGACTGCCCGCTCATCGCGCAGGAGTTCCGCCAAACAGACCAACGGCTGGGTGGCCAATCTCGTCAGGTGGACTTCGTTGCCGTGGTGGCCAACCCCATCTACCGGTCAGTGTCCTTTACCAACGCGTTCGACCGCCAGGAGGGGCTTGATCACCTGCCGAACTGGTATTTCCTGACCGGGTCGCTCTCTGCGCTCGAGCGCATCTGGAACGAATACGGCGTGGAGGTGGCTGCCGTAGCAAACGGGGCGATGGTGGCGCACAGCGACCTGGCATTCGTGATCGACAGCCAGGGCCGTCAACGTGACGCACTCATCACCGACCCCGGTCCCACCCAGGTCTTCGCCTCGTCGTTCTCCTCACTTCTCCTGAGCCAGATCGACCAGCTCCTCAATACGTGAGGTTGCAGCGCGGGAAGAGAGCGACGGCGTGGCGAGTCCGCGGGGTCGGCGTTGTCGCCCTGGCCTTTCTGGCCGTGCTCACCGTTGCCGGCGCCGAAGGCGCGGGCGCGGCGACCGATCTTCCGTTGCCCGCTGCCATCGAGACCCCCGCGGATACCTGGGTGGTCCTGCCGATGGGGCAGTTCAGCAGTCGGTCCAACACGTTCTGGCAGCTCCTCCACGCCGCGCCAGGCTCGTCACAATGGTCAGTGGTCACACCCCAGGGAGTCGCGGACAACGGTGGCCTCGTGACGGCCACGGGCGTGATGACCGCATCGGCCACCGTTGGCTTCCTGCCGAGTCAGCTGCTGCGCTTCTCCCCGCTCTCGGCGACTACCGACGCCGGCCGCACGTGGAGCCCAGCGTTCCTTCCCGGTGCCCTCGCGGCAGGCCCGAACGCGCTCGCCTCTGGGCCCGGCGGTTCTCTGGCGATTGTCGGAGAGGCCGTACTCCACCGGCCCTTGGACAGCCCGACTTGGTCCCGGCTGGTCTCACTCTCCGCCCTACAACGGCTCGCGCCGCAGTGCGCCGCCACCGCTCTGGACGCCGTCGCGGTGACATCGACGGGCGCCCCACTGGTGGGCGCAGCATGCCGGGGTCGTCTCGGCCTCTTCGCCGCCTCGGACGGCAAGTGGGGCCAGGAACGAGCGGTCCTCCCGGGCGACTGGAGCGACGCAAACACGACGATCCTGCGCCTGCAGGCCGGCAACACACAGACGACCGTCCTCGCGACCGCAACTCGAAAAGGGCACCAAGCCTTGTTCGCCCTGTCGCAGTCCGGCTCGGGACGGTGGCAAGCCTCAGCCCCGTTGCCGATCGGTGCCGGTTCCATCGTGCGTGCCACGGCAGTCGGCTCCGACGGTGCGCTGAGCGTCCTCGTCGGCTCGAAGAAGTCTGAATCCGTCGACGAGGTCACGCCGGGTGGGGGTTGGGTCAGGCTGCCCGCGCCACCCCGGGGAGTAGTTGGGCTCGCCTGGGTGTCTCCGGACACAACTTCCTTGGGCGCGACGACACTCGATGCCTTCAGCGTCGTGGGCGGGACCAATCTCCACGTGTTCACCCTCACCCCCGGGGGCGGCAAGTGGGTCGGAGCCCAGGAACTCCAAGTGCCGCTGCCCTACGGCTCCTCCTCGTGAGGCAGGCGAACACGACACCTCGGCAAGAGTCCGCGAACCCGGCACGCGGTACCGTGGCTTGCGCCCGTGCCATAGACGGAGGGATCCAGTGAGCTACGTCGTCGACAACTGGAGCTTCGATCCGTTCGTCGTTGTCGTCGCCATGGTGGTACTGCTCCACGAGCTCGGCCTGGCCAACCTCCGACGGCGCTCGGTTCCCGAGCGGACTCGTTCGCGACGGCTGCGTTCGCTGTTCTTCTACGGGGGCCTGGCACTCTTGCTCGTCGCAGTCGTGTCGCCGATCGACTATTGGGCCGACGACTACTTCTTCGTCCACATGATCGAGCACATCGTCATCATGTTCTTCGCGCCAATCCTGATCGTGGCCGGAGCACCGTGGTTGCCACTCCTTCATAGCCTGCCGGTAGGCCTGCGCCGTCGTCTGTTACGCGCCGTCTTGCTCGGACGATCGTCCCCCGCGTTGCGCTCGGTTGGGCGGTTCCTCAGCAACCCATGGACCGCGCTCATTGCCTTCAACCTGGTCATGGTGATCTGGCATGTACCGGCGCTGTTCGACGCGGGGCAAGAGCATCAGCTCGTCCACATCTGGCTGATGCACGCGAGCTTCTTCATCACCGGGATCATGTTCTGGCTCCAGATCATCCCGTCGTACCCCTTCAAACTCAAGGCCTCCCCGCTGTGGCAGATCGGCGCAATCATCTCGACGAGCGTGGTCATGTTCATCGTGGCCATGTCGCTTTCGCTGTTCACCCAGGACAGCTGGTACACGGTCTACGCCCACGTGCCCGGCGTCACCCTGTCGCCCTATGCCGATCAGCAGATCGGCGCAGCCATCTTGTGGATCTGCGGCGACTTCTGGGCTGTACCGGCACTCGTCGTGGTCATCCGCCGCGCCATCGACGACAAGGAAGGCTTCGCCCTCGACGTCGACCGGCTCTTCCACCGGGCACCGGCTCCGCCGATCGAGGCTTTCCGATCACAGACCATGGAACAGGTGCCGCCTCGCTGAGCGGTTCCGCAAGATGAGGGTGAACGCGACGGCCTTCCGGTTCTAGGCTGGGGCAATCCCGATTGCCGCCGATTTCGGACGCCGACCGAACAATGATTGACGGAAGCGGAAGAGGATCCTAAGGTCCTTGTGAAATCTGAGATCAGTCGACAAGGTCCTGGAGCTTCGGGAGGGATCCATGAGCTTGGCCTGGAAATTGGCCGTGACGGTCGTGCTGTTCCTCATCGTGGCGACGGCTGCGGTCGTGCTGATCGTCAATCTGCTTGGTACGCCGCCAACCGTCGACTTCACTTCGCAAGGGCCCGGGGAACCGGTGAACGTGACGCTGCAGACCGTGGGCAGCTTCGGCTCGGGCAGTCACCCGACCTGGGTGTCCTACCTGGTGCGCTCGCCGCAAGGACAGTGGGTCCACACAACGAACTTCTCGGTGCCCGCGCACACCCGCATCAACGTGACCATCTACCAGTACGACTCGGGAAGCCCGCTGCGCAACCAGCAGCTCGGCAAAGTAACTGGGACGTACGGCAACCTTGCCACGCTCAACGGTAAACCGATCCGGGTCATCAACTCCAATGCCGGCAACGGCGTCGCCCACACCTTCTCGATGCCGTCAGTGGGTATCAACGTGCCGCTCTATGGCAACAATTCGAACGCCAATCTCTGCAGCGCGGCGCCGTGCACACTGAAGTCCCCGGTCAACGTCATCCGGTTCTCGTTCACCAGCCCGGGGGCGGGTAACTACCGCTGGCAGTGCTTCGTCCCGTGCGGGTTGGGCTTCCTTTACGGCAACGGTGGGCCCATGTCGACCCTCGGGTACATGGGCGGGTTCATGAGGGTGGCAGCATGAGCGACGTGCAGGCGGCGGGTGCCCCGGCGACACCCGCCGCATCGGAGAAGGACGACGCCCGCGAGCAGCCGCGCCACTGGTGGCGCCTGATCGCCATCTGGGTGGTCCTCTCCGCCATCGTCGACCCGCTCTACTACTACCTAGCCGGCCCGCACATCCCTCCCGGGACCATGACCAACATGGCCGAAGGGGCGCAATTCGACTTCAACATCCTGATGATCATGGCCCTGCCCGTCATGCTGGCCGTCTGGATCTATCTCGTCTACGCCATCGTGACGTGGCGTGCCTCGCGCGGGGGACCAGAACCGGTCGGCGGCGCCGCCGCCCGCGGCCACCTCGGCATCCAGGTCGGGTGGATCCTGAGCACCACGGTCATCGTGATATTCCTGTTCGGCTTCGGCACCTACGAGCTGGTGCAGCCGGGCGGCTCCGGCGGGGGCGAGGGCTCGAGTCCGATCTGGACGCCTGTCTCGAAGACGATCCTGCCGATCCAGGTCATCGGGCAGCAATGGAAGTTCACGTACCGCTACCCGACCTTCGGCGGCTTCGAGACCGACCAGCTGGTCCTCCCGAACGACACCACCGTCGAGTTCAACGTCACGTCGCTCGACGTCATCCACAGCTTCTGGGCGTACCAGCTCGGGGTGAAGGCCGACGCCAATCCCGACTACAACAACGTGGCGTACGCCACGACGCAGCAACTCGGCTCCTTCACCGTGCGCTGCGTCGAGCTCTGCGGCATCTGGCACGGCGCCATGTACAACTCGGGCAACGTCGTCACGAAAGGCCAGTTCTACGCCTGGGCCCGGCTGACGGCGCTTCAGTTGCGCAAGAACACCGCCCTACTTCCCCCGTACGCGCTGACCTACACCCCGGACGCTAACGGCGCCGACGGGGGCTTCTACCCCGACAACGTCGACCCGTATTCGAAGGTGGAGCAGTACGGCGCCCCCCAGTCCAAGAGTGGGAGCTGACATGCACCACCCGATCGCCACAGTGAGCCGTCCGTCCGTCCGTCCGACATTCGACCCGAGGGTGCACCGACATGGCCATTGACACCACCAGCGTCGAGGAATACGACTACCCGGGAGAGGAGGAGACCGGCGCGCCGCCGCACGAACCGCCTGCTTGGCGCACGTCGCTCTGGCTGCGGCCCAACGTGTTGTGGGCCATCGTGGGCGCCGTCGTCGGCTATCTGATCGGTCACTGGCTCGGCAACGTCATTGCCAGCGGCTACACCCAGGTGCAGAGCACCGGGCAGAACGACCTGGCCATCGTGCTCGGCCTGACTTTCGGAGTCGTCGGATGGCTCGGCGGCGTCGGCGCGCTGAACTACCCGGCAGCCAAGGTGCTCGGCTACGAGCTCTCGCCGGCCCGGCCGGTCAAGAGCTGGGTGCGCTACTTCCGCATGACTGAGGACCACAAGGTCGTGGGCTGGCAGTACGCCGTCGGCGTCCTGCTGTTCCTCTTCACCGGCGGCCTGCTCGCCATGCTGATCCGCACCGAGCTGCTGAGCCCGACCACGCACACCTTCGGACCGGGCACCTACATCGCCATCGTGGGCGAGCACGGCACGGTCATGATGATGATGGCCTCGTCGGCCGTCATCGGGCCGCTCGGCAACTGGCTGGTCCCACTCATGATCGGCTCACGGCGGGTGGCCTACCCCCGTGTCGAGGCCTTCTCGTTCTGGATCTTCATGGCCGGCTACCTCGTCATCGTGAGCGCGCTGCTCTTCGGAGGCTTCCCGACGGGCTGGACAGGCTACGCGCCGCTGCAGACGCAGGCCGCAGGGGGGATGGATGCGTACCTCGTCGGGTTCGCCGTCATTGGCATAGGCATGATCCTGGCCGGGTTCAACCTGGCCGCGACGATCATCAACTACCGCGCCCCTGGCATGACGTGGAGCAGGGTCCCGATCTTCGTATGGGGCGTGCTGGCCACGACGGCGCTGCTCACCCTGGCGACGCCGACCTTGGTAGTGGCGGGCTTCATGGGAATCATGGACCGCACGGCCGAGACCGCGTTCTTCGTGAACGAGCACGGCGGGAGCAACTTCTTGTGGCAGAACCTCTTCTGGTTCTTCGGCCACCCCGAGGTGTACATCATGGCGCTGCCCGGCTTCGGCATCGTCATGGAGATCATGCCGGTGTTCACCCGCAAGCCCTTGTTCGCCTACAAGGTCGCCGCGGCCGGGATGCTGGGCGTCGCGCTGCTGTCGTTCTTCGTTTGGCAGCACCATCTGTTCCAGAGCGGCATCAACCCGGACATGCGGCCGTTGTTCATGCTGACGACGGAGCTGATCTCGATCCCGACCGGGTTCCTTTTCCTCGTCACCCTGGGCACGCTGTGGAAGGCGAAGATCAGATTCGACACGCCGATGCTGTTCTGCCTCGGCATGCTGTTCAATTTCCTCATCGGCGGCGTGACCGGCGTGTTCCTCTCCGACGTCCCGGTCAACGTCACCGTGCACGGAAGCTTCTTCGTGCTGGCGCACTTCCACTACACGATCATGGGCGGCCTGATCTTCGCCCTCTTCGCCGGCTTCTACTTCTGGTTCCCGAAGATCACCGGCAAGACCATGAACCGCAGGCTCAGCAAGTGGCACTTCTGGACGTTCTTCATCTTCTTCAACTGCACATTCTTCCCGATGTTCTTGATCGGGATCCTCGGGCAGCCGCGGCGGGTGTTCGAGTACGCCAGCAACCTGCAGACGTTGAACACGATCTCGAGCATCAGCGCCTACTTCCTCGGCGCCTCGTTCATCCTCTTCATCGTCAACTTCATCTGGTCGATCTACTTGACGCCGCACCCGGCCCCGCCCAACCCGTGGAACTCCAAGGGCCTCGAGTGGCAGACCCCGACGCCGGTGCCGTGGTTCAACTTCGAGCACATCCCGATCATCCAGAACGACCCCTACCACTACGGCGAGCCGGACGCCCTGCCGGTGGCGGACATGGGCAGGGTCATGTCGACCGTCGGCGCACCGGCGGGCTCCGTCACGCACGAGGAGCTCGGTACCGGCGTCGAAGATGGCGACCGCGACCCGCGGCCGCCGATCCTCTGAGATCCGAGAGAACAGGCCATGGCACAGGACATCGTGGACAACCAGCAGTTCGAGACCTTCCCCCAGCTCAAGGAAACGCCCGAGGAGATCGCGTACGAGCTACGCAACCAGGAGGGCGCGCTCTGGACCGGGAGCCGCCTGCTCATCGGCATCTGGGCCTTCGCCTTCGCCGCGTTGGCCTTCGCCTACTTCTATCTGCGCTCGGCCAACAACGGGAATCTATGGCGTCCCGGGGGCATCACGGCCCCGACCAATGCGGGCGCGGCCATCTTCGCCGTGACGGTGGCCTGCGCCCTCCTGGTCCAGTTCGGCGAGCGCCGCTTCCGTGACAACGAGACGCTCGACTGGCAGGTCGCGGGTTGGACGGTCGTCCTCGGCGGCTTGCTCGCCATCGGCCTCCAGATCTGGCAACTGACCGAGCTGCCCTTCTTCCCGGGGTCGAGCGGCTACGCCTCCTGCTTCATCGCCTGGGGGGCCATGAACATCGCGCTCATCCTGAGCGGCATCTACTGGATCGAGACGATCCTCGCCCGCGAGATCCGCCTACGCCGGGCCATGGCCGAGGATGGTGGCGCACCTGGCTCCACCCTTCCTGTCGCCAGGCTCTTCCGGGCCAATCTGAACGGTTGCACCTACTACTGGGGCTTCATCGCCCTGGTGTCTCTGTTCTTCTGGGTACTCTTCTACGTGATCTGAGCCTGGAGGACCAGCCCATGCCCGTGCTCGCCGACGTCGCCGCCACTCAGGCCCTCACCTTCGCCATCCCGGTCGGCACGCTCGCCGTCGTGTGCCTCTGGGGCTTCTTCGTGCGCCGGCCGACCAAGCAGCGGCAGAGCCGATGAGCGAAGGGGCTGCCGAAGGGCGGCCCCGAACCACCACAGCCGGCCTCCGGACGTGGTGCCTCCTGGCGGCTTTCGTGGTGCTCGTGTGCGCCCTCGCGCCGCCCGTTGCCACCGTTGCCCGGCGGACGAACTACGGCGAGGCCCTCCAGTTCGCTCTTCTGGCCATCCCGCTGCCCGCCTTGGTCGCCGTCGGCGCCCCGTGGCGGCGTCTACACCTCGCCGCTCCGGCGCCCGAATCCGAACACGCCGACTCACCCGAGCCCAAGACGATGGACCTCCTGGCCGACCGCCGGCTGCGCCACCGCAGCCTGCCGAGGTCGCTGGTGTTCGTGGCCTGCGGCCTCGGCGTGGTCATCGCGTGGCATGCGCCGGCCGTCGTCGCCGCCGTGGCCGCGCACGGATGGCTCGTGGTCGTCGAGGCGCTGAGCCTGTTGGTGTTCGGGCTCGGGTTGTGGTTCGAACTGGTGGAGTCACCGCCGCTCGTGCCCCGGTCCGGACGGTTGCGCCGGGCCGTGCTCGGGGCCATCTCCATGTGGGTGTTCTGGATCATGGCGTACCTGGTCGGCTTGTCGAACCGGGGCTTCTATCCAAACTTCCACCACACCGCGGGGAGCCTCGGTGCCGCGGCCGACGAACAAATCGGCGCCGCGCTCCTCTGGTTGGTGGCAACCGTCGTCTTCGCACCGGTGATCTTCTGGAATGCGCTCCAATGGCTCCAGTCAGAGGATGATCCCGACGCCGAGCTCCTGGTCCTCGCGCGGGAGGATCGCCGGCGCGGGACATCGCCGCTGTCGTCCCGCGACCGAGGCGACGCCGCTTCGCCCTGAACGCGCCGCGGAAGCTCGGCGTGCGTACGGGCTCAGCCGCCAGCGGCGGACGACGACCCGGACGACCCCGTAGCGTCGGTCGGCTCGAGTGCGGGGATGTCCACGGCCGGCAGATGAGTGCCCAGGTCCCCGTCGGCCGCGGCTTCTTCGGAAAGGGCGAGCCGGCGATCCGTCGCGAGGTCCTTCTCTTCTTTGTTCAGGTCGCGCCGGGCAGTGGCGTCGGAGGGGTTGCTCATCAGCGTCTGCACGTCCTCGATCGCCCTCAGGGCATCCGACGTCGTCCACAGCGTGGCCGTGGAAACCAGCTGGCCGAGCTGTTTGCCGGCGGCCGTCCCCGGCACCTGGATGTTGGACAGGTCGAAGATCCCGTTGCTGGTGAAGGAGCAGGCAGCCTGATCGTCACCCAACAGCCCCGGCGTCGGCGCCCGGTTGGCCGCGCTGAGTTGGTGCGCGGCGGCGAGCCTCCAGATGCCCAGGGCCTGATCGATCGCGTACGCGCACGGACTCAGGTCGACGTTGAGCTCACTCATCACGCTGCGCTCGGCGCTGATGTCGCTGGCCCGGGACGTGCTGGTGGGCAGATCGGTGATAACCGTCACCGCCACGATCGCGAGCACCGCGACGGCGATGGCGAGCCGCCGATGCCGATCCCAGATCCGCTGCTTGGTGGGGGTCGCATCAGGAGTGTCGGGCAGGACCGTCGTCATCGTTTCAATGTCCGATCAGCTTCCCGGCATAGGTCGCGATCCCCTGCCCCCACCGCGCCTCGGCGGCTGTGGCCAGTGAGAAGGTCCCGGTCGAGCTCTCGTTGGCGAAAGGGGTCGCCCGGTAGCGCACGAAGCCCTGCGGGTCGATGAAGTCCATCACGTCGCTGTGTGCCTCCGTCCCGGTGGCGGCGTTCAACGAGATCGAGATGCCATAAGCCCTCCACACCGCGTTCAGCGTGGCGAGCGGGCCGGTCACCATGTGCCAGTTCGGCAACCTACCGAGCGCGGTGCCGGCCGCCGGGGCCTCCGCTGACACCGCGAGCGCGGCAGGGTCGGTGTTGACGGTGACGAACTCGACCCGGTCGGCACGGGCCCCGAGGTCGGCGTCGGCGGCCTGGATCTCGTCGGCCAGGACCGGGCAGATGTCGTTGCACGGCCCGTCGAAGAACGTGAGCACGACGACGGGTGGTGTCGACGCCGTAGTCGCCGGCACCGTGACCGAAGCCCCGTGCTGATCGGTCAGGGTGAAGGAGCTCGGCGGCCGCGGCCTCGGGCTGCTCAGTCCCATGAAGGCGGCCAGCGGGGCGCCGAGCGAGCGATCCGATCGCGGCGGGGCAGGCGTCGACGCGGGGTCGGGGCGGACCGGGTTGGCCGTCGTCGTCGTCACCACCGAGGCGGAATCGAGCCCGGCCGACGAGAAGATGCGCTCGACGAGGAGGCCGCCCAGACTGAGGGCGAGGGCCGCGCCCAAGATCCACCAGACGAAGTTGGTCGGGACCTTCGGCGCCCCCTGCGCCAAGGCAGCGACCCGGTCGACCGGCGTCCCCGTCGCCGGCTCAACCACCGGCGTCTCACCGCCCGGCGGTTCCCCGACCGCCGGCGCCTCGGCACCGGTCCCGGTCCACGGATCTCCGCTCACGAGGCACCCGATGCGCCGCGCTCGAGGCGCACCACCCACGCCTGCAGCGAGCGGACCGTCTGCGGTCCGACCGCGGCGCCGACAACCCGGCCCCCGGCGTCGAGGAAGTAGGAGACGGGCAGTGCTTGGACCTGGTACTCGGTCGCGACCATGGCGTTCGAGTCGAGGCCGACCGGGTAGGTGGCGTGGGCCGCCGCGAGCAGCCGGCTCGATGAGGTGACTGAGCTCTCGTTGGCGTCGACCCCGACCACGGCCACGCGGCCGGCGCTCGAGCGGGCCACCGATGCCACCGCGGCCAGCTCGCCGCGGCAGTCGGGGCACCACGAGGCGAAGAAGTTCACGATGACCGGAGTCCCCCGCACCGCGGACAGCGAGACCGGCGTCCCGTTTCCGAGCGCAGGGAGGGAGAACGCCGGCGCCATCGTGCCGGTCTTGAGCGTGGCGGGAGGCTGGGCCACCAGGGCAGCGCTGCTCGGCCCGTGCTTCGGAGAGGGCCCCTGCGCCACGACGTAGACGACGAAGCCGACGAGCACGGCACCGGCAAGCGCGGCCGTCCACTTGAAGACGCGGTCCGATCGGCCGTGCCGGCGCGGGGCCGGCTCTCCCCCACCCTCGTCTCTCGTCTCCTGCACCTGTCGCGGCCCCCCGGCATCCACGGTGGTCAGGCTACCCAGGACCTTCCACCACTCCAGGTCGTCCCGACCCGGTCCCGGGGCGTGCTGGGAGGCGTCGTCGAAGGTTCACCACTCGGCACGGCGCTCGGCCGGATCGACCTCCTCACGAACGCGCAGGCGCTCGGCTCTGACGTCGGGGTCCTCGTGGATCAGGTGCCACCACGCCGCCACGGCAATCGCGATGAACACAGGCCATTCGAATGTGTAGAACCAACTGAGCCCGTTGCCGTCGAGGGCCCGGCGTGCCTGCCACCAGGTGGCGATGGCACAGCCGGCGACGATGGCAAGGAGGACGAGGTGCAGGAGCAGCGCTCGGAGAGATAGCCATCGCTGCCGCACGGCGAGCATCGTAGAGCCGGCCCAGATCGGAGACAGCGCCGGCCGAGCAGGCGGGCACGGCCGCCGTCGGTGCTCCCTCGAAGTGTTCGCGCCTTCGGTTTGGTCGTCCGCCGAGCCTTGCCGCCGGGACGATTCCGGCGGGGTGACCTCGGCGGCCTCAGTCCGGGGGTAGGGCGTACGCCTGCTTGGCGGGGGTCAGATCGAAGTACTCGCGCCAGGCGCGGATCTTGCCGTCGTGGATCTCGAAAACGCCGGTGATGGGGAGGATGACGGGGTGGCCGTTGAGCATTATGCGGTCGGTGCGCTCGTTCATCACCACATGTTCCGTCGCGATCTGGTGGTGGACCTCGAGGCGGCCGGGCCTCGTGCCCTCGAAGCCGCGGACCCATTCGGCGATCGCCTGCTTCCCCTCGATCGGCGTAAGCGGTATGGAGTGGTACACGGCGTCGTCGGTGAAGCACCCGACTATGAAGTCGGAGTCGCGCCGCTCCCAGGCGGCGATGAAGTCGCGGACGAGCCGATCGTTGACCGCTGTGATGTCATCCAGCGTCATCGCGTGGCGACTCTAGTGAGGGGCGGTCGGCCTCACTCCATCTCGGCGAGGATCTCGCGGCAGCGCTTGGCGTCGCCCGCAAGCTTGGTCTGGAACGCCTCCATGCGGGCCAGCTTGTCGGTCAGCTGTTTGGCCAGCGACTCGTTGAGGTCGGCGGCCTCCTGGAGCATTGCCTTCTGCACGGCGCGGGCCTTCTTGGTCGTGTCACCCTTGTTGGCGCGGTAGGTCGCCTTGACCTCATCGAGGCGGGTCTCGAGGGTGAGGAACTCGCGGATCTCGTCGAGGTTCATGCCCAGGACCTCGCGCAGCTCCAGGATGCGCTCGAGGTGCGCCAGGTCGTCGAGCGTGTAGCGGCGCTCGCCGCCCGCCGTGTACAGCGACGGCGTGAGCAACCCGAGCTCCCCGTAGTAGCGCAGCGTGCGCGCCGAGACGCCGGCTCGCGTTGCGGCGTCGCTGATGCGGATGCCGGCGTCGGCGGCTTCGGTCTGCGTTTCGGCCTTCTTGGTCACGTCGGTCACGGGCATCTCAGTCCACCAGCAACGGCTCGGTCTCGGCCACCGCCTCTTGGGCGGGCACCCGGTCATACTCCCCCTCAGGCGGGGTGCCGGTGGTGGACTGGGTGGCGGTGCTGCCGGGCTCGACGTAGTGGTACTTGCCACCGCGGAGCATCGAGGCGAAGGCACCCAGGATGCACACCGCCGCCGCGAAGGCGAAGGCCTCGGTGAGCCCGTCCGAGAAGGCGGGCGAGATGAGGTGCGGGAAGAACTGGTGACTCGTCAGATAGGCCGCGGTGGCGTGGGGCAGGTGCGAGAGCGTGGCCGGGCCGAGCAGCGTCTGCATCGGGTTGTAGCCGAGGAACGCGGCGAAGAGGCTGCCGACGGGCGGCAGGTGCGAGACCCGGGTCGCCACCGCCGGGCTCACGCCCTGAGCAGTGAGGCCGTGGAAGAGCGCGGACGGGAGCGTCGAGGCGAGCCCGAGGATCATCAACGTGAAGAAGATGCCGATGGACAGCACCTGGGCCGACGAGTTGAACGTGCCGGCCATGCCCGCACCCGCGCCGCGTTGGGAGGCGGGGAGGCTGTTCATGATGCCCGTCTGGTTCGGCGCGATGAACATGCCCATGCCGACCGAGTTCAAGAAGATCAGCGCCGCAAACGCAACGTAGGAGAAGTTCACCGGCAGTTCGATCAACGCGATGAACGTCACCGCGACGAGCACGAGCCCGCCGGTGGCGAACGGCCGCGCCCCGTACCGGTCCGCGAGCACGCCGGCGATGGGGCCGGCGAGGAGCAGTCCGACCGTCAACGGGATCATGTAGATGCCCGCCCACAACGGCGTCTGGGTGAAGCTGTAGCCGTGCAGCGGGAGCCAGATTCCCTGCAGCCAGATGATCAGCATGAACATCAAGCCGCCCCGGCTCAACGAGGCGAGGAAGCTGGCCACGTTGCCTGCCGTGAAGGCCCGGATGCGGAACAGCGTCAACCTGAACATCGGGTGCGGGACCTTGGTCTCGATGATCCCGAACGCGATCAGGATGGCGAGGCCGCCGAAGATCTCGATTAGGACCCACGGGCTGGTCCAGCCCATGGTGTGGCCGCCGTAGGGAAGTAAGCCGTAGGTGATGCCGACGAGGATCAGGATCAGCCCGGTGGCGAAAGTGAAGTTGCCCAGCCAGTCGATGGCAGCGGGGGTGCGCACGCCACGGTCTTCGAGCTTCAAGTAGGCCCACAGCGTGCCCAGCACACCGACCGGGACGGAGATGAGGAAGACGAGGCGCCATTCCACCGGGGCGAGCAGTCCGCCGAGGACGAGCCCGATGAAAGAGCCGGCGACGGCGGCGACGTTGTTGATGCCGAGCCCGAGCCCGCGTTGGTCCGCCGGGAAAGCGTCCGTGATGATGGCCGACGAGTTGGCGAAGAGCATGGCGCCGCCGACGCCCTGGCCGATGCGCATGGCGATCAGCCAGATGGCGCCGGCCGATCCCGTGAACGGCGTGAGTGCCAAGAGGATCGAGAAGACGCTGAAGACGGCGAAGCCGAGGTTGAAGATCTTCACTCGGCCGAACATGTCGCCGACGCGGCCGAGCGTGACCACGAGCACGGCCAGGACCACCATGAAGCCCATCAGCATCCAGAGCATGTAGCCGGTGTTGCCTGGCGTGAGCGGATTGAGATGGATGCCGCGGAAGATGGCGGGCAGCGAGATCAGCACGATCGACTGGTTGATGAACACCATCAAGGTGCCGAGCGTGACGGTGGAGAGGGCGATCCAGCGGTAAGAGGAGTGCTCGGTGGCGGGGGCGGAGCCGTTCGAGCCGTGGGCCGGGACCCGCCCGTTGGAGGCCGAGAGGGTCAGGCCGGACGTGGAGGCAGGCGCGCGGGTTCGGGAGGGGCGGGGCACTCCCAAAAGTTTAACGTTGACGTGAGGGTCATGAATCGTGCCCGGCAGGAAAGCCGGGGGCGGCGATCGGGCCGGGCGTAGGACCCCCGGAGGGAGAGGGCGCGAGCAGCGCCGCCTCGAAGACGGCGGCGACGTCGTGGGAGTAGGCGACGGCGGTCTCGCTGCCGAGCTGGGTGACCGACATCAGGACCGAGAGCATCAAGGCGATGATGCCGTTGGCGACGGCGGCGGGGTCGATGTCGGGACGCACGGTGCCGGTGGCCTGGCCGGCGCGGAGCAGCTCGGTGCAGGCCTTGCGGAGCTCGCTGAGGGCGGGCATATCGAGAACGCGGGGGGTGACCTCGGGCTCGAGGCCGGCGAGGAGGCGGCGGGCCAGGGGATGGCGCTGGACGGCCACGACCAGGGTGAACAGCATCGTGTCGTGCCAGTGGCGGATGTCGGCGTCGCCGGCCTGGAGGGTGGACGCGACCCCCTCTTCGATCACGGCAGCGGCGTCCTCGTCGATGGCCGCGAGGAACAGGGCCTCCTTGTTGGGGAAGTAGGCGTAGGCGACGGTGCCGCCGACGCCGGCGTCGCGGGCGATGTCGGCGACCGAGGTGGCGCGGTAGCCGTCCCGCCCGAATCGAGCGACGGCGGCCTGGAGGATGGCCCGACGGGTCTGGGCTCCCTTCGTCTCGGGTGCCGGCTCTGGCTGCTCTTGCTCGTTTGCCTGGTCAGGAGCGGTTGCCATCTGTGCTTGCTCTCCGCTAATATGAGTAATTGAGAGATTCTTTCAATTAGTCTACCATGAAGTCGTTCGCCGAGCGGGAGGCAGATCGAGCAATGACACAGGCCGCAACCGTCAACAAGACCGAGACCAAGGCGCAGCCGGCTCAGTCGAGCAACCCGGACAACACGGTCCCGACGCGCCGGATGGACTTCGAGGAGTCGATGCGGGGCCTGCCCAAGCACTTCGCCCGGGACGGCGACCTCATCGGCAGCCACGTGACGATGGCCCTGTCGTCGGTGTTCCCCGACGGCGAGGACTACTTCGTGCGGTCGGTGCGGAACTATCGGGACAAGGTGACCGACCAGGCGCTCAGGCGGCAGGTGGCGGGCTTCATCGGCCAGGAGTCCGTGCACGGGCGGGAACACCGCGTCTTCAACGACCGCCTCGCCGAGCTCGGCTACCCGGCCAAGGAGTACGAGGCGGTGACGCGGGTCGGCCTGAAGATCCGCGAAAAGCTGCTGCCGGCCAAGTCGAACCTGGCCGCGACGGCCGCGTTGGAGCATTTCACCGCAACGCTGGCCGAGCTCGTGCTGACGAGCGAGGAGATCCGGGACCTGATGGGCGAGGACGCGGTGCGTGACCTGTTCGTCTGGCACGCGCTCGAGGAGTCCGAGCACAAGGCTGTCGCCTTCGACGTCTACAAGGCGGTCGGCGGCGGCGAGCGGCTCCGGGTATGGACGATGAATTTCTTCCGGTTCGGCTTCTTGGTCGGCATCGGGCTCGCCGTCGTCTTGTCGCTCTTGCGTGACCGGGCGACGTACAAGCGCGGGGTGCTGCGCAAGTCGTGGAAACGCTGGAAGTCCTCCCCGGTCATGGACCCCGCCCTGTGGCGCCAGCTCAAGGACTACAACCGGCGGGACTTCCACCCGAACGACAGCGACACCACCGAACTTGTGGAAACCTGGCGGGCGGAGCTGTTCGGGGAGAACGGGACGTTGAACGACAAGCTGGCGTCGGGGAAGGCCGCCTGATGGGCGAGGCCGCAGTGGAGAGCGGCGACGTCGCCGACGTCGGGCATCTGGACGTGCTCGTCGTCGGCGCCGGGCTCTCGGGCGTCGGCGCCGGCCACTACCTGCAGACCGAGTGCCCGTGGGCGTCGTACGCGATCTTCGAGGCCCGTGACGCCATCGGGGGCACGTGGGACCTGTTCCGCTACCCGGGCATCCGCTCGGACTCGGACATGCACACGCTCGGCTACTCGTTCCGCCCCTGGGACGGCGAGAAGTCGATCGCCGACGGCGACTCGATCCTGCAATACATCAAGGACACGGCCGCGGCGTCGGGCGTCGACCGCCACATCCGGTTCAGCCACAGGGTGACCGCGGCGAACTGGTCATCAGAGGAGTCACGCTGGCAAATCACGGCCGAGCGCACCGACACCGGCGAGGTGCTGCACCTGACTGCCGGCTTCCTCTTCAGCTGCAGTGGCTACTACCGCTACGACCACGGATACCAGCCCGACTTCGCAGGCGTGGCGGACTTCGCCGGCACGCTCGTGCACCCACAGGCCTGGCCCGAGGGCCTCGACGTCACCGGGAAGCGCGTCGTTGTGATCGGCAGCGGCGCGACGGCCGTGACCCTGGTGCCCGCCCTGGCACGTTCGGCCGCCCACGTGACGATGCTGCAGCGCTCGCCCACCTACATCGCCTCGCTGCCCGAGAAGAGCCCCGCGGCGAAGGTGTTCCGCGCCCTGCTGCCGGCGAAGAAGGCCGGCACGGCCACGAAGTGGTTCCACGCGCTGATGACCCAGGGCTTCTACCGGGTGTGCCGGCGTTACCCGAAGCAGATGCGGCGCCTCCTGACCCAGGGCGTGAAGCGCCAACTCCCGCCGGGGTTCGACGTCGAGACGCACTTCACGCCGAAGTACAACCCGTGGGACGAGCGCTTCTGCGCGGTGCCCAACGGTGACCTGTTCACGGCGATCCGGGACGGCTCGGCGTCCGTGGTGACCGACCACATCGAGCGTTTCACCGAGAAGGGCGTGCGGCTGGAGTCGGGCACGGAGCTCGAGGCGGACGTGATCGTCACTGCGACCGGCCTCCAGCTCCTGTTCCTCGGCGGCATCGAGGTGAGCGTCGACGGTGTGCGGTTAAACCCGGCCGACCACCTGACGTACAAGGGGATGATGCTCGAAGGAGTGCCGAACCTGGCCATTGCCATCGGCTACACCAACGCATCGTGGACGCTCAAGTGCGACCTCACGTGCGACTACGTGTGCCGGCTGCTCAACCACATGCACGTGCACGGGCTGCGCACGTGCGTGGCGCGCAACCACGACGACACCGTCGTCGAAGGGACGATGCTCGGGCTGACGTCGGGCTACATCCAGCGTTCGGCGCACCTGCTCCCCAAGCAAGGCGCGAGCTATCCGTGGAAGGTGCACCAGAGCTATCTACGGGACTATCGGGCGCTCAAGATGACGCCGATCGACGACGGCTTCATGGATTTCGGCGCCGCCCCGGTGACGCGTGGCGCGGACGAGCTCACGCTGGCGGTGTCCTGACGATGCGCGACTTCAACGGCCGCGTGGCGGCGATCACGGGGGCGGGATCGGGCATCGGACGCGCGTTGTCCAACGAGCTGGCGAAGCGCGGGGCGCACCTGGCCCTCGCGGACATCGACGACGCCGGCCTCGCCGAGACGGTGGCGCAGTGCGAGGGCCGCGGCGTGAAGATCACTTCGCACCACGTGGACGTGTCCGACCGGGCTGCCGTCGAGGCCTGGGCCGAGCAGGTCGTGACCGACCACGGCAAGGTCAACCTGATCATCAACAACGCCGGCGTCGCGCTCGGCGCGACGATCGAGTCCATGTCCTACGAGGACTTCGAGTGGCTCTTCGGCATCAACTTCTGGGGTGTCGTGTACGGGACCAAGGCGTTCCTGCCGCACCTCAAGGCCTCAGGCGAGGGCCACGTGGTAAACCTCTCCAGCGTGTTCGGCCTCATCAGCGTGCCATCGCAGTCGGCGTACAACGCGGCGAAGTTCGCCGTGCGCGGCTTCACCGACGCCCTGCGCATGGAGCTGGAGATCGAAGGGGCACCGGTGTCGGTGACCACGATCCACCCTGGCGGCATCAAGACGAACATCGCCAAGAACGCCCGCATCGACCCCAGCCTCCAGGACGTGACCGGCGACCCCGAGAAGGCCCGGCGCGACTTCGAGAAGGCCTTCGTCACGAGCCCCGAGAAGGCGGCCCGGCAGATCCTGGTGGCCGTGCAACGGGACAGGCGACGGGCCCTCGTAGGGCCTGACGCCAAGATCGTCGACTTCGTGTCGCGGCTGCCAGCAGGCTTCTACCAGCGCATCGCCGAGAAAGTCGCCAAGGCCGCTGGGCGCTGACGCCTGATGGCGCCGGACAGATCGGACCGCGCCATCCTGGTACTGGACACCCGTT
The DNA here is from genome assembly GCA_963777485.1 of uncultured Acidimicrobiaceae bacterium. Taxonomy (GTDB): domain Bacteria; phylum Actinomycetota; class Acidimicrobiia; order Acidimicrobiales; family RAAP-2; genus Bog-473. Next base: position 398,062 of record CAVZQP010000002.1, on the reverse strand, counting down.
TGCCGTGCGGCCCATGATCTCGGTCGTGGAACAGCCCTCGTTGGTCGAGACGATGATCCGGTTGCCGGGCGCGCTGCTCCGGCTCCCGTCTTCTGCCTTGACCGCGCTCGACGCGGTGAACGACCTGGCGGAACGTTTGGACCGCCTGATGGTGCTGCTCGAGCGGATCGAGGGGGGCGTCAACAAGGCGGGAAGCGGTATCGACCTGGCCGCGGTCGGGATGGGCCGCGCGGTCTCGGGCCTCGAGCAGGCGGTCGGCGCCCTGGACGTGTCGCTGCCCACCCTCTCGGACTCGGCGTTGGCGCTGCGCACGCTGACCGAGCGGCTCAGCGGTGTGGCGATCGAGCTGGCGACCGAGCTGCCGAAGGCGACGGCAACACTGCAGGAAGTGTCGCCCTCACTTGCCAGCGTCGTCGGCTCCTTGGACGAGCGCTTCGACCACATCGACACCGTGGTGACGGAGCTGGCGCGTATCGTCGAAGGCGTCATCGGCACGATCCCCGGCATGCGGCGCGTCATCCGTGCTGCATCGACGGCACCGACGCCGATGCCGTCGACACCCAACTGATCAGACACGCACCTCACCCCCGAGCATTCACCAACCGAGTGGCGGACCGAAAGGAACCTCCCATGGGCACCAGCGACGAGGGGGCCGCCCTCGCGGCCGTGCAGTCGACGTCCGTCCCGATCCATGACATCGGCACCTCCATCTACCTCAGCTCCGACGTCTTCGGGTGGGCCGGCGAGTGGGGCTGGTCCAACCCGTTCGCGTTCTACTTCGCGGGGCGCGGCGGGATGCTCGGCGAGGTGACGCCCGACGTGGTGACGTCTGCGATGGGTTGGTTCTCGCCGGTGGCCGTCGAAGCCATGTACAACGAGGGCATCGGTGTATCGAGCGCTCGCGGCGCTGCTGGACGGATGGCCGAGGCGCACGCGAAGTGGGGTGACAAGTACTACGCGGGGGTCGACGGGCTCGACGAGGCCGTAGCGGTCACCGAGGCGCTGGTCAACGGGTTGGAGGGCTCGGCGATCCCGCTCTTTGTCGGGTGGCGTCAGGCGCCGAAGAGTAAGTCGCCCGCGGGCCGGGCCGCCCAGCTGATGCAGATGCTGCGTGAATGGCGCGGCGGGCTCCACCTCGTGGCCACGACGGCCGTCGGGCTCTCGCCGCTCGAAGCGATCCTGACCAACGAAGGCGAAGGACAGGCGAAGTTCTTCGGCTGGGAAGGGCCCTTCCCCGACGTCACGGCGATCAAGGCGAAGCACGGCGATGCCGAGGCGATGACCGACCGCCTGTGTGCGACGTCGCTGGCCCAGGCACTGCCGGGCGACAAGCTGCCCACCTTCGAGAGAGCGGTGGCGTCGTTCCGGGCTGCGCTCCCTTAACCCGGTTCGCGGCGTCCCGAGGAGATCGGCTAGCTGGACCGGCTACAGTGAAGGGCCGCTCAACGGGAGGAAGTCCAGCCCAGCGAGCACGGCGGTCATCGCCGTCAAGGACCTGTGGTGCAGCTCGGAGTGCACGCCGCCCTGTCAAGGCGGAGGTCGCGGGTTCAAATCCCGTCAGGTCCGCCGCCAGGTTCCTGCTCGCTCTGCGACGCTCGAACCTGGTACCCGGTCGGGTAGCTCAGTTGGTAGAGCGCGCGCCTGAAAAGCGTGAGGTCACCGGATCGATGCCGGTCCCGACCACTTGCGAGGCCATGGCCTGGGCTCGCGCGCACGACTGGGCCCGGCTGTTCGACCTGGGACCACGCTCGACAAAAGCGTGAGGTCGCGTTCCAAGGTTCCGTCCTGCCCAGAGCTTTCATTCCGAATCACTCTGTTCGTGCCCACAGCGTGCCCACATGGAACTAGGACGAGCTCCGATTTAGGCCTCTTCCTCCGGTCTACGAACCTCAGGTTGATCAAGGAGAGCCCACGGCTCAACGCGAAGGCCTCAGCTGGGGCACTGATTCATTTCAAGATGTTCACTGCTCGGGCCACCACCAACAAGGCGACGACCAGTGAAATCGCTTCCTCTGCCATCATCATCAGCTTCATCCACGGCCGAATGGCCGAGACATCGGTGGGGCTGAACGCGGTCGCCGTCGCGAACGAGAAATGGAAGTAGTCGACGAACCTCGGGCTCCACCCCGCCCCGACGAACTCTTCGTTCTTCATCTCGGGAAAAATCAGCGCCGGGGGTCGACTCGCATTTCCGGCACGCGCCGCGGGGCCGCCACGGTCGAGGGCCCAATACCAGAGCCCGAAGGCGATCACGTTGGTCAGCCAAATGGCGCCACCGCTGGCCAACAGGAGCTTTGCATCATTGGTGAACGCCGAGACATTGATGATGGACACCACGAGTCGAACAGCGGCATCGGCGTTGGCCAGTGAGATCACCGCGATCAGGCAGTTGGTCATCACCCGCAACCAGGGAAGATCCCGGTCGATACGTCCGGGATCGCCGATGATGAGGACGAGCAGCAGAGCCACAACGATGACCGGAAACAGCCATCGCGCGTCCCCGTTGCGAAGTTCGGGGGGCAACGTCGCCCGTAGGAGACCCGTGGCCAACACCGCCAAAGCCATGGGCCACCGCGGTTCACCGACGTGAGGTGCTCGCTCTGTGTTCAGCACTTCCTCACTGTCGCTCACGGCGCTAGCTCACTCCTTAGTGTCGTTTCTCATCTAACCGTACGCGAGGTGTACAGAGGTCACTTCGACTGACGGCTCGTTTCTGATCAGCTGAGGAAGACACTTCAATCTCCGGTGAAGAGTCTCCGGAGCGACCGGATGCAGTATCCGAATATCTCGCTGGTTGTCCCCGCCATCTCGGCGCCAACCTGGCGCAAGGGGTTTGAATCCGACCCTTCCGTTTCTCGTTCTGTTCTCTCCGTTTCCCTTTTCGTTCTCTCCGTTTCTCTTTCGGCTCTCAGCGTGTCGAGTCTGCCCTCATCGCCACGATCTCTGCTCTCATCGCCACGATCTCTGGCCTTATCGCCTCAATTCTGGTCTCGTTTTGGTTCTCCTCGTTTTACGATGTGTCCTCTACGGTCCTGAGCCTGACCGTCGTGCGGATGGTGCCGGTGGCGATAGCGCTCTTCGGCACTCATGCCCGACCCGCAACCGTTGCCTTCATGGGTTGGTTCGGCCCGCGTGGACTGGCGTCGATCGTGTTCGCGGTGATCGTCGAAGATGCCCATCTCCCGCACTCTGCGGATATCGCCACCGTGACGTATCTCACGGTCGGCCTGTCTGTCCTCGTTCATGGAGTCTCGGCGTCACCCCTGGTGAACCGCTATGTCAGTTGGTTCCAGGCGACTTCGGACAAGAAGCCGCCGGTCATGGAGACAAAACCGGCCCACGAATACCGACCTCGCTTATTTGGTCGACTCTGATGTGGGGCACGGACGTCACTATCCTGCGGCCTCTTCGTCGCGACGTCAGCGCGCTTTCCAGTCCGCTACGTCACGACCAGATCGGCGGCGGCTGGCCTCGCGATGAGGTACGCGATCACGCCGATCACTGGAACGAAGACGATGAAGACGAACCACAGCGCCTTGGCGACTCCGCCATGGTCGCGGCGCCGGAAGTTGTCGATGAATCGTCCAGATGACGATGAATATCCACAAGACGAGTCCAGCAAAGACCAGCATCGTCCAAATAATGCTCAGTAACGGATAGGTATACGCAAGAAACATGATTTCCTCCAGGTTCAACTAGTCGGGCAGCTCGTCAGTCCAGTTATGGGTGGGACCAACGGGCCTCAATTTGTGCTTTCTACTTGTCTCCGGAAATTGCAGGTGTCGACCTCCTCGTCTTTTCTGCAGTTGGCGGCTAGACGCCAAGCTCTGCTTGAACCGAGCCGTCCTTGATGGCGTCGACGAGGGCTTGCTGGTCGAGCGCGTTCTGCGTCGGCGTAGGAGGCGGCGAAATCAGCGATAGCCATGTCGAAGGCGTCGCTGGATCCTAGGTACGAAGCGATGGCCACCCGGTCACCGGATCGGGCATGAGCTCGAGCCAGTGCCCAGCCACACATTTTCGCGTAGACGAGAAAGGCCTCCGGAGCCATGTTGTCCACGTCAGCGGAAACCTTCCAATCCCACAACTGACGGAAGTAGTAGTCGTGAGAGTTGCCGTCCAAGCCCTTCGGGACCCGATGCCAGCCGAGGAAGATGTCGCTCGATGCTTGCATGAAGCGCTGACCTTCGACGACTCGCTGACCGTGGTTTTTGAACACGCTCTTGGTAGCAGAAGCGCTCTAACACCGAGGCTTCGGCCTCCTTCATCTGGAGGATGAGCGTGTCACCGCGCGTCGTTTCCCTCAAAGAGAGCGACCCAGGCTCGTGTGCCGACACTCCCGACTCCTACGACCTTCCGAGCCACGTCGACGAGCTCGTAGGATTCGAGCAGGTGGCGACGATCCCCGTTCAGGGTCTGTCGATACGAGCGAATACCCTCGTGGATCATGTGCCGGATCTGCCCAGCGTCGGTTTCGCCGTAGAGTTCGCTCAGCCGAACCAGTAACGGGGGATCACTCCGGAACCGCAGCTCGCCGTCGACCACCTCGGTGAGCTTCTCTCGAGCCTTGAGCTGATCCTTCGATTCCGCCTTGGTGGCAGTTTTCTGAAATCCCGCAAGCACCTTGTTGCTGACTTCGGAGCCCCACCGTTGCACGATGCCGGCCATGTCCAGGTGGGAGTACCACACCTCCAGGTTGGACATGTTGGCGAACTCATGCATCGCCTCGCGATAGGCGCACATCGAGTTAGTGACCAGTTTTCGACCCTCCTTGGCCGGGAAGTTGCGGCTGCGGGCGGCGATTTCAAAGCTGGCGCCCAAGCGCTTGAGATCCCATTCGAAGGGTCCCGGTGACGTCTCGTCGAAGTCGTTGACGTCGAAGAGCAGGTCCCGTTCAGGCGAGGCAAAGCCCCCGAAGTTGCACAGGTGGGCGTCGCCGCACAGTTGGACATCGAGGGTCGTGCGTGGTCCTGTGGAGAGGTCGGCGGCCATCGGTAGCGCGGCGCCCCGGTAGTAGGTGAACGGTGTCGCCGCCATCCGCCCGTAGCGGATCGGCACGAGTTCTGGAACGCGAGTCAGTCCTTGTTCAGCCAAGAGATCGAGCGGCTTTTGCTTTCGCTGGTTGGCCGACCATTCGCCATGGCGTTCCCGTGGCAACTCCTCCCGGGCAGCCTTACCCCTTGCGGCACGCTCCTTATGGGTCGGGTGCTCAACAGATGTGGTCATTTCATACCTCTTTTCAGTGTTCCAGTTAGATGGTGCATACAGGTCGACTCGGCGTTGATCCCAGTTGCCGCGTTACCCGAGGGACGGATCGGCCAGGTAAGCCGACAGCTTTTTCTTGCGATGAAAGGCCCATCGTGCGCCGGCGCAGTGTCCGAAGACCGCTCCGGTGAGTGACAAGCCACAAGCCATCAGGACACCCAGCGCGTACTCGCCATCCGACAGCCGGCCGGTAAGCCCGTTCTGAGCCGAGATACCCCAGAGCAACAGCGTGGGTGTGATGAAAGCGAACGCCAGCGCCGGGAACGAGACCGTAGGGCGTCACGACGAGCACGAGCCATCGCACCCACATATGTTTCCAAGAGTGGCGATGCTGCCCAACGTTCCCGCATCGGGATCGGGTGGTAGGGAAAGCGGATGCCGACCCAGGCCGAGATCCCCAAGACTCCGAACGGCATCACCGTGATGGCGATGATGGTGATGACCATTGCGACGTAGTCGTGGTTGGAGGTTCCGATGATCAGAGCGACGAAGCTGCACAGCGGGGCAACGAAGGTCCATAAGACGAGGTTCTTGGCGTAGAGCAGGCGCCGGAACATCACCGGATCATCGAGCGCCGTCCTCGTCCGCCGGGGGTCAGGCCCGAGAGGTTGGTGGCCGGCACGTCGGCGATCATCCAGCCACCGAGGACCAGTGCGAAGGCCAGCGGCCCGTGGAGGGAGAAGAGCGAGTTCTTCCAGGAGCCTGGCGCCCACCACCACAGCCCTGTCATGAGGAGACCGTTGACCACGACAACAGACGGCACCACGTATGGGGCATGGAACGCCCGTCCGAATTCGAGGCGCACCGCTTCAATCACGGATGCTGGGAGCGCTACCTCCTCGCTGGGTGCAGCGAAGGGCACTCGGGTTTCCCGATCACGTCACGGCTCCTCCGTACCCGTTGGAGCGTCGGCCGAACAGACAGCGCCGGGACTGCTCCAGCGGCCAGACTCGCTGGTCGGCCAGCTGTTCTCGGGTCGCTGTCGAATCGAATACCAGCTGTGTGGGTCCGAGCGAAGGAGTGACGGTAAGTCAGGATGATGCTTGCCTCTCCTCAATAGCGTCCTCGATGGCCAGAGCCAGTCCGAGGGCCTCGGCGATCGCAGTGGCTGCGGACACCGTCCTGGCCGTACCGACGATCGGGGCAACAGCAATCAGAGCGCCCCGGGCGTCTTCAAGCGTCAAACCGGCATCACTGGCGGCCGGCATGTTCAGCAGGTACGACGCCGGTCGAGCGTCGATAGCTGCCAACGCAGCGACGCGGGCGATCATGAGCTCACGGTCGTTCAGGCTCGTGCGGCTCACCGAAGCAACGGTCATCTCGAGAACTGTGTCGAGAAGCGGTCGGTCCTCACTCATCTATCTCTGCCTTCTTCTATGGAATTTCAAATGGGATTACTGCTCTGCCGCCACAACTACGGCGTAGTGCTCAGCCGCTCAAAGGCGAGATCAGCTGAGCTGCTGCGCCGTCTCCTGAACCGCCTTGTCGATGTCCTTGGAGCTCACGTCGAGCTCCTTCGCGACGTGCTTCTCGGCTTTGAGGTCGGCCTTCTCGATGGCATCTCCGATGGTGCTTTGGCCGACGATGACCAGAGCAGCCTGTCCGGCGTCGATGAGGTCCCCGAACTCCTTCACGTCGGACCGTGACATGCCTTTCCACAGGTGACCGCTCACCCCGCCGACGGTCGCACCAACGGCTGCGCCGACGATGAGGGACGGCGGGAAGATGATGCCTACAAGCGCCCCGACTGCCGCTCCGCCCCAGGCTCCGTGACGGGTCGAGGTCTCGTCCTTGTCGACGTGGACCTTGCCGTCTGGGTCCTTGGTGACAACCGACGCGTCGTAGGTGCCGACCGCTCCTGCGGCGTGCAGGTCCTTCACGACGTCGTAGTCGTCTCGAGCAGGACTTCGCTCGGGTAGGTGCCGACGTAGACAAACACTGGGTCAGATTTGGCCATGATGTTTTCTCCATTCCTTCTGTGCATTCATTGGGACTTTGGCGCTACTTGCTTCTATCGACTATGACGAACGTTCTGGCGGTCAACTCTAAGACTTGAGCGGTCGGTCCGTCATAGAGGCAGGTTCACACTTATGTAGGCGAACTGTCATCACCTGGCGGCCGGATTCACCTAGGGGAAAGCTGCCCGTTTCTCAGTTGAGACGAGAGTGGTGCAGGCACGGAATGGAGCATGTCCAGGCCGTCGGAGACCACCGCTGTGTCCGGTCCCACATTCCACGCCCATGTCCGTCCCGCCATTGTCGTGCCTAGCTCGCTACGTCGATGACTCTACAGGCGTCGCCGTGGCCTTCCGGCGGGCAGGCCGGGAATGGGGTAGCTCTCTTGTGAACCCGAGAGAGATGAGAGCGAGGAGAGCAGCACCGAGAAGGCGGCTTTGAGTGATCGGAGCTGAGCTGTCTCGTAGTCGTCCGTCAGAGCCGCTGTGGTTGGTTGGTCAAGACTCGCTTTCTTCGCGGCGCTCTCGATCTGTGTCGACGAGACGAAGTTGAGGCCGGAGCTCGCCTCCACTCCCACCTGCGCTGACACGTTGGCACTGATGCGGGGATCTTGCTGTACATGAGAGATGAAGGTGCTGTTCAGTCCCGTGAGCACGATCTCCCCGATGAACGCCACCCCGAGAGCCGAGCCGAGCTGCTGTCCCGTGTATTGCAATCCGCCTGCCTCGCTACGGCCCGACTCTTCGACCGATGACTGGATCACATTACCGAGCTGTGAGATCATCAGGCCCATTCCAATGCCCAAGACGGCCATGCCGAGAGCGAATCCGGCGTTAGAGAGCGTGTGTTTGATTGTCGAGAGCAGTATGAGCACGCCAGCAACGGTCACGATAAGACCGTCCTGACAATCGCCGGACCGAGAATCGGTTCGAAAGCCTCGCGCCGAGTGCGGCCGTGACGAACATGGTGAGCGAGATTGCAGCATCTTGATCCCGGTCTCGAGCGCCTGAGTCCGAGAACCAGCTGGAGATACAGCGGGACCACGAAGAAGGTGCCCATGAGGATCAGGTTCTGGCTGAACAGCCCAATGACTCCAGATCGGACGGGCGGGATCTTCATCAGCGAGAGGTGGACGAGTGGATCGCGCTTTGTCGCTTCGCGATGTCGCTGCCATGCGACGAACCCCCAGAGCAGAACACAGCCGGCGGCGATAACGAAGATCGTGAGCGAGAAGCCAAAGATGGTGATCGGCGAGTTCTTGGGTTTGAGCCATCCCCAGGTGCTCGACTCCAGAACTCCGTAGACAAAAACGCCGAGGCCGGCGGCAGAGAGCACCGAGCCCACGACGTCGAGCTTGGGGGGCGGATCCGGGCGAGGGCGTCCGCGACCTTGCGCGTCATGATCAGGATGAAGGCAGCAATGAAGACCTCACCGACGAACACGACCCGCCACGTGAGCACGGTCGTGGCCCACCCACCCACTATGGGACCGACCGCGATACCGGCTCCGGCGACACCGCCGATGACCGCGTAAGCAGCCTTGCGTCGGGTTCCCTCGAAGTTGCCGGCAATCAAGGCCGCGAGCGTGGGGAAGACGAGCGACGCACCGATGCCCTCGAGGACCGACCATCCCAGAGCAAGCGTGGCCACAGACTGCGATAGCGCGGTCAACAACGAGCCGCAGGCGTAAATGATCAAACCGATGACGAACGCCCGGCGGCGACCGATCATGTCGCCGATCTTGGCCCCGGTGAGGATAAGCATGGCCATGACCAGGCAGTAGAGAGTTATGACGGCCTGGATTGTGGTTACTGTCGTGTGGAAGTCGTGTACAAGCGAGCTGATCTACACGTTCATCACTGACTGATCCAGCACCATGAGGAACTGGGCTGAGGCCAGAGCGACGATTGCGATCCCGCCCTTGCTCACCTTGGTGTCAGTCATTTCTTGATTTCTCGATGGCGCGTAGGGATGACGAGCGTGCCCCCAGGGATTGGATCCGCGGGAACGCGCCCGTCAGCCGAACAGTGAATTCCGAGAGGCATCTTCGATCGGGGACTAGACGCCAAGCTCTGTTTGCCCGGAGCCGGAGGCGACAGCGTCATCAAGGGTCTGATAGTCGAGGTGCATTTTCGATCGGCGAAGGAGACGGAAAAGTCGGTGCTAGCTCCGTCGAAGGCGTGACCGGTCCCCGAACACGAGGCGATGATGGAACGCTCTTCATGGATCGGGTAGTCAACAGATCTACTCAACTCACAGCTCCTGTAGCAATGACGCGCACAGCTCAGCTGCGATGCCTGGGTGACACGAGCGACTTAGATTTCCTTTGCCTGGCGAACTTGAAGGCTCGCCGCTATCTCGACGATGCCGTATACGATCATTCCGAGTCCGACGATCACGCAGATGATCGAGAGTGACAGGGACGGGTAGACCAGGCAGAGAATCCCGATGATGGTCGCAATCAGCCCCAAAATCACGGTCGGCCAACTGACGGCGCCATCGTCGGCGCTCAAGCCGTGAAACAACTCCGTCACGCCCCCGATGGTCCAGAAGATACCGATAATGAACCCGAGGACAGCGACCGTCGTGGTCGTGTGGTGCAACAAAATGAGTGCGATGACAATCGCGAGGAGTCCCACGATCACGAATCCCGTTCGCTCGCCAGACGCACCGATCGCCCGGATGAGCTGGACGATTCCGAGGATCAACAACCAGATTCCGATGATGATGGCGATCGCATGTACCGACTTGCCAGGCTTGAACGTCAGAACGATACCGAAGCCGACCGTAATGACTCCGAAGACGGCGAGCAGCCACCACCGCTGCCCTAACTCCTTGACGCTGGCCGCCGTGTCGGTGGCACTCAGGCTGGACATTTCGAACCCTCTCTCGAGATCACTGCACCTTCATCGCCGCCACGGCGGTGGTGAAGGTCTGAACGGTCGACGCTCGGAACCCCAACCGGTTCAGCCACGCCGCCGCTGCCGACGACGCATCCCCGCGACTGATACCGGCGAGAGCGGGCGTCCGAGCGGGTCGATGAACAGAGTGCACGCACCTGATGAGCGGGGCAGAGAACCCTCGAGGAGCTGATACGAATACCGAATCGAATCGGTGTCAGCCTTCGGATGGTTCAGGACCACGACGCAGTCCTCGGGTCGGTTCTCCCCGGCGTCGATGTAGGACAGGACGGCATTGGGAGGATCCGCGGCGAAATTGTTGTCGCCCAGGGACCACTCTTCGACGAACTGTTCGTTCGTCATGTGGCCGACGACTCGTTCGGGACGGTCCGAGAAGTACAACGTGGTGGGCGACATGCCCGACAGCGTGAGCACCCCGTCTGAACTCGTCGAGCTGCTGGCCACTTGAACGAACATCTCTTCAACGACTTGCGTTTCGGTAGAAGCCATACGAACCCCCGTTCGTGTCTTGGTTGATCTGGTCCTATCGGAATGGCACAGATGCCGAGGCGAGCAATCAGCTGAGCTGCTGCGCCGTCTCCTGAACCGCCTTGTCGATGTCCTTGGAGCTCACGTCGAGCTCCTTCGCCGACGTGCTTCTCGGCTTTGAGGTCCGCCTTCTCGATGGCATCTCCGATGGTGCTTTCGCCGACGATGACCAGGGCAGCCTGTCCGGCGTCGATGAGGTCCCCGAACTCCTTCACGTCGGACCGTGACATGCCTTTCCACAGGTGACCGCCCACCCCGCCGACGGTCGCACCAACGGCTGCGCCGACGATGAGGGACGGCGGGAAGATGATGCCAACAAGCGCCCCGACTGCCGCTCCGCCCCAGGCTCCGTGACGGGTCGAGGTCTCGTCCTTGTCGACGTGGACCTTGCCGTCGGGGTCCTTGGTGACAACCGACGCGTCGTAGGTGCCGACCGCTCCTGCAGCGTGCAGGTCCTTCACGACGTCGTAGTCGTCTCGAGCAGCGACTTCGCTCGGGTAGGTGCCGACGTAGACAAACACTGGGTCAGATTTGGCCATGATGTTCTCTCCATTCCTTCTGTGCATTCATTGGGACTTTGGTGCTACTTGCTTCGATCGACGATGACGAACGTTCTGGCGGTCAACTCAAAGACTTGAGCGGTCGGTCCGTCATAGAGGCAGGTTCACACCTATGGAGGCGAACTGTCATCACCTGGCGGCCGGATTCACCTAGGGGAAAGCTGCCCGTTTCTCAGTTGAGACGAGGGTGGTGCAGGCACGGAATGGAGCATGGCCGGGCCGTCGGAGACCACCGCTGTGTCCGGTCCCACATTCCACGCCCATGGCCGTCCCGCCGGTGTCGTGCCTGGCTCGCTACGTCGATGACGCTACAGGCGGGCCATTTGCAGGCGCTTTGAGGACCAAGGCACATAGAAGTAGGGACCTTTTTCCGTGGACCAAGCCTCTCTTAGCTGGCAGGCTGGCTTTTGTGTCTGCAACCAGGGTGGCGCTCGGTAATGCCCGAGGGCCGAATCGCCCGCTCCGTCGGGTACTGCCGGAAGCCTCGCACGACACCTCTGAGCTACAAGATGCTGCCGCAGGCGGCGGACTGCACGAGTCTGTCGAGCAGCCGACTCTGGTAGGCACGAAGCTGCGCCCGCCGCCGGTGCATCAACAGTCGATCCCCCGCGAACGGCTTCTGGAAGTTCTTCGAAGCGGATCGGAGCGCAGGCTGACTCTCGTCGCCTGCCCCGCGGGCTTCGGGAAGACCACGCTTCTCTCAGCCTGGTACGAGTCCGAGGCCTCGCGGAGACCCGTTGCGTGGCTCACGCTGGACGAGGGCGACAACGACCCAGTGGTCCTCTGGTCGCATGCCATCGGGGCTCTACGCCTCGCGAACCCGGACGTCGCTAAATCGGCGGCAGCGTCCCCAGTCCAATCACCGGTCATTGATCTGGTTCTGCCTCGACTGGTGAACGAGCTCGACGGCCATGACGAGATCACGCTCATTTTGGATGACTTTCACCGGGTCTCCAGCGAACCGGCACGGGCCAGTGTGCGCTGGTTCATCGAGCATGCACCGGTTGGATTCCACCTTGTACTCGCCACCAGGACGGAACCAAGCCTGCCCGTGGCAAGTCTGCGCGCCCACGGCGAGCTACTCGAACTACGAGCCGCCGATCTGCGGTTCGCCTACGAGGAGACGGAGGCATTCCTGAACGGGCGCCTCGGGCTCGACCTCACAGCCGAAGATGTCGAAGCCCTGGTGGCGAAGACGGAGGGATGGCCGGCGGGGCTGTATCTCGCGGCGCTCTCGCTGCAATCAGTCTCGGACCGCCACGCTTTCGTGCACACTTTTAGCGGATCGAACCGTCACGTTGTGGACTTCTTGGTGACGGAAGTTCTCGAGGCACACGACCCGCCGGCGCAAGCACTGATGCTTCATGCTTCGATTCTCGAACGATTGACCGGCCCTCTGTGCGATGCGGTGATGGAACAAGAGGGCTCGGCGGAGATGCTCGATGCGATCTCACGGAGCAACCTGTTCCTTGTCCCGCTCGACGACGATGCCGGGTGGTACCGCTTTCACCACGTCTTCGCGCAGCTGCTCCGGGTGGAGCTCGAGCGGCGCCAGCCGGGCCTGGCCCCCGCGCTGCACCGCCGCGCCTACTCCTGGCATCGTGACCATGGGACGACCGACGAGGCGATCCAGCATGCCGTGACGGGTGAGGCTTACGCCGAAGCAGTCGAGCTGATCGAAACCTTCTGGATCAGGTACGCCAACACGTGGAAGTACAGCACCGTCCTCGCCTGGTTGCGGATGCTCCCCGAAGAGGTGGTGACCAGCGAGGCACATCTGCTCCTGATTCAGGCGTGGGTGCTCTCACTGTCTGCCAGGCAGGAGGAGGCGGCACGGTCCATCGCAGCGATCGAACGGCTGGGCGATATCGGCGCGGGACCGCTGCACGACGGCTTCAGCTCGGCCGGGGCGAGCCTGACAATGCTGCGAGCCTGCTTTCCCTGGGGAGATGTCGGCGCCCAGCTTGAACATGCCCAACGGGCGGTTGAGATTGAGGGCCCCGGGTCGCCTTGGCGGCCGTTGGCGTGCTGGGCGGCTGGCCTGGGCCTGTACTTCAAGGGTCAGCTTGACGAGGCCGATGAGTGGTTCGCGGAATCGGCGGCGCTGGCACCCGCGAGCGCCCAGTGGTTGGCTGGCACGTCGTCGCTGGCCTATCGATCGCAGATCGCCGGCGAGCGGGGCCGTGCCGACGAACAGCGCATTCTGGCCGAGGCGGCAAGCCAATTCGGACTGGAGCATGGAACGGCGGACGCCGGCGGCACAGTTCCGATGGCGGTCGGGGCATCGCTGGCGGCATGTGGCAGGCCCGAGGAGGCGCTGCCACTGATCGAAAACGGCGTCACACTGGCGCTGAGCTTTGGCCAGCCACTCCAGGTGGCCCATGCGCTGCTCGGCCAGGCGGGGGTGCTTGGGGTCCTGGGCGAACACAAGGCGGCCACGGCCGCGATAGCTGATGCGAGATCGGTCCTGGAGCGGTGCCCTGACCCGGGGACCCTGACCGAGTCACTGTCCGCCCTCAAGCGGCCAACGCAGATCCGCCGCGTCCTGTCCGAGGACCGCGCGCTGACACCGCGGGAGTTCGGGGTACTCAAGCTCCTGCGCAGCGACCTGTCGGAGCGCGACATCGGTCGTGAACTGTACGTGTCGCAGTACACGGTCCATAGCCACGTTCGGTCGATCTACCGCAAGCTCGCCGTGCGTTCGCGGGCTGACGCGCTCGAACGTAGCCGCGAACTGGGCCTCCTCTAAGAAAGCGTCCAAGGGCGAACGCAAAGGACGCTGCCGCCTCTCGGCGGCGCCGGCCACGTTCATGTTCCATTGTCTTTGAATTGGTGGGTGCCTCACCGGGCGTGGGACCGGTGGTCCCGCCCGGTCGGCCGCAGCCTCCCCTAGGTGAATCCAGCCCGAAGGTGATGACGGGTCGCCTGCCGGAATGTAAGGCTGCATCGAAATGGACAACAACTGGGCGCAACCCTGCAGCTATCGGCTTGTCATGCGCGGGGAGCTAGGCGACTCGTTTGGAATCCTGTTTGACGGTATGCAGTTGCAGCGGCTCGCGGGCACGACTGTGCTGACCGGCGAAGTGACAGATCAGGCGCACCTTCTCGGGCTTATCGAGCGAATCCAGGAACTCGGGGTCGAGCTCGTGTCCGTCAATCCAGACCGCGGAACGGACGTGTGAATGCCCGAACTACGCCCGGCCCTGTCCGACTACTCAGGAGGAGGGACGAGATCTGTAACCTCGCCCTCGCCCGTCGCACAACCTGAAGTCGCAGTCAATGAGCCAGCTCCAGAAGGCCTACTCGATCCACAGGGGGCTTCCAGCCCGGCCGGGAGCGCCGACATAGGCGTGGTTCTGAAGCCCGAGCCAGAGCACTCTGCCGAGAGTGATCCCGTTGTGGGAACGGGTGATTTTTCGATTCTGATGCGTGCTGCCGACCAACGAGTCGAAGGGGGGCAGGGCGGCTTCCCGATAGTCGCTCACGCAGAGGATGAGATGGCGACTCGTCCGGGCGCCCTGGAACACGTCTGATGGCGAAGGCTGGGGCAGTGAGCCAGATAGAGAGGGTGTTCCGGACCGACGGCGAGAAGCTGAACGTCAAGGGCGGCGCAGCTGTCTCGGCCCTCCTGTTCTTCCTGTGGTTCGTCATCGTCCAGACGAACGAGCAGAAGTACTTCGTCACCGTCGTCTTCGCGGTTCTGCTGGTAGCACAGAGCGACCCGGGAGGATCCATTGGCAGGCGGGTCGAGGGAATGTCGGCCTTCGCCGCACTCGGTGCTCTGGTGACGGCTTTCGGCTTCTACGTGGGAGACAAGGCTTGGGGCTTCGTGGTCCTTGCAGTCTTCGCGGTCACGCTCGCGGGTGGCCTGGCGGTCAAGCTCGGGGTCCACCGATTCGCTGCGGGTTTGCTGCTCAACGTCTGGTTCCTCGTCGTGCTCTCACTCGCAACTCATGACTCCGGCCACCTCAAGATCAGCACATGGGACCAGGCACTGGCCTGGCTGATCGGGGCGGCGGCGTGGATCGCCCTCATGTTTTTCGTGTGGGCGGCGAGCCGGGGCAAATGGCGGCCTGCACCGGTCATGGACCTCCCGGGGAGCCAAACCCCGGTGCAGCTGACCCGACCGATCGTCCTCTTCGTGTTGATACGGTCCCTCGCTCTGGCCGCCTCCGCCGCCATCGCATTCGGAGGGCACTTGCCCAGCGCCGACTGGATGCCCATCGCCACCATCGTCGCGATGAAGCCGAGCCTCGAGCAATCCAAGCTGTTCGGCGAGCAGCGTGTGGTGGGTGCGGCCATGGGTGCCGTCGCGGCGATACCGATCCTGATCCTGGTCGGCAGCAAGCACGCGCTCGAGGTCATCATCATCCTTTTGGCTGGAATCGGAATAGCGATCCGAGGTGTGAACTACGCCTACTACGCCGCTGCGATCGCCTGCGCCGCTCTCATCGCGGCCGACCTGCCCCAGCCGACGGACTACGCCGCCGAGGGTCGGCGGGTTTTCTTCACCATGATCGGTGTCGGCATCGGGGTGATCGTGATGTTCGTGGCAGACCGGCTCCAGAAGCACTCGGCCAAGACGGCATGACGAATGGTCCAAGGAGAAGAGGGAACCACCGTGTCCACGACAGAGGCTCTGACACAACCAGCGCACATTAGGGATCTCGTTGACCGAGGTCGCAGACGACTCGCCATCGTCGCAGTTGTGCGCACGATTCTCACGATCGCTCTGGTCGTGGCGATCTACTTCCTGCTCCCTTTGAACCACGGCGCAAATGCTGGGGCGGTGGCGGAGCTCTCTCTAGGTGTCCTCGTGCTCATGGCAATCATCGTGTGGCAGATCCGAAGGATCGTCGGGTCCGACCACCCCGTCAGCCGTGCCGTCGAAGCGCTCGCTTTCAGCGTCCCGCTCTACGTGCTGCTGTTTGCCGCCACGTACTACCTCATGGCTCGCGCGAATCAGACTTCGTTCGGCGGACCCCTCAGCCGCACCGATGCCATGTACTTCTCCTCCACCATCTTCACGACCGTCGGCTTCGGGGACATCACTGCAAAGAGCGAGGCTGCTCGTCTGGTGGTCACAGTGCAGATGTGGCTCGATCTGGTTTTCTTGGGTCTGGTGGTCCGCCTCGTGGTGAACGCGGTCAAGTTCAGTCAACAGCGCAGAGCTGCCTGACCGGCGAGTGGATCTCCCGCAAACCACGATTAGCTCTCCTGACTTTTTCCTCAATGGAATCGTCTGTCGTGCCGACCCCGGAGACACTTTGGATTGGTCAAGTTTCGTGCCCACAGCGTGCCCACATGACCGCGAATCAGGGTGGATGAGCGCGATCCATCGCACAGCAGCGAGGGGCATATATTTGCTGCTTGAACAGGCTTTTCGGGCGAAATCGCCTATCACGACAGGGATGCGAAATTTTCCCTGTTCCGACCTGAAAAGCGTGAGGTCCGCGGATCGATGCCGCGCCCGACCACTGACAGACCTGAGCAGGGCAACATCACCGGCTCATCGGATGTCAGCGGGGCCGCGCCCTGAGACTGAGCACGGTCGCCCCCGTGTGACGGTCCCGACCTTGATGAGGCGACGACCAAAGGGGCACGGGGCAAGCTCGGCGACGAGCGTGGGTGTGGCCTCGGACCTTTCGCAAAACATACGCGGAAAGTTGCTCGAATTTCGCCGTTTGCGCAGGACGTCCTGTTCGGTTCTCAAAAATGATCACAGGGGTGTGTTCAGTTCGTGCAATTCGAGCAGGGTTTCGTCTGGGCCCTCCGACGACCTCCGCCCGAAGGGCCATCGAACCTGAAAGCGTCTTGGGCTCGATCGTGGTGCGTGTGACAAGGGTGCGACCCCGCCAGAATCCGATGTGCCACATCACCTTGACCTTCGCATCAGCCCGGTGGTGCCCGCCCGCTTCCGAAGCGTGAGGTCGCCTGTCGACGTGTGCGGCCAATGTACGAAGGCCTCGTCTGCGCGTCTACATCCCGCTTGACTGCTTGCTTGTTCTTTTCCGGCTCAGTGCCGGCAGGAGAAGCTTGGTGAGAGATTCGGTCAGCCAGGCTTCTGCGTCGTCGAAGCTCCAGCCAGCATCTTGGGTGAGTTGCCTCCAGCTCGCCGGCGCCGTCATCATCGACAGAACATCGGCAGCGTGTTCGGGCTCACTGCCCGGTTGGAGCGCGTCCATGGATGCCAGTCGCCCCGCCAACTCCTCCATTCCCCGCTTGTGCCGTCGCATCCCCTCCGCCAAGGCGATCGCCACCTCGGGTTCAGAGGGCTCGGCCGACAGCAGGACCCGGATGAGATCGCCACAACGTTCGTTTATTTGTCGGGTGATGTGCACGCCTTTCTCCAGCAACTTGGCTGGGTTCGTCTCGGACAACGCATCGACTGCGAGGGGACCCACCCCGGACTCCTCGTCAATTAGATCGTTAAGGGCAAGGATCAGAGAGCCCTTCGAACCGATGCTGGAGTAGATGGTTTGAATCGCGACGCCTGACTCAGAAGCAATTTGTTGAATCGAGGTATTCGCGTAGCCGTGGGCCGAGAACAGGCGTCTCGCGGTAGCCAGGATCTCGTTGCGGGTGGCCTCTGCTGCCACTTGCCGTCGATTGGGACGCTTCCTCTCAGCCACTCCTTGACACCTCTCACTAGAATCATATACTAGTAACTAGTATTTACTTCTTCTAACCGCCATATGATTCTAACAGGAGCCATCATGAGCCTCGCCCGAACAGTACCGAGCCGCGCCGTTTCCTCGTGGAACCAGGATCGTGGAGTTGGACGATGGGCTGGCATAGGTGGGCTCGTCTTCGCCATGACCCTGCTCATCCAGAACCTCCTCCGGGCGTCGTCGCCTGCATTGGGGGCAGACCCGTCTCAGGTAATTAACTACTTCGAGCATCACCGTGCCGCTGTTTTGATCCCTCTCGGCCTCTTCCCGCTCGGCATGGTCGCCATCTTCTTCTTTGTCTCAGGAATTTGGATGCGAGCGCACAACAGCGGACGTCTTTGGTGGGCTTCGGTGGGCGGTCTGGCTGTCGCGCTCGTCGCCGCTCTATTCGCGATCGTGAACATCACGGAGATCGTCCTTGCGGCCAAGGCTCACGACTTTGCTTCCTCGCCAGAGGTTGTCCGGGCTTTGTGGGCTCTCCATGCCGCTGCATTCGGACTCGATCTAGGGGCCATCGCTCTGGCGCTGCTGGGCCTCTCGCAAGCGGCGCGGGCATCTGGTCTGATCAAGAACTGGATCGCGGTGGTTGCGCTTCCTGGTGCAGCCTGTCTCTTCACTGCGGCGATCTTTTCTGTTGCCATCGCCAACGGGGGTTCGTGGAAGTTTGCGTTGGTGGGCTTCATCATCTGGGGCGTCTTCGTGGTGTTCTGCAGTATCTCCCTCCTCCACCACCAACCCGAAGAGATCGATCTCTCATGAGAGTTCCCATCGCAGGCAGTGGTGAGTGTCCGCCTTCCCTGCATCGAGAAGGAGGACTTGCAATGACCGAGCACAAGACAATGAATGGTGTCATTCACTCAGCTTTCCGTCGCGACCTTGCTCGCTTCGACAATGCCCTCGGCGCGTTCTCACTGGGTTACAGGCCCGAGTGGGAGCTGGAACGTGCATGGAACAATCTGTCGAGCCAACTCCACCACCACCACCAGGATGAGGAGACCATCTTTTGGCCCGCACTCCGCGAACTCGGCGCCAGCGGTTCGTTGAGTAAAGAACTCCATAATGAACATGCTCAGATGATGAGCGCGCTGGATGCGGCAGACGCATCCATGAAGGCTTTTCACGCCGAGCCAAGCCAGGAGAACGCCTCAAATGCTCATGCCACGGTCAGCGAACTCAAGCGGGTCACTTTGACGCATCTGGACCACGAAGAACGAGACATGGAACCGATCGCGGCTGCTCACCGGTCCTCTACCCAGATGAAAGCGGCGCAGAAGGCAGTCCGCAGGGCGCACAAGGGCCAAGCCGGGAACTTCTTCGCATGGTTACTCGACGGTGCTGGCCCCGACGCCAAAGCGGCCTTGCGGCAAGAGGTACCGCCACCCGTTTTGTTTGTCATCAGCCGTGTGGGTGGACGTGGCTATCGGCGGCTGATCGCACCAATGTGGAGATGACGGGCCCAAGACACAAGTGTTGGGGGCTGTGCTGCCGCCGGCTCGATCGACCGTTCCCAATACCTTGAATCAGTCAAGTTTCGTGCCCACAGCGTGCCCACACGAATGCGAAACAGGGCGAAGTACCGCGCTATCGAAGTTCGACGTAGGGCGAAATCGTAAGGTCGGCTCGGCCTATTCCTGATGCGGCTGCTACGACGCCGTCGGCTATTTTTCCTGCGTTCCGAACTGAAGAGCGTGAGGTCACCGGATCGACGCCGGTCCCGACCACTTGCGATGCCATGACCTGGACCCGCGCGCAAAAAGGGCCCAGTTCCGCCACCAGGGACCGCTCGTCGTAAAGGCGTGAGGTGACGTTCAGCTGGCCCGTTCTGTGCACGCCTTCGTCTTATGGATCCCGTGCCCGTGCCCACAGCGTGCCCACGCGGAATCGGAACGAGTTCTAATGGCGGTAGAACGCGTTCCTCGTCGGCTCTTTTCAACTCCTTCGTGCCAGTCACCGATGGCCAATGGTCGAGCGAGGACCCCGGTACCCGAGCGTCCCTTGATCTGGCGGGAGACATCAAGAACGGGATCGGCGGGCCGGCCCAGGCCGATGGGTGCAGACACCATCAGCATCGAAAAGACGTTCGTTCTTCAACGCCGCCGAGTTCAACGCTCGGCGCTAGCCGTCCTGCGTGCGGAGACGCGCAGCCCCGCGAGTTGCCGCTCCAAAGATCAGACGAACTACAACAGCCAGGACGACGAGGTCCGTGAGCATCTGCACCATGACAACGATCCGAGCGGGATCCGTCTTCGGCGTGATGTCACCAAAGCCCACGGTTGAGAAGGTCGTGATCGTGAAGTACAGGGCACCAGTCCGATCGAGCGTTCCTCCAAAGGAGGCCGGGCTCGAGCGTGACATCGTGAGGTAGATCCAAGCGAACGAGACGAGGAACAGGGGAATAAGGGTCGTCAGGGCCACGCTCGCTCGGAGCATCGGCTGGCTGTGCTTTGCGATCTGACTGACTTCGATAGCAAGGACTATCGAGAACAGGATCAGGGCCGCACCGAGTCGGAGCGCAACGGATTGATGTGGCCGGTGCTCGATCGGGAACGTGTAGTACAGGGTCACGAGCACAACGACGCCGACCAAGGACCGAAAGCCCGCCTTCACCAGATGAGAGCGCTCGAAGTCTCCTAGGGAGTCGCCAGGCACTGTCACCTCGTCACCGACTTTTCGACGTCGATCGCGAAGGCTCGCACGGAACCAAGACCACGCCTATCCACGAACGGGGTCGGACAAGAACGCCGCCAACTTCTCCCGTCTCTTCTGAACCATCACTCCACCCAAACGGTGACCGCCATACGAGCAGACGAGGGCGATCACACAGGCCACGGCGACGCCCAACCCGAGGTCGTGATCCGGCAGCTTTTCGGTGAGGCCGTGTGGTGCAGTGAAGCCCCATAAGAGGAGCGAAGGCACCAACATCAGGGCGGCCAACAGCGGAACCAGAACGTAAGGGGTGACCGCAAGGGTCGCCCAGCGCACCAGCATTCGGCGCCGGGGGCGACGGTGCTCCCAGCGATAGCGCAGCGGCATCGGATGGTAGGGAAACAAAATGCCGACCCAAGCCGAGATCGCCAGGAAGCCAAACGGCAGCACTCCGATCGCCACGACCGTGTACAGCGTGGAGAGCAGCGAATGATTGATCAGCCCATTGACAAGGGATACGACCGCGCAGAGCGGCGTGATCATCAGCCATAGGACCACGTTCTTGGCGTAAAGAAGTCTGCGAACCATCCGCGGATCGTCCATGGCGGCGAGAACTCGTCTGGCGTCGGGCCCGAGCACATTGGTCGAGGGCACATCCGAGTACATCCACGTCGCCAGGACCAGTGCGAAGGCCAGGGTGCCGTGCAGCGTGAACAGCTTGTCCCGCCATTCGGTCGGGAGGAAAAACCAGGCCGAACTCATCAGGGCGCCGTTTACAGCGACCGATACCGGGATCTCGTAGGGCGCCTGGAGCGCGAAGGCGACCTGCTGGCGAACCGCCTCCGTTGGGCTGGCCGGTAGCCGAAGTTCATCTGCCTCGAGCATGGCTCAACACCGCCTTGTTACTGGCGTGGTACTCCGGGATATCGGAGATGCTGCACCGTAGCCCTCAGGCGTCGGTGAGTACACCGTCGCTTCGCGCAGCTCGAGGACCGAGAACGTGTCCGCTCCTAATGCTGGCTGACTGGTGCGCATCTGAGACGAACGCAACAAAGACGTGCGCGTAACAGGGTCGTCGAGCGGGCCCACGGGTCCGAACGAGAGATCCGCCCGTCGCCTGGGACTACGACGGGCACGCCTGTGGTGTGAAGGGGGCGGCCCGTGGCGGTTCACCTCGGTGGTTCGACGGCAGCGACCGCCGACGCCGATTGCGCGTCGATCCCGTTGTCCCCATCTGCGGGTGCGTGGACTGCGGTGCCCGCTGCCGCAACGAACTTCGCATCCACCGACCCGGCAGCGATATAGGCCACGGCCACCGCGACGATGATCAGCGGCGCAACGGACAGACCGGCCTGCGAGACGATCAGCGCGATCATCACCGAGGCCAACGGCAGTCTTAAAACCGAGACCGTCGCCGCGCCCATGAGCGCCGCCACCGCGGGCGTCTCGGCGTAGCCGGGCAGGTGGGCGGCGAGGAGGCCGGCGGCAATGCCGAGGAACATGGCGGGAAAGGTCGGTCCGCCCCGCCCGCTCCCCAGGGATAGGCCCCAGGCCACTCCCTTGAAGACGACCAGGTAGCCGAGCGTTCCGAGACTGACTGCCGATGCAGAGGCGACGAGAGGCCCCATGGTGTCCTGGCCAGAGAAGAGTACGAGGGTATTGGGCTGCCCCGTGATCTCCGCGAACGCGATGGCCAGTCCCGCGACCAGCAGGGCGGCGGCCGTAATGGCGATGAACGGCCTCCTCGAGGCGATCGCCGCGGTCCATCGCCCGATCCTGACGATCAGCACCACGGCCACCGCCACAACCACGGCGAGGAGGAGGGTCCAACCGAAGGCGGCCAAATTCGGCTCGTGGTAATGCGGCAGGGACAAGGGGGCGACCGCGTAGGCGCTCGAACTGAGACCGGTCAACGAGCCCATGCCGATGAACACGAGGGAACCGATTCCGGCGGCGATCAGGCCGGGGAGCAAGATCACCGGAAGGGTCGGCCCGCCCAATCCCGTGGCCTCGATGATGATGACCGCGGCGACGATGGGCGATCCGAACAGCGACGAGACGGCGGCGAATGCTCCTGCCGCAGCAAGCACGGCCAGGACTTGATCGGGTGCGTCTTTGCGGGCCAGCCGGACGGCCAGAATGGCCAAACCCGTGGCCAAGGCGATGAGTGGCGCCTCGGGCCCGATCACGAGGCCGAGGCCGATGGACGCCAGAGCCGCCAGGAGAAGACCGGGCAACTCGATGGGCTCGGTCGGTGGCCCGGCTTTGAGACCCTCAGCCGGGAGGTGGCCGCCATTTCCGGGCAAACGTGTGATTGCGAAGGCCACGACCGGCCCAGCTACGGCGAGCACCGGCACCGGCCACCAGGCCGGGACGCCTTTGAACCCGAGGCCAGAAGGGAGGTCGTCGTAGACCCAGCGCTGGATGTGCGTGACGAGCTCGAGAAAACCCCACGACGCCAACGAGACCAGCACACCAATCAGCGCCGCCAGCACGAGGAGGACGCGGTAGTTCTTTGTGAGGATCAGCGCAGCGGGATCTGGCGGCAAAGCAGCGACGTCACTCACTCGCGGCGAGCGTAGCCTTCATCACCCGCTAGGCAAGGCTGACCGGGCTCACGATCCCGCGGCGCTGACACAGTTCCCTTCGCAGTCGCACCGATCCTCTAACCATGTATGCGGCGGCGTCGCCCAGCCGTCACGCTCTGCCACTGAATGGCCAGGGCAGCTCGCCGTTCCGCCTCCGGATCGGTACGCCGGCCCGAGCGATCGCGCTACATCCAATCAGCGACGGACGATCCTCGTAGGCGATCGCGGTATCTCGACGACTGAGCGCTTCATTCCGACAAGGCGTGCGCCGCCTGACCATGTTGCTCGGCCGTGTGCACATCGAGCTCGTCCTGGTCGGTGAGGTGCGGTGTGATGTCGAACACCACCTTCTTCACCGTCCCTGTGAACGCGAATGGCTTCTTGTCTTCGTAGTCGCGGTCCACGACGCCACCGTTGTCGCGCCCGATGTCCATGCCGGCGTATCCGGAGAACCGGACGGGCACGGTGAAATCCATCCGCCCCTTGCCAATGTGTCGACCGTTGGCGAAGAGGGTCACGTCGCCGCCAGTGGCCGGCTTCGCCTCGTCGGCAGCGAACTCCATTCGCACGGTCACTTCTCCATTGGGCAGATCCTCGTCGGCCACTTGCTTGTAGACGAAGACGCCCATCATCGAATAGGTGTGTCTGAGCTTGCCGTCCTCAACGTAGAGGGTGAAGCCACCGAGGTGATCGGCCTCGGCCACGATGACGCCTTCGGCGCCCCCTTCGGGCACGACGAGATCAGCGCTGATCGTGTACGAACGGTTGTAGACCCTCGGGATCATGCCGGGCATGACGTTCTGGACATCGCCACGGAACTCGAAGGTGGTTTTCTCGGGGATAGGAGGCACCATGCCGAAGAACGTCGAGAGCGCTCCGAGTAGAGGCAAAACCTTGTAGCGCTCAGCCTCCTCCCAAAACAGTTCCTTGAGCTCTTGCACCTTGTCTGGGTGCTCAGCTGCGAGGTCCTTCGCCTGCGAGAAGTCGTTGGGCAAGTAGTAGAGCTCCGCCGGACCCGCGTCGGGGTCCCAGACACCCGGCGCGTACGGAGCAAGGGCCGCAGTGGTGAGATCCCACGGGATGCGCTCGGTCTTCATGGCGAGCCACCAACCGTCCTTGTACATTCCCCGGTTGCCGACGGTCTCGAAATACTGCTGGGTACGGTGCTCGGGAGCCGCGCCGTCGATGAACGACGGGGTGAACGGCGTGCCGTGCATGGGCTCCTGTTCGATCCCGTCAACTGAGTCCGGCGCCGGAATGCCGGCGACGTCGAGAATGGTGGGAGCGACGTCGATGACGTGGGCGAACTGTGTGCGCAACGCCCCGGCATCCTTGATGCGAGCGGGCCAGTGCACGACAAGAGGGTCGCGGGTCCCGCCCAGGTGGGAGCCCACCTGCTTGCCCCATTGGAAGGGTGTGGCCCCGGCCCACGCCCAAGCAGCCGAGTAGTGGGGGTCCATGATGGCGGCCCCCCACTGATCGAGCCCGCCGTAGAGTTCGGAGAGTTGTAGCTGGATTTCGTCGGTGAGCGGGATGCCGTTTTGCATCGTGAGCTCGTTGAACGAGCCGGTGATCGTTCCTTCCATGCTGGCCCCGTTGTCGCCCCAGATCCAGACGACCAGCGTGTCATCGAGCTCGCCGAGCTCGTCGATGGCGTCGATCACCCGACCGACGTTGTGGTCGGCATTCTCGGAGTATCCGGCATAGACCTCCATCTGGCGTACGTAGAAGGCCTTCAGGTTTTCGGCAACTTCATCCCATGCCGGGAACGCTTTGTCGCGGGGGGTGAGTTCGGTGTCGGCGGGGATCACCCCGAGCTCCTTCTGGCGGGCGAACGTCTCCTCGCGCACCTTGTCCCAACCCTGATCGAACTTACCCTTGTACTTGTCGGCCCACGTCTTGTAGACGTGGTGCGGCGCATGGCTACAGCCGGTCGAGAAGTACGCGAAGAAGGGCTTCTTGTTGTCTTGGGCCCGGATCGCGTGGAGCCATTCGATGGTCCGATCCGCCATGGCGTCGGGGAAGTAGAAGGGGTTGTCCTCGTCGTAGAATCCTTCGGGCGTGCCGATGATCTTCTGGTTCTCGGCCAAGCAGGGATCCCACTGGCTCGAGCCTCCCCCGAGGAAGCCGTAGAAGTAGTCGAAGCCCCAACCGTTGGGCCACCGGTCGAACGGTCCGGCGGGTCCTTGTTGGCTGTCGGGGGTGAGGTGCCACTTGCCGAAGATTCCGGTGCTGTAGCCGTTGTCCCGGAGAATCCTCGGCAGGGGCGCGCAGTCTCGAGGAAGAGTCGCCGAGTAACCCGGGAAACCACCCGTGAACTCCCCGATGGAGCCGAAACCGACCGAGTGGTTGTTGCGCCCGGTCAGCAACGAGGCGCGCGTCGGTGAGCAGAGGGCGGTGACGTGGAAACGGTGATAGCGAAGGCCGCCCTCCGCCATGCGGGTGTAATTCGGCGTTTGGATCGGGCCGCCGAACGTGCTCGGGTTACCGAACCCAGCGTCGTCGATGAGCACCAGTAACACGTTCGGAGCACCTTTAGGTGGTGTCGGATGACTGATCAGGTTCCAATCCGGTCGCGATCCGTCAAGTGTCCGGCTGACTCTTCCCGAGAAGGTGGGTCTGCGGATCGGCAAACGACTGCGATCGACGTCACTCACGTTGCCCTCCGATCTGGAGATGGATAGTTCTATACCCCTGAGTCCGACGATGCATGATCGACAGTCCGGCGTCAACCCCGCAGCAGCTCCTCATGCCAACCGAGCAAGTCGGCACGGCTTCGGATTGAGTGACCGCGATCGACCACGTCGGTCCGGGTCGGGACCCCTATCCCAAACGTGCCCGCCCTCGTTACGCGACCGAAGCATGAGTACGTCGTTGGGTCGCGCTCGGTGGCGTCCCGGCCCAGAGCCTGCGGTTCGGCAGGAATCAGGTCGGACGCAAAGTCAGGTTTCCCTGATTCCGACCTGAAGAGCATGATGTCACCGGATCGACGCCGGTCCCGACCACAGGAATCACCCGTTCACCGTTACTGCGACACATGGTTGGCTTAGCGGTCGAAACTTCGTGCCCTCCACAGATTTGGAACAAGTTCTAATGGACGTTGAATGACATCCACTCTGGCGCATCGGAGAGCGTTCATGATCGACCGCCAAAGAACGTCGTGATCCTCAAATTGGTCGCCGGGAGACCCGGCGCCGGCCCAGTTGCGGATTAAGCCGCAACAACTTCCATCTCGATCCCGGCGAACATGAATGCCGCCCAGCTCGGTCCGAGCCTCGCTAGTGCGCGCTCCAAGCGATGACGCTCTGGCTCACGCGACTCGAAGCGTTCGGGGCCGGTCTCGATACCCATGATCAAGCTGAGCTGGATGAGCGCATGGTCGTAGGCCAAGGCTGCAGCCAGCCGAGCGGCCTGCGAGGCCTCGCTGTCCTTCGGGGTGTCCCCTCCGAGCGCTACGTACTCAAGCAGGCTTCCGCTGATCCGCGCACAGACGATGTCATCCGACATGGCTCGGGCAAGAAACTCTCTGTAACAACTCACGGCACTAGCTAAGTGGAGTACCTACCTCCAGTCATGATGCAAACGAACCTCATTTGAGCGTCCATACGCGGTCTACCGGCGTACGGCCCGCGTATCGGACCGGATCCAGCACCTGACGGCACCCTTTCAACTCCCGCGCGACCGGCCGGTCGTGCGGTGCCGATAGCGGGAACTGCCTGGGTCATGCGCTATTGCGGGCCAAGATCCCCTTTTGGATAGCCGTGGCCACCGCTTCCAGTTTCGAATGAGCGTCAAGTTTCAAGAAGATGTTTTGGATGTGGTTGCGTACCGTATGCAGGCTCAGATACAGCTCGTCGGCAATGCTCCTGTTCGTCATGCCAACTGCCATGAGGCTGAGTACTTGGATCTCCCGCGCTCCCAAATCTTCGCCCAGGCGGCGCCGAGTGGGTTCGAGGCTGTTCAGAATTTCCTTGAGCTCGCCGAACTTTGTGGGTACCTCTCCATTGTGCGTAGCCACGATCGCGTCGACGAGCTCTTCGATTGTGTCGGTCTTGTTCACGAAGCCGCTGCAACCAGCGCAGATGCTACGTCTCGCGGCTTGCCGATCAGCACGGGCGGTCAGCATCACAACCTTCACGTCCGGGTAGAGAGCCTTGATCATTTTTGTCGCCCTGGCACCGTCTCCATCCGGTAACTCGAAGTCCATCATGACGACATCGGGCAAGAGTCCGCGGACTGCCTCGATACCTTCGGCCACGGTTCTCGCAATGCCGACGACGCTGAGTTCCTCCTGCGTCGCGAGGAGCCGGGCCAACGACTCGACGAAGATCTCGTGGTCGTCCACTATGAGAACCCGTATGCGAGACTCCCTCTCTACGTCTGGATACTGATCTCTGAATTCGAGTATCGGACCGAGGTCTGACAGAAACGCGTCGAGCACAAGCGGGTCGAAGTGACATCCCCGCTCTTCGCGCATCATCTCTGCCGAGGTCGCTGCGTCGAATGCTGGTTTGTAAACTCGCTCGCTAATCAGAGCATCGAAGACGTCGGCAATGGCCACGATTCGAGCTTCGAGCGGGATCTCATCACCACTCAGCCCCTGTGGGTAGCCAGAACCGTCCCACCATTCGTGATGACCCAACGCAATGCGCGCCGCGGTGATCAGGACAGACGAGTCAAAGCCTTGGAGCAGCTGATAGCCGATCGACGGGTGGCGCTGCATCACAGAGCGCTCACCTGGGGCCAGCGTTGTCGTCTTCAGCAAGATGGCGTCGGGCACCCCTATCTTGCCGACATCGTGGAGCGCAGCGGCCAGTCTGAACTCATTGAACGCAAGCGCGTCGTAGCCAACCCGCCCCGCCAGGTGTGCGGCGGAGCGGCTCATGCGCTCGATGTGCCGACCCGTTTCTACGTCACGTACAGAGATTGCCCGTGACAACAACTCCATCATCTCGACCGAGGAGGAGTCATCGCGCGGCGACTTCTGCTTTTCCAGGGCGCGCAGCACGGCCGTCAGCGCGTACGACTTCGCCTCCTTTCGGCCACTCCATATCGTCGTCGTGTCGTGCAGACTTTCCAACTGCCGGCGGCGCACTGCGCCCGTGAGCGTGATGACTAGCTGGTTCATTGACAGGGGCTTCAGGAGATATCCGTCGGCACCGAGTTCGAACGCTTTCTGCGCGACCTCCGAATCATCGATGCCGGTCGTCATGATCACCGCAACTTCAGGGTGGTCGTCTGCCAGCTTGTGTGCGAGTTCGAGACCGGACTGGCCGGGGAGTTCGATGTCGCAGAGGACAGCGGCATAGCCGAGCGACCCGCTTAAGAAGTCGAAGGCCTCGGAGCAGTCGACCGCTTCGTCACAGGAGTACCCGCGTGCGACGAGCAGTCGGACGAGTGGGATCCGAACCAGGTCTTCGTCCTCCACGATAAGAAGCCGGCTGTTGCCATCAAGCTGATCGTCCATCAGGTGCCATCTCCGTCGATCGCCTGCGCGATGCCGCGGAGGAGCTCCTCCGCGGCAAACGGTTTCTCAATCAGAATGACGCCTTGCTCGAGCACTCCCTGGTGGACGATCACGTCCTGCCCGTAGCCGCTCATGAACAGCACCTTTATGCCGGGGCGCAAGCATTGCATCTCTGCCGCCAGTTCCTTTCCGGAGCGCCCTGGCATCACGACATCAGTCAAAAGCAGTGCGATGTGCCCCCCGTACGCTTCGCTGACATCCAGGGCTTCATCTGCGTTGCACGCCGCCAGCACGGTGTAGCCCTGGCGCTCGAGCATGCGTCGCGTCGGCTCGCGCACGATCTCCTCGTCCTCGACGAGCAATATGGTGGCATCGGACGAGGTGACTAGGAGAGGCGAGGAAGAGAGACTCGTCGGCGTCGCCGTGTGATCGGCGAACGGAAGCAGGACCCGAACCGTTGTACCCAGCCCGGGCTCCGAGTAAATCATGACGTCGCCCTCTGCCTGAGTGACGATGCCATAAACCGTGGCCAGACCGAGGCCTGAGCCTTTCCCCTTCTCCTTGGTCGAGAAAAACGGCTCTAGGGCGCGCGCCCGGACTTCAGGCTGCATCCCAATTCCGCTGTCCGAGACGGTCAGACGAGCGTACGCACCCGAAGAGATGGGGCGGTGTTCGGCATAGTCCTCGTCTATGTCGACGGTGAGGGTCTCGATCCGCAGGATGCCGCCTTGCTCCATAGCGTCGCGCGCATTGACGGCGAGATTCATGATCACCTGTTCGAGTTGACCGCGATCGATCAAGATGTGTGGCATGTTCGGTTCCAGTGCCGAGCGAAGGTCAATGGCCTCACCGATCGTTCGCCGCAACAGTTTCTCCATATCGGTCACGATCATGTTGAGGTCGAGCACTTCCGGCTGAACCACCTCCCGCCGACTGAAGATGAGCAGTTGCCGAGTGAGCTGCACTGCACGACGCGCCACTTCGGTGATCTCGCCAATGTCTTGACGGATGATCTGGACGTCCTCGTCTTCCTCCAGCCCGAGGCGTATCGCCAAATCATGGACTCCTTCGGCGACAAGGGTGGTGTAGTTCATGATCCCGGCCAGCAGATTGTTGAAGTCGTGCGCCACGCCGCCAGCGAGCTGACCGACCGTTTCGAGTCGCTGGGCCTGATGGAGCTTGGCCTCGAGAACCGCTCGTTCTTCCTCTCGCTGGGTACGGATCAGCTTGGCCTCAAGCGCCGCGCGCTCCGATTCGATCTCGAGCCGTTCGCTGATGTCGCGGACGGCAGCCAGCACGAATACACCTTCGTCCGTGGCAATCGACGACAGCGAGATGTCGACCGGGAACTCGGTACCGTCCTTGCGCACGGCTGACAGCCGTCGCCCTGCTCCCATGGGACGCGGACTCGGGTCGTCGAAGTACTTGGCCCGGTCTTGGGGATGCACCGCGCGGGCGCGCTGAGGCACCAGCACGTCGACCAATTGTCCGACCAGCTCCGCTCGGTCGTACCCGAACAACCGCTCGACTTGGCTGTTCACAAGCGTGATAACACCGGACGCGTCCACAGACACCAACGCGTCCGGAGCCAAATCGACGATGGCCGTTGCGACGTCGATTGACCTACCCGGACGGTCATCAGCCCCGCTTGCTCGCAGACCGACCATTCCAGCCCCGCCTGTCCCCCATTTTCACAGCTGGTTTTAAGGTTATACCGACTAACGGCCCTTGGCAAGGGCCTTCGTGTCGGCATGAGGCCGCTGTTCGCTCCGAGAAGATCCAAATGGAGCGATCGACGTCCTAGGGGCCGTTCTCGTACCCGACCACTAATCGTCGTTGGATGTCCTCAAGTAGTGGGCAACGAATTGACGAGGAGAGGCTTCGATCGTCACGTTGCACTAGGGAGACTTCTGGTCGTATCCAGTCGCCGCGCACGTCGTCTTTAGCCGGGCAAACCTTGGGGACACGCAACAAGTTTCGAATTTCAGACCACTCCGGGTTGGCACCCATAGCTGGTAGGTGACCGTGTTGTCCACCGTCGTCGCGAACAAACCAACGTCAGCAGGTGCACCGCAGTGCGCCATCGCGCAAGTCTCTCCAAAACTCGACCACTTTGGACCGGACCGCAGCGGACCACAAGAGGCGGTACGAGAGAGTGCAGTGCTATCCGGCCGATCGACTCAAGCCGCTTTACGCGACGAGAGGTACCTGCCACGTGAGCATCGTCCCCCCCCTGGATGGGCTCTCGATGTCGAACCGTCCCTTCAATTTTTCGGCTCGGCGGCGCAAGTTGACCAAGCCCAGGCCGCCGTCACTGGGCTTGTCCGTCTTCATGCCGCGGCCGTTGTCGATGATCCTGAGCCGACATTGGTTGTCGACTATCAACAGCTGGACCGTGACCTCAGTGGCCTCGGCGTGACGTGCGACGTTGGTGACTGCTTCGCGCAACGTCATCAGCAGGTGCCCTGCGATCTCGGTCGACACCGCGGTATCCACCGGTCCGTCGAATGAGCTGCGGATCTCGACCCCAAAGATCACGCGGAGCTCATCCAAGAGGAAGGCGACTCGGGCCCTCAGACCCAGCTCGTCGCCGGCCAGCCCGAGAGCGAAAATGGTCGAACGCAGCTGCCGAATGGAGTCGTCGATGTCAGAGATCACTCTGTTGAGCTTGTCCGAGACGTCCGCCGCTTGGGCTGCTCCCGCAATACCCTGGAGCGAGAGGCCCACTGCGAAGAAACGTTGGATAACCGTGTCGTGCAGGTCGCGGGCCATCCGATCCCTCTCCCAATAGACGGCCATTTCCTGTGCTCGGCTATGCAGTTCGGCATTTTCAATGGCGATACCTGCTGCTACGGCGATGGCGCTGACCACCGCCTCGTCGTCGAGAGTGAACGAGGGCCAGCCGACCTTGTCCGTCAGGTAGAGGTTGCCGTATACCTCTCCGCGCACCTTGATCGGTACACCCAGGAACGAGGTCATCGGAGGGTGGTCCGGGGGGAAGCCATAGCTCTCTTGGTGTGAGCCGAGTTCAGCGAGACGGAGTGGTTCAGGATCAGCGACCAGTAGGCCCAAAACCCCTCGCCCGGTCGGACGCGGTCCGATCCGCTGCTCTTCGTCAGGCTCGAGGCCGACAGTGATGAATTCCGCGAGGCCCGTTCGGTCCTCGTTGAGTACTCCGAGCGCTCCATAGCGGGCACCGGTAATGGATCGAGCTTCTTCGGTGACATGGTGCAGGAGGATCGGGAGCTCGGTGTCAGCCTCGATCAGCAACGTGGCGGCGAGTATCCGCCGAAGCGTGGTGGGGTCGTCGATCGAAGCGGTGGGCATGGTCGGAATCCCTCGTTAGAGATCCGGGTGGCGACGGCGACAGGGAACGTCATGGAGCCAACCGCATGACGCCACGTGGGCGACCTCCGTCGGCTCGCCTTTCCTCAGGTCGCGCTCGACGATGGCCGCGGCTCGTTCGGTGAACGAGCCGGACGACCCGGCAATGATCTTGGACAGGTCGGCCGGCGCCTGCCAACACATCGACTCGTCGTGAACCCGCCGGTACAACTCCCGAGCTGCCGCGTCCTGAGTGCACCCGTCTTCGACCGCCACGCACGACCGTTGTGCGATGGCATCGCGCCGATCACCAGGATCGCGGGAGCGTTGCCGGGTTCCGCTCGTGATCACGTTCAGTCCCCATCGGTTGCGGTTAGGCAAACCGCCGGGGTCCAGGACGGTGCGCGAAAAGCCGTTGGTACGCTAGCCCGCCAATTCTGGTTGGACAAGAACCAACCGAAGGCTGTTCTCAGCCAGACTGACCCGGCTGCTCGATGTCGATCGGCGAGGTCCACGCCTCAGGGTCCAGCGTGCCGTCAATGGCCGCTTGGGCAACCTCGGCCAGCAAGAGAGAGTGGCTCCGGGCGTAGCTTCGAAGCCGAGTGAACGCCTCGGGAATCTCGATACCAGCTCGCTCGGCAACGACGCCCTTGGCTTGCTCGATCACCACGCGGCTGGCCAAGGCGCCCGACAGCTGTTCGTTGACCCGTTGGGCTTCGGTGACTGCACCGAATTGGAGGACGCTGATCGTGGCCAAATCAGCGAAGGCCCGTGCTACCAGGAGGTCGCCTTCGTCCATCGGCGACGGCTTGGCACTGAAAAGGTTTAGAGCGCCGATCGTCGACTCGCGCAGGCGAAGGGGGAGCGCGGACACCGATAAGAACCCGGCGGCAACCGCAACCTTCGAGAACTGGGGCCAAGGGCCCGCTCCCGATCGAAGGTTGTCATGCCCGACGCGTTCCCCGGTGCGAAAGGCATCGAGGCAGGGCCCCTCGTTGGATTGAAGCTCGAACAGTTCGACCACCTGCATCGCCTCGCTCGAAGACGCGACGAGTCGTAGCTCGTCCGGTGGCGAGGCGAGCATGACGCCGGCGGCAGAGATGCCGAGCAGCTTCACGCACCGCTCGGTCAGCTTGGTGAGTAGCTCTACGACGTCGAAATCGTCGATCAGGTTGTCGGCGATGTCGACGAGGAACTGCACGATGGATTGGTCTCGGTTCGTCTCCATGGCTTCTCCTGGGCGCCCCGTGCGCGCCCTGACTGTTCGGGTGGGCGGGCCGTATCTCCTCGCCTGCTTGTCGAACTATACGATCCCTTCCGAGGGCTCTTACCCCCGCAATCGGGGTTCACGCCAGCCTGAGCTTCCGGGATACGACGTCCTCGGCAATGTCCCGGAGCAGGCGGTCCTGACTGAAGGCATGGGCCCGCAGGCGGATGAGTGCCTCGGTGACGCTGACATCGAGCTGCACCGCCACCATGCCGGCTGCGTTGTGCACAACGAAGTGGAAGTCGGCACCAGGCTCGAGATCCGAGGCGACCGTCCCGGGTGCTGCATCGGCTTGGGCATCGAGTACCCAGTGGGCGATCACCTCGGACATCACCAGCGCATCGGCGTGGCTCTCGTCGCTCAGGGGGCCGGGTCGATCCTGATAGAGGTTGAGGGCACCGAGCCGCGCCGCTCCGTCTCGCAGGGGGAAGGCGAATACGGATCGGGCGCCCGCTTGGGATGCTCTCGGAGCGAAGGCCGGCCAACGCCGAGCCGTCGGATTGGCCAGGTCCGGCTCCAGAACGACACTGTCTTCTCGGTACGCGTCCATGCAGGGGCCCTCGCCAAGGGTGTATTGCAGCTCCTCAATCAGATTGCTGACTTCGTCGGTGCTGCAAAGCGAGCCCTGGGGCAACTCTCCAGACATCAGCATGATCCCTGCGCCAGTCACCCCGACGATCTCGGCCGCAACCGAGCACAATCCAGAGGGTGAACGGGCTTCCTCCATCGAGGTCCCGATCGCGGTCAAAATTCGCGTGCGCCGTTTCCCAGGCATTGGACCCTCACCGTAAGGCACAGAGGGGGACTTGTGTTCGCTGGGTGACTGATCGGACCCCGTGGCGCTCTTCTCGACGGCGGAAGTGCGCCCATACATGGCCAAACGCCCGTCCTGGCCCAGTACGGGGTCTTCCGCGTGGCACTCAGGACGGGACGCGTCTCCCGAGTCCGCGACGGCCAGCTCTCGTCCGGAACACTCCTCTTCGTCTCCGTATGCCTCCGGGTGTTGGCCGTGTTATTCGCCGTAACGGCCCGCGCTGCCTCAGTCAGGGCGCCGAGAGAGCGTTACCGCCCCACTCGTCGGGGGGACAACGAGATTCATCCGAGAAGAGTCTCCGCCTTGAAGGCGGGCGGCTTCGAGGCTTCGTCGAAGACCCAACCTGCGCCACCATTCTCCTTGGCTCTGTACATGGCCAAGTCGGCGTCATTGATCAAGTCGCCTGACAGCACGTTCGTCTCTCCGGCGATCGCAACACCGACGCTGGCGGCGACTTCGACTCGGCCGACTGACAAGGGAAATGGTACGTCGAACGCGCCGACGACTCGCTCCGCTATCACCCTCGCATCAGAGAATCCTTCCACCTCGTCGCACAGGATGACGAACTCGTCCCCGGCGAATCGAGCCAGGATGTCCGATGGCCGCATCAATCCGGTCAAGCGTTCGGCCACTCCTACCAAGAGCTCATCGCCGACCCGGTGGCCAAAGGCATCGTTGATGCGCTTGAAATGGTCGATGTCACAGAAGAGGATCGCCGTGACGTTCTTGGAGCGTCCGGCCCGACGGAGAGCATGGTCGAGGAATTCGAAGAGCAGCACCCGGTTGGGCAGCCCGGTCAACGGGTCGTGCAAGGCGGCTTGTTGTGATCGGCCCAAAGACGCCTGGAGTTCAGAACGTGCTTTGGCATTCAGCAGATAGGCGGCGGCCACATCAGCGAGGGTCTGCGCTGATTTCAAGGCGACGGGATCCAACGGCCCGGGGATGTTCCGGTACAGATCGAGCGCACCGAATTGGCTTTCCCCCTGACGAAGAGGAAACGCAAAGACCGCCGCCAGCCCTGCCTTGAGCGCCCCTTCCGTGAACTTTGGGAACCGGGTCTCTTCGCCGATGTCCGCTACGCAAACCGCCTGGCCACTCGAATAGACATCCATGCAGGGCCCCTCGCCCAGATCAGACTGCAATCGTTCAAACTCCATCGCCTTCGAGTCGGAGGCAGCGATGTAGCGCGGGCCGCCATCGGGTGATATCAGGGTCACTCCGGCCCCGCTCACCGGGATCACTTCGACGATGCGGGTGACCAGACCGTCGACGATCCTCTGGATTGGGAAGTCGGTCAGCATGGTGCGAGCAAACTCGCCCAACACATCTGCGAGCTTCTCGTCACTCTCCATCGTCCGTCCCCCTTGCGCAACCGGCATTTGAGCAAAGTTCCGCGGGGTCCGGGCGGAGTGCAATGCCAGTGTAACCCGCCGATTGAAGCTCCCCAAAGGTGCAGCAAGGCATGGCTCGCCGGCCAGCTGCTGCTGTCCCTGGACGACCCGGGACCTGCGGAAACCTTGGGTGAACGGCATGGTGAGACAGGCCCACTCTGGAGTCCCGACGAGTTTTGGCCTCGTTGGCGATAGGAGAATCTCGGGACGACAGCCGTGAGCGACCCCGTTTCAAACGTGCGGGCTGTTGGAAGGATCGCATGGCACGGCTCGCCGAATACTTGTGATCGCTCCGCGTGGACGCGATGTTCGAACCCGCACCGCTGAGTGTGATTGACGTGCCAACCGGGGCACACCGTCAATCACGGCCTCCGACCCCGACACCAAGACCGACTGGTACGCGACGGGGGGCGTCGCCTTGATGATTCCCAGCGGCACTCTCCCTTCGGGTGCCACGCCATCTTCACCGCGATGGTGGATCCGCGACGCGTAGGGTGGGCCGCGACGGTTCGGTGCCACGTGCCCCGGCCGGAACGAAAGGGGGCGACGCATGGCAGACCTCTCGAACTTTGCCGATCTGGTGCCCCTCGACGGCGGGCTCTGCGTCATCAGCACCATCCGGCGGGACGGCAGCGTGCAATCGAGCGTGGTCAACGCCGGAGTGTTGCCCCATCCGGTACGCCGGGAGCCCGTCGTCGGTCTGGTCGCCGCCGGTCCCGCCAAGCTCCGGAACCTCCGTGCCGATCCACGGTGCACGATCGTCGTCCGCGGCGGTTGGCGGTGGGTTGCGGTCGAGGGTACAGCCGAGATCATCGGTCCGGACGACCCACGCACAGAGGTCGACGGAGAGCGGCTGCGTATCCTGCTACGCGACATCTTCAAGGCAGCCGGCGGGCGGCACGACGACTGGGACGCCTATGACCGCGCGATGGCCGAGGAACGCAGGGCGGCCGTCCTGATCTCACCGGGTCGGATCTACAGCAACCCCACCACCTGACCCGCGCTTCTCAGGCCGGCGGACCTGCGGACCCGGGAGGACCGAACTTGGAGCTGAGCCAAGCGGCCTCAGCTCGTTCCCGGCGGCTCGCCGCGCTCACCATTTGCATCCGATCCGCCCGTAGCAGCCGTTTCGATGAGGCGACGGCCGCAGCGGGTTGCTGCGCGACCCGCCCCGCCAGGGCGCCGGCCTCTGCATCGAGCTGTTCACGCGGGCAGATCGACAGGGCGAGCCCGTAGCTCACCGCTTCTGCGGCATCGATCCAGCGCGACGTGAAGAAGAGCTCTGCGGCCCGCTGGGGGCCGACGATTGCTGGCAGGAGCGCGCTGCTCCCGGCCTCGGGGGCGGTGCTCAGCGACGTGAACGGGAACCGCAGCCGCGCGTCGTCTGCCACGAGCACCAGGTCGCAGTGCAGCAGGATCGTGGCTCCGAAGCCGACCGCCGGGCCGTGCACGGATGCGACGAGTGGCTTTGCGAAGCCCAGGAGCTCCATGACGAGTGCGTCGAAGGTCTCACCTAGGTTTTGCCCGCCCCCGCTCGTTTCGTCGCCGAGCTCCTCGAGGTCGACGCCACTGCAGAAGGCCCTCCCCTCGCCCCGCAGCACCACGACCAGGACGTCGGGATCCTCGGCCGCATCGTGGAGGAGTTGGGCGAGGCGCCGATAGGACGCGGAGGTGAAGGCGTTGAGCCTGGTGGGACGGTTCAGGGTGAGTGTCCGCACCGGACCGTCGTCCGCTGCGACCACGAGCTGATCCGACGGCGAAGTCGGGGCTGTCACGTGACCACGTCGGCGCGTGCGTCCAGCAGGCCCCGAAGACGTCGCTCGACGTCAGCCGTGCTGTGGTCGTCGGTGAAGACATAGGCGCGGTCGTGCCGGATGGCATCGAGCACGTTGGCCGCGACCGCAGCCGGCTGCACGGTGCCGATCGGATTCATCGCGGTTTTGACCATTCCTGGCATCACCACGCTGGCCCCCACAGGAGCGCCGAGTCCTGCGAGCTCAGCTCGCAGGACGTCGGTCAAACCCAGGACTCCGTGCTTGGCCACGGTGTACGGGGCCAGGCGAGGAAGCGTCAGGACCGCGGCCATCGACGCGACGTTCACGACGTGGCCCCCCTCGCCGGAGGCGATGATCAGCGGGACGAAGGTCCGGACACCGTGGATCACTCCCCAAAGGTCGACGTCGATCACCCTGTGCCATTCGTCGAGCGGGATCTCCCACGAGGTACCACCACCGACCACCCCGGCGTTGTTGACCGCCACATGGAGGGCCCCGAAGTGCTGAATGACCGATCGGCCCACCGCGTCGACGGACTCGGGGTCGCGCACGTCCGCCGGGACAGGCACGACGTCGGCGTCGTTCCCCTGCAGGCGGGCTGCCTCCGCACCGAGACGGTTCTCGTCGATGTCGGCCATCACGACCCGCATGCCCTCTTCGACGAAAACTTCGGCTATGGCCAGCCCGATACCACTCGCTGCACCCGTGACCACCGCCACCCGGTCTCGGAGCTCTTTCACCGGGCGATTGTGTCACCCCCGCGCTCGAAATGTCCGGGGACGCGGTACGGACCGGGCTGCGGCCTCCGACCTGGGTTCCGCCCGTTCTTCGCCATGTACACTCCCGTTGGACAGGTCAAAGAGGTGCCAAGGAGGTCGTCCGGTGTTCGACGACCTTTGCCTGGACGCAGAACCACAGTCTGGGAGGGTCCATGGCGCTCGACATACGACGATCGGTGCCGCTGATCACCGAAATCCGCGGCTCGAAGGGGCACGCGATCGTGCTGCTGACAGGCGAGCTCGATGTATCGACAGCCGGCGGCTTGTACCAGGAATTCGCCCAGCTCAACCGCGACGGCGTCGTCCACGTCGCCCTCGACCTGACCGCCCTCGAGTTCATCGACTCAACCGGGATCAGTGCCATCATCGCCGAGCACAAGCGCACGGCTTCGGCCGGAGGCGAGCTCATCATCCTCACGCCGCATCGCAACGTCCGGCGGGTGTTCGAAGTGGCTGGCCTGATGGACGTCCTCGACATCCTGCCTCCGGACTCTTCCGGAGAAGACACCGGGTAGCGGTTATTCACTTCTCGTTGGACCGCCGATTCGACGACCTTTCGAGCGTCGTCGCCATTTTGCTCTCAATAGGCCGAAGCCGAAGCAAGTTCCCTAACTGCCTTACCCCAAAGGCAGGGCATTACGCAGCGATCGTTGTGTCGCTTTGCAATCCTGTTGATTCATAGCGCTCCGTAGCGGGTATCAGGCCTGGTGTCAGAGGAAGCGATGCCGCGGTAGGCACATGCTTACGCCGAGCGCGCATCACGCAAGATCATCACTCCAGAGACCGGGAGAACCCGCCATGGACCACACCGAACCGGACAAGACGACCGAGGAGGACGAGCTCGCCGAGGCGGGCAAAGAGCACGTCGCCGACCGCGAGCCCACCGAAGACGAAGAGCGCTTGGCCGACGAGTCCCGACAGCGCTACGCAGAGGATGCCGATTCCGTCGCGGAGCACGAACGGTCGATGGGCGAGAGGGGAGCCGACGAGCAGGGCGAGGGGCGGATCCCTTAGGCGGGCGCCGAGCCGTCGGATGCTGATCGATCCCCCCGATCCCACTCGCCCCATACCGTGACGACAGCCTTAACTTTCCGTGACGGTACGGTAAACCCACCAGCGTGAGCGGGGTATCTTTTCCGCCCGTGGCGCAAGTGGTCGAGCAACCCATCCTCCGCCTGTTCGGGCTCGTGCGGGAGGCGCTGGCCCGCGCCACCTACGCCCTCCTGAACGGGGACACCGACCTCGCCCAGGCCGTCGTCGACGGAGACGTGGAGATCGACGAGGCGACAGCGGAGCTCGAGCTCGATGTCTGGTCACGCATCGAGGCGGGCGATCACGCCAGCAGCGACCTCCGGGCACTGATCGGGATTCTGCTCATCCTTCCCGAGCTGGAACGCAGCGCCGACCTGGCGGAGCACATCGCCCACCGCGCGCTCACCAACATCGGGGCGGAGATGACACCGGTCGCCCGTGGGATCGTGCAACGGATGTCAGAGGTCGCCGCCGAGATGTGGCAACTCGTGGCCGCCGCCTACAGCAACCACAACGCGCAAGACCTCGAGTTGGCCGAAGAGGACGAAGAGCTCGACATCCTGCATGACCGGCTCACGGCCGAGATCGCCAAAGCCGACATGCCGACAACCATCACCGCGCAGGTGACGTTGATCTCGCGCTTCTACGAGCGCATCGGGGACCACGCGGTGAACCTCAGCCGAAGGATCGCCGCGCTCGAACAGTAGGAACCGAGCCGGAGCCCGGCGCCACCCCGCATCGGCTACCGGGCGAGCGTGCCCTGCGGTGGCTCCCCGGGATGTGTCGGCTCCCCGGCGTCCTCGGCCGGAGCGACGGGCCGTGTGCCATCGTTCGGGTGGATACGCTGCCGCTGGAGACCAGAAATGGCTCCACGGCTCGGCCATGATTTGCTTCGTGGGACCCGTCTTTCGGCCCGTGCTCGGCGGCTGCACCCTCCTGGTGGCGGCCTGCGTTCTCGCCTCGTGTGGCAACCCGTCCGCTCCCACCGCCGCACCGACGACGATGGCCACCAGCAGCACGACCACCACCACCACCTCGCCACCCACGACATTGCCGCCGGGCGTCGGCGTCCCGAACGTCATGGGGATGAAGATCGATCTGGCCCACTTCTACCTGAAGACGGCCGGCTTCGTGTGGGTCCCTCTCAACGCACCCTGCAACAAGGGGACGTTGCCCAGCCAGAGCGTGGTGGCGTCGCTCTCGATTCCCGGTAAACCGCCCAACGTGACGGTCGGCGCCCAGCCATTGCTCCCGGGCACACTCCTGTCCAAGGGTGCCCGGGTGGGCATCACCTGGTCCGGCTGCTACCCCGCGGGCACGACGGTCCCGCTTGTGACCGGGCACACGTTCGCCGGCGCCGTGCACCTGCTGCACCTGGCCGCGCTCAACTGGGCTTGCTACTCGGTAGGACCGAACCCGACCACCACCACGACGCACCCGCCGAGGACCACGACGACGCGGCCCGTCACGACCAGCACAGCCGATCCGACGAGCTCGACCACGACCACGACCACAGCGCCGACGCCCACCGCGACGACCGCGACACCGCCCGCCACGGTCCTCAGCCAGGGCACCAGGGCCGGCACCGCCGCGCCGGCGGGCGCCGTCGTCGCCCTCGTCATGCATCGCTGTCCGCAGTGACGCAGCCGGGCACCGGACCTGAGGCCCGCGAACCGGTTCAAGCGGCCGCGCCGGAAGAGCTCGCCTTCGGCACGGCGCGTGGCAGATGGGTGCTCGCGGCCACCGTGCTCGGCTCTGGCATCGCATTCCTCGATGCCACCGTCGTCGGCATTGCGCTGCCCTCCATCAGCCGCACGTTCGGTGGCGGCGTCGGGACCCTCCAGTGGGTCATCACGGGCTATTCGCTCACCCTCGCCGCGTTCCTCCTCCTCGGCGGCTCACTGGGCGACCGCTTCGGGCGCAGGCGCGTTTTCTCCATCGGCATCGCCTGGTTCGCCGTCGCCTCCGCCTGCTGCGGCCTGGCCCCCACCTCGGGCTTTCTCATCGGTGCCCGCGTGGTTCAGGGCATCGGCGGCGCCCTGCTGACGCCCGGCAGCCTGGCCATCCTGCAGGCCTCGTTCCGCCCCGAAGACCGCTCTCGGGCCATCGGCGCGTGGTCGGGACTCGGAGGCGTGGCGTCCGCCGCCGGTCCGTTGGTCGGTGGCTACCTGTTGGCGGTGGGCTCGTGGCGATGGGTCTTCTTCATCAACGTCCCGTTATCGGTCTTCGTGCTCGCCATCACGGCGCGTCACGTGCCCGAATCGAGCGATCCCACCAACAAGGGCCGCGTCGACACGGTGGGCGCCGCACTCGCGGTGATCTTCCTCGCCGCCATCACCTACGCGCTCATCGAGGGACCGACCCGTGGGTGGTCGAGCCCGGTGATCGTGGCTGCGTTCGTTCTCTCTGTACTCGCCGCGCCCGCGTTCTTTATCGTGGAACGGCGCGTTGCCGGCCCCATGCTCCCGCTGGACCTCTTCCGCTCCCGTCAGTTCAGCGGAACGAACGCGGTCACCTTCGTCGTGTACGGCGCGCTGGGCGGCGCGTTGTTCCTGCTGCCGGTCGAGTTGCAGCTCGTGCAGCACTACACGCCGCTCGACTCGGGGCTCGCGCTTCTCCCGGTCACCGTGATCATGCTGCTGTTCTCGGCCCGCTCGGGACAGCTCTCGGCGCGTATCGGGCCGAGACTCCAAATGAGCCTCGGGCCCATCCTCGTGGGCGCCGGCCTCGCCCTCCTCGCCCGGGCCACCGACCCCGGCTCCTATTGGGCCCAGGTGTTCCCAGCCGTGCTCCTCTTCGGCGCTGGTCTCGCGTTCACGGTGGCCCCGCTGACGGCGACGGCCATGGGCTCCGCACCGGCCGAGCACTCGGGCATCGCCTCGGCGGTCAACAACACGGTGGCGCGGGCGGCCGGCTTGTTCGCGGTGGCGGTGCTCCCGCTGGCGGCGGGCCTGACCGGGGCGGCCGCACTGGCGCCGTCCGAGTTGGCGACTGGTTTCCGCACCGCGGTGTACATCTCGGGCGCAGCCTGCGCCGCCGGGGGCCTGCTGGCGCTGCTCACGATCCGCAACCCGGCCCGCAAGCCTGCACCCGGCGCCGAACCCGAGTGCCCCCACTTCTGCGGGGTCAGTGGCCCGCCCCTGCGCCCCGACCTCGTCGCCGCGGCCGGTCCGGCCGAGTCCTGACGCCCCACGACCCCGCGGGCGCCCTCGGCGCCCAACGTGCGTCCGACGCCGCCGGTCGGCAAAGGTAGGGAGCCATGCCCCGCACGACCCGTCCGGCCATCCCGGAGGTCTTCGCCCCCGCCCGGCTCGGTCCCCTGACGCTGCGCAACCGCATCATCAAGGCGGCCACGTTCGAGGGCGTGATGCCTGGTGGCAAGGTCAGCGACGCGCTGATCGAGTACCACCGCCGAGTCGCGGCCGGCGGTGCCGCCATGTCGACCGTCGCCTACCTCGCCGTCTCGCCCGAGGGCAGGACCGACCGCCACTGCCTCCTCCTGAACGACGAGACCGCCAAGGAACTCCGCCGGCTCACCGACGCGATCCACGCCGAGGGAGCGGCCGCCGCCGCCCAGATCGGCCACGCCGGCCCGGTGGCCAACGCCCGCTCAAACCGCGCCCCGGCGCTCGCGCCGTCCGGCGGCTTCACCCCCATGGGCTCGCGCCTCCATGCCATCGACCCGGCGGGCATCGAGCGCGTCGTCGATGACTACCGCTCAGCGGCCACCCGCGCTCTCGAGGCCGGCTTCGACAGCATCGAGGTGCACGTCGGCCACAATTATCTCTTGAGCGCGTTCTTGAGCCCGAAGCTCAACAAGCGCAAGGACCAGTTCGGCGGCTCGGTGGAAAACCGTGCTCGATTCGCGCGCACCGTCCTGCGCAACGTACGCGACGCCGTGGGCGACAAGGTGGCGGTGACGGCGAAGCTGAACATGGCCGACGGTGTCGACGGCGGCCTGTGGCTCGACGAGAGCGTCGAGGTCGCAACCCTCTTCGAGGCGGACGGCACGCTCGATGCGCTCGAGCTCACCGGCGGGAGCTCCCTCGCCAACCCCATGTATCTCTTCCGGGGCGACGCGCCGCTGCGCGAGTTCGGCGCCACGCTCCCGCCGCCGGTGCGTCTCGGCTTCAGGCTCATCGGCCACCGATTCCTGAAGACCTACCCCTACGAGGAGGCTTTCTTCCTCCCCTTCGCCCGGCAGTTCCACGCCGCGTTGAACACGCCGATCATCCTCCTCGGCGGCATCACAGAGTTGGCGACCATCGAGACTGCCCTGGCGGAGGGCTTTGCGTTCGTCGCCATGGCCCGCGCCCTCCTGCGCGAGCCGGACCTGCCCAACCGGATGCAGGCCGGCACCGCCACATCGTCGCTCTGCATCCACTGCAACAAGTGCATGCCGACGATCTACTCGGGCACGCGCTGTGTTCTGGTGACCGACCGCCCTGGTTCCGCCTGAGTCGGACCGGCGGCCCTCCGCCGCCGCGCCTCAGCCCGTCACGGCACCGTGGGCCTCGAGCAGACGGAGGATCTCGGCCTGCTGCTCCTTTGCCGCGGCGGTTCCGCTCCCGCCCTTGCCCGTGGTCCAGTTCGCGAGCTGCCACGCCGTCGAGCCGCGCCCATTGGTGCGAAGAGGGTCCGCACCTCGAACGAGCAGCACCTCGACCGCTGCTGCGCCGCGATTGCGTATCGCCCGGTGCAGCGGTGTCGTGCCTCCCTTGTCCGCGGCGTCCGGGTCTGCCCCCGCGTCGAGCAGGCGCACGATCGTGTCGCACTGCTGGGCCGGGTGCCAACGCCGTCCGTTGGGTCCCCCGTCCACGGCGTAGTGCAGAGGCTG
Organism: uncultured Acidimicrobiaceae bacterium; assembly: GCA_963777485.1. Lineage (GTDB taxonomy): Bacteria > Actinomycetota > Acidimicrobiia > Acidimicrobiales > RAAP-2 > Bog-473. The sequence goes on along the minus strand of CAVZQP010000002.1, from coordinate 354,246 downwards.
GGCGCCACGTCGGTTGACGGCCTCGACGGCCGAACCCGCCGCCACCAAGGCAGTGACAAAGTCGGGTGCATGTGCGGCCGCGGCCATGTGCAGCGCCGTGTCACCCACATAGACGTAGTGCGAGATCTCGTCGAAGAAGTAGTCCTCGGCTTGTTCCCTTGTCGCTCCCGCCTTGACGCGCTCGGTCGCCAACTCCGGATTTGCAGCCAGCAGCTCGTCAAACGTCACACGGTCACCGGCGACGACGACCTCGATGAAACGAGCCAGGTCCGGATGGCCGGTTGCCAACGAAATGCTCAGGCCGACACCGGCGGCCGGCGCTGCGCCCACGGGGCCGCCTGCTCGAGCTGACCCGCGAGCGACAACAGCGTCTCCTCGTCGCCGAAGCGGCCGACGAACTGCACGCCGATGGGCAAAGCGCCCGGCAGGTCCGCATCGTCCCAATGCAGCGGCAGCGAGACGGCCGGCTGGCCCGTGACGTTGAACGGCGGGGTGAACGGCACGTAGTCGGCGGCCCGGAACAGCCCGGTCAGTGGCTCGCCGGGAGGCGAGTCGAACGTGCCGAGAGGCGCGGGTGGCTCTCCCAGCGTCGGCGTGATCAGGACGTCGATGCCCTCGAAGTACTGGGCTACCTGGCGCGAGATCTTCTGCAGTTCCTGGACCGACGTCAGGTACTGGGCGCCGTTGATCGACCGGCCCAGCTCAATGAGCGCCCAGCTCAACGGCTCAACGTCGGGCTCGGTGACCGCACGCCCGAGCCGCGACTCCCAGTCGGCAATGGCCCAGGCGTTGCCGCAGGCCCACATGTTGACGAAGTGCGTCGTGAAGGCGTTGCCATCGACGTCGAGAGTGGCGCCCTCGACCTGGTGCCCGAGCGATTCGCAGAGGTTGGCCGCCTCCCCCACGGCGGCCACGCAGGCGGGCTCCACCTTGCTGCCCGACGGTGACGCCGTCATCACGGCTATGCGCAGCCGCGGCGGCGCGCTGGCGGCCGCAACTGCAAACGAGGGCCCGCGTCGCGGCGGAGCCCAGTAGGGGTCGCCCGGCATTGGGCCGGCAGTGGCGTCGAGGATCGCCGCGCTGTCGCGCACGGAGCGTGTGACGACGTGCTCGCAGACCAAGCCACCCATCAGGTCGCCGTAGTTGGGCGCCAACGAGTTGCGCCCCCGTGTGGGCTTCAGCCCCACTAGGCCGCAGCAGGACGCGGGAATGCGGATGGAACCACCGCCGTCATTCGCGTGGGCGACAGGCACCATGCCCGACGCCACCGCAGCGGCCGAGCCGCCCGAAGATCCGCCCGTCGAGTAATCGGTGTTCCAAGGGTTACGAGATGCGCCAAAACGCCGGGGTTCGGCGGTCGGCAGGATGCCGAGCTCGGGGGTGTTCGTCTTTCCGCAGATCACGAAGCCGGCGTCGAGGTAGCGCTGGGTCAGCGCTTGGGTCACCTTGGACACGTAGTCACCGGCGAACGCGAGGCCCTCGTTGAAGGGCGTGCCTGCCAGCTCGGCGCCGAGGTCCTTCAAGAGGAACGGCACCCCGCGGAACGGGCCGGCCGGCAGCGAGCCGGCGGCCTCATCCCGCGCCCGGTCGAACAACTCGTGGATGACTGCGTTCAGCTGCGGGTTCAGTTTCTCGATCCGCGTGATCGCATCGGCCACGAGTTCGGCCGGCGACACCTTCTTCGTGTGGACCAGCTCCGCCTGCCCGGTCGCGTCCAGCCATGCCGTGTCGTCGCTCATGGACGCACCGTACCGAGATGCGGCCCGACGCGCTCGACCGCCGCGGACCGGCCTCAGACCGAGGCGCCGACCTCCGCATTGGGACGGGTCGCGCCGGTCCGGATGGCGATCGCCTCGGTTACCGAGACGTCCGCACCGCAGGCGATGCACCGACGACGGTCGTCCAGCTCACCCCCGCAGCCTCGGTGCTGCAGGATCATCGGCCGCTCCCCCTCGACGCCGTACCGGTCGCCCCACTGCAAGAGCGCGACCAGCACCGGCCACAGATCGGCACCCTTCTCGGTCAGGCGGTACTCGTTGCGCAACGGCCGCTCCTGATAGGGCCGCTTGACCAGGATCCCCTCCTCGACGAGCCGCTCGAGCCGGGCCTGCAACACATTGCGGGCCACGCCCAGATCACGCTGCAGCTCCTCGAAGCGGCGGATCCCCAAGAAGATGTCCCGGATGATCAGGAGCGTCCAGCGCTCGCCCACCACCTCGAGTGTCGACGCCACCGGGCAGTACTGGTTGGCGTAGTCACGCTTCAGCATTCACCCAGCATAGCGCACTTTCACGGTAGTAGGTTGCTTTATGAAACTCTTATCGGTATAGTCAGTTTTGTGACAGAATGGACTCCCCCGACCAACCCCGTTGGAACCAAGCGGGGCGGCCGCCCCGTCCTGACTGCCCTGATCGTGCTGACGGGCGTGTTCCTCTCCTCCCTCGACCTCTTCATCGTCAACATCGCGTTCCCGAGCATCTCGGCCAGCTTCCACGGCGAGAGCACGAGCTCCCTCTCCTGGGTGTTGAGTGCGTACGCGATCGTCTTCGCCGCCGTCCTCGTGCCGGCGGGCCGCTGGGCCGACCGGACCGGACGTAAACGCGCCTTCCTCATCGGCCTCGCCGTGTTCACGGCCTCGTCCGCCGCGTGCGCCCTGGCGCCGTCGCTGGGTGTCCTGGTGGGCGCGCGTGTCATCCAGGCCGTCGGCGGCGCACTGATGCTGCCGACCTCGCTCGGACTGCTCCTCCCCGCGTTCGGGCCGGCACGCAAGGGCGCAGCCATCGGCCTGTGGTCCGCAGTCGGTGGCGCCGCCGCCGCCTTCGGTCCTCCGATCGGTGGCCTGCTCGTGCAGGCGAGTTGGCGCTGGGTCTTCCTCGTCAACCTGCCCGTCAGTCTGCTCGCCCTTGTCTTCGGAATCCGCACTCTTACCGAGGTGCGGGACCCGGCCGCGCACAAATCGGACCTGCTCGGCGCCGTCCTGCTGTCGGTCTCGGTGGCCAGCCTGGTTGCCGCCATCGTGGAGGGCTCGTCGTGGGGCTGGACCAGCGCGCGCACTGTGGGCGCGTTCGTGGTGGCGGCCGCAGCGGGCAGCTGGCTCGTCGTGCGTTCCTTCCGCCACCCGAACCCGATCTTGGAGCCAGCCGTCATACGGCATCGTGCCGTCGCCCTGGCCGACGTCAGCTCTCTCGTCTTCTTCAGTGGCTTCGGCGCCCTCGTTCTGGGCGGCGTGCTCTTCCTGACCGGCGTCTGGCACGAGTCGGTCCTGCGCGCCGGATTCATGATCGCTCCCGGACCGCTGCTGGCTGGTCTGACCGCGTTCCCGGGCGGTCTTCTCGGTGCGCGCTTCGGCCACCGCATCGTCGGCACTGCGGGCTCGCTCCTCTTCGCGACTGGCGGCGTGTACTTCGTCGCCCGTGTCGGTGCGTCGCCGGACTGGTTGGCGGACTACCTCCCCGGCAGCGTGCTCACGGGCATCGGCGTCGGCTTGATGCTCCCCTCACTCGGTGGCGCCGCCACCGCCCCGCTGCCCCCACAACGTTTCGCCACCGGTTCGGCGCTCTACGCCATGACCCGTCAGGTCGGCGTGGCCCTGGGAGTGGCGTGCCTCGTGGCCATTCTCGGCTCCGCGACCGGAGCAGCCGCCGTGAGCGCCTTCCATCATGCCTGGCTGTTCATGGTCGGCTGCGGCCTGGTGGCCGGAGCGGTCCTCCAGGGCATCGGTGCCCGCGCCGCCGAGACAGCTGACGCCAACGCGGTCGCGCTCGACGACAACCTGCCCGCCACCGTGGCGACCACGCCGGCGGCTGCTGCGGCTCCCCCCTACGCCGTGGCCGCCGGCAAGTAGGAGGGGTTCGCCACCAACAGCTGGTCCCGCGCTGCCGCGGCGAGGGCCGGAGCCACCCGCCTCCATGTGGTGTCGAGGTCACCCGCCCGCAGCGCGGCGGCCAGCGCAGCGTCGTCGGCATAGCCGAGCTCGGCCAGGCGGGCCGCATGTGCGGTCACGATCGACGGCCCGAGCCGCAGCTCACGCTCGACGATACCGAGCGCGTTGCGCGCCACCCTCGCCTCGAACGCGGCGGCACCCTCGCCCTTCTCCATGAGTCCTTCCGCGTACTCGCGCACCGCCTCCGTCAGCTCCGCCGCTGTCGGACGGCCGAAGGGCTGTATCGGTCCGGCCGCCGCCGCCGCCGGCTCCGGGAGGTCGGCGGTCGGTTGGATCCCGAGGAGCACGAAGAGGTCCCACTCGCTCTCACAGACGCGGCGCCCGATCGCGGCCAGCTCGACCGAGCGCGTCGCGCCACTCAAGTGCACGGACGCCTGCAACGCGCAGATCGCGGCCCACTTCACGGTCGCGTAGACCTGCCACCAATGGACGCGTTCGGACGCCACCGCCGCACCGCCAGCCGATTCGTACGCCGCGAGCAGGTCTGGGACGTGGCCGAAGCCCCCGACCTCGCCGGGCCCGCCGAAGCGCCAGGCCGGCGCACAAAGCCAGCCGATGTCCTCGGCCGGGTCGCCGGCGTGGGCCAGCTCCCAGTCGAGCACGCCGCGGAGGCCGTCGGGGCCGACGAGCAAGTTGCCCATACGGAAGTCGCCATGCACCGTGACCGTGGAGCCCGCCTCGGGGCGGTGCCCGTCGAGCCAGCGCACGCCGAGCTCGAGCGCGGGACGGACCTCCCCCAGCGCATCGAGGAGCGGAAGTGGGTCGCGCAGGGGGTCAGCCGGCGGGAGACCGCCGACGGTGGACGGGTCGATGGTGTGGATGGCGGCGAGCGCACGGCCGCACTGGGCCGTCAGCGCCTGGCGTGCGGTGTCGTACTCGGGGTCGCGCAGGATCTTGCGCGGGATCGTCTCGCCGGCGAGGCGCTCGACGACGAGCCAGGCGCCACCCAGGGCGTCGTCGCCGTCGCCGGCGTCGAAGTCCGGCGCGGCCACGACGGCCGGCACCGGGACGCCCGCGTTGCGGGCCGTGTGGAGCAGCGCGTGCTCCAGGCGCGCCTTCGCCCGTCCCGGCGCGCCGCCGCTGCGATCCGTCTGCAGGATGAGCGGAGTGGTCGAGCCCGCCGCCGTCTCGAGGTCGAACGAGCTCGTGACGCGCGAGGCCCCGCCCGAGAGCCGGCGCAGGCCGTGGACCGTTCCCCCGAGGCGCGCGCCGAGCGCGGCGGCCAGCTCTTCGGGGCGCAACCGGGGCGACATGGGAGGAGTGCGGCGAGCGCGGGCGCGGCGCCGGCTACTCGACGGGGACGACCGGCCTTCCGCCGTCGTCGAGCTGGTGCAGGTACTCGGCGATGCCATAGCCCGTGCGGGGCTCGCCGTCCGCCCCGCCCTCGTAGGTCCAGCGGGCCAAGCCTTCGTTCACCAACGTCCCTCCGGCCTGGCCGATCGGCGCCACCCGTAACACGTCACCGCGCAACGGGAATGTACGCCCGGACTTGTCGACCACATCGAGGTGCACGACGCGGTGCGTGACGCCGTCGTCCTCGAGCTCGGTCTTCACGCGCCACTCGGCGACCGACGTGGCGCGTGTGCCGTCCCACACCCAGCCGCGATGGAGGTCGCCCGCGTCCGTACCGAGGCGGATGCCCCCGAAATGGAGATCGTCGCCGACGTTGATGGAGAACCAGCGCCACATCTTTGGGCCGCCCCAGCGACGCGGGCCCCAGGAGCGGTCGCGGTTGCCGTGCGCACCCTTCCACTCGTGCGTCACGCCGTCGACCGTCAGCGTGCCCGTCCATCGTCCGGCCTGCTCGAGATGCCCCTTGCCGACGGTGCCCGACGCCGCCGCCGCCTCCTTGGACTTCGGGCCGCCGCCGGGCTGGCCGTCGGTGCCGACCGCCGGCGTGATCGCATCGAAGCGCACGTCGAGCGCGACCTTGACCGGGTGGGCCTCGGCCTCCGCCTCGGCCCGGCTCTTGCCGGTCGGACGGGCCTGCACGGCGTCGTCCATGGTGAGGCGCCAGGACTGGAGGGCCTCGAGCATCTCGTAGCGGACCGCGCCGACGTCGAGGACGGTGTCGACCATGTCGCGTTGCTCTTTGACCCAGCGGTACTCGCCGAGCTCGCCGCCCGGTAGCCACAGCGACATGCCGACGTCCATCGTCCCCTCGTTGGGCCGGATGCCGATCCGGGTGAACAGCCCCGAGTCGCTCGCGGGGTCGTACGCGTTGAAGTAGTACGACTCGCTCCAGGCGGTGTCGCCCTCCACGGGGTGGGCGAGGTCATGGCGGGCATCGAGGATCGGCATACCTAAACCATGGTCTGTCCGGCGCTGACATTCAACGCCTCGCCGGTGACGCCGCCGGCGGCGTCCGAGAGCAGCCAGCAGATGGCGGCCGCGATCTCCTGGGCCGACTGGAGACGGCCGAGCGGGATCTCGCGGGCGATGTAGGCGGCCAGGCCCTCGGGGCCGCCCATCAACCCCTCGAACGCCCGCTCCTTGTTGAGGAGGTCGGTGTCGACGGTGCCCGGGCAGACCGCGTTGACGCTGATGCCCTGCGGGCCGAGCTCCGTCGCCATCGTCTGGGTGAGCAGGATCACGCCGGCCTTGGCTGCGCAGTACGCGCCGAGGAACGGGAAAGCCTTCTTGCCGGCCTGGCTCGACACGTTGCAGATCCGGCCGCCCACTCCGTCAGCCACCATGCGCGTCGCGCACGCCTTCGACACCATCCAGGTGCCGACGAGGTTGACGTCGAGCACACGGCGGAACTCGTCGGCCGGCACACCGATCAGGGGTCCGAAGCCGAAGCCGCCGCCGCTCCCGCCGGCCACATTGGCCACCAGCGTCACGGTGCCGAGTTCTTCGCTCACCGCGGCAACCGCTTTCTCGACGGCCGCCTCGTCGGACACGTCGGCGGTGACAGTGGTCGCTCGCACGCCGAGGGCCTCGATCTCCTTGGCCACCGACGCCAGGTCGTCACCCGTCGCCGTCTCGTGGAACGGAGCTTCGACGTACGGCCGAGCGATGTCGAGGCAGGCCACGTCGGCACCACCGCGGGCCAGCGTCAGGGCGGTTGCACGCCCGATGCCTCGGGGCCGGGCAGCCCCGGTGACCAGCGCCACTCGTCCCGCGAACGGGCGCTCCGAAAATGCCTGTGGGAAGCTCACGGGGCAAACGTACGACGAATCAGGGCGGTCGCGCCGTCCGAGGGGTCCGGAGAAGCGGGGGGTGTGGTTTCCATGCAAGCGGCGGTGACGCGAGGCGGCCAGCTGGTGGTCGGCGAGGTCGCCGATCCGGTCCCATCGTCGGGCCACGTGGTCGTGCGTTCGCTGGCGGCGGGGATCTGCGGCTCGGACCTCCATGCGCTGGCCGACTTCTCCCACTTCACCGGCCTCATGGACCGGGTCGGGGTGCCGATGCTCGACCCGGAGGCCGACTGCGTGTTCGGGCACGAGTTCTGCGCCGAGATCGTCGAGCACGGACCCGACACCGCGAGGACGTTGCCTGTCGGGTCGCGGGTGTGCTCGGTGCCGATCATCGTGGGGCCGACCGGTGTGGAGCAGATCGGGTACTCGAACCAGTACCCCGGCGCGCTGGCCGAGCACATGGTGCTCCAGGAGATGCTCCTGCTGCCGGTGCCCGACGAGCTCGAGACCGACCTGGCCGCACTGACCGAGCCGCTCGCGGTGGGCGAGCATGCGGTGGGCCTGGCGGACCTGACGGAAGGGCAGCCGTGCCTCGTGGTGGGCTGCGGGCCGGTGGGCCTGGCGGTCATCGCAGCACTCAAGGGCCGCGGGCACGGCCCCGTGCTGGCGGCCGACTTCTCGCGGGCGCGGCGCCGCCTGGCCGAGGCCTTCGGGGCGGACGAGGTCATCGACCCGGCCGTGGAGTCGCCCCACGAACGCTGGGCCGCATTCGGCGTGGCCAAGACCGTGATGGAGCGCGCCGGCGCCTCCATGCTCGGCGGCGCCGTGACCGACCCGGTCATCTTCGAGGCCGTCGGCGTGCCCGGCATGCTGCAGTCGCTCATCGCGGACGCGCCGCCGCACAGCCGGATCGTGGTCGTGGGCGTATGCATGCACACCGACACCATCGAGCCGTTCATGGCGGTGACCAAGGAGCTCGAGTTGCGCTTCTCCTTCGGCTACACACCCGCCGAGTTCGCCGCCACGCTGACCCGCCTGGCCGCCGGCGTGCCGGGCGCCAACCTCCTCGTCACCTCGTCGGTCGACCTGGCCGGCGCGCCCGGAGCGTTCGAGACGCTGCGCAACCCGGGCGACCACGGCAAGATCCTCGTGAAGCCGACCTGACCAGACGCGACCCGACTACCGACCACGACACCCACCGAACCAAAGACACGGAGAACCATGACCACCATTGCCGCCGACGGCCGACTCAAGTTCGGGATCTTCCTGGCCCCGTTCCACCCGGTGGGCCAGAACCCGACACTGGCACTCGAGCGCGATCTCCAGCTGATCGAGCACCTCGACGCGCTGGGTTTCGACGAGGCGTGGTTCGGCGAGCACCACTCCGCCGGCTACGAGATCATCGCCTCGCCCGAGGTCTTCATCGCCGCCGCCGCCGAGCGCACCCGCGACATCCGCCTCGGGACCGGCGTGTCCTCCCTGCCGTACCACCACCCGTTCATGCTGGCGGACAGGATGGTCCTGCTCGATCACCTCACCCGCGGCCGGGTGATGCTCGGCGTCGGGCCCGGCGCGCTGCCTTCGGACGCGTTCATGATGGGCATCGACCCGGCCAAGCAGCGCGACATGATGGAGGAAAGCCTCGAGGCCATCCTCCAGCTGCTCGCCGGCGAAACCGTCTCCATGGAGACCGAATGGTTCAAGCTGGTGAAGGCGCGCCTGCAGCTGCTCCCCTATCAACGCCCCTTCCCCGAGATCGGCGTTGCGGCCCAGGTCTCGCCCTCGGGCCCGCGTCTGGCCGGGCGTTTTGGCTGCAGCCTCCTCTCACTCGGGGCCACGACGGAGGGCGGGTTCGACGTGCTCGGCTCGCACTGGCAGGTGATGGAGGAGCGCGCCGAGGAGTTCGGCACAACCGTCGATCGCAACAAGTGGCGCCTCGTCGGGCCGCTGCACATCGCCGACACCAAGGAGCAGGCGATCGCCGACGTCGCGTTCGGGCTCGAGGAATGGGTCGACTACTTCCAACGGGTGGCCGCCCTGCCGATCGCGCCGAACACGGAGAACTTCAGCTCGCTCGTCGACGCGCTCAACGCCTCTGGCATCGCGGTGATCGGGACGCCGGACGATGCCATCGCGCAGATCGAGCGCCTCCAGGACCAGTCGGGCGGCTTCGGCACCTATCTCTGCATGGGCCACGAATGGGCGGACACCGCCGCCACGCGCCATTCCTACGAGCTGCTCGCCCGCTACGTGGCGCCGCACTTCCAGGACTCGGCCCGCACGACCACCGCCAGCCGGGACTGGGCGGCCGAGAACCGCCCCGAATTCATCGGCGCGGCGGGCAGCGCCATCATGTCCGCCATCCAGAAGCACCACGACGAGAAGGCCGAGAAGGTGGCGGCCAAGGAAGAGGAGAAGGTGACGCCCCGTGGCTGAGATCACCCACGAGCAGGTCCGGACGAACGGTGTCGAGCTCCACGTCGCAACGGCCGGCCCGACGGATGGACCGCCCGTGGTCATGTCCCACGGCTTCCCCGAGCTGTGGTACTCGTGGCGCCACCAGCTCGTCGCGCTCGGCGATGCCGGTTACCGCGCCTTCGCCCCCGATCTGCGCGGCTACGGCGGCAGCTCGGCCCCGAAGGACGTGTCGGACTACGGCTCCGACCAGCTGACCGGGGACCTCTGCGGCCTGCTCGACCACTACGGCTACGAGAAGGCCGCGTTCAGCGGCCACGACTGGGGCGCCATGGTCACCTGGGAGATGGGGCGCCTCCACCCCGAACGGGTCTCGTCCATTTACGCCATGAGTGTCCCCTACTCGAGCGCACCCGGGCCGCCCACCGAGATCTTCCGCCACATCTTCGAAGACAAGTTCTTCTACATGCTCTACTTCCAGGATGTCGGGCCCGCCGAGGCGGAGTTCGACGAGAACCCGCGGCTCTTCGTGCGCACGATGTTGTACTCCGCCGGGGGCGAAGGCATGGCAAAGGGCCGGGCCCTGGTGGGCGACGCGCCAGCCGAGGGCACGCGGTTCCTGGACATTCTCCAACCGGCTCCCGACACGCTGCCCCCCTGGCTCACCGAGGCCGACGTCGACGTCTACACCGAAGGGCTCACGCGCAGCGGTCTCTTCGGGCCGGTCAGCTTCTACCGCAACCTCGACGCCAACTGGGCTCGCTCGAAGGATCTCCCGGCGTCGCTCTACACCATGCCCACGGGCTTCCTCACCGGATCGCTCGACCCCGTGGTGATCATGCAGCCACACGGGATCGACGTGATGAAGGAGCAGCTCCCGGACTTCCGGGGCGCCACCGTCGTCGAGGGGGCCGGCCACTGGATCCAGCAGGAGCGTCCCGCCGAGACCAACGCCGCGTTCCTCTCGTTCCTCGACGCCACCCGGTGATCCCCGAGGCGCGCCCGTGAGCGGCCTCGTCCCCCTCCCGCCCCAGCCGGCCGGCGTCCCCTGGCCGACCGAGACCTGGTCCGAAGGTGCGCTCGCGCCGGGAACGGGAAAGGCACTCGCTCCGCTGCTCGACGAGGCGTTCGACGACGCCAGCGCGATCGCGGCGACCTACGCCATCGTGATCGTCCAGCACGGTCGCCTCGTGTACGAGCGCTACGAGGGCGCGCTCGAGCATTTCGACCGTTCGCCGAGGCCAGTCGACGCCACCACGCCCCTGCTCAGCTGGTCGATGGCCAAGTCGGTCCTGCACGCCGTCGTCGGTCTCCTCGCGGGTGACGGCCGGCTCGACCTCGACACGCCGGCGCCGGTCCCCGAATGGTCTGACCCGTCCGACCCGCGCCACGCCATCACGCTCCGCCAGCTCCTCGCGATGCGTGACGGTCTCGACTGGACCGAGGACTATGTCGACGACAGGGTCTCGGACGTCATCGAGATGCTGTTCGGCGACCACCAGTCCGACGTGGCCCAATTCGCCGCCGACCGGTCCCTGGCGGCGCCACCCGATACACGGTTCAACTACTCCTCAGGTACGTCGAACATCGTCTCGGGCATCGTGGCCCGCACCCTCGGCCCGGGAGAGGAGTACGCCCGTTTCCTGCACCGCCGCCTCTTCGCGCCCCTCGGCATGACGAGCGCCGACCCCGAATTCGACGAGACCGGCACCTGGGTGGCCTCGTCCTACCTTCGGGCCACCGGGCGCGACTGGGCCCGCTTCGGGTTGTTCTACCTCCGCGACGGCGTGTGGGACGGCGTCCGTCTGCTGCCTGCCGGCTGGGTCGACTACGCCCGCACCATGGTCTCGCTCGACGAGGAGGGCGAGCCGTACGGCGCGCATTGGTGGGGCCAGCACGGAGACAACCCGCGCGGCACGTTCCGCGCTTCGGGCTACGAGGGCCAGTCGATCACCATCTGCCCGCCGCTCGACCTCGTCGTCGTACGCCTTGGCAAGACCCCTTACGAGCGCGAGGACAACCTCGTCCCGTGGCGCATCGCCATGGTCGAGGCGTTCGCCGGAGCCGACTGAATCGCCCGGCGGTTCAGCCCGCGTCCACCGGCGTGGCCAGGAAGACCGGGATCTGACGCGTCGTGTTCTGCTGGTACTCGGCGTAGGGCGGGTACGCCTTCACGGAGCGCTCCCACCACTCTTTCTTCTCGTCGCCCGTCAGCTCGTGCACCTGCACCCGGAACGGCTCAGGGCCGTCCTGGAGATACACCTCGTCCGGGTGCTCGATCACGTTGTGGTACCAGGCGGGGTTGTCGGGCATCCCCCCTTTGGAGGCGACGAGTGCGTACGCGCCGTCGTGCTCGACCCGCATCAGTCCGAACTTGCGGACCTTGCCGCTCTTCGCCCCGCGCGTCGTCACCACGATGATCGGCATTCCCGTGTCCCGCAGCGTGTTGGCCCGCTGTCCTCCTGAAGCCTCGTACTCGGCCACCTGGTCACGCACCCAGTCCCAGGGGCTTGGCTCGTAGTCACCTTGCAGAGTCGTCATGGGAGCGAGCGTAGGGGGGTGCCGCTACTGTCCGTGCGTGCCCCGTGACCCGATGGCCACCGCCGACGTCGTCGCCCTGCACGAGAGCCTCTCCAACTGGGGACGCTGGGGACCCGACGACCAGCTCGGCGCGCTGAACCTCGTCACCCCCGAGGTCACAGCTGCGGCGGCCACCACCGTGCGCACAGGCCGGACGGTGTCATGCGCCCGGGCCCTGAACACGGAGCCGGGCCCGGACAACCCGGTCCCGGTGGCCCACCACATGATCGGCACCGCCACCGAGGGGTGGGGGGCGGACTACTTCGCCATCGCCCCCCACGGGTTCGCGACCAGCCACATCGACGCGCTCTGTCACATCTTCTACGACGGCAAGCTTTTCAACGGGTACGACACCGGGACGGTGACCGCGCACGGCGCGACCCGCCTCGGCATCCACCAGCTGCACAACGGCATCGTCACCCGGGGTGTCCTGCTCGACATCCCCGCCGTGCGCGGCGTCGATGCGCTCGAACCGGGCGAGCCGATCTTCCCCGAAGACTTCGAGGCCGCCGAGGAGCATGCCGGACTCCAGGTCAGGTCCGGCGACGCCCTCCTGGTTCGAACGGGCCGCTGGACATGGCGCGACGCCCATGGACCGTGGGATTTCGCCGCACGTGCCGCCGGCCTCGACGCGGCGTGCTTGGCGTGGCTCCGCGCCCGGGACGTGGCGACGCTCGGCTCCGACGGCGTGTCCGACGTGCTGCCCTCGCGGGTCGAGGGCGTCGGCATGCCCATCCACGAGATCGCCATCGTCGCCCTCGGGCTGCACCTGATGGACAACCTCGCCCTCGATGCGCTGGCCGCGGCCTGTGCTGACGAGGGCCGCTGGGCGTTCCTCTTCGTGGTGGCGCCGCTGGTGCTCCGGCGCGGCACCGCGTCACCGGTCAACCCGATCGCGGTGTTCTGAGGACTCCAGGCGGAGAGAGAAGGAGATCCATGCCCGTCGCACACAACGATGACGTCGAGATCCACTACGAGCGTTTCGGCGACTCCGAACGTCCGACCCTGCTCCTGGTGAACGGCCTCGGATCCCAGTGCATCAACTACGCCACCGAATGGTGCGAGATGTTCTGTGACGAGGGCTACGAGGTCGTGCGCTTCGACAACCGCGACGTCGGGCTCTCGTCCAAGCTGCCCGACGTCGACTATGCGCTGACGGACATGGCGGACGACGCCATCGCGGTCCTCGACGCCGTCGGCGTGGAACGGGCCCACGTGATGGGATGTTCCATGGGCGGCATGATCGTCCAGCGGCTCGCCATCGACCATCCGGAACGTCTCCTCTCGGTGACCTCCGTCATGTCGCGCACGGGCGAGCCCGGCTTCGGCGACAGCTCCGAGGAGGCGCTCACCCTCCTCATGACGCCACAGCCGCCGGAGCGGGCCGCCTACATCGAACGCCAGGTCGAGGCGCTCCACGTCTACGGGTCGAAGCCCGAGTGGCTCGACGACGAGGCCATCCGGCGGCGGGCGGCCGCCGCCTACGACCGCTGCTTCTGCCCCGACGGCATCGTCCGTCACATGAAGGCCGTCGGGCGCGACGGCTCACGGTCGGAGCAGCTGGCCAAGGTCGACCTGCCGGTCTTGGTGCTGCACGGCAGCCGGGACACCCTCATCGATCCGAGCGGCGGGCGCCGCACGGCCGAGCTCATCCCCGGCGCCCGCTACGTCGAGATCGAGGGCATGGGTCACGACTACCCACCGCCGGTCTGGCGGCAGTGGGTCGACGTGTGGGCCGAGTTCGCCCGGGGCGCCTCCGCTTAGGAGGGCGCCCCGCTCACCATCGGCTTGTTCAGGACGAGGTTGCCGGCCGAGCCGTAGAAGCCGGCGTCGCCGTAGTTGAAGATGCCCCCGTCGGAAGCCACCAGGAAGTAGCCGTTCCCGTCGAAGGTGCTCATCATCGACACAATCGGCTTGTTCAGCTTGATCGCGCCCGTCGAGCCGTGGAAGCCCGCATCGCCGTAGGTGAAGATGCCTCCGTCGGAGGCGACGAGCCAGTAGCCCTTGCCGCTGGCGGTAGACGCCATCCCGACGATCGGCTTGTTGAGCGGCTGACCGCCTCGCGAGCCGAAGAAGCCGGCGTCGCCGTAGTTGAAGATGCCGCCATCGGCCGCCACCAGCCAGTAACCGTGCCCGTCGGGCGTTGCCGCCATGCCCACCACCGGCTGGTTCAGCTTGATTGCCCCGGTCGAGCCGTAGAAGGGCGCATCGCCGTAGTTGAAGATGCCCCCGTCCGCCGCGACGAGCCAGTAGCCGCCCCCATCGGGGCTGGCCGCCATGCCGACCACGGGCTTGTTCAGCTTGAGGGCGCCCGTCGAGCCGAAGAACGGCGCATCGCCATAGTTGAAGATGCCCCCGTCGCTCGCCACCTCCCAGTACCCGCCGTTACCCGGGGTACCGGCCATGCCAACCACAGGTTGATTGAGCTTCAGGTTGCCGGCCGAGCCGTGGAACGTCGCGCTGCCATAGGTGAAGACGCCCCCGTCCGACGCGTTGGTCCAGTAGCCCTCGGGCGGGGTATAGGACTCGAGCAGCCCGAATAGGTTGCCGGGATCGGAGTAGCTGCCCGCCGCCTCGCACGAACCTCGAGCGGGGCAAGAGACATCGCTGAGACCCGATGCCGCGCTCGCGCCTGTCGCCGCGTTGGACGGTACGGGCGCAACCGTATTGGTCCACACACCACCAGACATGGAGTCAATGAGCGCGAGGCTCGTCGGAGCCCCGGTCTCATATCCCCCTACCGCGGTGCATTGGACCAACGAGAGGCACGACACATCGTTGAAGAAGCCATCGATCAAAGATCCCGTCGCCATGTCAGCCGGCTGCGGACCCTCGGTGGCCGTCACGGTCCCCGAGGCATTGATCGTGTTGATCAGTGGTCGGGACCCCGTTGCGGAGTCCTCATACGATCCAGCGGCCACACAGCCGTCGAAAGTGCACGACACACCGCCGATGGAGGCGCGTTGGTTCGTTCCGGTCCCCCCGTTGGACGGCTCCGGTGATGTGGTTGCGCTCCACTGGGTCCCATCGAACCGGTCGAGAAGCCCAGCCTGTCGACTTCCGAGGTTCTCGTAGTCGCCGCCCGCAACACACACTCCTGTGGCGCATGAGATGTCGAACATCTGACTGAGCAAACTGGTTCCCGTTGCCGCGTCAGATGGAAGCGGTGCAGGCTGCGCGGACCACGTACCGCTGGCGGACTGCGTGAGGAGCTCGGCTTGCCCCCTCCCATCCCCGTTCGTGTAACTCGCGGTGGCGGCACAGGGACCTGTGGCGGGGCACGAGACGATCTGGTTGGACACGTCCTGGTGGACGGCGGCGTCGCTCGGCTGTGGCGCGGTGAGCGCCGTCCAGTTCCCATTTGCGAGCGTGTCGAAGAAGCCGGCGGAGTGGCCAGAACCGGCACCGTTCTCGTACTTGCCGAACGCGACGCAAACGCCGGCACTCTGGCAGTCCACGGACTTGAGGAAGGTGAGGGCTGACGCCTCCGGCTGGGCGTCCGACGGCACCGGCGCTTCGATCGAAGTCCACGATCCACCCGCGAGGGTGTCTATGAAGCTGTCTTGTCTCCCCGACGTGTTGTCGTAGATGCCGACGGCCACACACCAGCCGGCGGTCGGGCACGACACCGAATCCAGGCTCGAGATGGACCCGGGTTCGGCGTTGCCGGGAAGCGGCGTCTCCATCGCGGTCCAGCTGCCGTTCGACAGGACGTCGAGGACGCCACGCGCACTGGGCGACACGTTGTCGTAGGTTCCTCCAGCGACGCAGAACGTCGAGGTTGCGCACGACTCGTCGTTGAAGGACATCTGCGGGTTGGGCGCCGGCGGGTCGGGGGTGCTCGGCAGCGGCGCTTGCGTGGAAGCCCAGCCGGTAGTCGGTGCCGTCGCCGACGCCGTACCCGTCGTCGCGAAGAGCCCTCCCAAGGCGCCCGCGCCGATCGCGAGCGCGCCGTCCGCCGCCACGACTGCAGAGCGGCGCAGTTTCGATGGGGTCACTCGACCAGAACCCTTGCGAGAGTTGCGCGCCTTCACGCCGTGCGACATCCGTCACCTCCGTGATCCGCCAAAGATCTGCGGCGACTGCAATCTAGAGACTGCAAGCCCGCAGGGCAACGACCTCTTTCACAATTTCTCAGGCACCTTCGTAGGGAAACCCGAGATCAGGCGCGGTGAGGACAGCACGAAACGCAAGTCCTTCTGCGGCCGCCATCGCTTCGACGGTGCCGCCCCGGTCGACAAGAGCAACGAGCAATGCAACCTGCCCTCCGGCGTCCTGAACCGCGTGGGCGGCCTCGAGGAGTGAGGTGCCACGAGTCACCGTGTCCTCGGTTACAACTACCGTGTCGCCAGGGTCCAGCGCGCCGGCTATCCGTCCGCCGGCCCCGTGGTCCTTGGCCTCCTTGCGCACGCTGAAGGCCTTGAGCGGCCTTCCGCGCGTGGCGGCAACGCCGGCGGTCACGAACGCCACCGGATCGGCCCCCATGGTAAGCCCTCCAATGGCAGTGGCGGCGGGTGGAACGACCGACAGGACGGCGTCGGCCACCAGCAACATCGCCTCAGGGCGGCACACGGTCTGTTTTGAGTCGATGAACCAGGTGCTCTTGCGGCCCGACTTGAGCGTGAAGTCCCCCGTCTTCACCGAGTGCTCGAGAAGGTGGGCGCGGAGCTCGGCATACGGGCTGTCGCTGGTCATGCGAACTGCACGCCGGACCCGACCACGACCTCACCGATGAGGGCGCCGGGCAGGCCCGACGCGGCCAGCGCCGAGAGCACGCCGTCTACCCCTTCGGAGCCGACCACCAATGCCATCCCGATGCCTCGGTTGAACACACGGTCCATCTCGTTCGCGTCGACGGCACCGAGCTGGCGTATCTCCTCGAAGATGCGGGGCTCCTCCCAGGCCGACCGTCGCAGCACCGCGCCGAGGCCGTCGGGCAGCGACCGGGGCACGTTGCCCACGATGCCTCCACCGGTGATGTGCGCGCACGCATGGAGTGTGTCGCCGGTGGCGGCGCGTGCCGCCAGGACTGATGGGGCGTAGATGACCGACGGCCGCAGGAGCTCGTCGGCCACCGTGACGTCGGCCCCCTCCCACGCGGGATCACCGAGATCGAGTCCCGCGCGTTCGAGCAGGACGTGCCGAGCGAGGGTGTAGCCGTTCGAGCGCAGGCCTGGCGAGGGCAACCCGATTACGACGTCACCGGCGGCAACCCGCTCCGGCCCAAGCTGGGTCCCCTCTTCGATCGCTCCGACAGCGAAGCCGGCAAGGTCGAGTTCGTCGGGCGTCATGACGCCGGCGTGCTCCGCCGTCTCACCGCCAATCAACGAGCAGCCGGCCTGACGACATCCTTCGTGGACACCGCTGACCACGGTGGCGATCCGCTCGGGGTCGACCTTCCCCGTAGCGATGTAGTCGAGCATGAACAGCGGCTCGGCCCCGACGCAAACCAGGTCGTCCACGCACATGGCGACGAGGTCGATTCCGACGGTCTCGTAGCGCCCGGTGGCGCGGGCGACGAGGAGCTTCGTGCCCACTCCGTCGGTCGATGCAACGAGCACTGGCCGCGTGAAGTGGTTGATGTCCAGCGGGAATTGGCCGCCGAAGCCGCCGATGCCGGCGACCATGGAACGGAGCCGCTCGACCGCGGCGTCGCCGGCGGCAATGTTCACACCGGCGGCCGCGTAGGTGGCGCCGCCCTCGCTCACGAGCTCAGACTCCGGGGAGCGCAGCCTGGTGCGCCGACGCCATGGGCTCGGACCGTCCGATGACAACCGGTGTGGCCGCCGCCGGAACGGGCGTCGGGTAGTCCCCGGTGAAGCATGCGTCACAGAACCCGCCGTCCGCCCCGATGGCCGCCCGCAGGTTCTCGATGCTGATGTGGGCCAGCGAGTCTGCCCCGAGGACGGCGGCCATCTCGTCGACCGTACGGTCGGTTGCAAGCAGCTCTTCGTGCGAAGGCGTGTCGATCCCGTAGAAGCAAGGCCAGCGCCAGGGCGGCGACGAGATGCGGAGGTGCACTTCGGCAGCTCCCGCTTCGCGGAGCATCTTGATGACCGAGCGCTGCGTCGTGCCGCGCACGATGGAGTCGTCCACGACGACGAGCCGTTTGCCCGCGATGGCGTCGCGCAGCGGGTTGAGTTTCCGGCGCACTGCGTCGGCCCGCTCCTGTTGATCCGGTGCGATGAATGAGCGGCCGATATAGCGATTCTTGACGAGACCCTGGCCGTACGGGATGCCGCTCGCCCGGGCGAACCCTTCGGCCGCCGGCACCCCCGACTCGGGAACGCCCATGACCATGTCAGCGTCGGCGGGCGCCTGCAGCGCCAGCAGCTCGCCCATGCGGCATCGGGTCTCGTGAACTTCGCGACCGTAAAGACGACTGTCGGGTCGGGCGATGTACGCAAATTCGAAGATGCAAAGTCTGGGTTCGATATCGCGCAACCAGGGGACCTCGATACTGCGGGGTCCGTCCTCGTCGATCACAACCATTTCCCCGGGCGCTACCTCGCGGACGAACTCGGCGCCGATGACGCTCAGAGCCGGCGTCTCGGAGGCGAGCACCCAGCCTTCGGGGGCCGCCGCCGGTCCCAACCTTCCGAGGCAGAGGGGGCGGAAGCCGTGCGGATCGCGTACGCCGAAGAGACGCTCGGAACTCATGAGGACGAACGAGAACGCACCCTCGACAATCGGCAGCACCGCCTGCAGCGCGGTCGCCAGGTTCTCGGTCTCGGGGAACGAACGCGCGAGGAGCTCGGCGACGACATCGCTGTCAGTGGCAATGGAACCCGGCAGCATGCCGACCTTCTCGGCCAGTGCCGCAGTGTTGGTCAGATTCCCGTTGTGACCCAGCGCGAATCCCGCCCGACCGACGGGACGGTAGACGGGCTGTGCACCCGCCCAGTCCGACGAGCCATGCGTTGAGTAACGCGTGTGTCCGACGGCCAAATGCCCGAACAGTCCGGACAGGGTGCGCTCGTCGAAGACCGTGGCGACGAGACCCATGTCCTTGACCACCGTGACGGTGTCGCCGTCACTGACGGCCATGCCAGCAGACTCCTGCCCCCGGTGTTGCAGGGCGAAGAGGCCGTCAAAGGTGAGGTTCGCCACCCGCTTGCCGGGCGCGTAGACCCCGAAGACACCGCAAGCTTCCTTCACGCGCCACCTATTCTCGCACAGGCCTGCGGCGTCACGAGTCCGCCAACGCCCTGGTCAGGTTGCCCTCGAAGGCCTCGCACACGGCCGTCAACGGTAGATCCACCGAGTCGCCCAGCGTCAGGCGATCGCCGGTCGCTCGCCCGAGCACAGCCGCCTCGACACCCGCCTCCGCGGCACGAGCACACAGTTCGTCCGGGCGTGGGGTGGCCACCAGAAAGCGGGACGGCAGCTCCGTGAAGAGCTCGGCCGGCCTGTCGGCCACCTCGAGCACACAGCCGACGGGCGACTGGGCGGCCATTTCCGCCGCGGCGACGGCCAACCCGCCCCCCGACACGTCGTGCACCGCGTGCAGGATGGAGTGCTCGTTTCCCGCCACGCGTGCTGCGACCAAGTCGGCGACGAAAGCGCACACGACTCGATGGGCGTCGAAGGCGACAGTGGGTGGCAATCCGGTGCGATGATCCGCGCACTCTGAGGCCCAGCGGGTCCCCTCCAGGGGAAACGAGCCGTCGCTCGCAGCGCGCGCACCGAGCAGGACGACGGCGTCGCCGTCGACCCACGCGGGGCCCGGCGGTGGCGCTTGCACTTCGTCGACGAGCCCAAGGACTCCGAGCACGGGCGTCGGGTCGATGTCGGCTCCGCCGCTCTCGTTGTAGAGACTGACGTTGCCGCCGATCACCGGGAGTGAGAGCGCGCGGCACGCGTCGGCCATGCCGTCGATGGACTCCGAGAGTTGCCACATCACCTCGGCATGCTCGGGGTTCCCGAAGTTGAGGCAATTGACCACCGCAGCGGGCGTCGCACCGACGCAGGCGAGGTTGGCGACCGCTTCGGCGAGCACGAGTGCCGTCCCAGCGCGCGGGTCGAGCGCGCAGGCACGCGGGTTGGAGTCGGTGGTGACGGCGACGCCCCGGTCCGAACGGGGAAGGCCCGGCCCAGCGAGCCGCAGCAGCGCGGCGTCGGCCCCGGGTCCCACCACCGTGTTGAGGAAGAGCTGGTGGTCGTATTGGCGGTACACCCAGCGCTCCGAACGGAGCAGGCTCAAGAGGTCAGCTGCGGCGTCGGTAGGCGGCGGGGGTGGCGGGGCCGTAGGACGAGCCGAGGCCTGACGCGGCCTGTCGTAGAGCGGGGCATCGTCGGAGAGGGACGCTGCGGGCACGTCGGCGAGGATCGGACCGCCGATACCGTCGCGAATACGCAGTCGTCCGCCACCGTCGGGATCCGGCGCGGTCACCGTGCCGATCACAGTCGCCCGCACCTCCCACTTGGAGCAGATGGCGGCGACGGCAGGCCACGACTCGGGCGTGACGATGGCGAGCATGCGCTCCTGGCTCTCGCTCGTCATGACCTCCCACGGCTCCATGCCGTCCTCGCGTCGCGGGACGGCGGAGACATCGACGTCCATGCCGACGCCACCGCGTCCGGCGGTTTCGCTCGTTGCGCACGCAAGGCCGGCGCCGCCGAG
The DNA here is from genome assembly GCA_963777485.1 of uncultured Acidimicrobiaceae bacterium. GTDB lineage: Bacteria > Actinomycetota > Acidimicrobiia > Acidimicrobiales > RAAP-2 > Bog-473. Next base: position 333,545 of record CAVZQP010000002.1, on the reverse strand, counting down.
ATCTTGGATGCCGACGACGAGCTTGGTGTCGAGCAACTCGAGGCATGCCTCGATGAGCCGCTTCTCCTCGAACGGGTCGCCCACCTGGACACTGGGACGCTTGGTGTCGTCGGCCGCACGGGCGTCGTCACCGCCGAACCCGGCGGAGGCCAACACACTCACACCGCCGATGCCATCGCGGCCGGTGCTCGAGCCCAAGAGCACAGCCAGGTTCCCCGGACCTGACGCGATGCCCAGGACCAGGCGATCCGTCGGCAGCGCGCCGAGGCACAGCACGTTGACGAGCGGGTTCTGGGCGTAGCAAGGATCAAAGGTGAGCTCACCGCCGACCGTAGGCACACCGACCGAGTTGCCGTAACCCGAGATGCCGCTCACGACTCCCTCGACGAGCCAGCGCTGGCGCGCATCGTCGGGTGGCCCGAAGAAGAGCGGATCCATCACGGCGAGTGGTCGCGCGCCCATGGTGAAGATGTCACGCAGGATCCCGCCGACGCCCGTGGCCGCACCTTGATAGGGCTCGATGGCAGACGGATGGTTGTGGCTCTCGATCCGGATGGCCACCGCGATGCCATCACCCGCGTCGATAACACCCGCGTTCTCACCTGGCCCGACGAGCACTCGTGGGCCCTCGGTCGGCAGGCGGCGTAGGTGCAGGCGCGAGGATTTGTACGAGCAGTGCTCGCTCCACATGACCGCGTAGAGCGCGAGCTCGAGGTGGTTCGGGGAGCGCCCGAGGATTTTGCCGACCGCCTCGAATTCGTCGTCGGTCAGGCCGAGGGCCCGGTGCAACGGCTCCTCAGTGGGGGCGTGGAGGGGCGCCTCGTCCGAGGAACTCATGATGGCTTCCACGATAGAGGCCAGACGCCTCTGTCCAGGCAATTCTGGGCGTACACCGGGGGCGGAGGAGGGCCGGCCCCGCTGGTCCAGCCGGGACGGCGCCTGCCGGGACGACCCACGGCAGAAGCGGGCGGCCGCCATGGCCGAAATGGCTGTTCTGCTGAGGCGCAATAGCGCATGTGCAACCACAGGGGATCGCTGAATCGGTGGCTTGACGGAACGGAAATGACCATCGGGAAGATTGTTGTTTTCGTCGATAAGTGTCCGCTCGATGCGCCACAATGGGGCCATGGCTCCAAAGGGAAAGACCTCGGCTCCGCGCAAGCCCATGAGCACCGGCCACAAGGCCGCGCTCGCTCGGGGACGCGCTGAGAGCGCAACCGTCCGCCACTATCTCGAGGCTCTCGAGACCTCCAAGCCGAGGCGGGGGCGCAAGCGCACCGTGGCCTCCATCGACAAACGGCTCGGCACGATCGACGCGCAGTTGACCGGGGCGGACGCCCTGACCCGGCTGCATCTGCTGCAGGAGCAGAAGGACCTCCTCGACGAGCGCTCACGAGTCGACCAGGTGAAGGACATGTCCGCACTCGAGAAAGAGTTCATCAAGGTGGCGAAGGCCTACGGCGAGCGCAAGGGCATCACGTATTCGACGTGGCGCGCTGCAGGGGTGAGCGCGACGGTGTTGCAGAAGGCCGATATCTCGCGGGCAAGGGCCTGAGCGCTCAGGCAGCCGCGCGCGCCGTCGCGGCGCCGACCAACCCGCGAAGGAGCACGAGCCCGTCGACCGATCCGAGCAGCGCGTGGCTCGCGCGCTCGGGGTGCGGCATGAGGCCGACGACGTTACCGGCCTCATTGGCGATGCCGGCGATGGCGTCCACCGATCCGTTGGGGTTGTCGGCGTAGCGCAGTATGACGCGGCCCTCTTCGCGGAGGCGGCGCAGGGTTTCGTCGTCACAGGTGTAGTTGCCCGAGAAGTGGTTGATGGGAATGGTCAGATCGTCGCCCACCTTCGAGTCCGACGTTAGGACGGACGACGTAGAGGCAACAACGACCCGCGCTGGCTCGCAGAGGAAGCGGAGCCGCCCGTTCTTCTGGAGCGCGCCCGGCAGGAGGCCCGCCTCGGTCAGGACCTGGAACCCATTGCAGATGCCGACGACCGGGCCCCCGGACCGGGCGAACGCGGCCACCGCGTCCATGACGGGTGAGAAGCGGGCCAACGCCCCGGGCCGCAGGTAATCGCCGTGGGCGAACCCGCCAGGCAGCACCACGGCGTCGACAGAGCCGAGGTGGTCGTCACCGTGCCAGATCAGCATCCCGTCGGCGCCGGCGGCCTCGACCGCCTGCACCACGTCGTGCTCGCAGTTGGTGCCGGGGAAGACGACGACGCCGATGCGCGGCGCCACGTCAGATCGCCTCGAGCTCGAGCCTGCTCTGCTCGATCACGGGGTTGGCCAGCAGGCGGTCGGCAAGCTCGGTGGCGGTCGTGCGCGCGGTGCCCTCGTCCGGCGCGTCCACCTCGAAGCTGAAGGAGCGGCCCGCCCGCACGTGCGCCACGCCGTCGAAGCCGAGCGCGGGCAGCGCGCGCTCGATCGTCGCTCCCTCGGGATCCGCTATGCCAGGGCGCAATTGCACCTCGACACGTGCGCGGAACCTCATGCTTGCGCACCGTACCAGTCGTCCAGCGAGCGTCCTGTCACCCGCTCGTACGCCGCGACGTAGCGCGCCGACATCGCTTGCTGGACGTCACTCGGCAGCGTCGGCGGCGGAGGCTTGCGGTCCCAGGGCTGCGCGGCGAGCCAGTCGCGGAGCGGCTGTTTGTCGAACGCCGGCGGTGTGGTGCCCGGCACCACCTGATCCGCCGGCCACAGCCGGGAGGAGTCGGGCGTGCAGACCTCGTCGCAGAGGCTGAGCAATCCGTCGACGTAGCCCAGCTCGAATTTCGTGTCGGCCAGCACGAACCCGGCGGCGGCGGCGCGGGCGGCGGCGCGGGTGTAGAGCTCGAGGCAGACCGTCTTGGCCTGGAGCGCGGCCTCGGCGCCGACGAGGTCGACGGCGGCAGCGAAGTCGATGTTCAAGTCGTGCCCTTCGGTCGCCTTCGTCGAGGGCGTGAACATCGGCTCGTCTAGCTTGCTCGCCAGCTTGAGGCCCCCCGGCATGGCCATGCCGTGCACGGTGCCCGACTTCTCGTATTCCTCCCACGCCTGGCCGGCCAGGTAGCCCCGGACGATGCACTCGAGGTCGAGCATCTCGGCGCGGCTCACGAGCGTCGCCCGGCCGGCCCACGCGGTCGGCACGGCGAGGCCGCCCAGCTGCATTTCTATGTCCACGGGGTCGACGGCGAGGATGGTGCCGGGCAGCACGTCGGCCATCTCCTCGCACCAGAACCACGTCATGGCGGTGAGCACCCGGCCCTTGTCGGCGATGGGCTCGGCCATGATGACGTCGAACGCGCTCACTCGGTCCGACGCCACCATAAGCAGGCGGTCCTCACCGGCGTCGTAAAGCTCGCGGACCTTGCCCGAGTGGACCAGGGGCAGCGCGGCGGCGTCGGTGGTCACAGCGCGACGAGCGCGTCGGCAAAGCGGTCGACATGGCGCAGCGTGCGCTCCAGGTCGAACGCCTCGTCGAGTTGGGCGGGAGTGAGCGTGACCTCGGCATCCGCCTCGAGGACAGCGCGGAACGGCCGGCGCTCGGACCAGGTCGCGCGCGCGTCACGCTGGACGATCCGGTACGCCTCGTCGCGGGTGAGGCCGGCGGAGACGAGCGCGAGAAGAACGGACTGGGAGAACACGAGACCGAGAGAGCCCTCGGTCAAGTTGTGGAGAGCACGCTCGGGGTGGATGACGAGGCCCTCGGCCAACCCGGTCGCCTTGCGCAGCATGTAGCAGGCAAGCATCGATGCGTCGGGCAGCGCGACGCGCTCCACCGAGCTGTGCGAGATGTCCCGCTCGTGCCACAAGGCCACGTCCTCGAGCCCGGCGCCGAGGTAGCCGCGCAGGAGACGGGCCAGTCCGCACAGGCGCTCGGAGAGGATGGGGTTTCGCTTGTGGGGCATCGCCGAGCTGCCCTTTTGACCAGCACCGAACGGTTCCTCCGCTTCGCCCACCTCGCTGCGAGCGAGGTGGCGGACCTCGGTGCACATCAGCTCGACGGTCGCGCCGATGGATGCGCAGGCGTAGAAATACTCGGCGTGGCGGTCCCGGGGGACGACCTGGGTCGCCGGTATCGGCGTGAGGCCGAGGGCGGCGCACACCCGCGCCTCGACCGCTGGATCGATGTTCGAGTAGGTGCCGACAGCGCCAGAGAGCTTGCCGACGGCGATCGCCTCGCGGGCTGCCCGCATGCGCCGGCGGTCGCGGTCCGCCTGCAGCGCCCACAACGCGTATTTCGCGCCGAAGGTGGTCGGCTCGGCGTGCATGCCGTGCGTGCGCCCGGTGACCGGTACCCGCAGCAGCTCGAGGGCCCGCGCCTTCAGCACGGCCACGAACGCATCGAGATCGGCGAGCAGGAGGTCCGCCGCCTTGGTAAGGCCGGCGCACAACGCGGTGTCCACCACGTCCGAGGACGTAAGCCCGTAGTGGATGTGCGAACCGGCCGGGGCTCCGATCCGCTCTTGGACGACGTCGACGAACGCGGCCACGTCGTGGTCGGTGACCTTTTCGCGCTCGAGCACGTCGGCCACGAAGACGTCGTCGACCGTGGGCGCCTTGGCCCGGCAGGTCGCGGCATCTTCCGCCGGCACGTTGCCGAGCGCCGCCTGAGCCTCCGTGGCCAAGAGCTCGACCTCGAGCCACATGGCGAACCGGGCTTGGTCACTGAAGAGGGCCGCCATGTCGGGCGGCGAGTAGCGCGGGATCACCGGACCGGCTCCCGCGCCGCCACTCCCGCGCCGGCCGCCTGGGCCGCAATGTCGTGGCGCAGCTGCATGCCCTCCCATTCAATCGGCGCGGCGGCGGCATACGCGTTGTCCCGCGCCTCAGCCAGGGTCGGCGCGACCGCGGTGACGCCGAGGACGCGACCTCCGGCCGTATGGAAAGGACCCTCCGCACCGTGCCTTCCCGTGCCGGCGTGGAATACGACGGCGCCTTCGACGTCAGCGATGGACTGACCGTCGGCCCGGAGGCCCTCGATCTCGTCGCCGAGCCGTGGGCTCTCGGGGTAGCCCGCCGACGCCAGCACCACGCACACCGCGGCGGCGTCGGCGAAGGCCGGGGGGTCTGCCTCGTCCAGCACGCCGTTCGCCACGGCGAGGAGCAGCTCAGCCGGGTCGGATGCAAGCAGCGGCAACACGACCTGGGCCTCGGGGTCGCCGAAGCGGACGTTGTACTCGATCACCTTAGGTCCCTGGTCCGTCAGCATGAGCCCGGCATAGAGCACGCCGCGGTAGTCGATGTCACGGCGTCGCAGCTCCTCGACCAGCGGCCGCACCGCTGTGTCCATGATGTGGTCGACTTCCGCGGCGCGCACCTGGGGCATCGGCGCGTAGGCGCCCATGCCGCCCGTGTTGGGCCCGTGGTCGGCGTCACCGATCCGCTTGAAGTCCTGCGCGGGCACGAGCGGAACAGCCCTGGTGCCGTCGCAAAGCACGAGTAGCGAGCACTCCTCACCCTCGAGGCCCTCCTCGATCACGACATGGCGGCCGGCGTCGCCGAACGCGGCGCCCGACAGCTTGGCGGTGACGTCGGCGCGTGCATCCTCGATCGTGCGCGCCACGAGCACGCCCTTGCCCGCGGCCAAGCCATCCGTCTTGATCACCCACGGCCCGGGCATGGTCTCGAGATAGGCCAGCGCCTCCTTGGTCTGCAGCGAGTCGAACGTGGCGAAGCGGGCCGTCGGGACGCCGGCGGCCCCGAGCGTCTCCTTCATGAATGCCTTTGACCCTTCCAAGAGAGCGCCGTCGGCGCCTGGCCCGACGACCGCCTTCCCCCGGTTGCGCAGCGTGTCCGCAAGGCCGGCCACAAGCGGCGCCTCGGGGCCGATCACGTAGAGGTCGGCCTCGACGTCCTCTACGTGCGCGTCGGCGACGGTGATCGGAAGGGCCATGCCGGGGTTCCCCGGCGTGACGACGACGTCCGCCGTGCGCGCCAGCGTATGGGCGAGCGCATGCTCGCGTCCTCCGCTGCCGACGACGCAGACCCTCACGCGGTGGCGAAGGTGACGGTCTGCTCGCGGCCGGGGCCGACGCCAACCAAGCGGACTGGGACACCGATCTGCTCGGAGAGGAACGCGATGTAATTACAGGCGGCCTGAGGCAGATCGCCCGGCGCTGTGGCCGCGGTGAGGTCGGTCCGCCAACCCGGCAGCTCCTCGTAGACGGGAACCACCTTGTGGAAGGTCGACTGGTGGTACGGCACGTGCGTGTAGCGGATGCCGTCGGCCTCGTAGGCGACGCACACCTTCACCGACTCGAACGTATCGAGGACATCGAGCTTGGTCAGTGCGACCTCGGTGAGCGAGTTGAGACGGACGGCCTGCCGCAGCATCACGGCGTCAAACCAACCGCACCGGCGCTTACGCCCGGTGTTCGTGCCGAACTCGTGGCCACGCTCGACGAGCAGCTCGCCCACGTCGTTCTCCTGCTCCGTCGGGAACGGGCCGGCGCCGACGCGGGTGACGTAAGCCTTCGCGATCCCGATGACGCGCTCGATGTCGCGCGGCCCGAGGCCGGACCCGGTGCACGCACCCCCGGCCACCGGATTCGAGGAGGTGACGAACGGGTACGTGCCGTGGTCGAGGTCGAGGAAGGTGGCCTGTGCGCCCTCAAGGAGCACCTGGCGCCCCTTGTCCATGGCGTCGTGCACCATGCCCACCGTGTCGCCCACCATTGGCTCGATCCGCGGGGCGTACTCGCCGAGGTAGCTGTCGGCGATGTCGCCGGCCGCAAGCGGGAGGCGGTTGTAGACCTTGGCCAGGACGGCGTTCTTCTCCTTGAGGGCCACGTCCAGCTTCTCGCGGAAGATCTTGGGGTCGAAGAGGTCCTGGACCCGGATACCCACGCGCGTCGCCTTGTCGGCGTAGGCGGGGCCGATGCCACGCTTGGTCGTGCCCAACGCGTTCTTGCCGAGGAAGCGCTCCGTGACCCGGTCGAGCTCCTGGTGGTACGGCATGATCAGGTGGGCGTTGCCGCTGACGACGAGCCGACTGGTGTTGACGCCCTTGGCCGCGAGCGCATCGAGTTCCTCGAGCAGCACGGCGGGGTCGACCACGACGCCATTGCCGATGATCGGCGTGATGTGGTCATAGAGGATGCCGCTCGGGACCAGCTGGAGGGCGAAGGCCTCGCCGTCGACGACGATGCGGTGGCCGGCGTTGTGGCCCCCCTGGTAGCGCACCACCATGTCCATCTCGCTCGCAACGAGATCGGTGAACTTGCCCTTCCCCTCGTCGCCCCACTGGGTCCCGACCACCACGGTTGCGGGCACGCGCTTCTCCGTTCGCTCAGACGCCGGATTACGCACCAGTGTACCGCCCCCCGAAATGGGGGTCGTACGGAGTTAGGAGCGGCACAGGCAGCGGGAATGAGACCGAGAGGTCCGCGGCAAGGTGTTTGCCCTTTCCGGACGCGGGTATCGCCCGCGTGTAGGACACCTGGGGCTCACCAGCAGGTCTGAGGTATGTCCGGACCATGTCCGGACCATATGGCGAGAAGTCCTGATGCTGGCCGAGCGATGGGAGTGGTAGTCGTGACGAACGAGCTGGAGCGCACCAGGGTGGCCTTCGTGGTGGCCAACGAGGGGATCGAACAGGCGGAGCTGCTGCAGCCCTGGCATGCCGTCGTTGACGCCGGGGGCGATCCGCAGCTGGTAGCAACCAACGCCGGCATGGTCGAGACCATGTGCCACCTGGACCGCGCCGACCGGTTCCCGGTGGACCAGGTGACGGACAAGACCCACGCCGCGGACTTCGACGCCGTCATCTTGCCGGGCGGTGTCGCGAACTCGGACAGCTTGCGCACCGACGCCGCGGCGGTCGACTTCCTCATGGCCATGTTCGAGGCCGGCAAGCCGCTGGCAGCCATCTGCCACGGAGCCTGGCCCCTCGTCGAAGGAGACCTCGTGGCTGGCCGCACGGTGACCTCGTGGCCGAGCCTGCAGTCGGACCTGCGCAATGCCGGTGCCTATTGGGTCGACCGCGACGTCGTCGTATGTCGCCAGGGCATCAACACCATGGTGACGAGCCGGGGTCCGGGCGACCTCGTGTCCTTCTGCCGCAACCTCGTCGACGTCTTCGCAACGCAGGGTGCGCTCGTCTGAGCTGGCGCCAACCGCAAAGCCGTCGATGAATTGTCCGCTTGGCGTGCTAGTACGCGTATAGGGTGCAGCCCTTGTACGTGCCAAGGCATGGCACGTACAAGGGGAGGTGGCGGTTGATGATGCGCTTCGGATCCTGGAAGAGGGCGGCGTGCGCGCTGGCGGGAGCGGTTGCGTTGGCCGGCCCGGTGGTGGGTCTCGCCGTGGCACCCACGCAGGCGGGCGCTATAGGGCCTGTCCTGTCGGTGGACACAAGCAACATCTCCTTCCATGCAACGACGCTCGGCGACTTCAGCGGTGGGATCCCGTTCACGCTCACCAACAACAGCAATACCGCTGTCGTTATCAACGGCGGCTTCACCGGCCCCAGCGGCTACGTCATCACTGGCGTGGGCGCCAACGATTACACGGGTATCCCCGAGAACAACTGCAACGTCGACGCCAACGGCAACATCACCCTCGCCGCTTCGCCCTCCCCGATGGATGCCTGCACGTTCGACAACTTCTTCAACCCGGGCGCGCTCGGCGCACGCCCGGCCACCCTGCAGATCACCGACGAGGCAGCGGACCCAAGCGTCACAATCACCTTCTCGGGCACCGGGGCTATCGGGTACTACCAGGTGTCCTCGTCGGGCAAGGTCGCTCACTTCGGTGACGCCGCGTTCTACGGCGATGCATCGAACGTCCGTCTCAACAGGCCCATCGAGGGGATCGCCCAGACCGGTGATAACGGTGGCTACTGGTTGGTGGCCGACGACGGTGGCATCTTCAATTACGGTGACGCTGGCTTCTTCGGCTCGGCGGGCGCGTTGCCTCTGAACAAGCCGATCGTCGGCATGGCCGCCACTGGCGACGGCGGTGGCTACTGGTTGGTGGCCTCCGATGGCGGCATCTTCGCCTACGGCGACGCACAGTTCTACGGGTCCACCGGGGCCATCCGTCTGAACAAGCCGATCGTCGGCATGGCGCCGACCCCCGACGGCGGCGGTTACTGGCTGGTGGCCTCCGACGGCGGCATCTTCGCCTATGGCGACGCGCAGTTCCACGGGTCCACCGGGGCCATCCGTCTGAACAAGCCGATCGTCGGCATGGCGCCGACGCCCGATGGCAGCGGCTACTGGCTCGTCGCCTCGGACGGCGGCATCTTCGCCTACGGCAACGCACAGTTCTACGGGTCGACAGGCGCCCTCCACCTCGTCCAGCCCATCGTCGGCATGACCGCGATGCCCGACGGCTCGGGTTACTGGTTTTCTGCGGCCGACGGCGGGCTCTTCAATTACGGCGGCGCCCCCTTCTACGGTGCCGCCAACAGCCAGGGCATCGGCAACGTCGTCGCTATGACGACCGACGGTGCGCCCACGCTGCAGGCGTTCCTTGGCATACCGGCGATCCGCTCGCACGTCACGGTGCACCAACCGTCGTGGGGTGCACTCCCCCACGGCCAGCACTCCGCAGCTCCGTAGCCATAGCGCGGCGCTCACACGCCGCACGCGCAGCGTCAGCGGAGGATGATCTCGTCGCCCTCCACGTCAACGTGCACCGTCGAACCCTCGAGGTAACGGCCCTCCAACAGAGCCAGCGCCAGCGGGTCCTCGATGTTGCGCTGTAACACACGCCGGAGAGGCCGGGCCCCGTAGTCGGGGTCGTAGCCGGTCTTCGCCAGCCACTCCTCGGCCGCTGCGGACACCTCCAGTGAGAGGCGCCGCTCGGCGAGGCGGGCCTGCAGTTTGCGCAGCTGGATCTCCACGATGACGGCCAGGTCCTCCTGACTCAGCGCCTTGAAGCGCACGATCTCGTCGATCCGGTTGATGAACTCGGGCTTGAAGTAGTCCTGCGGCTCACCCTTGAGGTTCGAGGTCATGATCAGCACCGTGTTCGTGAAGTCGACCGTGCGCCCCTGCCCGTCGGTCAGGCGCCCGTCTTCGAGCACCTGCAACAAGATGTTGAAGACGTCGGGGTGGGCCTTCTCCAGCTCATCGAGCAACACGACCGAGTACGGGCGGCGGCGTACGGCCTCGGTGAGCTGGCCACCCTCGTCGTAGCCGACGTAGCCCGGGGGCGCGCCCACCAGCCGTGACACGGCGTGCTTCTCCATGTACTCACTCATGTCGATACGGACCATTGCGCGCTCGTCGTCGAAAAGGAAGTCGGCCAACGCCCGGGCCAGCTCCGTCTTGCCGACGCCGGTCGGGCCGAGGAACAGGAACGAGCCGATCGGCCGGTTGGGGTCGCTTAGGCCCGCCCGACTGCGCCGGATGGCGTTGGACACGGCAGCCACAGCCTCGTCCTGACCCACGACGCGCTCGTGCAGCGTGGTCTCGAGGCGCACCAGCTTCTGGACCTCGCCCTCCATGAGCCGCGACACGGGCACGCCCGTCCAGCGCGACACCACCTGGGCGATGTCCTCGGGGTCGACCTCCTCCTTCAGGAAGCGGTTCCCCGCCTGGAGCTTGGCCAGGTCTTCGTTGGCCTCCTCGATCTGCCGCTCCAGCTCCGGCAGTTGGCCGTAACGGATCGCGGAGGCGCCGGCCAGATCGCCGTCGCGCTCCAAGCGGACCGCCTCCTCGTCGAGCTCGGTCTTCTGCTGCTGCAGCCGGCTCAGCGCGTCGAGGCAGTTCTTCTCCTGCTGCCAGTGCGCCGCCATCGAGTCGCGCTGCTCGCTCAGCTCGGCCAGCTCGCGCTCCAGGCGCTCCAGGCGCTCGCGCGACGCGTCATCGGTCTCCTTCTCGAGGGCCAGCTTCTCGATCTCGAGCTGGCGGATGCGCCGGGTGATCTGGTCCAGCTCCGTAGGCATGGAGTCGATCTCGATGCGCAGTTTCGACGCCGCCTCGTCGATAAGGTCGATGGCCTTGTCCGGCAGGAAGCGCCCGGTCACGTAGCGGTCCGACAGCACGGCCGCGGCCACGAGCGCGGCGTCCTGGATCCGCACCTTGTGGTGGGCCATGTAGCGCTCGGACAGGCCGCGCAGGATCGCGATCGTGTCCTCCACCGACGGCTCGCCGACGAACACAGGCTGGAAGCGCCGCTCCAGAGCGGCGTCCTTCTCGATGGACTTGCGGTACTCGTCGAGTGTCGTCGCGCCGATCATGCGCAGCTCGCCGCGTGCCAGCATGGGCTTGATCATCTGGCCCGCGTCCATAGCCCCTTCGGCCGCGCCGGCGCCCACAATCGTGTGGAGCTCGTCGATGAACGTGATGATCTCGCCCTCGGCGTCGGTGATCTCCTTGAGCACGGCCTTCAGCCGCTCCTCGAATTCCCCGCGGTACTTGGCGCCCGCGACCATGGAGCCGAGGTCGAGCGCGACGACGCGCTTTCCCTTCAGGCCCTCGGGCACGTCGCCTTCGATGATCCGATTCGCCAGCCCTTCGACGATCGCCGTCTTGCCCACACCCGGCTCGCCGATCAGCACCGGGTTGTTCTTGGTTCGCCGCGACAACACCTGGATCACCCGACGGATCTCCTCGTCGCGCCCTATGACCGGGTCGAGCTTGCCCTCGCGGGCGGCCTCGGTCAGGTCGCGCCCGTACTTGGCCAGCGCCTGGTAGGTCATCTCGGGGTCCGGGGTCGTGACGCGGTGGTTCCCGCGCACCGTGCGCAGCGCGCTCAGCAGCGCGTCTTTGCTCGCTCCGATGAGGTCGGCCAGCGCCAAAAGCAAGTGCTCGACCGACACGTAGTCGTCGCCCAGGTCCCGGCGGTTCTGGTCCGCCGCCTCGAGCGCGGCCCTCGCGTCCCGCGAAAGCCCCGGCTCGGCGCCGCCGCTCGCCTGGGGCAGGCGCAGCAGCTGGTCGTGCATCTTGCCCGCCAGCGCATCCGGGTCGATCCCGACCTGGGAAAGCAGGGGCCTCGTCGTGGTCTCCTGCTGCTGTAGCAGCGCGTCGAGCAGGTGTGCCGGCGTCAGCTCCGGATGGTTCGACGACGCGGCGTGGCCGGTGGCCGCGCTAAAGGCGGCCTTCGTGTTGTTCGTCCAGCGTTCTGGGTCTATCGGCATCGGGCCGTCCCTCTCATCGTCATCGTCGTCCTCTTCCTCTTCGTCTTGTCGATCTTGGTCATGCCTGGTTGCGCCGCGCCGTCCGGTAGGGCACCGGTGCCTGGCGGACCGGCACCAGGTCGCGCCGGTATTGGCGATGTGTCGCTGCCACAGCGTCGAGCGCGGCGGCCCGTACCTGGACCAGCTCCTCCCGCAGGCGGGCCAGCTCGGTCTCGAGCTGGAGCACCCGGCGTACCCCCTCCAGGTTGAGGCCAGTTGCGGTCAGCTCCTGGATGTGGCGTAGCCGGTCCAGGTCGCGCTCCGAGAAGCGCCGGCTCCCACCGCTCGTCCGTGATGGGTCCAGCAGTCCCTTGCGCTCGTAGATGCGCAGCGTCTGCGGGTGCATCCCGGTGAGCTCGGCCGCGACGGAGATCACGTAGACGGCCCGGTTGGCGTCGCGCACCACGCGCCCGGGGTCGCGCTCCATCGCGTCGCTCTCAGCCATCGCTCAACCCCATCCCGGTCACGACGACTCCACCGCTATCCGCGGCGCCGCGTCGGTCACAGCGGCGAGCGCCTCGACGGCGGCGCGCTGCTCGTCCGTCAATTCGGTCGGCACCACCACTTCCAACTTCACCAGAAGGTCGCCCGGCTTTCCGCCGTTGCGCCCCGATGCCGCCGGCACGCCGCGGCCGCGTACGCGCAGCACACGGCCCGACTGCGATCCCGCCGGCACCTTCAGCGTGACCTTGCCGTCCAATGTCGGCACCGTGATGGTCGTACCCAACGTCGCTTCCGGGAACGTGACGGGCACACTGATGGTCAGGTTGCGCCCGGAGCGGCCGAACACCGGGTGCCTGCCCACGTGCACGATGACATAGAGGTCGCCCGGCGGGGCCATGCCCTGCCCCGGTGCGCCGCGCCCCTTCACCCGGATGCGCTGGCCGCCCTCGACGCCGGCCGGGATGCGCACCTTGACCGAGCGGACCTTCTGCTCGGTGCCGGTGCCGTGGCAGACCGGGCACGGGGTGTCGAACAATGTCCCCCGCCCCATGCAGTCGGGGCAGACCGTGCTCAGCGAGAAGAGACCCTGGTTGTCGTTGAGGCTCCCGGTTCCACCGCAACGCGGGCACGTATGCGTCGACGTCCCGGGCGCGGCGCCGCTGCCGCGGCAGTTCGAGCAGCGCACCTCTTGGGGCACGTTGACCGACGTGGTGACACCGTGCACCGCGTCCTGGAAGGACAGATGCAGCTGGGCCTCCATGTCGGCGCCCCGCTGCGGACCGCGCTGCGTGCGCGTCCCTCCGGTTCGGAACAAGCCCCCGAAGAGGTCGCCCAGGTCGCCCATATCCTCTGTGCGGAACGTGCCACCGCCGCCGGGCGTGCCGAAGCCGCCCAGCGGGCCGTGCGTGCGGACCTCGTCGTACTCCTTGCGCTTCTCGGCGTCGCCGAGCACGTCGTACGCCGCGCTGATCTCCTTGAAGCGCTCCTCCGAGCCAGGATTGGCGTCGGGGTGGTGCTCTTTCGCCAGCTTCCTATAGGCGCGCGTGATCTCCTTGTCGGACGCCGTCGGAACGACGCCGAGCACCTTGTAGTAGTCCTTCTCGAACCATTCGCGTTGTGCCGCCATGGCTCAACTCACCCCCGCACACGGACCATGGCCGGGCGCAGCGGCTGCCCCTTCCAGCGGTAGCCGGACCGCAGCACCTCGTCGACCATCGTCTCGGCGTCGCCCTCCTCGCCCTCGCCGTGCGCGACGGCGTCGTGCATTGAGGGGTCGAAAGGGATGTTCCGTTGGTCGACGCGCTCGAGACCCTCCTTGGTGAGGATGTCCATGAGCATCGCACGTGAGGCGCGCAGCGCCTTGCCGTCCTCGGTCAGGTCGAGCGACTCGTTGAAGTGGGCCTCCGCCAGGTCGAGCGCGTCGAGCACGGGCAGCAGCTTGACCACGAGGTCCGCCGCGGCGCGCGCCGTCATCTCGCCCTGCTGGCGGGTAATGCGCTTGCGGTAGTTCTCGAAGTCGGCCTGGGTGCGCTGGAGCGCGAGCAGGTACTCGTCGCGCTCCCGGGCCACCGACTCGAGATGGCTCGCCTCCTCGGCCAGGGTGCCGCCGTGCGTCGCTACTCCAGCACCGGCGCCGTTGCCGCCGTTGCCCTTCTTGCCCGCGCTGGGAAACCCGGCCGGAGCCGCGGCCTCTTTCGAAGCCGCCGCCCCGCCAGTCTCAGTCCCCTTGACGGCCTCCTCCTCGGGAAGGTGCTCGTCTCCGAGGCTCATTGCTCATCGACAATCTCGGCGTCGACGACGTCCTCGTCCGACGAGGTGTCCTCGGCGCCCCCCGCACCGTCACCGCTCGGGCCATCCGACCCGGCCGAAGCGGAAGCAGACGCCTGCTCGTACAGCCGCTGGCTGAAGCTCTGCGACACGCCGACCAGCTTCTCGGTCGCGTCCTTGATCTCCTCGATCGACGTCCCCGCGAGCGCATCCTTCACGCCCTTCAGCGCCGCCTCGACGTCGTCCTTCTCAGACCCCTCGAACTTCTCGCCCTGCTCCTTGAGCAGCTTCTCGGTCTGGTACACGAGCGTGTCGGCCTGGTTGCGGACCTCGGCCTCCTCGCGCCGCTGACGGTCGTCCTCGGCGTGGGCCTCGGCGTCGCGCACCATGCGCTCGATATCGTCCTTGGCCAGAGAGGACTGGCCGGTGATCGTCATCGATTGCTCCTTACCCGTCGCCTTGTCCTGCGCGGCAACGTGCACAATGCCGTTGGCGTCGATGTCGAAGGTGACCTCGATCTGCGGGACCCCACGCGGCGCTGGCGGCAGGTCGACCAGCTGGAACTTTCCGAGCGTCTTGTTGTACATCGCCATCTCGCGCTCGCCTTGGAGCACGTGGATCTCCACGGACGGCTGGTTGTCCTCGGCCGTAGTGAAGATCTCGGAGCGCTTCGTCGGGATGGTGGTGTTGCGCTCGATGAGCTTGTGCATGACCTGGCCCTTAGTTTCGATGCCCAGGGACAGCGGCGTCACGTCCAAAAGCAGGACGTCCTTCACCTCGCCCTTGAGCACGCCGGCCTGCACAGCGGCGCCGACCGCGACGACCTCGTCGGGGTTCACGCCCTTGTGCGGCTCCTTACCGGTCAGACTCTGCACCAGGTCCTGGATCGCCGGCATGCGGGTCGAGCCGCCGACCAACACCACGTGATCGATGTCCGACGTCTTGAGTCCGGAGTCCTTGATGGCGGCTTCGAACGGGCCTTTGCACTTGTCGACCAGATCCGACGTCAGCTCGTTGAACTTCGCACGTGTCAGCTTGAAGTCGAGGTGCTTCGGCCCTTCACTCGTGGCGGTGATGAACGGCAGGTTGATCTGCGTGTCTTGCACCGAGGAGAGCTCGATCTTGGCCTTCTCGGCCGCCTCCTTCAGGCGCTGCAGGGCCATCTTGTCGGCGGAGAGGTCGACACCCTCGGTGTTCTTGAACTCGGTCACGAGCCATTCGATGATCTTGTCGTCCCAGTCGTCGCCGCCGAGCTGCGTGTTGCCCGAGGTCGACTTCACCTCGAAGACGCCCTCGCCGATCTCGAGCACGGAGACGTCGAACGTCCCGCCGCCGAGGTCGAAGACGAGCACGGTCTGGTCCGCGCCCTCCTTGTCGAGCCCGTAGGCCAGGGCGGCGGCCGTCGGCTCGTTGATGATGCGGAGCACCTCGAGCCCCGCGATCGCGCCGGCCTCCTTGGTCGCCGTCCGCTGCGCATCGTCGAAGTACGCGGGCACGGTGATGACCGCCTGGGTCACGGTGTCGCCGAGATACGACTCTGCGTCCCTCTTCAGCTTCCCGAGAATCCGGGCAGAGATCTCCTGTGCGGTGTACGCCTTGCCGTCGATGTCGACGGTCCACTTGGTGCCCATGTGACGCTTGACCGAGCGGATGGTGCGGTCGGGGTTGGTGATCGCCTGTCGCTTGGCCACCTCGCCGACGAGCACCTCGCCCGTCTTGGAGAAGCCCACCACCGACGGCGTCGTGCGGCCTCCTTCCGCGTTCGGGATCACGACGGGCTCGCCCGCCTCCAAAACACTGACCACCGAGTTGGTGGTTCCCAGGTCGATGCCTACGGCCTTGGCCATGTCTGCTCTGTCCTTACTCTCTGCCGACGGCCCTGCCGTCGGTCGATCTCGTGACTGGCCGGCCTCCCCGGCCGTCGGATCTATCTCGTTGTACCAGTCCTTCTCCGATTGGTCCCAATCATTGTAGCAAAGTTGAGTCGACTTGTGTCAAGATTTTTGATGCCACCTGCCACCCCAGTGGCCGGGGCGGCGTGAGGGCGCGTCGGGAGAGAGAACTCCAGGTGGGAGCGCTGGCGGACCGCTAGGGGTGCGGGCTGGCCCCGCAGTTCGGCGGATCGACGGGGCCAGCCACCATCACCCCGACATCCGAGGCTGGCGGCGCAGATGGCGAGTCCGCACCGCTCAAGAACCTCGACAACCCGCATCGTGGCACTGGGGGTTGCACGATGACTAGGGCCGAACCTCCCTTTGCGTCATGGCGACCGCCAATAGTGATTGCCCGATGGGCAGTTCCCGGCCCATCCCACGTGAAAGGCAACGAGCCGTCCGACCGGGCGGATTACAGCCATTCGGCCGGGTCCCCCTACGATCGGAGCGTGCTCGACCTGGTCCTATTACGCCACGGCCAGTCCACCTGGAACGCGAAGAACCTGTTCACCGGGTGGGTAGACGTCGACCTAAGCGCTGCTGGTGAGGCCGAGGCCCGGGCCGGTGGCGAGCTGCTGGCCGAGACCGAGGGCCTCGACCTGAGGATCCTCCATACGTCGGTCCTCACTCGTGCCATCCGCACAGCCGAGCTCGCCTTGGCCGCTGCCGGACGCAGCTGGCTGCCCGTTCGCCGAGACTGGCGGCTCAACGAGCGGCACTACGGCGACCTCCAGGGCAAGAACAAGGCCGAGATCAAGCAGCAGTTCGGTGAGGACCAGTTCATGCTCTGGCGCCGCAGCTACGACACCCCGCCTCCTCCGCTATCAGCCGACAACCCCTACGACGTCAGCGCTGATCCCCGCTACCGCGACCTCGACCCGGCCGACATCCCCCGTACGGAATGCCTCGAGGACGTGGTCGCCCGCACCGTCCCCTACTGGGAAACCGCCATCGTGCCCGACCTGCGAAGCGCCGCCACGCTGGGGGGCGCCGTCCTCGTTTCCGCCCACGGCAACTCCATCCGTGCGCTGCGCAAGCACCTCCAGCAGATCGCCGACGAAGACATCACCGAGGTCGAGATTCCCACAGGCATTCCCTACCGCATGCGCCTCGATGACGACCTGAAGGTGCGCGCTGCCGAGTATCTCGGCGACCCCGCCGCAGCGGCCGCAGCGGCTGCTGCCGTCGCCCGCCAGGGCGACGCGAGCGCCTGATCCGAACCTGCCCCAAGACGGCGGAAGGCCGGGGCGCCTCGCCGCGCCCCGGCCAATCCGATCTCAAGCAGAACCCGCGTCGTTACAACGCGTCGGTCCCGCGTTCTCCAGTTCGCACGCGCACCACCGTGTCAACCGGGACGACCCACACCTTTCCGTCACCGATCTTGCCGGTGGCGGCGGTGCCGACGATGGCATCGACCACATCGTCGACCTGACTGTCGTCCACGAGCACCTCGAGGCGGATCTTCGGGACGAAGTCCACTTCGTACTCCGCTCCTCGGTACACCTCGGTGTGCCCACGCTGTCGCCCGAAACCCTGGGCTTCGGTGAGCGTCATGCCCTGCACACCCTTGCCCTTGAGGACCTCCTTGACATCGTCGAGCTTGAACGGCTTGAGCACTGCCACGATCAGCTTCATTGTCGATCTCCTTTCGTCCTGAGTGTCCGGGCCTAGGAACCGCCGCCGGGAGGCGGCGCCGGTTCGGGATCTGGTGATCGTCCTTCGCCGATGCCGGCCATGGCGAACGCACCGTCGCTGCGGGTGGCAAGCGTCTCCTCGGGGAAGGCCTCCTCACCGTGAATGGCGAGGTCACCGACCTCGAGGGTGTCGTCCTTGTAGCGGGCACCCCGGAGCACCAGCTTGATCAGCCACATGATGAGGAAGGTGATCACCGCCGACCAGATGATGACGAAGATCGCAGCCCGGAACTGCTCCCACAGCTGATGGGCGGACCCCGTGTACATCAGTCCCTGGACGCCGAACGGCGTGCAGGACTTGGTCGTCGACAAGTACGTCGCCCCCGTCGTCGCCACGACCTGACCGTTCGCGGTGAGGTGACCGCACCCGTACTCGATCATGTTCGGGTCCCCGAAGATGCCGAGCAGCATGCCGCCCATGAAGCCGGCGATGCCGTGGGTGTAGACGACGCCGAGCGCATCGTCGACCTTCGAGAAGGGCCGCACCTTCGAGAGGTAGTTCCAGGCGACCCAGACGACGGCACAGCAGATCGCACCGACGGCGATGGCGCCCCAGCCGTTGACCCAGCCCGCACACGGCGTGATACCGACGAGGCCGCAGATCATGCCGTTGACGCCGCCGAGGAACGTTGGTTTGCGTTCCTTGGTGAGCCACGCGTCCATCAACATCCATACGAGGACGCCGGTCGCGGTGGCGAGGTTCGTATTGATGACGGCGGATGCCGCGCTGGCGCCCGCGTAGTACGGGTCACCACCGTTGAAGCCGTTCCAACCCAGCCACAGGATGCCGGCCCCGACCGCCGCCATCACCAGGTTGTTGGGCAAGGCGTGCTGCCTATCTCGGAGCAACCTCGGTCCGAGGACCCACGCTGCGACGAAACCAGAAACGCCGGCAGACATGTGGATCACGTACCCACCCGAGAAGTCGAGCGCGCCCTCCTGGGCGAAATAGCCGCCGCCCCAGAGCATGAACGCGTCGATCGAGTAGACGAACGTTGACCAGAGCGGGACGAGGATGCACCACGCCGTAAACTTGATCCGCCCGAGCACGCTGCCGAGGAACAGAAGCGGCGTGATGGCCGCGAAGACGAACTGGAAATAGGCGAGGCTCGCGGTCGGGAAATGGAAGGGGATGATCGTGTTTGCCGCAGAGACCGCTTGTCCTTGTTCGCTGTAGCTATTGAGTATCTGTCCGGGTTTGCCGACGAAGTTCTCGAAGAAGTGCTGCAAGGTCCCCGTACCGGTGAGTTGCGTCTGGACTCCGTCGCGGACACCACCGCCGATAGACGTTGCCCCGAAGCCCATCTTGTAGCCCCAGAGGACCCACACGATCAGCACCAGCGAGAATCCGGCGAACATCATCGACAACACGTTGACGGCCCACTTCTTGGGGACGATCGACGCGTAGAGGACGGCCAGGCCGGGGATACTCATCAGGCCGACGAGGGTCGCGGCGGTGATCTGCCACGTGTTGTCGGCCGGATTCAACCAGCTCGGATAAGGAACGGGAACCGCGGCTCCCAATAGATGGATCACGTGATGCTCTCCTCCTGTCATTGCCGTCCGGGTGATCCACCCTGTGTGCTTTACGCACAGAACACCCGGTTCGACAAGCCACTTCAGACGGTCTGTTCTCCGCCGCTGAAAGAATGCAGTCCAGGAGTTTCCGCATCGTCACTGCTGTGTTTCCAGTGCGTTAATCCACATACCTGTGGACAACGAGCGCTTGATCAGGACCTATAGCCAACGGTGACTCGGAGCCTTGACACTACGATCTGGCGATCGCGACGACCTCCGAAGAGCCCGACGTGGGTGCCAGCGACACGGCGTCACACAAGGAAGATGCACCTATCTCCACGCTGCGCGGCGCCTCTGTCTCAGTCGACGCCCGTCGTGCGGGGCAGGTAGTCGTCGGATTGATCCTGGTGACGCTCGCCGCGCTCGGCATCGTGTTCATTGTGGTGGGCATCAACAAGAACGACCAGATCAACGAGCTCAAGGACCACGGCGTCCCGGTCACCTACGTGGTCTCCAAGTGCCTCGGGCTACTCGGGGGCAGTGGCAGCAACGGGGCGGGCTATTCCTGCCAGGGCAGTTACACGATCAACGGCCGTCGCGTCTTCGAAAATCTGCCGGGGTCCTCGCACCACGCACCAGGCGACCGCGTAAAGGCGATCTCCGTTCCATCGGACCCAACCTTGTTGTCCACCCCGCCCATCGTGGATTCGGAACGCGCCTCGGCGAGCGTGTTCATCCTTCCGGCGGTACTCCTCGGCGTGGCCGCGCTCCTCGGGCTCACCGTGCTGCTGCGGCGCAGCCGGCGCCGTGCTGCTACCAGGAATCCCTGATCGTCAGGTAGGCGGTGTGTAACGCTTGTTCGAGCGCGGCCGGGCACCGTTCGTTCGGGCCCGAGGTGTGTCACTCGCAGTCCTTTTCAGCTCCTGTTGTAACCGGTAGGCGCGCACCAGGTACCAGGCACCCACCATCACGAACGGGACGCCAAATCCCCAATAGCGGAGGTTGAACACGGCCAGGCCGTACAGCGCCATCGTTATGCCCAGGAAAAGTCTCTTGCGCCACCAAGCCGTTGCCAGAATCAACACCGAGAGCCCAAGGAGCACGTAGGTGAGTTCGTCGTAGACAGTAACGCTCTGGTGGTGTGTACGGGCGTAGTCGATGGACGCTGAGCTAATGATGAGTCCCACCAGCGCGGCGATGGGGGCGGCGATCAGACCGATGGCGCGCTCTTTATCGTTCGCACTGTTGATATCGACCTGGATTTGGTCGACGGTTCGGTCTTCAGCAGGGGCGGCGTCATCCCGCTCATCGTCCGGCTTGACCATGGCGTACTTCAGGCGCTCCCACCACGTCATGGGTGCGCCGTCATCGCCACTGTTCCCGGTGTCCCGGTTGGCGGGCATCGAAGAAGGCTACCGCTGCCCTGAGAACAGCCTGCTTCCTGCAGATTACGGCGGTGTGAATTCGCCCGGCGCCGGATCCGGGTTACGTCACTAGGGTGCTCGTTAGGGCACGAAGCCCGGTTGATCGACGGGAGCATGCCGATGAAGCTCGTGGTGGCAGTGGTCAAGCCGTTCAAGCTGGACGACGTCAAGAATGTCCTGAAGAACATGGGCATCGAGGGCATGACCCTCACCGAGGCCCAGGGCTTCGGGCGCCAACGAGGGCACACCGAGAACTACCGCGGCGCCGAGTACCAAGTCGATTTCGTGCCCAAGCTGCGGCTCGAGGTCCTCGTCGAGGACGAGCAGGCCGAGGCGGTGGTCGACGGCATCGTGGCGGCGGCGACCACGGGCAAGATCGGCGACGGCAAGGTGTGGGTCGTGCCGGCCGAGACGGTCGTGCGCGTGCGCACGGGCGAGCGCGGCGCGGACGCCGTCTGAGCCCGGCGGTAGGGAGGGGGCCCTGCCGCAACAGACGGGTGGGTCGCCGGCGCAGGCGACGGCCCGAAGGGGCAACCGACGCCGTGAGTCAGCGTTGCAGCAAGGCGAAAACCATGTAAACGGGCACGTAAAGGCACGTACGGCTACTGTCTGCGGCCATGGCAAAGGAACTTGACCTCTCGAAGATCTGGCTGTTCTCGACGTCGTCCGCCAGGGACTTGCGCACCATCCGGCGGGCGCTCGAAGAAGTGACGGTGCCGCCAGGGCGCATGCTCACCGAGCAGGGCACGATCGGGCGCGAGTTCTTCCTCATCGTCAAGGGCCAGGCGTCCGTGAAGCGCAACAACCGCAAGGTGGCGACCCTCGGGCCGGGCCAGTACTTCGGCGAGATGGCACTCCTCGACCGGCGCCCCCGTTCGGCGACCGTCGTCTCCGAGACCGACATGACGTTGCTCGTACTCGGGCAGCGCCAGTTCAACGGCGTGCTCGACGCCGTGCCGGCGCTCGCCCGCAAGATGCTGGCGGCGATGGCGACCCGGTTGCGTGACGCCGACGAGAAGGCGATGGCCAGCATCTAGATCGGTCGGCGCCTCCGGGGGTCGGCGGCGGGTCCGGCGTCTTCGGGCAGGCTACGGGTGGGCAGGCGGTTCGGCCGGCACGGGGTTCGGCCGGCATCATGGCTTCGTAAACCATCCGCGCCCTGGTCAGGGTGCGCTGCGAAACTTCCGAATGTCCATTTCCTCGTCTGGACAGGAGGTTTCCGAATGCCGAGCATCAAGAAGCTCCTCGCGGAATTCGTCGGCACGGCGGTGCTGGTGGTGATCGCGGTCGGAGTGGCCACGGAGTCGTTCGGGCCGGGGTTCAGACTGTTCGGTCTGAGCTACTCGGCGGGGGTCGTCGCCACGGCGCTCGCCTTCGGCCTGGTGCTGGTGGCGCTCGTCTACGCCATCGGCCCCATCTCGGGCTGCCACGTCAATCCTGCGGTCACGATGGGGTTCATCTCGTCGGGCCGCATGAAGGTGGGCGAGGGGATCTCGTACATGGTCGCCCAGGTGGCCGGCGGCATCGCCGGGGCTTATCTCCTGTACTGGATGTTCACGACGTCGGCGATCTACCACAAGAGCATCCAGGGCCTCGGGACCGACGGCTACGGCAAGGCCTCGCACTTATTGGTGAGCCAGGGCGGCGCGTTCCTGATCGAGGTCGTCCTGACCACCGTGTTCGTGCTGGTCGTCCTCTTCGCGACACACAAGGCCGCCATCCAGGGCGCAGCAGGCGTGGCCATCGGCTTCGCGCTGGTGATGGTGCACCTCATCGGCATCCCGCTGACGGGGACCTCGGTGAACCCTGCCCGGTCGTTGGGCCCGGCCCTCGTCGTGGGCGGCACCGCGCTGAGCCAGGTCTGGCTCTTCATCGTCGCCCCGCTGGTCGGCGGCATCGTGGCGGCCATCATCCACCTCGTGATCGCCGACCGCTCGAAGGACGCGGTGGTCGAGGCGGCCGCGTAGGCGGGCTCCGACCCTCGATCTCTTGGTCCCGGCCGCCGTGGCGGCGGAGGCCGCTACCGTCGGATCCATGGATCTGACCGAGGCACTGTCATTCGCCCGCGACCGGAGGCAGGGGACGCTCGTCACCATCGGGGCCAAGGGCCGCCCGCAGATCTCCAACATCTTGTTCGTGCCGGGACCGGGCGACACGCTGCGGATCTCCATGACGGACGACAGGGTCAAGACGCGCAACCTGCGGCGCGACCCGCGGGCGTCGCTCTATGTGCAGGGTGAGAACTTCTGGACGTGGGTCGTGATCGAGGCGTCGGCGGAGCTCTCAGCCGTGGCGGCGGACCCGCACGACGCCACCGTCGACGCGCTCGTCGAGTACTACCGCCGCGGGTCGGGCGAGCACTCCGACTGGGAGGAGTACCGGGCCGCGATGGTCTCGGACAAGCGGCTGGTGCTCACGCTGCATCCCGAGCGGGCGTACGGGCTCGGGGTATAGGTCGGGTCAGCCGGCCGGCTGAGGCTGAGGCTCCGGCTCGGGTGCCGCCGCGCTGGTGCCGTTGCCCCCACCGGGCTGACCGAGTGACTCCTCCACGAGCTGCGAGAGGTCGAGGACCCGCACCTCGTCCTCTTTGCTGTGGGCACGCACCGCGTCGTCGAGCATGATCATGCAGTAGGGGCACGCGGTGGAGACCACGTCGGCGCCGGTGCCCAGGGCCTCCTCGGTGCGCTCCATGTTCACGCGCTTGCCGATGTTCTCCTCGAGCCACATGCGTGCGCCGCCGGCACCACAACAGAAGCCGCGCTCCTTGCAACGGCGCATCTCCACCTGCTTGGCGCCCTTGATGGCATCGAGGACGTGACGGGGCTCTTCGAAGACCCGGTTGTGCCGGCCGAGGTAGCAGGGGTCGTGGTAGGTGACCGTGCCGTTGTAGCCCGCGCCCGGGACGAGCTTGCCCGTCTTCACCAGGTGCTCGAGCAGCTGGGAGTGGTGGATGACCTCGTAATTGCCGCCGAGGGCCGGGTACTCGTTCTTGATCGTGTTGAAGCAGTGGGGGCAGGTGGCGATGATCTTCTTGGCGCCGGCCTCGTCGAGGGTGGCGATGTTCATCTTGGTCTGCTCCTGGTACAGGTACTCGTTGCCCAGGCGTCGGACCGGGTCGCCGGTGCAGGACTCCTTGGGGCCGAGGATGCCGAAGGTGACGCCGGCGCGGTGCAACATGCGCGCCGTGGCCTGCACGCCCTTGCGGGCCCGCTCGTCGAGCGCCCCCGCGCAACCGACCCAGTAGAGATACTCGATGTCGTCGGGGATCGCGCCGGTGATGACCGGGATCTCGAAGTCGAGGCTGTGGGTCCACTCCGTGCGCTTCGCCTGGCCAAGGCCCCAGGGGTCGCCCTGGTTCTCGACGTTGCGCAGCATCAGGCCGGCCTCCGAAGGGAACTCCGACTCCATGAGAACCTGGTAGCGCCGCATGTCGATGATGGCGTCGATGTGCTCGATGTCGACCGGGCACTCGTTCACGCAGGCGCCGCAGGTCGTGCACGCCCACAGCACGTCGGGGTCGATGACGTTCGGCACGAGCGCGGTCTGCTCGCCCTCCTTGCTCAGGAGGGGGCCGGCCATCGCGAACATGTTGTCGCGCAGGTTCATGACGAGCAGCTTGGGCGACAGCGGCTTCTCGGTATTCCAGGCCGGGCACTGCGACTGGCAGCGTCCGCATTCGGTACAGGTGGCGAAGTCGAGCATCTGCTTCCAGGTGAAGTGGCCGATCTCGCCCACCCCGAACACGGTGTCCTCGTCGACGTTCTCCATGTCCATGTCGGGGGTGCTGCCGAGGGCGCCGAGGGCACGCGGCCGGCGTGAGAAGGCGACGTTGATGGGGGCCATGAAGATGTGCAGGTGCTTCGAGTAGGCGATGAAGACGATGAAGCCCGAGATGATGGCGATGTTGAGGATGAGGAAGACGGTGGCCAGCACGGCGTTGACGCCGGAGCCCAGCGGGTGGAGCCACGACGCCACGGCGTGGGAGGCGAAGGCCCAGTTGTCGTACGGGAACTGGGTCGGGTTCGTGTTGACCTGCGCGCCGCGGTAGACGAGCAGCGTGATGATGACGCCGGCGATCATCAGGAGGACGAGCCACGCCGCGCCGTTGTGCGAGCCGTAGAAGCGTGACTTGCGCTCCAGCCGGCTCGGCGCCTGGATCAGCCGGATGATGGAGAAGGTGACGAGCGCGACCAGGACCGCGCAAGCGAAGAAGTCCTCGACGAAGCCGAGCCAGCCCATGGTGCCGATGCCCGGTATGTGGAAGTACTTGTCGAAGAGGTCGCCGTAGGCCTCGATGATGGTCAGCAACAGGATGGTGAAGCCCCACATGGTGAAGAAGTGGGCAAGCCCCGGGACCGTCCACTGCAGGAGCTTGCGCTGACCGGCGACCTCGACGACCTCGGCCTCGGCCTTGCGGGTGATCGGGCCGCGCGTGCGTGAGGGGTCGGGCTTGCCGGCCCGGATGAGCCGGGACAGCCAGTGGAACCGCCGGGCGGCGATGGCGAAACCCACCACGGTCAGGCCAAGGCCCAGAATGATCCTGATCGGCACGAAAACTCCTCGCCTAGGGGGACTTCGGTGACGGATGTGCGAGCGTCACCTGGGAATTCACAAGCGGGCCAGAGGATAGTGTGGCCTGTGCTCGCGGGCGTAGTTCAGAGGCAGAACATCAGCTTCCCAAGCTGAGAACGCGGGTTCGAT
This sequence comes from uncultured Acidimicrobiaceae bacterium, assembly GCA_963777485.1. Classification (GTDB taxonomy): domain Bacteria; phylum Actinomycetota; class Acidimicrobiia; order Acidimicrobiales; family RAAP-2; genus Bog-473. The sequence continues at coordinate 307,949 of CAVZQP010000002.1, read as the reverse complement.
TCCCGTCGCCCGCTCTCGGCAAACATCCCAGGTTCACAAACATCGCAGGTCGAGTGCACGATCCGCACGGGCACGTCACCGCCTCCAACAACTGGACACTGTCATGCCACAACGCCGTGCCTGGACGTGCCACACCGTGCCACAGAGAACGGCGCGTTCTCAGCTCCCAGGCGGAGGACACATTGCAAGTTAGGTTCTCGACTGCGGAACGATCGGCCTGAGATGAGTTCGGCTCTCAGTTTGCTTAGATGAGGACGGAGACTCTGATTCACCTACCTGATCGTTTGAAAGGTTGTTGGGCTGGTCGCCGAGGCCAGAGGACGAACTCGGTTGACGAGTTCGGTGAGAAACTGGGTGGGTTGGGTGAAGGCTGCGAAGTGGCCGGCATTCTTGACCAGGATCCAGGATTTGGCTGGCGCTTCAACCTCCGCGAAATACTCTTCGGCCAGGCTGGTCGGGGTGAGGACGTCGGTGTCACCCTGGAAGACGAAAAACGGCACGTCGACCGCTATCCCGATGCGCCTCGCGTCGTAGGCCATCAACTGTTCAAACAAGCGAGTCGCCGACAGTTCGATGCCGCTAACGATATGAGCAATGTCGCGAACGCTGTGGCTGGGTGATGTCAATAATCGCGGAACGATCAGCTTTCGGAGCAAGTTCGGCGTAATCGGGTCTGTCTTCATGGCCCACTTCTGTTTGGTGCGAGTCCAGGCCCGCACATCCCATCCAGTCGGGTCGGGCCCAATCTTCTCCATCGCAACGACCGCTTTGGCGTTACTCGCTGAGCGAACCCGGACTACAGCCATCTCATAAGAGAGAGCTTCGGAGCGGACCATGTCGGGCGTCACGTCGGTAGCCACGTAGGCATAGAAGAGGTCCGGTCGTCGTTTGACCAGAGGCAGGGCCACGATGTTTCCCATGGAGCCGCCCATCAGAAACACCTTGTCCTTGCCCAGATGAGTTCGCAAGAAGTCCACGACTTCTATGGCATCGTCGACCATGCGACCAAATGTCAACTCTCCGCAGCCGTTCTTTCCGTTCCTGCCGAGCGTCTTGCCTACGCCGCGTCTATCCCATTGGACCACGGTGAAGTGCTTCTCCCAGGATCGCAGCAGAGGAGTGAAGATCGAGTACGGGGTTCCCGGTCCGCCATGCAATACGAGCAGTACCGGATTCGCGCCGTCCTCACCTCGGATGCCGATCCACTGCTCGACGCCCCCTATGGGCACGAAACGTTCCTCCACAATGCCTCGGGGGCTGTCGATCCGGAGGTCTCTGGCTGTCTGTTGGCGGCGAAGGGCGCGGAAGGCCAGTGCGGCTGTAACTGGGAGGACGACGATTGCGGCGATGGCGAGGAGGATGGTCAACATGGCTTTCTCTCTGCTTTTGATGATCGGTACAGCGAACGATGGTCTTACTCGGGGAGCAAGGCGATGTTCGAGAGGTCGGCGGAGCACGGCTTTACGTGGCTGTGTGTTCGGCAATGCCTCCCGGGCACAACTCAGGAGGCGTTGCCGGCGGCGCCATAGTGAACACCTCGGGCTTCCGCGGGCCGCCGCGACAGGACCTGGTCAACGAAGGCATCCACGCCGTCGAGGACGGCCTCGAAACGAATTGAGTGGTAGAGATCGAAGGCGTGCTGGCCCCCGGGTAGCTCGGCGTACACCACCGGTTCGGCAGAGGCGGCGCGCAAGTGCCGGGCGAAGGTGCGAGCAAGCTCAACTGGGAAATAGGTGTTGTCACGATCGCCAAGGACCAGCATGAAGGGGGGCGCCGAGGAGGCGTCGTAGTCCAGGGGTGACGAGGATGGCTGTTCACCCTCGTCCCGACCGTAATAGCGACCATAGAAGCCGTAGAAGCCGATCGCCGCGGCGACGCGGGTGTCGGCCGTCTCGAAGCCCGGTTGCAAGGTCGGATCGTTCGGGGACAAGGCGGCCAACGCGGCCAGGTGGCCACCTGCCGAACTTCCGCAAACGACGAGTGTCGTGGTGTCGGCGCCAAACTCGGCGGCGTTCTCGCGAACCCACGCGATGACTCGCTTGGCGTCAACGAGGTGCTCTGGAAACGTCGCAGCCGGGCGTAGCCGGTAGTTGGCACTAACGCACACCCACCCACGGGCGGCGAACCGATGTAGTAGCGCCCTCGATTCGCGATGCTTGCCGCCGCTGAAGTATCCCCCGCCGTGGAAATAGACAAGGATCGGCGCGGCGGGCGCCGACAAGCGGCGGTGGTACACATCGAGCCGGTTGTGGCGGCCGGCGGGGCCATAGGACAGGTCACGAATTCGGACGACCTCACGGGGACGGGCCGGGTACGGAGTCAACATCGTCCGCAACGTGTCACGGATGGTGGCCGGTTCTGGCCGGGCATCGGGAGCATCGGGTAGGGCGTCGCGCAGGGCGGCATCGACGGCCGGCCGGGCCCTGAGGGAGCGGGCGAGTAGGACTCCCAGGCCCAGGACCGTGATCGTGGCCAAGCTTGCGGCGCCGAGGCCTCCGAGGCCGTGGAGGTCACCCTGGCCGTAGGCCAGGGCGGTCGAGACGATGACGAGAACTGCCGCGACCTGCGGCAGTTCGTTCACCCCGTAGCTCAGCATCGCCAGCGGGCCGGGCCGACGCCAGGGAGCAAGGGCCAGTGCCGTGCAACCACCGAAGAACGCGAGCATGACTAGCAATCCGATCGGCATTTGTCCCTCCTTCGATTGCCCTACATCCGCAGTACGGGCACCCCCAACCGGGAATGCGGCGTTAGAGCGTGCATTTTGCGCCCGTCAATGCCAGAAGTCCAAGACCTAGTTTGACTGACTACTAGCATCTTTGGTTATGGAACTGCGACAGCTCGAGTACTTTGTGACTGTCACCGAAGAGGCCAACTTCACGCGGGCGGCCGCAAGGCTCCACGTCGCCCAACCGGGCGTTAGCGCCCAGATCCGGCGGCTCGAGGCCGAGCTCGGTCAGACCCTCTTGGACCGTTCCGCTCGCGCCGTGCGACTCACCGAAGTAGGCGCTGAGGTGCTGCCCTACGCGCGCGCCGCCCTGAATGCTGTGGCCAACTGCCGTATGGTGGTCGACGAGCTCACGGGGCTCATCCGAGGGCACGTTTCGGTCGGCATGATCACGTCGCTGCCGTTTGACCTACCGAGCCTCCTCGCCGGCTTCCACGACGACCACCCCGCGGTCGAATTGACTCTCAGCGAGGCCACTTCCGGCAACCTGCTGGACGCGCTGCGAGCGGGACAGCTCGACCTGGCATGGATTGGCTCGGTAGTCAGCCCCCCCGCTGGAATCGACACCCAGGTCGTCGAAGAGCAACCACTCGTGGCTGCCGTCGCCCACCAGGACCCGTGGGCGGCGAAAGCCAGCGTTACCCTGCGAGCACTCGAGGACCGACCTTTGATCAGCCTGCCTTTGGGTACCGGTCTTCGTACCCGATTCGACGAGGCATGCGTCTTCGGCGGCGTCCGAGCGCGAATCGCTTTCGAGGCCAGCAACCTCGAGATACTCGGTCAGCTCGCGGCCCGAGGCCTCGGTGTCGGAATCTTGCCTCAGTCGTACACCGACGCTCATCCCCAGTTGCTCCACGCCCTCACCATCACCCATCCTCCCATTCGGGTCGAGGTGCAACTCGCCTGGCGAGCCGAAGGACCGATCAGCCCCGCAGCGCGTGCGCTGATCGGTCACGCCCGGAACTCACTTGCGAACCTGTCTACGACCGGTAAAGCAAGCAGACCTGTTTAAGCACTGAATCGTCGTCCGGTAAATCCGGTCTTGCTGGCACCCGCGTCGCCGTCGAGGAATATCCCGTATTGCCAAGGCTCGTCAAACCCGAGCCGATTCACATCACAACATCGAAGGCGCGTCTTGGTCGGGCACAATCTCTGGTTGTCCCCACTCGTCGGAGGGCGCCTTCCAGACCGCGTAACAAAGAACGCGATCGTGCCCCACGGCGCGCACTTGTGCCGTTGGATGCAGCGCGCTCTCAGTCACCCAGGCTGAGGACTCGGGTTGCCTTGCCGTCCCCATGCGCGGCAGTGGGACACGACCTTTCGCGCCTTCGATCAGCTGCTTTGAACCGAGACGAGGTAGGCGACCGACGTGGGGGTCAGCGGGCACCGCCATCGAGCACACCATCGACCCACTGCTTGAGCACCTCGACCGGTGCTGCGCCAGTCCGACGGGAGACAAGCTGCCCGCGGTCGATGAGCAAGAGGGTCGGGATGCCTTGGACCCCAAAGCGGCGGGCGAGCGTCGGCGCTTTGTCTACGTCGACCTTGACCAGCTTGAGCTGTCCCGCCATGCCCTTCGCGAGCTGTTCGAGAGCCGGGCTGACAGCGCGGCACGGTCCGCACCACTCCGCCCACAGGTCCACCAGGACGGGAAGCGTGGAGGCCACCGCAACCTCCTCGAAGTCGTCGTCGTCGGCTTCGGTGATCCAGGGCAGCACCGACCCGCATTTGCCGCACTTGGGAGTTCCCGAGGCGCTCGCCGGCACCCGATTCTTCGTCCCACACTGCCCGCAACTAACGATGTTCGCTCGAGTCGTTGCCATCCGGTTCCTCTCAGACTGCTTAGGGTGGATTCAGCGGCTCGCGTTCGTCGCGTCGGGCGGCCCGCTCGATCGGCTCGATGGCGTCGTTACCACCTCGGCCTTTCTTTCACTCCCTGGACGCGGCCGGATCCCGCAGCCGCGCGCATTGACTACCTCCCTTATCGGTGAGCGAATCCAAGGTGCCCGAAGGGTTGCAAAGCCGTCCTACAAGGTCCACCCAATGGTCCAGGTCAGAGGGCCAACCCAAGTGGAACACCAAAGTGTCACGACCTTCGTGAGTTTACGTGACCTGACGTGCTCTTGTGGCGGTGCTAGTAGCTTCCGAGTCACGGAGTCCTCCCGAAGCTTCAACGCTGAGTTTTACGTCGCTTCGGTGACGGTCATCCCGATCTTCTTCATAACTCTCGCGGTGGAGGTTCGTGCTGCCACCCATCCCATCATGCGCCGGATGGTCGCGCTGTACCGCTACAGAAAGCTTCGACGCTTCGAATCGATGCGCGAGCGCTTCCACTGGTTGATTCGCGGCATGCTCGTTCTCTTAACGGCCCTTCTGGTCCCAGTCGTCGCCTTGGGATGGGCAGCCGAGGTCATCGGTCTCCTAGCCTTGGACAAGCGGACGATTGGTCCGTCTCAGCACTCCTTGGTCCTCATCGGCGTGATTGCCCTTCCCACTGTCGTGTTCCTGTGGGCGATCGCAATCAGGGAACGTGAGTCCACTCCCCTCGATGAGGAGCTGGATCGGCTGTCTTGGAGTCGCCGCGAGACGATCAACGGAATGAGTGAGCGTCTTCACTCGATGGAGCAGTCGGCCAGCCGAGATGACACCAGCGGTGCTGCAAATCTCCGTCGTACGCGTCGACAGCTCGGCGCGCTGACCCGTCGAGATCAGAAGCTGACGAGCTCGACCGGCAAGGCGCGTCGATCTCTTCAAAACCTTCGCGAGCATCAGGAGACGACGCGGCGGTGATCTTGCTCGCCCAGGGGACCGCGCCTCCCTTCGAGAGTTGTCTGGCAGACAGGACAACTTGCAGCGATCTGACCTCTACCATGCCGGCGGCGCGTCCCACCATGGCGGCTTCTGGCGTGGCCGAGGTGCCGTTCCGCGGCGTGAAACGATCGCGAGCACGATCGCTCCTCCGAGGCATCCGCGACGATATTGGCGCTCTCGACTCTCGCAGCTCACCCAGCGGGGGGTAACGCGATCGCCAGGGAGATGACTGGTGTTAACCGCGCTCGGCGGCTGGCTAAGGTGCGCTCGAACGGAGCTCGGCAGATGGCCCGTCGCTCCTAAAGGTCAGAGCCACCCCTCTCGGCTGGCTGTGAGGGCGGCCTCAACCCGGTTCCCTACGCCCAATTTTCGAAAGATTTCTTGGACGTGCGACTTTACGGTGTTCTCACTCAGGTGGATGCGGCGTGCGATCTCTCTATTGGAAAAGCCGGCCGCGATGAGACGCAGGATTTCGAGCTGTATCTCGCTCAGCGGCATAGACGACGCGCCGGGGGATGATTCCTCCTTGGTACGCAAGCGCTCGAGGATCTTCCCTGCTACGGCCGGTGATACCACGCCCTGACCTCGCGCGACCGCTCGGATGCTCTCTTTGAGGCTGAACCGCTCAATGTCTTTGATCACATAACCCTTGGCTCCTGCTCGAATGCACTCTTCGACCAATTGGTCGTCGGAGTATGTCGAGACCATGAGTACAGCGATCTCAGGGTGTGTTGCGACAAGTCCGCGACAAGCTTCAGCTCCGCTGATGCCGGGAAGCCGTGCATCGAGCAGGACGACGTCGGGTTTGGCTTTCTCCACGAGCGCATCGAGTCCCTCGGCAGTGTCGCTCTCTGCCACTACCTCGAAGTCCGGTTCGCCCTGGAGGATCGATTTGATACCTTCCCGGACGATCTCGTGGTCATCGACGATTGCAATACGGATCGTCATGCGCCGTCCTCAAGTGGCAGGGTGATCCTTATAACCAAACCCGCCTCATCCCCGTTAGTCACCTCGAAGGTGCCACCACGATCGATCACCAGCTCACGGATGTGGCGTAGTCCAAAGTGGAGGTAGCTGTCTTTGAAGGTGCGCAAGAGGGCTTCGGGCGCGCCTTTGCCGTCATCTTGGATCACGAGGTCTAGCTTCGGGGGCTCGTATCGAAGGCTGACGAGCACCACCCGAGCATGTGCGTGCTTTTTGGCATTCGTGAGGACTTCCTCAACGACTACTCGTACCACGTCGTCGACCTGGTCACTGTCCTTGCTCGCCGACCCGGTCACCGACAGATGGGCCTGGATGCCGGTTTCGCGTTCGAACTCGGAGAGCATCGAACGGAGCTCATCCGTAAGGCCGCCGCTGACCCTTCTCGGGCTGGTGAGGGCGAAGATGGCCTTGCGGATCTCGTCGGATGCATCTATCGACAGCTGCCGAAGCGCACCAAGTTCCTGGGACACTCTCGGCCCGAGCGAAGCGTCTTCCAAGAGGGCGTTCAGCCGGACTCCGATCGTAAAGACCACTTGCTCGATCCGATCGTGCAGCGCGCCCGCGATGCGCGCACGCTCACGGCCCAGCAACTGCAGTCGCTCGGCCTCGGTGAGACGCTCGTGGAGCTGGCGGAGCTCCGCGATCATCTGGCGTTGATGTTCATAGAGGCGGGCGTTGTCGACCGCCACCGCCACCTGAGCCGCGAAAGTGGAGAGAAGGCGTTCGTCGTCCGGTCCGTAACCACCGGGCTTGTTGGCCACCCCGATCATCCCGATGACCCGGTCTTTGAGTCGAAGAGGCACGCCCAGGAACTTCGTGATCCGAGGGTGGCCCTGAGGTAGTCCGACCCTATGGGGATCCGCATCCACGTCGTTCGTGAGATGCGAGCAGTCCTCTCTTATCACGACCCCGGCCACACTCGAACGAAGCGCCATTACGCGGAACTGTTCGTAGAACTTCGGATCAGCATCGAATCCCCTGATCGCTGCCACTTCCATCACCATGTCGCTGACTCTCAGCTCGCCGGATGCGATGACACCAGTCCCGGGTTCTTGGAGGATGCCGGTGAACCCGAACTCAGAATCCGTGAGCTCGAGGCAGTAGCCGAGCGCCCGATCATGGATCTCACCGAGCTCGTGCAGGCCGGCGATCTCGACCGAGATGGAGTGGAGAGAGAGGAGCTGTTCGTGGAGGTTGTCCTCGTCCTCCATTTGGCTCCTCTTCGCTCCGGTGCCGCCGGTCCTCTCCGATGCTAGATCGGACCGATTCGTGGGATCTCGCCCGATCGGGTCGTACTGGGCCACCCGATCGGGTGGGCACTCCCACCGAGAAACACCCGAACGGGTGCCAATTGTTAGGTCCGTTTCCAAGAGGAGCGTGCCTCGATTGCTCTGCCACATTGTCTTCATGGACCATGAGTCAACGGATGGTGAGACGGAGGGGGTCGAAGGTCTGGCCGAGGACATGCGGAACCCCCTCGAATTGCTCAAGTCCAGCGAGGTGGGGGGCCCTCTAACTCCCGAAGTCGATCCGTTCCTCGCCGCGATTGTGGCCTCGTCGGCCGACGCCATCATCGGCAAGACACTCAGCGGAGAGATCGTGTCTTGGAATGCAGCGGCCGAGCGCCTCTACGGCTACTCCGCCGCCGAAATGCTGGGCCGCGACATAGCGACGCTGATTCCTCCAGACCGAGCTGAGGAGCTCCCACAAATTCTGCACCGCATTCGTCAGGGCGAGACGGTGCAAGAGTTGCTGACCGAGCGGGTGAAGAAGGACGCAACTCTCATAACCGTTTCGGTCACGGTGTCACCGGTTCTTGCGCTCGACGGCACTGTGGTAGCTGCTGCGACGAGTGCACGCGATATGACTGCGCACTTTGAGACAGCGAAGGAACTCGAGCAGGCCCACCGCGCGACCGCGGAGGCCTTGAGCATGCTCGAGACGCTTCAGGACACCGCCCCTGTCGGATTCGGGTTCATCGACACTGAGCTGCGCATCATCCGGCTGAACGAGATGCTGTCCGCCGTCAACGGTTCGTCTGTGCAGGACCAGGTCGGACGAAAGGTGGCTGAGGTAGTTCCGCAGATCTGGCCTCAGATCGACCCGGTCTGTCGACGCGTACTGGAGGCCGGCGAATCCGTTGTCAACATCGAAATCTCGGGAGAAATAGGGGCAGAACCGGGCAAGGTTCACCATTGGCTCACGAGCTGCTACCCGGTCATGACCGATGGTCAGATGATTGGCATCGGCGTGGTGGTCTTTGATATCACCGAACGCAAGCGTGCAGATGCCGAGTTGCGTGCTTTCGAGAGCCGACTGCGCCAGGTGGAGCGCCTCGAGAGCCTGGGCCAACTCGCCGGAGGGATTGCCCACGACTTTAACAATCTGCTGGCAATCATTTTGAACTACGCGGCATTCGTGGCTGAGGAAATCGACGATCGGCCGCGGGTTCTTACGGACGTTCAGCAGATCCAACGCGCTGCCGAACGCGCGGTGGAGCTCACCCGACAATTGCTCATCTTCGGACGCCGGGACATCACCGAGCCAGAGGTGCTTGACCTCAACGTCGTCGTAGCGGACGTCTACAATTTGCTGTCGCGGAGTATCGGGGAGCACATCGAGCTGCGGGTCGCATCGGGAAGCAATGTGCGCAACATCCGAGCTGACCGCGGTCAGATTGAGCGGGTGCTACTCAATCTGGCGGTGAACGCCCGCGACGCGATGCCTGATGGTGGAACGCTCACAATCGAAACGGGTCTCACCGAGCTCGACGAGATCTATAGCCAACTTCATCCTGAGGTCACCCCCGGCCACTACGTCGAACTAGCCGTGAGCGATGTGGGCACCGGTATGAGTCCGGAGATCGCAAGCCACATCTTTGAACCGTTCTTCACGACCAAGCCGCAAGGCGAAGGGACTGGCCTCGGGTTGGCCACTGTCTACGGCATCGTCTCCGATGCCGGTGGCACCGTGAACGTCTACTCCGAGGAAGGAATCGGAACGACCTTCCGCCTCTATTTTCCACACACTGACGTTGGCATCACGACGAGGCCGACCGGCTCGGTTTCCGTCGTGACTGGGCTCGGCGAAACGATCCTCATTGTCGAGGACGAGCCCTTAGTGTTGGAGGTTGCTTCTCGGATCCTCCGACAGAATGGCTATCTGACGCTGGAGGCTGCCAACTGCGAAGACGCGTTGGCGCTCGCCGCCTCGAACGATTTCCAGCTTCTTCTGACCGACTCCGTTATGCCACGCATGTCGGGTCCTGTGCTGGCACAGCACATCGAAGAACTCAGGCCTGGCCGACCTGTTCTCTACATGTCCGGTTACAGCGGCGGCGTATTGAGCCCACAGCGGGTGCTCGATGAGGGATTGGCCTTACTCCAAAAGCCGTTCAATCGGCAGGGCCTCCTTGAAAAAGTACGCGCCAGTCTCGAGCGCGCCTCCCGCAGGCTCACCCAAAGGGCAGTGATCTCGTCAGATTCGAACGCCCCCTCGCAGATCAGGGTTCTCGTGGTCGACGACCACGAGATGGTTTTGGAAAGCCTCGTACGGAACCTCGATCGACAATCTGATATCGCCGTCGTGGCCAGCGCGGTCAACGTCAGTGGCGCCCTTATCGCCGTAGCGACCCATCAGCCAGATGTCGTTGTGATGGACTACAACTTGCCCGACGGCGATGGTGCGTCTGCGGCCCGGCAAATCACCCAACGATGGCCGAGCGTACGCGTCATCATGCTTACGGGCTCAAGCGAGGAGGCGGCCGTCTTCGAGGCGGCTTGGGGCGGCTGTTCAGGGTATTTGGAGAAGACGAGCGCTTCGACCGAGCTCGTCGATATGGTTCGCCGCGTCCGCACCGGTGCGAACGAGCTGCCCTTGAGTCGATTGGAGCGACTACCGCAACTGAAGGACTTGGTCGTCCATTACCAACCCGTGGTCGATCTCACGAGCAAAGAAATTGTGGGCTTCGAGGCACTCGTGCGCTGGAACCATCCTACGAAGGGCCTGCTGGAACCGGCGGAGTTCATTGGGCTGGCCGAACAGACGTCCTTCATCGTCGATATCGATGAATATGTTCGCTACGAGGCATGCCGACAGGCAGCGGAGTGGAGTCACCGTTTTGCTCGAGTGCCAGCTCGATTTATGAGCGTGAATGTGTCGGGACGCGAGTTGCGACTCCCGGACCTGGCCGCTCGGATTCTTCGGACCCTCGACCGCGTTGCTCTCGATCCGAAAGCGTTGATGGTGGAGGTGACCGAGACGTTTCTCGTCGGCGATGCCAAAGGGAGTTCTCATACGTTGACAGAGCTCAGCGAAGCCGGCGTTCTGATTGCGCTCGACGACTTTGGTACCGCTTACTCATCACTCGAGTACCTGAGCCGATTCCCCGTCGACGTCATAAAGCTCGATAAGTCCTTTACCGATGACCTGCCGTCCGGCGAGCGAGGGCTGAGACTTGCTCATGCCGTTGGACAACTTGCGGCCGGAATGGGCGCAATCGCCGAGGCAGAAGGCATTGAGACTGAAGCGCAGGCAACTTGCCTGCGCTCCCTTGGGTGGCAGCTCGGTCAGGGTTATTACTTTTCCGGCCCGCATGACTCGCAATCGATCGAACGTCTGCTCCAGCCATAACACGCTACGAACCGTGAGGCCGCAGTGGGCCACTCCCCTACCAACCGGTCACTGCCACGTTGCCCGCGTTGTCCAGCAATCTCCAAGTGAGACGTAAGGTCACGACGCAACGCCCGATCGTCACTGTTGCCATCGTTCAAGGGCGGGTCGGCCTTGAACGACGACACACACCAAGGGGGATGACTGCGACGAATGCGGACGGTCGTAGCCAACACTCGAGCAGAGGGGTACTGACGCACGGTCCCTCGAGGATCCTGGGTCTAGATGTTCTGCCCAACCAGGTTGTTGACTCGGCTGATGGGCGGGCCCCCGATGGCCGTGTGGTGCCGGTGATGGTTGTACATGTGGAGCCAGTGGGCAAGGGCCCGGGTTCGGGCGGCCTCTGAGCGATACGGCCGGGCGTAGGCCCACTCGTTGAGCAAGGTGCGGTTGTAGCGCTCAGCCTTTCCGTTGGTCTGGGGTCGATAGGGCCGAATGAAGGTGTGAGCAATGGAGGCGCGGACCAGCTCAGTAGCGAAGACGGTCGCCCGGTAGCAGGAGCCGTTGTCAGTGAGCACGCGCTCGACGGTGATGCCATAGCCCTCGAAGAACGCCTTGGCTCGGCGCCAAAAGGCCAGGTTGGTCACGCCCTTCTCGTCGGCATGGACCTCCGAGTAGGCCAGCCGACTATGCGCGTCGATCGCTGAGTGGATGTAGGCGTAGCCCACACGGTCGCGTCCACCGTGATGCTCTTTGGATCGACCGTGCACCCGCCAGCCGCCGCCTTTGGGGATCTTGGCCTGCTTCTTCACGTCGAGATGAACGAGCTCGCCCGGATGCGAGGTCTCAATGCGTCGGATGACCCGGCCACTTCGGCGCTCGAGGTCAGAGAGTCTCGACACCCCGTGGCGCGTCCAGACGGCGTGGAGCGTCGAGGCCGGAAGGCCCGCACGCCCAGCCAGCCGAGCTGCACTCACTTGGTGCCGGCGCCGCAGCTCGACCACCCGGCGCTCCACCTTGGCCGGAGTCTTGGTGGGGCAACGCCGAGGCCGGCTCGAACGATCCTCGAGCGCAGGTCGCCCACCGGCCAGGTAGCGCCCCCACCACTTGTGCGCCGTCTGACGCGAGATCCGCATCGACTCGGCGGCCGCTGCCACCGCCCAGCCGTCTTCGATCAGGCGGCACAGACGGAGTCGACCTTCAGGCGTGAGTGGAGCGTTACGGTGCACAGTGAGCCTCCTTGGCTGTGTGGGTGTGTGAACAGCTCCACACTGCCTCGGGGGCTCACTTCATCTGGGGATTTTCCGCGTCAACAAGGTCCGTGGGCAGAACATCTAGATGGCCACTCTCCGTTAGTCGGACGATATTGGCAGAAGCGATTTCATCCCCGACTCGGTCTCAGCTTGCATGGCTGGGAACCACGACACCTCGCGGTGCAACAGCGTGCAACAAGGTTCTTGAGACCAACTTCGTGCAACACGCAACGACAAACAGGGGCCAATAGGGAGCGCGGCGAGGCGGGGCTCCCGCGCCCATGAGAGACCTCACGCTGGACGCGGCGTGACGCTCGCAACTCGCAGCCTGCGGAGAGCCTCTTTCGACATGGCGATGCGCTGCTTGGATTCGGACTCCAGGACGGCTCTCCCGCGATTGGACAAGCGGTAATAGCGACGGAGGCGCCCGTCGACGATCTCGTCGCCCGCTCCGTCGATCAGGCCTTCGATGCTGAGACGATCGAGGGTCGCGTACAGGGTTCCGGCGCCGAGCACAGTCTTGCCGTCCGAGAGCCGTTCGACTTCTTGGATGATGCCGTATCCATGGAGGCGGTCACTTGCGAGCACCACCAGCACCAAGAAGGTCGGCTCCCGTATCTCGGTCATTTGTCCGGTATAGATCGATCATCGATATATAGCAACCGGGGCTACGTTCGACTCGTTGGCTCTTTCCCGAACATCGCAGGTGGCGTTCGGTTTCGGTGGTGCCGACTCCGCCGAACGTCGCCTTCTTGATCAACGCCAGCGCAAGTTTCGAGGTCAACCCACGTTTCGTTTTCGTCCCGTTGGGAAATGGTGAGCATCGGGAAGAGATTCAGGAGGGGAAACACTGTGCACAACCGCGTTCGTCGTCGCGTCGCGATCCTGCTGCCGCTTGGTGCCATGGTCGTCGGCTTCGTCACCGCTGGCCTCGCCGGCGCACCCGCGGGAGGCGACGGGATCCTGCCACCGGCCAACCCCGGGTCGAACATCGCGCCCAGCAGCGGCAACTGGCTCAGCTCGATCGATTCGGCTCGAGCCCAGGAGGGCGTCGGGACCATGGACATCTCCGAGTCCGCGTTGGCCTCGTTGCCGGCTGCGGAGCAGACGTTCGCAGTGGTGAACGTCGAGCGCATGGACCGCGGCCTGCCGCCGATCAACGACATGACCGGGCAACTCGACTCGTACGCGCAGGCGGGCGCCAGTGGGAACACGGATCCCCCCATTCCGTCCTCGCTCACCAACGCGGGGCCGATCACGTTCGGCGGGTCTCTTTGGGCCGGTGAGCCTTCGGTGCTCGCTGCCGACTACTACATGATGTACGACGACGGCTACGGCGGGTCCGCGACGACGAACGTCGCGTGCAGCCCGTCCTCGCCCTCAGGGTGCTGGATCCACCGTGACATCATCCTGCACGAGTTCGGCGGCTGTCCCGGGCCGCCGGTTCTCTCCATGGGTGCCGGCTCGTCGGCATCGGGCTCCATCGCCGCCGTCTTGGTCTCATCGTGTGCGCAACCGAGCGATGTCACCGTGACATGGAGCCAGGTTGCCGCCGTCGTCTCCGAACGCACGATCGGAATCGCACCGCTTCCGAACGGGTCCGGGTACTGGGAGGCCGAGGCCAACGGCACCGTCGCCGCCTTCGGCGCTGCCCGCAGTCTCGGGTCGCTGACCGGCCGGCTCAACGCGCCGCTGGTCGGCATCACGGCCACGCCCGACGGCGGCGGGTACTGGCTGGTGGCCTCCGACGGTGGCATCTTCAACTTCGGTGACGCCAGCTTCTACGGATCGACGGGGTCCCTGCACCTCAACAAGCCGATCGTGGGCATGGCCCCGACGCCCAACGGCAAGGGGTATTGGCTCGTGGCCTCCGACGGAGGCATCTTCAGCTACGGCAATGCCGCCTTCCGCGGTTCCATGGGCGGGACACCGCTCAACAAGCCCGTCGTCGGCATGGCCGAGGACCCCGCCACGGGCGGGTATTGGGAGGTCGCAGCCGACGGCGGGATCTTCAGCTACGGGGCCCCGTTCTTCGGCAGCACCGGGAGCATCCACCTCAACAAGCCGATCGTCGGCATGGAGGCGTCGCCCAACGGCCAGGGCTACCGGTTCGTGGCCTCCGACGGGGGGATCTTCACCTACGGGCAGGCTCCGTTCTACGGCTCGACCGGCAGCATCCGCCTGGCGTCGCCCGTCGTGGGGATGGCCCCCGACAACGCGACGAACGGCTACTGGATGGCCGCCGCCGACGGTGGGATCTTCACGTTCGGCGGTGCCGCCTACATGGGACGGCTGGTCAGCTCAGCCGGCTAGCGCGGAGTGACGCACCGAAGAGGTGCCCTCGCGAGCACGACGCTGCGCCACGGCATTGCTTCCATGAGGCGATACCACCCGACTTCTTCGTAGCCCAGCAGTCAGGTTGTGCCCGACAATGGCCTCGGGCCGCGACGGCGAACACTCCGAAGTCCCACCCAGCGCGGGCCCGTGCATCTCGGTGCCGGCAACGAAGGAGGGCGGTAGCCCCCGCAGCGCGCGACCCCGCACGCCGGCGTTCCGTGGCGCGGGAACGGGAAGGAGAATCGCCCCCCACGGTGCCGCACACCCGAGGGTCTGGAGGGAGGGCTGCTTCCACATCGGACCGGGGCCGGCCGACGAGGACACGATCGGCTGCAGCGGCGTCTCAGGACCTCCGGACGAGCGAGTGCCGGGCTACGGAGCGGTCCGGGACCACCCCGCAGCCCGGTCACAAGGGACTCGTTCGCTACTGCCCGCCCCCGTCCCCGTGCCCGTTCCCGATCCCGGGCAGGACTTGCGTGCCCTGCTCCTGGACCGACTGCAGCGAGTTCGGAGAGAGGCCGAGCAGCTTCAAGATCGTCGGAGCGACCTGGGTCGTCTCCACGCCGTTGCTCGACTGGCCGGGCTGCACGGTCCCGGGCGCATAGACGACGAGCGGAACGTCCCGGTCGCCCGGGTTGGCGCCACCGTGTTCGGCGATCTTCGAGCCGCCGGTGTAGATCGTGCCGACCTGTGAGATCCCGAACACGTCCGGGTGGCGCGGGTCGGAGTTCGAGACGCCGAAGTATTGCGCCGACTCCTGGCCCGCGAAGATCTGCGATAGGCCTGAGTGCGCGACCGTGACGGTCTGGCCGGCGTAGTTGACCGCCGGGGCACTGTGGCTCCACAGGTAGTCCTTGACGAACTCCGTCGCCGCCTGCGAGCGGTCCGACAGCCACCACAGCAACCCGTCGTCATCGGCCTCTTGGACGACCAGCGTCGGGTTGCTCGGGTGCGTGGCCGCCCAGGCGGCGTTGACGCCGGAGACGATCGGGCCGTCGTCGATCCGCTGCAGCTGGCTGTTGTTCAGCGGCGACTGGCCGTGCTTGGCCGTCAGGACGATCGCCGTCGAGTTG
This sequence comes from uncultured Acidimicrobiaceae bacterium, assembly GCA_963777485.1. GTDB lineage: Bacteria > Actinomycetota > Acidimicrobiia > Acidimicrobiales > RAAP-2 > Bog-473. The sequence continues at coordinate 292,155 of CAVZQP010000002.1, read as the reverse complement.
GCCTCGCCGTCGGCCTGGATCGTGTTCGCCATCTGCTGCAGGGCGAAGTTGACGTAGTCAAGTGCGCTCTGGAGCAGCGGGCCCGGCACCTGTTGGCCGCCCACGCTCACGTACCCGCCGGCCAGCGACGGACCGTCGGTGTAGTTGCCGTGCGCGTCGGGCCCGATCAGCACGGCCGGGGAGCTCTTCAGCTTCTCGGCGGTCGAGACCGTCTGGAAGTTCATCCCGTAGATCGCCGGCGTGCCGACCCTCGGCCCGCTGCCGGTGTGGTCGTGGCCGTTGATCCAGTTGATGACCGCCTGGACCTTGTAGGAGTCGTACTGCTTGGTGGCTGCGTTGTCAGCCGTCCACGCGCCGTCGACCGGGTAGGGCACGCCGTTCGGCTCGACGGCCTGCGCGTCGATCTCCGGCCCGAAGAAGTCGTCGATGCTCATGCCGTTCGAGCCCGGGCCGTTGAACGACGTGTAGACCGCGTGCTTGTCGGACCACGCCGTTCGCAGGCCGGCGTTGTGGATGACCTGGAAGATCGTGTTGACCCCCAGGTAGTCCCACGGCTGGATCGGCTGGCACGTCGTGGGGTCGACCGGGTAGGTCGCCGGGTCTAAGCCCGACTGCGGGTGCGGGCTCAGGCCCATGATCAGGCCCGGGTTCTTGTCGATCCCGTTCGTGTAGATCGAGCCGCCCTCGTCGAACGACGGGAAGGTGTTGCCGCTGTTGTTGTTCAGCAGGTCCTGCACGGCGGGAAGGCTGTCGTCCGGCGAGTCGTAGATCACGTTGCCGCCCGGGACCGGCCCGGAGCAGTTCGTCGTCCCTGCCGGGAAGACGTCGTGGCTGTACTCGACGTCGTAGTAGATGCCGAGGGTCTTCGGGTCGGCGCCGGTCATCAGCGCCGTGCCGCCCGGATCGGAGTCCGACGGCACGGGCGTCTGTGCGTTGGTGTATTCGGCACCGCCCGTGGCCAACCGAGCCAGCTCCGAGTTGGGATGGTTGGCGGCGTACCATGCCAGGTCGGACTGGTGCATCCCGTCGACCGAGATCAGGAGCACGTGCTTGATCTGGTCGTGGCCGTGGTCGTGGCCTTGGCCGTCGCCGTCAGCGAAGGCACTGGAGGACGACACCGCCAACGGCGTCACGGTCGCGAACGCGAACGCGAACGCGAACGCGGCGACACCTACCGTCGCGAGTCTCGCTCTCAATTTCATGTTTGTCTGCTCCTCTTTGTCGGCGTCGATCCCCTCCCTCGATGCGCAGGAGCGTACGGACGGCATTCGAACAGCCCTCGACCGTTCGGTGACGTGCGCGTTGCCGGCAGGTGAACTTCAGCGAACGCAACGGCGCTTCACCGTGCGACGAGGGGTGCGGCTCGTGCAGCCCAAGCCGCCGAGCGAGGTGCCCGGTGCAGCATCGAGCGCGCCCGGTCCCGCCCGCGCACCCAACAGGTCCAGGCGATGAAGGAGCACCGGCCTCTCACCGGGGCGACGCTCGATGAAGCGCAGGCGTGGCTGCGCTCCGTCTGAGAGTCAGCGGGCCTTCGGGCCTCGTGCCGATCTGCTGACCTGACGCGTCCGGTCGGAGCGGCACGGCACCGGGGTCAGTCCGACGACAGGAACTCCTCGTCGAGTGCCTCGAGCAGGTCGGCCCGGCCGTCGCTCGGGACCTCGTCGCCGCCCACGGACTCGTGCAGCACGATCCGGTCGCGCCCCTGCTGCTTGGCCAGCATCAGCGCGCCGTCGGCCCGCCGCAACACGGTGCTGAACTCCTCGCCGGGCTCTGCTTCGGTGATGCCGAAGCTCACCGTGAACTTGGGCAGGCCGCCGACCGTGATCGCGGCGTCGAGATGGGCCCGCACCGTGTTGAGCGCCCGCGTGGCGTCCACCGCCGAGCAATCCGGGAACGCGATGGCGAACTCCTCTCCGCCGTGGCGTCCCACGACGTCGCTCGTCCGCAGCGTGTCGCGCAGGACGCGGGCGAACAGGCGCAGGGCGCGGTCCCCCGTCTCGTGCCCGTAGGTGTCGTTGAGTGTCTTGAAATGGTCGAGGTCGGCCATGGCGACGGCGACGGGGTACAGCTGATGGCCGATGCCCGCATACTCCTCGGAGAACGAGCGGCGGTTGAGCAAACCGGTCAACGTGTCCGTCGAGGCCTGGAGCTGCGTCTCGGCCATGACCCGCAGCAGGCCGAGGCGGGCGCCCGCCAGCTTGGCCAGCGTCGTCAGGTCGTCGACCCGGTCGTCGACCACGGTGGCCTCGGGCTCGCCCGTGGCATGGATGACGCCCACGGTCCGTCCCATGATCGAGACCGGCACGCAGAGTGCGGAGAGCCGCCCCTGCGGGCGGTTGCGCAGCTTCGGGCACGCATCGAGATCGTCGCTGTCGGAGAACGCCTGGATCTGCGCCCGGCGCGCCGCCGGGCAGCGGTCCGGGGAGTCCACCGCGCAGCACGGCGGCTCGCCGTCGGGCCCCACCGCCGCCATCCGGTGCAAGTGGGCGTGGCTGTTGTCAGCCAGCAACAGCTCGACGGGAGCGTCCGGCAAGATCCTGCCGAACGACCGCTCGATGACGTCGATGACCTCCGGCTCACCCTCCGCCATGTCCAACGCGTTGGCCAGCCGGCTCTCGAAGCGCTGCCGCTGCACCTGCGAATCCCGGATCCCCGCCTGCATGTCTGCGTTGGCGATCGCCTCGCTCAACTCGGCGTTCAACGCGAGGACCTTCGCGTCCGTCTTTTCCTGTTGACGCGCGCTGAGCACGATCAGTCCGGCCGACATGGGTCCGAGGATGACGAGCATCAGGCCGGCCGCCACGAGGTCAGCGGCGAATCCCGACGTAAGCGCCTCGCCGGCCATGATGCACGGCACGAAAATCAGGGCGACGACGAAGAGCCCGCCGAACAGGCTCACCCAGCGCAGTCGGTTGGTCCGAGCGACCTCTCCGGTCCACTCCTCCTCGGTGACCATGGCTTCCTCTTTCCCCCGGCGGACACGTCCCCCATGGCTCGGGATCCACGCGCGTGCAGCGCGATACACATAGGCGTTTCGTCCACCTGGCGCACGATCTTGAGGAGTTACGGCCGAAAGTCCCACGCCCGCTAGGCACCACGCCTAGGGATCGCCGCCGCGTTGAGCCGACCGTTGAGCCGGGCTGCGTCCTCTTCATAGGGATTGCGGCATCGGCCCTGCCCGAACCCTTCCGGCGGGCCTCCCTTCATTCCTGCCCGGCGGGACCGGCGTGACGCCGCCGACGGACCCTCGCATCACGACCGGCGCGGCCGGCGAAGCCGACCCTCAGATTGGGCCTCCTGTCCTATCAAGCCCTGGACGGAATGGACCGATTCAGGATGTGATGGATGACCAACCGAGCGAGGGCGAGCAGCGGATGCCGGAATGCAGGGTGATCCGCAACGAAGCCGGCGTCATCACTTCGATCGACGACTCCGTCACCGAGATCCTCGGGTGGCGACCCGACCAGATCATGGGGTCGCCCTCGACGGTCTTCATCCACCCCGACGACCAGGCCGACGCTATCGGCGCGTGGTTCGCCATGATCGGCACGCCGGGCACGACCCGGATCTTCCGTGGGCGCTACCGCCAGGCCGACGGCGGATGGCGATGGATCGACTGCGAGAACACCAACCGTCTCGACGATCCCGACGACCCTCACGTCTTCACCGTCATCCGCCCGGCCGAGGCCGGCGCGGACGGCCTGGCGGAACAAGTCCGCGCCCGTGAGGAGCTGATCGCCCGGTTGACGGACGCGCTCCCCGTCGGCGTCTTCCAGGTCGACCGGGACAGGCGGGTCCTGTTCACAAACGGGCGGCTGCACCGCATCTTGGGCGCGGCGCCGGCGCCGGAGATGGCGAGCCTGTTCGCCGTCATCGCCGACGACGACCGTCGCCGGCTCGATGCCGCCGTCGATGCCGCATTTTCCGGGCGCGAGATCGACGGGCTCGAACTGCATTTCAACGTCGTCGTCCCCCACCCTGACTTCGCCACCACCCGGGTCTGCCAGGTGAGCCTGCGCCCGCTGACTGACGGCGCGGGCGCGGTGACCGGGGCCATCGGCTGTCTGAGCGACGTGACCGAGAGCGTCGACCTCCGCCACGAACTGGAGCTACGGGCGTCCACCGACACGTTGACCGGCTGCCTGAATCGAGCGGCCATCTTCGAATTCCTCGACCTGGCCCTCCGGAGCGCCCGTGAGTCCGGCGTCGGCGTGGCGGCGATCTTCGTCGACCTGAACCGCTTCAAGGAGATCAACGACTGCCACGGCCACGCCGCAGGTGACAAGGCGTTGCTCTGGGCGGCTGCGTGCATCCGCGGCGCCATCCGCACCGGCGACGCCATCGGGCGCCTGGGCGGTGACGAGTTCCTGGTCGTCTGCCCGGAGGTCCCGAACATCGAGTCGGTCCACCCCGTCGCACAGCGCATCAGCGAGAGCATCCAGCCCGTGGACATCGCGGAGGGCACGCTCGAGCTCGGCGCCAGCGTCGGCATGGCGTGGACCGACGGTGCCGACGAGTCACCCGACGTGCTGACCGCCCGCGCCGACCGCGCCATGTACGAGTCCAAGACCGGCGGCGCCGCCGTCGTCGTGGCCGCGCCGGCCTGAGCTAACGCTTCGGCTCGAGCGAGCGCACCCGGGCACCTCGAAATCGCTCACTGTGGCGTGGTCTTGTTCACGATCGCCCGGTAGGGCCGGCACGGCTCACTGCGCAGGCTCGGGCACGGAGGCAGCGGCGTCGGCGCGGTAACGCCCGCCACGACCGGGAGCACCAAGCTCGACGGCATGGACGCGGAGTGGGCGACGCTCACGGTCGCCGTGCCTGACGGTTCGGTCTGGCCGAAGGACCACACGGGCTGCGTCCCGTTGGGTGCCGAGATCGTGACGCGGATGCGGGACCCGGCCCGGTAGACATGCCCCTCGTCGTAGAGGGGGATCACCACCTTCACGAATTTGCCGGCGGGCATCGGCGCGGCGTCGGCGGGCGTGAAGCTCGGGACGGGGTCGGCGGCCGTGCTGGCGATGCCGAGGATGTCGGCGGAGCTCTTCGAGAGTGCGCGTTCGCTGGCCCGCAACCAGCCGTTCTGTACGAAGGTCTCGTTGCCGTCGGGCCGTACCTCGCTGACGGTGGCCTGCAAGTCGACGTCGGGTGTCGACGACCGGACCCAGAGATCCACGGCGCCCCCGCCGACGACCGTGGTGTCCGTCGCCAACGGGGCCGTCACGTAGGAGACCGCAGTGCCGGCCGGGTTCTGCTGCCAGTCCCACTGCCAGGCCAAGGCGTTGCTCCACAACCCGCCGGTCTCGGTATCGGATCCGTTGTAGTCGGTCAGTGGTACCGCGTGCGCGTCGGACGTGTACTGGTCGATACCGGCGCCGGTGCTGTTGGTGCCGGACGGTTTGGCGGCCAGCGTGCCGCCCGATCCGAGATACCAGGCCTGTGCGGTGGACGGGACCGGGTAGGTCGAGAAGGACTTCTCGAATCCCGCATTCGGGTCACCTGCGCTGGAAGTGACTCCGGCGGGCTTCCCGGCGCCGTTGTCGAAGAGCACGCGCACCGCGGGCAGCTTGTCGAAGGCCGCGAGCGCGGCGTTGTACGTCGGGATCTGCTGGACGGGATCGGACGGCAGCTCGACTTGGCTGCCCGGCGGCAGCCCCATCGCCATCTGGTAGATCAACGGCGCCACGGCGTGCAGGCCTGACGCATTGGTTTGCGGCGGCCGGTGCGCGACGTACAGCTCGAGGAAGTCGTACCAGCGGTCGAACGTGGCGGGGTCGAGCGAGTCGATGTGGGCGCCGTTGGTGAAGGTGAACCACTTCTTCGTCGTCCCGGTGAAGTGCCGGACCAGTTCGGGACACTGGCCGCCCGTCTGTTCGTCCTCCCACTGGCAGGCCAGGAAGACGGGCGCCTTGACCTTGTGCACGAACGACACGGGGTCGATGGGGTCGGCGACGGCCGGGGTGTAGTGCGAGTTGGCGGCGATCTTGGCGTCGAGGTCGGTCGCCTCGCCGTGCAGGGCCTGGTTGGCCGAGCAGATGGCGTCGCCACCTTGGATGCGCTGGTAGGCCCAGGGCTGGCCTGTCTGCGGGCCGGCCGGCTCCGCATCGTGCTGGCGACCCTGCGCCCATCCGGTGGCGAAGCCCGTGTTGAGGATGCCGCCCGGGTACAGCGTCGACGCCGTCGCGTCGATCACCGAGAAGGGGGAGATCGCAGCGAGGTCCGGGGGGTCGAGCTGGGCTGTGAAGAGCTGACTGATGCCGCCGTAGGAGATCCCGATCATGCCGACCTTGTGGCCGAGCACCCACGGCTGGTGGGCCACGGCCTCGACGACGTCGTAGCCGTCGAGGTCCTGCAACGTCTCGAAGTAGTCGAAGGCGCCGCCGGAGCAGCCGGTGCCGCGCATGTTCACGTCGACCACTGCGAAGCCCATGAGGTTGGCCAGGACCGCAATGCCGCTGTCGGGTCCGGCGGGATCGGCGTACCCGTATCCCGCGTACTCGATCACGGTGGGGTAGGTGGTGGCGCGCTGGGAGGGGAGACGCACGTCGATCGCGAGCTTGGTCCCGTCCCGCGTCGTCAGGTAGCCGTACCCGCTGGTCGGGATCGACTGGCGGTAGACGCTCGGGTCCCACGGGGCCGAGGCCTGTGTGTGGACCGTGACCGGTTGCGATTCCTCGCTGGTTGCATCGACGCGCACCCGATAGCCGCTGCCGGGGTGCACGTTGCGGAACAACACCCCGCCGAGGGAGTCGGCGTGGTTCGTGGCGACGACGTGACCGGTGGGCCCGAGTAGTGACGCCTTCGTCTCCGGCGACAGGCCGACCGCGTAGACCTGTTCGGCGCTGCCGGCGGCGGTGAACGCAATGGTCGAACTCGTTGTCGCGCTGGCGGTCGCGGTTGCGGCCGGCAGCAAGGTCGCCAGTAACCACCCACAGAGGAACGCGATCAGCAGCGATGGCATCGCACGCCGTGCCGTCGATGACACTCTCGACATTGAGCCCCGCCCTCCCGAGCGTCCGACCCCGATGGTCGGGGCGACCTTAGTGACGCCCGGGCCAGCCCCGGAGGTCAGTTCATGCTGACGGGCACATTGGCCGGTGGCCACTCGCTCAGGCGGGCGTACTTCCCTCGCGAGAACGGCCGGCGGCGCTCCTGGACCACGGTGGTCCTGCAGATCCGGTCCCAAGGGGCATTGCGAGGCTTGCTGAAGAGGTCGTTGGGCGGGGACGCTCCCATCACGAACGCGATGGCGATCACGACACAAGCAAGGATCGTCGGGATCAAGAGGACCGTGCACAGGACGGCGTTGCGGAGGATCGACCACCCCAGGCCGATGGGCGTGCCGTCGGAATGACGAACGACTCGGAGCCCGGTCAACCGGAAGCTCGCCGTACTGCCACGTCGCCACTCGAGCACGCTCCAGACGAGCCAGCCCACGCCCAACGTCGCGACCACCAGACAGCAGGTGAGCAACAGCGCCTTGATCCGGATCCCGAAGGACGCTCCGGGGAGCCCGGCATACGAGACATTGGGCCTGGCATGGCGGTGCTTGTGGAGGACGAGGCCGGTCCGTGTCATCGCAACCCGCTCCCCGGACGGGCCGGACCGGCGGTTCCCCGGGTGCCCCGATTCACACCACGTCGCATAGGCGCCACCACTCTGACTCGCTCCGGGGCTGGTGAACCCCCGAGCACACATCCGTGCCCGGAGGGAATCTACCCAGAACGGTCCCCGAGGATTCGGGTCGGCCCAATCACACGCCCAAGCTGGACCCCGCTGCCATTTCGAAGAGGCGGTGGGGCAGCAGCCGCTTGGCCGGGATCCCGATCCGCTCCCCCACCTTGCCCACGGAGACACGGCGCCGGGGGCGTCTCGCCTCGAGGACTCGCTGGATCGCGGCGGCGGCCGACTCGGGCGGCGCGCCGTTCATCTCGTCCTTCTCCATAAGCGTGATCGCTCTGGTCGCGGCGTCGGAGTAGGCCCCGCTGGCATCCTCATCGATGGTGCGCCGGCTTGCCGTGAAGTCGGTGCGGATGTTGCCAGGCTCCACGAGCGTCACGTGGACGCCGAAAGGTTCGATCTCGTAGGCCAGTCCTTCGGCGTAGCCCTCCAGCGCGTATTTGCTCGCGCTGTAGAAGGCCTGGAAGGGCAGAGCGATGAGTCCTCCGATCGAACTGACCAGCACGAGCCGGCCCGCCCGTTGCTCCCGCATGGCCCCGAGCGCGGATTGCACCACCCGTACGACGCCCCAGAAGTTCGTCTCGACCTGGGCCTTGGCCTGGTCGATCGGCGTCAGCTCCACCGGCCCGGCGAGACCCCAGCCGGCGGACGCAACGACCGCATCGAGTCGTCCGTGCTCGCGGATGACGCCCGCCACCCCCCGGCTCGTGTCGTCGTCGTCGTCGACGTCTATCTTCAGCGGCTGCCAACCGCCCGATGACGTCCCCCGCCTGCTCGCCCCGACGACCGTCCAGCCGGTGGCATGCAGCCGGTCCGCCGTGGCCCGGCCGATGCCCGCCGACGCACCCGTGATCAGCACGACCTTCGCCATCGGCCACCTCGCCCTCTGTCCTCTGCCTCTGGTCAGGCCGATGGTAGGCGGCGGGATCAGCGGCCGGCGGAGAGATGCGTGCCCAAGAAAACCAGCGAGGGAGGCTCCTCTGCGGTGAAGAACGACCCGGTGTGGCAGCCCGGCGAGAGCTCGACGGCGGCGGACCTCGGCAGCGCCCGCGCCAACGCGACGACGCCGGGATGGAACGGGTCGTCCAAACCCGAGGCGACGCGGACAGGCGTGTGGGCCAACGACCACGCGTTGGTCACCGCGTCGTCCGACGCGAAGTCGGCTGCTGACGCGTACGCGCCGGCGTTGGCTCCATTCGCCTCCGCATAGTTCGTCCAGACCGCCGGACTGATGGCGGCGACGGCGCCGAAGAGGCCCGGGTCCTTCTCGGCGAGGAGCAGCGCCCCGTACCCACCCATCGAAACGCCCATGGTGCCGATGCGCTGCGGAGGCCGTCCGAGGTTCAGTGTCTGGCACATCGGGACCAGCTCCCCGACCACCATCTGCATCGGGTCGTCGTGCGGATGCGGGTTCCAGTAGCCGCCGCCGCCGTCGACGGTGACCATCGCCAGCGGCGGCAACGGGACACCGTCGACGTCGAGCGCGACTGCTTGCGCCGGCGACATGGAGGTGAGCGCGTTCGTGTGGTTGGCGCCGAACCCGTGGAGCATGACGACGAGTGGCAACGCGTCGCCCGGGCCATGGGCCGGTGGCCAGGCGATGGTGTAGCCGACCTGACGGTGCCGGGCCCGTGAAAAGAAGGTCCCTGACCTGGAAGGCCCTGGATTGCGGAAACGCAACGGCGGGGCGGCGACCGAACACGCACCGTCGAGCTGGTCGAGCTCCTGCTTCCCGGGCAGGACGCCGTGCTCCACCAGCTCGAACCCGACGGCACCTGCAGCCACGAGGCCGGCGAGCCCCCCGAGCCCACGGGTCAGGACGCGGCGCCGGCTCCACCCGTCACTGCGCTGCTCTGGTTCGGGTTCGTGGACGTCGTGATCGGTGACCGTCACCCGAGACCGCACTCCCTCGTCTCGGCGGGTCAGGCGCGCGACATGGGCGCGTTGCCGGCGGTGATGCGACCCGCAGCGCGCCCGGCGACGAGCACCAGCAGGGCGAGGGCGGCCAGCTCCACGATGTCGATCGAACCGATGTGGAAGAGGTTGCGCGGACCCGGCCCGCCGTCGACGATCCAAAGAGCCGCGCCGGTGAGGTAGACCGCCGTCGTCACGGCCGCGAGGAGCCCGAGCCGCCGCTCGTAGCGGATGACGCGCGGCGAGAGATCGACCCGGCGGACGATCCGGGTGGCGCCGACGATCAGGGCGGCCGCCGCGACCGGGCTCACGAGCATCCAGGCGACCTCGGAGCCGGGGAAGTGGGCCAGCGCGGCGGGATGCAGCCAGTACGAGGTCACGAAGAGGGTCGAGGCCCAGGCGTACGCTGCGACGCCGCCCGGCACGACCCCCTGGTCGGTCCAGGGATGGCCGCGCGTACCCGGCCAGCCGTTGGCGAAGTGATGGGTCCCCACGACGAGGACCACGAGGCCCGCCATCGCGAGACCGATCGGGCCGAGGAGATGGCGCCAGCGGATCGCGATCGACCGCAGCGCGAGCCATGCCACCGGCGCGATAGCGAAAACGGCGAGTACGCCGACGGCGAGGAGGCCCACCGACATCACGACCATCGCGAGCGACGTGGCGCGTGTCGCGGGAGGCGCCCACTGCCATCCGATCGTCAGCTGTGCCCACAGCGCCACCGCCACCACCGAGAAGATCGAGAGCGCGGCGACCAGCGTGGCGAGGCTGCGCCGGCCGGAACCCTCGGCTTCGAGCGGTTGGCCACCGAGTCCGGCGGCCGCCAGGCGTGCGGTCAGCCCGCTGCGCGCCAGGTCGACGTTGCGGCTGAGTGAATGCGGCCGCTCTTCGAGCTCCGCCACGAGCAACTCCGTGAACTCCTCGCCGTAACGGGCGCGCCATTCCTTCGGATACCAGCGGAGCTTTCGCTCGGCCCGGTGCCGCATGGACGCGCTCATGCTGCGCCCCACGTGCCCGCCAGGCGCCGGAGCCCGAGGTCCGCGATCTTGCGCTGCGCCGCGAGGTGGGTGCGCAGGGCCTCGGCGCCCATGGCGGTGAGCCGGTACGGCCGGCGGCGGTCGTCGCTCTCGACCGCCTCGATCAGACCTTGGCCCTCCAATCGGCTGAGCGCCTCGTACAACGTGCCGGGCGCCAGCCGGACGTCGGCGAATCGCTCGATGTCCTTGGTCAACGCGTACCCGTGCTTCGGGCCCTCGGCCAGGCTCGAGAGGATCAGGGTCGCCGGTCCCGCGTACCGGCCGAACCCCGAGAACTGCCCCGGTTGGGCTTCCACGCCTTCACGCTTCGCAACTGCCACGCCTGTGACTCTATATCGGCAACCGATATACCGTCAACCGGACGACTTTTCCGGGTTCCGGGCGACCGACCTGGACGTGAATCCGCATGTCGGAGTGATCATCGGGCCCCAGGGCGGCAGGATCCAACTTCCGTGGCAAGTTTCAGGGCCGCACGCGGTTTTCCTCAGTGGCAATCGGGGTCGCTCGGCGTCTGGGAGGGCTGAGGGTGTCACAACCACGAGGCAACCGGCGTAAACGCGCCTGGGTCATTGCGAACGTCGTTGGCGGCGTGTCCCTCATCGCCGTCCTGTCCCTCGTGTTGATCGGAAGCCCGGGCTCGGGGCAAGCGGACGCGAACGGCCCGGGTGCGGACGCCGTCGGATCGTCCGGTCCCGGCAACTGCACGCTGTTCCAGCAGATGGTCGACCAGTGCCCCGACGCCACCACGACCACGACGACGTCTTCCCCTCCGGCGGCTGGTCCCGCGGCAGGTGTCGGCGGATCGACGGGCTACTCCGCGACCCAGAACGGTGCGCCCGGTACGTCAGGGCCGCGCGCGGCCGCGCCGGCCGCGCCCGCCACCACTCCCGGGACGGCGGCGCCCGCCGCGCCAGCCGACTCCGGCCCGTGCGCGGGCACCGCACCTCAGGTCGCGGCCCCGTCAGGGTCGTGGCACTGCACGTTCGACGACGAGTTCAACGGCACCTCCCTCGACGGGTCCAAGTGGTCGCCGATGTTGACGTACGCCAGTGCGTACAGGACCGGGCCGCTCTTCCATCAGGTGTGCTACGTCAACAACCCGGACACCATCAACGTGTCGGGCGGCACCCTGAACCTCTCCGTCGTCCAGTCGGCCCAGCCGATCGGGTGCCAGGGGACGTACGCGTCCAAGGCGCAGACCAACATCGAGGGCGGGATGGTCATCTCGTACAACCTGTTCAGCCAGGAGTACGGGTTCTTCGAGGCCAGCGCGGAAATGCCGGCCACGAGCGTGCCCGGGCTCCAGGAGACGCTGTGGCTGTACCCCGAGAACGAAACGCTCTACGGGCCGTGGCCCGACAGCGGCGAGATCGACTACGGCGAGTTCTATTCCGAGTACCCCAACAACGACGTCCCGGCCATCCACTATCCCGGCTCGAGCAACGACCCCAACTCGTCGGACGACAACTGCGTCCATGCGGGGTCGAGCCCGGCGGGCCAGTTCCACACCTATGCCGCGCTGTGGACACCGACGTCGATCACCACGTACTACGACGGCCAACCGTGCATGACCGACGTGTACGGGCCCTACGTCAACAATCCCGACACGGCCCCCCAGCCGTTCAACCAACCGTTCTTCCTGGCGCTCACCGCGGCGCTCGGTGCCGCGGAAGGCGACCAGTACCGACCCGGTGTGACACCGCTTCCGGCCACCACGAAGATCGACTGGGTCCGGAGCTGGCAGTACGGCTGACCCATGCGTCCGCCGTCAGGACGGCACCCAGTGCGTCGTGGACGACGCGAGCCATCGCAACATCTGACGCCGTGACGTCGGACCGTTGGGCGCCCAGGCGGACGGGAGCGCGCCGTCGGATCGCAGTTGGGCCGCTTCGGAGATGTTCGCGCTGAGCGGATCCGACGTCAGCCCGCACCGCGTCGCGGTCGGGTCGATGCCGAAGAGCTCGGCCGCATTCAGCCCGAACAGGCCCGCCTTCACCTGATCCGTGAGCGCCGGATAGCCGTAGAGCTCCTGGAATTGCTGGCTGATCTCGAACGACCGCATAGCCATGATCTGTGCCTCCGGGCTTCCGTACCAGACAGCGTCCGTGCCCCACAGGACCCGGCTCGTCCCGACCCGCTTGAGAAGCTTGCCGATGGCGTGCGCCGCCTGGTCGGGCTGCGTCAAGAGTTGGCGCCACAACGTCGCGACATCAACCCAGACGTTGTCGTCCGGCGAGACGCCGTGCTTGTCGAGCGCGGCGAGCAGAGAGTCGATCCCAATGGTGGCGTTGGGGTTGTAAGGGCCCTCCACATGCGAAGGGTCCCAGGCCGCGTGATAGACGACGAACTGCATGTCGATGAACTGGCGCGAGACCGCCACGATGTCGTCGGGGCCATTGAAGGCCGGATCGAAGTTCACCAACGGGAGACCTTTGTGCGCGACGAACACCTTCACGCCGAGGTCGTACGCGTGTTGCACCGTCGGCAACCCCACCGCCGGGTCTTCCAGCGAAAATCCCCGACCGGACGGGCTCCATGCCGTGTACACCTTGAAGGCGGCCGGCGGGCCCTGCTCCACAGCACTCGACATTTCCTCGAGGGTCGAAGCGACCGGCCCCACGTTGGGGGCGACGACGTTCTCGACGAGCACGCGGCTGGCGCCGCCTCCGGTGAGCCCCGCCGTGATCTCCTTCGTGCTCAGTGCGTCGGCGAACGGGATCGGCGCATTGGACGGGCCCGAGTTCGGGACGTCGGTGAGCACCGCGATCGACGTGTCACTGGCCAGGAAGAGGTCGTGGAGGTAGTTGGCCCGGTCGACGCAGTCCAGCTGCGGCGTGTCGGTGCATCCCGGGGGAAGCATGGAGAGAACCAGTGACGTGGTTTCGGGCGAGTTCTGCACCCAGGGACCGCCCGGTATGACGTGGTGCGTGTGCACGTCGAAGATGAACTCCGAGCCCGTCAACGCGTTCTCGCACGCCGCCGTGTCTTCCGGTGGCGGCACCTCGAAGTGCCCGCCGTGTCGCGGTCCGGCCTGACGCGCCGCACCCGACGAGCATCCCGCCAGCTCCAGCGCGCCCAGTGACGCCGCGACAGCGCCCGCGCCCTGCAGGAAGCGCCGGCGGCCGATGCCGGTCCGCCGGCTGGCGTCGTCGATCGTCCGGCGGATCAGCGCATTGACGGCGCTGTCGTGCGCGGTCGGCGCAGCCGGGACGAACTCGCCGTTCGAGACCGGCCCGGCGCCCAGGGGCAGATGGTCGTCGTCCCGATCACGCAGCCGGCGGGCGAAACGCCCGACCCCACCCATGCCCGAACACTACGTTCGCCTCTCCTGTCGGCCATGGCGCCCCCGGTCCCGGCCGGTGGGCAGGCCGGCCCCGGTTGCGGAGTCCGGCCACGAAAAATGCGTTCGGGGGGCGTTGACTTCCAGTTAATCACTGATATTCTCAGTGTACACACCTGCCGAGCCAAGGAAGGGGGTCCCCATGCCTCAGATCGTCGATCCACTCCGTACCCTGCGTCCCCTCCGTGTAGAGGAGATCGAGCAGCTCACGACCGTCCACGAAGCCGTGGCCACGCCATTGGCCTACGACGTCTACCGCACCGGCGACGAGCTGGTCATTGAGTTCGACGCACCCGGCGTCGCTCCCGAGGACATCGACGTGTCCGTCGAAGGACGCGCCGTCGTCGTGACACTCCGACGCCAGCTGGCCAAGGGCCCCGGCGTCGATGTCATCGAGGCCGGTCGCCAGCACGGAACGTTCCGCCAGCGCCTCTGGGTGGGCGACAGCTGGAACCTGTCCGAACTCCGGGCCTGCGCCGAGCACGGGGTCCTCTTCGTGCGCGCACCCGTGGCTGCCGACACCGGCACCCGCCGGATCGATGTCGCCGGTGGTGGGGAGGAGCCGCAGCCCGCCCCACCGCGTCACGCGTACGACGCGTCGGAGCGCGACGTCGTCATCGGCGACGACGCGTCGGTGCACACGGCGGCGTGAGCCCCCGGCAGTCCGGCCGGAGTTCCGCCCCCAAGGCGGCACCGGGGCCGCACGCGCACGACAAGGATGCGGTACCGGTGCCCCCCCAGCAAGGCGCGACACAGATCGAGTCGGTCATCGGCTGGCGCGTGCGCAGCCGGGCCCGCGAGGTGGGCCTGTCGTCGGCGGAGCTGGCCAAACGGGTCGGGCTGTCAAGGGCGATGATCAGCAAGATCGAGAACGCCCAGGTCTCACCGAGCCTCGCCACCCTCTCGCGGCTCGCCGAGGTCCTCGAGGTGCCCATCACCTCTCTGTTCCAGGGCCTCGACGAGGAACGCGACGCGCTGTACACCAAGTCCGGGGGCGGGCCGGAGCTGGGGCGGCCCGGGACGCGCAGCGGCCACCGCTACCAGCTGCTCGGCTCCATGCGGGGCCCCGCCAAGCGCATGGAGCCCATGCTGGTCACCCTCACCAGCGAGAGCGAGGTGTTCCCGCTCTACCAGCATCCCGGTACCGAATTCCTCTACATGCTCGAAGGTGAGATGGAGTACGGCTACGCCGGGGCGTCCTACCTCATGACCACGGGCGATTCGCTGCAGTTCGACGGCGAGGTCCCGCACGGTCCGGCCCGGTTGATCCGGCTCCCGGTGCGTTTCATCTCGGTGACCGCCTACGGGCAGCCGCCGACCTGAACCCGGTCAGGCCCGGGCCGGTCGCGTCCCCACGATCGACGCCCGCTCCATCGTCCTGCGCTGCGGCCAGTAGTCGCTCGAGGCGTAGTGCTGCACCGCCCGGTTGTCCCAGAACGCCACCGCGTCCTTGCTCCAGGTGAAGCGGCACTGGTGCTCCGGGGAGTCGGTCTGCCGGCACAAGAGGTCGAGCAGGACGCGGCTCTCGTCGGTGTCCATCCCGGCGATGTGGCTGACAAAGGGCCGATTGACGTAGAGATGCAGCCGTCCCGTGCCGGGGTGGGCGCAGACCACCGGGTGCTCGACCTGCGGGTACTGCTCCTTCGCCTTCCGGCGCTCCTCCTTGGTCATGCGGTGCCCGAAGGTCTGGGTGAAGTCGTGCACCGCCACCAGCTCGTCGATGCGTGACTTGATGTCCTCGTCCAGCGACTCGTAGGCCGCGTACATGTCGGCGAACAGCGTGTCGCCCCCGCGCTCGGGCACACTCACCGCGTGCAGGATGGCACCCATCGACGGGCACTCGCGCCAGGTGACGTCATGGTGCCACGAGTTCTCGTAGCCGCTGACCTCTGCGGTCTTCTCGAAGCGCACCAACTCGGGCTCGCCGGTGTTCGAGGGAAGGAACGGGTGGATCTCGAGCTCGCCGAAGCGCAGGGCGAACGCAACGTGCTGCTGCGGCGTGAGGGGCTGGTCCCGGAAGAAGATGACCTTGTAGTCGTAGAGGGCCCGGCGCACCTCCGCAATGACGTCGTCGGGCAACGGATCGCGCAGGTCGATCCCGGAGATCTCCGCACCCACCGTCGCGCCGAGGGGCGCCGCGTCGAAGTGGCGCCACCTCAGTGCGGACAGCCGGTCCCGCTCGGCCGCCAGGTGGCTGAACGGCCCGACGGCGATCGAATAGCCGGGAAGCCGGAACGAGCCGGGCGTGGTCGCGGTTGCCATCGCCCGAAACTGTACGCCCGCAACCCGGGCTCTACTGGGCCGCGATCGCCGCCAGCACGTCGAGGCGGGCGGCGCGGCGCGCGGGCCAGCTCGCCGCGATCAGTCCGAGGATGCCCGCCAGGACGAGGAAGACCACCAGGTTGGACCACGGGACGGAGGTCACCGTGATGCCCTGCGAGTGCAGCGACGAGACGAGCGCGATGCCCAGCAGTGTCCCGACGATGATCCCGATCACCGCGCCGAAGACGGCCAGGATCACCGACTCCGAGCGGATCATGGCGCGGATCTGCCGGCGTTTCATACCGACGGCGCGCAGCAGGCCGATCTCGTGCGTGCGCTCGAAGACCGAGAGCATCAGGGTGTTGACGATCCCGATCATGGCGATGATCACGGCGAGTGCGAGCAACGCGTAGACCAGCCCGAGCAGCTGGTTCACCTGTGCCGCCTGCGACTGCTCGAACTCCGCCCGCGTCTGGACCTTCACGTTGGGGTAGGGCGCCAGCGCGTGCTGCACGGCTTGCTGAGCCCCGGGGCTGCCGTCCGTCTTCAAGAGCACGGCGAAGGGGAGCGGGTTCTCGAAGTGCTGCAGGTAGAAACGGTCGCTCACGAGATAGCTCCCGATGAGCTGGTTGTCCTGGTAGATGCCGCCGATGCGCATGCGCGTGTCCCCGGTCAGGGCGAACTTGACCGGCACGGTGCCGCCCACGACCAGATGGTCGTTGCTCGCCGTCGTCGCGTCGATCAGCAGCTCTCCCGCGGCGAGCGAGTCCGACGTGCCCGAGTTCATGCTGAGGTTCAGCGTGTCGGACAGGTTCGTGGTCCCCACTGCGGCGAGGGACTTGATGGCTCCGCGCACCTCGAACTGCCCGCCGTACACCGACGACGAGGCCGTGACGCCGGGCACGGAGGCCGCGGTCGTCGGCACCGTCGTGCCGAAGGTGCCCTGGCCCATGTTGTTCGTGGCCAGGACGATGAGGTCGGCGTTGATGCCCTTGTCGATGCTCTGGGTGGCCGACTGCGACAAGGAGGAGCCGAAGACGGCGATCGCGGACACCAGCGCGAGCCCCACCATGAGCGCCGATGCGGTCTGGGCGGTCCGTCGCGGGCTACGCATCGAGTTCTCCCGCCCGAGGCGCCCCGACGTCCCGAGGAGACGGGCGAGCGGGCGGCCCAGCACGCTCGACATCGGCCGCGCCACCGCCGGCGCCAGCCGGGCGACGCCGATGAAGATCAGCACGGCACCCAGACCGACCAGCTGGATGGCCGGCGCGACCAAGCCCACGGCCAGGGCGGCGATCCCCGCGAAGGTGATGCCCGAACCCCACGTGAACCGGCGCCGCAGGGGGATCTCGTGCTCGACCTGTTGTTCCGACACGGCTTCGACTGGCGCGATGCGCACGGCGCGACGCGCCGGCCCGATGGCCGAGACCATCGTGATCCCGACGCCCACGACCAGGCAGACGATCACGGTGCGCGCCTCGAACACGAGCGGGCCCGAGGGCAGCGTGACACCGAAGACGCCGAGCAACGCCTCCAGGCCGAGCGCCGCCAGGACACCCAGACCCAGCCCGACGAGGGACGCCAGGAGCCCGACGAGCGCCGCTTCGGTCAGCACCGACCGGAAGACCTGCCCCCGGCTCGCCCCGACGATGCGGAGCAATGCGAGCTCCTTCGTGCGCTGGCCCACGGTGATCGAGAACGTGTTCACGATCGTGAACGCCCCCACGAACAGCGCGATGAAGGCGAACACCAAGAGCGCGATGTTGAAGAATCCGAGCGCGTTGCTGATGGTGCTGGTCTGCTCGTTGACGACGGTCTGGCCGGTGACCACTTCGACGCCGCGGGGCAGCGCCGATGCGATGGCGCGCTGAACGGCCGGCTTGTCGGATCCCGGCGCCGTCACCACGTTGATGGTGTCGAACTGGCCGACGTGACCCAACAGCGCTTGCGCGGTGGGAAGGTCGAAGGCTGCGAGGGACGCACCCGCCAGATTGTTCGCCGTCCCGAACTTGGCGATCCCCGAGATCGTGAAGGTCTTTGGTGGTGCTTGCGGCAGCAGGATCCGAACCCGGTTCCCGACGGAAAAGTCGTACTTCTGCGCCGTTCCGAGGTCCATGACCACTTCGTCAGGAGTCGTCGGCGGCCTCCCCTGGACGAGCCGGAGAGGGGAGATCCGCTGATCGGGGTTGAAGGAGAGCCCGATGGTGGGGGCGCCGCCCGACGAAATCGCCTTGCCGTCGTGGCTGATGTACTGCACCGGGCCGTTGACCGTTCCCTCGGCCACCTGGACGCCGGGTACGCCCCGCACCGTGCCGAGCACGGATTCGGGCACCGCATTGCGCGTCGCGTTCCCGCCACTTCCGAGCTGGGCGACCCCGCGCACCTGGAAGTCGACCTTCGAGTAGATCGTCCCGAACAGGTTGTCGAACGTGTTGTGCAGCGTGTCCGTGAGGACGAAGGTCCCGGCGATGAACGTAACGCCGAGCACGATGGCGAGCGCCGTCAGCGCGAGCCGCAGCTTGTGCGCCAGCAGCCCCTTGATCGTGACCTTCCACATGTCAGCCGCCCAGGTTCCGAACCCGCTCCAGGACGGAGTCGGCGGTCGGGTCGGCGAGCTCGTCGACGGTCTGGCCGTCCGCCAGGAACACGACCCGGTCGGCGTAGGCGGCCCCGTGCGGGTCGTGGGTCACCATCACGATCGACTGGCCGAACTCGGTCACCGACCGGCGCATGAACGCCAACATCTCGTTCGACGAGTTGGAGTCGAGGTTGCCGGTGGGCTCGTCGGCGAAGATGAGGTCCGGCCGGTTGATGAGCGCCCGGGCGCAGGCGCAGCGCTGCTGCTGTCCACCTGACATCTCTGTCGGTCGGTGGTCCAGGCGGTCGCTGATGCCCAACTGCTGCACCAGGTAGTCGAACCATTCCTTGTCCACCTTCTTGCCCGCCAGGTCGGCCGGCAACGTGATGTTCTCGCCCGCCGTCAGCGTCGGGACCAGGTTGAAGGACTGGAACACGAAACCGACGCGATCGCGCCGCATCTGCGTCAGACCACCGTCGTCGAGCGTCCCGAGATCGAGGTCGCCGACGAAGACCTGGCCCGAAGTCGGCCGGTCCAACCCCGCCATGCAGTGCATCAGCGTCGACTTGCCCGAGCCCGACGGCCCCATCACCGCGGTGAAACGGCCGCGCGGGAACGTGACATTCACGCCCGCCAGCGTGTGCACGGTCGCGTCGCCGCTGCCGTAGGTCTTGCGCAGGTCGACAGAATGCGCGGCCGGCGTCATCTCGCGCGGGGCGGCGGGAGCCTGGTCGGTGAGCGTCACGATGCCTCGATTTCGTCGGGGGAAGCGGGTGGGCCGGATGGCGGCCGATCGCTCCCACTCTGACCGGGCACATCACCCCGCACAACCCGGGACATCCCTTAGTGTCCCGGACCGCTACCCTGAGCCGCACCATCGGACCGACCCGGGGGGGCACGTTCGTGATGAAAGGCGTCAGGCGCTGAACGTCGGCATTGGCCCCGGCCGCGGCAAAACGGCGGTGGCAGGCGTGGTGTCGGTCGCCGCCGTCCTCGTGCTGCAGCTCGCGCTGTTCCCGGTCCCGCTCGGGGTGTGGGTGCAGGGCCTCATCCTCGGCCTGCTGGGATCACTCATGGCGGTCGGCCTCGGGCTCACCTATCGGCTGAACAAGATCGTCAACTTCTCCCAGGGGGACCTCGGCACCGCGCCGGCCGTCCTCGCCGTCGGCCTCATCGGCTTCTCCAGCGTCAATTACTTCCTCGGTCTGGCCACCGGGCTCGTCGCCTCCGTCCTGCTCACGGCGACCGTCGAGATCCTGGTCGTGCGCCGCTTCCGGCGCTCCCCCCGTCTCATCCTCACCGTCGCCACCATCGGGCTCTCCCAGCTCCTGGTCGTCATCGCCCTCCTCATTCCGCGCATCTGGGGCCAGGCGCCGATCTCGACCGCGGTGGTGTCCTTCCCCTGGCACTTCACCTGGCACATCGCGCCGGTCGTCTTCAACAGTGACGACCTCGTCGCGGTCATCGTCTCCGTCGGCTGCCTCGTCGGTGTGTCGCTGTGGTTCACCAAGACCGACATCGGGATCGCCGTGCAGGCCGCCGGCGACCGGCGCG
Organism: uncultured Acidimicrobiaceae bacterium; assembly: GCA_963777485.1. GTDB lineage: Bacteria > Actinomycetota > Acidimicrobiia > Acidimicrobiales > RAAP-2 > Bog-473. Next base: position 271,790 of record CAVZQP010000002.1, on the reverse strand, counting down.
ACCGCGCCTCCATGCTCGGCATCCCCGTCGGCCGCCTGCAGTCCGTCACATGGGTGGTCGCAGGCGTGCTGTCGTTCGTCACCATCTTCTTCCAGGCGGCGATCCTCGGCCTCCCCCTCGATCCGACGTACGGCCTCACCGCGCTCGTCACCGCGCTCGCCGCCCTCGCGCTCGGCAACTTCACCGAGCTGCCCGTCATCGCGGCCTCCGCCATCGTCCTCGGCGTGCTCCAGCAGGGCGTCGCGTGGAACGACCCGGCCGATCCCGCCCTCTCGCTCGCAGTCCTCGCCGCGGTCGTCTTCGGTGCCATCCTCGTCCGCCAGCTGTTCGCATCCCGTCGCGACCGCGAGGTGGAGGCGTCACTGTCGCTCGCCGGCAGCGTGCGCGATCTGCCGGCTGCCGCGCGGGACCTCACCGAGGTCAAGGTGGCGAAGCCCACCGGCGCGGCCATCGCGTTCGCCGCCGCCTGCACCCTCCCGCTCTGGATGGGCCAGGGCGAGCTCATCCGCGCCTCGGCGCTCGTCGCGCTCGCCGTCGTCGGCTGCTCGATCGTCGTCCTCACCGGGTGGTCGGGCCAGGTGAGCCTCGGCCAGATGTCCTTCGCCGCAATCGGCGGCGTCATGGGCGCCGTCGCGCTCATCGATTGGCACTGGGACCTGAGCCTCGCCTTCCTTCTCGCCGGAGCGACCGCCGCTGTCGTCGCAGTCGTCGTCGGCCTCCCGACGCTGCGCCTCGACGGCATGTTCGCGGCGGTCACGACGCTCGCCTTCGCGCTCGCTGCCTCCGGCTACCTGCTCGTCCCCGCCGAATTCTCCTGGATCCCCCAGGGCCAGCTCGGCACCCCCTACCTCTTCGGCGTCTCCATCACATCGCAGGCCTCGACCTTCGAGCTGAGCCTGGGCGTGCTCGTGCTCGTGCTCGCCGCGATCCAGGGCCTGCGCCACAGCCGCGTCGGCCGTGTCCTGCGCGCGCTGCCGGCGAACCAACGCGCCGCGTCGGGTTACGGCGTCCGCATCGTCTGGGCCAAGCTGACCGCATTCGCCATTTCCGGCTTCATCGCCGGACTGGCCGGGGTGCTGCTCCTCCTGGCGACCCAGTCGTATCAGGAGACGTCCTTCTTGGCGTCCGCCAGCCTCGTCGTCTTCACGTCCACTGCCGTCGGAGGGCTCTCGTCGTCCCTCGGCGCCGTTCTCGGCGCGGCCATCGTCGAGGGCAGCGTGGTCTACCTGCCGCCGAGCTGGCAGCTCTTCCCGGCGGCCCTCGGCGTGATCATCGTGCTCGTCCTCTTTCCCCGGGGTCTGGCCGGCCTCTGCTACGACCTGCGCGACTGGGCGGTGGGCGCACTCGGCCGCCGCCACGAGGCCGCGCCACCCGTCACCCCGGCGGTCGCACCATGAGCGGCCGTCTCGCCGGCATCCGTCGGCTGGGTGGTGGCGCGCCTCTCTTCCCTCTGGGTGTCCTCTTCGCGATCCAGCTGCTCGACCAGGCCACGCAGAGCGCCTTCAACGTCCTGACCCCGAACATCCGCGACGCCTTCCACCTCACCAACGCGGGCATCCTGCTCATCGTCGCCATCGCCGGCGCGGCCGGGCTCGCGTTCACGCTGCCGGTCGCCGTGCTCGCCGACCGCATGAACCGGGTGCGCATCGCCCTGATCGGCGCCCTGATCGGCGCCGCGTTCTCCATCGGCGTCGGCCTGGCCAACTCCGTGGTGCTCGTCACCGTCATGCTCGTCGGCGTCTACATGGGGCAGGCCGTCATCTTCCCCACCCACAACTCCCTGCTGGCCGACTACTACCCGGTGCCGGCCCGCCCGCGCATCTACTCGTCCCACCGCGCGGGCTACAGCATCGGCGTTATCGCCGGCGTCCTGATCGGCGCGGGACTCGCCACCCTCTTCTCGTGGCGAGTCCCGTTCCTCGTCTTCGCCGTGCCGATCATCGTCGTCGTCCTGATCGGTACCCGCCTGCGGGAGCCGCCGCGGGGCCGGCACGAGCAGCTCGAGCTGTCCGAGCAGATGCTGGGTTCCGAGCTCGGGCAGCCGGCACCCCTGGGTGACGTGCCCACGCCGGCAGTGGCCGACGCTCCGGCCGAACCGCCACCGTCGTTGGGCGAGGCCTGGCGCACGGTCTGGAAGGTCAGTGCCCTGCGCCGCATCTTCGTCGCCCTGCCCTTCCTCGCCGCCTCGATCGCCGGCTTCGCCTCGTTGGCCTCGTTGCAGTACCAGGAGACCTTCCACCTCGATGCGCTCCAGCGCGCCTACCTCACCGCACCGGTCGAAGTCTTCGATCTTCTCGGCCTGGCGGTGGGTGCGACGATCGCGACCCGCCTCGCCAAGCGGGACGTCGGACTGGTGTTCCGCATGCTCGCCGTCGCCTCGGTCATTGCCGCGGGCTTCGCGGTCTTGTTCGCGCTCGCGCCGAACGTCCCCGTCGCCTTCATCGGGAACGCCGGCATCGTCGCCGCCCTCGCCGTGGTCGGTCCCGGGGTCCTGGCGTCCCTGTCGCTCGCCATCCCGGCCCGAGTGCGCTCCGTCGGCTTTTCCATCGGCGCGCTGTTCGTCCTGCCGGGGCTCCTGGTGCTCCCGATCGTCGGCGGCATCGGCGATGCCATCGGCTTCCGCTACGGCCTCCTGATACTGGTGCCCATCTTCACCATCGGCGGACTGATCGTGGCCAGCGCCGGCAGTCTCATCGGAGGCGACGTCCGCGACGTCTGGACCTCCATGCGCACGCGGGCGGAGATGCTGGTCGACCGCCGTGACGGCAAGCTGCCCCTCCTCGCCGTGCGCGACCTGCGGGTGGGCTACGACGGCGTCCCGGTCCTCTCCGACGTGGCGATCGAGATCGGTGAGGGCGAGATCGTGGCCATCGTCGGCACCAACGGGGCCGGAAAGTCGACGCTGCTGCGGGCGATCGGTGGGGTCGTCGAGGCCGACCACGGCGCCATCGTCTTCGACGGGCGCGACATCACGCACCTGCCGCCGGACGAGATCGCCCGCCTCGGCGTGGCCCAGGTGCCGGGCGGCGAGGGGACGTTCCCGAGCCTGCGCGTCGACGAGAACCTGCGGGCCGCCGCCTGGCAGGGACGCCGGCGCGGCGAGAGCGACACCCAGATGATCGAAGACGCCTTTGCCGCATTCCCGACCCTCGCGGGACGGCGCAACGAGCGAGCCGCCAACCTCTCGGGTGGGCAGCAGCAGATGCTCGCGCTCGCCATGGCGACCATCACCCGGCCGAAGCTCTTCCTGATCGACGAGCTCTCGCTCGGGCTCTCGCCGATCGTCGTCGAACAGCTCCTCGGGGCCATCGAGTCGATGCGCCGGACGGGCACAGCCATCCTGCTCGTCGAGCAGTCGATGAACGTCGCCGTCGCCGTCGCGGACCGCGTCTATGTCATGGACACCGGCGTCGTGCGGTTCACCGGCACGGCCGCCGAGCTGGCCGCCCATCCCGAGTTGTTGTGGTCGGTCTACCTGCAGAAGGCGTCCGACTCGCTTGCCACGCAGGCCCGCGGACCCCGTGCCGGACGGGAGACGGGCCCTGAGCTCGAGGTGCGCGGGCTGGCGCTGAGCTTCGGTGGCAATGCCGCCCTCGACGACGTCTCGCTGCACGCCGCCCACGGCGAGCTGGTCGGGATCATCGGGCCCAACGGCGCCGGGAAGACGACGCTGTTCGACGTGATATCCGGGTTCTTGCGACCCGATCTGGGGAAGGTCGAGCTCTGCGGCGTCGACGTCACCGACCGCACGGCGGCCACCCGGGCCCGGCTCGGCCTCGGCCGCTCCTTCCAGGACTCGCGCCTCTTCTCCGCACTTACGGTCCGGGACGCCCTGGCTGTCTCGCTCGAGCGGTTCACCGACGTCGCCGATCCCTTCAACGCGATGCTCCGCTTGCCCGTGCAGGTGCGCACCGAGGCCGCAGTCCGGCGGCGCGTCGACGAGCTCATGGAGATGTTCGGCCTCGAGCACTTCGCCGACAATCTCGTCAGCGAGCTTTCGACCGGCTCCCGCCGGCTCGTCGACCTGGCGGCCGTCGTCGCGCACCAGCCCACCGTGGTGCTCCTCGACGAGCCCTCGTCGGGAGTGGCCCAGCGCGAGGTGGAGGCGATGCTGGGCTTGCTCCGCAACGTCCGCGACCAGTTGGACGCGACGATGCTGATCGTCGAGCACGACATCGCCTTCATCGCCGAACTGGCCGACCGCCTCGTGGCGATGGACCGGGGCGCCGTGATCGCCAGCGGCCCGCCGACCGACGTCCTGCAGTCGCCCATGGTGGGCGAGGCCTTCCTCGGATCCGACCCGCTCGCGCTCTCGCGGACGGGTCCTGTTGCGGGTGCCGGACCCGGTACCGGGAGCGAGTGACATGAGCGAGACCGAAACGACCGACACGCCGGGCTCCGATCCGGCGCCCGCGCCACTCGCCGAACGGCCGTGGCCGCGGGTGAGCCGGGTCCGTATGGCGGTGCCGGTGCTCCTCATCGTGGCGGCCCTCGTCGCCGCCGGCATCGTCGCCACCGTGAACGAGTCGAACAGCGCTACCCCAACCGCGACCCCGACGACGAGCACGAGCGGCATCTCTTCGTCGTCGGTGCCCATCACCTACGCCTCCGCCGCCAAGGAGGGGAAGACGTCGTCCTACAACTGGGGAGCGGAATGTGACCACCACACCGGCCGCCTCAAGATGCCGACCGTGTATTCGCCGCCGTGCGTCCCGGTGCCGACCGGTTCCAACGGTGGCGCCACCTCGTCGGGCGTGACCTCCACGTCGATCAACCTCGTCTACTACTACCCCCAGCCAGGTGGCCTGGCCTCGACGATCTCGGGCGCGGCGGGGACGCCGGCGCAGGCGCTGGCCACCGTCCAGGCCTACGTCGCCATGCTCAACAAGATCTACGTGCTCTACGGCCGACACGTGAACCTCATCCCGTTCGAGGCCAGTGGAGCCGACACCGATCCCGTGGCCGCGCACGCCGACGCCGTCACGGTGGCCGAGCAGGACCATGCCTTCGCCTCCATCGGCGGCCCGGGCGAGACCACGGCCTACGAGACGGAGCTGGCCCGCCTCCATGTGCTGTGCGTGGGCTGCGGCGACTCGTCACTCAACGCGTTGATCCAACAGGACGCGCCCTACCAATGGGCCAACCTGCCCACCGCGGACACCTCGCTGAACGAGACCGTCGGCTACATCATCGCCAAGCTGAGCGGGAAGGACGCGGTGTGGGCCGGCGATGCGTCGCTGCACACGCACAAGCGGTCCTTCATCATCGTCAGTGAGACGTCGCAGCCGCCGGCACCGGGGTTCAACGAGTTGACGACGTCACTCGAGAAGAAACTGCGGGACGCACACGTCAACCTGGCGTCGCCGGTCGACCTCATCTACACCCTCAACCTCACGACGCTGCCCACCCAGGCCGCAACGCTGGCCGAGAAGCTGAAGAGCTCTGGCGCAACGAGCGTCGTGTTCGCCGGCGACCCGATCATGCCCATCTATCTCACCAAAGCCTGCGCCAACATCGGCTACCACCCCGAATGGATCATCACCGGCATCGTCCTCACCGACACCTCCGCTCTCGCCCGCTACTACGACCAGAGCGAGTGGTCGCATGCGTTCGGCGTGTCCAGCCTGGCGGTCCCGGTCCCCGTCGCCGCCGGCGACGCCGACCACCTCTATCGCTGGTGGTACGGCGCCAACACGAGCCCCGCCTCGCTTGCCGCCCCGGCCATTCTCCCCGCGTACCAGCAGTTCTTCACCGGTGTGCAGCTGGCGGGCCCGCACCTGACTCCCCAGACCTACACCGAGGGCCTGTTCCGGGCGCCGCCCACCGGTGGCGGCCCGACCAGCCCGCTCCAGGCCTACGGCTACCAGGGGGCGGCTCCGCACCCGAGCTATTCCTCGCCGGCCGACTACACGTTCCTCTGGTACGACGCCACCGCCAAGGGTCCCGACGAGGAAGGCACGGTCGGCACCGGCCTCATGCAGCACGTCAACGGCGGGGCGCGTTACAGGGCCGGCACCGTCCCCACCGGATCCGTGCCGATGTTCTCGACCGCCGGCGCGGTGACGACGTACGCGACCCCGCCCGACAGGGCGCCGTCGTACCCGGCGTGGCCGGGGTCACCCGCCGCTTCCGGGCACTAGCCACCCGGTCGAAAAGGGGGGCTAGCCCCAGCACGAGACGCCCGGTAGCGGCATTCTTCCTGGCACGTCGACGCTGCATCCTGGGAGGGCAGAGCCCCGGCAACCCCTGCCGGGGCTCCGAAAAGGAGCCCTCATGATCGTCACCCGCGGACTGACGAAGCGCTACGGCAAGACCGTGGCCGTCGACGGTCTCAGCTTCACCGTCCCCTCCGGCGTTGTCACCGGTTTCCTCGGCCCGAACGGATCGGGCAAGTCCACCACGATGCGCATGATCATGGGTCTCGACGTGCCCGACGCGGGCGCGGCGACGGTGAACGGTCTGCTCTACGACGAGTTGCGCTGGCCCTTGCGCGAGGTCGGCGCGCTCCTCGATGCCAAGGCGTTCCACCCCGGGCGCACGGCGCGCCAGCACCTCCGCTGGCTCGCCAGGTCGAACGAGATCCCCGAGGCTCGTATTGACGAGGTGCTCGACATCGTCGGGCTCACCTCGGTCGCGGACCAGCGGGCCGGCAAGTTCTCACTCGGCATGGGCCAGCGCCTCGGCATCGCCGGTGCGCTGCTCGGCGACCCGGGCGTGGTCCTCTTCGACGAGCCGGTCAACGGGCTCGACCCCGAGGGGATCCGCTGGGCCCGCTACCTCCTGCGGGACCTCGCCGCCGAGGGCCGCACCGTGCTCGTGTCGAGCCACCTGATCTCGGAGATGGCGCTCACGGCCGAGCGCCTCGTGGTCATCGGGCGTGGCACCCTCATTGCCGAGACCAGCGTCGAAGAGTTCAGCGCGCAGCACCAGGCCGAGGCCGTGCGCGTGGTCACCCCGACGCCCCAGCTCATGGTCTCCGCGCTGACCAAAGAAGGTGCGCGCCCGACGGTGTCGGAGGACGGCGACATCGTCGTCACCGGCGTGCCCTCCGCCCGGATCGGCGAGATCGCCGCCCAGGCGTCCCTCACCCTGCACGAGCTCACGCCGATCCGGGCCTCACTCGAGGACGCCTTCATGGAGCTCACGTCCGACTCGGTCGAGTACCGCTCGCGCGAGCGCGAGCTCGTCCCGGCCCGCTGATCGACCACCGACCCCGAAAGGACTCGTTATGACCATCGCCCTGTCGTTGCCCACCACCGAGCCCGCCGCCCGAGAAGGACGCGTGGGCTTCCGCCAGGCGGTTTCCGCCGAGGCGAGCAAGCTCGCCTCCTTGCGCTCGACGAAGTTGCTGCTCGGCATCACGGTGCTGGGCACGCTGCTCGTGACCTTCCTCTCGACGAACGGCGCCGCGCATCACCCGCGCCAGTGGTACCAGGGCTTCGGCTGGGACCCGACGAACCAGGCCATGGCCGGGCTCGCCATCGGGTCGCTCGCGCTCGGCGTCCTCGGCGTCCTGGCCATCTCGGGCGAGTACGGGTCCGGCACGATGCGCTCGTCCCTCGCTGCCGTCCCCCGGCGCGAGACGCTGTTCGCCGCCAAAGCCACGGTCGTCGGCCTCGTCACCCTCGTCGTCGGCGAGATCATGAGCTTCGCCGCCTTTTTCTTCGGCCAAGCCATCCTGTCGACCGGCGTCGCTCCCACCGCGCACCTCGGGCAACCCGGCGTGCTGCGGGCCGTCGTCCTCACGGGCGCATTTTTGAGCCTCTTCGCGCTCCTCGGACTCGGGCTCGGCTTGATCATCCGTCACACGGCGGGTGCCATCGCCACGTTCGCCGGCGTGACCCTGCTGGCCCCGATCCTCCTCCAGACCATCGCCGGGCATCCCGCCAAGTACACGCCGGCGATCATCTTCGCCCAGTCCGTCGCCGCCGTCGTGCCGCAGGACAACCAGCTATCGGCAACAATCGGGTTCATGCTGATGGTGCTGTACACCGTCGCTGCGCTCGCCGTCGGAGCGGTGGCGCTGATCAAGCGGGACGCATGACATTGGTCACCGAGGACGGCGAGGCGCCGGCGCCACCAGAGCACCCCCAACACAAAGGGGTGTCGCTGGGGCTCACCGAGGAACAGGTCGCCAAACTGAAGGAGCTCGCCCAGCGCGTCCTGCAGGAGCCCTTCACCCGGCGCCCCTGGACAGAGCTGGGGTTCTGGGTGGTGAGCGGCGCGTTGGCCGCCGTCAGCTTCGGCGTCGTCGCCGCCACGATGTTCGTGGGCGTGTGGCTCATCATCACGTTCGTCGGGTTGATCATCATCGCGTTCTCGCTGCGCATCGCCCGCGGCGTCGGCCGTTGGCAGCGCGTCTTGGCCCACAATTTCTTGAGCGAAACGATCGAGGAGCCCAACCCGTTCGTGCGGCGTCCCGGCTTCTTCGGCTGGCTGCAGACGGCGCTGCGCGACCGCGTCGCCTGGCGCGCGGCGGCCTATCTCGCCGTCAAGGTGCCCTGGACGCTGCTCGGCCTCTACGTCGCGTTCAGCCTGTGGTGGGACGCCATCTTCGGAATCTTGAGCCCGATCTTCTGGCACGGCAACGGCGGACCCGGCATGTGGGGCCTCGCGCAGGGCATCTTCTTGTCGAACGGCTGGCCCTCGGGGCCGTCGAGCTTCCCCCACAACGTGGGCGTGTTCCTCCTCGGCGTGATCTTCTTCTTCGCCGCCCCGTGGGTCATGCGCGGCTTCGTCACGGTGGACAAGATCCTCATCCGCACCCTGCTCGGCCCCGACCCGGTCGCCGCCCGGGTGCGCTCCCTCGAGCAGGCCCGGACCACGACGGTCGATGCATCGGCCGCCACCCTGCGGCGCATCGAACGGGACCTGCACGACGGGACGCAGGCCCAGCTGGTCGCCCTCGCCATGCGGCTCGGTATGGCGAAGGAGAAGCTCGACGACACCGAGCGCGTCGACCTCGAACGCGTCCGCGAGCTCGTCGACGAGGCACACCGCGGTGCCAAGGAGGCCATCACCGAGCTGCGTGACATCGCACGGGGCATCCACCCGCCCGCGCTCGACATCGGGCTCGAAGGAGCGTTGGCCACCCTCGCCTCTCGCAGCGCCATCCCCACCGAGATGCACTTCGACGTACGCGCCCGGCCGACGCCCGCCATCGAGGCCATCGCCTACTACTGCGTCGCCGAGCTGCTCGCCAACGTCGCGCAGCACGCGCAGGCGTCCCGCGCCACCGTGTCGTGCGCCCAGCAGGGCACCTGGTTGCGCCTGGTCGTGCGCGACGACGGGCGCGGTGGTGCGCGCCTCTCCACGGTCGGCTCGACGTCGAGCGGCCTGGCCGGGCTGACCGACCGCGTGCGTGCGGTCGACGGCCGCCTCGATCTCGTGAGCCCCGTCGGTGGCCCCACCGTCGTCACGGTCGACCTTCCCCTCGCGGCGTGATGCCGGCCGCGTTGCGGGTGGCCATCGCCGAGGACTCGGCCATCCTGCGGGACGGGCTCGTCCAGCTCCTCGTCGATCGCGGGTTCGTCATCACCGGTGCGGTGGCCGAGCCGTCGGCGCTCCGCAGCTCCGTGGCGCAGAACCCACCCGACGTGGCCGTGATCGACATCCGGATGCCCCCGACGTTCACCGACGAGGGGCTCCGGCTCGCCCTCGAGCTGCGGGCCAAGCACGAAGGCCTCGGCATCCTGCTCTTCTCCCAGTACATCGAGACCCGCTACGCGGCCGACCTGCTGGCCGACGACGCCGCCGGCATCGGCTACCTGCTGAAGGACCGCGTGGCCGACGTCGCCGACTTCGTCGAGGCGCTCGAGCGGGTCGCCATAGGAGGTACGGCCTTGGACCCCGAAGTGGTCACCCAGCTCATCGGCGCCACCCGCCGCTCGGACACCCTCTCGGTACTGACGCCACGCGAGCGCGAGGTCCTCGCCCTCATGGCCGAGGGGCGCTCGAACGGCGCCATCGCCCAGGCCCTGGTGATCAGCGAGGGCGCCGTCGAGAAGCACGTCGCCAACATCTTCACCAAGCTCGATCTCCCGGTCTCCGACCAGGACCACCGGCGGGTGCTCGCCGTGCTGCGCTTCCTCGAGTCCTGACAGTCGCAGACTCAGTCCGACAACGCGGCGCCGTGCGCCTCGTAGCGGCGACCGTGCTCGGCGGCCATGGCCTGGCCGGCCTTCATCTGGAAGGGGCTGATGCCGCCAGGCTCCCAGGGCCCGACGGACCCCGCGTCCACCGCCTCGCCGCTCTTGGGCTCGAGGCAGAACCGCTCCCGCAACGCCTCGCAGGACTGGTCGGCCACCGCAAACCAGTCCATCTGCAAGAAGTCGATACTGTCCGAGCCGGTGAGCCCGTCGTGGCACATGGCACCGCGGCGCATGGCGTTCGACAGCCGCACGGCCATGCGGGGGTCGGACGAGAAGTGGCCGGTCGAGGATTGGAAGAGTCCGGCGCCCGTCGCCAGGTACCCGGTCTCGAACAGTGAGATCACCATGGCCAACAGCGAGAACGCGTGCAGGTCGTCGTTGGCCCGCGCGATCAGGCCGAACACCTCGACCTCCGACTCGACGGTCGTGCCGTAGTCGCCCAGCACGTGCACCCAGTCGTGCTGGGCCAAGAGCGGCGGTGCCGACCCCGGCGCGCCGGGGAAGGTGAACCCGCGCGCCTGGTACATCTCCCACACCTTGCGCCCGATCGCGTCGGGCGGGAGGTGTTCGAGCGCCGCCCAACGGTCGGCCAGCGCGGGGTCGCTGACGGAGAACTCCCAGGCGTCCTGTAGGACGCGGGTCGAGTGCAAGACCGCGGTCGAGGCTTCCTGGTTCCAGGTGCCCTCGTAGCCGTTGCGGATGAAGTCGTGCGCCGCCAGGCCGAGCGAGCCGTGCGCGAACTCGCCGGCGACCTTCACCATCCCGTCCTCGACCCCGAGCTCGCGTGCGAACTCCGCCACGTTCTCCGCGACGTCGTCGGGAATGGGGTGCCGCACCAGCGCGCACAGCAGCATCATCTGCACGGCGCGCGAGCGGAATCCGAGGTTGCGCCGCGCCAGGGATGTCGCGAACTCGGCCGGGGTGATGACCCGCCGGTCGTCGAGCGTGACCTCGTGCTCCGTCATCGCCGGGAACAGCGCCAAAATCAGCGAGCGCTGCATCGGAACCAACCCCGTCGACCCGCCCACCGCGGACGCGAACCCGTCCGCAAGGGTCTGCGACTCCGCCGCGTCGGGCCGCTCGAGGTTCACGGTGTCAGCGGTCGGCAGCGGGACGGGCGTCACGTCAGCCCACGCCGAGGAAGTCGAGGCCGGTGCGGATGAAGGCCAGGCCGTCGTCGACGCCGTGCACCTCCGAGCGGATCAGGACCGCGCCGAACGGCGCGTTCCAGAACGAGGAGGGGCCCGGGCGCGCCGCGCCCCATGGACCGATGTAGACGTAGGCCTCGTCGGAGAAGCCGTCGCCGGGCGAGAAGCCGAGGTTCACCCCGTCGCCAGACCCGAGCGCCACCGACGTCCCGACGTCGAAGTGCTCGGGCCACAACTGGATCGTCGCGGTCACGCACTCACCCGTCCGCTCCGCCATCACCTCGTCGAGCACGCGCCACCCGATGTCGAACCAGGAGAACAGCCCGGCCAGCTCCTTCGCGTCGAGCGCGAGCGGCTCGTCGGCCGGCCCCAGCGCCGGCATGTCGCCCCCGGCCGAGAACCCGTCACCCAGGTCCGCGCCCGCGAACGCCGCCAGCGACCCGAGCGTCGCCCCGGCCAGCGCCAGCCCCCGGGACTCGGAGCCCACTTCACGGACGAGGCAGGCCGGCGTCAGCCGCAGGGTCTCGGGCTCGGGCCCGAACGCCGGCGTCGAGATACCTCCCGGGCTCGCCCGCAGGCCGAAGTGCCCGCTCACGGCGTACCGCCGGCGCCCGAGCACGTGCGCCGTGATCCGGTGCAAGTCGGGCCGCGTCGTCCACCCCATGTCAGCCAGGCAGGCTAACGGCGCCCCCGCAAATCCGTGCCGAAGGCGCGCCGCCGGGCCTCGCTGGCCGCCGCCGCCACCTCCTCGGCCACCGTCTCCTCGGCGGAGTGGCCCCAGAACCCCCGCGGCGCCACCAGGAAGTCGATCAGGCGCTCGAGCTGGTCGCCGTAGCTGCCCCGCACCTGCAGGTCCGCCCACGCCGCGGCCTTGTCCCGCAGCGGCAGCCCCGCCTCGACCAGGCCGTTCCACGCCAGGTCGAAGTTGGCCTCGTTGAGCCACGACACGGCGCCGTCGCCCCGGGGGATGTGCAGACGAGCCGAGATCTCGAGGATCGCCCGCCGTCCCCGCCGGTACAGGAAATACGGCTCCCGGCTCTGCGCGCCCTCCACGCACGCCGACGCCAGCGTCGCCGCGTCCGTCACCAACTCGAGCGCCGTCACCCACGACTGCCCCACATGCTGTGAGCGGAACAACGCCAGCATCGGGTAGGACACGTGGCTCTCCAGCACGTCGGCCGTCCACATCTCCCACTCGCCGAACGCCCGATACAACATTTCGACGTCGCCGCCCGGCGCGTTGAGCACGACGACCCGCATCGGCGTGATGCGCCCGCCCATCGGGTCGTCGAGCGTCAACAGGCGGGACTCCCGGCGCGAGTACGCGCCGTACAACGCCGGCAGATACGAAATCATCAGCGCGATCGTCACGACGCCCGTCAGCGTCTCGAGCAACGTCAGCGTGCGCACCGCGTTGCCGTGCGCCGAGCCGAACAACGGCGTCACCAACGACGTCCCCGCGTAGTAGACGAGCGTCCCGAAGTCCTGCGTCCCGCCCAGCCGCTGGTCGATCCCCCAGTAGACGAGCGACCAGCCCACCATGAGCCCCGCCAGCCACAGCACGAGCAGTCCGAGCAGCGACAGCGCTGGATACACGTTCAGCGAGTACTCCCCGGCCCGGTCGGGCAGCCGCGCCGCCACCGCCCGGGTCACCCGCCACGTCACCGTGTAGAAGATCCGGGTCGGTCGCCAGAACGAGCTCGATCCCTGCGTCACGATCAGCGTCGCCAGGGCGTCGCTCAGCATCCCCACGATGAGGACGATGCCGCCCACGACGGCCACCACCCGGACGAGCTCGCTCACGATCCGGCCCACCCTAGGCAGCGACGCTCCGGCCCCCGTCCCCGACGTCCGAGCGCACACCGGGGTTGCTTGCAATAATCGTCGCGAAGTGGTTGAACTCAGTTCAGGCGTTTGGCGAATACACCGCTCGGCTGTCACGGTCTGGTGAAATCGACGTGACAACTCGCGCCAGCGGGTAAGAAGGGGGTGATGAGGGTGCTCCGTGGGGGGGTCAAGCAGTCGCCGTCCATCGGCCTGGTCCTCGGCGCGGGCGGCGTCGTCGGGCAGGCCTACCAGGCCGGCGTGCTCGCCGCTCTCGAGCGGGAGATCGGCTGGGACCCCCGCGACGCCACCGTCATCGTCGGCACCTCCGCGGGCTCCGTCACGGGTGCCGCTCTCCGTGTCGGTGTCCCGGCCACGGATCTGGCCGCCTCGCTCTACGGCGTCCCTACCTCCCGGAGGGGTGGCGCCATCCTCCGCCGGATCCTCCCCGAGGACACCCCGCTCCCCACGCCGACCGTCCTCTCCATGCTGCGCCCCTGGAGCCTGCCCTCGCCCGCACTCCTCGTCCGCACCGTCCGCCGCCCCCTCGCCTTCCGCGCCGACGTCGCCCTCTCCACGCTGATCCCGCGGGGGCGACTCGACATCACCGAGCGCGCGCAGGGCCTCGACGACCTCACCGGCGACCGCTGGCCCGAGGGTCTGCGCATCTGCGCCGTGCGCCGCTCCGACGGCGGCCGCGTCGTCTTCGGCCGCCACGGCGCCCCGCCCGCCCGCCTGGCCTCCGCCGTCCTCGCCTCGTGCGCCATCCCCGGCTACTTCCGGCCGGTCCCGATCGCCGGCACCGACTACGTCGACGGCGGCGTCCACTCGGTGACCAATGCCGACGTCCTGCGGTCCGAGGGCCTCGACCTGGTCGTCATCATCTCGTCGATGTCGGCGGCGCACGGTAGTGCCAACGGCGCCGACGGCTGGCTGCGCCGCACCGTCCACCGGCGCATGGAACGGGAGGTGGCCCGCCTCCAGACGGCCGGCACCCCCGTCATCACCCTCGAGCCCGACGCCGACGCCCGGCGGGTCATGGGGTTGCGGGCGATGGCCGAGGACCGCTCGCCCCGGGTCATCGAGGCGGCGTACGAGGAGACCCGCCGGCGGGTGCAGTCGTCGCCGTTCCTCGCGTCGTTGGGCGAGCCGGCGGTCGCTGCGACCCCGGCTGCGGGCTGACGACCGGCCTCTTTCCGAGCGGTTTCGATCCGGGCTCCGGGGTCGGAATCCCTCCGGCCGTCCCACCCGGGCGGTAGTAGCTTTCCGAACAACGTGGTACGTCGAGCCTCGTACCTCGTACCGCGAATCGCGAACTGCGAAGGGAGGGCCGCCATGGGTCCTGATCGCCTGAGCCCGCTGGACGCTTCGTTCCTGCACATCGAGGACGGCGTGTCGCACATGCACATCGCTTCCGTCGCGATCTTCGAGGGCCCGCCGCCGCCCTTCGCCGACGTCGTCGCGATGGTCGACGCCAAGCTCGACCAGGTGCCGCGGTACCGCCAGAAGGTGCGCTTCGTCCCCTTCGAGCTCGGGCGCCCAGTGTGGGTGGACGACGTGCACTTCAACATCGAGTACCACCTGCGGCACACGGCGTTGCCGTCCCCCGGTGGCGAGAGCGACCTGCGCAAGCTCGTCGGACGCGTGATGGCGCAACCGCTCGACCGCTCCAAGCCGCTCTGGGAGATCTGGGTCGTCGAGGGCCTGGAGGACGGGCGCTGGGCCGTGTTGGCCAAGACGCACCACGCCCTCGTCGACGGCGTCTCGGGGACCGACCTGCTCGCCGTGATCATGGACCTCTCGCCCGACGCGGCGCGGCCCGAACATCCGTCGCAATGGACGCCACACGCCGAGCCGTCGGGCACCGAGCTCGTCGTCGAGGCACTCGAGAACATGGTGCGCTCGCCCTACGAGCAGCTCCGGGCCGCCCGGGCGCAGACCCGTTGGCTCCGGCAGGCGGCCGCCTACGCCACCGAGGTGGCGAGCGGCGTGTTCGCGTTGAGCGGGCTCGTACGGCCGACGCCGGTGTCGAGCCTGAACGGTCCGCTGGGCCCGCACCGCCGCTACGCCTGGGCGACGACGACGGTTTCGGACATCCGGACGGTGCGCAAGGAGCACGGCGGCACCTTCAACGACGTGGTCCTGGCTTGTATCACGAACGGTTTCCGCGAGCTGCTGTTGGCGCGCGACGAAGACGTCGAACGGGTGGTCCGCACGCTGGTGCCGGTTTCGGTACGGGCCCGTGACGAGTCGGGCCGTGCCGTCGGCGACGGCACCTACGAGAACAAGGTGTCGGCGATGTTCGCCGAGCTCCCCGTCGAGATCGAGGACCCGGCGGTGCGCCTGGCCGCCATCACCGACCAGATGAAGGACCTGAAGGAGTCGAAGCAGGCCGTGGCCGGCGAGGCGCTGACCTCAATGTCGGGCTTCGCGCCCCCCATGCTGCTCGCGCTGGGCATGCGCATTGCGACCCGGGCGGCCCAGCACAACGTCAACACGGTCACGACGAACGTGCCGGGGCCGCAGTTCCCGCTGTACGCGGCGGGGCGGCGGATGCTCCGCGCCTTCCCCTACGTGCCGTTGGGCGGGCAGATCCGGTTGGGGATCGCGATCTTCTCCTACGACGGCGAGGTCAACTTCGGGATCACGGGCGACTACGACACGACGCCGGACATCGACGTGCTGGCGCACGGGATCGAGGACGGGATGGCGCAGTTGCTCAAGACCTGACGTCGGGGATCGTCAGGACCTCGGCCTCGAAGTACTTCCGTAGCCCCGAGACGATCACCCGCTCGACCGACTTGCCGAGCAGGGGCACGTGCACCTTGAGGTCGCCCTCGATCCCCACGACCGAGCTCTCGTCGTCGCCGTCGAACGTGTAGACGCCCGACGACTTCAGCCGGTCCGGGTAGTGGTCGGGCAGGACCTGCCAGTCGGCCCGGGCCTCGTCGGGCCGGATCTCGTTGCGGGTGATCCACGTCATCTTGTTGTGGTCGATGAAGCGTTGGACCGCCGGCGAAATAGGGCCCCGGAAGGCGAAGCGCACCTCCATCAGCAGCCGTGACCCGGTGTCCTCGTGCCGCACCACCTCGAGCACCTCGATGTGGTCCCGCACATCGCGACCCTCGTAAAAAGCGGGCGAACTGTACGCGGCCATGGCCCGGGACGGCGGGACGCCGACCGCCTGCGTCGTCGCGAACTCCACCTCGTCTTACGAGGTGCCGGCGGCAGGCCGCGTCGCCGGCAGGCCCAGCTTGCGGTGGTCCCAGCTCACAGTGCGCTCGACGTGCATCTTTATGGCGACCCGCTTGGTGAGCATGGTCTCCACGAACGGCTTGAGGTCGTCGGTGAACTCGCCGTAGTAGCGCTCGAAGACGCTGACGCCGAGCGGCCACAACCGCTCCGGGTCGTCGATGATCTCCGCCTTGCCGACGAGCTCCACGCCGCGTAGCTCGTCGTAGTAGTCCCCGTCCTCGAACAGCAGCGTCAGGCGGGGGTCGCGCCGCAGGTTCTGCACTTTCTGCGACTTGGTCTTCGTCTCGACGGCGATCGCACCCTCCATGAAGCCGTACCACATGGCCACGGCGTGGATGGAGCCGTCGGGCCCGATGGAGCACATCGTCATCGGCCGTCGCTCGGCCAAGAACGCCTCCACCTCGTCGGGCGTCATCTGGATCGCCTTGCGCTGGTTCACCCCGTGGCCCATGGCCTCGGTCATCAGTGGTACCTCCCACATCCACGCCGCCGGAACTTTCCCGGGGAGCGTACAGCCGTCACCGGGGACGCAAACAGAAGAGTTCATCGACAGAACACTTTCCGGTTGCAACGCTTTCACAGGCCGTTCACCTCGGCTTTCTAGCGTGACCACCGATGGCGACCGTGGAACAGCACATGGGCCACGCCGGCAGGGACTCCCGTTCCGGTCCCGGCGCCGGACGCCGTCACGGCCGGGACAACCTGGCCGAGGTCATCTCGATCCGGACGGAGCCCGTGCGCTCACACCGCCCCGGGATCCTCGGATCGTTGGTCACCATGGCGCGGGGCTTCGCCTCCTCGCGCGCCCAGGCGACGTCGGTGCGATCTACCCCCCATCGGCCGCCGTCGCCTGCCCTTCTCCCCACCGCCACCAACACCGCACGCCGCCTCCCACCTCGACCCACGCCGCACGACGCTGCCTGACGTGGCCATCACAAACGTGACGGCGACCTCGGGGCGCTCCCCCACCCCAGTGCCGACCCGGGACAACCGTCCCCTGGTCCTCGTCGTCGACGACGAGGAGTCGTATAGACAAGCCCTCGCCTCGGGCCTGACCCGTGAGGGCTTCGCCGTCGAGGCGGCCGGCGACGGTCACGAGGCGCTCCGCCTCTTCCACCGGGTCCACCCGGACCTCGTCCTGCTCGACGTCATGCTCCCCGACCAGTCCGGCATCGAGATCTGCCAGCAGATGCGCGCCCTCAAGCCCGTGCCGATCATCATGGTCACGGCCCGGGACTCCGAGGTCGACATCGTCCTCGGGCTCGAGCTCGGCGCGTCCGACTACGTCGCCAAGCCCTTCCGTCTCCGCGAGCTCGTGGCGCGCATGCGAGCGGTCCTCAGACGGGGTGTCGCCGTGGCCGAGCACCACGAGGAGGTCCTCACCGTCGGGCCCGTCCGCCTCGATGCCGGCCGCCGTGAGGTCACCGTCGACGAGCGCTCCGTGGACCTGTCCCGCAAGGAGTTCGACCTCCTCGCGCTCCTCATGTCGCACAGCGGCCAGGTCGTCACGCGGGACTGGTGCATCGACCGGCTCTGGTGGGACCAGGAGCTGACGGACACCCGGACCCTGGATACGCATATCAAGCGCCTCCGCCGCAAGATCGAACCGGACCCCGCCAACCCCCGCCACCTCGTCACGGTCCGGGGCGTCGGCTTCCGCTTCGAGGCCTGACCACCGGCACCTGGTCCCTCGCCCCGGGGCACGATGCCCCCGCACGCCGTACATTGAGCGGCATGGCACTGCGCACCGGCGAGACCGTCCCCGACTTCGAGCTCCCCGACCAGACCGGCACGCCCCGCAAGCTGAGCGACTTCCTCGCCAGCGGGCCCGTCGTGCTGTTCTTCTACCCGGCCGCCATGACGTACGGCTGCACGAAGGAGAGCTGCCACTTCCGCGACCTGTCGGCCGAGTTCGCCGCCGTCGGCGCGCAACCCGTCGGCATCAGCGCTGATCCGGTCGACAAGCAGAAGCAGTTCGACGAGAAGGAGTCGCTCGGCCTGCCGCTCCTCAGTGACCCCGACCGCACCGTCGCCGCCCAGCTCGGCGCCAAGCGCGGCTTCGGCCCCAACAAGCGCACGACGTTCGTCATCGACACCGACCGCACCGTCCTCGACGTCATCCACAGCGAGATCTCGATGAACTCGCACGCCGACAAGGCCCTCGCCGTCCTCAAGGCCCGACGCGCTGCCTGACGCCCCGGTCAAGAACGCCGTCGTCACGGGCGCCGCTTCGGGCATCGGCCGCGCCACCGCCGCCAGACTCGGCGCGGCGGGCTTCCGCGTCATCGGCTTCGACCGGCCGGACACCGACGTCGCCGTCACCGCCGACCTGTCGTCCCCCGGCGAACGCCGGCGCGCCGTGGACGAGGCAACGCGTCTGGCGGACGGGTCCCTGGCCGCCGTCGTGACGTGCGCCGGCGTGGCGGGGTCGCCCGACAGGAAGGGCTCGCTCTTGACGTCGGTGAACTACTTCGGCACGGTCGAGCTGCTCGAGGGCCTGCGCCCGTTGCTCGCCCCCGGGGGCGCCGCCGTTGCGATCAGCTCGAACTCGACGACGGTGCAGCCCGACATCCCGCTCGCCGTGGTCGAGGCCTGCCTCGCAGGCGACGAGGCCCGGGCCGGCGCGGTGGCCGACGAGGACACGTCGATCGCCGCGTACGCCGCCTCCAAGATCGCCGTCGCGCACTGGGTGCGGGCGCACGCGACGGGGCCGGAGTGGGCCGGCGCCGGGCTGCGGCTCAACGCCGTCGCCCCGGGGATGATCGATACGCCGATGGTCGCCGCCATGCGCGCCGACGAGCGCACGGGGGCGATGCTCGACATGCTGCCCATACCGCTCGGGCGGCCGGGCCGGCCCGAGGAGATCGCCGCGCTCATCGAGTTCTTGGTCGGGCCCGACAGCACGTTCTTCTGCGGCTCGGTCGTCTTCTGCGACGGCGGGAGCGACGCGTTGTTGCGGACGCGGGACTGGCCGGCGGCATGGGATATCTCGGTGCGGGACTTCGGGCGCGCCGCCCGTTGACGGTTCGTATACGTACCTAGGCTTGGGGGATGCCGGGGCGGATCCTCGTCGATACGACGCCCCTTCGGGAGAGCCGCGACTTCCGCTTGCTGTTCATCGGGCAGCTGGTCTCCATGCTGGGGACACAGCTCACCGTGGTGGCGATCCCGTACCAGGTCTATTCGATGACCCACTCGTCGCTCCAGGTGGGTGCGATCTCGCTGGCGCAGCTGTTCCCGTTCCTCGCCGGCGCCTTGGCGGCGGGGCCGATCGGCGACGCGATGGACCGCCGGCCGATGATGATCTGGACTGGCATGGTGCTGGCGCTGACCAGCGGGGCGATGGCGGTCAACGCGGCGGTGCCGCACCCCTCTTTGGTGGCGCTGTACGTCATCAGTGCGCTGGCCTCGGGCTTCTACGGCTTCTCGAGCACGGCGCGCATGGCCTCGGTCCCCGGGATGGTGGCGAAGCCTCAGATGTCGGCCGCCCTCGCGATGATGCAGATCGAATTCCAGTTGGGCACGATCATCGGGCCGGCGCTGTCGGGGATCCTCCTTTTGATCGGGCTACCACTCGTCTACGCGCTCGACAGCCTGTCCTTCGTGGTCGCCGTGGCGACGGCCGTCATGCTGCACCCCATCCCGCCGGCCCACAACGCAGGCGGGCTCTCGGTTTGGCAGTCGACCAAGGAGGGGCTGCGCTACCTGCGGACACGACAGGCGTTGCAGGGCGTCTACGTGATCGACATCAACGCGATGGTGTTCGGCATGCCGCGGGCGTTGTTCCCCGCTATGGCCGAGACGATCTTCCACGGGGGGACCGTCACGCTGGGGTTCCTGTACGCCGCGCCAGGGGTCGGCGCGTTCGTCGGCGCCCTGACCACGGGATGGGTCGCCCATCTGCGCCGGCAGGGCTGGACGGTCATCATCGCCGTCGTCATCTGGGGCGTGGCGATCACCGTGTTCGGGCTCGTCGACATGCTGTGGTTCGCGCTGGTGCTGCTTGCCGTTGCCGGGTGGGCAGACGTGATCTCTGCGGTTGTCCGCAACACGATCTTGCAGACGTCGATCCCCGAACGCTTCCGCAGCCGGATGTCGTCAATACAAATGGCTGTCGTCCAGGGTGGTCCTCGCTTGGGCGACCTGGAATCGGGGGTCGTCGCGACAGCGACGTCGGTGGAGTTCGCGGTCGTCTCGGGCGGACTGGCCTGTATCGCCGGCGCAGCCATCATCGGCGCTGTGATGCCGGTGTTCCGCCACCACCAGGCCGTGGCCGGTGAGGTCGACGACGCCCCCGTATGATCCGACGCCGATGAGCGACGTTGGCGCAGAGTACGGAGCTGGGTCTGGAGGGGAGTTCGAAGTGCCGACCTGGGGGGAGGTCGACCCGAGTGTGTTCGCCCGGATCGTCGTGGTGTCGCCGCACTTCGACGACGCGGCGATGGGCGCCGGCCATCTCATCGCGTCCTACGACGACACCACCGTGATCACGGTGCTGGGCGGCCGGCCGCCGGCCTATCCAGCCGAGCCCACCGAGTGGGACGCGCTCGGCGGCTTCCTGGCCGGCGACGACATCGTGGCGGTGCGCCGGGAGGAGGACGTCGCGGCGATGACCGTGTTGGAGTCTTCCTATCGCTGGCTCGACTTCCCCGACCACCAGTACCTGCCGGTCGACGAACGTCCTGCGCCTTCCGACGTGGCGCCGGTGCTCGGCGCCGCAATCGCCGAGATCGACCCCACCGCAGTCTTCTTCCCGATGGGCCTCGCCAACCCAGATCACGACATGACCCACGACGCGTGCCTGTTGGTCCAGGCGCAGCAGCCGGAGCGGACGTGGTTCTGTTACGAGGACCACGGCTACAAGCACCTGCCGGGCCTGCTCGCCTGGCGGGTGGCCAAGCTCCTCCGTTCGCCGCTGTGGGCGACACCGGCGATCGTGCCCCACGTACCCGACGAGGAGCGCAAGCGGCGGGCCATCTGGTGCTACGTCTCGCAGATCGCGCCGCTCGAACAGGACCACGCCCTGACCGCCCGCATGGAGGGGCGGGTGCCCGAACAGTTCTGGCGCCTCGCACCGCCACCTCGAGGCTGGGAGGCCCTAGCCGACTTCATCTGACGAGGTCAGGGGCGTGATGGGGCGGTGAAAATGCGCCAAAGAGGGTCCTTGTGCCCTATCGGCGCCCATTACCCGAGGTCACGATCGTTGCATGGTCGCGTACGCAGACCACCTTTCACGGGCCCTTGGCACGGACTGTGCCGGCGGACAGGACTGGCGGCCTGTCACCGGCCGACCTCGTACAGCCCCGGGCCAGGCTTCGGGCGGAAGACACCGCAGCGACACCCGCTGACGAAGCCTGGCTCGAGGGCTGACGTGACGAATGACGGCCCTCTAGATCACAGGCTCTGCAACGCGCTCGGTCGACCCCTCCTCTGTTTGGACCCGTCGTGCTCGTCGTCGCCGCTCGCTCTGCGTCGACGGACGTAGACGTGCGCTACCCGTTGTCACCAGGCGCGATCCGATACGGGGCCCGGACCGCCGGACGTCGCCGTCGCTAAAGTCGACGATGTGCCGCCGGACGACGAGCGCATCGTGGAGGTCGACGGGCGCGAGCTGCGTGTCAGCCGGCCGGACAAGGTGTATTTCCCCGCCATCGATGCGACGAAGTCCGATCTGGTGTCGTACTACCTCGAGATCGGCCAGCATCTCCTCAACACGGCCGGCGGCCGGCCGGCGCTCCTGCAACGTTTTCCCGACGGGGCCGCCGGCAAGTCCTTCTTCCAGAAGCGGATCCCGGCGGGCGCGCCGGACTGGCTGGAATCGACGATCGTCTCGACACCCAACGGCACCACGTCCAACGCGCTCGTCGTCGCGGACATTTCCCATGTCGTCTGGGCGGTCAACTTCGGCTGCCTCGGGCTCCACCTGTGGCCGTATCTGGCCGCCGACCCGGACCATGCCGACGAGCTGCGCATCGACCTCGACCCGGTCAAGGGCATCGGCTTCGAGGAGGTCAGGGCCGCCGCGCTGAAGTGCCGGGACCTGCTCGACGATCTGGGCTTGCGCAGCTACCCGAAGACGACAGGCAACAACGGCCTGCACATCTACCTCCGGCTCGAGCCTCGCTGGGATTCGATCGCCGTCCGGGCCGCCGCCGTCGCCCTCGCCCGAGAGCTGGAGCGCCGTCACCCCGACGAGATAACTGCCAAGTGGTGGAAGGAGGAACGCGGCACGCGTGTCTTCGTCGACTTCAACCAGAACGCGCCGCACAAGACCGTCTTCGGGGCCTGGTTCGCCCGGCCTCGTGTCGGGGGGCAGGTCTCCACGCCCCTCGCGTGGGACGAGGTGGAGACGGTCGTGCCCGACGAGCTGACGATCCGCACCGTGCCGGAGTTGGTGGCCACGCGCGGCGACCCGTGGGCGGACATCGGAGCCGCGCCCCAATCGATCGAACCTCTCCTCGCCATGGCGGAGCAGGACAAGAAGGCGGGGTTGCACGACGCTCCGTGGCCGCCGCAGTACCCCAAGATGCCCGACGAGCCGCCTCGTGTCGCTCCGAGCCGGGCGAAGAAGGAGCCGAGCGAAACCAAACAGCCGAAACAGCCGGAACAGCCGAAAAGACAGAAGGCGTAGGACCACGGTGAAACCACTCGACGCGCTGAACCAGATCGCGTTCCGCCTCGAACGCAATGGCGCGGACACCTACAAAGTGCGGGCCTTCCGCGGTGCCGCCCGGGCGATCAAGGACATGCCCGACGACGAGGTGGCGGCACTGGCACAAGCCGGTCGCTTGCAGTCGATCGAAGGTGTGGGCAAGTCGACGGCACAGGTGATCGCCGAGGCGCTCGACGGCAAGGTGCCCGCCTACCTCACCAAGATCGATAAGGAGCTCACGAAGGAGGACGACCTCGTACTCGAAGGCGCCGCGGCCGAGCTGCTCGAGTCCCTCCGGGGCGACTGCCACTCCCACTCCGACTGGTCTGACGGCGGTAGCCCGATCTTGGAGATGGCCGAGGCGGCTCGCGACCTGGGCCGCGAGTACCTCGTCCTGACCGACCACAGCGCCCGGCTCACCGTGGCGCACGGGCTCAACGAGGAGCGACTCGCCGAACAGCTCGACCTCGTCGACGACCTGAACGAACGGCTCGCCCCGTTCCGCATCCTGACCGGCATGGAAGTCGACATCCTCGAGGACGGTTCTCTCGACCTCGACCTCGACCTCCTCGGCCAGCTCGACGTCGTCGTCGCCAGCGTCCACTCCAAGCTGCGGATGGATGCACGGCAGATGACGGCGCGCATGCTGGCGGCGATCGAGAGCCCGCACACGGACATCCTCGGGCACTGCACGGGGCGCATCATCGTGGGGCGAGGCCGGCCGCAGTCGACGTTCGACGCCGAGGCCGTCTTCTCAGCCTGCGCCAGCACCGGAACCGCTGTCGAGATCAACTCCCGCCCCGAACGCCAGGACCCTCCTGAGGACCTGCTGCGGCTCGCCGTCGAGCTGGGATGTTCCTTCGCCATCGACACCGATGCGCATGCTCCGGGCCAGCTGGAGTGGCTCGGACGCGGGTGCCGGAACGCGGTCGCCGCCGACGTTCCCTTCGACCGCGTCGTCAACCGCTCGACGGCCGACGGTCTTGTGTCGTGGGCGACGTTGCACGGGGAGGCGGCATGAACCTCCCCGTCTCGCCGCCGGTCTCGCCCATGCTGGCCAAGCTCACCCGTGACCTGCCCCGTGAGAAGGGCCTGTATTACGAGCCGAAATGGGACGGGTTCCGCTGCATCGTGTTCCGCGACGGCGACGACGTGGAACTCGGCAGCCGCAACGAGAAGCCCCTGACTCGATACTTCCCCGAGCTCGTCGACTCGCTCCGCCGTGAGCTCCCAGAGCGGATCGTCCTCGACGGTGAGATCGTCATCGCCGGGACGACGGGACTCGATTTCGACGCCCTGTCCCAACGCATCCATCCGGCCGCGAAGCGGATCAACCAGCTCGCGGCAGCAACGCCGGCGTCCTTCGTCGCCTTCGACCTCCTCGCCCACGACGACACCTCGTACATGGAGACGCCATACGGGCAACGCCGCAAGATGATCGAGAAGCTGTTGAAGAAGTCCAAGCCGCCGATCCACCTGACGCCGGCCACCCAGGATCCCGACGTGGCATCGGACTGGTTCTCGCGTTTCGAGGGCGCCGGCCTCGATGGCGTGGTTGCCAAGCCCGCGGACCTCCACTACCTGCCCGACAAGCGGGTGATGCTGAAGGTGAAGCACCAGCGCACCGCTGACTGCGTCGTCGCCGGCTTCCGCACCCACAAAGACGGCGAGGGGGTCGGATCGCTCCTCCTGGGCCTCTTCGACGACGAGGGAACGCTCCACCACGTCGGCGTCGCCTCCGGGTTCAGCGTGGCTCGCCGCCGCGAGCTTGTAGACGAGGTGAAGCCCTACTGCAAGAACGCCCTCAAGGACCACCCCTGGGCCGGCTGGGCCGAGGCGCAGACAGAGGGCCGCGCGCCCGGCGCAATGAACCGCTGGAACGCCGGCAAGGACATGACGTGGGAGCCGCTGCGACCGGAGACCGTCTGTGAGGTCTCGTACGACCACCTACAGGGGAATCGCTTCCGCCACGCAACATCCCTCGTGCGCTGGCGGCCCGACCGTGAGCCTTCGTCCTGCACCTACGGCCAGCTCGATTCCCCCGTGCCGATGGAGCTCGGAGACGTTTTCGGGACTGCGAGCCGCTGATCCGGAAAGTTCGGGTGCGCGGCCCGTGCTGCGACCATTCTCCGGCGTGCCCGTAGTCGACACCTCGCCCATCTCCACAGTCGCTTCGTCGCTGGGGCTCAGCGAGCTGGCCAAGATGTCGAACGAGGAGCTCATGGGGCTGGCCGCCGAGTCGGCTCGCAACATGGCCTCCTCGGCGGGCCTCATCGTTCTGCTCAGCGGAGAGCTCGACCGCCGCGAAGGCTGGCGGGACGAAGGGGCGACGTCCCTCCAGTCCTGGATGGTGGAGCGCCTCGGAGTCTCCGTTCCGACGGCCCGGGCGCTCGCCCACGTCGGCGGGCGTCTCTACGACCTGCCGCACCTGGCGGATGCCTTGTCGGCCGGTGAGCTGAGTTTCGACAAGGTCCGGGCCGTCGTCGACGCGGCGACGCCCGAGTCTGACGCCGAGTTCCGGGATCGGGCCAAAGAGCACTCGGTGCGAGACCTGGGCCAGTTGGCTCGATCCCGAAGAGTGACCTCAGCCGAGACAGCCCGTGCGGACTACGACGCGCGGTCGCTGCGCTTCAACGAGTCCTTCCGGACGGTGACCGCCCAGCTGCCGGCAGAGACGTTTGCCGAGGTCCGGGGAACGCTCGAGGCGCAAGCTCGCGAAGTCCCCACCGACGGCGAGACACCGTGGGACCAGCGACTCTGCGACGCGTTCGTCGGAATCGTTCGTTCCTCGCGGTCGCCAGGCCACGCGACCTCGCCCTTCACCGTCGTCGCTCACGTGCCATTGGCCACGCTGATCGACGAGACCTCGGAACTCCCGGGTGAACTCGAACGCGAAGGCCTGATCAGCGCGGACACCGTGCGCCGGGTGGCGTGTGATGCCACCGTGATCCTGGCGGTCGATGACAACGTCGGCCACACGATGTACGAAGGGCGCCAGCACCGCTATCCGACGACGACGCAGCGACGGGAACTCATGCGGCGCGACCGCCACTGCCGATTCCCCGGCTGTGCCCACGCCCTGTTCGTGAACCCTCATCACATCCGATGGTGGAAACCTCACCGAGGTACCACGGACCTGCCAAATCTCGCGCTGCTCTGTGAGCACCACCATCACCTGGTGCACTCAAAGCAGTGGTCGGTATCGGGAAACGCCAATCAGGAGCTCACCTTCAGCGGCCCGACCGGCCGGATCATGACGTCGCGCCCGTCGCCCCTTTGGACAACGGTGTCCCAGCCGACGGCCCCGCCGGAGCCCGAAGCCGGCTAACTGTCGAGCAGATCTGGCTCGGCGGCCAGCTCGGCCCGTACGGCCACTTCCCAGAATCCGATGAAACCCTCGCCATCGCTCCGCGCCATCATGTTGATGAACGTGTCCGGCACTTTCGAGACGTCGTTCCCCCCAACAGCCCTCGCGTACCAAGCGTGTTGACATCGTTGTTCCAGGGCGACGGCGCGTTGGTGTACGGCGCGCGCCGACCCACCCAGGATGAAGACACCGTGCCCGGCCAGGAGCGCCATCGAGGCATCACCCATCTCGGTCACGGCTCTTCGCGCGCTATTCGAGTCGTTCACTGGTCCTTCATATTCGTCGACCAGCGTCAGCGTGCCGCCACCGAGAGCCGAGCTCTGGTCGAGGATCGGCGGCACCTCCCCCAGGTCCGCCCACACCGTGCCGAAGAGCGGGTGATTGTGCAACGCCCAGCCGACGTCGGATCGGGCCTTGTGCAGTTCGAGGTGGAGCGGGATACCCAATGGGACCGGCCAGTCTCCTTCGACGACGCGTCCGTCCAGGTCGATTCGCAGCACCTGTGAGGGCCGGAGCTCGGCCCATGTCAGCAGCCATGGGTTGCACAAGAGGGTGCCGTCTCCCAAATTGACGGTGATGTGCCCGGCCAAATGATCGTTGTAACCCTCCCGCCACAAGGCCCGAGCTA
The DNA here is from genome assembly GCA_963777485.1 of uncultured Acidimicrobiaceae bacterium. Lineage (GTDB taxonomy): Bacteria > Actinomycetota > Acidimicrobiia > Acidimicrobiales > RAAP-2 > Bog-473. The sequence continues at coordinate 244,765 of CAVZQP010000002.1, read as the reverse complement.
ACACGACCAGCTCCTCGCGCGGCGTCATGTCGGGCATCAATTTCTCGGCTGTCGGCGTGAACATGGATGGGTACTCCTCTCAGCGGGGCAAGACGGGGTCCGGCAGAGGATGCCGATAGAGCGCCGCAGCGTTCTCACAGCACATTGCACGGAGCTCGTCAGTTGGGATGTGTCCCCAACACTCCTCGATCACACGCTGGGTGTCGGGCCACGTTCCATCACCATGTGGATAATCGACCTCAACCATGATGTTGTCGACGCCGATGGCATGGCGTGTGTCAATGGTCGAAGGGTCATCGAGCGTGCAGAACCAGAAGTTGCGCCGTAATACCTCGGATGGTCTGACCTTCCAACCCCTGCCATATCCGGAGCGATCGACCATGTTGTCGAGTCGATCAATCAGCATGGCGACCCAACCGATGCCACCTTCACTCATAGCGATCTTCAGGTCGGGATGTCGGAGGGGATATTCAGACCACAACCACTCTGTCGCCGCTGTCAGCGACCGCTGGCCAAAGAGCGTCGCGCCGATTTGGAGCGGGGCACCCCCTGGCGGCCCGACCTCCATCCCCGAACTGCCTACGTGTAATGAAACCACCATGTCGGTCTCGACCACCGCCTCAATAATGGGGTCCCAATGCTGTCGGTCCCATAGCGAGGGCAGTCCGATCTCGTGCGGACGCTCGGGGAAGGTCACCGAGGTGAAGCCCCGTTCGGCGTTTCGTCGGATTTCGGCCGCGGCGATCTCTGGATCGGCCAGATACGTGATGCCGAGCGGCACGATCCGATCCGGGTGGGGCGAGTACCACTCTTCGAAAAGCCAGTCGTTCCACGCACGGATACAGCCAAGACCGAGCTGCGTATCTGGGCACTCGAAAAAGACCCTTCCGCAAAATCCTGTGATCTGCGAGGGGAAGTTCACCGACGCCCAAACCGCATTGATATCCATGTCGCGGATACGAGCATCCACGTCGTAACACCCCGGGCGCATCTGATCGAACCGGAAGGGCTCCAAGCCATGGCTCTCGGGGCGACGCCCGGCGACGGCGTTCATCCCGACTTGGGTGTACCGCTCACCCTCGAATTCCCAGACCTGATGGCCCTGCGGCGTCTCCACGATCCGTGGCGCTCGGCCCTGGACCGCCTCGGGCAGCCGGCCTTCAAACGTGTGAGCAGGCTCGACGACGTGGTCATCGACAGAGATCACCGTGTAGCGCTGTACGCGGACTTCTGGATCGGGCAGGAAGAGCTCGGTATCGAGGGCGGTCATCACCAAATCCCCGTTGTCAGGTTCTATGAGCAGGGCCAACAATAGGTCGGCTTTCCTCCAGCGCCCTCCTGTCCACAGGCCGATCCGTCCCGGGCCCTGCCATGTGCCGTCGTAACCACTTTCACAGGATCGCTCTCGGTTGAATACTGGGGCGAAACCCTCGAGGAGGAGTCGCAATGGTCGCTTTGGTCTTGGTCGTGACGTTCGTGGTTCTGCTGCTCGGCATCCTCGTGGCCGGCCTCCTTCGCAGCCACGCAGACATCCTTCGATCCCTCCACGAACTCGGCGTCGGCGTCGGCGATCCAGCGGACGCATCGGAGCAGTCGTCTGTACGAAGCGCCGCTCCTCGCCTCCCGACATGGTCGGAGAGCTCGAGCACATTAGGTCCGGCACCGACGGTGGCTGGGGTCACACCCGCAGGCGACGCTCGCGCCATCGCCGTGGACAATGCCAACGGATTCACCCTCCTCGCGTTCCTCTCGTCTGGCTGCACGACGTGCGCCGCCTTTTGGGACGCACTTCAGGCGCCGGAGTCCCTTGAGCTACCACAGGGCACGAGGGTGGCGATCGTCACCAAAGGACCGGACCGTGAGCTACCGACAGAGGTATCGAGGCTTGCGACAGGAACCGTCCCCGTTGTCATGTCGACTGAGGCCTGGCTCGAGTACGAGGTCCCCGGCTCGCCCTTTTTCGTTCTGGTCGACGGAGCGTCTGGTTCCACCGTAGGCCAAGGTGTGGCGCCACAGGTCGAGCAGCTTCTCGACCTCATCCGGCGAGCGGAGCATGATCGAGGGCGGCATTACGGTACGAGTCGCAGACCGTCAGCCCGCAAGAACGGGCCAGAACGAGAAGCGGACGCCGACGAAGTGCTGCAGATGGCTGGAATTCGCCCCGGTGATCCCAGTCTGTATCCGCAAACTCTCAAAGACGTCTTTCCGTTCGGCGCGGGCTCGACGCCGGGTTCCAACGGCGGATCTCCGGCCCGAACTGAATAGTGGCAACCATCCGGGCCCACGGCATCGAAGCGCAGTTGCCCAGACGCTTCGAAGGCCGCATCTTCATACGACCGGCATCTGTTGGCGTCAGCTATCCCGTCGGGCAGTTCGCCACGTTCCCAATCCCTGACGACATCGGCGACTTCGGAAGCGGTGCCGTGACCCTGATGGGTCCAGACGACGTCTTCGCCACGTTGTTCGAATATGGCCCCGAGAGCCTTGGGGCCGCCCTCTTCGGTTCGCAGGGTCGGCCCTCCTTCTCACCGGACGACTTTTCGCCTGTGCGGCTACGCCGGGGCATCCCCGGCCAGTCGGGCACACAACGGTTCTTCACCGAAGCGGGCCGACCTTTTTCGTTCTACGCCGTGCTTGGCAGCCACGTCAGACGCAATGCGCTCGTCCCCAGCGTCAACGACCTCGTTTCGTCGCTATCCATCAGCGCCGCTTCATCGCTAACTCAAGAAGGTGCCCCGCGATGGAATTGATCGGAATCTTCTTCGTTGGCTGCGGCCTTCTGGTGTTGGCGGGTATTACTAAGGCAGTTCGGCCGAACGACACCGCCCGCGCGCTCGTCCTACTGCTACCTGGCAACGATCTGCGAATTCCGTCCTTCAACGTGACGCGTCAGGCGGTAAGGATCGGAGCTCTTCTGGAGGCGGGCCTCGGCATATGCGCGCTGCTCTTCCCGCGAACGGTGACGGCCGCGCTAGTCGCTCTCTCCTACACGCTGTTCGCGTGCATCTCCGCCTATGCAAGAAGACATGGAGGGGCTCTTTCTACCTGCGGTTGTTTCGGGCGACCCGATACCCCCTCGACGGGATTGCACGTCGTGCTCAACGTGGTCTTCGTGGCCACGGCAGTCACCCTGGCAATGGAACCACCTCATTACACCGCACTCGTTTCGCTGCTCGAAAACCAGCCCTGGGACGGAGTGCCTCTTCTTTTCGCAAGCGGAATCGGCGTCTGGCTCGCGTATCTCGCTCTGTCCCCCCTGTCCGCGCTCGAGGCGGCACACCGACTGGTTGGCGGTCCCCAGCGGGAGGCGTTGGGCTCGTGAGCGTGACTTCCGCACTGGTTGAACGGACGGCGACCTTCCTCGAGGGCCGCCTGTCGCGCCGCAATCTCATCAATCGGTCTGCTTTCGTGGGCAGCGCCGTCGCCATTGGCGGGGGAATGGACCTCGCACTCAAGCCGGGGACGGCGTACGGGCAGATATGCGAATGCGGCAATGCCGGCTGTGGGTGCGGAAGCACGTGCTGTGCCGGATTCTCGGAGTTCTGCTGCTCCGTTAGCGGTTACAACTACTGCCCCGCGAACACCGTGATGGGTGGCTGGTGGTTGGCCGACAATTCATCCTATTGCGGCGGGCCGCGGTACTACATGGACTGCAATGCCACATGCTCGTGCGACGCGGGCTGTGGCAGTGGCTTCTGCGAGCCCGGATGTGATGCGACCCATTGTGGGTGTGGACCTGCAGGTTGTGACTCATACCTCACCGGGTGCTTGCAGTTCCGCTACGGACAGTGCAATCAGAACGTCGCGTGCATGGGCCGGATCGTCTGCCGTGTAGTCGCCTGCGTGCCTCCATGGCAGGTGGATCCATCGTGCACTACAGCCGTGGCAGTCGATAACGCCACCGCAGAACAAAACGAGCCCTGTTGGACCCCCGCACCACCCACCGTCCCCGTTGTGTCCATCGCCCCGAGTGCCAACAGTGGCGGATATGCCGTTCTGACCGTTTTCGGGAAGCTGTACACATACGGTGACTTTCCCACCGACGGGGATGCCTCGGGTTTGCCACTCAACGCCTCAATGGTTGCCGCTGCCACCTGCCCGTCGGGTGGTTACTACCTGGCTGCGGCGGACGGGGGCATTTTCGATTACGGAGGGGCGTCCTTCCACGGGTCAATGGGAGGTAGCCCGCTCAACGCCCGAATCGTCGGCATGGCCACGACGCCCACCGGCCTGGGGTACTGGCTCGTGGCGGCCGACGGCGGGATCTTCGCGTTCGGCGACGCCCCATTCCACGGATCCATGGGTGGTCTGCCGCTGAACGCCCCGGTTGTTGGCATGGCCGCGACACCGACCGGCCTGGGCTATTGGTTCGTCGCAGCCGACGGCGGGATCTTTGCGTTCGGCGATGCCTCATTCCACGGATCGATGGGGGGGCAGCGCCTCAACGCTCCCATCGTCGGTATGGCCACAACACCTTCCGGCAAGGGGTACTGGCTCGTGGCGGCCGACGGCGGGATCTTCGCATACGGCGATGCCGTCTTCTACGGATCGGCCGGCTCAATCCACCTGAACGAGCCCGTCGTAGGTATGGCGGCCTTCGGCAACGATGCCGGTTATTGGCTTGTCGCAGCTGACGGCGGGGTCTTCACGTACGGCGCAGCGCCATTTCTCGGTTCACCAGCATGATCGTTTCGTTCGCCCAACCCAGAAAGGAAGGTCCATGATCGTCGGCCTCGCATTTGCTGGCTTCACACTCGCCGTTGTCGCTGCGGTTCGTTCGACCTGGTCGCCGTGCGGGCTTTCCATGCTCGCCACGATCACGCCACTCGCCGAGCGGGGTCGCGGGCACCGATACCGCACCACGGCAACCTGGTTCGTCCTAGGGAGCGTGCTCGGTGGAGCTTCGCTCGGTGTTGTGATGGCTCTCCTCGCGTTTGCGGTCGGTGCCCTAGGAGCCTCTGGCACAGAGCTCGCGTCCCTCGCGATCGCCGCAGGCGCCATCACCGTCGCGGCCGACGCTCGGATCGGCGGCTTCCATCTCCCGGTTCACTACCGGCAGGTCAATGAGCGCTGGCTCGACCAATTCCGACCTTGGGTGTACGGAGCCGGCTTTGGCTGGCAGATCGGCGCCGGACTCGCGACCTACATCAAGACATGTGCCGTCTACCTGATGATCGTGTTGGCCGCACTCACGGGTAGGCCGGAATTGGCCCTCCTCGTCGGCATCGTCTTCGGCCTCGTCCGCGGCCTCGCCGTGTTCCTCGGCCGACGCATCACAAACACCTCGGCGCTCGCCGACTTCCATCGTCGCTTCATGGCCGCCGACCGATACGCGCTCGGCCTGCTCATCGTCTGTGAAGCTGCCACAACACTGGCCCTCTTGACTGTTGTCTCGCCGTGGATCGGCGGTCCCACGGCAGCCGCTCTCAGCCTCGTCCTCGTCGTGTGGACAGTTCGCCGCCGTCAAAACGCGCCTGGCACCACCACAAACGTCACGACACACTCCGTGACGGCAAGCTGACCGGCCCAGATCGCAACGCGTCCTGACCACTACCATCGGCTCATCGCGGCCACTTCGCACCACCAGCCCGGCAACCCCAAGCCGATCCGCCTCCTCCTGGCGGACGTGGACGGGACCCTGGTTACCCAGGACAAAGTCCTCACCGCCGAAGCAACGAAGGCGGTCCGTCAGCTCCACGACGCCGACGTGCTGTTCGCCATTACCAGTGGCCGGCCGCCCAAAGGCATGGAGATGCTCGTCGAGCCGCTCGATCTGCAAACACCGATTGCCGCCTTCAACGGGGGCATCCTCGTCGACCGTGACATGCGGACGATCGAACAGAAGGCCATCCCCCAAGACCTCGTAGGACTAGTCGTCGACCTCATGAAGTCCTTCGAACTTGACGTCTGGTTGTACCGCGGCGCTGACTGGTTCGTCACCGACCCCAAAGGACCGCACGTCGATCGCGAGGCCTGGACCGTCAAGTTCGACCCCAGCGTCGTCGACAACTACGAACACCTGTCGGACAACGTCGCCAAGCTCGTCGGCGTGAGTGACGACCACGATGCCGTCCAAAAGGCGAGCGAAGCAGCCCACGACCAGTTCGGCAACCACGTCACCGCCGCCGCATCCCAGCCCTACTACCTCGACGTCACCCACCCCGACGCCAACAAGGGCTTCGTCGCGCGCCGTCTCGCCGAGCAGTACGGCCTCGAGGAAGGAGAAATCGCCACCATTGGCGACATGCCCAATGACGTCCTCATGTTCGCCAACTCCGGCCTGAGCATCGCCATGGGGAATGCCGATCCGCAGGTGAAACGCGCCGCCCGCCGTGTCACGGACAGCAACGAAGAAGAGGGCTTCGCCAAGGCCGTCGAACGCTTCGTGTTGCCTGCCGCCCAGCAGAAACCGAGCTGATCCCACCCGGCGGCGGGTCAGACCCCCCGGTGGTTCTCGAACCTCGCGTACTGCTTCAAGAACAGCAGATTCGCCTTCCCTGTCGGCCCGTTCCTGTGCTTCGCCACGTCGATCAACGCGTCGTCCGCACGGTCGATCGGCACTTCGTCGTTGTACTCGGACTCCCGGTAGATGAACATCACGACGTCGGCGTCCTGCTCCAACGAACCTGATTCACGCAGGTCGGAGAGCTGCGGCGTCTTGTCGGTACGCGTCTCGAGGTTCCGGGAGAGCTGCGACAGCGCTACGACAGGCACCTCCAGCTCGCGAGCCAGGATCTTCAGGCCACGGCTGATCTCGGCCACCTCGTTCTGGCGGTTCTCCGCCCGTCCCCGCCCCGTCATGAGCTGCAGGTAGTCGATCACCACCAGCCCGAGATCGCCGGCGGACTTCTTCAAACGACGGGCCCGGGCCCGGATGTCCATCACCGTCACGGCCGGGTTGTCGTCGATGTAGATCGGTGCGTTCGACAACCGGGTCACCGCCGTCCCGATCTTCGCCCAGTCCTGGGCGCGGATCCGGCCGTTCTGCAGGTTCTGCCCGTTCACCTCGGCCTCGGAAGCTAGCAGCCGCTGGGTGAGTTCGAGGTGGCCCATCTCCAACGAGAAGAGCAATGCCGGCCGCTGCACGACCATGCCCACGTGCGCCAGGATCCCCAGCGCAAAGGAGGTCTTGCCCATCCCGGGACGGGCCCCCACGATGTTCAACGTCGACGGTTGCAGACCCAACAGCAGCCGATCCAGGTCGTGGTATCCCGTCGGGACCCCGGTGATCTCCGATCCCCGCTGCCCCAGCTCCTCGATACGGTCCAGCCCCTGGAGCAACAGATCGTGCAGGTGGTGCATCGAGTCGGCGCCCCGCCGCTCCGCCACGTCGAAGACCATCTGCTCCGCCGAATCGACGGCCGCCTTGACGTCCTCGGGCACTGAGTAGCCGATGTCGGCGATCTCTCCGGCAACGCCGATCAGCTTCCGCAACAGCGAATGCTCTTCGACGATCTCCGCGTAGTGCCGTGCGTTGGCGATCGACGGCGTGTTCGCCTGCAACGAAATGAAGATCGACGGGTCCCCGACCTGCTCCAACACGCCCGAGCGCTTGAGCTCGTCGGTCACGGTGACGGCGTCGATCGCCTCACCCCGCTCCAGCAACATCGCGATTGCCCCGAAGATGTGCCCGTGCGCCGGCTTGTAGAAGTCGCCCCCAACACATCGCTCGATCCCGGCAATGGCGGCATCGTTGGACAGCAACATCGCCCCCAGCAAGGACTCCTCGGCCTCGATGTCGTGTGGCGGTACCCGCGCCCCACCAGCGGGGGCAGCGCGGAGAGGCTGGGGGCGGAAGTCGTCGAAGGCTTGAACCACGGCTTCCCTACTCTGACGGTCCCGCGCTGGGGACAGTAAGTCCCGAATTCGTGTGGATAAACGGTGAACGAACGGTCGGAATCTGTGGAACGCCGGGTCTCGCGATAGTCCGCGTTAGCTGCACCGCAGCATGATGCCCTGAGGTCGCTACAGGGGGTGTGGATATCCCCGGTTGTCGGGACCTAAGTCCCTACTTCGCGGCCGTGACCTCCACCGTGACGATCGTCGAGACGTCCCGGAACAGCTCCACCGTCACCTCGAAGGTGCCGGTCTCCTTGATGTGGTCCGGCAGCACGACGTGCCTGCGGTCCACCTCGACCCCTTTGGCCGATTTGATCGCGTCGACGACGTCCGCCGGCCCGATCGAGCCGAACAGCCGGCCACCCGAAGCGGCCCGAGCGCTGATCGGGATCACTGCGCCCGCCAGCACCGTGGCCTGCGACTCTGCGGCGGTGCGGTCCTGGGCCTCGCGCAGGTCACGGCCACGCCGCATCTGCTCGGCCTGCCCCTCGATCCCGTCGTTCGCCACGATGGCCCGCCCCTCGGGCAGCAGGAAATTGCGGGCGAAGCCGCCCGCCACCTTCACGATGTCGCCGCGCCGCCCGACACCGGCGACGTCGTCCCGCAAGAGGACCTTCATGCGTCGTCACCCCCGCCGGCTCCAGCCGCCGCCTCGGCCCCCGCGGTGGCATTGGCCCGAGCTCCGTCGGCCGCCGCGTCCTCGGCCATCTCCTCGACGAGCTCCTCGACCTCGGCGCGCTCTGCGAGTTCGGTCTCGGCGTCACCCAGGTTGTCGGTCTCGTCGGTCACCTCGACCGAGACAGAACGCGGCGGCGCCGGCGCGGGCGTGTCGCTCAACGGCCGGTCCCGGTCGCCTCGCCGCCCTCCAGGGCGCTCGGTCACCGTGCGCTGCGTGTAGGGCAGCAGCACCAACTCTCGTGCCGTCTTGATGGCCATCGCCAGCGCCCGCTGGTGTTGCGCGCAGTTCCCCGTCACCCGCCGCGACCGGATCTTGCCCCGGTCGCTCATGTACTTGCGGAGCATCGGGACGTCCTTGTAGTCGACCCAGGTCACCTGGTCCCGGCACAGGGCGCAGGGCTTCTTCTTGACCCGGCGGCCGAGATCCTTCGGCGCTCGTCGGGCCGATCCACCGCGTTGGTTGTTCCGTGCCATCAGAAGGGCTCCTCGTCGAATCCGTATCCGCCGCCAGTACCCCCGTCGCCCGCCGGCTGCGGCTGCGGCTGGGGCTGGGGCTGGGGCGCACCGCTCCCACCGCCGGCGCCACCACCGCCACGGGCCCCGCCGCGCCCTCCGTCGCCGGCGCCGCGCCGCTCGTTCTTCGTGATCTGGGCGGTCGCCCACCGCAGCGACGGACCGATCTCGTCGGCGACGACCTCGACCTTCGATCGGCGATCGCCTTCCTGGGTCTCCCAGCTGCGCTGCTCGAGGCGGCCGGCCACCATGACCCGCGCACCCCGCGTGATCGTCTCGCTCACGTTTTCGGCCATCTCCCGCCAGCACACGATGTCGAAGAACGACGTCGCCTCCTCCCACTCCTGCGTCTGTCGGTTCTGCCACCGCCGGTTCACCGCCAACCCGAAGGTCACGTTGGCCTGGCCGGTGTTGGTGAAGCGCAGCTCGGGGTCACGGGTCACGTTCCCCACGAGCGTCACGCTGTTGTCACTCGCCATCTCAGCTCCTCTTGTCTGTCAGTCCGTCAGCTCGTCAGCCCGCCGCGGCGGCGGACTCGCCACCAGCACCGGCAACCGCACCCGTCTTGTCCGGCATGCGCACCACCTTGTGGCGCACAACCTCGTCGGCCAGGCCGAGCATGCGGTCCAGGGCGGCCACCGTTTCGGGCTCGCCGGTGAATTCGACCACGACGTAGTAACCCTCGCGCTTGTGGTTGACCTCGTAGGCGAAGGAACGCTTCCCCCAGCGATCGATTGCGCCCGGGTTCCCCCCGTTCGTGCGGATCATCTCGAGGGCGCGGTCGAGTTGGCCCTGGATCACGCTGGGTTCCGTGGTGGCCTCGAAGATGGCCATGACTTCGTAAGGCCGCATGTGCGGCATACCTCCCTCTGGACCGGGTGTCCCGGGCCCCTGGCGGTCAGGAGCAGGGTCTGTTGTGGGCGCTCATGCTAGCCGAGCCGCCTTCCGGCCCCGCCCGCAGGCCAGTCCGGGCCTCGTCGGGGCGTCAGGGCCCCAGGGCGTCGCCCAGGCCCTCGGGCCCGTGATACGTCTCGGCCTCCCCCGGGAAAGCCCCGCTCCGCACGTCGTCCGCGAACGACGCCACCGCCTCGGTCGCCAGCTGCCCCAGGGACGCGTATTGACGAACGAACTTCGGCACCGGCCCGGCCCCCAGCCCCAACAAATCATGAAAGACCAAGACCTGCCCGTCGCACGCCGGCCCCGCCCCGATGCCGATCGTCGGCACGTCCAGCGCCTCGGTCGCCGCGGCCCCCACCACGTCGGGCACACCCTCGATCACGAAGCCGAAACACCCCGCCGCCGCCAGCGCCTTCGCCGCGTCGAGCAGCGCCGTCGCCGCGTCGACCGACTTGCCCTGCACCCGGAAGCCGCCCATCGCCAGCACGGACTGCGGCGTCAAACCCAGATGCCCCATCACCGGGATCTCGGCCCGGATAATCGCCTCGACGACACCCAACCGGGCCCGCCCGCCCTCGAGCTTCACCGCCTGGGCCCCCGCCCGCACCAGCTTCGCCGCATTGCGCACGGCCTCGGCCTCCGACACGTGGTAGCTCATCCACGGCATGTCACCGAGGATCAGCGACCGCGGCCGGGCCCGGGCTACCGCCGCGGTGTGGTGCGCCATCACCTCGATGTCGACGTGCAGCGTGTCCTCGTAACCGAGCACGTTGTTCGCCACCGAGTCCCCGACCAAGATGATGTCGGCCCCCGCCTCGCTCACGATCCGCGCTCCGGGCTCGTCATACGCGGTCACCATCACGATCGGCACGCCACCGTCACGCCGCTTGCGCGCCCGCAAGTTCGGGACCGTGGGCTTCGGCAGGTCGCTCACGTCCGCGCCTCCGCCTACTTCTGCTTCGACGAAGACGCTGTTTGTGTCCGCCGCGCCTTCCCGCCGGACCCTCCGCCGGCGGGGTACTTCTTCATGAGGTGATGCCAGGCGCAGTCCGGACACACCTCGACCTCGTAACAGAGCACGGGCTCGGGCCGGCGGCACAGCGCCTTGAGCTCCGCGACCGTTCCCGGACAGCGACCGCCGGGAGGCAACTTGGCCCCGAACACGAACGTCACCGTCACCAGCCGCCCGTCGTCGCACATCGGACAGACCTCTTTGGTCGGTCGCCCGACGTTGCGGGCCGCCCGCAGGAGCTCGGGGTGGGCGTCGCAGACGTCGATCTTCTGGACCTTCCCCCGCTCCACCTCCCGGACGAGGCCGTTCCGGACGATGCGGTACTCCACCTGGGCCGTGACGTCAGGGCTCACTGCCCGGGAGGACGACCTCGGCTCCGAGGTGACTGACACGGCGGCCAGGCTACCCCTCGGACCTCCCTTCGGCGCCCATCCCAGGCACAAATCCGGCCCGCCCTAGGCACGAACGAGGCCATCCCGTGACGGCTCCGTGACGTCATCCTGTACATCGCTATATCGAATCGATATAATGGTCCGCAATGTTGGACATGGCCATTCTGGGCCTGCTCGAAGAACGCGATCTCCACGGGTACGAGATCCGCCGGCTGCTCCGGGACCACCTGGGCCTGCTGGCCAACGTCTCGTTCGGATCGATCTACCCCGCCCTGACCCGGCTTGAGAAGTCCGGTGCCGTCGTCGCCACGGACGGCGGAACTGGGCCAGTCCCCCGCACGACGGCCGCGGCGCCACCGACGGGGTCGTTGTCCGGAGAGCTCGCCGTACTGCGGGCCCGCCGGTCACCGGGGACCCGTTCCAGGCGGGGCAAGAAGGTGTACCGCATCACCGACGCCGGCCGGCAACTCTTCACCGAGCTCCTCGCCGACGGCGGCGCGGCAGACGACGCCCGCAGCTTCTCGCTGCGCCTCGCCTTCGCCCGGCACCTGGCGCCGTCAGCCCGGCTGGCCCTGCTGGAGCGGCGGAGGGCGGTGCTGATGCAGCGGCTCGGGGAGACCGAGTCGGGGGCCCGGCCCGATCTAGACCCGTACGCCCGCTCCGTCGTCGAGCACACCGCTGACGGCGTGACCCGGGACATCAACTGGCTCGACTCACTCATCGCCTCGGAGCGTGCGGCCCTCGCCGACGTACGTGCCGAGCCGGTGGGCTGACCGAAACGCACCAAGAAACGAAGGAACAAGGAGACATATCGATGCGCACCCCCATCCGCCTCGCGATCGCCGGCGTCGGCAACTGCGCCAGCTCGCTCGTCCAGGGCCTCTCGTATTACAAGGACGCCGACCCGACCGAGACCGTGCCGGGGCTGATGCACGTCGACTTGGGCGGCTACCACGTCCGTGACGTGGTGCCCGTGGTGGCGTTCGACGTCGACCAGGCCAAGGTCGGGACCGACCTGGGCAAGGCGATCCACGCCGGACACAACAACACCGTGCGTTTCGCCGACGTCGGCGAGCTGGGCGTGACGGTACTGCGGGGCCCGACGCTCGACGGCCTAGGCAAGTACTACAAAGAGGTCGTCGAGGAGTCCCCGGCCGAGCCGGTCGACGTGGCGGCGGCGCTGCGGGAGGCCCGGGCGGACGTGCTCGTGTCGTACCTGCCGGTGGGCTCGGAGGAGGCGCAGCGCCACTACGCGCAGGCGTGCCTCGACACCGGCGTGGCGTTCGTCAACGCGATCCCCGTGTTCATCGCGTCGGACCCCGAGTGGGCGGCGAAGTTCGCCAATGCGGGGGTGCCGATCGTGGGCGACGACATCAAGTCGCAGGTGGGATCGACGATCGTGCATCGGATCCTGACGCGGCTGTTCGAGGACCGGGGGCTGGCGCTGGACCACACCTACCAGCTCAACTTCGGCGGCAACATGGACTTCAAGAACATGCTCGAGCGGGAGCGGCTGGAGTCGAAGAAGGTCTCGAAGACACAGGCGGTCACGAGCCAGATCGAGGACAACGTCCTGGACGCCGACGACGTCCATGTCGGACCGTCCGACCACGTCCCGTGGCTGAAGGACCGCAAGTGGGCCTATATCCGCATGGAGGGCCGGAACTTCGGCGACGTGCCCTTGAACCTGGAGCTCAAGCTCGAGGTGTGGGACTCACCGAATTCGGCGGGCGTGATCATTGACGCGGTGCGGTGCGCCAAGCTGGCTCTGGACCGCGGTGTCGGCGGCCCCCTGCTCGGGCCCTCGGCCTACTTCATGAAGTCGCCGCCGGTGCAGTACCACGACGATGTGGCCCACGCCATGGTCGAGGCGTTCGCCGCCGGCGACGACGTCACAGAAGGCTGACCGAAGGGCAGACCGCCCGGGGCGGCGGCAAAGATCTGCTGAGTCAGACCAGGATGCGCTCGTCGGGGGCGCGCACGCCGACGACGGCCAGAGTTCGGCCCATGCCGAGGAAGCAGCCGCAGCAGATGGTCAGGTCCGCCAGCTCGTCTTCCGTGTACGCCTCGTGGAGCCGCGTCCAGAGGTCGTCGTCCATCGCGAGGTGGTCGATGGCGAAGCGCTCGGCGAACTCGGCCGCGAGACGCTCGCGGTTGCTGAGGTCGGTGGCCCTGCGCCAGTCCGACACCTCGGCATAGAACGGCTCGGTGGCGCCCGCGCTCGTCCCGTCCTTGGCCCTCGTGTCGCGACACACGGCGCAGTCGTTGATCAGCGCGATCGTCCAGCGGGCCGCCTCGCGCTCGCGGACGGAGAGCTGCGAGTTGCCGTAGACGGCCGCCGAGAGCTTGCCCATGCCGGCCGCCATCTCGGGCCGAAGGAGCGCCCAGTCGATGTGCTCGCCGAGCCCGGTGTCGGGTGCCTGGATCCTCGTCATGACGACGACCGTACTTCGCCTGCCGCCTTCGGGCTCAGGTCTGGGCGCGGTCGGCCCACCAGGCCCGCAGGCGCCTGGCGGCCTCCTCCTCGCCGAGCGGACCCTCGTCAATACGAAGGTCCATGAGGAAATCCCTGGCCTCGCCGACGGCCCGGCCCGGCTCGAGGCCGAGGATCTCCATGATCTGGTTGCCGTCGAGGTCGGGACGCATGGCATCGAGCTCCTCCTGCGCCCGGAGCTCGGCGATACGGGCCTCGAGCTCGTCCATACGACGGGCCAGGGCCCGGGCCTTGGCCGCATTCCTCGTCGTGCAGTCACAGCGGGTGAGCTCGTTGAGCGTGTCGAGGAGCGGGCCGGCGTCGCGGACGTAGCGTCGGACCGCCTTGTCGGTCCACCCGAGCCGATAGGTGTGGAAGCGCAGGTGCAACTCGACCAGACGGACCACGGTGTCCACGTCGGTGCCCGGGTACCGGAGGGCTTCCATGCGCACCCTCGTCATACGAGCCCCGACGACCTCGTGGTGGTGGAAGCTCACGCCGCCGTCGGTGATTGCCCGCGTACGCGGCTTACCGACGTCGTGGAACAACGCGGCGAGGCGCAGGAGACGGTCCTTCGACGTCTTGTCGACGACTGCGAGGGTGTGTGCAAGCACGTCCTTGTGGCGGTGGATCGGGTCCTGCTCGAGCGCCATGGCCGGCAGCTCGGGAAGGAACTCGTCGGCCAGCCCGTTGCGCACGACGAACCACAACGCCCGCGACGGGACGTCGACCATGATCATCTTGTCGAGCTCGTCGCGGATGCGTTCGGCGGACACGATCGACAAGCGGCCGTGCATCCGCTGCACCGCCTCGGTGAGCGCCGGGTCTGGCTCGAGCGAGAACCGGGCGGCGAAGCGTGCCGCCCGCAGCATCCGTAAGGGGTCGTCGCCAAAGGACACTTCGGGGTCCAGCGGCGTGCGTAACCGGCCGGCGGCGAGGTCGCCGAGGCCGTCGAAGGGATCGATCAGCTCCATGTCCGGCAGCCGCAGGGCGAGGGCGTTGATCGTGAAGTCACGGCGGGACAGGTCGACCGTGATGTCGTCCCCGAACGTCACCTCGGGCTTGCGCGAATCGGGGACGTAGGCCTCGGCCCGGTGGGTCGTGATCTCGTAGACGCGTGACCCCTTGCGGCAGCCGATAGTGCCGAAACGCGCCCCCTGGGTCCAGATGTCGTCCGCCCAACCCCGCACGAGACCCTCGATCTCGTCGGGACGGGCGTCGGTCGTGAGGTCGAAATCCGAACCCTTGCTGTCCGCCCCGGGAAACAGTGCGTCGCGCACGGATCCCCCCACCAAATAGAGCATTTTGCCGGCCGCGGCGAAGCGGCGGGCCAGCTCTTCGGTTGCGTCGAGATACGGGCGGAACCGTTCAGGAACCGACGTGGACTGCACCCGCCCACGGTAGTGCGCCCTCTAGCCTCTCCCTGTGTCGATGCGCTGGGGCAGGACTGCCCTCTGCTCGCTCGCCGTGGTTGCTGCCGTACTCCTCGGCACTGCCCCCGCCGCCTCCGGAGGTGCTCGGGGGGCGGTCGCGCGCGCCACTGCGGACACTCCCCCACTGACGCTGCAGTCCCAAACCGATTGGGTCACTCCCGACCAGCCCTGGTTCAACGTGACCGTGGGCGTGGGTGCCTCGGAGGGATCCGCGGCCGGACTCCGGGTCAGCGTGACCTACTACGCACGTCTCGACAGCGCGTCGCAGCTCCAGCAGGCCATCGGCGGGACGCCCGCCGGCAACGTGCTGGGTCGCCAGCCCGACGTACCCTTGACCACCGGGAGCCAGGGGCCGGGTCTCACCGCGTCCTCGTGCGTCACCGTGTTGCGTGACGCTCGCGACACACCGCCGGCGACCGGCGCCGGCGTGTGCGCGCCCGGGACATTGACCATCGACATGGGCTGCACGCCGTT
This sequence comes from uncultured Acidimicrobiaceae bacterium, assembly GCA_963777485.1. Lineage (GTDB taxonomy): Bacteria > Actinomycetota > Acidimicrobiia > Acidimicrobiales > RAAP-2 > Bog-473. Next base: position 229,054 of record CAVZQP010000002.1, on the reverse strand, counting down.
GACCGGCACGTGCGGGGACGTCTATCCGGTCGCCGTCGCGCTCTACCGGCAGAACTCGACGACCCCGGTCGCGCGTCTCACGACGTTCCTCACCTATCAAGAGGCCGGCGCTCCGGGGTCCATCGGCCGCGGCGGACCGCTCAACGTCGGCCTCGTGCTCCCGGACTCTTCGACCGCGAACACCAAGACGTTCGCGACGGAGCTGGCAGAGAACCCCGGCGTGCCGGCGACGATCGACATGAACCCTGCGGGCGTCCAGAAGTCCGAGACCTCGGATCCGAAGGCGACGTCCCGGGCGATGGCACAGCTGGGCTCGTTGGACAATACGCAGGTCCTGGACCAGCCCTACGAGCCGATCGACCTCGCCGCCATGTCGGAAGCGAAGATCCTCGACGAGATAAGCGCGCAGACGACGAGGGGCGACGAGATCCTCCGCGCCGTCGGCCTCCGGCCCACCGGTGGTCCCTGGGTCGACACCACGTCCACGTTCTCCCAGGGCGACAGTGCCGACCTCGCCGCTGGCTTGCAGGAGGCGGGCGCATCGGAGTTGGTGATGAGCGAGGGTGACCTCGCCAGCGCCGGTCTCAGCAACTACACCTTTGCGCAGCCGTTCACCCTCGACCTTGGCCACGGATCGACTGTCACCGCCATCGCCGCCGACTCGTCGCTCAGCGCTCGCTTCACCGCCGACCCCAACGACCCGGTGCTCAGCGCCGAGCAATTGCTTGCCGGGCTGTTCTTCGTCCACTTCGAGAACGCATCGCTGGCGCAAGCTCGCGGCGTTCTGATCATGCCGCCGGCCAAGTGGCAGGCCTCCAAGCTCTTCCTCCACACGCTGCTCGGCGGCCTGAGCCAGAACGACGCGTTGAAGCCGGTGACCCTCGGCCAGCTGTTCCAGGTGCCCGTCGGGGGCAACCGCGAGCCGGCGGTCCGCCACCTGCAGGGCGGGGCGGCGACGCACGGCATCTCGCACTCGGCGGCGGTCAAGATCGCGCTCGCCCGCCAACAGCTCGCCTCGTACACGGCCGCCATCAGCGGGCACGTCCCCTCGGGCGTGGCCGGCCTCTCCGACACTCTGCTCGGGACGGAGGCACAGGGCCTCAGCGCGGGCCGCCGGGCCGCCGCGCTGAACACGTACGAGCGGGCGTTCACGGCCGAGACGGGACGGATCAGCCTCGCTGGACAGGAGACGGTCACCTTCACCGCGCGGCAGGCATCCATCCCGATCACGGTCCTGTCGTCGGCCCCCTATCCGGTCAACGTCGTCGTGACGCTGGCCAGCGACAAGTTCACCTTTCCCAACGGCAACACCCGCCGGCTCACCCTCGACCGCCCGACCACGTCGGTACGGGTGACGGCGCAGGCCCGCACGTCGGGAGACCGGCTTCCCATCGACGTCACCTTGCACACGTCGAACGGACAGCTTCTGCTCGCCCACACCGTGCTGACGGTCCACTCGACGGCCATCTCGTTCGTCGGCGTGGCCCTCACCGTGCTCGCTGGCGCCGTCCTCCTCTTGTGGTGGGCACGGACCTGGCTGAAGTCCCGACGTCGCCGCCTCCGGGCCAGCTGACATGCCCGCCGCTCGGCGCGCTCGTGCCCTCCCCTTGCGCACGGCGGCGGTCTACGTCGCGTTCGGCACCGGCGTCTCGCGGGTCACCGGCCTCCTTCGCTTCGTCGCGCTGGCCTGGGCCCTGGGCCAGACGTTCCTCGCCGACTCCTACAACCTGGCCAACACGACGCCGAACATGCTCTACGACGTCGTCCTCGGCGGCGTCCTCTCGGCCACGTTCATCCCCGTCTTCGTGGACCGGCTTTCCAATCGCTCCGAGCCCGAGGCCTTCGAGTCCATCTCCGCCGTCATCTCGGTCTCGGTCGTCGTCCTCTTCACGACCACGGTCGCTGCACTCATCGCGGCGCCCTACATCATCGACGCCCTGACCTCGCTCGACGCGCACGCCGGTGCCGCACAGGCGCACCGGGTCGCCATGGAGCGAGAGGTCGCCACCACTTTTCTTCGATGGTTCGTCATCCAGATCGCCGCGTACGGGCTCTTCGCGCTCGGAGCTGCGCTCCTCAACACACGCCGCCGCTTCGTGGCGGTCGCATGGGCACCGATCGTCAACAACATCGTCTGCATCTTGATCCTGGTGTGGTTCGGCCTCTGGGCCGGCCACGGCGCCTCCCTCGCCAGCGTCGAGCAGCACCGCACCCAACTGATCCTCCTCGGCCTCGGGACATCGCTCGGCGTCGTCCTCCAAGGTGTCGCCCTCGTCCCGAGCCTCCTCCAAGCCAATCTCGGACGCTTGCGCTGGCACTGGAACCCTCGCGACGACGCCCTCCGCGACGTCGCCCGCCTCGGTGCCTGGACGCTCGGCTTCGTCGTCGCCAACCAGGTTGCGCTGTTCATCGTGACGTTGCTGGCCGGCTCCGTCGCCGGACCGGACCCTGTCTCCTCGTATACGTACGCCTACGCCTTTTTCCAGCTGCCGTACGGCATCATCGCCGTCACGGTCATGTCGGTGGTCACTCCTGACCTGGCCGAGAAGTGGTCGACCGACCAGACCGAGCCTTTCCTGCACCGCATGAGCGGCGGCCTGAGGGCCGTCCTCGTCCTCGTCATCCCCTCCGCCGTCGGCATGCTCCTCTTGGCCAAACCTGCGGTCGCTCTGCTCCTCGGCATCGGCCACAGCACGCCCGCCGAGACGGCGACGACCGGTGCGGCGCTCGCCATGTTCGCACTCGGCCTGCCCGGCTTCTGTGCCTATCTCTACTTCGTGCGCGTCCTGCAGTCCATGCAGCGGACAAAGGTCGCCTTCTTCCTGTACCTCATCGAGAACGGTCTCAACGTCGTCTTGGCCCTCGCTCTCGTGCACCCGCTTGGTGTCCGCGGCCTCGCGCTCTCACTCTCCATCGCGTACACCGTCGCCGCGCTTCTGGCGCTCGCGGTCTTCCACCAATGGTTCGGTCGCCTAGCGCCAACCGACACGTGGGCGCCTCTCTGGCGAGTGATCATCGCGTCCATCCCGATGGCGCTCGTGGTCCTGCTCGTCTCCAATCTGTCGGGATCGACGAGCACAGCCGGGCTGTTCGTACGGGTCGTGGGCGCCGTCGTCGCCGGCGGCATCACCTTTGCCGCAGGCGTGTTCCTGCTCGGGCGCCGGCACGACTCCGCCCGTCGCCGTCCGCCGCCGCCACCGCCCCCGGAGCCGCCACCACGACCAGCGCGACCTCTCGACACGCCGCGCATCGTCCCCTATCGCCCCTAATCACCCGGGCCGAGACGCCCGTTGGGCCACCTCGCAACTGTGCCTGCGTGGCAGACTCCCTGCCATGCCCGGCGTCCACATCGTGACCGACAGTGCCTGCGACCTGTCCGACCAGCTCGTCAAGGAGCACGACATCGTCGTGGTGCCCCTGACCATTCGCTTCGGGAACGAAGAGCTCGAGGACCGGCGCCAACTCAGCCCAGCGGAGTTCTGGGACCGGTGCAGCGGAAAGGGCGACCTGCCCGAGACGTCCGCGCCGTCGCCGGGCGCCTTCCAGGCCGCGTATCAGCAGGCCGTCGACGAGGGCGCCGAGGCGGTCCTGTGCATGACGATCTCGTCGAAGGTCTCCGGCACGTACGGCTCGGCGGTGACCGCGGCCGACTCGTTCTCGGCGGCACCCGTGCGCGTCGTCGATACCTTCTCGCTGACCATGGGCCAGGGCCTGCTCGTCATCGCCGCTGCCGAAGACGCGGCCGCCGGGAAGGGCATCGACGACATCGTCGCGGCGACCGAGGACCGCATCCCCCGGACCCGTATCTACGGCGTCCTCGGTGGCCTCGAGCACCTGCAGCGCCTCGGGCGCATCGGGAGTGCGCGGGCCCTGCTCGGCTCCGTCCTCAACATCAAGCCGGTCATCCAGCTCAAGGATGGGGAGGTCGCCGAGGAGTCCAAGCAACGGACCCGCACCAAGGCGATCGCCTACCTCGTAGACAAGGTCAAAGCCGACGCGCCCGTCGAGCGGATCGCCGTCGCCGACGGTGCCTGCGACGACATCGTCGGCGTCCAGGCAAAACTCGAGGAGGTCGCCACCGAGCACCCGCTCGTCCATGTCGAGCTCGGCCCCGTCGTGGGCACCCACGCCGGGCCGAACACCGTCGGCGTCTGCTACATCGTCCCTGCCAGGAGCGCCGGAACCGGCGAGTAACCCCAGCTCCCGCGGGTAGTCTCACCCCGTGGCTGAGAACGATATTTCTGACGCGCTGTCCGCTCGGGCCCTCGACACGATCGACTCGGTCGTCGCGACTGTCAACGACAAGGCCGTCCGGCCGGCCGTCGTCGCCGCTCGCGGCATCGTCTTCGGCGTCGTCATCGCCGTCGTCGGCATCACCGTCGTGATCATGTTCTGCATCGGCTTCATCCGGGTGAGCACCATCCTGGGACACCGGGTCTGGGCCTCGTACATCGTCCTCGGCCTGCTCTTCAGCCTCGTCGGCGCCATCCTGTATTCACGGCGGGGCGTGGCGCCCGACCGATGACCGAGCCGACCGAGCGCCGCAAGGTCGTCATCATCGGCAGCGGGCCCGCCGGCCTCACGGCCGCGCTCTACACCGCACGAGCCCAACTCGAACCACTCGTATACGAGGGCGAACCCTCGTCGACCAGCGACCAGCCGGGCGGGCAGCTGATGCTCACGACCGAGGTCGAGAATTACCCGGGGTTCGTAGACGGGGTCATGGGACCGGAGCTGATGAGCATCATGAAGGCCCAGGCGCAGCGCTTCGATGCCGACATACGCACCCAAAAGGTGAGCCGCATCGACGTCTCGCCCTGGCCGTTCCACGTTTTCGTCGGCGACCCCGACGCGGACGAGCCGGCCGTCCTCGCCGACACGCTCATCATCGCCACCGGCGCCCGCTCGCTCATGCTCGGTGTCCCCAACGAGGAGCGCCTGCTCGGCTACGGCGTCTCTACGTGCGCCACCTGCGACGGCTTCTTCTTCCGGGACCAGCACATCGCCGTCGCCGGCGGCGGCGACTCCGCCATGGAGGAGGCGCTGTTCCTCGCCCGGTTCGGCTCGAAGGTCACCGTCATCCACCGCCGTGACGAGCTCAGGGCGTCGAAGATCATGCAGGACCGCGCCCGCGAGAACCCGAAGATCGAGTTCAAGTGGAACAGCACGGTCACCGACATATGCGGGGACACAAAGGTCAGCGGCCTGCGCCTCAAGGACACCGTCAGCGGCGAAGAGTCCGAGCTCGACGCCACCGGGCTGTTCGTCGCCATCGGCCATGAGCCCAACTCCGCCCTGCTCAAGGGCCAGATCGAGCTCGAGGACACTGGCTATGTCAAGACGTTCGACGGCACGACCCGGACCAGCGTCGACGGCGTCTTCGCTGCCGGCGACGTCCAGGACCACTACTACCGCCAGGCCGTGACCTCAGCCGGGTCGGGCTGCATGGCCGCCATCGACGCCGAGCGCTGGTTGGAGATGGCCAAGGGCGAATAACCCCCCGCCGTCGCACCCCGCAGACGTCGGGAACAGAACCATTCGCCCGAGCGTTGCACACGCTGACAAGGAGATGGAATGAGCGAGAAGATTGAGACCCTCACCGACGCTACCTTTGACGAGAATGTCAAAGGGTCTGACGTCCCCGTTCTGGTGGACTTCTGGGCCGAATGGTGCGGCCCGTGCAAGATGATCACTCCAGTCCTCGAGGAGATAGCCGAGGAGCAGGAGGGCAAGGTCCGGATCGCGAAGCTCAACATCGACGACAACCTGGACGTGACGCGGCGCTTCGACGTGATGAGCATCCCGACGCTGATCCTGTTCAAGGACGGGGAGCCGGCGGCCCGGCTGATCGGGGCGAAGCCCAAGGCGGCGCTGCTCGAGGAAATCTCGGCGTACCTGTAGGGCTGCCCCTGGCGATCGGCGACCGGGGCCACGCTGTCTCCGACGTCCAACAGCGACTGAGCGCCATCCTCCCCGGCGCGCCGGTCGATCCCGACGGCATCTTCGGCCCGGCCACCCGCGCCTCGGTCCAGGCCTTTCAGCGCCTCCGCGGCCTCCGCGTCGACGGCGTCTGCGGCGCGCAGACATGGAACACCCTGGTCGAGGCGGGTTTTAGGCTGGGTGACCGCTTCTTGTACCGCCGGACCCCCATGCTACGGGGTGACGACGTGGCCGAGCTCCAACAGCGCCTGTGCACCCTCGGGTTCGACACGGGCCGCATCGACGGCATCTTCGGCGACGCGACGGTGCGGGCGCTCAGCGAGTTCCAGCGCAACGCCGGCGTGCCGGTCGACGCCATCGTCGGCGCGGCCACCCTCAGCGAGCTGCTGCGCGTCGAGAGCCGCCAGAGCGACCAGGCGTTGGTCTCGCTCGTCCGCGAACGCGCCGCTCTGCGGGACTCGCCGCCCACCCTGCGGGGCCGCCATGTGGCGATCGGCGAGAGCGGTGGGCTCGGCAGCGTCACCGGGGCCCTTCGGCGGCGACTCACCTTGGGTGGGACCCGCGTGAGCGAGTTCCACCACCCTGACGCGTCCATCCAGGCCAAAGAGGCCAACGAGCTGGGCGTCGACGTGTTCGTCGCCCTGCGGCTCAACCCCTCGACCTCCTCGTGCCGCACCGCCTTTTGGTCCGGGACCCATGACGAGTCCCCTGGCGGGCGCCGCCTCGCCGAGCTCATCCAGAGCACGGTCCCCGGGGCCTTGGCGGTGGAGGACGCGGGCGTCCAGGGCATGTCGGTCCCGCTTCTGCGCGAGACCCGGATGCCGGCCGTGCTCGTCGAGATCGGCCCGGCGAGCACCGTCGTGGAACAGGCACCAGTGCTCGCGCACGCACTCTCGGTCGCTCTCGGTCACTGGGCGGACGCTTCCTGGGACTGACCCCCAGTCCTGGAATTACAGGTAATCGTCCTGGTCTGTTAGCGCCCAGTTCGACGGTCGCGCGCCGTAAGCGACGGTTCTGTGATCAACGCTTCCGGCACGTGACCTAGGTGACAATCCACAACATCATGCACAGGTTGTGGATGAAGCTGAACCGACCCTTGACAGTTGCGCGAACTACGCGACGCCTCCGTCACCAACCATGGCGCGGTAGATGCGCTCGAGGTCCTCGAGGGTGGCGAACTCCACCACCAAGCGGCCCCGGCGATTCTGTATGTCGACCTTGACCCGGGTGTTGAGGTAGGTCGACAACAGGTCTTCGAGCTCGAGCACGCCGGGCTCGGGGAGCTTCTTCATCGGCGCACGCCGACTCCCACCCTCGGTAGTACTTGAGGTATCACCCTTTTTCTCGGCCTTTTCTTCGGGCGGCTCCTCCGGGGCCGGCGGCACGACACGGAGGTCCACGCCGCCGCTGCGCACGAGGTCCTCAACCGCCCGGACCGTCAAGCCCTCGTCGACGATCCGCTCGACGAGCTTCTCCTGCAGGGTCCGATCGGGCGTCCCGAGGAGTGCCCGAGCGTGGCCCGCCGAGATGGTCCGCTCCGCCAGCGCCCGCTGGGCGCCGGCGGGCAGCTGCAAGAGGCGGAGGGTGTTCGTAACGGTCGCCCTCCCCTTCCCCATGCGCGATGCCACCTGCTCGTGGGTGAGGCCGAAGTCGTCGATCAATTGCTGGTAGGCGGCGGCCTCTTCGAGCGCGTTGAGGTCGACCCGGTGAAGGTTCTCGACAAGCGCCTGTTCCAGGCTTGCAACGTCGTCCGCCCGCTGGACGAGCACCGGGATGGTCTGGAGTCCGGCCCGGCGAGCCGCTCGCCAGCGCCGCTCCCCCGCAATCAGTTCGTAGCTCTCGCCCTCGTCCTTGAGCTCACGCACGAGGACCGGCTGGAGCAGGCCCACGGCCTTGATCGAGGCGGCCAGCGAGGCCATGGACTCCTCGTCGAAGTTGCTACGGGGCTGGAAGGAATTGGGGCGGATGTGGGAGATCGGCACGACCCGGAGGATCGAGTCGGACTCCCCGACCGCTTCACTCGGAATGAGGGCGCTGAGCCCCTTACCGAGTCCGCTGCGGCGCGCCATTGCTCACCTCCTTGGCCAGCTCGCGGTAGGCGACGGCGCCACGCGATGCGGGATCGAAAACCGTGATGGGCTGCCCGAACGACGGGGCCTCGGAAAGGCGGACCGTCCGGGGGATCACGACCCGGCAGACCCGCTCCGAGAAGTGTTCCCTGACCTCGTTGGCCACGTCGACGGACAGGCGGGTCCGAGCGTCGTACATGGTCAGGACGATGGTGGTGACCTCGAGCGTCTCGTTCAGGTTGGTCGAGACAAGATTCACGTTGCGCAAGAGCTGGCTCAGGCCCTCGAGGGCGTAGTACTCGCACTGGATCGGCACCAGGACCTCGTGGGCTGCGGCGAGGCCGTTGACGGTGATGAGGCCCAGCGATGGTGGGCAGTCGATCAACACGAAATCGAAGTCGTCGACGATGGTCTCGATGGCACGGCGGAGCTTCAATTCCCTGCTGAAGGCCGGAACGAGTTCGATCTCCACGCCGGCCAGATCGATGGTCGCGGGGGCGACGAAGAGGTTCTTGACGCTGGTGGGCTCGATGCAGTCCTCGAGGGCCTGGTCCCGCATGATCACGTCGTACATCGAGAGCTCGAAATTACGGGCCTCGACGCCGAGCCCCGTGGTGGCATTCCCCTGCGGATCCAGGTCGACGACCAGGACCCGATAGTCCTGTTCGGCCAGAGCCGCCCCGAGGTTCACCGTCGTCGTGGTCTTCCCAACGCCGCCCTTCTGGTTGGCGATGGCGATCACGCGGGGCAGCTCACGAGCCGCCGGTTTCGATCCGTTGAGCAACTCGGTGGCTTCATCGCGGATGGTTGGGGCCCGCATCGTCGGCTCGTCGACCAGGTCGGGATTGGGCCGTTTCGCCGTCTTTTGTGCCTTTTGCGCCTTTGGCTTCTTCGCCATCTCCGCCTTCTCGGGCTCCTCCACCGGGAGGGGAGCCGAAACTACATCTTCGGCCACGAACTCTTCGTGGGCCGTGTCCGGCCCGGACTCGGGTTCCTCCACGGCCTCCGGCGCAGCCGCGAACGGCTCTTCTGCCATAGGAGGGGACACCGTAGCGGGGCTGGAAGAAGCGGGCTTTGAGGGCGTGATCGAGGGCTCTGACGTGGACCCTTGGGCAATCGGCTGTGTCGCCGGGGGTGCGCCGTTCGCTGCCTGCTCCGAATCCACGATCAGCCTCTTCACCGGATCCGTGGAGGTTGGCCCGTCCGTGGGGACAGGGCTATGCCGCTGGTCGGGTGGCGATGGTGTCGGTGTCTTGTCCCGGCGCCGGATGCGCATCAGGCGGGAAATCCAAGTCGCCACGGCACGCCGCCTATCCTGGCGTCCCCAGGTCAGCCGGTCAAGACTTCAGCCTCTGTTTCACGTGAAACCTCACCCAGAAATCCTGGGCCAAGGAGTCTCCGGTTCCACGTGAAACATTGCCGGAGCGCCCAGTTCCGGGCTGACGGGTCTCGCTGGAGGGCTTTCGGGAGTCTGGGAGAGAGGACCCGGGTCAGAAGAGGGGCCGCTTGGCCGGGACCCCGTCCCGGCGAGGGAACCGGTCCGGACAGGGATCGGCCTGGCGGAGCGTCTGGTAACCGAACTCCTCGTGCACAAGCCGGTCCGGCACGAGACCGAGCTGGCGAAGGGGTTCCGCCGGCCAGCGAGCGGCCATGTGGGGATCCGGGGAGGGTTCCGATCGTTCGTCGGGGGAGTCGTCGGGCGGTTCCGAGACCACGAGCCAGCCGCCGACTTTGAGCAGGGGAGCGGCACACTCGGCCACCACCGCAGGCCGGCCGAAGGAGCGGGCGAGGACCCCGTCGAAGTTCCCGCGGAGGGCTGGGTCGCGGCCGGCCGCCTCGGCCCGGTCCTGACGGATCGACACCCGGGCTTCGAAATGGAGGCGGCGGACCGCACCGCTCAGGAAGGTCGTCCGGCGTCCCTGGGCGTCGAGGAGGACGAGAGTGGCCTCGGGCCAGTGGGTGGCGACCACGAGGCCCGGGAGCCCGCCCCCCGAACCAAGGTCCAGGAGGACCGGCGGGGTGGGGTCAGGCCACAGGTGGCGGCATACAGCCACGAATCCCTCGGCGTGGCGCAGATGGGTGTCGACGGGGCCCGGACCGAGGAAGCCCGCAGCCCGAGCCTCCTCGAGGATCTGACGGAGTTCGGCGGCCTGACGGTGCTGGGGGAGGGGAGGGGGAACCGCGGAGGTGGAGGAGGGGTCGGTGCCGGGCACCGACGGGTCAGGAAGCCGGGGCGATGACGACGTGGCGGTGCGGGTCCTCGCCCTCGGAGCGGGTGACGGCACCGTCCACGTCGTTGATGGCGTCATGGACCGCCTTGCGGTCGGCGGGGCTCATGGCCTCGAGCGCCTTCTCCTGGCCCGAGGAGATGACCTCCTCGGCGATCTGGACGCTGAAGCGCTTGAGGGCGGCGGAGCGGCGCTCCCGGTAGCCGGCGACGTCGACGAGGATGCGGTCGGTGCGCGACGGGCACTGGCGCTGGACGACGGCCCGGGTGAGGTCCTGGAGGGCAGCGAGGGTGGAACCACGGGGGCCCACGAGCATGCCGAGATCCTTGTCGTCACCGGTGGCGGCGATCTCGACGGTCTCCTCGTCGAGGAGGCGGCTCTCGACGGTGGCCTCGACCCCGTACTCAGCGAGCAGACCGACGAGGAAGTTCCGTCCTATCTCGCCCTGTTCCTCGAGCGTCATTCCCTCGGCCATGTCCACTGTCTCCTTACCTTCGGTGCCCCTCGAGGGAGCCTTCGCGTGGGACGGCTGCCGGGTGGAGCCGTTCTGCGACCCTTCTTCACGCATCTCGGTGCCGGCGGCTGCTGCGCCCGCCGCGCCGGCCCGCGAACGATTGCGGCGGCGGCGGGCCGAACGGCTGGTGCCCGTGCCCTGCCCGCGGCCCGGCTCAGACGAGCCGGGGTCCTCGCCGCGGCTGCGCCCGGACGAGCCATTGGCGCCGCTGCCGGACGTGGATGTCTTCTGGGCGTTGACGCTCCCGTTGGCGGCTGCGCCCCGGCCGCCGCCCGAGGACCTCGAGCTCGACGAGCCAGCGGAGCCGCTGCTCGGGCGTTCGCCCTGGCGGGAGGAGCGACCGCCCCGGCGGGAACGCTCCCGCTTGGGCCGGGCACCGACCGGACGGACCCGGGCCCGCACCCGGGCCTCGACCCGGACGCGACCGAAGAGGCCCATCTTGGGCTCGTTGACGACGATGACCTCGGCGTCGCCGGGACCGACCCCGAGCTGATCGAGCGCCTGCTCGGTCGCCTCGTCGACGGTCTTGCCTGCTACCTCTACCCACTCCACGTCCTAGCGTGCCTTTCTGGTCCGCTTCGAACGTGATCGGTTCTGCGGTTTGGGGGGCGGCGGCTGCTCCGCCGCCGCGCCGCGCTTCCCGTTGGCCGGCCGTTTGCCCGCCCCCGGCTTCCGCCCGTTCGCGTCCGTATTGGGCCCTCCGTTGGTATCCGCCTTCTCGGGCGGCACCGTTCCTTTGGCCAGCGCCGTCCCGTCCGTAGCGGTCGAGCGCTTCTTCGCCGGTTTGGGTGCCGGCTTCTCGGGTGGCGGCGGCTTGTCCTGCTTACCCGAGCCGATCTCGCGTTCGACCCCAACCGGCTCCACCATCCCCGTCTTGAACATCACCTCTTGGGTGCCGATCCGCATGGCGGAAGAGACGACCATGTAAATGGTTGCTCCAGCCGGCACTCTTAGGTAAATGAACCCGAAAATAATTGGGAAAAACTTCTGCATTGTTTGCATCTGCGGATTCGCAGCTGCAGCCTGCGGATTACGACTGTTCATCTGCTTCATTTGGTAGTACTGCAGGAACATCGCAGCCGCAATGAGCACCAGGTACGGGATGACCAATACCGCCTGGCTTACGCTCGTGGTCACGACATGTGTGAACGGATCCATCGTGTGATTTGAGAATGGATACGAAGAAAGGTCCATCCCGAACCACCAATGCATCTGGCCTTGACTTATGACCAGATCATGGTGCATTTGAGAATTTGTCGGGATGTACCTTGGACTTCCGACGACAACTTTGTGTCCGTTGATAACCTTGGTCGTCGTTGTTGATAGACCCCTAATGAGGGTGTACAACACGATCAGGAAGGGCATCTGCAGGAGGCTCGGCAGGCAGGCGCCGAACGGGCTGGTCCCGTTCTCCTTGTAGAGACGCATCATCTCCTGGTTGAGCATCTCCCGGTTCTCTGCGCCCTTGTACTTGGCCTGCAGCTTCTTCATCTCGGGCTGCAGGCGCTGCATGGCGATCATCGACTTGGTGCTCTTCACCGTGACCGGGGTCAGGGCGAGCATGATGATGATCGTCAGGCCCGTGATGGCGAACCCGTAGTTGGGCCAGACGGCGTAGAGGCCGGCGAGGATGAGTCCGAAGAGCTCGAAGACCGGGTGGAAGATCTGGCCGATCAGGTGGAACAGGGCGTTCTCGGCGCCGAGCATCGGGGTCAGCACGGCTGGTTCCTCCCGTGGCGGTGGGGGTGCTCGGCACGGACCGGGATCGGGACGAGGTCGACGCCGTGGGGGCCGAAGGGCCGGCAGCGCAGGAGACGCCGGGCAGAAAGGGCGAGCGCCCGCCAGAAGCCGTGCACGGTGAAGGCCTCGACGGCGTAGTTCGAGCAGCTCGGGTAGAAGCGACAGGGCGAGATGCGGCCCGAGGCCGCGCCCTGGTAGGCCCGCAGCAGGGCGACCGCCACGCGGGCGGGCGGGCTCAGGCGGGGCTCGGTGGCGTCGGTCATGGCCGGTCGGCCGCCTCGCCGGCCCGGTGGAGGGCGGTGGCCAGGTCGTGGCGGAGCTGGGCCGCGGTCAGGGTGGAGGCGCCGGGCTCGAGCCGGACCAGGAAGGCGCCGCGGGGGAGGGAGGGTGCTTCCTCCCGGACCACGGCCCGGGCCCGCCGGCGGAGCCGGTTCCGGACGACGGCCGAACCGCAACGGCGGCCAATTGCGTAGCCGACCTGGGGAAACATGCCGGGGGTGGCCTCGTCGACCGGAGCGAAGGCGGCGCGCACGGGGCCGCAGGCGGCGCGGGCGCGGGCACGCTGAACCTCCGAGAAGGCGGCGCGGCTGGTGATCCGTCCGACGGTGCGAGGGGCCACGGGGTCCGTCCTCAGACGGTGAGGCGGTGGCGTCCCTTGGCACGCCGGGACTTCACGATGGCCCGGCCCGCCCGGGTGGACATCCGCTTGCGGAAGCCGTGGGTCCGGGCCCGCTTACGGGAGTTCGGTTGGTAGGTGCGCTTCACGTCAATCAGCCTTTCGCGACGCCCGGGACGGCATCGAACAACCGGTCCGTCGCAGGGTTTTGAGCCTCGGCCCTCGGAAGGATCTGGCCGCCGGCGGCGAGTCCTCCCATGTTAGGCGCGATTTGCCGATGGCCTCTAGTCGCATCGGCCCTCACGGTGTACGTTCGACCAATTACCCGAACCGAGGATCGTTCCCGACAAATGACCGGGCGCCGAGGGGGGAGAAGGGGCGTCGGGCAGGAGCGGTGAACCAAGCAGCAGATCTCTGGACCAAGTGCACCGGGTCCCTGCGCGAGCAGGTCTCCGACAGCACCTGGCAGCTCTGGCTCTCGGGTATCGAGCCGGTCGAATACGCCGACGGCGTCTTCGTGCTGGAGGTGCCCAACGGCCTCATCCGCGAGCGCGTCGAGTCGCGTTACCTCCCCATGATCGAGGACACGCTGGCCAACGAGGTCGGCTCGCCGGTGCGCGGCCGGCTCCAGGTCCACGAGCGCGCGGTGGCGGAAGCCGGCGCTGCGGGGTCGGCGTCATTCGTCGAGCCCGGGCCCGGGGAGGTGTTCGGCCTGCCTGCCGACGCCAACCCGATGCACTCGGAGGTCGAGACCGCGGCACCGGGGTCGGCCCATGCCAAGTCGGGCCGCGACGGGGCGGCCGTCCAGCTCGACCCGAAGTTCACCTTCGAGTCCTTCGTGGCCGCGTCGTCGAACCGCCTGGCCCACGCGGCGGCCCAGGCCGTGGCCGAAACCCCTGGTCGTTCGTACAATCCGCTCTTCATCTACGGGGAGTCGGGCCTGGGCAAGACCCACCTCCTCCACGCCATCGGCAACTACGTGACCGAGAACTACTCGCGGCGCAAGGTGCTCTACGTCACGACCGAGACGTTCATGAACGACTTCGTCGACTCCCTGCGGACCTCGACCACCCTCACCTTCAAGCGCCGCTACCGCGACTGCGACGTCCTCCTCATCGACGACGTGCAGTTCATGGAGCGCAAAGAAGGGCTCCAGGAGGAGTTCTTCCACACCTACAACGACCTCAAGGGCGCGTCGAAGCAGATCGTGCTCACCTCGGACCGGCCGCCCAAGTCGATCGAGACGCTGGAGGACCGGCTGCGCAGCCGCTTCCTGTCGGGCCTGATCACGGAGATCGACCCGCCCGACCTCGAGACCCGGTTGGCCATCCTGCGCTCCAAGTGCCTCAGCATGCAGCAGGACGTCCCCGACGACGTCCTCGAATTCATCGCCTCACACGTCAAGGACAACATCCGGGAGCTCGAGGGCGCGCTCATCCGCATCTGTGCCTTCGCCAAGCTCAACAAGGAGCCCATTTCCCTGGGCCAGGCCGAGCAGGTGCTCTCCGATCTGGTCACGGCGGGCGAGCCGCGGCGGATCTCACCCCAGTTCATCCTCGAGACGACGGCGGCCAGCTACGGGTTCTCGGTCGACGCCATCTGCGGCCCCAGCCGCACCCGGCCCCTGGTGACGGCCCGCCAGGTCGCCATGTACCTGACCCGCGAGCTCACCGACTACAGCTATCCCGCCATCGGCCGGGTGTTCGGCAAGCGGGACCACACGACCGTGATACACGCCGTCGACAAGATTGCCGGGCAGATGCAAGAACGCCGGCAGATCTACGAGCAGGTGACCGAGCTGATCCAAAAGATCCGTGCCGGCTCGGCCTGACGCCACGCCGTCCGCCACGGACACCCCGAACTACACGCCTTCTCTCGTGGTTCGCCCGGGGCAAAGGTTGTGGACGCGGCCCGCCGAGCCTGGGGACCGAGGGCCGGGGAATCCCCATCCGTCCTCAGGTGTGACCCGCGCGGTGGTCCGGGCCCTCGGGCGGCCCACACCACCATGGGGACAGCGATCCGGGCCCCACGCTGGCCGTGCGGGCCGTCATCCACAATCCACACCCCTTACTACCTCTATCTCTTCCCATGTACCTTTCCCTCTCGAAATGACAAGCAGGGCCCGTCCCCGAAAGGACCGCCGTCCGTGAAGTTCAGATCCGAGCGCGACGTACTCGTCGACATGCTGGCCACCGCCGGCCGTGCCGTGGGCGGACGGGGCGGCTCCTCCCCGGTCCTGCTCGGGCTTTTGTTGTCGTGCACGGGCAACATGCTGAGCGTCACCGGCACCGACCTCGACCTCACGATCCAGGTGACCGACGAGGTCATCGGGATCGACGACGGCAGTTGTGTCATTCCGGCCCGGTTGTCGACCGACATCGTGCGGCGGCTGGAGCCCGGCGCCGTGACGCTCGAGGACGAGGGCGACCAGGTCACAATTTCCGCGGCCCGTTCCACGTTCCGGCTCCACACGTATCCCGTCGTGGAGTTCCCGCCCGTGGGCAAGACCAACGAGCCCACGACACAGCTGGCGGAGTTGAATCTGAGCGAGGCCGTGCGCCAGGTCGTGCGGGCCGCGTCCCACGACGACGGCAGGCCGCTGCTCACCGGCGTGCTGCTGGCGCACGTGGACGGGTTCATCCGCATGGTGGCGACGGACTCGTACCGCATGGCGATGCGCGACCTCCCCGGCACCGACGCCATCCCGGGCGAGGAGGACCTGCTCGTGCCGGCCCGGGCGCTGTCAGAACTGCAACGCCTGCCCACCGGGCAGATCACCGACGAGAGCGACACCAACCGCGTGGGCGTGGCGGCGAGCGCCAACGAGATCACGTTCTGGCAGGGCAAGGTGCAGATCAGCACGCGCCTGCTCGAGGGCCGCTACCCGGACTACAAGCAGCTGATCCCCGACTCGTACCCGAACCGGCTGCACCTCGGCAAGGAGACGTTCCTGTCGGCCCTGCGGCGTGTGCAGCTGCTCGTGCGCGACAACACCACACCGGTGCGTCTGTCGATGCGCGCGGGTGGCGTCGACCTGAGCGTGCAGAGCCAGGACGTCGGCGACGCGGCCGAGACGATCGACGGCGACTACAGCGGCGAGGACCTCGTCATCGCGTTCAACCCCTCGTACCTCATCGACGGTGTCGAGGCGGTCATCGGCGACGAGGTCATCGTCGAATCGGCCGACGCGTCACGCGCCGCCACGGTGCGCGGGGCCGAGGACGAGGTGTTCCGGTATCTCCTCATGCCGGTGCGGGTGTCCTGAGGAAGCCACGGGCGCAGGCGCAAGCGCGGACGCGGTGAGCCTCCGGCATCTGGAACTGACCGATTTCCGGACGTTCGGCTCCGCACAGCTGTCACCCGAGCCCGAGGGCACGACGGCGATCACCGGTGACAACGGAACCGGTAAGACGAGCGTGCTCGAAGCGCTGGCGTATCTCGGGACCCGGCGCTCGTTCCGCGGCGCGCCGCCCGACGCAATGGTCCGCACCGGTGCGGCGAGCGCGATCGTCCGCGCCTCGTTCGAGACGCCCGGACGCAGCGTCCTCGTGGAGGCGCAGATACAGCCGGCGGGACGGAGCCGCACGCGGGTCAACCGCAAGGACGTGAGCGGGCGGGCCGCGCTGGCAGCGGCCGCGCCGTGCACGATCTTCTCCCCCGAGGACCTCACGCTGATCAGCGGCGGGCCGCGCGGCCGGCGCGATCTGCTCGACGACACCCTTTCGTTGCTGGACGCCGAAGGCGCGCGGGCGGCCGACGAGACCGACCGGGTCTTGCGGCAGCGCGCCGCCCTGTTGCGCCAGTCAGGTGGGCGCGCCAACGCCGACGTCACGACGACCCTCGAGGTGTGGGACCAGCGACTGGCGGACGCCGGCAAGGTGCTCGTCGCGGCGCGCGAGCGCCTGGCGGGCGAGCTCGAGGCCCTCGTCGGTGCCGCGTACGGCCGCCTGGCCGGGTCGGCCCGCGTGTCGACGGTGGAACAGCGCTACCAGCGGAGCTGGGAGGGGGACCTGCTCGACGCCCTGGCGGCCTCCCGGACCGACGACCTGCGGCGCGGCCTCAACACCGTCGGGCCCCACCGCGACGACCTCGTCATCGTGCTCGACGGGCGCGAGGCGCGGACCCATGCCTCCCAGGGGGAGCAGCGCTGCCTGGCGCTGGCCCTGCGCCTCGGGATCCACGAGCTCGTGCGGGCCGCGACCCCGGTGGCGCCGACGCTGCTGCTCGACGACGTCTTCTCCGAGCTCGACCCGGCGCGCAGCCGGGCACTGATCGCCGAGCTGCCCGCCGGCCAGGCGATCCTGACGACCGCCGCCCCGCTGCCCGAGGGCATCGCCGTCGCCCGCATCGTGCCGGTAGGAACATTGGGTGCGCCATGAGCGAGCGGCGCGGGCGCGGTGACGGCCCGCGGCGTGTCGGCGACGCCATGCCGCGGCTCCTCAAACGACTCGGCATGGCGGCGTCGCCGGCCACCATGGAGGTCGTCTTCGCCCGCTGGGACGAGGTCGTCGAGGGCGACCTGGAGGGCCACGCCCGGCCCCTGCGCATCGACGGCCACACCCTCGTCGTCGCGGTCGACCACCCGGCCTGGGCGACGCGGGCGAGGATGCAATCGGCGCACATCCTGGCGCGCGTCCGCGCCCTCGGGGATACTCCGATCGAGCGCCTGGAGGTGCTGGTCGAGCGGCCTTGACCGACCGTTCATGAGTGCCGAATTGTCGCCCCCGTCGGGTAGAATGGTGCGTTCGCATCGAAAGGCCGGAGGTGCTCCGTTCGGGGATTCGATACGCACCGCAAAGACCGCTGTTTTGAAAGGGCGCGCCTGTGGCAATGAAGGTGGACGACACGCCGGGTGGGGCAAACGCCTCCTACGGCGAGGCCGATATCACCGTCCTCGAGGGGCTCGAGGCGGTGCGCAAGCGTCCCGGCATGTACATCGGCTCGACGGGCCCGACGGGCCTGCACCACCTCGTCTGGGAGGTCGTGGACAACGCGGTCGACGAGGCCATGGCCGGCCGGGCCACCAGGGTCGACGTGACCCTCCTGGCCGACGGCGGGGTCCGGGTCGCCGACGACGGGGCGGGCATCCCGGTCGGCCCGCACCCCAAGTACCCCAAGCAGTCCACCGCAGAGATCGTCCTGACCACGCTGCACGCCGGCGGCAAGTTCGGCGGCAAGGGCTACCAGGTCTCGGGCGGCCTCCACGGCGTGGGCGTGTCGGTGGTCAACGCCCTCTCGACGCGGCTCATCCTGGAGGTGGACCGGGACGGCCAGCACTGGGAGGCCGAGTTCGGCAAGGGTGGCAAGGTCAAGCACAAGGTGGCGGCGACCGGTCCGGCGCCCAAGGACCGCAGCACCGGCCAGCCGCGCACGGGCACCACCGTCACCTTCTGGCCGGACGCCGGCATCTTCGACGAGACGGAGTTCCGGGCGCAGACCGTGGTCGAGCGCCTGCAGATCATGGCTTTCTTGAACAAGGGCTTCGAGATCCGGTTCTTCGACGAGCGCACGGACCCCGAGACCAAGACCACCTACAAGTACAACGGCGGCATCGTCGACTTCGTCAAGCACCTCAACGCGTCGAAGGAGGCGCTGTTCCGCAAGGTCGCGTCCTTCGAACAGGCCGAGGAAGGCCAGGAGGTCGACATCGCGCTGCAGTGGAACACCGGCTACCACGAGTCGATCCACTCGTTCGCGAACGGCATCTCCACCATCGAGGGCGGCATGCACGTCGAGGGCTTCTCCAAGGCGCTGACCAACGTGGTCAACCGTTACGCCCGGAACCGGAACCTCCTCAAGGAGAAGGAGGAGAACCTCAAGGGTGAGGACATCCGCGAAGGCCTGACCGCGATCATCTCGGTGCGGCTGCGCGATCCCCAGTTCGAGGGACAGACGAAGGCGAAGCTCGGCAACGTGAGCATCCGCTCGCTGACCGAGCGGACCGTCAACAAGAAGCTGGCGGAATGGCTGGAAGAGAACCCGCGCGAAGGCAGCCAGATCGTGCAGAAGTCGACGCAGGCGGCCCGGGCCCGCCTCGCCGCGCAGGGCGCACGTGACCTGACGCGCCGCAAGTCGGCGCTCGACGGCGCCGGCCTCCCGGGCAAGCTGGCCGACTGCTCGTCGCGCGACCCGCGCGAGTCCGAGATCTTCATCGTCGAGGGCAACTCGGCCGGCGGCTCGGCGAAGGACGCGCGGAACCCGGTGACGCAGGCGATACTGCCGATCCGCGGCAAGATCCTCAACGTCGAACGCGCGCGCATCGACAAGATGCTGAAGAACGCGGAGATCCAGGCGCTGATCTCCGCCATCGGCGCCGGGCTGGCCGAGGAGTTCGACGTCGACAAGATCCGTTATCACAAGGTGATCCTGCTGGCCGACGCCGACGTCGACGGCAGCCACATCCGGACGCTGCTGCTCACGTTCTTCTTCCGCCAGATGAAGCCGCTCGTCGAGGGAGGGTTCGTCTACGTCGCGCAGCCGCCGTTGTACTCGACGCTCGTCGGCAAGGAGAAGATGTACCTCAAGGACGACGCGGCGAAGGCGGCCTTCCTGGCCGAGCACCCGGACCACAAGCACGACTTCAACCGCCTCAAGGGCCTGGGCGAGATGGACTTCGCCGAACTGCGCGACACGACCATGGACCCGGCGAAGCGCTCGCTGCTGCAGGTCAACGTGGAACAGGCCGCGCTGGCCGACGAGGTCTGCTCCATCCTGATGGGCGACGACGTCGAGCTGCGCCGCCACTTCATCCAGACGAACGCCAAGGACGTGCGGTTCCTCGACATCTGAGGCACCGGACCGGAAGCAGGTAGAGATGCCACGTCAGTCGACACGCGGGAAGAGCCGCGGGAACGCGGGAAGCGGTGGGGGCAACGCAGCCCCGCCGGCACCGCCGGGTGGGGACGAGCCGCCGACAAGCGGATCGATCGAGCCGATCGAGATCCAGGAGGAGATGGAGCGCTCCTTCCTCGAGTACTCCATGTCCGTCATCGTCGCCCGGGCGCTGCCCGACGTGCGCGACGGGCTCAAGCCGGTGCACCGCCGGATCCTCTACTCCATGTTCGACAACGGGCTTCGCCCCGACCGGCCGCACAACAAGTGCGCCAAGGTCGTCGGCGAGGTCATGGGCGTCTACCACCCCCACGGTGACTCGGCGATCTACGAGGCGCTGGCCCGCATGGTGCAGGAGTTCTCGCTGCGCTACCCGCTCATCGACGGCCACGGCAGCTTCGGCGGCCGGGGCCCCGACGACGGGGCCGCGGCGATGCGCTACACGGAGTGCCGGCTCGCGCCGCTCGCGCTCGAGCTCATGGCGGACATCGACGAAGAGACCGTCGACATGGTCGCCAACTACGACGGATCGGCGTCCGAACCCGTCGTCCTGCCCTCACGGTTCCCGAACCTGCTCGTCAACGGGTCACAGGGCATCGCCGTGGGCATGGCGACCAACGTCCCGCCCCACAACATGGGCGAGGTGATCGACGCCGCCATCCACGTGCTGCACCACCCCGAGGCGACGCCCGACGAGCTGATGGAGTACGTCAAGGGACCCGACTTCCCGACGGGCGCGCTGATCCTCGGCCGCCAGGGCATCCTCGACGCGTACCGGACCGGGCGTGGCTCCATCAAGATGCGCGCTGTCGCGGAGATCGAAGAAGGCCGTGTCGGCGACCGCATCGTGGTGACCGAGCTGCCGTACCAGACATCGGTGGAGGTGATCGAGCAGAAGATCACCGAGCTGGTGCGGGGGGGCGACCTCGACGGCATCAGCGAGCTGCGCAACGCGTCGGCCAACCAGCAGCCCAAGCTCGTGATCGAGCTGAAGCGCGACGCCAACGCCAACGTCGTCCTCAACAACCTGTTCAAGCAGACGCCGTTGCAGACGAGCTTCGGGGTGAACGTGCTGGCGCTGGTCGACGGCGTGCCGCGCACGCTCAACCTGGCGCAGGCGCTGTCGCACTACGTCGACCACCAGATCGAGGTCATCCGCCGCCGCTCTGAGTTCAGGCTCGCGAAGGCGCGCAACCGGGCGCACATCGTCGAGGGCCTCCTCAAGGCGATCGACATGCTCGACGCTGTCATCGCGACGATCCGCGGGTCGGACGACCGGCCGGCGGCCCGCACCGCCCTGATGGCCGAGCCCTTCGAGTTCACCGAGGTGCAGGCGACGCACATCCTCGACATGACGCTCGGCCGCCTCACGCGGCTCGGCCGTACCGAGCTCGAGGAGGAGCTGGCGGAGCTGCGGACCACGATCGCCGAGCTCGAGGCGATCCTCTCCGACGACGCCAAGCTGCGCGGCGTCATCGAGACGGAGATGACCGCGATCCGCGACAAGCACTCGAACCCGCGGCGCAGCATCGTCACGCACGACCCCGGCGAGATGGGCGTCGAGGACCTGATCCACGACGAGGAGATCGTCGTGACGATGACGCGCGCGGGCTACATCAAGTCCGTGGCCGCCGCCGCCTTCCGGACGCAGGGCCGCGGCGGCCGGGGCGTCCAGGGCGCCCGGCTGAAGGAGGAGGACCTCGTCAGCCAGGTGGTCCACACCTCCGCGCTGGACTATCTGCTGCTGTTCTCGAACAAGGGCAAGGTCTACCGCCTGCGCGGCCACGAGATCCCGATGAAGGACCGCACGGCGCGGGGCACCGCCGCGGTGAACCTGGTGCCGCTGGCGCCGAACGAATCGATCACCGCGATCATCGCGACGCCGGAGTTCTCGCCGGACCAGTACCTCGTCTTCGCCACCGCCCAGGGGCAGGTGAAGAAGACCGCGATGAGCGAGTACGACAAGTCGCGGCGCGAGGGCTTCATCGCCATCAACCTGCGCGGCGGCGACGAGCTGGTTCGAGTCGTGAAGACGTCGGGACACGACGACCTGTTCGAAGTCACGCGCAACGGCATGACGATCCGCTTCAACGAGGAGGACGTCCGGGCCATGGGTCGCGACGCCGCCGGCGTGCGCGGCATCCGCTTGCGCCAGGGCGACATCGTGGTGTCGTGCGACGTCGCCGACGACGACGAGACCGACATCCTTATCGTCACCGACGCCGGCTACGGGAAGCGGACCAAGCTCGAGCGCTTCAACCGCCAGGCCCGCGGTGGGCAAGGCGTCCGCGGCATCCGACTCACCAGTGCGCGCGGGACCGTGGTGGGCGCGTTCATGATCGGCCTCGACGAGGAGATCCTGCTCGTCTCCTCCGGCGGCATCGTGATCCGCACCGCGGCGCGTGAGATCGCGTCGCAGGGCCGCGACGCGACCGGCGTGCGCGTGATGAACCTGGAGGACGGGCAGACGGTCGCCGCGGTGACGCGGGTGGCGGCGGAGTCGGAGCCCGAGGGCTGACGCCGAGCGCGTCGGTCCGGCCGGTCCGACGGGCGTCGGCTAGAAGAAGCTGATCGACGACAGGGGCCAGACCCGCATCTCGACCTTGCCGACGATGAGGGACTTGCTGATGGGCCCCCAGAACCGGCTGTCACACGAGTCCGTCCGGTTGTCGCCCATCACGAAGTAGTCGTTCGCCGGCACCCGGTAGGCGTGCTGGAGGCTGTAGAGCGTGCCGTCCGGCCCGGGCCGCGTCACCCCCTGCTCCGCCGCCGGGAGCCAGGACTCGTCGAGGCGCCGGCCGTCGACGTACACGTGGCCGCCGGAGAGCGTGAGCGTCTCGCCGGGCAGGCCGACGACGCGCTTGACCAGATCGTTCACCTCGGGCCCGCCGCAGTTCTCGGCCGGGGGCCGGGAGAACACCACGATGTCCCCGCGTCCGACGCCGTGCAGGTGGTAGCTGAGCTTGTTGACGAGGATGCGGTCGCCCACCTGGAGGGTCGGCTCCATGGAGCCCGACGGGATGAAGAACGTCTGGACGACGAACGTCCGCAACAGGACGGCGACCAGGACCGCGACGACCACGACGATGATCGCCTCGCGCAGCCAGCGTGAGGTCCGGGGCGTGTCGGGTGCGACCGGACCGTCGGAGGCGGGGACATCCGGCGGCCCCGCCCCGTCTGCACCATTCGCTCCGCCGCTCGCGGCCGCGGTCGCGGACGCCCGGGTGTCGGTCCGTCCGGCCGGCGGCTCGTCGACAGCGAGCGCCGGGTCGTCGGGTTCGGGCGTCACCGAGGGCAGGCTAGACGCCGGGACGTACCCCCGGGGCTTCAGGCGGCGGCGGGAACGACCGACGCGGTGTCGCGGCCGGAGCGCAACAGTGTCCCGGGCACCGCGCCGGTGGGGGCGCCGTCGCGCACGATCTCGACGCCGTTGACCAGAACCCGCACCACGCCGAGCGAGCCGGCGTAGAGCCGGGGGGTGTCACCGGGCAGGTCGTGTACCAGGCGGGCGGGCTCCGACGCGACGGTGGCGGGGTCGAAGACGAACAGGTCCGCCGCGTAGCCCTCGCGCACGAGGCCACGCTCGCGCAATCCGAAGAGTGCTGCCGGCTGGCTCGTCATCATCTGCACGGCGCGCTCGACGGGGACGAGGCGCCGGCCACGCAGGCAGTCGGCCAGAAAGGCCGTCGGGTAGTTGGAGCCGCACATGCGGTCGAGGTGCGCCCCGGCGTCGGAGCCGCCGACCATTGCCCGCGGATCGGCCCAGATGGCGGCGCGCATGGACCAGGTCGCTTCGTCACCGTCGTCGGTGTTGGGCCACAGGACGGTCCGCAGGTCGTCGGCCAGCACGATGTCGAGCAGCGTGTCGAACGGGGCAGTGCCGCGCTCGGCGGCGATGTCCCCGACCGTGCGGTTCGAGCAGCCTTCGTTGGCGGGCGCGTACGTGTCACCGACGACGTAGGTGCCCCAACGCGACAGGCCCCGGAAGACCCCGGCCTCCTTGCTGCGGGCCCGCTCGTCGAGCAGGGCGCGCACGGCAGGATCGGCTAGCTGCGCCATGCGCTCCTTCTCGGGCAGTCCCATCACTTCGCCCCAGCCGGGGATGAGGAAGAGCGCACAATGGGTGCGGAAGCTCATGTTCATGGGCACGAGCGTCGGCATGGTCAGAGCGACGATGCGACCACCTTCGGCCGCCGCGGCGCCCGACGCCGAGAGCTGGTGCTCGATGCGCTCGGCCGAGCGCCCGTCGACCGTCAGGACGTTCCAGTTGAGCGGCCGCTGCGCGGTGACGCTCATGGCGGTCATCAGTTCGATCTCTTCGGGGCTGAAGGAGTCGAGGCAGCCGTTCGTGATGTATTCGAGTGTCGTGCCCTCGTGCGCCGACACCTCTGCGCAGAACGCGAGCATCTCCCGCCGGTCCGCGTGTCGCGAGCTGATCGGACGGCCTTCGCCGTCGGAGTGGGTGCGCGACTGCGATGACGAGAACCCCAGGCCGCCGGCGGCGAGCGACTCGGCCAACAATGCCCGCATGGCCGCGATCTCCTCGTCCGTGGCGACCTCTTCGCCGCGTGACGACCCCATGACCTTGCGGCGCAACGCGCAGTGCCCGACGAGGAAGCCGGCGTTGACGCCGAGGTTGCCCTCGAGCGCGCCGAGATACTCGGCGAAGCTGGACCAGTTCCACGGGACGCCGTTCTCCAGCGCGGCCAACGGCATGCCCTCGACCTTGGCCATCATGCGGCGGATGTAGTCCGCGTCCTCCGCATTGAGGGGCGCGAGGGTGAAGCCGCAATTCCCGCCGATGACCGTGGTCACGCCGTGGACGTTCGACGGCGAGGCCGACGGGTCCCAGAAGAGCTGGGCGTCGTAGTGCGTGTGCGGGTCGACGACGCCCGGGGCGACCATGAGGCCCGTCGCGTCCAGCTCGGCGGACGCCTGCTCGTCCACTTCTCCCACGGCGACGATGCGGCCGTCGCGGACGGCCACGTCGGCCGTATGGGGCGCCCCACCGGAGCCGTCGACGAGCGTGCCGGATCGGATGACGTAGTCGAGCAATGGAACCTCCGCGGCGCGCCGCCCACCGTGGTCCGGCGCCAAATCTGACGACCCGTCAGCTTATCGCCGGGCGGTGGGGCAACCCCGGGGCGACGATCACGGGGCGCGCGATCCGGCCGGGCCCGCTCGCTGTGGAAAACCTGTTCGCCGCTGCCGAACCCCCGTGTCGCCATGGGCTATCCCCAAGTCATCCACAGGCTGTGCCGAAGGCAATCCCCATATTCGGCCTTCCGTGCCGCCTTCGCGCGTGCTTTGCTCTGACCGTGCCGACGCCCGCCATGCTCAACCTGCAGTCGACCGCGGAGGGGGTCCTCCCCGGACAGATGCTCGAGGGCGCGCTGAGGGCGGGGTACATCGATGCCGGGCGCTTCAAGATCCCCGAGGCCAACGTGCAGCCGGCGAGCCTCGACCTTCGCCTCGGCGAGCGGGCGCTGCGCATCCGGTGCAGCTTCCTGCCCGGGACCGATTCGGTGGAGCGCAAGCTGAAGGACTACATCCTCGACGAGATCGATCTCCGGGGCGACGGCGCCATGCTCGAGGCCAAGTGCCCCTACCTCATCGAGCTGAAGGAGCGCCTGGACCTGCCGGCCGGCCTGCGCGGCAAGGCGAACCCCAAGAGCTCGACCGGGCGCATCGACGTGTTCACCCGGGTCATCACCGACGGCAGTGATCGTTTCGACGAGATCGCCCCCGGCTACAGCGGCCCGCTCTATCTCGAGGTGGTGCCGCTCTCCTTCCCCGTCCGGGTCAAGGAGGACCTCACGCTGAACCAGCTCCGCCTCTCGATGGGCCGTCCGTGGCTGACCGACGACGAGGTGCGCGCCGCGCACCTCGAGGTGCCAATGCTCTACCGCGGCGGGGAGCCGGTGCCGGTTGGCGACCTCGTGCTCTCGAGCGGCCTGTTCCTCGGGCTGGACCTCGGGGGTGACGAGCGCGGACAAGTCGGCTACAGCGCGCGCGACAGCGCGCCGTTGCTCGACCTGACCGCCGGCGGAGAGGTGGACCCGCGTCCCTTCTGGGATCCCGTGTACCGCGAAGCCGGTGACCGCCTGGTCCTCTCGCCCAAGCGGTTCTACCTCTTGATGTCGCACGAGGCGGTGTGCATCCCGCCCAACCTGGCGGCGGAGATGACGGCCTACGACCCGACGAGCGGCGAGTTGCGCACGCACTACGCCGGTTTCTTCGACCCGGGGTTCGGGTTCGATCCAACGGGTGGTTTCAAGGGTTCCCGGGCCGCGCTCGAAGTGCGGGCGCACGACGTGCCCTTCATGGTCGAGAACGGTCAGTCTGTTTGCAAGCTGACGTTCGAACGGATGTTGGAAGAGCCCGAGGCCCTCTACGGCTCGGGCATCGGGTCGTCGTACCAGCAACAGGTCGAGACCCTGAGTCGTTACTTCCGCCGGACTCCTTAGGCCGCGTCGACACGAGCGCCGATCGCCGCCGGCGTGAACGAAATCGAGTCCGGGTGGCGCGCCGTGTGACGAAATGTCATGCGTTCCCGCTCAATTGCTTGCGGGCAATGCCGGTGGCAATGGCAGTGTTGACGAGGAATTTTCGGAGCGCGCAACAAGGTCATGGCGGTTTACCCGTTTCTTACGTTGGGTATTGCCACGAAAGTCGCGGGCTCAGAGCGGGTCTGTGTAGCCCATACACAGAAGGAGCAGGACGTGAGGCGGAGACTTCTTGCATCAACAGCTGTAGCAACTGGCGGCCTTGTTTTGGCCGCCGCCACCGTGTTGGCGGGCATCGGGCCGGCGGGCGCGGGAACGACCTCGACCACGGTCACGGTGCCGAAGATCACCGCGCCGACCAGCACCCCGGCACCGGCACCCGCGCCAGCGCCGGCTCCGGCTCCGGCGGCACCGGTTGCCACGCCGAAGGTGTCGACACCGGCCAAGGCACCGTCGACGCCGTCGCTCGGCGGGCTGCCCATCTCGATATCGGTGCCGATCACGGCGCTGGCCAACGAGATCGGGAGCACGCTGCTGCCCGGGCAGAACTCGCTCACCCACACCAACACGACCACGCAGGCATCGCCACTCCTGAACGCCAACGTTCCGATCAACGCGTGCTCGCTGTCGATCGGCCTGTTCGCCAGCGCCGCCAGCAGCTGCTCGACGACGTCGGTCGGCCTCACGCAACTCGCTGCCATCGGGACCATCAACATCCCGATCACCGCGCAGTACAACGCGATCGGTCTGCTCGGCGCCGCGGCGAAGTCGCTCGGCCTGACGACCGGGCAGGACCCGGCCAACACGACGCAGACCGGTGCCGTCAATGTCGACGCACCGATCAGCCTGTGCGCCATCAACGTGGGCCTCGTCGGCAACACCGCCAGTGACTGCAACCTCGCCGGCACCAACGGCAAGGTCACGCAGACCGGTGTGATCGACGCCACGGTGCCCGTCACGGTGTGCGACATCATCGTGGAGATCGACGGCAACAGCACTTCGAACTGCCCGCAGTACCCCGACACGGTGACGCAGAAGGGCCAGCTGGCGGACGCCTATGCGCCCATCACCGCGTGTGGCGTGATCGCAGTCGTCGACGGCAAGGGCACCGGCATGTGCATGCCGGTCGCCGGTTTCCCGCTCGTCAACGACCTGCCGACCAACAACGTCAGCCAGAGCGCCCCGATCGACGGCGTGCTCCCGATCAACGCCTGCAGCATCGTCGTGGCGGTGGCCGGTTCGGCGAGCAACCAGTGCGAGCCTTCGCACCTGTCGACGAACCCGACCGGCAGTGTCCCGGTCAACGTCCCGGTCACGGTGTGCGCGGTCACGGCGGCGGTCGACGGCAACGCGAGCGGCACCTGCACCGGTGCCGGCACGCAGGTCGGCCCGATCGGCACGCCGGGCAGCCCCGGCACGGGCGTCACGCTCCCGATCACCATCTGCGGCATCGAGGTGGCGCTGGGCGGCACGTCCGTCGCCTCCTGCCCGCAGCCGACGGTGAGCACGTCGCCCAGCACCACGCCGCCGACGACGACCCCGGCCCAGACGGCCGCCGCCGTCACGCCGACCGCGGTCAGCACCGCTGCCGCTGCGTCGGGACCGCTGGCCCTGACCGGCGCTCCGCTCCTGGTGGAGCTGCTCATCGGCGCTGCGGCGGTGATCCTGGGTCTGGCCATCAGCCGCCTCAGCCGGCGGCGGGGAGCACACCAGGCGTGAACGCAACCGGCTGAGACCAGTAGGAGGTAACGCCCGAGGCGTTATCCGACAGGGACGGGATCCGATGGAGGAAGGAGGGATCGATGTCCGACCAACAAGTAACGGATACCGGTGTCGTCCTCGATCTCGAGGAGCTGTTCCTGTCGCGTGAATTCGGCCGTAGGCCGGCACGGGCGGTATCGACCGCGCCGGCCATGGTTGCATCGGAGCCGGCGCAGCTCGAGCAGGTGTTCCTCGCGGACGTCTTCGGACATCCCGAGGTCGTCGCCGCGGCGGCCCAGGTCGTCGAGGAGCCCGCTCCGGCGCTCTCCGGCCGGCCGACCCTCGTCCTCCTGAAGGGCGGTGGGGAGGGTGCCACTGCACGCGACACAACGCACCACCGGGCCATCGCCGCGGTCAGCGGTGTCGCCGCCGCCGCCCTCGCCGTGGCCGGTCTGGCCCCGGGGACGGGTCAAGGGCCGGGGCGAGCCCCCGTCACCGAACAGGCGCAGGGTGCCGTATCGAACCTGGGCCAAACCGCCTCCCGTGGCGGGTCCCAACCCGGTCCCGTGGGACCGACCGGGCTCCCGAACCCTTCGAGCACCGGCGCGCCCGCGGCCCCCGGGCGCGGAGGCACCGACGCCGTGCTCACCTCGTACACCGCGCCCGTCGCCACCTGGAGTCCGCAGGGGGCACCAGGCGGCGGGGCCGCCACACCGCCTGCCACTCCCGCACCGGCCGGAGGAGGTTCCACGCCGGGCACCCCACCTGGCGGTGGGGGCGGAGGCAGCATGCTCACGCCGGCGCTCAATGTGGTCGGGAACGAAGTCTCCAGTGTCGGCTCGAGTGTGAGCTCGACGTCGGGCGACGTCAGCCAGTCGTTACCCGTTGCGTCGGTCATCCAGGCGGTCGGGTCCGTCGCCACATCAGCGGTCGACAACTTGGGCGGGGGAACCCCGCCGAACGTGCTTGGCGTTCTGAAACAGTAGGTCAGGGGCGCAATCAGTGTTCCCCTCGTGGACGGGATCCGGTGGAGGAAGGAGGGATCGATGTCCGACCAGCGGCGGACTGGTGCCGTCATCAGTCTTGAGGAGATCTTTGGATCGTGGGAGTTCGGGCGGAGGCCGGCGCGGCGGGAGGGCGCTCGGGTAACCACGGTCGAGGCAGCCGATCCGCCCCACCTCGAAGAGGTGTTCCTCTCGGAGCTCTTCGGCCACCCCGAGGCAATCGCCGCACCCGCTCCATCCCGCATCGGCCTGACTGCCGCGTCGGTCGAGCGGCCGGCCCTCGTCCTCCTGAGGGGCGGCGAGGATGCGGATCGCGACCTCACGCGCTACCGCGGCGCGATCGGGGCTGTCAGTGGCGTGGCGGCCGCGGCGCTGGTCGTGGCCGGCATGTCGTCGGGGTCCGGCTCCCGGTCCGAGCAGCCCACCATCTCGGCGCAGGGAAAGCTCTCGGGCCACGGCTTGCCGACGCGAGGCGGTGGCCCACTCCCTGCGCCCGGGGGTGCCGCAATGCCGCCGAACGCTCCCGGCGCCAGCACGGGTCAACCACCCGCCGCGACGGGAGGCGCCGCGGGCGCGGTCCCGGCGGCCCAGCTCACAGCCGCAACGACCCCCCCAACGCCAGCGGTGACCGTGACGGTGCCACCCCCGACACCGGTCGAGGTCGCTCCCTCACCCCCGGCCCCCGGTGGCGGGGCGTCGCCGACGGGCACGTCGCCGGGTGGCGGAGGGAGTGTGCTCACGCCGGTCTTCGCCACCGTCGGCAACACGGTTTCGACCGCGGGCTCGACGGTCACGGCGGCATCGAGCGACCTCGCGCAGGCCGTTCCGGCTGCTTCTCCGGCCACCGGATTGCTCGGCAACGTCGGTGCAACGGTGACAAGTCTGGGACGCTCCGCCGCCGGCGCTTGAGGCGACGTCGGTCTCTGATGGCCGAGGCGTCCAGAACCTGCAGAATTCATGCGCCAAACCCTGGTGACACGCTTCGGTTTTCACATGTGGAAACGAGCGTTCTGTTCAAATTGACAGCAGGTTGTGTTGGGCGTGTTCACTGTTCGGACGAAGAGTTATAGGGTGACAACGAGGGGGCAACAGAACAATTCCCGGAGTCTTGGAGTGGACTCCGGAAAGCCCCTCGGATCGAGTGACGATTCCCGCGGAGGGATTGGGAGGGGCAGTGTCCGACTGGTTTCGGGCTGACGACTACAGGACCCTAGATGAGGTCTTCGCGTCACCCGACTTCGGCCGGGAGCTGACGCCTGAGGCGGTCGCGGCTGACCCCGCCCTTCTTGCCGCTGCCGCGCCGGCCGCCGCCGCGGCTGTCGCAGCGGCCGCGGCCGCGACGACGCCGCGTCCACCACTCGGGCGATCGATGCGCGACCGTGCGATCGCGTCGCTGTGTGCCGCCGGCACCGCCGTGTCCGTCGTGGGCGCTCTCATCGTCGGCGGTGGTCCGGTGGGTGTGCCGCTCGCGAGCTCGGGTCCCGGCTCGCAAGGTGGCGGGCAGAGTGGGCAATCACCAGCCACCCACCAACCGAATGGATCCGGGCTGCCCGGAGGGAATGGCACAGCGGGCACTGGAGCGAACGGCAGCGGGAGCACCTCCACTGGCTCAGTTGTCATCGGCCCTCCGTTGCCGGCTGCGGCGACCGCAGCCGCTGGCGCCGCGGCCGCCAGTGCTTCACAGCACACGAGCTTGGTGTCTGACACCTTCCCGGCGCCGACACCCACGACGACAACGACCGTTCCTCCGCCGCCACCGGCTCAAACGACGACGCCACCGACGACGCCACCGACAACGCCAGCGCCAACGACGACCACGACCACCGTCGTTGCCGGGTCCAACAGCGGCGGCGGCAACGGAAGCAATGGCGGCGGCACCACGAGTGGCAACGGCGGCGACAACGGCAACGGGAACGGAAACTGCCACGGGCAAGGCGATGGCCATGGTGACAGCGGAAGTGGCGACCACGGGCAGGGTGGCGGTGACGGTGACGGCCACGGTGAGGTGCAACCCGGCGACGGCGACGGCGGGGGCAACGGCGGCGGTGGTCACTGACCCCAGCGCCACGGATTGACCGCCCGGCGATCCCCGCGCAGCTGACCCGCCGCACCTGGTAAGCCTGCCGGGATGCGAGCAAAGCGAGGTCAGTCATGAACTACACGAATCTGGGCACTGCGGGGCTGCGCGTCTCGAGGGTCTGCCTCGGCATGATGGGCTTCGGCAACGAGAGCGAACGTCCCTGGGTCATCGATGAGGATGCCGCCGAGCCCATCGTGCGGGCGGCCGTTGAAGGCGGGGTGACCTTCTTCGACACCGCCGACACCTACTCCAGCGGCGCGAGCGAGGTGGCGACCGGCCGTCTGGTGCCGAAGTTCTTGAGCCGGGACGAGGCCGTCATCGCCACGAAGGTGTTCATGCCGGTCACGCCAGGGGAGAACGGCGGCGGGTTGGGCCGCAAACACATCCTCTCTGGGATCGACGCGTCCCTGAAGCGGCTGAAGATGGACTACGTCGACCTCTACCAGATCCACCGCTGGGACCAGCGGACGCCGATCGAGGAGACGATGGAATCGCTCAACGACGTCGTGCGCGCCGGCAAGGCGCGCTACATCGGCGCCAGCAGCATGTTCGCCTGGCAGTTCGCGAAGGCGCAGCACACAGCCGAGCGCCACGGCTGGGCCAAGTTCGTCTCGATGCAGAACCACTACAACCTCGTGTACCGCGAGGAGGAGCGCGAGATGATCCCGCTCTGTCTCGATCAGGGCGTGGGGTGCATCCCGTGGAGCCCGCTGGCGCGAGGGATGCTGGCGGGCAACCGCACCCGCGACGGCGGCCGGCACACGACCCGATCGACCACGGACACGTTCACGGACTACCTCTACGACCAGCCGACCGACTTCGACGTCGTCGACGCGGTGAACGACGTCGCAACGGCGCGTGGCATCCCCTCGGCGCAAGTCGCCTTGGCCTGGCTGCTGCAGAAGCCCGGTGTGACGGCCCCCATCGTCGGGTCGACCAAGAAGAAGCATCTGAAGGACGCCTTGGCCGCCGAAGCACTCACACTGGGCGAGGACGAGGTCGAGCGCCTCGAGAAGCCGTACATACCCCATCCGGTGCTCGGGCACTTCTAGGGAGGCGGTCGCCGGCAGCCGCGCACTCGGAGGAGCGCCTGGCCGTTCCGGTATGGTCGGCGCCGGTGGGGTGCGCCCGATGGGCGCCGAGAGATTGGGGGTGGCATGCGGGTCGCACTCACGGTGGCTGACTTCATGGACCGGGCGGCGCTCGTCTACGGGCACCGGACCGCAGTGGTCGACGAACAGGGCGTGGCCGGCTCGTTCGACACCCTGACCTACGGCGAGCTCGCGTCGCGGGCGAGGGGCATGGCGCTGGCGCTCGACGACCTCGGTGTCGAGCACGGGGAACGGGTGGCCATCGTGAGCCCCAACTCCGGGAGGTTCCTGGTGTCCTACTTCGGGGTCAGCGGCTACGGGCGCGTCCTCGTGCCGATCAACTTCCGCCTGACGAGCGACGAGATCGCCTACGTCGTCGAGCACTCCGGGGCGTCCGTCCTCCTGTACGACCCCGACATGGACGACGAGGTGGACGCCATCAAGGTGGCCCACAAGTTCCGCCTGGACGGCACCGAGGACGCCGCGTTGTTCGCGCCGGCGCCCGATGGTGCCGAGCCGAAACGATGGGAGGCGGACGAGGACGCGACGTGCTCGGTGAACTACACGTCGGGGACGACGGCGCGGCCGAAAGGCGTGCAGCTGACGCAGCGCAACTGTTGGCTGAACGCCGCCGCCTTCGGCTGGCACACGGGCGTCAGTGATCGTGACGTTCTGTTGCACACGCTGCCGATGTTCCACTGCAATGGATGGGGGATGCCCTATGCCGTGACCGGCATGGGGGGCACGCACATCGTGCTGCGCAAGGTGGACGGGGAAGAGATCCTGTCGCGGATCGACCGGCACGGGG
Source organism: uncultured Acidimicrobiaceae bacterium (assembly GCA_963777485.1). Lineage (GTDB taxonomy): Bacteria > Actinomycetota > Acidimicrobiia > Acidimicrobiales > RAAP-2 > Bog-473. The sequence continues at coordinate 195,926 of CAVZQP010000002.1, read as the reverse complement.
TCACGCTGTTGTGCGGCGCGCCGGCGGTGGTGGCGGCCATCCTCGCCGCGGCCGAAGCCAGGGCCGCGGCGGGACGGACGGTGCCCGGGCGCGGGACGGTGCGCATGGTCGTGGCCGGCGCGCCGCCGCCGTCAAAGACGATCGAGCGGATCGAGACCGAGCTCGGGTGGGAGTTCATCCAGATCTACGGCCTCACCGAGACGGCGCCGTTGTTGACGATCAACCGGGCGCCGGCCGAGTGGGACACGCTCGAGCCGGCAGAACGCTCGCAGCTGTTGAGCCGGGCCGGGGCGCCGGCGATCGGCGTGCGTATCGAGGTCGACACCGACGGCGAGGTCCTGGCGCAGTCGAACCACGTGTTCGCCGGCTACTGGGAACAGCCGGAGGAGACCGGCAAGGCCCTCGAGGGCGGGTGGTTCCATACCGGCGACGGCGGCTATCTCGACGGCGCCTACACCGTGATCTCGGACCGCAAGAAGGACGTGATCATCACCGGGGGCGAGAACGTCTCCTCCATCGAGGTGGAGGACTGCCTCTATCAGCACCCCGCGGTGGGCGAGGTGGCCGTGATCGGTGTGCCCGACGAGAAGTGGGGCGAGACGATCAAGGCGCTGGTGGTCGTGCGGCCGGGGGAGAGCACGTCGGCGGCCGACCTGATCGCGCACTGCCGGGACCGGCTGGCGCACTTCAAGGCGCCGACGAGCGTCGAGTTCCGCGACGCCCTCGACCGCACCGCGACCGGCAAGCTGCAGAAGTACAAGCTGCGCCAGACCTACTGGGCGGGGCGGGGGAAGTCGGTCAACTAGGCGGCTGGGCGGGCCTGTCACCTTTTCGGCTCCGCCGCCGCCCTGCCCCAGCGCCGGACCCCGCCCCGGGGTGTTTCATCGGTTCGTATACGCCGCCCACCCCGGGCGCTTCCTCAGATCGCATACGCGCTGCTGTTGTAGAAATCGCCTCTTTTCACAACCCCTGCGTTGTAGAAGCGCACTTTCACAACCTCTGGGTTGTGGAGATTGGCCGGATCCACAACAGGGCCGCCTATACAGCAGACACCAACGCGCCACCTTCACTCCGTATACGGAGACGCTCGAGGCGCCGGCCCCCCCGGGGGCTATCCGGTGGGTCGCCGAAGGTCGTGCAGCTGCCGTCAGGCGCTGTCGCCGGGTCCCGGCACCGGGCGGTGTGAGCGCTCCTCGAGCACCAGGTGGCCCCGGCGGTCGAAGGCGGCCGCCACCTCGCCCCCGATGAGGCGCCGGAGCGGGTCGCCGACGATGGTGCGCCGCCAGCCCGAGTCGAGTCGGCTTTCCTCGCTGCAGAGCAACTGGGAGATGTCGGCGCGCGTGGCCAGCAGCGTCTGATCGAAATCGAGGTCGTCGGCGATCTGCCGCACCATGCCCGAGCACACTGCGACCGCGGCGGCCGGCGCCTGCGCCTCCCGGCCCGCCGACGGCATGCGGAGGCGGTCGGCGGGGAGGTCGAGGCCGCGGCGGATGGCCGCCAGGATCTCGGCCGCCCTTCCCTGCGCCAGATGACGGCCGTCGACACCCCGCGCCCGACGGAGCTCGGCCTCGTTCTGCGGGGGCCGCTGCGAAATCGCGAGCAGCCCGAGGTCGGAGAGCACCTGGCGCCGGGGCTTGTTCGATTCCGCGGCCGTGCGCTCGCGCCAGGCGGCGACCTCCTGGGCCACCGCCCGGGAACGTCGCGACATGCTTCGGATGTCGCCGAGTCGCCACCAGGCCTCCTCGGGCACCCGGGCCGGCGGGGTGCGGTCCGTGAGCACCTGATCACACTCGCTCAGTGCCCATTCGAGCCGGCCCAGTCCCCGCAGCCGGTCGGTCAAGGCCGCGCGGAGCTCGAGCAGGTGGGCGACGTCGCTCACGGCGTACGCGAGCTGGCGGTCCGACATGGGCCGCTCGAGCCAGTCGGACAAGCGGTCCGCCTTGGGCAGCGGCACGCCGAGCATGGCGTCGACCAGCCGGGAGAGCGAGGGCGTCGACATACCGATGAACCCGGCGACGATCTGCGTGTCGAAGACGACGGCGGGGACCACACCGCACGCCGCCATCAGCACATCGAGGTCCTGCGTCGCCGCGTGCGCCACGGCGACGCCCGGGCCGCCGAAGACCTCGGCCAGAGGGGCCGGGTCCACCGCGAGCGGATCGACGAGCGCCACCTTGTCCGCCCAGGCGATCTGGATCAAGGCCAGTTCGGGGACGTACGTGCGCTCGGTGTGGAACTCGGTGTCGAAGGCGTAGGCCTCTTCCCCCGCGATCTCCGCGACCAACGACTCGAGACGGGCACCATCGACGATCACTGCGGCGGGAGTGGTGGGAGCACTCATCGGGCGCCACCGACCGGGGGAGTGCGCAGGGCTCGTTGCGTCAGGTGCGTCGGATCGAAGTTCGTGATGGTCGATGTCCGGATCGTGCGTGTACCCCAGTTGACGTTAGCGCGGCGCGGTCCTGCTACCCGATGGCGTCTTTGGTGCAAGCAGGTGGCAGACCGGTGGTTTCGACCCCAGCCCCGACCGGGCCCATACGATCGTCCTTCAGCACCCTGGCCTGGGAAAACGAGGCCCCACCCGATCGCAATTCGGCCACAACATCGGGGTACCCCATGACCTTTTGCTCTGTACCGACTCCCCCTGAACGGTAAGAGTGATTTCGGATACGCAGTGGAGAGGGCGGAGGGTGAAGCGAGAGAAGAAGCGGCTCTTTGGGCGGGACGAGGTACATACGCGGTCCCGCGCGTCTGAAGACGCGGGTCGTGGGCAGGGGGCTGAGTCGACCGCGGGCATGCCGGCGGGCGGCAGAAGCGGGAGCGTGGAGTCGATGTTGCAGGAGTTCACTTCCGGCGACGCCAAGTCTGCCGGACGCACACCGCGGGCTGGGAAGTACGACCAGCTCTGGCAGTTGTCTATGTCCGACCCGCACACCGGGCTGGCCAACCAGCTCTTGTTGCTCGACCGCCTCACCCAGGCGCTGGCGCGGATGCGGCGGCACGGCGGCGAGGTGGTCGTGTGCCACGTCAACCTCGACAACCTCGGGGAGATCAACACCGATCTCGGCTACACGACCGGGAACACCGTCCTCTGCGAGATGGCGGATCGCCTCACTTCGGTCCTGCGGACGGAGGACACGATCGGCCGGGTCGGGGGCAACGAGTTGGTCGTCGTGCTGGCCGTCACCGACGAGCAGTCGGTCGGTCCCCTGACGCGCCGGCTCCAGAAGACGCTCGACGATCCGGTCGTCGTCGGAGGGCAACCGATCCGGCTCCGGGCCACGCTGGGCGTCGCGCTGGCCGAGGACGCCGAGGCGGCGGAGGACGTGCTCGCCCGCGCTGATCGCTCCACCCGCGCCGGCAGTCGCTGAGGAGGGACGACCGGACTCGCTGTCCGGGATGGCGTCGGAATTCGACAACAGCCCAGCTCGACGGCCTTCCCCAACGACTGTTGGGCCACGAGACCCGGCGGGCGCCGCGCCGAATTAGGGCATTTAAGTCAGGAGTATCGGCTCTGGCGGCAGTGGGCAACCGCCGTGCAGGCTGTCAGCACGATGTCGATGTACAGCGAACTGCTCGGCGAGCTGTGCGCCGATATGGACCCGGTGGAACTGCCGACGTCCCGCGACGAGCTCGTGGTGGTGTTGCTGCAGTGTCGGCGGCGGCTTCGGGGCCATGGGATGGACCCGAGCCACGTCATGGCGGAGGACCTGGCGCTCGAGCTCGACCACGACCGCATGCTGCTGCGGTTGTGCGGCGCCATGGGCATCCAGAGCGACCCGACGCGCTTCGCGAACCCGCTGGCCGAGCGGTCGCGCCTCGAGGCGCTGTTGCGCAGCGCCGGCGTCGACTTCCGGACGCTCGACGATCAGCGCCGGGTCAGCGTTTCGCCCTGAGCAGCCCCGGGGCCCAGCCCATCGGCGCCCGCAGAGCGTGGGCTCAGTGCGCCGGTGGAGGCCCGGACTTGCGCTCGGCCAGGACCGCTGCGTAGACGGCGGCCTCGGTGCGGCGCCGCATGCCCAGCTTCGACAACAGGCTCGACACGTAGTTCTTCACAGTCGCCTCGGCCAGGAACAATGCCTCGGCGATCTGCCGGTTCGACTGCCCCTGCGCGATCAGCTCCAGGACGCGGCGCTCCTGGGGGGTGAGGACCGTCAGCCTCGACTCGGCCTCCTGGTCCTTGCGCAGGCGGTCCCACAGCTCCTGGGTCAGGACCGGGTCGAGGAGCGACATGCCCCGGCTCACCTTCCGGATGTCACCCAGGAGGTCGCCACCCCCGATCTCCTTCAGGACGTAGCCCGAGGCGCCCGCCATGATGGACGAGAACAGCGCGTCGTCGTCCGAGTACGACGTGAGCATCAGGCAGTGGACACCCGGCAACTCCGACTGGATCTCCCGGCACACCTCGATGCCGGACCCGTCCGGCAGGCGGACGTCGAGGACGGCGACGTCGGGCTGGAGCTGGCGGATGAGACGCAGCCCCTCCACCGCGGTCCCCGCCTCGCCGACGACCTCGAGGTCGTCTTCGGCTTCGAGCAGTGTGCGCAACCCCGTCCGGACGAGCTCATGGTCGTCCAGCACGAACACCCGAATCCCCATCGTGCAATTGTGCCACGCCACTCCGCACCTCTGGGAACGCACCGGCCCTGTTCGGAGCGAGATTGTGCGTGTCGTGTGCGTGCCGTGTCCGTGCCGCACCCGGCGCTACCCTGGTCCGGCGTGCAAGGGGTGCAATCTTTCGACCAGATCGACGATCCCGTCAGGCTGCGGCGCCTGGTGCAGGCGATCCTCATCCTCGATGCCGAGCTACACCTCCCGGTCGTGCTGCGCCGCATCATCGAGGAGGCCTGCGACCTCGTCGACGCGGAGTTCGGCGCGCTCGGCGTGCTGTCCGCCGACGGCCAAACGCTCGATCAATTCCTGACGGTTGGCCTCGACAGCGAGCAGGAGCAGTCCATCGGCCCGCGCCCGACCGGCCGCGGCGTCCTCGGCACACTGATTGCGGACGAAAAGCCGCTCCGGCTGGCCGACCTTTCGGACAGCCCGGACAGCTACGGCACACCGGAGCTGCACCCGGAGATGGCCTCGTTCCTCGGCGTGCCGGTGCGTGTCCACGGGGAGGTCTACGGGAACCTGTATCTCACGAACAAGCGCCACGCCAAGGAGTTCTCCGCCGACGACGAAGAGCTCGTGCTCGCACTGGCGATGGCGGCGGGCATTGCGATCGAGAACGCGCGCCTGCACTCATTGGTGCGCGACCGCGCGCTGACCGAAGACCGCGACCGCATCGCGCGGGACCTGCACGACTCGGTCATCCAGCGCCTGTTCGCCATCGGCCTTTCGCTCCAGGGCACGGCGCGGATGGTCGAACGTCCCGAGGCCGTCATGCGCATCGCGGAGGCCATCGACAAGCTCGACGAGACGATCCGGCAGTTGCGCAAGGCGATCTTCGACATCGAGCTGACGATCAACAAGGAGGGCCTCCAGCCCAAGGTGCTCGATCTGGTGCACGAGCTCCGTCCCGTCCTCAACCTGCACCCGCAGGTGTCCGTCATCGGCCCGGTCGATCACGCCGTCACCGGCCAACTCGCCGAGGAGGTGCTGGCCGTCCTGCGCGAGGCGCTCACCAACGTGGGGAAGCATGCGCAGGCGACGAAGGTCGTCGTCACGGTCACAGCGGGCGACGAGTTGCGGGTCGTGGTGGCGGACGACGGCGTCGGCGTGGGGACCGCCGGTCACTCCCCCGGCGCGCTCGGCCTGAAGAACATGCGCCAGCGGGCGGTGCGCCTCGAAGGCGGCATGGAGATCGGCACCTCGCGGGAGGGTGGCACCCGCCTCACCTGGCACGTTCCCCTGCCTCCGATCGACGAGGCCATCGCGGCCGAGGCGGGCACGGGCTTGGCCTGACGCCGAGACCGACACCGACGTCCCGCCACCGGCGGAAGGTCAGTCCACCCGGACCGAGCAGACCTCCGCGAAGCCGTCGTCGATGCAACCCGCGAGCTTCGCGCCGTCGGGTATCGCGGCCGTGTCGACCGTGAGGGCCACGCAGGCGCGTTCCGCCATCGAAACCAGCGAGACGTTGAACGCGGCGCCCGATGGCGGCGACACGGCGTAGACGGCGCGAACCGGCGCGCCGTCGAGCGAGACGGGAAAGGGCGGACCGGGCACGTTCGTGATGCAGAAGTCGTTGCCCATGAGCATGCTGCTCCACAGGCCGCGGGCGACGGGTGCGGGCAGGGCGCTCAGCCCGTTGGCCATCACGTCGTTGAGCGCGAGGCCGGGCGCGTGCTTCCATATCCCGGTCAAACGCTGGACCTCGGCGACGCAGTCCGCCAGATCAGCGTGCACCGGGATCACGAAGCGGGCAGGGACGAAGTGGTTCCCCGCGCCGCGGTCGCCCTGGTGGCGCACGTTGACCGGCATGAGCACGCGGAACCCCGGGCTCGTCACGCCGTGTTGCTCGTGGTAGCGGGCGAGGCCACGGACCACGGAAGCGACGAAGACGTCGTTGAGCGTGCCCTGCCAGCCGCGGGCGGCCCGCTGGAGATCTGCAACCGGCACGTCGACGACCTCGACGTGCCGCCGGAAGCTGCGCCCGTGCATGATCGGCGACACTGGCCGTCCGGCCGGCGCCATGAGGCGTGCGACCGACGTCCCCACGGCGGCCAGCCGGCCCAGCGTGCGGACGGGATGCAGCACCGCATCGAGCGCTTCGTCGACCAACTTCACGGCCTCGGGCAGATCGTCGGGATGGAGCACCGACGCGCTGGCGCTGCGAGCGACGTCGCCCGGCGCTCCCGAGGTGGACGCGCCCTGTGGGACGCGTTCGGGCGCGTCGAACAGGGCGCCGAGTGCCGCGAGCCCGCCCACCCCGTCGATCAGCGCGTGATGCACCTTCATGACGAGCGCGGCCTCGCCGCCGTCGAGGTCCTCGACGAGCACCGCTTCCCACAAGGGGAGCGCATGGTCGAACCCGCTCGTCGCCATGGTCTGCGCCATGTCCAGCACCTGACGCCGGCCCCCCGACCCGGCGACCCGCACGCGTCGCAGGTGCAGGTCCAGGTCGAAGGCGGGCTCCACCACGAACTCCGGACGGATCCGTCCCAGCCCGCGTGACATGGCGCGGGACCGCAGTCGGGGTACTGCCTCGGTGAGGGCCCCGACCCGCGTCCGCACCTCGCCCCAGGCCGGTGCGTCCGCCAGGATCATGACCGCCACGATGGTGGGGCGCATGACCGGGTCGGTGCTGATCGTCCAGAGCAGAGCGTCCGAGCCGCTCATCGTGTCGACGGTCCGATCCGCCTCGGAGTTCACGGCCGGGTCCATGTGTCCATCCCTTGCTGACGTGGCCAAACCCACTACCCGATTGTGGGCACTGAGCGGCCGCACGTCCAGTGCTGAAGGTCCGGCCTCCGTCGGGACCAAAGTCCCCTCTCATCAGAGCGCTGGTCGCCCTAGCATCAGACGCACGCACCATCGCCCGGACAAAGGGGGACGAGGATGAGCACCACGACGGCGACCACCGAACCCTCTCGCGACGAGCGGTGGTGGGTCAAGGCGTTCGTGACCCGGCGGCTCGATCGCTATCCCGACACCCTGCCGCGCATCGGTTACCTCTCGATCGTCGTGCTCACGACGATCATGCTCTATTACCTCTACTACGTGGAGGGGGCCGTCACGCCGCGGATGCTGCCCTACTACCACATGTCGTTCGCGTTCTTCCTGTACCTCCTCGTGGTGTCGAACGCGATCGGCGCGTTCAGCGCGTTCATCGGAGGCCTGTCCGACAAGATCGGGCGCGCCAATCTCACGATCTTCGGCACTTTGGTCGTCGCGGTGATTCAGCTCTTCGCCATCCCCAACATCACCAACAAGTGGGGCTTCGCCGCCTCCTACTGCGTGATCGGGTTCGTCGAAGGCGTGATCCTGGTGTCCACCCCGGCCCTCATGCGCGACTTCTCACCGCAGATGGGGCGCGGCGTGGCGATGGGCTTCTGGGCGCTCGGACCGACGATGGGCGCGCTCTGCGCGAGCCTGGTGGCGACGAACACGCTCGATCACCTGTACCCGTGGCAGGACCAGTTCATCATCTCGGGCCTCGTCTGCATGGGCGTGGTGATCATCTCGTTCCTGTTCCTGCGCGAGCTGTCCCCGCAGCTGCGCGACCAGCTCATGGTGTCCGAACGCGAGCGCGCCCTCGTCGAGGCGAAGGCGATGGGCGTCGACGTCGAGACGGCCACCGCGCACCCGATCCGCTCGATGTTCAAGCTCGACCTGGTTTCGTCGTCGATCGCGATCTCGGTGTTCCTGCTCTTCTATTACGCGTCGGTCAGCGTGCTCACCATCTACTGGGTCGTCACCTTCAACCGGACCGCCTCGCAGGCCAACGGCATCAACGTCTGGCTGGCCGCGGCGCTCTCCATTGGCCTCGTGGTGGCGGGAGCGCTCTCCGACCTGGCCCGGGTGCGCAAACCGTTCATGCTCGCCGGCGCTGGATGCTCCATCGTCATGATGTTGTTCCTCATCCATCAGACGGGGCAGCCGCACGCCAGCTACTACGCCAACGTCCTCGTGATCGTCTTGCTGGCGGCCTCGATCTCACTCGCGTACGCGCCCTGGATGGCCAACTACACCGAACAGGTGGAGTCGCACAACCCTGCGCTCACCGCGTCGGGGCTCGCGATCTGGGGGTGGATCCTGCGCATCACGGTGGCGCTTTCGTTCCTCGTCCTTCCGTACGTCATCACGACGTCGACGGTGCTGGTCGACAACCAGAACGCCGGGGCCACCCTGCAGACGATTCAGGCCGCGCAGAACTACGCACCGAATACGTCCGCGCTGAAATGCAGCGCGACGCCGGCGCCGGCCAGCGTGATCGCCGAGCTCAAGACGGCCCTCGAGGCGCGACCGGAGCTCAGCACCTTCGCCACCATCCTCGAGTCCTGCAACAGCACCCACAACTTGCTCAAGGCGATCGCGGCCGCCGGCGGCCTCACCAACCCCCACGTGCTCGGCCTGAACGCGTTCAACCCGCTCGCGCTGGACATTCAGAACGGAACGCCGGTGACCTCGTCCCAGATCGCCGGTGTCGCCAAATATTCGCCGAACCTGGCCAATTTGTTGTTGGCCGAGGAGAAGCTGATCCCGGCGCAAAAGACCTCGCCCGGCGAGTGGAAACGCTGGTGGACCGTGTGTCTGATCGGCATGGCGGTCTTCGCGGTGCTCGTGTTCTTCATGCGGGGCCGTTGGAGCCCGCGCGCCGCCCGCCGCGACCTCGCCGAACGGGACCAGCTGGTCTCCGAGGAGTTGGCCAAGCTCGCCCTGGAAGAGCCCGCCACCGTCTGAGGCCGCCCCTCCGGGCGGCCCGCCGCGACAGACCGCCGGGCCGCCGGCCGGCGTGCCCACCCGCGCGCCATGGTGAAAGGATCACCCCATGCAGGCACTCCAGCACTTCATCGGCGGCAAGTCCGTGGCGGGGACGTCGGGCCGGGAGGCCCCCGTTTTCGATCCGGCCCGCGGCGTGCAGACGGCCACCGTCCCGCTCGCCTCGGCCGCCGAGATCGACGGTGCGGTCGAGGTCGCCAAGGAGGCGGCGCCCGAGTGGGGCGCCGGCTCGCTCAGCGCGCGTGCCGCCGTCCTGTTCCGGTTGCGTGACCTCGTCAGCCGCGCCGCGCCCGACCTCGCCAAGGCGGTCACGGCTGAGCACGGCAAGGTCCTGAGCGACGCCGCCGGCGAGGTGGCCCGCGGGCTCGAGAACATCGAGTTCGCCTGCGGCATCCCGCACCTCCTCAAGGGCGCGCACTCCACCGAGGTCTCGACCGGTGTGGACGTGCACACCGTGCTCGAGCCGCTCGGCGTGGTCGCCGGCATCACCCCGTTCAACTTCCCCGTGATGGTGCCGCTCTGGATGATGGCCAACGCCATCGCCTGTGGGAACGCGTTCGTGCTCAAGCCCTCCGAGCGCGACCCGTCGCCCTCGCTCCTGCTCGCCGAGCTCGCCAAGGAGGCCGGCGTACCCGACGGCGTCCTCGACGTGGTGCACGGTGACGCCGAAGCCGTCGACGCGCTCCTCGCCCACCCCGACGTCGCCGCGGTCTCCTTCGTCGGCAGCACTCCGATCGCACGGCACGTCTACGAGGAGGGCGCGCGCCACGGCAAGCGGGTGCAGGCGCTCGGCGGCGCCAAGAACCACATGATCGTGCTCCCCGACGCCGACGTCGGCGCCGCCGCCGACGCAGCCATCTCCGCGGGATACGGCTCGGCCGGCGAACGGTGTATGGCGATCTCGGTCGTCGTGGCTGTCGGGAGTGTCGCCGACCCGCTCGTCGAGGCGATCACGAAGCGCATCGCCTCCGTCGTGATCGGGCCGGGCGACGACCCCGAGTCGCAGATGGGCCCGCTGGTCACGGCGCAGCACCGCGACCGCGTGCGCGCCTACATCGACGGCGCCGAGGCCGAGGGCGCACGTCTCGTCGTCGACGGCCGCACCGACCGACAGACGGCCGACCGAGCGCACGCCGACGGCTTCTTCCTCGGCTGCACGCTCCTCGACGAGGTGCGCCCCGGCATGCGCGCCTACGACGACGAGATCTTCGGGCCGGTCCTCGGCGTCGCCCGCGTCCCGACCTACGAGGCGGCCGTCGAGCTCGTCAATGCCAGCCCCTACGGCAACGGGACCGCGATCTTCACCCGCGACGGCGGTGCGGCCCGCCGCTTCCAAAAGGACGTCACCGCCGGCATGGTCGGGGTCAACGTGGCCATCCCGGTGCCGGTCGGCTTTCACTCCTTCGGCGGCTGGAAGTCCTCGCTCTTCGGCGACAGCGCCATGTACGGCCCCGAGGGCATCCGCTTCTACACGCGTCCCAAGGTGGTCACGACCCGCTGGCCCGACCCCTCGACCAGCGAGATCGACCTCGGCTTCCCCCGCACCCGCTGACACGCCGGCCCCCGTCCCGCCGCCCGCCCGGGCCGCATGTACAGGGCCGTAGGGTAGGTTTCGAAGTCGAGGTCGAAATCGAAGACGGGAACGGGGGAGGCACGCCATGACGTCGACGCTGGCACTGGATGGGCTCCGGGTGATCGACGCGGACACCCACCTCACCGAATCCCACGACCTGTGGACCAAGCGGGCCCCGGCCAAGTACAAGGACCGCGTCCCCCACGTCGTCGAGGTCGAGGGCAAACCGATGTGGTACGTCGACGGCGTCGAGCTCGGCTTCGCCGGCGGCGGCGGCGTGATCGACAGAGAGGGCAACAAGGGCGCCGCCAACGAGGCGCTCTTCGAGTGGACCCAGGACCGCATCCACCTCGGGGCCTTCGACATCGAGGCGCGTATCGCCGTGATGGACGACTCCGGCGTGCACGCACAAGTCTGCTTCCCCAACTCCATCGGGCTCGGCGGCCAGGGGATCTCCGACGCGGTCAAGGACCCCGAGCTCCGCCTGCTCTGCCTGCAGATCTACAACGACGCCGCCGCCGAGATCCAGGCCGACACCGGCGGGCGCCTGATGCCCATCCCGGTCCTTCCCGCCTGGGACGTCACCGCCGCCGTGAAGGAGGCCGAGCGCGTCGCCGACATGGATCTGCGCGGCGTGAACATCACGTCGGATCCCAACGACGTCGGCGGCCCCGATCTGGCCAACAAGGCCTGGGACCCCCTGTGGGACGTGTGTGAGGTCCGCCAGCTGCCCGTCCACTTCCACATCGGCGCCAGCCTCACGGCGATGACGTTCTTCGGGCAGTATCCGTGGGAGTCGCAGGACGAGAACACGAAGCTGGCCATCGGCGGCACGTTGCTGTTCATCGGCAACGCGCGCGTCGTCACCAACATCATCCTGAGCGGCATGCTCGATCGGCACCCCAAGCTGCAGATGGTCTCGGTAGAGAGCGGCATCGGCTGGGTCCCCTTCATCCTCGAGACGCTCGACTACGAGATGGTGGAGAACGCCCCCGAGCAGCTCGACGCCCTGTCGATGAAACCGTCGGAGTACTTCAAGCGCAACCTCTACGCGACCTTCTGGTTCGAGCGCACCAACCTGCCGACCCTCGTCGACACCGTGGGCGCCGACCGCATCCTCTTCGAGACGGACTTCCCGCACCCGACGTGCCTCTACCCGAAGCCGCTCGACACCGTCGCCGAGAAGATGTCGGTGCTCTCCCCCGACGCCCAGCGCAAGATCCTCGGCGAGAACGCCGCCAAGCTCTACCGCCTCTGAGCCCCCGCCCTTTCGAGGGCAGCCGGCCGCCCTGCACCCGCCGGACCGCTCCCGGCGGACGGACCCGGGCCGCCTGGCGTTCTCGGCTGTGGCCGCGTCACGGCAGCGTTTGACCTTGCGGTCGGGCCACGGTCAACTCTTGGCGTGCCCGAACCGGATCCCCTCGCACTCGTCGTCAACCGCCTGGCCATCGCCGACCTCGTGCATGCGTACTGCCAAGGTGTCGACCGGCGAGACCCAGAAGCGGTGGCGCGGCTCTTCACCGAGGACGGCACCTTCGTCGCCTACGCCGAGCCCGGCGCGACCGAGCCCACCAGCCGCAGTCAGGGCCGGGCGGAGATCACCAAGGCGATCGGCATGGCCCGGTACTACAAGCGGACCACGCACACCGTCGGGAACCATCTGGCCGTCGTGGACGGTGACGGCGCGACGGGGGAGACCCGCGTCGTCGCCTACCACGTGCTCGGCGACGAAGGCGCGGCGACATTGATGATCTGGCACATCCGCTACCTCGATGCCTACGTTCGCAGTGCCGGGGGATGGCGGATCCACGAGCGTGTGCTGCGCGTCGACATGGTGAGCAACCAGCCGCTCGACGGGAGCTACTGACTCAGGCCGGCGGGGTGAGGCCCGTTCGTTGGGCCGCCTGACCGAGCTCGTCGAGTGCTGCCGCCAACTCGGCGGATCCCAGGTTGATCACCACCCGCCGGGCGCCGAGCGCAGCCGCCTCCTCGAGGGTGTCCCGGTCGACGGTGGCCGAGGTGGTCACACCGCTCAGCGTCACCTCGATGCCGGCCGGGTCGCGCCCGGCCGCCACGGCTTCGTCCGCCAGCTGGCGCATGGCCTCGGTGAGGCGGTCACCCCGCAATCCGAGCGACAGCCAGCCGTCCCCCCGACGGGCGGCGCGGCGGATGGCAGGCGGGCTCGTCCCGCCCACCTCGATCGGCACTCCGCCGGGACGTACGGGCCGCGGGAACGACTGCACCCCACTGAACGAGAAGTGGCGACCTTCGAACTGCGCACCCACGTCCCGGTCGGCGCTCCACACCGCGCGCATGGCGTCGATCGTCTCGTCGGCGCGCTGGCCCCGGCTGTCGAAGTCCACACCGCCGGCCTCGATCTCTTCGCGCATCCATCCGAGGCCGACGCCGAGGCGGAAGCGGCCGCCGGACAGTCGGTCAACGGTGGCAGCGCGCTTGGCGAGCGCGAGCGGGTGATGCCAGGGCAACACCAGCAGACCGGTGGCGAGGCCGAGCGTCGTCGTGACCCCGGCGACGTAGGCCAGCGTGTCGATCGGGTCGGGGATCACGCAGTCGGACGGCAACGGCACCCGCCCGGATTTCGAGTACGGGTAGCGACTCGTGTAGTCGACCGCGAGCACGACGTGTTCGGGGAGCACCAACGACTCGAAGCCCAGTCGCTCCGCTTCCCGTGCGAGGGGACCGATCCATTCGGGATCGGCGAAGTCGCCGACGCTCACCGGTGGGATGACGGCGAGGCCCGCCGCGGCGTGTCCGGTGCTCCCCACGGACGACATCTTGGCCCACCTCCGACGGTGCGGCCTGCCGCGCCCACGCCGTAGGGTTGGCCACCCGTTGCCGAGGAGGGTTCGAAGAGCGGCGATGGGCGCGGAGAGGGCTGCGCCATGGACAATTCGATCGACAAGCAGGAGCTCGCCGAGTTGCTCGCCGTCCTCTCCTCGGCGGTCGACCGGGCCGATCGAGACCGCATCGCGTCCTGCTACACCGAGGACTCCTTCGACGATCACGGCACGTTCAAGGGAACCGGTCAGCAGTTCGCCGACTTCGTCTGCGGCCCCGGGCCGATGAGTTCGATGCACCATTTGGTCGGCCAGTCGAGCTTCGACGTCGACGGCGACGAAGCCTGGGGCGAGACGTTCTACGTCTTCCACGGCACTGTCGGCACGACTCGGGTCACCGGCCACGGTCGCTACGTCGACTACTTCCGTCGCACCCGTGGAGCATGGAAACTCGCTTACCGACGTGTGGTGCCCGACGCGGTCCCGGCAGGGGATGACCCGGGCGCGTACTGGCGGCCGACGCGCGACCAGGACGACCCGAGTTACGACCGCCACCGGTCTCCCGGCGAACCGAGCGCCTCACAGGGATAGCCACGCCAATCGCCGTGACACCGCCCGTTCGGGCGGAATTCCTGGTCGGGCGGCTGTCGCGCCCTACGGCACACGAGTGGGCGAGGGGGGACTTGAACCCCCACATCCTTTCGGACACAGGAACCTGAATCCTGCGCGTCTGCCAATTCCGCCACTCGCCCGAGTGACCGGCCAACAGTAGTCGCTACCAGGGGTCGCCCCTGTCAGCCAAAAGGCTGATTCTGGGTATAGGTGACCAGGTCAGACGGTTGCCGGGGCCCAAGGAAGTGGCCCGGCCCAGTAGTCTTGCGAGGACCATGGGACTCCAGCAGTTTGAGGAGCGACTCGAGCGTCTGGTGGAGGGCACGTTGGCTAAACCGTTTCGAAGCAACCTCCAACCGGTCGAGATCGGGCGGCGGCTCACGCGGGAAATGGACCTGCACCGGCGGGTCGGCGTGCGCGGGCTGATCGCGCCCAATTCCTTCGCGGTGACGCTGTCTCCGGCCGATGTCAACCGGTTCGCCAACTTCATCGACGCCCTCTCGCGCGAGCTCTCCGACGCCGCCCGCGAGCACGCCCGCATCGAGGGCTACTCGTTCGTGGGGCCGGTCGAGGTCGAGATCTTTGAAGGCTCCAACCTCAAGCCGGGCCGCTTCACCGTCACCGCGGAGGTCCACGAGAGCGAGGACGGCGGCATCCTGGCCGAGCTCGTCCTGCCCGACGGCCGGCGCTTGTCGATCGGCTCGGATGCCCTGGTCATCGGTCGTCTACCCGAGTGTGATGTGGTCCTGTCGGACTCCAACGTGAGCCGGCGCCACGCCGAGCTGCGGCGCAAGGACGACGGCGTCTTCGTCACCGATCTCGGGTCCACCAACGGCACCAGGGTGAACGGCACCCCGGTCCGGGAGCAGCTCCTCGCCAGCGGGGACGAGGTCAGCGTGGGGTCGACGAAGCTCATCTTCGAAATGTCGTGACCGCACCGAATGGGGGGGCGGTGCTCATCGCCACGCAGAACCTGAACGCGGTCCTCCACGTCATGCAGTGGGGGGTCATCGCGCTGATCTTCCTCTTCTTCCTGCGCGTCATCCGTGCCGTCTGGGTCGAGATGAGCCCGGCCACAATCCGGAAGCCTCGTTGGCAGAAGCGTCAGGAGCGGCGCGAGGAGCGCAACGCGAACCGCCCGGCGGCGCCGCCCAAGCAGAGTCGCCGCCGCCAGCTGTACCTCAAGGTGGTCCAACCGCCCTCGCACGCCGGCCGCAGCTACGACCTCGACGACGAGCTGACCATCGGCCGCTCACCCGGCTGCGGTGTCTCCATGCCCGAGGACATCTACACCTCGACGCTCCATGCCCGGCTCTTCCGGCACAACGACCAACTCTGGGTCGAGGACCTCGGTTCGACCAACGGCACGTACGTCAACTCGGAGCGGATCGCCAAGGCGGTCCGCCTCGGCAAGGGCGACATGCTCCAAGTCGGCTCGACCGTGTTCGAGGTCTCGCGTTGACCGTGTTGCGGTCCGGCTCCGCCACCGACGTCGGGCGGGTCCGCCCGATCAACCAGGACATGCCGCTCGAGCGGCCGAACCTGTACGCGGTGGCGGACGGTATGGGGGGCCATGTCGGCGGCGAGGTGGCGGCGCGGGTCGCCGTCGAGACGTTGGAACAGGCGTTCGAGCGCGAGCCGACGGTCGACGGGCTGCGCGACGCGTTCTCGGAGGCGAACGCCGCGGTGTGGCAGGAGAGCCAGAGCAACGCCGACCTGCGGGGGATGGGCACCACCCTCACGGCGGTGGCGCTGGTCGGCGGCGACGCGGGCCACGACACCCTGGCCCTGGCCAACGTGGGTGACTCCAGGGCGTACGTGTACTCGGACGGCCGGCTCTTCCAGGTGACGGCCGACCACAGCCTCGCCGAGGAAAGGATGCGCCAGGGCGAGATGACCGAGGCCGAGGCCGCCGTCCACCCCCAGCGCCACATCCTGACCAGGGCTTTGGGCGTGTCCTCCGACGTGCAGACCGACATGTGGGAGCTGCAGCTGCGTACTGGTGACCGCGTCCTGCTCTGCTCCGACGGCCTGTCCAACGAGGTCGGCATGGACGAGATAGCGAGCATTCTCGGCGACGTCCGGGACCCCGAAGAAGCCGCCGGCCGTCTGGTCGATGTCGCCAACGAGCACGGCGGCGCCGACAACATCACGGTCATCATCGTCGACGTCCAGGTCGGCGAGGACGGTCCCGACGGCGCATCCAAGGTCACGCCGATCGGGGCGAGCACCGCGGCCATCACGATCGCGAGCGCCACGGCGGCCACGGCCGCCGTGGCCGCGGTTCCCAACGGTGCCGTCCCCGCGTCAGGGCCCGACGAGGATGGCCTCGACGGCACCGGCGAAGACGACACGCCCTCCGACATCACGCAGACCCTGCCGTTGAGCGGCATCACGCCGCTGCCGGCATTCACCGACTCGGACACTCTCGCGCCGGGGGCCCGCGTCAGTTTCGGCAGCGAGACAAGAACCCTGGGCGAGGAAGGGCCGCGCAGCGACGAGTTCTTCGCCGGGTCGGGCGCGGTGTCGGTGGCACGCACGTCGACCCGCGTGCCGCTCTCCGAGCAGACCCCCGCACAAGGCGACAGCTCGACGAAGCGCAAGGAGAAGGAGTCCCGTCGCGAGCGCCGCCGCCGCCTCGGGATCCCGCGCCGTGTGACGTTCCGGGTGCTCGGGTTCGTCATCCTGGTCGCGGCGGTCCCGATCGCCGCCTATTTCGTGATCCGCTGGTACGCCTACGACAATTGGATCGTCACCCTGCGCGGGAACAACGTCGTCATCTTGCAGGGTCAGCCCGGCGGCGTGCTGTGGTTCCACCCCAAGGTCGTCGATCGGACCGGCGTCAAGAAGGCCCAGCTTTCGACGGCCGCCGCCAACGCGCTCGTCTTCGGGGTCCAGAAGTCCTCGCTCAAGAACGCCCGAGCCTGGGTCTCGACCGTGACGACGACATCGACGACCACGACGACGACCACGACGGTCCCCAACGGATCGACCACGACGACCACGACCACTGCTGGAGGTCTCTGATGATGCCGGCCCCTCGATTCGGCCCTCCGCTACCCCGCGCCCAAGGGCGCCCAGCGTAGGCTCGGTCCGACATGCAGCCCGTCGAGACGCCACGCACCTACATGGGTCGCTACGAGCTGACCCACTTGGTCGCCCGCGGCGGCATGGCTCAGGTCTACCGCGCTATCGATCTCCAACTCGATAGGCCGGTCGCCCTCAAGGTCCTCTTCCCCGAGCTCTCGGTCGACAAGACGTTCGTCGAGCGCTTCCGCCGTGAGGCACAGGCCGCCGCCAACCTCTCGCACCCCAACATCGTCCCCGTTTACGACTGGGGCGAGGACGACGGCGTCTACTTCATCGTCATGGAGTACATCGACGGCCGCTCACTCTCGGCTGTCCTCCGCGACCCGCAGAAGCTGCCGGCCAACCAGATCGCGCAGATTGGCGCCGGCGTCGCCGCGGCCCTCGCGTTCGCCCACCGCCACGGCGTTGTCCACCGCGACGTGAAGCCCGGCAACATCCTCATCACACCCGACGGCGAGGTGAAGGTGACGGACTTCGGGATCGCCCGCGCCGTCAACACGGAGGAGAGCCTGACCCAGACGGGCGCCGTCATGGGCACGGCGGCCTACTTCTCTCCCGAGCAAGCGGAGGGCAAGACCGTCGACGCGCGGAGCGACATCTACTCGCTCGGCGTCGTGCTTTACGAGATGGCCGTCGGCCGTCCCCCCTTCAGCGGCGACTCACCGGTCGCCGTCGCGTCGAAGCACGTGCGCGACGAACCCACCCTGCCCCGCGTCGCCAACTCGGCCTGCCCCGCCGCCCTCGAGGCGGTGATCATGAAGGCAATGGCCAAGGATCCGGCCTCGCGCTACGGATCGGCCGAGGAGCTGAGGGCGGACCTCCTCCGCTTCGCCGACGGACGTCCCGTCGAGGCGGGCGACCCCAACCTCACCAGCGTGATGGGCGCAGCTGCCGCCGGCGCGGCCGCCACCACCATGATGTCCCCGGCCACGGGCCGCACCATGGCCGTTCCCGCCGGCGGGGTTGCAACCGCCGGCACCAACCGCGAGGACGAGGCCCGCAAAAAGCGGACGCGCAATCTCATCTGGTTGCTGATCCTCTTGCTCATCGCGCTCGGCGTGATCGCCTACTTCCTCTTCAGCTCGCTGAACGGGAATGTCACGGTGCCCAACGTGGTCGGGCAGACGACGGCCGCCGCCACACAGAGCCTTAAGAACGAAGGGTTGACCCTCAGGTTGCCCTCGCAGAGCGAAGCGAGTGCCACCATCGCCGCGGGCCACGTCATCAATACCGATCCCAAGGCGGGCACCTCGGTGTCGAAGAACTCCACGGTCCGCCTGATTGTCAGCACCGGCCCCACCATTCCGACGGTCCAGGTTCCCGCGGTGACGAACGAGCAGCTGTCCGCCGCGATTCGCGCGCTCACCGCCACCAACCCGCCCCTGACCTACAAGGTGAAATACGCCCCGAGCAACCAGCCCAACGGCTGGGTGTTGAGTCAGGATCCGGTCGCCGGCGCCACCATCAAGGCGAACGTCCCGATCACGCTGACGGTGTCCAACCAGACCGCCGTCTCGGTCCCTTCGGTGGTGGGGCAGAGCCCCACCGCGGCGGGCGCAGCGCTGGCCCGAGCCGGCCTCAACGTCGGATCCACCTCGCAAGGGTGTCCGGCGGCGTATCAAAGCGGGACGGTCGCCGCCCAGGATCCCGGCGGTGGTCAGAATGCACTGCCCAACAGCTCGGTCAACCTGGTGATCTCGAATTGCGTCAACGTGCCCGGTGTCGTCGGACAGACCGCCGGCTCCGCCCAGAACCAGATCACCAACGCGGGGCTCACGGCGAACACCACGTTCGACACGACCTGTCCGGGCAATGCCCAGCCGGGCAATGTCGACAATCAGACTCCGGCAGGCGGCTCACAGGTGGCGAGCGGCGGCACGGTCAACATCTCGGTCTGCCAGCCCAACACGACGACCACCAGCTCCTCGACAACGACGACGTCGACGACCGCGCTGGGGCTTCGTGGCACCACGACGAGCACCAGCGGCTAGAACTCCGGCATCGTCAGCTCGACCATTCCCGCTGAGTCGCCGATCCGGCGACGGCAGGCCTACGTTGCGGCCACTTCCGCCCCCAACTGCACCAGGAAGTTCCCCAGCAACGCCGGCCCCGATGGCGTGAGAACGGACTCCGGGTGGAACTGCACGCCCTCGATCCGCAGGGTCCGGTGCCGCAACCCCATCACGACGCCGTCGGTCGAGGTCGCAGTCACTTCCAGCTCCGAAGGCACGGACTCGGGACGCACCACCAACGAGTGGTAGCGCGTCGCCACGAACGGATTGGGCAGGCCGGCGAAGACCCCCTTTCCGTCGTGGTGGATCTCGGAGGTCTTGCCATGCATCAGGTGCGGGGCCGCCTCGATCTCGCCGCCGAACGCCTGGCCGATGCACTGGTGGCCGAGGCACACCCCGAGAAGCGGGAGCTCACCGCCGAGTTGCCGCACGACGTCGAGGCTCACGCCGCCGTCGTCGGGACGTCCCGGGCCGGGCGAGATCAGCACGGCATCGGGCGATGCGGCACGGATGCCCTCGACGTCGATCGCGTCGTTGCGGAACACGATGGGGTCCGCCCCCAGCTCGCCGAGCTCCTGAACGAGGTTGTAGACGAAGGAGTCGTAGTTGTCGACGACCAGCACCCGCGGTCCCATGGAACGACGATCGTACCCAACGGGGTGCGCACTCCGGACCGGCCACGGCGCCGGTGCGCCCGAACCCGCCGGCCCGCACTGGCTAGTCTCTGACCCCGATGGCGACGAGCACAAAAGGCCCCGGTGGCGCGTCGAAGAAGGGCAAGTCGGCCTCGGGCCGCACCACCTCGAAGGTCGGTCGTTACAAGTCGGCCGAGGAGAGCGGCCGCTACACCGCGCCGATCCCGAAGAACGTCCGCCACAGCCCGCCGTGGTTCGGGGCGCTCGTTTTGATCCTTCTGATCGGCGGCGTCCTGGTCATCACGGTCAACTACCTGGCGAACCTTCCCTTCGCTGCGCACGGCTCACCATGGGGACTGGTGGCCGGGTTGGTGATGATCTTCGCCGGTTTCCTGATGGCGACCCGATATCACTGACGACGCAGGCGGCCGCACTCCGGGCGCAGCATCCGACGTGCCGGAAACCAACCGGCCTGGGTCACCGGACATGGTCTGGTACGCCGGCTATGGGTCGAACCTGTGCGCCGAGCGGTTCCGTTGCTACATCGCGGGCGGTATCCCGCCGGGCCTAACGCGCCCTTGCCGTGGCGCAAGGGACACGACGAACCCGCGCGAGGATCGACCGCTCGACATCGGTCACCGGCTGTACTTCGCAGGCTTCGCCGAACCATGGGGCGGCGCGCCGTGCTTCATCGACATCGTGGAGAGCCCGGACACGCCGACTCGTGCGCGCGCCTACCTGATCACGTGGGAGCAGTTCGAAGATGTCGTCGCCCAGGAGAACGCTCGCCCGACCTCGCCGATCGACCTCGACGACCGCGACCTGACGGAGAGTTGCAGCTTCCGTCTCGGGCCAGGGCGCTACGAGAACCTGCTCTGCTTCGGCCGGCATGACGACGGGTTCCCACTCGTGACGATCACGTCGCCGTGGACGATGACCGACGCGCAACTGGGCGCACCCTCGCCGGCGTACTTGAAAGTGATGATCGCCGGCCTGCGCCAGTCGCACAGCATGAGCGACGACGCGATCGTTGCGTACCTCGCCGCGGCGCCCGGGTGCTCCGAGCAACTGATGATGTCGGCCCTCGCTCCCGCCGACGAGAGCGAGGGCTGACCAACGAGAACTAGCCCAGCCGCTCGATGACCGTGGCGTTCGCCAACCCGCCGCCCTCGCACATCGTCAGCAGGCCCCACCGCCCGTTCGTCCGCTCGAGCTCGTTGAGCAGCGTGGCCATGAGCTTGCCGCCCGACGCACCCAGCGGGTGACCCAGCGCGATGGCGCCACCGTTGGGGTTCACCTTCTCCATGTCGGGGTGGTGCTCCTTCTCCCAGGCGAGCACGACGGAGGCGAAGGCCTCGTTGATCTCCACCGCATCGATGTCGTCGAGCGTGAGCTTGGCCCGCTCGAGCACCGACGTGGTCGCCGGGATCGGCCCGGTGAGCATCGTGATCGGGTCGACGCCGGCCAGCGCGAAGGCGTGGAAGCGGGCCCGCGGCCGCAGCCCGAGCGCGTTCGCCTTCTCCTCGCTCATGATCAGCACCGCCGAGGACCCGTCGGTGATCTGCGACGAGTTGCCCGCCGTGACCTTGCCGTCCTCCTTGAACGCCGGCTTCAGGCCGGCCAGCGCCTCCACCGAGGAGTCGGGGCGGATGCCCTCGTCGGCGGCGAGGATCTCGTCGGTGTCCTTGCCCTCCTCGTCGTGCACGGGCACCGGGACGATCTCGTTCTCGAAGCGGCCCTCCTGGGTCGCCCGGGCGGCGCGCTGGTGGCTCTGCACGGAGAACGCATCGAGGTCCTCGCGCGAAATGCCCCACTGATCGGCGATCATCTCGGCGCCGATGCCCTGCCCCTTGAGGCGGCTGTGGCCTTCCTCGTCGTTGTAGCGCGCCATCATCCGCGGGCCGAAGGGGAAGCCGAAGTCACGCACGACCGACGCGCCCATCGGGGTGTGAGTCATGGACTCGACACCCGCCGCCACCGCGATGTCGTAGGCGCCGGCCATGACGCCCTGCGCGGCGAAGTGGATCGCCTGCTGCGACGATCCGCACTGGCGATCGATCGTCGTCGCCGGCACCGACTCGGGCCAGCCGGCGGCCAGCACGGCGTTACGGCCGATGTTGAGCGACTGCTCGGAGACCTGCATGACGCAGCCCATCACCACGTCGTCGATCTGCGCCGGGTCGAGCTTGTTGCGCTCGGCGATAGCCTTGAGCGTCTCGGAGGCCAGGTCCACGGCGTGCCAGCCCCGGAGCTTGCCGTTGCGCTTGCCGCCGGCCGTCCGCACAGCGTCGACGATGACTGCGGTGGTCATGATGCCTCCTCACAAATCCGGCGGGCAGTCCCGCCCTGCCGGGTCCAGACCGGACATCCTACCTGCCGTTCCCGGAGGGACCACTTGGCTGTTGAGCTGGGACGCGAGCCACAAAATCCACCGGCGAACGCCCGCTATCGTCTGCCCTCGATGAGCGCCACCCCCAAGAACATGGACCGCTGGCTGGGCGACGGCGGCATGCCCATCATCGACGTGGTCGGCGGCGTCTTCACCGGCTACGGCGTCGACGGTGAGGACCTCGGCTGGGCCGCCGGCGCCTTTACCCCGACCGACCTGGCCTGCAACCCGCACGGGATCGTCCAGGCCGGCATCCACTCCCTCCTGCTCGATGCGTCGATGAACTTCGCCATCAACTGCGCTCTCCCGGGCAAGGCCCGCACCCGCGGCACCCTCGAGATGAAGACCGAATGCATGCGTCCGGCCCTCAGGGGCGAGCCCTACACCCTCCGCGGCGAGGTGGTCCGCATGGCCAAGCAAGTCGCCTACGGCGAGGCCTCCATGCACAACGCGGACGGTGAGCTCGTCAGCCGGGCGACGGGGACCTTTCTCTTGCATCGACCGTCTCCCGAACCCGACTCTTCCGGCTGACCCCGCCGTCCCGCCGGACCCCGACCCGGGGGTCTGCCGCGTCTGCTGCGGCCCCGCGCCGGGATCGGACCGGGTGTGTTTCGCCTGCCGCTTGGTCGCCCGTCGCCTTGGCGCCGTCCTCGCCCCCGTCCTCCCCATGCAGATGTGCCCACTCCCCGGCCCGCTCTACACGGTCCTCATGGGTTACAAAGAGGGCCCTGTCGCCGAGGCCCGCGCCCGGTTCGGCCCCATCGTCCGCTCCCTGACTGCGGCCTTCCTTCACGCGCATGCCGGCTGCATCGACGCCCTCGCCGGAGGCCGGCCCCATTTCGTGTTGCCGGTGCCGTCGACACTTCGCCCCGGCGGCTCGCCCATTGCGCGCGTTCCCGGGCTGGCCGCCGCCGTCGAGTCGGCGCTCCCGGGTCTGCGCTGGACGGGGCTGTTGTGCCGGACCAGCGAGCCCGTCGGCCACATGCATCCCTCGGCCCGCGCCTTCGCGGTTCCGCCGACCCTGCGCTGTCGAGTCACCGGCAAGCGCCTCGTCCTGCTCGACGACACCTACGTGAGCGGGGCCCGCTCCCAGAGCGCGGCCGCGGCGCTTCGGCGCGTTGGCGCCGCTTCGGTGGTTGTCGTTGCCCTCGGCCGCGTGCTGCGACCGGACCGGGTGCAGGCCCACGCCCTCTTCCTCAGCGGCCGGCCGCCCCCTGGCCCCGAGTCTCTGTTGGCTGCATCGAGCGGGCCGTGCGCCCGCTGCGTTCAGACGCCGGCGGGCACCGAATAACGGACGCCGGTCAGCTCCTCGGAGGCCTCCCACAGCCTCGCCGCCGTCTTCGTGTCGCGCGCCCGCCGCGACGGCCGTGCCACTCGCGGTGGCCCGTACATCCCGAAGGCGCCGCCCGGTCCGATGTACTGGCCGTTGTGCACGTGCGACGACGTCGCGGCGCACAACACGGGCAAGGCGCCGCCCGCGGCCGATTGTCCGAGGTTGGCGCCGGCTAGCCGGCTCAGTCGCCTGCGTACGCGGCTCTTGCTCAAGGTGGCGCCGGTACCGGCGAGGTTGCTGCGCGTCCAGCCGGGATGCGCAGCCAGCGCCCAGGTGCGGAGGCCGCCAGCCTCGAGGCGCCGGCTCAACTCGGCGACGAAGAGGAGGTTGGCCAGCTTCGTAGTGCTGTATTGGATCCACGAATTGCGCGTCTTTGTCGTCGCGACGTTGTCGGGCCGGATCCGGCCGAGACGGTGCATGTGCGAGCTGACCGTGACGATGCGGGATCGCTCGGTCGTCACCAGCCGGTCAAGGAGCAGCCCGGTCAGCGCGAAGTGGCCGAGGTGGTTCGTCGCCATCTGCAGCTCGAAGCCGTCCGCCGTCCGGCGGTAGGGCGTGCCCATGACGCCGGCGTTGTTGACGAGGAGATCGAGGCGGGCGTGCTGGGACACCACCCGTTCCGCTGCGGCGCGCACCGAGGCCAGGTCCGACAGGTCGAGGTCGAGCAGCTCGAGCGAGCTCCGGTCGAGCTGGCTTTCCAGCTTGTCCCGGGCCCGCGCGGCCTTCACCCGGTCGCGGCAGGCCATGATCACGTGCGCTCCGTGGTCAGACAGGACCCGCGTCGTCTCGTAGCCGATGCCGCTGTTGGCGCCCGTCACGAGCGCCACGCGGCCGGTCAGGTCGCCGGCATCGGCCGAGCTCCACGTGGCGCTGTTCGTGACCTCGCTGCCCGGGATCCGCTGCATGCCCCGATCATGCCCCGCTCGGGATGCGGTGGCGGCCGGACCTGGTCCGGCCGGTGGATCAGGCGTTGCCGATGTGGTCGGCGGGCACCGTGCCGAGCTTGCCGGCCTCGAAGTCCTCGAAGGCCTGGATGATCTCGGCGCGGGTGTTCATCACGAAGGGACCGTGCGCGTAGACCGGCTCGCCGATCGGCTGGCCACCCAGGATGAGGACGTCGAGCGCAGGGTGGCGGGACTCCTGCTCCGAGTCGGCCCGCACGACGATCGCCTCGCCGGGACCGTGCACGGCCAGCTGCCCGGTGTGGATGGGCCGGCCCTCCGTGCCCACGGAGCCATGACCCCCGAGCACATAGACGAGCGCGTTGAACTCACTGGGCCACGGCAGAACGAGCTCGGCCCCCGGTTCGACAGTGGCGTGGACCAACGAGATGGGCGTGTGCGTGGACCCAGGTCCGCGGTGGCCGGCGACGTCGCCCGCGATGACGCGGATGAGCGCGCCGCCGTCCGGGCTCGTCAGCAGCAGCACGTGGTCGCCCTCGATGCCCTGATAACGCGGGTCGAGCCACTTGTCGGATGCCGGCAGGTTCACCCAGAGCTGAATGCCGTGGAACAGCCCGCCGGTGGCAATCAGCTGGTCGGGCGGTCGCTCGATGTGCAGGATGCCCGAGCCCGCCGTCATCCACTGCGTCGAGCCGTTGGTGATCAGGCCGCCGCCACCGATGGAGTCTTGGTGCTGGAACGTGCCGTCGATCATGTAGGTGACGGTCTCGAAGCCACGGTGCGGATGCCAGGCCGTGCCCTTCGGCTCGCCGGGCGCGTACTCCACCTCACCCATCTGGTCCATGTGGATGAACGGGTCGAGCTCGGCCAGCGGGACGCCGGCGAAGGCGCGCCGCACGGGGAAGCCCTCGCCTTCGAAGCCGGCGGGGGCGTCGGTCACCGTTTTCACGGGCCGGACCGCGGCGAGGTCGGCGGGCGGTGTGATGCGGGGGAGCACCAGGTTGTCGGGGACGGTCACAGCAGGCATGGCGATCTCTCACTTCCTCTCAGACGCCGGGAGCTATGCCTCTCGGGCATGACCAGCGAACAGTTATGGAACCCGCCGGGACGATGTTCTGTTCCACCGGGGCGGTGGCCTGGCCTCCAATCAGTCGGCGTCGAGGCGAGCGACCTGGTCAGGGGTGAGTTCGATGTCCGCTGCTGCGGCCGAGGCGATGGCGGTCTCGGGGCGGCTGCTGCCGGGGATCGGGATGACGCGGGAGCCCTTGGCGAGCATCCAGGCGAGGGTGACCTGCTGGGGGCTGGCGCCGACCTCCTTGGCCACGGCCGCGAAGGCGGGGTACGTGTGCTCGATGTCGTCGGCCCGGCCGATACCGCCCATCGGGCTCCACGGGATGAAGACGATGCCGAGCTTCTCGCAGTGCTCGAGTTCGCTCTCCGACGAGCGGAAGCGCGGCGAGAACTGGTTCTGCACGCTCGCGAGCCGCCCGCCGAGTACCTGCTGTGCCTCGTCGATCTGGGCCACGGTGGCGTTCGAGACGCCGGCCATGAGGATCTTGCCCTCGTCGAGCAGGTCGGCCAGCGCGCCGACGGACTCGGCCCACGGCACCTTCGGGTCGGGCCGGTGGTACTGGTACAGCCCGATCGCATCGACGCCGAGGCGCTTGAGCGACGCCTCGCACGCCTCCTTCACGTAGTGCGGGTCGCCGTGCACGGTCCAGCTGCCGTCGCCGGGGCGCCGGTGCCCTCCCTTGGTGGCCACGACAACGTCGTCGGTGGCGCCGGGGTAGGCGGCGAGCGCCTCGGCCACAAGCTCCTCGCCGTGGCCGTGCTCCTGGACGTTGAGCGAGTATGCGTCGGCGGTGTCGATGATCGTGACGCCGGCGTCGAGCGACGCGTGGATGGTGGCGACGGCCTGGCGGCGATCGGGCCGGCCCTCGATGGAGAGGGGCATCTCGCCGAGGCCGATCGCGCTGACCGTCCGGTTGCCGATGGGACGCTGCTGCATGGGTCCTCCTCGTGGGGCCGAAGCGCGGGTGAGCGGGTCAGTCAGCTCCTCCGCAACGCTTCGACGATACCGGCGGCCGGGGTGGTCTTGCCGGGGCGCCAGCGGGGTCAAGTGAAGTGCGAGGAGCCGGGTGGTCTCGTGTCAGCCCAGGCTCACGCACGACGTGGAAGGCGATGCGGTAGAGCTCGGTGTCCTCGGTGATCGGGCCGGCATGGGCGGCCCGGTGCCGGAGCGCCTCCTTGTCGACCTCGCCGGCGCGGCGGACGTCGGCCTTCGTGATGGACGCGAAGGAGACGAGGTCAATTTCGTCGACCTCGATCTCCACGCGTCCGACCCGGTAGCGGCCGCCCACCGTCGCGTGCGGCCGGCTCCAGAGCCGGAAACGACACGGTGATGTCGCCGGCGGCGATGTCGTCGCGCAGTTCCTTGCTGAACTCCACCGCAGTCGACGCTATGGCACCGCCGGCCTCGCCGGAAGATAGGAGCGGCGACGGCCGCTGGCGGGCGGGGTCAGCCGTACTGCCAGACGCGCACCCAGTCGATCCTGGTCGTGGCCGGCATCGGCGTGTGCCTGTTGACGGCGTTAAGGCCCATGCCGAGCGCGGCCGTGATGTTGAGGAAGAAGGGCTGGTTGAACGGTTCGGGCGGCGTGTCGGGGTTGGTCACGAACGAGCCGTACGTATCGGTGAAGCACTTCACGCCGTTGAAGTAGGTGCTGATGCTGGTCGGCGTCCAGAGGACACCGTAGGTGTTGAACCCACCGCCCGGCGTGGCGTTCGCCGCGGCACAGCCGGTTGGCACGACGTTCGCGTTGGGGTCCTTCGTCGAGCCGGGGAAGTGGAGGATCGGGTAGTCCCTGCTCGCGAGATCGGAGTAGAACTCGGCGAAGTCGATCTCGCCGCTGTCGGGCCACTTCCCGTAGAGGGTCTCGTTCAGAGGGTAGAGCCACAGTGTCTCCTGGAGACCGCTCAGGGTGGTCGAGGGGGTTTGCGCGCGCATCTCGAAGTACCCGTACCGCTGGCTGAAGAGCTTGTAGGACGTGACCATGCCGGCCTCGTACCGGGTCGTGGCGCCGAAGTAGTCGAGGCCCTTGCAATAGGCCATTTTGGGCTGGCGTATCACCGAGACGTTGAGCGTGCCGCCGGACTCGCTGATGGTCTGGGGGTTGTTGACGTAGCACGGCTTCGTGGTCCCGGTCGTGTAGCCGCTGAACTGTGTGAGCTGGGGCGCCCACTTCGTCGTATCGAGCGCCGTCCCGTTGAACTCGTCGTCGAACGTGCAGGACCAGGTTCCACTGGGCGCGGGCACGGAGGGGCTGTTGTGGCCACACCTGCTGCCGGAGGCCGACTTCGGGATGGGCGGGGTGGACGCGCCGGGCGCGTAATACGCGTGCGCGGTGTTGGTCGTGGTCGTCGTCGTGTTGTCGGCGGTGCCCGAGGTGTTCGTCCCCGTTGTGGTCGATGTCGTCGATGGCGATGAACCGTTCGTCGCGGCCGACGGAGCGGTCGTGCTCGATCCGACGGGGCTGGACGTCGTCGTAGTCGTCGTCGTCTTGCACGCGCCGAGGAGATGCGCCAGTGGGCCGCATGTCGCCGTCGAGCCATCGATTCGATCGAACGACGCGTTCTGTGCGTCAATGGTCGACGAACGGGTCGACGCGGGTGACTCGATCACGACGAAGGTCGCGGCGAGAAGAGAGAGGACGAGGAGACCCCCGAGAGAAGGGCGGACCCTTCGACCGGAGTTCGCAGGTCGAGCCCACACGCGTGCGCGCCCGCGAGGCCGTGCGCGTGAAATCTCAGGGTGTGGCCGCCGAGGCAACGAGTTCTCCCTCCGGGTCGCGCTATGAGTACCCACCGGCGTTGAATCGGAAACCCAATTTCTTCCGCAAAACCTGTTGAAAATTGTGGATATCGGTCTGTCTTCCCGGTCCTGGACCTGCGTTGACGCATGTCCGAGGCCCTAGGCCCCGGAGGCTCGCTTCGGGAGGACTGACCAAGTGTCCGTTTGGGGCCAGCACGGTGGCGAGACCGCGTCGGTTCGGTGAACGGTCGGGCATCAGCGAGCAACGAACGCCATATATTCCTTCGAAGAGCACACCATCCAAACCGCCAACGGCGGTTCGAGTGGAGGTCCGATGAGCCAAGCTGAACGCGGCGCGTCGCCAACTGACACAGTCACGGCGCCCGACCCACAGCGATGGGCAATCCTTGCGGTCGTCGTCATCGCGCAATTGATGGTGGTCCTCGACGCTTCGATCGTCACCATTGCGCTGCCATCGGCTCAGCATTCGCTGCACATCTCGGTCGCAAACCGGCAGTGGGTGATTACGGCCTACACACTGGCGTTCGGAGGTTTGCTCCTTCTCGGCGGGCGCATCGCCGACTACGGCGGTCGCAAGCGCATGTTCGCGGTGGGACTCATCGGGTTCGCCGCCGCGTCCGCGTTCGGCGGACTGGCCGTGAACCAGGCCATGTTGTTCGGCGCGCGTGCTCTCCAAGGCGCGTTCGCCGCCCTCATGGCCCCGGCCGCTCTTTCGATCCTGAACATCACGTTCCAGGACGACCCGTCCGAACGCGCCAAAGCCTTCGGCGCCTACGGTGCGGTGTCAGGTGCGGGAGGCGCTATCGGCGTCTTGGCCGGCGGCCTGTTGACCGAATACGCATCGTGGCGCTGGTGCCTGCTGGTGAACGTCCCGTTGGCGCTTTTCACTGCGGCGGCCGCGAGCCGAGTGGTGCACGAGAGCCGGGTCACCGGAACCACTCGCTACGACGTGCCCGGGGCGCTGCTCGCCACGCTCGGCCTCGTGAGCCTCGTCTACGGCTTCACCAAGGCGAGCTCGGACGGCTGGGCGTCTGCGCCCACGCTGACGTTCCTCTCGATCGCTGTCGTGCTGCTGGTCACGTTCGTCTTCGTCGAGACGCGCACCACGCACCCGCTGCTACCGCTACGGGTCGTGACGGAGAGGAACCGTGGTGGCGCGTTCCTCGCTTCATTCCTGATGGGCGCCGGGCTGTTCGCGATGTTCGTGTTCCTGAGCTACTACATGCAGACTGTCCTGCACTACTCGGCCTTGAAGGCCGGTGTCGCCTTCCTCCCGTTTGCGGCGGGACTCATCCTGGCGGCCAGCGCGTCGACCGCGATCGTGCCGCGCATCGGGGCGCGGATCCCGATGGCGTCGGGGATCTTGATCGGGGCGGCCGGGCTGGGCTGGCTCTCCCAGATCGGGGTGCACAGTTCGTTCTGGGTCTCTGTGCTCGGCCCCCAGCTGCTCATGAGCATCGGCCTCGGCCTGGCCTTCCCGGCGCTGAGCAACACCGCTCTCACCAACGTGCAGGCCGCGGACTCGGGCGTGGCCAGCGCCATGGTGAACACGACCCAGCAGGTCGGGGGGTCGCTGGGTACCGCCCTCTTGAACACAGTGGCGGCGACCGCGACGGCCAGCTACATCGCGACCAACGGCCCGTCGTCGGTGTCGGCCGGGCTCGTCCACGGCTACTCGGTTGCGTTCGCCGTCGGGTCGGGCCTCCTGGTCCTGGCGGCCTTGGCTGCTGCGGTCCTGGTCAGGGACCGGCCGACGGCCAGCTCGGCCGCCCCTGGGGACCCCGCCCTCGCCGTGGGATGACGCCGGAGCGGTAGGGCTGCAATCCCTATTGGAGGGTAAAAAGGCACAAACCGGTCTCGTTAAGGGTCTAGGCGGGTTGCAAAACCTCAAGGCAACGCTCCTGCCAGCCGATATGACGTCTGTGTCGGCAGTGGCCCCGGCACCCGTCGACCCCCGGTGGACCCAATGGAAGAAGCGCAGGACGACAAGGTTGGCTCAGTAGGACCTGAGCTGATCGTGTCCGCCCTCGCCACCGACGCCACTCCCTCGTTGGAGGTCGAGCCGGACCTCGATGCTCAAGCGTTGCATGCAGCCGACGTCGGTACTGGGTTGCGAGTCGCGATGCAAGCACGCGACGAGGGTCCGACTCCCGGAAGATCCGAACAAGAGGAGCGGTCCGCTAAAGCGACCCTTTGGCGTATCAATTCCTTTTCGGCGACGCTGGCTGTTCTGACAGGCGTTCTCTTGTTTGCTGGGCCGCTTCGCCACGCCGGAGCCATCCATCCCTTGATTCCTCAGCCGGCGATGTTTGTCCTTCTCTGCGTGATGTGGGCCGCTGCCGCGTGGTGTCCGGTCGAGCTGCACTACCGGGGCAATACCTACCTCGCCGAGCTTGAGGAAGTGCCGATGCTGCTCGGGCTGGTGTTCCTCTCGCCGAGCCTGCTCATCCTCTGCGTAGTCTGTGCCGAAACCTTCGTGCGGGCAGGGCCCCGTCGCCAGCCAGCAGTGAAGTTGTTCTTCAACGTTGCATCGGGCGCGGTGAGCGTCCTCTTGGCAATTATCGTCTACCGCGAGCTGCTGGGTTCCTCCAGTCCCGTTAGCTTCCGAGGATGGCTCGCAGCGGCTGCAGCTCTTGTCACCTCAGCGGTCGCGACGGGCATTGCAGTTCGAATCGTCATCAAGCTGAACGGGCAGACCACCGAGCGCCGCACAGCGGTTCAGTTCACGACCACGGCGATGCTCGTGGCGGCGAACATTTGCCTCTCATTTGTCGTCCTCGACCTCGCTTGGTTCAGCTTGTGGGCCACCATTCCGTTGGTCCTGGTCGCGGTGCTCATCGTTGGCGCATACAGCGGGTACACACGCCTGACGCTCAGGTTTTCCTCTCTTCAACGCCTCTATGACTTCAGCCGAACAATCGGCACCGCGAGCCTCGAGCCTCCATCCATGAGCGAGGACGTTTTGCGGCAAGTGTGCACGGTCATGCGGGCGCGCAGAGCGGATCTCGTTCTTGCCGACCCCAGCGGTACCGTACGACGCATCTCCATCGACGAAGGGGAACCGTCGGGTTTCGACCTGATCACGCTCGACAAGCGCTCGATCGTGGGCAACGCCGTCACCACTGGAACTGCTTCGCTGCACAACGTCGATGAGCAGAGCGGCAAACCCGAGCACGATCCGGTCTCGGGCGCGTACCGCCATGCTGTCGTGGCTCCGATCATGAACGGTCGCTCGGCCATCGGCGCCATCGCTGCGTTCGATCGAGACGAAGAACTGGACGATTTCGACGACGATGACCTACGGCTATTCGAGACGCTGGTCGCACACGCGAGCGCCAGCCTTGAGAGAGCGCGGCTTGTCGAGGAACTCCGATTCGAGGTTGACAGCAAGTCGCACCAGGCCACGCACGACGCCCTTACCGGGCTGCCGAACCGGGTCCTGTTCCAGACCCGTGCCACACACGCACTCAAGGAGAGCAAGGGTGTGGCTGTCGTGCTGCTCGACATCGACCGGTTCAAGGACGTCAACGACACCTTGGGGCACGCCATCGGCGACCGCCTTTTGTGTGAGGTGTCCGAGCGCCTGGTGCATGCGGTATCCGGACGTGCCACGGTGGCGCGTCTTGGAGGCGACGAGTTCGCGCTGGTTATACCGGACGTCACTGAGCCCGGTCTCGCGGTCGCGGTCGTGAACGACCTTCACCACGAGATGTCACGGCCGATCCGCATTGACGGGTTGGCGCTGGCGGTCACGGCGAGTGCCGGCATCGCCGTCGCGCCAGACCACGGCGACGACGTGGCACTGCTCCTCCAGCGGGCCGACATCGCGATGTACCACGCCAAAGAACACCGCAGCAGGGTCGAGTTGTACTCGGTCGAGCAGGACCAGAGCATGCGTCGCTGGCTCATGATCGGCGGCCTTCTCACCCATGCGCTGGAGACACACTCGGAGCTGAGCGTTGCATACCAGCCGATCGCGGACGTCAAGTCCGGGTCGTTCGTGCGTGTCGAGGCGTTGGCCCGATGGAACCATCCGGTCCACGGCTTCATCCCGCCCGACGAATTCATCGGCATGGCGGAGCAAATGGGCGTTATCAGTCAGATCAGTGACTTCGTGCTCTCGCAAGCATGCGCCCAGGCCGCCGAGTGGCGGCGGAAGGGCCTTAACTTAGATCTGGCGGTCAACTTGTCGGGACGCGAGTTTGCCGAACCGGGACTCGTCGAGCGGATCGCCGGCCACCTGAAGGAGAACGGCCTCCCGCCGAGCGCGCTGACCCTCGAAGTGACCGAGACAGAGGTCATGGCTGACCTCAGCCAGGTGAGCGTCGTGCTCGACCAGCTCGCGGCACTTGGCATCAGCTTGGCGATCGACGACTACGGCACCGGCTACTCGTCGTTGGCGTACATCCACCAGCTGCCCGTGCAAGAGCTGAAGATCGACCGGTCGTTCGTGACGAGTCTGCCGACCGAATCGAGCAATGCGATCATTGTGAACTCTTCGATCGCCATGGCACACTCACTCGGTCTCAAGGTGGTCGCAGAGGGTGCCGAGGACGAGGCCACTTGTTCCATGCTGGCCGAAGCCGAGTGTGACTTCGTTCAGGGCTACTACCTCTCCAAACCAATCACGCCTGAACAACTCGAAAGCAAGCTGCTAGAAGGCGTACCGCTCGTTGGCAACCCGCCACGACGCTCTCGCGCGGACGGGCAACGTCCCGCCCTGAGCGTCGTCGCGTCTTAGTCGATAGCTCACCGAGCCCGGCGCTGCCGGCAACCGCTGCCGGCAACCGCTGCCGGCGCGTCCACCACGGGCCCGCGGCTCGATCACCAGGGCCCTCGGGGCCGGGGACGACCCGGGAGTGAATCGTCAGGTCGGAGCTGACGGAAAGTTGCAGGACCGCTCAGAGGTCGGCATCCCGAGCCTCCACTTGTAGACCCAGCGGGTCATTTCGGCCGCAACAGGTCCTCTTCGAGGGCGCCGATCGCGCAGAAAACTCCGGCATCTCGTGCCTGGCGGGACCGGAAATTGCAATCCCTATTCCTCTATTTCACAAATTAGGGCCAAAGGTCAGTTGCCAAGAGGTTGCAACCCCGGCGAAACTTTAGGCCGCGGGGAAAGGAGGGCACCGGTGGCACGGTGTACAGCCCTCACATTTCCCCTCCAGTACCGGCTTGCGAAAAGGAGGTGGAACCAAATGAACGACTTCGGATTCAAGTGGGGCTGACCTAGGAGATCAGCTACCACACTTAAGCCATAAGTGAGTATTTGGCCACCCCGGCAAACCGACGGGGTGTTGCCTAGTCAGTATCGGCACGGCGGGCCGCCGCCTTGAGCGAGAAAGCGCTTGCGCTCAAGCAAAGGGGGCCCGCCGTCGTCGCGTCCGGTCAGCGGCACGATCGGAGGCCCACTCCGGAAACGACGTTCTCCTATCGCTGCCTTGACCTGGCGGTAGATTCCCCTGGAAATGCGCATCGCGAGGAAGGCGAGGCATCTTCGCAGGCGCCCCTTCGCTCGGCTCTGGGTCGGCTTCAGCCTCGCCAGCTCGGGCGACGGGCTCCTGTTAGGGGCCACGCCGCTGCTCGCAGTACTGGTCGACCCCCACCCCTTTGCTGTTTCTGCTGTTGCCGCCGCCGACAGCATTCCGTGGCTGCTCATGGCTCTGCCGGCCGGCGCCTTCGCCGATCGGTTCGAGCGGGGCCCACTCATGGCGCTCGCCAACGTCTTGCGCGCCGGAGTCATGCTCCTCGCAGCGCTCCTGATCGTCAGTGGCCACATGCGACTGTGGATCCTCATCGTTGTCGTGCTGGTGAACTCGGCGGGTCGGGCGGTCTACTACTCGTCGTACCAGGCGATGGTGCCCAGCCTGGTGGAATCCGACGCGCTGGAACACGCGAACGGGCTGCTCGCCGGAACCGAGGCGAGCACCGAGCATCTCGCCGGACCCATTGCCGGGACTGCGCTGTTCGCCGTTGCCGCCTCCGTGCCCTTCTATGCAGACGCCGTCGCCATGCTGATGTCGAGCATCCCCCTCACCGGTTTCCGAGCGAAGGTGCGCGAGCAGCCAGAGTCACCGAGGACCTCGGTGTGGGAAGGCGTCAAACTTCTTTTTGGGGACCGACGACTGCGTGTGCTGGTCCTGATCGTGAGCTCACTCGCTGGATTGCAGGGGATGGAGACAGGTGTACTGGTGTTGCTGGCCACTACGTTGTGGGGCGTCCACACCGGTGCCTACGGTTTGTTCCTGGCCGCGGGTGCGCTGGGCAACCTCGTGGGAAGCGTCGTTACCGAACGCTTTGTGGGCCGCTTTGGCAGTGCATCGACACTCATCGGCTCGGCGGTCGTCTCCGGGCTGGCATATCTCGTCATGGCGGCGGCCCACGGCTGGCAGCTGGCCGCGCCGTCGTACTTCGTCCTCGGAATAGCGGTCGGGCTCGGTTCCGTCGTCGCCATCTCGTTGCGCCAGCGGCTCACCCCTCCCGAGATCATGGGCCGGGTCGGTGGCGCGTGGCGCGGCGTCGTGTGGGGGGCGGCGCCAGTAGGGGCATTGTTCGCCGGAAGCCTTGCCGCGCTCGGGGGACTGCGACTCCCCATCGTGCTGGCCGGTGTGTTGCAGATCATGGTCGCGGCGGTGCTGGCACGCCCGCTGTTCCGCAGCATCCGGGAAGGCGCCGACCCGTCACCCGAATAGCCAGCCGGCACCCGAATAGGAGGCATCTCAATGATCGACTTCGGCCTGAACGGGAAGGGCGCGCTGGTGTCAGGGGCGGGTTACATCCCTGAACGGGCCGGGCACGGCCGGATGTGCTCCCTGAAGCTCGCCGAGGCGGGAGCCGCTGTCGCATGCATCGACATCGACCAGGGAAGGGCCGAAGGAACCTCTGCAGAGGTCAGAAGGAATGGCGGGACGGCCATTCCCATCGTCGCCGACATGACCATCCCCGACGAGGTACAACGCGCCGTCGACGAGGCAGTGGAGGGACTTGGCTCGATCGACGCCTGCGTCGACATAATCGGCGGAGCGCGATGGGACACGGTCGATGCGCTCTCCGTCGAAGACTGGCAGTGGACGATGCTCAACAACCTGACCCAGGTTTTCTATTTCTTCCAGGTCGTGAGCCGTCAGATGATCAGGCAGGGTTCCGGTGGCTCGATGGTCGCCCTCGCGTCCGTTGACGGGATCGCCGCTGCGGCCTTGCATGCCCCGTATGGTGCCGCCAAGGCGGGAGTGATATCGCTCGCCAAGACCTTCGCACAGGAGCTCGGGCGTCATGGGATTCGGGTCAACGCGGTCGCTCCGGGCAACGTCGGGACTGGCAACGAGGACTGGCCGGAGGGGCGGTGGGCCGTCGATGCGGTCAACCCCCTTGCTCCGCCTCGAGCTCGGGATATCGCTAACGCCGTTCTGTTCTTGTGTTCTGACATGGCGGCGCGGATCACCGGGCAGACCCTCGTCGTGGACGGCGGGGCCACCATCCGAGAGCTGTGGGGGATGAACGAGGAGGCGCTGCCTCGCTTCCAGTCCGGGAACTATGAGGTCCGGCGGGGCTGACTGCCGGTATCCTGACGCCCAGCTGCGGGAACGCCGCGGGAGCAGAGTGGCCACATGCCTTCAGGAGCGCGATGTTGGGCGCACTTGGGTTCCGAGCGGCTCGGGTAAGACGACCGTCAAAGCGGTGACGCACACACTGGTCCGAGGCTGAAGGTTCCACACAACGGAACCCAAAGGTGCCGCCGGCAACGTTGTGATCAGGGTTCCAGTTCCCTTTGGAAAGACGACGGTCGTTCCATCGATTTGGGTGGCAACGGCCCCTGCTGCGCTCTGATACGAAACCAAGCCGAACCACCGTGTCCTGCCGTTCAACCGGTGGTCGAGCGTGACCACGATTCTTCCGGGCCCATGAGGCGGATGAGCGCACGCACTCCGCCCAGTTGTGAGTCCCCGTGCCTGTGCCACCGCCATCGCGCGCTCGACCGAACCATCCGGGCGAAGCAGGTATCCCGTGCCTCCCCATTCGTCGAACCTGATATCCGGGTGCAGCCGCCCGACGGTGACCGAAGCCGTGTCGTATGGGAAGAAGGTGCGTGTGACCACGCTCGGATTGACTTCGGTATCCCAAAGAAATGGATGGACCGCCGCCGAGGTCCTGGCCGCCCACGACGCGGCGAAATTCGCAAAGTAGCGGTGC
Source organism: uncultured Acidimicrobiaceae bacterium (assembly GCA_963777485.1). Lineage (GTDB taxonomy): Bacteria > Actinomycetota > Acidimicrobiia > Acidimicrobiales > RAAP-2 > Bog-473. The sequence goes on along the minus strand of CAVZQP010000002.1, from coordinate 159,176 downwards.
GACGCGTGGGAACCCCTTGACTCCGAATCCCGATTCTGGTCGAAGAACAGGACTGCGCCGTAGGCGATAACCACGGCGAGCGCGGTCACAACTACGAGGGCTCGAGACCAGGCTGGTCTTACGGTGCGCAGGTGGCTCCGACTTTGACTGCTCACCGACTCGGCTTGCACTGTCATAGTCGGACGTGTGGTCAACGAACGGACTGGCAAGAGGGCGAAACCGAAAGCAATTACGAGAAAGAAGGCATCGAGAGCGAAGTACTTGACATCGCTGGCGTCACCAGGACCGTAGGTGCCTGCGCGTGTCGCACCTACGATCGCTGCACCGAAGAGAAAGGTGGCACCAAGGAGAAACCAGGCCCGCCAAGCGGACCTTCTTCTCAGCAGCGTGCTGATGACGAACGCGACGAGGATTGCCTGGCCGAGAAGCCCCGCAATGATCCTTTCTGCGTGTGCTGGGAGGACCCACGCGTCGACACCAAAGGTCAGAGGAATAAAGGTTTGGGTCCACGCCAATCCGATGAAGCCGAGCACCTGTGCAGTGGTGGCCGAGCCGCCTGTTATGTAGTGCCCCGGGTGGGTAAAGCGCCAACCGAGTTCCAGCACGACCGGAATGCCGTAACACGCCCAAGCTCGCGAGTGGACTACCAATGTCTGCTTCACGCCCTGCAGGCCGGGCCCAACGGGCCAGATCAACACGGTCATGAGGACGATGAAGATGACGGACACAAACAGGCCGTCGTAGAAGGCAAACCCGATCGCTATGGCGCCGGCGCCGAACGCGGCGTAACGAACGCGGCCGGTACGCAGATATCGAACGTGGAAGATGCAAGCGAGAAGAGTCGCCGGAATAGCCACCAGGTATTCGAGCGCTGTCGCCCACCAAACAAGGGACGGCACCAGGCTGAATGACGCACCTGCAATCGCGACCAGAGCCACGCCCAGCCATGACGGACCAAACAGAATCGTCAGAAGATGATCGAGAAGGAAGAGCGACAGTCCGAACAGCAGCACCTCAAGGAGAACAATCAACCACCACGGATATGGAACGATCAACGAGATGAGGTAATCGACCAAGTTGAACCCAGGAATGAAATGCCCGAAGACGGGTTGCTCAAAGAGATGCCCGCCGAATCCGAGCTGTCTCAGGGCCTGTAGATCAATGAAGTCGTCCTGCCAGAAGAAGCCACGCGATGCCGTCCACAGTGCATAGAGGCACTCGACGAAGACGACACCGACGACACTCCAGGCAACAGCGCGACTGCGGACAGGTCGAAAATCGCCTGCGCTCGACGGCGACGCCGGGTCTGTGAGTGTCGTATTCAGCCCAGCAACTGCCATTCGGTCTGAGACCCGTCCCCTGATGGCCGCAATGCCTTTTTCGGTCTCCGGAACGCGTTCGAGATCGGAGATCGCCCCGAAAGGCTACCTATTGGGACTCCGTCGTTCGGGGCACTTCGACTTCTCGATGACCGGGCCGAAACCGGATGACGATCGGTGTGGCTAGCTGGAATCGAACCAGCGACCTCAGCATTATCAGGGTGAGTAAAGAAATCTCGCGTGGTCTCGATTCATCTCACCTGTCCCGATTTCGCGGGTCAGGGCCATTGTGCGATTCGTGATTGAGATGCGCCGGGATCTACGGGACGCGCTAGGACTCAGTTGTTGGGATCAAAGTTGGGATCTGCGCATCGAGATGAGCGCCGGCTCTGCGCGCCTATGTATGGGGTTCTTCTCGACTCATTCTCGTTCCACGATCACGCTACGCCGTTGGGCTCTATGGAACGCAAGAGTGGCGTTGGTCATGGCCGAGTTGTGAGCCGCATATGCGAGGAACGTGACTACTTCAAAGCGTCGCCAAAGATTGCACAGGCGGTGTAACGTCGACAAGCACGTCCATGGCAAACAAGGCGGTGCCCATGCAGATGAGCTCGATGCGGTTCACCCGAACGCCGCTCGGCGTCGGGATCGTGACCACCGTTGCGATCCTGTCGGGCTTCGGGTGCGCGTTTGCATCGACGAACCCGATTGGAGCGTCGCCGGCGGCCCATGCAGATGGCCTCGGTGCGACCTCGCAGACCGCAGGCCGGTCGCAACTCGGGTACTGGCTGTTGAGCGGTGACGGAAGGGTCGCGGGGTATGGAGTGCCGTCTTTGGGCAGTGCCACCGGCACCCTCGCCGACTCGTGTGGCATCGGGGTACAGGGCTCCCCCTCCGCCTGTGCCGGGATCGCCGCAACACCTGACGGTGGGGGTTATTGGATAGCAAGCGGGCCCACCTCTCCCCCTTACGCCGGTTTCGTCACAGGCTTTGGCGACGCCGTACTCAGCGTGGGGGCTTCCCCTCTCGTCATCTCGCAGCGCGCCGTCGGAGTGGCATCGACCGCTGATGGCCACGGCTACTGGCAAGCCGCTGCCGATGGGGGCGTATTCAGCTTCGGAGACGCCAGCTTCTACGGCTCAGCCGCGTCCACCCGGCTGAATCAGCCGATCGTCGACATGGCCGCGACCCCGGATGGCGCGGGGTACTGGTTGGTCGCCGCCGACGGGGGCGTGTTCAGCTTCGGCGACGCCCGCTTCTACGGCTCAGCCGCGTCCACCCGGCTGAATCAGCCGATCGTCGGCATGGCCGCGACCCCGGATGGCGCGGGGTACTGGTTGGTCGCCGCCGACGGGGGCGTGTTCAGCTTCGGCGACGCCCGCTTCTACGGTTCGACGGTGGCGATCCGGTTGAACCAGCCGGTCGTCGGTATGGCCACGGCGCCCGATGGCGCGGGTTACTGGTTGGTCGCCGCCGACGGGGGCGTGTTCAGCTTTGGTGACGCCCCATTCCTCGGGTCGATGGGAGGACAACATGTGGGCTCACCGGTTGTGGGCATCGCCGCCGCCGCTACGACGAACAACCAAGCCAACACCTTCACTCTCGGGGGGACCGTCAGCGGGCTCTCGGGCACCGTCGTGCTCCAACAGAACGGGACCGACGACCTCAGCATCAACGCCAACGGCGCCTTCACCTTCGCCAGTCCCGTCGCCGAGGGCGCCCCCTACAACGTCACGGTCTTGACCCAACCTGCCACCCAGGCCTGCACCGTCACCAACGGCTCGGGGATCATGGGGGCCAGCAACGTCACCAACGTCGAGATCACCTGCAGCACCAACACCTTCACTCTCGGGGGGACCGTCAGCGGGCTCTCGGGCACCGTCGTGCTCCAACAGAACGGGACCGACGACCTCAGCATCAACGCCAACGGCGCCTTCACCTTCGCCAGTCCCGTCGCCGAGGGCGCCCCCTACAACGTCACGGTCTTGACCCAACCTGCCACCCAGACCTGCACCGTCACCAACGGCTCGGGGATCATGGGGGCCAGCAACGTCACCAACGTCGAGATCACCTGCAGCACCAACACCTGAACAGGGCGCGCTGACCGAAGAGCGACGAATGCGCGGTTCAGAACTCTGATCAGGGAACTGTTGGGCCGCCCGCTCTTCCGGAGCATCCGGGAAGGTGTGCAACCGGCGCCCGAATAGAAGCATCATGGGGACATAGCGGGATGCAGGGGTGCACGGCGTGACTCGGGTGGGACGACCTTGCATCCGGTGATGCAGGCACCGTCGGCGCCGTGCAGGCCCGAGGCAAACCGATCCTGGGGTGGGAGGAAGCGTAATCATCACGGTTTTGTTGTCTTCAGGAGACGACGGTCGTTCCATCGGATCGCGTGGCACCGGCACCGGACATCCGCCTGACCTGCCTTAGGATCGCTCCGTTGCAAAACCTGAAGGAGGGAACGGACTATGCGACGTGTGGGCGGGGCATTCCATCGATTGGCTTTGGGTGCAGTGGTGTTGGCCGGAGCCGTACTGGCGTGGCCGAGCCTGGCGAGCGCCAGCAAATCTTCAGACGACAAGGTTGTGAACGGCTGCACGATCGTCGCAAACCCGACGGAGACCCATCACACCGTTTGTGCAACGGCCTTCAGCGGCTCGGATCTCGCCGGTCTCAATCTTGATTGGTCGATGATGACCGGTTCCACCTTCGGCGCCCGACCCAACCTCACGGACACGACTTTTCGCGACGCGCAGATGAATGGCCTGACGTTCTCCAATGCGACGCTGGTGAGCACCGACATGTCACGAGCCAAGCTCGTGGACGTGAATTTCAAGCATTCAAATCTCAAGGGCGCCAAATTCAACCGAGCCATCATGAAGACGGTGTTTTTCGGGAAGACCGAGATGCCGGACGTCGAGATGAAGGGCGCCCTCGTCACTGACGTGAGTTTCAACCAGACCATCGCGTTGGGCAATCTCAGCGGCATGATCGGCACCGGCGTGCAGCTAGTGGGTTGCATGTGCAGCAGAATCGACTTGAGCGATGCCAAACTCAGCCACGTGCTGATTGCCATTAACGGGGGTGTTTCGGATTTCCGCTTTGGGAGCATGAACGGCGCCTCCTTCGAGGAGACGACCATTGAGAACACCGACTTCTTTCATATGACGTTCATCGGTACGCAACTGCAGCAGACGAAATTCACGAAAGTGAAGATTCAAGACTCCGACCTCACCCGAGCAAACTTCTATCACGCCACGGGGCTCGGCAGCCTTAAGGGCAATACCTTGTGCCACACCACCGATTCCCTCGGTGAGGAGCTCAATGACGGCTGTCGACCAGCTAAGTGAGGTTCCTATTAAGGGCTTGAGCCGCTCGTAGATTTGGAACCGTCCACATGGTGAGGTCTCCGTTCCACAGACTTTCACGGCTCTTCGGATTCTGGCGGGGAGCTGACGGTCATCGGACGACGATGGAACCCAGCACCCGCCAGTTCGGCCGGCCGGCGTAGAGCAGGGCCCTGATGCGGTAGTTGTCGAAGTTGCGGAACCCGAAGCCGATGCGCTTGATGCGCTTGACCAGGTTGTTGAGCGCCTCGGTCGGCCCGTTGGAGACGCGGGCCAGATGGAAGTTGGCGATCTTGTCGAACCAGGCGTGCACCGTGCGCCCGAGCTTTTGCACCTCCGGCGGCATGGCTTTCTTGCGGCAATGGCGTTGGAGCTCATCGAGGATCGCTCTGGCTTCGTCGGGATCTCGGGTTCGATAGAAGTCGCGCAGACGCTCCTTTATCCGATAGGCGATGGCCACCTCGGCGCCCGGATCACCCAACTCGAGAAGTGACCACAGGCGCTGCGTGGCTCCCTCGTCGAGCGTCTCTTCGCCTCGGAGCAGGGCGCGCCGAGCGCGATAGAGCGGGTCGTCTCGCCTTCCACGGTGCCCGGTCTGTTCGGTCTGCACTCTGCGGCGCACCGCATCGAGGCAGCGGTTGGCGAGGCTGATGACGTGGTAGGGGTCGACGACCTGGTGCGCCCTGGGCAACATGACGGTGTAGACGGCCGCGTAGGTAGCCGACATGTCGAGGGCGCCGAAGCGGATCCGCTCCTTCCAGGCTCTCGGCTGCTTGTCGATCCAGCCCGCCACGTCGACGTATTTGCGGGTGGGGAGGATGTCGATGATCTGGTGGTTCTCCACGTCGGCGACGGTCGTGGCGTAGTGGGCATGGACGTGGTCGCCCAACTTGACGAAGGAGGTCTCGTCCAGCCCGATGGCCGTGGTCTTGTTCAGGCGCTTGCGATCCGCCGCGAGCAGCGCCTCGCCATAGGTGGTCACGGCGTCGTTGACCGTGTGCCAGTCACAGGAGAGCTCGGCCGCCACTTCAGAGACGGTGCGCCCGCCTCCCACCTGGACGGTCGCCCACTTGGCCGCTCTGGTGGTGAGCAAGCAGTTCTTGGCTGCGATGCGGTGGTCGCCGATCACCCAGCTCCTCATCGCACAGTCGGGGTTCGGACATCGCATCCGGTGCTTCTTCCATGCCAGCGACATCGGGGTGCCATAGACCGGCAGATCGACGTAATGCACGACCGGGCGCTCTTTGACCTGGGCCAGCGTTCTGCAGGCGGGACATCGAACCCGGCCGACGACCTGCTCGATCACCAGCTCCACGTCGGGGCCATGTCGCGTGTACGCGAGAACGCGGACCTCTTTGAGGCCCACCAGGGCCCGGACGATTTCGCTAGGGTCGGTGACGACGAAGGTGCTGCTGGGATGTTGGCTCACACCACAACCCTGGAGCACCTTCGCCAATTTCTGGGGGACCTACGTCAGGGCGCGACCCCGCCAGAATCCGAAGGGCCACTTTCACGTACCGCGTTGAGAAGTTTGTTGGGACGGGGATGGAACCGATGAACCTGCATCGATCGGCCCGGCATGTCGGGCTCCGATCAGCTCACTTTGTGGGGCTAGCTGGAATCGAACCAGCGACCTCAGCATTATCAGTGCTGCGCTCTAACCGACTGAGCTATAGCCCCGAGGGTCCAGGTCTCCTCAGAACGGTTGAGGCTACACCACCGCCGACGAGGGCTTCCTCGCGGCCACGGCTGTTCAGCCGGTCGCAAGTGTCGAGCTCACCAGCATCGCCAGGGCGATCGCGCCCGGGCCGTCGATCGCCAGATGCGTGCCGTCGGAACCAAACCATTGTGGGTTCTGCGCCGCCAGAGTTGCCCAATCGGCGATGAAGACATTGGGATAGCGCGATGCGCCGTTGGCGAGCACGGCGTTGTTTGGATCCTGCCAGGACCGGTCGACGTGAAAGTTGACGAAGACCACCCGGGAAGCTCCGGTCAAGACCTGCATCATGGCGTCGAAGTCGCTGTCGGTGATCGGTCCGTTGGTGCCCAGCCCAACTATGACCTCAGCACCCAACTGCCCCGAAGCCTTGAGTTCTTGGAGGATCTGTACTCCATCGGACCACTGCCGGCTGACGGCTGCATCGACGTTGACCCCCGGAATGTCCGTTTGTAGCGGGTCCTGGTAGTCGAGCATCACCGAATCACCTACGGCGGTCACGTGGCCGGCAACGAAGCCGGGTCCGGGCGGTGGCAACGTGGTCGTGGTCGTCGTCGGGGGCAGCGTGGTCGTCGTTGGAAGCGCGGCGGACGAAACACGGCCGTGAGGGGCGTCGATCGGTGCGTCTCCCCAGTGTTTGGACAGGAAGTAGACGGTCAATCCGCCGAGCAGCGCGAGGACCAGGAGATCGACCAGTACCACGCGGAGCAGCGGTCGCGGTCGTTCAGCTAGAGATCTCTCGTCTGCCATCGACCCAGTTTCGCGGCCGCCGTGCAGCGTGGCAGGGCAGCCCTTATTGCGGCAGGGGTCGGTCTTCCGGCCAGAGGCGGACGGCAATGGACTGGCTCGCCGTGGCCAGGAGCGTTCCGTTCTCGGACCACAGGAAGGCAGTGCCTTGCGAATAACCGCCGACGAGTGCATGGATGTGGATGTCGCAGAGGACCCACTCCGTGGGCTCGAGCTGCACCATCCGCAACGTGTTGTCGAGGCTCCGTCCCATGGCGCGTTTCCCTATGGGCTGGGATACCGCCCCCGAGACATAGTCACCAAAGATGGCCAGGGTGGCTGCTGATGGCGTGAGGTGACCCGGCACCCTGGCCCAGAGCGCTGAATCCGGGCTACTCGGAGAGCCGTCCATCTCTTCGAACGTCATACCCCGGGCGGTGCGGACCTCGACGCTGTCCATGATCGTGTTGCGGAAGAACTCCGGCAGAAACCGGGGCGGACATTCGTCGGGGGGTAGGACATCGGGCGGTTCGACCCACACACCACCGATGTCCAGGTCGTCCTTCCCGAGCGCAGCGTTCACGGTCAAGATCTCCTTGCCGTCGACGCGGCCAACGGCTCGTCCCTGGGTCACATGGCCACCGACTGCAGCGAGCGTAACTTCCCACCGCAACTCCGAGTCCGTGAGGGCGTAGGACAGGTAGTGCGCGGTGGCCCAAACCGTCGGCCGTCCGGCCGCGACTTCGAGCGCGACGAGCGCTGCGCCGAGTCCGCACCCACCGAACAAGAAATTGCCCGGCGTCGTCAATTGCGGAGTGACCACCATGCTCCAATGCAGGTCGTCGTCGTCGGGCTGCATGCCCAGAAATGTCCTTGCGTCCACGGGGCAGCACGATAATGGGATCGGTTGGCGCACGGACAATGCACGACCGATGAAGGACGAGGTCGCGTGGGCTGCCTACCATGGGCGCGGCATATCCATCCCGGGGGTGTAGCTCAGCTGGAAGAGCAACGGCTTTGCAAGCCGTAGGTCGAGGGTTCGAGTCCCTTCACCTCCACCGAGGCGGCAGTTGTTCCGTGTTGCCCGTCGCGCCTGAAAGCCGTCAGGTCCCCGGGCTGTTGGGGACCTGAGCCCCGCTGTCGTGCCCATGGTGGAAGTCGAACAGGGTCATCAGATTGCCGATGGCCGGGCCGTCGGACGGCAGGTACGAACCGTGCTCCTGCACCGGGTTGGGCAGGTTGTCCAGGCTGCGATCCGTAAGCGGGCGCAGGTTCCAGTTCGCCTCGATGAACTTCAGGATCGAAACGTGGTCCGTGTAGCTGTGGTCGATGTAGCCCGGCTTGGTGAACGGTGAGATCACCATCAGCGGTACGCGGGGACCGTCGCCGAAGAAGCTGATCGGCTGTATCGGACCGGAGTCGAAGTAGCCGCCGCCTTCATCGAAGGTGACGAAGATGGCAGTTGATCTCCAGAGCGACCTGTTGCTCTGGACGGCGCGGACTGCGTTGCCCACAAAGTTCTCGAAGGCGGCCAGCGTCGAGTAGCCAGGGTGACCGTCATCGTCACCGGGCTTCAGGAAGGACACGGCCGGCAGCGTGCCGTTGGCCGCCTCGGCGAGGAAGTCGGACGAGTCGTGCTGGGTGTCGGCCCGCTTAGCCGGGTTCGTCATGATCGAAGACGCGTACTGCATAGGGTCACAGATCCCGCAGTAGGCAGAAGTCGGTTGTCCGTTGTTGTAACCCTCCCCGAAATATCCCCAGCTGATGTTCTTCGCCGACAATGCGTCCCCGATAGTGACCATGTTCTGCTGGGGCGGAACGGTGAACGTCGATTGATTGAGTGACCCGTCCACGTTGTAGCCAGGGTTGTAGTTGTTGAGAAGGTAGTAGTGCCCAGGTGCGCAGTCGCCACCTCGGAACGTCTGGTAGGGGAGGGTGCTGAGGTACGCGTCAACTGCACCGACCCCGGGCTGGGATGGGTCGGCGCAGTCCGAGTAGCTCCCGCCGTGTGTCGTGCCTGACTGGCCGTAACCGTCCTGCGTGTAGAAGTTGTTCGTTCCGGGCTGCGGATTGGGGTTCTCGATCTCTCCCGTCGGCGGGGGAACGGCCACCCCGCTCTGGTTCTGGTAGTAAGCGGCGTCACCCGTCCCCAACATGATGTGGTTGGCGCCGGTGCCCCCCATCACGGCCTGGTGGTAGTTGTCCGACATCGCGTAGTGCTGCGCCAGGGAATCGAAGTAGGGGGCATCACCCTGCGCCATGTTGTAGAAGCCCATGTCGAGGGCGCCCTGGTCGGTCGACTGGTCGGTGAAGGGCGAGGGCGGTGGGTTGCCGTTGGAGTCGCCGCTGGTCTCGTGCACCCAAGTGAACAGATTGCTTTTGCCCCCGTTCACCTGTTGGTACATCTCGTAGAAGCGGTGGATCGGGTCACCCACGTAGGCGCCGTTGAACTCGCAGCCCGTCGACCCGGTGTGGGGGTCGTCGTAGGGGACGTACTTGGTGATCTGGTACGGAGCATTGGCCAGGTTGCTCGGAAAGCGCGTATCCGGGCTGTTCTGCCCTTGGCCACCGTCACAAGCCGACGAGACGTACGTCGTGTTGGGTTGGGGCACGGTGGGATAGGCAGCCGTCACCGTGGGCGTGACCTGGTAGGACGCCGTGTCGGTGGCCTGGTCCTGCTCCGCCTTGGCAGCGTTCGGGCCCGGCGTCCCATCGGCGTTCACGATGCCCTCGGACAGCAGGTTGAGCACGCTCTGTCCCGGTGGGGGTTGGAATGTGCCGAAGACATTGTCGAAGGTGTGGTTCTCCCCGATGATCACCACTACGTGTTTGATAGGCGTCGTTGAGGGATTGCCTCCGCCATCGTTTTCTCCTCCCCACGATGACGGCGCTCCCGAAACAGGGCTCGGCAGGATTGCAAGAGCAGCTCCGACCGCCACGACCGCGGTCATACAGTGGCCAACACGCGTTTGCATCCGTTTGCGAGACCTCATGGCGTTCTCCTTTCGCTCAAACGAGTGATGCGAGTCCCACCACGCGCTCTACCCAGCGATGTTTAGGAGACGGTGACGCCTGCTCGAAGCGCCGATGAACTTTTGTGGCCTTTTGGGGTCAAGCCACAGGTCGCAACTAGGGATTCAAAGCTTCGTGTCGGCGCATTCGTCGATCGAGGACCGGAGAGGTCGGCTCTGAGGAGCGCTAGATGACGCCATCCTCGGATAGCGACGTGATTTCGTCCCACGAGTAGCCAGCCTCGAGCAGTACTTCCTCTGTGTGCTGGCCGAGCTCGGGCGGTCGTACCGGGGAGGTTGGGATGCTGTCGGAGAATCGGACAGGCGTCCGTACGACGTCCAATGTCGAGTCCGAGGAATCGGGGTCCTGGACCGTCTCGATGTAGCCGTTGATCCGGATGCCAGGGTCATTGGTGACTGCGGCGTGGTCGCGGACGGGGGCGAAGCGGAGGCCAGCGGCACCCAGGAGGTCGCACCACTCCGACGTCGTCTTGGTCGCGAACACCTCGTCAAGAATCGGCCAAAGGGCGGCCTTGTCGTCTTCGAAATAGAGGAGGCCACTGAAGCGCTCAATGAGATCCGGCCGTCCGATGGTCTCGTAGAAGCGGTCGCGGAGCGGCCCAGCCACGCCCACGATTGCGATCCAGCCGTCAGACGTGGCGAACATGCCGTAAATGCCCGGGACCATCGAGTGGCCACGGTTGCTGGGACCGGTCATCTCGCCGGACATCAGATACTTGGTGATCTCGCCGGCTTGGGCCCAAACCTGACCACCGAGGAGCGAGGTCTCGATGAGCTGTCCACGACCCGTGCGTTCGCGGGCATAGAGAGCCGCAAGGACACCGGCCAGAAGATTCTGTCCCGAGATGTGATCAGCGATGGTGGCTCCGATGGGACTCGGATCGCTACCGGCGCCACCGGTCGTGCTGATGATCCCGCCTCCGGCTTGTCCGCTCAGGTCGGCGCCCTCCCGCTGCGCATCGGGTCCTTCCGGGCCGAACGACGACCCCATCGCGTAGATGATTCGTGGATTCCGGCGGGAGGCTTCGCCGTAGCCGACTCCCCAGGCGTCCAGAGTTCCGGGTTTGAAGTTGGAGACGAAGACATCGGCTTCTTCGACCAGGCGCAAGAAGACCTCGCGGCCACGCGGCACGCGGAGGTCGATCGTCATGCTGCGTTTGCCCCGGTTGTACGCCGTGAACCAAGGGGAACGACGATCGCCCCGGCTGATCGGCAACCATCGGCTCTGGTCGCCAAAGCCAGGCAGCTCGATCTTGATGACCTGGGCGCCCCATTCGAGCATCGTCAAAGACACCTGTGGGCCTTGGACGAGCAACCCAGCCTCCAACACGCGGACCCCATCGAGCGTTCCCATCTCGTCAGAACCTCAGGCTTCCGGCAAAAATCGTGGTCATAGGGAACCCACATTGGTGAGTTCCCGTAGGCGGGTCAAGCGGCTGGCGCCCGCCGCGCTCGCCGCGCCCTACGACGCGTCCGGCACAGGCTGGCCGCTGATGGTGGCGAAACCCTGCTGCACCAGCTGCACGATCACCCGGACCACCTTTTCTTGGGACGGTTCGCGCGCCACTTGCCACGACTCGACCATCGCGAAGATGAACCCGAACATCCCGTCCGTCACGACCGAGACCATCGCCTGATCTGCATCGGGGGCCAACAGCGAGATCAGCATCTGCACGCGGTCGTGCAGCGTCCGGACGAGCGGGTTGTCGAGGACACCGCGGTCGCTCGACCGCATGGATCGCACGATGAAGCCGTAGATCTCGGGCTCGTCCACGAGCAGGCCGATGAGCGCATTTGCTCCGAGTTGCACCGCCATCGCCGTGTCGAGTGGTTCGCCCGCAGCAAGGCTCGCGATGAGCGAGCGTTCCATCTGTTGCGCCCGCTCCAGGGCGAGTGCGTCGGCGAGCCCGGCCTTGTCGCGAAACTCCGCATAGATCACGGGTTTGCTCACCCCGGCATGGGCGGCGATATTCTCCACCGAGACCGAGGACCCGTGCATGCGGATCGCGGCCATTGCATCGTCGAGTAGGCGTTGACGTTGCAACGAGCGCTCCGAATCGGTTCGGCTCGGTCGACCAGGGGACTTGGCCCCGGTGCTCACAGCTGCCACGGCAATTGCCTACTCTCGGTATGCAAATACCGAGGGCCCGCGGTATAGATCATCAAAGAGCCACCATAACAGCGCACTAGTAAATCTACTAGGGGTAGATTAATCTGCCCCTTCGTGGTGGGGCAGGTGCCGGGCAGGCCGGCGACGGGGTGAGCTGACGCACGATGCGCTTTGCGGGGAGCGTAAGCAGATCGGCGGCCGGATCGCACGTCTCGTTCGGAGGCCGTCGTGAGTAGCCGCCTGACGAGCGACGACATCGTCAACGCCTACACCACACCCTTCGAGGAGGCGTTGGGCGCGGTCAAGTCGCTGACCGGCGGCGGACGCCGCGCCGTCGACTCCCTCGGGGCGCTCTACGCCATGGTGCTGGACACGGTGTCGGCGACGATCCGTGAGCTCGCACACGGCCGCTTCGCGTGGCGGGAGTTCGTCGACCAGTCTTGGTTCCTGGCGTCGGTCTCCGTCCTTCCCGCCGTCCTCATCGCGGTGCCCTTCGGACTGGTCATCGTGCTCGAGGTCGGCGGCCTGGCGGGACAGATCGGCGCAGCCTCCTTCGTCGGTGCGGTCGACGCGATCGGCACAGTCCGCGAAGCATCGCCGATCGTGACCGCACTGCTCCTCGCCGGCGCCGGTGGATCCGCCATCTGCTCCGAGCTCGGCGCCCGAACGATCAGGGACGAAATCTCGGCCATGGAGGTCATGGGGATCAATCCCCTCGAGCGACTGGTCGCTCCCCGGATGCTGGCAACCGTCGTCGTGGCCGTGCTGCTCAACGGCATCGTCTCGTTCTCTGCCATCGCCAGCGGCTATTTCGCCGACATCACCGTCCTGCACGGATCCGCGGGCGGGTTCCTGAACAGCTTCGCCACGTTCTCGCAACCGGCCGATCTCATCGAGTCCACGCTCAAGGCGGCGACCTTCGGATTGATCGCCGCGGTGGTGGCCTCTTACAAAGGGATGACCGCCAAACGCGGTCCGGCCGGAGTGGGTGAGGCGGTCACGCAGTCTGTCGTCATCACCGGCATCGCCCTCTTCTTCGTCGACATCATCCTCACCGAGATCTTCCTCGTGCTCGTGCCGCCGAGGATCCCGTGACCGTCGCAGCGGAGCTCCGCAAGCAGATCCCCACGGAGCCAGCAGAGACGCTTCCCCGGCGTCCCTCGGTGGCGACTCGGATTCTGGAGCAGCTCGCCTGGCTCGGGCGCCTCGTGATCTTCGCGTTCAAGATCTTCGCGTCTGTCCCGTACACCCTGGTCCGGCACCGGAACGAGACGGTGCGGTTGATCGCCGACGTGACCTTCGGCGGCGGGTTGATGGCGGTTGCCGCGAGCACGGTGCTCGTGGTCTTCGTCATCGCCGCGTTCGTCGGCATCACCATCGGCCTGGAGGGGTACCAGGGCTTGCAGATCATCGGGCTCGCGCCGCTGGCTGGGTACCTGTCCTCGTACGCCAACACGCGCGAGATTGCCCCCCTCATCACCGCCTTCGGTCTGGCCGCGCAGATGGGGTGCAAGTTCACCACGCAGCTCGGAGCGATGCGGATCACAGAGGAGATCGATGCGCTCGAGGTCATGAGCATCCGCTCTCTGCCGTATCTCGTCACCACCCGCCTCGTCGCGGCGCTGGTAGTCGTAACGCCGCTCTATCTCATCGCGCTGTCGGGTGCGTACCTGGCCACGCAGATCACGGTGATCCTCGTGGCGCACCAGGGCAGCGGCACCTACGCCCACTACTTCCACTCCTTCCTGACGGCGCGCGACGTCTTTCTGTCCATGACCAAGGTCTGGGTGTTCGTGGTCCTCATCACCGTCACGCACTGCTACTACGGCTACACCGTGCGCGGCGGCCCCGAACAGGTGGGACGCGCCGCAGGCCGCGCCATTCGCGCCAGCATCGTGGTGATCGCGATCTCCGACATGCTCATGACGCTCGCCTTCTGGGGTACGTCGAGCGGGATCAAGTTCTCCGGGTGACGCCGAAGTCGAATATCCGCGGGCAGGCCTTGATCGGCATGGCACTAATGGTGGTGATCGTCGCGGCGGGCTACGGCATCGTCGCCGCCTTCACCGGGCACTTTTCGACGTACGACATCGTGTACGCAGACGTGCCGGCGTCGGGGACGGGGATCTCACCAGGTTCCGTCGTCATCTTCCGGGACATCACCGTCGGGTCGGTTGGCAGTCTCGGCCGGGAGTTGCCTAACGGCCTGTTGCGCGTCGAGCTCCACATGACCCCGGATGACCTCGCGTCGATCCCAGCCGGCGTGCGAGCGGATGTGGAGATCGCGACGGTCTTCGGAACCCAGGGCATCAACTTGGTGCCGCAGGCCGGCGCGCCTCCAGGGCACCTCTCGGTCGGAGAAACGATCACCTCGGTCGGCCTCTCGAAGACCACCACGCTCCAGGGCGACGCCACCGACCTCGACAACCTCCTCAAGGCGCTCCATCCCGCAGCTCTCGACGAGACGTTGACAGCCATCGCCACGGCTCTCAAGAACCAGGGGCCTCAACTCGGCACGACCATCGAGCAGGTTGCCGCCTATCTCGACGAGATGCTGCCGGAAGTACCCAGCATCGTGAACGACGTCGGCCAGATCGGGCCGGTGGCCAACACGCTCAGCCAGGCGACTCCGCCGATCCTGTCGACGATCGCGAACGGGTCGGTCCTGGCAACGACGATTAGCAATGCGTCCACCCAGCTGCGCCAATTGCTGGCTCAGGGCACGCCGACCGCGAACGACATCACCGGCGTGCTCCAGGGCAGCGGGTCCGCCTTCGAAGACCTTGTCGCCAACTCGGCCGTCCTACTCGGTGACGTCGCGTCGAATCCCAGTTTCGTCGCCCAGGTGCTCAACGGATTCGACAAGTGGTCCAAGGCGTTCGCTGCAGCGGAGTCACATGGCCCCTACCTGTCGTTCGCCGGTGACATCACTATCCAGGGTTCCGCACAGACGGTGGCCGCCGCCCTCGGCGTACCGGGCTCGGACCAGCTGATTGAGCAGGGGCTCGGTCCCGAGTACTTCAATCCGGCGACGTACACGGCGGCGGACTGCCCGACGTACCAGGGTGAGTCGGGTCCCAACTGTTCCCAGGCGCCAGCAGCGGCGCGCGCGGCTGGCGGTTCCGGACGGGGGGGAGCGAGCGGAACCGACGGCGTGATGACGACAACGGCGACCCAATCCGCCTCGGTCAAGATCGCGACGGGACTGTCCGGAGGTAAGGCGCCTGCGTCTGCGGCGGTCGCCACGCTGTTGCTCCAACCCGTCCTTCTCCAACTGGCCAAGTTGCCGTGAGCCGTCAACCGGTGCCCTGGCGCACGCTCACCAAGCTCGCGGTCTTCGTCGCCGCGGCGGTCCTGGCCACGATCATCGTGACCGCGAGCCTGCTCAACCTGAGCTCCCAGCCACAGACCGGCTACTCGGCCTTGTTCACCAATGCGTCAGGACTCCAGCCCGGGGACTTCGTGGATATCGCGGGCGTGCAGGTCGGCACGGTCACCGGGGTGCAACTACAAGGACGCGTTGCCCTGGTCAATTTCACAGCCGGCTCCGACCAACAGCTCACAACGACGACCCACGCCAACGTCGACTACGCGAACCTCCTGGGCCAGCAATTGATCGCGCTCGAGCCCGGCTCGACGCCGGGAACACCGCTGCCCCCAGGCGCACAGATCCCGGTGTCGCGGACGGCGCCCGCCCTCGACCTGACCGGCATCTTCAACGGCTTCCAGCCCCTGTTCGCCGCGCTCAAGCCGCACCAGGTGAACGAACTGACCGCGTCGATCATCCAGATCTTCCAGGGTGAATCCGGCAACATCTCCAACCTGGTGACGCAGACGGCGTCGATCACGGAAAACCTGGCGCAGCGTCAGCAGATCATCGGTGAGGTCATCGACAACCTCAGCGCGGTCGCCGGGACGCTCGACGCTCACGACCAACAACTCGGTTCCATGATCGACCAGTTCGACGGCCTGGTGTCCGGCCTGGCGGGCGAACGCGGGCAGATCGGCACGACTGTCGACAGCCTCAGCGGCCTCACCCAGGCGGTGTCGGGACTGCTCAGACAGAGCCAGCCCACACTCGATCAGGCCATCAACGCAGTGGTCAGCGCGAGCCACACGGCGGCCCAGGACCAGAGCGGCTTCGACGGCGTGCTGGCCAACCTGCCGGCGTTCATCGAGACGCTCGTCAAGGTCGCGAACTCGGGGAGTTTCCTCAACGTCTACATCTGCAACCTGACTATCAACGTCCAAGGGACCGTCAACCTCAACGTCCTGACCGGCCAGCCGGGACTACCACTGACCCTGCCGTCGGGTCCTGTCGGCAACCAAAGCGTGCACACGGCGAACTGCGCATGAAGCGATTCAGCGAACGCAACCGTGTCGTCATCGCCGTCGTGGGCAGCGCGCTGCTGGTCGTGTTCGCGCTCGGCGCGATCAATTTCTCGAAGCTGCCGTTGATCAACGACCACACGGGGTACGGCGCCGCCTTCGCCGACTCGGCCGGACTGGCCCAGGGTGATCCCGTCAGCGTGGCCGGCGTGGACGTCGGGACCGTCAGCGGTTTGGGCCTGAGCGGATCGCACGTGCTCGTCCAGTTCACGGTGCAGAACGGCGTCCGCCTCGGCGACCGCACCAACGCCTCGGCCAAGGTCCTCACCCCCCTCGGCCAGGAGTACCTCGACCTGGAGCCCGCCGGGACGGGCCAGATGGCAGCCGGGGCGGTCATCCCCCAGAACCGGACGCACGAGACGCAGACGATCGTCAGCACGATCCGCGCCGGAGCCGACGTGGTGCAGGGCATCAACCTGCAGCAGCTCGTCAAGGCCATGGCCGTCACCGACCAGGATCTCGAGGCGGTGCCGCCCGGGGCCACCTCGTCGCTCCTCAAGGGGCTGTCCCAGCTCTCAGATGTCATTGCGTCGCGCTCGGGCGAGTTGGCGCAGCTCGTCCAGAACGTCTCGCAGCTGACCGCCACGTTGCACCAGCACGGCACGCAGTTGTTCTCGCTGATCGGGCAGAGCGACCTGGTGCTCCAGGTGCTCAACCAACGGCACGCCGAGATCGACCAGCTGTTGAAGTCGACCGCAACGCTGACCCAGCAGCTCGAGGCGCTGCTGGCGTCGCACCAGGCGCAGGTCGGCCCCTTGCTCAGCGACCTGCAGACCGTGAGCGGGGTGCTGGCGAAGGACGGCAACGACATCGAGGCGGCCATTCCGCTGTTGACGTCGGCCAACAAGTATCTCGCCAACGTCACGGGCTCGGGCGCGTTCGGCGACTTCGTGATGCCGGCGGGGCTCATTCCCGACAACATCATCGCCCAGTGCTCCAAGCCGGGCGCGATCAACGCGGTGACTGGGTGCAACCCGTGACGGTGAACCGGGGCCGGCTGATCCTGGCGGCGATGGCGGTGGGTGTGCTCGTCATCGCCGTTATCGCGTTCTTCGGGATACGGACGGCGCTCTCCACGCCGACCTACACGGTCACCGCCGACTTCACGGAGGCTCCCGGGGTCTACGTCGGGAACCACGTCGACGTCCTCGGGATCCCCGTCGGGACGGTGACGGCGGTCACGCCGCACCCGACCTTCGTGGCCGTGGTCATGCAGGTCGACTCGGACGTCAAGCTCCCTGCCGATGCGAGCGCCGCCTTGATGGCGCCGGACATTGTCAACGACCGCTACATCCAGCTCGACCCGGTGTACCGGCACGGGCCGGCCATGGCGGACAACGCAGTGATCCCGATGCGCCGGACCGCGTTGCCGCAGTCGGTGGACCAGACGATCTCACTACTGGACCAGCTGATCCAGGCGCTCGGGCCGACGGGCGCGAACAAGAACGGCGTCTTCAGCCAGTTCGTGCGCGACGTGGCCCAGACCGTGGGTGACAACGGGCCGAGCTTTCACACGACCGTCCTCGCGCTCGGGAAGGCACTGGGGGCGCTCTCGAACGACGGGCCGACGATCACGAGCCTGCTCGACAACGCCGGGGCCTTCACCGGCGAGGCGGCCGCCAACGACCAGGAGTTCCAGTCCTTCGCCAACGACCTGGCCTCGGTCAGCTCGTTGATCGCCTCGGACAGCTCGGACATCGGGAGCACCCTCTCGTCGCTGAAGCAGGTCCTCTCGCAAGTGACGTCCTACGTCAACGGCAACGTGGGGTCGATCGGGACGGTGCTGTCGAACGTCAACGCCTTCACCTCCCACGTGCTCGCCCAGCAGCAACAGCTGAGCCAGGCGTTCGCGTACGGCGGTCTGGCCTTGCAGAACCTCAACAATGCCATCGTGCCGGGGACCAACGGCTCGACGTCGCTGCGCATCCGCTACGACCCATCGCTCGACACGAAGTCGTTCGTCCAGCAGATCTGCGGTCAGGAGTTGCCGCGGATCCTCGCGCTCGGTGCGCAGCAGGCGAAGAGCTCGGAGTTGAATCTGGCCTGTGCGGCCACCGCCGGGCTGTCGCAGATGGATACGCCGCCGAACGCCAACCCGGGTCCGAACCTGTCGATCTCGGCGCTTGTGGGGGCCGAGCCGTGATGCGGCGGGCGTGGGTGAGGCCGGGCCGTCGGGCGGCGTCGGCTTTCGTGGGGTTGGTGGTGGCCGCAGTGGCCGCCTCGGGCTGCGGGCTGTCCTTCCAGGCGCTGCCGAAGCCCGGTGGCGTCAGCGGGCCGACCTACAACGTGACCGCGGTCTTCGGCAACGTGCTGAACCTCCCGGTCCAGGCGCGCGTGCTCATCGGGGCCGACCAGGTGGGCCAGGTCAGCTCCATCACGACCTCGCATTTCAAGGCAGACCTGACCTTGACGATCCGCAGCGCGATCCGGATCCCCCAAGGGACGACGGCGCAGATCCTCTTCGTGGACCCGCTGGGGGACGAATTCATCGAGCTGTACCCGCCCCGGGGCGCGTCGCGCGGGCCCTACCTCACCAACGACTCGGTGTTGCCCGAGCGCGAGACGTCGAGTGCGCCCTCCATCGCCGACACCCTCGCCGCGCTCGGCGCGCTGCTCAACGGCGGAGGCCTGAACCAGCTACAGACGATCGTCACCAACATCAACCAGGCACTCGGTGGCCATCAGGAGCAGATCCAGCACATCATCAACGACCTGTCGTTCACGGCGACGGCGCTGAACGCGAACAAGGGTGAGGTGGACACCGCACTGGCATCGCTTGCCACCTTGAGCGCCCAGCTGGCCAAGGGGGACGCCACCATCGCCAACGGCATCGACACCATCGGGCCGGCGATCTCGGTTCTTTCCTCGGAGAACCAGGACTTCGCGAATCTCTTGACCGCCACCACGAACCTCTCGAACGTGGCGGACTCGATCGTCACCCAGAGCAGCTCGTCGATCCTCGGGACGATCCGGCAGCTCTACGCCGTGGTGAACCAGATGGTCGGGGTCGAGTCGCAGCTCGGCCCGACGCTGACCGACCTGGCGCAGTTCGAGACGGAGACCAAGAAGATCGCGCCGGGCAACTACCTCCAGCTCTCGCTCAACGGCACCGCGATCGTCAACCAGACCCCGCTGTTGGGGCCAAACAATGCGAACGCCTCCGCGTCATCGGGGTCCGCGGGCTCGGGACCGTCGAGCTCGAATTCGACGACACAGGCCATCAACGGTCTCCTGGGAGCGGGGCTGCCGTGAGCAGGACGCAGGTCTGGGTCCGGGTCGGTGCGCTGGTCGTCGTCGCTCTGCTCGGTCTGTACTTCATCGCGTTCGACGTGCTCGGCTGGCGGATCGGGGCCCAGCCCTTCACTGTGACCGTCGACCTGCCCCGGGGGGGCGGCCTGTACTCGGACGGGTTCGTGACGTATCGCGGCGTGGACGTCGGGCGGATCACGCAGATGTCGCTCAGCCCGAAAGGTGCGGTCGCCACTCTGGCCATCGACCCGGGCACCGTCATCCCGTCTCGTTCGATCGCGCACGTCCACGAGCTCTCCGTGGCGGGCGAGCAGTACCTGGACCTGGTCCCGTCGTCGGCGCAGGGTCCCGACCTCCGAGCCGGCAGCGTCATCCCGGAGAAGCAGACCGTCGTGCCGATCAGCGTCTTCCAACTCCTCAGCGACGCGGGGCAGCTCATCGGCAGCATCAAGTCGAGCGAGGTCCAGACCATCACGCAAGCGTTCGGGTCGGGCTTCAACGGCACGGGGCAGGCCTTGAGGAACATCACGGTCGCGGGGCGGCATCTGGTCGCCGCGCTGCAGGCAGCGCAGTCGGAGACCGTCACGCTCATCAACTCGGGAGGGTCGGTCCTGTCGACGGCGCAGGCATCGAGCGCCTCGATCATCTCCTTCAGCCAGTCGCTCGCCACCATCACCGCACAGATCGCTGCGTCGAACGCGGACTTCACGGCCATCCTCGAAAACGGGGTCCCGACCGAACAGGCGGTCCAACAATTCGTGCAGTCGGACGGCGCCGCGCTCGTCGAGCTGATCAAGGAGCTGGACGGCCTTTCGGACGTCGCGGTCGCGCAACAGCCCGCCGTTGTGTCGCTCCTCCAGCAGCTGCCCGCATTCGTGAACAACATCGCGGACACCGCCTCGGGCGGCTCGGTCGCGGTGAACATCTATTACAACACCAAGAACACGGTGTGTCCGTATCTCTCGGGTGCTCAGACGCCCGAGCCGACCGCGGCGACAGGTGCGCCCGACCTCATGCGCACCTGCACCCTGGAAGCGCCCGATCTCCTGCAAAGGGGAGCGGCGCAAGTTCCCCAATCATCGGGAGGTTAAGCAAGCATGTCGAGAGAAGCCGTATTGGAAGCCGAGAAGGCCGAGGGAGGGCCGGGCTCGAGCCCGGTGGAGGGCGAGGCCGGGGAGACAGCGCCGGCGCCCGAGCCGGAGGTCGGGAGGGAGCAACGGGACTCCTCGGCGCGGCGCCGGTTCCTGTTCGTCGAAGCCGTCAGCCTCGTCGTGATCGTCGGGTTGGCGGTGGCACTCTTCTTCTCGCAAGTGCAGCTGTCGAGCCAGAACTCGCTGTACGCGGACCGGACGAGCGCCGTAGCGGCGGCGAAGGCGGATGCGAACGACGTCGCGACCTACAGCTACCGGCACCTGCACCGCGACTTCGGCCGCGTAGAGAGCGAGTCGACGCCGGCGTTCCGGCGCAGCTTCATCCGATCGAGCGACAGCCTGTCGAAGGTGCTGGTGCAGTACAAGGCCACGGCTTCGGCCAAGGTGTTGGCCGCAGGCATCTCCTCGATCAGCTCCAGCAAGGCGGTCGTGCTGCTCTTCGTGAACCAGTCGGTCGCCAATTCGACCCAGCAGGGTGTCAGCACGGACGACAGCCGCATCGAGGTCACCCTGGTGCGCAGCGATGGCCGCTGGTTGTTGCAGGACCTCAAGCTCGTCGGTTAACGCGCCGTACCGGGCTCGCGCAACCGACGAGCGGGCTGTCACCCCGGTTTGGACGCGAAGACTTAGTAACACCGTCGCGACGGCGTCACCGCGATGTTAAGCGCCCGTGCTTGAGTGAGGTTGGGCCGGCGCCATCAAGCCTTCGTTGGACGCGGCGGCGTTCGCCAATGTCCCCGTGTCCCATATCGGGTTGCAAGGAGCGTTCTGCAACTCACTGCTGCAGACCGCGGGTGAGCTGGCCGGCGCAGGCTGAGTCCAGACGACGGTGGGGGCGTCCCTCGTTCAGGGACGCGTCCGCAGCGTCTCCACGCCGTCGCCACTGAGCTCGCTCAGCGCTCCCTTGCGCCCGGCCATGGCGAGGAGCAGCGGGAGCATCGGGCCCGACACCTCGGGACCGGCGCCGTGGGACCAGCCGGTGTCGGTGGCCCGCAGTGCCAGGCCCTCGATGCGGCGCTTCGTCCCGATGATCAGGTTCGAGCCTTTGTAGAAGTCGGCGACCTCCACCAGGGCCTCGTCTGGGTAGGTGCGCTGCAGGCCGAGCGGGCGCCGGATGTCCTCGGCGTGGATGATCGTCTCGCCCAGCACGGTGTCCTTCGGTCCTGGCGGTTTCTTCTCCGAGCCAATGACCGCTTGGAAACGCGTCAGCGTCTCCGCACCCGAGGCGCCGCGCTCGGTTGCGATGCCCTTGTCCTGCACCTTGTCGAAGCTGAAACCCGACGCAATCATCTTGGGAAAGAACTTCGCCGGCGTCATGTTGGCGGTGGCGGTCATGTGCGCGAGGACGTCCCGTACGGTCCAGCCCTCACACTGGGACGGGCCCGACCACTGCTCCTCTCCCAGAGAGGCCGATGTCAGGTCCGCCGCCAACGCAGCGCGCTCGTCGTGCACGACGGGCCAGATGTCGATGCCGGCCATTCAGGTCCTCCCTCGCTCGTCGGTTCACTTCGGTCGCGGTCGCCAGCCCATCGGCATCGATCCGTAGAGCCCGATGCCACCGCCGCTACCGCCGGTTAGTCGAAATTAGGTGGCGACCGAAATACTCCCACGCGCCCGAAGCGACCGCGGTCCGCGTAGGGACCGCCGTCCCCTCCCTTGCGTCGTCGGCGCTCCGGGTGCGGGGCGGGCATGATGCGTGCGTGTCCGGGGTGCCACAGGACGAGGTGCTGCGTCTCTATGGGGAAGGGGTCGACGCGTTCGCCCGGTTGGCGGGTGAAGTGTCCGGCGAGGATTGGGGGCGGCCTGCCTGTGGCGAGTGGAGCGCAGTTGTCCTGACCCGTCACGTGGCCGCCGTCGCCGGCTGGTACCACGATTGGCTCGACCGGGCCGAGCGCGACGATGCGACGCCTCCCTTTGGTGGCAAAGAGCTGGCCGCGCAGAACGAGCTGGCCTTGGTGCCGCTTGCCGAGACGAGTGGCCCGGCTGCACTGGAGCTCTTCGTCACCCGGGCGACGTCGTACGCAGAGCGTGTGCCCGCCGCATGGGACCTGCCCTACGGCTACCCGCGGGGGACGGTGACGGCGGGGCTCCACGCCGCGATGGCCGCCACCGAATGGCATCTCCATTCGTGGGATCTCGCCCGCTCCGGTGGTTCGGGGCACCGGCCTTCCGATCCCGACGGGCTCTATCGCGGGGCGGGGGCCTGTCTGGCGAAGGCGCAGGGCGGGCTGAAGGGCCGGATCGCTGAAATCCTGGTGCCGGTCGGCGCCCGGCTCAGTCCGTGGGAGGCGTTGCTCCGGCGTTCCGGGCGTGCGCCGGGACCGGGGGACTGAGCACCAGCCGGCTCAGTGTTTCCGGGCGCGTGTCAGCGCCAGCCGACACGGCGCAGCACGTGGGAGCGGCACCGGTGGACACGGGCACTCTCGAAGTCGCACTCGCTCTCCACGATGCATCCGCAGCTGATGGCCTGTCCGTGACAGGCGGGGCACCGCTCCAGGCAACAGCCCGGGTGGTGCACCCCGCCGATCGGGGTGCCGCAGTCACGGCATTCCTCGGGTTCGTAGCGGTGACGCGGCCGAGGCTCCTGGCCCCACCGGACGGGCAGGTAGGCCCTGCCATCGACGACAATCGGGTCGGTCAGGCAGCTGATCCCATCGGACATTTCGCCGCCGCAGTGCCCACAGATCGCCATCGACCCTCCTTGCCGCAACCCTGTCGTCGATCATCCCAGGCCCCTGTGACGGCGGCGCGGATGGCTGGCGGTCCTCCAGGTCGGCTGCTCTACGCTGCGCTTCCATGACGACGATGAAGAACGGGGCCGAAAGCCGGGCGGCAGCGGGGGCCGGGTTGTTGGCCGGCAAGGTGTGTGTCGTGTCGGGGGTCGGTCCCGGGCTCGGCCGCCAGGCGGCGCGGGCCCTCGCCGCCCACGGCGCCGACGTCGTGCTGGCAGCGCGCCGCGAAGCGAATCTCGAAGAAGTGCTCGCCGAGGTGACCGAGCTCGGCGCGCGAGGTGTTGCGGTACCGACCAACATCGTCGACCCCGATGCCTGTGCCGCGCTGATGGCGGCGGCCGCCGAAGCGTTCGGTGGAATCGACGTCGTCGTGAACAACGCTTTCCGCAGCGACGTCTTCCAGAGTTTCGAGGACGTCGACCTCGCCATCTGGCGCAAGATCATGGAGGTCAATCTCTTCGGCTCGCTCCAGATGACAAAGGCGGCGTTGCCGCACCTCCGTGTGCGCGGTGGCGGCTCGGTCGTCAACGTTGCGTCGATGGTGACGCGGCAACCCCAGCCCGCCCAAGGCGGGTACGCGATTTCCAAAGGGGCGCTCCTCACGGCGACCCGCGTGCTCGCCTACGAGCTCGGCCCGTCGAACATCCGCGTCAACGCGGTCGTCCCCGGCTGGATGGCCGGGCCGTCTGTCGACATGTACATCGAGATGACGTCGAGCGGCCGCGGCGTGCCGGCACAGGAGGTCATCGACGAACTCAACGCACGCGTTCCGCTCGGCCGGATCCCTTCCGACGCCGACGTGGCCGGCGCCATCGTCTACCTTGCGTCCGACTTGTCGGCGGCCATGACGGGCCAGGCGCTCGACACGAACGGCGGAGAGATCTTCGCCTGAACGCTCGCGTACACGGCACTTACACGCGCGGCAGCATTCACAGGATGTCGCGGCGCAACGTCGTTGCATCTCTTGCCATAGGCGTTGACATGGTGTGGGTCTTCCGGCATCGTTGTCGGACTATGGCTCGTGTGCACTGCATCCGACAGCTATGGGGACGGAGAAGGTCCTCGTCGCAGACGCCACCGCGCTCATTCGTCGAAGTGTGAGCTCGAGGGCGGCGTGCGGCGTCGCCTGAACGACCACAACTGACGAATATCCAAGCTGGCAAGCCAGCCCTGATTCGACGCGTCCGCGCGTACCACGGTGGAATGGAAATGAGCGACAACCCAGGCATCTCGCAGCGCGTCGCGGCGTTTGACGACTCCGACTCGATCAACGACGCCATTGACCTGCTGTTCATTGAGCACTACATCTCGGGCAGCCACCCGTATGCGCGCAGCGCGTTCTTTCCGCGCGTCCGCGAGGACGCGGCCCTGTTGCCCCCGGGTTCGGAGCCCATCCGGGTCGCGGTGCAGGACCGCACGCGCTCGGTCATGGCGTCCGGCCCGGGCTGGGTCCTGTGTGCGATTCGCTGGCCGCACGGGAACGCCCGTGTGTCCGTCCTCGCCCAGTCGGAGGAGCTGGCTGTCGCCATCCTTGACGAGGCCACCAAAGACGCCGTTCCGGCGCCTCCGGTCCTCGACCGCTCAAAGGTCGATGTCGGCTTCTGGCACATGGGTGGGCACGGTCCGATGCGATCGGTCCGCACGTTGGAGGTGCCGGGGTGGGAGGCGATCCGCAAGAGCTACGGCGCGAGCGCGGCGGGTGCGTTCGAAGCTCTGATGTCGATGACAAGTAAGGACCTGTCGGGCAAGCTGTTACTGCTCCACGGCCCTCCTGGGACCGGCAAGACCACTGCGCTCCGCTCTCTGTCCGATGCGTGGCGCCAATGGTGCCAGTTCGACTACGTCCTCGATCCAGAGCGGCTCTTCAACGATGCGGCATACCTCCTCAACATCGCATTGGGCGACGACGAGCAGGATCGTGTTCACCGGTCTCGCCTGCTCGTACTCGAGGATTGCGACGAGCTGATCGCGTCGAGCGCGAAGGAGCGTTCGGGACAGGGGCTGGCGCGCCTGCTGAACCTCACCGACGGATTGCTTGGACAGGGGATGTCCCTCCTCGTGGCGATCACCACCAACGAGGCGCTCAGTCGCCTCCACCCGGCGGTGGTCCGTGCGGGACGGTGTATCGCCCAGATCGAGGTCGGCAACCTGAGCGGCGCGGAGGCGCAGGCATGGCTGGGCCGCTCCTTGCCGGAGCGGGCGGAGGGCTACTCCCTGGCCGAGCTCTTTGCGCTGAGGGACGGGACCGAGCCGGTGCGGGCAACCGCAGCGCAGGCGTCGATCGGGCACTACCTCTAACGGTCTCGGGACCGCGGCCGTAGCGCGGGAGGAGTTCGGGAAATTGCTGCAGCCGTATATGCGACGGAACCCCGCCCTTCCGCGCGGATGTATATGGTCCTCTGCGCACGCGTATACGGCGCGCGGTAAAGCCCCGTTCCCGGGGCGTATACCGCTGCGAAAGAGATCCGACCGGTCGCTTTGCTCAGGCAACCAGACGGTGGCGGATCCTCGGCGAGATCTGGACCGAACTCTCTGCCGATGTCACCGCGTCATGCCCTACGGCCCCTCGCCCCCCTTCGCTGTGCAGGACCGTGGGTCCCAGGCGGCCAGCGGCTCCACGGTGGTGGTCGGCGGCTGGAACAGCTGGCTGTTGCTGGAAGAAGCCGATGAGGTCGTCGTCGTGTTCGAGGACCCGGCCCCCGTGCTGCCCGCGGCGGAGGTCGGCGTGACGGCGGCCGGCGGCGGGTTCACGCTGAACTGGGTCCCGGTGACCACCGTGACCTGGGATCCGGACTGCACCTGGGTCGGGTCCATGGCCATGATCACGGCGCCGCTCATGGAGTTCGCCACGGCCTGCGCCGCGGCGAGGTTGGCGTGTGTCTTCGAGGAGTAGTACACGACCGTTTCGGCCTCGCGTCCGACGGGCGCGGTGTCACCGACCGTCCCGACGTTGAAACCCAGTGCCTTCAGGCTTGCCGCCGTGTCCGACGCCTGGTTGGAGGTGCCCGACCCGTTCATCACCGACACCGTGACCGACGACGGCGACGGCAATGCGCCGCCCGAGTAGGTGTCCTCGTTCGCCTTCAAACCCAGGAACTGGTCGACCGCGGCGTGGTCCTGGGGATCGGACGGGAATTCGATGTTCCCGTAGCTCCCGCCCTTGTAGGTGTAGCTGCCGAACTGGTCCACCTGCACCGGCATCGTCAACTGGGGCGCCGAGTTGACGTTCACGCCGTGATACGTCAAGACGAGCGACACCATGTCGGAGAGCGAGAAGCCGGAGTCGACGGTGAGGTCACCGACGACGCCCGCAACGAGTCTCTGGTCCGTGAGGGGATCGCCGATGCCCTTCGCCTTGACGGCTGACGCCAGGACGCGCAGGAACTCGTGGTCCCGCCGGATGCGTGCCAGGTCGCTCTCGTTCTCCGAAGGCCAGTAGTAGGGGTCGGAGGTGGTCACGCCCGGGGGCTTGTACTGCAGGTGCCGTGCCCGGACGACCTCGAGCGCCGAGGTCCCGTTGAGCCCGATGCACCCCGTCGTCTGGATGTTGAGGCCCGAGTACGAGTCGAAGATTGGCTCGGGGAAGTACATGTGGATCCCACCGAGCGCGTTGACGACGTTCATGAAGCTGTCGAAGTTGAGCTCGACGAAGTGCTGGATGGGAATGCCGAAGTCCTCTTCGATGGCCGCGATCAGCTGGTCGGGCCCTTGATAGAGCGCAGCGTCGATCTTGTTGGCCCCGTCCGACCGCGCATTGGGCACGAACAGGTCGCGCGGGATGGAGAGGATGGACAGCGAGTTGTTCGCCGGGTTCAGGTGCAGGATCATCACGACGTCGCTGTTGACGCCCGTCACGCCCTGTGAGCAAAGGCCGAACTGCGGGTTCTGCACCTTGAGCGCGCAGCGCGAAGTCGACCCGATCATCAAGATGTTCTCCGTCCCCGCGTCAGCGCCCTTGGACGGTGAATCCGAGAGGTTGTGCAGGCTGATGCGGTGGATCTGATCGTTGAGATACCACGCGTACCCCGCAGCAGCGCCGGCGATCAGCACGAGCACGAGGAAGATCGAGCCGAGGACATAGGCCACCTTGCGACGGGTCGAGCGCTTCTTCTTCGGCGCCGCGTGCGCTGGTCCGCCGGCGCCTCGTCCGCCGCTCCCACCACCGCCACTCCCACCACCGCCACCTTGCTCCGCCTCGTCGATCTGGCGACCCAGTTCGTGGAGCCCGCGCTCGACCGGGTTGTCGGCTGGGTCGGCCCCGAGTGCCGCCGACGCGGCCACCGCCTCGCCTTCGGCCTGCGGAGTGTCGGCGGACGCTCGAGCCGGTGCGGGTGTCTCCGCGGGCGGCGCCGACGGCCAGGGCAGCTCGTCGTCGGCACCCGCAGCTGCAGCTGTGGCCCCCGGCGGTGTCCGTGGCTCGCCCCGGCCTGCGGGGTCCGGCTCCGGGTCCTCGCCGGCCGCCTCTGGAACGGGGGTCACCTCCTCCGCCTCTTCGATCTGGCGGCCGAGGTTGTGGAGACCCTTGTGTACGGGATCGTCTTCGGGGTTCGGGGGGCTCATGATCCAGTGTTCAGAATGACGTACGACCTCTGGTCCAGGTGGTGGTCGACGTCCGCGCCCCCGAGACGGCTCCGGATAAGGCGGCCGGAACGGGAAACCAGCCTAGCGAGGACGGCATCAAAGGGGCAGTCAAGGAGGACCACCCATCCCACCGTCGTTCGCACCGCTTCCCGCGGCCTCGAATCCCCTGCCCTCTCCATACTTGAGGCATGGTCGCGAGGAGCGCAGGGTTGCTGCTGTACCGGGTATCGGAGGATGGCGTCGTCGAGGTGCTGCTCGCACACCCCGGCGGGCCGTTCTGGGCCCGGAAGGACGCCGGAGCGTGGTCGATCCCGAAGGGCGAGTACGAACCGTCAGACGACGCCCTCGCCGCCGCCCGGCGCGAGTTCCGAGAGGAGATCGGCCTCGACCCGCCCGCCGGCGAACCTGTGGCTCTCGGGGAGCACCGCCAGCCCAGCGGCAAGCGGGTCACCGCGTGGGCCTTGGCGGGCGATCTCGACGTCACCCACACCACGAGCGACACCTTCGAGATCGAATGGCCCAGGGGCTCGGGGACCGTGCGCGAGTTCCCCGAAGTGGACCGTGTCGAATGGATGACCGTGGAGCAGGCGCGAGGCAAGCTCCTCAAAGGCCAGGTGGTGTTCCTCGACGCGCTGGTCGAACTGCTCGCTCGCGGTTAGCGGCGATCCAAATTCCGGATCGGATACGAGCCGAGCACCTCAGCCCGACGCCTTGTTCACGTCGGCATCAGGGAGACGTCGTCGATCTGCATCCACGTGTCCCCCTGTGCCCACAGCCCGCCGTAGACGACGACGGTGCTGTTGCTGCCGGTGTTCAAGGTGACCGTCAGCTGCGTGTAACCGGGGAGGCTGTTGTACTCGTCCTCGCCGATCACATTGCTGCTCGTGTCATGGACACCGAAGTAGCCGGCCCTGCCGAGCACGTCCGCCACCGACACGTTCGCATAACCCTCTGCAGCCGAGACCTCGGCCATGGCCCACAGAATGCGGTCGCGCTGCGACCGTTCCACCTCTTCGCGCGGAAGCTTGTGGGGACCACGCGGAAGAGGGCGTGTCGGCTCGGTGTCGTCGGGAGTCGCCATCATGTGCAGCGCGGGTGCACCCGCGCCGGTGATCATGTCACCTCGCCAGTCGAGTCGGGCTGCCCGGATTTGAACCGGGGACCTCTGCGTCCCGAAAGCAGTCTGGCCGAATTTCGGACTTGCTAGTCACAAGGCTGTAACTTCTGAATTGCCACTTCAAAGGCCCTTTTTACCCTATTTCACGTTACCGTTCGATACCGCCAAATACCGCTGTTTCGTTTCGTTCCGCGCCATTTCCGCGCCAAAATTCTGGCCGGCTCCCAGGGTGAACTTCGCCGGCAGCGCGATGAGATTCGGCGGAAGAGTGAATTTCCGCACTGTCCTGACCTCTGCGTCGGTTGGTCGAGGATTGGCACTACCGTCCGAGGAGTGAGCGAGGCCGAACGACGGGCCTTTGTCTGCCCACCCGCTTCCGGCCAGATCGATGGCATCGATCTGGCGATGCTCGATCCGTCCGACGAAGACGAGCGCCGAATCCTGATCGAGTCAGAGCACCCTGAAATGAGACGGGCTCTCAATGACACTCGTGACCTTCATGTCGGCAGCGAGGTGATCAACCCCCGGCTGCACATCGCAATGCACGAGATCGTTGCGAATCAGATCTGGGCTGACGACCCCCCGGAGGTGTGGCGCACCGCGGAACGATTGCTTGCGGGGGGCCACGATCGCCACGAGATCCTGCACATGCTGGCATCGGTGATGTCAGACCAGGTGTGGGGGTCAATGACGAAAGGCGAGTCCTTCGACATCGACCAGGTCCGTCTCGAGCTCGCCGCCTTGCCGGAGAGTTGGGAGGCTGACCGAGACACGTGGCCGGCCGAGCGAAGCCGTAATCGGGCCCAACGCCGGGCTGAAGAACGCCGGCGCAAGACCTGATTTCGAGGACTGGTTGCCGGCAGGCGACTTCACCGGCTTGGGCGCAGTGGGTTGGTCGCATGGTGGCGTGGTAGCATGGGACCATGCCGAAGAACTTTACGGTCCGCCTCCCAAATGACGTGGCTGAGGACGCCCAGGCCCTCGCTCGTGCCGAGGGGCAGAGCATGAACGAGACGGTGAAGCAGGCGCTGATCGAGGCCGTCGAGAGGCGTCGCAAGGATCCGAAGTTCAAAGCTCGGGTGCGCAAGATCATCGAGGAAGACAGGGAGTTGCTCGAACGCCTCGCTCGGTGAACGTCAGCTATCCCGATATCGAGGACTATCTAGCCCTCGCCGTCGAGGTGACCGGACTCGACCTCGTCACTCTCCTCAATGCAACCAACTTGGACCTTGCCGACTCAGCGCTGCACGCACCGGCCGCTGGCTTCGGCGACCAGGACCTCTACCCGGACTTTGTCGACAAGTCAGCAGTCCTCGTCGTCCGTCTGGCCAAGAATCATCCGCTGCCGGATGGCAACAAGCGCGCAGCCTGGGTGACTCTCCGGCTATTTATCGAAGTCAACGACTGGCAGTGGTGCGACTATCCCTCAGTCGACGAAGCAGAGCAGGCAGTTCTGTCGATTGCCTCGGGCGACTGGGATCAGGAGAGGGTCGCTCAGTGGCTCAGGCCTCGGATCATTCCCTCTTCCTCTGCATAGCCGGGCTCAACCGTGTTCCGCTTCCGGACTTATGGGAACGTCACCTAACGGCACTTTCGGGCTAATCCGCGGCATTATGTCGACCGTGTTGCGGACTTTGGTGGGCGGGATGGTTCTCTCGGGGCTTCTCAGCTTCTCGGTTGGTGTCTCGTGTGCGTCGGGCAGTGTCACCACGGATAGCGCCAAGACATTAAATGTGTCGGACCTACCCGCTGGGTTCCAGGTCATCAGTCCACCCCTCACACCACAACTCTGTTCGGGGCTGAATCTTCCAAAGAACAGTGGACGTCATGTGACGATCGGATTCCGGTCCAATCCATTGACCATTACTGAGGCGCTCGCGACGTCCGATTCGGCCCGATCGACCTACCGCGAGCTGGACGAACAGTATTCGGCTTGCCGATCCATTCGACCCGTGAATCACTTGCAAATCACCGGAACTGGGAAGAGGCTGGGGTTATCAAGGATCGGAGATCAATCGCAAGCTTTTTCGTTCAAACTGAAGGTCAACGGCTCAGCCGTGAACGAAGATCTTGTCCTTTTCCGGAAGTCCCGCAGTTGCGGCGTCGTCGAGTTCATCGCCGTAGGACAACCGCTCGATCCCAAGGAAGTACAACTCGTGGGTTCGATTGCAGCCTCGAGGGCCGACATCACCATGTCATGACGCATCGAGACTCGTTCTTGGACTAGGACGGGGGACAGGTATCTCCGTACGCCGGCCCTGGGCTATCGGCTGGAGCCGGCCACCAAGATCCAACGGAGCAGGTACAAGTCAAGGACCAGGGGAACAACGAATACCAGGCCCCACCAGCGTCCCGTAGAGCAGAGAAAGACGACGAGCACGGCTATCCAAACTGCCAGCAGCAACCGGATCACAAGCGATGACCTCCGGTGCTGCAGATCCCAATCCACTGTTATGCGACGCTACAACTAAGCGGCCTCGGGCTTCCGATCATCGCCCTGTTGTTGGTTGTTGCGACTCGGTTTGGCCGGGTGATGAAGCGGCCCTCAGTATCCCCTTTAGTCGGCTACACGCGTTGTAGGCCGACGACTTTCTTCACGGTCTCAATGGCCGTTGAAGGCAAAAGTTCCTTCCCAGAGGCTCACCAGATCCGATAGAAATGAAACCGCTCTAGCGAAGGGAAGGCGGGGTGAACCTGTTGAGCAGGTGGCGGGTTTTCAGGTGTGTCTTTGCCGCTGCGATCGTCGCGGCGGGCGTTGCTGGCACGGTCATCTTTGACGCGTCCGGAAGGGCGGGAGCGTCTGCACCGCATAGCAGCGCATCGTCGTGTAGCGGGGTTGTCCCGAGCGGATCGGTCATCGGCATGGAAGCCACAAAGGATGACGGTGGCTACTGGATTGCTACGAACTACGGCGCGGTGATCGCCTGTGGCGACGCCCCTTATCTCGGAGATGCCGACACCGATCACAACTTTCCCATCGTTGGATTCGCTGCGACTCCGAACGATGATGGCTACTACCTGGTGGCATCCGACGGTGGAATTTTTGCCTACGGGAATGCCCCATTCCATGGATCCATGGGCGGCCAACCGTTGAACAAGCCGATCGTCGGCATTGCCGTTGATCCCAGTACGGGCGGCTACTGGCTCTTCGCCGCTGACGGAGGCATCTTCGCTTTTGATGCGCCCTTTTACGGATCCACGGGCTCGATTCGGCTCAACCAGCCGATCGTCGGGATGACAGCTTCGGGCAACGGCGCCGGCTACTGGATGGTGGCCGCCGACGGTGGGATCTTCGCCTACAACGCCCCGTTCTACGGCTCGACCGGTTCGATGCATCTGAACAAGCCGGTCGTCGGAATGGCCGTCGATCAGGCGACGGGTGGCTACTGGCTCGTGGCTTCCGACGGCGGAATCTTCGCCTATGACGCACCATTCTTGGGATCGACGGGAAGCATCACGCTGAACCGCCCGATTACCGGTATGGAAGCGGCGCCGTCCGGCGGTGGGTACCGGTTCGTCGCCACCGACGGCGGGATGTTTACGTATGGCTCGGCCTTCTACGGTTCCGCGGTAGAGCCCCCTGCCACCACGCAACCCGCAGGGGCTGTTCCGTCGTGCTCGGTGTCACTTTCCTCTACGACGCCCAAGGAGTACATGGGAGAGACGGTGACCATCACCTCGAATGTCCCGAACTATCAGGTCCTCCTAGCCAAGGTTTATTCGACCACCACTGCGTATGTGGGTGGTTTCTCAACTGATGCAAGCGGAAACGCCAGCATCATGGTCAACATCACTACGGCGCCGATTGGCTCCTCGGCAACGATTGCCATAGCGATTGGACCCGCCTTGTGCTTTGCAGGTTTCACTCCCATGTAACTCGATGACGGGTCGCCCAGAACGCCGGATCGGAGATGATCCTCAACCACCGAAGGCCCCAACTCTCGGACAGTTCAGGGAGGACACTGGCACGGTGCGAATCCCCGGACCCTGATTGCCGACGATGAAGGTTCCAATCTTGGTGGTCCCGTTGCTCTCGTAGACCGGGATCGAGAAGTCTTCCCCGGCGACCGCCTTTGGGCAGAGAAAGTCTGTCAACGTCACGTAACCCGAGCGCCGTCCTCAGTCGAACTCCACTGCAACGAGGTCCGGAAGACCCTTTTTGTTGGGCACACCGTAGGTTTGCCCGTGCGCATTAATCTTCCAGGCGGTAATCACCTGGTGGACATAAGTTGCTCGAAGTCTCCACGAAGCGTTGGCAGTCGTGGTGATCGTCACCGTGTGTTGACCTGCTTGAAGTGGAACCACGTTGCCGCCTTGACAACCTTCGGGATTAGCTCGACTGAGATCGCTCGGCGAACAGCTTTGGCTTGAGTTGTCGGGGAACCGAAACGTGCCGACGCTCAAACCGGTCAGCGTGAGCGATATGGCGTTTGCTCCTCGTGGGGCTGGCCCCAGGTCGATGGTCGCGGTACCAGTACGGGTCACATTCACCGGTCTCGCAAGCTGTGTCTCCGAAGGGGAACCAGGTTGAGGCTGCAACGAGAGGCCGTTGGCCCGCGCACCAGCCGCCTGTGGCACGAGGACGGTGATCATTGCGAGGGTGACCAATCCCGGAAGGCCCACGAGCCTTGGGAGGTACCTCATCAGTCAATGATGACGCAGATCACCCGAATCGGTTCGGCACGTCTTCGACCTGCACCCGATCGCCGGAACGCGGTCGCAGTGTTGGACAGATTGCCCCTACGCCAAGCGCTTTTCGGTGGTACCGTGTAGTACATAGTACCCAGCAATACCGACAAGATGTTGGCGCAGATGCGCCGAGGGG
Source organism: uncultured Acidimicrobiaceae bacterium (assembly GCA_963777485.1). Lineage (GTDB taxonomy): Bacteria > Actinomycetota > Acidimicrobiia > Acidimicrobiales > RAAP-2 > Bog-473. The sequence goes on along the minus strand of CAVZQP010000002.1, from coordinate 124,878 downwards.
CAATCGAGTACTGCGTCTTGGCACTGTTGCGGGAGCAGGACCGCTACGGCCTTGAGCTCGCCCGGGCTCTGGCCGAAGCCGACGGACTGGTCACGAGCGAGGGGACCGTGTATCCGCTGCTCACACGGCTTCGCCGCGAGGGCCTAGTCGACACCACGTGGGAGGAGTCTCCGAACGGCCCCCCGAGGCGCTACTTCCGGATCACCAAGGACGGGCGGGCGGCCCTCAAGTCGTTTAGTGCCCAGTGGGAGCGATTTCGCACCACGGTCGACGCACTGTTGGATTAAGGGGAGGCGAAGATGAGCGACGATCTCGATGCCATCTGTGCCGAGTACATGGCTCGACTCAAGGTTGCACTGTCCGGATTGCCGTCGGGCGATCGTACCCAGATCGTCGAACAGGTCTCGGAGCACATAGCCAGTGCTCGCGCTGCCCTGCCCAAACAAACCGAGGCCTCCGTGCGTGAAATCCTCGAGCGACTCGGCCCGCCCGAGGAGATCGCCAGCGAAGCGAAAGCGGAGACAGGTTCGAGGCAGCGGCGAGCCCGGGTGCCCGTCTTGCTCGCCGGCGCGTTCGCTGTCGGGCTCGTGGGGCTCGGGATCGGTATCCCCGCCGCTCTAGGGGCATTCTCGTCCGGAGAGAGTCCAACGACGAGCAACGTGCTTCCACCTTCCAATAGCTCCACCAGCTACCAAGCCGCGGACGTCAGCGTTCCAGGAATCACCGGGGAGCAACTCAACCTCGCCGTCCAGGCCCTGGCGAGCAGCGGCCTCGCCTACAGAGTCAGCTATGCCCCAGGTATTCAGCCGATCGGGACGGTACCGATCGGGACGGTAATTGTTCAGCGACCTACCGCGGGCACGATGGTGAAAGGGGCATCGGTGGTCACACTCACGGTCGTGGGGACGGCGACTTCGGTGACGGTGCCGAACGTCGTCGGGCAATCGCAGGCTCAGGCTCAGTCCACTCTTGCTTCCGCCGGCCTCAACGCGACTGTCGTTGGTCCTGTCGCCAGCATGGACGTGGCGCGGGGCTTGGTGATCTCTCAATCCCCAGCAGCGGGTGCAGCGGCACAGCCACGATCCTCCATCGACGTGACGGTCTCGGCCGGACCGTCCTAGCAACCCCACAGTCCCGCGCCCCAGCACGCCGGTTATGCGGGTGATCCATCCCCGTCGGCGCCGCTCTCGTTGAATGCCTTCATATCAGCGTCGATCTTGGCCATGATCCTGAAGTACTCAGCATGGAACGCCATGCACTTCGGACAGAGGTAGACGTCTCCATCATCGCTGAAGACCCCGCCGTCTCGCGGTTCTCCACAATTCGAGCATTCGGGCACTGGTGGCCCCACAAGTTCCACCTTGTCATTGTGCCCGAAGGACAAGGAACACGAGCGAGTGTTCGCTGTCTTCTACCGTGACAAGGAGGAAGGCGATGACCACAGTGAATGCAAATGCCGCAGTGCTGGTGAGCGCGACGGCGAGCCCTTTCGAAGAAATTCATATGGCCGCAGCAGCCTTCCTGGCTCGCTACAGCGGACGGACCCTCGAGACCTACCGCTTCGACCTGCGCAGCTACTTCGAGTGGTGCGACAGCGTGGGACTCGTGGTGCTCGAGGCCAAACGACCCCACATTGAGCTCTGGCGGGCAGCCAGCGAAGAACGCGGACTGGCCGCCTCGACCATCGATCGTCGGCTCTCGACGATCTGCGGCTTCTATCGCTTCGCCCACATCGACGGAAGGATCAATGCCAATCCGGCTCAGTATGTCCGGCGCCCCAAGGTCCACCCAAGCGAGGGCCGTGGCCTCGACCGCGCCGAGCTCGGGACCTTCTTGTTCACAGCCGAGCGCTACGACCGCGATCATGCCGCCCTGGCGGTGCTCCTCGGTCTGAATGGGCTTCGTGTGAGCGAGGCCTGTGCCACCGACGCTCAGGATCTGGGCTTTGACCGAGGCCATCGGACGCTGCGCATCATTGGCAAGGGCAACAAGCCCGCTGTCATCCCCCTGGTCCCACGGGTGGCTCGCACCATCGACCTCGTCCTCGGCGAGCGCTGTGAGGGCCCGATCTTGCATCGCCACGACGGGGAGCGACTCGACCGGCGTACAGCCCACCGCTGGGTCCGATCCATCGGCAAGAAGGCCGGGCTGGGGATCGTCCATCCCCACATGCTTCGGGCCGCCTTCATCATGGCCGCCCTCGATGCCGGAGTGCCGCTCGGTGACGTCCAGCTCGCCGCCCGCCATGCCGATCCGAGGACGACCACCATCTATGACCGCCGGCGGGAGAACTTCGATCGCCATGCGGCCTATGTCGTCGTCGCCTTCGTGGCTGGAGGATGAGACCGAGCTACGGGTCGAGCGATACACCCCGCCGGGCGGCCAGAGCGCGAGCTACCTCCTCGAACGACCGCTCGCTCCGCTCTGCGGCGATCCGCATATAGATCACAAGAGCGAAAAAGGCATAGAACCACAGATCGTCGTTGTGCCACCACCCGACCTCGTCGAGGAGGTCGGGGTACACGCCGCCTCGGATCATGGCCGCTGCTCGCAGCGCGTAATGGCTCCTATGGTGCTCGACCTTGCCCCGGAAGACTCGCTCGGACAGATAGTTCTCACGGATCCGCTCGTAGTCGATCGGATGAGAGCGGTTGGCACCCGACTCCTCGATGGCGTCAGCCGCCAGCTCGAGGAGTTCTTCTGCGGGGAACGTATTGTTCTTGGGGTGCACGACGGCGAGCCGCTCGATGATTGTGTCGAACGCTTGATCGGAGTTCAGGTCGGCCAGCACCGAACGGACAACCTCCGCTCGATCGTCTTCGGTCGGACGCCGGTGCTTCCCAGCCACGGTGCCCAACGGTAGACCGCTGGGCGTCTTTCCTCCTGGCATGGCCTCGACGACATGCGCCCCAGCCCGGCGATTTGCGGTAGCCGCAAACGCGTCGGACCAACTACGTTCCGGCGAATGGCATCGACCCCGGAGGCCGAGCGTCGAGATCAGCTCATTGCGTGTGCTGAGGCTGTGGCCAGGCTCGCGAAGCATCAGGGGATCGAACCCATCCCCGCCCGACTCGTCAGACACGATCTGGAGATCCGCCCAGTCTTGGACACAATTGTGAGGCGTTGGACGCTACTGACACCGCCGCGTTACATCAGCACCGGGGCGAAGAGGCCTGGAGCGAAGCTGCACCGAGAACACGTCGTCCCCGTCCGTCTCCTCGTGGACAGGATGATCATGAACCCGAGCGAGTGTCGAGCGTTGCTCGAGAAGGCGGTGATCATCGTGAGCGTCACACCGGAAGAACACAGGCGGCTCGGCCACCTCTACATACACCACCGGGACCTGTACCGCCGGATGCTCAAGGGGCATGTCTCGCGGTTGCACAGGCGTGGGCTGGAGCGGTACAGCGCGGCCGGGATCGCACTCCAGCCGACGTCGTAGTGAACCGTGGCGGGACTCACGCGGACCAATGGAAGCGCTGGGATATAACGACTGTTGGTTGACTGTCAGAACCTTGGCAGGTTCGACAGCTCTCGGATATGACGCCCAGTACCGGCGATAGGGGGCAGGCTGGTACACAGATGGAAGACCTTCTCAACACCTAAATGCCCCGCCGATTCGACGGGGCCCGTCAGCGTATCTAATGAGGATCTTCAACCCGACCCAACGGGACCAGCGCCATGAGCAGGCGTTGCTCCCTTGGCCTCAGCTTGCGCGATTGTCATGAATCCCACAGGCGGGACCCAATAGCCAACCAGCTTTCCTGCGGCCGAGGTCACGGGGTATCCGGCATGTCCCTCGACCACGACGCTCGCTCCAGCGGTGTCGGCGGCCGGAACCGGCCCGGCGGTCTGGGGCGGCCCGACCAGGTCCTCTCTCGGGACATATCCGGCGACGCCGTGGGGGCCTGCGACGGGAATGCGGCTGGGAAAGTATCGAGAAGCGTCTGGACCGCTGTAACCCGGAGGCGGGCCTGACGAATCAGTTGCTGCGGCAAGGCCAAGGCCACCAGCAGTCAGTCCTCCGACGAGGACAATCGCTGCGGTTGTTTTGCCAACCGGAAGGCGTCGTTTCTTGGGGTCAAGAGGCGCAATCACGGCTGTGCCCGCATCAGGTCGAAGTTCTTTCGCGGTGCTCCATGTCATCGGCGGCTCATTTGGCACCAGCGCCGCCCTCGTCGTCATCGCGAGTACAAGACGATCCTCGAGGATCGTGTCCGAAGTCATTGCTGCACCTTCTCTCGTATGGCGGCCAGTCCCCGGTGGATCAGTGACTTTGCCGTCCCGATTGGGCAATCCAGCAGATCAGCCACCTCTGCGATAGTGAGGTCAAGGTAGAAACGCAACACCAAGGCTTGACGTTGGCGATCAGGAAGGGCTTCTACGCTCGCCCATATCCCCTCATAGTCGTCGAGAGCACTTGAAACGTCTCCCTCATAGGACGCATGGCGGCGTTCGAGGTCTTTCCGGCGGTGCCGAGCCCTTACACCGTTGACGACTGTCTGACGCAGGTATGCCGGTGGATTCTCAATCGAGGACCACCGGGGTTCAAGCTGCAAGAAGGCATCGTGCACAATGTCCTCGGCCTCCTCACGGTTTCCGCCCATCAACCACGCCAAACGGACCATCGGTGCCCATTGTGAGCGATAGAGGTCCTCCAACCCGCTGGTGCCCCTCCTGGCCTCAGAGTCCGCTTGTGGGTGCACGGTAGTTAGATGCACGAGGGGTCCAGAAGGTTGCAGTCGATCACCACACCATTCTGCAATTGAGCGCAACTGCCGTACTGAATGGGCCCGACCCTGCCACCGTTGTGCCGTACGGGGCGGGGTTACATGGGTGATGCGTGGAGCGGCGAAGGTGCTCCGACCTGTCGGTGCTCGCACGCCGAGGCGGCGGCGAAGCCGCCCGCCGACGGCGGGCGGATCGGATCTGTAGAAGAAACAGTCCGGTGGTCGTGTTGGTGTCGTACTCGAGCTGCTCTGCGCGGTTTCGTATTCGTCCATCCGTACGATCTGACGGACGGCATGCTGCAAACGGACGGACTGGATGACGTTCGACCTCTCCGGCTCGCGGTCCCACAGCGGTGATCTCCGCATGCAAAGAGCGGCAGTCAAGGGCGGCCGGAGGTCGGCGGAGCGAACCCTTGACGGCCGCGTTGGCGGCCTACTGGCGATGATCACAATGGAGATGGCCGGGCACCCCGGGCCCGGCCTGTGTGCGTTTCAGATGGGATCCGAAGGCGGGTGCGTGCCCTGTAACACAGCACCCGCAAAATACAGACCTCCGTGGGAACACGAAGGTTCTCTCCCCATCCTCGGTGACGGCCGAGAGCCTTTGCGGCGGGCGAAGGCGACCGATTTCACCTGGCCAGAGAGGAGTTCTGGCCAATTTCGAAAAAGGGGGTTGACAGTGTCACAACCCAGTCGCATACTTGCGACCCCCTATGACCGAAGCCCCCGATTTCCGTTCCGACCCCAGCGAGAGCCCCGAGGGCAGGGGGATCGCCCATGGCCGTCGGACCACGTTCTGGCGTTCGGTGCCTGAGAAGACTTTGGCCGCACTGTCGGCCGAGTCGCCCTATCTCTCCACCGAGGAGTGGCCGGCCTTCGTGCGCGACACGGCGGCCGAAGCGGTCGTCGAGGACGCCGAACTGATCGGCTTCTGGGTCTCCTGGCACCGGGCGGGCGGGTTCCAAGCCCTGGAGGCGGGCGGGTGGCACCGGGCCACCATCTACCGCAAGATCCGCCGCTTCCGGGCCCGCTTCGGTGCCCATCCCGACGAGTACCGCTTCAGTTGGATCACCCTCGACCTCGAGCGCGCCTGGAACCAGGAGATCGACGAGGTCCTCGACCCCTTCGTCCGGCCGGCGAGCGACTGAGGGAACCGACGTGTCCGCACCCAGCCCTCATCCCGTCCCATCAGTCGCAAATCTGCGTATAGCGACTGCTGATGTCGACCCGTCCGAGCCGTTCGAGCTGGCCTCGGGGGTCGACGCCCTCTACCTCTCCGGCCACGGCTACCTGTCCAAGGGCTTCTTCGCCCTCCTCGAAGAGCACCGCTTGTGGGCGGACCGAGAGTCGATCCCGGTGCCCTTCGGGCTCGGAGAACTCACGTTCGGCCTGGCGCCGCACGGATGGGGCAAGTACCGCTACTGCCTCGAGCACGAGTCGGGTCGCATCGGCTTCACCAAGAGCGCCCGCCTGCCCGCCATCCGAGTCCAGCCCCGGGCCGAGTTCCTCCAGGTGCGCGGGCCCGCCGGCACCGTCGCCCACTTCGACTCCTTGCTGCGACCGGTCGTCGAGCACCTCGGCTTCAGCGTGGCCCGGGTCGACCTCTTCTGCGACCTCGAGAACCTCGATTTGTCCGCCGAGGACCGGCCGGGCTTCTTGTGCCGGGGCACGAGCTGCACCACCTACGAGGCCGGACAGGCCTGCACCGGCTTCGCCTTCGGTTCACGACGCAACGGCCACATCAGCGCCCGCATCTACGACAAGACGGCCGAGATGGAGGCCAAGGGCACCGACTGGTGGGGGGCGGTATGGGCCGAGCGCCATCTCGTCGGCACTCAGGTCTGGCGCATCGAGTTCGAGATCGGGCGCGCAGCCCTCAACGAGCTCGAGCTCCATCGGCCCGACGACGTGCTGGCCGCCGTCCCGTCGCTGTGGCGCTACGCCAGCACCGAATGGTTGACGCTGCGCGTGCCCGGCACCGACTGCAACCGTTCCCGCTGGCCCCTCGACGAGCGCTGGCGGGCCGTACAGGGCGCCTCGCTGGTGCACGGCGCTACCGAGCTCAAGTTCATACGTGGTCACAAGAGAGCGCAATCCTTGCGCCGGCTCGTGCCTGCCCTGGTGGGCTACCTGGTCGGTTTCGCCGTCGTGTCGGGGACGAACGACATCGACGACACCGTCGAGGCCCTGGCGACCCAGCTGCGAAACGACGAGGTCATCCGCCGCAAGTCCTTCGCCCAACGGATTCAGCAGAGAAGAGCAGAAGGGGGCTACCGATGAGAACCAAGGGTCCGAACAAATCAGCACGACGGGGGAAATCGGCCGACCATTCTCTGCGGTGTGGCCGTTGCGACGAGTGGCGCGACCCCAGGGCGCTCGAGACCCTAGGCGAGGTGGCGCGTCGCCTCGGGACCAGCGAGCGACACGTCAGGCGGCTGGTCGACGAGCGACGGATCCCCTTCGTCAAAGTGGGCCGTTTCGTTCGTTTCGACTCGCACGACGTCGAGCACTGGATCGATGACCAACGGTTCGATCCGTACGAGTTGCGGCACGGGCGTCCGTCCGCATCGGTGAGGTAGACGACGTGTCCGCCCGACGACCCTTCGGTGCCGTACGCCAGCGAGGTCGGCTCTTCGAGGCCAGCTACTGGCACGAGGGTCGACGCCACGTCGCCCCGGTCCGCTTCGCAAGCAAGGGCGACGCTCGCGCCTACCTGTCCACGATCGAGATCGACATCCGCAGGGGAACCTGGATCGACCCTCTGGGCGCACGACTGCGGGTCAAGGAGCTCGCCGAGCGCTGGGTCGAGTCGGACCCGACCAAGCGAGAGTCGACTGTCGTCCGGGAGGAGGTGGCGTTGCGGCTCCACGTGCTCCCGGCTCTGGGAGAGCACCGCATCGACCGGGTCGGGCCCGACGACGTCCAACGTCTGGTCAATGCGTGGAGCGATGTGCACGCCCCGCGCACGGTCAAGCGCAATTACGAAGTGCTCCGAGCGCTCTTCGGCTACGCCGTGCCCAACGACTGGCTGGCCCGGACTCCGTGCCGGCGGATCAAGCTCCCGGCGGTCGAGCACACCCGACGCCAGGACCTGACGACCGAGGACGTGGAACGGATCGCCGGCCAGCTCCCGGAGCGTTACGTGCCGATGATCTGGCTCGGGGCCGTCCTCGGGCTTCGCTGGTCGGAGGTGGCGGGGCTGCGGGTTGGCCGGCTGGATCTTGCGACGGGGAGGATCTCGGTGACGGAGGCGCTAACTCGGGGTATCGGTGGGCGCAACGTCTACGGCGCTCCGAAGTCCAATGCCGGCCACCGCTCGATGTTCGTCCCGCCCGCCTTGGTCGAGATCCTCTCAGCGCACCTGGAGCGCAGTGGGATCGGATTGGAGAACGGCGACGCCACTGCGTTGGTCTTCACCGACGAAGAAGGCGGCCCGCTGCGCTACACGAACTGGCGCCGCAGGGTCTGGTTGCCGGCTGTTCGGGCCGCCGGCTGCGACGGTGCGGGCTTTCACGACCTGCGAAGGCTCAACGCCACGGCACTCGTCGTCGGTGGGGTGGACGTAAAGACGGCGCAGGTGCGACTCGGCCACGCCGACCCGAGAATGACGTTGGCCATATACGCCTCGGCGCCCGCCACCGCCGACCATGCCGCAGCGGACATCCTCGGTCGCCGCTTCTTCGGCGAGAAGCACGGAGACTCCGAGGAGAAGTGACTCGCCCACACCGCAGTCAACCGAAGTCAACCGAAATTTTTCCGCGCCATTTGCGCGCCAAAATCGGTCGACTGATTTGAGTGGTCGCAGAGTCCGAGGCTCTGACCTGGGATTTCCGAGTCGGGCTGCCCGGATTTGAACCGGGGACCTCTGCGTCCCGAACGCAGCGCGCTAACCAAGCTGCGCCACAGCCCGTCCGCCCCCTTGCCGGGAGCGTCACGACACTACTCCGGCCTCAGCCGCTCGCTTCCCCGCTGCCGTTGGCCGACGGCCCCCCGTTGCCACCGGCCTCCGGGTCGGTCGCGTCACCCCGGCCCCGCTGAGTCGGCGGTGTCGCATCGCCGTCGTAGGTCGCCACCACCTGGGCCACCCGCCGCTTGTCCATCTCGACCACCTTGAAGTCCCAGTCGCCCACCCGCACCGCTTCGCCCTCGCTCGGGATGTGGCCGAATCGCTCGAACAGCAGGCCGCCGAGCGTCACGTACTCGCCGTCGTCAGGGATCTCGATGCCGAGCCGCTCGCGCACGTCGTCCACGTTGGTCTGGCCGTCGAGGAGCCACCGCGAGTTGTCGACTCTGACCATCTCTGACTCTTCTTCCTCGTCGAATTCGTCGTGCAGCTCGCCGACGAGTGGCTCGAGGAGATCTTTGACCGTGAGGAGCCCGGCGACGCCGCCGTATTCGTCGACGACGACGGCAACCTGGCGGCGCTGTCGCCGCATGTCGGCGAGCGCCTCGAGCACGCCGAGGGTCTCGGGCACCAAATGGGCCGGCCGCACCTTGCGTGAGATCTCGAGCGGGCTGGGGTCCGTGGCATCCCGCTCACCCGACGACGCACCGCCGGCCCCTCCCGGGCGCGTCCCACGGCCGCCGGTCCGGAAGATGTCGTTGACGAAGAGGATGCCGATCAGGTCGTCGAGGTCGTCGTGCACGACAGGGAAGCAGCTGTGGCCGGTCGTCCGCACGGCCCGGCCGACGTCTTCCGCGTGCACCGGGATGGTCAGGTAGGTCACGTCGACCCGCGGCGTCATCACCTCGCGCACGTCCATGTCCCTCAGGTCGGCCAGCGCCTCGAGGATGATGCGCTCCTGCTCGTTGGCGGAGCCCGGCGCCGGGGCGGCGCGGGTGTGGCCGCCGCCCTCCTGCCTCCCGTGGCGGCGGAACAGGCGCGACCACTTGGCCGGTGGAGGTTCTGGAGGTTCCCGGCGGTTCGACACTGCGGCGCCGGGTCAGGGCTTGGGCTCGGACCCCGCCTGGAGCTCGGGTCCGGCGCTCACCAGCACGGGCACGGGGCTGAACGATTCGTCGGTGAAGATGCCGTCGTTCAACAAGGCGGTGACCGCGCGCCGCAACCGCAGGGGGTCGAGCGGCTTGACGAGCCATCCCTCGGCGCCGGACCGCCGGGCGAGGAAGACGTCGGGCCGGCGGTCGAGCAACATCAACACGGGTATGTGGTCGATCGCGTCGTAGGACTCCTGCAGCCGCAGCTCGAGGGTGACCGCCATCCCGCCCATGTTCCCCATCTGCATGTCGACGATCACGAGGTCGGGTGACTCCTCGGCCACGAACGACACGACCTCGGGTCCCGACGTCACCGAGCGGACCTCGACGTCGGGCCCGCTGATGACCGCTTCTATCTCTCTGCGGAGCGTCGCCAGGTCGCTCGCGACCAGGATGGTCTGCACCGTCCGGGACACTATCGGACCCTCCTGTGAACGCGGTAACCCGGACCAGCCCACCGGGTCGCCACCGCGACGCGTCAGCCGAAGAGGGAGTCGGCCGCCCGCTCCAGCCCCGCCAGCTCGTGCACGTCCTGGCCGAACAGCGGGATCCGCCCGACCGGGGCCGGTGCGACCTGTGCCGCCAGCTCGGCGTAGCCCGCCGCCTCCCGCGCCGCCACGACGTTGAGCTCGGCGAGGTTCTCCTCCAGGGGCTGCAGGGCGGCCACGGCAGCGAGGTCCGCCGGCGGCGTGGAGCCTCCGTCCTCCTTCCCGAACGACGGCGCGATCCGGTTGACCACCAGTGCGGCCACGGCCACGTCGCGCTCGGCCAGCTTGGAGGCGAAGAAGCCCGCCTCCGCCACGGCGTCGGGCCGCGCCGAGGTCACCAGCACGTACGCCGTCGCCGGGTCGGCCAGCAACTCGTGCACGGCGCTCGCCCGCGAACGGAACCCCTCCTCCATCCCCTCGAAGGCCTTGAAGAACGCAACCGCGTCCTGCACGATCTCGGCCCCTGCCACCTTCGAGATCGTCCGGAGCAACGCCTGGGTGGCCACACCGACCGCCCGCAGCGACATGCGGGTCGGGACCAGGAGCGCGCGGAACAGGCGGTTCTCGAGGAAGCGCGTAAGCCGCCGGGGTGCGTCGAGCAGGTCCAGCGCGTTGCGCGTGGGCGGCGTGTCGACGACGACGATGTCGAATTCGTCACTGTTGACGAGCTCGTAGAGCTTCTCCATCGCCATGTACTCCTGCGTCCCCGACAACGCGCCGGCGAGGTTCTGGTAGAGCCGGTTCGACAGGATCGACTCCGACTGGTCGGGCGTGCGGGCGTAGTGCTGCACCAGGTCGTCGAAGGTCCCCTTCGAATCGAGCATCAGCGCATGCAGGTGCCCGGGCCAGTCGCCCGCGACCTCGGTCGGGGTGTTGGGCAGCGACTGCACGCCCAGCGCGTCGGCCAGCCGCCGTGCCGGGTCCACCGTCACCACGCACGCCCGCCGCCCGGCGCGGGCCGCCGCCAAGGCGAACGTCGCCGATACCGTCGTCTTGCCGACGCCGCCGGAGCCGCAGCACACCACCACGCCGCGTTCCCGCACGAGTGCCGAGAGCTCCGGAGCCGGCGCCGAGGCCGGCGCGCCCACCACGCTGCTCACGCCGCGCCCTCCGGCACCAGTGCCGCAACCGCGTCGGCGAGGGCGTCGGCCAGTGCCTTCGTCTCCGCGGGCCCGATCTGGTCGCGCTCGACCGAGGGAACCAGCAGTTGCGGCAGGGGCAGCTCGCGGCGCATCCGCTCCAGCTGCTCGGCTGACACCCCGTGTCGGGCCAGGCGGAAGGCGCGGGCCGCCTCCAGCGCGGCGACGTGCGCCGCCGGCACCGCGTCCGCCCCCAACCCCGCGGCGGCGACCACGTCGGCCGCCGGACGGTCCAGGCCCGTGGGCTCGGGGTCGCAGGCGTTCACGATCACGGGCCCGAGCTGGACCCCGGCCTTGTCCTCGAGCGTGTAGGCCGACTCGATGGTCTCGGAGACCGGCAGCTCCTCGGGCAGGGTGACCAGGATGACCCGGCACCGGGCCGGGTCGTTGAGCAGCTCGACCACGTCCTGGGCCTGGGTGCGCAGCGGGCCACCCCGGGCGGCGTCGACCATGCCCCGCGCCGAGGTCAGGAACGTGATGGCGTGTCCGGTCGCCGGCGCGTCGACGAGGATCAGGTCGGCCACTTCGGCCCGCTCCAGCTGCTTGACCTTGCCCAGGACCAGGATGTCCCGGATGCCGGGGATGGCCGTTGCCACCACGTCCAAGAGGCCGGAGTGCGCCAGCCGTTTCGACACGCGCTTCAACCCGTGGTCCTCGAGATACTCGACCAGGGCGTCGTCGGGCGTCAGCCGCCGGGCCCGCACCCCCTCGCCCAGGGCCTCCTCCTCGTAGCCCAGGTCGTCCCGCCGGCCGAAGGCAGCGGCGATCCCGGACTTGCCCTCGAGCTCGACGATGAGCACCGATTTCCCGGCGTCGGCAGCCATGCGCGCCAGGGCCGCGGTCATGGTCGTCTTGCCGACGCCACCCTTGCCGGCCAGCACAAGGACGTGGCTCTGTCCCAGGAAGGTCCCCACGTCCATGTCGCGCCGAGCGTAGTTGCCGTGGTCGCGCCGGCAATCGAGCGCCCGCCAAAGATCCTGGTCAGGACCCTTGAAAGGAGGAAACCCCGGCGGTAGCTTGGCCCGCCAGGGGGGTTCTGAAGTTGCCCGATCGGGGGATTTGATGCGCCAGGGACCGGAAACGTGGCAAGGGAAGGCAGCGTGCAGGGGGCCGCAGGCAGCGGTTTTCTTCCCGCCTTCACATGCCGAGCGGAAGGAGGAGAAGGCCTCCCGCGAGATCAGGGCGAAGGCGATCTGCGACCAATGCCGGGTCAGGTCCGAGTGCCTCGACTACGCCATCCGGATCCGTGAGCCCCACGGCATCTGGGGCGGTCTCAACGAGGTCGAGCGCAAGATGGTGCTCGACCGCCGCGCCAGCTGAGTCCGCCGCTACGGACACGCGCCCAGCCCCAGCCCAACCGGAACACCGACCCCCGCCCCGCCGTCCCCAGATCGTCACGCCGCCGCGCCCCTACGTCCGCGGCGTGATCCCCAGCGCTTGATCCGCCGCCAGCACTCCGCGGCTGTCGCACACGCTCCCCGGCTGCTGCCCGTCCACCGCGCAGATCGACGCGGTGATCTCGTTCGCCGCCGAGACGATGGCCTGGGTCAACGGGCTTGCCACCGAGCTCAGGTCCCCGGCGATCTGGTCCTGGGACAGGCCCATCAGGACGCTCGGGGTGATGCTGGCGCCGTTCAGGACCCACCGGTTGCCCACGTCGAGCAAGGGGAACGTCGTAGGGCTCGATGCGTAGTTGGCGATCGCCGCGCGCTGGCGCTGGTCCGGGATCTGCAGGCTCAGGTACTTCGCCCCCGTCGGGTTCAGCGAGCCGTAGCGCTCGATCGACTCGAGGATGACGTACTTGCTCGAGTAGTACGTGTCGTAGAACGTGAACGTCGAGACGTTGGCGAACGCCGCCGTCGTGCTCGACTGCGCGAGCCCGATCCGGCGGAACGTCCCGAAGCGCGACAGTGCCAGCACGAGCGGCCAGCGCTGGGCGGCGGCGTAGGGGGCGAACTCGGCGCCGTAGAAGAAGACGACCGGCTCCGGCGCCCCGCCGTTCACTTCCGCCCGCCACATCGGGGCGGTGCCGCTCTTTGTCGTCGCCGTAGGCCGCAACGGCGTCACCGGGCTGTCCGGTGAGGTGACCCCCACGGTGTCGAAGACCGATCTGGGCACCGAGGCGACCGTGTCCACCAGCGACGAGGGGGCCGGGTTGAACGTCTCGGTGGTCGGCGAGCTCGGGGGCGAGTAGTTGTCGCGCACGAGCACCAGGGTCCCGAGCAAAGCGATCGCCACGATGATCACCCCGAAGGCCACGTAGCGGCGCGGCACCCGGCGTCCCCCAGAGGAGGGCTCCGGCCCGGCTTCGGGCGGCGTCACCGGCGCGTGCTCGAAATCCGTGCTGCTCATGGGTTGGGTCAGGTTAGCGAAGGGGTGCCCCCGTTCCGGGGCGCCGCCTCGTACCGCCGGTACCCTCATGGCGTGCCTACACCGGTCCCTCCCGGCGAAGTCGAGATCCGCCCGGCCGCCACCGTCATGCTGGTGCGCGACGCTCCGGCGTCCGGCGGCGAGAACGCGCTCGAGGTGCTGATGGTCCGGCGCAATTTGCGCTCCGACTTCGTCGGCGGCGCCTACGTCTTCCCCGGCGGCGCGGTCGACCCGCTCGACGGCGGGGCCGAGGCCGAGGCCATCTGCGCCGGTCGCACCGACGCCGGAGCCAGCGCGTTGCTCGGCTTCGCCCGCGGCGGGCTGGCCTACTGGGTCGCCGTCGTCCGCGAGACGTTCGAGGAGGCCGGGCTCCTGCTCGCCCGACGGGAGGGTGGGCCGGACCTCCTGGCCGGCGACCCCGAGGAGGAGGCCCGCTTCGTCGCCGAGCGCGCCGCGGTCAACGCGGGCACGCGCCGCTTCCTCGACCTGTGCCTCGACGAACGCCTGCGCCTCGCTGTCGGCGACATCCACTACTTCGCCCACTGGATCACGCCCCGCGGCGCGCCCCGCCGCTACGACACCCGCTTCTTCGTGGCGGCCGCGCCACCCGGACAGATCGCCGCACACGACGCCGGCGAGACCATCGCCGAGGTCTGGATCACCCCCCAGGACGCCCTCGCTCGTCACCGATCGGGCGAGATCGAGATCATCTTCCCGACCATCAGGAACCTCCAAGCCATCGGCCGCTTCTCCACGAGCATCGAGCTGCTCGACGCGGCGGCCGCCGCCTCGAGCTCGGTGCCGGCCATCGAGCCGCGGGTGGTGCCCGACGGCAACGGCATGCGCATCGTGCTGCCCGGCGACCCCGCCTATGACCGCGCACCAGTGCCCGACCCCGGCGGCTCCGCCGCGCTCGGCGACTTCAACGCTGCGGTGCGCGCGGTCTCCATGCAGGCCAACGAGGAGGGTCCGGACGCTGCACCGGGCCCGCGGCCGGGCGGCACGTGATCCCTGGCGTGCCCGACTTCGGCATCGGCCCTGCTCCCGAGCCCGGCCGGGTTGACGACGTGGCACCCGGCGTCCGCCGCCTCACCGCGCCCAACCCGGGACTCATGACCGGGCCGGGTACGAACACCTACTTGGTCGGCGACGTCGAGCCGGTCGTCGTCGATCCGGGCCCGGCCGATCCCGCCCACACCGAGGCCATCATCTCCGCAGCCGCTCCCCTCGGACCGGTCCGCAAGATCGTTGTGACGCACACCCACATCGACCACGCACCCGGCGCCGCCGTCCTCGCGGCCGCGACCAGCGCCGAGGTTGTCGGCTTCGCCCCGGCCGAGACCTTTGCGCCCGACGAGTGCGTGGGCGAGGGCTGGCTCCTCTCCGTGCCGCTGCGTTCCGGACCCGCCGCGCCGTCGACGCTCACCTTGCGTGCGCTGCACACGCCGGGCCACGCTTCCGACCACCTCTGCTGGCTGGTGGAGGAGCATGCGTTGCTGCTGACCGGGGACCATGTGATGTACGGCTCCACCGTTGTCATCCGCCCGCCCGACGGCGACCTGCACCAGTACCTCGACAGCCTCGCCCGTGTGCGCGACGAGAAGCCTGCGATCCGAACTCTCGGCCCCGGGCACGGCCGCCTCATGGATCACGTTCCCGACGTGATCGACGCCCTCGTCGCCCATCGTCTCGGCCGTCACGAGCTGGTGGCGGACGCCTTGACGCGCCGTGGAGCGGGCACGGTCGACGAGCTCCTCGCAGAGGTCTACGGCGACGTCACCGAGCAACAGCTCCCCGTCGCGCGATTCTCCCTGTGGGCCCATCTGCGCGCGCTCGCCCAAGAGGACAGAGCGACGCTGGTCGGATCTGACGTGGGTCAGGACACGATCGAGAGCCGCTGGGCGGCTTGACCGCTCGTCAGCCGGCCTCGGCTTCTCCCTGCGCCACGGCCGCTTCGACGCGTTCGAGCATGCGGGCGGTGCAGCCCTCGGCCTGGATCAGCGGCGCCACATCTTCGGCGACGACCCGGGCCATGTCGGCGAAGACGGTCGCCAGCTCGCCGTCTTCGGCCAGTGCGACGGGCACACCGGCGTCGCCACCCGCGGCCAGGTCGGGATGCAGCGGGATGGAGCCCACGAGCGGCACACCGAGCTGGTGGGCCAGACGTTCACCACCGCCGGAGCCGAACAACGCGTACGTCGTTCCGTGCTCGCAGGTGAAGTCGCTCATGTTCTCGATGACCCCGGCGACCCGCAGGTAGCCCCGCTTGGCCATGTCGGCGGCCCGGGCGGCCACCTTCTGTGCGGCGACCGGCGGTGTCGTGACGACGAGCAGTTCCGTCCGCGGCAGCAGACGGGCCAGACCCATCTGGATGTCACCGGTGCCCGGAGGTAGGTCGATGAGGAGGTAATCGAGGTCTCCCCAGTGCGCGTCCTGCAGGAACTGCTGGACGGCACGGTTGAGGACGAGCCCGCGCCACATGATCGCCTGCTCTTCGTCGGCCAGGAACCCCATCGACAGCACGCGCAGGGTGCCCGCACCCACCCGTCGTTCCAAGGGCACCATCTTCCCCTGTCGCGCTTCGACGCCACCCTCCATACCGAGCAACCGTGGGACGGAGAAGCCCCAGATGTCGGCGTCGAGGACGCCGACGGTCAAGCCCCGGGCCGCCAGCGCCACGGCCAGGTTCACGGCCACCGACGACTTGCCGACGCCTCCCTTGCCCGACGCGATGGCGAGCACCCGGGCGTCGGCCGGGACGGCTGTCTCGGGCGCGTCCTCCCGCGCCTTCCACCGAGCTCGCGCCATCACGGCGGCCCGCTCGTCTGCGTCCATGGTGGCCACCTCGACCCGGACCGCCTGCACCCAGTCGAGCGACTGGACGTGGCTGACGACGTCTTTCTCGATCTGGTTGCGTAGCGGGCACGCCGCAATCGTCAGCGCCACCCCGACGGTGACCTCGGCGCCATCGATGGCGATGTCCCGTACCATGCCGAGGTCGACGATCGTGTCGCCGAGCTCGGGGTCCACGACGGCGCGCAGGCGCTCGCGCACCTCGTCGGCACGCGTGTCGGAATTCGGCGGCTCCGACGACGTCGTCGGGTTGGCTGGGTCGGCCATTGCGCTGAATTCTACCTGGGTGAGGTGGATTTCCGGTCCTCGAGGCGTGGGGTTATGGCACCTGATCTCCGCCGGTAACATAAAGACGTCCGGCGACGCAGTTGGCGCCGCGAGCGGCTGGCCATCTGGGAGCCCAAGCGACGAGGAGGATTCAGTGACGACGATCTCGACTTCCGTCAACATCGGGCAGAAGCCGGCCCCGGTGACCCTCAGCGACACCGCGACCACGAAGGTGGCGGAACTGCTCGCCCAGGAAGAGGGCGACAACCTGGCGCTCCGTGTCGCGGTGAAGCCCGGCGGGTGCTCTGGCTACAGCTACGAGATGTTCTTCGACACCGAGGTCATGGCGGACGACGTCGTGCGCGAGTTCGGCGCGGTGAAGGTCGTTGTGGATGCCGCCAGCGCCGAGCTCCTCACCGGTTCGACCCTCGACTTCAGCGACGGGCTCCAGGGTGCGGGGTTCCACATCAGCAACCCCAACGCGACCCGCACTTGCGGTTGCGGCTCCTCCTTCAGCTGAGCCGCGGCGCTTCCGGGCAGCCGGCACCCTGAGCAGCACCTCCCCCGAACGCATTCCCGACGCGGCCGTGGCCGCAGGTGACGCACCAACGCGCGTCCCGTTCGTTCTCAACGGCGAGCTGGTCAGCGTGGACGACGGGATCACACTGCTCGACGCGTTGCGCGAAGAGCTCCACTGCCATTCGGTGAAGGACGGGTGCAGCCCGCAGGGGCAGTGTGGCTGCTGCACCGTCTGGGTCGACGGTGCCCCCCGGGTCGCCTGTGTCACCCCTATCCGGCGGATCAGGGGACGAGAGGTCACGACGCTCGAGGGGCTCGTTCACGACCAACGCGACCGGTGGGCGGACGCCTTCGTCGCGCGCGGCGCCAGCCAGTGTGGATTTTGTACGCCAGGCATCGTCATGCGCCTCGCTGCGCTGGAAACGGAAGGTGCCGGAGGCCACGGGCGGGCGAAGCACAGCTCGCCCATGGAGCTCAGGCGCGACATCGAGGCCGGACTGCGGGCGCACCTCTGTCGCTGCACGGGCTGGCAGTCGATCGTCGAGGCAGCGATGGATGTGTTGGGCGACGCGAGCGAGACCGGCGGGAGCCCGACCCGTGACCAGCTCCTGGCCGGTTGGCGGGCTCAGCTCGAGGGGCCAGCCTTTCAATCCTCGGGAACCGACGTCGTCCTGGGCGGTGGCGGCTTCGCTGACGACACCGCGCCGGTTGACGCGCTCCTACAGCTCGGCGCTGATGCTCCGCTGGCCCCCGACATCCGCGCGGCGCGGGAAGGGATCGGCCGACAGGGCCGCAACAGCACGGTGTCGCTGTCGCATCCGGTCACCCCTGCCGACGGCGAGTGGTCCCTGACCTTGGCGACCACCTGGGTGGAGCCCGCCTACGTCGAACCCGACGCCAGCTGGTGTCGCCCCGGCGATCAACCCGCCTCACCCCTGGCCAACGGAGGGGCATTCGGCGGAAAGCGGCACAGCCCGGTCCCCGCTCGGGCCCGGTCCCTCGCCGACGAGAACGGCCAACCCGTACGCGTGCTGTGGCGCCGCGAGGACGTCGTGCGCAGGGGACCCAAGCGCCCGCCGCTCGGTCTCGCGCTACGTAACGACGGCACCGGAGTCGTCCGGATCGGGTGCACCCCGGGCTCGTCCGATCTCACCGCGCTGACGGAACAGGTGCAGGCAGTGGCGCCCGGTATCCAGGTCGAGGTCGTCAACATCGCGGGTCCGGTCGTCGGGCCCGAACTGCGTGGTGCGGGGTGGGCCGAGGTATTGGCAGCGCTGCACGCGCTGCGGGCCCGGCCCGAGGGTCCCGACGCGCCGCACAACGCGCGACCGATGCTGACCGTCGGCACCGGCCGGGCCGATGTCACCGTGCCTGGGGGTGGACGCGCCATCGTCGAAGTGCATCCCGAAGACCGCGACGGGGGCAGGAGCTACGTCGAGGTGGACGTCTGGGCGGGTGAGATCCTGTGCCCGGTGACCTTGCGCTCCTACGCGTTGGGCGCGGTCCATCAGGCATTGGGAATGGTGTGGAGCGAGGGCATCGCGGTCGACGAGACAGGCGAGCCCGTCGACCTGACGATCCGCTCCTTCGGCATCCTCGCCGCCCGCGACGTGCCCGAGGTGGTCGTGAGGCTGCACGAGGACGACGGCTGGCCGGTCAACGGATCCGACGCCGTGCTCGTCGCCACGCTCGCCGCAGCCTGGATCGCCGAGGGTCTGCCTGCCGAGTGGCCCACCCGTCGTGCCGCAGCCCGGGCGCCCGTGCGCGACGTGGCACCATCGAGCGGTCGAGAGGAGGAGGCATGAGCCCAGCGGTCGGTCCGTATACACCGGTGCGCCGTGTCGGCGATTGGGTCATTACGTCTGGCCAGGTCGGGATCGCCACCGACGAAGACGGAAAAACCAAGTTGGTGCCCGGCGGCACGGTGCCCCAGCTGCGCCAGGCTCTGCAGAACGTGGCCGAGGTACTCGCCATCGAGGGCGCGACCCTGGCCGACGTCGTCAAGACAACGCTCTACCTGGCCGACATGAGTGACTTCGCGGCAGTGAACGAGGTGTGGGTCGAGTACTTCACCGACGACCGTCCCACGCGCTCGGCCGTCGCCGTGGCCGCGCTCCCGATCGGAGCGCAGGTCGAGGTCGAGGCTTGGGCCTACGCGCCGGTGGCCTGAGACGACGACGCTGGGGCCCCGGAAGGCGCGTCCATCGTGCCGGTACCGTTCCTTTGGGAGACGCCCGGGTGCCAGGCCACTTGGCCGAAGCGGTAGCCGACCGAGCGCACCGTCTGGATCAGGTGCGCGTGCTCCTCACCGAGCTTGGCCCGCAGCCGCCGGATGTGGACGTCGACGGTCCGTGCGCCGCCGTAGTACTCGTACCCCCATACCCGGCTGAGCAGCGTCTCGCGGGTGAACACCTTCGCCGGATGGCCCGCCAGGAAGCGCAAGAGCTCGTACTCCATATAGGTCAGGTCCAGCACCCGTCCTGACACCGCAGCTTGATACGTCTCGAGATTGAGCATCAGAGGCCCGTATTCGATGATGTCGGGCCGCATGCTTTGTCCGGTGCGCCAGAACAGATGCTGCAGACGCGCCACCAGCTCCTCGGGGCGTGCCGGCAAGACGCAGAAGTCGTCATAGAGGTCGTCGCGCAGGAGCAGATCGCCGATCTGGTCGGAGCCGATGACGAGGAGAAGCGGCGCCAGTGGCACCTCGCGCATCCGGAGGTGCCGGCAGAACGCCACGGCCGCGGTCATGTCGCTGCCGGTGACCACGAGAGCCCCTGAGTAGCCGGCTGTGCGCCCGTCGGGTCCCGGCGCGGCGACCTCATCGGGCCCCGTCACGGAGCGATGGCCCAGGCCCGCGCTTTGGAGCGCGAGGGTGACCTCCGCAGGCAGGTCGTTAGGAAAGCAGAGCAGTGGGTCCATCGGCGTCAGAGCAGAGGCAGGTAGCGGTCCAGCTCGAACTGCGTCACCTGTGCCTGGTACGCGTCCCATTCTTCGCGCTTGTTGCGAATGAACCACTCGAAGACGTGATCGCCGAGGGTCTCCGCAAGCAGTTCCGAACCCTCCATTTGGTTCACCGCGTCGTGCAGGCTCGATGGCAGCGGTTCGATGCCCTTCTTGGCCAATTCCTTCGAGGTGAGTGTGAACAGGTTGTCGTCGGCCTCCGGCGGCAACGGGTAGTCCTCGGAGATGCCGCGCAGGCCGGCGGCGAGGATCACAGCGAAGGAGAGGTACGGGTTACACGCGCTATCGGGCGCCCGGTATTCGACCCGGGTCGACTCCGTCTTGCCCATCTTCACGACGGGCACCCGCACCAACGCCGAGCGGTTGTTACGTGCCCAGCTGACATGGACAGGCGCCTCGTACCCGCCGATGAGTCGCTTGTACGAGTTCACCCACTGGTTGGTCACGGCCGTGATCTCCCGTGCGTGGTACAAGAGCCCCGCGATGAACTTTCGGGCCACGTCGGAGAGGCCTAAAGGGTCGCTCTCGTCGACGAAGGCGTTGCGCTCGCCCTCCCAGAGGGAGAGGTGGGTGTGCATGCCCGAGCCCTGTACCCCCTCGAGCGGCTTGGGCATGAAAGAGGCGAAGACCCCTTGCTGCCTCGCCATCTCCTTGATGACCATCCGCGTCGTCATCACCGTATCGGCCATGGTCAACGCGTCCGTGTAACGGAGGTCGATCTCGTGTTGGCTGCGTGCGTCCTCGTGTTGGGTGTGTTCGACGGGAATACCCATCTCCTCGAGCATCAGCACCGAGCGCCGGCGCAGGTCGCTGGTCAGGTCGGCCACCGAGAGGTCGAAGTACGAACCGGTGTCGAGCACTGCTGGCCCGCGCTCGGGGTCCGCGTCCTCGAAGTAGAAGAACTCGACCTCCGGAGAGGCGAAGAACGTGTAGCCGGCAGTGGTGGCCTTCTCGAGGGTGCGGCGCAGCGCGTGGCGGGGGTCGCCCTCGAATGGGGATCCGTCGAGGTTGGCGATGTCGCAGAAGACGCGTGCAACCTGCGCATCGTCGTGGTGCCACGGCAGCAACTGGAACGTCTTGGGGTCAGGGCGAGCCAGGACGTCGGCCTCTTGGACTCGGCTGAAGCCGTCGATGGCGGAGCCGTCGAAGGTCATCCCCTCGTCGAGCGCGTTCTCCAGCTCGGCCGAGGTGATGTTGAACCCCTTGGGCGTGCCGAGCACGTCCGTAAACCACAACTGGACGAAGCGGATCCCCCGCTCCTCGGCCGTCCGCAGCACATAGTCCTTCTGGCTCTGCACGCCGCAAGCTTCGCATGTGTGGGAACGGACCCCGCAAAAGACGGTGGTGTCGATTCGCACGCGGCCCTCAAGAAAGCCGCAGGTGGGCCGGTATCCTGGGATGATGACGCACCTGCGCCTGGCTGCCGCGCAGCTCAACACGGTCGTCGGCGATCTCGACGGCAACGTCGAGCTGATCTTGCGCGCGCTAGCGGAGGCAGAGGCTGCGGGGGCCGACCTGTGCGTGGTGCCCGAGCTGGCGATCCCGGGGTATCCACCCGAGGACCTGCTCCTCAAGCCGGGGTTCGTCGCGGACAACGTGGCCGCGCTGGAAAAGGTGGCGGCGGCGACAGGGCAATGTGCCGTGGTCGTTGGCTTCGTCGGGGAGTCACCGGACGGCTACGGGTTGGCGAACGCCGCTGCCGTCTGCGCCGGTGGACGCGTGGCAGGGATCTACCGCAAGCACTTCCTGCCGAACTACGGCGTGTTCGACGAGCAGCGCTGGTTCTTGCCGAGCACTGAGGCGCCGTCTCTCTTCGGTATCGCCGGGGCATGGGTGGGCGTCTCCATCTGCGAGGACGTCTGGTTCGACGACGGGCCGGTTGCCCATGAGGGGCGGGCCGGCGCCGACGTCGTGGTGAACCTGAACGCGTCGCCCTACAACCGAGGCAGGCGGTCCGAGCGCCTCGCCATGTTGCGCGGCCGGGTGGACGAGGCCGGCTGCGCCGTCGCCTATGTGAACCAGGTCGGGGGACAGGACGAACTGGTCTTCGACGGTGACTCGTTGATCGTCGGCGCCGACGGCACGTTGCTCACCTCGGGCGCCCAATTCGCCACGGACCTCGTCCTGGTCGACCTGCCGATCCGGCCGCACCGGCCACACGCCGTGACCGAGTTGTTGCCGCGGATCGTGGTGAGCCAGCCGCGGCCGAGCGAGCGGGCCGCGCTGGCGCCGGCCGGACCCCGCGAGCCTCTGACCGACCACGCCGAGGTGTACGCGGCCTTGGTTCTCGGCACCCGCGACTACCTGGCCAAGAACGGGTTCCGCGAAGCGGTCATCGGGCTGTCGGGTGGGATCGACTCGTCACTCGTCGCAACTATCGCTGTCGACGCGCTCGGGGCGGAACGGGTGCACGGGATCTCGATGCCCTCGCGCTATTCGAGCGAGGGGTCGCGCCGGGACGCCGAAGTGCTCTGCGCGCGGCTCGGGATCGACCTCAAGGTGGTCTCCATCGAGGAGGCGCACGTCGCGTTCGCCTCCATGCTGGCGCCCGTCCTCGGACACGAGCCGTCTGGGCTGACCGACGAGAACCTGCAGTCGCGCTTGCGCGGTGTCCTTCTGATGGCGGTCTCCAATGCCAAGGGCTGGATCGTGCTGACGACGGGGAACAAGAGCGAGATGGCCACGGGTTACTCCACGTTGTACGGCGACTCTGCGGGTGGATTCGCAGTGATCAAGGACGTGCCCAAGACGCTGGTGTACGACTTGTGCCGCCACCGCAACACGCAGGCGGTGCTCGAAGGCCTGCCGGGGCCGATCCCCGACAGCGTGCTGAAAAAACCACCGTCGGCCGAGCTGCGGCCCGACCAACGCGACGACCAGTCGCTCCCGCCCTACGAGGAGCTGGACCCGGTGCTGCAGGGCTACGTCGAGGGTGATCGCACGGCAGCCGATCTCGTGGCCGCCGGGTTCGACCCCGGGGTGGTCGACCAGGTCGTCCGCCTCGTCGATGGCGCGGAGTACAAGCGGCGCCAGATGCCGCCCGGCGTGCGCATCACGACCAAGGCGTTCGGGAAGGACCGGCGGATGCCGATCACCAACCATTACCGTTCTTCGGCGCTCGAGGAGTCCGGGGGTGCCTGAGCCGGCGGCCGGCGAGGAGCGCGGCTGGCGGACGATCGACGAGTTGGCAGCGCTGGTGGGCGCCTACTGCTGGCTCGAGCACCGGATATTCGAGGTGACCGGGGCATGGGCGACGGCACCCGGGGCGGTGGACGGGGACGTCGCCGAGCTGCGGGTGTGGTCGGCGTCGACCTCGCGGCGCCACGGCGCCCTGGCCGGACGATGGGCCGAACGCCTGCCCGTGCGTGCGGGTGTCGAGTCGGCAGCCCTCGTCACGGCCCCCGACGGGCCGGAGGGGCTGGCCGAGGCATTCGGCGAGCTCGCCACCACGAAGGAGCTGGCGGTCGGTGTCGCCGCCCTGGTCGAGACCGTTCTCCCCTGGGTGGGTGGGGTCTACGGGTCCCATCTGGCGGTTGCAACCCCAGTGAGCGAGGGGTCGGTCATGGAGGTCCTGGCGGAGGCCCGCCGGGAGGGCTCGGCGGAGATCGAGGGCGGCCGTTCCCTCCTGGGGCGGCTTCCGAAGGCGGGGAAACCGTCCGGTCACCTGGGGGAGCCGTTCAAACGGGCGTTGGCCACAAAAGGCGTTTCCCCTGCTGTTCGGCCGGGTTGACAGCACCTTTACACTTACTGAGCAGCAAAGAAGCGCCAGGAACGGGCGTCGGCTGCGTTGTTCGAACGCCCGGCGAGATGATCCCTGCCGAGCTGACATACGGGAAGGTTTGGCGACGATCTTGGCCAAGGAACGAATTGAGCGCGACGACGAGGACCTCGTTCGGCTCTACCTGACAGACATCGGTCAGTACCCACTGCTGACCAAGGACGATGAGGTCCGACTCGCCCAGGCCATCGAGGCCGGCCGGGCCGCCGAGGCCGACATGGCCAAGGCGCCAAAAGGCCTGACCACGGCGAAGAAGCGTGAGCTGCGCCGGTGCTGCCTCGAAGGCGAGCAGGCCCAGCAGACCTTCGTCCAGTCCAACCTGCGGCTGGTCGTGTCGATCGCAAAGAAGTATCAAGCCTCGGGCCTGCCACTGCTGGACCTGATCCAGGAGGGGAACCTCGGCCTCATGCACGCCGTCGAGAAGTTCGACTGGCGCAAGGGCTTCAAGTTCTCCACGTACGCCACCTGGTGGATCCGTCAGGCCATCACCCGGGGCATCGCCAACACCGGACGCACAATTCGTCTCCCGGTCCACGCCGGCGACACGTTGGCCCGGGTCCAGAAGGCCCAGGCGCGGTTGGAGCTGAAGTTGGGGCGCCCGGCCACGCTGGCCGAGCTCGGCGTCGAGGTCGAGATGCCCGAGGACAAGCTCGTGGAGGCGCTCCGCTTCCGGGCCGAGCCGCTGTCCCTGTCCGAGCCGCTGCGCGAGGACGGCGACGCCGAATTGGGCGACGTCGTCGAGGACCGTTCCGCGGAGTCGCCCTTCGAGGTGGCGGCGGTGTCGCTGCTGCCCGACGAGATCGGGCGCTTGCTGTCGCCGCTCGACGAGCGCGAGCGCGAGATCCTGCGACTCCGGTTTGGGCTGGACCGGGGCGAGCCCCGGACGCTCGAAGAAGTGGGCGAGCACTTCAACCTGACCCGGGAGCGCATCCGCCAGATCGAGGCGCGGGCGATGTCGAAGCTGCGCCACCCGTCCTCGGACACCGGGGCGCGGGACCTGCTGACGGTCTGAGCGGGTTTCGGGCGTCGCCGGCGATCGAAGTTGCCGGGGCACTCCGTCACGGCATCGGCCTAGGATCGGCGCCATGAAGAAGCTCATCGTCCTCGCCCTGCTGGTCGCCCTCGGCGTTCTCGCCGCCCGCCGACTGCGCGAGGCCTAAGCCAGCTCTCTCGTATCTCTTTCCCGCTGCGGCGGGGCCGCGTGGCCGCTGCGCGCCGCCGTCGCTCGTCGACGGGTGGGTGCGCTCAGGCGGCGCGGCGGCGAGGCGGACCAGAGCCCTGCCGGGCCCGGTGGCCCCGGCGCCAAAGGATGAGCGCGGCGCCGGCCACAGCGAGGCTCGTCGTGACCACCGGCGTCGTGCGGCCCACGCGGTCGCGTAGACGGATGGGCTTGATGAAGTTGCGGATCTCCCAGTCGCGCTCGCGTGCGATCTTGGCGAGGGCGCGGTCCGGGTTGACGGCGACGGGGCGGCCCACGGCCTCGAGCATCGGCAGGTCGGTGGCCGAGTCCGAGTAGGCGCTGCTCGCGCCGAGGTCGATCCCGGTGCGCTCGGCCAGCTCGCGCATCGCCGTCGCCTTGGACTCACCCTGCGCGTAGAAGGCCATGCGGCCCGTGTACCGGCCCTGCTCGTCGACCTCGCCGCGGGAACAGATGGCGCCGTCGACCCCGAGCAGGTCGGCCAACGGGAGGACGATCTCCTCAGGCGAGGCCGAGACGAGGTAGACGCGGTGGCCGGCGGCCCGGTGGAGCTCCATGAGCTCGAGCGCCTCGGCGTACATGATCGGCTCGATCGTCTCGAGCATGGTCTCGCGCACGATCTGGCGGACCTGGGCGCGGTCCCACCCCTTGGTCACGGCCAGCATCGACTCGCGCACCCGGACGAGGCGGTCCTCGTCGGCCCCGAAGTAGAGGTAGATCAGCTGCGAGATGGCGGCGCGGGCGACGAGCCGGCGGTTGATCAGGCCGCCCTTGAGGAAGGGCCGACCGAACGCGGCGATGGAGGCCCGGTCGATGACCGTCTTGTCCAGGTCGAAGAATGCGGCCTCCATACCTTCAATGGTACGGGCGACTCCACCACGAACTTGAGCCACCGTGACCAATGGAGGATCGGGGCGCGAACACTTTGCGCTCTGAACTGGGGCTGCGAAGCAGGGACGCCGGTTGCGATCCGGTTGCGCCGCGTCGGACGGCTAGGGACCGCGCGAGGTCAGGGGGACTGTTCGGCGATGAACAGCGAGTGGACGGCGTCCTCCGCTTCCTCCGTCACCAACACGAGAACTTCGTCGCCCGACTGCAGGACCGTTTCGCCGCGGGGAAAGACAAGCCGGTCGCCCCGGACCACCGCCACCACGACGGCGTCACGCGGGAAGTCCAAGCGGGCGATCGCTGTGTCGTTGGCGGGGGAGTCGTCGGCGAGGGTGATCTCCACCAGGTGGGCGGCGCCGCCTTGGAACTGGAGCAACCGCACCAGCGAGCCCACCGAGACGGCCTCCTCGACCAGGGCGGTGAGCAGCTGTGGTGTGGAGACCGAGACGTCGACCCCCCAGCTCTCGTTGAAGAGCCACTGGTTCTTCGGGTGGTTGACCCGCGCCACGACGCGGGGAACGGCGAACTCCTGCTTGGAAAGCAAAGAGATCACCAGGTTGTCCTCGTCGTCGCCGGTCGCTGCGACGACGACGTCGACCGTGGCGAACCCGGCGGCATCGAGAGAGGACACTTCGCACGCGTCGGCCGCCACCCAGGTCACGTCGATCGTGGGCCGCAACTTCTCGACGAGATCCGGATCCCTCTCCACGACGAGCACGTCATGGCCGTTCTCGTGCAGGTCGGACGCGATGGCGGTGCCGACGCTGCCGGCGCCGGCGATGGCCACCCTCACGAGCCCGCGTCCGACCGTTTGCCGCGCGCCAGGGTCTCGTCGAACTCGCGTAGCGCGTCGTCGAGAACCGCAAGGTGCAAGACGTCGCCTTCCTGTCCGACCAGGTCGCGCGCGTCGAGACGCGGCTCGCCGGCTCGGGTGACCGCAACCAGGGTCAGGTGCCCGGCATGCTCGAGCTCGCTGAGCGCGCGGCCCGCCCACGAGTCGGGCAGGGACCGGTCGACCAGGCTGAAGCGACCACTCGCGTCCGTCCACTCGCGCGCGTCCTCGTCGGGCAGCAGGCGCCGGCGCACCTGGTCGATCGTCCACGTCACGGTCGCCACCGTGGGAATGCCGAGGCGCTGGTAGATCTCGGCGCGCCGGGGGTCGTAGATGCGCGCCACGACGTGGGGGATCTTGTAGGTCTCGCGGGCGATGCGCACGGTCAGGATGTTGGTGTTGTCGCCGCTCGTGACCGCAGCCAAGGCGTCCGCGTGGAGCGCGCCCACCTTCTCGAGGTCGTCGCGGTCGAACCCCGAGCCCACCAGACCTTGGCCGCCCCAGTCCTTGAGGCGGCGGAAGGCACGCGCGTTCTTGTCGATGACGGCCACGGAATGGCCCTCGGCGCTCAGCGAGAGGGCGAGCCCCGAGCCGACGCGGCCGCACCCCACGACGATCACATGCACGCCACAGTGCAACACGCCGGGTCGGGCCGTGCAAAAGTTGGCCCGTCCCGAAGCTGACCCACTCACGACCCGATCCTGAGGCCGGGGCCGCCGGCAGAAAGAAAGGGCCCGACGCAACCCATGATTTACTGAGCGGATGGAGGACGCGGGAGCCAGTGGCGACGGCGTGGTGGGCTCGTCGGGGACGGATGGGGGCACGCGGACCACACCAGTGACCTCCGTCGCGCACGCGCGCATGGAGCCCACCGCGTCCACCCTGCCGGAGCTCGATCTCCCCGAGACGCTGCGCTACCGCATCAAGAACCGGCTTCTCGGGCCTCCGATCGCCACCGAACGACAGACGAGCGAACGTCTCGGTAGGCCCACCGCCCTGGCCGTCTTGTCGTCGGACGTCATCTCGTCGTCCGCGTATGCCACCGAGCAGATGCTCATCCCGCTGATCCCGATCATCGGAGTTGCCGCCTTCTCGTTGGTGGTGCCCATCAGCATCGCCGTGATCTTCGTCCTTCTCTTCGTGACCCTCTCCTACCTCGAGGTGGTCAAGGTGTACACCAAGGCGGGTGGCGCGTACGTGGTGAGCCGCGAGAACTTCGGCCTCAACGTGGCCCAAGTGGCCGCCATGTCGCTCCTCATCGACTACACCTTGACGGTCGCAGTGTCGGTGGCGGCCGGCGTCGCCGCGGTCACCTCGGTCGTGCCGAGCCTCACCCCCTATACGACGTGGATTGCGATCGGCCTGGTCGTGCTCCTCGCCTACGGGAATCTCCGTGGCATTCGCGAGGCCGGCCGCACCTTCGCCGTCCCCACGTACTTCTTCATTGCAAACATGGTGGCGCTCATCGTGGTGGGGATCGCCAAGAAGGCCGCCGGGTCCCTCCACGCCCATCCGATCAACGGGGTCACGGGTTCGGTGCCGATCGGTTCGGCGGGAAGCGGCCTGCTCTACGGAGCCACCGTGTTCGTGCTGCTCAAGGCGTTCGCATCGGGAGGCTCCGCCCTGACCGGCACCGAGGCCATCTCCAACGGTGTGAGCGTCTTCCGAAAGCCCGAGTCGCGCAACGCGCGCATCACCATGGTCTTGATGGCCACGATCCTCGGGTCACTCGTCCTCGGCGTGTCCGTGCTGGCGTCGATCACGCACCCGGTGCCCTACGTGTCGGGCACCCCGACCGTCATCTCCCAGATCGCCAAGTACGTCTACGGGACCCGGGGCCTGGGCGGGGTGTTCTACGCCATGCTCCAGGTCGGGACGACCCTGATCCTCATCCTGGCGGCCAACACGAGCTTCACCGGGTTCCCCTTTCTCGCGAGCTTCGCGGCCGAGGACTCCTACCTGCCTCGCCAACTGACGAAACGAGGCCACCGTCTGGTGTTCTCGACCGGGATCATCGTGCTCACCGTGGCGTCGGTGCTCCTGCTCATCATCACGAGGGCCAAGGTGGACAGCCTGATTCCGCTCTATGCCATCGGCGTGTTCACCGGCTTCACCATGGCCGGGGCGGGGATGGCGAAGTACCACCTGACCCACCGGGAAGACCACTGGCGGCGGCGGCTGGCCATCAACGGGACGGCCTCGGTGCTCTCGTTCATCGTGCTGGTGATCATCGCGGTGGCCAAGTTCAGCCAGGGCGCCTGGGTCATTCTGATCATCCTCCCGCTCGGCGTCTTCGTGCTCCTGCGGCTCCATCACCAGTACGCCGACGAGGAGCACCAACTCGAAGAGGGCGCGGCCGAAGCGGCGGCGGCGCCGGTGCTGAACCGGCACGTCGTCGTGGTGTTGGTCGACCGCCTCGACATGGCCACGGCACGGGCCCTGCAGTACGCGCGGACACTCAACCCCGACGAACTGCGTGCGGTCCACTTCACATTGGACAGCCGGGTGTCGGCTGAGCTCGTGGCCGACTGGGGCCGGCTCGGGCTCGCCCGACTGCCGCTCGACGTCGAGGAATGCGAGGACCGCCGGCTCGGCCGGGCCGTTCTCGAACTGGCGGCCGAGACCGTAGCCAACCGCGAGACCGAACTGACCATCCTGCTCCCGCGGCGGGGATTCGCCACCGGCTGGCACCGCCTGCTCCACGACGGCACGGCCGACCGTATTGCGGCCGGGGTGGCACAGCTCCAGCACGTCAGTGCCACGGTCGTGCCCTACCAACTCACCGGGGGCTGGTTCTCCAAGCACCGCACGCCCGATGGTGCGCCGGCCAGCGATGAGCCCGCGGGCTCGGGCGCGGGCGCGGGCGCGGGGCCGCGTATCCATCGCTCGCAGGAGCGGGCTGCACGGCGGGCGGCCGAGCGGCAGGCAACGGTGTCCTCCTTCGAGAAGGCGGCCTTCGGGGGCCACGCCGCGGCAACCACGCCCATCGGCCAGGTGGAGTGGCGTCACCGCGTCCGGATCGCGGGCCGGGTCAAGTCCGTGCGGACACAACCCCGGGCAGGCAACGCCAATCTCGAGTGCGTCCTGGCCGACGGCACCGGCAAGATCCTGTTGGTCTTCCAGGGCCGGCGCCAGATCGCGGGGATCGAACCCGGGGCACGCTTGGTCGTCGAGGGCATGGTCGGCGACTGGGCCCGCCGCCAGGCCATCCTGAACCCGGCCTACGAGCTGGTGCAGGCCAGCACCGAACCGGCCGTCCAGCCCGACTGAAGCGACCC
The DNA here is from genome assembly GCA_963777485.1 of uncultured Acidimicrobiaceae bacterium. Classification (GTDB taxonomy): domain Bacteria; phylum Actinomycetota; class Acidimicrobiia; order Acidimicrobiales; family RAAP-2; genus Bog-473. The sequence goes on along the minus strand of CAVZQP010000002.1, from coordinate 94,579 downwards.
AGGTCGGGCCCGCAGAGACCGCGTCCCGGCCGGAGAACCGGATTGCACGGCCGGGCATGCTCACCCCCTCTTTCGAAGGCGTGCAGGGCGCAACGGTCGACCCCGCCCAGGCCTGATGCCCCACGGTTTGCTGCATCCACCCAGTCCACGGGCGAAAACGTGGGCAGTAAATTGCCCGACCCCGGCGGCAGTCGCTAACGTCCCCCCCGGCCCGGCGTCGGGTGCGGCCTCCCGGCGCGTCCTCGCCCCGGGATCAGGGCATCGACCGCCGTGGTGCTGAGCGCTGTCGCACCACACGGACGAGGACGTTGGCGTCCTCTCTCCACCAGGCGTACGGGAACAGAAAGGGCACACAGGGAATGATCAATCTCCTCGCCGCCGAGGGCGGGTACCAGGCCTTCCACCTGGGCGGGGTGGACAAGACGTGGCTCTACATCTGCCTGGCCGCCGGCGTGGTCGGCATCGCCGTCGGCCTGCTCCTCGCCCGCAACGTGCTCGCCTTCGACCAGGGCACGGTCAAGATGAAGGAGATCGCCCAGGCGGTCCAGGAGGGTGCGCAGGCGTTCTTGGCCCGCCAATTCCGGGCGATCGTGATGATCATCATCCCGCTGGCCATCCTCATCTTCTTCACGGCCACCAAGGTGGTGAAGCCCGACGGGGGGGTCGCGCTGACCTTCCAGCAGGACGGCATCTACCGGGTGATCTGCTTCCTCTTCGGCGCCGCATTCTCGGGCCTGACTGGCTTCATCGGCATGAGCATCGCCGTGCGGGGCAACGTCCGCACGGCCGCCGCGGCCTCCAAGGGCGGCGGCATGGCCGCGGCCCTGCGCGTCGCCTTCCGCACCGGTGCCGTCACCGGCATGCTCTGTGTCGGCCTCGGGCTGGTCGGGGCCACCGCCATCGTCCTCATCTTCCAGAACTCGGCGACGGCGGTGCTCATCGGCTTCGCCTTCGGGGCCTCGCTGATCGCCCTCTTCATGCGTGTCGGCGGCGGCATCTTCACCAAGGCGGCCGACGTCGGCGCCGACCTGGTGGGCAAGGTGGAGGCCGGTATCCCCGAGGACGACCCCCGCAACGCGGCCACCATCGCCGACAACGTGGGCGACAACGTCGGCGACTGTGCCGGCATGGCGGCCGACCTCTTCGAGTCCTACGAGATCACCATCATCTCGTCGCTCATCCTCGGGTACTCGGCCTTCGGCTCCATCCACAAGAACCCGACGCCCGCCGTCCTCTTCCCGCTCATCGTCCCCGCCATCGGGATCTTCGCCTCTGTCATCGGCGTGCTCGTGGTCCGGGCCCGCGCGGCCGATCGCAACGCGATGGCGCCGATCAACCGCGGCTTCTGGCTCGCCGCGCTGCTCACCGTGATCGGCGCCTTCCTGGTGGCTCAGTACTACGTCCACGACCTCAAGGTGTTCTGGGCGGTGCTGACCGGTGTCGTGCTCTCCCTGGTGGCCAGCCAGATCACCGAGCAGTTCACCTCGACCGAGCGCGGGCCGGTCAAGGAGATCGCGGCGTCGGCCCGCACCGGGCCAGCGACGACGGTCCTCTCGGGCTTCTCCATCGGGCTGGAGTCGTCCGTCTGGGCGATCATCGCCATCGCCATCGCGCTCGGCGTTGCGATCGGGCTGGGGGACGGCAACATCGAGCTGACCTTCTACCTGATCGCGCTGATCGGCATCGGTCTGCTCGCGACGGCGGGCATGGTGGTGTCCGAGGACAGCTTCGGGCCGGTGTCGGACAACGCGGCCGGCATCGCCGAGATGTCGGGCGAGTTCACCGGCGAGGCCGAGCGGGTCATGGTAAGCCTTGACGCGGTTGGCAACACCACCAAGGCCATCACCAAGGGCGTGGCGATCGGCTCGGCCGTCATCGCCGCCGTGGCGCTCTTCTCCGCCTTCATCGAGACGATCAACTCGCAGCTGAATCTGCACCTGCACGCCAATCAGCTGCTGGTGTCGCCGTTCACGCAGATCAACGTTTCCAACCCGAAGACCTTCATCGGCCTCCTCATAGGCGGCTCGATAGGCTTCCTCTTCTCGTCGCTCGCCATCCGCGCCGTCGGGCGCTCGGCCGGCACCGTCGTGCTCGAGGTTCGTCGGCAATTCCGAGAGCACCCGGGCATCATGGACTACACCGAGAAGCCCGAGTACGGCCGCGTCATCGGGATCTGCACCTCGGCCGCTCAGCGCGAGCTGGCGACGCCCGCCCTGCTGGCCATCCTGTCCCCGGTGATCATCGGCTTCGGCATCAACTACTTCGCGCTGGGAGCGTTCCTGGCCGGCACCATCCTCACGGGGCAGCTTCTGGCCAACACGCTGTCGAACTCAGGCGGCGCATGGGACAACGCGAAGAAGTACATCGAGGACGGCAACGAAGGCGGCAAGGGCTCGGAGGCGCACAAGGCCGCCGTCATCGGCGACACCGTCGGTGACCCCTTCAAAGACACGGCCGGCCCGGCGCTGAATCCGATGATCAAGGTGATGAACCTGGTCTCGCTCCTCATCCTGCCCGCCGTGATCGCGCTGCGGCACGACACCGGCGCGCGCCTGGCCATCGCCGGGGCGTCGCTGGTGATCCTGCTCGCCGCCCTTGCCTTCTCGAAGCGGGCGCCCGAGGCGATGGACGCCGAGGCGGAAGAAACGACCAGGGCCGAAGCTGCGGTCGCATCGGTCGATTGACCTGCTCACCCGCCTAAGCGACCGTTCACGGGCGACCACCGCGAGACCCCCCGCCCTTGACAGGCGGGTGGGCGGAACCCCACTCTGACGTGACCATGCCCTCCGTTTCTCCTGATCGATGGCTGCCCCGCGGGGTGTGCCGTGGGTAAGGCGCTCGTGATCGTCGAGTCGCCGGCCAAGGCGCGCACCATCAGCGGCATGCTCGGGCCCGACTTCATCGTCGAGTCGTCGGTCGGCCACATCCGGGACCTGCCGCGCGGGGCCGACGAAGTGCCCGCGGCCGTCAAGGGCGAACCGTGGGCGCGCCTCGGCGTGGACGTGGACAACGGGTTCAAGCCGCTGTACGTCGTCTCGTCGCCCAAGAAGTCGGTCGTTGCGAACCTCAAGAGGCTTCTCAAGACGGCCGACGAGCTCTACCTCGCGACGGACGAGGACCGCGAGGGCGAGTCGATCGCGTGGCACCTGTCCGAGGTCCTCAACCCGACCGTGCCGGTCAAACGCATGGTGTTCCACGAGATCACCCCGGCCGCCATAGCGCGCGCCGTCGACGAGTGGCGCGACCTCGACCGGCGGCTGGTGGACGCGCAGGAAGCGCGGCGCATCCTCGACCGGCTCTACGGGTACGAGGTCTCACCGGTCTTGTGGCGCAAGGTGATGCCGCGGCTCTCGGCGGGCCGGGTGCAGAGCGTCGCCACACGGATGGTGGTGGAGCGCGAACGGGCCCGTATGCGGTTCCGCTCGGCGACGTGGTGGGGGATCGACGGCACGTTCAGCCGCGAGGCCGCCGCCAACGGCTTCGGAGCCGCCCTGGTCACGCTCGGCGGGACGGCCGTTGCCACCGGCAGGGACTTCGACGAACTGGGCGAGCAGAGCGCCAAGGCCGAGGTGCGGGTGCTCGGCGAGGACGAGGCGACCTCGGCCGCCGAGGCGCTGACCGGGCAGACCTTCACGGTGAAGTCCGTCACGGAGCGTCCCTTCCGCCGCTCGCCGGCGGCGCCGTTCATGACGTCGACACTGCAGCAGGAGGCGGGCCGCAAGCTCCGCTTCAGCGCGCAGCGGGCCATGCAGGTGGCCCAGCGCCTCTACGAGCAGGGCTACATCACCTACATGCGCACCGACTCGACGACGTTGTCCGAGGAGGCGTTGAGCGCGGCGCGCTCGCAAGCCCGCGAGCGCTACGGCGACGCGTACGTGCCGGACGCGCCGCGGCGTTACGAGCGCAAGGTGAAGAACGCCCAGGAGGCGCACGAGGCGATCCGCCCTTCGGGCGAGACGTTCCGCACGCCGGAACAAGTGGGCCGCCAGCTCTCGGGTGACGAGCTGCGCCTCTACGAGATGATCTGGATGCGCACGGTCGCGTCGCAGATGAACGACGCCACCGGGACCAGCGCGCAGGTGCGGCTGGTGGCCGACGTGCCGAGCGGCCTGGCCGCGGGCCAGGAAGCCGAGTTCTCGGCGAGCGGCCGGGTCATCTCGTTCAAGGGTTTCCTCGAGGTCTATGAAGAGGGGCGGGACGAAGACGAGCAGGAGGCCGAGAGCGCAGAGGAGCGGGTGCTCCCCGCTCTGGCCGAGGGCGACCGGGTGCAGGGCACCGCGTTCGAGCCCGGCTCGCACACCACCCAGCCGCCCGCCCGGTTCACCGAGGCGTCGTTGGTGAAGGCGATGGAGGAGCTCGGGGTCGGCCGGCCGTCGACCTACGCGAGTGTCATCGCCACCATCCTCGACCGGGGCTACGTGTGGAAGAAGGGGACGGCACTCGTCCCGAGCTTCACAGCGTTCGCCGTCGTGGGCCTGCTCGAGCGTTACTTCACCAACCTCGTCGACTACGGCTTCACCGCCGCTATGGAGGACGACCTCGACGAGATCGCGGCCGGCACCGGGGAGGCCCTGCCCTGGTTGACGCGCTTCTACTTCGGAAGTGACGCGCCCGGTGCGATGGCGAGCGACGGGACCGAGGTCGACACGCTCGGGCTGAAGGCGACGGTGGCCGCGCATCTCGCAGAGATCGACGCCCGCGAGATCAACTCCATCCCACTCGGCGAGGGCACGGACGGGGAGCAGATCGTGGCGCGGGTCGGGCGCTACGGGCCGTACCTGCAGCGGGGCGAGGATCGCGCGTCGATCCCCGACGACCTGGCGCCGGACGAACTGACGATCGAGCGGGCCGAGGAGATCCTCGCGGCGCCCTCGAACGACCGCGTGCTCGGGACCGACCCCGCGAGCGGTCTCGAGGTGCAGCTCAAGGCGGGCCGATTCGGTCCGTACGTCCAGATGGGTGAGGTCGTCGACGGCGGCGAGAAGCCGCGTACCGCGTCGCTGTTCTCGTCGATGGACCCAGCGACCCTCACGTTCGAGCAGGCGCTCGAGCTGTTGCGCATCCCGCGCACGGTGGGGACGGACCCGGACACGGGCGAAGAGGTCGTCGCGCACAACGGGCGCTTCGGTCCGTATCTGAAGCGCGGCTCCGACACGCGCAGCCTCGGCAGTGAGGAGCAGTTGCTGACGGTGACCCTCGACGAGGCTCGGGCGCTCTTCGCGCAGCCCAAGCAGCGGCGCGGGCGCACGGCGGCACCACCGCTGCGCGAGCTGGGCACCGACCCGTCGACCAACCTTCCCGTGGTGGTGAAGGAGGGCCGTTTCGGGCCCTACGTGACCGACGGCACCACCAACGCCAGCCTGCGCAAGGGCGACACTGTCGAGGCCATCGCCATGGACCGGGCATCCGAGCTGCTGGCCGAGCGCCGCGCCGCAGGCCCGTCGACGCGCAAGAAGAAGGCGGCCAAGAAGAAGGCTCCGGCGAAGAAGAAGGCCGCAGCCAAGAAGACGCCTGCCAAGAAGACGGGCGCGAAGAAGACCACGGCGGCCAAGAAGGCCGGCGGCACCACCAAGCCGGCCGGTGGCGACGCTGACGGCTCGGCCGCGATGAGGGCCGCCTCGACCGAACCGTTCTGAGCATGCCCGCCCGGGGTCGCCTCATCGCACTCGAGGGGATCGACGGGTGCGGCAAGTCCACCCAGGCGAAGGCAGTGGCAGCGGCGCTGGGCGCGCTCTTGACCCACGAGCCCGGTGCGACGCCACTCGGCGCGCAGCTGCGCCGCTTGCTCCTCGACCCCGACCTCGGTTCGCGGGCGCCGTCGCCGCGGGCCGAGACCCTGTTGATGGCGGCCGATCGGGCCGAACACCTGGCGCAGGTGATCGAGCCTGGGCTGGCGTCCGGTGCGTGGGTGGTGACCGACCGTTATTCGGGCTCGACCATCGCGTACCAGGGCTACGGGCGCGGTCTGGACACCGAGGGGCTGGCCGAGGTCGTGGCATGGGCGACGGCGGGCGTCGAAGCCGACCTCTCCGTCTTCGTCGACGTGCCCGTCGAGGTGGCGGCGGGACGACGGCGCGGCGCGGACCGCATGGAGCGGCTCGGTCCCGAGTTCGCCGCAAGGGTGCGGGAGGGGTTCGCCGCTCAGGCGGCGGCCGAGCCCGGACGCTGGATCGTCGTCGACGGTACCCGCGACGTCGACGCCATCACGGCACATATCGTCGGGGCCGTGCGTACGCGTCTGGGGCGGGAACCGGAGCACGGCCGATGAGCGGGGAGCGCCCGTCGCCCGCCCTCTTCGCGGGCATCGTCGGACAGGATGATGCGGTGGCCGCGCTGAAAGCCGCCGCGGTGAACCCGGTCCACGCGTATCTGTTCCGGGGGGCCGAGGGCAACGGTGGGCTGGCGGCGGCGCACGGCTTCGCGGCGGCGCTGTTGTGCCCGACCGGGGGGTGCGGCGTCTGCGCCACGTGCCGCGGTGCGCTATCGGGCACCGACCCCGACCTCCACATCGTGCGACGCAGCGGGGCGTCGCTGTCCAAGGACACCATGCGCCAGGTCGTGGCGCTGGCCCAGCGTCGGCCCCTGGCCGCGGCCCGACAGGTGATCGTGGTCCTCGAGATGCACCTCGTGCTCGACCGCGCACCGGTGCTGCTCAAGACGCTCGAGGAGCCGCCCGGCCAGACCGTGTTCATCCTCTTGGCCGATGAGCTCACCCCCGACCTCACGACGATCGCCAGCCGCTGCGCGGAGGTGTTGTTCCCTCCCCTTGCGCGCGACGTCGTGGCGCGCACGCTGGAGGCCGACGGCGTCGCGCCCGAGATGGCCGCCGTCGTCGCGGAGAGCAGCGGTGGCAACCTGGACCGCGCCCACGTGATGGTCGACGACCCCGATGTGGCGGCCCGGGTCGCGCTCTGGGCCTCGGTGCCCGACGAATTGGCGTCCTCAGGTGCGGCCGTGGCCATGCTCACCCGCCGGGTGCTCGAGTCCGCCGACCGCGCCGTCGAGCCGTTGCGGGTCGCGCACGACCGGGAGATCGAGACTCTCTCCGAGGCGGCCAAGGAGATGGGCGAACGAGGGCTGCCGGGTCGCAAGGAGATCGTCGACCAATACCAGCGCGAGGAGCGGCGCTTCCGCACCGACGCCCTCCGTGCTGGGCTCGGAGTGCTGGCGCGCACGTACCGGACGCGGGTGACCCGGGTCGTGCCGCGGGGGATCGCCCCGGGCGACCTCGACGTGCGGGCTGCGGCGAACGCGGTCGGCCTCATTACGGAGGTGGCGCAGGCGCTGCCGCGAAACCCGAACGAGTCCCTGTTGCTCCAGTCGCTCTTCACGCGGCTGACCGCACTGGCCGTGTAGGGAGACCGACCAGTTCACAGGATGGCGGCGAACGGAAGTTGCGGCGGGGCCTAGCATCTCGGGTTCAGGACAGCCCGGGGAGACCAGATGGCGGGGAGTGATGCGGAGGCGGTCACGAACCAGAGCGGCTCTCCTTCCGCGTTGCAGATCAGGGTCCTCGGCCCGCTGGAGATCGTCTGGGCCGGCCGGCCGATCGACCTCGGCGGTCTCAAGGCACGAGCGCTGGTGGCGCGCCTGCTGATCGATCGCGGCCTCATCGTCTCCGTCGACCGGCTTATCGATTCGCTGTGGGGTGACCATGAGGGTGAGGGAGCCGAGATCGCGCTGCGCTCCACCATCTCGCGGTTGCGCAAACGCCTGCGCGAGGCCGGGGCGCCCGACGACCTGATTGCGACGCGCGCCCCGGGTTACGTCCTGGAAGTCGCCGCGGAGACGACGGACGTCTTCGCCTTCGAACGGATGATCGCCGACGGGAGGCGCCAGCTCATACGACACCGCCCGAGCGAGGCGGTACGGGTGCTCGACGAAGCGCAGAGCCTCTGGCGCGGTGCGGCCTACAGCGAGGTGCGGGACGAACCGTTCGCCCGGGCGGAAGCGCGCCGGCTCGAGGAGATGCTGCTCGCGGCGATCGAGCTGCGCCTCGATTCAGCCTTCACCCTGGGCCGCCACGAGTCACTCATCGGCGAGCTGGAGACGCTGACGACAGAGCACCCAATGCGCGAGCGCCTGTGGTCCCAGCGCATGCTCGCGCTCTATCGCTCGGGGCGGCAGGCCGAGGCGCTGCGCGTCTACCAGGACCTTCGTTCCACACTGGTGGACGAGCTCGGCATCGAGCCCGGGCACGACGTGTCGTGGATGGAGCACGCCATCCTGTCGCAGGACCCCGCACTGTCGTTCGTTGCCCCGCCCGATGAGCCGGCGACGGGTGCGCGGGTCGCAGCGGAGGACATCGCCGGCGCTGCCGCAGACTCCTCGACCGGATACCGCGTCCGCATCCCGACGTCACCGACGCAGGGACCGCTCGTCGGACGCAATCGTGAGTCGGCGCTGCTGCGCGACTGGTGGGCGTCGGTGGGAAAAGGTGACAGCGGCCTCCTTCTTGTCGAAGGCGACCCGGGCATCGGCAAGACCCGCCTCGTCGGCGAACTGGCCCGTGCTGTCGAGATCGAGGGCGCGCTGGTCCTGTGGGGCCGCTGTGACGAGGAGCCGGTGGCGCCGTTCCAGCCCTTCGCCGAAGCCCTCGGCCGGTACTTCCACGCCGAGTCGGCAGACCGGATCTCGCGCATGCCCAACTGGCAGCTGGCGGAGCTCTCCCGCCTCGTCCTCCGTTTGCGGGAATACGCGACACCTCTCGATGGAGACCCCGGCGACCCCGAGAGCAACCGCTATCGGTTTTTCGAGGCGGTGACGGCGACACTGAGCGAACTCTCGGGTAACGGGAAGCTGCTCCTGGTCGTCGACGACCTTCACTTTGCTGATCAGCCCACGCTTCTGCTGCTCCGTCACGTATTGCGGAACATCGACCGGGCGAAGGCCGGCATCGTCGGGATGTACATCGACGCCGAGGTTCCGTCCGGGCACTCGGAGCGCCAGTCCGTGGCCGGTCTGCGGTCCGACCGCTCGGTCGAGACCGTGCACCTCGAGGGACTGAGCGAAGACGGGGTCGAGGAACTGGTGCGGAGCTGGCCGAAGGTGCCCGTGGACCTGGTCCCGCAGCTCTTCAAGCTGACTGATGGGAATCCGTTGTTCCTCGAGGAGATGCTCGCCCACCTCAGCGAGCAAGAAGGCGGGCAGGGCGACGGCCAAGGCGACACTCCGGTGTCGCCCGACCTCGAGCCACCCGAGGCGATCCGGGAGCTCGTGGCGCGACGCGTGTCGCGGCTGCCCGAAGACGTGATCTACCTCCTGCAGGCCGCAGCGGTCGCCGGGCAGGAGTGCGAAGCGAGCATCGTGGCAGAAGCTGCCGCCTTGAGCCCGGATCAACAACTCGACGCATTCGACCGGGCCGAGGAGTCGCGCCTGCTGCGCCGTGTCGGTGGTCTCGTCCGCGACCGCTATGCCTTCACCCACGGCCTGGTGCGCGACGCGATCTACGGCGAGCTGCTACGCGGCCGGCGGGTCCGCTACCACTACAAGATCGCGCTGGCGACCGAGCGCGTCCACGGTGAGTCGATCGACAGATACGTCAATGAGCTCGCCCACCACTTCTACATGGGTTCCGTGTTGGCGGGGGCCGACAAAGCCGTCCGGTACTGCATTGCAGCAGGGGAAAGGGCCCTGCGCCTGCTCGCGTTCGAGGAAGCGGTGGGTCATCTCACCCGCGCGCTCGAGGTCGCGGAGAAGTCGGGCGACGCCGATCAGTCCGCACTCTGCGACGCACTGATCGCGTTGGCCGAGGCGCAAAACCGGGCGGGCGACGAGGCTCAGGCCAACGCGAACTTTGCCCGGGCCGCGGTGTTGGCCCGTTCGATCGGGGATCCTGAACGGCTGGCCATCACCGCCCTGCGCGCGGGGCCCGTCAGTTACCTCGGCGTCGTGGACGCGCACGACGAGCAGATCGAGCTGCTGGAGGAGGCCCTGGTCGCCTTACCCGCCGCCGACTCACATCTACGCTCCCGGGTCACCGCACAGCTCGCGTTGGTCGTCGTGGCGTTGACCGGAGTGCCTGCGCCGGGAGTGATCGAACGGGCGCAGGAGCTGAGTTCCGAATCGGTGGCGATGGCCCGGCGCCTCGGGGACCGTCTCGCACTCGGTCACGCACTCCGCTCCCGCATCAACGTGCTGTGGGGCATCGCTCCGGCTCCGGAGCGACTGGCCGCAGCAACAGAGCTCGGCGAGATCGCCGCCGACGTCGGCGACCAGTTCCTCGCATTGCACAGCCATATGTGGCGCGTCCGCGAATTGCTGGCACAAGGTGACGTCGATGCAGTGAACGAAGAACTCGAGAGGTTCGAAGCGCGGGACACCGGGCCGGTGCACCCGCTCGAAGAGTCGTGGTCTCTCAACGCAGCGGCGATGATGGCGCTGATAGCCGGCGACATCGAACAGGCGGAATCGCTGGCTCGCCGCGGCATACAGGCTGCCGAGGGTTACAACGACCTCGCTGCCACCTTCTACGGGGGGCTCATGGTGTGGACCTGGTGGCAACGCGACGAGGTGGTGGGCCTCGAGCCGATGTTCCAAGAGGTGATCGGGGAGGCGATCGAGGGCTACCCGATCCTCCTGGCCGTCTTGGCCCTCATCCACGCTGAGGCGGGCGAATACGACCAAGCGATGGCCGACCTCGAAGCGCTCGCACAGGTCGGCTGGGACGTCGTTGCCAAGGACCAGACCGAAGGCCTGTCGCTCGCGTTGGCGGCGGCGGCGTGCGGCGTGCTCGGGGCACGGGCGCGGGACTACGCGTCGACCCTGTACGAACGGATGCGGCCCTACGCCGGCACGGCGGTGGTCATCAGGGTGCCGGCTGCCGCGTGCGCAGGCCCGGCGGACCACTACCTCGGGCTGCTGGCCGCCACCACCGGAGACCTCGCCCTGGCCGAAGTGCACTTCGAGGCGGCGATCCGGCAGGCCAACCGCATGGGCTCACCACCCTTCGAAGCGGCATCCGAGGTGGAACTGGCGCGCACGTTGCGTCAACGCGGTCGAGTGGGTGAAGAGCGGGTTGCCATCCTGCTCCGCGACGCAGAGGAGACTGCGCTGCGTTTGGGGCTGAAGCGGTTGGCTCGGATGGCTGCCGACCCGGGCTGACCGCGGGGATCCGTCAGGAACCGGACGGGCCCTCTTCGTCTTCTCGCTCGGCGATCGCCGCCAACTTGTCGTCTGCCTCCCGGATGCGCCGGCTCATCCCGACCAGCAGTGCATTGCGGAACCCTGGGATCTCCATCATTGCTTCGAGCTCACGTGGCCCGACGATCAGTACATCCAGGTCCGATTTCGCCGTGACCGTTGCACTGCGCGGCTCCGCCTCGATCGCCGCGAGCTCACCGAAATGGTCGCCCGGTCCCCATTCGTTGACAGTTCTCCCTGCCCGGGTGACGACGACGGTGCCCTCGAGGATGATGTACAGCTCTCGCCCCAACCGGCCCTCGCGCAGGATGACCTCGCCTTGTTGGACATGCAGACGCTCGGCCTTGCGTGCGATCTCTGCGAGCTGATCGTTCGTGCACGCGGCAAACCACGGCACCCCCTGCAAGCGTTCAACCACCACGGTGAGCGGCCCCCCGTCCTCTTTCATGCCCTCTTCCGGCGCCAAAGTCGGCGTCAGGCTACGCGAAGTCGCGATCGACATCGGCATCGCATCACGAAACCCGGGTATCTCGACCATGGCGGCGAACTCGCGCGGCCCGATGATCAGTGCGTCGACAGCGCTCAGAGCGGTCACCGTCGCGTGACGGGGTCCGAGCTTGGTTGCGATGACCTCGCCGAAGACACTGCCCGCGCCCAGGGTGTCGACATGAACGCCGCCTTGCGTGACCGCCACTTTGCCCGAGAGGATCAGGAAGAACTCGCGGCCGATCCGCCCCTCGCGGGCCAGGACCTCGCCTTTGTCGACCTGGACCCGCTCGGCCAGCCCCGCGACCTCTTCCAGCTGCGCTCGCGTCAAGCCCCGCAGTTGGTCCACCGCCCCGAGACGGTCAACGGTCGCCTGATGTCCCACTTCGATCGCCACGGCGCTCGGCCCCTCTCTCAAGCGGCTGCACATGGCCCGGCGCCGCCTACCGGTAGACCCACTGTGCGCCGGATCCCTTGCAGCGGCGTTGCACGCTGCTGTCATACGGCGCGACGCCGCGGGTGTGCCGACAAATCGACGCGTTGAACTGGGAGAACTCTCGGGGCGCCGAGGCGCTCGACCGGCCCCGGTGGACCGAACTGCCGCGTTCACAATGTCGCCCGGCTCGGGGAGCGCGCTGACCTACACTGACTCTCCGCCGCCAGCCCCGGTGCTCGCAGGGTTCGTCCCGGTTCGAGCTTCGGCGATAGTTGGCAGACGCCTGGGTAGCTCAGTCGGTAGAGCAGCGCACTCGTAATGCGCAGGTCGTCGGTTCGAGTCCGACCTCAGGCTCCAGTTTGGGCTGGTCAAGCGGCCCTTCGGATTCTGGCGGGGTCGCGCCCTGACGTAGGTCCCCCAGAAATTGGCGAAGGTGCTCCAGGGTTGTGGTGTGAGCCAACATCCCAGCAGCACCTTCGTCGTCACCGACCCTAGCGAAATCGTCCGGGCCCTGGTGGGCCTCAAAGAGGTCCGCGTTCTCGCGTACACGCGACATGGCCCCGACGTGGAGCTGGTGATCGAGCAGGTCGTCGGCCGGGTTCGATGTCCCGCCTGCAGAACGCTGGCCCAGGTCAAAGAGCGCCCGGTCGTGCATTACGTCGATCTGCCGGTCTATGGCACCCCGATGTCGCTGGCATGGAAGAAGCACCGGATGCGATGTCCGAACCCCGACTGTGCGATGAGGAGCTGGGTGATCGGCGACCACCGCATCGCAGCCAAGAACTGCTTGCTCACCACCAGAGCGGCCAAGTGGGCGACCGTCCAGGTGGGAGGCGGGCGCACCGTCTCTGAAGTGGCGGCCGAGCTCTCCTGTGACTGGCACACGGTCAACGACGCCGTGACCACCTATGGCGAGGCGCTGCTCGCGGCGGATCGCAAGCGCCTGAACAAGACCACGGCCATCGGGCTGGACGAGACCTCCTTCGTCAAGTTGGGCGACCACGTCCATGCCCACTACGCCACGACCGTCGCCGACGTGGAGAACCACCAGATCATCGACATCCTCCCCACCCGCAAATACGTCGACGTGGCGGGCTGGATCGACAAGCAGCCGAGAGCCTGGAAGGAGCGGATCCGCTTCGGCGCCCTCGACATGTCGGCTACCTACGCGGCCGTCTACACCGTCATGTTGCCCAGGGCGCACCAGGTCGTCGACCCCTACCACGTCATCAGCCTCGCCAACCGCTGCCTCGATGCGGTGCGCCGCAGAGTGCAGACCGAACAGACCGGGCACCGTGGAAGGCGAGACGACCCGCTCTATCGCGCTCGGCGCGCCCTGCTCCGAGGCGAAGAGACGCTCGACGAGGGAGCCACGCAGCGCCTGTGGTCACTTCTCGAGTTGGGTGATCCGGGCGCCGAGGTGGCCATCGCCTATCGGATAAAGGAGCGTCTGCGCGACTTCTATCGAACCCGAGATCCCGACGAAGCCAGAGCGATCCTCGATGAGCTCCAACGCCATTGCCGCAAGAAAGCCATGCCGCCGGAGGTGCAAAAGCTCGGGCGCACGGTGCACGCCTGGTTCGACAAGATCGCCAACTTCCATCTGGCCCGCGTCTCCAACGGGCCGACCGAGGCGCTCAACAACCTGGTCAAGCGCATCAAGCGCATCGGCTTCGGGTTCCGCAACTTCGACAACTACCGCATCAGGGCCCTGCTCTACGCCGGCCGGCCGAACTGGCGGGTGCTGGGTTCCATCGTCGTCCGATGACCGTCAGCTCCCCGCCAGAATCCGAAGAGCCGGTCAAGCTGGGTTTTTTCGCGACAGCCCGTGGAGGAACACGCTCCGTCCATTTGCGTCCGTGAGGAACGGACCCCCGAGCGACTGCAGCGGCCCTTCGACCGCCGGGTGCCCGGCCGGCGAGGGCGGAGAGGTGGTCGGTGGGCCGAGCATTGGCAATGTCGGCCTTGCGTTTCCGCCGCACGCAGACAAGAGGGACCCCAAAGCGAGAAGAGTTAGTAGTGCCAGCCATACAGGCCGGCCTGTCAGCTGGCGCTAGGCCGAACATCTCGCAAACTCCACCACTATCGACTCGAGCCGACCCGACCAGGTGCGTCAGGTATCTCATCGCCGAGCGAGAGGTAGCTCTCCTCTTCCTGGAGGGTGTGGAGCCGGAGAATGGCATGCAATCCGTAGAGGAGGCGTCGGATCTCGTCGATATCGTCCTCGTCGGGGCCGGACGCACCGATGTCGTCGAGCAGCTGCCCGAGACGCCGGATCTGATGGGCGATCTCGACGTGCGCCCGGCTCATCGGGGCTGTGGGCTCACGGCCCCCGAGGACGTGCTCGAGCGCCGGGTACAGGATCTCCTCTTCGGCTTGTTCGTGCGGTTGGACCTCTTCCTGCAACAATTTTTGCACCGCTTGGATCTCAGCCCGCGCTTCGACCGGACCCAGGGACGGGAGGGCGTTCGCGACCGAGAGGATCCGTTCGAGGTCGGTTCGGACGGCGAGATGCTCGGCCTGGAACCTGCGGGCCAAATCGGAGTCTCGCTGCGACAGCCGTACCTCGGTCGACGGCGGCCGGAGGGTTCGCAGGGCGTTCAAGATCACGATGATATCGATGCCTTCTTGGAGGATTGCCCCCCAGACGGCGGGGAGGAGCCCCACCGCCGCCAAGTACATGGCGCAGAGTGAGAGGGCCATACCCGCGACAACGCTCTCGGTCGCGATACGGCGGCTCCGTCGTGCGATGGAGTGTGCTTGGCCCAGTCGGTCGAGGCGGTCCACCGTCAGCACCACGTCGGCTGCCTCCGAAGAGGCTGACGCGCCCTGAGCACCCATCGCGACTCCTACGTCCGCCAACGCGAGCGCGGGGGCGTCATTGATCCCGTCGCCCACCATCATCGTCGGCGCGCGCATGCGTTCGGCGCGCACGACGTCGAGCTTGTCGGCGGGAGACCGTTCCGCCAGAACTTCGTCCAGCCCGATGACCGCGCCCACAGCATCGGCCACCTCGGGGCGATCACCGGTCACCATGACGATCCGGTCGATCCCGTTCTGACGGAGGGAGCGGATCGTGCGGGCGGCGTCGCGGCGGATGGGGTCGTCGAGCACCAGGACCCCGGCGGGCTCTCCGTCGACACTTACGAAAACGGTGAGCGATCCGTCCAACCGCGCCCGTCGCCGTGCCGCCTTGCTCCAGGCCGGCGCTCCGGCCACGCCCGCCCAGACCGCCTTGCCGAGCGCCACACGGTGCCCGTCGACGAGGCCCCGGATGCCCGACCCGGCGACCTCCTCCACTTCGCTCGGCAGCATGAGGTCGCAACCTCGCTCGCGGGCTGAGGCGACGACCGAAGCCGCGAGCACGTGCGGCGACATCTGGTCGAGTGATCCCGCGAGGAACAGGAGCGTTTTGGGAGGGACCGTTCCCGCCGGCACCACGGTGGCAAGGGCGGGATGACCGCTCGTCAATGTTCCGGTCTTGTCGATGAGCAGCGTTGTACAACGGCCTAGGCGTTCGAGGACGGCCCCGCCCTTGACGACGACGCCCCGTCTCGCGCAAAGCGAGAGGCCTCCTACGAGAGCGATGGGAGCGGCGAGGATCAGCGGGCACGGAGTCGCCACGACCAGCACGGCCACCGCCCGCGATGCGCCCGCAGCGATCCATGCTCCACCCGCTACGGCCAGTGTGAAGGCGAGGAACCAGACGGCATAGCGGTCGGCCATCCGCACGAAGGGCGCCTGCGAGCTCTGCGCCTGGGCGACCAGTCGTACGATCCCGGCGTAGGTGCCCTCGGTGGCGGTGGTGGTAGCTCGCAGATCGAGGGGCGAGCCGGCATTGACGGTCCCGCTGCGCACGCGATCTCCTGCGGTGCACGTGACTGGAAGGGACTCGCCGGTGAGTGCCGATTCGTCCAGCACGGCGTCGGTTAGAAGGAGACCGTCAGCAGCGACCTGCTCGCCGACGGGCACCATGAGACGATCACCAGGACGGATCTCCGCGACCTCGATTGTCTGCAGCTCGCCTCCATCGGCGTCGTAGCGATGCGCCTTGGTGGGAGCGCGTTCGAGGAGCATCCGGAGGTCGCGCGTGGCCCTACCGTCGGCCCACGATTCCAACGCCCTCCCGCTCGCCATCATCACGCTGATGACGGAGGCGGCTAGATACTCGCCGACCACCAACGCACCGACCTGCGCCAAGAGGGCAATGACATCGACCCCGACCCGCCCTTGGTGGAGGTTGTCCGCCATTGCCCACAGCGAGTACGCCGCGCCGATCGACCCCGACACGATCCACACCGTGTTCCCTTGCGAACCGGCGCCGACCAGATGGAGCGCCCCACCGATCAAGAGACAGGCCACGGTGACGCAAAAGATGAGAAGGGCGACATGCCGCTCAACCCAGGAGCGCAGGATGTGCGACGTCGTAGCCACTTACCCGATGCTGCACTTGACCTAAGAGCGGGGGCTAGGGAGGAAAGTCCTGGCAGAGCAGGAGCTTCTTCCCTTGGACACCGCTGGAACTGAGCAGAAGATGGGTGAATGGGAGGTCGACACCTGAGATCGTCCCCGTCGTTCGCGAGCTTGGCGCTGTTTTCGGAGCCAGTGGTCCTGGCGACCGCTTGCATCGTCGTCTTCTCAATCGTGGTCCAGACACCCTGCCGAAGACTCATGAGTCTTCGGCTAACGCATGCGGACTTCGATTCTCAAGGCAAGGAGGTCTGACATGAGTGAAACCGGGACAAGGGCAGGGCGGATCGTGGTAGGTGTCGACGGGTCTGAGCCCTCGATCCGTGCTCTGCGGTGGGCGCTACGAGAGGCTGCCTTCAGTGGTTCGGTCATCAACGTCGTGACGGCATGGACGTTTCCCGAGCGGCCAGCGCCGCTGGACTTCGTCATAGAAGTCCCATTCCAGGAGGAGCTCCTCGTCAAGGCCCGGGCCAAATTGAACGAAATCGTCGACGCCGTCGTCCCAGCGACAGAACGAGCACGGGTGCATACCGAGGTGACCAGAGGAAGCGCGGTCTCCATTCTTCTGGAGGCCACCCGAGATGCCGACCTTCTCGTTGTCGGGCATCACGGCAGAAGTGTCATCGCGGAACTGCTCGGATCTGTCAGCGAGCGCTGCGTGCGGCGAAGCAAATGTCCGGTCGTCGTCGTTCCCTAGCTACTCTGCCTCTTCCATTTCTTCGCTTCCGATTCGTGTGGGCAAGCTGTGGGCACGGAATACCGGGCGAGGAGTCGAGAGCCCGTATGTGTGCCTTCGTGCCTGCTTCTTTCCGGTGGTTAGGACCCGCGTCGATGCAGTGACCTCATGCTCTTCAGTTCCGACTGCGAAAGGGACCAATTTCGGGTGCGCCGGGACCTTCCTCCCTACGGGTCTGATGCGGTTGGGATCAGAATTCAATGCATGGCGCCGGCATCCAACCGAGCTCAGAAGCGTCGTTGGCCGTTATGGCCTGCT
Source organism: uncultured Acidimicrobiaceae bacterium (assembly GCA_963777485.1). GTDB lineage: Bacteria > Actinomycetota > Acidimicrobiia > Acidimicrobiales > RAAP-2 > Bog-473. The sequence goes on along the minus strand of CAVZQP010000002.1, from coordinate 77,051 downwards.
TCAACGTCGTCAGCATCGCGGCCCCTGAACTCCGGATCCGATTAAAACGGGAGGGCGGAACGAGACGTCATGAACGTGGCCCTTCATTCGCCAATTGGATCAGATGTAGATCGGGCCCAGGAAGCAGAGAGCGCGGCGCTCGATCGACAGGTCACGGGGCTGAGCACTCGGCCTCTCGATCCGACCAAGTGGTGGGCTCGCGCCTTTGGCAGCCTCTTCATCGCCGGTGGTGCTGTCAACATCGTGCTTGTCAGTGGTTGGACGCACGCGTACGACTCGTTTGCCGACGGGAGCTATTGGCCGGCCGTGCGGCACGCCTGGCATACCGCTCTTGTACCAAACGTCCACGTATTGATTCTGCTCCTTGCAGTCTTCGAGGTAGCCATCGGGATCCTGATTCTCGTCCGGCGGAGCAGACTGCTCGGGATTGCTTGCGCGTTCGGCTTCAGTGTGGCGTTGATGCTGTTCGGGTTTGGATTTTGGGTCTGGACCCTCCCGGTGCTGGTGCTTCTGGGGTACTTCTGGCACCTCGAAAGGCATAGTGACGTGCGACGAGAGCCAGGGGAAGGTGCAGCGTGACACCGACCACCGCCACTCGTGTGCCGCTGCCGATCACTCCCGGCGACGAGATGGTGGTGCTCCAGCGGTTCCACCCCGATGTCACGTGGACTGGGACGATCAACGAAAACGGCATGGGTCCAGGTTCCCCACCGATGACTGCGGTCGGTCGGGGCACCCATCGACTGATCCAGGACGGTCGTTGGATCGTTGGCGATTACGAACAAGACCAGTTCGGTCCAGACGGCGACTTCCTGCTCAGGTGGCAGTTGCACTGGGTGGCCGGCTGGGATCCGACGCACGACGAGTTCCGAGCGATCCTGGCCGACAACTACGGCCACGCCGATGTGATGCGAGGAGCGGTCTCGGGAGACAGCCTGGTCTTCGAGACGCTCGGCGAGTCGGAGGCCCGGGCCCGCCTCGTCTGGGACGTTTCGGACCCGTCCGACATCACCTGGACCAACGAGATCTCCCTCGGCGGGCGACCATGGATGCTCGTCGAGAACTACCACCTGAAGCCCATTGCAGGGGAGTCATGAAGGAGGAATGCCATGCAGAAGGTTTCGAATGCGGCGAGCGAGTTCCTTTCCCACAAGCGGGTTGCCGTGACCGGAGTTTCCAGGCACCCGAAGGATCACGGGGGCAACGTCGTCTACAAGCGACTTCGTGATCGCGGCTACCAGGCTTTCGCGATCAACCCCAATGCCGATGAAGTCGAGGGTGATGTCTGCTATCACGACTTGAAGTCAGTCCCTGGCGGCGTGGACTGGGTTGTGATTGCGACGAAACCAGACACCGCGGATCAAACGGTGCGCGAATGCGTCGAGCTTGGGATCGAGCGCGTCTGGATGCACCGAGCGTTCGGGTCGGGGAGCGTATCGAAAGAGGCTACGGACTACGGCCGCAATCACGGGGTCACGGTTATCGACGGAGGCTGTCCCTGCATGTTCGCTCCCACTGCCGACCCCGGTCACAAAGTGATACGCGTTGTCGGAACGCTTACCGGAAAGGTGCCGAGACACATCCAATAGCTGTCTATGCGGAAGTTCTCCGCGCCCGACGCCTTCAGAGCGTCCGACCAACGGTCTCAGCCAAAGGAGGTAAAGAGATGCAACCTTTTGAGTACACGGTCTTCGACCTGGCGAAGCCGAAGCGGGATGTCGAAGCGCTCGACCGCCTGGGCAGAGACGGGTGGGAAGCCGTCGCTATGGTTTCTTCGTGGGGCATCGGGTGGCGCATGGTGCATCCAATGATCTTGCTCAAGCGTCCGCTCTCCGGATTAACCGGCTCGCAACCGCAGAACTGAATTTCGGGGCAGGTGAACCAGGGTCGGTTAGAGAGCCACCTGTCAGCGGATCTTCTGGCCGCAAAGAGGTCGTGTCTCCTTTTCGGGGCCGTAGCGCACCTGGCTGATCTTTCATATCTGGCGAATGCCCTGTGGGTCGGCTGCGGGAGTTTGGGCGCGCTTCTTGATGACATCGGTGACACCTATCTCGATGTCGAAATCATCGACGACCTGCTCCAGATGCTCTATTGGTCTCATGCGGTATGGCGACTCCACACGGCGCAGGAGGAAGAGAGCTACCTCAGCCTCAGCGAGACACCGATGTACGCCTAAGTGACACCGGGTTTGAGCGTTCGGCGGTAGCGAACACGAACCCTCAGTGACGCGGACCAGGCTGCTGGGGCGACGCCAGCATAGATATCAAGAGCCCGAGTCCCGCGCCAAAGACGAGACCCATTGCTATGCCCGACCCGCCCTCAACGATGACGCCAACCACGACGCCTATTCCGGCGCCGACCGCCATCATCACGGGTGCAAGCTTGCCCCAGTTGCCTCGTGTCTCAGTTTTCACATCGTCTCCGTCTTGTTTCCTGAGTACAGGGTGCGCTGGTGATATTTCCGAGAACAGAGAGAATGGTTCTGTCTAGAGCCCACAAATATGATTCAACGGATGAGAGTGGCGCGTCATGGGAAAGATCCTCTGGCGGATGGCCGTCTGGTTTTGAATGGCCCGTGCTTGATGAAGTCGGCGATCTGGGATTCGCTCCTTGGCTAGTGGAGCTCGGGAGACCTCGAGGGGACGCCGCTGCGAACGGACCAACGCTGACGCCAGTTGCTCTCCCCACTGGCAGGCTCGTTGCAGTTCGCCCGGAAGAAGTTTGTTCTTATTGACCAAGAAGCTCTCGGCTGGCGCAATCAGCAATGCGCCGCGGCTCTTAAGTCGACGAGCGATGCCCCTCGAAGCTCGCCCCGTCAGGAACGTCGGCCCGTCCACCTTCGTATCGAAGGCAGCAGCGCCTATGGGAAGCTCGCGAAACGTCGCCAACCATTCTCGGACCCCCGCGGCGCTATCCGCACCGGGCTCCAACTTGACCAGCTCATCGGATTTGCGCACATAGTCGAGGGCTCCCCGACGAGTCGTGGATCGTGGGAGACCGTGGCCTTGGGTCGGTGCACCCACGACGACGAGGGAGATTCCGTGAAGAGTCTCCGGTGTCACATCCGCTGCCCGAACAAGCTGTACTTCCACCGCCGTTGAGAGACCTCGGGCAATCGCGTCCGCAATAGCCCTCGTGCAGCCGAACATCGACTCATAGATAACGACAGCTCGCACCGGTACCTCCTTCGATAGGTGACGAAGACAAGGTTCTGACATCGGTCTCAGACCCATGGGGTTTTAGTCACCTCATTTGATTGTCGCATGACGTTTGGGCCGATACTTCGGGAAATTGGTCCCTATGTAGGTTCCTGACTCCATGAGCAAATGGAACGATGGTCGTGGTAACCCGAGCCGACGTAACCGACTCAGCGGTGCGGGCCTTAGCTCGCGCCGGCCAGACCATTTGCCTCGAGAACGTCACAAAGCACTACCGGGGAGGCGGCGGGATCGAAGACGTGACGTTGGGGATCGCCCCCGGCGAGGTCTTCGGCTTCCTCGGCCCAAACGGCGCGGGGAAGACCACTACGATCCGCCTTCTGCTCGACCTCATTCGGCCCGACGCCGGCGCCATCAGGCTCTTCGGACTCGACGTGCGCCGCGACAGCGTCACCATCAGGCGACGCGTCGGCTACCTGCCGGGTGATCTGGCCCTCTACGACCATCTCACTGCCCGTGAGCTCCTCACCCACTTCTGTCATCTCCGTGGTGGCCCACCGTGGCGTGACGTTGTCACCTGGACGGACCGCTTCGACCTCGAGCTCGACCGGCCGATTCGCTCACTCTCGAAGGGAAATCGACAGAAGGTCGGACTGGTCCAGGCGCTCATGGGAAAACCGGAGCTCCTCGTGCTTGATGAGCCAACCTCCGGCCTCGACCCCCTGATGCAACAACAGGTGCACGCGGCGATCACCGAGGCGGCTGCCGAGGGAAGGACCGTCTTCTTATCGTCGCACGTTCTCTCCGATGTGGGGCGGGTTGCCGACCGGGTAGGTCTGATCCGCGATGGGCGTGTGATCGCGCTGAGGCAAGTGGACGATCTGCGGGGACGCTCGCTGCACTTCGTCGACGTGCAGTTCGTCGAGAAGTCCGAGGCGGACTCCCTCCCCTTCATTCCCGGAAGCACCCTGGTCGAGCGGCGAGGCGACGTCCTGCACCTTGAGGTGACGGGATCATTGGATCCACTGCTCCGGGAACTGTCCAGGCATCGGGTTGCAGATCTCTCAATTCGCGAGCCCGACTTGGAGGAGACGTTCCTGAACTTCTACGAGGCGACCGATGCGCACGCGTGATAGGCATCGTGCCGAGCTTCATTCGATCTTCGAGCGGACGATTCATGAGGAACGTCGTGCCCTCATTGGATGGACGGCGGGGCTGATCGCGCTCGCGCTGACGATGGTTGCGCTGTACCCGACAATCAGAGGGAACCACCAGTTCTCCCAACTGTTCGAGTCGTATCCAAAGGCCTTCCGGTCAATGTTCGGGATCTCCGACTACACCAGTGGACCTGGCTACCTTCGCGCCGAGGTCTTCTCGCTTTCGGCGCCCATCTTGCTCAGTATCTTGGCGATCCTGTGGGGATCGGATTTGACCGCCGGTGAAGAACAGCGGATGACCATCGACGTCCTGATGGCAAATCCGGTTTCCCGTCGACGCGTCGTGCTCGAGAAGTGGGCCGCGCTCCTTGTCGGAACAGGCTTCGCGGCGGGAGGGCTCTGGTTGGCCCTGGTCGTAGGAGCGTCGCTAGTGCGGCTCCACGTCGCCATATCCGACCTCACGGCGGCCGTGGTCGCTTCATGGCTCGTCGCAATGGTCTTCGGGACAATCGCGATGGCCGTCGGTGCAGCCACAGGACGACGGGGTGTGGCTCGCGGGATCGGTGCTCTCGTCGCGGTGATCGCCTACCTGCTCAGTTCGCTCGCCGAGCTGGTGAGCGGGCTGCAGCACGTTCGACCCGTTTCACCCTGGTACCACGCCATCGCAGTGGATCCTCTCGGGAGCGGCTTCCAAGTACTGCATCTGCTCCTTCTCGTTGCGATCGTGCTCGTCGCTGCGGCAGCAGCCGTCGCTTCGTTCGAACGTCGTGACCTCGGAACCTAGGGCTGGCGAACGATGAGTCCTCAAACACGACGCCCTCCACTTGAAGTACCAAGAATTCGCTCACGGTCCTTCGGGCGGTTGATCGCACACAACCTGGCCACCAGAAAGGCGCGTACCCTTCTCACCGCTGCCGCTGTGGCCATCAGCGTCATGGCCATCGTCACCCTCAGCGTGGTGACGCAGAGCCTTCAGGACTCTGCCGCGTCCGTTCTGCAGACCGGTCAAGCCGACTTCACCGTCGCGCAGAAAGGCGCCGCAGACACGCTCGACAGCGTGGTGACCGATGCTCAGGTGGCGCGGGTGGCAGCAACACCGGGAGTAGCCAGTGCCGTGGGTGCTCTCGTTGCATCCAGCAATCTCGACCCTTCTCATCCCTTCTTTCTGAAAATCGGTGTCACTCCATCGGCTTTGGCTCCTTTCGGGGTCAAGGTCGTGGCCGGCCGCGCCTACGGTGCAACCGCGGCCAACGAGATAATGCTCGGATGGCAGGCCGCACAAGACCTCGGCAAACGGGTCGGCGACACGGTCACCATCGAACGCACCCCGTATCGCGTGGTCGGGATCTACTCGATCCGTCAAGTGTTCGGTGACACCGCGTCGATGTTCCCGCTGGTGCCACTCCAGGCTTCCGAACGCAAACCCGGGACAGTCACGCTCGTCGCTGTCAAGGTTCGGCCCGGAGCAAGCATTGAGCGTGTTCGCCAGCGCATCGAGACCCAGAATCCCAACCTGGCAACGGTCCGCCTGGCCAGCGAATTCGGACGAGTCGACCGGAATTTCGCCTTTTTGAAGGCCGCGCAGACCGGGGCGACGATCATTGCGCTCGTGATCGGCATCATCATCGTGATGAACACGATGTTGCTGTCGTTCATCGAGCGGATTCGTGAGTTTGGCCTACTGCGGTCGGTCGGGTGGACCCGCCGGCGTCTGCTCTTGCTCGTCATCGGAGAAGCCCTCGGCATCAGCATCCTGGGTGCGGCGGCTGGCGTGGCCTTGTCCTTCGCGCTCACTTTCGGCCTGTCGAATTTCTCGTCTCTCCAGGGCATCTTGAAGCCTGAGTTCAACGCTGGGACCTTCTGGACAGCTCTTTACAGCGCCATCGGTATCGGACTCATCGCGGCGCTTTACCCTTCAGCTCGTGCGGCGATGCTCCGCCCGGGTGCGGCGCTCCGGAAGGAATAGCTCATGGGTCCTGGCGCACCGATTCTCGAGGCTCGTTCGGTGAACAAGGCGTTTGGGAACGTCGTTGCACTGGACAACGTGGATCTGTCCATTACGGCAGGCGAATGGATCGCGATCGTTGGCCCCTCGGGCTCTGGAAAGAGCACCTTGCTCCAATTGCTCGGCTCGCTCGAAACTCCTGACGAAGGGTCAATCCTCTACAAGGGCACCGAATTGACCAATCTGAACCTCAACTCATACCGCCGCCAATCGATCGGCATGGTGTACCAGCTCCACAATCTGCTGCCACACCTCGACGTGGCCGGCAATGTGGAGGTTGCGCTCTACGGAAGTCACCGACGGGGAAGATCTCGAGCGACGAGGGTGACTGAGCTACTCGATGAGCTGGCACTCATGGAGATGCACAACCGCAAACCCCCCGAGCTGTCCGGTGGCGAACGACAACGGGTGGCCATCGCGCGCGCGATCTGCAACTGGCCCGAGGTCCTTCTGGCGGACGAGCCAACCGGGAGCCTTGACCCTCAAAGCGTGAGGCATTTGGTGTCGTTTTTCGCAAAGATGAAAGCGGAACGGAACATGTCGATCGTCATGGTGACGCACGATCGGGAGGTGGCTCACATGGCCGACCGTGTGCTGGTCCTCGAGGACGGACGCCTCGGACGTGGAACTGCAAAGGTCACCGCCCGTGGGCTTTCCGAGGAAGGCTCGGTCGAGGTTCCGGTCCCGTATGGGTGGGACGCCTTCGTTCCATGACGTTGGGCTGCACTCGTGTCGAGGAATGTTGAGTCAGACCTGGGCGCGATTGAACGGACCACGTCAGTCTCCGACTTGACCTCGATGCCTCGATTCGTCCCGGTTCTTCCCTCGTCGCATTAGGGACAAAGAGCCTGCGTCATCGGGACCTTCCTCCCCTACAGCCAGCACCCTCCAAAACGGAAAATGGGATGAGCGCACCATTTACAAGTTGAGGAGGTGTCGCAATGACTGCCATGGAAACGATCGAACGCTCCACCGGTGAACATCATCCTTCGCAGGAAGGCACGAATTGGACCAAGCCCGTCGTCATCGCCGCATTGGTCCTGGGAGTGGCAGGACTTGGCGTGGCCACCTACGCGGTGGCCACGCAACCGGCTCAGGTCTCAGGGCCCCAAGGAGTGCAGGGCCCGCAAGGCCCGCAGGGACCGCAAGGAACAATGGGACCCGAAGGTAAGCAGGGCCCGGCCGGACTCGCCGAAACGACTGTATTGCGCGCCACTTCGGTGGTGTCGGCTCCGGACCCGGCCGTGGGGACAGTCCTCTCGACCAAGACCACCTGTCCGACCGGCAAGGTGCTCTTGAGCGGCGGAGCTCAGGTGTCCGCGCCCGGAACAGTGCCCGATCGGAATGTCGCTCTGCGCGAGTCGTTGCCACTTAACGACACAACCTGGCAGACCGTGGCCATCGTTACCGGTCCGTTGGGCCAGGGGGTCAAGATGACTCTGACGCCCTTCGTGATGTGCGGGGTCCCTTCCGCAGCCACTTCCGCGACGGCTACGTCGACCCCGTAACGGCGAGAGGGTCGCCAATGCGAGCAGGCAAAATCGTTCTTATCGTCATCGGAGGTCTCCTCGGCCTCGTCGGAATCGGCTTCATAGCGGGCGGCAGCACCCTGGTCTGGGCACACGCAACCCAGCGCGACGCCTCGGGCTACTACAACACCCCGACGGACAGCCTGAGGACAGACACGTATGCCGTGACGGCGTCGGCCGATTTCGGCACCGAGGGCAGCCAGGGCGACCTCTGGGTCCCGGTTCATCCCGCAGGAACCATCCGCGTACAAGCCAGCACGCTCAATGGGCGGGCGATATTCATCGGCGTCGGGCCCACGAATGCGGTAGACCGCTGGCTCGCAGGGGTGTCCCACGAACATGTCACGAGCATCGCCTTCGGTCCCTTCAGCACAGACACCCAGCCGTTCTACGGCCCCGATCCCGCGACGGCACCGACGGCCCAGGGCTTCTGGGCGGCTTCGGCTTCGGGGATCGGAACGCAGAGCCTGGTGTGGCCGACACAGGCCGGAAACTGGACGGCCGTGGTGATGAACGCGAACGCGACCCCTAGCGTAGTGGTCGACGTCCGCGTGGGGATGAAGACCGGGCTCCTACTGCCTATCGGCATCGGACTCGGCATCTTCGGGATCCTCCTCTTCGGCCTCGCCGCCCTCCTGTTGTACTTCGGGGTCCGTCCCGAGCGGCGAAACGGCGGCGAGCCGTCGGATTTCGGAGAGAGCCGTGCGCCGCCGGCTACCACACCGGCGACTTCGACCCCGAACGTCGCGGCGGCATACCCGGTTCGGGTCGACGGGCACATCGATCTTGCCACCAGCCGCTGGCTGTGGCTGGTCAAGTGGATCCTCGTGATCCCCCACGCAATCGTCCTGGCCTTCCTGTGGGTGGCGACTGCAATCCTCACGGTCGTGGCCGGGTTCTCGATCCTCTTCACCGGCCGTTACCCGCGGTCGATCTTCGACTTCAACGTCGGGGTGTTCCGATGGACGTGGCGCGTGGTCTTCTACGCCATCGGCGCTTTTGCGACCGACCGCTATCCGCCCTTCAGCCTGGATCCCGACCCGAGGTATCCCGCCGACTTCGCCGTCGACTACCCCGAACGGCTGTCTCGAGGCCTGGTGCTGGTCAAGTGGTGGCTACTGGCGATCCCGCAATACATCATCGTCGCCTTCTTTGCCGGGGGTTGGAGTGCCGGTCTGAACGGCGCCGATCGCGCCATAGGAGGGTTCGGCCTCATCGGTGTGCTGGCACTCATCTCTGCCGTCATTCTCGGCTTCAGCGGCCGGTACCCGGATTCGATCTTCGATTTTGTCATGGGGTTGAACCGCTGGTGTTACCGGGTTCTTGTCTATGCGGCACTTATGCGTGATGAGTACCCGCCCTTCCGGCTCGACGCGGGCGGCATGGATCCTGGACACTTTTCAGCTCCACCCTTGCCTCCGTCGGGTCCTCAGCAAACCCAACAACTTGTGGGCTCTCTGAAATAGAAGGGTCATTAATCGCAGAGTGCGGCCAAGTGAAAGAAAGATCTATATGGCTTCAGGTGAAATGGTGATTCCAGAACGACCAAGGGAGGGGATGTGGCCGACAACAACAAGCGGGTGACCCGTGGGGGCGCTGGGGGAATCTGGGTTCTCGGCTTCATCGGTGCCCTCGTCTACTACATCCACACACACTCGGGGACGTTCTGGCTCGTGATCCTGGCGCTCATGAAGTCGGTCGTGTGGCCAGCGTTCGTCGTGTACCACATCCTCCAGTTGAAGTAGTTGCGTTCCCACGGCCGTAGAACTTCTATGGCTGATTGATGAATTTGACCTCTGCCGAGTCGAGGCATGACCAACAATGAGGCGGAAAGGTATTCGTTCTCAGGCGCCGGGTGTACCCGTGGCCCGCGCGGTTCGACGGTGACGTAAAGATGGCGTATGGGTATCCATGATGTCTGTACTCCCACCGAGCCCTAAACCAACATCAGCCCAACGTTTCGGCTTTGAGACGTCGTCAACGGGTCTGACCGTCGATGACGTCGCGGAGCGGAGAGCGGCGGGACAGGTCAACGACGTCAACCAACGCACCAGCCGTTCGATCGGTGAGATCCTGCGGGCCAACATCCTGACTCGCTTCAACTTGCTACTCGGCTCGCTACTGGTTGTGATCTTGGCTGTTGGGGACCCGAAGGACGGGCTCTTCGGCATTGTGCTCGTAGCGAATGCGCTCATCGGGATCTTCCAGGAACTGCGGGCCAAGCGCACCTTGGACCGGCTCGCCGTACTCAACGCCCCGGGAGCTCGTGTCGTTCGCGAGGGTCAGATACATGACCTCGAGGTCGGAGGTCTGGTGCTCGATGACCTGGTCGCCGCACGCACTGGAGACCAAGTGGTTGCCGACGGAGTCGTTCGTTCGACCGAGGGGCTCCAGATCGACGAATCCCTGCTGACCGGCGAATCGGAGCCAATCGACAAGGGAATCGGTGATCAGGTCCGATCGGGCAGCTTCGTGGTTGCCGGTTCGGGCACGTATCAGGCCACGGCGGTCGGACGCGAGGCCTACGCCTTCAGGCTCACGGACGAAGCTCGACGCTTCGAGCTCGTCCACTCCGAGCTCATGCAAGGCATCAACCAATTGCTGAGCTACGTGACGATTGCCATTGTTCCGATCGCCGTTCTGCTCGTGGTGAGTCAGATTCATGTGTTCGGGCAATGGCGCAGAGCAATCGTGGGGGTGGTTGCCGGTCTGGTTGCGATGGTTCCCCAGGGACTGGTGCTCTTGACCAGCATCGCCTTTGGCGTGGCCGCCGTGACCCTGGCCCGCCGCCACGTGCTCGTTCAAGAGCTGCCGGCGGTCGAGGGGCTTGCACGCGTCGATGTCGTCTGCCTGGACAAGACGGGCACGCTCACCGACGGCCGGATCGTGTTGGACCGGATCGAGAAACTGGACGACGCGTTCGAGGTCGAATCGGCGCTGGGGGCGTTGGCCGAGGAGGAAGATCCCAATCAGACGCTGGCGGCTATCGGTGAGGTCTTCGCACCGCCTCGGAGCTGGGTTCGAAGCCACAGCGTGGCATTTAGCTCCGAGCGCAAGTGGAGTGGCGCCTCTTTCGATATAGAGGGCACGTGGGTTATCGGCGCGCCCGAGATCGTGATCGAACATCACGATGCCGACGCGCTGACGCGTGCCGCAGGGTTGGCCAGAACCGGCCAGCGCGTCCTCGCACTGGTGCACTCCGACGCGCCACTCGTCGGGACATTCCTCCCCCCTGGCCGACGTCCGGCCGCGTTCATCCTCTTGCAGGAGCACATCCGACCGGATGCCACCACCACCCTCGCCTATTTCGCGGAACAAGGCGTCGCTATCAAGGTCATCTCTGGGGACAACCCCCTCACGGTCGGTGCCATCGCCGGGCGGCTCGCCGTCCCCCATGCGGAGGAGCCGATTGACGCCCGCGAACTCCCCACCGATGTCGGCGAGCTCGGCGAATTGCTTGACAGCCACTCAGTCTTCGGTCGGGTGACCCCCCAGCAGAAGCAAGCCATGGTTACCGCACTCCAAGCCCGCGGTCACACGGTCGCCATGACCGGAGACGGGGTGAACGACGCTCTAGCCCTCAAACTGGCTGACCTCGGCATAGCGATGGGATCTGGTGCGCCCGCGACCCGCGCCGTCGCTCAGCTCGTACTCCTCGACGGCCGGTTCGCTAGCTTGCCTGGGGTTCTCGCCGAAGGTCGCCGGGTGACGGCCAACATCGAGCGAGTGGCGAACCTTTTCATCACGAAGACGGTTTGGGCGACCGTCCTCGCCGTTGCGATAAGCGTCGCCCGCTGGCCGTACCCGCTTTTGCCTCGGCATCTCACCGTCATCGACGCCGTAGCGATCGGTATCCCGTCGTTCTTTCTGGCCCTCGCGCCCAATACTCGGCGCTATGTGCCCGGTTTCCTCTCACGAGTGCTTCGTTTCACGATCCCGGCTGGCGTGGTCATCTTTGCCTCGGCGTTCCTTACCTTCTGGCTGGCACACAGCCGCAATCTCCCCTTGACCCAGCAGCGCACGGCCGCCACTCTGGGCGTTCTCGTCCCGAGCTTGTTCGTACTCGTGGTCCTGACGTTTCCCTTGACATGGAGACGCATCCTGTTGGTGGTCACCATGATCGTGGCGTTCGCCTCTCTGTTCCCTCTCGAAGTGGTGCGCCACTTCTACGAACTGAGCTTGCCTCGTCAAGTCCTTGGCCAGACGATCGTCATTGGCTTGATTGCCAGTGCGGTCCTTGGCGCATGGTGGGAGATCTCCCGACGCATGAGCAAGGGTCAGGCCGAAACCGTCCGAGTCAGCACCGGCGCCCGGCAGACGGGAGGGTCGACCGAGTAGTCAAAGGGCCGCCTGGGTGGTCAAGCGTCTCGGAACCGACGTTGATCGAGCCAAACTCCTCCGCGATTAGGCCACAAATGACCTACGTCCAGGGACCAATTTCCTAGGGAAGGCCTCCGAAACGGCGAGGACACTGAGAAGGTGAGACGCCGTCTGATCTCGAGCGTCCTGGGAACCGTGGCCGTGTCAGGTCTGCTGAGCGGGAGCGGCATGGTCTCGCATTCGGCCGGGGCCACAGCGTCCAACCCAGCTGTGGTCGGCATGGCGGCCACGCCCGACGGCAACGGCTACTGGCTGGTCGCCTCCGACGGGGGCGTCTTCGCCTACGGCGACGCAGCGTTCCGCGGCTCGGCCGGGGGCGGCCCACTCAACAAGCCGGTGGTCGGCATGGCGGCCACGCCCGACGGCAACGGCTACTGGCTGGTCGCCTCCGACGGGGGCGTCTTCGCCTACGGCGACGCAGCGTTCCGCGGCTCGGCCGGGGGCGGCCCACTCAACAAGCCGGTGGTCGGCATGGCGGCCACGGCCGACGGCAACGGCTACTGGCTGGTCGCCTCCGACGGGGGCGTCTTCGCCTACGGCGACGCAGCGTTCCGCGGCTCGGCCGGGGGCGGCCCACTCAACAAGCCGGTGGTCGGCATGGCGGCCACGGCCGACGGCAACGGCTACTGGCTGGTCGCCTCCGACGGGGGCGTCTTCGCCTACGGCGACGCAGCGTTCCGCGGCTCGGCCGGGGGCGGCCCACTCAACAAGCCGGTGGTCGACATGGCGGCCACGGCCGACGGCAACGGCTACTGGCTGGTCGCCTCCGACGGGGGCGTCTTCGCCTACGGCGACGCAGCGTTCCGCGGCTCGGCCGGGGGCGGCCCACTCAACAAGCCGGTGGTCGGCATGGTGGCCACGCCCGACCGCAACGGTTACTGGCTGGTGGGTTCCGACGGCGCTGTCCTCACGTACGGGACGGCGGGCTTCTTCGGTCAGCTGCCCAAACTCATCGCGCTCTACGGCGACTCGCTTGGTATGGAGGCAGCGCCGTTCTTTTCGTACTTGGCCCATGCATCCGGCGCGACCGCGCTCCTCCGCGCCGTCAACGGTTGGGCCGTGTGCGACGATGTCCAACAGATGGCATCGGATGCAGCCACCCGGCACCCGGCCGTGGCCGTCATCGAATTCTCGGGGAACGCCATGACGCCATGCATGTCTGGCTACACCATGGGCTCCACGCCCTACTACGACAAGTACCGCGCTGACATGCAAAGTGCGATAGACATCTTCCGCAGCAATGGCATCCCCGTCATGCTCATCGCGCCTCCAATCAGCGCCTGGGCGAACCTCGCCGCCAACGTCAGCTTCCTCAACCAGATTTACGCGTCCATGGCCGCCACCAATCAAGGTGTCGCTTTCGTCGACGCCGGTCAGGCGGTGCTAGCGAATGGAAGATTCACGCTGACGCTTCCCTGCCTTTCCTTCGAACCATGCGTGGGTCCCACCGGAACCAACATCGTGCGTTCCCCTGACGGGGTGCATTTCTGCCCCGATGGGGACACTGAGGTCAATGGCTGGTTCAATGTGTGTGACGACTACTCGTCAGGCGCGTTCCGCTTCGCTCTTGCCATGCTAGGGCCCGCGCTTCAGTACTAACGATCGCGCAGCGGGCACCACCACGCCTGCTCCCCGTGCGGGCAAACGGTGAGGCAACGGGGTCATTGCCGCTCGTCAACGTAATCCCGATTGTCTGTGCTGTACCTTCGGGCATCGACAACATTGGCGGGCTCCCTCGAGCGACGAACATCGCGACAAACAGAGATTCGACTGGGTCCTGCTTGCAAGTCCTGTCCCAACTTTGTCCCAACATTGAGGTCCCAGCCGATCCCAACTGGTCCCTGGATCTCCAGTTGACGGTCAGGCGACTTTCCGACCAGGACGGAGCGACTCAGGCTGGTACGCATCGAGATGCTGCGGGATGTCGTAGACCTCCCTCGTAATGCGCATGTCGTCGGTTCGAGTCCGACCTCAGGCTCCAGTTCGACCGGGTGGGATCGATACGAGCGAACGATCCGGACCGAAGTCCGGTGGCTCCCGCCGAGGTCAAGGGGCTGCGCAACTCGGCAGCCGCTCCAGCCTCGGACCGATGATGCCGGTTTCCGAACGGTCCATCCACTTGAAAGTGGCGTGCGGGATCAGGTAGTTCGTATCTCCGTTACCGGAGAGCAAGAAACTGCCGGTGACCTCGTTGAGTCTGGCCGATCGGACGAGATGCATGCGGTAGCCCTTGGGGACGGTATAGGGATACGTCCCGCCCGCCGTCCTGCTTTGGGTCCACGAGAACCCATAGGTCGCAGCGACATTGGCTTGGACGATCGGGACGAGCGAGCCGATGGCCAATGTCACCGAGGCCGAGGCACCGACGTTCTCCGTGGTGGCGATCGTCTGGGTCCACGTAAACGTGAACGGGAGGTCATGTGTGCAGGTCGCGTCCACCGAGTCGGTCACTGGCTCTTCGGGGCCATACACGTTGCTGTTCAAGTCCTTCGAGGCGAACACGCACCTCGTGGGCTGATCGCGGACGCAATGATCAGCCAACAGGCGGGCCTGCTCGTGCTCATTGGTAATGGTGGTGACTTTCTTCAGGCCAATCGTGAAGTCCGCGATGATGGCATAGGTGGATCCCGAGTCGGTTCCCTTCGTACTGCAATAGAACGGGTCGACAGTGTTTGGTCCGAACTCCTGCCGCACCGAACAGGTGAATACGTTGTCACCCTTGAACGGGATCTTGGTGTGAATGGCGACGAGGAACCCCGTGAGGTCCTTGCCGATCTTGGGCCCGTTGATCCGGTATTCCGTCTTGGTTTCGACGGGCCACGTCGTGATGCCCTTCCCGCAGTAATGGAACGTTCCTTCCCCACCCGGATTCACGTTGAGGGGAAACGGTGTGTTCTGGGTCATGAGGTCTCCGTTGTAGGAGGTGTTGTCGACCCTTGTGATGGCGGGACCGCCGTGGGCGACGAGGACCTTTCCCTTTGTGGCACCGCCACCCAGGGGACAGCCCAGGTAGGCACCGGCAGGCTGCGCCGTCAGCACCCCGACTCCGACGACGCCCGCCGCCGAAACCACCGACAGCATCGTTGCGCCCGCGACGATGGCCAACCCCACCCGGAAAACGGAAACCGCGTCTTGGCACAACCGCCGCGGGTGTTTCCGGTTGCGCGACGCTGTACGGCTCGGGTGTTCTCCCGCCATTCCCCAACCTCCTGCCACCGTCAGCGACCCGTGCGTGACCTCGTCGGCGACCGGACGAAGCATAGACAGACGCCTCGCCCGGGTGACGCATTCACGAACTGATATCGCCTCGATATGCCTTTGCGCTTCGTCCGGCCGTGCAGCGCGGGACCGTCGGGCCGCTGGGTACGATGAGTGCCACCTGGGAGCGGGAGGTCCACCGGCCTGACGCTCCTGACCGCCGCAGCCGGCTCGTACGGGAGGATCCTAAGGCACAAGGTCCCGCGGGGACCGGAGACTCGCCCACGTCACGACGACCTGCCCCTTCGCCATGTCCCGTTCACTCCCGTTCCGGTGACCGTCACCAGGCCCGGCATCGTTGTTGGAAACTCGGCGGCAAGCGGATGCCGTCGTATCGTGTCGGCCGTGCGCCTGAGCCAGAAGGACCTCATCGGGGTGCTCGAGCTGGTGAGGGCGGTGGGGCTCGCACCAGATCCCAACGAATTCCTGCGTGTCGCGCTCCGGGGCGTGATCGACCTGGTGCCATGCACGGTGGCGACCATCAACGAAATCGTTCCTATGGCGGATCGGGTTGTGTTCTGGATGGAACCCTCAACGTTCAGCGTTCCCGACGGAGCTTCTGAGATCCTGGCCGAGCTGGCGCCGGAGCATCCGTTGATCCGTCATGCCGCCGAAACGGGCGACGGTTCCGCCCGCAGGATCAGCGATTTCTGGTCCCAAGAGGAGTTCCACGCCAGCTCGCTCTACCGCCTCGTCTATCAGCCGATGGGAATCGAGTACCAGATGTCGATCACACTGCCGGCCCCGAAGCCAGTAGTAGTCGGACTTGCGCTCAGCCGAGCGGACGAGGACTTCTCCGAGCGTGACTGCACCGTCCTGAACCTGGCCCGCCCGCACTTGGCGCAGGCGTGGCGGAACGCACGGGAGCAGGAGCGGCTGCGCGGCCTCGTCGACGCGGCAAACGACGCCGTGATGCAGGAGGGCGCGGGCATGGTGGTGTTGTGGGATCCCCCCGAGGAGTTGACGCCGGGAGCGCTCGTCACGTTGTACCGCTTCTTCGGGCGACCGTCTCCGGTTTCACCGTTGCCGGCACGGGTGGAGAGGTGGGTATCGGCACAGCGAGACCGGTTTGAACTCGGGGAGCGCTTAGACGTCATGCGCCCTCTTACTGCCGAGCTCGGAGTCCGACGCTGCACGCTGCGTTACCTGCCTCCTCAGGGCGGGCATCCGGGAGCGATCGTTGTCGGTCCGCAAGGAAGCCGGCCGTCTGGACGAAGCTTCGAGGCACTCGGATTGAGCCCGCGCGAGGCGGAGATCGTGCGCTGGGTCACGGTCGGTGAGTCCAATGCGGCGATCGCGGATCGGCTGCATGTGTCGTCGGGAACTGTCAAGAAGCACCTCGACAACGTCTACGCCAAGCTGGGTATCAGTGGGCGGGGTCCGTTGACGGCGTTCGTGCTCGACATCACCGTCGAGTAACCGCTCCCAGCCAACCAGATCAATACGCCGTCTGGCGTATATCTAAATCCACTGGTCAGTGTTACCGTCACGCCATTGGCGAGATGGGCGGTAGTGGTTTTGGCGATCACTGAACGCGTAACCAGTTCGGTTCGACAACTTCAGTCACAACGGATGCGAACGCCGAGGGGCGATTGCTCAATTCCGGGTCGGCTTCGTGACGATCGGGGACCGGTCGGGGGCACGAACGGTACCTGTGTTGTCCGGTAGGACGGTGGGTGGGAGCCGTGTCGCGGCGGCGGCGGGCTCCGCCTTTTTGGCCCTGGCCTTGCTGACCGGACGGGGCGCCGTCGCCGGCGCAACGACTCCACCGAGCGGACCCACCGCGCTGGCATGCACGACGGCCGCTGTCGAAGCCGCCGTCGCGGCCGGCGGCAGCTACTTGTTCGATTGCAGCGGAGGCATCACTGTCCCTCAGCTCGTGGTGAGCTCCACGGTCAGCCTCGACGCCACCGGGCACGCTCTGTCCCTCAGCGGCGGAAGTCTGAATCGGGTGTTCGACGTCGAGGGCGGATCGCTGTCGCTGACCCACGTGAGCGTCACGGGGGGCGTGGCCACCAGCGGGCCCGCTCCCGCCAACGGCGTCTCCGGCATCAACGGCACGCCCGGGATTCCCGGCGCCGCTGGCCCCAACCCGACCGGTGGCGACGGTGGCGCGGGAACGAGCGGCGCGGGCGGAACCGGCGGTACCAACGGCGAGAACGCCGACGGATCGGCACAGGGTGGAGCCATCTATGAGGCGGGCGGCTCGACCGTGACGCTCACCAACATGACGATCAGCAGTAGCAGCGCCGACGGGGACAGCGGTGGGAGCGGCGGCAGCGGCGGCGCCGGCGGCAACGGCGGAGCCGGCGGAGCCGGCGGGTGCACGCTGTATCCATCGGGTTGTCACATCTGGTCGGGCGGCGCCGGTGGCGACGGGGCCCCCGGAGGTCCGGGGGGCTCGGGGGGAAGTGGCGCGGACGCAGCCGGCGGCGGCATGTACGTGAGCGCCGGCGCGACCCTGGTCGCCACCAGCGTACGGTTCGTCGGCGACGCGGCCTTTGCGGGCTCGGGCGGCGCCGGCGGCAGCGGTGGCAACGGCGGGGCGGGGGGTGGGGGCGGGTACGGCGAGGGGCCCTGGCCGAACGGCGGGGTCGGGGCGGCGGCCGGGACGTCGGGGGATGGCGGAGCCGGCGGGAACGCCTACGGCGGCGGCCTGTCCAACGACGGCAACGCAACGCTGAACGCGGTGCAGTTCACCAGCGACGCGGCCGAGGGCGGCGGCGGCGCCTCGGGCAGCGCCGGCGCCGCCGGCGGCGGCGCGGGCGGTGCGGCTCCGGACATCTACTTCGACCCCGGTGGCCCGGGAGGTCCGGGCGGCAACGGCGGGTCGGGCACCGCCGGGAAGAGCGGCGGTGAGGGCGTGGGCGGTGGCCTCTACAACGGCGGCTCCGTCACCTGGGCCGGCGGCTCGGTCTCGGGGGATCTCGCCTCCGGTGGCGGCGGGGGCCTCGGCGGCAGCGGGGGGAACGGTGGCATCGCCGGGGGCAACGGCGCGTTCGTCGTGGGCGGACGGCCCGGGGACGGGGGGAACGGTGGCGCGGGCGGTGACGGTGGTGACGCCTCGGGCGGTGCCGTCTACCCCAGCTCGACCCCCGCCACCGGGTTGACCTGCTCGGCCAACCTGGTGCAGGAGGGCCAGGGAGGCACCGGCGGCACCGCTGGCGCCGCGGGATCGCTCGACGGGTCGTCAGCGGGCGCGGGTACGAACGGGGCGACCGGCACGGACGGTGCCGCGGGTGCCAGTGCCAATGCGAACCCCTCGGGGTGCGGGCTTCCAACGGTGAGCTCGGTCAGTCCCAACAACGGGCCGCTGGAGGGAGGCAACACCGTCACCATCGACGGCTCGGGATTCATGAACGCCAGCCTCACCTTCACCGGTGTCACCTTCGTCCCGGTCGCCAACGCCACGGCCGCGCAGTTGGGAACCAACGCGGACGTCGTCTCGGACACCGAGATCACCGTGACCGTGCCGAACATGACCGCGGCCGCCACCGGGGGCGGAGTGGTCGATGCCCAGGTCCAGGTCGGATTCACCACTGGGTCAGTGGCGTCGACGGCCTCGCCGCTGTTCCTCGGCGCCGACAGCTACGTCTTCGGTGCCCCGCTGATCACCGCCGTCAGCCCACCGGCGGGACCGTTGACGGGTGGCGACACGGTCACCATCAGCGGCTCGGGGTTCGCGTCGCCCGGACTGCAATTGGGTCTGGTCGGCTTCCAGCCGGAAACGGGCACCGGTGTCGTCGACGGCGTCGACCCGGTCGTCGTTTCGGACACCGAGATCACGGTCGATGCCCCTGACGCCACCTCGCTGGCGGCCGGTGCCGAGATGCTGGCCACCACGATCGCGGCCGCGTTCACCGACAGCCACCAGCCGGGCGAGATCGTGACGACGGAGCCGGCGGCCGAAGGGGACAACCTCTACACGTTCGGCGCGCCGGTGATCGCGTCGATCGCTCCCGCCGGCGGACCGCTCGACGGCGGCAACACCATCACGATCACCGGCTCGGGCTTCAAGCGGACCGGGCTCTCCCTCAACAAGGTGACCTTCCTCCCGAGCGGTGGGGGCGCGTCGATCGACGGCATCACCCCGGTCGTCGTGTCGGACACCGAACTCACTGTGCAGGTGCCTGTCGACACCGCACTGCCGCCCGGCACTGCCACCCTCGCCACCACGGTGACCGCCACCTTCACCGACTCAGGCCAAGGAGGGGCGCTCGTCTCTTCGGTCCCTGCACTCGGTGGTGCCAACGCGTACACCTACGGGGCACCCGTGATCGTTTCGATCGCGCCGGTCGCCGGACCTCTCGCCGGGGGCACCGCGTTGACCATCACCGGCTCGGGGTTCGAGGATCCGAGCCTGACATTCTCCAACGTCACCTTCGACCCGACCGGTGACACCAACGGCTCACGGGTGATCGACGGCGCGTCGCCCACGGTGGTGTCGGACACCGAGATCACCGTTACGACGCCGTCCATGATCAACGACGCCGGCGGCACCGGGAGCGTCGTGGCGACGGTCGGCGCCGCTTTCATCACCTCGGCGGCGGAGCCCGTCCAGGCCGTCTCGTCGTCTGGGACGGGCACCCGGTTCTCCTTCGGGGTACCGGTCGTCGACTCGGTGACACCCGGGGCCGGTCCCCTGACCGGCGGGGAGTCGATCACCATCACCGGCTCGGGCTTCACCGGCCCGGGGCTCGACCTCACGTCGGTGCAGTTCGCCGCGGCCGGGGGGACGCCGCTCGACGGGGTGAACCCGGTCGTCGTCTCCGACACGGAGCTCACCGTGACCGCGCCGGACGCCACGATGGCGGCTGATGGCGCCACCTCGTTCCCGACGACGGTCACCGCCGTCTTCTCGCAGGGTTCGTCGACCATCGACAGCATCACCGCCGGACCGGGCGACAACGGCTACGTGTTCGGGGTGCCGGTGGTGGACTCGGTCTCGCCGGTCGCAGGACCGCTGGCCGGTGGGAACGAGCTGACCATCACCGGCTCAGGCTTCGAGAGCGAGGGGCTCACACTGTCCCAGATCACCTTCACCCCGTCGGGCGGAGGGGCCGTCACCCCGCTGCCCGTCGCGGGCGACGTCGTCTCCGACACCGAGATCACCCTGTTCGCCCCCGACGCCACGGCAGCGGCCGCAGGCGCCGACTCGCTCGCCACCACGGTCACCCTGGAGTTCGACGACCCGGCCGCGCCGACCGTGCCGATCGACGCCGCCCCGGCCTCCGCCGGCGACGACGACTACACCTTCGCCAACCCGACGATCACCTCCGTGGCCCCCGCGGCCGGGCCGTTGTCCGGGGGGAACACCGTCACCATCACCGGCGAGAACTTCGACGTGTTGGACCTGAGCGGGGCCGCCTTCGACCCGCTCAGTGACACATCGGGGACCGGCGCTTTCGCCGGCAGCAATGCGAAGGTCGTCTCCGACACCGAGATCACCGTGTCCGCCCCGGACGCGACGCCGGCCGCGTCCCCGGCCTCGACGCTCGCCACCAGCGTCGTGCTGTCATTCGACAACCCGGCCGACCCGACGACACCGCTCAAGGCGACGACCCCTGCCGGCGGCACCGACGTCTACATCTTCGGTGCCCCGCTTGTCAGCGCGGTCTCCCCCGACGTCGGCGTCCAAGACGGTGGCGTACAGATCACGATCACGGGTTCGGGGTTCCAGAATCCCGCGCTGAACTTGTCCTCCGTCGGCTTCGACACGGCCGGTGGCACCCCGACCACGATCGACGGTACCGGCCCCATGGTCGTCTCGGACAGTTCCATCACCGTGACGACACCCAACGTGACCACGGAGGCGGACGGTTCCCCCAGCCTGTCCACGACCGTGGTCCTCACCTACAAGGATCCGGGGGACGGGAATGCCATCGTCACCTCGGTGCTGGCCCCGTCAGGTGCCGACACCTACACGTTCTCCACTCCTGCCATCACGTCGATCTCGCCGAACCGTGGACCCCTGGGTGGCGGCAATTCCGTGACGATCACGGGCACGGGCTTTTCCGACCTCGGGTTGGACCTCAACACGGTCACCTTCACTCCGACGGGTAGCGGGGGAGCTGCGCTGACGGCAACCAACGCGACCGTCGTCTCCGACACCGAGATAACGGCGACGGCACCTGACGCGACCGCTGCAGCCGGTGCGAACGGCACCGTCGATACGACGGTGACGGCCGACTTCACCGACCCCGCGGCCTCGAACGCCACCGAAGACAGCGACCCCACCACCGCCGGGGACGACACCTACACGTTCGGCGTCCCAGTCGTGGACTCTCTCTCCCCCGCCACGGGTCCGCTCTCGGGCGGCAACGTGGTGACAATTACCGGCTCGGGCTTCGAGGACGCCGGGCTCACTCTCGACGGGGTGGACTTCACGCCGAACGGGACATCGGGAGCGCCCGCCCTCATCGGCACCGACCCGCTGGTGGTCTCGGACACCGAGATCACCGTCACGGTCCCCGATGCCACCGCGGCCGCCGGGACGGACGCGACCCTCACGGGAACAGTCACGCCCGAATTCTCCACGGGCGGCAGCTCCGACGTGCCGAGTGTCCCGGGGGCGACCGGAGACAACCAGTACACCTGGGCCACCCCGGCCATCTCGTCCGTCAGTCCCAGCTCGGGTCCCCTGGCCGGTGGTACCACCGTCACGATCACCGGGACCGGATTCCAGGACCTTGGACTCACCACCCCCACCGTCACCTTCACGCCGGTCGCCGGTGGGGGGAGCACCGCTGCGGGGGTGGACGGCACTGCCGCCACAGTCGTGTCGGACACCGAACTCACGGTGGTGACCCCGGACGTCACGGCAGACGCCGGTGTCGGCAACTCGAGCCTCGACACGACGGTATCGGTCTCCTTCGTGAACCCCGGTAACACCGGGGTGCCGGTGGACGCCACGGTGGCGGCCGGCGGAGGCGACGCCTTCCTCTTCGGGACGCCGCTCATCACGTCGGTGGCGCCGACCGGCGGACCCCTGACGGGCGGTTCCACCTTGACCATCACGGGCAGCGGCTTCGAAGACCCCGGCCTCTCCCTGACGGGGGTCACCTTCGAGCCGACCGGCGGAGGGGGTGCGGGCGCACTCGACGGCGTGTCGGCGACGGTCGTGTCCGACACCGAGATCACGGTGGTCACCCCTGACGCAACGGCCGCCGCGGGGGGCGCCGGCACCCTGGAGACCACCGTCACCGCCGCGTTCGACGACACCCAGGCACCGGACGAGTCGGTCCTCAGCGCTCCGGCGGCCGCCGGTGACGACCGGTACGACTTCGGGGCGCCCGTGGTGAACTCGGTCGCGCCAGGAAGCGGCGGCCTGACGGGCGGGGACACGGTCACCATCACCGGCTCCGGCTTCGCCGACCCTTCACTGACGCTGGCGTCGGTGGGCTTCGAGCCGTCCGGGGACTCCAATCCGGCCGATGCCCTGCCCGGAATCGACCCGACGGTCGTCTCCGACACCGAGATCACAGTCACCACCCCGGACGCCTCCGGGGCAGCGGCCGGGTCCGCCACTCTCGGTAGCACGGTCGCGATTGCCTTCGACGGCCCCGGTGGCTCGACGATCGACGCCGAGGACGCCACCGCCGGGGCCGGCGGTTTCGTCTTCCAGGGCCCGGTGATCGACGCGATCACTCCTTCCTCGGGTCCGGCGGTCGGCGGCAACCAGGTGACGATCACCGGACTGGGCTTCGAGGGTCACGATCTGAGCCTGACCGGGGTGACGTTCGCCGAGAGCGGCTCCACCGGCGGGCAGGCGGGCAACGACGCGACGGTCGTGTCCGACACCGAGATCACGGTGACGGCCCCGGACGCCTCGGCCGCCGTCAACGGCTCCGATCCACTCGATGCCATCGTCGCGCTCTCGTTTGCCGACTCCGGCGCTCCGGGCACGACCGTCGGCGCACCGCCGGCGGTCGCCGGGGACGACGCGTATGTGTTCGAGCCCGCGACCACCTCGCCGACAAGCACTTCGCCGACCGGCCCCTCGTCGATCCCGGGTCTCGTCTCGTCGCCGGGAGGCGCCGTCAACGTGACCGCCAACGGGTTCGCCGTCGGTGAGTCGGTGACCATCTCCGTGCACTCCACCTCAGTCCTTCTGAAGACGGTCACGGCGTCGGGCTCAGGTGGGATCGACACCACGGTGACCCTGCCGCCCGACCTGCCGGACGGCTCCCACCAGATCGTCCTGGTCGGGGCCACCTCGGGCCACACGACCACCATCGCGCTGACCGTGGTCCCGCCGGGCTTCCGGCTGGTGGGTTCCGACGGTGGCGTGTTTTCGTTCGGCGGTGCGTCGAGCTTCGGCTCGGAGGGGGGCCGGAAGCTGGCCGCACCCGTGGTGGGAATCGCCCCGACGTCGGACGGCGGGGGCTACTGGCTTGTCGCCGCCGACGGCGGGATCTTCGCTTTCGGTGACGCCGGCTTCTTCGGCTCGATGGGCGGCACGCATCTCAACGAGCCCATCGTCGGCATGGCCGCGTCGCCTGACGGCGGGGGCTACTGGCTGGTCGCCGCCGACGGCGGGATCTTCGCTTTCGGTGACGCCGGCTTCTTCGGCTCGATGGGCGGCACGCATCTCAACGAGCCCATCGTCGGCATGGCCGCGTCGCCTGACGGCGGGGGCTACTGGCTGGTCGCCGCCGACGGCGGGATCTTCGATTTCGGTGACGCCGGCTTCTTCGGCTCGATGGGCGGCACGCATCTCAACGAGCCCATCGTCGGCATGGCCGCGTCGCCCGACGGCGGGGGCTACTGGCTGGTCGCCGCCGACGGCGGGATCTTCGATTTCGGTGACGCCGGCTTCTTCGGCTCGATGGGCGGCACGCATCTCAACGAGCCCATCGTCGGCATGGCCGCGTCGCCGGACGGCGGGGGCTACTGGCTGATGGCCGGCGACGGCGGGGTGTTCGCGCTCGGTGACGCGCCCTTCATTGGCGGCCTGGCCGGTCAGAGGCTGAACGCGGGCATCGTCGGTACCGGCATCATGTAAGGGCACCCTCGGTCGGTGTCATTCCTCAGGGCGTCGGTTCGAGGCGGACCTCAGGCTCCAATTCCACTGCCCAGAAGCGGGTCGAAACCGATCTCTCCAAGATCGCGATCCGTTACACGGCGTATCTTGAAGAGATGGTGAGCGATAGCCACACAGAGCCATGGGCAATCCGTTCCACGCTGGTCACGGTGACCAAGCTGGATCGTTCGCTTGCGTTCTATCGAGAGATCGGACCCTTCGACGAGATAGTTCGCGACGAGACGGTTGCCGTGCTCGGACAGCCACCCCATGGTTCCATGTTCATCATCCTGCGCCAAGTGCAGACCGGGCACGGGGTTCGCCACGGCCAAGAATCTCTGGGCGTCCGCTCGATGACATTCAACGTGAAGGCAGTTGCCGAGCTCGATCGTCTAGAGCCGATACTCCGACAGCATGGCCTGTTTACCCGTCGATGGACGATGGCCGACGGCGCGGCGGAACTGATGACCGGACGCGATCCGGACAACCTGCCTCTGGCGTTCGGCTCGTACGATGAGAGCAGGTTGGTCGGGACCGAGTACTACAGGGCGGTCGCCGGTTTCGTGCATTCACTGGACGTCTGACTCCAAGCCTCTCCGATCAAGTGGTGCACACGATCGGTCGGCACTGGGAGGGAATCCGTCGATCCACTTCGTAATGCGCAGGTCGTCGGTTCGAGTCGGACCTCGGACTCGAGTCCTTGCCCTCGAGCGTCCCGCTGCGAGTCGAAAATGACGTCGATTGATCAGCGTGGTGCGGTCAGGCGGGAGTAGACGTTGTGAGCGTCGGTTACGGGCGGCGCGTCCTGCACGATCTTGTGGATGAACGTCCGCACCAGCCGAAACGCCGCGCGGCTGGCCTCTGCCCATGGCACCAGGATCTGGAACACGTGAAACATGCCTGGAAATTCTTGGGTCTCGGTCGATATCCCAGCGAGACGGAGCCGATCGGCGAACCGTCGGATTGGGTCCCGGAACATCTCGTCCCCACCCCAGGTGACGCACGTCGGCGGAAATTGTGCGAGATCAGCCGTAAGGGGCGAGACCTCGTTGCTGGTGGCGTCTGTGCCGTGCAGATAGGCGGCGGTCGGGATGTTCCAGGGCAGTATGTCGCTCTCCGCATTCTCCGTGATCGACGGCTCATCGAGCCGCAGGTCGACTTCGGGCGAGAACAGCACAAGACCGGCGGGAGGAACCGGGAGCGCGTGAGGCGGGCGCTCGAGGATGAGCGTCGTGGCCAGCCCGCCTCCTCCCGAGTCGCCGGCGAGAAAGATCCGTTCGGGTGGAAAACCTCTCGCCACGATCTCGGCATACGCGGCCGAAGCGTCATCGGCGCCAGCGGGGTAGGGAAACTCCGGGGCAAGGCGGTAGTCCGCCACGAATACCGCGCAGTCAGTGTCGCGGCAGACCCTCGCCGTGAAAAAGGCATACATGGTTGGAGACGTGCCGATATAGCCGCCTCCGTGCAGATAGACGATCAGGCCGACCGGTGTCTGATGCCGTGGGATGTAAAGGATGCCGGGGACGCCGCCGTATTCGACTGCATGACTTTCCACGTCGAGCCCGTGGACGACGGGCGGCATGATCGCCTTGCAGATCTGGTCGAGCACGAGCTCGAGCGACCGAAATTCTGGGATCCGCAATGACGCGGAATAGCCCATGAAGGCGCGCATCACCTCGCGGGTCATCGAGATCATCAGATTTTCCGGGGGTGAGGAGTCGCCGCGGAGTGGATGTCGGAACGGCACACGTGCGACTGCCGCGGCCAGTTGCTGTGCCAGCAGGGCCACGTCCACGGCGACCACAGGCGCCGGTGCCGTCTTCACCTCAGGACGATTGCCCATTGCCATCGCAGCTACCTCCCGCCCGACACGGCCCGCACGACTACGGAAGTCTCAGAGTACGCCGCGACCCAGAGGTTCCGAGCTGTGGACGAGGGGCTCGCTGGACCCTCGAGCGGTCAGGGACAGCCGGTCGGCGGCTGTGCCGGAGACGGCGTGGGCGCGTCGTTTGGTGCCACCGACGCTGCGATCCTGCGCCAGAGCACGTCGCTCGTGTTGTCGTAGTTCCCCTGGCAATCGAAGGCTCCCGGCTTGAAGGTCGTCACCACTGCGACAGCGATCTTCTGCGACGGCAGGTAGGCCTCCGACGCGCTGTAGCCACCGAGCAACGGGTTCTGGAGCAGCCACGAGTCTGATCGCACCACACCGAGCCCGTAGTTGTACGGAGGTATCTGCTTGAAGCAGGACGGGACACAGTTCGCTTGCTTCTGGCCGAATCCGAGGAGATTGGGGTCCGTCATCGCGTGGTAGCTGGACCGTGTCAGGAGCTTTCCCGTCCCCACCGCCGCCGCCGTCTTCGCCATGTCGTAGATGTCGGTCGTCTCGGACGCCCCGTCGGGTGTGCCCCACTGGGCGTTCCAGAACGTCGACT
This sequence comes from uncultured Acidimicrobiaceae bacterium, assembly GCA_963777485.1. GTDB lineage: Bacteria > Actinomycetota > Acidimicrobiia > Acidimicrobiales > RAAP-2 > Bog-473. The sequence continues at coordinate 50,110 of CAVZQP010000002.1, read as the reverse complement.
CCTCGTAAAATGTGCTGCTGTCCGGTACGCCCAGCGCCGCCCGGCGTTCGGAGCTGAACGAATGCAGGACGGGGCTCGGAATGCCGGAGGTGCGGTTGCCGGTGGTCTGGGTCAGCCCCATCGGTGCCAGCACCTTGCGCTGCAGCAGAGTGGCGAGCGGCGCCTTGCCGATCATCGACAGGATCCTCCCCAGGATCATGAAGTTCGTGTGGGAATAGCTCCAGTTGGTGCCCGGTGCGAACTGCACCGGACGATTGAACGCGTCCTGCAGGCGCTCCTGGTAGCTGAAGATCTGGAACGGGTTGCTGTTGAACTGTGCGTTCCAGGTCGGGTCGGTCTCGAAGTCGGGATACCCGCTGGTCTGGTTGGTCAGCATCTTCAGCGTCACCTGGTGCGACTCGGGCAGGTCCGGCAGCCAATGATCGATGGTCTCGTTGAGTGTCACCTTGTGCTCGTCGACGTACTCGAGGAGGAGTGTGCTGACGTATTCGAAGGCGACGGCACCGTTGCGGAAGTGCATCGCCGTGGTGGCCGGGACGCCGTCCATGGAGGTGCCGAAGGCCTGCGTCGTCAGCACCTTGTTGCCTTGGGTCACCCGGACGATCACAGCTCGCAACTGATACTGCGACATGGTGGCGCGGACGATGCTGGCGATGCTCGACGCGGACGAGGTCCGCGTCGTCGACGAAGCGGACGCCGCCGATGCGTACACAGGAGCCACTGAAAGCGAGAGGGCCACCACGCAGAGCGCCAAGACGGCCGCAAACGGTCGGACCGACCGTCCGGCCCACAGGGTCTTCGTGCGACTCGCCACCACATCCTCCTTGATCTGCGGGAATGCGGAGACTGGGGTCGCCGCTTGCGTGTGCGCGCGCATCGTAACGTGGGCGCTGGGCCATGGTGGAACACACCGAAGGAAGGACGGCGTAGCCGTGGAGGACCGTTGCACTCCGGTGCTCTACCTCGAACTCGGTGACGCGTCGGCCGAAGCCTGCGCGGAGCGGGCCGGCGCTCTGCAGCGCCTCCCCGGCGCCTCCCGGGTCACGTGGTGGGAGAACTGCGCCCCCGGCCGCACCGAGCTGCCCATGCGTGTTCGCGACGGCAGCTCGCTCCTCGTCGTCGAAGCCGATGAGGACTTCGTCCCGTCGCCGCCTCCTTCGGACACGTCCGAGGCACATGTGTTCGTTCGCCACCCCCGGCCGAGCCAGGGCGTCCTCACCGGAGCGCCCACACTGGGCTTGCTGATCGTGTGGATCGGCCCCCGGGCGCCTGAGCTGGCGGGCGCATTGCGGGACTGGGGCGACTTCGTCCACATCCGCCACATCGCAGACGCAGGAATTCCAGGTTTCACGCAGATCTCGGTTTACGAGAACCAAAAAGGTGCCGACCCTCTCTTCATGCACTTCTACGAGTTCGACACCCTCGATGCCGAAGAGACATTCTCCACCATGGTCGAGCACGTCGCGCCCCGCCTGGGCGGTGCCGACAGCGAGGCCTACGCCGAGTGGGCGGACTGGCGGGTCGGGCATGGCCGACTGTTCTATTGCAATACCTTCCGTCGACTGGGTGAGGAGCTCGGGTGAGCGCACGCATCCTCCGACTGGGGGCGCCCGTCGTGACGACGTTCGCGTGTGCGCTCGCCGCCGTCTTGGTGTCCACACCGGCCTCGAGTGCCGAGGCGGCGAACGCCCATGCCAGCCAGGCCCACGTCGGTTTCGCGCCGAGCCCTTCCCCGGCCTTCGCCGGCGACGCCCCGGACCCCGACGTCGTGTATTCGAATGGCACGTACTACGCGTTCACGACGGGCACGCATCTGGGCAACCACATCCAGGCGCTGGTCTCGGCATCCCCGGCGTCGGGCTTCGGGTCCTACACCGGCCAGCCTTACGGTTCGACGGCGTTGCCGGCCGTGCCCGGCTGGGAGCAGGTGGACACGCAGACCTCACCCGGTGTCTTCTTCTACGGCGGGCACTGGGTCATGTGGTACGACGCCTCCCAGAGCCCGCATCCCGCGGATTCGGGGTTCAGCTGCCTCTCGGTGGCCACGACGTCGTCACTGCCGGTCTTCACAGACAACTCATTGGGCGCGGCCTATTGCGACCCGGCCAACGGCGGCGTGCTCGACCCGAGTCCATTCGTCGACCCGAACTCCGGGGCGGCGTACCTCTTGTGGAAGTCGAACGACGGTTCGTCGGGTGCACCGTCACGCATCTGGTCGGCCCCACTGAACGCGTCCGGCACCGCCTTGGCCGGCGCACCCACCGTCCTGCTCACGGTGGATCAGCCGCAGCTGCCGTGGGAGACGACGACCGACAACCCGCAGATGGTCTTCGCCTCGGGCGCCTATGACCTGCTCTTCTCCGCCGGCGACTTCCAGTCGGCCAGCTACAACGAGGCCCTCACCACGTGCGCCGGCCCCCTCGGGCCGTGCAACCAGCCGGCGGCGCCGTTCCTCGGCACCTACGGCAGCGCCTACGGGCCCGGTGGCGGTTCTCTCTTCCAGGATGCCGGCGGAGGCTGGTGGCTCGGCTACGCCGCGTGGAACCTGCCCTGCACGCACTACGCGTGCGGCGCGTTCCGTTATCTCTACACGGCACCCATCGACTTGAGCACGGGCCTCTCGGTTCCGTGCAACGCTCCCGCCGGGACTCCGTACGGGTACCGCTTCACGGCGACCGACGGCGGGGTCTTCACGTATGGCAACCAGCCCTTCTGCGGCTCGACCGGCGGCATCCACATCAACCAGCCCGTGGTGGGGATCGCCAACACTGCCGATGCGGGGGGTTACTGGACCGTCGCTCGCGACGGCGGCATCTTCTCGTTCGGCGACGCCCGGTTCTTCGGTTCCACGGGCGCCATGCGCCTCAACGCACCGATCGTGGGCATGGCCGCCACCCGCGACGATGGCGGCTACTGGCTGGTGGCGTCCGACGGCGGGATCTTCTCCTACGGCGATGCCCAGTTCTACGGCTCGACCGGTGCGCTCCACCTCAACGCGCCCATCGTGGGCATGGCCGCGACTCCTGACGACGGCGGCTACTGGCTGGTGGCGTCCGACGGTGGCATCTTCAACTACGGCGACGCCAAGTTCTACGGCTCGACCGGCGCCATCCACCTCAACCGCCCCGTCGTCGGGATGGCCACCACTTCGGATGGCCGCGGCTATTGGCTGGTGGCGTCCGACGGCGGCATCTTCAACTACGGCGACGCCAAGTTCGACGGCTCGACCGGCGCCATCCACCTCAACGCGCCGATCGTCGGCATGGCTGCCACGCCCGACGGGGGTGGTTACTGGTTGGTGGCAACCGACGGTGGCATCTTCGGCTACGGCAACGCGCCGTTCTACGGCTCGACGGGCGCGATCCACCTGAATGCCCCCATCGTGGGGATGAGCGGCCCCTGACGGTTTCGGGGCCCGGGCGTCACCGGATCAGCGCCGCCGCGCCCAGGCCGAACGGCGCCAGCAACCAGCCCCAGCGCACGGCGGCGACCACCACCTCGGACCTGTAGCGGTACAGCACCGCCAGCTGGATCGGTTGGAACGACGGCGCGCTCAGCGCGCTCAGCACGGCCACGACGGCCAGGGCGGTCGACCCGGTCGCGGCCGCCACCGCGGTGACGACGAGGAAGTACGCAACCCGGATCACGGTCAGCCAGGCCCAGCGCCGTATCGCGTGTTGCGGCCGGGGGACCGAGATGTTGTGCGGGTGGATGACCGACCCGGTGAAGAGCGCCGCGCCCGAGAAGGCAAGGAGGGGTGCGGCCAGGATCAGCACATCCTCCGTCCAACCGGGTGCGGCGCCGACGACGTGGAGCAGCAGTCCCACCACCGAGGCGAGGACGGGCGACTGGTCGACCCACGAGGTCGCCCGGCGCTGGCGGAGCGGCGCGTCGCGTCGCATCAGGTGCACGCAGACGCCGCCCCAGACCGACGTGATGACGTTGGCCAGGACGGCGATCAACGTGCCGGCCGACCCCGCGAAGGCCGTGGCCGCCGGCACCACCCAGAACCCGCTGTTGGGGCTCACGGCCCACGCCTCGAGCGCGCCCTCTCCCGTACTGCGCCGTCCCCGCGAGATCAGGCTGACACCCAGCATCACCCACATCCCGCCCGCCAGGGCCAACGGCCCGACGAGTTCGCCGGCCGAGGTCAGGCGCCATGCCGCCACCAGGGACAAGGTGGCGGACGTGACGAGGATCTGCACCCGCAGCACGACGGGCCACACGCGCTGCACGGTGGGGCCGCCCTGCGCTGCGCCCCAGCCCAGAAGCCCGCCCACCAGGAAGCAGACCAGGCTGAGCACACCCCGATTGTGCCCCGCCACCGCCGCCCCTCCGCCCCCGGAGGGTGTGACGGGGAGCGGTTATGGTTCCCCGATGCACACTCAAAGGATCCAGGAGGTGCTTGCGGAGGCGATTGTCGGGCGTCATTTGCTCACGCACCCGTTCTACCGTCGCTGGGAGGCCGGAACTCTGTCGGAGGGTGAATTGGCCGCCTATGCGGAGCAGTACCGCCACATCGAGCGCGAGCTCCCCGTGACGTTGTCTGCGATCGCCTCGGCGCTGCCAGAGGGCCGGGCCCGCTCGTTGGTCGAGGCCAACCTCTCCGACGAGCTCGGATCCCCCGAGCCGCACGTCCGGCTGTTCGAGTCGTTCGCCAAGGCGGCGGGGGCCAAGCCCGACGCACCGGCGACGCCGTCGACAGCTGCGTTGCTGGCGCTCGTGCGCACGGCGGCGGCCAACGACCCGGCGGCCGCGCTGGCCATGGTGGCCGCCTACGAGATCCAGGCCGCCGACATCGCCGCGTCCAAGGCGGACGGGTTGCGCCGCCACTACGGCATGGGCAACAAGGCCACGCGCTTCTGGGAGGTCCACCGCACGCAGGAGGTCGACCACGCCGGGTGGTCGATGGAGGCGCTGGCCGAGTTGGACGCCGACCCCGACCTCGTGCAGTCGGCGGCCATCGTGTCGGCCGACTCGTGGTGGCTCTTCCTCAGCGAGCGTGAGGAGCTGGCGCCCGCAGGCGCCGCCTGCTGAACGCCCTCAGTTGAGCGGCCCGTACCGCTTCGCCGCAGCGGCGAAGGCGGCCGACCGCTCCCGATAGTCGCCGAACCGCCCGAAGCTCGGTGCCGCCGGCGACAACAGGACCACACCGCCCGTGGTGGCCCAGGTGACAGCGGCTGCGACCGCGGCATCCAGGTCCGCCGCGTCCACCACATCGACGCGCCCCCTGCTGACCGCCCGGACGGCGGCACCGATGCGCGGGCCGTTGTCGGGCATCGTCACCACGAGCGTCGGGGCCGTCCGCGCCGCGAGGGTCTCCGCCAACGGCGCGTAGTCGACGCCGCGGTCGTGCCCACCCACGAGCAGCGCGACCGGCCGGTCGGCGAACGCGGCGAGGGCGGCCTGCGCCGGCAGCACGTTGGTCGAGAGACCGTCGTCGACGAACTCCACCTCTCCGGCGCACCCGAGCGAGCGGAATCGGCTGGGCAACGCGTCGAAGCCGGCGGCGGCCCGCTCCAGGGTCGGCTCGTCCGCGGCCTCCGGGATGCGCAGGCCCATGAGCACGGCGTGGGCGATCGCCGCGTTGCGCGCGTTGTGGGGCCCGGCCAGTCCGAGGGCCGACGACCACGCGTCGTCCCGCGCCACCTCCTCGTCGTCCACCCACCGCACGTGCGGGCCCATCAGCCCGGCCTCCGCGCGGAGGCGTTCGTCGGAGCCGTCGGCCACGGCCAGCGTCACGCCGGGCTTGGTGCACAGCGAGAGCTTGTCCGAGTAGTAGCGCTCGACGGTGCCGTGCCAGTCGAGGTGGTCGGGCGAGAGCGACGTCACCGCCACCACATGGGGAGCGACCGCGAGGTCGGGCACCTGGAAGCTCGAGGTCTCGACGATCCAGTAGTCCGGGTCTCCGTCCTCGGACGGATCCCACGGCGGTCGCCCGATGTTGCCGCCGGCGCGCGCGTCGTAGCCCAGCGCCCGCAGTAGGTGTACGGCGATCGCGGTCGTGGTGCTCTTGCCCTTGGTCCCCGTGATGCAGGCGACGCGTGCCGGGTCGGCCTCCGCCATGAACAGGCCGAGGCCTCCGCAGACGGCGACCCCGGCGTCCTCCAGCCGCGTCACCTCGGGCCGGTAACGGCTGATGCCAGGGCTCTTGACCACGACGTCGCATTCGAGCAGCGCCCGCAAACCGTCGGGTTCGGTGGACAAGACGGCTCGCCCGTCCATCTCTGCGGCACTCGGCGCGTCGTCGACGAGGATCGGTGCCACGCCCAGCGTGTCCAGGCGCCGGATGCTGGCCTGTCCCTCGACGCCCAGGCCCCAGACGCCGACCTTCGCGTCAGCGAGCGCGGACCAGGAGATCGGCTGGCGCATAGCGCTCCGGAATGTGGTGCGGCCCCCGCGGCGCGAGGAGCGTCGTCGCATCGGGCTGCGCCGCCCCCGAGATACCCGCGACCTCGTCGCGCAGCCGGCGCAGCTGACGCGCGTCTTCGCGGTCCGCTCGGTCGGCGGCCAGGAGTACGGCGGCCCGGCACTCGTCGACGTCGCCGACGCACTCGAAGGGCCGGGCGTCGTCACCGAGACCCAGCAGCGCGTCGAAGCGCGCCTTGTTGGCCGGGTTCTCCAGCGGTTCGGTCCCCGCGAAGATCGCCTCGAGGTCCGCCCGCGCCATGTAGGGCGACAGGACGAGATCGATGAAGCAGCACTTGTCGCACGTCCCGCACCAGTGGTCGAGCCGGCGGGCCGGGTCCTGGTGGAAGGCGCGGTTGCAGCTCCGGAACACGTCGTGGTACTCGTGCAACGGCGCGAACTGCTCTGCCACCCACAGTTCCGTGCGCGCCCGCAGATAGCTGAACACCGACAGCCGCGGTCCCACTGCACCCTCGACCAACCGCTGGAACGCCTGCTCGAACTCGTCCCCCTTCGACCACTGGTGGTTGATGGCGACGCCGTCCACCACCAGCGTGGGCACGGAGGCCGACCACTCGTTGGAGAGCACCACCGCGTCGCGACCCTCCAACGTCGCCGCCACGACGGCCGCCGCCGTGACGATGGCCGTGACCGGCACGTGCCCGTTCAGGAACCCGAGCTCGTCCGAGCGTCGCACGAGGGGGTCGATCTCGCGGGCGACGTGGATGATCGGCAGCCCCGTCACCGCGGCCGCATCCTCGATAGCGGCGAAGAGGTCACCGGGCGGGTGCACGACGAAGAGCGCCGCGTCCGGGTGTTCGGCCGCCAGCGCGGCCACGGTCACGATGGAGTCGATGCCGCCGCCGAAGGGGATCAGCGGCCGTCCCGGCACCGGGTCGTACCCCGCCGGCGCCGCGCCCGGGGCCGCGTCCGGCCCGACCACCTGCACGTCGCGCAGGTCCAGCCCGTTGCGGTAGGCGAACTCCCCGAGCCCCTCGACGTAGTAGCGGGTGAGGAAGGCTCGCTCCTCCGCGGTGCTCGGGAGCTCGCCGAGGTCGATGACCGGTGGCGCCGCCGTCTTGTAGTACGAGGCACCCGCAACGAGGAACAGGATGCGTATGGCCGCCTGGACCGCGGGGTCGTCCCAGTCCCGGCCCGTCCCGAACGTGTAGCGCTCAGCGAACGTGTGCGTCGACGTCGAGTAGCGGAAGATGACGCTTCCCGACGACGGCTCGATGTCGACGCTCTCGTAGCGGAACTGGTCGTGGGGAGGCATCGGAAAAAGAGGACGTCCCGACGTTGCGGGGCCGACCCATGCTACGGCGCACGGCGTCCCCGACCGTGCGTGCCCCGCCAGCCCCTGCTCATTCGACCAGGCGCGCCAGCAGGGCGAAGCGGCCACAGGGACGGGCGGCCCGGTCGCTGAAGAAGCGCTCGTCGGCCGTCGTGACCCCGCAGTCATAGACCTGCGCACCCGGCACACCGCGCAAGACCAACTGCTGCCGGTTCGCCGCGGCCAGGTCGACGAGCCAGTGTCCGGGCCCGTCCGCCTGCGCCACGCCGTCGTCCAACACGGCGGGCCCTACGGCGCCCATCAAGCCGTCCCGCACCTCGTCCGTCACTTGATACCGCTCCGCCGCCACCCCCGGCCCCACCCACGCCCGCACCCGCGCTGCGTCGCCACCCACCCGGGCCATCGCGTCCAGCGCCGCACCCACGACCCCGGCGGCCGTCCCCCTCCATCCCGCATGCACGACGGCCAAGACCCGCGCCACGGGGTCCACCAACGCGAGCGGCACGCAGTCCGCGACGAGGATCGCCAGCGTCACCCCGGGCGTCGATGTCACGAGCACGTCGGCGTCGGCCACGGCACCGTCCTCCGCCCGTGCGCCCCGCCCGGCTTCGGCCCGGCCGACGAACACCGCCGCCGCTCCGTGCACCTGCCGGGCGAACACCAACTCGCCGAGCCCCACGCCGAACGCACCGGCCGCCCGCTCCCGGTTCGCCACGACGTCGGCCGCGTCGTCCCCCACGTGCAGGCCGAGATTGAGCGTGTCGTAGGGCGCCTCAGACACGCCACCGAGCCGTGTCGTCACCGCGACATCAGCGCCCACGCTCCCGGCTTCGCCCCAACGGAGCAGTGGCACCCCGCGCCGCCCGTCAAACAGCTCCTCGGACACGAGCCCGACCATATCGACCGGCCGCGTCCATACCGCCGGAACCGTCCCGGCGGTGTGACCCGCTCTCAGGAGGCTTCGCTCTCGTCCCACATGGTGGTCGGGACGAGGGACAACAACGGCTGCCGCGAGCGGCCTCTGGCCGAGCTCGACGGCTGCAAGTCGGCGAAGCCATAGAGCTCGGCCGTGTCGGTCGCACTCTCGGTTTCGGCCGCATTGCGCCCGGTCTGCGTCGGCCCTTCGACGCCGAGGACATCGGCGAGGGATCGCCCACCATCGAGGGCGGCGAAGAGGAGGCCGAGCGATTCCAGCGAGAACCCCTTGTCCTGCAGCCGCAGGATCGCCTCCAGCCGGTCCCGGTGCGCGGGTCCGTACAGCCCGGTCCGGCCCCGGAGCTCAGGGTGGGGGAGCAGCCCCAGGGTCTGCAGCGAGCGGACACGCCGGGCGGTGGTGCCGCTGGCGGCCGCGAGCTCGTCGATGGTCAGATCAGTGCCGGTCCCGGTCGTCGGTGCCACTTGACAAGTATGACATGTTTCTATGTAACATCAACCTACGTCAAGATAGTTGAGCGAAAGCAGGTAGGGGAATGGCATTGAACCCGGAAGCCGTCGGAACGACATCGGAGCCTGCTGAGCGCTCGTGGACCTCTAAGGACGCGCTGCTCTACGCCCTCGGTGTGGGGGCCGGCACCCTTGACCCGACCGGATTCGAACTGGATCTCACGACCGAGAACTCCCAAGGCGTCACCCAGCGCGTCCTGCCCACATTCACCACCATCGTCGGACAGGGCGGCGGCGGCATCCGCTCCATCGGTGAGTTCGACATGGCGATGCTCGTGCACGGGGAACAGAGCATCCGCCTGCATGGCGAGATCCCGCCGGACGGGACGGTGGCGGTGACGTCCAAGGTCGCCGGCATGTACGACAAGGGCGAGGGCAAGGCCGGCGTCGTGGTGCTCGAGGGCGAATCCCGACACGCCGGCACGGGGGACCTCGCCTTCACCACCCGCACGACGATGTTCATCCGCGGCGCCGGGGGATTCGGCGGCCCGCGGAACCCCGAAGGCGACGATGAGACCGCACTGGCGGCTGAGCCGTTGCCAACGCGCGAGCCCGACGAGGTCGTCTCCTATACGACCCGCACGGACCAGGCGTTGCTGTACCGGCTCAGTGGTGACCGGAACCCGCTGCACTCCGATCCGACCTTCGCCAAGCGGGCCGGGTTCGATCGTCCCATCCTCCACGGGCTCTGCACGTACGGCTTCACCGGTCGTGGTCTTCTGCACACGGTGTGCGCCTCGGACCCGGCTCGTTTCGGTGCCATGCGCGCCCGCTTCTCCAAGCCGACCATGCCGGGTGACACGCTCACCATTTCCGTGTGGGACATCGACGACCGGGCGAAGGGCGCCTACCGCTTCCGCACGGAGACCCAGCGCGGCGAGACGGTGATCGACTCGGGTCTGTTCCAGCTCGCGTAGAAACAAGGCGCGCCGTCGGCGTGTCAGCTTCGACAGCCGGCGCACACCCCGAAGATCTCGAGCGTGTGGGTGACGTCGCTGTATCCGAGGTCAGCCGCCGTTGACTCGGCCCATTGCTCGAGGTCGGGCAGTTCCACCTCCGTGCCCCGGCCGCACAGCCGGCACACCACGTGATGGTGGTGTTGGTCGCTGTGACAGCGCCGGTACACCAGTTCCCCCTCGGCCGTCTGCAGAGCGTCGAGCCGACCCTCTTCGGTGAGGAGCGCCAGGTGGCGGTACACGGTGGTGAGCCCGACGGTTTCGCCGGCAGACCTCAGCTCGGCATGGATGTCCTGCGCGCTGCGGAAATTGTCAGATCCGAGCACCACGTTGAGCACCGCGTCGCCCTGGCGGGTCCGTCGACCTTGTCGAGCCGTTTCGGAGCGCTCAGTCATGCGTCAACTCTGCCAGTTCGGGCGCCACAGCCCGGTTTCGTCGTGCGGCGGACAGTACCGGGCCAACGAGCCGAGCCAACACGTAGAAGCCAAAGCTGATGGCCACGATCAGCACGCTGGGCTTCACCGTCGCGAATTGGAAACTCAGGAGTAGACCACCGTCCGCTGCGACGACTGCCATGACGATCGAGAGCACCGTGATGACGACCGGATTGACACTGAGGCGTTGTGCCGCGGCCGCTGGGGTGATGGCCAGGCTCAGCACGAGGAGCGTGCCGACGACCTGTGCCGCCAGCGTGACAGTGATCGTCAATACGAAGAGGAAGACGATTCCGATGAGGCCGACGCGCACCCCGCGAGCACGCGCCACGTCGGGATCGATCGACGCAAAGAGAAGCGGTCGCCAAATCAGGATCAGCACGACTGCGACCGCCACCGCGATGAGACCGAGCAACACGAGCTGGCTCGTGCTGACTCCGAAGATGTTGCCGAACAGAATGTTCAGCGCTTCGCTCGCATAGCCGTGGTAATAGCCCAGCAAGAACACGCCGAGCCCGAGACCGGCGGCCAGGATGACGCCGATCGTCGAGTCGCGTTCCGAGGCACGTTGGCCCAACAGACCGATCAGAGCCGCGACGACCAATGCGCCGACCAGGGCGCCGGCCAACGGGTTGTCGGCTACGAGCAGGCCGGCGACGGCACCCGTGAAGGCGAGTTCACTGGCTCCGTGCACTGCGAACGACATGGTTCGGGTGATCACGAACGGTCCGATCAACCCGCAACTGACGGCAACGAGGAAGGCAGCTTCGAGCGAGTGCTGTGCAAACGGAAACTGGAGGTAGTAGCCGATGCCCATTGGGTTCAGTGCGCGTGGTCGTGGTGCGCGTGGGCGCCCGGCTCGGTCGGCATCTCGTCCTCGGCGCTGACGACCAGATAGCGATCGCGTACCTTCACCACGTCGACCTCAATCCCATAGAGGTCGCTCAGCCGCTCGCTGGTCAGGATTTCAGCGGGGGTGCCTATGGCCCATCGGCCGCGCACCAAGTAGAGGATGCGGTCGACGTAGGGCAACACGGGGTTGATCTCGTGGGTCACGAAGATCACGGGCGTGCCGGCGTTGCGGCGGCGATCGTCGATGAGCCGCGTGATGCCGCGCTGGCTGGCCAGGTCGAGAGCGAGGAGTGGCTCGTCGCACAGCAGGACCTCGGGGTCGCCGAGCAGCGCTTGCGCAATCCGCAGGCGCTGCTGTTCGCCACCTGACAACAGGCCGACTGGCGCCTCGGCATAGGCAGCGGCACCGACGGCCTCGAGGGCAGCGTCGACGCGATGGTTGATGGCGCGCCGATGCAAAGGGATGCCCCATTTGTGACCGTCCACACCGAAGCGAACAAGATCGCGTCCACGGATGGGAAGGTCACGATCGAAGGCCTGTTGCTGCGGCACGTAGCCCAGGTCGGGGTTGCCCCGCGAGGGCGGGCGGCCGTTCACGCGCACGATTCCCTCAGAGAGAGGGACGAGGCCGAGCAGCACCTTCAACAGCGTCGTCTTCCCTGTCCCGTTCGGCCCGAGGACGGCAAGAAACTCGCCGTCGGACACGGAAAGGTCCAATTCGGACCACAAGGTGCGGTGGCCCAGACGAACCGTGGCCTTCTCCAGCTCGACCCGGTGGACGGCCACCTCTATGGACTCAGACTCTCTCGCAGAGCGTGGAGCAAGTTCACCATCTGCGACTCTTGCCATTGCTGATAGGAGGCTGCGTTGGCGGGCATCGTCTCTGACACCCCGACCACCGGGATGCTGTGTTGCTCGGCCAACGCACGCATCTGCGATGTGACCGGCGTGACCGTTTGCACGTTGTAGAGGAGCACGTTGATGTCGTGGTTCGTGAGTAGCTCACGCATTGCCACCGTGTCGGCGGCCCCTGGGTCGGTGCCGTCCTCGATCGAGCGAGCAAAGCCGGGAGGTGTCTTGACGTCGAGCTCGGCGTCCGCCAGAAGGTAGCCCGGCACGCGTTCGGTGTAAGCCACCGACACGTTGTGGAAGTCCTTCTTGATCGTGGCCAGCGTTGCGTCAAGCGGCTCCAGCGAAGCGTCGAACTTCGCGAGGTTCTTCCGGAACACGGCGGCGTCCTTAGGTGCGACCTTTGTCAAGGTCGTCGCGATGGCCGCCGCGACCCTCGGTACGCGAGGAAGGTCGTACCAGAGATGAGGGTTCGGATCGCTCCCGCCGACGTGGAGGACCGAAGCGGCGTTCACGATGTCGGGCTGGCCACCGTCAGCGCTCAAGAGGGAGCCCATCCAGGTGTCGTAGCCGGCGCCGTTCTCGATGACGATTCGCGCCTGGGCCAACAGCGCGGCGTCGTGTGCATCGGTCTCGAAGAGATGGGGGTCTGCGTTCGGGTTCGTGATCAGGGAGGTGACTTTCACATCACGCCCACCGATCTGCGCGGCGATGTTGCCCCAGAAATTCTCCGCCGCCACCACATTGACGGGTGAGCCCTGGGTGCGAGCACTCGCAGCGGAGGCAGTCGGCATTCCCCAGAGGAATGCCGGCACGCCGAGAAACACAGTGAGGAGGACGCTGGTCCGCCGATGCCGGTGCAGGATCGGTCCCGATTTCATAACCATAACGGTAATCATTTCGGATAGCCAGGGCAAGTGAGGTCGGTCGTCGGAGTTCGACGAGGTCGAAACGTCTCAAATGGGCGGCGCGATCACCCCGCAGGGGTGCGCCCCGTACCGGCGCTCCGGCCCGCGAGAGCTCAGCCCCCGAACAGCAGCGAGTAGTCCGCCCCGCGGCGCAGGTGGTGGCCCCCGTCCACGCCCAGCGTTTCGCCCGTGACGAACGACGACTCCGGGCCGATCAGGTAGCGGACGGCCGCGGCCACGTCCTCGACCGTGCCGACCCGACCGAGGGGCATCTGGGCCAGGTAGTCGTCGAGCAGAGGCCCGCCGGCAGTGATGAAGGACATCAGTTCGTCGTCGATGATGCCGGGAGCCACCGCGTTCACACGGACGCCGAGCGGGCCCAGCTCCTCACCGGCGGTCTCGGCCAGGAAGCAGATGGCGGCCTTCGCCACCCCGTAGGCCCACAGGTGTGGATGCGGGAAGCGGCCGGCTCCCGAGGACATCAGGACGATGGCGCCGCGCCCGCCGCGTGCCGGGTCCACGTCTTGACCCTGCATCGCGAGCCCGCCCTGCTTCACGCAGATGATCGAGCCCATCAGGTTCAGGTCGATCGTGCCGCGTACCGCGGCGACGTCGGCGGTGAGGACCGAGCCGATGTGGGTCGACCCGCCCGCGCAGGCGAAGAGCCCGTCGATGCGCCCGGCCACTTCCTTCGTGGTGGCCACCGCGGCCACGACCTGATCTTCGACCGTGACGTCGGCGACGACGTAACGCACCGTGGCGCCGTCGGCCGCCACCGCCGAGATCCGCGCCGTCGCGTCGGCGAGTTTCTGCTCGGTGCGACCGCAGATCGTCACGTGCGCACCGTCGGCGGCCAGGCGCTCCGCCGTGGCGAGGCCGATGCCGCTGCCGCCGCCCGTGACGAGGATGGACCAGCCGGCGATGCCCCCCGGGACGGGTCCGGCCATCAGACGGGGCCGACGCCCACGGGCGCCGTCGGCGTGAACTCCACCGGCATCTCCTCGATGCCCGAGATGAAGTTCGCCTTCCGCCTCGGCAGCTCGGCCCGGTCCACCGCGAGGTGCAGGTCGGGCAGGCGCGCCAGGAGGCGCTCGACCATCACCCGCATCTCGAGGCGCGCGAGCTGGTTGCCGAGGCAGAAGTGGGCGCCGAAGCCGAATGCCATGTGGGGGTTGGGGCTGCGGGTGATGTCGAAGCTCTCGGGGTCGTCGAAGACCGCTTCGTCGCGGTTCGCCGAGGGATAGAGCAGCAGGATCTCCTGACCGGCGTGGATCTGCGCGCCGGCCAGCTCGACGTCGTGGGTCGCCGTGCGCGCCATGTTCTTGATCGGCGACACCCAGCGCAGCATCTCCTCGACCGCCCCTTGCATCAGGCCATCGGGGTCGGCGGCCAGCTTCTCGTGCTGGTCGGGGTGCGCGAGCAGCTCCTCGACCCCGCCGCTGATGACGTGGCGGGTGGTCTCGTCGCCGCCGATGAGGATGAGGAGCGTCTCGTGGATGAGCGAGGCGTCATCGAGCGAGTCGCCGTCGATCTCTGCGTGCGCCAGTACTCCGACGAGGTCGTCGGTGGACCCGGTGGCGCGGCGGTCGGCCAGGACCGGGTTGATGTACTCGGTGTACCCGATGAATGCGTGCATCGCCTTGTCCATGGCGTCGGGCTCGGGCGAGCCCTGGCCCTTGAGCATGTCGTCGGACCACCGCAACAGGTCGTCACGGTCCTTCGGGGCGACGCCGAGCATGTCGCCGATCATGATGATCGGCAGGGGGGCGGCGAGCTCGTCGACGAAGTCGCAGCGGCCGCGTTCGCAGACCTTGTCTATGAGGGCGTCGCAGACGAGGCGGAGACGGTCCTCCATCGCCCGTACGCGCCGGGGCGTGAAGCCCTCGGAGACGAGCCGGCGGCGGCGCACGTGCTCAGGTGCGTCGAAGTCGATCATCATCGGCAGCGGCGGGTATTTGGGCCGGATGCCGCCGGCATTCGAGAAGGAATCGGTGTCGACGGACGCCTGCTTGACGGCGGCGTAGCTGGCGGCGGCCCACAGGTCGTTGGCTTCGTCGTAGTAGACGGGGGCGTTCGCCCGCATCCAGGCGTAGGCGTCATGCGGCTCGCGGCCGTAGAACTCGCCGCTGAGCAGGTCGATTCCGAGATTCGCCGGGGCGGTGGTCACGGCGGAAGACCCTATCCCCGCTGTATAGGGTGGACGCATGGCTGATCAGGCGACCTTCACCGATGTCGCCATGGAGTTCATGCCGAGCCTCTACTCGGCGGCGCTCCGCATGACCCGCAACCCGGCGGACGCCGAGGACCTCGTCCAGGAGACGTACCTCAAGGCGTACCGGTCGTTCGGATCCTTCGAAGAGGGGACGAACCTGCGGGCGTGGCTCTACCGGATCCTGACGAACACCTACATCAACTCGTACCGGGCCGCGCAGCGCCGGCCCGAGGTGTCCGACGTCGAGGACGTCGAGGACCTGTACCTGTACAAGCGGTTGGCCGGGTCGGGCGGGAGCGACCCGGGCCGCTCGGCCGAGGACGAGGCGCTCGCGCGCTTCACCGACGACGACGTCAAGGCGGCTCTGGAGGCTCTGCCGGAGAATTTCCGGATGGCGGTCATGCTCGCCGACGTCGAGGGCTTCTCCTACAAGGAGATCTCGGAAATCACCGATGTGCCGATCGGCACGGTGATGAGCCGGATCCACCGGGGAAGAAAGGCGCTCCAAAAGGCGTTGCACGATGTGGCGGAAGCACGGGGCCTCGTCGCCAGCGTGCCCGGGGGGTGATGGGATGAGCGATGGTGTGCCAGATGAGCACGACGATGAAGACCGCGACACAGAGATGAGCGATCGCGGTCACGACAACAGTCACGGTCATGGGGCGTCGGGGTCGGGTCCCGGCGTCGATACGAGCGCTCTCTTCGGCCCCTCAGTGGACTGCGTCGAGGCGGTGCACGAGCTCTACTCGTATCTCGACGGGGAGCTCACCGAGACACGGCGCCACGAGATCCGCGTCCATCTCGACTGGTGCGGCCCCTGCGGCGGTGCCGCGCAATTCGAGGAGGAGCTGCGCCGGGTGATCGCTAACCGGTGCAAGGACCGCGTGCCCCAGACTTTGATCGAGCGGGTCGCCGCGGCGATCGACGAAGAAAGCAAGCAGGACAACGCCAGGAACTGATCTCACCCCGACCGACTCGACGTCGACCCCTACGCCGCCACCACCACCGCCGACGTCCTCCGGTCCCGCCATGGTCGACTGGGCCCTGGCCGAGCGTGTCGCGGCGGGCGCGCTCATTCTCAAGCCGGCGCCCGCCTCGTACCGTTCCTCCGCCCTCCAGTCACAGTTCGACGAGCTGACCGCGCGCGCCGAGCATCTCGTCACCGAGTCGACCGGCCTGCGCAGCGCCCACGGCGAGGCCCGCGCGAAAGTCACCGACAGGCCCGGCTGGGCCGCGCAGAACGTGCGGTCGATGGAACGGTTGGTCGGGCCGGCACTGGCCCAGCTCGCCGAGAAGCGCGGTGCGAAGCTCGGCGGGCCGTCGTTGATGATCGGCCGGAGCATCGCCGGCATGCAGCTCGGCCTGATGCTCGCCTACATGGCGACACGTGTGCTCGGTCAGTACGACCTGCTGATCGACGACCACGTCAACGTCGAGGCCGAGGGGCCCGACGAACAGGATCTCGTCTCGTACGTCGGCCCGAACATCGTCGCCGTCGAGACGCAGTACGGCTTCGCACCCAGCCAGTTCCGGCTCTGGTTGGCCCTGCACGAGGTGACGCACCGCCTGCAGTTCACGGCCGTGCCCTGGCTGAGGGGCCACTTCGTCGGCCTGGTGTCCGAATTGCTCGGGCCGTTGTCGGGCGACCCGGCCGGATTCGCCGAGGTCGTCAAACGCGTCGCCACGGAGGTCCGTTCCGGCCGCAACCCGGCGCACGAGGCCGGCGTCGTCGGCATGCTCGCCACGCCCGAACAGAAGGTCGCACTCTCCAAGATCAGCGGGATGATGAGCCTGCTCGAGGGACACGGCGACGTGACGATGAACCGCGCCGGTGCGTCCGAGGTGCCGGGCGCCGCGCACTTCGCCCGGGTCTTGGCGCAGCGCCGGACGCAGGCCAAGGGCCTCACTAAGCTCATGTCGAAGTTGCTCGGGCTCGACGCCAAGATGCGCCAGTACGCCGAGGGCGAGCACTTCGTCGAATCGGTGGAGGAAGCCGGCGGCCCCGAGCTGATGGCCCGGGTGTGGGAGGGGCCCGAGTGGCTCCCGACGCTCGAGGAGATTCGCGACCCGTCGTTGTGGGTGGCCCGGGCCGGTGGATGACGGGGGCCTCGGCCCCGACGACCCAGCTGAAGACGCCGGAGGCGTAGACGTCGACGTACCGGTCGAACCGCTCGTCGCCGACCTCCTGAGCCGCTGCACCTTTCCACCCCCGCGGACGTCACTCGCCTGCGCGGTCTCGGGCGGGCCCGACTCGATCGCGCTCCTCGTCCTCGCCGCCGCGGCCGGATGCGACGTGACCGCTATACACGTCGACCACGGCCTGCGTTCCGGGTCGGCCCACGAAGCCGACGTCGTGGCCGCCGTTGCAGCCAAGGTCGGCGCCCACTTCGAAGCCAAGACCGTCACCGTCGAGCCCGGTCCGAACCTCGAGGCCCGCGCCCGGACCGCCCGCTTCTCGGTCCTCCCGGAGGACGTCGCGACCGGCCACACCATGGACGACCAGGCGGAGACCGTCCTGATCAACCTGTTGCGCGGCGCCGGGGCGGACGGGCTCGCCGGCATGGCGCCCGGATACCGGCACCCCATTCTCGGCCTCCGCCGATGCGAGACGCATCGCCTCTGCCGTGCCGCCGGGATCGACTTCGTCGACGACCCGACCAACGCTGACCCGGCTTTCGTCCGAAACCGCGTCCGTCACGAGCTCCTGCCGCTGTGCGCCGAGGTGGCCGGGCGCGACCCGGTACCCCTTCTCGCACGCCAGGCCGGCGTGTTGCGCGACGAGGTGGAACTTCTCGACGCGCTCGCCGCCGGTACCCTCCCCGACCCGTCGGACGCCCGCACCGTCGCCCGCACGCCGCGACCCGTCGCACGACGCGCCCTGCGCACCTGGTTGCGCACGCAACCCGACTCGCGGTCCGGGTCCGGCACCGCGCATCCGCCCTCCCTCGCCGAGGTCGACCGCGTCCTCGATGTGGCAGCCGGCAAGGCGGTCGGCACCGAGCTCTCGGGGGGCCGCCAGGTGCGGCGCACGAAAGGTCGCCTCCGGGTGGTCCCCGGCACCTCCGGTAGCCTCACGCCGGTGACGCCGGTGACCGACGAGGCGGAAGGCCGCCCCGACCTCGTCCCGTCCTGGGCCGAGCCCGACGTCGGCCCTGTCCTCGTCGACGAGGACCAGCTGGCCATCCGCGTCGCCGAGCTCGGTGCCCAGATCACGCAGGACTACGTCGACGAGCCCCCGCTCCTCGTCGCCGTCCTCAAGGGCGCCATGCTCTTCCTGAGCGACCTGTGCCGCGCCATCGAGCTCCCGGTGGACGTCGACTTCATGGCCGTCTCCTCCTACGGGAGCGCCACCAAGACCAGCGGCGTCGTCCGCATCGTCAAGGACCTCGACTCCGAGCTCGAGGGCCGCCGCGTCCTCGTCGTCGAGGACATCATCGACAGCGGCCTGACCTTGAACTATCTGCGCCGGTACCTCAACGCCCGCGCCCCGAAGAGCCTCGACATCTGCGCCCTGCTGGTCAAGGAAGGTGAGCAACGCGTCGAGATCCCCCTCCGCTACGTCGGCTTCACCATCCCGCCCGACTTCGTCGTGGGCTACGGCCTCGATATCGGCGAGCGCTACCGCAACCTCCGGGGCGTCCACCGCTACAAGGGAACCGACCAATGACAACGACCACCGCCGCCGCCACATCGAGCCCAGTGAGGTCGTGATGAGCGTCGACGTCGAACGCGTCCGCAAGGCCGTCCACGAGCTCCTCGAGGCCATCGGCGAGGACCCCGACCGCGACGGCCTCCTCGCCACACCCGACCGCGTCGCGTCCATGTACGAGGAACTGTTCTCTGGTCTCCACGACGACCCCGCCCGCCACCTCGAGGTCACCTTCGCGGCTGAACACGACGAGATGGTGATGGTCCGTGACATCCCCTTCGCCTCCCTCTGCGAGCACCACCTCGTCCCCTTCCTCGGCCGGGCGCACGTCGCGTACATCCCCGCCGAGGACGGCCGCATCACCGGCCTGTCCAAGTTGGCCCGCCTCGTCGACGGCTTTGCCCGCCGCCTCCAGGTCCAAGAGCGCATGACGACCGAGATCGCCGACGCGATCCAAAACGTCCTCTCGCCCCGCGGCGTGTTCGTCGTCATCGAGGCCGAGCACCTGTGCATGTCCATGCGCGGCGTGAAGAAGCCGGGCACCCTCACCGTGACCTCGTCTGTACGAGGTCTCTTCCGCAACGACCCAGCGACCCGGGCCGAGGCCATGCAGTTCATCCGGGGCCCGCACTGACCCCAGACAAGACCCGTTGACGCCGGCCCCGCCCGCCGGCCACCCCCTGGTCATGGGGGTCCTCAACGTCACGCCGGACTCCTTCTCCGACGGCGGTCTCTACGACTCCTTCGACCACGCCGTCGCGCGCGGCATCGCCATGGCCACCGAGGGCGCCGACGTGATCGACGTCGGCGGCGAGTCCTCCCGCCCCGGCGCAGAGCCCGTCCCCACCGCCGTCGAGCTCGAACGGGTCACTCCCGTCATCGACGCCCTCGCCACCGCCCCCGAGCTCACCTCCCGCGGCGTCCGCATCTCCGTCGACACCACCAAGCCCGTCGTCGCCACCGCCGCCGTCGCCGCCGGCGCAACGCTGATCAACGACATCTCCGCCTCCCTCTACGAAGTCGCCGCCACCACCGGCGCCGGCTGGGTCGCCATGCACATGCAGGGTGAGCCGCGCACCATGCAGGACCACCCCCGATACGACGACGTCGTAGACGAGGTCACGGCCTTCGTCCTCGAACGCGCCCGCCTGGCCCACGACGCCGGCGTCGAGGAGGTCTGGATCGACCCCGGCATCGGCTTCGGCAAGACCATCGACCACAACCTCTCGCTCCTGCGTCACCTCGGCGACCTCGTCGCCGCCGCTGACGACGCCGACTGCGCCGGCGTCGTCGTCGGCACCAGCCGCAAGCGCTTCCTCGGCCTCCTCGCCGCCGCCCCCGACGACCCAGCCGCCTCCCCGGCACCCCCGGTCGACCGCCTCCCGGGCTCCATCGCCACCGCTGCTGCCGCGCTCATCGCCGGCACGCGAATGGTCCGCGTCCACGATGTGGCCGCCACGGTCCAACTCACCCGGCTGTATGGTCCTGCCGCATGAAGGGTAAGTGGGCTGCGGGCATCCCACCCCGCAATTTCACGTGGGTCATAAAGGACCACCTCGCCGTCAGCGAGCGGCCCGGCGGGTTCTCGGTCAACCACCGCCGCGTCCGCCGCCAGGAGGAGATCATCTGGCTCCGCGTCCAGGGCTTCGGGCGGGTCATCTCCCTGCTGTCGTCCCCGCACAACCTTGCCGCCTACGAGGAGGAGGGCCTGGCCTGGGCCCATTACCCGCTCGAGCGCACCGGCGACCCCCGCCCCGTCCTGCTCGCCTGCTACCAGGACATCGACGACTCCCTGGCCGCCGGTTTGCGCATCCTCATGCATCAGGACGAACTGGGCGACCGGACCATGGGCGTCACCGCCGGCTACCTCGTCTGGTCCGGGCGCATCACCAACCTGCCCCAGGCCGTCGCCCTCGTCGAACAGGTCGTCGGGCACGCCATGGGCGCCCCTGGGCGCGAGCTCCTCGCCGAGATGGAGGGTATGCCCACGCGCGGCACCCCCACGTGACCCCGTCCACGTCGTGAACGCCACCGACCGCATCGAGATCCGGGACCTCCGCGTCACCGGCACCCACGGTGTCCTGCCCGAGGAGCAGGACCGCCCCCAGCCCTTCGGCGTCGACATCACGGCCTGGGTCGACATGACGGCGGCCCAACAATCCGACGACCTTGCCGACACCGTCGACTACGGCGCCCTTGCCCACGCGGCAGCCGAAGTCGTCGCCGGCCGCTCCTACCGCCTCCTCGAGGCTCTCGCCGGCCGCCTGGCCAGCTCGCTGCTCATCGTCGACCCCCGCCTCGAGGCCGTCGAGGTCACGGTGCGCAAGCTCCACCCGCCCCTCCCTCTCGACGTCGCCTCGACCGGCGTCCGGGTCCGCCGCAGCCGTTGAGCCAACCGCCGGTACGGCGTGCCTTCATCGGCCTCGGCTCCAACCTCGGCGACCGCCGGGCCTACCTCCGCTCCGCGGTCGACCAGCTCCGAACCGCCGGCGACGTCATAGCCGTCTCGCCGCTGTACGAGACAGAGCCGGTCGGCGGCCCACCCGGCCAGCAGAACTACCTCAACCTCGTCGTCGAGCTGCAGACGGCCGACTCGCCCCGGACCCTTCTCGAGCGCTGCCGGGCCCTCGAGGCATCGGCCCACCGCGAGCGGGCCGAGCGATGGGGTCCCCGCACCCTCGACGCCGACGTCCTCTGGGTCGAGGGTGACCTCGTAGACGACCCCGATCTCGTCGTCCCCCACCCCCGCATGTGGGAACGCCGGTTCGTCCTTGCGCCCCTGGCCGACCTGGCCCCCGATCTCGTGACAGAAGCCCAGCTGGCGGCCGCTGGTGGGGATGTCGCCCGTGTGGGTAGGCTGTAGCCGACGTTTTCGCATCGTCTGTAGGCGAACGGCACCCGCACGGGGCCGGAACGCCGAAGGAGGTCAGATGCACTCGATCCGCATCATCGGTCCTGGCCGGGCCGGCACGTCCCTCGCCGCCGCGCTCTCGGCGCGCGGCTGGGAATTCGCCGGTTTCCTCGGCCGACACGACGATCTCACCAACGCGGCGCGCGGGGTCGACGTCCTCGTCATCGCCACGCCCGACGACGCCATCGCCGAGGTGGCGGCCGCCGTCGTGCCGGTCGTCACCACCACCGTCGTCCACCTGTCGGGTTCCCTCGGCCTCGACGCCCTCGGGGCCCACCCACTGCGGGCCGCCCTGCACCCGCTCGTGCCACTGCCCAACGGCGAGGTCGGCGCCGCCCGGCTGAGCTCGGGCGTCACCTTCGCCGTCGCCGGCGTGCCCATCGCCCGTGAGATCGCCGCCGCGCTCGGCGGCCGCACGGTCGAGGTCGCCGACGAGGACCGGGCGGCCTACCACGCCGCCGCCTGCATCGCGGCGAACCACGTCGTCGCCCTTCTCGGTCAGGTCGAGCGCGTCGCCGCCGAGGTCGGCCTCGACCTCGAGTCCTTCCTGCCGCTGACCCGCGCCGCCGTCGACGACGTCGCCGCACTCGGCGCGCACTCCGCGCTGACCGGCCCCGCCCGCCGGGGCGACTGGGCGACGCTGAGCCGTCATCTCGATGCGTTGACCGAGTCCGAACGGGCCGGTTACCAGGCCGGTGCGGCCCTGGCCACCCGGCTCGCGACGACGGCCGCCGAGTCCGACTCCGTCCCGGCACGGGTCTGAGGTCGAGGCAGAGGCCGGGAGCCATCGTCATGGACGTCATCGAGACCGCCGCCGGTTGCCGCGCCCTCCTCGATACGGCCCGCGCCACCGGCCGTACCGTCGGCCTCGTCCCGACCATGGGCGCGCTCCATCAAGGCCACATCTCGCTCATCACCAGAGCCGCCAATGAGTGCGACGTGGTCGCCGTCAGCATCTTCGTGAATCCGCTGCAGTTCGGCGACCCCGAGGACATCGCCAAGTACCCGCACACCCTCGGGCGCGACCTCGCCGCCTGCGCCGAAGCAGGCGCCGACGCCGTCTTCGCGCCCACCATCCCCGAGATGTACCCGTCGTGGCCCGACCCTCCCGCCACCACGGTCACCGTCGGAGGCGTCAGCGACAAGTGGGAGGGCGCCTCACGCCCGGGCCACTTCGACGGCGTCGCGACGGTCGTCGCCAAGCTGTTCGCCATCACAGGTCCCTGCCGGGCGTACTTCGGCCTCAAGGACTTCCAGCAGCTCGCCGTCGTGCGCCGCATGGCCTCCGACCTCTGTATCCCGGTCGACATCGCCGGCTGCCCGACCGTCAGGGAACCCGACGGGCTCGCCCTCTCGAGCCGCAACCTCCGCCTCTCCGACTCCGAGCGCGTCGCCGCTCGAACCCTCTCGAGGGCCCTCGCCGCCGGCCGCGCCGCCATCGCCGCCGGCGAGCGTGACGGCGCCGCCGTGCACACGGCGATGCGCGCCGTCGCCGACCAAGAGCCCCTCGTCGACCTCGACTACGCCGTCGCCGTCGACGCCGACACCCTCGAGGAAGTCGCCACCGTCGACGACCCCGAAACCGTCCGGCTCCTGATCGCCGCCACCGTCGGCCCCGTTCGTCTCATCGACAACAGCGCCGCCACCCCCGACCACCACGACCACGACCAACCGTCCGCCACGTCCAACTCCATCGACAACGTCCCGTCGTCTCTCGAAAGGATCGGCTAACCCGCGATGCGCCGCCGCATGATGAAGTCCAAGATCCACCGCGCCACCGTCACCGGGGCCAACCTCAACTACGTCGGCTCCATCTCGCTCGACACCGAGCTCATGGCGCTCGCCGACATCCTCCCCTACGAGCAGGTGGCCGTACTCGACATCGACAACGGCGCCCGCTTCGAGACCTACGCCATCGAGGGCGAGCGCGGCCAGGTCTGCCTCAACGGCGCCGCCGCCCGCCTCGTCGCGCCCGGCGACAAGGTCATCGTCATCACCTATGCCGACTACGAGCGCGCCGAGCTCGACGCCTACGTCCCCCGCGTCGTGCACGTCGACGGGCGCAACCGCGTCATCGACGAGGTCTCCGCCCGCCTCGACGCCGAGCTTTCGGTGCCCCTGACCGAACCGGCGTGATTGCCGGGGAGCGCCCCGGTCCCTTCGACGTCCTGGTTCTCGGCAGCGGTGTCGCAGGGCTGTCGGCCGCGGTCCGCCTCGCCGGAAGCGGACCTTCTTCCGCCCTCTCCCTCGGCGTCCTGACCAAGGGCACGCTGAGCCAGTCCGCCACCCGCTGGGCCCAGGGCGGCGTGGCAGCCGTCCTCGGCGGCGACGAGGACTCGACCGACCTCCACCTCGCCGACACCCTCCGCGCCGGCGCCGGCCTCTGCGACGAGGAAGCCGTCCGCATCCTCGTCGACGAAGGCCCTGCCCGCGTCAACGAGCTCATCGCCCTCGGTGCCGAATTCGACCGCGAGACCACCGGCTCCCTCTCGCTCGCCCGGGAGGGAGGCCACTCCCGCCCCCGCGTCGTCCACGCCGGCGGCGCCGCCACCGGCGCCGAGGTCGAACGGGCGCTCGTCGACGCCACCTACCGCTCCGCCAGCGCCGTCCTCGAGGGCTGGTTCGCCCTCGACCTCATCGTCGAGGCCGGCCGCTGCGTCGGCATCACCGCGTTGCCCCCCCACGCACACGACGCCCAGCCCGCCCCCGTCGCCATCCGGGCCGACCACGTCGTCCTCGCCACCGGCGGCGCCGGCCAGCTCTACTCGGTCACGACCAACCCGGCCGAGTCGACGGGCGACGGCGTCGCGATGGCACTGCGCGCCGGCGTCCCCGTCGCCGACCTCGAGTTCGTCCAGTTCCACCCGACGGCGCTGCACCACCCCGCCATGCCGCGGCCGCTCCTCTCCGAGGCGCTACGAGGGCACGGCGCCCTCCTCCGCGACCGCGACGGCGAGCGTTTCGTCGACGAGCTCGCCCCCCGGGACGTCGTCTCCCGTGCGATGGCGGCGCGCATGGCCGAGCAGGGCGTCGACCACCTCTGGCTCGATGCGACCGGGCTCGAACGCTTCAGCCAGCGCTTCCCGACCATCGCCGCCTCCCTCGCCTCCATCGGCCTCGACCCCCAGAAGGACTGGCTCCCGATCGCCCCGGCGGCCCATCACCTCTCGGGCGGCGTCGTCACCGACCTCTGGGGCGCCAGCGCGCTGCCCGGCCTCTGGGCCGTCGGCGAGGTCGCCTGCACCGGCGTCCACGGCGCCAACCGGCTGGCGTCCAACTCGTTGCTCGAGGGCATGGTGTTCGGCGCCCGCCTGGCCGAGCGCATCCCCGCCGGCGCCCAAGGCCCCGAGGCGAGCGGCGCCCTGCGCACAGTCCTCGGCGAAGCGCCCCTCGACGGCATCGGCTGCACCACGCTGCCCACCCGAGCCCCAGTCGTCCGCCGCGGCACCGGCACCGGCACCGGCCACGCGTCGTCGCGCCCCGACGTCACCAAACTCCGCGACGTCCTGCAGCGGGCGATGACCCGCGGTGCCGGCGTCGTGCGCAGTGCGGAGTCCCTCGACGGCGGCCGCCTCGTCATAGATGAGGTCGCCACCGCCCTCGGCGACCCGGGCGGCTCCGTCCGCGCCGGCGAGGTCGCCAACCTGCTCCAGGTGGGCGACGCGCTGCTGGTCGCCGCCGCCACCCGCACCGAGAGCCGCGGCGCCCACGCCCGCCGTGAGTACCCCGACACCGACCCGCACTGGCGCCTCCGCCTCGCCTTCGCCACCGCCGCCACCGCCGCCGCCACCACCAACGAGCGCCCCCGATGACCGTCGAGGGGATCGACGACGAGGCCTACCGACGGGAGGTCATAGACGCGGTCGACCGGGCGCTGGCCGAGGACCTCGGCCCCGAGGGCGACCTCACCGCGGCGCTCGTCCCCGAGACCGCGACCGCGCACTACGCGCTCCGGGCCCGTGCCAGCGGCGTCCTCGCCGGCCGCGCCTGCGCGGACGAGACCTTCCGCCGCGTCGGCCCCGGCCTCGACCTCGAATGGCACGCACACGACGGCGACGAGCTCAAACCCGGCGACACCATCCTCGATGTCACCGGGCCCCTGCGCCCGATCCTCACCGCCGAGCGCACCGCGCTGAACTTCCTCGGCCACCTCTCGGGCGTCGCCACCGTCACCGCCCGCTTCGTCAAGGCGGCCCACGACGCCAACCCCACCGTCCGCGTCCTCGATACGCGCAAGACCCTCCCCGGCCTCCGCCTCCTCGAAAAAGCCGCCGTCCGCGCCGGCGGCGGCACCAACCACCGCCTCGGGCTCTCCGACGCCGTGCTCGTCAAGGACAACCACCTCGCCGGCACCACCATCACCGACGCCGTCGCCCGCGCCCGCACGCTGTGGCCGGGCCGCCTGGTCGAGATCGAGTGCGACACCCTCGACCAGGTCACCGAGGCCGCCCGGGCCGGCGCCGACGCCGTGCTGCTCGACAACATGGACCCCGCCACCGTCGCCGAGGCCGTTGCTGCCGCCCACCTCGACGCTCCGGGACGCATCTTCACCGAGGTGTCCGGCGGGGTGACCCTGGACGCGATCGCCTCCTACGCGGCGGCCGGCCCCGACCGCATCTCGGTCGGGGCGCTGACCCACTCGGCGCCCGTGCTCGACCTCGGCCTCGACCTCGTCTGGACCGAAGCAAATGCACGAGAACGAAGCGAAGGGAAGAGCTGAGTGCTCCTGGTCATCGACGTCGGCAACACCGAGACCGTCATCGGGCTCTACCAACGCGCCGACACGGACACCGTGCCGGTGATCGAAGAGAGCGTCGGCGTCGGCATCGGCACCGAGCGCGACCCGAGCGCGCCGGCGGGGCTGACGCACCACTGGCGCCTCTCCACCGTGCCGACGCGCACACCCGACGAGCACGCCGTCCTCCTCACCCAGCTGCTCGACCTCGAGGGCCTCGACATCGCGTCCTCCGTCACCGGCATCGCAGTGAGCTCGTCCGTGCCGCAAATCACGACCGAACTGCGCCAGATGGCGACGCGGTGGTTCGCCGACGTGCCCTGCGTCGTGCTCGGCCCCGGCACGAAGAGCGGGATGCCCATCCTCTACGACAACCCCAAGGAGGTCGGGGCTGACCGCATCGCCGACGCGGTGGGGGCCTACGACCTCTACGGAGGCCCGTGCATCGTCATCGACATGGGAACGGCGACGACGGTCGAAGCGATCAGCGCCAAGGGCGAATACCTCGGCGGCGCCATCGTTCCCGGCGTGGCCATCAGCCTCGAGGCGCTGTACCAGCAGGCGGCCGCCCTGCGCCGGGTCGAGCTGGTCGAGCCACGGAGCGTGATCGGGCGCTCGACGGTCGAGTCGATCGAGTCGGGGACGCTCTACGGCTTCGCCGGCTTGGTCGACGCGCTGGCCCGGCGCTTCATGGAGGAACTCGGGCCCTCGGCCGTCGTGGCCACGGGAGGGTTCAGTTCGCTCATCGCCCCGTATTCGGACACGATTGAGCACGTGGAGCCCTGGCTGACCCTGCACGGCCTGCGCATCGTTTACGAGCGCAACGTCAACTCGTGAGCGACATCCCCTACCGGTTCGAGCGCACGCACCAAACGGCCGAGGTCGTCGGGAAATGGGGGAGTCTGGCCCCCGGTGCGGAGTCCGGCGTCACGGTCGGGGTCGCGGGCCGCATCATGCTTTCGCGGCCCCAAGGCAGGTACGCCTTCGCCGAGCTCCGCGACAACTCGGGGTCGATCCAGCTGTTCGCCGGCAAGGAGTGGACGGCAGGCTTCGACGAGTTCGCCAAGCTCAGCCTCGGCGACTGGATCGGGGCCAGTGGCGAGGTCGTGCGTACCAAGCGGGGCGAGCTGTCGGTCAAGGTCGCCGACTGGGAGCTGCTGGCCGAGGCGCGGCGGGGCTTCGGCGACAAGTGGCGCGGGGTGACCGACACCGAGATGCGCTACCGCCAGCGCTACGTCGACCTGTGGGCGAACGAGCGCAGCCGGGAGATCATGAACCTGCGCAGCGACGTGGTTCGTCATATGAGGTCGCGGTTGTGGGAGCAGGGGTTCGTCGAGGTGGAGACGCCACTGCTGCACCCGATCGCCGGTGGGGCGACGGCGCGGCCGTTCGTGACGCACCACAACGCGCTCGACACCGACTTCTTCTTGCGGGTGGCGCCCGAGCTGTATCTGAAGCGACTGGTGGTGGGCGGGTTCGACAAGGTGTTCGAGATCGGGCGCATCTTCCGGAACGAGGGGCTCTCGCCTCGGCACAATCCGGAGTTCACGATGCTGGAGCTGTATCAGGCGTATGCGGACTATCGGGACACGATGGCGTTGTTCGAGGAACTGGTGGCCGGGCTGGCGACCGACGTGCTGGGGACGACGGTCTTGTCGTACGGGGGGCGGGTGTTGGACCTGACGACGCCGTGGCGGCGGGCGCCGATGACGGAGTTGATCGCGGAGGCGACGGGTTTCGCGGTGGACGTGCGGACGCCGCGGGACGAGTTGGCCCGGGTGGCCGACGAGGTCGGGGTCGAGGTCGAGGACGCGTGGGGTCCCGGGAAGTTGGTGTTGGAGATCTACGAGAAGACGACGGAGCCGGGGTTGTGGGGTCCGGTGTTCGTCATGGACTATCCAGCGGAGGTGTCGCCGCTGGCGCGCCGTCACCGGGACGGGGTCGATCTCGTCGAGCGCTACGAGCCGGTCGTGGCGGGACGTGAGCTGGGCAACGGCTTCACCGAGCTGACGGACCCCGACGACCAGCGTTCACGTTTCGAGGAGCAGGCGGCGAAGGCGAGGGGCGGCGACGACGAGGAGTCCGCGGAGATCGACGAGGACTACATCCGTGCGTTGGAGTACGGGCTGCCGCCGACATCGGGATTCGGGCTGGGCGTCGACCGGCTGACGATGCTGTTCGCGGACGTCTCGAACATTCGAGAGGTGATTGCGTTCCCGACGCTGCGGCCGGAACGGGGCTGAACCGGGTTCGTCTACGAGGTGGCGGCGCGCCGGTCGGACGCCTCCTGACGTTCTTCGGTGGTTCTTAGGCTGGCGCCGCATCCTTCACATCGTCCTTACAGGTTCCTCACATCTGGGATTCACAGTGATGGTGTCGCCGAGAGGCGGCGGGTGCGCCAGATGGCGCACACGGTCCAAGGAGGACACATGTTGCGCAGGATCATCGCAGGAACGGCTGTGGCTGGTGCGCTGACGCTCGGCGTGGCCGGCGTCGCCGGTGCGGCGACCCCCAGCAGCGGAACCAACTCGGGTACGAGCTCGGCCAACGCGTCGGCCAAGGCGTGCGCCCGGTTGGGCAAGATCGAGGCTCGGGTGAAGACGGTCGAGGCGAAGGTGAACGCCCGCATCCCCAAGGCAGAGGCGCGGGAAGCCAAGCTCCGGTCCGAGGGTCACACGAAGCTGGCCGACCGGATCGCGTCTCGTATTACGAAGGTGCAGAACCGCGAGTCGAAGGTCAACGCCCGACTGAGCAAGGTCGAGGCGAAGTGCGGGACGACCTCGACGGGGGGTTCAGCCAGCTGACCTCGGGATAGCCGGGTTCTGGATCAGCCCCGAATGGGGCCGACTTAGCCCGGGAGATCGGTGAGCAATTCGGCCACCAGTCGGGACATTCCAGCTCGTAGTTCGGGCTGGATGATCCCGGCGGTGGCCGCTTGCGCGTCTTCGACGTAGCCACGGGCCGCCGTCGCTGCGGCGGCGATGCCGGTCGAACCCATGACGATGGCGCGGGCCTTATCGCGCTCGGGTTGGGCGAGCGGCTGGCCCAGGAGCGCCCGGAGGTCGGGGCCGGCGTCGGGATCCTGGAGCGCGATCAGCGCCGGCAGCGTGTAGATGCCCTCGGCGAGATCTTGGCCGGCCGGCTTCTGCAGCTGGCCG
Source organism: uncultured Acidimicrobiaceae bacterium (assembly GCA_963777485.1). GTDB lineage: Bacteria > Actinomycetota > Acidimicrobiia > Acidimicrobiales > RAAP-2 > Bog-473. The sequence goes on along the minus strand of CAVZQP010000002.1, from coordinate 20,301 downwards.
TCGGTGGCCGTGATGTCCAAGATGTCGTCGCGGATCTGGAAGACCATGCCGAAGCAACGCCCGAACTCCGTGCAGGCCTCGACCTCTTGGTTGGGCAGTGCACCGGTGAGCGCGCCGATGCGGCACGAGGCGGCAGTGAGCGCAGCCGTCTTCCCGCTGATGGCGTTGACGTAGTCATCACGGCTGCGGTCGACCTGGAACGCGGAGCGCACTTCGGTTACCTGTCCCTGGCAGAGGCGACCGAGCGTCTCGGCGAGGAGCGCCGCGATCTCGGTGCCCAGGCTCGCCGCGATCGCGGCGCTGCGGGCGAGCAGGTAGTCGCCGGCGACGATCGCGACGAGGTTGCCGAAGCGACTGTTGACGCTCTCGACGTTGCGCCGGATGGTGGCCTCGTCAATTACGTCGTCGTGGTAGAGCGAGGCCAGGTGGACCAGTTCGACGGCCACGCCGCCCATGAGGTCGTCCTCGGTGGGCTCCCGCTGCCCGCCTGTGGCCGTCGCCAGTGCGAGCAGTGGCCGCAGACGCTTGCCGCCGGCGGCGATCAAGTGGGTCGTGACCTCGTCGAGGAAGGCATCTCCGGTGACCACCGCCGCCGTGAGCAGGGGCTCCAGACGCTGCAGTCCCTCTTGCAGGCGGGGCAGGCCGAGGGCCTCCGTCGGGTTCACTGAACCGAAACGTTAGGTCACCGTCCCAGAATCGTGACAACCCGCTGGTAGGAGGGGGCGAAGGAAAAACGGAAGCCCAATGTTCCCCTCCAAGGCCTCGGGTTTTCCAAACCTGCCGCCTGTTGAGACTAAGGCCCCAGGTACACTGGGCCGAGACACAAGAGGAGCAAGGAGAGGCGGTCAGGGTGTTCGAACGTTTCACCGACCGGGCACGGAGGGTGTTGGTGCTGGCGCAGGAGGAAGCGCGTCTGCTCAACCACTCCTTCATCGGGACCGAACACATCCTCCTGGGGTTGATCCACGAGGGCGAAGGCGTCGCTGCGAAGGCGCTCGAGTCGCTCGGGATCTCGCTCGAGGCCGTGCGCGAGAAGGTGGAAGAGACCATTGGCATGGCTGGGACCGCGCCGAGCGGGTCCCCGCCGTTCACACCGCGCGCCAAGAAGGTCCTCGAGCTCTCGCTGCGTGAGGCCCTTCAGCTCGGCCACAGCTACATCGGCACCGAGCACATGCTCCTGGGTCTCGTGCGTGAGGGCGAGGGCGTCGCCGCCACCGTGCTCGTCAGCCTGGGGGCGGACCTCGGCCGGGTGCGCCAGCAGGTCATCCAGCTGATGTCGGGCAGCCAGGGCAAGGAGGCCGTCGGTGCGAGCCAGGGCTCGAGCTCTGGCGACAGCCCGTCAGGCTCGCCAGTGCTCGACCAGTTCGGCCGCAACCTGACGCAGCTGGCCCGCGACGGCAAGCTCGACCCGGTCATCGGCCGCCACAAAGAGATCGAGCGCGTCATGCAGGTCCTGTCGCGCCGTACGAAGAACAACCCCGTGCTGATCGGCGAGCCCGGCGTGGGTAAGACGGCCATCGTCGAGGGTCTGGCCCAGCGGATCGTCTCCAACGACGTGCCAGAGACACTGACGGGGAAGCAGCTCTACACGCTCGACCTCGGCGCGCTGGTTGCGGGTAGCCGGTATCGCGGCGACTTCGAGGAGCGCCTGAAGAAGGTGCTGAAGGAGATCCGGACGCGCGGCGACATCGTGTTGTTCATCGACGAGATCCACACGTTGGTGGGCGCAGGCGCCGCCGAGGGCGCGATCGACGCGGCGTCGATCCTGAAGCCGATGCTGGCGCGGGGCGAGTTGCAGACCGTCGGCGCGACGACGATCGACGAGTACCGCAAGCACCTCGAGAAGGACGCTGCTCTGGAGCGTCGGTTCCAGCCGGTGAAGGTCGAGCAGCCCTCGGTTGCGTTGACCATCGACATCCTCAAGGGATTGCGCGATCGCTACGAGTCGCACCACGCGGTGAGCATCACCGACCAGGCGCTCGTGGCAGCCGCCAACCTGGCCGACCGTTACCTCGCCGATCGCTATTTGCCGGACAAGGCGATCGATCTGATCGACGAGGCCGGCAGCCGTCTGCGCATCCGCCGTATGGCCACTCCGCCGAGCGCCAAGAAGCTCGACGAGGAGATCACGCGGTTGCGAGCCGACAAAGAAGCCGCGATCGAGAAGGGCGCCTTCGAGCAGGCCAAGAAGCTGGCCGAGCAAGAGAAGGAGCGCCTCGACATCAAGGAGAGCCAGGAAGCCGAGCTCCGCGCGGAGGGCGTGGACCTCTTCGACGTGGTCGACGAGGAGGTCATCGCCGAGGTACTGGCCGCGTGGACCGGCATCCCCGTCTACCGCCTCACCGAGGAGGAGACGGCGAAGCTGCTGCGCATGGAGGACGAGCTGCACAAGCGGGTCATCGGGCAGGAGGAGGCGCTCAAGGCGTTGTCGCGGGCCATCCGCCGGACGCGCGCTGGCCTCAAGGACCCCAAGCGACCGAGCGGATCGTTCATCTTCCTCGGCCCGACGGGTGTGGGAAAGACGGAGCTCGCCAAGACGCTGGCGGAGTTCCTGTTCGACGACGAGGACGCACTGATTCAGCTCGACATGTCCGAGTACATGGAGAAGCACACCGTCAGCCGACTGGTGGGCTCGCCTCCGGGCTACGTCGGCTACGAGGAAGGCGGACAGCTCACCGAAGCGGTCCGGCGCAAGCCCTTCTCCGTCGTGCTGTTCGACGAGGTGGAGAAGGCGCACCCAGACGTGTTCAATACGTTGCTGCAGATCCTCGAGGACGGCCGCCTCACCGACGCCCAGGGCCGCTCGGTGGACTTCAAGAACACCGTGCTGATCATGACGTCGAACCTCGGGACCGCCGACCTGCGCAAGTCCAACATGGGCTTCGCCAAGACGTCGGAAGCCGTGACGTACGAGCGGATGAAGGCCAAGGTCGACGAGGCCCTGAAGGCGCACTTCCGCCCCGAGTTCCTCAACCGGATCGACGAGGTCATCGTCTTCCACGAGCTCTCGCGGGCCGAGGTGGCCGAGATCGTCGACCTGCTCATGGCCCGTACGGTCAAGCAGCTGTCGGATCAGGGCATCGGCCTGGAGCTGACGCCGGCCGCCCGGACCCTGCTCGCCGAGAAGGGCTACGACCCGCAGCTCGGCGCACGGCCGCTGCGCCGGGCCATCCAGCAGATGGTCGAAGACCCGCTGTCGGAGCGAATCCTTTGGAAGGAATTCCGGGTGGGCGAGACGATCGTCATCGATGTCGAGGACTCGCCGATCGAGGGCGAAGGTCCGCAGCTGAGCTTCCGGGCCATCGAAGGCCTCGAGCCGCCGCCGCTCGAGCTGGCCGGCGCGGGGGCCGACCCCGAATAGGCACCGTCGCCGTGTGCCCCTCGGGGCTGGGCGGCTGACTACTCCCAGCAGTAGGTGAACCTGCCGCGCTGACGCGCGTCGTAGTGGTCGAGCCGGCGCGCCTGGAAATGCGGAGAACCGACACCGGCCGGCGCGTAGGTGAGCCCGAGCGGCCCCGCCGGTTCGAATCCAAAGCGCGAGTAATAGGCGGGGTCGCCCAGGAGGACGAGCAGCGGCCAGCCACGCGACGTTGCCGCGAAGACGAGGGACTCCATGAGGGCGGTGCCGATGCCGCGCTGCTGATGCGAGGGCGCCACGCACACGGGTGCCACTCCGGCTACCGACGTAGGAACATCGTCGATGTTGCCGGGCGCGGCCAACGCGTGGGCGACCACCGTGTCGTCGTCGGCGGCGACCAGTTCGATGAGCTGGTCGGCGTCCTTCGCCGCCCAGGTGCCGCGCACGATGGCGAGCTCCTCGCTCGCGTCGCGAGTGGCGTCGGAGAACGCGGCATCCACCGCCGCGAGGATCCCGACCTCGTCCTCGGGTCGAGCTGCGACGCGGACGATGGTCATGGCAGGCGCACGACCGCGGTGACCAAGTGATGGGCCGACAGCCGGGCGCTCTCCTCGGCACTCGGAGCGTCCACGCTCTTGAGCCTGTCACCTCGAGTTCGATGCTGCCCAAAGCCGTGTGACACCCGATCCATATCGTTCCCTCATGGTCCTGACCCCGACCACGTCCCCTCGCGCCCGCACAGAGTTCGCATGCGAGGCATGTGGTGCCACTTCGCCACGCTGGACCGGACGCTGTCCGGGGTGTGGCGAATGGAACACCTTGGCTGCAGTGCCTGCTCGCCCGTCTAACACCCGATTCGACCAGTTAACCCAGCCCGTCGCCGTCGCACTCCGTGAGGTGTCATCCGATGGGGCGCGCCCGCTTCCGACCGGGGTGGGCGAGCTCGATCGCGTGCTCGGTGGCGGCGTGGTCGCCGGTTCGGTGACGCTGGTTTTCGGGCCACCCGGTATCGGCAAGTCGACCCTGCTCTTCCAGGTGCTCTCCTCGCTCGCCACGGCCGGCTCCGACGTTCTGCTGGCATCGGCGGAGGAGTCGCTGACGCAAGTGAGTGGGCGCGCCTCACGGCTGGGCCAGGTGCCTGCACAACTGCTCGCTCTCGAAGGTCACGACGTCGAGGCGATCGAGGCCGCCACCCAGCGCGGGCGCCCTGCTCTCGTGGTCGTCGACTCGCTCCAGTCCGTGACCGATCCCGCGTTGGCGCAGCCGGCCGGCAGCGTGGCTCAGGTGCGCGCCTGTGTCGAGCGCCTGACGCGTCTCGCGAAGGCAAGCGGCGTGCCATTCCTCGTGGTCGGACACGTCACTAAGGACGGCGATCCCGCTGGTCCGCGTGCGGTCGAGCACCTGGTCGACACCGTGCTTTCCTTCGACGGTGACCGCCACCATTCGCTTCGGGTGCTGACGGCGGTCAAACACCGGTTCGGCCCGGCCGGTGAGGTTGGCATCTTCGAAATGCGAGACGACGGCCTGCGGGCCGTCCCCGACCCCGGGCCGCTCCTACTGGGGGATCGGATGACCGGGGTTCCTGGCAGCGTCGTCGTGCCTGTCATGCAGGGACGTCGACCGCTGCTCGTCGAGGTGCAGGCGCTTCTCGGTCCAGGTACGGCCGGCGCGTCGGGGAGGCCGCACACACTCGGCCTGGACCCCTCCCGGGCCAACCTGTTGCGGGCGTTGTTGGCATGCCGCGGCGAGGTCGACATCGCCGCCTCGTCCGAATTCTTCGTCGCCGCGGTGGGTGGCATCTCGGTGACCGAACCCGCGGCCGACCTCGCCGTAGCGCTCGCCATGGCATCCGTCGTCAAGGGAACACCCGTGCCGCCTGACCTCGTTGCCTTTGGTGAGCTGGGGTTGGCGGGTGAGCTGCGCACGGTGCCAGAGGCCGATCGGCGTCTGGCAGAGACGCGGCGAGGCGGGTTCGGGCGCGCCCTCGTGCCCGCGTCGATTGCCGACAACGCGGCCGCCCAGAACCCGCCGCATATGGCCGTGCACGGCGTGCGCACCCTCGCCGAAGCGCTGGTCACGGCGTTTGGACCGGCCGGAACGCCGACTGCGCCGGGTACGATGCCCGGGTGGTCGACGGTCCCGGCGGCATCCAGCCGCTGAACGACGCGCTGGCTCTCATCGCGCCGGGCACCGCCCTGCGAGAGGGCCTCGACCGGGTCCTGCAGGCAAAGCACGGCGCGCTGATCATCATCGGCGACAACCCTGCGGTGCTCTCGATCTGCACCGGTGGCTTTCTGCTCGACGCCGAGTACACCCCACAACGGCTGTCCGAGCTGGCCAAGATGGACGGCGCCATCATCCTCGCGCCTGACGTCTCCCGGATTGCGCGGGCAAACGTGCACCTCGTTCCCAAGGCGAGCATCCCGACCTCGGAGACCGGTACACGCCATCGCACGGCCGAGCGCGTCGCCCGCTCCATCGACGTCCCTGTGGTCGCAGTGTCGGAGGCGATGGCAACCATCGCCGTGTACCGCAATGAACGAAAGCACACTACGCAGACGGCAGGGTGGCTCATCGACAGGTCGAGTCAGGCCCTGTCGACGTTGCAGCGGTTCCGTTCCCGGTACGACGACGCTCTCTCCACGCTCACGAGGCTCGAAATGGAGGACTCGGTATCGGTGCGCGACGTCGTGGCCATCCTGCAGCCGGGCGAAATGGTCCGCCGCATTGCCGTGGAGATCGAGGGCCACTTGGTCGAGCTGGGCTCCGACGGCCGGCTCATTCGCCTCCAGACCGACGAGCTCTCAGCCGGCGTGGACGAGAGCCTGACCCTCGTCCTGATGGACTACACGGACGAGAAGGGAATCGCCCGGCTGCGCGCGCTCGAGGCCGATGACCTGATGGACCTCCCCAGCGTCGTCGGCGCGCTCAACTTGCCTTCGTCCAGCGATGAGCTGCACACCTCGCTCGCCCCACACGGCTACCGGATGCTGCACCGGCTGCCCCAGCAGATATCTGAGACATTGATCACTCGCCTGGTCGAGCGATTCGGCTCCCTGCCCGAGATTCTCTCCGCCTCGGCCGCAGAGCTCGAATCGGTCGACGGTATCGGTGCCGCCACGGCACGTCACATCCGTGACGGCCTCGCCCGCCTCGTCGAGGCCAGTATTTTCGAGCGCTATGAATAGGCCGCGCATCTGGTAAAATAGATGGCCGTCGTCGGACGGATCGGGCCCGTGCCGACCATCTCTCTCCAGCAATGCCCGCACGTCCGTGCGCCTGCGCGGGCCTACCTGTTCCACTCAAGGAGTCCTGAGTCCTGTGTCCTTCAAGGTCGGAGACAAAGTCGTCTATCCCCACCACGGGGCTGCCGTCATCGAAAAGCGCGAGACCAAGGTCGCTTTCGGCGAGAAGCGCGAGTACCTCGTCCTGCGGCTCGCTTATGGCGATCTGATCCTCAACGTCCCGGCCGACAACACCGAGGGCGTTGGGCTGCGTGAGGTCATCAATGACGAGGAGGTGGAGGAGGTCTTCGCGGTGCTGCGCAAGAAGGAAGCGCGCATGCCGACGAACTGGTCCCGCCGCTACAAGAACCACTCCGAGAAGCTCCGTTCGGGAGACATCTATCAGGTGGCCGAAGTGGTTCGGAACCTGTCCATCCGCGACAAGGACAAAGGCCTCTCGGCGGGCGAGAAGCGCATGTTGCAGCGGGCCCGCCAGATCCTTGTCTCTGAGCTGACCTTTGCGCTCAATGTGGACGAGGAGACCGCCGAAGAGCGTCTGAACGACGCACTGACCTGATCGCCCGGCCCGGTCGTACCGTGGCACGGGTGTGGTCGATCGTCGTCGCCGGCGGATCCGGCCAGCGATTTGGCGAGCGCAAGCAGTTCTCCTCCCTGGGCGGCCGCCCGGTGTTGTCGTGGGCAGTCGACGCGTGCCGCGCCGTCTCCGACGGCGTCGTCCTTGTCATACCAGTCGACGCAGAGCCCACTCGTGAGCCAGGCGCCGACGCCGTCGTCACGGGCGGTGCCTCCCGCGCCGAGTCGGTCCGTTGCGGCCTCGAAGCCGTGCCGACCGACGCCGACGTCATCGTGGTGCACGACGCGGCGCGCCCGCTGGCGCCGGCCGCCCTGTTCTCCGCAGTGCTGGAGGCGCTGCACGAGGACGGCGTCGTCGGGGCGGTGCCCGGGCTGGCCCCGAGTGACACCATCAAGGTCGTGGACGGCCAGATGAACGTCACGAACACCCTCGATCGCACCACGCTCGTCTCCGTGCAGACACCTCAGGCTTTCCAGGCCAAGGCGTTGCGTGCAGCGCACGTCCGGGCAGAGAACAGCCCCGACACCGTCGCCACCGACGACGCCATGCTCGTCGAGACGTCGGGCGGAAGGGTGCGTGTCGTCCCCGGCCGACCGAACAACATCAAGATCACGACGCCTGACGACCTCGTCGTAGCAGAGCGGCTGCTTGCAGCTACGCAGGAGGCCTGACGTGCGCGTCGGCCAGGGTATCGACGTCCACCGTTTCTCCGAGGACCCGCACCGCCCTCTAGTGCTCGGCGGCGTCGTGATCGAGGGCGCCCGCGGCCTCGCCGGTCACAGCGATGCCGACGCCGTCTGCCACGCATTCGCCGATGCGATCCTCGGTGCGGTTGGCCTCGGCGATCTCGGCCGGCATTTTCCCGATACCGACCCCAAGTGGGCGGGCGCCGACAGCGTCGCACTGCTGACAGAGGTGGTCCGACTGGCCTCGGCCAAAGGATGGGAGGTCGTCAACGCGGACTGCACGATCATCGCGGACACGCCCCGTCTGGCCCCGCACACCGAAGCCATGGTCGAACAACTCGGCCAGGTGGTGAACGCACCCGTCTCAGTCAAGGCGACCCGTGCCGAGGGCATCGGGGCACTCGGGCGAGCCGAGGGCATCGCCTGCATGGCGATCGTCCTCATGGAGCAGCGATGAGCCCACCACCCGGCCGCCGAGCCCGTCGCCGCCCTGCCCCGGCCCCCACATCCGGTCGTAGCGGCAGGAACAACAACAGCACGGCCCAACGTCACGACCGCCGCCGCACGTCGTCCGGCCCGCCCCTCGGTGAGCTGGGCGGTGACCAGGTAGAAGGTCGACGCGCCGTACTCGAGCTCCTGGTCGCCAACCGCCGCAGCGTCCGCCGCATCCTCATGGCCGAGGACCAGGACCCGTCATCCCAGCTCGACCGCATCGAGGAGCTCGCCGTACAGCGCCGCGTCCCCGTCGAGTCCGTGCCCCGAGCCCGTCTCGATTCACAGGCCCGCACCGACGCGCCCCAAGGCGTCGTCGCGCTGGCCCGGCCGCTCGATCCGGTCCCCCTCGTGGACCTGGCCCGCCCCGCCAAGGACGGCACCCCGCCGTTCCTCCTCATCGCCGCCGGCATCACCGACCCCCGCAACCTCGGCGCCCTCCTGCGCAGCGCCGAGTGCGCCGGCGTCGGGGGCGTCGTCCTCCCGCGCCACCGCTCCGCCCGTCTTTCGGCAACCGTCACCAAGACGGCCGCCGGGGCGATCGAGCACCTCTCCTTCGCCGTCGTCGGCGGCATCCCGACCGCCCTCCAAGAGCTCCGCGATCTCGGTGTGTGGTCGATCGGCCTGGCCGGCGAGGCCGACCAGTCCCTCTACGAACTTCCCCTCGGCGATGGGCCCGTCGCGCTCGTCGTCGGCAGCGAGGAGAAGGGCCTCGCGCCGCTCGTCCGCCGCCGCTGCGATGCGTTGGCTGCGATCCCCCAACACGGCGCGCTGCCCTCGCTCAACGTTGGCGTGGCGGGTGCGGTGGCGTGTTTCGAGGTGGCGCGCCAGCGCGCCACTCGCTCTTAGTCCGCCTTCCGGCGGTCCACCGCCCGGCGTGCCGCCGGACCCGTCACGGCGGTCCACAGCGGCGACGGCCGCGACGTCATGACGCGTCCGCTCGGCCCTACGAAAGTGAGTTCCTCGTTGGCATTCCCGGACATGATCCAGTCGCCCTGGTGCACCAAATGGTGATGATGGACGCACAACAAACACAGATTGTCGATATCAGTCGGACCGCGGTCAGGTTTCCAACGTTTGATGTGATGGGTGTTCGTGAAGGTGACGTTCGCACAGCCGGGGAAGCGGCAATGTCGGTCCCGTCGCCGCACCTCGCGGCGTTGAGGTCCGCTCGGATCACGGCGGCTACGCCCCTCGTACATGGTCCGACCAGCCTCATCGTCGACGGCCAACGCGACGGTGGCGTCGCAGGCGATCTGCTGCACGGTAGCGACGTTGAGCAGGCCGTCTCGCTCGAGCTCCCCAGCGAGGTCTGAGCCCTCACCGGACGGGTCGACCAACGCCGCGATGGGCACGTGCACGACGACGAAGTAGGGACTCTTGATAGAGCCGTCACTCCTATCAGCGCCCCTGGACTGCGAGCGGACCAAACCCATGAACCCGTCGCACATGCGCTGGTCCCACGGCGTCTCGCCGTCCGAGGGGACGTCCCGGGCTATCGACTCGATGCAGCTGCGAGTCTCAGCAAAGGACTCGGGCGGCAGCTGCACAGTCATCGTGCGGAAGGTGTCGTTGAAGCGCAGCGACCTTCGGTCGTGATCCAGTGCGGCCTGGGATGGGGCGGGTGCTTCCCGATGCGAGCGAGCCACCTCGGCCAGCTCGCGCACCGATCGTTCCCGCGCCGCCTCGACCAGCTCAGTGTCGTTCTCGGGGGTCGCGACGTCAACGACCGCCCGCAGCTTGTCGAAGGTGATCTCGCCGTCCTTCAGGGCCTCGGTCAGCTGCGGCAGATCCCAGGCCTTCTCGGCGACGCGTACGAGCGCCCTCGCCGTCGGAACGGCCACGCTGAACCTCTCGACGGCCCAGTTCTCAGCCGAGGTCGCGCCATCGTCCCGGAAGGCCTGCCGCCGCTCGGCTTCACCCAGCAGGACGAGGATCCGCCCGTCGACCGCCGACCGGAGCTGGAACAAGCCGTCCAGATTTCCCGCGAGCTGCTCGTTCGACATCCCCGCGACGTCGGCTGTGGTGAGTGCCAGGCGGCCCAAGCCGGGATCGGTGTTCATCAAGGGGCGAATGGTCGGCGTCCGTGTCCCGTGCGCCCTTGCTTCGAAGAAAACTCTGACCCGAAATCGCACGACCCGCCACCGCCGGCGAGTTGTCAGGCCGCCGAAGCCACCTCCGACGTGCAATACGCGCACTTGTGCGCCGCCAGGGGGATCTCGCTCAGGCACTCGGGGCATTCGCGGGTCTCGGGCTCGGGCTCCTCCTTCGGCACCATGTTCAGGCGCTTCATCAATGCGTTGAGTGGCAGCACGACCGCGAAGAAGACCACCGTCGCGATGATGAGGAACGAGACGACGGTGTTGATGAACGAGCCGTAATAGAACTTCGAGTTGTGGAACTTGAAATAGAGGTTCGAGAAGTCGCTCTTCCCGAAGATCGCTGCGATGAGTGGCGTGATGAAGTCCTTCACGAACGCCGCGACCATGGCGGTGAACGCCGTGCCGACAACGATGGCGACGGCCAGGTCGACCACGTTGCCGCGCAGCACGAACTTCTTGAAGTCGGACAGCATCAGGCGCCTCCCATCGGATCCGGTCCCCCGCGCCTTTCCCACTGAGCCGAGCGCCAAACCCCCGTGCATGGCCCGTACGGAGCCCGAGGCAGGAATCGAACCCGCGACATCTTCATTACAAGTGAAGTGCTCTACCAACTGAGCTACTCGGGCGTGTGTCCCATTCTAGGACGTCTGCCGTTACCACAGGAGCCAAGGGTATTTCCCTCGAACTACCTGTTCAAGGTCATAATCTGTGAACCGGTTATCGGCCACACGGGATCCGATGAGAGTGGCCGACCGACCGAAGACGGGGGCCGAAAGAGGGTCGATCGGCGCCTTTTCGGCTCTCAATTCAACCCAGATTCAACCTGACGGGGGTACGCTGGTGATCCGGTCCCGGACAGTCAGGCACGGATCACCGCCACGGTGAGCCGGTTGGAGGTGATCGCAATGGCCCGCAACTACCCGGATCCGTGGGTTCCGAGGACGTTCCAGGCATGGGTCGTCAAGCAGAGGAGGGTCCAGCGGGCGACCGACCGGGCCAGCGGTGGGGTCAGGCGGCGGAATGTCGACTGCTGGGACGTCAAGGGCAAGTGTGACGGCGTCCAGTGGTTCAAGCGCTTCCACAAAGCCGGATTGGCCGAGACGTGGAGGGAGCGGGCAGAGCGGGATTTCACCCGTGGGCTGCCCTTCGATCTCAAGACGAAGCAGTTCGTCGAACCGCAGGCACCAGCGGTGTCTGTGGCACCTTCGGTGTTCGCCCTGACGGAGCTCTATTTCCACCAACACTCCGAATGGGAGCCGGCGACCAAGGAGGCGGCGGCACGGTCGTACAACCGGGCACGGCGCTGGCTGCTGGTGCCGGGCGCTGAGCCGGCCGGCGACGATCTCGTCGCCGTCGAGGACTACCTGAGCCAGGCCAGCTTCCTGCCGGCCCACCTGGAGGGGCGGATCACCGATCGGCAGCTGGCCGGGCAGCGGTGGCTGGAAGCCCATTCGGCTCCCGCCGACTCGCTCACCTCGAAGCAGATTGAGGCATTCGTCTCACGGATCGAGGTCAGCGAACGCAAACCCGGCACGCGGCTGTCGGCGGCGACCCTGACCCGGTACCTGCAACCGCTCAGGGCGGCCTGGAACTGGGCGATCGCCCGGGATGACCTCCCGATCGACCGAAGCCCGTGGGTGGTGGTCCGTGCCCGACGCAAGGTGAAGGGTAAGGCCACGCTGGCGGCCGGGCGGGCCGGTCTGGCCGTGGACGCCGACATGGTGCTCAGCCTGTCCCAGTCACTGGCGCTGGCTGAAGCGTGCGTCTCCGAGGGGGCGTGGGGCGGAGTTGTCGAGTGTTTCGTGCTGGTCATGGCTCTGTGCGGGCTTCGACCAGGGGAGGCGGCCGGGCTCGTGAGCGAGGACCTGGAACTGCCGTCGGCCGATGAGGCCGGATGGCTCGTCGTCCGACGCACCCATCGTCCGACCCGGGATCGGTGGCTCGACCCCGACGAGGATCCCGAATGGGGACCACTGAAGGACCGAGATCTCACCGAGAGCCGCCGGGTCCCCGTGCCGTCGCTTCTGGTTGCCAAGCTCCGTCAACACCTGGAGCTCTACGGCGAAGGCCCCGGCGGGCTCGTGTTCCACCGCAATGGCAAAGCGTTCGCCGGCAACAGGTTCGCCGTCAGCGTGTGGGAGCCGGCGTGCGCCAAGTTGTTCCCCCGCAGGGCCGACCTCGCACCCGACGACCCCCGCCAATCCAAACTCTCGCGCCTCCGGCGCCACGACCTGCGCCATGCCGCCTGCTCCTGGTGGCTACGGGAGGGAGTCGATGCCGTCGTCTGCCAGCGCTGGTCAGGTCACCGGACCCTCTCGGTGTTCCTCGACATCTACCAGGGAGTGGCTCCCGGGCGAGAAGACCGGGGCGTCCGACGACTCGAGCAGAGCCTTCGTGGCGCGGCATAGGGACGCCGACTCAGAGCTCGACTCCCGTCACCACCTCGATCTGCGGCTCCCAGGCAGGGCCTGCTTGTTCGCCATGAGCGTCGTGGCTGATGGCCACGGCGCGCTCTGCCGCGGCCAGTGCCCGCTGGCGCTGGCCCATCTGCTCAGTGCTCCCGACATCGCTCTTGGCCCCGATGCTGCGCTGCTCGGTGATGTGCCAGCGGTCCCGATAGGCCGCGACCGTCGAGACTTCACGAACCCAGCGGGCTCGTCGGGAAGGATCGGACGGCAGGCTCCCGAGGCGTTGCACCCAGCCGGCTCCGGCCTCGATCGCTTGGGCGGCCAAGGTGAGGGCACGCTCTTGTATGGCCGCATCCCGCTCAGCCAACGCCTGGGCCATCTCGGGGTCGCTGACGCCTCTTGCCCTGGGAATCAGCCCGGCGATGAGATTGTCTGCTCTCCGCCGTCGGCCACCGGCCGCCTGGGCCCAGCGGTCCACCCGGCCGTGGAGCACCGCGGCCACGTCGGCGGCGTCGGCCAGGGAGCGCCGGGCCACCAGTTGGGAGAAGGCTGCCTCGACGTCGAGACCACGGGCTTCGGCCTCGCGCAGCGATGCCAGCAGCGGGCCGTGCGCCTCGCTGGCCCGAGCGGCTTCCAGCTCGGCATCGGTCAGCCCGGAGCGGACGAGCAAGGCGTCCCAGCGCTCTGCTTGGGCCAGTGTGGCCAGCGTCAGGTACTCGGCCGACAGGCGCTCCATGCCTTCTGTCTCGTCCTGTGCGCGGCGGATCATCTCGTGCGCCGCCACGTCGGCACCCTCGTTGCGCAGCACCCCGGCCAGCAGCTCTCGAGCCGTCACCGGCTCGCCCACGTCGCCGTGGGAGGTCTGCGGGTCGGGATCGTAGTGGGTGTCCACGTAGAGCCGGTTGTGCTCCGTTCCCCTTGTGACCGAGACGTAGAGGACCTCGCGGGTGGTGGTCGAAGAGACCATGGCGTGCGCCGTGTCGACACTGCGGCCCTGGGCCCGGTGCGCCGTCGAGGCGTAGGCGAGCTCGACGTGTTCCCGCACGTAGCCGGCTGGGAGGACGACTTTCCCTGTGCCCTTGACCCGCTGGACCGTCATGGAACCATCGTCATGGGTGGAAGCAACGGTCCACTGATCGCCGTTGCGGACCCAGCTTCGGCCCGAGGCGAGGCGCCGGTCGTTCTGACGGGTGACGATCTTGTCGCCCACCCCGGCCGTGCCTGCACCGGCCACGTCCAACCCGCGCTCTTCCACCTCTCCGGCGGCGATCCGCTCGGCCCGGGCCCGGCCGTTGAGCTCGCTCACACTGCCCAGGTCTCCGGCGATCATCAGGCTCGTCCGGCCGGCCCTGGTGTCCTCCTTCCATCCCCGGTAGAGGGCGTCGAGCATCTCCTCACGGTTCCCCTCGTCGATCTGCCCGTGCGCTGTGTAGGCGTCGATGGCGTCGGGAGATCCCTGCCGCAGCTCGACGCTGGCCGCCTTCTCCCATTCGTGGGAGAACCGGCGCACGTCGCTCAATGCTGGGGCCAGGCCGTCGCGGTCACGTACCAGGGCGGCGAACATCCCGCCGGACTCCACCGCGCTGATCTGACGGTCATCACCGACCAGGACCACTTTGCTCCCGGCGGCTCCGGCCGCGCTCACGAGTTCATCGAGTGCGAACGTTCCGGCCAGGCTGGCCTCGTCGACGATCACCAGCTGACCGGCGCGGAGCCACCAGCGGGCCAGTTCAGCTTCGGCCCGGGCCACCTTGGCTCGCGTGGCCGAGGGTTGCCCGGACGTGGGGTGAGGAGACGCCAGTTCACCTCGCAACTCCGCCAGCGCGTGCAGCCGTTCGGCTTCTCGGCGGTGCTCGTAGAGCCACTTGGCCGTGTTCTCCGTGTCGATACCGAGCTCCTCTGAGAGCACCTCGGCCGCGGCGGCAGAGGGGGCCAGGCCCAGCACCGAGCCCGCTCCGTACTCGGCTTCCCACACCGCCCGGAGCCCGGCCATCGTGGTGGACTTGCCCGTTCCGGCCGGACCGACCAGCACGTCGAGGGAGCGGCCCGAGGTGGCGATTCGCTCCACGGCCAGCGCCTGATCGATGCTGAGTGGATGGTGCCGTCCGCGCAGGTTGGCCCCGGTCACCGACGCCACGACGCCCATGGAAACGTCGGGCCCGCCCACCTGGCGCCCGGCCTCGAGCAGCCGGGCCTCGGCCTCCAACAGCGTCGCGGTGGTGTATACCTCGTGGCCCTTGGCCCGGAACCGGCTCGATCCAGTCGGCGCGGCGCAGACGCTCGGGCGTGTGGTGCAGCTTGGGTGCCGAGACCAGCAGGGACTGGGCCAGCGCCAGGTCCACGGTGCGCTCGGCCAGCGCGATCCGCTCGTCTGGCGAGGCGAAGCGGACACCGTGGAACTGGCGGTGCACCTCGGCCAGGACGTTGGCCCGGGAGAAGGTGGCCCGGCGCTCGGCCACGCTCTGCACCGCCACGCCGGCGGCGTCGGCCAGGATCTCATCGGCCAGGTCCTCGGCGTGCAAGAGGGGCAGATCGTTGCGATCGGCCAGGCTGGCCACCCATGAGGATTGGTCGTCTCCGATGTAACTCTCCGCTCGTCCTCGCCACCCTCTGGTCAACTCTCGCAGGCTGTGATGCTCCTTGAGGGGTCGGGTTTCCAAGGTCGCTCGTTGGCGCAGCTTCAGCAACTCCACACTGGTCGGCTGGCGCCCAAGGGCGGCGACGAAGGCGTCCACCAACGCGGTCTTGCGGTCCTCGATTACGGCGGCCCGCTGGGAAAATTCGGTCATCAGCGCCTCTGATACGCCGGTCACCTCCCACCGCAGTTGTTCCGAGTGCCGGCGTGTCCGACCGTCCCAGCCCCACCCGAGAGCTTCGGTCAACAGGTCGCTGAGCACGCCCTGGTGCAGCTCGGAGAGCATCACCACAGACTTGAACAGGCCCCGCGAGTCGAGGGTCCGCCAGGTGCCGTCAGAGACGGAGCGCGCCCGGTTGGCCACCACGACATGGTCGTGAAGCTGGGGGTCTCCGGCCCTCGAGTCCCAGTGGCTGAACGCGGTGGCCACCACACCTTCGACGTCCTCTTGGACTACGCCACCCTTGCCCGAGCGCGAGCGGAACACCTCGCGCTCGGCGTAGGTCAGCACGACGTCGATGGCCCGGCGGTGGCAGTCGTAGATGAGCGCCTTGGTCTCCCTTTCGGCCAGGGCCCAAGCTGTGGACACCGACTTGGAGGGCGAGAAGGTGAGGTCGAACCCGGCCACGGGGGCGCGGAACTTTCCCCCTCGAGCTCGTTCCCCGGCCTCGCTCCAGGGTTTCTGTCCGGCTCGCTCCGCCTCACTGGCGGTTGGTGCGATGGCCTGCCCTCGCTCTGCCATCCGCGTGGCCAAGGAGAGCTGGGAGCGGTTGGGCGGGCGGCCCAAGGCTTTCCCAGTCACCGGGTCGGCGCACATTCCGAGGAGGTTGAACAGGTGCTCTTCGCCGACTGCCGATCCCTTTACGACCCCTCGACCGTCGTCGAGGGCGGCCAGGCCGGCGCCCAGGAACACGCCCGGTGGTGTACCCGACTGGGTGTAGTAGGTGGTCAGACTTGTTGACTGGCGACGGACTCCATCGCCCGCCGCCACGGACTCCATCAGGTACCGATACCCAGCGCCCAAGCTCATCCGGCGCAACGAAATCACGTCGCACTCCCGTCGTTGGGACGACCCTCGTCCCGCAGCTACGGTGGGACCGGCGACCACGATCAGCCCCTTGAGCGAGCCACGGGTGCCAGACGTGTGAAGCAATCTGATGTGGCTGATGGGCGGCCGAGAACGTAGCGGTCTGGACTGGGAGCGACGAGGCGCACTGGGACAGAAGAGCGCGCGTGTAGGTGGAGGGAAATGCTGTGCTACGGATTGTCAGAGTTCGGGCCGCTGAAGTAGTCCGATGGAGTGGGATTGGGGGCGACGGATTCGGGGCCTTCGGTGGCACAGTTCGACGCGCCCGATACTCCAACAGTCGCCCGAGCGCGCTGGCTCTGCCGGCACGGCCTGAACCCGGACGCGCAACAACCCCGGCAGGGCCGGGGCTGTTGCTTTGGGGGATTTGCGTGAGCAGGAAGTCCGCTCCGGGCTAGGAAGTTGGCGGCCTCCTGAAGCTGGACCCGCCGCACGTCAGCAGTGGCGAAGCGCAGACTCGGGCCGATCTCGTCGGCCACGATCTCGACCTTGGATCGATGCTCGCCCTCGTCGCTCTCCCAGTTGCGCTGCTCGAGGCGGCCGGTGACCACCACGGGCATGCCCTTGGAAAGGCTGAGGGCTACGTTCTCTGCCAGGTCACGCCAGCAGATCACGTCGAAGAACGACGTCGCCTCCTGCCACTCCTGGCTGGTCCGGTTCTGCCAGCGCCGGCTGACGGCGACCCCCAGTTGGGTCGTGCCTGACGTTCGCGGGTGTAGCGGATTCGGGCTCCCGAGTCAGGTTCCCGGGGACGATGGTTGTCGTGTTGCTCATGATTCTCTCCTCGTGCTCTTACCTTCGTTCCTTGCGAACGACTCCACTGCGTCGTTCGCATGACCGGCGATCTCCGCCGGCAGCGAAGCGGGGTCAAGTTCCGGAGAGGGCAGCCCTTGGGCCGAGCAAGAAGTTCTGGCGGGGTCGCCCGCAGGGCGAACTTCAACGATCACGAGGCCGCCAGAAGTTGTTGCGAGCCGATCCGGCGAATTGACGCCGTAGAGCACCGGTGGTCTTGCGAGTCTTCGTCTGTAATCAGAGAGGTGCTCGACGGGCTGATGGCGGCTCAAGAAATGCGGGCGCCCCTACGCCCCGTACGGCAGTAACTCCGTGGCCTTGTCGGTTACATGATTCCCTGCATCGGGGCCGCGCGGTGGCCTCTTCATCAGCGTGTCGAGGACCTGGGTGACCCGAACGAGGCCACCGTGACTTCGTTGAGTTGGAACGAACTCAGGGTCGGGGAGAACGGCCGCGTCGCTGAACTGCGGGTGCGCAGTCTGGACAGGTGCCGATGATCTCGACGGTGTGGGTGACGTCGAGAAAGCCGTGCTCCTTGCCGGTCCTGGTGGCCCAGCGTTCGACTTGTGGTCCTTCGACTTCGATGGCGGTGCCGCAGTGGCGGCAGACAAGGTGGTGGTGGTGGTCGTCGCTGGCGCAGCGGCGGTAGCGGGTTTCGCCGTCGTCGCTTCGCAGGGCGTCGAGCTCGCCCGCGTCGGCGAGCGCTCGGACTTGGTTGTAGACGGTGGTGAGGGCGATGTTCTCGCCTTGGGCTTGGAGCTCGGCGTGAAGTTCTTGAGCCGAGCGGAACCCGTCGGATGCTTCCAAGACGGCGGCAAGGGCGCGCTTCTGCCGGGTTGAGCGCTCTTGGGGCGCCCGACCCGGCAGACCGTCAGCGTCGGCGGCGATCACCATGAGTCCGTACCGGTCCGTTCCGACGGCTCAGTGGTCGTCCCAGTGGCCTTCGTGGGAGGCATGGCGGTGCCCGTCGTGGATGTAGTCGACGTGGTCACCGTGGGGGACGGCGACGTGTCCGCAGCCCTCGCCGTGGGTGTGATCGTGCCCGGGGTGCTCGGTGTGGTCCGTCGGTGGTGCACTCGTCGAAGTGCCCGTCGTGGGCGGCGTGCAGGTGCCCGTCGTGGACGTAGTCGACGTGGTCGCCGTGGGGGACGGCGACGTGTCCGCAGCCTTCACCGTGCACATGGGTGTGGTCGGGGTGCTCGGCGTGGGTGGTGGTCATGGATGTTCCTCCTGTGAGTGTCGGATGGCGTCGTTGACGATGTGACCGACGTGGGCGTCGGCCAGTTGGTAGGTGATCTCGGTACCGCGCCGGGTGGTGGTGACCAGGCCGGCCTCGCGTAGCACCTTGAGGTGCTGGGACAACAGTGGCTGGCTCACTTGCCGTCCGGCGGCCTCGAGCGACGTCTGCAGCTCGTGGACGCAGCGAGGCCCCTCGCCGAGCTCGACGACGGTGGCCAAACGGATGGCAGACGCCAGGGCCTTGAGCAGGTCCACCGCTCCGACCAGGCGGTCAGGCGCCTTGGTGTCAACCACACTTCATACATTAGCGCTTCCTTATATAAGGAACAAGCCATGGATCGGCCGATCTTCCCGGAGTGTATTTGCAACCGTTCCAGATACGGTCTACGGTTATCTGAAACCGATCCAGACAAGCGCTTGAGGACGCTGGATTCGCCTGGGGCTTGCACCGGGGTCGGTAGGACCGTGTCGGCGACGCCGACGACGACAGTGAAAGACCGGAGGACGATGTTCAGATTCGCGAAGGTGGCCGCGGCGATGTGGGAGCTGGCGGTGGTGCTGTTGCCCGTCGGGGCGATCGTGACCACGGCCTCGGCGCAACTGGCGGGGCCAAGGTCGCGGTCGTGGCGGGAGAGAACGAGTACGGCAACGTGGCGTCGCAGATAGGCGGCAAGTACGTGAGCGTGTACTCGGTCGACTCGAACCCGAACACCGATCCCCATACCTATGAGGCCACGCCGAGCGTCGGTCAGGACATCGCCAACGCGAACCTCCTGATCGAAAACGGGGTCGGCTACGACACGTTCATGGGCACCCTCGCCTCGGCCTCGCCGAACTCGGCTCGCAAGGTGATCAACGTGCAGCATCTACTTCGTCTGCCGGACAGCACGGCGAACCCGCACCTGTGGTACGACCCGAGGACGATGCCGGCCGTGGCAAAGGCGCTGGCCACCGATCTGTCCACGCTCGACCCCGCCCACGCGTCGACCTTCCACGCCAACGAGGCGAAGTTCGTGGCTTCGCTCCAGCCGTGGATCTACGCCATCGCCGCGTTCAAGGCCAAGTACGCGGGCAACGACGGCGGCCACGACCGAGCCGGTCGCCGACTACCTGCTGACGGCCATGGGGATCAACAACCTGACGCCGTTCCAGTTCCAGGCCGACATCATGAACGGCACCGACCCCACGCCGCAGGACGTGTCGTTGGAGAATGGGTTCTTCACCGAGCACCAGGTGAAGGTGTTCTGCTACAACCAGCAAGTCACCAGCTCGCTCACCGGTTCGATCCGCCAGACCGCGCTCGCGGCCGGGGTGCCGGTGGTCGGGGTCTACGAGACCATGCCGGTCCCCGGCTACGACTACCAGTCCTGGATGATGGCCGAGCTCAACGCCATAAAGAAGGCCATCACCACCGGCGCCTCCACGCAGCACCTGTGACCGTGAAGGCCGACCCCGTGGCGGCAACCGGAGGGCCGCGCTCCGATACCACCGGCGGGGGCGCCGCGACCGGTGCTCCGGGTCGAGGACATGAGCGTGTCGCTCGGAGGTCGCCGTGGTTCTCGACCGGGTGTCGTTCTGGGTCGGGCGGTTCTGTGGCCTCATCGGTTCGAACGGCGCCGGCAATACCACCCTGTTGCGGGTGATCCTCGGACTGATCAAGCCGAGCAGTGGCCGGATCGAGGT